>NZ_CP050497.1 GCF_018336815.1 Treponema vincentii | reverse complement strand
AAGGATTATTATACTACTACTTTCCTTTTTTTGACAATATGGACACTCTTTGGGCGCCAACAAACCGGCAACCGCTGATTTATCCGGTTTATTATTTATGATATAATGAGATTTATGGAATTAAATAGATATTTAATAGCATATTTTGTTTTTAGTGTCCTAGGCTGGATATGGGAAAGCATATATTGCACAGCCAAAGAAAGGAAATGGCAAAATCGAGGTTTTTTGTACGGTCCCTTATGTCCCATATACGGTTTTGGCGCAACCATAGGATTATTATTTTATGATCTTATTTCGCTTGGGATAGTTCATCAACTTTCATGGTGGATGATATTTATTATTGGATTTTTCGTTAGTATGATATTAGAGTATCCAACATCATATATTCTTGAAAAAAAAGTTTCATGCAAGATGGTGGGATTATAGTAATGTGCCACTGAATCTAAACGGCAGGACAAGTGTAATTACTTCCATCGGATTTGGGCTAGGGTCAATTATCATTATGAAATATTTGATTCCGCTTTATGAACGAGCTTTTGCTCCAATACCCGATGGCATCATCATTGCCCTTTCAGTTGTTTTGGTGGCGATTCATTCTTCGGATATTACGCTTACGGTCTCTCGTTTGACAAATTTCCAAAGCAACATTGACGAAATGGAAGGCATGTTCCAAGATAAAATGACTTTAACAGTTGACAAGCTTTTTGAAAGACGAAGTAAATTATACGGTAAAACACTAAGCCGAATTGCTTCTTTTAAGATGAGTGAATCGCATAACATGATTGCAGAGAGAATAATAAAGGCAATGCATGATTCAAAAAGGGTGAAATAATATGGTATTATGAGATTATATGAGTTTGTAATGGAGAATGGGTAATTACCGCATATTGTACTTAAGCCGTTTTGATTACCCATTACCCATTATCAATTAAAGCATTATCTGCCTTACGCTTTAAACGTCAAGCCGCCCTTTCCGGCATCCACCGTAATGTCGGTTTTACCGACAAAAGCGCCCGAAAGCAGCTCTTTGGCAAGCTTGTTTTCAAGCTCGGTTTGGATAGCCCGCTTTAAGGGGCGTGCGCCGTACAAGGGATCGTAGCCGATGTCTGCGAGGAAGTCCTTTGCAGCATCCGTTACAATCAAATGCAGGCGGCGCGCTTCAAGCCGTGCGGAAACAGCCTGCAGCTGAATGTCGACAATCTTGCGGATCTGCTCTTTGCCGAGCCGTCTAAAGGTTAAAAGCTCATCGATACGGTTCAAAAACTCAGGGCGGAAGTGCTGCTTGAGCAGGTCTTTAATCTGTGCAGTCATCTCCTCCGGGGTATCCGCCGCTAAAATCAGCTCCGAACCGAGGTTGCTCGTCATAATGATAATCGTGTTGCGGAAGTCTATTACCCTGCCTTGTCCGTCCGTCAGCCGCCCGTCATCCAGTATCTGCAAAAAGACATTGAACACATCGGGATGCGCTTTTTCGATTTCGTCAAAGAGCACCACGCTGTACGGACGGCGGCGCACTGCTTCAGTCAGCTGCCCGCCTTCGTCATAGCCCACGTAGCCGGGCGGCGCTCCGATTAAGCGGCTCACCGAATGCTTTTCCATATATTCGCTCATGTCGATACGGGTAAGCGCCCGGTCATCGTTAAAGAGGAAGTCCGCAAGGGTGCGCGCCAGTTCGGTTTTCCCCACACCGGTAGGTCCGATGCAGAGGAAGCTGCCGAGCGGGCGGTTCGGGTCGGAAAGTCCTGCACGATTCCGTCTGATGGCATCGGCAACTGCCTGCACCGCCTGATCCTGTCCGACAACCCGCTTTTGCAGCACCGATTCAAGGTCGAGGTACTTCTGCTGTTCGCTTGCAAGCATCTTTGCAACCGGAATACCCGTCCACATCGAAACAATCTTCGCAATATCCTCTTCTGACACCTCTTCGCGGAGAAGCTGCCCGCTGCTGCCGGCCTTTTTTGCAAGCTCTGCGGTAACCGCGGAAATCTTTTTTTCCAGCTCCGGTATGCGTCCGTATTTGAGCTCGGCAGCTTTGTTCAAATTGCCGTCGCGTGTAAACTGCGTTTCTTCGCGGCGCAACTGCTCAAGCTCTTCCTTATATTTCCGCGACTCGTTGATGCGGGTCTTTTCGTTTTGCCACTGCGCCTGCATCACGTTCCGCTTTTCGGTTAAGTCGGACAGCTCCTGCTCCAGCTTTTCCAACCGCTCTTTTGAAGCGGCATCAGTTTCTTTGGAAAGCGACACCTTTTCGATATTCATCTGGAGGATTTTGCGCTCCACCTGATCAAGCTCAACCGGCTGGCTTTCAATTTCCATTTTGAGCCTGCTCGCCGCCTCGTCTACGAGGTCGATTGCCTTATCGGGCAAAAAGCGGTTGGTGATATAGCGGTTGGAAAGCACCGCCGCCGCGATGAGCGCCTCATCCTTAATGCGCACGCCGTGGTGTATCTCGTACTTTTCTTGCAAGCCGCGCAGAATGGCAATTGTGTCCTCTACGTTCGGTTCGGGGCAGTACACTTGCTGGAAGCGGCGCTCAAGGGCGCTGTCTTTTTCAATATACTTGCGGTACTCATCCAAGGTGGTAGCGCCGATCGCCCGCAGCTCACCGCGCGCCAATGCAGGCTTTAACAAGTTGGAAGCATCCATCGCCCCTTCGCTTGCACCGGCGCCGACAAGAGTATGCAGCTCATCGATAAAGAGGATGATACTGCCCTCGGCTTTTTGCACCTCGGAGATAACCGCTTTAAGGCGCTCCTCAAATTCGCCGCGGAACTTAGCACCGGCAACCAAAGCGCCGAGGTCAAGCGATAAGAGCTTTTTTCCGCGCAGGCTATCCGGCACGTCCCCGGACACAATCCGGCGGGCAAGTCCTTCTACGATAGCGGTTTTACCGACACCCGGCTCACCGATCAATACGGGGTTGTTTTTGGTGCGGCGCGACAGTACCTGCATCACCCGCCGGATTTCTTCATCGCGTCCGATAACGGGATCGATTTTTTCTTCCCGGGCAAGTTCGGTTAAATCGCGGCAGTATTTTTCGAGGCTGTTGAACGTCGCTTCGGGGTCTTCGCTCGTAACCCGCTGATTTCCCCGCACATCCTTTAAGGCTCTCAACGCCGCATCGTAGGTAATGCCATGCGAGCGGAGCAGTTCGCCTACCTCGTCATCGCTTTTTGTAAGCGCAAGGAGGAGATGCTCCGTGGAAACATACTCGTCCTTGAGCGAAGCGGCGAGCTTTTCCGCCTGAGCGCAGAGTTTTGTTAAAACCGGCGACATATAGACTTGTGCAGAGTCTCCGGTTACCCGCGGTTTTTTATCCAAAATAACATCGAGCGCATCAAGGATCTGATCCGTTGATGCACCGATCTTCTCAATGAGCGGCGGTACAATCCCCTCCTCTTGATCCAAGAGTTTATATAAGAGATGAACCGGCTCAACCTGACTGTGATTGTCCTGTTCTGCAAGCGAGGCTGCATCCTGCAATGCCTCACGTGCTTTAACGGTGTATTTGTCTATGTTCATACAATAAATGTACGCACAAAATGAAAAAACGGCAATAAAATTTTTTTAGAGAAAAATCCTGACACAAAGCGTCGAAATATTAAATTAAACCTGTTCGGAAAGTTCCGTTTCTGAATAGGTTACCTTGAAATGCGATGTTCTAAATCGTGCGAAGAAATAGCGCCTAAATCTGTACAGGTATTATTTGCTGATTTACTTCAAGATTTAAAACAAACAGGAGTAATGCAGCCGTCTTGGCCGAATTTTAGTAAACTTTCAGATAATACTTATCATTGTCATTTAACGTATTCATACATTGCATGCTGGACATGTGAAAATAACTCTATAAATATTGAGGTATATTATGCAGGTAGTAGAGAAAGTACACCCTATTAATGTGAGTATAAAAGGAATCGGCTCCCGTCTCGTTAAGGATTTGGTTATGCAGCACTATCCGCAAGCGCAGGTGGTTGATATCGAAGAAAGTGATAATGGGCTTGAAAAATGGGAAGATACGGAATTATATAAAAAACTAAAATCAGAAATAACCCCGGGCGATAAACTTACAGCTTATAGAACCCGTGCGGGGCTTTCTATCACCGAACTAGCACGGCTTACGGGTGTGAGTTATACGGATATTTCGGCGATGGAAGCCAATCGGCGTGTTATCGGTTTAAAGATAGCTAAAAAATTAGCCGAGGTTCTGAATTGTCGCTATACAGCCTTATTAGACATGTAAGCTTACAATATGCTGTTAGCGGTCAACATTACTTCCGTAATGATAACATGCAACAGTTAAATCAACATATCCTGACACAGAATATCGGGATATATTTGTCCTTATAAGATGGTTGAAGTCGGCTTATCCTACGGTGTAAAACGGATCCGCTGCCAAAAGCTGTTATACAGCTCTAAGTTTGCACCGAGGTCTTTTTTGAGAATGCAGTCTTTAAGGTCGTCGAGTGCGTAGTGCGGCCGCTTTTTTTGGTAGTATCCTGCCTCTGTGTGGATGGAAGGCGGAAAGCCGAAGGTATCTAAAAATTCTGCATAAACGGTAGGCTCAAGCATAAAATTGATAAAGGCATGTGCAAGTTCAGGATGAGGCGCCCCTTTTGGAATACAAAAGCTGTCGATGTACAAGCCTGAATGAACGCCTTGCGGAATAAAGAAATCGACATACTGCGTTTGATCTTCTTGTAACTCCGCAAAAATCGATTCCGCATATCCTTGTACCGCTAAAAAGTCCCCCGACGCAAAAGATTTTGCAAAACCGTCCGCATCAAACTTTACGAGATTCGGCTTCCAGTTATTTTGGACTAACTGATATGCCTGTTCCAACTCATCGGGATTGGTGCTGTTCGGCTCGTAACCTAAAGAACCTAATGCAGCGCCGAGCACTTCCCTCATATCATCCATCATCGTCATTCTGTTTTTTAAATCTGCCTGTTCAAAGATATTCCAGCCGCGCTCATAGTCGGGCACCTCTTTGGTGTTTACCGCAATACCGGCAGCGCCCATGTAATACGGTACTGAAAATTCCATTTTAGGGTCATAGTCAATTCGATGGAGTACATCCGAACGTAAATAGCGGATGTTCGGGATTTTTGAAACATCGATAGGATCAAGCATATTAAGTTTTATCATGATAGAAACATAGTCTGCTGATGGGATAACAAGGTCGTAGCCTTTTGAACCTGCCATGAGTTTGGCAAACATATCTTCGTTTGACGCAAAATCATCGTAGACAACTTTGGCATTGTATTTTTTTTCGAAGGTTTTGATAACGGAATCGGGCGTGTAGTATGTCCAATTATAGAGATAGAGAACCGCTTCTCGTGTATCGCGGCAAGCAGTAAAAACAATAAGCCAAGAGAGTGTTACTACGATGGATAAAAAAATAGAGCCTATTCTTTTAAAACGATGATCCATAGTTTACCTCGCAATGATATTGCATATATAAAACCACATCTATCCAAGATAAAATAAAAAATATTAAAAGTCTGCAATTCGCGGTATAGTTAGGGAAGCGCTGATTAAAGCGAGGAGCGCATTTAAGCAGTGCTTTCCTAAGTTAGTGTAACACAAAGTTGGGATAATTACTATCCTTGATTGACAACATCCTTGATTGACATATCTCAATTTTATGCTCCGGTTAAATCAACCCAATCGGACAAATACTGCAGGGCAAACTCGCTTCTGCGTGGAACCACCGCCGTCCGTGGCAAGTTCAAAAATTGACTTCCTTGTCAATTTTTGAACGCGAGTTTTTGCTGCACAAAAACGTCGCTACTGCTGGGAACCACGGACATCCTCGCTCAAAAATGTACGTCCTTGTACATTTTTGAGCTGCCGGTTTGCTTGCAAACTGGTTACTGTTTGGAACCACGGACATCCCTGTCCGTGATGATACGTTGAGGATTTATTGCAGTAGCGGCACGGATGCCGCTGGTTATATCAGAAGCGATGTTTCGCGGTTACGCGAAACTCGTAGCCAAAACTATACACGGATGTATAGTTTTGGCGTAGATGCGTCGTATATTTTCAAAAGGCACATAATTGACAGGCTTATCTTTATATGATATACCTTTTGCGCACATCTTGTTTTTTAACCTTTTTAAGACGGAAGGAGTATATAATGTCTGGACACAGTAAATGGGCTACAATTAAACACGCAAAAGGAGCAGCTGACGCAAAACGCGGTCAGATGTTTACAAAGTTTATTAAAGAAATTTCTATAGCTGCACGTATGGGCGGCGGGGATCCGAACGGTAACCCCCGGTTAAGAACTGCAATATTAAAAGCACGCGCGGCTAACATGCCGAAAGATAATATTGAAAGAGCTATTAAGAAAGGCACCGGCGAATTGGGCGGTGCAAGTTACGAAGAACTGTTGTATGAAGGCTATGCGCCGGGCGGAGTTGCGGTATTGGTAGAAGTGCTGACCGACAATAAAAACCGGGCGGCAGCCAATGTGCGAAACCTCTTTTCTAAAAACGGCGGTAACCTCGGTGCAACCGGTTCGGTAGCTTATATGTTTAACCGCAAAGGAGTTATAGAGTATGATGCCGAAGTCGTCAGCGAAGAAAAGCTGATGGAAGAGGCATTAGAAGCCGGTGCGGAAGATATTCAGGCCGAAGGCGGCATTATCACCGTAACAACCGACCCCAACGACTTTGCTTCCGTGCTTGAAGCATTACAGGAAAAAGGCTTTGAATCCGTTTCTGCAGAAGTTTCCATGGTTCCCGCAACGTATATGAGTTTGGAAGCGGAAACAATCCGTAAAGTGTTAAAAATGGTCGACCGTCTCGAAGAAGATGACGACGTCCAGAACGTATACACAAACCTCGACATTCCTGATGATTTTGAACCAGAGGAATAACGGTATATTTTGTCATTTTTAATATCATAAACGCCATACTATCGTTGTTTCCAGCGGTTGTTATGGCGTTTTTGTTTTATAGGGATTACAGGATAAACGCGGCACTCTTCGTAATATATCAGAGACGTAATTCAAAATTATGGGTTACATACCGCCGAATCTTTAACCGTCCTGGTTTCCATATCAAAGCAGTTGCCGTAGGGGATGTGATATATCCTGTCAATTCCACACAAATAATGCGATCAGGTCTATATTTTTTCTGCGAAACGGTGTATACTACGTTCAGGAAAATAGGTAAAGTGAGATTACCTAAAAAGATAACGAATGAATCGGGACTTTTATTTTTATAGAGGACTTTTTTATAGGAGGCTGAATATGAAAAGATTATGTGTAAGCTTTGTAAGCATTCTTTTTGCCGCGCTGTGCCTTGTGTTTACGGCATGTAACGGTATGACCGCCGGAAATGAGACCGGTACTGTGAGAATTGTTATCGGGAGTGGGGATGCCCGTGCTGTTGATCCTGCCAATGGGCTACCCCGTTTTGACAATACTAATACGAAAATAACCGTTACCGATGCGCATAGTGGTACACGACTGGCACAAGGGACAACATCTGTTACGCTTCATGTTGCCATCGGAAAGATAATTAAAGTAGAGGCTGCCGTCAAAACGGCAGCAGGGGAATGGAGCGGTTCGGTAGTACATACCGTTACAGCCGGAAACAATGATGTTGCCGTAAGGCTTTCAAAAACGCCAAAGAGCGTGGGGAAGATCCTTTTCAGTGTTGTAGCCGATAATCCTGCAAATCCCGAAATTACTTTGAAGCTTGGAGCTAAAGAACTTCTTACAAATGTTAACATCGGTGGCAATTATATATTACCGGTAACGGCACGGGACGGTATTGGACGGATATATGTGCTGTATGATAAGGGCGGTTCAAGGTATCTTAGCCGCTTTGATGCCGAAGGTAAGAAAGATAACGGCTTTGAGACTGCTATCACAGCTCTGTTGCCGCTTGCCGGTACTCCTACTTCTCCGGCTATGATAACTATGGCAGTTGATCCTAAAACAAATACTATTTTTTTAATCAATAGAGCTAAACAAGCCTATGCGCTAAAAGAAACCGGGCATAATACTTTTACCCGTTCTAATGCGTATAATCTCACCGGTTCGTCTATCAGCACCGTTGACGACATAACCGTAGCTGCTGCATATAACAATATTCTGTTTTTAACGGCGGCAAGTCCATCTCACGGAAATAAGCTCATCGCCTATGAGGCGGCGTTGTCCGGTTCTGCCTTAACGCTTACAGAAAAGGTTGTAAAGACGCTTCCTAGCCTTCGTCCATCCAGCGCCGCCTTCAATAATAACACTGCGTGTACCGGCCTCTTTGCCGACCAAAACCGCGTGTACTGCCTGCTTAAAGAACAAAGATTGGATCATGGGAAGTATGCACTTGGGCAGCTCGTCCGTTATACCTATTCCGGCGGTGCGCTTAACGATGAAACCAAGGTGGGGCTTAATCCCAAAGCCGACAATCTGAATTTAGGCCTTGCTTTCGACGGCAATTATTTTTCCAATCCGATTGGTTTTATCGGCTATGACGAAGAAAAGATCTACATTGCAGACGATGGACTGGATATTCAGTATGTAAACGAAAACTGGCATATCAAGAGCAACAAAAACCGCATCGCTGCATTTAAACGGAACACAAATGCGATAACCTTCGAAGACACGGCGGCAACGTGGTATGAGCAAAAACCTGAGTACAAATACCCCGATACGAAGATACTGCTGTGGAAGAATGATGGGGGTAATATAACCTATTGGACAAGTACATCCGGAACAGATCCTTTTTCCCCGGATAACACGCTGTTTGCAGCTTCTGCGTTCGCAAACCCTACTGATATCTTCTGCTATGACCAAGAGGGGAATCTCTACATATTGTGGAAAGATACTTCGAATGATTACAAGGTTAGACGCTTTGAGCTGAAAAACGGCGTTTCTTATGACGGCACTGCAGGAGTAGATTCTCCCGTGATAGGCATTGTACCGCGGATACCTAAATATATTGCGGTAGATGTTTCCGATGGGCAGAATTGTTTGTATTACGCAAGTGACGATGGCGGTTGGCAGGTATCTAAGTTAATATGGAATGACAATTTTTCTGGGTTGGGAACTGAGACAAACGTGATCACAAGTATAACCGGAAAGATGACCGCGCTTGCTGCAAACAAGGACGGGGTGTTTGTTGCTACGAAACAAACAGGACTGACCAATCGCTATACGCTTAAGGTAACAAAGTACAAGAAGGATAGCCCTGACACTTCGGATGTAACGATTGTTTCTTCCGCCATTGCCGAAGATTCGCATAGTTATCCTGACTCTTACAACGAGTATAATGAAGCTATTTATGACTTACGGATAGTCGACGGTGTGCTGTATGCTGTTACGTCAAAGATAGAAAAAGGGATGAAAGATAATAGCGGGTATCGACTTGATAGCTTTAAAAAACGGCAGTGTGCTGTATAAAGTTGGCCAAACGGCAAATACATTTACAGGCAGCTATGATAAAGAATTTAAAAAGGAGTTCATAGATCCCCCGACTGGTGCTCCGCCCGGAACTAAGGGTACCGGCTATGGATTCTACCGCTTTATCGCCGTTAAGCCGAAAAAGCTCGTTATTGCTTCGGACAGTGCTTGGGGTAAAGACGGAATTACTGCATTCCATGTTAAAGCTAACAATAACAAAGTTTTTGAATATGACTTAGACAAAAACTTGCTGGAAGAAAAGGATGCTGGCGGGATATTCTCTAAACAATTGCAAAGAGAGCCTTCATCCTCCGGTTTTAACTGGGAATAACCCGTACGATGAGTTTTATTCAACGCTGCGCAGTGCGCTTCGGGCGTGCAGCGCAGCACAAGCCGCTCGTCAGCCTCTGCGTTCCGGTGTACGGGACGGAGGGGCTGGTCGGGCGGTTTTTAGACACAGTGTTACAGCAGGCGGATGCGCCGTTTTTTGAAACTATTATTGTCAATGACGGCAGCCCCGGCACAAAAGAGCTTGAGCGTATCATTAAAGCGTACGCCAAGCGGTTTAAGGAGCAGGGGCTGCCGTTCGTGTTTTTGGAACACGGGAAGAACCTTGGGCTGGCGGAAGCGCGCCGGACGGCAGTGAATGCTGCATCGGGGGAATACATCGCCTTTGCCGATTCAGACGATGAGCTGCCTTCCGATGCGCTTCACATCCTGTACGATGCCGCCTGTGCGTCCGGCGCGGATATTGTGCACGGAAAGGCAGCGGTATTCGGTACGGAAGGGGAACCGGAAGCGCGTGTTGCCGTCTTTGCACGAAGATCTCAAAACGTATACGAGGGTGTTTTACATGGCGATGCAATTATGCACGGATTTCTGATAGAACACCTCTATTCGGACTTTTTGTGGGGCAAACTTTTTAAAACGAAGCTTGTTCAAAAGGCCTACGCAGAAATCCCCTTTACCTATTGTACCATGGCGGAGGACGTCCTTACCTACTTTTTTATTGCCTTATATGCCGGTACGTACGTAGGCATACCCGATACTGTCTATAACTATCGCATCAATACCGGCGTTACTTCCCGCAAAGCAATCACCGATCTTGCCGAATGGGAAAAAGTGTGTTCCGCCGCCTCGGTCTTTACTATTATTCTTTCGTATTTGGATGAACACCCTGCGCTCGGCACTAAGATACGCGAATCGCTCAAAGCCCTTGGGCGCACCTACCGCACCGATAACCTCAAGCAGCTGGAAGTTTGCGTGGTTCCTTCATTACAAGAAGAGGCACGGGCAATGCTGAATGAGTGGTGGGGAATTATTGATTAAGAATTGTGAATTATAAATGTCAAACTTTTTAGATGCGTTAGCATTTCCCGCCTCTTATCATATACCGACTTTTTTGCTATAGTTTTACCTATGCCTCAAGATTTTGTTCATTTACACGTGCACTCCGACTATTCGCTGTTGGACGGCGCTTCTTCCATAAAACAACTGGTAACAACCGCTAAGAATCTCGGACAAACAGCCCTCGCGCTGACCGACCACGGCAATATGTTTGCCGCCTTGCGTTTTTTCCGTGAATGTAAGGCGCAGGGGATAAAGCCGGTTATCGGCTGCGAAGTATATGTTGCGAACGGCAGCCGGTTCGCAAAGCCGGAGAATACCAATACCGGTGTCCGCAAATACTTTCACCTTATCCTGCTTGCCGAAACCGAAACCGGCTACCGGAATTTGATGGTGCTGTGTTCCAAAGGCTACACCGAGGGTATGTACTATAAACCGCGCATTGATGAGGAGCTGCTGACACAGTATTCGGAGGGGCTTATCTGCCTTTCAGCCTGTCTTGCGGGGGAATTACCGTCGCTGCTGTTGCAGGGTAAAAAGGCCGAGGCCGAAGCGCATGTCAGGCGGTATCGCAGCATATTCGGCATCGACAATTACTTTATCGAGCTGCAAAAGCATGGTATCGCCGACGAGGAGAAGGTTGCGCCGATGCTGATTGAGATGGCACGCAAGATAGGTGTGCCGATGGTGGTAACGAACGATGCTCACTATGCGGAGCAAAAAGATGCGGTTGCGCAGGATATCCTCCTCTGTATCGGCACAAAAAAGAACCGCTCCGACACCAACCGCATGAAGTTTGAAACCGATCAATTCTATCTTAAATCGGCAGAGGAGATGGAAAAGCTCTTTCCCGGTTATCCCGAAATGTTGTCCAATACCTGCCGCATCGCGGATCGCTGTAACTTTGAAATTCCGCAGCCGGGGCCGCTCCTTCCCGTGTATCAGATACCGGAAGATTTTGCAACAAAAGAAGAGTACATCACTCACCTCGTACACGAGGGATTAAAGAAACGCTACAATCCCGTTACCGAAGAGATGACCCAACGCGCCGACTATGAACTGAGCGTTATTATGAAGATGGACTTTGTCGGGTATTTCCTCATTGTATGGGATTTTATCAACTGGGCGAAGGAACACGGCATTCCGGTCGGGCCGGGGCGCGGCTCCGGGGCGGGTTCCATTGTTGCCTACGCGATGCGGATCACCGACATCGACCCGCTCAAATACAAGCTGCTGTTTGAACGCTTCCTTAATCCCGAACGTATTTCCATGCCGGACTTTGACGTTGACTTTTGCTTCGAACGGCGGCAGGAGGTTATCGACTATGTCCGCAGAAAATACGGTGATGAGAGCGTCGGTCAGATTATCACGTTCGGAACATTGAAGCCGAAAGCCGCAATCAAGGATGTCGGGCGGGTGTTGGAAATTCCGCTCGGCGAGGTAAATGCCATCACCAAAATGATGCCCTCCGATCCCAAGCTCACGTTTGAAAAGGCCTTTGCGGATGTTCCTGAACTCGCCGAAATGCGCTCCGACTCGCGGTACACGGAGCTTTTTTCCATTGCGGAAAAGCTTGAAGACCTCAACCGGAACACGAGCCTCCATGCGGCGGGTATCGTTATCGGTAAAACGAAGCTGACCGATTATGTACCGCTGTACAAGGATTCCAAGACAGGCAAGACCGCCTCTCAGTTTACGATGGATTTAATAGAGGACTGCGGTTTGGTAAAGATGGACTTTCTCGGGCTCAAGACGCTGACGCTGATTAAGCACACGGAAGACCTTATCAAAAAACGGGGAGGGAAGTACGCGAATTTCTCCATTGCTCAGATCGACGAGCAGGATGCGGCGACGTTTAAAATGCTCGGCGAAGGAAAGTCCGCCGCGGTCTTTCAGTTTGAAAGTCAGGGTATGCAGAATATTCTGAAACGTGCAAAGCCCGATAAAATAGAAGACCTCATCGCGTTAAACGCCCTCTACCGTCCCGGGCCGATGGCCTACATCGATCAGTTTATCGAATCGAAATTCGATGCGTCGAAAATTCAATATCCCGACCCTTGCCTCGAAGACATATTGTCGGAAACCTATGGCGTTATCGTCTATCAGGAACAGGTTATGCAGGTTGCGCAGCGTATCGGCGGCTACAGCCTCGGTCAAGCGGACTTGCTGCGGCGCGCAATGGGAAAGAAGAAAAAAGAGGTTATGGAAAAGGAGAAAACGCGGTTTATCGAAGGCGCCGTAAAGAACAATTTTAAGGAAAAAGACGCCGACCGTATTTTTGAAATTCTGATTCCCTTTGCCGGTTACGGATTTAACAAGAGCCACGCCGCCGCTTATTCGGTACTGGCGTATCAAACCGCCTATCTCAAGGCAAATTTCCCTGCGGAATTTATGGCAGCCAACCTCACCAACGAGATTACCTCGACGGATAAGCTGCCGGAGTATATCAGTGAAGCGAACAAGATGGGGCTTGCGCTCCATGCGCCCGATATCAATACCTCGGAAGAATATTTTTCGGTCTATGAAGGAGATATCGTATTCGGGCTGCTCGGTATTAAGGGGGTAGGGGAGCAGGCTGCCCGCGATATTGTCGCTGAACGTACTGCGCACGGCCCCTACAAATCGTTTATCGATTTTCTCGACCGGCTGGATTTACACACCGTGAATAAAAAGAACTTGGAAGTGCTCATCAAGACGGGATGCTTCGATAAGCTCGGCCAAAACCGTTCCGAGCTGTTGGATAATCTTGAAGCGGCAATGGCGTTCAGCGCGCAGAAAAAAGCGGGCTCGGCAGTCGGTCAAACCAGCCTCTTTGAGGACACCGGCATTAAAGAGTTTTCCGATTTTACCTTTAGACCGGTCAACGATTTGCCTCAAAAGGAAAAGCTCCGTATCGAAAAAGAGCTGATGGGCTTTTATATTTCCGGCCATCCCCTCGATGAGTACAAAAAGGCGATTGACCGCAGCGCTACCTTGGAGCTGATTAATTTCCGGCGTGCGCAGAAAGAAAAGCTGTATACCATCGTCGGGATGATTACCGGCATTCGCCCCTATCAGACTAAAAACGGCAAATGGATGGGCTTCGGCACCTTTGAAGACCGTACCGGTACCATCGATTTAACCTTCTTTTCCAAGGCGTGGGAAGAAAACCGCGCCAATGCGCTGCCTGAAACCGTGTGCGGCCTTATCGGGAAAGTGGACTGCTCGCGTGATACGCCGTCGTTCCTCGTTGAATCGATGGTCAGCATTGACGAGCTGAAAGAGCGTTCGATTAAAGAGGTTCATCTTGAGCTTGATCCGCTCATCGAAACCGATTTACAGTTTCAGCCGCTCAAGGATTTCCTCTTCGGCGCGCAAGGCACTTGCGATATTTTTATCCATATTACCGATAACGATACCGTCTATCAGGTGAAGGGCTCTTCGCAGCTGAAAGTATCCTCTTCCGATGAATTTATCGAACAGCTGGGGAAGCAGCCGGGGGTTCTTCAGGTCTGGAAAGAATGAGTCCTTTTGAAAATATACGACGCATCTACTGCGTCATACGGTAAAAAAGTGTCCTCAACGTATCAAAGATACGCCTGCGGTACTTTTTTACCGTATTCCTTGTATCTGCATCGTCTATTTCAAAAGGCTAACGGCAAATGGTATTTCAGAACGGACAAGGATGTCCGTGGTTCCATGCAGAAGCAAGTTTTTTGCCAAAAAAACTTGTCGTTGAAAAGCGTACACGGAAGTACGCTTTTCAACAGCCTGCGGGTGTTATTCGCTCTGCGCCTTGTATCCGGTACCACTATTTTCAAAAGCGCTGGAAAGGCAACGCAGATGCCCGCATATTTGCAAAAGAGGAGGTAATCAATATTGTTAATAGCCGAATATAATTATGAAGAGGATATTGCAGTACAACGTGCAGAAGAACGTGAAATAGACTTTGCTGAAGGTATAGAACAAGGCATAGAACAGGGGGGGGCATAAAAAAGTTGTTGGAAGTGCAAAAATTTTAAAGCAGATCCATTCTGATATCGCAATGATTATGCAAGTAACCGGTTTAAGCGCTGAAGAGATAGCAACGCTATAGAGGTACCTTGCTCTATTTTTCGGATAAAGTTGTTTTATCAATTTGTGATGTTTAAGGCAACCGTTTGACTTCCGGTGCGGTTGCCTTTTATCTGTTAGAATTCTTCGATGGTTCCGTTGGCGTTGCTTAAAAAGACGCGCGGAGGTTTTTGGGTAAAAAATCCGTTTTCAATAATGCCCGGTATGGCATTCAGCTCGCTTTCCAATTTTGCCGGATTGATTTTTGTATTGGGCGGCCATTTGATATCCATGATGAAGTTTCCGTTATCGGTGATAACCGGCCCCTTTTTCCGGATGCCATCACGGATAATCATCGAAACATCGTAGCCTTCAAGTTTTTTCATAATGCTGAGCCGTGCTTCCGGTACAATTTCGATGGGGAGCGGAAAATGGACTCCTAACGTTTTGACGCTTTTTGTTTCATCCCCGATAACGACAAACAGTTCGCTGTTATAGGCGATAATTTTCTCACGCAACAAAGCCGCCCCTCCGCCTTTAATCAGATTTTTTTTGGAATCAATCTCATCCGCTCCATCAATCGTAAGATCCAACGAGCCGTTGATGCGTCCCGAACTGAGGGAAAAAATAGGAATGTTGAATTCCTCGCACGCTATTGATGTCTGAAAACTGGTAGGAACGGCAGCGATGTTTTTTAGCTTCCCTTTTGCAATATACTCAGCCAAGTGTTTTACGGCAGGCATCGCGGTAGAGCCGGTTCCAAGGCCGATTTTCATCCCCGAATGGATGAGCCCCTCGGAAATCAGTTTGTCAATAGCAGCGTGTGCAACCAATACTTTTTGATCTTCAATACTTATCGTATTACTCATAGGAACCTCCTGTAAATAATTCAAATTGTTTATATGCTTGGTACCGAAGCATATTGTATCCGTTACAAATATCGCAGCCGGCAGCTTCGGCACGTTTTAAGAGCGCTGTTTTTTCGGGAGTATAGATAACGTCGAATACCTTTTCGGCGCCCGAAAAACTGTAAAATTCAAGCGGATCTTCATCCTCATGCATACCGACAGAGGTCGCCTGTATAATCACATCGGAATATTTTTTGAGTATACGGATAGAGGCCAAGTCCAAGACCGCCCATCGGAAGTTATATTGTTCTGCCAGCTGTTTTGCCTTTTCCGCAGAACGACCGAAAACGCAGGCTTTCCCATGCAGCAGATGTACGGCATTGGCAATTGCATGCGCCGCTCCGCCGGTACCGATAATAGCGACATGTTTAAACCTTAGGCTCTGAACGTTCAAAAATTCTTGCAAAGCTCGCGAAAAACCGTCGATATCGGTATTGAAGCCTCGCCGTTTGCCTCCGTCAAATAGTACCGTATTCACAGCCCCGCACGCAGTTGACGCGGGGCCGATCGAATCCAAAAAAGGAATAATATCGAATTTAAACGGATGAGTAACCGAAAGACCTGCTATTCCGGTACAATCGGCAAATGCAATAACTTCTTTGCTGTCCGCAGCCGAAATCGGGATATAGACGGCGTTGATATTCTTTCGTTCAAAACCTTTATTGTGAATAGCAGGACTGAGGCTTCTTGTCGTATCCATACCGGCAACCCCGTATATGCTCGTTTTATCATTTATTGTGCGAAAGCGATATAGCTCGTTGAGCGTAATAGGATCGATGAATTCTTGTTCTAAATGGTGTGGTATAATATATTCCCGCGGCATGGTATATACAATTGAAGAATGCAGTTTCGCCGCTAAAATACGAGAAGGAATACCGTACTTGCCCATCGCAATTAATATATTTTGTCCGTTAAGTTGCTGTGCTTGTTTGAAAAGCGCCGTTACATCCGCAAGGCTATCGGCCTTATATGCAATTTTTACAATTTCTTCGTCCGTCCGCCGGATTTCCTGTATTTTAGCAGCGATGTCTTTAATCGGCGCTTTGATACTGTGAACACTGCGGATAATGCCGATGTTAAAGGCTTGCGCCGCCTCTTCCAAACTCGGCGCCTGCACATCGGATTCGAGGTCGAGATATGCAAAATTATTAAGCGGCTCGGTATCCGCAAAGGCAAGCCCGCGGGCAAACAGTGTGATACGGGAGCCTTCCCCGCCTTTGAATGCTCCGCCGTCCAGAAATCTGCGTATGGTTAAGATAGCCGGTATATGCGCAATTTTCGGAAACATACGGATGTGCAGCAACTCTTGCGGGTCAAGAAAGTCTGCCCGCAGCTCAACAATATCGATCCACGGACGGTACCGTTCAATGAGTTGAATATTTTTATCAATTGTATTTTCCGTCAATACAAGGCATATTTTAGGCGCCATATCGATAGTATAGCATAGAATATTGAAAAAGTATAAGGCGTCGCATGCTCTCTTTATCTTACGACGACACGAATGCGTATGGAGCGGAAAAAATCCATTCGAGATAGCAACTTGACAGATATATTTTAATAACAGATAATCAACGGAGCTTACGAATCCCTTTTTATGCAACTTTCGCGCCAATTTTGCCTTATGCTTTGCGTCGGCAAAGCCTCAAACGCGGGTTAAGCAAATGTCAGGGAAACACCGATTAATTCGAATGCGAATTAATCAGCACTTCTTGAGATTGACCTGTCTGAAGGCAGACCGGAACGGAACCGCTCTCCGTGGAGGTTCTGATGCGATTGTCCCTGTTGAAGGAGAATACGTTGAAAAAGTTTGAAGAACGCTTAGCCCGTCTTGAAGAAATCAGCGAAAAAATCAAGAGCGCCGATCTTCCGTTGGAAGAGGCTCTTGCCGCTTTTGAAGAAGGAATAAAACTCGCTAAAACTTTGGAAAAAAGATATTGATAAAATAGAAAGCAAGGTGCAGATATTGATGAATCAGCCGGTACCGCCACAGGATAAGCCTGAGTTGGAACTGTTTTCAACTGATGACATATAGCAATGGATACCCTATCTCAATCACCTGAATTATCCCAAGCTTCCTCGCACACCGATACTGCGGCGGTTCAGTCAGCCAATTCTACCGTGGCCGTGTACAGACCGGTAAAGGCGCTTGATCCGGAAACCGCACGGAAGATTGCCGCCGGAGAAGTTATCGACCGCCCTGCAGCCGTTATCCGTGAGCTTTTAGACAATGCAATCGATGCCGGCGCTTCAAAGGTGCAGGTGGAAATTTCAGGCGGCGGTATCGAGCGCATCCGGGTTATGGATAACGGATGCGGAATGAGCCGCGAAGACCTCGCTATCTGCACGGATACCCACACGACAAGCAAGATTTCCACAGCGGAAGACTTGCTCTCCCTGCGCAGCCTCGGTTTCCGCGGTGAAGCGCTTTCTTCTATTAAAGCAGTCAGCAATTTGGAGATCACCTCAACGCGGAGCGGCCCTGCCGCATGGAAGCTGCAACTGGGAAAAATCCTTCCGGCGCGTTTAAACGCCGGTACGGTGGTGCAAGTAGAAAACCTCTTTGAAAATTTCCCCGCCCGCAAGCAGTTTCTAAAGCGGGCGGCTGCCGAAACGGCACTGTGCAGGACGGTTTTTCTCGACAAAGCCCTGCCGCATTACCACACCGAAATGCGCTTTATCACAGACGGAATGCTCCGTTTTCTCCTTGCTCCTGCGAAGTCGTTGCGGGAACGATGCCTTGCGGCGTTTTCGTTTAAAGAACCCGAAGCGCTCTTTTTTGAAATCGAAGGAGGCGGTGAGCATTTTTCGTTCCGTATTGTGCTCGGCAGTCCGGATGTCGTTCGCAGCGACAAACGCGCCATCATGGTGTTTGTCAACGGTAGAAGGATTACCGAGTTCGGGCTTACGCAGGCAATCGAGTATGGCAGCGAAGGCTATTTTCCCAATGGGGGACATCCCGTTGCGTTTTTATTTTTAACGGTAGCCCCATCGCGTGTAGACTTTAACATTCACCCCGCAAAAAAAGAAGCACGCTTTCAAGATTACGGCGCCATCCACCACGCCGTCAGCAGCGCCGTCGGCTCCTTCTATCGACAGCATACCGTTGCAAGTCTCTTAAAAGAGAAGTATGATCCAAGCCTTACCCGCCCGCTAAATTTTCAGCACGGTTCTCCGACAGAAGCATATCCACAGCCGCCGCACTCCGACACGACAACTGGCCTGTATGGATACGGTAAAAGCGGTAACCCAGCCGCCGACACCGCAGCCGATGACTATGCTCGATATGAAAAGGCGTACGGAAACGATACCGGTGCACTGTCTGCCGGATACGGCCGCACGTTATCCGGCACCCAAGTGGGCTACGATGACGCACAGGGCGGATACGGTAGCGCATTCCGCCAAATAGCGGCGACAGCGGCGGTTAGCTATTCGGCAAGCGGGCATATTATTCCGCCGCCTGCGGCTACAGGTACGGCAGCGTATTTACAGCCGCCGCCGGATCTTCCTCCGGCAGATTTTAAGCTGCTCGGACAGGTTGCCGGTACCTTTATCGCGGTAGAAAAAAACGATGCGCTGTATTTAATCGACCAACATGCCGCCCACGAGCGGATTATCTTTGAGCAGCTGCGGCACAATACCGGCGGTGTACAGGAGCTGTTAATCCCCTACCGGATTATTACTTCATCGGAAGAAGACGATGCGTTTATCAAAAAACATCAGGAGCTGCTGTGTAAGGCAGGGTTTGCCCTCTCCGATGAAGGTGCAGGCGTATGGCAGGTAACCGCCGTACCGGCACGGTGGACAGGTACGGAGCGTGATCTTATCCGCGACATCACCGGTGTCCGTAAAAATGCCGGTGATATCCTCTATCAGGTTTTAGCCTCAGCAGCTTGCCGCGCTGCCTGTAAGGATCACGCCATCCTCGATCCCGTAACACAGCAGCGCATTGCGGCGCAAGCCTTTGAACTTCCCGAACCGATCTGCCCGCACGGCCGCCCAATCTGGATTGTGCTTACCCGCGAGGAACTCTTTAAACGGGTTAAGCGGACCTAGAGACGAAATTCCATGGCAACTGCATCAAAAATATTTTTAGTGGTTGCCTTCTTTATTACCATTATAAGGAAAGCATTATGAGCGAAGCAATTTTTTTAGGCCGCGGCGAAGCTGCCGTTGAACTTTTACCGATGAGGGCGAATAGACACGGACTTATTACGGGGGCTACCGGTACGGGAAAGACCGTTACGCTCAAAGTAATTGCGGAAGCATTCAGCGATTTAGGTGTGCCGGTGTTTTTACCGGATGTGAAAGGCGACCTGTGCGGTTTTGCCGAAAAAGGCGAATCGAGCGTTAAACTGCAAGAACGGCTCAGTCTCTTGCATATTTCAAACTTTGAATTTAAAAGTTATCCCGTGCGGATGTGGAGTATCTTACAAGAAACGGGACACCCCATACGCACTACGATTTCCGAAATGGGGCCGTTGTTACTCTCTCGCCTGTTAGACCTTAACGAAGTGCAAACCGGCGTACTGAATATCGCGTTCAGGGTCGCCGATGAGGACGGGCTATTGCTTTTGGATTTAAAGGATCTTAAAGCGATGCTCCATTATATCAGTGAAAATAAGCAGGATTTAAAATTAAAATACGGTAATATCTCCGACACATCGATAGGAGCAATTCAGCGGAATCTTTTAACGCTCGAAAATGAAGGAGCGGATAATTTTTTCGGCGAACCGGCTTTAGACCTCACTGATTTTTTTAAGCAAACATTCGAGGGACGCGGATATATCAATATATTAAATGCCGTCAAACTGTACCAAAAGCCCATGCTGTATTCAACCTTTTTGTTATGGTTCTTATCCGAGCTTTACGAGAATCTCCCGGAAATCGGCGATGCTGAAAAACCGAAAATCGTTTTTTTCTTTGATGAGGCTCACTTATTGTTTGATAACGGATCAAAGATATTGCTTCAAAAGATTGAACAAATTATGCGTTTAATCCGGTCGAAGGGCGTTGCAGTCTTTTTCGTTACCCAAAATCCCGCCGATATTCCCGAAGCTATCCTTGGCCAGCTGGGAAATAAGATTCAGCATGCGTTGAGGGCGTTTACCCCTAAGGACGCAAAAGCCATACGCCTTGCAGCCGAGACCTTCCGCGTCAATCCTGCGTTCGACACCGCTCAAGTCATCACACAGCTTAAAACCGGAGAAGCCCTTGTTTCCGTTTTGCAGCAGGACGGCAGCCCTTCTATAACGCAGCGGACAATGATTGCTCCTCCTCACAGTAAAATAGGTGTAATTGATAGCGCTAAAATCACAGCGTTGGTGGAAGAATCTCCCTTGTTATACAAATACAAGGATCCTGTAGACCGTGAATCCGCCTACGAGATTCTTACCAAGCAATTTACCGAACAGGCTGAAGCTGTAGCACGACAAGCCGAAGAAAAACAGCTCGCAAAAGAAACCGCAGCAAAGGCAAAAGAAGAAGCGGCGCTTATACGAGCCGAAAACGCCAAAGCAAGGGCGGAAGCGGCAAAGTTAAGGCTGGAAGAAGCTGCGAAACGGAAAAATCAAAGCACCACAGACCGGTTGGGGAGAATTTTGGTTGACAGCATCACCCGCTCAGTCGGACGGGAAATTACCCGCGGTGTCTTCGGCTCTATTAAAAAAATGCTCCGTTAACACCACCGCCGTCCATGGTTGTTTTGAACAAAAACTCGAAGCTAACAAATGTACACGGAAGTACATTTGTTAGCGATGGCATCCATGGCGAGAAACGTGAATATTGTACGTCCTTGTACACGAGGTTTAGAAATGAACATGGATGTTTATTTCTAAACAATGCTTTAGACGGTATGCATATTTTCAAAAAAGTATCTGATGCTTTTCATACCTTGAACAGTTGGTGGTAAAGTGATAATATCTTAACATAAAGTTATTAGAGAAAGTTGATATACATAAAAATATTAGCATTTCTCTATGAGCAGGCGTTTGCCGGCTACGCATCCTACAAGTGAAGTACCCCATAATAACAGCGGATTTTTTACCAACTATTCACTGCTAACACGGACGGCCTCCACGGCATTCAATGTAATGCAGTAGTTTGATGCAATCTTAAATTTGTCTAAAGGAGATACTTGACAAAATGAATGAAAAAAGTATAATCCCCGATACGTACGTACGGAAATCATCATTGCAAGACGGGAAGTATCTTATGAATACCGGAAAACGAATCTTCCCGCTTAGATATAAGCTTGTTTTATTTTTTGGGTTATTGATTTTAGCGGCGGGCGTTACGCTGGGAACTTTGGCAATAAGGACAGCACGTAAAGCCGTTATAGAAAAAATTGAAGTCCATCTTACCGACAAGGCGACAGACGTTGCAGAGATTGTCGACGGAAGAGCCTCTTCCTTTGTACAATTTGTAGAGGGACTTGCCCGTATGCCGTTTTTACGTGATAACAGTCTTTCATTGCAGGAAAAGGCGCGAATGATAACAATAGAAGCGGAACGGAATACAAAAATAGATTACTTCGGCGTGTGCGATCTCGAAGGTAATCGGTATGACGCGCATAGAGCCCTCACGTTTGTAAGTGACAGAGAATGGTTTCGGGCCGCTGCTAAGGGGAAAAACTATATTACGGAACCATTCCTTTCGCAAATAACGAATAATATGCAAATACTCTTTGCTGTTCCGGTCTATGACGACATGGATACCATCATCGGTGTTCTGAGTGCGGCGGCGCCGGCAAAATTGCTTTCCCAAGAAATAGAGGATATTATCGTTGGAAAAACAGGCGAGTGTTACATACTCGGATTAACCGGTACTACCATAGCGAATAAGAATTATGAGCGAGTAACCGGCAAACAAAATGCGATAGAAATGGCAAGAACAGACTCATCGCTTACTTCGTTAGCAACTTTTACCCGGCATGCACTTGACACCCAAAAAAGCGAAGTGGGCTATTATGAGTATAACGGCGTCACTAATATAGCCTCTTATGCAACCATACCGTCGACCGGTTGGACTGTTATTATAAAAGCTCCGGTGGATGAATTTATGAGAACCGTAAATGCGCTTCGCAGAGGCATTATGCTTACCGGTATTATTATTTTAGTATTATCGCTTGTCATTGTGTATATTATCGCCTATAAAATGATGCAGCCTGTTCAGGCTGTTGTCGCTGCATTGCGGGATATTGCTCACGGTGGAGGAGATTTAACGGTTCGCCTGCCGGTTATTGGAAATGATGAAATAACGAATTTGTCCGCATACTTCAATGAAACAATCGAGAAGATTGGATTATCGATACGTGCCGTCGGCGTAAATAGCCAATCGATGGAAGAAGTCGGAAATGAGCTTGCTTCCAACATGGTAGAAACCGCGAGCGCCATCAACGAAATAAGCGCCAATATCGAAGGTGTAAAACAACAGGCAATGACACAGGCTGCAAGCGTAACCGAAACGGCAGCCACTATCGAAGAGATCGTTCGAACGATTAAGCAGCTTAATGGCAGTATCGAAATGCAGGCGGAAAGTGTTGCACAATCATCTTCTTCTATAGAACAGATGGTTGCAAATATCGCTTCAATTACCAAGACGCTTGAAAGTACCGACGGCGTTATTAAAAAGTTGGCTTCCGCAACCGGAGACGGCAAAGAGACCGTTGTGACTGCCAATACCGTAACGCAGAAAATTGCAGAGGAATCAGGTGGTTTGCTGGAAGCGTCGAGCGTTATTCAGCATATCGCTTCGCAGACAAACTTACTTGCAATGAACGCTGCAATAGAAGCCGCACACGCAGGGGAAGCCGGTAAGGGGTTTGCAGTTGTTGCCGACGAAATCCGAAAGCTGGCGGAAGATTCCGCAACGCAAGGCAAGGCAATAACTGCAACACTGAAAATATTAAGTGGGGAAATCGAAACGCTTTCGGATTCTTCCAGAACCGCTGAAGAAAAATTCAGTACCATCTTTAACTTATCGGAACAGGTAAAATCGATGAGCGACCGTTTAACCGAAGCCATGCGTGAACAAGAAAACGGTAGCAAGGAAGTGCTTACTGCAATTAAAAATATCAATATGGTAACGGTTGAAGTAAGCGAGGGGTCTACCGAAATGCTCAAAGGGGGCGAAGGCGTTGCGGAAGAAATGCAGAAGCTCAACGATCTTACCCGTGTCATTACCGACAGTATGAATGAAATGGCAGCGGGAGCGGTTCAAATCAATAATGCCGTGCAGGAAGTAAATGAAATTACACAAAAAAATAAACACAATATTGAAAGCTTAGTATCCGAAGTTAATAAATTTAAGGTTTAACCGGTTTCTTTGCAAGATTGCGAAAAATAAGTCGTCATTATTCTTTGACCCCTTATTTTTTTCTAACAGATAGGCAAACGCATCAGGCACCATCTTCAACTGTTATACGTCCATAGCAGTTCTGGGTGAACAGCCTCATTTTTCTGCGGGGATATTCAAGGAAGTGTCTGATGCGGTTACCCGGAAGAATTTTCAGGCAATACCTTGACGAGAGATAGAAATTCGCATAAGCTATTGAAGTGGAGGTTTGTCCGTGTTGAAGCTAAAAGCTCCCTTAATCATTGCCGGTGCAACATGCGTGTTATCTATGCTTATCGGACTGATAAGTGGGGTACGGTTCTTACATATTTTAGGAAGGGGGCTTATTGCCGGTGTAGGAGCCGGAGGCTTTGTGTTTTGCGCACGGATTCTCTTGGAGCGATTCATCCCCGATCTTTTTACCTCGCCGGCGTCATCGGATATCGCTGAAACGGCGAATAGTTCTTCCGGGGCAAATATTAATATTACCCTTGATGACGAGTTAGGCGCCGCAGCGCCGGTAACGGCAGGCGATAACGCGGAGACTTCTGTACCGCCGAATGCTGCAGAAATGCAGACAGAGCCGCAAAGTACGGAATCAGTTCCTGCGGACTCTACTTCGGATATCTCCGATAGCGGTGATGCTCGGAAAAACACCGAATCTTTGGATGCTTCTCCCTTTTCTTTTGACGACAGTCCTCAAGACGATAGCGACTTATCGGATTTACCCGATGCGGGTTCATTTATGGATGATGATAGTTTTGCTGAAACTGAAAATATTGATGACAGTATGCAAATGGATACCAGCGGTTTTTCGATGACCGGCATTCAAACTGACGGCAACGATAGTAAGGTAATGGCTCAGGCAATTAGAACCGTTTTAGCAACTGAGGATTAGAGGGTGGGTGTTGATAGAGTATGGGAAATGTCAGTTTAGATACGAGACCGGAAGACGAGCTTTGGCTTGAATATAAACATACGCAAGACCCGCATCTTCGTGAGTTTTTTATTATAAAATATGCACCTCTTGTAAAATACGTTGCCGGTAAAGTTGCCGTCGGTATGCCGAATAATGTTGAGTTTGATGATTTAGTCGGCTACGGTGTATTCGGTCTTCTGGATGCTATCGATAAATATGATCCCGAAAAAAATGTAAAATTCAATACTTATGCAGTAACACGCATCCGCGGCGCTATCTTCGATGAATTACGTTCAATTGATTGGGTTCCCCGTTCGGTACGCCAGCAATCCCGTGAAATTGAAGAAGTTATAGCGGATTTGGAAGCCCGGTTAGGGCACGCTGCAACCGACTCGGAGATTGCCGAAGCGCTCAGTATGAGTGTGGAAGAATTTCATCAGATTTTATTAAAGATTTCAGGCACCAGTATTATTTCCCTTACGGATTTACGGTTTGGATCGGACGATTCCGAGCAGACGCCGGTTGTCGATAGTATTGAAGCGCCTGCTTCGCTTAATCCTGATGTCATTGTAGAGCGGGAAGAAATGAAACGAATTATCGTGGACGCAATTAATGAACTTCCCGATAGAGAAAAAAAAGTATTAATTATGTATTACTATGAGGATATGACATTACGGGAAATTGGAAAAGTATTAGAGGTAACCGAATCGCGAGTATCTCAGATTCATACCAGTGCAAATCTAAAACTTAAAGCAAAATTGAGCAATATTCGTAAGGGTATCCGTTAGGAGCGTTGCTATGATACATTTTGAACAAATTCGGGAGCAGATGAAGGAACAGCATGAAAAGGATTCCTCCCGTTTTTTTGTCGAAGTTACAGGGCAAACCCTCGAAGAAGCGATCGACAATGCTGCTGTTGAGCTTGGTTTACGCCGCTCCCTTATCGACTATGAAATTTTACAAAAAGGGGCTTCAGGTTTTTTTGTCTTAAATCCCAAAGAATGGAAAATCCGCGCTTACGAAGCACACAAAGTACATAAGCCTACTGTCCACGCAGAAACCGTAGCAGGTCTCAGTGCGGAAGAAGTGCCGGAAGAAAATATGAATAGAGACGGAGCAGCGTATGTATTCTGTGCTCCCGACGGTGTATTCTTGAAAGTTACACCGCCCAGCGGTAACGGCAGAAAAGTCGCGCTTGCCGATGTCGTAGAACGAATACGCGATAGAAATGTGGCTATTCCGCCGGATGAAATTTTAAAACCGATCGTTCAGGCGTGCGCTGATGAATATGTTAGAATAGGACATTATGAATACCAGCCCGGCAACGACGCGCTGATGTCTGTCGAAATCAGTGAAGATGAGATGAAGGCATATCTTTTCGTGTCCCCTCCGATGCCCGGCGGCGCCGATGTGTCGGCAGATATGATTATCACCTTCTTATCAAATAATCGAGTTGTTTCAGGTGTTAATGAAAAAAGAGTTAAGCAATTCCAAGACAGCCCCGTATATCGTGAAAATTATCTGATCGCAGAAGGAACCCCGCCGCAAAAAGGCGCCGATGCTAAGATACTTTTCAATTTTGAAACCGATAATTCACAGCTGCGCCTCAAAGAAAACAAGAGCGGGCAGATTGACTTTAAAGAACTCAACCTTATTCAAAATGTCATTGAAGGGCAGCCGCTCGCACAAAAGGTTCCTGCCGAGGAAGGCAAAAGCGGAAGAACCGTTACCGGAAAATACCTTCCTGCTGCATCCGGTAAAGATATCGCTATTCCATTGGGAAAAAATACCCGATTGGCTGAGGATAATCTGACGATTGTTGCCGAAACGAAAGGACAAGTCCTGCTGATAAAGAACAAGATCAATGTCGAGCCGATTATGACGATCGAAGGCAATGTGTCAATTAAGACCGGCAATATTATGTTCCTCGGCACCGTATATGTTAAGGGCAATGTTGACGACGGCTTCTCTATTAAGGCTGCGGGTAATATCGAAGTAAAAGGCACTGTCGGGAAGGCATCGTTGGATGCGGAAGGCGATATCGTCGTCAGTCAAGGTATTGCCGGAAAAGAAGGCGGGCATATCCGTGCAGGTAAATCGATATGGTCAAAATTTATTCAAAATATCGAATTGGTAGAAGCAGGCGATATGGTTATCGTATCTGACGGTATTTTAAATTCAAAAATTGTCGCTAACCATAAAGTTATCTGCCGCGGAAAACGTGCAGACATTATTGGTAGTCAAGTAATCGCATGCGAAGGGGTATATGCCCGAAATCTCGGTAGTCCTGCAGGCGGTTCCGATACGGTTATCAGCGTCGGGTTTGATCCGCGCAGTAAAGAGCGATTGATTATATTAGAGAAGAACTTGCTTGCCTCCGAAAAAGCGCTCACTGCGTTGAAACTGGATTTAAAATCGCTTGAAGGTCAAAAAAAGATTCTTAAAGAACTTTCCGAAGAAAAAGAAGCATTACTTAAAAAGAAAAAAGAGCTGCGCTATATTAACGAAACGGAAATTAAAGAACTGCGGAACGAGATAGAACGGATACGGGATTATCTTGCTGCGCTTAAAACGGAAGGACGTGTTTCTGTTTCCGGAAATATTTATACGGGTGTACGAATCGTTATTAAAGATATTATCGAAGATGTGCGGGTTGATTGCAAAGCAACAACATTCTTTTTGCAAAACGGTCTCGTGCGGTATGGCCCTTATGAAGACTATACCAATGATGACGACGTAAAGAGGACACCCAGTGGGTATTCAACCGATTGATCTGCAGATACTTTATACTCAGCTTGATAAGGTCGGAAAGATCCAAGGAGACGCACGGCAGACATTTGCTGCAGAATTCGAAAACAGTCAGCAAGCCAATAAGGAAGATGCTGCACGGCGTCAACAAACGGTACAGAAGACCGAAGCCACAGGGGCCGAAAAAACAGCGATAAATAAAGACGGTTCAAACGGTTCTTCCGGAGGAACATTCAACGATACCCCTCAAAAGCAAAAACACGACTCGCCCCTTACAAACGAAAAATCATATTATATTCAAGACCCATCGCTTGGAAAAAAAATCGATATTTCAGGATAATTCCTATGCTTATTGCTGCCCTCATACTGCTCTGTATTAATATTATTTTAATGATTGTTTTTTATCGGAAGACATCGCATAACTTTTCGCAAAATGCATACCGTGATCGCATTCGGGAAGAAGTAAACCGGCTTATTATCGACATTGAACACGAATCGGATCATGCGGTAACGGTACTTGAAAATAAGATTCAACAGATAGAAAAGCTGCTTTCCGACACGGATAAACATATCGCGCTCGTCGAGCAGGAGCATGAAAAATGGAGGATGCAAAAAGAATTTCTCGGGGCATATCGAACTTCACCGCAAGAAGATGAGGCATCGGCAGCCGATACAAAAAAAAATACCGTGATGATCTATAAAAAACCTATCGGCATTCCCGAAACTACGGCAAAAGTCTCTCCTCTTTTGAATCCCCGGGAACAAGTTGTCGAACTGGCACGACAAGGATTTTCGATCGACTTTATCGCCGAAAAAGTCGATCTCCCCCTTGGTGAAATTGCACTTATTCTCTCCATAGGAGGGTAAGTGAGGTATTGAAATAGAGCTCAAGGCTATGGGGCAAAACAATTATGGGAGTAATGATGATTACCAATGCGCTTTTTTCGGATCTTTATGAGCTGACAATGGCTCAAGGTTATTTTAAACGCCAAAACAATCGGCCGTGTGTCTTTGATATGTTTTTTAGGCGCAATCCCTTTAAAGGAGGATACGCAGTTCTTGCGGGACTTGAGCCGCTGCTCGAAGCAATTCAAGCCTTTCATTTTGATGAATCCGATATAGCCTACCTTGCGACCTTGCACCTTTTTGACGATGACTTTCTCAGCTATCTCAAGGATTTCCGCTTTTCAGGTTCGGTATGGGCGATGGATGAAGGAAGTCTTATATTTCCCAGCGAGCCGGTACTCCGCATTGAAGCGCCGATTATCGAAGCATTGCTTCTCGAAGGGCTTATCCTTAATACTATCAACTTTCAAAGTTTGATTGCGACAAAGACCGCCCGCATCTGGCTTGCGTCGGGAAAATCCTCCATTATGGAATTCGGCTTGCGGCGCGCACAGGGGGCGGACGGCGCAATGAGCGCTACCCGTGCGGCTATTATCGGTGGGGCGGCGGGTACCAGCAATACGCTCGGCGGAAAGCTTTACGGTGTGCCGGTGATGGGTACCATGGCTCACGCATGGGTGATGTCTTTCCCAACCGAAGAAGAGGCGTTTGAACAATACGCTTCCATCTATCCCGATAAATCGGTATTTCTCATCGACACCTACAATACGCTCGGTTCCGGTATCGAGGCGGCGATAAAAGTTGGGAAAAAACTGCAAACGCAAGGGAAAAACTTCGGCGTCAGACTCGATTCGGGTGATATGCAGTATTTGAGTACCGAAGTACGGAAACGGCTTGATGCCGCCGGATTACCCGAAGCTAAAATCTCCATTTCCAACGAACTAACCGAAGAAATTATCGAATCGCTCATTTTGAACAAAGCGCCGATTGACTCTTGGGGGGTCGGCACTCACATGGTAACCGGCGGGCAAGAGTCTTCGTTTACCGGTGTCTACAAACTTGCCGCGCGTCAATCCGGCGACGGAACATGGCTGCCGGTGATGAAGGTGTCTGATAATCCTGCAAAGATTACCAATCCGGGCATTAAACAAGTGTGGCGGCTCTACGACAACGACGGATTTTTTAAGGCTGATATTATCGGTTTATATGATGAAACGCTCGACGCCGAAGCAATGAACACTTACTATCACCCGTTGAACGACTACCAAAGCTTTTCGTTTAAGGCGGCAAAGGCAGAACAATTACTCCACTTAAAAATTACCGATGGCGTATACACCGGTAAAAAGGAAACACTGCAAGAGATGCACCAGCGGGCAAACCGGCAACTGGAATGTTTACACCCGACTTCCCGCCGTCTGCTCAACCCGCACATCTACAAGGTGTCGCTTACAAAGACGCTCTTTGCGATGAAGCAGAAACTGCTGCATTCCCTGCGCTAGTGTGTCAAAAACACGGAAATCAATTTTTGAAAAAAAAGGACAATCAACCGACACTTAAGAGTGATATAGAGGACTATAGAAATCTCAGTGCAAAGGAAATGCTTCATTATGCCCGTCAGGAATGGTCGTAGGTAAAAATTGATTTCCGTGAGAAACACTTGACATACGCATTAAAAGTACGTATTGTCATAGTTATGACTGCAAAAGAAGTATTAAAGCTCTTAAATCAAAACGGCTGGTATGTTTACGAAACAAAAGGGTCTCATTTCCAGCTTAAACATTCGGAAAGGCAAGGAAAAGTAACCATTCCTATGTACAGCGGAGATTTAAAGCCATGTACTTTGAATAGTATTTTAAAGCAAGCAGGATTAAAATAGGAGACCATATATGCGTAAAATGACTTATTTAGCGGTTTTTGAACCGGCTGGAAACGGCGCTTATAGCGTCTATTTTCCGAATGTTTTAGGTTGTGTAAGTTACGGAAAAAACTTTCAAGAGGCGCAAGCAATGGCGCAAGAAGCGCTCGAATTGCATATATACGGTATGGAAAAAAGACGGTGATACGTTGCCTATTGAAAATTTTTCTGATATACAAACAAATGCCGGTGATATAGTGTATGCCATTACCATTTATCCTGATTTTGTGAAAAATCAAATGGATAACCGGCGCGTTAAAACAAATTGTACTATTCCGTATACGCTAAAACGGAAAGCAGAAATGCAAGGTATAAATTTTTCTCAAGTATTGGAAACTTCGCTAAAAACAATGCTGCAATGAAATATTGATTATTTACAGCAGGAAATGTTGTCAATAAAGGGTTGACATATTCGTGTTTTGCCCTTACTATATAAAAAGCAGTGTATAAGGGAGTTGGCTGTCAGCCGATCTTATACAACTAAAAAATTAAATATTCCACAACTGGAAGGAGATTTAATCTATGAAAAAAACACTTTTTGTACTGTTTACCGCAGCGATGTTGTTTGTAACGTTTGCGTGTAAACACGCTAATCCCGCACAGTATACGGGCGGGGGAGCCAAGCAGGATATGGCTGCACCGGATACGGTTACCATCCCGATTAACGTTATCAAGGCTTCTGACTTTTTGACCCGTTCGGTTCGTGAAAAGATCGTGTATAAGGTAAAGCAGAATGCATCAGCGAGCGGTAAGGTTATCGAAGGTACTGAGGAAGCAAAGACTAACTATGTCGACTGGGATTTCAGCGTTGGAAGAACGGAAAAAGAAGCATTAAGCGAAACGTTGATTGTAGGTCATGCGACTAAAAATGGACTTACGCCCGACACATTAGATGATGTAAAAATTAACTACACCAAAATAAAGCAGTGGTTCGGCAGAGATATTCAGGTCGGCGACCAATTCTGGCTCGGCTTCCGCTGCAGCAATCAAGACGGTGTGGAACTTGCCCGCATGGCTCACCATGTTAAAGTAGGAAACCCCACAACGCTCGATAAGGTAGCGCTCAAGTACGGTTTTAAAGGCTGGTATTTGGAAGCGCAATTGAATGGTAACTATCCGACGGCAACAGCCGATTTCTATCTTGGCGCCGATGCACAAGCGAAAAAAATTAACGGCGACAAGCCGATAAACGGTCATGTTGTTACTAGTGGCGGTAGCTCGATTACCTATTTCCTCTGCAAGGTGGATGATAAAGACATTGTCGTCGACCAGCCTTATCACGTTAAAGCGCACTATAAAGATGTGGAATTTGGCGGCGATGAAGGAATAACATCTTTTGTGGGTGAAGACGTTGTCTATGCAAAAGATGCAGTCGATGCATGGAACTTTGTGTTGAAAGGCGCATCTAACAAGGAATATGCGCTTTCTTCGGTAGCTGGACGCGATAAAATTGCCATTAACACCGCAGATCCGACTTTGACGTGGGCTCCGATGAAAGACGCAGCCATGTTGTATCTGGATAAAGGGGCTGGCTCCGTTCTTGAGCGTGAAAACTATGCCATACTTGTATCGGAGAAGGAGAATCTTGAGGACGCAAACGAACTGACTTACAAAGTAGAACATGTGGCCGCTGTTCCGCCTGCTCCGGAGTATTATAAAGCGGAATTGAAGGGATTGCAGTTTGGCAAGGTGTACTATGCAAAGGTTATCTATTCCTATGACACCAAGAAAGCCAACTCCAAGGTGCGCGAGAAGCACGAGTCGCCGGTAGTCAGCTTTACTACCGATGACGGTCTTAAGAGCGTTAAGTATACTTTCGATTCAGGATTAAAAATAAACGGCACTATGGTTTCCGGTACTCCTGCTTCCGGATTCCCCACCGACAACCCTGCAAGCCTTTCAACAACCGGTGCGCTCGATGTTACAAACGGTAACAGCGCCCCCGCCTTACAGCTGGATGACACTAAAACGCTTAGTTCCAAGGTAGGAAAGCCGTATGCAGAGGGCGAGCTTGTTTTCGATATGCAGCTGCCTGCCGATATTAACACTGTTATCAGTGGTATGGCCACGAAATTTGTCGATAAAGATGATAACCCCTTAGGTGTGGCTGTTAATGATAAGGTACTGATGTCTGTTACGGCGGAAGGTACGGAAATTGCTCTCGTAATTGTGCCGACGGTTGTAAAGTCTAATCAATCTGGTGTTGTTGCTGGTAACTGGACAATTACGCCCGCTTCGATAAGACTGCGCGCTACTGCAGGCGATAAGGCTGCCTATTCGGGTACGCCTGTTGTTGACACGGACGTAAAAACTGCTGGCTCACTGACCGGTCAGCCGTACGCTACTGTATCTGGTTATGTCTATAACACAACTATGAAGAGTGCGTGGTTGGATTATCGGGCAGCTAAATTTAGCTTTACAAAGGCGAAAGTTAGAGGTGATTTCGGTTCCGTGAACGCCGAAACGGATGTAAAAGATGCGCTTCCCATGCCTAAATTTAACGGCTATCGCAGCTTTACCGTACTGTCAAACCAAGACGGTTTCCATATCGATAATGTAATGTACACCGTTAAGGATGCTGCCTTTAAACGGCATGTACGCTAAGCGTTTCCGTTCAATCCGGCGGCTGCGGAATAAACCTTCATCGGTTTTAACGCATCCCGGATTGTAGAACTCTTGCAAGACCTTAGGAAGCAGTTGCTTCCTAAGGTCTTTTTTTTGTCTTTTCTTTATGTGTGCTTAGTGTTTAGTGTTTAGTGTTTAACACGGCGTTGAATAAGCGGCTTTTTTTGTCAATTGAAAAAATATGCGCTATAAGTCATATAATTAAATATGTGGAACGTTAATGTAAAGCAGAATGCTATTCCCGATTGGATTACAACTTTTCGATTTCAAGCTTGGAAATGCCCGTCAGCTTTGCAATCATGCTCATGTCAAAAGCTTCATTCTTCATCAGTCTTGCTGTTTCGAGCGCTTTTTGGTGGGAGCCGTCCGCAAAGCCGCGCTCAATACTTTGTTCAATACCTTGAGCAAAGGCTATTTCATGTTCTTCCGCTCGTTGCACTGCGATATCTGTCTCATAATCATATTCGGCGAGTAACATGTTCAATACCTCCTTTGATTTTCTTTTGGAAATATACGACGCATCTACGGTGTCATACGGCAAAAAAGTGTCCTCAACGTTTCAGAAGCGGCACGGATGCCGCTGGTTCCAATCAGTAACGTGTTTGCATTGCAAACACGTAGGTCGAAAATGTACATGGATGTACATTTTTGACCGTGCCTGCGGTACTTTTTTGCCTAATTCCTTGTATCTGCATCGTCTATTTCCAAAAGCGGTGGCTATGCAGAACCGCCACGGATGGCGGTGATTCCATGCAGAAGTGAGTTTTTCATCTGAAAAACTCATCGTCCAATACGGTATATGGACGTACCGTATTGGACAGTGAATCTTTGTACTTTCTGTTCGCCGTACTCATGGCTGTTTCTCCTCGGGGACTATTGTAGCATGGATATGAGGATTTTGAAAGGTTACATAGTCGTTCCGGGCGGTACATTACGCATTGATACCTCATTACGCATTGGAAAGCTGCCGATACTATCGAGAAACGGAGGTTTGAGATATGAAATACTTACGATGTTATGTATATTTTTGCATATTGTGCATCAGTGTGATGTCATGCACAAGTACCCCGACTACCGGAGCGCTTTACTTTCCTATCACCGTATTAGCCGGTGTTGCCGATTTAACGGTTTCAACGGCAGGAGATACTCAAACGGATACTCATGATAAAACCGAAGCCTTTGCAAGAAATGCAAGAATACTGAATCGGGATCTAAATCTTGATGAAACAGAGCCGTATATTCAAAGAGAATCTCCGTCTGAATACGATCATCTTTCAAACATTCAGTTACAACCGCGGAAGAATAGTGCGCAAACGGTGAATCAGCAAAAAAATGATATGGAGCCTGTTTCTTCGATTAGATTGCAAAAAGGCGAGTCATTTACGATGCCGATACCGGTGCAGAAGAAAGTAACGGTCGTTGTTGAAAATAAGGATAGCAATGAACTAAGGTTTATGTGTACCGGTAAACAGTTCGTCTTGCAGCAGGGTGAAATGGTGATGCTGCATTTTCGGTAAACGATAAACGCCGCTTGCCATCACAGTAGCTGCAAACATCAGCAATACGGCTTATCTCTGCACGAAAAGCCGAAGTTGATGAGGATGCAGAATATTATGAAAACTATGACGCTCGATGAAGTTAAAAATCTTCCGCCGCTTACGGAAGAACGGCTAAACGAAATCAAAAATTTTCAAAATACTGATTTTTCGGACTGCCCAAAGCAGACAAAAGAGGAGCTTAAACAATTTCGTCCTTATTATGAGCTTCATACAACATTACAAAAACGTAAAAACCACACTGTACAGGTTAGTATTGATAGTGACATAATAGAAGCGTTACAGATTGAAACTCAAGAGTACCAACCACGCATAAATGCTATCTTACGGAAAGCTGTTTTTGGATAAACCATAAGGAACAAGGCACGAATAATCGACCTTTGTTGATTACAGCTAAAGGTCTCTCTAAAATCAGCTTTAGCTTAGAAAATGGGTATACTGATAGCAAAAATCGCTGAGGGTACCCCCTCTTTAAAACCTGCCCATCTATGCTATAATACAACAAGAGAGGAAACAGCTATGACTACGGCAAACAGAAAATATAAAGATTCGGTTTTTGTCGATCTTTTTGCAGAAGACGAAAAGGCTAAAGAAAACTTTTTATCGCTATATAACGCTTTGCACGGAACAAATCTGCAAATGTCTTGTCCTGTAGAAAACATAAGGCTCGATAATGTTATGTATATGAACATAATCAACGATGTTTCCTGCCTTGTCGACAATAAGATTATCGTTCTTGCAGAACATCAATCCACCATAAACGAAAACATGCCTTTGCGTTTTTTAGAATACATAGCAAGGCTCTATGAAAAACTTCAAGCTCCGACCGATAGATATTTAAGAAAGCTGTCTAAAATACCTACGCCGGAATTCTACGTTTTCTATAACGGCAAGGAAGATTACCCTGAAACTACAGTTCTAAAGTTATCTGATGCGTTTATAACAAAACCAGAAAAAGTGCCGCTGGAGCTTGAGGTAAAGGTATATAACATAAATAAGGACAAAGGAGCAGAAGTATTGAGCCGCTGTAAACCGCTTGAAGAATACAGTCTCTTTGTTGAAGAGGTAAGAAAACAAACGCAACTTGATCCTGAAAATGGCTTTACCAATGCGGTAAAGATATGTATAGAAAAAGGAATCTTAAAAGAATACTTACAGAGAAAATCACGGGAGGTAATAAATATGTTAGTAGCCGAATATGATTACGATACAGACATCGCAGTACAGAGAGAAGAAAGTCTAAGAATTGGAATACAACAAGGAATACAACAGGGTATTGAACAGGGTATTAAGCGAGGCTTTTCCGATGGAGTAATAAAAACAGCTTTAGCTTTTAAGAAAATGGGTATACCGATAGCAAAAATTGCTGAGGGTACAGGGCTTACTCAAGCGGAAATAGAAAAATTATAAACTTGTTACTAGCCGAATATGATTATGAAACCGATATAGCCGTACAACGAGCAGAAGAACGGGAAATAGCCTTTGCCACAGGCATTGAACAAGGTATATCTCAGGGAGCCTATCAAACCAAACTTGAAACGGCTAAGGCTTTTAAGCAGTTTGGTTTTGATATTGATAAAATAGCTGAAGGAACAGGCCTTTCCGTTGAAGAAATAAAGGCTCTATAAAAATCAACTTTTTGCAAATAGGCGGAGCAGATGCAAGGAGTTAGGCAAAAAAGTACCGCAGGTCTGTTGAACAGCGTACATCCCTGTCCGTTCTGCAGATGCTAAGAGATGACATGTTTTTAATTGCCGGTAAATGTGCTATGCTTATTTTGAGCGGCTCCAATAAAGCCGTTCAAAAATGCTGCCCGCCGAATATGGTTATAAAACCGATAGAACCGAAGCAAGATGTTTTAATCCATTCCCTACCGGCTTTGCAGGGCATCTTCTCTTTTAGGAAATGCCCTGCACCCAACTAACCGTGAGCCTTGCCGTTGCCAAGTAAAGCAAGGGATGTAGCCTGAGGTCGTTGTTGAAAATAAGGGGAGTCATGAACTAAGGTTTATATGTACCGGTAAACAGTTCGTCTTGCAGCAGGGGGAAATGGTGATGCTGCATTTTCGATAAATGATAAACGCCGCTTGTCATCACAGTAGCTGCAAACGCCACCAAGCTCGCAGAGTTTAATGAAACGGTAAAGTGTGCTATACTGCTATGGGATGGATAGATAAGGAGCGTTCTATGAACGATATAATGATGCGGCAATACAATATGCTTTCAAAGGAGCTGCAGCAGGAAGTGCAGCATTATATTGAATATTTATTTGTAAAAATGAAAAAAACGAATAGACAACATATTGTAACAATACCCCAGCAAGAAAAAAATAGAGCTTATGATGCCCTGATACAGTATGCTGGTTGCCTACCGCCGGATATTGATTATAAACAAGAAGCTATAGAATTTGCGGTTACGAAATATGAAAGTCTTACTTGATACAAATATTTTGGTTGATTTTCTGGCAAAGCGTCCTGTTTTTTTTAATAATGCACAAACTATCATTAAGAAATGTAAAGATAACGAAATAACAGGAATTGTAGCAGTTCATACTATTTCAACGTTTATTTTCAGCCGCTCAAATAGCGCGGCTGAAAAACACGTCGAGTTTGCTTGCTGCAAACTCGCTGATTGTACGTACGCTATCGCGTACCAATTCAGCATCCTCCAAAATTGATATTTTGTTCGGCTGCTGAATTTTAAGGAACGTTATTTTATATCTTAAAGAAGTATATTCCGGCAGAGAATGTACGAGAAATTTTTTGCAATTTATTCGAAATCATTGGAATCGGTAGTGCAAATAAAGAGAGCATTTTAAATGCTTTAAAGAATAAAATATTTCCTGATTTTGAAGATGGTTTGCAATATCAATGTGCATTAGAAGAATCGGTAGATTGCATTATTACACGCAATAAAAAAGATTTTTTTGGGTCAAAAATACCCGTGTATACGCCGGATGAATTTTTAGCATAAAGCTTTGGGTAGGTTAACTAAAAAAGCCTGTTCTTCCGCAAAGGAAAAACAGGCTTTGTGCATCACAAAGGTTCTCTAAAAAACAATCAGTTTTCTAGCAATGTAAAATTCGGTGCGCGCTAAGCATAAGCTCAACACGCCCCTTAAAAAATTACAGGCTGCCTTTTGCCGCTTTAACCGCTTCGGTCAGCATCGGAAGTACCTTGAACAGGTCTCCTGCAATACCGTAGTCGGCTACACCGAAGATCGGCGCATCGGGGTTCTTGTTGACCGCGATGATGTACTCGGAATCCTGCATACCGGCAAGGTGCTGAATTGCTCCGGAAATACCGACTGCCACATAGATGTGCGGATGTACGGTTTTACCGGTCTGTCCAACCTGATGGTTTGCATCCATCCAGCCGGAGTCAACAACGGCACGGGAAGCTCCGACAACGCCGCCGAGCGCCTGAGCCAAATCCTCAGCCAGTTTGATACCTGCTTTGGGGTCTTTACCGATACCGCGGCCGACGGAAACAACCACATTTGCTCCGATCAAGTCTACGATATTCTTTGCGGTTTTCTTGATTTCGAGGATATCAACGCTGATATCGGCTTTGGAAAGCTCAACTGCCGGTTTTTCAATTACGGTCTTTGCCGCTTTTGCCGAATCAAAGTCCTGCTTCTTCATAACGCCGGGACGCACGGTTGCAATCTGCGGGCGGAAGCGGGGACACACAATCGTTGCCATCAAGTGACCGCCGAACGCCGGACGGGTCATCTTTAAGTTGGTGTTTACCTTAAAGGGTGTCTTTTCGACATCCATCGTCGAGCTGGTGCGGAGAAATTCCTTGTATTTTTCCGTATCGACGTCGAGGTGCGTGGTGTCGGCGGTCAATCCGGTATGGAGCCGTGCGGCACAGCGGGGACCTAAGTCGCGTCCGATGGTTGTTGCACCGATTAAGAAAACTTCCGGTTTTTTGTCCTGTACCAATGCGGTAATCACTTTTGTATACGCATCGGTTGTATAATCGGCAAGAAGATCGTGTTCGCAGTAGTACACCTTATCGGCGCCGTAGCCGCCGAGATTCTTTAATGCATCTTCTTTAATACCTTTTCCAAGTACAACGCCGCAGAGTTCGCCCTTTAATTCATCGGCGAGCTTCCGGCCTTCGCTCAATAATTCAAACGAGGTGTTGAGGATTTCTCCGTTGCGCTGTTCACAAAATACCCACACGCCTTTGAAGGCTTCAGTGTCTTTGCTATCGTAAGCCATTTGTACATTCTCCTCCTTCATTAAATGATATGTTTTTCTGCCAGCATACCGACGAGCTTTTCACAAGCGGCTTTGTCGGCGCCTTCCATCATCGTACCGGCGCCTTTCTGCGGCGGGGTAAAGGACTTGTATACGTTTGTCGGAGAACCTTCCAAACCGATCGTGTCTTTATCGATGAGCGGGTCGTCCTTCAAGGTTTCGTAATTGTATACCTCATACGGCTTTGAGTAGCATTCCATAATACCGCTGACGCTCATATAGCGCGGTTCGTTCAGCTCTTTAATACAGGTGATAAGACAGGGCGTCTTTACCTTGAGCATCATGTAGCCGTCTTCGAGCATACGCTTTACCGTCAGTGTGTTGCCTTCTTTTTTAATATCAGCTGCGTAGGTGATCTGCGGGAGATTCAGTTTTTCAGCGATCTGCGGACCTACCTGTGCGGTGTCTCCGTCGATTGCCTGACGGCCGCAGAATACAACATCTTCCGGCCCGACACCGACGCGGCGTACAGCTGCTGCCAAAATCTGGCTGGTAGCATACGTGTCACTTCCGCCGAACTCACGGCTGGAAACCAGTACCGCCTTGTCAACGCCGCGCGCCAACAGCTCACGGAGCATGCTTTCTGCAGGGGGCGGCCCCATCGAAATAGCGACAACTTCACAGCCGGTTTGATCTTTTAGCTGCAGCGCCGCTTCAATCGCGTTTAAGTCATCGGGGTTGGTGATGGTCATCATCGAAGCGCGGTCAAGCTGCCCGTTTTCTTTGACGGCAACTTTTCCGGATGTATCGGGAACTTGTTTTACACAAACAATAGCTTTCATCTGTTCTTGTCCTCCTTAATTGACGCCGAGGTTTGCGGCAATAACCATGCGCTGTACTTCGCTCGTGCCTTCGTAAATTTCCGTAATCTTTGCGTCGCGCATCATCCGCTCAATCGGGTAGTCGCGGGTATAGCCGTATCCGCCGAAGAGCTGTAAACAGCGGCGGGTTACATCGCTTGCGACCTCAGCTGCAACGAGCTTCGCCATTGCCGCTTCCGCAGAATACCGGATATTGGGATTTTCGTTGGCTGCCTGTTTCTTGCATGCTGCCGCATAGACAAGATACTGAGCGCCTTGTGTTCGGGCTGCCATATCTGCGAGCTGGAACTGAGTGTTCTGCTGCTGGCTGATGCGCTTTCCGAACTGGACACGTTCTTTTGTGTATTTGATGGTTTCTTCAATAGCGCCTTCCGCAATACCGAGCGCCTGTGCTGCAATACCGATACGTCCGCCGTCAAGGGTTGCCATAGCGATAATAAAGCCGCGTCCCTGTACGCCGAGGAGATTTTCTTTCGGTACAATGCAGTCTTCAAAGACCAATTCGCAGGTTGAAGAACCGCGGATACCCATCTTCTTTTCATGCTTACCGACGGAGAAACCGGGGAAGCCGCGTTCTACGATAAACGCGCTGATCTCTTTCATAGAGCGGCCTTTTTTATCCTTTACCGTGCCGGTTACTGCAATAACGATAAAGACGTCGGCATAGCCCGCATTGGTGATAAAGATCTTGCTGCCGTTTAATACCCAGTGATCGCCGTCGAGTACTGCAGTGGTCTGCTGTCCTTGAGCATCGGTACCGGCGCCCGGTTCGGTTAATCCGAATGCACCGATTTTCTTACCGGAAGCTAAATCGGGTACATACTTCATCTTCTGCGCTTCCGTTCCGAAGTGCATAATCGGATCGATACAAAGTGACGTATGGGCGGAAATGATAACACCGGTCGTTCCGCATACCTTGCTCATTTCTTCTACGCACATAGCATAGGTTAAAACGTCAGCTCCTTGTCCGCCGTACTGTTTCGGAACGGGAATACCGAAGAATCCCAGCTTTGCCATCTTTTTGACATTCTCTTCAGGAAATTTTTCCTCTTCGTCGACTTCGGCAGCGAGCGGTTTTACTTCGTTTTGCGCAAAATCGCGAAACAGCTGCTGCGCCATGAGCTGTTCTCTGCTCAACGTAAAATCCATGTTGAATCTCCTTCGCTTATTGAATTTTATTAAAAATCTCTACTTTATATAGAGGCTTTTTCATAGTATAATAGCGGCGTACATTTTTAGCTGCAAGCAAGTAATAGTAGTATTTTTATAGATAGATTATATCAGCAAACCGCCGAAATGGATAGAGGAAGAATCTGATTTATCATACTTTTTTTCTCTTGAGCCTTTGCGTCGGGGGAGAATGATTATATGACAAGAATAGCCATAGCCGCGCTGGTGCGGGATACTTCGGCCTTTTTTGCGTCGAATGTAACGAAATCATACGAGTTTCGAGCGGAACAGCTTCGTAAGCTGGGAGCCGCCGTTCACGCATATCAGCAGCGAATAAGTGATGCGCTCTATAAGGATTTACACAAGGCGCCGATGGAAACCTATCTTACGGAAATCGGTATGGTGCAGGAAGAAGTCCGCTTCTTATCGAAACACTTGAAAAAATTGATGAAGCCGAAACGGGTACGCACGCCGCTCAGTCATTTTTTAGCGTCGAGTACGATTTATTACGAACCGTACGGCACCGTGCTGATTATGTCGCCGTGGAACTATCCCGTCAATTTAACGCTGACACCGCTTGCCGGTGCGATTGCTGCAGGAAACTGCGCGGTGATAAAGCCGTCGAATTATACTCCCGAAACCTCAAAAGTAATCGCCGATTTGATTGCGGAAACCTTTGATCCGAGCTTTGTTACGGTTGTAACCGGCGGACGAGAAGAGAATGCCGGGCTTTTGGAGCAAAAGTTCGATTACATCTTCTTTACCGGCGGTACGGTAGTCGGTAAGCTTGTTATGGAAGCAGCTGCGCGGAACCTGACGCCGGTAACGCTCGAACTCGGCGGCAAGTCCCCCTGTATCGTCGATAAAACCGCCGATATGAAAGCGGCGGCGCGACGTATCCTTTTCGGTAAGATACTGAACGGCGGACAAACCTGCGTCGCTCCCGACTATGTGTTAATTCACACTGCGGTAAAAGAAGCGTTTATCGAACAGTGTAAGGCAGTTCTCCGTGAATTTTTTCCGACGGACGCGTATGTCTCATGCAATATGACGCGGATTGTCAACGACAAACATTTTGAACGGCTCTCACATTTAATGGAAGGAGAAATGGCTGTTATCGGCGGGGAAAAGGATGCGCACGGGCGTTTTATACCGCTGACGATACTGGACAATATCAGCTTTGAATCGCCGGTTATGCAGGAAGAAATTTTCGGCCCTATCTTACCGCTCATCTCATTTAGCGATGTGCAGTGGGCTGTCGACCAAATCCGTGCCCGCCCGAAGCCGCTTGCCCTCTATCTCTTTACCAAGGATGCCGCCGTAGAGCGGAAGATCCTGTCGGAAGTATCGTTCGGCGGCGGGTGCATCAACGACACAATCGTGCATCTTGCGACACCGTACATGCCCTTCGGCGGCGTCGGGACAAGCGGCATGGGGAATTACCACGGAAAACAAAGCTTTTACACTTTCAGCCACGAAAAGAGCGTAATGAAAAAATCCCTGCTGGTAGACTTACCGATGCGCTATCATCCTTATAGCGAGAAAAATTTCAACCTCGTTAAAAAGTTTATGTAGGTGCATACCGGACGGTGTATCCGGCTGTGCCCCGCAAGCTGTCTTGCGTGATTTTGCCTAAACCGGTATATTTCCAGATATTCCGGTTGCTGATATTTTACGAGGTTTATATGGATGCACTCTTACATGATTTTTTAATGAATTCATCGGTTGTAATATCGTTGATTGTGCTTGTTGCAAGCTTGTTTACGCTGAGTAAGGGTGCGGATTGGCTGGTAGACAGCGCGGTTGCCCTTTCGCTTAAATGGGGAATGCCCAAGATGGTGATCGGTGCGACGATTGTCAGTCTCGGCACGACCCTGCCCGAAGCGTCGGTGTCTACATTAGCGGCAATTAAAGGAAATGCGGAGCTTGCGCTTGGGAATGCTATCGGCTCGATTATTGCGGATACGGCTCTCATTATCGGGCTTGCCGCGATGCTTGGTACGGTGCCGGTCGATAAACGGCTCATCCATCGGCAGGGTACCGTGCAGTTTTCGGCAGCGCTGCTGTTGACGCTTGTTTCGCTCCCGTTCTTTTCCCCGGGCAGGGAAGGAAAAATCTATCAGTGGATGGGCTGGATTTTTGTCGTGCTGCTCGCGTGTTATATGTATATATCGTTCCGTTGGGCGAAAGAATCTATGGAAGAGAGCGAACAGGATACGGCAGAAGAAAATCAAAAGCCGTTGTGGCTGCTGCTTGTGTGGCTGGCTGTCGGAATTGCAACGGTTGTGCTGTCATCTAAAATACTGATTCCTACGGTAGAAGTTTCCGCTATAAAGATCGGTATTCCGCAGAGTATTATCGCGGCGACGTTGGTTGCATTCGGTACGAGCGTGCCCGAATTGGTAACTGCAATTACCGCTGTTCGGAAAGGACACGGAGAACTCGCGGCGGGCAACATCATCGGAGCGGATATCTTGAACGTCCTCTTTGTATTGGGTGTAGCGGCTGCGGTGACTCCCGCCGGTATCCGTGTGCCGGTAGATTTTTATTATCTGCAATTCCCGACCATGCTGCTGGTGCTCGGCATCTTCCGTTTTTGTTCAACACGTCAGCGCAGCGTCATAACACGGCTGCAAGGCGCGGTTCTTTTTATCTTTTATGCCGCATACATTGTTCTCAATTTTACATTAAGACATATCACAGGTTAAGGGCGGCAAGGCTGCCATGAATATCATTTTATTACGAGAGGAAGAACTTTCAGACGGGAATTTTTCTTTTGCCAAAACTGATGAACGCTTTTTACATATCAAAAAAGTGCTGAAGCTCGGTGTGGGTTCAGTATTCAAGGCGGGTATCATTGACGGGGAAAAAGGAACGGCGGAGATCACTTCCCTTTCCGATGAGCTGTTGACTGCACGGTTTACCGTAGCGGATAAGCAAGCTCCTGATGGGGTTGATGGAGCCTTTCCGGATCTAGCGTTGCCGCCCATCAGACTGATACTCGGGTTTCCGCGTCCCATTCAGCTGCGCCGTATTTTGCGTGATGTCGCAGGGCTTGGAATTGAGGCACTGTATCTGACCGGTACCGAGCTGGGGGAAAAATCCTATCTACAGGCCGATATCGCTGCGGAAACGGAGATAGAGCGGCTGCTGATTGACGGATGCAGTCAGGCAGGGGATACTCATATCCCGAACGTGTATCGAGCCTATAGTGTACGGCATTTTTTCGACCGGTATGAGGATGATATCCGTCCGGATCATCTGCGGGCGGTGCTCGATGTTCCTTTTCAAATTGAGCAAGGTTCTCAAGGTTCTATTGAACAAAATCGCATGAAACAAGGCCGTATTGGGCAAGACCGTATTGAACAAGCGCATAGTGAACAAGGCGACACACTCTGCATTCCTGTGATGTATCCGCTGCCTCAGCTGCAGTGGGACGGAAAACAAACGCTGTGGCTTGCTGTCGGGAATGAGCGGGGCTGGAGTCTGAATGAACGGCTGTTGTTTGCAAAAAAAGCAATTCACTGCCTATACTATGGGACGGAGAATTTTGCGTACGGAAACCGCCGTTACTTCCGCTGTTGCAGTGTGTCTTGCATTATCCGGCGCATGGGATATGAGAGGAGTGCAATGAATCAGGATCAGGTAAAAGAGATATTATTGCAGATTGAAGAGTCGGAACTTGAATTTTCGGTAACGTTTACCGGCAAGGCGAGCAAGAAAGTCAACGGGCTTTATAAAAGCGATACGCATGAGATTTTGCTGCACAATAAAAACTTTTCCGTCGATAACGAACTGCTGTACACCGCTATTCACGAATATACGCATCATCGGCTCTGCGAGCTGGACGGCACCCGTTCCGGCCGTGTGCATACGCAGCGGTTTTGGAGCTATTTTCACCGGCTGCTGCAAAAGGCGGAGGAGAAGGGGCTGTATAAAATCGCTATGGAAGAATCGCCTGAACTGCTCGAACTGACGGATACAATCAGGACGACCATCATGGCGGAGGACGGCAAGCTGATGAAGGAACTCGGTAGGCTTTTAAGCAAGGCGCGGGTGCTCTGTAAGCAAGCCGGTGTCCGCTACGAAGATTATATCGACCGTGTGCTGTGCCTGCCGCGCGCCTCCGCTGCGACGATTGAGAAAATACATGCGTTCGATGTAAAGCCGGAACTCGGCTATGAAGCGATGAAGGTGGTTGCGAATATTGCAAATCCCGATAAACGCGCCGCAGCAGAGGATCTTTTTTTACAAAAGCACAGTCCTGCGTTTGTGCGCGACAGCGTGAAAAGTAAACCGCAGGATGAAGACCCGCGGCGTAAGTTGGAAAATGAAAAGCGCCGAATTGAGCGCACGATTGTCAGCCTGCAAGCGCGGCTCAGCGAGTTGGAAGACACGCTTGCAAAGATGCCCGTAACGCCGTTTATCTTTTGTTTTTTCTTTTTGCTGCGGCTGATTTCTCCTCTCGCTGCGGATAATACCGGAGTCGGGCAAATGCAAATACCTGCGATACCGGACATCCCTGAAGTTACTATCGGCGGAGGGATCACTCGGCCGCCTGCGCCTCCCGTTATTCAGCCTCCGACGTTTTTGCAACAAAAACGCACCCCATCGTCCGCAGCAGGGGCGAAGGGGAAACAGACAGGTAACGCCGCTGCCGCTTCCGGTAATTCCGGTAAAAGCGATGTAAAAAAATCAACGGCGCTGAACGGACTCAACGCTAAAACGCTGGCGGCATTAAGCCAGAACAGCGGCAACCTGACGTTGCTCAATAATTTGCTCGGCACTGATGCGGGATTAGGCGGCAATGCAGGTTTGGGCAATGTAACCGGTTTGCAAACCGATACGGGCGGAGCCGTTTTAACAAAGATTTTAACCGAACTGGAAAAACTGCAAGCGCAAACCGCTCAAGCTGCTCAAAAAGAGAATACGCAAACCGGTCAAGTTGTACAGAAAGCAACTGCATCAACCGGAAATACCGTTGTAGGAACCAATGGAAACAATGCTGCCGACACAAGCGGCGGTACGAGTACCGATACCGTCAATGCTGCAAGTACTGCCGGAAATACCGGCGCGGGCAATGCGGCAGAGGCTCACGCTGCGCTTGCACAAGGGGCTGCGGCGGAACTTATTCGGTTGCGGATAAACGGTAAGGAAATTAAAGACGATTTGGTTTATACATTTTGTTCCGCTCCCGCCGCAAACGGTTCGTTCTTGTACGGAGCAGACCGCCGCTTTACGGCTAACGGCGCCGAGCTGAATGAGACCGCTTATTTTCTATGCCGAAAGACGGAAGCTCAGCAGTACGAGATTACGATGGATTTACGCCAAGAACCGCTGAATGCAAATTCTTTTCTGTATAAACTCTATCAACTCAGCCCCGTATCGGTGGAGCAAACTTCGGATATCATCTTTTGGCATTATAAGGCTTCCGACCTTGAAGTGGAGTTGATATTTAGAATTAAGGACGGGAAGGCGTAACAAGCCGTACTGCATATAAGCAGGCAATGCCGAGTACTGCCGCTGCGGGAAGTATGAAGCCGCCGCCCAGCGAAATAAAAAAGTTATAAAGCCCGTGGAGAACAACCGCTGCGAGAAAGACGAACGCAGCTTTCCGCTTTGTTTTTGTGTATGCCATTGATGCATAAAAACAGCCGAGCGTCCCGTGTAATACGGCGGCGGTAACAAGCCGGAGAGACTGCACGTTGGAATACCGCAAACTATACGAGATATTTTCAAAACCGCTAAAGACAAAGCCGAAGAATACGCCAAGCAGCATACTTTGTGTAATGCCGAATCTTTTTTTTAAAACTATAGCTGCCGTTAAACCGAATACCGCTGCTTTTACACCTTCTTCTATCCAGGCTGTCGTAATAAAGCTGTTAAACAGGAGCCTCACCGCTTCCGATTGTTTTGCAATACCGGCATCTAAAAAAGTATGAACACTATGCTGGAGCGCAAGCACCGGAAGCAGTGACGCTGCCGCTGCAAAGAATACGGCGGCAAGCGTATAAACGGGAATGTGTTTTTTTATTGCAATACAGACCGCTGCCGATGCCGGTAAAAATGCCGTTATCAGTAGCCCGATAATACTCATGCTGTACGAACCGCTAGCATATCTTTCCGCCCGAAACTTTTATGTCGGAACCGTGTTCGACGATGGCTTCAAGTGCGTGGGTAATGCCGCTGACAATTGTTTCCAAGCTCATCGAGGGGGTAAGCGCCGGTTTCCCGATTACCTGTTCGGGCAGGAACGGAATATGGATAAAGCCGCTTTTCATCGGTTTCCCCGCCGCCGTTCTGGCTGCCGCAAGGTGCGCGACACCGTAACAAACATGGTTGCAAATAAAAGTACCCGCCGTATTGGAAATTGAAGCGGGAATTTTATGCGCTTTTATGTTTTCAACGATAGCTTTTATCGGAACGGTAACGAAATATGCAGCGGGGCCGCCTTTTACCACCGGTTCATCGATCGGTTGATTCCCTTCGTTATCGGGGATGCGGCAATCGTCGATGTTGATACCGATTCTTTCTACAAAGGCGAAGATTGACATCAAGATGATGTGCACGATGATCAAGGCAACCGACATAAAGGCTTGCGTTTTAATAAGCGTGTATTTATTTTCGGTTTCCAAAATTGCTGCGGGAACGATGTTGAAGTTCGCCGCCATCGGCGTTAAAAGTGTGCCGCAGTATCCGCAGGTCATACCGAGTGCACCGACAACTGCCGAATTTCCGCCTTGCATAATAACAAAGGGAACGCCGACGCCGATGGTAATGACGGTAAAGGCGGCAAATGCGTTACCCATAATCATCGTAAAGATTACCATGCCGAGGCAGTATGCGATAACACCGAGAATGGGTACCCCTTGCGGTACAATACCGCTTGCAAACTGGCCGATGATTTTACCGATACCGGCAGTTGCAAATATCGCTCCTAAAACGCCGAGTAATTGCGGAAGTAAGCTTGAGGAGCCGACTTGCATCAGCATCTTTGAAGTATCGTTGACGGTATTTTTCAATGTCGGTTTTGCCAATAACACCGCAAAAATCAATGCAATAATGGAGGCTGCGCCGACAACCTGAGCGGTCGAAAAACCGAAGATGATTGCCTTACCGGCAGCATTGGTTCCAAGCGAAATATTAAAGCTTTTGACCTGCGCCAATAGCATTGCTACAACGCCGATTAAAACCGCCGGAATAAAAATCTTATTGCCGACCTTTTGCGAATTTTTTTCTACTTCTTCTTTTTCGGCAGTCGGGAGGTCTGCAACCTTTACTTGTTTTGTCAGTGTGAGGATACCCAACAAAATCAATAATCCGCCGATAATAGCTCCGCCGTTCGGAACGTTCAATACGATCACTTTGCCGAACATGAACAACAAGCCCAAGATACCCCAAAACAAAAACGTCCCGCTCAAATGCTTTTTCCCTTTTAAGGAGATGAATGCGGTGATAATGGAAACAAGACCGCAGAGGCCGTAGATAATTTCGTCGATAATCATGCTGTGAGAATGGATAAAACTAAACATCGCGCTTCCCCCCTTTTCTTAAATGCTTTTCGAACAACCAGCACTGGACAAGCGCGATGAGCACCATCGCAACACCCGCTAAAATGGAATACTTTGCAACATCGATATTGCTGATATCAAGCCCTTGTTCCTTCAAGGTGCCGGTAATTAACAGAACACCGGATGCAACGGGGAAGATGTTTTGCCCGAAGAAGTTTCCGTAGTTTTCGGAAGCGCCGGCAAGCCCTTTGATTTTTTCAATATCTTCGTCAGTCAGTTTGATACTCTTTCGGGCAGCTCCCTCAGCCATCGGCAAAATGAGCGGACGGATAAATTGAACATGACCGCCTAATCGAATCGAAAAAGCGGAGGCGATCGTTCTGATTACAATGTAGAGCCAAATAACCATACCGGCGCTTGCGCCCTTAATCTTTTTGATACATTCCGCAGCGCGTAGTTTTAAGCCGTACCGTTCCATAATGGCGATAACCGGGAACGAAATAAAAAATAAGCTCATATAACGGTTATTGACAAACCCCGTTCCAATTGCATTGAGCACTTCAACCAGTCCCATTTTTGCAATCAACCCGGTAACGAGACCGGAAATCAATACGACTGCGACAACGTCAAGTTTTAAAATAAAACCGACAATGATAATCGCAATGCCGATGAGAACAAAATAGTTCATATCATCTCCTTCTGATAAATAGTGATGAAAAAAGAACGGAGTTTTGAGAGATACATGATAACCGTAACTTTTTTAGAACACATTTTATCAGACTTACAGCCTGCTGTCTATTTAAAATTTTTTACATCGCAAATTAAATCTAAGGAAAAACTCTAAAAAACATACGCTTGACAAATGACTAAAATGTATATACCGTTAAGTATGGATGATGGGTTGTTTGAATGGGATAATGAAAAGGGGTTATATTATGATGCAGTCAATGACACTTTCAGAAGCTAAAAGTATGCTTACACAACAGCGGATAGAACAGTTAAAAACACTTGCTGAACAACCGATTGATACATCTGATATTCCGGAGCTAACACAAGAAGAGTTTTTTAAAATGTATCGTCCAATAAAAAAACCGCTTTCAATCCGTCTTGATTCGGACATTATTGTATGGCTTAAATCATACGGTAAGGGGTATCAGAGCCGAATAAATACCATTTTACGCAATGCAATGGCAGCGGAAAAACAAGCAGCACAGTGAAGATAATCCATTTGACACCGGTCAAACTTGTATTCAGCGAAGTACACGGACGTACTTCGCTGAACGAGCGACGCAGTAGATGCACTGTTGACCAGTGTACGTCCCTGTACCCTGGTCAACGACGAGATTTGTGTATACCACAAATCTCGCTGCTGCTTAATACCTCCGCCATCCTCGCCCAAAAATGAACATCCTTGTTCATTTTTGGGCTGCAAGTTTGCAATGCAAACTTGTTACTGTATGGAACCAGCGACATCCGTGTCGCTTCTGAGATACGTTGAGGATTAATTTGTGCGCAGTAACGAAAGAAATCCCCTTACAGCCATCGCTTTTGAAAATAGACGGCGCAGATACAAGGAGTTTAGCAAAAGCGAAGCGGAGGCGTACTTACTGTACGTTGAGCATTCGCTTTTGCGTAACGACGCAGTAGATGCGCCGTATATTTTCAAAAGACCGATTTGACTAAACGTGAAGGATAGCGTAAAATCATCCGCTATGTCCGCTTCATTAAAACCGCTTATCATTCAAGGCGACCGCTCCATATTGCTCGACGTTCATGCGCCGGAAGCAACGGATGCGCGTTTTGCACTTATCCCCTTTGCAGAACTTGAAAAATCTCCCGAACACTTGCATACCTACCGCTTAACCGGCTTGTCATTATGGAACGCCGCAAGCGCAGGCTTTACTGCCGAAAAAATTACGGAAACGCTCAAGCGGTTTTCCCGATTTGATATTCCCCCTGCCGTACTCGGTTGGGTGGAAGAAACGTTCAGTAGATACGGCAAGATCAAACTGACTCAGTGTGAAGATGATTCGTTTTTGTATTTAACGGCGGAAAACGACCGAATATATCAAGAATTAAAAGCTTCGCCTAAGCTTGCAAAATATCTGGTCGCGGCGGAAAAACCGCGTTCGTTTTTAATTGCGCTTTTGAACCGCGGTACGGTAAAACAGGCGCTGCTGAAAATGGGTTGGCCGGTGCGCGATGAGGTACCGTTGAAAGACGGAGCGCCGCTTGCGGTTGATTTACGTACGCAGACAAAAAAAGAAAAAGATTTTATCATCCGCGACTATCAGCGGGAAGCGGCGGAAGCATTCACCGGAGATAAGGGACCGGGAACGGGTTTCGGTACGATTGTGCTGCCGTGCGGCGCCGGTAAAACGATTGTCGGTATGCTGGTTATGTCGATGCTGAACACTGATACATTGATTCTAACCACCAACACCGCCGCGGTGCATCAGTGGAAGCGCGAGTTAATCGATAAAACCGAATTGGAACCCGATACCATCGGTATTTATTCAAGCGATACCAAAGAGATTAAGCCGGTTACCGTAGCAACCTATCAAATTTTAACATGGCGACCGGACACCGAATCGGAGTTCCCTCATTTTAAGCTGTTTCGCGAACGGAACTGGGGCTTGATTATCTATGACGAAGTACATCTACTTCCCGCTCCGGTGTTTCGCATTACCGCGGAGCTGCAAGTGATCAGGCGGCTCGGCTTAACGGCAACGCTGATCAGGGAGGACGGCTGCGAAGGTGATGTATTCAGTCTCGTCGGCCCTAAACGCTATGACGTGCCGTGGAAGGAGCTGGAAGAAAAGGGCTGGATTGCTCACGCCTATTGTACGGAAATACGCATCCCCTTGCCGGTCTCTAAAGAGATTGAGTATGCCGCCGCCCCCTTGCGCGAAAAACACCGGATTGCGAGTGAGAACGAAGCAAAAAACGAAATTGTCCGGCAGCTGCTTGCACGGCATACCGACGACCAAATTTTGATTATCGGGCAATACATTACGCAGCTGAAAAAAATAGCCGAAGAGGTACATGCGCCGCTCATCACCGGAAAAACGCCGAATGCCGAGAGGGAAGTGTTGTACGACTCATTCAGAGCGGGCGATATTTCCGTACTGGTGGTTTCCAAGGTAGCGAATTTCGCAATCGATTTACCGGATGCTTCCGTGGCAATCCAAATTTCCGGAACTTTCGGCAGCCGGCAGGAGGAAGCCCAGCGGCTCGGGCGTATTCTTCGGCCTAAAGAGCGGGATTCGTTTTTTTACACGCTGGTAACCCGCCATTCCGTCGAAGAAGAATGCGCCGATCACCGTCAAAAATTCCTTGCGGAACAGGGCTATGCCTACTCGCTCATCACCGATGCGGATTTCTTCACAGATACATGCATACGATAGTGCAATGGAATCACTAAACTTCCAATTATAATTGCTTCAATAAAAACCTCTTCATATTTTTCCCCTTGTGCCGATATTCTTTAGAGAGGTTCTTATGATTAGAGGTTGGTACACTGCAGCAAGCGGCATGAACGCTCAGCAAAAACAGCTGGACGTTATCGCTCAGAATTTAGCAAATGCCGATACGACAAGCTATAAACGGGACGTTGCGACCCATAAAAATTTCCCCGAATTACTGATACGGCGCTTAAATGATGACGGCGTTGTTAAAAATCCTTTCGGTTCGTCAGACATTGCGCCCATTATCGGAAAACTCGGTCTTGGGGTGGAGCTGAATGAAATCTTTACCGAGTTTGAGCAAGGTTCCTTAAAGCAGACCAATGCGGCCTCCGATCTCGCGCTTGAAGGCAAGGGCTTTTTCTGCGTGGAAACCCCGTACGGTGAACGGTATACCCGCAACGGGAACTTTACCGTCGGTGTTGAAGGCTATTTGATGACCAAAGAAGGCTATCCCGTCCTTGGAGAAAATGGTCGCATTTTTTTGCAGGACAAGGAATATCAGGTAAAACAAAACGGCGAGATCTATGCACGGCCGATGACCGAACCCGATTCGGATGCAACGCTTACCGATCGGCTTAAAATCGTTACGTTTGAAAATGACCGGTATCTGAAAAAGCACGGTTCCAGTTTTTATCTTGATACACCCGTGTCGGGACCTGCTATCGCTGCGGAGGGCGGCGACCGTCCTGTTGTAATGCAGGGCTTTGTCGAAGCTTCAAATATTAAGGTAGTCAATGAGATGGTACGCATGATCGAGGTTAACCGTGCGTATGAAGCAAATCAAAAGACAATTCAATCCGAAGATACAATGATGAGTAAACTTTGGAACGAGGTTGCGAAAGTAAAATAGCGTAGGAGAAGTAGGAGAATAAGATGGTAAGAAGTTTATGGACAGCCGCAACCGGCATGAACAGCCAGCAAGCAAATATTGATACCGTTGCAAACAACCTTGCAAACGTGAATACCAGCGGTTTTAAAAAACAGCGGGCGGAGTTTGAAGACCTGCTGTATCAGACCATTCGGGCGGCGGGAACACCTGCAACCGAAGATACGATTACACCCGTCGGCGTGGAGATGGGGCACGGTGCAAAGCTCGCCGCAACGCAGCGGAATTTTGAACAAGGTTCGTTGCAGAACACAGGTGTTTCTACCGATGTGGCTATTGCAGGAGAGGGTTTTTTCCGTGTGCTGCAATATGACGGCACCTATGCGTACACACGGGACGGTTCCTTTAAAATCGATGCCGACCGGCAGTTGGTAACCTCAAACGGACTCCGCTGTTTGCCGGAAATTATTTTCCCGGAAAACTATCTTCCGCACACAATCGCAATCAGTCAAGACGGCAGGGTGTCGGTGCGGGTAGGGGAGCAGGATGATCCGGTAGAAGTAGGTCAGATTGAGCTGTACCGCTTCCAGAATCCGGTCGGGCTTTCCGCTCAAGGAAGCAATTTGTTCCGGCAAACTCCGGCATCTGGTCAGGCCATCGCAGGGCGCCCCGGCTTTAACGGCTTCGGCAAAACCGAGCATAAATTTTTGGAAATGTCGAACGTCTCTACCGTCAGCGAAATGGTCAACATGATTGTCGCACAGCGTGCCTATGAATTTAACTCAAAAGCCATCCAAACCAGCGACAATATGCTCGGTACCGCAGTCGGCTTAAAGCGGTAATTGATTGAAGGAGCGGATTTGATGATTGAAGCGGTAAAGCAGAATACCTATACAGTGCAGCAGCAGTCGGTAGTGCGGGATACTTCTCATACAAAAGGATCTCGTCCGGCGAACAAACATGCTGCAAAAAACACGCAAAGCTTTTCTCAGTTGCTCGATTCCTTAAAGACCGAATCCGCCCGTTTTTCTACGGCGAAGGAATCCGCTCATTCAAACCTCTCGACACGGCTTCCGGGTGAGTATCTAAGCTCATTTGAAATCGTCAATCCTACCGATGCAGATCGTGCGGCTCAACCTAAGGGTATGGGCGCCGTTTCTGCGGCACAACACTCCGGTACAAAAGCCACTATCGATAAAACCTCCGAACTGTATCAGCAAGCTCTTGAGCTTGAATCCTACTTTGTCAAAATCATGCTCGATTCCATGCGGAGTACACTCGGCAAAAACAGCCTGACCGGAAAAGACAGCTTTGCCGGTAAAATGTACGACGATATGATGTACGAAGAGCTTTCCCGCACAATGACTAAAAATGCGGGACTCGGCCTTGCCGATCAAATATATTTACAGCTTAATCAACAAGGGTAAGAAAATCTTTTTAAAACCTAAATATCTGGTTAGTAGGGGTATTGCATGAAACAAAAGAAACGACCGCGACCTCAGCATATCAGTCTGTGTAGATAGTGTCGTTTTGCAAACGTATTTTATCACAACTCACATTTGCTTGTAAAAAGCATCTCCATATATTATAATAAATCAATGGAAAATTATAATAAATCCGCAAGCGGACAGGGCGATGAACTTTTTGTCTGCGGCGGATGCAATGCAAAAATCGGCGCAGGGGTTTTGAGCGCCTTACTGAAAACACTTCCTAAAACTTCACATGAAGGCTTATTGGTCGGCTTCGACAGCTCCGATGATGCGGCCGTTATTCAGCTGACACCCGATATAGCAGTCATTCAGACCCTTGATTTTTTCCCGCCGATGGTAACCGATCCTACCCTTTTCGGGCAGATTGCAGCAGCAAATGCTTTAAGCGATATATATGCGATGGGCGGTGAGCCGGTATGTGCAATGAACATTGTCTGCTATCCTGAGGAAGCGACCCGCGATAATGCATACGCGGCGCTGCAAAGCATTCTAACCGGCGGCGCGGAAAAGGTGAAAGAAGCAGGCGCTGCGCTGGTGGGCGGGCACTCCATCCATGACCCCAAAATAAAATACGGACTTTCCGTGATGGGAACGATACACCCTAAGCGCATTTGGCGGAACAACACCCCGCAGGCGGGAGATGTGTTATTTTTAACCAAAAAACTAGGAATCGGGATTATCACCACCGCGTACAGCGCAGGAGAAGTTCCCCGCTCCGCCTTTGACGAAGCAGCTGCCTCGATGACCTACCTCAATAAATACGCAGCCGAAATTCTTCGGAACTTCACCGTTCATGCTTGCACGGACGTAACCGGTTTCGGCTTGAGCGGACACCTTTCGGAAATGACCGGCACGGATTTTACCGCCCGCCTTGACGCAAACCGTATTCCCTATATCGAGGCAGCGTATCAGGCAGCCGGTGAATTTTTGCTTACCGCCGGCGGACAGCGGAACCGGAACTTTGCCCAAGGAAAAATTCAATTCGGCATAAAAGATTTTGCACTCGAAGAAATCATCTTTGACCCGCAAACCTCAGGCGGTTTACTCTTTGCCGTCAGCCCCGCCGAAGCGGAAAAAATCAGACCGGCCTTTGCCGAGGCAGGAATCAGTCTATTCCAAATCGGCGCCATCGAACCGCGTGCAGATTATCCGATTGTGGTGAGATAACTTTAAAGAAGCGGAACAGTTAGGAATCGTTGCACTAACGCCGCGGGAGTTTATAGATACATTAAATGGAGGTCAAAAATGAGCACATTGAGTATTAGAATCCCGGATTCATATCATACAATGATAAAAGAAGTTGCTAAAATTGATAACATCTCAATAAATCAATTTATTGCCGCTGCAATAGGAGAAAAATTATCGGCACTACAAACGGAACAGTATATTGAGCAACGGGCAAAAAAACGGATCGCGAGAAAAGTTTTTAGCTGTTTTACAAAAAGCTCCTAACAGCAAACCTGAAGAATGTGATGTATAAAACCTCGTGCGGATTATCCGATTGTGGTGAGATAATATATGGAGAGAAATGATGATTGAAGTAAATGCGATGGGCAAAGTGTGTCCCATTCCCGTCATTATGACGAAAAAAGTATTGAGCGAAAACACCGCAGGCGAAAACATCCTGATACGGGTGGATAACGAAATTGCGACCCAGAACCTGACCAAGATGGCTGGGCAGCTGAATATCAAGGCGAGCGTTACCAAGCTGAATGATGCGGAATACACCGTACTCTACGACTTTCAAGGCTGCGAGGCTTGTACTATTTTGAACGACACAAGCGTGCTGGAACAAGGCGTTGACGAATATGTTGTGGTGATCAATTCCGATAAGATGGGCACCGGTGATGAAGGCTTTGGCACAAAGCTGTTGGAGAACTTTGTGTATGCACTGACTGAACAGGATCGAATCCCTAAAATGGTAGTGATGTATAACTCCGGTATCCGCCTTGCAACCGAGAACGAAAAGACCGTCAAGGATTTAAAAACCTTACAGGACAAGGGAACGGAAGTGCTTGCATGCGGGCTGTGTTTGGATTTCTATGGCTTAAAAGAGAAACTGCAAGTCGGTTCGGCTACGAATATGTACCGTATTACGGAAATTATGCGTACCAATAAGGTCGTAAAGCCCTAAACCATGCAGAACGAAGTATTTTGCGTTATTTCATTTGATAGTGCTCATCAGGCAATCGCAGCGGAAATGGCAGTGACCGGTCTCTCCGGCGCCCGCCTGATCCCGCTCCCTCCGGAAATCTCGGAAGGTTGCGGAATGGCGCTGCGGGTCAACCGTGAAGATGCGGAAAAAGCGGTTGACTTATTAAAAACAAGCGGAGCTGCGTATCAGGATGTATATACCCTCACCGTCCACGGTGCAGACAGAACTGCTGTAAAGATGTCTGGGAAATAGTCGGAAGGGTAAGTAGTATGATTTATTTTGATAACAGTGCGACGACACTCCATAAGCCGGACAGTGTTGCAGATGCAGTGTATGACGCGATAGTCTCGCAGCAGTTTGCAAATCCGGGGCGTGCCGCGCATAAAACCGCCCATGCGGCACTCGCCTCTTTGTATAAAACCCGTGTTGCCGTTGCCCGTATCTTCCATATAACAGACCCGCTGCAAGTTGCCCTGTGCCAAAATGCAACGGCAGCCTTGAACCTTGTGCTCAAAAGTTTGTTCGGAGCAGGCGATCACCTCATTACCACTGCGCTTGAGCATAACTCGGTCTTGCGTCCGCTCTATCAGCTGGAAAGTCAGGGGGCGGAGCTTTCGATTATCGGCTTTGATCTTGAAACAGGCGCGCTTGACTATACGGCAATGGAAACGCAGATACGGAGCAATACCAAGGCGATTATTGTTACCGCCTGCTCCAATGTTATCGGCGCCGTTCCCGATATGCAGAGAATTTACGGCTTATGCAGAAAGAATGGGTTGACGCTGATTATCGATGCATCCCAAAGCGCCGGTACCATGCCGATGGATATTTCGCAATATGAACAAACTATTGTCTGCTTTACCGGGCATAAAGGGTTGTATGGTCCACAGGGTACCGGCGGCATCGTCGTGAACGGCGACTTTGCTTTTAAGCCGGTGTTTTCCGGCGGCAGCGGCATTCATTCTTTTGACAAAACACACCCTGCAACAATGCCTGATGTGTTTGAAGCCGGCACCATGAATGTGCCTTCCTTTGCCGGACTGACTGCAGGATGTGCATACATCGAAAATCTCGGACAAGAGAATGCCGCTGCGTATTTAGCAAAGCTGCGCGCATACTTTTTCAAACTCGCCGCAGACCTTCCGTTTATCACGCTCTATGCACCGAAAGTGCAGAATGCCGGTCCCGTTATCGGGCTGAACATTGGAACCGTGCCGTCTTCTGAAGTGAGCCGCCTCCTTGATGAACGGTACGGCATTGCAACCCGTCCGGGTGCCCACTGCGCTCCGCTTGTACACCGGAGCTATAAAACGGAAGCGCAAGGGATTGTCCGCTTCAGCTTTTCTACGTTTAATACGCCGGAAGAGATAGAGGCAGCTATTGATGCTCTTGGCGCCATCAGCGAGTCCTTTTGAAAATATACGACGCATCTGCGCCAAAACTATACATCCGTGTATAGTTTTGGCTACGAGTTTCGCGTCACCGCGAAACATCGCTTCTGCATAAAACTACCGCCATCCATGGCGGTACTGCGGTATGTTGATTTGGCAGGAGAGCAAACTCACCAGGCAGAGTAGATAAAAGCGCAGAATAATTGAGGCCGTGAGACCATTTGAACCATCTTCAACTGTTGTACATCCGTGTACAACAGTTGAAGGCGAGTTTTGTGCGTGCACAAAACATCGCTGCTGCATAAAACCACCGCCATCCGTGGCAGTTCTGGTTGAACGGCCTCAATTATTCTGCGGGGATGCTAAGAAATAGCCATGATGCGTTTGCACGGGGCTTGACTTTCTTTTGAAATTATGGAATACTCGTTCAGTCTTGCTAAGACATTTAAGCAATGGGCCATTAGCTCAGCTGGTAGAGCAACAGACTCTTAATCTGTGGGTCGCAGGTTCGAAGCCTGCATGGCTCAGATGAATAGGGGTTAAGTAGCCTAAAGGTTAGGACTTGACTTTCCTAGAAATCATCGGTATATTGTTTCGACTCACTTTGTGAGCGAGAGTGGTGGAATTGGCAGACACGCCAGACTTAGGATCTGGTGCCTCGGCGTGAGGGTTCAAGTCCCTCCTCTCGCAGGATTCCACACAGTCCATACCGAGCGATATATTTTGCGGGAATAGCTCAGTGGTAGAGCGCCACCTTGCCAAGGTGGATGTCGCGGGTTCAATCCCCGTTTCCCGCTCTTACAGAAGCGATTCGGTACATCCGAATCGCTTTTTTTTTAACCGGACGTTTCCGGTAAAGAATAAAGTTCTCTTGAGAGAAACCTTTTTAGGATCATAAGGATATGCCAATGAATTTTACGAAAGAATTTACCCCTATCGAAAAGTCTCGGATGAAACTTTCGATCACCGTTAAACAGGATGAGGTGCAAAACCGATATGCACTTTTAACGAAAAAATATGCGAAACAGCTCCAAATACCGGGCTTTCGTAAAGGCAAAGTACCGGTAAAAATCCTTGAACAAAAATTCGGCGAAACGCTGCGTGCCGAAACGTATGACGAAGTAATTCAGAATGTATTGGAAGAAGTGTTTGATGCTGCGGATAAATATTCACGGCCGTTGCCCTATTCGCAGCCTGAACTTGACGGTACACCCGATTTCAAACTCGACTCCGACTTGGTATTTACCGTTCTGTATGATGTGCTTCCCAAAGTAGAAATAACAAAGACGGAAGGCTTCACGGTATCCGTTCCCAAAGTGACCGTTACTGATGCCGATATCGAAAAAGAATTGAAGCTGATACAGGAACGCAATGCACTTGTCATCGATTGCAGCGATTCCGATACCGTTCAGAATGATAATATCGTAACTATCAACTATGTACAGCTTGATGATGCCGATGCGGAAATCGAAAGCTCAAAACGGAATGATTTTGTATTTACCGTTGGTAAGGGACAATTCCATTACGGCGTAGATGATGAGCTTATCGGTATGAAAAAAGGCGAAGAAAAGGTTATCACCAAGACATACCCTGCTGACCATATCGATAAAGAGCTTGCAGGAAAGACAATCAAGTTAAAGGTTACCGTAACTGCATTGAAGCGCAAAGACTTGCCCGCTATCGATGATGATCTTGCACAGGATGTCAGCGAGAAATACAAGACCCTTGCCGACTTAAAAGCCGACATATCGAAGAATCTTACCCGTCAGGTAGAAGATGTTTTAGAGCGGAAAAAGACCGACGATCTGCTGAAGCAGATGGCGGAAGCTAATCCTATAGAATTGCCTGAGTCCATGATTAAGGCGGAACTCGAAGGGCGGTGGGCTATGCTGGCACAGCGGTTGGGAATGTCGCCCGAAAACTTAGAAAAACTGACAGGCGGTGTAAACGGTAAGTTTTCTAAAGAATCTGCGATGGGTGAATGGCGGGCGGAGGCTGAGCTACGGCTTAAAACCCGCATTATTGTTGAAAAACTGATGGAAGAACGGGCTATTACTGCTTCGCCGGAAGATGTTGAAGCAGAATATGCTTCGATAGCCGAACGCGCAGGGGCTTCAACGGAAGATGTTAAAAAGCATTATGATGGTAACCCCCGCGAAAAAGAATACTTGATTGATGATATTAAAGAAAAGAAACTTTATGCCCAGCTTTTGGAAAAGTCGACGGTAAAACAGGGCGAGAAGCTGACGGTAGAACAATTACTTGGAGAGGGAGCTGCTGATGTCGGAACGGATGCATAGCCTTGTTCCTTATGTTATTGAGCAGACGGGAAACGGGGAGCGCAGCTACGATATCTTTTCCCGTCTATTAAAGGACCGTATCATCTTTGTTGATGGAGAAATAACCGATGCAACTGCTGATCTGGTAGTTGCACAGCTGCTTTTTCTGGAATCGCAGAATCCCGACAAAGATATCAGTCTTTATATCAATAGTCCGGGCGGTTCGGTAACGGCAGGGCTCGCTATGTACGATACAATGCAGCATATTCATCCCGACGTGCAAACCATCTGTCTGGGGCAGGCAGCAAGTATGGCTGCCGTGCTTTTGGCAGGAGGGAGCAAAGGGAAGCGCTTTGCGCTGCCGTCTTCCCGCGTGATGATTCACCAACCGTGGGGCGGCGCGCAGGGACAGGCCAGCGATATTACCATACAAGCACGGGAAATACTCCGGTTAAAAAAGCTGATTATCCAATATTGCGCCCATCACACCGGAAAATCGGAGAAGGCGGTTGCCGAAGACATGGAACGGGATTTCTTTATGTCTGCGCAGGAGGCCTGCGAATACGGCATCGTTGATATGGTTATGGATAGGAGAAAAAATGCCTAAATTAAGAAGCGATCCTTCTTTGGTTTGCTCTTTTTGCGGTAAGCGGGAAGATGCAGGCCGTAAAATTGTTCCCGGTCCGGGAGTTGCTATCTGCGATCATTGTATTCAGCTTTGTAAGGAATACTTGAGCGCTTATAAAATGGCAATGCCTCTGCAGCTTTCAGGGGATATCCCGACACCGATGGAATTAAAGACCTATCTTGACGAATATGTTATCGGGCAAGAGAAAGCCAAACGGGTGTTATCGGTTGCCGTCTATAATCACTACAAGCGGATTATGCATCCGCCGACTGACCGAAATGCCGTTGTTATTGAAAAATCAAATGTTTTATTGATAGGGCCGACCGGTTCGGGGAAAACGCTATTGGCACGGACACTTGCACAAAAGATGAAAGTTCCGTTTGCTATTGCGGATGCGACTACTTTAACCGAGGCTGGCTATGTTGGTGAAGACGTTGAAAATATCCTCTTAAAACTGATCCAGAATGCAGACGGCGATATTGCCCGTGCCGAGCGCGGTATTATTTTTATCGACGAAATCGATAAGATTGCGCGGAAAAGTGAAAACGTGTCGATTACCCGTGATGTTTCGGGTGAAGGTGTGCAGCAGGCTCTATTGAAGATTGTTGAAGGAACCGTCGCTTCCGTTCCTCCTCAGGGCGGGCGTAAACATCCGAATCAGGATATGCTGAAGATCGATACGTCCAATATTCTGTTTATCTGCGGCGGCGCCTTTGTTGGACTTGATACGATTATCCAAACGCGCGTTGCGGAAAATCCGATGGGCTTTGCGGCTGATGTACGGTCTGCAAAAGAAAGGGATTTGCAGGAGTTGTACGACAAGCTCATTCCCGATGATTTGGTAAAGTTCGGCATTATTCCCGAGTTGATCGGGCGGCTTCCCATCAGTGTTTCGCTCAGCGATTTAAAACTCGAAGACCTGCGGCGTATTCTTGTTGAACCGAAAAATGCCATCATCAAACAGTTCCAAGAATCGTTTAAGCTTGATAACGTTAAGCTGACTTTTGATGATGCTGCCCTTGATGCGATTTCTCAGCAAGCGCTGGATCAAAATACCGGTGCACGCGGGCTTCGCTCTATTGTCGAAAAACTAATGCTTGATGCGATGTTTGAAGCTCCCTCGATGAAAGGGCAAAAAGAGCTGCATATCACGAAAAAAGTTATTGAGGAAACGGAAAAACCTGAGCTAAAACTGATTTCGGAAAAAACGGCGTAAGCTGCTTTTAACTTTGCTGTATTTTGCTTATTTGTTATTATTTGTCATTGTATAGGAAAGCCTCTAAAAAGCTTACTAAGCTTTTAGAGGACTCCTAAAATAAAAAGAGCCGACGCATTAAACGAGGTGAAAATTTAACTTCAACCGTTTGACGTCGGCTTTTTTGATGCTTCCATCAATTTAAAAAATCAGTTGCGATATTGTACGCAGATAAGCGCTCCTAGTACCATCAGGTGAGCGGATAGCTGCTGCAGATAGGTTAATAAACCGTGCACGCCATGAATGCCGCTGTTAAATGTTCCGATAAAATCGATCAAAACAATATTGATAATCCACAATACGATAAAAATAATCAAAATCACATTGAGAATCTGCGGAGAGAATGTAAACAACCCCATCAACAAGAAAAATCCGGCGATGAGTTCGCATACGGCAATCGCGATGATGATAATCGTACTTATCGTCGAGCTTTTTACCAACTGTGTAAGAAATGTAACTACCGGATTTAAATTACCGGCGCTGGATTGCATAAGCCCCGTTACGCCGCTGACCAGTAAGAAAAAAACAAGTGCAATTTGTAAGATGGTGATACCCATACTTCGTCTCATAAGAACCTCCAAGTATCTTCTGTAAGGACATCCTAAAACTTTGATCTCTAGAGATGCCCTGTATAATATCGGCGAATAACGCCAGACTTTTACGGTATTGATAATTGAAAACGGTAGAAATTGTTTACTCAATAGGACGTCTTCAATTATTTATGAATTACTCCTCTTGCCTGAATACTGCTTGCCGTTTATACTTCCCGCAATCAAATCTAAGCAAACCTCTAAAAATCTGAGGTTTTTAGAGGTTCCCATGTGTAATAACCAATATACAAAATCAATTCTTCAATGTCTTTTTTCTATAGAGCCGATAGCTGTTCACGGGGCAGATGTTACGGTTCATTCGCTTTCGTATGATTCGCGTGAAGTGCAGGCAGGCGCCGCTTTTTTTGCCTTGCCCGGCGTGCATACCGATGGTTCAAAGTTTGTCGATGCAGCTATTGCGAAGGGCGCCGTTGCGGTTATCCACGAAAAAACGCTTCCATTATACCAAGAGCATATTTGCTACGTTCAAGTGTCGGATGTCCGTGCCGCAATGGCCGCCGCTGCAGCTGTTTTTTTTGGCGAGCCTTCAAAAGATTTGGTAACAATCGGAGTAACCGGTACGGAAGGAAAAACCAGCACCGTCGACTTTATCTGGCAGTTGCTGCGGCTTGCCGGAAAAAAAGCGGGGTTTTCTTCAACCGTGTCTTTTTCGCTTGGGGATGAATCCGTCGCTAATCCGGCGCATCAAACAACGCCCGAATCGGTTACCGTGCAGGAACGGCTTGCCCGTATGCGGGATAACGGTTGCGAATATGCAGTCGTGGAAGCGTCATCGCACGGGCTTTCTCCCCGAACGGCGCGCCTATTGCAGGTGCAGTTCGATGCGGGCGTATTTATGAATGTTACGCAGGAGCATTTGGAATTTCACGGCACCTTTGAACAATACCGCTACGATAAAGCGAACTTATTCCGCGCATTGGATACCCATGATCATAAGAAAAAAAACGGAACGGTTGCAGCTTTCGGCATTGTCAATCTTGAAGATCCGTCTGCCACCTATTTTGCACAGGCAACACATCAGCCGGTGTTCGGATTTGCTTTGCAGAAGCATGTCGACGCTACGGCAACTCCTTCGGCCTCGATTCCAAATTTTGCAGGCGGCTTATATGCCGATAACGTACATGAAGGGGAGACCGGTTTAACCTTTACAATCCACACAGCGTTTAACGGTGTAAAGGAAGTGTATGAGGCCGTCGCTCCGGTAACCGGCTTTTTTAATGTGTATAATATCCTTGCTGCCCTTATCGCTGTGCATAATTTAACAGGCGGGCCGTTTGAAACACTTGTATCCTTGCTGAATCGGCTTGTGCCGGTCAGAGGGAGAATGTGCCGTGTTGAAGCGGGGCAGGACTTTGAAGTGCTTATCGACTATGCGCATACGCCGTCATCATTCCAAGTAATTATGCCGTCTGTCCGAGACCGTGTTAAAGCGAAAGGCGGTCGTGTGATTGCCGTATTCGGTTCGGGCGGAGAGCGCGATACCGTTAAACGACCGGAGCAGGGGCGGATTGCCGGAGAATACTGCGATATTGTTATCCTCACCGATGAAGACCCTCGCGGCGAAGACCCTGTCGAGCTTTTGGAAATGATTGCAGCAGGCTGTCCTAACAAGAAGCGCGGCGAGGAGCTGTTTATTATTCCTGACCGGCCTACTGCCATCCGCAAAGCCTTCTCCCTTGCACAACCGAATGATGCGGTACTCTTGCTTGGAAAGGGGCATGAAAATTCGATTATCGGAAAAAACGGTGCCACCCCCTATGACGAATACACCGAAGCGCTCAATGCTCTGCGGGAAATGTAGTTTTTTTACAGAAGCCCTATAATCACTGTGTAGGATTTGCTGTAAATACTTGGCGTTTAAATTCCGAAGGCGTAAGTCCGTACCGCTTTTTAAAAGCACGGCGGGACGTTTGTGTATTTGCATAACCGCAGCGTTCCGCTAAAACGGTAAGCGATGCTTTCGTGTCTTCCGTAATCAGCGCTTGAGCTTTTTCGAGCCGTTTATCTTCCAAATATTGAGCAAAACTTTTTTGCATTCTGGTACGAAAAAAATAGTATAGAAAATTTTCCGTCATCCCGAAATCCTGCGCCATTTGAGAAAGATTTAAAAGCGGATTTGCATAAGATTGTTCTATATATTCGGCAATATGATTTATAAGGGTTATATCTTTTCCTTGATATACATCTGCCGATACCGTATGTTCGTTGTCGTTGATTCGTGCGGAGGGTTTAATACCCCGACGCTCTGCGTCGTAACAAAGGGTATTAAAGCCGACTGCAACCACCTTATGAGAACAACATACCCCGACGCTTGCGTCGGGGTTGTTGATTGCTTCGGGTTGAGATTCCTGAAATGAGCAAAGAGGAGACTGCGAAGAACTTTTTCGCGGTAAGCGGAGCAATAATACAGCTGTATATCCGATATAAGATAAAAGACAAAACATAAATACGGCAGACACGGCAAAACGTCCGGTTAATATGTGCTGAACAAATGTGAATTGCGGAATGCTTACAAGAAGGACAGTATCGGTACCCCGTATCGCTTGCGCAAAGAGAAAATAAGATTTGCCGCGTATACGCTGTTGCATAACGATTATCGGCTCGCTTCTTTCGGTTTGCATCGGTTTCGGCATGGCCGATAGCATTGTTTGTATTTCGGATTGTACGGGTTCGGTTTCTTTTACTGCCCCGTCAGGGCGGATAAGCAGCGGCCTGCCTTTGCTGTCAATAAGCCAAAAGACGGCTTCGGTAGAAGCCGGAAGAGCGGAAAAAAGCCCTTCAAAATAGCTTGTTTTTAAAAGTATTATGAGCTTTCCCTCATTTGCCGCAGTATTTTGCAAAGGAAAGGTCTGTTCAAATACAAGAAGTTTTCTCCGTATTCCTTTAGAAACCACCGGAGATTCAGGCAACCATGCATTGACATATACAGGCCGTAGATAGTGTTCCCGCCATTGTCTGCTGTTTAAATCTTGGAATGCAAAAAGAGCTGTATACATGGCATCTATATCGAAAAAAGCGTTGTCCGCTTCCAGTAAATAGTCGCTCTTTTTAGAATAAAGATACAGCGAATCGATTGCCGGATGCACCGATTTGATATATGAGAGCTGACGCTGTGCATTGATAAGTATTTGTATATCGGCAGAACCTTGTACAATCGTATTCTGCATTACAAAGGCTTGTACGTCGGTATTGATCATCAGCATATAAGAAAGCCGTTGTATTTCGCTCATTGTTAAATGGAGAGTATCAGCCGTTTTAATCAGCGTGTTTTTACAGGTATCCATTCGGTTTTTTATTGCACGGCGAAAGAACCTGTATTCAGCGGCAGCTATCGCGACACAAGCAACACAGCATAGTGCAAATAAAGAACGGGAGGCGGAAATTTTCTGTATGTTTTGCCACAACGATCGAATCGACACGATGAAAAAAGTATACCATGTTTAAAGTAAAAATGCAAAAACATCGCTGCTGTCTGGAACCACGGGTATCCGTGCCGGTAAGAAACGGCGGGTATTAACCCCTCAAATAAAAAAAGAGCGGCCTTATGGGGACATATAAGACCGCTCAAAAACTTATTTTGGGAGGGATACTCCTATTTTTTCTTATCGATGTAGCCGCTTTTCACGTTATTTTGTCGCTTCTTTTAAAAGCTTACGGCACGTACTGAGTACGCGAGTTGCGACCAATTCTTCGGAGCTGTCAGCCGGAATACAGGTCGGCTTTGCACCGTCCGTTTTTTCGATTTCGCTCGGCTTCATTCCGTACCATACATGCATGTGCGCGGGGCTGCCGTGTGGTGTCGTCATAGATAAAAAGGCGAATTTTCCCGCTTTTTTCCGGTCGGAAGCAACAAACGCCGTTGCCATAGCACGCAGTTTATTAGCGCCGTCGCGGTTGTAAGCAACTCTCGAAAGTTCGGTGTCGCCCTTCCATACAACCAGTTCGTTCTTATCGTTTCCGGTAATAAACTCAAGGTGCGTAAAGTCGGAAGCAGTACCGTAGCTTTTCTTTGCCATCATAATGATTTCTTCTTTGGTAAAGTCGCTGCCGTCTTTCTTTCCGGAAAATTCTTTAATGAGCTTTGTATATGCTTCCTGAACGGCAGGACGAGGATCGTCATAGATAAGCGCAGTGTTGATCCATTTGCCCGTATACGGCATAAGGGACGCTTTCGGTAACATCTCCGCAATTTCCTTAATCATGCCGGTCATTTCGTTTAACAGAGTTTCGTGCGAAACAGCCGTATCGGCATAGCTCGGCCACCAGAGCGGATCGCTTTCTACCAGCGACTTAATGTCTTTGCTGCCGAATCGTACGTGCCAGTGCAATAAGCCATCTTCGGAATCTCGACCCGGAGGTACGATAATAAAATACTGTGCTTCCGCTAAGCCCTGTACCGGTTTTATCGCCTCAAATGCGTACCATGAGTGGCCTTCAATTCCTTGCATGGGCTTCGTTCCGGTATAACGATATTCGCACGGAATTTGTTTTTCGTTACCGTCTTTGTCCATCACGGTAAACAATACGGTATTGGAACCGTCAAACTTGATTTTTACGAAAGGCGTTGCAAACATAGAAGAAACCGCTGCCTTTAATCCGTCTTCGGTATAGTACGGCATCTTTTCCGCTTGCATTCTATATGCGTCATTTAACTGAGTTGCACCGGAAATCGCGCTAAAGGATTGCCATTCACCCTTCCATGCAGAGAGTTCGTTTCCCGCTTCGAGCTTTGCAGCTGCGGATGTCGATTTACATCCGGTGAAAAATACGGTCAGCAACAGCAATACTGCCGCTCCGTATCCGATATGTTTTTTAGATAACATCTAAAAACCTCCTAAAGTTTACCTATACTGACAAAAATTATAAAAAATGTCAACCGTTTCTAACAGACCGTATGAATAAAATGTCCTATTCTATCATTTCCGAATTTTAGCAGCTCTTTGTACGCACGATAAAACCGCTGCGCAGCGGGACGTTTGTTTCGATAATGCAGGGATGTCCGTGGCATACCCAATCGCGGACAGTATCGGTTTCGGGGTTGAGCAGGGTGTAATTGCGGTCTTCGATTGCGCAGATGTCGGGACCGATGTACTCAAGCGGCATATCTGCGGTAATCTTATTCATCGATATGAATTCATAGCGGTTGGTGCCGAGTTCTTTCCCGATGGTACCGGCCATATTATACGGTGACTTGGATTCCCCGCGGGTTGTTTTATTTGCATCATCCTTTGAAAAATAAAAGCCGGTACCGAACGCACGGTGCGCCGTATTGTATAGCTCTTTCACAAAGGGCTCCGCTTCCGCAGGAGAGATTTTGCCGAATAAGGCGTCGATCCGCTTCCGGTAGGCGCGGGTAACAAGCGCGGTATAATAGAGGCTTTTCATTCTTCCTTCTATTTTAAGCGCATCGGCGCCTGCTTTTTTCAGGTCGGCAAGGTAGTCTATCATGCAAAGGTCTTTAGACGAAAAAAGCGCCGTATAACCGTCGCCCTCTTCTACGGGAAAGTATTCACCCGGGCGCTCTTTTTCTTCAACGGCAAGCGAATAGTCCCAGCGGCAGGAGTGGGTGCAGGCTCCGGCATTTGCGCTGCGGCCGGTAAGGTATGCGCTAATAAGGCAGCGCCCCGAATACGCAATGCACATTGCGCCGTGTACAAAGCACTCAAGCTCTATCTCCGGTACATGCGCTTTTATTTCGGCAATATCCGCAAGCGAGGCCTCTCTACCGAGTACCACGCGCTTAAATCCCAAGTCGCGGTATACTCGCACCGCTTCATAGTTGATGCAGTTTGCCTGTGTGCTGAGGTGGATCGGCACATCGGGAAAATGCTTGCGCAGTACGGAAACCATTCCGATATCCTGAACAATAAAGGCATCGATGGGGTAGAGCTTAAAATAATCAGCCTCCGCTAAAAAGGCCTTAATGTCCTCATTATGAAAAGAAATATTCAGCGCACAGAGCAGCTTTTTTGGTTTACCTTGTTTTGCATAGTGCGCTTTGAGCGCATGGATGGTTTTGTATTCGTCGGTAAAAAAATTATCGGCTTTTACCCGCAAAGAAAAATTTTTGAGGCCGATGTAAGCGGCATCGGCTCCGTATTCCCACGCGTAGTGTAGTTTTTCCAAATTTCCGGCAGGGGCTACCAATTCCATCATGGTTATCGTTCTTCCTCAATAAAAAGAGACTGCACCCATTGTCCCATTTTCTCTACCGCTAAGTGAGCTTCTTTTGCCTGTGCGTCCATCGCCTGAAAGAAATGCCACATCTCCGGCCATATATCCAACTGTACCTGTCCGCTGGTAGCTTCAATCTTCTGTGCGAGCGCCCGTGCGTCTGCTAAGAGAATTTCTTTACCGCCGCACTGAATAAAAATCGGCGGGAACCCTTCAAAGGAGCCGTACAGCGGAGATACCAGGGGGTTCTGAAAATTCTCAGCTGTTGTGTAGCGTCCGGCAACTGCCAGAAGTGACTCTTTCAGCAAAAATTTATCGGATTTTTGTAACGTATGTATTTCTTCGTTTGAGCATGAAATGTCCAGCCATGGAGAAATGAGTACGAGCGCGGCAGGCTGCGGTAATTTTTTTTGTCTTAAATAATGAACAAGCGCCGTTGCCAAAGCAGCCCCCGCTTCGTCTCCGGCAATAACGACCGACTTCGGAGAAAAGGCGTATTTTTTCAGTATCCCTCGATAGGTAATAAAGATATCCTCCAATCCGGCCGGAAAGGGATATTCGGGTGCACGGCGGTATTCCGGCAAAAACAACTTGCACGCGCATTCGTGAGCAAACGACGCGCAAAAGTTCCGTGAAGCCTTACATGATCCATTTACAAATGAGCCACCGTGCGCATAAAGAATAACACGGTTTGCTGCCGCTACTTCCGGCTCCAGAATTTCTACCGGTACCGAATCGAGCGTATCTCGTGTTATATCCGTATTGTTAGGCAGATACGGCGAGTAAAAAAAAGAATCATATTCCTCCCGGATGCTACTCAACGGTATTTTAGGAGAATAGAGGGTCTTTTTGAATGATTTTTGAATCTGTCGCAGTGAATTTGTCCCATCCATCGGAGCAGTATACAGAATCTTTTGCGCTCATTCCAGCCCCCTTTTGCAAAAGTGTATAAATTCAGAATTGCATAAACGCTCCGTTTTAACTATACTTATTCTATTATGATAGAAATGAAACGGACCGTTACCTGCGGAGAATTACAAAAAAGCGACGCCGGTAAAACAGTAGTATTAAACGGATGGGTGCACCGCAAGCGCGACCATGGGGGTATCTCTTTTATAAACTTACGCGACCGCTACGGACTGACACAGGTGGTTGTCGATGACGATGCAAGCACTGAGCTAAAAGAAACCGCAGCCGGTTTGAAGATGGAATATTGTATTGCCGTTGAAGGTACGGTGCGGGAGCGTCCCGATTCCATGGTCAATACGGACATGACGACCGGCCATATCGAAGTTAAGGCTCAACGCATTATGGTGCTGTCAAAGAGCGCGGTGCTGCCCTTCCAGATTGACGAAAAAACCAACGCCAACGAAGATCTCCGGCTCAAGTACCGCTACCTCGACCTGCGTTCCCAAACCATGCAGGATCACCTGATACTGCGGTCAAAGGTTACGTTCGCTGTGCGGGAATTCTTGACCGGTAAAAATTTCCTTGAGATTGAAACGCCGACCTTTATTAAATCCACGCCGGAGGGCGCGCGCGACTACCTTGTGCCGTCCCGCCTGTATCCGGGTAAGTTCTATGCGCTGCCTCAGTCCCCGCAGCTGTACAAGCAGATACTGATGGTCTCCGGTTTTGACCGCTACTTTCAGATTGCACGCTGCTACCGCGATGAAGACGCGCGAGGCGACCGTCAGCCTGAGTTCACGCAGATCGATATCGAAATGAGCTTTGTCTCCCGCGATGATGTCCTCAACGTTACCGAAGACATGTTTCGCACGGTGTTCAAAAAGACCATCGGCGCGGATTTGGCGCAGTCATTCCCGCGTATCAGCTATGATGAAGCCATCGACCTCTACGGCACCGACAAACCCGATATCCGGTTCGAGATGAAGCTGCAGGATGCCGCATGGATGGCGGAATGCACGGACTTTGCCGTGTTTAAAGATGCGCTCGCTGCCGGAGGAGCTGTTAAAGCGCTCACCGTGAAGGGACAGGCGGGTAGCTACAGCCGCAAGAAGATAGAAGAGCTGGAAGCAACGGCAAAGATATACAAGGCGAAGGGGCTTGCATGGACAAAAGTTGCAGGCGGTGCCTTTGAAGGAGGCATTGCCAAATACTGCGCCGGAGCGGAAGCTGAAATATGCAAAAAATTGAACGCGCAAGACGGCGACCTTCTCCTCTTTGTTGCGGACGCAAAGTATAAAACCGCCTGTACCGCGCTCGGCGCCGTCAGAAGCAAGCTCGGCAAGGATTTGAATCTACTTGACCCAAAAGTATTCGCCTTTTTGTGGGTTATCGACTTTCCGCTCTTTGAATGGAACGAGGATGAGCAAAAATGGGATCCCGCGCACCACATGTTCTCTGCGCCGCAGGAACGCTACCTTGACACGCTGGAGCAAAACCCCGGCGAAGTAAAAGGCGACCTGTACGACCTCGTACTCAACGGATACGAAGTCGCGTCCGGTTCAATCAGAATCCATAACCCGGAGCTGCAAAAGCGGATATTCAACATTGTCGGCTTTAACCCCGCCGATGCGGAAAAGAAGTTCGGCTTTTTAACGGAAGCGTTCAAGTACGGCGCGCCGCCCCACGGAGGGATTGCCCCCGGGCTTGACCGCATCGTAATGCTGATGGCAGGCGAAAGTTCGATTAAAGAGGTCATCGCCTTCCCCAAAAACACCTTCGCCGTCAGCCCCATGGATGAAAGCCCCAGCGAGGTTGACGAAAAGCAGCTTGCCGAACTCCACTTGAGCATTCGGGAATAGCATGGATGAAGCAAGGCATCAATTATTCTGCGGGAATATTCCGCAAGATGATGCGTTTGCCTTGAAAAAATTATGGACATAGAAGCTATCGAATTCCGTGCGGCTTGTTTACAGGCGGCGCGGAATTTTTTTATTACACATGGATATCTGGAGTTGGACACTCCGGCGCTCTCGTCGGCGCTCATCCCCGAAAGCTGCCTTGAAGTGTTCCGCACGGAGTACCTCAAACCCTTTAAAACCGGCGAGGATGCGGCAGTCCCGCTCTTTCTTGTTCCCTCCCCGGAAGTATTCATCAAGCCGGTTATCGCCGCGCACGGCCGCTCGGTGTTTCAGCTTTCCAAATGTTACCGCAACTGCGAATCCGTCGGGCATATTCATAATCCAGAATTTACCATGCTGGAATATTACACCATGCAAGCGGATTGCCGCGATTCCATCAAGATTACTGAAGCTTTTCTACAGACTATGGCGCAGGCAGTTGCGGGGATGCCGCTTGCTGATCCCGAATTGGGTGCGGTGCTTTCCAAACCGTTTTTGCAGCTGACCATGGACGAAGCCTTTAAACGATTCGCCGGTTTTTCCCTCGCAGAAGCGGAAACGCCGGAGCTTGCTTTCCATGCGGAACGGCTCGGTCTCGGCGGCAGGGCGCAGTATGAAGATTGGGCGTGGGATGATTTATACGAACTGCTCTTGGTGCACTGCATCGAGCCGCAGCTTCCGTCCGATGTGCCGGTTGCGCTGCTGGACTACCCCGCGCGGGTACCTTGCCTTGCACAGGAACGGACGGAACAGCGTACCGCCGCTGACGGGCGCCGTTTTATATGGAAGACAAAAGAGCGGTGGGAAGTGTATGTACGCGGAGTGGAGCTTGCAAACTGCTATACCGAAGCGCGGGATGCGGGAGAGATCAACCGTTCATTTGCAGATGAGGCTGCAATCAAAAATGCAACCGCGCGGGTACCGCATCCCGTACCGGATAACTTCGGCGGGATGTGCGCCCGCATGCCCCCTTGTTCGGGCGTCGCGATGGGCTTTGACCGCCTCATCATGCTGCTCGGCGGAAAAAAAACACTCGAACCGTTTTTATACAGCGGGATGTGGGGGGATCGCACTCTTAATTACTCAACACGATGTGAAGCTGCCGGTTTTTTATATCATACGCTGGATACTGCTCAATAGTTTTGACCGTTTTGAATATCATAAATTCGCTTGTATAAACCGCCTCGTTCCGGCAACTCGCGGTGTGTGCCCTGCTGGGTAATTTTTCCGTCTTCCAATACGATGATGATATCGGCATCTTTGACCGTAGCGATGTGGTGAGAAATGATGATCACCGTTTTATGTTTATTTTCATTTTTGAGCGCGGCTCTGATTGCCGCATCGGTTTCCATATCAACTGCAGAAAGTGAATCGTCAAAGATCAAGCTAGGCGCATCATTAATTAGCGATTTTAATCAAGCTCGGCTGTAGAGCTGCAGCAATCTGAGCAAGCAGTGCAAACATAAGCGCAAGCAGATATAAGAGACGGAATCCTTTTAAATACGAAAAGAGCCGAACAAAATTTTTCACGGCGTTTATTATAACAGGAGCATCCGTTGTATTCTATGCACCTTGCTCAAGAATAATGCATAATTTATAATCCTTAATTGTAAAACTATGAATTTCGCATTATGAATTTATTTTATGAGGTATTATATTAAATGCACAAAAAGTATGTTTTTTTAGATTCGGGAATAGGAGGCTTGCCGTACTTCCGGTATTTTCATAAAAAAGCGCCGCAAGCATCGGCTGCGTATGTGGCGGATTTGGAACATTTTCCCTATGGGGAAAAAACGCGTGAGGAAGTGATTAAGTATGCCCTCGGTGTTACGGAAAAAATAATAAACCGCTTGGATCCCGCAATGGTTATCGTGGTATGCAATACGATGTCAACCGCCGCCCTCGATGCACTGCGCAAACATTTTTCCATTCCCTTTGTCGGTACCGTACCGGCGGTAAAGGTCGCGGCGGAAGTAAGCGTTAATAAGCGTATCGGGATTATCGCCACGGCGCGGACAATCAACGACCCGTATCTTGATAAGTTGATTGAATCATTTGCCGCCGATTGTACTATCGAAAGACGAGCGGATGCGGAACTGGTTGCAAAAATTGAAAACGGACTGATTACCGCTCCCGATGAAGAAAAACAAAAAGCGGTAGCGCCTGCAATCCGGCAATTTAAAGACGCCGGTGTCGACACGATTGTACTGGCGTGCACTCACTTTTTGCATCTTGCAGACACCTTTGCCGAATGCGCCGCTCCGGAAATAAAGGTTGTCGATTCCTTGCCCGGCGTCGTTTCCCATGCATTGGATGTGCTGCCTCCGCCGTCCGGTGGGGAAGCATCCCGCAACTGCTGCTATGTTACCGGCGAAATCACCGAGCGCATCGACCGGCTCTACCGCGGTTACTGTGAACTGTTTGACCTCGACTGGCAGGGATCGCTGTAATGCAGGGGCTGGTATTAAGCGGCGCAAATAATTTTTTTACCGTACGCACACCCGAAGGTAACGTAGTGCGTTGTTCCATTAAGGGAAAAAAACTGAAAGAAAGCCGCGGGTATTACAACCCCTTAGCGCCCGGCGATACGGTCGATATTGAATATGACGCCCTCAACCCCGACCAAGGACAAATTACGGCGCTTGTACCGCGGCGCAACGGTTTTATCCGCTGGAATCAGAAAACGCGCAGTCCGCAGCTCTTAGCGGCAAACATCGATTTGCTGCTCTGCGTTACCACCCCTGCCAATCCCCCCTTTCGTCCGCGCTTTACCGACCGCACATTGGTTCAAGCCGCCGCGGAAGGAATCTCTGCACTTATCATTGTGAACAAAATCGATTTGGGTATTCCGGAAGCGGTGCGGGAACGGATACGGGATTGGCAGCGCATCGGCATACAGGTATGCGAGGTCTCCGCAAAGACGGGGGAAGGACTTGAACCGTTCGCACGCCTCCTTTCGGGTAAAACCTGTGCCGTTACCGGACAGTCGGGAGTCGGAAAGTCGAGCTTACTGAATAGCCTTGACCCCAGCCTTGCGCTTAAAACCGCCGACATTTCGTTTAAGTACGACCGCGGTATCCATACGACAACGCAGGGCGTTTTTTTACCGATGACCTTTACCGCTGACGACGGAACCCGGCTGCCGTTCAATATCATCGACACCCCCGGTATCAGGCACTTTGCGCTGTGGGGCATTAAACCGGAAGAAGTCATCTTCTACTTTCCCGAAATGGAGGCAGCCGCAATACAGTGCGCCTTCGGGCTTTCCTGTTCACACATTCACGAGCGCGGCTGCCGCATCTTGGAAGAACTTGACGCAGGGCATATCCATCCCGACCGCTACGAAAGCTGGCGTTCCATGCGCGATGAACTGACGCTGCTCACCGCAGACGAATACTAGGTTACACGATACTTCTATGCAACTTTTTCACATTACAGTGCAAAGGTGATTCGTGTGGAGGAAAAATGAACAAGAAGATTTTTGAAAGCGATTTGTAAATCATGCATACAACACAGCATTGTATCTTTTAATAAATGATAGGCCCATAGAAACCGGCAACACCATCGACGGCATAACAGACGGTTCTGCACAGTCTGAACGATGGATATGCCGTTACGAAGAATCGCTTATCCCGCCGCGCTGTCTATCTTCATACTACTTTAGAGCGGATACTCTTTTATTAACTAATGCTATAAAGGCCTTTTTCATATCATCAGGTATTAAAGAATTACGGCACATTTCAATAAAAACAGGTGTCATAGATATCAATTGTCCTATCATTTTCTCTGCTGCAAGTTTCGCTATGCCGTAACCGGTTGCAAAGATAAGAAAATCTTTACGATGAATATTGTTTTTCTTTCCATTTATCGGCAGAGCAAATTCTTCTTTGTCTTCCGGCATAATGATATTGACCGGAAGCAAATCATATGCAGGGGAAAGATGATATACTCCCGAACCCGATTGCGTTTCAATCAAGGAAAAATTTTTCAAATGCATATCGGAATTTCCGATAATAAACGAAAACACGAGTCGATAAAATAGTTCGGTTATATCAAGACCGGGACGATAAGAGTATTTTTTAATAATATTCCCGCATCGTTCATAAGAGCCTTTATATTTATCTTGAGTCAATCTTAAATCAAGCTGACAAAAATCTTCCATAGCGATGAGCTTTACATTGGCATTTCTTGAAAAAACACGATCAATTCTTTTTGTAATATACGCATAAGAGTCTTTACTTTTTACAAGAGCGTGAGGAACGGTTACAATCTTAGCTTTATCTGCCATAGACATAGCAAGATGCTCAGATTCCGGCAACGCACGAAATTCTTTTACTTGAGGTTTCAAAATATATCCTGTAGGGTAATTCACAACAGTCAATCTGGGATACACGTCATTTGAAAGATGTAATGAAAGTTTTTTCTGAACACCCGGAATAGTATACCCTTTATTGGTGCTTTCTTTTGCTAGTTCTTCCAACACTGAGTCTGTTATTTCAATTTCCGGAATAACAGCTGTTGTGAAAAATTTTTTTATACATGTCTTATGCCAGCCGCTACTTTCATTATTGTCTTTTATCAGCTTTCCACAACACAGACAGTTCATATCTTTTCCTCACTTATGCTGACATTTCCGATAGGATCCTTACAAGCAACTAACAGCAAGGCAAATCTGTCTTTAGGGTCTATCTTCCAATTACGGCTTACAACCTCAAGAAGCCATCCTTCAGGAATCAGTCCATCAAAAAAAGGAAAACAACGTTTTTGATGTATAGGGGTCTTTTCGAATCGGGAGCGTCAATGAAACTGGATAATTATCTCCTTGCGCCATATAGGTTTCATCATAAGAAAAAGAATATCCCTCATCGGTTTCGCACAACTTTCCGGCGAAGTTATTATATACATACACATATGCAGTTCTGAATATATTTTTCATTTATATGCTGCCGAAGTTAGACCTTCCGTAAAATTCAGCAGCCGAACAAAATATCAATTTTGGAGGATGCTGAATTGGTACGCGATAGCGTACATACAATCTGTGATGTTTGCGGTACGCAAACTCATCGGTTAACGAGGCAACCTTATTTGGTTGCCGAAGTTACACCTTTTTTACCCGGAACTGCTTCCATGCCGAACATCGCCAATGCAACATTCACTTTATCCATGCGTACGGTTTCTTTTCCTTGCTCCAATTCACGGACGAAACGAAGTCCAAGACCTGATCGAATCGCAAAATCTTCCTGTGTCAAACCGGCGGATTTTCTACTTGCTTTAATGAATTCCGCTATTCTATTCATATAAACATGGTCTCCTGTGAGGTTTTTGTACATATAATATACACCCTCTAGGGTATAATGTCAAAAGAAGAGTACGAAAACATACCCTATCGGGTGTATAATCACTTTTGAAATAAGTATCTATCCATATATTTTCAAAAGTGTCAGCCTCACTTGACAAATATCGGACTTCTTTTTAATATTAAATTATAATTCAGTATTAACGGAATAGAAAGGAGAACATTTCTACCGTGCAGGTGCTAAAAGAAGAAGTTAAGAATAGGATTCTGACGGCTGCGGAAAAAATATTTTATGAACAAGATTATAGAAGCGCCAAGCTGACGGATATTGCAGAACAGGCTGATATTCCCGTTGCGCTTATTTATACCTACTTCAAAAAACAAAGAAGGATTATTTGATGAAGTAGTCGCAGGTGTATTGGATAACATCATTAAGATGATGGAAGATGAAGAAAAGATGGAGGCCGGAAGTCCCTATGAAAGATTTAATCGGGGCGGAGCATCTCAACTTCCCAAACTATTAAAGAGTAGAATAAAACTCATCATTTTGATAGACAAAAGCTCGGGAACGAAACATGAGAATGCAAAAGATATGTGGGTTAAACGATTGGAACAGCATATAAAAGATGGGTTAAAGAGATATTCAAAAACCAAGCACGATCCAATGCTTGCTCATATTTTGGCAAATAATTATGTTGAGGGGCTTATGGAAATTGCACGGCACTATAAAAATGAAAAATGGGCAGAAGATATGCTCTTTGTTCTTAATAAGTGTTATTTCAACGGCGTGGAATCACTTTAGTATAGAAGAAGATTTATTTTAGGAGCGTTCAACCGCTCCTCATTTTATCTATCAATATTGAATAAATATTCAATATTATTTGGTTTTAAAGATAAACGAATATACATGTGCATTATAGATGTAGAAAGGAGTAGATATGACTGAAAAGGAATTGAAAAAACAGGTAACGGGTAAAACCTTTTTGTCCAATGTGCTGCTTGCACTTAAAATAGTGTTTGACTTACTACCGCAGGTTTTATTGGTACTGGTAATAAGCAGCCTATTTTCGGGAAAAGCGGAAAGGGAATATTTTAAAATGATTGCCGGAGGTATTTTCATTTCGTTTATGCTCAAGGCGTGTTGTAATTATCTTGCCGTAAAGACAGCTCATGACAGGGCTTTTAGTACATTGACGGAATTACGCCTTGCCATAATTGAACACCTTAAAAAATTGAATTTAGGCTTTTTTAAAAAGCATACTACCGGCGAGCTTACAAGCATTGTTGAACACGATGTAGAGCAAATTGAAATATATCTGGCGCACGGTCTTCCGGAAATTATGGCGGCAACTCTTCTTCCTGTTCTGGTTTTTATTGCAATGCTTTTTATAGATTACCGGCTCGCATTAATAATGATTACAGGGGTACCGCTCATGTTCCTTGTACAACAATTATCTGCAAAGACCATGCAAAAAAGATTTCAAATATATTTTGAACGAGAAATGCAGATGAGGGAAGACATGATGGAATATGTAAAAAATATTGCCGTCATAAAGGCCTTTGCAAAAGAAGAGTGTTTTAGCAGCAGAACTTTGGATTCTGCACGCTCTTATGTGCAAGATGTAAAAAAGAGTATGGGGGCCGTTACGTGCCCGATGGTGCTTATCGATATTTTTATGGAAGCCGGAGCGGTATCGGTTATGATGTTAGGAAGTATACTGCTCTTACATAACAATATTTCTACCGCTCAGTTTATATTGTCCGTTATCTTATCTTCGGTATTTGTGTCGGCAATAAGTAAAACCGCAACGCTCCATCATTTTTCCATCGTGTTTACTGAAAAGCTCAAAAGCATAGCGGTGATTCTCTGTGCTCCTCTTGCAAAAAAAAAGATCAACGAAAAGCTAAAAACAGGAGATATAGAATGCAAGAACGTACATTTTAAGTATGAAAAAGACGGCTTTGCGTTAAAAGATATTACGGTACAGTGTAAAGAAAACACTTTAAATGCGCTTGTCGGGCCGAGCGGCTGCGGTAAAAGCACGCTTGCGAATCTTATCATGGGTTTTTGGGATGTTGATTCAGGTGTGCTCACAATTTCGGGCAAAGATATTTCACACTATGATACGGACAGCATTTCCGCTCTTATCGGAAGTGTTCAGCAGGAAGTAATTCTTTTTAATATGAGCATCTTTGAAAATATCGCGATCGGTAAGGCAGGTGCTTCCGAATCGGAAGTGATAGAAGCCGCTCAAAAAGCACGATGTCATGATTTTATTTCCGCCCTGCCTCATGGCTACAACACAAGGGTCGGAGAGATGGGGGTAAAACTTTCGGGAGGAGAAAAGCAAAGAATATCCATTGCTCGGATGATTCTTAAAAATGCTCCAATTCTTATTTTAGATGAAGCGATGGCGGCGGTTGACAGCGAAAACGAAAAACTCATAAACGAGGCTATCGAAGAATTAAGAAAAAATAAAACGGTTATCACGATTGCGCATCACCTGAACACCGTACAAAACGCGGACAAAATAATCGTTATGGATAAAGGCCGCATACTGGATTCCGGCACACATGAAGAATTGATTTCACGATGCACCTTTTATAAAGAAATGGTCGAAGCCCAAAACAAAGTAGACAACTGGCGGGTGGGGTAAAGGAGTTTTTATGGCGGATAAACAAGTTGGAGCGGCGTATGTTTTTACGCTGGCTAAGGCGGAGCGGGGAAAATTGGCTGCGGGTATGGTGCTTGCAGCGATCGGCTCGGTGTTGTCGTTGGTTCCGTACATTGCGGTGTACCGGATTTTGGAAATGATTATTGCTCGGTCGATGAGTGCGGAAGCGCTGCTACATTGGGCTGTTATGTGTGTTGCAGCAGCAGCGGTACAGGCAGTGTTGATGTCGATAGCGGGAATTTGTTCGCACACGGCGGCATTTAATACGATGCATACGGTAAAGATAAAAGTCTTGCAACATATCTCGTATCTGAATGCAGGCTTTTTTCAAAAAAATGCAGCGGGTAAAATCAAGACAACCCTGTTTGATGACATCGATAGAGTGGAATCTTTTTTAGCGCACAGCACTTTGGAACTCACGCAGGCGGCGGTTGTTCCCCTTGCGATGTTTGTATTTATGCTGCATCTCCATTGGCTTATGGCATTGGTTATGCTCGTTCCTATGCTGCTCGGTATTGCCGTTCCGATGATGATGATAGCGGCAAGTAATTTTTCGGGATTGGCGAACGATTTTGCAAAGGATATGGAAGCCTTGAATGCATCGGCTACGGAATATATTTCTGCAATGCCGGTGATGAAGATGTACCGCGTAACAGCCGAAAAATTTCAACAGTATAAAACCGCTTTACAGACGTATACCGTTTGCTGGAAAAAGATGTGCACCGCTTCGTGTAATCCGCTTTCGGCAGCATCGGTTATCTTGGATTCGGCAATCTTATTCACTCTGCCGGCAGGAGGGTTCCTTTATGTAAGAGGCTCGCTGTCCGTTTCTTCTTTTTTGATTTTTATTCTTTTGACGGTGTGCTTTTATACATCGTTTTTAAATTCGGTTACGATTGCTATGCAGTCGATGGAACTCGGCGGCGGACTTGCAGCGGTTAAAAAAATTTTGGAAGAGCCTCAGATGAAAAGCGGATCAAAAACGCTTCCGCTAAATGGCCGTTATGATGTCCGGTTTGACGGTGTTTCATTTTCGTATGGAGAAGACGGACGGAATGCTTTAAATGATGTTTCGCTATGTGTAAAGGCGGGAACCGTCAATGCCTTTGTCGGAGCTTCCGGTGCAGGCAAAACCACCGCCGCCCAACTTATCGGGCGATATTGGGATAGCTCTGCAGGCACTATTTCTATCGGCGGTATTCCCGTTACGGAACTGCAAACGGAGAACCTTATGGCGCTTACCTCGTTTGTGTTTCAAGAGGTGTTTTTATTGGAAGACACGCTGCTCGAAAATATCCGCATGGGAAGTGCCGCTTCTTTGGAAGAAGTACGCAAGGCAGCACAGGCAGCTCAAATTGACGATTTTATTATGAGTTTGCCCGACGGTTATGAAACGAAAATCGGCACAGAGGGTGTAAAGGTTTCAGGCGGAGAGCGGCAACGGATTTCTATTGCGCGTGCGTTAGTTAAAAATGCGCCTATCCTCATTTTTGATGAAGCAACTTCATATTCAGACATTCAAAATGAACATAAGATTCAAGTCGCATTGCAAAATTTGCTCAAAGGAAAAACGGTCATTATGATTGCGCACCGTCTGCACACGATAAAAAATGCGGATACTATTTTTGTCTTTGAAAAAGGCAGCATCGCTGAACAAGGTAGCCATACTGAACTGATGAATACAAACGGTTTGTATGCACAGATGCAGCGCACGTACATATCCGCTCTCAACCACGACAGTATAAATATAAAGGAGGAAAACTGATATGTTAAAACTGATTGCACATGTATTAAAAGAAAAACGGAAAGAATTAAGGCTGCCGATTATTTTAATGTCGCTTGATTCTGTAGGCGGTATGCTCTTATACATTATGCTCTATTTTACGGTGGTAGGATTAGTACGTAACACATTGACCGGAGAAATTATCATTACCTATTCGCTGATTTGTTTGGGGGCGGTGGTATTCCGTTTAATTATTTACCGCACGGGTTACTATCTCTGCTTTGCTCGCGGGGCGGAAGTATGTGCGCAAATGCGGCTCGATTTGGCAAATCACTATCGCGCGTTAAGCCTCGGCTATTTTAACCGGCACAGTTCAGGTGCTCTTTTGGAAACCCTTGTAAAAGATATTACCAATTTTGAACTGATCATTACGCATACGCTTCCCGCACTGGTAAAAACTGCGGTAACGGCGGCGCTGATTTTAATCGGTATGTATTGTATCGATGTTCCCTTGGCGATAGCGCAAACAATAACGCTCCTTGTGCTTGTTCCGTTTTTGCATTGGGGAAACAGCTTGGCGGAACATTTCGGAAATGAAAAGCATCGACTCACCGCTCGTATGATTTCCATTGTGCTGGAATACATTAAAGGAATAAAAGTGTTTAAGGCGTATAATCTAACCGGAGAAAAATTTGACAGAATGCTGCAGTCGTTGGAAACGGTAAGAAAAACCAATATCAAAGCGGAAATAAAACTTTCGCTGCCTGCTGCCGTCTATTTTATAGCAGCTCATTTTTTACTACCGCTTGCTCTTTTATCTTCCGTATATATTCTGAAGAGTGGATCGGCCAGCCCCGAAAAACTCACCGCTTTTATGTTGATGAGCCTTGCGCTTTCGGGGGTATTAATTTCATTTGAACACGCATACGGTTTACTAAAAGGTTTAAAGCCTGCGGCGGAACATGTGCAGAAAGCGTATACGGCTCAGCCCCTACCGTGCGTACAAACTGCCGGAACTGCAAAGGTAAATACCGGCACAACGGTGGGAGAAACAAGGCGGGAACAAAGTCAGCCTTTTGATGTTTCCTTTGAGGATGTTTCATTTTCTTATCGAGAACCGTTCCATACGTTTCAAAACCAAAGCGGTGAATCTAATACCGAACGGGGAATAGACGGTGCAAAACAAACAGCGGTATTGCATTCCATTTCTTTTGAGGCAAAGCAGGGAACGGTAACTGCTCTCATCGGCCCGTCAGGTTCAGGCAAAACCACGATTGCCAATTTAATAGCCCGCTTTTGGGATCCGCAAAAAGGTACGGTTAAAATCGGCGGAAAGGATATAAAAGAAACAGAACCCGATACGCTTTTGCAGTCCGTCAGTGCGGTATTTCAAGACAGCATTTTACTGTCGGACACCATTTACAATAATATTAAAATCGGAAAGCCCGATGCTTCGGAATCGGAGGTTATCGCTGCGGCACAGGCGGCTCAATGTCATGAGTTTATCAGCGAGCTGCCTGACGGATATAACACCCTGCTTGCGGAAGGCGGGGCTGCTCTTTCAGGCGGCGAAAGACAGCGCATTGCTATTGCCCGTGCTCTTTTAAAAAATGCGCCCATCGTGCTTTTAGACGAATCGACCGCCTCACTCGATGCCGACAACGAATGGAAAATCAACACCGCCTTGGATACGCTGATGCAGGGTAAAACAGTCTTTGTCATCGCTCATCGGCTGAACACCATTCATAATGCGGATCAAATCCTCGTGTTGAAAAACGGCCGTATCGAAGAAAAAAGGGACTCATACGGAACTTATGCAAAAGCGCGGCACCTACTTTGAGATGATACAAGAACAACAAAAAGCCGCCGGATGGGAAGTCGCGGGGGAATTAATTCCTAATTAACAATTAGATAAGAAGAGTTTTTATGTATAAAGAATTATTTGCATTTTTGAGTAAGCGGGGCAAAATCAATGTATGTATTTCTTCTCTGTTTTTTACCTTGTACGGGTTGAGTTCCGTGGGGATGTTACTTACGGTGTTTTCGATGTTGTTTAAGATTGCTGCCGGGACTAATGTGCAGGGGCTCTACGGGGCTTTTGCAACACTGATAGGCTTGGTCGTTTTTAAGGGACTTTGCAATATGATTGCCGACTTAAAAAAGCACGGAGCCGGCTTTGATGTGGTGCAGCAAATACGGGAGCGGATGATTGTAAAATTAAAGCTGTTTAGTTTGGGATTTTATACGAATGAACGGCTGGGAGAATTAAATACAATTCTTCATAAAGATGTGGACAATATGTCCATGGTAGTCGGTCATATGTGGCCGCGGATGTTCGGTGATTTTCTCATTGCTTTTGCGGTATTTATAGGTCTTTGCCTTATCAACCTTAGTGCAGCCCTTGTTATGGCCGCGTCGATTCCGCTTTCGCTTGCCTACCTTTTTTACACAATTAAGGGAGCACAAAAAACGGAGCATAACAATAATTCCGCTCTTGCCGATATGGTGAGTTTATTTGTCGAATATGTACGCGGTATTCCGGTGCTCAAAAGTTTTTCGCATAATAAAAGTCTGGATAATGAACTTTTTGAAAAGACAAAAAAATTCGGAGAAACAAGTAAGGCTGCGTCCCGTTTTAAGGCAAGACAGCTTTCGGTTTTTGCATTTTTAATCGATGCAGGGTATTTTGTTCTTTTCATGTATTCAGGTCTTGCCGCGTTACGTGGAAGCATCGATGTGCTCAGCTTTATGATTATCGCAGTCATTTCAAAAGAATTTTATAAACCTTTTGCAGCGATGGAAACGCACTATATGTATTATGTGTCTGCCGTAGACAGTTATCACCGCTTGGGGAAAATTCTTCATGCTGATGTAATAGCCGATAAAACGGACGGAGTTACTCCTGCACAAAACGATATTGTTTTTAACGATGTGGGATTTTCTTATGAAGAAGATGAGTTCAAAATGGAAAATATAAGTTTTGACATTACTGAGAACACGATGACCGCGCTTGTAGGAGAATCGGGAAGCGGTAAGACAACGGTTACGAATTTGCTGTTGCGGTTTTACGATGTGCAAGGCGGAAGTATTACACTCGGCGGTACCGATATTCGAGATATTCCCTACGATGAGCTTTTGGATCGCATCAGTATTGTTATGCAAAATGTTCAGCTTTTCGATAACACCATCGAAGAAAATATCCGAGTAGGAAAAAAAGGAGCAACGAAAGAAGAAATCATCGAAGCTGCAAAAAAGGCAAAGATTCACGATTTTATTATGAGCTTGCCGAAAGGCTATGAAACGGATATTGGAGAAAACGGAGGTCTCTTATCCGGCGGACAAAGACAGCGGATTTCCATTGCACGAGCATTTTTAAAAGACGCTCCGATTTTAATCCTCGACGAGATGACCAGTAATGTCGATCCCGTAAACGAGGCCTTGATACAAGAAGCAATTACTGAACTTGCAAAAAACAGAACGGTCATAGTGATCGCTCATCATTTAAGGACTATTCAAAAGGCAGATCAAATCCTTGTGTTTCAAAAAGGCTGTCTTATCGAAAAAGGAAAACACGATGAACTTTTGGAAAAAGATGGGTACTATGCTCGGCTGTGGAAAGCACAATACGGGAGCGGAATGTGCTCTCGCTAAAAAATATTTCGTATAAAACAAGGACAGGTCTCCTCATTCTTGACAATATAAACCTCGAAATAAAAAAAGGAGAATTTGTTGTTATTACCGGAAAAAGCGGAAGCGGGAAGAGCACACTCGGCTCTGTTATCAACGGCCTCATCTCGCATTACTATGACGGAGTGTTAACGGGCGAAGCTTATCTAAACGGAAAAGATATACGCACTATGGAGCTTTCACAAATAGGCTGCATGGTAGGCTGTGTATTCCAAGATCCGCGAAGTCAGTTTTTTATGACCGATCCTTTTAGTGAAGCGGCTTTCGGCTGCAGCAATATGTTTTTGAACAGGGAAGAAATACTGAAAAGGGTAGACAAAAGTTTGAAGCTGCTTGGAATAAATCAGCTAAAAGAGAAGAGTATCTTTAAACTTTCAAGCGGTGAAAAACAAAAACTGGCTATCGCGTCATGTTATGCGATGTCACCTGATATTTTTTTATTTGACGAGCCTACAGCCAATCTGGATATTCATTCCATCTTTGATTTGGAAAACATATTACGGAGCTTAAAAGACGAAGGGAAAACCATTATCGTTTTGGAGCATCGATTATTTTATCTTTCGGCCTTATGCAGCCGTATGCTCATTATGGATAAGGGAAGAATTACGGGCGAATACTCAAAAGACGAATTTTTTTGAGCTGCAAAAAAACAATAAAAATATTCGACCCATATATTTGGAAAATCTTGATACGGTTCATTCTAAAAGTATTATCGATAAAACCACCCCATTGTTTGAAATAAAAAATATTTCATATTCACATTCAAAACAGGAAAAAACCGATGTGCTTAAAGACATATCAATAAGAGCTTATGAAAAAGAAGTTATCGGCATTATCGGTGAAAATGGAGCGGGTAAAACAACTCTTGCTAAATTGTGTACAGGCTTGTTAAAAGAAAAAAGCGGAAGCGTTTTAATTAAAGGAGAAAAGCGGAGCTATAAGAAAAGAGCGGGGAGTATGTATTTTGTCATGCAGGACTCAGACTTTCAACTTTTCGGTAACACCGTAGCGGATGAATTGGATATAGGAAAGAAAGGCGGCGGTTTGAACGGCACGGAAAAAGAAACCGTTTTATCGGATTTTGAAATTCTTGATTTAAAAGAACGGCATCCGCTTGCCCTCTCAAGAGGTCAAAAGCAAAGGCTTACCATTGCAGCGGCTTTTTGCAATAACTGTAAGATACTTTTTTTAGATGAACCGACAAGCGGCTTGGATAAACATTCTATGGATTTGGTTTCTAAAAGTATTCTCACTGAGGCAAATGCAGGTAGGCTTATATTTGTAATATCGCATGACTATGAATTTTTACTGTCTGTCTGCAACAGAATTATTTATTTAAAAAGCGGAATGGTTCACGCCGATTTCAATTTAAATAATGATACCAAGAAAATGCTCTGGGGTTTCGCGGGAGCGTGGATTTCTATGCGGATATTAAAAAAGCATTTTGAAAAAGCGGGAGTGATATAGAGGCGTTTCAATTTATATTCTACCCGCCCGTATATTCATTTTTTTCAGACTGTGCTATCCTATTTCCACTATGCTCAAGACTCTATCAAAAAGCCTGCGGGAATATAAACGGACATCCGTTATCGCAGTGCTGCTGACAATTACGGAGGTGGTGTTTGAAATTATCATCCCCTCCTGTATGGCGTATCTCATTGATTTTGGAATTGAAGCCGGAGCTATGCACACAGTATTCAAGTATGGGGCGGCGCTTTTGGTGTTTGCGCTTATCCAGTTGCTTACCGGTGTGTTTTCGTCGGTTACGGCGGCACAGGCGTCGGCGGGTTTTGCAGCAAATCTGCGGCAGGATATGTACAATAACGTGCAGACTTTTTCTTTTTCCAATATCGACAAATTTTCATCGTCTTCCATTATAACGCGGCTTACCACCGATGTAACAAACGTGCTCAACTCCTATCAGATGCTGGTAAAACTTGCCGTGCGCGCACCCGGGATGATGATCTTTGCGATGATTGCATCGTTTAGAATCAGTACCAACATTTCCCTCATCTTTCTCGGTATGATTCCGCTTTTGGGACTCGGTATCTTTCTTATTATCCGACAGGTGCATCCGATATTTAGAACTGTTTTCAAAACCTACGATAAGCTCAACAATGTGGTGCAGGAAAACATACGCGGTGTGCGGGCGGTAAAATCGTTTAACCGGCAAGAGTACGAAATTGCTAAGTTTGAAAAGATTTCCGAATCGATTTACCGGGGCTTTTCAAAAGGGGAGCGGTACATCACACTGATGATGCCGTTGATGCAGTTCTGTATTTACACCTGTATGATTTTGATTTCGTGGTTCGGGGCACGGGCGATTGTTGCGAGCGGGAATGATGCCGCGCAGGGCTTAACGACCGGCTCGCTGATGGCGCTTTTTTCGTATGCAACGCAGATTATGATGAGCTTGATGATGTTTTCGATGGTGTTTGTGATGATTACCATTTCCCGCTCATCTGCGGAACGCATTGCCGAAGTTTTGAACGAACGGCCGGATATTAAAAATCCCGAGCATCCGGTGATGGCGGTAAAAAACGGCGACATTCAATTTGCCCATGCCGACTTTATGTATACTGCGGATGCCGATAAAAAAAGTAATCGACAATGCGAACCTTGTTATCCGGTCGGGAGAAACGGTGGGGATTATCGGCGGCACGGGTTCTTCCAAGACCTCTTTTGTGCAGCTGATACCCCGCTTGTACGATGTTACCGCAGGTTCGGTCAGCGTCGGCGGGGTGAACGTAAAAGACTACGACATAAAAACGCTGCGGGATGCGGTGGCGATGGTGTTGCAGAAAAACGAATTGTTCGCCGGTACGGTAAAGAGTAATTTGCAGTGGGGGAATGAACATGCAAGCGATGCCGACATTGCCGAAGCGTGCCGCCTTGCCTGCGCTGCCGAATTTGTGGAAGCAATGCCGGATGGGTATAACTCCCGTATCGAACAGGGCGGAGCCAATGTTTCCGGCGGACAAAAGCAGCGGCTCTGTATTGCGCGAGCGCTCCTTAAAAAACCTAAGATTTTAATTCTTGATGATTCAACCAGTGCGGTGGACACCAAAACGGACGCACTGATTCAAAAGTCATTTAAAGACTTCCTGCCGGATACAACAAAGATCATTATTGCGCAGCGGATTTCTTCCGTGCAGCATGCGGATAAAATCCTTGTGTTTGATAACGGCGCAATTACTGCGGTAGGTACGCATGGTGAACTGTTACAAACAAGCGCCATCTATAAAGAAGTCTTTGAAACTCAAGCCAAAGGTACCGATGGCGCAGCTAAAAACGGCGCAGCAACAGACTATGGAAAAGCTTCCAAAACTGAGGCTTTCGGAGGTTCCGATGAGTAATATGAAACCAGCTCACACAGCTAAACCGGAAATGAAGCTTTCCATGCCTGCCGTCAAACGGCTTCTTGCGTACCTCAAACAGTATAAAGCCGTTTTGGTGATTGTTACGGTCTGTATTTTGTTAAGCGCAGGAGCAACCGCCGCTTCATCTCTGTTCCTGCAAGTATTGATCGATCAATATATTATGCCGCTGCTTGCGGAAACTAATCCGGTGTTTACCGGTCTGTTACGGGCACTTATGATTATCGCCGCAATTTACGGCGTCGGGGTGCTCTGCTCATGGATTTACAGCCGCTTGATGATTAACGTTGCGCAGCGGACGCTCAAGCGGATCCGCGATGAAATGTTCGGCAAGATGCAGAGCTTCCCCATCCGCTATTTTGACACGCATACTCACGGCGATATTATGAGCCGCTACACCAACGACACCGACACGCTCCGGCAGATGATTACCCAGTCGATGCCGCAACTGGTTTCCTCCGTGTGTACGATTGTGACGGTATTCTTTGCGATGCTGTACCAGAGCGTGTACTTGACGGTTATTGTTGTCGCTTCCATCTTTTCTATTTTGAAAGTGATTAAGTTCGTTGCAGGAAAGAGCGGCTACTATTTTGTCCGGCAGCAGGATACGCTTGGGCAGCTGAACGGTTATGTTGAAGAGATGATAAACGGGCAGAAAGTGATTAAAGTATTCTGCCGTGAGGAAGCGGTAAAAGCTGAGTTTAAAGAAAAGAACGCCGCGTGGCAGGAAAGCGCTGCAAAAGCGAACTCGTATGCAAATATCATCATGCCCTTTATGAATGCGCTCGGCTATGTCCAATATGTGATTGTCGCACTCGTCGGGGCATGGTTTGCCATTGCGAAAGCCCCCAATCCGACTATCGCAGGGATCAACACGCTGACGCTCGGTACCATCGCTTCGTTTTTAACGCTGTCGCGTAGTTTTACCAATCCTATTTCTCAGCTTTCCAATCAGCTTAATTCGGTGATTAATGCCGTTGCGGGAGCCGCGCGGATTTTTGCACTGATGGACGAAGCGCCGGAGGAAGATGCCGGTACCGTTACGCTTGTCAACGCACAGGAAGAAGCGGGCGCGCTAATCGAAGTGGCGGAACGCACGGGTGTATGGGCGTGGAAGGAACCACGCGAAGACGGCAGCGTTGCACTAACCCGTCTTACAGGCAAGGTGATTTTTGAGCATGTCGATTTCGGGTACTCACCCGATAAAAAAGTGCTGAAGGATATAAATCTTTTTGCCGAGCGCGGACAAAAAGTTGCGTTTGTCGGGGCAACAGGCGCGGGCAAAACAACGATTACCAATTTGATCAACCGCTTTTACGATATTGACAGCGGCACTATTACCTACGACGGTATCCCGATTACCCACATTAAAAAGGAAGACCTGCGGCGTTCGCTCGGTATCGTATTGCAAGAGGTGAATTTATTTACCGGCACTATTATGGAAAACATCCGTTTCGGCAACTTGGATGCCTCCGACGAACAGTGTATCGAAGCGGCAAAACTTGCCAACGCCCACAACTTTATTATGATGCTGCCCCACGGGTACGATACAGTTATTGAAGGCAACAAAAACTCCCTTTCGCAGGGGCAGCGGCAGCTATTATCCATTGCCCGTGCCGCAGTCTCCGACCCGCCCGTTATGATCTTGGATGAAGCGACCTCTTCAATCGACACCCGAACCGAGGCGCTCATTCAAAAAGGTATGGATAGGTTGATGGAAGGACGAACCGTATTCGTCATTGCCCACCGCCTTTCCACCGTCATGAACTCCGACGTTATCATGGTCTTGGACCACGGCGAAATTATCGAGCGCGGCACACACACCTCCCTACTGGAAAAGAAGGGAGTGTATTATCGCCTGTATACCGGCGCTTTCGAACTCGACTGATCTTTGACAAATAGGAGGGCATCTGCGTTGTCGCTCGTTCAGCGAAGTACGTCCGTGTACTTCGCTGAACACAAGTTTGACCGGTGTCAAACTTGTTTCTGCTTAATACGCGCGGCATCCGTGCCGCTTCTGAAGATCCTCAACGTATCAAAGATACGCCTCCGGTTGGAATTTGCTAGGCTCCTTGTATCTGCATCGTCTATTTCCAAAAGGCTTACGGAAGGGTTTACAGCAGGTGCCGCTACTAAAAATCCTCAACGTATCAGAACGGACAGGGATGTCCGTGGTTCTACGTAGCAGCGATGTTTTTGTGCAGCAAAAACTCGCGTTCAAAAATTGACAAGGAAGTCAATTTTTGAACTTGGCATGGATGTGCTTGGAAACTTCTGTTTCGGAGCAGGGCGCCTTGCTATCAACTACGTTTTGAGTTTTTCATGCAGTTTTAAATTACCCTCATAATCAAGATCGTCGTCTAAACCCAATGCTCTGAAAATTGCATTCTTATCTTTTTTGTTGCAGGGGTTATTGAGGCTGGCATCGACTGCGGGATAAAATGGAACGTTTGATTTTGCTTTTATGCATTCTTCCAATTCGTCTATCTCCAACTGTTCGCTCATGAGGAGACGAGCGTTTCCGTTTTATCATCGTCCTCGGGAATGAAAATGAGTATATCCACAGAAAGGAAATGTATTAAACGGCTTATTCTTTGGTTCTATTTTCAAAAGGACTGGTTGTAATATAATACCCCTTATTGTATCATAGGTGCATGAACATAAAGGAAAGAAAAATGACATGGCGTACATACCTTGCCTATGGCGGCGGGGATTTGTACGGGGGCGGATGCTTTTTTATTGTTACGACATTTTCAATGTATTATTTGGTTAATGTCATCGGGGTGCATCCTGCATTGGCAGGGTTAATTCCGGCGATCGGTAAGATATGGGATGCAATTTCCGATCCGATGATGGGATATATCGCCGATAACACGCCGCGGACGCGGTTCGGAAAGCGGCGCGTATGGTTTTTGGTTTCCATTCTTCCGATAGCCCTATCGTTTATTCTGATCTGGTTTCCGGTTACCATTGAAAGCCAAACCGGTAAATTTATCTTTTATGCCGTTGCATATATTATCTTTTTTACAGTTGCAACAGTAGCATCTATTCCATATACATCGTTAAGTGCTGAAATAACAAAAGATTTTTCTGAGCGAAATAAACTGAACAGCACCCGTCTGATGTTTTCATTTGTTGCGACGCTGCTCGGTGGATTATTGGCGCAGCCGATTATTGATCATTTCAACGGGAGCGCACACGGATATTTTATCATGGGATGCGTATTTGCACTCATCTTTGCATTACCGTGGATTCCGCTCTATTTTGAAACATGGGAACTGCCTCAAGATGAAGTCGTAAAAAAACCTACCCAGTCATTTATAAAAAATTTCTTGTCGTTATTTCAAAACAAGTCGTGTAGGATTCATATTGCGATGTACGTGTGCTCTTTCGGTGCGCTCGATATTTTTATGTCGTTTGTGCTCTTTTATATTGTCGATTATTTAAACAAGGGCAGCATTTTTGTCATCGCGCAGGGGAGTCTTCTCATTAGCATGATGGTAGCGCTGCCGGTGCACAGCTATCTTATCAATCGAAAAGGGCATAAACCTGTTTACATTGTTGCCCTGTCCGTATTTATTCTTGCTATTTTATTGATGGGGTTTCATACTCCTACTTCGGGCAATGTCCCAGTAATATTAAATATGGTGCTTATGGGGATAGGCATATCAGCGAATAACTTAATTCCTCATCAACTATTACCGTTTATTTCCGATATAGACCGCGTGATGAGCGGAAAACAGCGTACGGGTACATATTCGGCGGCGATGACACTTACGCGGAAACTGTTCTTAGGCTTGATTATTATGCCGACAATCGGTATTGGGTTAGGTAAAATAGGATATAAAAATCCGGTACCTTCAATTTTGACGCAAAGCCAATTTGCAGAAGCCGAAACACTTTGTAAAAATACCGCGACACCGTTTTCGGAAATAGAGAAATATTACACCTTGTATGAAGACGGCAACGTGCATTTGAAATATATCAGTAAAGATACGGACGGGATAATAAAAAATATCTATAAAAAGTATAAGGATACCGCCGGCGTTGAGATTTCCTCTTTTTTTGAAAACAATACTTCTTTTACAGAGATACCTGTAAATATATTTGATGATTTTATTATACCATCATTTCATACCGGAGACTTTGCTCAAGCCCATGATAAATTTCTCATAACCTGCTTATATAAGAAAGAAGGAAATGTCTATAAGAAAATATTTCCGCCTGCATTTTATGCCAAATCCGATTTATACGATTTAAAAGTATTATTAGATACAATCGATTTTCAGTATTCGGGCATCGGGCAAGTGCAAAAGCCGCAGCAAAAACAAGAAACACTCAATAAAATCAGGTTGATGTTTATTGTGTTGCCGGTCTGTATGCTGCTGCTCGGTCTTGTGTTTGCTTCGCAATTTAAAGTTACGCCGGAAAATCATCAAATCATTTTGAATGAAATCAAACGGCTTGAATCCGGCGGCAACAAACAAGATGCCGATGCAAAGACAAAAGCCGTATGCGAGTTATTAATCGGGAAAAAGTATTGCTGACTGTAGTGCAGATATACCGCGTGTACAGCTATTTTACCCCGCACCTGCCGGATGCGGTAACTAAATCGCTCAGCCATTCGGCACATTCCGGGGTAAGCAAACCGCGCGGCATGCGCCACGTCCAGTTTTTCCCAAGGGTAGAAGGTTCGTTCATGCGCGCCTCCGCTCCCAGTGCATACAGGTCTTGGAACGGAATAACGGCAAATACCGCTACGGAGAAAAACGCTTGCTTAATCAGTTCGGCGCAGAGATCGTCTTTGAAGGCGGACATTTGCAAAGCCGTCCCATCATCTGCTGCAGGAGACGCCGCATCGGCCGTGTCGTGCCGTGCTGCGGTATGCTCTGTCGGTTCGGACGTACTATTCCCTGCTTCAGTATGCTCCGCCGAAAACAGCTCGTCAAGTAATTCTACGGCAGGTCTTTCACCGTAGAGGTAGAACAATAGCACTTCAAAATCATCCCGCGAAAGCGTATCGAGCCATGCCCGCAGTGTCGTGTTGTCATGCGTACCGGTGTACACGACAGCGTTTTGCGTATACCGGTGCGGCAAAAAGGCATCGGTAAAGCCGGCTTCCCGCACCTCTGCGGCGCTGAATGCAAACTGCAAGATTTTCATTCCCGGCAAATGGAAGTCGTCGCGGAGACGCTCCACCTGCGGGGTAATAACCCCAAGGTCTTCGGCAATAATCGGCAAACCTTTGGCATATTCGCTGTTCTTTTTGAGCAATGCGCGCTGTACCGCTTCAAAAAAAAGATGATCGGGGCCGGGCAGCCATTCGCCTTTTTCCGCAGTCGGAGCGCCGAAGGGTACCGCCCAATACGCTTCAAAACCACGGAAGTGATCGATACGAATATAATCGACGAGCTCCAAACATGCGTCAATGCGGTCAATCCACCAGCGGTATTTATCGGCCTTCATCGCTTCCCAATTATAGAGCGGGTTTCCCCACAGCTGCCCCGTTGCGCTAAAATAGTCGGGCGGTACTCCGGCAACCGCTGTCGGTACGCCGTTTTCATCCAGCTGGAAAAGTTTTTGATTCGCCCATACATCCGAAGAATCCGGCGCAACAAAGATCGGGATATCCCCGATAATCGAAATACCTTTTTCGTTTGCATATCGTCGAAGATGAGTCCACTGTTCAAAGAAGAAAAATTGAATAACCTTATACAATTCAATTTCGTGCAAGTGCTCCTGCGCCCAGTGGTTTAACGTTTCCGAATCGCGGCAGGCAAGAGCCTTCGGCCAGTAATTGTTCCACAGTTTTCCAAAGAGTCCTTCCTGAGCAGCCTTTACATCATATACCTCTTTAATCGACATAAAGAGGGCATAGTCGCCAAGATGTTTTTTCTTTTTAAAATGCCGGAAGGCTTCTTCCAATCCCGCATCGGAGATGTTTTCTTTTTCTTTAATCTTGTTAAGAAATTTTGATGCGGCTTTTTTTAAGAGCGGTATTTTCCAATAGACTACCGAGCCGAAGTCGATATTACCGTCCGTAGAAAGGTACTCCGGCAGCTTTATATCATCATCAGTCAAATATCCTTGCTCCGAAAGTGTTTCCAAGTCGATCAACAGAGGGTTCCCTGCAAAGCTCGAAAATGCCGCATAGGGAGAATCCCCATAGCCGGTCGGCCCGAGCGGCAGTACCTGCCATAGCCGTATATGCGCGAAATGAAGCCAATCGATAAAGTTATACGCGGATTTTCCCAGCGTTCCAATTCCTTCATTACTCGGAAGAGAAGTGGGATGGAGCAGTATTCCTGCAGAACGGTTTAAAAGCTGTGAACGCATAGTACCTCCTATTGGTAGATACGGATTATATCATATTTATTATAAAGTGCTAATATCGCAAAAAAATGATAAAATTTTTCCTTTACAATCTGTTATAAGGAATGGTATACTTCCTACAATATCATAAAGTGATGTTATTGTCCTGATTATTAAATTGGAGCTACGCTATACAATATGACAAAAGAAGTTTTCATCTCCTGCATAAAGGGCGGGCTTATTGTGTCCTGCCAAGCCCTTCCGGGCGAACCCCTTTATAGACCGGAAGGCGGTATCATGCCCCTCATGGCAAGGGCTGCTGCAGAAGCGGGGGCTAAAGGTATCCGATGCAATGGAATACAAGATATTACCGACATAAAGAAAGCGGTGAATCTTCCCGTCATAGGAATAATCAAAAAAAATTATGAAGGTTTTGGAGCCTATATTACCCCGTCTATGGATGAGGTTGATCAGCTTGTAGCGGTTGGCTGCGAGGTCATTGCTATCGATTGTACTCCGTTATCACGGCCGGGAAACCTAACTGCCTCGGAATACATCCGTGCGATAAAGAAAAAATATCCTCATCAGCTGCTGATGGCGGACTGTGCTTCTTTTGAAGATGCGTACAACGCGGCGGCGGCAGGAATCGATTTTGTCGGCACTACGATGAACGGTTATGTAGGCGATAATTCCGCAACCATACTTGACGGCCCGAATTATCAACTTGCGAGAAAAATAACGGCCTCTATTGCTGTTCCGCTTATTGCAGAAGGTCGTATTCATAGGCCGGAAGATGCCGCCGAGATGCTCAGACTCGGCGCCCTGGCAGTCGTTGTCGGCGGCGCAATAACCCGCCCTAAAGAAATCGCAGAAAGATTTGTGCACGCGATCAACGCTTCGGCAGAAAGCCGAAACTGAAACAATATCAATAAAATCATCATAGGAGGATGATAGTATGAAAAAAAGACTATTTTTATTGGCAGCAGTTACAATCATGCTGTTTTCCTTTGCTGCTTGTGCAAAGAAAGACGCCGATCAGACAACTGCAAAAGAAACCGGCAAGCAGACGAGTAAAGAAGTTGTTATTTACTCTCCCAATTCCGATTCCGAAATAGCCGCCGTTGTTCCCGCTTTCGAGAAAGCTACAGGCATCAAGGTTATTCTCCAGTCAATGGGCACCGGCGACGTTCTTGCCAGACTTGAGGCGGAAAAAGCAAATCCGCAAGCTGACATCAACTGGGGTGCGGTGAACCTTGCATTCTGGAAAGATCATCCCGATCTCTATGAGCACTATGTTTCGCCGAATGATAAAAATCTGCCCGAAGCATATCAAAGCTATAACGGCTATTTCACCTACACGAAATTGTCCGGAAGCGCGGCGCTCCTTCTCAATAAAGATGTTTTTAAAGAGATAGGTTTGAATCCGGAAGAATTTAAAGGATATAAAGACCTTCTGCGCCCTGAATTAAAGGGAAAAATTGCAATGGGAGATCCCGCGGCTTCCTCAAGCGCATGGGCGGAATTGACCAATATGCTTCTTGTTATGGGAGAAAAACCCTATGACGATAAAGCATGGGAGTTTGTCGCACAGTTTGTTAAGCAGCTGAACAGATCGATTATTTCATCGTCAAGTCAGATTTACAAAGCGACTGCAGACGGCGAATATGCAGTCGGCGTATCTTATGAAGATCCCTGTATCAGCCTGCTTGAAGACGGAGCAACGAATCTGATGGTTGTCTATCCCGAAGAAGGAGCGGTCTGGCTTCCTGCCGGCGCAGCAATTGTAAAAAATTGCAAGAACATGGATAACGCAAAAGCTTTCATCGACTTTATCATTTCCGAAGAAGGACAGAAAGGTTATGCGCCGACGACAATCAGACCGGTAATGACCTCTGTCGAGAATACCAGTAAAAATATGCCGGCTTTTTCTACCATTAATGTCGCATATGAAGACATCAATTATTGCGCAGAACACAAAAAAGAATGGCAGGAAAAGTGGATCGATTTAGTTACAAAATAAGAAAACCTCTAACAAATAGAATCGTTTAGAGATACTCGAAATTACTGCTTGTTCATCCTCGTATGAGGGGACAAGCAGTAACTCAATAGGAGAACGAAATGAGCGTAAACATCTCTATAAAAAATGCCGTAAAAAAATATGGAGAAAATACAGTTATAGACGGCCTTTCTTTAAACATTAAAGAGGGAGAGTTTTTCACGCTCCTCGGCCCTTCGGGATGCGGTAAAACAACGCTTCTTAGAATGATTGCCGGATTTAATTCAATCGAAGGCGGAGATTTCTACTTTGATGAAGATAGAATCAATGACAAAGACCCTGCAAAAAGAAATATCGGAATGGTTTTTCAAAACTATGCTATCTTTCCCAATATGACGGTAAAAGCTAATGTAGCCTTCGGTCTAAAAAATCGAAAGCTGCCTAAGGATGAAATAGAAAAAGAAGTTGATAAGTTTTTAAAGCTCATGCAAATTGATGAGTATAAAGACAGAATGCCCGAAAATCTTTCCGGCGGACAGCAGCAGCGTGTAGCGTTAGCCCGTGCGCTCGTTATTAAACCGAGTGTTCTGCTTATGGATGAACCGCTGTCAAACCTTGACGCAAAACTCCGTGTGGAAATGCGCACGACAATAAAAGAACTTCAAAACAAAATCGGTATTACGACTGTCTATGTTACGCATGATCAAGAAGAAGCGATGGCTGTTTCCGATCGGATTGCGGTTATGAATAAAGGTTACATCCAACATATCGGAAGACCGAAGGATCTGTATCAACGGCCGGCGAACCTTTTTGTTGCGACCTTTATCGGACATACCAACGTCCTCGACGGTACTATGGAAATACAAGACGGCACTCCCTTTCTTGTTTTGCCGACCGGCGACAGAATAGCGGTTGATAATATCCAAGATAAGTTTAAAACCGAAAAAAATGTAAAAATTTCCATACGACCCGAGGAGTTTATTATTGAAAAAGAAAACGGTAACGGTATTTCTGCCGTCGTCGATGACTGTATTTTCCTCGGTCTTAACACACATTACTTTGTGCACTTAAAAGACGGAACAAAACTGAATATTGTCATGGAATCCGAAATTGACAGCACCATACCGAAAGGCGCGTCAATCACCCTTGGGGTAAAAAAAGAAAAAATAAACATATTCACCGGCGACGGTAAGAAGAATATCGTTCTCGGCGTACAGAACGATCTGGAGGTGTGAATATGAAAACCGTCATCAGTAGTGGAAGAGTAAAACCGAAAAAAGATATTTGGACTATTATCTCTTTGAGCATTCTTTTCTTATTTGCTCTTTTTATGCTCTATCCCCTTGTTATGCTGTTGCGTAATTCGGCGGTAGATCCGAGCGGGAAGCTCACATTCGGTTACTTTGAAAGATTTCTATCCCGCCCGTATTATGCCGGAACCATAGCCAACTCTTTTAAAGTCAGTATTTCGGCAGCCTTTTTGGCATTAGTGATCGGCGTTCCGATTGCCTACTTTATGAATATGTATAAAATTAAAGGCGCTAAAATGCTGCAGATTGTCATCATCATGAGCAGTATGTCAGCGCCTTTTATCGGAGCGTATTCGTGGATTTTGCTGCTCGGCAGAAACGGTCTTATATCGAATTTTATCAAAAGTCTGACAGGCATTAAAATACCGAGCATATACGGATTCAGAGGAATAATGCTTGTGCTCTGCTTACAGCTTTTCCCTCTCGTTTTCCTGTATGTTTCAGGTGCGCTCAGGAATATCGATAATTCCCTTTTAGAGGCGAGTGAAAATATGGGCTGCTCGGGAGCTAAACGGTTTTTTACCTTGATAATCCCCTTATGTATGCCGACCATTATTGCCGCAGCTCTTATGGTGTTTATGCGCGCATTTGCCGATTTCGGAACGCCGCTATTTATCGGAGAAGGATACCGGACGTTTCCTGTTGAAATATATAATTCATTTATGAGTGAAACCGGCGGCGATACTCATTTTGCCTGCGCAGTGGCGGTTATCGGTATTCTGATCACCACACTGATATTCCTTATCCAGCGGTACTTTAACAATAAATTCAGATTCACGATGAATGCGCTGCATCCGATTCAATCAAAAGAAATTCATGGAATAAAAAGTTTTTTGATTCACGCTTTTTGCTATATCGTGGTATTTACGGCCTATGCTCCGCAACTCTATGTGATCTATACGTCATTTAGAAAAGCGTCGGGAAAGCTGTTTGTCAGCGGATATTCGCTGCAAAGTTATCGGGACGCCTTCTCCAAGCTGCAAAATGCCATTCCAAATACCTTTTTAATCGGAGGGACAGCCATCGTACTGATTGTGCTCTTTTCCGTATTAATTGCCTATTTGGTCATTAGACGGGATAATATTGTAAATCGAACAATAGACACGTTGTCGATGATTCCGTATGTCATACCCGGCGCTGTTGTCGGTATATCGCTTGTCATTGCATTTAACCGGAAACCGATAGTGCTGGTTGGAACCGCCGCAATCATGATCATTGCTTTGGTAATACGGCGTTGTTCATACACCATCCGCTCGTCCGTCGCCACATTGCAGCAAATTCCGATGTCAATTGAAGAAGCGGCTTTATCGCTCGGATGCAGTAAAATGAAGGCTTTTTTTAAGGTAACGATGCCGATGATGTCTAACGGCATTATTTCAGGCGCCCTATTGAGCTGGATTGCAATTATTACGGAACTGTCCTCCGGCGTTATTTTATACAACTACCGGACGACAACACTGACAATTCAGATTTACACGTATGTATCACGAGGCAATTACGGGATTGCTGCAGCGATGTCCGCTATTCTCACATTGATGACCGTACTAACGCTGATCATATTTATGCGGGTATCGAAAGATAAAAAGATCGCGTTCTGATGCTCGCAATAGAGGCAAGTTTCCGTTAATATTCGCCGGGCAGAAGCGTTACGACAAATAGTTCTTTGTCATTTTTGTCTTTATAAATGTACATTAATGTAAGGCCATCGCTTCTTACTTGTGAAACCGGTTGATTAGTCTTGAGCTTTTCTTTCAGCATCTCTGTTGCTGTTTTTTGGACGACAGCCCACGTTTGCGCGTCTAACTCTTCATAAACACCGCCGGAGAAGAGATATGTGTATGCAAGTGCGTGCTGTTCCTCTTTATACTCGAGCTTTGTTAGCGTGGTCGCCTCATCAACTTTCAAGGGGCATTGCTTTGTTACCCCTTCTGCCATGGCACGATATAAACCGGATTTCGAATTTGAGGTTTCGCCGGATACCTGCGGCTCCTCTTTTGCCTTAGCAGCATTATTTGCCGTTTGGCAAGATGATAAATAACTTACGCATACGAGTACACCGAATAAGAGTATGAGCTGTTTTGCATTTTTTAATGATTTCATTGATAACCTCGCTTATAGGAAAATTAATGTTTTGGATATATTTTATAATTGAGAAAAGTGTACCATACCTTCACGTTTATGAAAAGACGACGGGCAAATACATCAGGCAGGATAGATAAAAAGTACCTGATGCGATTGTGCTGCATCCTTGAACTGCATCCTTGAACTTGCATAATTGCCCGAACCGCTTTATAGTATATAGGAAAACCGGTGAGCAAAGCTCAACTCTAAAAAACTGATTCGCAATTCGCTTTAGCGGATATGATAAATCATTTCCTTACAGAACAAGCCGATAGGCTTGCGGTTTTTAGAGGTTCCCTATTTTTTAACAGGAGCGAAAACAAAAGTCGCATTTTTTACCGCCCATTCCTAATGTTTCGCTCCTATCGAATTGCAATTTTTTTATATTTCCAAATACGATATGATCACATAAACAAAATATCTCACAGATTTCCGGACAGTTAAAATAAGTACAGGTATCAAACCAAAGACACTTTAAAACATCCGTAGAATACTCTTTCACATTGTCGGCTAACGTTTTACTTATCCAAATTTCTTCACCGGTCATTCCCTGTCTCATAAAAAATCGGAACAGTTTAAAAAAGCCGGGAATATGAAACAATGTATTCAAAATACGGTGTGCTTTTCCGGCAATATAAAAAGAATATTCTTTTACCAATTCCTTTGCCTCTTGCGCAGGAATTCCGTTGTCGATAAAAGTTTTATAGAGCGCTATGTTTGATATGATACTGCTCTTTTGCCGCTCCTTTTGTTTTTCTGTCCATGCTCCACGATCGAGTTCTTGAATAAGAAGTTGCATTTTTTCCTTATAGGTTGTGTCTATATGATCTAATATGTGCGGCATTAATTTTCCTGAACTGACAAACCCTCTGCGCGAATAAAATCTTTTATATTTCATGCTTCTCTCCGATCAATCTTCCACCCGATTGCTTCTTCGCGGATGCCGACAAATCTCCGGTATAGTCCGTCCTGCTGCATAAGTTCGGTATGAGTACCCTGCTGCACAATGCGTCCTTCGTCAAGCACAATAATTTGATCCGCTTTACGTACCGTATTCAACCGGTGCGCAATCATCAAGAGTGTTTTGTTTTTTGTCAGCTCCTCGATAGCTGTTTGCAACTCATGTTCATTTTCAGGATCGACACTGGCAGTCGCTTCGTCTAAAATAACAACAGGCGCATCCTTGAGAATTGCCCGCGCGATGGAGATACGCTGCTTTTCTCCCCCCGACAGTGTTGCGCCGTTTTCGCCGATTCTCGTTTGATACCCGTCCGGCAGTGCAGAAATAAAATCATGACAGCAGGCTTTTTTTGCTGCGGCAATCACTTCGTCCATCGTTGCATCCGGCTTACCGAAACGGATATTGTTTTCTATCGTATCTTCAAATAGGTATACGTGCTGAAATACAATAGAAAAATTTTTCAAAAGACTGTCACATGTGTAATCCTTAACATTGATACCACCGAGTAAAATTTCACCCTGACTGACGTCCCAAAAACGTGCAATTAAATTACATAGTGTCGTTTTTCCCGAACCGGACGGACCGACAATCGCGCAGCTTGTTTTCTGCGGCACCGTAAAATCGATATTCCGTATCACTTCTTTTGTATCATTTCTATCGTACGAAAAAGAAATATTCCGAACCGTAATGTCATAATTATTCGGAATATGCTCCGTACCGTTTTCATCCAGCAGCGGCATATCCGATATTTCTTCCAACCGGTCAAGGGATGCATCAACTACCCGTGCAACAGCTGCCGTACTTCCGGCAAGTTCCACCGTTGCATAAATCATAAAACTTGCGACAGTCAGCAACAAACACTTTTCCGGTGTTATATTTCCATGCAGTAAAAGATAGGGCGCTGTAATGAGTATTGCCGCTCTAACCACTTTGAATATTGTTTGAAAAGCAGCTGCGAGTTCGGAAAAAATCTTTTCCAAAATGATATTTGCCGCTGCGCTTTCACTGATTGCTGCATCAACCGTTTTACCGGATTGCTCGCCGAGTCCGAATGCTTTTACTACCGTCATCCCTTGAATGTATTCCAAAATACCGGTTACCAGTTGTGCTTGCGCCGCCTGCCTGCGCGGTGAATATTTTTCTCCCGCAGCTTGTGTTTTTGCATAAATCAAGAACGAGATTAAAAGACCGGCAAGCATCAGTACGCCAATTCTCCATTCATAAACAAACAACCATACATTGATAACAAAGGCATGAATAAATCCGCCTGCAACCGCCTCCAGTACCGTTACCGCACTTGTTTCAAGATCGCCGAGCGTGGTGGTAACCGCAGCGGTAATGTCTCCTAATCGATGCTCACTAAAATATCCCATCGGAGCACGCTTTAATTTTTCACCGAGGTTCATCCGCCACTCGCTGCACATGGCAAAACTTCCCAATGTTCTATTTATAGAAGCGATATTGATAAAAACGATTTTGCCCACAATACTGAGCAGCATAATTCCAAGCGATACCCAAATCGTTTTGTACGGCATCCCATTTCCTGAAATGGCGGAAAGGATTCCGGAGAGAACCGTCAGAATTGCCATAATGGGCAGCATTTCAAAAAACGAATTACCGATATGAAAAATAAAAGAGAGTATCAATCTTCTTTTTTCCGCACCTGAAAAATGCAACAATCGTTTAAACATAGTAATCATACAATTTCTCCTAAAGCAGCGGTTGAAGTTAAACCGTTCTCCTTTTTGTCGCTTACGCTGATGTGCGCATTCCAAAGTGTGCGATACAGTTCGCACGATTCCAACAGCGATTGATGCCCACCCTCCGCTTCAATACGTCCGTGATTCATAACGATGATTTTATCTGCCATCGTGATAGTCGAAAGCCGATGTGCAATGACGATCAATGTTTTTCCTGCGACCAGTTCTCCGATGGAACGCTGAATGACTGCTTCATTTTCGGGATCGGTAAAAGCGGTCGCTTCATCCAGCACAATGATGGGGCTGTCTTTTAGTATTGCGCGTGCGATTGCAATGCGCTGCTTCTCTCCGCCGGAAAGATTATTCCCTCCGTCTCCTGCGATCGTATCATACCCTTGAGGAAGTGCCTTGATAAAATCGTGGCAGCTTGCTTTCTTTGCAGCCTGTTCTATCTCGGCATCCGTAGCGTCCGGTTTTCCAATCCGTATATTTTCCCGAATGGATAAATGGAATAAATAATTATCCTGTGAAACATAGCCAATTCGTTCCATCACTTGCGAAAGCGGAATGTTCCGTACATCGCAGCCGCCTATCATAACCGAGCCTGTACTCGCTTCCCAAAACGAGGTGATTAAGCGGGCAATGGTAGATTTTCCCGAACCGGACGGACCGACAAATGCAGTCATCCCATTCGGAACCGCTTGAAATGAAATATCATGCAAAACTTCCGTATCGCTATATGCGAACGATACATGAGAAAACGCAATAGTATTTTCTTTAATTGGCACAGCATTTTTCGGACGGTTCATTTCTTCCGCTTCCAACAGTTTCGCAATTTCTTTTACGGTAGAGTCTACCATTGCAAGACTGTCCGTGTAACGCAGCGCTTGGATAAGCGGTGCAATAAGACCGAGCGACAAGATGATACACGATATAAAACTTCCGGCGGATATACTCCCGTGTATGAAAAACCAACAGCCGAGCGGCAGCACACCTAATAAACTGGAAGGAGCAATTGCAATTCCCGCAGCGTAGTAGGGATTGGTCTTTTTAAACCATTCCGCTTTCGCATTCTCATTTTCCGCTATTGCCTCAGTATATTTCCGATATGATGCAGTACTTTGATTAAAGGCCTTTATTACTTCAATGCCGCCGATGTATTCAACCGTTGCGGCATCCATATTTTTACTTCCGGTGAGAACTTTTGCATACCGTTTTTCATAATCCTTCATCATCCCCATATAACAAATAAGACCGAGCGGGAAAGTTGCAAAAGCGGTAAGCGCTAACCTCCAATCAAGAGAAAAGAAATAGACTAACATTAAAAAGGGAATCAGCAGATTTGCCGTCAGTTCCGGTATGATATGAGCAAGCGGCAATTCCAGTTTTTCAACCGTATCAACCAGCATTGTTTTGAATTTACCGGATGGGGTATCCAATATAAAACCCATCGGAACGCGGGAGAGCTTTGCCGTCAGCTGCATACGGATGTTTTTAAGCACAGTAAAGGCTGCACGGTGAGAGCGTATTGTAGAAAGTGTAGACAGACAGAGCTGCCCAAGATACCCGGCAAGTGCAATAAGTGCCGTTACAAAAATTGCCTGTAGGGTATAATCCCGTGCGCATATCCGAATGATAAGGCGGGACACGGCAAGGTATGGTACAATTCCCGCAGCTGCGCCCAATACGGCAAAAATCACAGAAGTGACGAGAAGCCTCTTACAGGGTTTTGCAAGCTCCAATAGATACTGTAAAGCGGTTTTTTCCGCAGTATGTTCACCGGTTTTTGACAATTTCTCCATCCTTTCCTCATTATTTTATAGCAATGATATATATCACTGATATAAAATAGAAAAGCGGAGATTTTGTCAAGGGAGTGGAGAGGGAATGGAAAAACTCCCGTTTAAGCTTATGTTAAAAGCTCTTCTAACTTTTCTCTTGCCTTTTTAGCTTCAATTTTATTTGGGATTATGACAAGCAAAATCCCAAAAACAAGCATGATATAAGGGACTAAAGCAGCCGGCATGGGAAATCCGGCGAATGGAACTATTAGGCATCCCGCAAGTACGCCGGTCAACCATATAACTAAAAAAACGATAACAGGGATAGCCATTCTCATTCTGATGTTGATTGTTGAACCATACTCATGTGCTTCAATAGTTCCGATTATCAAAGGCAAAAATGAATTTCGATAATGTATACATCTACAAATTTTAAATGAATTTTCAGATACGCTCCCTTCAAAATATTTGTCCTCTTTGGGAAAATCAAATACAGAAGTTTTTATGTAAGTATTGTCGCGTATTATTTGAAGAATCTCATCTTTTGATTTTTTTGTTTCAATTATAAAACGCATAGTACTCCTCATATCGTTAGTCGTTAGGCCTTACAGCGACACCACTTCACAATCTTACGTTAGCTTTAAAATACCGTCCCAACCGCAGTTAAAAAAAGACAGCCAGTTCTTTTACATACTCAAGCGCTTTTTTGCGAGTCATGTCATGCGCAACGGTTTCAAACACGGCGGTAAAATACGCGCTTGTAATCATGTGATGCAGTTCACGGCTCACGGTACCTTCAAGCTTGCCCTGTTTCCGTAAAAGGCGGTAGTATTTTTCGGCGACAGATACCTCAAGCTCAACTAAATCGTGAATATAATGCTCGTACTTTGTTCCGGCAGACCGGCAAATTACGAGTTTAAATACATCGAAATTATCATAAATATAGTTTACGAAAATATGCAGATATTCCGTAGACAGTTTTCTGCTGAATTGCGTTTCACTTTTTTCGATTAAATCAAAGTGAGCTTCTTGCGCATGTTTAAATTGTTCAACCAAACCGTCTGCCGCTTCGGACACCAGCGCAGTAAATAGTGCTTCCTTATCGGGGTAATAACCGTAGAATGCCCCCTGCGTAAAACCGGCATCCGCTACAATCTTTCTTAAAGATGCATCTTTAAAACCTTTTTCCAAAAAATTCCTGTTTTCCGACTTCCAATATTTTTTTCTGTGTATCTGATACGCCCATTTTTTACCCCATGCTGATCGGTATCTTCAAAAACTATCGCTTTACAGATGCCAAATATACCGACGATATATATCACTGCTATGGTAGCGGATATTTTTTGCAGGGTCAAGATTTTTTACATCAGAGGATAATTTCCGCAACAACCTTTACATTCAGCACAACATTTGCCGTTTTCCGCCCGACACACGGAAGGCTTTCCAATGCGGTACTTTTGAATAATAGTGGTCTATCAGAATTTTGCTAAGCGCGATAATCCGCTTTGCCTTTGTCGGATACAAATTAATGAAATTGATATAGCCTTTCAAGCTTTCTTCGCCAAGCGCAGCCGCTCATACACAGTGTACACCGCATCGGCAGGGAGCAATCGTATCGTAGAATCCATAATCTTATTCAGTCTCGGCTATTCATTTTCGATAATAATTTGACACATCCTCATAACCTGCAGCGCTGCCTTATGATTTTCGGGCGTTGTTCCCGCACAGCAAGCGGCATCGACATGAATGGGGACTTCGGGGAAAAAAAGCTTTTAACAACAGCGCATTCGACACAACGCAAATATCCGTGCACAATCCTATCAGTGTAATAGAATGGATCGGTGTTTTTTCATTTAAAGTTTTTAAGGCTTCCGCCAGCGAAAGTGAACCGAAAGTCGGCTTTTCGTAGACTTGATCGGTCATGAGTTTTTTTACCGGAGCAACAAGTTCCCACCCTTCTGTGTTTTTTATGCAATGCTGAACAGGTAAAAACGTTCCTTCTTGAGATTTCAAATAAGAACTTGGGTGTGTATCCTGCGTAAAGACAATGTGCCCCTTAAAGGTCTCAATCTTTTTTACGGCATTTTGCACAATCGCCTGCGCTTCTTTTGTACCCAAACTCCCGCTGACAAAATCATTCTGCATATCGATAACCACTAACACATCTTTCATTGAAAATCCTCCGTCAATCCGATATTTTCTCGCATAGAGGCATCGCTAAACCCCCTGTTAGATTTTTAAAGGCGCCATGTACTGATGCATACATTCTCATATATAATTTTCTATCGTTTATTTCAAGTCAAGGCGACCGCATTAAAAATATTTTTAGCGGTGGCCTTCCTTCTGTGCGAAATTTTGCCTAAAATTTCGCACATTTTTCCAGTAAATAGGTAAACGCATCAGGCAGGGTAGATAAAAATCGCGAAAAAATTGAGACTATGAGACCATTTGAACCGCGAAGAGGTTCAACTCTGGTCGAATAGTATCAATTTTTCCGCGGGGTATTAAAAAAACGGCCGGATGCGTTTCCCTTCGGCCTTGAACTTGCATAATTACCGAAACCGACTTATAGTATATAGGGCATCTCTAAAAACTCGGTTAGATTTTTAGAGATGCCCGTCAAATTTCGGCTTTGCCGAAACATCGCAAATAAGTTTAAGGAAAACCTCTAAAAGCTGAGGTTTTTAGAGGTTCTTTATAGCATGAAAAAATATATTTTATCGTTTGATCAGGGGACAACCAGTTCCCGCGCTATTTTATTTGATAAAGCCGGTACGATTATCGCTACGGCACAACAAGAGTTTACTCAGATTTTCCCCAAGTCCGGATGGGTGGAACACGATGCGATGGAAATTTGGGGGACACAGAGCGGTGTTGCCCGACAAGTATTGGAAGAAACCGGAACGCGCCCCGATGAGGTTGCAGCAATCGGGATTACCAACCAGCGGGAAACCACCGTCGTGTGGGATAAGAATACCGGAAAGCCCGTATACAATGCGATTGTGTGGCAGTGCCGCCGTACCGCTTCCATCTGCGACGAACTCAAAGCAAAGGGCTGGACGGATACGATACGAAAAAAGACAGGGCTTATCATCGACGCCTATTTTTCCGGCACAAAAATAAAATGGATACTCGATAATGTTGCGGGAGCACGCGAGCGGGCGGAACGGGGCGAGCTGCTGTTCGGGAATATCGACACGTGGCTTATCTGGAATTTGACCCGCGGCAAGGTACACGTTACCGACTACAGCAATGCATCCCGCACCATGTTGTTCAATATCAACACCCTGCAATGGGATGATGAAATTCTGACGGAACTGAATATTCCGCGCATCATGCTGCCGGAGGTAAAGCCGTCAAGCTGCGTGTACGGCAAAACCGATGAACGCACCTTCGGCGGCGCCGACATCCCTATTGCAGGAGCCGCGGGAGATCAGCAGGCGGCGCTGTTCGGACAGGCGTGCTTCGAAGCGGGCATGGCGAAAAACACCTACGGCACCGGCTGCTTTATGCTGATGAACACCGGCGCTACGCCGATTATCTCCAAGAACGGACTCTTAACGACCATTGCTTGGGGCATCGGAGATACGGTGTCTTATGCGCTTGAGGGAAGCATCTTCGTAGCGGGAGCAGCCGTGCAATGGCTGCGGGATCAGCTTAGACTGGTGTACGATGCCGCCGAAACGGAGTATTACGCGGAGCGGGTAGAAGATACCAACGGCGTATACGTTGTGCCTGCTTTTACCGGTCTCGGCGCTCCGTATTGGGATATGTATGCGCGGGGTGCGATTGTGGGTTTAAGCCGCGGCGCAAAGCGTGAACACATCGTCCGCGCCACCCTTGAGTCGATTGCCTACGGGACACGGGATGTCCTTTCCGCGATGGAAAAAGATTCCGGCATTATGCTCAAGGCGCTGAAAGTAGACGGCGGTGCGGCGGTCAACAATTTTTTAATGCAGTTCCAAGCTGATATTCTCAACGTACCGGTACACCGTCCGCAGGTTCTGGAAACAACCGCACTCGGCGCCGCGTACTTGGCGGGACTGGCAGTCGGCTTCTGGAAAGATATGGAAGAAATTAAACGCAACTGGGCAGTAGACCGCGCATTCACCGTGCAGATGGACGAAGCGGCGCGGACACAGCGCTATGCCGGTTGGCAAAAGGCGATAAGACGTGCCATGGATTGGGACGACTAACTCATGTATGATGTGATTATAATCGGCGGGGGTGTTGTCGGGTGTGCTATTGCACGCGAGTTGTCGCAGTACCGGCTGAGCATTGCATTGCTCGAAAAGCATTCGGAAGTTTGCGAAGGTTCCTCTAAGGCAAACAGCGCTATTGTGCACGGCGGATTTGACGCAAAACCTAATACGCTAAAATCCCGCCTCAATGTACGCGGAAACGAATTGATCCGCCGCCTTGCGCCGCAGCTTCAGTTTCATTTTAAGCAGATAGGTTCGTTGGTTGTCGCCTTTTCCGATGAAGATATGGAAGCAATCAAAATGCTCTATGAGCGAGGTATCGCAAACAGCGTACCGGAACTTGAACTTTGGAATCGGGAAAAGACCCTCGCGGAAGAGCCGAATCTTTCACCCGAAACGAGAGGCGCTTTATTTTGTGGGACTGCCGGTATCGTGTGTCCCTTTGGCATGACATACGCATTTATCGAAAATGCGGTAGAAAACGGCGTTGAGCTGATATGCGATGCCGAGGTTACCGGTATACAAAAAATAGATGAGGATATTTGGCACGCGCCAACACAGGATACCGCCGTTCAAACTGTAACTGCACAAACGTCGGCGCAAGAACATGCCTTTTCCGTAACGACATCGCAGGGTGTTTTTACTGCGCGGTATGTCATCAACGCCGCAGGGCTCTACGCGGATAAGATTGCCGCGATGATCGGCGACTACGATTACACTATCAATCCCCGCAAAGGTGAGTACCGTGTGCTGGATAAGGTGTGCGGCGATCTGGTGCATCACGTTATCTTTCAGGCGCCGACCAAAATGGGCAAGGGCGTTCTGGTAACTCCCACCTATGATAACAACCTTTTGGCAGGGCCGACAGCGCAGGACGTTGACGACCGCGAGGATACTTCGACAACGCTTGCCGGGCTAAACAAGATTGACAGTTCGGCAAAAAAATCGGTACCGGCGCTCGACTTCCGAAAAACCGTCCGCACCTTTACCGGCGTGCGCGCCCGCCCGAGTACCGGCGACTTTATGATCTATGCTTCAAAACATGCAAAGGGATTTATCCACGCCGGAGGCATCGAATCTCCCGGATTAAGCTCGGCGCCGGCAATTGCCGAATATGTTGCGGAGCTTTTGCAGTATGCAGGAGCGGAGCTGATAAAAAAGCCGCAGGTTGTTAGTGCACGGAAAGGTATCAGTCAGTTTTCCGCCCTTTCCAACGAAGAGCGGGCGACCCTGATTGCGGAAAATCCGCTCTACGGACGGATTATCTGCCGCTGCGAAACGGTAACGGAGGCGGAAATCGTTGAAGCAATCCGCCGCCCTGCCGGAGCGCGTACCGTTGACGGTGTTAAGCGGCGGGTACGCCCCGGAACCGGACGCTGTCAAGGAGGCTTTTGTACGCCGCGCGTTTTGGAAATCCTCAGTAGGGAATTACAGCTGCCGATGGAAAACATCGCCAAATCGGACAGAGGCACGGAGATTGTGTTGGGCAGATTAAAGAATGCCGGTGAGCGTAAAAGCTGCAGCGGCGATTTTCCAAAGCATTCAAGGTAACCTGTTCAGAAACGGAAGGTTCCGAACAGGTTTATTCGTGCGGAGGGTTTCATACCCTGGCGCTCTGCGTCGTAATAAAGGGTATGAAAGCCGACTGCAACCACCTTATGAGAACAACATACCCCGATGCTCTGCGCCGGGGTTGTTGATTAAACGGAAAAAGAGCATGATGAAATATGATGTTGTAGTGATCGGGGGCGGTCCCGCAGGTTTGGCTGCAGCCCTCGCCGCGCGGGAAACCGGCGTAAAAAAAATTCTGATTATTGAACGCGACCGTGAATTGGGCGGCATCCTCAATCAATGTATCCACGCCGGCTTCGGCTTGCATGAATTTAAAGAAGAACTAACCGGTCCGGAATATGCGCAGCGTTTTATTATGCAGACTGCGCAAACGGATATTCAGATAATGCTGAATACAATGGTACTCGATATTTCGCCGGAGCGGCTTATCACTGCGGCGGGGACGGGCGGGCTTAAAACCATACAGGCCGGAGCCGTTGTGCTTGCGATGGGTTGCCGCGAACGCACTGCGGGCGCGATTGCCGTAAAAGGGTACCGTCCCGCAGGCGTATATACCGCGGGCATGGCGCAGCGGATGATGAATATGGAAGGCTGCCGCATGGGGTGCGAGGTTGTCATTTACGGATCCGGCGACATCGGGCTGATTATGGCGCGGCGTATGACACTCGAAGGGGCAAAGGTAAAAGCCGTCGTAGAGATTATGCCTTTTTCGAGCGGACTCAACCGGAATATCGCCCAATGTTTGGAGGACTACGGTATACCGCTTTTGTTAAGCCATAATATCAGCTTTATCCACGGAAAGAACCGGCTGGAAGGCGTTACCGTTTCGCAAATCGATTCGCATTTTAACGAAATCGAAGGCACGCAAACATATTATCCCTGCGACACGCTCCTCCTTTCGGTAGGATTGATCCCCGAAAACGAGCTTTCGGTAAAAGCCGGTGTTCCGCTCGATCCGATTACCAACGGACCGATGGTTGACAGCACGATGCAAACGGAGATACCGGGGATATTCGCTTGCGGTAATGTACTGCATGTACACGACATCGTCGATTTTGTAACACGGGAAAGCAGAATCGCCGGTAAACACGCAGGGTTGTATGCGCTCGGCGCTCTACCCGATTCGGCTTTCATTCCCTGCACAGCCGGACGCGGTATCCGGTATGTGATGCCGCGCAAAGTGTTGACCCACATGCCCGACGGAGTGAACCTCTTTATGCGGGTTGATGCCATCTATCAAAACGCTACCGTATTGGTAAAATCGGGAGACACCGTACTTGCAAAAAAACGGATCGCCCGCATGATTCCCTCCGAAATGATCAATATCCCATTGAGCGCCGAAAAGATACGTTCTTTGACGGAACCGATCACCGCAGAAGTTACAGTGGAGTAATGGTGTGATTGCACCTGCTCCATCTGAAAGGTTTTAAGAGGCGTCTGCAGAAACAAATAGCACGATGCGAGAACATCGCATTTCAAGGAAGTCTACCATGAAGCTTTTAATCTACGGTGCAGGTGTAATCGGTAGTTTGTATGCCGCCGCGTTTGCTGAAGCTGGATATAACACCGCTGTGTACGCACGAGGGGAAAGACTTGAAACACTGCAAACCCTCGGTCTACAGTATGAAAAAAACGGCACCATCCACAGAGCAAATGTTACCGTTATCGGTACATTGGAAAATGATGATTTGTATGATTTTATCTTTCTAACCGTAAAAGAAAATCAGGTGCATAAGGCGTTAAAAGAGTTGAAGTACAATATCAGCCCGAATATTGTTACAATGGTAAATACGCTTGAACCGTATAGTAATTGGGAACGTATTTGCGGAACAGGGCGCATTATACCGGCATTTCCGGGGGCAGGAGGCAGTTATGAAAACGGCATCCTTAAAGCGGACTTTACACCGCGTATTATTCAAGTTACAACCTTTGCTGAAATTAACGGAAACCGATCGGCACGGTTGGGAAAATTAGCGGTTATTTTTAGGGTATCGAACATACCGCATGGAATTGTAAAAAATATGCACTGCTGGCAAGTCTGCCATCTGGCGCTGGTCGTTCCGATTGCCGATGCGTATTACAAAGCAAAAAATCCGGAAACGGTTTGGAAAGAAATCGCAGTAATGTATGATACTGCACAACAAATTAAAAGCAACTTTACTATGTTATATCGTTTCGGTATAAAACTTTCCCCGCCTAAGATGTATCTTTTAAGACTTTTACCCGTCCGGATATTACAGATTATTTTTACACTCATTTTTAAAAGCCATTTCGGATATATGTTTATGTACCACCACTCGATGAAAGCTCCCGATGAAATGAAGCAGCTACACATACAATTCTACCGATATCTTGAAAGGACAACTGGAAAAAGCTGTTGATACATTGACAAAAGCGGCAAATCTGTATGGGCATATTCGGCTGTAGGAGCTTTGATACCTTCAGAAAATCATTAGAATATTCAGTTTCTGGCATCTGATATTTAAATTTTGTCAGAATTTCTGTTTCCATTTTTCTCCTTCTTGCTGCCCGAAGGGTAGTCCACATAACATTGTTTTAAACCGCAAACCAGCTTGACTGGTTTGTCGGCTTTGAATTTATTGTTATGTGTTATTCTTCATATTTTTCAATTATTGCTTGTCTTAATGCTCGCCCTTCAACTTGGAATTTCTGTATGGAAGCAATGTTTTCACGAGTAATCATTACCTGCCCTTCATAATCATTTCTTAGCTCAAGATAATCATCATAAGAAAGAATCTTTTCTTCAACAAGTTTTGTTATAATGTACTCGTATTTATTGAACGGATATACATTTTGAATGTTTTCAATTTCAGAGCAAAAATTATCAGCATTTTTGACTTTTGAAATCAAGAGTTCCAATTCATTTTCAAGTGTTTCCATAAACACTCTCCTTAATGTAATTGTATTCGGTATCTGATATTTTAAAATAGGAACAAATGATTTTATCGGCATCTTCTTGTTTCTTTGCGGCTGTCAATATATCTGCATATACATCATAAAATAATTTGACCAAATCATTGTTTAACATAGGTAATGGAAAATCTTGAAAGTGTTGTTTTAATACTTTTTTTGATTTAAATTTTTTCTGATAGATAAAAGAATAGATTGGACTGTTAAACAAACACACTAAGATTTCCATTGGATAATTATTAGATATAATAACATTGGCACTGTTTAAAATTAAGCTATTGCTATCTAACGCACAGACAATTTTATCGGAAATAAATTTATACATAATTTTTTTAGTACGGTACATTTCTACGGGAGCGACCTGTTGAAATATCTCAGGAGTAAAACGTATAAAAGTTTCCGGTGATTTTAATTTATACGGTAATATATCTTTTCCTCGAAACACAGCTTCTTCATTTCCACCCTTGATTTTGTGAACATATTTTTTATTATTTCCTGTTACAATACCTAAAGCAAATTTCGTATCGGTGGGAAGTTTCACGGAATATTCAGAATAAATCTTATTTAAAATTTTATCATCATTTTCAGAAATAGTATAAGATATAAAATAATCCGGTGCAGAAATATTATGTATATTGAGTTTGTTCGTTTTTTCTTTTTTAACAGTAATTTTGATACAACCTTTTACAATTTCAGAAAGCTTTAAAAGCACACATTCTGATTGAACCCCTTTAAATGCCATTCCCAATGGTAGAATATCTATATTTCGATGAGAGTTTAATAAAAATTTTCGAATATTCTTATGAGTTGAAACATTTAATATGGATTCCGGAAGGAAGAAATTTAATTCACCTTTTTCACATAATTTTTGCATTGAATTATATAAAGCAATGCTGAAAACTTCTGTTGTATCTAAAAGCGGATAAGCATCTAACAAAAAATTTTTCTGTTCTTTTGCGAGTTTACTTCCCCATGGCGGATTTGTAACAATAAAATCATATTTTTCTTTATTCTGATTGAACAAATCACTTGTATTCGTAAAAATTAAATCACGCCGTTCAATATGAGGAGAAATAAATGCATCTTCAAAAAACAGAACAAGATTGATATAACAGATTAACAAAGCGGTTTCATCAATATCAAAGGCAAAAATATTTGATGGATTATGCTGCTTCGTAAGTGTATTGATTAAAATACTTCCGCTTCCGCAACAAGGATCTAACACTTTTGCTTTCAATGGAATTTCGATTGAAGTAAGAAGTTCAGCAGGCGTGTAAAATGAACCATCCTTTGATTTACAGGCAATGCTTTGCACTGATTGATAAAAAGCACCTAAAATATCATCATTCTTATTTTCTATATGAAAATTTTGGAAAATATTTTTACCATTGTAAATACTATTTATTTTTGTAAAAATTTCTGAGTTTTTATTGTATAAATTATTGTTTATAAGAATTTGTTTTCCTAGACAAGCGGTAGCTTCTAGAATAGAGAGATTACTGGTTTCAAAATCTTCAATAAGTTTTACAAGAAGCTCTTTTCTTTTTTTATCTTTGATTCCTAAAAATATAAGATCTGAAGATTTTTGGTATGAGCGATTGGCTCTTGATTGCAATCTATTTGTACTTGTTTCAATAGAAGTGATCAAAGCTGAGTATACATCTTTTGTATAATATCCGTCTTTAGGAGATGGAATTACACCGGTTTTTATCCAATTGTTTACAGTGGCAAGAGAAATATTAAATCTATTTTGAATATCTTTTTTTGCAAAAGTTGTTTTCAACTTATTCATATTAATTAAGTATATTCTATTTTTGATTTTTATACTATTCCTCATGAAAAAAGCTGCCCACAGGGCTGTTCACATAACTGCCGCTTAACCTGCATTTTCGGCTCGTCCGCAATGTCAGGTTGAAGCGAGTGTTAGGTTTTATTTCATTTTAGATTTAAAAAATCTTCCGGACTAATTATTTTGACAGGAGAATTCCTAAATCCATTTTCAGCATCTCGTGTAATGATATAATCCGGATTTGCATTTTCCGAACATTTCATTTGAAGCGCACCTTCCAAATCATTCCAGTCTGCATTGTCTACAAAAGCAAGAAAATCTTGTTTTCTTTCTGATAAAATTGTGAAAAAATTACAAAGCAGTTTTATTATACTTTTTCTGCTTTCAATATTATAAGATTTTCTGGAAATAAAGAATACATCGGAAATTGAATGCGCTGTAATAAAACCTGTGTGTTTTTTACAAATACAATCTTTGAAAATTTGATTTGATGCATCAAAGAATTTTTTTCTATTTTGGACAATATCAAGAATAATATTTGTATCAATTAATATTTTCATACTTACGATCCATATTTTTCAGAAAAATACTCCGATTTGGCATCTTCAATAGTTATATCTGAAGAAATACAGCCTGTAATCTGTTTTAATAAATCCATTCCTGCTTCAGTTGATAGTTTATCTTTCTTCTGAGATTTTATGACATTTATTTTATAATCCAGTAAATCAAAAAAATCAGAAACATCTGAAAGAAATTCAACAGGAATGGATTCAAGCCTTTTTTCCAAAACTTCATATGGAACTTGATAAGATCGTTTTTTTGATGTATTTATCATTGTATCAGACATATAATCCTCCTAGATTCAACTACTATATTTCTTTGTGATTTATATAAAGTCAGACGGAAACCGCCCGAAATATTTACATATTATTGACTTTGACATTACATTTCTCAGTATTGCATTTACAAATCTCATATTACGAATTCCTATTTCCTCCCATTAACAAATAGATTATGAATATATGTTGAAAGTTTCACTTACAACGAAGGTATCGCTCTGCGGCATCAGCCTAAGGTTTTATAATTATCCTTACAATAATTATAATATTTTCTAAAATATTCATTATCTGTAATTTTAATAACTAAAATTTATTTTTTCAACTGGCTATACAGTATCTCATTTTCAGTTTTTCCTAATCCAATTATTATTTTTTCAGTCTTAGAGCTTATCAATAAATACGGCGCTCCAGCTTTTAAAATATACAACCGAACATCTCAAAGTTCATTATAATAGAAATGCCCTATTTTAATCGGTCCAAGTCAAAGTCCATTTTTTCTTCTACCTCCAATTGGAATATTTTCAATTTTTATTATATTTTCAATTTCTGCTATTGGTATTTTTACACCGTACATACCTTTGACTATAAGTACATCATTTTCCACAAATGCGCCAGTTGTTTTATAAATTCCTATAAATGATAAAATCAGTAACACAAGAATTCCAAGCGTTAAAACTGCTTTAAAAGTCTTTTTTTCAGAATTCATTTTCCATCTCCTTGTATAAATTTTATTTGCATCCGAAAATTTACAGGTTTGATTTTTAACTTCTTCACTTTCTAAAAGAATAAATATACTTACGAATTTTTTCTCTCCAGACTTATTCTTTTTAAGTGCCGCTGTGCGGCATCAATCTAACTACCGCTTAACCTGCATTTGCGGCTTGTCCGCAATGTCAGGTTGAAGCGGGTGTTAGACGTCTTTCATTTATCTTGTACTAATAATCTTAATTCTTTTTCCATAACAAATGGGCATCCTAAAACAAAGTACATATCCACGCTAGTGCAGCACAAATCGGAATATATATAATGTAATGAATGACATGTGTTTTCCAATTATATCCAAATAAATGCGAACCTACCATATCCTTAACTTCCGGATAAAAATGAGGAAAGAAATTTGAATGACAGAGAAGAACCCAATCGAAAAACACAATATCGAAAGTTTCCATTCCGTAAAGCATAATTAAAAATCTTATGAAAAATTCAATAAAATTAAAATTATTATGAATTCCGTCCCATGCTCCAAGTATAAATGCACCAAAAAGGATAAGAAAAGCAATTGCAATTATAATCCAACCGATTATATGTGCACCGTGAAATCTTTCTTTTCGGTCAGGAACAGCATCATAAACCTCTTTGGGGGCTGAAGAAAAAAACTTCTTGTTTTGAACAAAAGCCACACCTCCATACAACAAAAGAAAATAAAACACCATCAGCATAAGAGTTGTTATCATTGTTATTGCCATTTGTTATACACCTTATTTATTTGTATTATATTTTAAATTAAAAAACTAGCGGATCTATGAGAGCGTCCAACTAATATTCTTTCTTAAACAGATGAATTTTCTGCTTCACGAATACAAATCCCTTTTTTTATATTCAAATACATTCCTGTTTGTATTGTTATTTAATAATAAACTGCATATCTACAAAATCAAATTGAATTATATGGTTATAGAAAAAAACATTACCAAGCCCATTTAGTTTCATCATATGAGATTGTGCTCCTTTATTAAAACCAGAGCCTTTTATTGTTGAATAAGCACCATTCATATTGTTGTAAATAACCTCACCTATTTTTATATCATTATAAGAATACATTACTCTTGGTGTAATAGGAACTTTATCTTTATAGCCATATCCATAATTTGAATAATCATTTATATCATATTGTTGATTTCTATCTCCAAAATTATGTCTTGGAGTAAACCCATAATTACCTGTATCAATCATTCCGAATTCAGGTTGTCCTCTATATTCAAAATAAATATCAAATTCATCATTAGGACTTTGATACATTTTTAAAGCAGCACCATCAAGTTTTTCGTCATTTAAAATAATATATTGATTGATAAAGTCTATTGTAACTCTGTCATAATTCAATAGAAATTCAGCTCCGATAACTCCATCAAAAGTTTCATTAACATTAGGATCATATCGCAGAGAATTGTCTCCAAAAGATACGGAAGCTAGATAATTAAGATTATAATTAGACCATTCGTTTTTTAAATATTGAGCAACTTCTTTTTCTGAAGAATGATTCTTTATCAGCTCTAGTTCATTCTGTTTGATATATTCAACTACTTTTTGTATGAAATCATCTTCAGTCACATTAATCTTTTCTAATAAAGAATAATAAAACCAGTTCCGTGTAGAGCCTGAATCTAACATTACATATACGTCATTATTCCCTTCTACTTTTAAAACAGGTTTTCCCAAACAACCATAAAAATTCATTGTAAAAGGAATTCGTGAATCTGTTCGCTCACGATTTAATTCTTCTTTAGCTTTAGAGTAATCAAATTCGCTTTGTGTTAACTGTTCGGTCAATATTTTTCCATCATAACTGAGTTTTTTACCGTCGGAATTATTTTTACAAGAAATTAGTAGTGAGCAATATACTACTGTTAGAAAAAATATTTTTTTCATTAATCTTCCTTTTTATAAAATTTTTATAGTTTATATTATATTTTTGAAACCATTTTTCAATCGCCTCTTTGTTTTACTTGATTTTTTTTCTTCCGTGCGAGCTTTAATACAACCGCTTCCTAATTTGCCCTAATAAACAAAAAATATCCAAGCCATTGGGCAATCCGTCTAACACCTTTTCGACCTTTCCTCATAATATCATAAAAACTACTCGTTTACAATCTAAACTGCTACAAGATAAGAAATTAAATCTTTCTGCCATAATATTAACCTGCACACAGCATCAACAGCCGGATTAGACCTATCATCACTAAACAGGCTAAAGAAAAATTACAGCCTATCTATAGGGCTTTGCTCGCCAAGACCACCGCGGTTAGGGAAACAAAAGAGCGGCAAGCGCTTGATTTTGACTTGAAGCAGCGACTTTTTCTTTTACTGCAAGATAGCTCACAAAGGGATTTATCTCCGCATCGGAATAGGCGTATCACTTTCCCCAATCGTTCCGGTGTTCAAAACTATCGCTTCATGCGGATCGCTGTCATTACTTTCTCAATTTTACAGAAGCGAGGATAACTCTTGCTTTTATGATTATATGGAAGAGAGATTGCGTGTAACAAAAAAAAAGCAAAAAAGTTACAAAATTAATGATTGACAAATGAAAAAAAATCTTATAGCATATATCTAATTAAAGTTGGTCGCTAAAAAGCGTGTTACGCTTTGGCCAAAAAAGTATTAAAGGAGGTATTTTTCATTATGAAAAAATATCTACTCGTAAGCTTGACTATTCTTTTTGCTGCTACTTTTGTGTGGGCAGAAGAAGCTACAACTACCGAACCGAGCGTCGATATTGAAGCCGACGCAACCTTAAGCTGGGGATTTGACCTTGGCTCAAAGACTAAACCGGGTTTTAAGAACGGATTCAAGAACGAAGCTTCTTGGAACGTAACATTCCCGCTCCTCAAGAAGGCTAATAAAACTTCTACCAAGAGTGATGTACCCGTATACGGCGAAGTTACTTTAAAGGATGTGGGGCTGAATCTTGTCAGCGAAAAAGATAGCGGTGGACGTTTTATCATGGACGGGAAGGTAGACAAACTTGCCGCTAAATTGGTTATCTATGACGCTTATGTAACCGTCTTCAATAAGCCGAGCTTTGCAACAGACTATGCTAAAATATGGGAACCTGTTGATACCGATCAGTATATACCAGAAGACTATAGATTTAAGCCCTCATTTGGTGGCTATGGTACAAAGATCGGCTATGCAAACAAGGACTTGATGGCCTTGGATGTCGGTTTAAAACTTGGTTCCAGCAGCAACTGGGCTCCTGACGATCCGTCTGCAATCCAGCATATGAAACATTTTGATGGTTCTACCAGATTGGAAGGGGGTGAATATATCTACATATACGATCCTGATACAAAGGACTGGAAGTGGACCGAAGGTGGTGGTAAGGGCACATGGAATGGCGATCCTCTGTGGTTCCCGCCGGCTGGTGACTATTATTTTACCGCTACAAAGAATGGCGATGCCGAGGTGTATCACTACGGAATCGGCTTTGATTTTTCTATGAAGCCGCTTGATAAAATGCTTACAGTTGCCTGTACCGTTAACTCTACATTTGGTAAACAGTATAAAAAGGTTGATGATGGTCTTCTTAATCTCGGTTTTGAAGTAACCTCAGAGCCGATGGATGGATTAAAGTTAAAGGCTGGTTTTGATGGTAAATATGTGTTTGATAACAAAGCATTTGACTGGGATACCGTATTTACTGCTGAATACAAATGGGTAGGCGCAGGTGTGTATGTTGCTTCTGCCAATACAAAAGTTGGAAGTAGCAAAATTGATATGGCAGTATTTGCTCAGTTTGCAACAAAGGGCGATAAAGAGGATGCGACCAACCTTGTTGAAGGTTTGGATGCAGGTGTCTATATCGGTATGTACAAACTGCTCGGTAGCTCTAAATTCCCGTTCTTTACAAAGGTTTGGGGTGCATATACGGTTAATATCAACGATTCTATGTGGATAAAGCCGTTCGCAAATCTTTGGCTTGAAACCAACCATGGTACTCAAGCTGTTGGTCTTGTTTATAACCTTGGTGTAACTTACAGCCCTGTTGAAAAGGTTGAAGTAACGGCAAAATGGAGTCATGGCAAAATTAACACTGATACTCACAGCGGTATCATTAAGTCCTCTGTTATCGACAGCGAACACAGAGGTCGTTTTGTTCTTTCTCTCAAAGTTAGCTACTAAGCCATATTTGGTCTCATAGCTAAACTTAAAAGCCTGTTCCGCACCACGCGGAGCAGGCTTTTTTATTTGTACACTGTACCCTGATGCTTTGCGTCGGGGGTATTAACCTCTTCCTTTTTTAGCCAAAAGCCCATCTTATGGAGTACGAACCACTGCGCCGAGCATGCAAAAGCACCTATCGGTAGTCTTCAAAATCCTTACAGCCTCGTCCAAAAATGTACCTCCTTGTACTTCTCTGCCGATGTATCTCCTTGTTACATCGGCAGAGGACAAGTTTTGTGCCAAAACTCCTATGTTTTTTGTCAAGTAGAAAAGCAAAACTTTTTAGTTTTTTCTCTGCTTGACCGCTCCCGCCCATCCGTGGGCGTTCTGACGACGAGTCCGCATTGCGAACTCGATTCTGCTGGAACCACGGACATCCGTGACGGTTCTGCTACGTTGAGCATTTATTTTTGCGTAGCAACGAAGTAGATGCCCTTCCGTAAGCCTTTTGAAATAGACTGTTAAGCAGTTGTACATCCGTGTACCTCTCTACCGATGTACGTCCATGTACATCGGTAGAGGACAAGTTTTGTTCCAAAACTTGTTTCTGACTTATTCCCCGCCCATCCTTGGGCGTTCTGATACGTTGAGCATTTTCAGAAGCTGCACGCGGTATACAACTTTTCCGTAAGCCTTTTGAAATAGACGGCGCAGATACGAGGCGCAAGCACAAATTAACCGCAGGCGTATCTTTGATACGTTGAGGATTAATTTGTGCGCAGCAACGAAGTAGATGTGCCGTATATTTCAAAAGGTGTGGGGGAAGGCACATTGTATAACCTCCTCCATCCTAGTAACAGGATGGAACTGAATGCCTTTCTTTATGTGCTCGGGGATTTTTTCAAGGTCGCGGATATTCGCGGCAGGGATGATAATCTCCTTGATGCCGTTGCGGCGGGCGGCGATGGTTTTTTCTTTTAAGCCGCCGATTGGGAGTACCTGACCGGTCAGAGAGAGTTCGCCGGTCATGGCGAGCTTCGGTTTAATGACTTTACCGGACAACAGCGAAAGCAGCGCAACAGTCATCGTGATGCCGGCGGAGGGGCCGTCTTTGGGAGTTGCGCCTTCCGGAATGTGCAGGTGGATAACGTGGCTTTCAAACCACTTGACGCTTGCAATACCGTGCGCATCGGCAAAGTGGCGCACCCATGTCCATGCAATCGAGGCGGACTCCTTCATCACATTACCCATCTGACCGGTCAGGCGGAACTGCCCCTTGCCCTTATTCGATAAGGCTTCTATCAGCAGCGTATCGCCGCCCATACTCGTCCATGCAAGCCCGATCGCCGTGCCGGGAACTTTTGCGTATTTGATATCGTCGTCGCGGAAAATGGGTTTGCCGAGCATCTTTTCGATTTCGGCGGTATCGGGCGCAAATATGTCTTTTTCGCCGCGCTCGCCGGTAACCAGCTCAACGGCGATTTTACGGTGGAGCTTATCGAGGTTCTTTTCAAAGTTGCGTACTCCCGCCTCCCGCGCATAGCCGTTCGCAATATGCAGCAGTATCTGCTTGGAATATTTCACCTGCGTTTTCTTTAAGCCGTTTTTTTCAAGGCTTTTCGGCAGCAGATAGTGCTTTGCGATTTCTACTTTTTCAGAATCGATATAACCCGCGAGTTGAATAACTTCGGCGCGGTCGAGTAGCGGGCGCGGAATACCGTCAAGCGTGTTCGCCGTCAGGATAAATACGATATGCGACAGGTCAAACGGCAGATCGAGGTAGTGGTCGCGGAACGAAACATTCTGTTCGGGGTCGAGCACCTCAAGCAAGGCACTGGATGGGTCGCCCTGATAGCTTTGCCCCATCTTATCGATTTCGTCAATCATAAAGACCGGCGCCTTTGTTTTCACGATTTTTAATCCCTGCAAAATTTTGCCGGGCATCGCGCCGATGTACGTTCTGCGGTGACCTTTAATTTCAGCCTCATCTCGCATACCGCCCACCGAGAACCGGAAAAACGGTTTATTCATCGCACGGGCAATCGACTTGCCGACACTCGTTTTACCGACACCGGGCGGCCCCACCAGCAAAACAATCGAGCCCTTCGTATCGTTTTTCAGTTTCCGCACCGCAAGGTATTCGATAATCCGCTTCTTTACATCCTCCAACCCGTAGTGATCCGCATCCAAAACTTTTTTCGCTTCTTCTATATTATACGCTTCCGGTTCGGGAGGGTTCCACGGGAGTGTCAGCGCGGTTTCAAGATAATTCCGTCCGACAATGTACTCAGGCGAATTCGGCTCGAGAAACTTGAATTTTTCAAACTCGGCTTCTATCGTCTCTTTTACTTCACCTTCAAAATGGAACGAGTCGATCAGCTTGCGGAATTTCTCTTCATCGGCATCCTTTGGATCGGAACTTAAGCCCAGCTCTTTTTTGATACTTTTGAGCTCTTCATGCAGGAAGTATTCGCGCTGATTTTTTTCAATCCGCGTATTCAGATCTGCCTGAATCTTCCGCTGAACATCGAGCAGCTCTTTTTCTTTTTTGATATGAACAAAAACCTTTTCCATCCGTTCACGGACGTTGATGGTTTCCAATATCTTTTGCTGATCCTCTTTCGGAATATTCAGAATGCTGGCAGTAAAGTCCGCAATCTTTCCCGGATGGTCGATGTTGACAATGTTGAGCCGCATCTCTTCCGTAAAGAGCGGGTTGTTTTCGGAAAGTTCTTTCATCTCTCCGATCAGTCCGCGGAGCATCGCCTTTACCTCAACCGTATTCTCTTCTTCATCTTCGAGATACTGAACCGCTACGACAATCGGTTTTTTCTCGTTGACAACTTTGCGGATTTTGAACCGCTTCAAGGTTGAAATAAGAATATTGATACCGCCGTCAGGCAGGTTGATTTTTTTGATAATCCGCGCAGCGGCTCCTATTTGATACACATCGGAGGCGCCCGGCTCTTCCGTCTCGTTTTTTAACAGCGAAAGGCCGATAAAACCGGTGCTGCCGTACGCTTCTTCGACGGAGCGGATGTCGTCGGCATCGTTGAGCAGCAGCGGGGTAAAAATCCCCGGATAAATAGGCCGACCGTTCAGCGGAATAAGATTGATTTTTTTAGGCAAAAGCTCTTCGATTGGAATAACCGCCTTTTCTTCTTTCTGAGTTGATGTATCCACCTCGTTCGGCGTATCTAAAGTCTTTGAAGTATCTGAATTCATAGCTTTAAATATCGTCATTATTCAGCGAAAAGTCAATAAATGCCCTTTTATCTCTTGAGGAAATGCGGTATACTGCCCCGTATGGGGAAAAGTATCGTTTTTGTTAACCAGAAAGGCGGGGTAGGGAAGACCACTTCCGCCGTCAATATCGGCGCATACTTTGCACAGGCAGGGAAAAAGACGCTGCTTGTGGACTTTGATCCGCAGGGTAATATGTCGTCGGGTGTCGGGATTTCCAAAAAGCAGCCGAGTATTTATGATGCGCTTGCCGGAAAAATCCCTATTCAAAAAACGGTCAGACCGACGGCGGTTAAGGACTTGTATGCAATCCCCGCTGATATCAATTTATCGGGCGCCACTATCGAATTGGTTGATCAGCAATCCCGAGAATTTTTTCTCCGCGACAATCTCGCGCTCCTGAAAGAAGAATATGAATATATTTTAATTGATTGCCCCCCGTCGTTGGGAATTTTAACGCTGAACGGGCTTGCCGCTGCGGATGAAGTGTTTATTCCGCTGCAGTGTGAATATTTTGCACTTGAGGGGTTAACGCTCCTTTTGCAAACCGTTAAAAGAGTGCAGGAAAAAATCAATCCCCGCCTTAAAATCGGCGGTATCTTTTTCACGATGTACGATTCCCGCACAAAGCTCGCACAGGAAGTTGTGCAGCAGGTTACCGCCTATTTTAAAGACCGCGTATGCAGTACGATTATCCCGCGCAATGTCCGCCTCTCCGAAGCGCCCTCCCACGGGCTGCCCATCTGCAAGTATGACGCTTCCTGTATCGGCGCCCGCAGCTACGAAAAACTCGCACAGGAGGTGCTTGACCGTGCCTAAATCTGCACTGGGCAAAGGACTCGACTCCTTGCTTCCTCCCGATATCACGGATTTGTGCTCAAACGATGCTGCTGCGCAATCTTCGGATGTACAATCGGATAGCGGTTTGTCTGTAATGCCGCAGCAGAATGTGATGCAAGGAGCGGTCGCGCAACAAGCCGGTACTCAAAATCGCGCCGATACTGTCGGTTCTGCTCCGGTTGAACTTGACCCCGCGCTATTAAAACCCAATCCGTTTCAGCCCCGCCGCACTTTTAATGAAGATAGTTTGCAGGAGCTTGCCGCTTCCATCAAAGAACACGGGATTATTCAGCCGATTATCGCGGAAAAAAACGGCGATGAATACTATATTATTGCAGGAGAGCGAAGAACGAGGGCGGCGCTTTTAGCGGGGCTTACGCGGATACCGGTCATCTTCCGTGAATTTGAAAATAGCAAAAAGCTTGAAATTGCGCTGATCGAAAATATTCAGCGGGAAAACCTCAATCCGATTGAAGAGGCTAAGGCATATCAGGAGATTATGCAGCTGTCCAATCTTAATCAGGAGGAGACCGCCAAGCGGGTAGGGAAGAGCCGATCGGCAGTTGCCAATGCGATGCGGCTTTTACAGCTGCCCGACGAAATGCAGACAGCGCTCGAAAAAGGCGCCATCACCGCAGGTCATGCGCGGGCAATTCTCTCTCTTATCAATCCGGCGGATCAAACGCTGCTATTTACCCGCATTACGGAGCAGGCTCTTTCAGTGCGTGACGCGGAGATGCAGGCGGCTCAGTTGAAAAACGGCAGCCGTACCGGACAGAAAAAATCAGCGCCGCAGCCGGTAAGCCGACCGGAAACGGATGATGCACAGCTTGCGGTCAAGGATATTGAGCAGCAATTTATCGATGCGCTCGGCACAAAGGTTGAAATTAAAGGCGATCTTGAAAAAGGTATCGTGTATATTTCGTACTTTTCGCAGGCAGACCTTGATGCGCTCTATAATAAAATTGCTGCAAAATAGCATTGCAGGAACATAACAGTCGATGGCAAATCTTTCCGATTATGTAATCTGGCGCGGCGATCTTCCTTTTGAGGCGCGTCCCTTCAATGCGATAGATGCGCTGGTACTGTGTCAGCTTTCTTACCTTAACTTTTTCGATATTGTTCCCGCTCAATTTGATGACGGTATTACGCTGCAGGAAGCTGCGCATCTCTATGCCGCCGATTCTACGCGCGGAACCCCCGAAGAGTTCGGTGTGTTTATCAATCCGCTCACTGCCGATTTACTTAAAACTGCTGCGGAAACGGAGCGCTTCGGTTCCATTCTGTTAAAAGGCTTTGTGAATGAGATTGAGCGCAATGCGGATAAGCAGTTCGCAGCAATAACTGCCATACTTCCAACAGGATGCGCTTGTGTTGTCTATCGTGGTACGGACGATACTATAATCGGATGGAAAGAAGACTGCCTTTTGAGCCTTCCCGACCCCATCCCCTCTCATGCTTCGGCGGCGGATTATCTTTCGGCAGCGGCGGAAGCGCTCGGTATGTGCGGTATCGAAAAGCTCTCCATTGCGGGGCATTCCAAGGGCGGAAACCTTGCGCTCTATGCGGCTGGGACTGCCGCCGCTTCGATACGGGAGCTGATTGAGCGGGTGTTCTGTTTTGACGGTCCCGGCTTTGCGTTTGATATCGAACAGCGGAGCGGATTTCAAGCGATTATCCCTAAAACCGCTTCTTTTATTCCGCAGTCGTCCGTTGTCGGCGTGCTTTTATCCTATCTGCCGCATTATACCGTTATTGAAAGCGCCGAAACCAACACCTTCTGGCAGCATGATGCGTTTTCTTGGCAAATTAAACGAGATGAGTTTGTAACCTATCAGCAAGGGCGGACAAAGGAAAGCTATTTTGCGGAAAAAACCATGCGGGAATGGCTTTCTCACCTTGATGATAACGAGCGGAAAGAATTTATCGAAACATTGTTTGCGGTTATGTTCGGCACCGGTGCGGAAACAATGAGCGAATTAACCGCCAACGGACTTGCTCATTCGCTGCACATTTTAAAAGAGCTGCACACGGTAGATTCCGAGCGGCGGAAAGAGCTGTTTGCCGTTATCAAGGCCTTTTTCGGCGCCGTTTACACGCATTTCCCCTATCCGTAATTCTTAATTTCAAAAGCGAACATAAAGCGGATAAATTCTTCGTGACAGTTTTGAATATAGTTTTTATACACTCTGTAGGACTTCTGTAGCAAATTGCAAGTCGTTAAGATCATGCTATTTTATCTATTTTGTCTAACCGGTTCCGCTTAGGCAAGGGGGATACCATCTCTCTTTTCTGTCCAAGAAAAAGCATTTTTTTGCTTGACTTTTGAGGGGGGGTATTATAGAAGAAGATTTATTTATAGCGGATACCTGTACTTATCCGTTACAGTAAGGAGAAATTTATGGGAAACCTCTAAAACCTGAGATTTTTAGAGATGTTCTATATAGCATTCTAATAGCATTATAGACTTTGTTGCGAGGGGGGATATCTTTTAAGACCAATACGGCTTTTAAAAGATATCCCCCTGACACATTCGATCAGTCTGCTTAATTTTTAAAGGAGATGTATATGACGTTACGTTCTAAACTGACACTTTCAATGGCACTGACGGTTTCTATTGCGGCATGTGTTATATTAGGGTTTTCGGTTTTTTCTGTTCGCCAATTAGTTGAACGACAATTTTACAAAGGCGTTCCGGGAGTTTTATCGATGGCAAGCATCGATTTACAGTCCGATTTATTGTTCGGATATTCTCGTTCAGAAGCGTGGGCAAATAATCAAATACTTATTGATTGGTTGGACGATGGTACGCCTGAAGGCGAAAGTAAGAATGCTATTATACGTCGTCTTGAAGAGTTTGCTTCTGAAAAACGTATTATCTCTTCTTGGGTATCAAGTACACAGACAAAAGATTATTATATAGTGGACGCAAATAAAAAGGTTCATTATTCCCTCTTGAAGGAAAGTGAACCGGCGGATGCATGGTTTTTTAAAACGATAAAGTTGAAAGAAAAAGTAACATTCAATATCAACAAAAGCAAAGAGACCGGTGTGATGGGGTTGTGGATCAATGCACACGTTTATAATCAAGAATCAGAATTATTAGGGATTGTTGGCGTAGGGCTTGATCTTGACGAATCGGTTGAGACAATGAAACAAACACTACCGTCTGCACATTCGATCCTATTTGTAACGGATGAAAATGATAATATCGTTATTTCGTCAAATAATGAAAGTTTTGGCGTATCATTAAAAGAATATTTACCGGAAACGATGAATGAGATTCCGCAATATCCTGATATAAAAACATGGAAAGATGGAAAAAGAGGCAAGATGATATACAGCGGACGACAGATTGCAAATCTTCCGTATAATATTGTATTTATTGCGCCTGTGGATGATTTTTTACCCGGTATGTTTACCATTGCAGAAATCCCACTGCTTGTAACAATCATTGTAATAGGAATATCTATTTCGTTGCTGTATTTCTCAATACGAAAAACCGTAAGCAAACCATTGAGTAATACTGCTTCTGCGCTTAAAGATATTGCTCAAGGAGATGGGGATTTGACATTCCGATTGCCAATTCATGGGAAAGATGAAATAGCGCTATTATCTGAATATTTCAATAAAATGCTTTCAAAAATTGCGGCGTCTATTCACCAAGTCGGAACAAACACGAGCATAATGAAAGAAGTAGGTAATGAACTTGCATCTAATATGACAGGAACGGCGAGTGCAGTACATGAGATTAGTGCAAACATCGATGAGGTAAAGCAGCAGGCGATAACTCAAGCAGCAAGCGTCACTGAAACAGCTGCCGTTATTGAAGAGATTGTTCGTACAATTACACAACTGAATGCCGGTATCGAGATGCAGGCGACAAGTGTCGTGCAATCTTCTTCATCGATAGAAGAAATGGTTGCAAATATCGCATCAATCGGAAAAACGCTTGAGAAAACAGACTCTGTTATCAAAGAGCTTACCGCTGCAACCGGTGACGGCAAGGCAACAATTGTTACCTCTAATACTGTAACACAGAAAATCGCAGAAGAATCGGGTTCTCTTTTGGAAGCATCAAGTGTTATTCAGCACATTGCATCGCAGACGAATTTACTTGCAATGAATGCTGCAATAGAAGCTGCTCATGCAGGAGAAGCTGGAAAAGGATTTGCCGTTGTAGCAGACGAAATCCGTAAGCTTGCCGAAGATTCTGCAGCACAAGGCAAAAGCATTACCGCTACATTGAAAATGTTATCAAGTGAAATTGAAATGCTTTCTGCTTCGTCGAAAACTGTTGAAGAAAAGTTTAATGCGATCTTTAATCTTGCAGAGCAGGTAAAAGCCATGAGTACACAGGTTACCGAATCGATGCAGGAACAGGAGAATGGTAGTAAGGAAGTACTGGCAGCTATTAAGAGCATTAATACGGTAACGGTTGAAGTGCAAACCGGTTCGGAAGAAATGTTGAAAGGCGGAGAAAAAAGCTTCGCAGGAAATGCAAAAACTCGACAATCTGACTTGTGTTATCACGGAAAGTATAAACGAAATGGCATCGGGAGCTGCACAAATTAATAATGCCGTGCAGGAAGTGAATGCAATTACACAGAAGAATAAACGGAGTATTGAAAATTTGGCTGAAGAAGTTTCAAAATTTAAGGTATAGGGAACCTCTAAAAATCTCAGTTGTTTAGGGATGCCCTATAGTATGCTGCGCTTCCTCTTCAGCTTTGCAGGCGGGGCAAAGACCGGTAAGTTCTATACTGTGTGATGTCATGGTAAAGCCCGTTTCGGATAAGATTTGGTCTTCCAAATCGTGCAGCGGACAGACAGCAATATCGGCCGAAGCCTTGCACTTACTGCACACAATTCGGTGGTGATGTTCCGTTCCCTGTTGAGATGCAATCTGAAAATAGGCTTTTCCGTCGGGATGTATGCTCTTTGTTACAAAATTGGATTCGGCAAGCGTATGCATTGTTCGATATACCGTCGATAAGTCGATTTGCAGATATGCCCCGCACGCTTCATGCAGCTCTTCGACGGAAAAAGCTTTATCTTTATCTTGAGATAAAATACTGATGATTAAGTTCCGTGCTTTTGTTCTGCGCAACTTCTTTTTAACAAGCGGGTTTTCCATACTTTTTGTGTCCTCCGTACTATCGATTCGATAGATCAATTGAGAACCTCTAAAAGCTTGAGTTTTTAGAGATGTCCAATTATACAGGAGAATGTTGTTTTTTGAAAGGGCAAAAACTCAGCGTTTGTCCTGATTCTTTTCTATTGGCGGGTAGGCTTTTTTTTTGTATATTTATAACAGAAACTGCTAAAAGCCGCAGTTTTTTAGAGGTTTTCCTTAGAATACCGGTATAATTTTTAAGAGGGGCGCGTATGAAGCTTTACACTAGAAGACAGCTGATTCTTTCTGCAGCCGTTATCGGCTGTTTTATTGCGCTTGCTGCTTACGGGGCAGGCTTTTATTTAGGGCATGGAACGAATACACCGCAGGGAGAGGCCGCAGCCGAGCTTGAAGCATTGGCTGAAAGTAACAGTGCCCTTGCGCAGCAGAACGGCGTCCGGAGTAGTAGCGCCGAAAACAGCGGGAGTGTGGGTGTTTCCGAATCGGCGGAGCAGACAAGCCCGTATCTGACCGCTGCCGCGGAACCGGCGAGCCGTTACACCGCAGAAGAAAAGCAAAATATTTCGGTGTACGAAAATACCAATGATGCGGTTGTCAATATCACCACGGAAACGGTCGGGGTAAACTGGTTCCTTGAACCGATTCCGCAGGAAGGTGGTTCCGGCTCCGGTTCGATTATTGATAGCCGCGGCTACATCCTTACCAACACTCACGTTATCGAGGACGCGACAAAGATATTCGTATCTCTCTCGGACGGCAGCCAATACAGCGCAAAGATTATCGGGGTAGACCGTGAAAACGATCTTGCGGTGCTCAAATTCGACCCGCCTGCAAACACTCAGTTGACGACGATAAAATTCGGCGATTCGGATGGACTCAAGGTGGGACAGCGGGTACTCGCAATCGGGAACCCCTTCGGCTTAACACGAACGCTGACGGTCGGTATTGTGTCCGCCCTCGGCCGCCCGATCCAAACCGATAAAAACGTTATCATCAAAAATATGATTCAAACCGACACGGCCATCAATCCCGGCAACTCGGGCGGACCGCTCCTCGATTCCGACGGCAGGATGATCGGTATCAATACGATGATCTATTCTACGTCGGGTAGTTCCGCAGGCGTCGGCTTTGCGGTGCCCATCAACACGGCAAAACGGGTAGTATCCGAGATTATCAAGTACGGAAAAGTCCGCCGCGCTTCCATCGATGCGGAGTTGGTACAGCTGAACGCGTCGATTGCAAACTATGCAGGGTTGTCGGTGCAGCGCGGGCTATTGGTTTCCCGCGTTAAAAAGAACAGTAATGCCGAAAAGGCGGGGCTTCGTGGTGGAGCAAATGCCGTCCGCTACGGTATTGGGAAGCGCGCTGCGGTTATCTATCTCGGCGGCGACATCATCACCGAAATTGCCGGTCAGGCTGTCAGCAACTTGAGCGAATACTACGCTGTTTTGGAAGATAAAAAACCGAATGAGAGCATCGCCGTAACGGTGCTCCGCGGAAATAAGACCGTAAAACTGACGCTTACCCTTTCCGAACGGAACGATGAATAGGTAACGAAGGGGATGGCAAAAAAGAAGGCCGGCGGGCGGATATTCCGGTGCAGCTCATGCGGGTACAGCCAGCCGAAATGGCTCGGGCGCTGTCCCGGCTGCGGCGAATGGAATACCTTGGAGGAGCAATTCCAAGAAGCGGACTTTACCCCCGGCTTTGCTTCGAGCGCCGCTGCCGTGCGGCAAACGGATGAAGCGCACCCTATCCCGCTTGAACAGGTGGAGGTGCACGATACCGTCCGCATTACAACCGGCATTTCGGAATTCGATAGAGTGCTCGGAGGTGGTGCGGTAAAGCGCTCGGCCGTATTGATCGGCGGCGAACCCGGTATCGGAAAGTCGACATTGCTCTTGCAAGCGGCAGCTGCCGCAGCAGCCGGAGCCGTAGGGCAGCGGACGCTCTATGTTTCCGGTGAAGAGTCCGCCGGTCAGATACGCGGCCGTGCAGACCGGCTCGGTGTTCCGCTCAAAAATATCGAATTGCTCTGTACCAATTCGGTGGAAAATATCGAAAAAGTATTGAATAATCTCAACCCGCTTATCGTCATTATCGATTCGGTACAAACACTTTTTTCCCCGCAGGCAGGCACCATCCCGGGCACGATCAATCAGCTCAAATACTGCGCCAACGAATTGGTGCAGTGGGTAAAGGAACGGGACGCAGTGCTCTTTCTTACCGCTCATGTAACGAAAGAAGGCGTCATCGCAGGGCCGAAGGTTCTGGAGCACATGGTCGATACTGTTATCTCTTTTGAGCGGAACGAAGATGATGTGCGATTCCTCCGCGCCCTTAAAAACCGTTTCGGTTCGGTAGATGAGCTGGGGATTTTTAGGATGGATGAAAAAGGCTTGGCTGCCGTACAGGATCCCGCCGCGCTGTTTATCATTCAGCGGCAAGGCGAGCTGCCTGCCGGGTCTGCGACGGTGCCGGTGTTTGAAGGCAGCCGCGTGTTTATGGTAGAAATTCAGGCGCTTACGGTTCCCGCTAAAGGCACGATGACGCGCGTATTCTCCGATAAGATAGATTCCGCACGGGTCAGCCGCGTCGCCGCCGTATTGGAAAAACGGATAGGCTTGCGGTTCTCCGATCAGGATATCTATATCAATGTCGCCGGCGGCATCCGGCTGCGGGAACCGGCTATCGATTTGGCTTTGGCGCTTGCGCTCTACTCTGCGCGAACGGATATCCCCGCGCGTAAAAACGAAGCATTTATCGGAGAACTCAGTCTTGCCGGTGAGATTAGACCGGTACGCCGCTTAAAGCCGCTGATTAAAACCGCACAGAGCCTCGGCTTTACCCAGCTCTACGTTCCGGCAGCCGCCGGCGACGGCGATGAACCGGAACCTGCAATACAAGGCATATCCCGCGTAGAAAACCTCGCCGAAACAATCAAGCGCGCGTTCGGTACCGGAAAGTAATCTCCACATTTGTCCAAGATAAATTCATAAAGCGAGTTTCTGTTGCAACGAGTATAAAAAAACCGCTCCAGGAGTATGCAAGATGGAGCGGTTTAAAAATAGAGTATAAATCATTCACACTTATCAATACTTTTTACGAACGCCTTTGACTTATAGCAACCTCCTTACAAGAAACTTCTTGTATGATGGTATGTTAGCAAAAGATTACATTTATGTCAAGCATGTATAACAAAAAAAGTAAAATAATTTTTGTTTGCTAGCCCTATCGATGAGATTATGCTATAACACATACATGGAGGGAATTATGGCGGATGAATTTAGCTATGAAATTACTCAAAAACATGGGGTTCTTTCTACTTCAAAAAGCGGATGGACGATGGAATTAAACTCGGTGGCATGGAATGGGCGCAACCCCAAATACGATCTCCGCAGTTGGTCTCCCGATCACGAAAAAATGGGAAAAGGGGTTACGCTTACTGCAGAAGAACTGGCTGCGCTCAAAGCGTTATTGAACGGTATGCAACTGTAACCTATTTTAAGGTAGAAAAGTGCATTAGAGCCGTTTTCGCCTCGTCGCCGGTTTTTTCAATTTTTGAAGAAAAGTCTACCAGCGATGTATAGATGGCATCCGTTTGCAAATGGATTTTTTCAAAGGATTGATCAAGTTCATCACTGGTGGTTCCAATGCCGGTGATGACGGTTACCACTTGTTTTATGGTTCCGCCTATATCATGAGAACTTTCCAGTGCAGCGGCAGCAAGACGACTTAGCTCTTCCGCAACAACAGCAAACCCTTTACCGGCATCGCCGGCGTGCGCTGCTTCAATTGCTGCATTCATACTCAACATCTTCGTCTGTTCTGCAATACTTTCGATAATTTCAGACATTTCTTGGATTTTCGAAACGTTTTGAATGATAAACTGCATGTGATCATGGGTAGTTTTGAACAGCTGATGTCCGGTTTTAAATGTTTCCACCAGTTTTTTCGCCGTTTCGGAATCGGTACGATGGTTTTCAGCGGTTTGCTGTACCGAAGAAAGAACTTCTTTCATCTGAGCTGCTGAGTGATGATATCCGTCGCGCTCTTTTTCTGCTGTCATCTGCATCGTTTTATACGTTGCTTGCAAATCGGTGTGTTTCTTTTCCAGTGAATCATAGCTGCGCTGGAGATCGGCAAGATTTTGTTCCAGCTGTGTATTGCGCTCAAGAATAGCTGCTTGTCTTTCAGCAAAAGCGCTATCCTTTGTATCGGGCCGCGTATTACCGGCAACGCGGATTTCCATATTGCTGCGCTCTTTCGTCCCCCACGATGCCGCCGCTACCGCTGATTCTGTATAAACTCCTGCTTCATGGTTGCCAAACGTAAAGCGTGCCGGTTCTGCTGATTGCTCCGATTGTGATGACCGGAAAGAAGTTGCACCGGAAGCAAGCCGCAGCTGCGACGCCGTATCATGCGCTCCGTCGGTCTTTGGCCCCGCTTTTAATACAATTCGTCTTTTTGCATTACGGGCAAGTAAGATGGTATAGATAGTTTGTACCAGTGCCCATGTAACAAAAAGCCCCAACAGCCATGTTACCGAAATCAATATACCCGAAAGAATTGCGGCTTGTTTCCGATACCGGCTGGCAGCGCTCTCTAATGCACCGGATACCGCCTCAAAATCGTTAATATGAGTACCAACCAGTTTTTCAATTGTTTCCACTTTTTTTTCATCAAACGGTTTCGTCTTTGCTGCGCCCAGCTGATTATAATCATTAATCAGTGTGGTAAATTCCGCATTTATTGAACGGGCAGAAGTAAAATACCCCGAAAGGCGGCTCCGTAATGTGCTATCTTTTTCCATATATTTTTCTGTGGCATATTCCACGGCAACTAACGTCGGCTCATACTTACTTAAAGCGCTGATGACAGAAGAAGGAATATGCACACCGGCAATGCCGTAACGATATATAGTCCCTCGTACATAGAGCATATTACGTTCATAACCGGCAAGTTGTACAATCTGCTGTTCAAGCGTATCAGCCGGTTTTGAAATTTGCATAAAAGTTCCGGCTGCAATGAGCAATAACAAAACCAGTATGCCCGATAAGATTCCGATTTTCAGTTTTATGTTCATAACAATAAGCCTCAGTATAAGTATCGGACAATAATCACCGATAGATTAAAATACAATCTGATGCGTTTACCTTCCTTGCTGTGTAAAATTTCATAGGTATAAGGTGAGCGTCTACAATGACGCCGCTCACCTTAACCGTCAAGTTTTCTTTCGAAAACTTGCGTATTGATGTGTGCGCTTTTCGCGCACGAATGCAACAGTTTCCAAAATTCATATTTTGTTCAACTGTTGCATTTTAAGGAAATAAAATTTTACACAATTTCTTTGCGAAGAAGGGCAAACGCATCAGACAAATAAATAAGAATCGCAGAAGAATAGAGGTTGGACGACCATTTGAACCGCGAAGAGGTTCAACTCTGGGCGGACAGCCTCTATTCTTCTGCGGGGTTTTAAAATACAATCTGATGCGTTTACCCTACAGAGTCCTTTGACCAAAGCCGTTCTTTATGCTATGATGGCAATATATGACTGAATGTTCATTTACAGTGAAAGAACGGGTTGTCTATCCCGGTCAAGGTGTCGGAGAAATCGTCGAAATAAGCGAAAAAAAATTCAAAGATGAAATGCTGACGTATTACGTCATTTACTTTGATGAATCCGACATGACAGTTCTTGTGCCTGCCCTCAAGGCGACTGAGTTAGGTATCAGGACGATCGTTTCCGCTGATGAAGCGCAAGCTGCACTGGCGTTTTTATCCGAAAAGTTTGACCCCATCCCAAGTGATTGGAAGATGCGGTATCAAATGAACCTTGATTTATTCAAAACGGGGAGCGTTTTAGACAATGCCTCCATCGTCCGCTCACTCTACCACCGCAGTAAAATAAAAGAACTCCCTATCCAAGAGCGTAAATTATACGATTCCGCCTATCGCATTTTTTACGATGAGCTCTGTTACGCACTGCAAAAACCGAAGGCGGAAATTGAAGCGCTGATTCATTCATATCTGGAGGTTTTAAGTAAAAACGCTCCTGTCGGAAAGCAAGATCAGGTTGATGATATGTTTGACGATAACATAAATGATATGGATGACGAAGACGATTTCGATGACGGCGAATAATGCCGTTCTGATTACAGCGGCCGGGAGTTCCCAACGCTTCGGGGAAAAAAAAGAATTTCTTCCATTAAGTACCGATACGCATACATCGGTGCTATCTGCCTGTCTCTATGCTTTTGTATCGGCAGGATGTGTTAGCTGTTATGTCATAACCGTGCCTCAGGGTAAAGTTGAAACGGTCTATTCACTGCTTGCTGCAGATACGCGGCTTTCTTCTTTTTTCAGTACACACCGAGATACTCTCCATATCGTTGAAGGAGGAGCAACCCGGCAGGAGTCGGTGTATAAGGGGCTGTTAGCTCTTGCGGATAAAAACATAACCTTTATACTGGTACACGACGGAGCGCGTCCGTGGGTTTCCGGCGAAGTGATTACTTCAGTATTAACGGCAACCGAACAATACGGAGCGGCAGTCCCTGCCATACCTGTAACGGACACACAAAAAGAAGTGGACAAAACGGGAAAGATTATCCGGCATCTTAGAAGAGACCTGCTTGCCGCCGTACAAACACCGCAGGGCTTCCGCTTTGAGCCGTTGCTCTATGCCCATCGCCAAGCTTGCAATGACGGCAATACCTATACCGACGACAGCGAAATCTATGCCCAATATTGCGGAGCTGTTTACATCTGCCCCGGAGCGCGGGAAAATAAAAAAATCACCTATCGCGAAGACCTTTAAGGAAAACACTATGATACGAATCGGCTTAGGTTATGACCTCCACACCCTTGTTGAAGGCAGACCGTTAATCTTAGGCGGGGTTCATATTCCTTTTGAAAAAGGGGAAGCGGGGCATTCGGACGGGGATGTACTACTCCATGCGCTTGCGGATTCCTTGCTCGGAGCTGCTTGTCTTGGCGACATCGGCGAGCTTTTCCCGCCGAATGATCCGCAGTGGAAGAATGCCGACTCTCGGATGCTCCTAAAAACGGTGTGGGAACGGATTCTGACAGCAGGCTGGCAGCTTGAAAACGCCGATTGTGTTATCGCAATCCAAAAGCCGAAAATTCTGCCGTACCGCGAGGCAATCCGCCGGTCTATTGCGGAAATTCTATCGGTAGAAATCGATCAAATTTTTGTCAAAGCAAAAACCGGCGAAGGGGTCGGCATTATCGGCAGCGGTACGGCCGCCGCCGTGTGGTGCACCTGTCTTCTCTCTCGCTAGCTCCCTACTCCCATACCAGCTCTAAAAGCTAACGGTATTTTTAAAGCTGCTCACCGGTAGAATAAGGGAGAAAACAAATACAGTATTTAAGTGGCGTAGCGTCAGCCTATTTTTCGGCAAGCTCTAGGATGAGCTGCACCTCGCCCTGCGATAGATTGAGGGCATTGGCAATAGCGTCCTGCGTCCATCCGCTTCTAAAGAGCTTTAACACATTCTCACGGGTACCGACTGTCGTTGCACCTTCCGTTTTGTTGACCGGTTTTTCGGCCTTAACCAAATCCGCCAACAGTTTCAACTGATTTTCGGAATTCTTCGATATATCTTGTAAGCGCGTTTCAGTACCGGCAAGCCATTCACGGGCATTGTGCAGTTTTTCAATGCGCCCCTCAAGCTCTCCAAGCAATTCATCGATGGTATCAAGCTGCTCCCGCGCCTTCTCCGCTTTTTCCTGATTGGAAATAAGATACTCCATCTTTTCTTGAATATCCTGCAGTTCGGGCGGAATGGTGTAGAGCTTACTCTGTACCGACTTAATATCTTTTTCAACCGTCTTTAAATCTTCAAAGGCAGCATCGATGCTCTGTACCGTTTGGTCGAGCACGGTACCTTTTTTCTCCAAGCGGTCATAGCGGGTATTTACATCGGCAATGCTTTCTTCAATACGCCGAATCTGTACCTGATAGCGCTGTAATTCATCATCAGCCGAAGCAAGCTCAACAAGCTTTTTATCCATCGACTCGGACAGCACACTCAGTTTTGCAAAATCGTTTTCCAAAATTTCAATATTTTTACGCTCACCCATAAATCGCGCGATTTTCTGTGTTGCCTCCTCTTCAAGATGAGTTACCTTTTCGTATTTCAGATTCAGATCATCCATTGTATTGCGGTAAATTTCAAAGCGGGTAACCTCCGCCTTCAATTTTTCGATGTTTTGTTCCAAATCAGCCTTCAATTCGTCTGCACGATCAAATACGCGCGTCTGCGTAATAAAGGCGTTTTGCCGCTTATCGATTTCTTCTACGGTTTCGGTCAGCTGCTCGGAATCGCGCCGTATCTTTTCGAATAAATCATGCTGCGTTTCTTCCACTTCACTGCGCAGGCCGTGTACCAGCTCCCGTATGTTGTCAAGCGAATGATTTGCTTCCCCCGTCGCGTTGTTAATCCGTTTATCCAGCTCGTTGGTAGCCTGTTCCGCATCGCGCGTAAAGGTTTCGGTAACGCTGCGCACCTGTGCGGAAAATTCTTCTTCGGCACTCTGCACCTTTGCATTCAGATCATTGATTCTCTGCTGCATCAGCTTAAGCGCCTCGTCGCTTTTCACGCTGAAATCTTTATAGTACGAGGTGTATTTTGAACCGATGCCTTCGATAGCTCGTTCCGTCGATGCAGTAAAATTAGCAACCTTTTCGTCTACCGTAGTCCGCATCTCTGCCAGTTGTTGATCGATACGCGCCTTCCATGTTTCAAAATCGGCTTTAGCCGCATCGAGCTGCCCCCCTGATTCTTGTTTAACCGTATCAAGCCAGTTTTTCACCTCTTTTGTAGCATTTTCAACTTCAACACTCTGCTGCCGCATCGATTCTTGCAGTTCAAGCTTGAGACCGGAAAGCTCATTGCGCATATATGTTTGAGCTTTTTCCTTTGTCTGATCCATCATATTTTTAAACTGAGTGTTATAGGCTAAGAGCGCCTCGTCGCTTGCCGTAATACGTTTGGCAATTCCTTCTTCGATTGCAGCAATATCTTCTTTGAATTTTGCAAAGTGCCCCTTGTACTCCTCCGCCGTTTGCGCAAGCCGCGCTTTTAAATCCTGTTTATACGCATCTTCCAAATCCCTACGTGCCGACTCGCTTTCCGATCCCATCAGCGCAAGCCGTTCGGTAACATCATTCCGCAGCTTTTGGATGTCTCCGCTGAGTGCATCGCTGCGGCGGGTTAGCTCGCTTGCAAAATCGGTTTCAAAAGTATGCAGCTTTTCGGAGAGCGCGGCTTGCGATTCTTCACGCAGAACGTTCAGTTGTTCGGTTATCTCCTGCAAGCGACCGGCAAGCGCATTCGCCCGTTCGGAAAAATGTTTTTCGAATCCGTTGTATTTTTCCTGCATGGTATAGGTATGTTTTCCAAAGTCTTGCAAAAGCCGGTCTTTTACCGATTCTTGCGCTTTTTCCATCTCGGCAGAAAGCTTATCGATACCGGCAATGGACTTATCAAATTTTTCGTAATAGTAGGTCGCTTGCTTTTTATATTCGGCAAACTTTGTATCTGCCGATTGGGACAGCGCGGTCAGGCTTTGCGCTGCCTTTGCCGCCGTTTTTTCGAGGCGGGTATTTAATCCCGTTTCAAATTCCGTAAGCCGCGAATCAAGCTGCCGGTTCGTATTCTGCATATCCGCCTCGGTTTTCTCCAAGCCCTTTTCAAGATTGGTGATGCGCTGTGTAAAGGCAATCTCCGCAGCGCTGAACTTTGAATGTAGTGAACTTTCCAACTTATCCGCTTCCTCTTGCCAATCCTGTTTAAACTTTTGAGCAAGCGCTTTATTTTCGGCCATACCGGCGGTAATCTCCGCCTCAAGCGCTGCGGAACGGTCATCAAGCACCGACTTATAATGCTGCATCTGCATTTCCATCTGGTTCTGCAATTTAGCAAAAGATTCATCGCCAAGGTTTTGCGCTTTTTTACTCGCCTCCGTAAACGCCTTTTTATAAAGGTCGTTCAATTGGATTGAGGTTACCTCAAGCAACTCCGCACTTTTTTTCTCTGCGCCGGCAACCCTGTTTTCAAAAGCACTAATAGTATTATTGAAACCCGCAGTAAGCTGTTCTTCAAGCATCTGGAGATGTTCACGATTCTGCTTATAAAAGCTATCCTGCATTTCGGGCATCAGTTTTGAAATATGATTCAATTCGCTCCGTGCATCCGTAATTTTTTTTGCAAGCGAATCGACAAAGTCGGATTCCTGACTGACCCGCGCAAGATTTTTTTCCGCAAGAGCAGCCATATCCATAACGGTCTTAATAGTCTCCTCCGCCCCCGCAACATTTTTTTCTATTGCATCGATGGATGATGAACGGGCAGTCAACACATCGGATTTTTTCATAAAATCGTTGTATATGGAATCGAGCCGGTTAACAGCCGCAATGGCTTGCGAAAGTTTTGCGTCAAGCTCGATCGCCGCATCACGCAAATTCTGCGTCCGTTCCTTAACAAACCCTTCTATTTCATCTTTAACACGGTCGCCGTATTTTTTTGCTTTTTCTATCGAACGGCTGTTTTTATCCATTTGCCGAAAAAAAAGAATCAGCATCAGAGAAAGCATAAGCGTTATCGCGGAGGCCAAAAGTTGCATTGACATTCTAAGTTCCACCCTTACTTAAAATAAATTCTGTTTTAATGAATAGATCGGACACATCTAAAAACAGCGGTTTTTAAAATTATCCTACTTATTATATTATTATAACACATAGTTTAAGAATTGACGATAGTTTGAAAAGGAAATATCCGCATACGGCGGTTTTTTTCTGAACAATGAAACAAGCGGATTTTCGATATAAGCGGTCTTCATACCGACTGAAGAAGCGCCTGCGACATCATAGGCTTTACTGTTCCCGACATACAGTATTCGTTCGCACGGCGTGTTCAAGGCTTCGGCAAGTTTAAGAAAAGGGATACGGGAAGGTTTAAGAGCGCCGAGCGCTTCGGAATCCAGTGCAACATCGCAGAGCGGAAGAATGTCCCATACGGAACCTTTCTGTTCGGGCGGAAAATCCGATAGAATACCGATTTTAAACCCCGCCTCTTTTAATCGTATGATCGCTTCTTTTACAAAAGGATACGGACGAATACGCACGAATTTCTTTTTCCACCCCTTATATATTTCTCTGTCTAAAAAATCGCCTACTTCTTGCGGGGAGATATTAAGATGAGTTGCCAATAGTTCATTTTGCACATTGAAAAAATCCGGCAGCACTTTATCCGGATCAGATGAACTGTATCCGTGTAAAATATGGCGGACTTTTCCAAAAGCTTTCATAAAACGGATATGACGGATAAAAAACGGAACAGCACGCAGCGTCAGCTTCCATGCGGGATAGAGCGTGCCGTCTATATCGAATGCAATAGCGTCAATGCCGGGGATTTTGCTTACAATCATTTTTTTATTATAGCGTACCGATTACCCCCTGTCCATTCATAAAAAAGAACGTATGTGAGCCTCAGTAACATAAAACACTTGACACATAGTATACCAATCGGTATATTATATACCGATTGGTATACGTTATGAATGATACAACAACAAATGATAACAGCAGAGCTGACATTCTCAACACGGCAATACTTCTTTTTTCGCAAAAAGGATATGAGGGAGTTGGAGTACAGGAAATTTGTGATAACGCTGGTATTACAAAACCGACCCTGTACTATTTTTTCAAAAGCAAGCAGGGGCTCTTGCAGGCAATAGCGGACTCCAAGGGAGCAGAGCTGCTGCAGCGTTTGAGTGATGCGGCAGTGTACGAGCACGATTTTCTTAAAAGCCTGACACGCATTTTGATCGCAGTAATCGATTTTGCACTTGCGCATCCCGCCTTTTTTAATCTGCACAGCGTACTCTTAAATGCACCCGACAATGCGGAAACCGAGGCTGTCTACACGCCGTTAAAACAGCGTTTTTATTCGGTATTTGCAGAATTTTTTATAAAATCCGCAAACGAGTTCGGCAATATGCGCGGGAAAGAGGAGTTGTACTCAATCTTGTTCCACAATAATGTCATTTCGGTAGCACTGCTGTGTGTGCAGAACAAACTGCCTAGAGATGATCAAACGATTTATCGGATTGTGCATACCTTTGTCTACGGCGTCGCTTAACCTTTTGCAAATATACGGCGCATCTACTGCGTCGTACGGCAAAAAAGTGTCCTCAACGTATCAAAACTGCCAAGGAGGGCAGTGGTTCTACGCAGAATCGAGTTCGCATTGCGAACTCGCAGCCAAAGGATATACACGGATGTATATCCTTTGGCGTGTCTCCGCTTTATTTTCAGCTATCTCCTTGTAGCTACACCGTCTTTTTTCAAAAGGCTTACGGAAAGGGGGCTTTTGAAAATATACGACGCATCTACTGCGTCGTACGCTGAAAATAAATGCTCAACGTATCAAAGATACGCTTGCGCTTTATTTTCAGCTAGCTCCTTGTATCTACATCGTCTCTTTTCAAAAGGCTTGCGGAAAGGATTGTAGGGGCGGCGAAGCCGTTCCGGAGGAATGGAGCCGAGAGGCGGAACCCCGAAAGCTTCTTATAAATTCAGCCGTCGAACAAAATATTCATTTTGGAGACTACTGAATTGGTACGCGATAGCGTACACGTAAATAGGCGATGTTTCGGCGGTGCCGAAACTCGGCGTTTAACAAGGCTGCGCCATTTCAGCAGCCGCAGTTAAACCTTGGTTTTTGCGATTGTATCGCAAAAAGCCGCCCAAAACTAAAAAAAATAAAACAAATAAAACAAATGATGGAGGTGTCTATGTCTCAAGTTTTTTCAGATAAGGTTTTTTATCATATTTATGCGCTGGGGATGGGGAATTGCGCTAAGCGGAATGACTTTGCGTGTCCGGCGGGGGATTTTTTTGAAAAATTGGCGGGGCGGTTGGATGAGATTGGGGCGTTGGGGTGTAATGCGCTGTTGATTGGACCGGTGTTTGAGTCAACGGCGCATGGGTATGATACGGTGGATTATTATCATGTGGAGCGTCGGTTGGGGAATAATGAGCGGTTTAAGGAGTTTTGCCGGCTGTGTCATGAGAAGGGCTTTGCGGTGGTGCTGGATGCGGTGTTTAATCATACGGGGCGGGATTTTTTTGCGTTTAAGGATATTCAGCGGCATGGGGACGGCAGCGCCTATAAGGATTGGTATGTCAATCTTGATTTTTCCCGGCGGAGTGCGCAGGGGGATTGCTTTGAGTATGAAGGCTGGGCTGGCTGCAAGGATTTGGTCAAGCTGAATGGCGATAGCGGCGCAGTGCGGGAGCATCTTTTTGGTGCAGTAAAAATGTGGATTGAAGAGTTTGGGATAGACGGGCTCAGGCTTGATGCGGCGGATGTGTTAAGCAAAAACTTCCTTGATGCACTGGGGGCTTTTTGCCGAAGTATTAAGCCGGATTTTTGGCTGATGGGTGAGGTGGTGCATGGCGACTATGCCGAATGGGCGCGGAACGGCAGGCTTGATTCGGTAACAAATTATCAAATGTATAAAGCGCTCTGGTCGTGTTTGAATGATCAGAATATGTATGAGCTTTCGTACAATTTAGACAGGGAATACAATAGCGAACGAGGGATGTATAGGGACAGTGCATTGTATAATTTTGTGGACAACCACGATGTAAACCGCGCGGTTAGTGCGCTCAACAAGCCGGAGCAGCATATTCATCTTTTGTACGGACTGCTTTTTACCATTCCCGGTATTCCGTCCATTTACTACGGCAGTGAGTACGGTATCAGAGGGGTGCGGAGCCATAATTGCGATTATGAACTGCGTCCGCCGCTCCCGCCGTTCGGTGAGCTTCCGGATTTTACCGCTCCCGGTTTTGATGCAGGGTTTATCCGCACCTCGATTACAACATTTGCAAAGATACGCGGACAGCATCCAGCCTTACAGCGGGGTTCGTACCGGCAGGAGTTTGTTGCAAACCGGCAATTCGGCTTTTGGCGCGAATATCGCGAATATAATGAAGAAAAAATATTGATTATCGTAAATTCGGATTTTGTTCAAGGCTTTGTTTCGCTCCATTCCATCCCGACAGGTGAGTATGAGAGCTTGACGGATGGGCGCGTCTATCATTCCGATGTGTTAAAAGGGCTGCAAATGCCTCCGTGTTCGATACTGATATTGCGGAAGAAGTAATCAAAGAAGTATACTGAAAAAATTATGATACATATATTGCTCGCAATTATTTACGCAGCGTTTATCAGTCTTGGGCTGCCGGATGCTCTGTTAGGTTCCGCATGGCCGGCGATGTATCGAGAACTTTCAGTCCCCGTGTCCTATTCCGGTGCTATTTTTATGATTATTGCAGGCGGGACTATTGTTTCCAGCCTCCAAAGCGACCGGTTGACAAAGATTTTCGGTGCCGGAAAAGTAACGGCATTCAGTGTTTTGATAACAGCAGCGGCACTCTTCGGTTTTTCGGTCAGCCATTCCTATAGTGCACTGTGCCTGTGGGCGATACCATACGGACTCGGTGCCGGAAGTGTTGATGCATCCCTCAACAATTATGTAGCAGTGCATTATGCCAGCAGGCACATGAGCTGTTATCCATGCGACACCTGCACAATTCGGAAAAGATAAGTCTCAAGCGATGATCGGGGTACAGATGGCGTCCGCGTATGCCGGAACCTGTCTGATGCCGCCGATCTTCGGGTTGGTTGCAAATCATATCGGTGTCGCACTGATGCCGCTCTATTTGGCGGTGATTTTAATTGTGATGATCTTTATGCACGAAAAAATGCTCACCAAAACGGCAACTCCTACAGCGTGCAGTTAAAATCCTTGACCAAGATACCGGGCAAGAGGCAGCCGCCGACTGCGCGCTCTTCGTAGGTACTTGTTTCTACAAAGAGCTTCCGTTCTTTAGTGAGTGCAAGGAGATTCGCGCCGAACATATTGTACAGCGATTCATCCCAGCGCATATCCGCAATGGGGGCTGTAACTTTTCCGTTTTCCACCCAGAGGCAGGCAAAGCGGGTCATCCCCGTTACGCGGGCAGTCGCCGGATCGCTCCAGTTAAGGTAGTGGAAGTTCGAAATGTAGATACCGGTTCCCAGTTCTTTGAGCGCATCCGCTTCGGCGAGCGCCCCCGCCCCGATAGTTGCGGAACGGAATCCTTCACTTGAATCGGCTCCGTTTGCCTTTGTACCGTACTGTTTTTCCGAGCGGGAACTCACGATGGTATGAATGAGTTTTCCTTTTTCGATAACGGTTAGTTTTTCGGGAGCGGATTCTCCTTCGCTATTAAACGACGGTTCTACACCGATGGAAAAATCCTGCGTCAAATTGAAGGAATCGGCAAAATGCTCCCGCCCTTCTTTTAATGCAAGATAGGCGCTTTCGCCCTGCTGCATTCCCCGCTCTCCGAAGCCGTTCCACGAGAAAAACTCTACGACATCCACCAACGCATCCGCAGCGATAAAAACGCGGTATTTGCCCGGCTCGATTTTTTTCGGTTCAAGTGCAAGCACCTGCAAACTCTGCCGCGCATCGGCGATGCGTTTTTCGTATTCAGCCTGCTGCCAGTCGCGCCCTGCATACAAGCCTTTTACCGCGCGTCCGTTTTTCAGCCAAATCGAATAGTCGAGCGTAAAGGTCTTTGTTTGGAACCAGTGCCGTGCGCCGGCCGTATTGGCAGCTCCGCGGCATATCATCCCTTGCGAAAAAAAGCCCGGCAAAATCCAAATCCGAGACAGGTTCGAGCAACGTCTTTTCTATTATCTCTTGCGGAAGCAGCGCGCCGTCATAGATTGTTTCGGAATCATCGCTTGCAATAGGAATAGACTGATAGGGATCTTCGGGAAGCTGCGCGATAATACTGCGTGCATTCTCCAACGCTGCGGCAAGCGTTTCCTTATCCCGCTCAAGCTGGCAGCTCAACCCTTGTGCAAAGCGATAGGTTTTCTTGTTTTTATAGAGAGTAATCGAAATTGCCGCCTGTTTCACAAAACCGTTTTGCCGTACCTTGGCGTGATTCATCCGCAGGAAGTAAGTATCTTCCGCATCGTAGCTTAGAGACGCTTGTTCAGTGGGTAACAGCTCATCGAAGAAAAAGTCTGCAAGAGACTCAAAATGCCATTTAAAATCGGAATCCATTTCACACATCATTTCTTGATCACAACTCATTTTCCGCCTCCAAATACTTCAACATCGCTGAATGCGCATACGGGACTTGCATGCCCTACCCGTATCACCTGATTCGGTTCGCCCTTGCCGCAATTCGGGGTGCCGAACACCTCGAAGGTGCTTTCGTCGCCGACTGCGCAGAGGCTGTTCCAAAAGTACCGCGAAATGCCGCGGTAGTTCGGGTCGCGGACGATTTTTGTCAGTTTGCCGTTTTCGATCAGCTTGGCGTACTCGCAGCCGAATTGGAATTTATTGCGGTAGTCGTCGATCGACCATGAACGGTTGGAGAACATCAGAATGCCGTTTTCGATTGAGGCGATGATGGAATCGAAGCTGCTCGTTCCCGCTTCGAGGTTGAGGTTTGCCATCCGGTCGATGGGCGGACGGTTCCATGAACAGGCGCGCTGGTTTGCAACGCCCCTGAGTCCCGACCGCTTTTGACTTTCCAAACTGCCGAGCGCCCGTATCAAGATGCCATCTTTAATGAGGTATTCTTTTACCGCGGCGTTGCCGATATCGTCCGCCCCGTAGCTTGCCAGCTCCTGCGCGATGGTCGGATCATAGGCGACGTTCATCAACGGAGAACCGTAGCGGAAGCTGCCGATATCTTCCGGTGTGATAAAACTGCCGCCTGCATAGTTGCGCTCGTCGCCGAGGATGCGGTCTATTTCCAGCGCGTGACCGACGCTTTCATGAATTTGCAGCATCATCTGGTCGGGCATCAGCACGAGCGTCCGCTTACCGTTGGGGCACGGCTCGGCGGTGAGCAATTCGACCGCTTCCGTGCCTGCCTTCCGTGCCTTTTCAAGCAGCGCCGCAGGACTGAACAGTTCCCGTCCGCCCTGATAGGTGAGTGCAGAGCGTCCGTGCGCACTCCGCTGCTGGATAATATCTCCTTCCCGTGCAACGGCGTTCATACTGATACCGCCGAACCGGACGGTTTGCCGTATGTCGGCGCCGTTGGTAGAAACCATTTCGGTTTCGCAGATGCCCGTTTCGCAGGAAGCGGCGGTCTGAATAATCTTTGAAGAAATCTTTGCGGTATCGCAGATGCTGCACAAAAGCTCCACCGTTTCAGCGGCGGGAATCCCGCTTAATTTTTCGCGCTTTGTGGCATAGCGTACCTGCGCGGCCGGGCGCATCGTTTGGTCAAACCGATGGATGCCGTAAGGCTGCGCTGCCTGTGCCGCCGCAAAAGCCTGCTCCGCTGCACGTTTAATACTGCCGCTGCTCAAATCGGCAGTCGCCGCGTAGCTGAACGTTCCCTTGTACAGTACCTCCAGCATAACTCCCTCGTCGGAGCCGCCGGCCGCCTCGTCAAATTTACCATCAATGGCGGAAAAACCAGTCAGATAGTTGGTAACCCGCCGTAATCCGATCCACTCGGCCTGCGGAACAGCGTCCTTCGCTTCCTTCAAAAGCCGGTGTATATTCACTTTCATAAAAAACTCCTTCGATATTTGTTAAGCAAACACATGGGTAATCGGTTGTATTTGTTTAATAGTTTCTTTTGTTTCTGCTTTCATACTATCAATTTCATACCTATTTTGAATATTCAGCCAAAATTCAGGACTTGTGCTAAAAACCTGCGCGAAGCGTAATGCGGTATCGACTGTAATACCTCTTTTTCCTTTTATGATCCGTCCTATTTGTGTTTGCGAAAGCCCTGTCATTTGCGCAAGTCTATATGCTGTTATATGATACGGCTGCATAAACTCTTCATACAGTATATCGCCTACATGTACCGGTTTTAGTATAACATCCATCAATATGCCTCCTAATGATAATCAACGATATCTACTATAACAACTCGTCCATTGTTCCATTCAAAGCAAATGCGCCACTGACTGTTTATTCTAATACTATACTGACCTTTTCTATCATGTTTTAAAGCTTCCAAACTATTTGACGGCGGAGATTTTAGAACAACAACCTCGGCGCTTTGCGTCGGGGTTGTTGTTCTTATAAGGTGGTTGCAGTCGGCTTTAATACCCTTTGTTACGGCGCAGAGCACCGGGGTATTAAAGCCTCCGCACGAATCACTTAACGAAATTGCAGCATCTATGAGAATTAATTTTTGTCGTACTCTTTGCTGTATTTCAGGAGGTAATCGCGTTGACGGCTGCATATTCCATATTTTCAGCGCTTCTTTATCTTGCCAATCAACTATCATAGGGAAATACTATCATTAGTGGTTAGCATCTGTCAAGTTGAATCTTTAACAAAACGCTCTTGACTTTAAGGGGGGGGGGGGTATTATGGAAGAAAGCCAGTGTAATAAACTCTCTTCAAATTTTAAGGGAGACGGCTTTAGGTGTGGATGGGAAAAATGCCAGAGCGCTTCGTTATCAAAATAGATAATTATGATATTGCTCCGTATAACTTTTCAGTCCGCAAAAACTATAAATGGCAATGGAAAAGCATTGCAAAAGGACGGGTATCGTAATGAAACGGAAAAAATTATTTTCAATGATTGGTGTAATACTGGTTTCTATAGGAACAGTATTTTTATTTTCGGGGTGTGTAACAGATTTTAACGGTCTCTTTTTTTTGGTAAAGAAGACACGTCGGTAAATTGGGAGATGACGGCAGTAGATAAAGTCCCTTCATTAAATCAACTGGAAAAATTAAGCAACCTTTCTAAAGAAGCCTCTGCAATATACAGATATGCAGATAGAGCACATGCGGAAGGTAATAAATGGTATAAATTTACGGCGCCTGAAAAAGAGAAAGAAGAATATTACGCATATAAAAAAACAAATGGCAATTCTTATATATGGGAAGTATACAAGAAGCGATAAAAAAATCAATGAATCTGTTTGATAATTTTATTGTGCATTTCAAACGGGGTAGACTGACCGGCCTAAAAACAGGAAGAGTATAAAGAGCAAAAAATGCTATGAATACATACAGGAGTATTTGATGAAAAAACTAGGGTTCATACTATGCCTCGCCCTTTTCTATCCGTTTGTCGCCCCGAGACTATCATACGTTTGTCGAAGAGTGCGGAAACGCCTTAGACGCATATACCATACTGCAATATTCGTATTATCATACGCTTGTAGAAGGGTGTGGAATCGCCTTAAACTCATATACTATGGTGCAGTATTTGTGTGGAAAACATTTAAGGTTTTTGGCTTTAAGAACGGATGCATATGCGCAAAACTCGTAATAAAAGACATTTACAATTTGAGATGATCGAATATTGTTTGGAAATACCGATGACGGGTGGTTATATATAGAACCTCAAAATACAAATAATTATTATGCACGTAATGCGTGGTATAAAGATATATACCCTACAGTAAAAGAATATAATAAAGTTGTTCCATTGGAGTGGATACAATGAGTAAATAGTATGACTATGACAAAGACGGAAATCTCAAAAAGTATACGGCATACTATTTAGAGGCAACTTTTGATATCAGGAGGAAATTGAATTATGAGTAAAATAATAGGGTTAATTGCTTGCAGCAGCCGTAAACTAGGACAAAATAATCCTGCTGAGAAATATTGGGCTAAAGATATATACAAAGGTAATACTTTTATAAAATCAAAAGAAGAAGGATTAAAAAGATATAACTGCGAAGAATGGTATATCCTATCAGGGAAATACGGATTATTAGATAAAGACGAACGTATTTCATATTATAATTTGTATTTAGGAAAACAATCGGTAGAATATAAAAAGAAATGGGCGGAAAATGTATTGAATACATTAAAGTCAAAGTATGATTTAAAAAATGATATATTTTATATTTTTGGCGGCAAATCATACTATGAGCATTTAATACCTCATTTACATTGCATCGTTTTTGCCTATAAAAACAGTAATTGTATTGACTTAAATAAACCGACCGAATATCGAAACGGGGAGGTCTATGATAGTAAAAGCGATAGAATTAAGAGATAAAGAAAATTTACAAAAGATAAAAAAAGCACCGGGATATTATAAATGGTGGGCAAATCGAGCTGAGTTAGATGTGATTTTAAATGAATTGAACGTTAAGTTTGATGATATAAAATCCTCAATTGAAACGCAGTCGGATAAGTTTTGTATCTATATCGGTATTGCCGTAAAAGAATCTATTAGAGACCGATTGAATTGGCATATTAACGATACACATACGGAGACCCGCGTAAAATATGGAACATTATCTACCCTTAGACAAAGCATAGCCAGTATAGTTGCACATAATCAGTATGACAAGAAAACGACAGATGATTTTATTGATAAATTGGAAGTCGAATATTTTTTTTAATGAGCAGCCGATAAAATCTGCTAATGCAAAAAATGAATTGACCGGTATTGAAAAGACGTTATTACAAGAATATTTGAGAATTTTAAATATTAGAGACAACAACCATCCTTATGCGAAAGAAATAAAAAAAGAGTTAAAACGGCTGAGAAAGATAAGTAAGAATACGATAAGAGATCAAGCAAATTTTTCTGCCGGTAAAGTTTGAATAAAAATGCTATACTCGAGTTTTTTCCATTTATTGAAACCAGGAAGGAGCTCATAGAGCAGCTCTTTTGATTTTGTATTATTTCTTTTACCGATGGCGGATGACGCGTTTCTTCAAGATTGATTCAGCAGTATTTGTGCGTTTCTTCAAGATTTTAAGAGTGGGTATAAAAATACGAATTTCACTCGGCATCTCCTATTTCCAAGGATGTACTGTATATTTACAAAAGGCAGATAAGGGGGTATTGTTTATATGCAAAATGATAGGAGCTTCAGATGTTTTATGATAATAATCCGGCAAAAATAAATCGGTTCACCAAACCTCATTTTTTTCAGGGTGGAGATAAAGCCATTTTGTTGATACACGGGTATACGGGTTCTCCGCGGGAAATGCTGTGGCTCGGCACGCAGCTACATAAGGCGGGATACACCGTGTCGATCCCACGCCTGCCGGGTCATGGAACAAATAAAGAGGACTTTATCGCAAGTTCGTGGAAGGATTGGCTGCGGCGCGTGTATGATGAATACCTCGATTTATCCGAAGCATATCGGACGGTATATGTCGGCGGACTTTCGATGGGCGGCGTGTTGACTGCGCTCCTTGCGGCAAAATTTCAGCCTGAAAAAATCTTCCTCTGTGCGCCCGCATTTATGGCTGCCGATTCGCGAATCAAACTGACACCGTACTTAAAATACTTTGTACAGACCATTCCGACGGAAGGGAAAACGTTTTATAAAGAACCCGAATATTATGATTGCGTCAAGGACTATTGCAACTATGATTATGTCGGCAAGGCTGCGGACTTGTACAAACTGCAGAAGATGGCGATTCAGCAGCTTCCGAATATTCGGTCAAAAGTGATAACAGTTTTATCAAAATCGGATCAGTCGGTACCGTTTAAGGAAAAAGAACTTATCGACCGGCTGCTCAAGGCGCCGAATGAGTATGTCATCTTGGAAGAAAGCAGTCATATCGTTACCGATGATGTCGAGCGGGAATTAGTAGCACAGCGCATTATCGAGTTTTTGGATAGATAGGCTGATTCCCTAGGCTTTACCTACTAAACACATCCATTCTGCTTCCGCAGCGACGGCATCACCGTTGTAGATTTTACCTGACTGCTTAATCATCTGGGACGAAACGCGCAAGTTCTTTACCTCGATGCGTACCGTATCTCCCGGGCGTACCTGTGCGCGGAGTTTCACTTTGTCGATAGTCGCCAAAAAGAACAGCGCACCTGTTTCAAACTTGCCCATGGAGCTGAGCGCAGCGCCTCCTGCCTGTGCCATTGTTTCAACCAACACGACGCCGGGCACTACCGGATATTCGGGAAAATGTCCCTTAAAAAAGAACTCCTCCGGCTTAAAAGTGTAGCGGCTTTCGCTGCCCTCATCATCGGCGCGGATAATTTCATCGACAAATAAAAACGGTTTCCGATGAGGAAGCAAAGCTTCAATATCTTTTGTCATCGTTTTCTCCTTTAGGGTAAACGCATCAGACATTTTTATGGATATCCCGCAGAACAATCTCCATTATTCTGCGATTCTTACCCATTTGTCTGATGCGTTTACCCTTCGTCTAAATAAATAGCGCGAAATTTTATCTAAAATTTCGCGCATCTCAAAAGGAAGGCAACCGCTTGAGATATTCCTAATGCGGTTGCCCAATTTTTCCTACTTTACTTTTTTGAACACTAACACGCCGTTGTGGCCGCCGAAGCCGAGTGAGCCGGATGCGGCGCAATCGACTGTGCAGGAAACGCCTTTTTGCGGCAGGTAATTCAAATCGCACCCTGCTTCCAAATCCGGTTCCGTTAAGTTCACGGTGGGAGGACAGAAGCCCTCCTCAATTGCTTTTACACAGATAATTGCCTCCAAAGCGCCGGCAGCTCCCAAACAGTGCCCGATCATCGATTTGGTAGATGAAATTTTCAGGTTGTATGCCTGTTGTCCGAAAGCTTTTTTAATCATCGAGGTTTCAGAGGGGTCGTTGATTGGGGTGGAGGTTCCATGTGCATTATAATACTGCACGTCCTCAGGTTTTACTCCTGCGTCCTCTAAGGCCTTTGTCATAGCCAAAGCGCCGCTAACACCGGAAGGGTCGGGGCTGGTCAGGTGATATGCGTCGGAGGATCCGCCGTAGCCTGCAAGCTCCGCGTATATTTTTGCACCGCGTTTTTTTGCATGTTCGTATTCTTCAAGGATAAGAATACCTGCACCCTCTCCCATCACAAAACCGGAGCGTTTCTTATCGAAGGGACAGCAGGCTTTGTGTGGTTCATCGTTGTAATCCGATGCAAGTGTTTGCAATACGCTGAACGCATTGATGCCGAAACCGGTGATTGCAGCCTCGGTTCCTCCTGCAAGGCACATATCCATTCTACCCGAGCGGATTAAATCGAGGGCATTGCCCAAAGCGTCGGTGCTGGAAGCACAGGCGGTCGTAATTGTCCACGAAACGCCGTGTAGTCCAAAATGCATACTGACGTTGCCTGCTGCCTCGTTCGGAATGAGCAGCGGAATAGCGAGAGGCGGTATCCGCGAGTGCCCCGCTTCAAAGTATTTTTTGAACGAACTTTCATGGATTTCAAAACCGCCGATGCCGTTTCCAATCATCACACCGGTACGGTCGCCCTCTATCGTTTCTTTTGAAAGCCCCGCATCCGCTACTGCCTGTACCGCTGCCGCCACTGCAAACTGCGAAAAGCGCGCCATTTTACGGGCATCCTTTTTATCCATAAACGCGGCAGGATCAAACTCTTTACATTCAGCCGCAATTCTTACCCTATCATCTCCCGGGTCATAGTTGACGGTAATCTTCTCGATTCCGCAGCGGCCTGCTTTTATTCCTTCCCATGTTTCCGCAACCGTATTTCCCAAAGCGGAAACGGCGCCAAGACCGGTAATTACAACTCTTCTCATTCTTTTCTCCTTATGATTAGGCGCCCATACCGCCGTCTACGCCGAGTACCTGCGCGGTAATATACACAGATAAATCGGATGCTAAAAAGACAGCCGCATTTGCAACATCAAGCGGCGTTCCTCCACGCTTTAAGGGAATAGCGGTTTCTATCCAATTTTTCCGCATATCTTCCGGTAAGGACGAGGTCATATCCGTTTCGATATAGCCGGGCGCAATCGCATTGACCCGTACCCCTCTGCTGCCGATCTCCTTTGCAAGGCTTTTGGTCATACCGATTAAGCCGGCCTTACTTGCCGCATAGTTAACTTGCCCGCCTTGTCCGTGCAGACCGACGATACTGGCCATATTGATAATGGAGCCCTCCCGCTTCCGCAGCATATCGGAAGAGACAATTTGCGATGTTAAAAAAGCCCCAGTTAAATTGACGCGCAGTACAGCGTCCCAGTCATCTTGCGGCATACGGAACGACAGTCCGTCCCGCGTAATTCCGGCGTTGTTGACTAAAATATGGAATCCACCGGATTGCTTGAGCGCATCTTTTACCGTAGCGGTCAGCGCTTCGGCATTTCCGCAGTCGGCGTATATTTCGTGGAATACGCTGTTGTGCTGTGCGGCGAATGCTTCCATTTCCGACTTTCCTTGCGAGGGCTTTGTGCAGAGCCCCCATACCTCAGCTCCTTCTTCCAGAAACCTACGGACTATCTCTTTCCCGATTCCGCGTGAAGAACCGGTTACCAATGCTTTTTTTCCTTGTAATAACATATAAACCTCTTATGAACGGCTAGTGTCTATCACAGCCGATAATTGTTCAGCGGTACCGGTGGGGTGGCAGTTTCCTGTGCAGCCGCTGTCCCGCCACAGATTGCAGAGCGTCATGCCCGGCCCTATTTCCAACAGCGGACGTTCCGCCGTTCCGATTAACGATGCGATTTCCCGCTCTTCCTCAAGCCAGCGCACGGGATGCGTTAAGTGCAGCACGGCATTTTTTTTCGCTTCTTCTCCGGTTAAAAGCCGTTTTCCGGTAACGTTTGAAAAAATCGGAATAACAGGATCATTGAACGGCACATCCTGCAGCACTGCGGAAAATTCTTCGGCAGCGCCGCGCATCAGCGGCGAATGGAACGGTCCTGCAACCGCAAGCCTGATAAAGCGTTTTGCGCCCGCTTCCTTGCAGAGTTTTTCCGCGACATCAAGCCCTTCGGCTGTTCCTGACACAACGGTTTGCATCGGACTGTTCAAATTCGCCGCAAAAACAATCCCCGTCATAGGATCGGAATACGGTTTCAAAATTTCGACAATCCGCTCAGGATCAAGTTTGAGTACCGCCGCCATACCGCACCCGCTGCCGGACGCTTTACTCTGCCCATCGAGTTTTTCGCAGTATTTCTGCATGATTTTTCCGCGCAAAGTTACCAGTTTTGTCATCGTTACAAGGTCTAAGACCTTTGCGGCATACAACGCTGAAAATTCGCCTAGGCTGAACCCTGCGGCGGCGGTCGGCGTAATACCGTGTTCCTGCAAGACTGTAATAATTGCAGCCTGCATCGCGGTGATTGCAATCTGGCTCCGGTCGCTGCGTGCAAGTTCTTCCGGTTCCGTGTTCCACAAGAAAGAAGCGATATCTTCTCCCGAAGCCTTGCTCATCTCATCGATGACGGTGCGTGCCGACGGGTATTCGTTACAGATATCTTCAGCCATTCCCTTAAACTGAGAACCCTGTCCCGAAAACAAAAAAATGTATTCCATTATTTTCCTTCTATTATCGTTATAGTAATCTTAAAATCGTATTAGACATTAGAACCGGATAATAGCGCCGCCCCATGTCAGCCCCGCGCCGAAACCGGTAATCAGTATGGTCATACCTTCATGCAGTTTTCCCTGTTCTATCAGCTCGGTAAGGGTGATGGGGATGGAAGCCGCCGAGGTGTTCCCGTAGTTTTCAATATTACGGACAAATTTACCGAAGTCGATTTTAAGCCGTTTGGATGCAGCTTCCAGTATCCGCTCGTTTGCTTGATGGCATACGATTAAATCAAGATCGTCGGCTTTCAAGTGCTCCTTTGCAAGCAGCGTTTTCACCGTTTCGGTAATATGACTGACAGCAAAATCGTATACTGCCCTGCCGTTCATGTGTACACGGCGGTCGGGTGCAATGTAGAGTTTATCTGCCCCTGTCCCGTCAGTGCCGAGTATAGTAGCGCCAAGTCCCAGTCCGGAAGGCTCAAATGTGTTTTCAAGCAATGCTGCGCCTGCCCCGTCGCCGAATAAAACACAGGTGGAACGGTCAGTCCAGTCCATAATACGGCTAAGTACCTCCGCCCCGCACACAAGTGCAAACCGCCAATGGTGCCGCTCCATCATACTTGCCGCCGTGTCCAGCGCATAGATAAAGCCGGAACATCCCGCCGTTAGATCAAAGCACACCGAATGCACTGCTTGTAGTTTATTTTGAATGAGGCAGGCATTTGACGGAGACCCCGGAAAATTAGGCGTTGCAGTACCGCAAATAATAAGGTCGATTTTGTCTGCCGTTACAGGTTCGGATGTTTTACTGTTCTTTATCGCTTCCGTACATGCCTGATACGCAAGCGATGCGCTTGTTTCATCCTCTCCGGCAATCCGGCGCGATCCGATACCGGTGTGACTCCTGATCCATTCATCCGACGTGCCGAGTTCCGGCGGAAAATCGGTATTTTTCATCTCTTTTAAGGGAAGGGCTTTACCCAATCCCTGCATAACAATAGCCATATTTATCTCCAAATAATATTGCGTTAGATATTTCGGTACAGTTTATAGTAGACTAGTATATTTGTTAATTTTTCCCTGTCAACCTTTTCCTTTTGAAAATATACGACGCATCTGCGTTGTCGCTCGTTCAGCGAAGTACATCCGTGTACTTCGCTGAACACAAGTTTGACCGGTGTCAAACTTGTTTCTGCTTAATACGCGCGGCTTCCGTGCCGCTACTGAAAATCCTCAACGTATCAAAAGCGGCACGGATGCCGCTGGTTCCCAGCAGTAGCGATGTTTTTGTGCAGCAAAAACTCGCGTTCAAAAATTGACAAGGAAGTCAATTTTTGAACTTGCCACGGACGGCGGTGGTTCTATTCAGTAACGTGTTTGCAGGACAAACGCATCGGACAGGATAGATAAGAATCGCAGAATACTGAGGCTGTGAGACCATTTGAGCCGCAGTCAGAACTGCCAAGGATGGCAGAGGTGATAAACAGAAACCGGTTTTTGAAAAAACCGGCAGCCAAGGAATTGACACGGATGGCAATTCCTTGGCGTTATTCCGGTTGAACAGCCTCAGTATTCTGCGGGATACTCAAAAAAGTGTCTGATGCGTTTGTCTTGGCAGAAAATGCAAAAATATACGGTTTTTCCTGATTTACTGTATAAATATACTTGATATAATGACAAGATTATGTATAATTAAATAATATCACTCACTATAACTTAAAAGGAGAAGTAGAGTATGAAGCGTAAAATGGTATGCTTATTAACTGCTTTGGTAAGCGTCGCGCTGATTTTAGCAAGCTGCGGCGGGCAGAGCGGTGAAAAAACTTCAGCAGCCGGTAATGCCAATGCGGAATTTATTATCGGTAACGGCGCTGAACCGCAGAGCTTGGATCCTGCAAAAATTCAGGGTGTGCCCGAACACCGCATCAATATGGCGTTGTTTGAAGGCTTGGTAACGTATGATCCCAAAACCGGTAATCCGATACCGGGTGTTGCAGAATCGTGGGATATCAGTGAGGATGGCATGACCTATACCTTCCACCTACGTAATGCAGAATGGAGTGACGGTACGCCGATTACCGCACAGACCTTTGTCGATTCATGGTTGCGTACACTTGCCCCTGAAACAGGTTCACAATACGCCTTTATGATTAGTTTAATCGTAAAGGGAGCGGAAGATTACAACACCGGTAAGGCGGATGCTTCTGCTGTTGCAATTAAAGCTGTGGATGATAAGACCTTTGAAGTACAACTGACCGGTCCGGCGCCTTATGCGGCCGATGTTATTGCACACTATGCTTTCAATGCAGTGCCGATGCATACAATTGAAAAATTCGGTGCCGACTGGATTAAACCCGGCAACTTTGTTGGAAACGGTCCCTTTGTGCTTGAATCATGGGTACCTCAGGAAAAAGTTACCGTTGTGCCGAACGAGAAATATTGGAATAAGGAAAATATTCATCTTTCACGCATAACGTTCTTACCGATCGAAGACAGTAATACGTCTTTTGAAAAATATAAGGCCGGAGAGATAGATTGGGATACCGGTATTCCTGTTCCCCGTATCGATGAAGTGAAGCAGCTGCCCGACTATCAGGTAGCGCCCCAGCTTTCTACCTATTACTACATCTTTAACGTAAAACGCGGTCCGTTGCAGGATGTTCGTGTACGTAAGGCATTAACAATGGCTTTAGACCGTGAGGAATTGGTGGAAAAGGTAACAAAAGCAGGTCAGCTTGCAACTCGTTCTATCGTTCCTCCGATGGCAGGTTATACACCCGGTGAAGGCGCAGGCTACGACCCTGAGCAAGCGAAAAAGCTTCTTGCAGAGGCTGGATATCCCGACGGAAAAGGGTTCCCTGTAATGACGGTTATTTACAATACGCTGGAAGGTCATAAACTCATTGCTGAATATGTACAGGCGTCGTGGAAGCGTAACCTCGGTATCGATATTAAGATTCAGAATTATGAATGGAAAACATTCCTCGATATGCGTAATCAGCATGATTTCGATATTTCCCGTGCCGGATGGGTTGGCGACTATCAGGATCCCAACACCTTCTTGGAACTGTTTATAACCGGCAGCGGCAATAACGATGGCGAATACAGCAATCCTAAGTTCGATGAATTGATCCGTAAAGCTGCTACTATGAAAGGTGGGGCGGAACGCTTCCAAGTGTTGCACGATGCAGAAACTGTGTTCTTAACCGAAGATCAGGGAATATTGCCGATGTATTCGTATGTCAGCCAGAACCTTATCGACACGACCAAGTGGGAAGGCTGGTATACCAATCCGCAGAATATTAATCCGTATGTCGGTATTAAGAAAGTAAAATAACAAGACATTAACAGCCGTAAGGTTTGGGTGTCTACATGCTGCCGGATTATCTCGTAATTGATAGTCCGGCGGCATATCGGGAGCTTCTAGAAATAAAAATTTTTAGGGCTGCCTTACAGCTCTGCAGGTTATCTGCCGGCAGAGCTTCTTTATATATTTTAGTGGAGTATTGATATTATTCGTAAGGATACCGGTTTGTTATAATGAACGGAGAATCGGTGTTTCTTTTTTAATCCTGTCAATGCTTCCGTAAACACGCACGAATAGCAGGAAACAACTAACATTGTTTTTAACGGTTTCCTGAATCCTAAAAGTATTTGGGGGAAGCATGATTCGATTTATCATACGCCGGTTAATCAGCTTGATTCCGACGCTTTTTTTAATTGTAACATTCAGCTTTTTTATCATGAAAGTTGCGCCCGGGGGACCTTTTTCCGCTGAACGGAATCCGCCGCCTGAGGTGCTTGCAAACATCAATAAGGTCTATCATTTGGATGAACCGATTCCGAAGCAGTATGTGCGGTATTTGGGGAATATGCTGCGGGGAGATCTCGGTCCGTCGTTCAGATATAAAGATTATACCGTCAATGACTTAATCGGCAATACAATGCCGAATTCGCTTATTCTCGGTATTACGGCTCTTTGCAGCGCGCTCTTTTTCGGCTTGCTGGTGGGACTTATTTCTGCGGTAAAGCGGAATTCGATTGCCGACTATGCGGCGATGTCCGTAGCGGTTATCGGTATTTCGGTGCCGCTGTTTGTTGTCGGTCCGCTTTTGATGCTTCTTTTTGCGGTAAAATTAAAATGGTTACCGACCTCCGGCTGGATTACCGGTCGTCAAGGGCTTAAAACGCTGATTATGCCGGCGCTTGCGCTGTCGTTACCGTATTTTGCGTACATTGCCCGCCTTTCCCGCGCCAGTGTGTTGGAGGTGCTGCGCTCGGATTATATCCGTACGGCGTATGCAAAGGGGCTTTCGTATCCTGTCGTACTCTTTAAGCACGCCTTAAAGGGTGCAATGCTGCCGGTTATCAGTTATCTTGGGCCTGCCTTTGCCGGTATTATCACCGGCTCCGTTGTTATCGAAAGAATATTTTTAGTTCCCGGCCTCGGTACCTTTTTTGTACAGTCCGCCCTCAACCGCGACTATACGCTGATTATGGGAACGGTAATTATGTATTCCGTTATTTTGATTTTAATGAATTTTGTTGTTGATATTCTCTATGCGGTTATCGATCCCCGCATTTCATATAAGTGAGGCTAAGATGGACGTTAAACAAACGGACGGCACAAACCAAACTCAGGAAGCTACACCGGTTAAAACGAAGGGTGGACTTCCGGTTAATGAATTCAACCAATCGATGAAGCCGATATCCCTCTGGGATGACGCATGGCGACGCCTGAAAAAAAATAAGATGGCGCTTACCGGATTGTTTATTGTCGGTTTTTACGCAGTGCTTTCGCTTTTAGCGCCGCTTCTGCCGATCTATTCTTATTCCGAGCAGACGATTATCCACCAAAACTTGCCTCCTTCTCTTAGTAAGGCCGGGGATATGATGGTGCGCGTTCTCCGTGCGGATATGATGCGTACGGCAAAAAAAGAAGGGCGCGCTGACCTTTCCGAAAAACAAAAGGAAGAGTTGGCTGCTTTACAGCGGGAAGTAACGAACAATCCGGTGCATAACCGCCGCTATCTTTTAGGTACGGATGCGCTCGGGCGGGATATGTTTGCCCGTGTTGTATACGGCGGACGCATTTCCATTATGATCGGCTTAATCGGTACGATTACCTCGCTTTTTATCGGGGTACTGGTCGGCGCGGTCAGCGGTTATTTCGGCGGCTGGCTCGATAACGTATTGATGCGCTTTGTCGATATTATGTACGGTTTGCCGTATATGCTTGTCGTTATCATTATGATGGCGATCTTGGGGCAGAATATCGTCATCCTGTTTGTCGCGATTGCGCTTGTTTCGTGGCTGACTATCGCGCGCGTTGTACGCGGGCAGGTTATCAGCTTAAAGAATGCCGAATTCGTCGAAGCCGCCCGTTCGATGGGGGCTTCTACGCCGCGAATTATTTTTAAACATATTTTACCGAACACGCTCGGTATCATCATCATTTACTCAACACTTTCCATTCCGGGCTTTATTATGAACGAGAGTTTTCTGTCGTTCTTAGGACTCGGTGTTTCGGCACCCCGTGCTTCATGGGGCTCGCTTGTGTCCGATGGTGTAAACGTAATGACGCTCTATCCGTGGCAGCTGTTGGTTCCGGCAATCGCAATGACGGTTTTCTTATTTGCAATGAACTTTCTCGGCGACGGCCTCCGCGATGCCTTCGATCCTCAGAGTAAAAATAGGGTGTAACGATGAATAATCAAAAATCAGACGAGAAGATCTTACAGGTTAAAAATTTACAAACGTGGTTCTGGACTGATGCCGGTATCGTAAAGGCTGTCGACGGTGTTTCTTTCGATTTGCATAAACGCGAAATGCTGGCGATTGTCGGCGAGTCCGGTTCGGGAAAGAGTGTAACCAACTTAGCGATTATGAACCTGATTCCTAATCCTCCGGGGAAAATTATCGGCGGAGAGGTGTGGTTCGGCGGCAAAGACGTGCTCAAGATGGATAAGCAAGAGATTAGGCAGTTGCGGGGAAATAAAATCTCGATGATTTTCCAAGACCCGATGACGAGTCTTAATCCCTTTTTAAAAATCTCTACGCAGATGATCGAAACGATTCGGCTGCATCAGGGCTTATCGAAGAAAGATGCGCGCGACCGGGCAATCGAAATGCTCAAGCTTGTCGGCATTCCGGCGGCGGAAAAACGGGTGGACTGCTATCCGCACCAGTTCTCAGGCGGTATGCGTCAGCGCGTTATGATTGCAATGGGATTAAGCTGCGACCCCGAAGTGCTGATTGCCGACGAGCCGACCAGCGCGTTGGACGTTACCATTCAGGCACAGATTTTGGACTTAATCGGGGACTTGAGCGCCCGGCTCGGTACTGCCGTTATCTTGATTACACACTCGCTCGGATTGGTGGCCGGTATGTGCGATCGCGTATGTGTTATGTATGCGGGACGCATTGTAGAGCAGGGCGGGGTGGATGAATTGTTTGCAAATCCTGCGCATCCCTATACGCGCGGCTTGATTAAGTCGGTACCGCGTATGGACAAAAAAAATGCCGGACGGCTCTTTTCCATCAGCGGACAACCGCCGAACGTCATCGACTTGCCGCCGTGCTGTCCGTTCTATCCGCGCTGCAGTGAAGCGATGCCGCAGTGTAAGACGGAGTACCCCGCTTCATACAGTCTTTCGCCCAGTCACCGCACGAGCTGCTGGCTCTATCAGTCGGAAAACGCTGCCAAGGAATCGGCCGCCGTATCCCAAGGTTCGACACAAGGCGGAGAGGCTGTTTCGGTTGCTTCCGTATCGAACAATGCGGCAGCTGAAGTTGCGGGAAATAACGAATAGGAGGCGCTTATCATGGAAGAAAAATATAACGAATCGGAAGCATTATTGACCGTCAAGGATTTAAAGATGCATTTTCCGTTTGCGGAAGGCGGCCTCTTCTCACGTAAGAAAGGTGCTATCCGCGCGGTGGACGGCATCAGTTTTTCGGTCAAAAAGGGTGAAACGCTCGGCCTTGTCGGGGAGTCCGGTTGCGGAAAATCAACCGCAGCCCGCGCCATTGCACAGCTGTATACACCGACATCGGGTTCCGTTCTGTTTAAGGGGATGGAGCTTGCCGGTTGTTCGCACCATACGCTGATGCAGGCGCGCAAGGATATGCAGATGGTATTCCAAGACCCGTATGCATCGCTGAACCCGCGTATGACGGCAGGAAATATTATCGCAGAACCGATGCGGATTTTAACGAAGCGCGGCATCCTTTCGTATACAAAAAAAGAAATTGACGATCGTGTCGAAGTGTTAATGGAAAAGGTCGGACTTTCTCGCTTTTTCCGCAACCGGTACCCGCATGAGTTTTCAGGCGGGCAGCGGCAGCGTATCGGTATTGCCCGTGCGCTTGCGCTTCAGCCGGAGTTAATCCTTGCGGATGAGCCGGTCAGTGCGCTCGACGTATCCATCCAAGCGCAGATTCTTAACCTCTTTAAGGATTTGCAGGATGAATTCGGGCTTACCTATGTGTTTATCGCGCACGACCTTGCCGTTATTCAGTATATTTCCACGCGGGTTGCGGTTATGTACCTCGGCGTTATCGTAGAAATTGCCGATGCCGAAGAGCTTTACTCAAAGCCGCTGCACCCGTACACGGAAGCGCTCCTGTCTGCAGCGCCTATCCCCGATCCCGAAATTGAGCGTAAGCGCAAGCGCATTATCCTGTCGGGTGACGTACCGTCTCCTGCGGAAAAGCGTACAGGTTGCTATTTTTACGATCGCTGCCCCAAGCGTATGGAGCACTGCAAAAACACTATCCCGCAGCTGAAAGACAAAGGAAACGGCCACCAAGTTGCGTGTTTCCTTTGCGAATAAGCTTTCTACCCTACAAAAAGCCGCCGCCGCTTTCGGCAAGCAGCTGAAAATTGCAATGTTGTAAGTAAAAAAACATTACCAATTACAAATTAAATCGACCGTCCTCAAGTTGGAGAAGATTCCGGCATGGGGGCGTTTTTTTTGTGTGTTCGTAATTAAAATGGAAATTTTTTCTTGAGATTCTTAGCTATTTTTGTATCTGTGCTTCTGCATGAAACCACCGCCATCCATATTGCGGTACTGAAACGAGTTAGTGTTAAAACCATCACTTCTTAGCTTTTATTTTCAGAACTATGTCTTGAAACAAAGGCGGGTTCTTAGGGCAGAGCCCTAAGCCGTTATTTTTCTTTTTAGGGGTCGTAGGGGATATTTTTCTTTTTGTCGGAAAAAAAGAAAAATATCTCCTACTATCTTTCTTCCATCGGCGCTTTGATGGGAGTGTATACGTAAAAGCCTTTTTTTGACCGCAGTCCGAAAAGTTCGTGCAGCACTTGCAGATCGGCGGTTTTATAGAATCGGGCATTTTCGGCAAGCAGCGTCTTTAAGATTTCGTCGGTTACAGGCGGTTCTTTGTATAAAACCTTGAGCGAATACGTTTCCTTTATGCCTGTCTTTGTCGCGGCATAATTGACGGCATCGATAAAACCGCCAAGCTCATCGGCAAGCTGCAGCTCCTTCGCCTGCGTACCGGAATAAATTTTCCCTTGAGCTAATTCTTCGACCGTCGCACGCGGGAGATTTCTGCCCTGCGCGACCTTATCTAAAAAGATTGAGTATGTGTGCATCACTTCCAATTCGGCTTGCGTTTTTTCTTCGTCGGTCGGATTGCGGAAAATGGAATAGGGCATACGACCGGAAGCACTCACCCCATCTACATGAATTCCGAAGTATTCTTGTACCGCTTTTTGGATAGATGGTGAAACGGCAAAGACACCGATTGAACCGGTAATGGTATAGGGTGAGCAAAAAATATAGTCGGCGGAAGAAGCAATCCAATATGCTCCTGAGGCTGCTATATCGCCCATCGACACGACAACAGGCTTGCCGATTTTTTTTGAGAGCCATTCCACGCTTCTCCGTATATCTTCAGAGGCATTTACCTCTCCGCCGCCCGAATCAATCCGCAATACTACTGCTTTAATTGAATCGTCATCGGCTGCTTCATCGAATAAATCGATGAGGGTAGGACTATCCGCATTATCGGCAGTATTGCCGGTAGTTCCCGTAATCGATCCGGTTAAATAGATGACACCGATTTGATTATCCGTTTCTTTCTTTTTAAAAGACTTATTATAGCTATTGTAATCGATATAATCCCGTGAAGAAAGATTATATGTTTCCTCATCCAATACGCCGAGTTCAACACCGCATTCTTCATACGTACCGATATCGGTTATCAGGTTTGCATCCGCTGCCGCTTGCGCGCTGTCTCCGTTTACCTTTCTTAGTGCGTCGTTATAGTTTACCGTATATGTTTCAAAAAGGCTTGCATCAGCGGCTCTATTTGCGGCTATGTCTTGTAGGTATGTGTGCCATAAGTCTTTCAATACGGATAGATGATTGTTACGCACTCCGGTAGACATTTCGGTACGCGAATATGTTTCAGCCATCGATTTAAAAGCTCCGGCATGAGCAACATTCCATCGAACGCCGAGCTTATGTTCCATTTCACCGTAAAAAAGCGATTCGGTATAAAAGCCCGATAGGTCCACCTCGCCCATCGGATCAAGGTAGATATGGTCGGCAAAAGAGGCAATGTAATAGCGCCCTAATCCGTAGCTTGTTGAAAATGCGTAGAGCGGTTTATTGGAATCTTTATATTCGATTAATGCGGTTTTTAATTCTGTAAAATGACCTGTGGAAATACCGTAGAGTCCGGTAAGGTCGAGCAAAACTGCCGTGATACGCCGGTCATGTGCGGCATGGCGTAAGGCGTCGGTAATATCCGATAAAAGAATTGCATCGGAGGCTGTATCCGGCAGTAGATAATTCCGCCAGATAAATTCATCGGGCTTTTCGGTCAGGCGTCCTGCAGGATTAATCAATAAAACGGAATCTGCATAAACCGTTACACGGGTGTTTTTCGGTTTGCCTGTACTGTCATTATATTTATACAACGCTGCAACAAATAAAAAGAGCAGAACAAAAAAAATGATATTGAGAATAATTAAACGAATAAGATTTAAACCGCGAAAGAGCGAATAAAAGAAGCCGTGTTTTTTATCTTTCATAGTGAACTCCTCTCTGATGCAACGCTTTCGTAAAAGTTTTTAAAGCTATTTTGTTAAAGCTATTATCGAATGAAAAGCTTCTGCTGTGTGGCTTTGATTGAGAGGTATTGGTGAGCGGTTATTCGGCGGTATCTATTGTATACGTTCCGTATCTGATAGAAGGACTGCCCTGGGGGGGACTTGAACCCCCATGCCCGTGAAAGCACTAGTACCTGAAACTAGCGTGTCTACCAATTCCACCACCGGGGCAAAAAGCGCGTTGCAATGAGCCTATTATAGATAAAAAGAGGCTTTTGTCAATCGTTTTTTTTTGATATACTCATCATAAATATGAGCGTATATCCGTCGGACAAACTATTTAAATTGTTGCGAATTGTTATCATTATGCTGATTGCCGCTATTGTAATCGGAACAGTCGTCGCTTTTGTCAAAAAGACAAAAGACCGAGCTTCCGTCCGGCAGGAGGAAGAAGCGGAAGCGGGTACCGCCTATATCCCTCCTAAAGAATATGCGTTATACGGCGATCTCGGTCAGCTGCGTGCCGTTACAGCCGATAATCCGCCGATTACCGTTGTTATAAAACCGTTCCTTGAATATAAGGCGTCCGATACGGCGTTTCAGGAAGAATTGGTTACGAAAAAAAGAAGCGCTTAAAAAAAGCATACTCGACTGGTTCTCGCTCGAAAGCGCATATCGGCTCAGCAGCGAGTTACCGCAGGATATAAAACAGACGCTTATGGAACGGATAAACAAGCAGCTCGTATTGGGAAAGATACATAATATCTATTTTGAAGAATTTGTTATTCTTTATTAAAACAAGAACAACCTTTAAAAACTTCGGTGAGTTTTTGAGTGTTTATTTGCGGAGGAAGCAGTAAAAATGGTTGCAGTACAGATTATTATCGCCGTTATTCCGATTGTTGGGATTGTGATGGGAAGTGTTTTGGTCTTTTTTTATTTTTTATGGCGGCATAAGCAGATTATGCTTCAAATTAAGACAAATACCTATATCCGTCCTGCCGTTAATATTCGCCTTTTTTGCTTACTGTTAGGTATTATGCTGACCGTTATCGGCTGTGTATTATTCGGTTTGTTCTATTTTATTGCCGGAGTTGGGTATATTTTACTCGGAGGTCTAATTCCGCTCGCGCTTGGTATTAGCCTTACGCTCTTTTATGTAATTACCCGCCACAGTTGGGGTAGTGAAGTACGAAAGCCTGTTGCTTTGCCGGAAGGAAAAACGGAGGGATAGGCAATGAATATGACAACCGATTATGCCGCCGTTTATAAAAAAGAAGGGCTTAATCAAACGCTGCGGGATTACGAAGTGTGCAAAGCGGTATTAAACGGCAATACGCAAGCCTTTGCCGTATTAGTGGCGCAATATCAAAAACGGGTCTATATGCTTGGGCTGAGTTTTTTTGACAATACCGATGATTGTGAAGATTTTGTGCAAGACGTGATGTTGAAGGCATACGCTGCACTTGGGACGTTCCGCGCTGAGGCTCCGTTTGCGACATGGCTGATGCGTATCGCCTATAATACAGCCATTAACTCGGCTAAAAAAACGACGGAGCTATGCCTCACTTGCTGATGGTACTGAAATTGAGTATCGGGGAGATAATCCCGAAGAAAAACATTTGAATGAATGTATCATTTTGTCAGTGCGTGAGGCGGTAAACAGTTTACCCGATAATTACCGTATTTGTATCGACCTTTATTTTTTTTACGATATGAGCTATACCGACATTGCGGCTATTACCGAACTGCCGTTGAATACGATAAAATCTCATATCTTCCGTGCAAAGAAAATTTTACGGGAATATTTGAAAGAAGACCGGACGATTTTTGAGTACACCCATCGGGATACGATGTTCCCGTATCCGGTTGTTGCGCACAATTAGCAATTAATGGATGGAGATTCTATGAATTGTGATATTTTTCAAGATCAGTATCTTTTACTTGATAAAAACGAATCGTTGCCGACAGGGCTCAAGATGCATCTTTTATGCTGTACGTCATGTAGGCAAGCCGTTAATCGGATGGTTGCTGGAGAGAATGTTCAGCGGCAGATATTGCGTACACCTATTGCAGCGGATGAGCGGATGTTTGCTGCGACAATGAACGCAATACACTTACTGAATAAACAGACTGTTCCAGCTGTCTCTCGGCAGGAGAAAAATAAGTCGCTGCTTCCTTGGCTCGCTGTTGGTGTCTTTTTGATTACCGGATTTATCTTTTTGCCGTTCAGCGATATCGGAAAAATCGGTTTAAGCCAATTCGGCGATTCTTTCTGCATCTCATTTGCGCTTTTATGCGCGGGCAGTATTATTACCTATTCTGCCGTATTCCTTGCAAAGAACTTGGTATTTTTTACCGAAAAATTTACGCGGCAAGTGTAAGGCAGAGTACAAGGTAAGCCGATTTTAAGAATTCGTTTTGCACCTAGCTGATTTTATGAGCTGTATTTATAATCCGCGGCTTTAATACAGAGTCGACCTGTTCTGAAACGGAAGTTTCCGAACAGGTTTGGTGTTTATTCCTGCTGCAAAATGTTCAATATCTTTTCTTTATCGCTTGCAGCAGTGTATTCCGTAAATGAATTCCCGTTTAAGTGTAATACAATACTGCAAATCTCCATTAAAAATTCATAGTCGTGAGAAATAACAATAACGATTTTATCTTGTGCTTGCAATTCTCGCATTTTATCGGCTATAAGGCGCATATTCTTTCCGTCTAAGCCGCTCGTCGGTTCGTCGAAAATATACGCGTCTCTTTTTAATAATGAGACGGCGGCGATTGCTAGTCGTTGTTTTTGTCCACCGGAGAGGATTTGCGGATGTGTATCCGCAACGGTATCTAAACAGTAATCTTTTAGGATTTCAGCAGTGTCGGCGGCGGGATCGTTTAATCGCAGTTCTTCTGCAGCGGAAACTTCAAAAAGATTACTGTCAAGGTTATTTGACAAATAGTATATCGTTTTCCTCCGTGTACGGCTGTTGAGTTTTATGTCATTGCAGCTGTCTTTTCCGCACGAAGAAATACTGCCGTGTTTTTCACGCAGCAGTCCGCTCAGTACTTTTGCGAAGGTGCTTTTACCGGCGCCGTTACCGCCGATGATGCCGTATATCGTGCCGCTTATAAAACAATAGCTTAAATTTTCCAGTAACGATTGTCTGTTGTATGAAAAAGAGATGTTATCGATTGTTAGGCGCCGTGTTCCGGATATTGTTTTTCCGTGCGGTTCAATACGGTCAAGGGAATATAAGCGTAAACCCTGCTGCTGAAAAAAATTCAACCGGTGAATGTTCAAATATTTCCTTTGTATAGCAGCGGATAATTTTTCCGTCTTCTATGTAATAATACCGATCGATGATATCTTTGAGATAGTAGATTCGATGTTCGGAAACGATAAGCGTTTTTCCTTTCTTCTTTAACAAAGCCATTAATCGTTTTAGCGCTTCCACACTTGTCATATCGAGATTTGCAGAAGGTTCATCAAATACATAGACCGGCGGATCAAGTGCATTGATTGATGCAATCGCGACTTTCTGTCTTTCGCCGCTTGAAAGCTGAAACAGATTTCTTGTTCGTAACGTTTCGCCGTTAATCATACGTAGAGAGTCGGTAATACGCTTGACAATTTCGGTACGTTCGATACCGTAATTTTCCAAGCCGAATGCAATTTCATCTTCTACAACTTCTGCAAAAAACTGACTTTTTGGATTTTGAAAAATAGAGCCGATCATCCGCCCTATTTCATATAATTCTTTTTTGCTCGGGTCGATGCCGTTAAGCGATATACTGCCTTCCATTTTGCCTGAAAAAAATGTATAGGCAAGCCCGTTGAGAATTCGCGTTATCGTTGTTTTTCCGCATCCGCTCAATCCGATTAAAGCGACAGCCTCTCCATCTTGTATCTCCATCGTTATATCGTCAAGATTTTCTTTTGACGATTGCGGATATGAATAGTAGATATGATCTAATGTAATCATTTTTAATGCAGTTCCCAATAATATAATCCCGCGGATATAACAAGAGCGATCAGTGTGATAGTCCAATCGACGGCGGTAAATACGATAGCCCGCTTAGAGGTGTGTACTCCGGCAGCGGATATTCCTCGTACTTCCGCAGCAGCAGCTAATTCTTCCGCTGTTTTAGAAGCGGAAAACATCATTGGGATAAAGACATATTCCATTGTTTGCAGCGGTTTTGTTAAGGTAAATAATCCGCGCAATTTTAAAGACTCGATAATCTCTTTAAATTCATTTCCGATAATCGGAAAAAAACGCATCATAAAAATAAAAGACAACGCAATATTTCTATTGATTTTTAATTTGTTTATAACAGCGGTCAATTCTCCCGGCGGTGTTTTAATGATTGGAATAACCGATATAAGCACAGCGATCATTCGAGTGATAATAAATAAAAACATTTCAGGCAGCATTGTGCCTAATCCGTTACCCTTCGAAATAAGCTGTATTGTTTCGACAATGAGTAAAACAAAAACACAGCGGAATATACTGCGATAGTGTTTTTGAAAAACGCTATATGCTGCCAATAAACCGATTAAACAGAAAAATACGGTATTCTTGGAAATAACCGATACCAAAAATACCGTACAAAAGAATACCGCTAATTTAGTACGGAAATCCATACCTAATTTAACAACCCTGTTTTTATAAAATGTTTTTTAAGCATTTTATTGCCGATATAGCAACCGAGCATTGCAGCAATAACGGTAAGGATTAATGAGATTGCAACCCATTTAGGATCGGTATAGTATTGCGTTTGTATATCGATTTGTTCCTTCGAAACACCGGTCTTTACAAAAGCATTATAGAAAAACCAAATTTCGCTCATACCGTGTGTGGCTCGTGTAAGCGAAGTAATAATCCACGCTATGGTAATTCGCTTGCAGTTCCGGTAGCTATCTTTACCCCACATGGAAAGTTCGCCGATAATTCCGCCGACAAAAAACCAAGGAAACATAAACGGTCCCATAAAGACGGTTGTTAAAACAGCATGCAGCGTATTATAAATAAGAACCACGCCCGGTTTATTGACCTTCATTGCCATATACACAAAAAACGGTGCGAGGATAAACGCTGCAAACACGGCATTCAACACCATATTAAAAAATAAGGACGCGCCGGTGATCATCGAGAATGCAATAAACACAACGATCATTATTGCCGAAAAAATACCGATCGTCGCCAAATCCTTTACGGATAACCTATTTGACATAATAATACCTCCTTTAAAATGCAACAGTTGAAGAAACATCAGTTTCTGAAACTTGTCGCATTCGTGCGCGGTAGCGCACATACGATCTGCGATGTTTCGGCAGCAGCCGAAACTCGTCGGTTAAGTTGGGCGACACCATTTTCGCCGCCCAACTTATACCTCCAATTAAAAAGATATTACCATCGGTTTACATTATTGTTCTTTCCGAATCGGACAAGTTGTACCCGATAAGTCGGATAAAGAAGCCCGTCAGTACCGCCACGGACGGCGGAGGTTCCACGCAGCAGCGATGTTTTTGCACAACAAAAACTCGCATTCAAAAATTGACAAGGAAGTCAATTTTTGAACGTGCCACGGATGGCATTGTTCAGAAATGTCCGTCCGTGGACATTTCTGAACTTCGAGTTTTTCATAAGAAAAACTCGATACTGTTTGGAACCACTGACATCCTGTCAGTAAGCAGCGGTTCCAAACAGCGTTAGCGGCGGGAGGGGAATTTTGTACATTTTTCAAAATGTACAAAATTGTACACAACCGTGCAGCAATCTCTGCACGGTTGTACCGATAGCCCCGTACAGAGCGGCCGGTACCTTGCAAGCAGTTGTTTTAGAGCAAGGTACCGGCAACACCCATATAATGATGCTATTTTAAAAAGCGGGTATCTTTTTAGAGCTACCGGATTATTTTTTTATATTCGCTCGGCCGCAGGTTATAGGCTTGCTTAAAGGCTTCCGAAAATTTTGCATGGCTTGAGTAGCCGATTTCCAAAGCAATTTCCGTAATGTTTGCGGAGGAGTTTTTAAGAAGATCGATTGCTTTTTGAAGCCGCGCTTTTTTGACCATTAAAATTGGACAACTGAACAAAGTATCAACTTTGGAAGTTGTTCAATTAGTACGCGATAGCGTACATATAATCTGTGATGTTTGCCGTATGGCAAACTCACCGGTTAACGAGGCAGTCTTATTGCGGCTGCCGAAGTTAAACCAGCGTTTCGTGAATGGTTGTTCCATAAACCGATTTATAGCAGGTTTTCATTGTTGTCGTTTTAATATGAAAGATGGCGGAAAGCTGCGCATAACTGTAGTTTTTATTTGAGTTTTTTATGACAAACTGATGGAGGCGTTTGATAATTTCCCGATTGTTTTTTTGCGCGTATTCACGGTCGATAAAATCGATGCCGCTTTTTAATATGCTTAAATACAAAAACAATTCCTGTATTTTTACTTTTAGATACGGAACGGCAATTTCTTCCGGCACGTGATACATTTCGTGAAATATATGATCAAGTTCGGGCGTTGCTCGTTTCAAAAAGAGGGTTCCGTTCTTACACAGGTGTTCTAAAATGATTCCGTAATCGATACAAAAATACTGCTGCAAGGTGCGGGCTTCTTCTCCTAATTCCGCCGGAATAATGTAAATGCTGATACCGTGATAGTGCCGTATCGGAAACCGAGAATGCTGCGAACAATTTTCTAAAGGATTGATTGCAAAGTCACCGGCATTCATGCTGACCTGTGTTCCGTCTTTTAATATCGATTCAAATGCGCCTTCTCTGCAATGGTTCAGTTCGTATTGCTTGATATTGTTATTGAGCAGATCCGCAGCGGAAGGTGGACATAATGTATCGGTATGGATGTCGTTAAACATAACATTCACACCGGGGAAAATACGATACGATGTAACGTAGCATATTCCGTTCCGTGTTTTGACGGTATGCACTGTTCCGTGCTGTAATTTTTTTACGGTTTTTATATCTCTGCCGTAGAGGTGGTTTAGGTAGTCCATAGAATTACCCTATCACGCTTTTGATGAAGGGAAGTACTGCGGTAAGTGAAAAGATAAAGATTGCACTGTAGGCTGCCAGCGAGAGTACTAATGCGGCTGTTTCGGCATATTTTTGCGTTTTGCCGATTCGCTTAAACAAACGCTGCCGTCCTGTCCATGCGAGGTATGCTGCGACAGTAATCGGAATTGCCATGCCTATCGACATACCGATAACCGCGATGATGCCGATACCTGCCGCATCCAACGTAGAAACCAGTACCAGTACAAGTAAGGCAGCGGGGCAGGGATATATGCCGCTGAGTAAAAAAGCACCCCATTGTATGTTTCCGGCGCTGCTGTACTGCGGGCGGTGGTTTTTATACCGTGCGGAACCGTAGCTGCCGGTATTATACGCCGGTTTGCTGCTTTGCCCGGGTGCGAGTGAGCGGCGGCTGAAACGAAAGCGGGGAAAACGATTGGGAAATATACCGGACAACAAATGGAGGATGGAAGCTACGGAAAGCAGCATCAGCAGAATAAAGGAAAAACCTTCAAGGTAAATTGCTGCAGAGTCGGTATGTGCGGATAATGCGCCGCTCACATTGCGAAAGATAAACAGTAATAGGATGCTCGTTATGCCGTGTAGTCCCGCTAAGATAAGGCTGGTGACGGCAGGTTCCCACGCAGGGGCTTGGCGTGTCAGATAAAATGAAAACACGAGTGTTTTCCGGTGTCCCGGTCCCAGTGCGTGTACAATCCCATAAAAAAAAGCAAGTGCGATAATTGTCCAGAATGCCTGTGCAGAATTTGTCTGTGTCCACTCATAGATGGAGTCGCCGAGTTTTGTATGCAGCTGAGCTTGCCGGTTCACAATAAAATCAGCCGTTTTTTCCGTGCGGATGGGTGCAGGCGTATCTTTTTTGCCGGTAAAGGGGTTTGCCCAGAGCCCGACGGTCATAATACAGAATACAAACAGGATAATTCCGAGCCGTATCGTTTCTACTCCTATGTGTTTCCTTTTCAAATAATATAAAACGTATTTATATTGATTTTTCAGCATTACTCCGTATCGCATTATGTGGTGTTCCTTAGTAGGTAATATGAATTTCTCTAGGATAATATGTTTGTAATCCCGGCTTCCACGAATTGTATGTCATTGTCATATCGGCGGTATCAAAAGGGTCGTAATATACCGGATATTTTTTATTTTCGACAATCGTGTATGTCGGCATCGTTTTGCCGGAAGCTCCGGTAAAAACCACCGGCGTCTTTTCATCATATCGGAAATCACAGAAAAAGGTGTAATCGTATACAGCAAAGTAGAAATTGCCGTTGTATTTTGACAAATCAACATAAAATCGATACGAAGCGATGCCGTTTTTTTGACGTACCGAAAAATCGCTCACCTGTGCAGGGCTCTCCCGTTTATCACCTTGCCGGATAAAGGTAAAATACGAATAGTTTTTAGTGTTGATAAAGGCATTGTCATAGACATCCTTTGTTTCAGCTCTATCAAAAAGACCGTCTCGGTTCAGATCATATCCTTGAATAATATCCGCGCTAAAAAAACGATCAAATGTCCATGTCTCATACGCACCTTGAATTTTTCCGTTGTTCAATACGAACTCGGTTTGAGTGGAAACGAAAAGATGCGGATGGGCTATCAGTTGAACATGGGCGATAAAGAGCAGGGTAGTCAATAAAATCGAAATGCATACTATTTTTTTGTATCTATACCGTATCATTCCTTATACCTCAGGTGATTTTGTTGGAATATCGAGCAGATATAAAAAAAGAGTCCTTACTGAGGACTCTTTTTAACAAGAATAAAAAACGGGTGCTTAGACTTTCTTAACAACATAGTTGCTCTTTAAGCAGCGGGAACACAGTTTCAGGGTTAACGTTCTTCCATCAATTTCCGTTTTTACGTCGATAAGGTTGGGGCGCCATACGCGGCGTTGGTGATTCATTGATTTACTAACCGTATTACCGCTCATCGGCCCTTTTCCACAAATATCGCATCTGCGTGCCATAGTTCACCTTCCTTAGCTTTATCTATCAGCATTCAAAATAAAACGCAGGATAGTATACTGTAAAAGGAATATTATGTAAAGAGGTGAATGAATATCAACAGGGGAAACGCATCAGGTCGTTTTTTTAACACCCCCGCGGAAAAATTGAGACTACTCAACCGGAACTGCCAAGGAGGGCAGTGGTTCCATATAGCAGCGATATTTTGGCTTTGCCAAAATTCGCCTTCAACTGTTGTACACGGATGTACAACAGTTGAAGATGGTTCAAATGGTCTCACAGTCTCAATTTTTCCGCGATTTTTATCTATTTTGCCTGATGCGTTTCCCCCTTTGCTGGAAAAATGTGCGAAATTTTATTTCCTTAAAATGCAACAGTTGAACAAAATATGAATTTTGGAAACTGTTGCATTCGTGCGCGAAAAGCGCACACATCAATACGCAAGTTTTCGAAAGAAAACTTGACGGTTAAGGTGAGCGGTGTCATTGTAGACGCTCACCTTATACCTATGAAATTTCGCACAGAAGGAAGGCAACCGCTGCAAATATTTTATAATGCGGTTGCCCTGTAAATATCAATTTTGAAACTGCGGGGCAAACGCTGCGACAAACTTCGGTATTAATTGTTCGGCAATTCCTTCTATATAAAGCCCTGCGGCCTGCTTATGCCCGCCGCCGCCGAATGAAGAGGCAATAATGCTAACATCGATGGTATCGAGAGATCGGAAGCCGACGCTGCAATGTGTTTCGGTATCCTGCCGGACAATACAAATTGCCTTTACTCCTGCAATGCTCTGGATAAGCTGATATGCCATATCGGAATCTCTGTTTTCGATGCCGATTTCTTGCTTATCCTGATACGTTTCATACGAAACGATAAGCCTTCCGTCATAATACGGCTTCATACGGGCTAATACGCGCGAGATAAGCGTCCGTGAGCCGAATGACTTACCGCCGTTAATGGCTGCAAAGGTGTATTTCGGGTTTGCCCCCGCCTGTACCAACCGTGCTGTATGAGCAAAAACCTCGCCGCTCCGTTCATCCAAGTGGCGGAAAAAACCGGTGTCGGTACAAAGCCCGAAAAACAGCATCTCCGCTTCATCCCGTGTTACGGAGCCGGTCATCTTTTCGATGATTGTTTGGATAATAAATGTTGTTGAAGGAGCTTCTGCATATACAAGCGATCCTGCTTCATTCATCGTATTGGTAGCGTGGTGATCAATGCAGATTGAAGGAAAGTTTTTTAATTGTTCGGCAATGTCGCCCGTCCGATCTATTCCCGAACAGTCAACAATGATGACGCCTGTGTTTTCAGGGTGTTTGATGAGCGCTTCCGGTACCTGCGCAGAAAAAAAGCGATTCATATATCCGTATTTCAGACCGTTGGAACGGCCCTGCAGAAAGCAGCTGCGTTTTTTTTCCGAGTCGTTGTAAGAAAAGAGACATCGCAATACTGCTTCCGATACAGTCTCCGTCAGGCTCTTTATGACCGGCTATGAGGAACATCGGATATGAATGCAAAAAATCGATTAATTTCTGCGGAACGGCAGGTGTAATAATATTAGCCATGAATAACCTAGTTTAAATGGAAAACAGGCATATAGCTCCAAGCTATTTTTAAGCCGACGAGGAGCTCTGAAAATCAATCGGATTTTTAGAACTCCTTATGCCAATTTCCGATACGGATTAGAACTCAAGCGCGAGTGACTCTACTCCGTCAAATTTATCATTATATTGTTGAGGATTGGATAAAAGCCCCCATGTTGGGGTATTTAAATCTTGTCGTGGAGCAGAAATTTTAATGTATTCACATTTTCCATCGCGGATAAAGAAAGAGAGATAGGGATTAATACGGGTATTAATAAACGCAATATCAGCCTTGTTTTCTTTTGGGCTGAACCATTCGAACGGGATAAATGCTTCTCCGGTCTCTAACCCTGCCCGACGATAGATGACATAGTAACCCTTTGGATGGGTAAATATCTTCAAAAGCTGAGTGTTGACATAATATACATCAGCTTCTTTTGATTCGGCTGCGAGCGGAAATACGCTTACTGCTCCGAACAGTATAATACAGAAAATGAAACAACGGCATATCTTTTGCATAAAATTCCTCCGGAATTATGATAGTAAAATTATAACAATGGATATGAAAAATTGCAAGTATACGCATTGCATCAGAAGCAATCGGAATCAACAGGCTTGACAGTAACCGTATAAATCCGTATATTCGATCAAACCAAGCATGGGGATGTTCCGGTTTCGACTAGGAAGCAGAGGCTTGAGTTGCAGGTGGAGAGCCGTGCTCCTAAAAAGCGGCAAACTTTATAACTGCCAACAATGACAGTTCCGACTACGCATTAGCTGCGTAATCGCGGAACCTACCGAGTGTTGCTTCCGAGCGAGGTAGAGTTCCGACGCTATTCGGAGCTTGCTTTTTACCGGATGCGGACGGTAGAAAGGACACTTCCCGCAATACGGATTCGACGCTTTCGGCGCTGACACCGGATCCCGACAATCACCTCGCGCCGATAAACCTGTAGATGCTCCTGTATCTCTTTTTAGGACGGGGGTTCAATTCCCCCCATCTCCAACGTTCCTTCCTATTGATACATAATCAAATATGGGCGCGGTTTAAGCGAAAATACTTCTTCCGGTTTCATAATTGGAATATCATACCCGGCGCCCTCAACCATCGGCTTCAAAAAAAGCTTGAAAGATTTGAGCGGAATATTTTTTGCCGCTGCATTATACGCATACGTCTCTTTTTTTAACTTCGGCGATCCAAAACCGTCGGAACAGTGGATGAGCTGCACCCGCTCATAATTGCTTTTTACTAATTGCCGCTGTTTAATCATCCGCGCATTAAACTGATGGATAACCAACATACGCCTGCCGCCGATACCATGCTCAATCATATAGTTCTGTATTATTTGCTGCGCTTCGTTGATTTCCTCTGCCGTCACAGAGCCGATTTCCTGCATCGGTTTTGTGGTACGCCATTCGGGATCAAGTGCGAGATGAACATTCGGATATTTTAAGAACGGGAGCAATTTTTTCGTTGCCTCGGCAACCGGATACTTTCCGATTTGATGGTCGAGGAACACATACCAACCCCGTTCCGCTGCAAATGTAATATACTGCTCTACAATAGCGGTAGAAAGTATACCGATTTCGCCGGCAGGCCAACAGGTACCGTAAATGATATAAAATGCGGGGATGATTTTTCGATTGCCGTTTGCGGAGTCGTAGAGTTTAACGAATTCGTTCATAATCGGTTCAATCTCTTCAAGCGAATACTGACCGAGTATCCCCATCGTGCGGGCATTAGGCTTTCCGTACAGGGCAAAAACATCGCTATTGAGCAATACCGATTGTAAGCCTTGTTCCGCTCGCTCTCTGTTCTTTATAATATCCTGATACTCAATAGGACCTGCCAGACCGCCTGTTTCCATCACGGCAATCTCTGACCTATCGAGGAAAAGGGCGCGGGGAAAGACCGGCTTCCATTCAATCTGTCCCTGCGGTACGGTGGTGTTCCTTTCAGGATTGACGGAATCATAGGTATAAGCGCCGACTGTATAAAGCACGGCTGCACAAAAAAACAAAGCGATTTTTTTCGGTAAAGGTACTACCATAGCTTTCATAGTATCGGCAGTAAACCAAAAAGCTATAGGTGCCGCTTCAAATCCGGTTGTTAGGATTCGGGAGCCGGTTTAAACACATTTTTATTTCTTTGCAGCAGCCGGTACATATCGAGCAATTCACTGCGGATGCCGGAAAGTTCGGTGATACGGCTGCTCCCTCCCTTGCCGGAAAGATCGGAAAGGAGTTGTTGCCCTGCGCCTTCAAGCGTAAACTTCCGTATCTCAATCAAATACTTCATACGGAAGATTAAATCGAGGTGATGGTCGGTATACAGCCGTCGCCCCTGCTCATCCTTTTGCGGCCGCAAAAAGGGCAGCGCCTGCTCCCAGTAGCGGAGAACATGCGCCTTAATGCCGGTTATCTTTTCAACTTCGCCGATGGAAAAGCCTGTCACGGTTTTACCCTGTCTTCCCATTTTACCCGGCTGCCCTTTACCCGTACCAAAAAGGGAATCGATGTAAAGCCGAGGTCTTTGCGTATTCGGTTGGTAATGTACCGGAGATAGGATTCGGAGACAAGGTCGGGTTTATTGGCAAAAATTAAAAACTCAACCGGTCGTGCGGAAGTTTGCACCATATATTTAAGCGTGAAAGAATTACGCTGCCCGTGCGGAGGAGGCACCGCCTCGAGCCAGTCCTTGAGCGCGAGGTTGAGTGCAGAGGTTTCTACCTTTTTGGTGAGCTGATCGAAGAGTTCCAGTGCGGTGTTCAAGAGGTCGGGAATGCCGCTTCCGTTCTGCGCGGACACCGGCACAATCGGGGCATATTCCATCTTGCCGAACATAATCTTGATATGTTGCTCCGCATCGCGGAATTTTTTTTCGCCTTTCACCAAATCCCATTTATTCAACACAAAGATGACGCCCAGCCCCCGCTTGGTCGCCTGCACGATGATTTTTTTATCCTGTTCGGTTAGCCCTTCCTCCGCATCGATCAGGTGAAACACAATGTCGGCATGTTCCAAGCTCTTCATTGCACGGACAACCGAGTAATACTCGATATCCTCTTTTACCTTTGTTTTACGCCTGATGCCGGCGGTGTCCTGAATGATAAACTGTCTGTCTTTATAGAAAAACTCACCTTCCACCACATCGCGTGTTGTACCGGCAATCTCCGAAACAATCGATGCGGAGGTCTTGGTGAGGTAGTTGCTAAGCGTGGACTTACCGGTGTTCGGTTTTCCAATGAGCGCGATGCGGATCGCAGTATCGGCGGGCGCTTCGCATACCTGCGAAAAGTCCAAGCCCTTGGTTATCTCTTCGGCAAGCGGCGTGATATTGTCCCCGTGTTCGGCACTGATACACAGGAGCGTCGGGAAACCGAAGCTGAGATAGTTATAGGCTTCCGCTTCGCCGCGCCCGCCTTCGGTTTTATTTACCGCCGTGATGAGCTTATCCCAGTAGGGACGCAGAAAGCGGATAAACTCTTCGTCTTCCGCTGTGGGTGCAGAAGCTTCTAATAATAGAAGAATTTTATCGGCACGGCGGAGCGCTTCCTGCGTTTTTTCTATAACCAGCTCATCCATCAAGTCTTCTTTTTTGTCGCCGCTGCGGGTCAGCTTAAAACCGCCCGTGTCCATCAGCCGTACCGGCTTCCCGTTGATAATTGCCTGCTCCTCGATGGGGTCGCGGGTTACGCCGGGGGTCGGGTCGGTAATAGCGCGGCGCTTCCGCAAAAACCGGTTGAATAGGGTAGACTTTCCTACATTCGGCCGCCCTGCTATCACCACAAGCGGCGTGTTCTCGTATTTTTTGCGGTAATCGAACCCACCTTCCGTTCCTTCCGAAGCTGTAGGGTCTGCATCTGGAAATTCCAGTCCTGCATCCGCTGCTGTGTGCCCGTGCATTATCGTATCGGTATTGCCTACTTCATTTCTATCGTCTCTTTCTGTATTTATCCTGCGATTTTTACTCATTCTCTTTCCTTATCGGACGTGATTATAGAAAATTACCGCAGCTCTCTCAAGCACCTAGCAGAAATAATAATTCTTGACGATACGTATCAATTATATCTATACGTACAAGAGGTGCTGTAGATGCAAGCAAAATTAACATTAAAAATGGAAAAGGATATTATCGATGCAATGAAACGCTATGTGGCAAACAACAACAAAAGTCTTTCGCGGTTGGTTGAAGATTTTTTCAAAACCTCTATCGGAGAAACACAGCAAACCATCACATTATCTCCGCTCGTAAAAGAATTAACAGGTATTATCAGTGAAGCGGATATAGAAAAGAGCAATTACATCGATTATAATGACAGAGAGATTCTTGATGTATTTTTGAAGTTACAAATAGTTTTTGTCGGAGATGAAGATTGTAGAGATAAGTTTAAAAATAACGTCATGCCCGATGATATATTACTTATAAATAGTGGTCGTATAGTAAAAGCAATTGGCATTGTAAAAAAGCGAGGGATTTGCTTTATCAGATTTTGATATTTCAGATATAGATGAAAATGATTTAATTAGTTCGACATATCCTGACTTTGATTTTTATGACGCACAAAGTTTTGCTAACGGCTGTAAAGTTTGTATTTACAAGCTCAAAGAAAAGGATTATTTAAAGATAAATAGAGGAGTTACGTTTTCTAATTGCTATCAGTATTCTGAACAAGATGTAATCAATCTCATCTCAATATATAGTGGAGAAAAAGATATGTTAAATAAAATAAAAAATTATACCGGTATCTTACGTACAAAGAAAAATATTATTTTACAAGGGGCGCATGGAACAGGTAAAACATATATTACCGCTTCTCTTGCAGTATCACTTATAAATCCTTCGTTTAAAGATTTTGATGACCATCAAAAAGTTATGGCAGAATATAATAAGTTTTTGATTGACATTGACGATGAACAAGGTGAAATTGTATCCGGTCAAATTGGTTTTGTAACTTTCCATCAATCATTAGATTACGAAGAATTTATAGAAGGATTAAAACTCTCTCTTGTTAATAATAATGTCACCTATAAAATTGAAGATGGGATTTTTAAATTGTTAGCTAATAAAGCAAAATATAAGAAGAACAATAATTTCTCTGAAGCGTATGAAGTTTTAATTGAGCAATTGGAAAAAGTAAGAGACGAAAATCCTAATGAAAAAATTCTGTTTAAAGATACCTGTAAACGAAACAAGGTAAATAGCTTTATACAATATAAGTATGAATAATATATTGCTCCTACAGTGGGAATCGCTCCATCGTTTCGCGGCGGATTTCTTCGGAGCTGTCAAACCGGCTGACAGCTTTGTAGAGAGCCTCTGCATCGGAAAGCCGGATAGATTCGATGCGCTGCGCAATCTCCGGTATTTTCTGTGCTGCCATGCTGAACCTGCGTAACCCCATCCCAAGCAGAAGCGGAACAGCCTCCGCCTTGGAAGCCATCTCTCCGCACATGGATACAAACCCGCCGCGCGAATCGCCGGTACGGTGCAGGAGCGGTTCCGCTTCGATAACATGGCGGATAAGCCGCAGTACCGCGGGTTGAAAACAGTCGGCTAAATGCGCAATGGTTTGGTTTTCCCGATCCGCCGCCATCGTGTATTGAATAAGATCGTTGGTACCAATGGAAAAAAAGTCGACCGCCGGTGCATACAGGTCGGCGGCGATTGCGGCGGAAGGAACTTCTATCATAATCCCCACCGGAATATCTTTTTTATACGGTATCCGATTTTGTTCACACTCCAGCTCAATCTCTTTGATTAACTTCCGCACTGCGATGATTTCTTTTTTACAGGAGATCATCGGAAGAAGAATATGCAGATTGCCGGTACGCCCCGCTCGCAGCAGCGCCCGCAGCTGAGGCTTAAAGACTTCGGGTCGATCCAAACAATACCGAATACCCCGCCAGCCGAGAAGCGCATTCCGTTCCAAAAGGTTTTCCTGTTCTTTCAGCATTTTATCGGCGCCGGCATCAAAGGTGCGGATCAACACCGGTTTTGAACCCATCCGTTCCAAAACGGTACGGTATGCTATGTATTGATGTTCTTCATCGGGGATATCACTGTCCCCTAAAAATAAAAATTCAGAGCGGAAGAGTCCGATTCCGGCAGTATTCTGAACAGCCGACATCTCCGATTCTTCCGTAAGTACAATGTTTGCACTCAAATGAACGGGAATACCGTCTTGCGTATACACTTGCGCATAGTCCCGTGCTTCTTCGGTTACCTCAATTTGTTCAGTACCTGCAGATTTTATTTGAGCGACGGTTTCCTCATCGGGTTCCAAAATCAACGTTCCGTTCGTGGAATCCAGCACGGCATACATTCCGCTTTTTGCCGACTCCATAAGGCCTTGAACGGCAATCAATGTCGGAATGTTCCACGCTCGTGCCATAATCGCAATATGACTGGTTGCGCCTCCTTCTTCCATAATAATCCCACAGGGTGCAAGTTTTTTTATTTCGAGCACTTCGGACGGTTTAAACACCCGTGCTGCAAGCAGGGTGTCCGGCTGTACGCCGACAAATCGAGAGGGTGGTTGCTTAGGCTGCGGATTCAAATGAGAAAACACCGGTTCGTAAGCATCCTGAATATCAACCGCCCGTTCGCAAAGATAGCTGTCGCCGGAAGCGGTCAGCATCGTAGTAACTTCATCTAATTTCCGTTTGAGCACTGCTTCGGCATTCGTCAGCGAAGTTTCTATTTCCGTATAAATACCGCGCATGAATTCTTCGTCGGCAAGCATTGCTTGATGGGATTCTAAAATAGCCTGTTCGGGGGCTTTTGAGGGAGCATTTGTTGTTCGGTATTGAGTAAGCGCCTGCCTTAGCTCTTCTTGAGCAGCTTGCACCGCAATCCGCAGCCGTTCTTGTTCATGGCGAATATTTTCTGCGGTAATTGCGTAGGCGGGGGTGGCCTGTATAACGTTTTCAGGAATACACACAAGCCGACATGCAACGAGACCGTCGCAGACAGATAAACCGGTAAACTTTTTCATAAAATCATTATAGAAAAAAAGATGGGGTTTGCATATATAACGGAACAGTACATCTAAAATGAGAACCGGTCCCTACGGGAATCGAACCCGTCTTTTAAGATTGAGAATCTCATGTCCTAACCGATAGACGAAGGGACCAAAAACAGAGCATCGGTTGCTCTACTAAGCGAAAACCTCTAAAAATAATCATTTTTAGAGGTTTTTCGGCGTATTCCCCAGGGAGGATTCGAACCCCCACAAGCAGAACCAGAATCTGCGGTGCTACCATTACACAACCGGGGAAAGTTGACGGGGAAGATACTATCATATATTGCTATTTCGTGTCAAGAATAACGGAATAACGTGAATAACGATTCTATGTAAAGAACTTACCTACTTACCTACTTATTGCGTTTTTTATCAAAAACTGTTATCGTTGCACACACGAGAACGCCTTATCAGCAAAGCTGCTGGCGGCTTTTAATAGGTATCTCCCACAATCGAGATTTTTGGGAGTACTCTTATCATAATTAAGCGAGGTAAACTATGTTTTCAAATAAATGGGTGGCATTCGGCGTAGGTGTTGCAGCGGGTCTCGTAGCAGCATCCGTTATTAAAACTCCGGCTTTTCGCAAGGCCTGTATAGCAGTTACGGAAAAAGGTATGCAGCTTAAACAGGATGCCGTGGCCTTTATGGAAGCGGTGAAAGAGGACGCACAGGATATCGCAGCCGAAGCTGCATATAACCAATCGCAAAACGCATAAAAGCTTTTTATCAATTTATCGATGAACGTAACCGTTAAACACTCCCTGCCCGGCAGAATACGGCTGCACTACAATGCGGTTGAAATTTTGCCGCGGCAAGCTATCCTTGCGCAAACCCTCGTCGCGGTGCAAGACGGCATAACCGATATTCAAGTTAATCCCAAAGTCGCATCCTTTTTAGTGTATTACGATGTAAAGACTCTTTCGGAAGATGAGGTGCTCGCCTTATTCAGGGCGCTGTCAGACAAATACCTGTCCGATGAAAGTCTGCTTGACTCCGTCGCAAAAATTCCTGCACCCGAAAGTGTATTCGATGTATTAGCGTCTACGCTCTTTGACGTTACCGTACGATCGCTTCTCCCGATGCCGCTTCGCAATCTGTTGCTCTACAAAAGGATTGTCCCGCGTATTATAAAAGCGGTACAGTCCATCTTTGCAGGAAAATTCTTTAGCACGGATTTACTGGATGCAACGGCGCTGACGGTTGCCGTTCTGGACGGCAAGGCGCAGACGGCTCGTTTTGTAGCAACATTGCTCGATATGGGGGAAGAAATTGAAGAGCTGACCCGCCGCCAATCGTACAATAATCTGGCGCAAATGCTGTTGATTTCAAATGAGCCGGTACATCTCATCGAAGGTGATCAAGAACGGACAATCCCGCCTTCCGCACTTAAAAAAGATGATCTTATCGTTGTCCGCGCCGGAAGCCAAATCCCCGCAGACGGGAATGTTGAACAGGGTGAAGGCCTTGTGAACCAAGCGAGTATTACCGGAGAATCGCTGCCGGTAGAAAAAAAGAGCGGAATATCGGTCTTTGCCGGCACTATTCTGTTGGAAGGGGAACTGTATATCCGTGTACGCACGGTCGGGTCGGAAACAAAGGTGAACAATATCATCGCGATGATCGACCGCTCGCAATCTTTAAAAGCTGCCGCTCAAAAACGATCGGAACTTATCGCGGAAAAAGTAGTGCCCTTCAATTTTTTACTGACCGGCTTAACCTATTTATTTACACGAAATATCACCAAGACTATTTCTACATTGATGGTTGATTATTCCTGCGCGATGAAGCTTGCCGCACCTATTGCCGTTCTTTCTGCAATGAAGGAAGCGGCGGAGCACGGTATTTCGATAAAAGGCGGAAAGTATTTGGAAGCGGCGGCGCTTGCCGATACCGTCATTTTCGATAAAACGGGAACTCTTACTTATGCGGAACCGGTTTTAGCCGGAGTGCATCCGTTCGGCGCTTTTGCAAAGGATGAAGTGCTTAGGCTCGCTGCATGCCTTGAAGAACATTTTCCGCATCCGCTGGGAAGAGCCGTTGTGCAAGCCGCCCAAGACCGGAACCTTGTACATCCCGAACGCCACGCAAAGGTTGAATACATTGTCGCACACGGTATCGCGTCTTCGTTAGAGGGCAAGCGGCTCTGTATCGGAAGCGCTCATTTTATTTTTGAAGATGAAAAAGTTCCGACAACCAAAGCGATAGCCCGCGTGCAGAAATCTGCCGAAAAATCCGGCTATTCTTTACTCTACTTGGCGATTGACGGACAGCTCGCCGGTATTTTGACTATTGGGGATCCTGCTCGAGAAGGTACCGCAGAAACCGTCGCCGAGCTGAAACGATTGGGTGTGCGTAATTGCGTTATGATTACAGGCGATGCCGAACAGGCGGCGGCAAAAGTCGCAGCTCAAGCCGGTATTACGGAATATCATGCACAGACGCTGCCGGAAGATAAGGTGCGCTATGTGCAGGAAGCGAGGGATGCCGGACACAAGGTGATTATGATCGGTGATGGAATCAACGACGCGCCTGCGCTTTCCGCCGCGGATGTCGGCATTGCGATGGGTAATTGTTCTTCCATTGCGGGAGACACCGCCGATATCGTACTGGCTGACGACGGACTTTCCGGTTTAATTACGGTGCGGAAGCTCGGTCAAAAAACACTGTCGCGGATAGATAAAAACAACAAGCTGATTATCGTCGGCAACTCACTGCTCCTGTTTGCCGGTATGTTCGGCCTTATTCCGCCCGCACTCGCGGCGGCGCTGCATAATTCGCTGACCATTGCCGTCAGTATCGAATCCATGCAAAAGCTATTAAAGGATGCGCGATGATTACCGGCTTTTTCCCCGGCCGCATACGGCTGCGAGCGCCTGTCTTTAAAGACACCGCAATCACCGAACGGGCATTATCCATCCTGCAAGCTCCGGCGCTCTCGTCAATCGTCAAAGCCATTGAGCATAATCCCGTTACCGGAAGTGTGCTGATAACGTACCATCCGACAAAGGTACCCATGGCGAAGCTGACCCCATTGCTTCCGTTTTTTAAAAAGCTGGGAAAAGAAGCTGAGACCTATTCTGAAAAAAACAAAGCTGACATTCTTGCAATGCTGGATGAACTGGAAGGGTACGTCAAAAACTGGGAAACGGCTTAACTGCTCCGGTAGCATTTAAAACGCAGAGCAACCGCATCAGAAATATTTTAAGCGGTTGCTTTCCTTCTGTGCGAAATTTTAAATAAAATTTCGCACTTTTTTCCAGTGCTGGACGGGCAAACGCATCAGGCAGAATAGATAAAAATCGCAGAATAATTGAGGCCGTGAGACCATTTGAACCGCGAAGAGGTTCAACTCTGGTTGAACGACCTCAATTATTCTGCGGGGCTATTAAAAAAACAGCCTGATGCGTTTGCCATGGTTTAAAACAGCAGCCGTGTTACCACAATATAGATCGGGATAAGCGCTAAACTCAACAGCGTTCCCCACGCGGTAAGGCCGGCGGATTTTCCCGTATGGCAGTAATGTGTTTCCAGCACGATAATGTTGGCGGCAGGCGGCAAGATACAGATCATATACAGCGCCTGCTTATTGGCGGTTACCAATTCCAAATGCAGCAGCCCCGCAATAAAGATAAAGAGCGTCATCAAACAGGCGACCGTAAGCGCCCGTAGTACCGCCAGTTTAAGCGTGAGTTTTAAATCTTTTATTTCAAGCTTAATCTTTGCAAGCCACATACCGAGCACACCCATACCTAAAATACTCATAACCAATTTAAGGATTCGATATAAGGGCGGCAAATAAAGTTTGATACTGTCCCCGAAAGGAATACAGATAATGCCGATAATGAGCGCCGCAACGGGAGGAGATTTCAGTGTCCGTTTTATATCAATCTTTGCAGCGCCATTATTGATCAGCATCCCTGCGCCGATGGAATTTCCAAAAAGAGAGTTTCCGATATACAGCGAAAGTACGGCGGTTGCGGCGCCGTCTCCCCATACCGATGCAACAATCGGCAACGAAAGCCACCCGATATTCAAATAGAAAAAACATAACTGTTCGACGGCATCGGCGCTGAAAAGACGGCTCATATACATCATTACCGTCATCATAATAATCATAGCGAATATGCTGACAAATAAGTCGGCACGGCACGTTGAGATATTGTAAATAATAATCAACGGAATAATTATTCTGGTAAGCAAATATGCCGTCTGATTTTTTATATCGATCGGCGTTTTCCCAACAAGAAAACCGAACCCGAGATATAAAAACGGAAGCACTATTTTAATAACCATTATGTTCTCCTCAGTAGATGCATCATTAAAAGTTCCTAATGCTGTATTTTAAACGAATGCAACCCCTGATATTGCGCCGCTGTAACGGTAAAATTGGAAATATAGGCGCGTGGATGGCTGTGCTGCACCGCATCGAAAAATTCGTAGAGCGCGGTGCCTTCTCCTTCCGCAAATATCTCCACCGAATAGTCGGGACAGTTCCGTACCCAACCGGTGATACCGAATTCCCGCGCTACCTGTACCGTCCAATAGCGGAATCCGACGCCCTGCACTCGGCCTTCCACAACGGCACGGGCGGCCTTCCGTTCGGCAGTATGCGGCGTATTCTTATGCATAGCATATCCTCAAAAAAATGCCCTCTTTCAACATACCGATGAACCTATCCTACTTATGAGCAAAGCCCAGCGCTTCCGCCGCATCGAGTATCGGTATGCCGAGGTCTTCCGCATAGTCGATACCGTTTCGTACTCCAGCTAAAACCTGTTCTATTTGGTGCGCATCGGCATTGCAGATAATACGGGCATTTTTTTGCGCTGCCCGTTTCCAAAACGTGGCTACGGGATATTGATAGTCTGCGCCGTAATCCCGCTGCACCTTCGATTTAATCAGTCCGTACCCATTGATTTCAAGCGGCATACCCAAATCATTTGCCGCATCGATGAGCGCATCAATGCAGGCAAGACAGTCTGCGTCGATAGACCGGATGCTGCTCAAAAACAAATCGGGATGAGCCAAAAATGCATAGAACCCCGACTGCATCCCCTCAATCGTAAAATCGATATAGGTATGCAGCCGCCGCCTTTCGGTAACAGTTGCGATATATTCAAGTCCGCCGTGCAGCGGAAACCAGTGAGAACCAAACACCAAATAATCGGCTCCGTAGCGGCCGATCAGTTCATCCTTAAACCAGCTGCGGTGTTGCGGCGACCATTCGCACTCAAAGCCGAAGTATACGGGAAAATCGGCTTCTTTTTTTGCTTCTTCAACAAGGCGCTTGTACAGCGGTATATCAGCCGCCGCCATCCGGCAATAAAGCCACATATCGTCATGCGGATAAGGACAATGATCGGAAAATCCGAGTGCGGAACAACCGTCAGCAGCAGCCTGCCGTACATAATCAATTGGAGTGCCCTCAGCGTGTTTGCACAGATACGTATGCGTATGAAAATTACTGAGCATAAAAAAAAGTATAGCGGTAAGTCCTTCAAATGTCAAACTTCTGCAGGGTAAACGCATTCTGCCCCCGGCAAAATTAGACGCAGGGTTTCGGCGGATGTATTATTTCCCGGACGGAGCTTCGCCTTCCTTTTTCCCTCGGTTCTTAAAATGATACAGATATCGTTTTATCTTTTGACTGGCGGTCTTTTCAAAGGCTTCGACCTGCTCGATCTTATCGATCCGTGACATCTTATTCACACTGGAATTAACGAAAAATTTAATCTCGTTTAAGATTTCCGCCCGTTTATAGGCCATTGCATCGGTAATGCCCGAAACAGCGTCCGCTACGGCAGATTGTAGATTCTGAATGGCGGAACCTTCTTTATTTTGATTTTGCTCTTTTTGTACCTCGGCTGCAAGTTTTTCTTCATCAAGCTGCACGTAGGCAACAAGGGATGATTTTTCCCCCTCAACAACGAGCGATTCCGTTACAAGCGGATGCTGATTCAGTACAAACTCAATATCTTCGGGGTAGATATTCTCGCCGCTGGCGCCGAGAATCATATTTTTTGAACGGCCTTTAATTGCTAAATGTCCTTTTTTGTCCATTACAAAAAGATCACCGGTTTTGAACCAGCCGTCTTCGGTAAATGAATTTTTTGTAAGCTCAGGGTCGCGGTAATAACCTTTCATCACATTCGGTCCCTTGACCAACAGTTCGCCGATGCCGGTTTTGGGATCAGGGTTATCGATTTTAACCTCGACATCGGGGACGGCGTAACCGATCCAGCCCGGAACACTTTGGCGGACGGTCGAGCCGGCAATAAGCGGCGCCGTTTCCGTCAAACCGTACCCGATAACATACGGGAACTTAGCATCTCTCAAAAATTCTTCAACGGTTGTATCGGTTTTCGAGCCGCCTAATCCGAAAAATTTCAAGTGTCCGCCGAATGTTTTTTTCAGCTGCTTTCCGGCAAGACGGTTTAGGATTTTTTTACCGAGCTTAGTATGGTACATCCGTGCGCGGAACGGCGAGGAGTTAAAAGCCGGGAGTATCTTGTTCCGGTATATTTTTTCCATGACGATAGGAACGCTCAGCATCATTGTCGGACGTACTTTCAACAGAGCAGGCAGGAGTATCCGCGGCGAAGGAATCCCTTCAAGGTAGTACACACAGGCGCCGTTTAAAAAGAACATCAAAAAGCCGATCGTAAATTCATAGACATGCGAAAGCGGCAGAATGGAAAGCGCCCTGTCATACTCGTTAATGCGTTGGCAGGACTGCCCTGCGATTGCATTGCAGACAAGGTTTTTATGCGAAAGCTCCACGCCCTTGGAACGACCCGTCGTACCGGACGTATAAATAACGGAAGCGGTATCGTTTTCCCTGCAGGTATGAGGCGGAGGGGCGCCGTCTCTTGTTTCCGTACCTTTTTTAACCGAAAAGTCCTGAATATCGATGAGGACGGAAACGGTTTCGGGCACTCTGCTCATCAGTTTTTCCGAAACGATAATCATCGTTGTTTCGGAATGTTCCAAACAAGCCTTAACCTCTTTGTCGGTAAAATCAGGCAACAGCGGCACGGCGATAGCCCCCATCGTAACAATTGCAAAATAGGCGATTCCCCAATGGGGCACGCTGTGGCTGTAAATTGCGACCTTATCACCGGGATTAACGCCAAGCCGATACAAATTTTGTTGCAGCTGTTTTATTTGCTTACCGGCTTCATTGTATGAAATCGGCTCTCCCGACACAAATGAAAGCGCCGGACGTGCCCCGAACCGCTTGATGCTATTCTCCAGCATCGCTTGAAAGGTATAATGTCCCAATTCATTGATTGTTTGCATAGGCAGTGTTCCTCCCTACAAGGTACTGAATTATCCGGACAAAGACAACTCAGCATAACCTTTGGTCATCTCTAAAAACTCACATTTTTAGAGATTCACCATTACTTTTTAGTATTTTTTTTCGCTACCGGCGCCGCCGCTTCCGCTTCCCGTTCCGCAAGGCGTACCCCCTGCGCCTTTAATCCCTTTTCGGGATAATCCGCGGTTTTGAAGCGCGCTTCGTTTTTCTTTGTCCGAGGCTTGGGCGCGTACTGCACCGTAAACTCAAAATTTTCAGCCGTGCTTGCGTAGAGTACGGTCGCCGTATCCGGTACGAACAGGTAATCACGGTTCAATATATAAGATTCAACCCGTGCCCGTTTGATATACGGATACTGTGTTTTCTCATCTTTATAAATAACCGTAAAGAGGATTTGTGACAATAATTCTTTTTCAGCAAACCCGCAATACCACATACCGGTATCGACAAAGAGCCGGTCGGGCACATCCATAACGGTGTACACCCCGCTTTTGCGCAGGATAAAAACACGGTCATACGGCGAAACTTTGAGTATTTCTTTTCCGGTAGTTACGGCAGTGCCGAGGTAGCCGGTTGCTTCGTCATAGCGGAGCGATAAATCGCGGTTAACGGCTTCTTTTACATCTACCTTGGTAAAGCCGGTAATCTCCGTTTTACGCGCCGTAACTTCGGGCGGCAGTTTCGCAAGGATTCCGTCAAGAACGCTGAGGGCATATTTTTTGAGATTCTTTAAAAGACGGGCAATCTCTTTGAGCCGGGCGGAAATTTCCTGCACTTCGGCACGGTTTTTTTGAATGTCGTAGAGCGAAATACGCCGAATGGGGATTTTGAGGAGCCGGTCTACATCGTCTTCCGTTACTTCCCGTATCAGCTCCGCTTTGAACGGTTCAAAACCTTTGATGACAGCCTTAATGACCGATTCGGCAGTTTTCATCGTTTCAATTTTTTTATAAATCCGCTCTTCGATAAATATCCGCTCGAGTGTTCTCAAGTGCAACCGGTCGGTCAGCATCTCCTGCTCATACAAAAGTTCATCTTTCAGCAAAGCGGTCAGCTGTTTCGCGTGAGTTTTAATCACCTCGGTAACAGTCGTTTGAACCGGCAGATTGTCTTGAATGACCAGCAAATTACAGGAGATCGATTGCTCACAATCGGTAAAGGCATAGAGCGCATCAACAACATCCGCTGCGTACACGCCGCGCGGCAGCTTGAGTTCTATTTCTACTTGTTCAGCCGTATAGTCGTTAATTTCCGAAATTTTTATCTTTCCCGACTTCGACGCCGATTCTATAGAAGCAATGAGGCTTTCTGTAGTGCTGCCGAAGGGGAGTTCACGGATCACAATCCGTTTATCGTCGGAGGTATCCAACTTTGCCCGCACCAACACCTTGCCCTTGCCGTCCTGATAGTCGGATATGTCGATAAGTCCGCCGGTTTGAAAGTCGGGATAGAGTGTAAAAGATTTACCGGAAAGGCAGGCTTTTTCCGCCTCGATAATTTCGCGGATATTATGCGGAAGTATTTTGGTAGACATGCCGACGGCGATGCCTTCCGCCCCGATGAGTAGTACGACAGGCAGTTTAGCACGGAATACAACCGGCTCTTTATTTCTGCCGTCATAAGAAGGAACATATCGCGTAATATGGGGATTAAACAGGATATCTTTTGCAAATTCGGTGATGCGGCATTCGATATACCGCGGGGCGGAAGCTTCGTCCCCCGTAAAGAGGTTTCCGAAGTTCCCTTGCTTGTCGATAAAGAGGCTTTTATTGGCGAGTACCGTCAATGCGTTCCCGATGGAAGCGTCCCCGTGCGGGTGATACTTCATGCAGTAGCCGACGACATTGGCAACCTTATGGAACTTTCCGTCATCCATCTCAAAAAGAGAATGCAGAATACGCCGTTGTACCGGCTTTAAACCGTCCTCTACATCGGGAATTGCGCGGTCGCGAATAACATAACTGGCATACTCTAAAAAATTCGTGTTAAATAAACTTTCTACATAATCCATACAAGGTTGTTAAGCATAGCGGAAAAACCCGACATTGTCCAGATTCGCCAGCAGGGTAAACGCATCAGACTCTCTTTTAACATCCCGCAAAATATTCTGTTTTCTGTTTTTCTTCCATAAAATTGGAAAACTGAGAAAGCGACTGCCCTGTTACTGCCCTACTCTATTTTATGGAAAAAAACGGCAGCCTTGACTTTTTACTGCTGTTCGGCTATTATCTCCTATCTTTATAAATAAGGAGTGTGTTCACGTGCCCTGCGGAAAAAAACGGAAGCGACAGAAAATAGCAACGCATAAACGAAAGAAGAAGCTTCGAAAGAATAGACATAAGAACAAGTAACCTCTAAAAATATCATTACGCTTTTTAGAGGTTTTCAATAATCTTGTATCCTTCTCGATTATACCACTATACCGGTGTATAAAGCATATAAGAAGGATCTTTTATTATTTGCAAGATTATTATAGGCGTATTGTTCTATCGCTTTTATTACGGTGAGAAAGGGCTTTGTTGAGTATCTTCACAGCCCTTTTTTTATGTATCCGGCAGTTCACTGAACATATACATGGATAAAAACGTACTCTTATCAATACATGACCCGAAAGACCTACAATCTCTTTCAAGTGAGGAGCTGCGTATATTAGCGCAGGAAATGCGCAGCGTTATTCTGGAAACAGTCGGCGCAAACGGCGGGCATCTTGCCAGCAATCTCGGCGTTATAGAGTTAACTATCGCACTGCATCGAGTGTTTTCGAGCCCAAAAGACGCAATAATATGGGATGTGGGGCATCAATCCTATCCTCATAAGCTCCTAACCGGAAGGTATGATAATTTTTCAACACTCCGCTTAAAAGACGGCCTTGCAGGTTTCCCCAAACGGGAAGAAAGTCCCCATGATGCATTCAACACAGGACATGCCTCTACCTCAATTTCAGCAGCCGAGGGAATTCTTATCGGGCGAAAGCTACAGCACCAGAGCGGAAAGGTTATCGCTGTTATCGGCGACGGGGCTTTAAGCGGAGGAATGGCCTTTGAAGCGCTCCTGAATGTTACCCCGCTTACAAAGAATCTGGTTGTTATCCTTAACGATAATAAGATGTCCATCTCTCCGAATATACGGGCGGTTTCCGAATACCTGAGCCGCTTAACCGTGCGGAAAGGATATCAGCAGTTTAAGTATATATTTGATACCGCTGTCGGCAAAATTCCGTTTTTAGGTAGGCGCATTAATTTTTTGATTCACCGGTTAAAGCGGGGCGCCAAGGGGATTTTTTACAGAAACAATCTTTTTACCGATCTCGGCTTTGAGTATGTCGGGCCGCTGAACGGGCATAACGAAAAAGAGCTTGAAAAAGTATTCCGCAATGTCAAAAATATTGATGCGCCGGTACTTATTCATATTGAAACAAAGAAAGGGAAAGGCTATCCGCTCGCGGAAAATAATCCTTCCGCCTTCCACGGCATCGGACCGTTCAATATTGCCGACGGAAAAATTGAAAAGGCGAGTACAAACTCTTTTACCGAAGCATTTTCTCATATTATCATTGATGAGGCGGCAAAGCGGGATGATATTGTTGCGATTACCGCTGCAATGGCGCAAGGAACAGGACTTCAGCGCTTCCGGCAGCAGTTTCCCGATCGTTTTTTTGATGTCGGTATTGCCGAACAACATGCGGTAACCTTTGCCGCCGGACTTGCCGCGGCCGGTTTACGGCCTATCGCAGCCATTTACAGTACGTTTTTGCAGCGGGCAATCGATCAAATTATCCATGACGTTGCACTGCAAAAACTGCCGGTTATCTTTGCGATAGACCGTGCGGGAGCGGTTCCCTATGACGGAGAAACCCACCAAGGCCTCTACGATATCTGCTTTTTACGCAGTATTCCCAATATGACGGTGCTCGCTCCCGCCTCGGCAGCGGAAATGCGGGCGATGTTTGAATGGGCATTGCAGTTGGATGCACCGGTTGCAATACGGTACCCTAAGAATACCTGCGCAGCGGAATGCCCCGCATTTTTGCTTCCGATGGAAACCGGCCGCGGCGTGTTCACCGTAACGGCGGAACACAGCAATGTGCTGCTGGTGTGCACCGGCGGGATGTTCCCGGAAACCGTTCAGGCGGCAGAGCTGCTCGGACAAAAAGGCATATCCGCCGATATATACAATCTTCGCTTCTTAAAACCCATTGACGAAACCTTTTTCTTGGAAAAAGTCAAAAAATACCCTGCCGTACTCTTTATCGAAGACGGCGCATATATCGGCGGTGTCGGGCAGTATCTGGAAAGTTTGGTTCAAAAACGACTTTCCGGTACAAAAACGGCAGTATGCGCCTTTCCCGACACGGTCTTTATGCAAGGTTCGCGGCAGGATGTTCTTGAATGCGCCGGACTAACCGGTGAGCAGCTTGCCAAAGCCGCATCGAGGCTTTGCTGATGAAGGATGGCGAAAAAGTAACCAACTTTTGAGACATCTCCAGTGTTTCCCTAACCGAGTTTTTAAAGATGCCTTAATGTATCTCAAAGCGGAAGCCAAGCGGTAAATGGTCTGAATATCCTTCGCCGGTCAGTACATTGTACCTGACCGGTTTACCGCCCTCAACGAGCGGCGGTTCATATAGCACGAAAAACAACAGCGGTTCAATATAAGCGGTTCCGTCATCCGAGGCAGTTTTTGAATCAGCGCCACTGTCCGCGCCGCCCTCGTAGAAAATATGATCGATTTTTTCCCACGAATTTTTAAAGTAATAACTGCCGTCAGGCTGCGTGCCTGCTTCGTTCTCCGCTTTATAGTTCGATACATCCCAACATACCGGAAAATCATTCAGCTGATTAAATTCTTTAAGGGTCTGATTAAAATCTCCACATACGATAAAAGGAATGCGCGGATTTTTTTCTCTATGCTCTTGAATCTTCTTTATCAACTGAGCTTCCTGCTGAGCACGGATAGCTGCACTGTCGGAACTGCCGGTCTTTGATTTCCAATGCGCTGCAAAGACGGTTAATAACCGCGGTTTGTCGTTACTCCCCGTATTCAATACAATCTCTATCAATGCTCGCAACGCTCTCTTTTGCTCGGTATAAAGGCGATGCACAAAATAGCGTTCAATGGGATACTTACTAAGGATGATTGTGGTAAATGCCCCTTTTTCCAAACGCGGCGGGCATATTGCATAGGGATAGTTTTCCCCGCTTGGCAGCTGTTTACAAAAATCCTCAATCACACGCTCATTTTCAACCTCCTGTAAGACTACAATATCGGGTAACCGGTCTTTTTTGCCGGTCAATTTTTCTCCTGCCGCAAACAAGGTGCCTTTCAGCCGTTCGAGACGCGCTTTATACTTCTGAGCTGTCCATCGGGATTTGCTTCCTTTGTATTCTTTGAATTCGCTACCGTCTTCTACGGCATCAAAAAATGTCTGCGTGTTATAAGTAACAAGCGTAACGGGTTCCTTAAACTGCGTATCCGTAAGAGGAGTGCACCGCGTGCATTGCAGAAAGAGAATACCGGCGGTAATACAGGCAAAGAACGAAAATAACAATCGTTTGAGTTTCATGGTTTAACCTCCGCCTCTTATATAGAGCACGAGATGCAAAATGGCTAGAAATTAGACGTATCTAAATCATTTCCTTACAGAAAAAGCCGGTGGACTTTCGGTTCTTGGGTCCTCGTTCCCTGTACACGTTGTGCCTTTTGTGATTTTATTATCGATATGAATAAAATCGTTTCCCATAAATCGATCGCAGGCAATGCCTGCTTTACTGTTTTATGTTCCGGCGGAAAAGGCGGGCAGAAAGAAAGAGATAATCGTAGTATGACAACCGGAACAAAGACAGCTGGAATAAAATGCAACAAGAAATGCAAACGGGATTTCGGACGGGAGAAGATTACCATCCTGTATGAAGATGAATATCTTGCGGTGATTTACAAGCCGGACGGAATGCTTTCCGTGCCGTATCCGGGGAGCCGCGCGCAGACTGCTCTCGAAGTTCTTGAGCGGATAATGCGCAAAAAAGGAACCTATTCTCAAGCGCATAGACCGTTTGCAGTTCATCGTCTTGATCGCGAAACATCGGGAGTAATGATGTTTGCAATGACGGAAAAAGCTCAAAAAAAGATTATGGATCATTGGCAGACTCTGGTAACGGGGCGTATTTACCGTGCGGTTGCGGAAAATCCTGTGCAGGGAAATTATGCGCGGAGCTATTTCGGTGTAATGAAGAACAGCGGCACCATTAACGATGAAATTGCATACAATGCGCACAATCGAGGTTTTGTTCCGCATGATAAAGCCCGCTTTAAGATGGTAAGCGCTGTAACTCATTACAAAATAATTGAGCGCGGGACTCATTATACGCTTTTTGAATTAAGCCTTGAAACGGGAAGAAAGAATCAGATTCGGGCGCATTTGGCATCGAAAGGGTATGTTCTTGCCGGAGATGAAAATTACCGAGCAAAAACCAATCCTTTCGGGCGGCTTGCTCTCCATGCACGGACGCTTGAATTTAATCACCCATTTACAGGAGAACCGTTGAAATTTGAAATCCCCGAACCGAAAGAATGGCTTCTGTGCGTCAAGAACGGAGATAGACCCAGTGCAGTTAAACATCCAAGATAAACCGCACCGGAGATATTTCAAGCGATTGCCTTGTCACTGGTGGTGGGTTTCGGGTATAGTGCTTTCCGTTTTTGAGGCATTATGTTTACAAAAGATTTTGACTTTGACTTACCGAAAGAATTAATTGCGCAGTATCCTTCAGCCGAACGTGGGAAGGATCGACTTCTCGTGTTAAATAGACGGACGGGGACATTAACCGATGCGATGTTTTCCGACTTGCCCGATTTTCTGCCGCCCGATTGTTTAATGGTGTTTAACAACACAAAGGTGCGCCATGCCCGTTTGTATGCCCATACCGGTAGCGGTGAAACTGAATTTTTGCTGATTGAGCCGCTCGACGAAGGCTTTGTGTGGAAAACCATCGTAAAGCGTGCCAAGCGGCAGCGGGAGGGGAAGGAATACACCTTTAACGACGGCACCCGTGCCGTGCTGATTCCACCTCCTTCCCCCAATGCAGCGGAAGTCGATTGCAAATATATACGTTTTGACCGCTGCATTGATGACCGTTGGCTGGAAGCCAACGGTCATATCCCGCTGCCTCCGTACATCAAGCGCGGCGGCACGGATGAAGATGCCGCGCGGTACCAGACGGTATACGCAAAGAACACCGGTTCGGTTGCGGCGCCTACTGCCGGACTCCACTTTACGGAGCCGATTTTGCAGGAACTGGATAAGCGGCATATTGCACGAACCGCCGTAACACTGCATGTCGGCCTCGGTACATTTCTACCGGTGCGGACTGAAGTGGTTGAAGAACACACGATGCACTCCGAAAAATTCTTTATTTCCGACGAAACAGCCACAACAGTGGAAGCGGCTCACCGCAACGGTAAAACCATTCTCGCTGTAGGGACAACTTCGGTACGGACGCTCGAATCCGCATGGAAATCCGATACGCAGCAGTTGAGTCGCGGAATGCAGGCAACCGACATATTCATTTATCCCGGCTTTCAGTTCGCCCTTACCGGTGCGCTTCTTACCAACTTTCACACGCCGCAATCGAGCCTCGTTATGCTGGTATCCGCATTTGCCGACCGCGACAACATCTTTGCAGCTTATCGCCATGCAATAGAAAAAAAATACCGCTTTTTCTCTTACGGCGATGCCATGCTCATTCTTTAAGAACCGTGGTAATCGACTAGGGCATCCGCATTAGCAATATTTTAAGCGGTTGCCTGCCTTCCGTGCGAAATTTTATGCAAGATTATGCATATTTTTGTCTATATTTTTTATTTTTATTGACTTTTTTGAATATTTATGCACTATTACTCCATAGGTGACATAAGTGAAACAGCGGCTAACAAGATTAAAAACAATCAGAAAATTGATAAAATCATACCCGATTGAATCACAGGAAATGCTGCTCGGCTATTTGGATCGCGAGGGGTTTTCCGTTACTCAAGCAACCTTGTCGCGCGACTTAAAAATGCTCAAGGTGAGCAAGGTTTCCAACGGAAAGGGTGATTATGTCTATACGGTACCGAGTGAAGACCATCCTCGTGAAACCGAGCAGGCGGGCATCCAAGATTTTTTACGCGGGTATATTTCTATAGATTATTCGGGAAATATGGCGGTTATCAAAACGTACTCAGGGCATACCGAGCTTATTTCGATGGCGCTTGAAAATATGGGGTTTGAATCCGTTCTCGGTATTGTTGCAGGCCGTGATAATTGCGTATTTATTTGTTTGAGGGAAGGAGTAAGCGGCGAGCAGTTTCTGCGTGAACTGAAAGATCGGATTCCCGAATTGGAAGACTGAAGGATGCGCCGAAAAACTTCATTGACTTTAAGTACCTTCGATGGTGTTTTAAGATATAATACGGAAATGCCGATACCATAGAAGTATGAAAAGCGTTCATTTTAGGATACCTTCTTATCTGATAGGGAGTATTCTCATATTCATAAGTATAGCGGCTGCTTTTGGAGCTGATGTGTCCTCACCGAATTCCCCGGCAGTAAAACAAGATGCCGAGAGCAAAGAATCCGTTATTACGGTAGAAACGGTAGCCGGTGAAGATCCGAAAACCATACATCTTTATCCGTTTGATCAAATACCGGATTCTGTTGAAGTTCGAGGATCGATTACCGGTTCATGGCTTTCCGCGCCGATTGAAAAAGTTATCAAAAAGGCGCCCGAATTGCATACGGATTCAAAAGGAAATACGTTTACGGTATCGGGAAAGTATGCGGAAGACAGTAAGAATGTATATATCATTTCTATTATTCCTAATCTTACCGATTACAGTTTGCCGGAGCACAATCTCGTGCCGCAAGGTACGTGGATGCTGTACCGAAGGGCTGATACCGGCGCTCCATTGTCGATTAAAATATATCCGCGTGAAAATCCTGCCCTTTCGGTTTCTCTCCGTCCTGCAAGCCAAAAGGCTTATAGCGGGAAGTCGTTTATCGATATATGTCTTTTTAATGCTTATGTGCGGAAAGACATCGCTATAGGCGTTCCTTTTGAAACACTCTATCATATTTCGCTTTTACGGTTGAAAGCATTAAGTCAGTCAATCATTCCATGGGATTTGTTTAATCCGCCGCGTGATAACAGCCCCGTTAAATCGATGTCGCGCATAGTTGAAAATCTCCGGTATCGGTTGGTACGGGTGAAAGACGGTTGCTTTGACCATGACGGAAAGCCGGTGCATATCAGTAATTCCCAGCCGCAAACGGAATTGGAAATAACAGCTGCGATGAATATCGACCAAATCCGCTCTGAAGTAATTGGCGGTGTTGATTCGGCCGGTTTTGCAAAGTGGGTTATCGATGGGATTATTCGTCCTATTGCAGGGCAGGGGACGGTTGTTGAAGCGTTAAAACGCGAGACCGATGCGCCTAAAACTCATTTTACAAGGCCGTATCTGGATACCGAGAATATCTTTTTCGGATTGGATTGGATACGGAATCTCGGCGCCGCTGCTTTAAGCTTAAATTTGAAGCGCACTGTTTATCCCGACTCTTCCGGTTTGGATGTAGATAGCTGTCCTTTTGCGCTTACCGGAGCGGCAATTCCGGTAAGTACGAGTGCAAAAACGGGATCGGTAAAACAACCTGCTTTTTTGGGGTATCAACGATATGCAGGATATCAAACATCGTATCTTTTACCGCTTTTATATTATTTTGCCATCGTCGAACCTGATCACTTTTATCTTGCATGTATCAGCACGGTGTCTTCGGCTACGGAGCTGAGAACGTATGAGCGGATAGCCGTATTCTTTCCGTATTTTGACGGTTTTGGAGCATTCCATCTTGACATATATGAGGACGGCGAGCTGATACCGGTTGATGAGTTTATTGAAAAAAACAAAGATGCTTATACAGCGATGGTACGGGTACGCGCCCCTGAGAAAGGCCTCTTTAATCCGTGAAGTTATTGAGACCTTATGCCCGCTGATTGAATTTTTCTTCAAAATTTCAATCAGTTTCTTAAAAGAAGGAAAAATGCATCAGAGAATTATAGCACAAATTCCGCAAAAAAAGAGACTGGACAACCATTTGAGCCGTGTTGCGGCGAAACTCTGGTTGGGCAGTCTCTTTTTTTGCGGGGGGTATTCAAAAAAATATCTGATGCATTTTTTCTGAGTCCTTGACACTTTCTTATTCTTCTGGTATTCTCAAGCGTCATTCTGCTTCTGTAGCTCAGTCGGCAGAGCACAACCATGGTAAGGTTGGGGTCAGCGGTTCGATTCCGCTCGGAAGCTTTTTGTTTTATAGGAGGTTTGTGATGGCTAAGAAAACATCTGTTGAGCTTATCGCATTACAATGTACTGAATGTAAGCGGAAGAACTACACAACCGCAAAAAATCGGAAAAATATTCAGGGTAAGCTTGAGTTAAGTAAATATTGTCCGTTTGATCGTAAGCATACCGTACATAAAGAAACAAAAGTTAAATAAGTATTTGAAGTCCGACCGATGGCCTGCGGCTTTTAAATAGAGGTCAGTAGCTCCAATGGTAGAGCGTCGGTCTCCAAAACCGAATGTTGAGGGTTCGAGTCCTTCCTGGCCTGTTTCATAAATAAGGGGTAGATATGTCAAAAATAATTACTTTTGGAAAAGAGTGTGTTGCTGAGCTGCGCAAGGTGGTTTGGCCTACTCGTGATGATGTCGTTTCTGCTGTGAAGGTTGTTATTGTTTCTACCATTCTTGTTGCTGTTTTTCTTGGTATTGTTGATACGTTTTTTGTTGCTTGCCTTGGCTGGTTCTTTTAAGGAACGGTTATGGCAAAAGAATGGTATATTCTACATATCTTTTCGGGCTATGAAAAGAGAGTGGAGCGTGCAATACGTCTATTAATGGAAAACGGTGAGATTCCTGCGGGAGTTATCTCTGAAATCAAGATTCCCGAAGAGGAATTGACTGAGGTAAAAGACGGTAAAAAGCGGGTTGTTCGCCGAAAATTCCTGCCCGGTTATATCCTTATTGAAATGGACTTGCCTGCCGTAAACTGGAAAGGGGTGTGTGCTCCGATTAGAAGAATACATGGTGTTACCGGATTTTTGGGTGTTGTCGGCGATGCTCGGCCTCAGGCTATTTCGGCTGATGAGGCAAAAAGTGTTTTGCAGAAGTCAGGGGAGATTAAGGGCGAAAGAGCTCGATCCGTGCAGATGTTTACGCCCGGTCAACAGGTTAAAATTATAGAAGGGCCTTTTGATACCTTTACCGGCACTGTAGAAGAGGTTATGGCAGATCGCAATAAACTGCGAGTGATGGTTGCTATATTCGGTAGGACAACCCCTGTTGAAGTTGATATGCTTCAGGTTGAGTTGATTTAGTGTTTTAGTTTTTTATTTATGGGAGGGAATGTTTTCCCGTTAGTACCAGAAGGAGATGGTTATGGCAAAGAAAAAGGTTACTGCGGTTATTAAATTGCAGTGTCCTGCCGGAAAGGCAACGCCTGCTCCGCCTGTAGGTCCTGCGCTTGGGCCGCATGGTGTAAGCGCACCTCAGTTTGTGCAGCAATTTAACGACCGCACAAAATCGATGGAGCCGGGCTTGGTTGTTCCTGTTGTTATTACGGTCTATTCGGATAAAAGCTTTACTTTTATCTTGAAAACTCCGCCTGCTGCGGTTTTAATCAGAAAGGCATGTAATATCCAAAAAGGTTCTGCAAATTCGATAAGTCAGAAGGTTGCAACTTTGTCAAAAGCAAAGCTTGAAGAAATTGCTAAGATGAAGATGCCGGACATTACTGCAAATGATTTGGAGGCTGCAAAGAAAATTATTGCGGGAACTGCACGAAGTATGGGTGTGGAGGTAGAGCGCTAATGAAACACGGAAAAAATTACCGCAATGCGTTAAAAAAATACGATAATGCTGCTCTTTTCTCTGTTCCCAAAGCTGTAGAATTGGTGAAAGAGCTGAAGTTTGCAAAATTCGATGAAACGGTCGAAGTTCATGTCAGTCTGAAACTGGGTAAGAATCAGAGCGTTCGTGATACTGTTGTTTTGCCACATCAATTTAGAGGCGAGAAGCGTGTGTTGGTGTTCTGTAAAGAAGACCGTGTGAAAGAAGCTTTGGATGCCGGAGCTACGTATGCCGGTGCTGCCGATTATATCGAAAAAATTAAGGGTGGTTGGCTTGATTTTGATATCGCTGTTGCTACCCCTGATATGATGAAAGATGTCGGGCGGCTTGGTATGGTGCTTGGTCGGAAAGGTTTGATGCCTAATCCTAAAACCGGAACGGTTACTGCTGATATCGGCGCTGCTATCAATGAGCTTAAAAAAGGTCGTGTTGAATTCCGTGCCGATAAAACCGGCGTTGTTCATCTTGCAATCGGTAAAGTTTCGATGGATACGGATAAAATCGCCGAAAACATTACGATCCTTTTGACTGAAATTGGACGAAAAAAAGCCTGCCGATGCGAAGGCTGATTTTATCCAATCGGTTTCTGTCAGCTCTACGATGGGGCCGGGTGTCTGGGTAGATTATAAGGTAGGAGAATAAGATGGCACTGCGAGCGCATAAACCGCAGCCTGCAAAAACGGCTGCTATCGAAAATATTACGAATGAGTTAAAAGCTGCTTCGTCTTTTATTTTTACAGAATACCGCGGGTTGTCTGTCGAGCAGATTACACAGCTGCGCGCAAAACTCCGTGAAAATAATTGTACCTACAAAGTCGTGCGCAATAATTTTGCACGCATCGCTTTCGACTCCGTGAATTTGGATGTTAAAGACTATTTAGTCGGGCCTACTGCAGTTGCGATGATGAGCGAAGATGCAAACGCTGCTGCAAAAACGTTGTTTGAATTTGCAAAAGAAACTCCTGCACTGGTGGTAAAAGGTGCTGTGGTTGACGGGGAATTCTATGATGCTGCAAAAATCGAAGCATTCTCTAAATTGCCCGGCAAAAAAGAACTTATTGCAATGTTTATGTCTACGGTCAATGCAACGACCGCAAAGTTTGTGCGTACTCTTCAAGCTATTGTTGATAAAGAAGGGGGCGCTGCAGACTCTGCGCCTGCATCGGCAGAAGCGTAATTCCGAATGCGGCAGTCAGGCTTCATGCGCTGTCTTCCTGTCTGCCGTTACTGCGGCTTGTATGAGCTGTGAAATTTTAATTTATAGGAGAAGATAATATGGCGGCATTAACAAATGAACAAATTATTGAGGCAATCAAAGAGAAGACTATTCTCGAGCTTTCCGAATTGATTAAGTCGATGGAAGAAGTATTCGGTGTAACAGCGGCGGCTCCCGTTGCAGTTGTTGCCGGCGGCGCTGCAGGCGGTGCAGCAGCAGCTGAAGAGCAGACTGAATTTACCGTAACGCTTAAAGGTCTGACAGACCCCAGCAAGAAAATCGGCGTAATCAAAGAGGTTAGAAACGTTGTTGCAGGGCTTGGTCTTAAAGAAGCAAAAGAACTCGTAGAAGGCGCTCCGAAAGTATTGAAGGAGAATGTTTCTAAAGAAGAAGCTGAAAAGATTAAAGAGGCAATGACAGCTGCCGGTGCAGAGATTACGATTGCTTAATTTTTTTGATATGAGCCGGCTGTGTAGTGCAGTCGGCTATTGTTTGATTCTATGATTTTTTTCTCAAACGCTATGTGGAGCTTCCTCGTCAATAGGGGAGGCTTTTGTAGTTTAAACAGGTAAAAAATACGGTAATAAAAATAACGAACTATTAAAAAATCTGTTTAAAAAATGGGTAGATTGTAAGATAAATTATATGCTGTGCAGTATGGCGTGCTTATTTTAAGTTTTTATAGAGACGCGAAGCTGCTTGGGCGAGAGAAGGGGGAAGACGGGATGCCTGTGCGGAAAACGGTTAATCGCCAATATATCGGAAAAAATATCCAAAATTTTATGGAGCTGCCTAATTTAATTGATATTCAGCTCGCATCTTATGAAAAATTTTTATGCCGCGGAACACACCGGAGCGAAAATACTTCGGAGGAAGTCGGTTTGGAGGATGTGTTTCGGACGACCTTCCCAATCGAAAGCCCAAACGGCGATATGACGCTGGAATATCAATCATATACACTTGATGAAAATGACATTAAATTCAGCGAATATGAGTGCAAGCAGAAGGGGTTGACTTATGCTATCCCGTTAAAGGCTCAGATAGACTTGGTATTTAATCAAACCGGTGAAATCCGCCGCAAGAGTATCTATATGGGCGATATTCCCTTGATGACCGAACGTGGTACTTTCATTATCAACGGTGCCGAGCGTGTTGTCGTATCTCAAATACACCGCTCCCCGGGCGTTATCTTTTCTCACGACAAAGGTGTTTATTCAAGCCGTATTATTCCCTATCGTGGCAGCTGGCTTGAATTTGAAATCGATCAGAAAAAAGATCTGATTTATGCAAAGCTCGATAAGAAAAAGCGTATCTTAGGAACCCTGTTTTTGCGGGCGTTGGGCTATGAAAGCCGTGAACAGATTATCGACTTTTTTTATAAAACCGAAGTCTTACCGGTTGCCGAAGGAACAGCGGAATACGATAAACTGGTAGGCCGTGTGTTTGCCAAGCGGATAACCGTAGCAGATGAATCCGGGGAACGGACGCTCTATCAAGCCGGTGAAAAGATTCATCCGCACGTTGTTGATGAATTGCAGCAAAATCATATTACTGAAATTACCGTTATCGATTTTAAAAAAGAGGGCAGTCTTGATTCTCCTGTAATTATCAACTGTTTTGAACGGGAGGAAATCCGCTTTGCCGATGCTGCAAAGGGGCAAGAGCCTACAAAGGAAGAGGCGCTGTCTGTCGTTTACGCCGCTTTAAAGCCCGGTGATCCTATGACGGTAGAGGCTGCCGAAAAAGATTTAACTTCGATGTTTTTCTCTCCCCGCCGGTATGATCTCGGACGTGTTGGGCGGTATAAACTCAATAAAAAATTTGATTACGAGCATCCCGTTGAAGAATGTACGCTTATCCTCGACGATATCGTAAATACGATGAAATACCTTATTCAGGTTTACATCGGGGATGCTTCAATCGATGATATTGACCATCTCGGAAACAGACGTGTTCGCTCAGTCGGCGAGCTGATGACCAATACGCTCAAAACCGCGTTTCTCCGTATGGAGCGGATTGCGCGCGAGCGGATGGGTTCAAAAGAAATTGAAACGATTAAGCCGCAAGAGCTTATTTCCATAAAGCCTATTGTCGCAACCATCAAAGAATTTTTCGGGGCAAGTCAGCTTTCGCAGTTTATGGATCAGGTCAATCCACTCGCGGAGCTTACCCATAAGCGCCGTCTAAACGCATTAGGTCCCGGCGGTCTTTCCCGTGACCGTGCCGGTTTTGAAGTCCGCGACGTTCACTACACTCATTACGGTCGGATGTGCCCGATTGAAACGCCGGAAGGTCCGAATATCGGTCTTATCGTGTCGATGGCGAGCTATGCGCATGTTAACGATTACGGCTTTTTGGAAGCGCCGTATGTAAAGGTCGTGAATGGCGTTGCAACTCGCGAGGTTGAATACCTTTCGGCGATGGACGAGGATAAATATTACATTGCGCAGGTATCCACCGCAGTGCAGAGCGACGGTACGATTACGGCGGAGCAAATTGCGTGTCGTCATCAGGGGGACTACACCACGCGCAGCTCAAAAGAAGTGCAGTACATGGACGTGTCGCCCAAGCAGATTATTTCCGTGTCCGCTTCGCTTATTCCCTTCCTTGAGCACGACGACGCGAACCGCGCGCTCATGGGTTCCAACATGCAGCGGCAGGGTGTGCCGCTCGTATTTCCCGAGCCTCCCCGGGTCGGTACCGGTATGGAAGGCAAGTGCGCCTATGATTCGGGCGTGTTAATCAAAGCAAAGCGGAGCGGTACGGTTAAGTTCGTTTCTTCCGAGAAGATTTCCATCGAATCGGACGCACCGGAAGGAACGGAAGAGAAGATTCGCGACTATACGCTGCTGAAATATCAGCGCACCAATCAGGATACGTGTTACCATCAGCGGCCGATTGTTTCCGTCGGGCAGCACGTAGAGGTCGGTGATGTCATTGCCGACGGCCCCGCAACCTATCAGGGAGAACTTGCGCTCGGTCGCAATATTCTGGTCGGCTTTGTGCCGTGGAACGGGTATAACTACGAAGACGCTATTTTGATTTCTCGCCGCGTACTGAAAGAAGATATGTTCACGTCGGTGCATATTAAAGAATTTACGACGGAAGTCCGCGAAACCAAGCTCGGTGCGGAGCGGATTACCGGCGATATTCCAAATAAGTCGGAAAAAAGCCTCGACAACCTCGATGCGGAAGGTATTATCCGCATCGGCGCTCAAGTCCGCTCCGGCGATATATTAATCGGAAAGATTACGCCTAAAAACGAGTCGGAAACAACGCCGGAATTTAAGCTGCTCAACTCAATATTCGGTGAGAAGGCAAAGGATGTTCGCGATTCATCGCTGCGCGTACCGCACGGCGTTGAAGGCACAGTTATCGATGTACAGCGATTGAAGCGCTCACAGGGTGATGATCTTAATCCGGGTGTTGACGAATTTATCAAGGTTCTCATCGCGACAAAACGCAAGTTGCGCGAGGGCGATAAGATGGCAGGCCGCCACGGAAACAAGGGTATTGTTGCCCGCATTTTACCGGAAGAAGATATGCCGTATATGGAAGACGGTACTCCGCTCGATATCTGCTTAAATCCGCTCGGTGTTCCTTCTCGTATGAATATCGGTCAGATTTTGGAGTCGGAACTCGGACTCGCGGGCTTGCGCCTTGACGAATGGTACGAAGCGCCCGTATTCCAGTCGCCGACCAATGAGCAAATCGAAAAGAAACTGGTGGAAGCGGGTATCCCCGCCAACTCAAAGGTGAAGCTACGCGACGGACGAACCGGTATGCCCTTCCAAAACGACGTATTTGTCGGGGTTATCTACTTTATGAAGCTGGCGCACCTTGTTGACGATAAGATGCACGCCCGTTCAACCGGTCCGTATTCTCTGGTAACTCAGCAGCCGCTCGGCGGTAAGGCCCAGTTCGGCGGTCAGCGCTTGGGAGAAATGGAAGTGTGGGCGCTCGAAGCTTACGGTGCAGCTAATACGCTGCAGGAGCTTTTAACTATTAAGTCGGACGATATGCACGGACGTTCCAAAATATATGAATCCATCGTAAAGGGACAGGCTGCGACCGCTGCCGGAATCCCCGAATCGTTTAACGTATTGGTACAGGAATTGCGCGGTTTGGCGCTGGACTTCACGATTTACGATGAAAAAGGAAAGCAAATCCCGCTGACCGAGCGTGATGAAGAATTGATTACCGAAAACAGCTCCAAGTTTTAATTGAGATAAGGATGGGCTATGAGAGATATACAAGATTTCGACAATATTATGATTAAATTAGCTTCGCCTGAAGCGATCCGTGCGTGGTCGTACGGCGAAGTGAAGAAACCCGAAACGATTAACTACCGTACCCTGCGGCCGGAGCGGGACGGGCTTTTCTGCGAGCGTATTTTCGGAACTACAAAAGAGTGGGAATGCTATTGCGGTAAGTTTAAATCAATCCGCTACAAGGGTGTTATCTGCGACCGTTGCGGTGTCGAAGTTACTCACTTTAAGGTACGCCGCGAGCGTATGGGACATATCGAATTAGCGGCTCCCGTTTCTCATATCTGGTACTATCGCTCGGTACCGAGCCGGATGGGACTTTTGCTGGACTTGCCGGTTGCGGCGCTCCGTTCGGTACTGTACTACGAAAAGTACATTGTTATTGAGCCGGGTGGAACCGATTTAAAGAAAAATCAGCTGTTGAGCGAAGATGAATACCGCGATGCTCAGGAGCGGTACGGCGGAGCCTTTACTGCAAATATGGGTGCGGAAGCTGTTAAAACCTTGTTAAGTAACTTAAATCTGGATGAGCTTGCCGCTCAGCTTAGAATGAAGATGATCGAGAAGGGCGCAAAAAGCGATAAACGGCTCTTAAAGCGTATCGAAATTGTCGAACATTTTAGAACGTCAAACAATAAACCCGAATGGATGATCCTCGATGTGATTCCGGTTATTCCGCCCGATTTGCGCCCGATGGTGCAGTTGGACGGCGGACGCTTTGCAACCTCGGATTTAAACGATTTGTATCGCCGTGTTATTCACCGGAATAGCCGTTTGACCCGTTTGATGAGCCTTAAAGCGCCCGATATCATTATCCGCAACGAAAAGCGGATGCTGCAAGAGGCGGTAGACGCCTTGTTCGACAATTCGAAGCGGAAGCGCGTTATTAAGGGTTCTTCAAATCGCCCGCTTAAATCCATCTCCGATATGCTCAAAGGAAAGCAGGGACGCTTCCGCCAGAATCTACTCGGTAAGCGCGTTGACTATTCGGGACGTTCGGTTATCGTTGTCGGTCCTGAACTGAAACTGTGGCAGTGCGGCTTGCCTACCAAGATGGCAATGGAGCTTTTTAAACCGTTCATTATGAAAAAGCTCGTTCAAAAAGAAATTGTTTCCAATATCAAGAAAGCGAAAATCATGGTTGAGCAGGAGGCCGCTCCGGTTTTTGCCGTTCTCGACGAGGTCATCAGCGAGCATCCCGTTATGCTGAACCGTGCGCCGACGCTGCACCGTCTTGGTATTCAGGCTTTTGAGCCGGTTCTTGTCGAAGGTAAAGCCATCAAGTTGCATCCGCTTGTTTGTAAACCGTTCAATGCGGACTTTGACGGCGACCAAATGGCTATCCACGTACCGCTTACACAAGCGGCGCAGATGGAATGTTGGACGCTGATGCTTTCGAGCAGAAACTTACTCGACCCTGCAAACGGAAAGACAATCGTATATCCGTCGCAGGATATGGTTCTCGGGTTGTACTATCTAACCAAGCAGCGTTCGTTAAAGGAAGGACAGCATATCCGCCGGTATTCTTCGGTTTCCGAGGTTATGATGGCCGCAGAGGCAGGCTCTATCGGTTGGCAGGAACTTATCAAGATTAACTATCGCGGCGAAGATGTGGAAACAACACCTGGACGGATCGTTTTTAATGAAGAGATGCCCGAAGGCGTTCCATTTGTCAATATCGCCTTGGATGATAAGCAAATCCGCAAGCTGATCGAAACTGTGTACCGCATAAAAGGAACATGGATTACCGTTCAGATGCTGGATAAGCTTAAATCCGTCGGTTATTACTATGCGACTTTCTTCGGCGCAACACTGAGTATGGACGATATCATTATCCCTCAGGAAAAATCGACTATGCTCGAAAAAGCAAACAACGAAGTTCTTTCTATATATAATCAGTACCGTGGCGGTCATATTACGCAGGAAGAGCGGTATAACAGGGTTGTCGAGGTGTGGTCAAAGACAAACGAAGAGTTGACCACGATAATGATGGATACGCTCGCGAAAGATCAGGATGGCTTTAATACGATTTATATGATGGCTACCTCCGGTGCGCGCGGAAGCCGCAACCAGATTCGTCAGCTTGCCGGTATGCGAGGCCTTATGGCTAAACCGAGCGGCGACATTATCGAGTTGCCCATTCGTTCAAACTTCAAAGAAGGTTTGAACGTTATCGAATTCTTTATTTCTACGAACGGAGCCCGCAAGGGACTTGCCGATACCGCGTTGAAGACTGCAGACGCCGGTTATCTGACGCGCCGTCTGGTCGATATTGCGCAGGATGTTGTTGTCAATGAAGAAGACTGTGGTACCATCAACGGTATTGAATACTCGGCGGTAAAATCCGGAGATGAGGTTATTGAATCTTTAAGCGAACGGATTGTCGGTAAGTATACGCTCGAGCGGGTAGAGCACCCGATTTCGCATGAACTCTTAATCGATGTAAACGAATATATCACCGATGAGATTGCAGCGAAGATTGAAGAGGCGGGCGTACAGACCGTTAAGCTCCGCACGGTATTAACCTGCGAGTCCAAACACGGCGTTTGCGTGAAGTGCTACGGCCGCAACCTTGCCCGCAATAAGATTGTTGAAATCGGTGAAGCGGTCGGTATTATTGCGGCACAGTCTATCGGTCAGCCGGGTACTCAGTTGACGATGCGTACCTTCCATGTTGGAGGTACGGCAAGCAGCACAACCGAAGAGAATCATATCACCTTTAAATACCCCGTCATCATCAAAGATATTTTGGGTACATCAATCTCACTTGATGACGGTAATCTGCTGTTTACCCGCCGCGGCACGCTTCTGTTTGAAAAAGTTCTTGAGGAGTATAGGCTTGCGGCAGGGGATTCCGTTGCGGTGGAAACGGGCGTTCGTGTTCTGCGTGACGATGTGCTGTATACCGCTGCGGATGGTACGGTTGTGAAGAGTCCGATGAGCGCTTTTGCCTATTTGAACGGTTCGACACTGTATTTGACGGCTTCCGAACAAAAAACCGAAATCAGAAACGGTTCGACGGTTGTTGTCAAAAAAGGTGATTACGTACCGGCCAGCTCGGTTATTGCAACCTTCGATCCGTATAATGAACCGATCCTTGCGGAGCAAGATGGGTTTGTCCGGTTTGAGGATATTATCCCCGGTTCAACCCTCGAAGAAGATGTGAACGATGAAACCGGCGTGGTTGAGCGCCATATTTCCGAGTTGAAATCGGATATGACTTTGCAGCCCCGTGTCTTTATCTCGGATGAATCCGGTAATGCGCTCGGCTTCTATTATCTGCCGGACGGCGCTCAGCTGATGGTAGAAGAAGATACGCAGATTAAGGCCGGTACCGTTATCGCAAAACTTGCAAAAGCTGCTGCGAGAACGCAGGATATTACCGGTGGTCTTCCCCGTGTTTCGGAACTGTTTGAAGCTCGCCGTCCGAAAGCTCCTGCTGTACTTGCTCAGGTCGCCGGTACCGTTTCGTTTAAAGGCTTGCTGAAAGGTAAGCGGATTGTTATCGTGAAGGATCATTACGGCAAGGATTATAAACACTTGGTTCCGATGTCCAAGCGATTGCTTGTCCGAGACGGCGATACGGTTGAAGCAGGTGAACGGCTGTGCGACGGTAACCTCGATCCGCATGATATTCTTGCAATTTTGGGTGAAAATGCGCTTCAGAATTATTTGATGAATGAAATCCGTGATGTCTATCGGATGCAGGGCGTTTCCATCAACGATAAGCATATCGGTGTTATCGTTCGCCAGATGCTGCGGAAAATTGAGGTTATGTCTGTCGGCGATACCCGCTTTATCTACGGTCAGCAGGTTGACAAGTATCAGTTCCATGCGGAGAACAAGCGCGTTACTGCGGAAGGCGGTCAACCTGCTGTCGCTCGTCCGATGTTCCAAGGTATCACCAAGGCTGCATTGAATATCGATTCGTTCATTTCGGCGGCTTCCTTCCAAGAAACGACGAAGGTCTTGACGAACGCTGCGATTGCCGGTAAAACCGACGAGCTGCGCGGCTTAAAGGAAAACGTTATTATCGGACATCTTATCCCTGCCGGTACCGGTATGCCGCAGTATCGATCGGTTAAGCTCTTTGATAAGAACATGAGTGACTTGGATGAGCAGGTCAACGAAATTCTCGAACGGCGCAGACGCGAATTGGAAGAAGCGGAAGCTGCCGAAGCTCAAGCGGAGATGGATGAAGAAGACTTTGATACGGATGACGAACTCGGCTACGAGAATACGGAGTCCGCCGAAACTTCTTATGATGAAACTTCTCTTGACGAACCTACAGGAGATTTTGAGGATTGACAGACTGTATATAGTACACTAGAATAGTGCGTCTGTATGTTCAGATTATAAGTGTATATACTTTGGGATCGTTATGAACAGGAATTTGTAACGATTCCGATTATAGCTTAATCCGTAGTGCTGGCGGAGAGATATAAGGAGTTAGGGCAAATGCCTACGATTAATCAATTGATAAAGCAGGGTCGAAAAGCGGTCGTCTCGCGAACCAAGAGTCCTGCATTGCAGTCATGCCCGCAGAAACGCGGTGTATGCACCCGTGTAATGACGGTTACGCCGAAAAAACCGAATTCCGCATTGCGGAAGGTTGCCCGTGTGCGCTTGAGCAACGGTATCGAAGTAACTGCCTATATTCCGGGTATCGGACATAACTTACAGGAACACTCCGTCGTGTTAATTCGCGGCGGCCGTGTTAAGGATTTACCGGGTGTGCGCTATCATATCATTCGTGGAACAAAGGATACGCTCGGTGTTGCCGATCGTAAGCGCGGCCGTTCAAAGTACGGCGCAAAGAAGCCTAAGGCGTAAAGGAGAGGTTTATTATGGGACGGAAAAAGAAGACTATCAATAGACCGATTGCGCCGGATGCACGCTACAACAGCGTTGTGCTTTCAAAGTTTATTGCCCGCATGATGCTTGACGGAAAAAAATCCGTTACGACAGCTATTTTGTACGACAGCTTTGATGTAATTAAATCAAAGACAGGCGAAGATCCGCTTACCGTATTTACCAAAGCGCTTGAAAATGTTAAGCCGCTTGTCGAGGTAAAATCACGCCGCGTTGGAGGCGCCACCTATCAGGTACCGATCGAAATCCGCGAATCCCGCCGCGAGGCGCTCGGAATGCGCTGGATTATCGGCGCTGCCCGCAGCCGGAACGGTCATGCAATGTCCGAGCGTTTAGCTGCCGAGGTTATCGATGCGTACAACAATACCGGTACCGCCTTCAAAAAGAAGGAAGATACCCACCGTATGGCGGAAGCGAACAAAGCCTTTGCTCACTACCGCTGGTAGTTTACAACTGCCGGTATCGATTGCTATCGGTAATGCTGTGTAGTATGGAAAGCCTTGAAACAGTACGTTTCAAGGCTTTTTTTATTCGTCTTTTCGGTAATGCTTGTATCCGGGATGCTTGCCCCATACGTTATAGTCGGCGCGCATACGGCATAATCGGTCGATGTTTTCGCGGGAAATTTTTGACAAAACATACACATATTTGTATTATTCGTACGACTAACATATTCGCAATCCGGTTATAAGGAGTATAAACCCTATGGAAAAATCGATGGAGCAGCCGCTGATATTGCGTAGAGGTGTTCCGTACTTTTTGCTGTTTTCACTATATGCGATAATTAATACCTATTTACCGATTATGCTTAGAACGCTTGGCTTTTCAACTGCCCAAATCGGTATTCTGCTCGGCATTATTGAAATAGTAGGCGTATGTGCGCCTTTTTTTATTACGCGGCAGCTTGATAAAACCGGCCGCTACGGGTTGATAATGTGTATATTCGGATTCGATATTGCGCTATTACTGCTGCCCATTCTCCGCTTTCATTCATTTTTTGTTACGGCGCTTTGTCTCGGTATTTTTGCTGTAGGTTTTAAGGGAATGGTTCCGGTACTGGACGGTTTTACAACAAAGGCACTGGGGCAACATAACGCTCAATATGGGAAAATTCGGGCGCTCGGTTCTGTCGGCTTTGTCGGTATGAATTTATTTTTACAGCTGCATCCCTCTATTTCAGGGAAAAATCCTGTTTCAATGATTTTGGCTGTCAGCATAGTTGCACTCATGTTTGTGGTAACGCTCCGGTGGGTACCTGATTTATATGCTTCTTTGCTTGTCGAGACGGGAACCCCGATGAAAACGGAAGAAGCCACATTAAAAGAATCTACCGAAGGACAATCGGTAAAGGAGAAAGTTGCGTTTGCTGCATTCCCTAAGCTGTTTTGGGAATGTTTATTATTGATCTTTCTGGCCTTTTTAGGCTTGGTTCCCTGCCAGCGTTTTTTTTCGCTCTATGTTGAAGAATATATTAAAGTGGAAGCTTCTGCCGGTTTATGGGCGCTGTCGGCAATGGCGGAAATACCGTTGCTTATTATCTCCGGAAAACTTATCCGGCGTTTCGGCAAAGAACGGCTCCTTGCTGTCTGTTTACTAAGCGTGATTATACGGAATTGCTGTTATATTTTTATTCCCGGAATCAGCGGTGCGGTCGTAGGGCAGCTCTTGCATTCGCTGAGCTTCGGTTTATTCCACCCATTGGGTGTACTGCTCTGTGTTGTGCACAGTTACGGTAAAACAGTTACTGCTATGACTTTTTTTACTGCAGCAAACGGCATTGCCTACGTAATAGGGAGTATGGTTGGTGGGTATGTTATCGAATGTTTAGGGTATCCGGCGCTTTTTTTATTATTCAGCGTGTTTCCTGCTATCGGTATTGTATTTTATCTTTTTATTATGCGGCATGGTTGCTGATTATGCGGCGGGGTTAATATTTTCCAACCATCGAAACATCGGCTCCGAACCACTTTGTGGATATTGCCAGCAGGGTTCCGTCCCGTGCCATATCGGCAAGAAAAGCGTTTATTGTTTCCATTAATTCTCTGTCTTCTTTTCTAAATGCATAGCTGTAAGTATTGATGCTAATCGGATCTCCAATTACCTGATATAGTTTTTTCTTTTCTATTGTAATTTTACTGTAATATGTCAGCAAGTTCATGACGACCGCATCAAGCTGATCGTAATCCAATGCAAGCAGCATACTTTCTTGTCGGGAATAACGATATGGCCGACGACCGTTATTAATATAAAGGGGAGACTTCATTACAAGTTCGAACATTCCCTCATCGGATAGTATGCCGATCCGCTTATTCCGTAAATCGGAAAATTGACTGAATGGCACTGTGCCGTCCATACTTTGAAGTACAACAACCACTAACGCATCTCGTAAATACGGTGTACTTAGTAAAAAGCGTTCTGCATTTGCCTCATTATTAATAAAACCGCTTGCAATATAATTAATTTTTCTGTTTTCGAGCGCTGCGATTCTATCTGCGATGCTTATAATAGGTACAAGTCGCAGCTTTACGCCAAGCTTATCGGCAAGAGCTTGAGCTACATCCGCTTCGAATCCGGCAATTGCTCCTGTGCTGGAATAAAAACTGAGCGGTGGAATTGACGGATCGACGCCAACCACAAGCTCATTTTTGACAATAATCCTTGCCAATGAAGTATCATTTATTCCTTTATTCTCTATCCGGTTGCCGGTACAAGAAAAAAGTGAAAATACTAATAATATGCCGAAAAAGACTTTTTATCTTCATTTTTACCTCAGCGTTATTAAAATCGAACATTCAATACTGATAAATTAGAACCGAACCATTTTCGGGAAAAATCCGGAATAGTGCCGTCTTCATTCATTTCGACCAAAACGGATTCGATTTTAGCGACCAGCGAACCGTCCGTTTTCCTAAAAGCGAACGTGTAATATTCGGTAGAAATAGCTTCATTTATAATACTGTAGTTCGGGCTTTGATCGAGCGTGTTGCAGGAGTAAATAAGGTCTAATACGATGGCATCGCAGGTACCTGCATTGAGCGCTTCATACAGGCGATCTATGGAGATCAATTGCTGAATGCTCACATGATCTTTCAATATCTCCATATCCGATAATGCTTCATCGCCACCTGTGCCTACCTCAACTGCTATCCTTCTATCTCTTAACTGATCCAATGTTTGGTATCCTTTGCTTGCAAGCGTTACAACAATTTTAGCATTTTGAAGATATGGCGCACACATTCGGTAATGCTGCTTACGTTCTTCCGTAAGGCTAAAACCGCTTGCAATGCAATCGATTACTCCCGTATTCAAAAGAATTTCTTTTTGCGTCCAATCTATCGGGTAAAAGATCGGATGAATACCGAGGCGGCGGCATAATTCCGTCATTATATCGACGTCATACCCTACTATTTCGTTCTTTTCATTTCTAAAAGAGAGGATGGGAACAAAATCGGAAACACCGATGACCAATGTGGCTTTTACCTGAACTTTCGCCCAAGAAGGATCTTCAATATATTCAATTTTAGTATTGCGGCGGCATGAAGAAAATAAAATAAATAGTATACATAGCGCCGCATATACAGCTATCCGTTTTTTCATATCAGTTTTTACGACCTTCAACAACATTTTATTCGTGCGGATGGTTTAATACCCGCCGTACCTCTACCGCCACAGACGGCGGTGGTTCCGAACAGCAGCAATGTTGTGGCAGAGCCACAACTTGCAGTCAAAACTATACACGGACGTATAGTTTTGACGAACGCTCTGCGCCGTAACAAAGGGTATTAAAGCCGACTGCAACCACCGAATAAGTATACAAACAGTACCATTTTTTATGTGTCCTGTAAAGATAAATTATTCAGGGCAACCGCATCAAAAATATTTTTAGCGGTTGCCTTCCTTCTGTGCGAAATTTTACTCAAAATTTCGCACATTTTTCCAGCCAAGGAGTAAACGCATCAGACAGAGCAGATATAAATCGCGGAAAAATTGAGACTGTGAGACCATTTGAACCGCAGACAGAACTGCCACGGATGGCAGGGGTGATAAACAGAAACCGGTTTTTGAAAAAAACCGGCAGTCAAGGAATTGACAGGGATGGCAATTCCTTGGCGTTGCTCTGCTCGAATAGTCTCAATTTTTCTGCGGGGATGTTAAAAATCGATCTGATGCGTTTACCCTGTTGCCTCTCTGTTGGAAAAAATGTGCGAAATGTAGTATGCTTTCAATTTATGGAAAAGAATACACGGATACAAGAGCTTGAAGCGCTGATAAAAAAGCATCAGGACTTATACTATAACGCAGAACCGGAAATTTCGGATGCGGATTTTGATTTATTGTGGGACGAACTGCGGAGCCTTGACCCTCGGAATGCCTTATTTGCAACGGTACCCAAGGACAGCGCCGACGGTTTCCCAAAAGCGGAACATATTATCCCGATGGGGAGCCAAGACAAGGCGGCGGATCCCGAAAGTTTCCAAAAATGGGCGGAGAAAATGCCGTTTTCCGATTTTCTGGTACAATACAAACTGGACGGCGCCAGTATGGAGCTGCAATATGAAAAAGGGCGGCTTGTTCGTGCGGTAACACGGGGTGACGGCAAAATCGGCGATGATATTACTGCGAATGTTAAAAAGATGCAGGGAGTCGTACTTGAGATGAAAGGAGATTCCGCTCCTAACGGAGCGTCACCCTTTTCCGGCGGCATCCGCGGCGAAGTGCTGATGACCAAAGAGGTGTTGCACAATTTTTACCCCGATAAAAAGAATTGCCGGAATGCAGCAAACGGGTTGATGAAGCGGAAGGACGGCAGTGGCAGCGAGCGCCTCGAAATTATTTGCTATGATGCTGCCGCGGGAACAGTCGGAAAGCCCTTTACCGAAGCGGCGCCTTTCACCACGGAAACCGAAAAGCTCAACTGGCTTAAAACGCAGGGCTTTTTACAGGTACCGGTTATGCGGTGCGTCGGCGTCAGGGAGGTTATCGACTACCGCGCCCATGTTATGGATATTCGCAGCACTATTCCCTACGACATCGACGGTCTTGTTATTAAAAACGACCGTATCGATACTGCCGACCTCAGCAGGGCGCGGCCGGAAAAACAAATCGCCTTTAAGTTTAGCCTTGAAGAAGCGGTCACTGCGCTGCGCAGCGTCGAGTGGAGCGAATCGGGCGCTACCTATACCCCCATCGCGCTTATCGATCCGGTACAGCTGGCGGGTACAACCGTCAAGCGGGCAAACCTCTGCAATCCGAACATGATTACGGAGCTGAACCTCAAGATCGGCAGCAGAGTGCTGGTAACCAAACGGGGAGAGATTATCCCCAAGATAGAAGCGCTTATCGAAAATCCTGCATCAAGTGTGCCCATCGAACATCCGTGCCGATGTACGAGCTGCGGCGCTGCGCTCCGTGACGAAGGTACCCGCCTGTATTGCCCTAATCCGGCGTGCCCTAAGCTCATTCATCACCGGATAGAAAAATGGATCAACACCCTTGATATTCAGGACTTTGGGACGGTGCTCCTCAAACAGCTTTTTGACGCACAGCGCCTTCGCTCTATTTCCGATTTATATACGCTGACTGTTGAGGAACTCGCAGCCCTCGAACGCATGGGAAAAAAGTCTGCGGAAAAAGTATACCGCGCACTGCACGCCAAACGGGATATCCCATTGCCGGTCTTTATTGCCGGTTTCGATATCGAAGGCATCGGCCGCACCATGGTTGAAAAACTGGTTGATGCGGGCTTTGATAGCCTTGAAAAACTACTCGCGGCTACGGAAGAAGACTTTGCCGCCGTATATCAATTCGGCAGTGTCCTTGCCCATACGCTTACGCTCGGCCTCCGCGATGCAAAGGAAGAGATGCTGCGCCTTACCGGTTCGGGGACTATCGTTATTCAAACACCTGCTGCCGCAACTCAAGGGAATCTGCCGCTTGCAGGAAAAAGTTTTTGCTTTACCGGAGAGTTGAACACACTTAAAAGGAAAGAAGCTGAAGCGATGGTTCAAGCAAAAGGCGGAACGGTAAAATCTTCGGTAACCAAGGGACTTACGTACCTCGTAACCAATACCCCCGATTCCGGTTCGTCAAAAAACAAGAAAGCGCAGGAACTCGGCACTGCAATTATCACCGAGGAGGCATTTTTAAAACTGTTTTAATGTCGGCAAAAAAACTAAACTACCCGCGACCCCTGTAGACACAAAACAGAGCCGATAAGCATTCACTTACCGGCTCTTTGCTTTCTGCATTCGCCCCCTTAATTCACAGCCTGAATGAGAAATTCCTCACCGGATAAACCGATGAGGAATTAAGTATTCTTCCCCACAAAAGCGCCGTAGGGATTTTACTCTCAGTTAATTGTATAAATCGATAAAAATGAGTATAGTCCTTTTATGCTTGAATTTTTAGCGCTTTGCGCAGTCGGCGCTGAGCCGATCCTTTCAAATGAATTAAAACTGTTAGACTTTAAACCGGTCAATCGATTGCCGGGGCGTGTTTTTTTTACCTCTACACTGAAGGAGCCGGAAGTTGTAAGCATCATGCGTGCAAACTTTTACCTCCGCACTGCGGACAGGCTCTATTTCGTTCTAAAAGAATTTGCAGCTGACAACTTTGATACACTGTATGACACCGTTGCCGCAGTAGATTGGCAGCGTTTTTTTTCCAAGGATTCCAAGATAACGGTAGACAAGGTGAGAACCTTTAAGAGTAAACTCGCCTCCGAACATGCCGTGCAGCGGGCTGTCCATAAGGCGGTCTGTACCGCGCTCTGTTCTGCATGGAAGATGGATGTATTACCCGAAACGGGGAGAGAATACAGCATACGCATATATATAGAACATAACCGCGTGTATCTGCTGCTTGACCTTTCAGGAGAACCGCTGCACCGGCGGGGATACCGCTTAAGCGGAGGCGCCGCACCGATGAGGGAAACGCTGGCGGCTGTTTTGTTGCAGTGTATGCAATGGAAACGGAAGTTGCCGCTGCACGATGCTTTTTGCGGTTCGGGTACCATCCCGATAGAAGCGGCATTGTATGCCTACAATATTCCGCCCGGGATCGGCCGCAGCTTTGCCTTTGAAACCTTTGCCTGCTATTCGTCTAAAAAAGACCGGCAGCTTATTGAAGAAGAACGCCGACGCGGCGCGCTCAATATCCGCACGGATTGCTTGGTACGGGTAAGCGGTTCAGACAACGATCCTGAGGCGGTGCGGCTTGCACAAACCAATGCCGAGCGCGCCTGTATGCTGGCCGGTAAAGCGCTGCAGCGGATTGGAAAAGATAACCGTATCCCGCGTCCCGAATTTATACAGGCTGATTTTAGCGAACTTGCTGCGCCGTATCCCGAAGGTGCGCTCCTTTCCAATCCGCCGTACGGAGACCGCCTCGGCGATGAACAGGAAGCAACCGCGCTCTACGAAAAAATGACGTCCATTCCGCACGAGTTTGACAACTGGCGCTTAGGTTTTATTACTGACAAACCGGCTTTTGCAGATATATTCCTGCGTACAGGTATTACGCTCAAAAAGCGTCCGTTAAAAAGCGGTAACCTCGACACCTGCCTGTATTATTACGGAGTGTAGAAGGTCTTTATATGACGGCTTTTTTTTCTACCATACATACCGTTTTTACCGGCATCGTGCTGCAGGCTGTGCCATTCATGCTGGTGGGGGCGCTTTTATCCTCAGCGCTGTACGCTTTTGTTCCCGACCGGATTCTTATCAAGGTTTTTCCTAGAAGATACGGACTTGGCTTTTTAACAGCGCTCTTTGCCGGAGCTCTGTTCCCCGTTTGCGAATGCGCTGCCGTTCCGCTGATGCGCAGCCTGATTAAAAAAGGCATTGCAATGCCCATCGCGGTTACCTTTATGCTTGCTTCCCCCATCGTCAACCCTATTTCGATTGTCTCGACGCTGTACGCTTTCCCACAACAGCCGTCCGTAGCAGTCTATCGGCTATGCTTCGGCTTGCTAGTTGCAGGTACGATTGGGCTTCTACTGTTGTTTTATCCCGAAGAAAAATACTTAAAGGAAGATTTTGATATGGAACAGGCAGCTCAACCACACACCCTTGTCGGCGTAGACACAGCGTTTCGGCTTGCGACAGGCAGAACGGCTCCTCAAAACGTACACAATGAGCTTCAATCGGACAACTCCGGCAAACCCACTGCAGAAAGCAGGATGCAATGGCTGCAATCCAAAACATACACGCTGCTGATGCACACCTGTTCGGAATTTTTTACCACAGGCCCCTTTTTAATTCTCGGTGCGTTTATCACCGCCATAATACGCGCAGCAGTCCCGCAGGAATTGTTCAGCATAACAAGCAGCAGCGCGGTAGGTTCGCTTCTGCTAATGATGCTTTTCGCCTTTGTATTTTCCGCCTGCTCCACCTCCGATGCCTTTATCGCCCGCAGTTTTTTAGATAGATTCTCCTTAGGTTCAATCCTCGGCTTTTTAGTATACGGCCCGATGATGGATATAAAAAACCTGTTTATGCTGTTTTCTTTGTTTAAAAAACGGTTTGTCATAGAGCTTACGCTGATTATCACGGTAATCAATGTTATCGGTATTTCAGTATTAGCTCGGCTATTTTTATGATTGATTCGTGCGGGTTTCATACCCCGGCGCTCTGCGTCGGGGTTGTTGATTTTCCTTGATATCATATTTTTTATAAAAATTTTCATTTTTTGCCCCGAATTTCAAGCCATTTTGCGGCGCGTGCTTTATAAGACAGGCAGCATCAACCGCAAGGAGGTTTCTATGCAACAACAAGAATGGGCAAAGTCCACAACACGTATCAAACACCGTGCTGTATTGTTGATCTGGCTTGCAGTAATAGGCATAGCAGGGTGTCAACAACCGACAAAACCGCTGCTGAAAGAAACAAAACAAGAAAAGCCTATAAACCCTTCTTCACCCAAACAGGATAAGCCTAACAACCAGCAGGGAGAAATTACCTATAAAGGGCTTGAGCTTCCCGAAAGCCTTGCACGTTCACCGCAGCGATTGCGTGAGCTGATTTTCCAAGGACAGCAAATTAGAGAAACGGAACCGCAACTCAATGCTCACGGGCAGGTAGTCAAATACATCGAAAAAGAAGTAGAACACGATCTTTCGGCAGCTTTTGATAACACGCTCTTGCTCGATCCTTCCCAGAACTCCATTTATCCCGGGTCAGTCTTGCGCGGTGATAATCTTGACAAAGATAGTTATCAAGAAATTACCGAAGGCAATAAACGGAAAGCGATAATATCTTTCGATTTGCAAGGTGTAAAAGATAAAGGTGGAAAATCGGGAATTACTTCAGGCGAAATTTTTCCGGATTTGGCATCATATAGAGATCTGCGCAATCGAATCCTCAGTCAAAGTATTACTTACCATGCCTCAGCCAATTTAAGCTATGAAGAGATGGAAATTACCAATGAGAAAAGCCTTGAAGCACAGCTTAAAATAGGAGTAGGTTTTGGTGCAGCAGGGATTAAAAGTAAAATTGCAGCAGGTTTTAAATTCAAGGATGGAGAACAGAAGGAGCGGCGTCTTATCAAATTCGTCGAAACATTTTACACCGTCGATGTGAATCAAGAAGCGGCACCGCTTATGGTCAATATACCGCGCGACAAGGTTGGAAACACAATGCCGGTGTATGTATCGTCGGTTTCTTACGGACGCATCGCCTACCTTACCATCGAATCCGATCAAAAGAAGTCTGAGCTCAAGGCAAATCTTGACGCGGTATTTAAAGTTACAACAACAAACCATGCCGAAGCCGATATTGATTTGGCAATCAAAAAGCTGGAAAAGGGAACAACCATTACAATCAATATTATCGGAGGCGGCAGCGAGGCAGTAACCGATCTGAAGCAGTTCCAAAAGTATATTGTAAAAGAAGGTTTTTCCTCAAAGAATCCGGGGCAGATTATTAAGTATCAATTACGGTTCTTAGATGACAATGCGACTGCGTATATCAAATATAGCGAAAAATACAAGACCGTCGAACGTACGGAAATTCCTGCAAAAGGATACAAGGTAACCGCAACGGTGGAAAAGATAAAATACACCGGACATAACACTATAGATGTTACCGGTACTATCGGTATGCAGCCGCTTGATAAAGATAAGCTGCGGAAAACGATCTTTAACTACGACAATAATACGAAACCAAAATTAACATTTACATATATGAAGGATGCACAACCTCAAGCGCAGACGGACACTATTATTGTACCGAACGAATCTTCTGTTGTTCAGCTTGCCTTCGATATAAAAGGAGACATCAGTGGCGTGGAGAATATTTTTGTAAGCGATAAACAAGGGAACAATCCACTGCAGAAGAGCCGTGCAGTCAGCGAGTTTAAAGCAAGCCCATTGCAATCTTTTACACTCTACCGGAAGGGAAACCCGACAGATACGTTATTATTCGATATCCGGTTTAAAGTTGAAAAAGAGCCGTAAGTCGTGCCGTCGTTGAACAGCGTACGTCCGTGTACGCTGTTCAACGACGAGTTTGCAGGACAAACTCGCTTCTGCATGGAACCAGCGGCATCCGTGCCGCTGGTGAACAGTGTACATCAGGGCTAATACCAGTCGCCACAGATAAGCCGATGAGCGGCGGAGCCGGGGAGCGGTATCGGGGGCAACGCATCGCGCGTAAACCATGCGGCCTCCGATAACTCTTCTTTTTGTACGGTAATATCTCCCGAAACATATTCGGCGCGGAAGGCAAGCATCAGCTGATTAGGATACGGCCAGCCTTGGCTTCCACGGTACCGGATGTTCTTAACCGTTAAGCCGACTTCTTCACGGACTTCACGGATAACGGCTTCCTCTGCCGTTTCACCGGCTTCGATAAAGCCCGCAATGCACGTATAAAGGTCGGAGATGTGCTGTACATGCCGTGCTAAAAGGATATGTTCCCCCTTACTGATGAGCACAATAATGCACGGCGCAAGCACAGGATAAAATATTCTGCTGCATTGCGGGCATTCCAATGCTGTTTCGGTTACGCTTAAATACAGCCGACTGCCGCATGAAGCACAATACTTAGTATGCTGCAGCCAATCGAGCAAAAGAGCTGCACGGGCAACAATCGAGGCATACTCGACAGGTTCCGTTATAAATAAATTCCGGTACGGTATCCGTTTAAAGCCTTCCGGTTCCGCTGCATCAGGCGATAAGGCCGCTGCAAAGGTACGGTATATCCTTTCACCGTAAAGGCTGATAATATCTTCATTACGATATGTTTTAAGAGCTTGGGAAACTTCGCTACCGATCGGCAGCTGTCCGCTTTCTAAAATAAAAATATCTTTCTTTTGTATTAACACACCGAATTCAAAATCAGTCCCATTGGGGCAATCTATAAGCGCCATATTCCCAGTTATCCTTTTATCAGTTTAAATGAACTCAACAATGGGACCTCTAAAAACTTGAGTTTTTTGCAGATGCCCAGTCCATGATTTCGGCAATTCCGACGCAGAGAATATACGCATTCTTTTTCGATGATGAGCGGGTGTTCAGGCATGAAGTGCGAACTTCATTGATCGGTTTCATAACCCCCATTATAGCAGAAAATTAAAAATGATGATACTTCTTTGATAGGACTAATTTTAAACTCGTCGGGCATCTCTAAGAATCTAACCGACTTTTTAGAGATGCTCCATAGTATAAGCAAGGAAAGCACAATGTTGATAATTACACATACCTCATCTGAAAGGTTTTAAGCGGCGCTCCTGCCATCTTTTCGGTTAAGAAAAAGAGGAACCGCTTGAGCTCCCCATAAGCGGCGGGGCTGAGCGGCAAGTGCCGTGAATAGCCGGGAGCTTTTTCCGTTACGGCATACAGATACCTGAAAGCCTCTGCTGAAAGCGGAAACGTATGGGCATCGAACCGACGGCAGGAGCTGCAAAAGCACTCATCCTCTGCGGGGCTATATACAGCGCAGCACGTTTCCGCCGGGCAGGACGCGGCGTTTGCCGCAATTTCAGCGTCGGCTGCAATCTCGGCGCTGCCGCTCTCCCACCCCGCAGCATTGGTTACAGTCCTGCCGCTCCCCGCACCGACGCTTACAATTTCCGCGCTGCCGGTTACACCCCCGGTGCGACGTGCAATCTCGACGCCGCACGTGCCGCAGTGGAATATATCGGGGGCAACGCCTGCGGTCTGCAATAGCCGCCATAAAAAGCGCAAGAGCCCCCGCTCGCATCCTGCATCGTCGGACACGCACAGCCCGTCCAAAAAAGCGTTCACCAGCTGCCAGTTCACCGTGCCGCAGGTTTTTATCGTGATTTCGCTGCACACGGCGGCGCACCAACTGCGGGCTAAACTTTCGCGCAGCTCCATCCGGTAGGCGCTCACTGAAAAATCGGTAATTTTGTTTGAATTTTTTATCGGGTTTGAATAGAGCCAGACTTGCCCGCTCTGATAGGTAGAAACCATCCCCCGCAGTTTACTCCGTGCGCCGCCGAAAAGGGTCGCCGGTACAATCGTGCACCCATGTTCCTGCGGCACAAGAAGCGACACGTTCCGATGGTCGCTGCTAAAAGAAGAAACCGACAGCACGAGCGCCTCGGTATTCCAAGAACGATTACTCATACTGCCGGTCTTATGGTCGGAACGTGTAAGTGCGTCACGAACAAGTACGACCCATATAAGAACAACTTGCGCAGTGCGCGCGTAGCGGTACGCTGCATTGCGGTACAATCCACTGTGTTGCTGCGGTTAAAATTCCGCAGATTTTGGAGTCCGCGGATACGGAATAACATCGCGGATATTCGCCATACCGGTGACATAGAGGAGCAGCCGGTCAAATCCGAGCCCGAATCCCGAATGCGGTACGGTTCCGTAGCGGCGCAAATCCAAATACCACCAATAGTTTTTGACATCAAGGCCGAGATCGGTCATACGGGTTTCCAGCGCAGCAAGGTTGTCTTCCCGTTCGGAACCGCCAATAATCTCTCCCAGTCCCGGCACCAGCACATCCATCGCCCGTACCGTTTTACCGTCATCATTTTGCTTCATATAGAAGGCTTTTATTTCCTTAGGATAATCCGTTACGATAACGGGACCTTTAAAGACCTGCTCGGTTAAATATTTTTCGTGCTCGCTTTGAAGATCACAACCCCAGAACGGTTTAAACTCAAACTCGGAAGCGTGTTTTTCAAGTTCTTTCACCGCATCGGTATAGGTGATACGGGTAAACTTGGACTGTACGACGTGTTCCAGCGTTTCGATAAGCCCCGGCTTAATCTGCGCGTTAAAAAACTCAAGGTCGGCTCTGCAATGGGTTAATGCCCATTTGAGAAGGTAGACAACAAATTTCTCCGCTAAATCCATGTTGTCCTCAAGCCGGAAAAACGACATCTCCGGTTCTATCATCCAAAATTCGGAGAGGTGCCGCGTCGTGTTTGAGTTTTCTGCGCGGAAGGTCGGCCCGAAGGTATAGACCCGTGAAAGCGCCGTTGCATACGTTTCTATCTCAAGCTGACCGGAAACCGTCAGATAGGCTTCCCGTTCAAAGAAGTCCTGTTTGTAATCAACCGCGAAAGTGGCAGGATCAACTTTATCTTTTAAAGCCTTGCGGATAATCTCCTGCATATTAAGCGTGGTTACCTGAAACATCTCGCCGGCGCCTTCGCAATCGGAGGCGGTAATCAGCGGCGTATGCACGTACTGGAATCCGTGCTCTTGAAAGAAGTTGTGTACGGCAAAAGCCATTTGATTCCGCACACGGGCAACCGCTCCGAACGTATTGGTACGGGCGCGTAAGTGAGCTATGTCGCGTAAAAACTCAAACGTATGCCGTTTTTTTTGCAACGGATAGGTTTCGCCGGAAGCCTCGCCGTACACAAAAATCGTTTTTGCGGCAACCTCTACGGCCTGTCCCGATGCGGGAGATTCGATCAATGCTCCGACCGCTTTAATGGAAGCGCCGGTCGTAATCCTGCTTAATTCTTTTTCGGTTTGCGCATCGATCCCCTTATCGCGGTCAAAGGTAAGCTGAATCGAGGCAAAGCATGAACCGTCGTTTACCTGAATAAAAATAAGGTTCTTTGTTTCGCGTTTGGTACGCACCCATCCGTAGACAGCGACCTCCTGCCCGTCCGGTTTTTGTGTCAGTATATCTTTAATTAATGTAATCATTTTAAAATCTTATCCCTATTCGCTGTCGTATTCGATCAGTGTTTTAATCGGTAAATCACCGAGAAGTTTGTCATAGTGCAAAAACGGCAATCCGATAAGGCCGCAAAAACCAACCACCTCGGCGCCGCCCTGATTCAGCATTTTCCGCGCCGCATTCAGCGTGCCGCCGGTTGCAATCAAATCGTCGAGCAACAATATCCGCTGGCCTTTTTGTATATCGGAGGTGTGAACTTCGATCGTTGCTTGCCCGTATTCGAGGTCATAAGAACAGGAATAGGTTTCACCCGGCAGCTTTCCTTTTTTTCTAATGAGAATCAGCGGAATACCGAGCCTATCGGCAAAGGGAGCCGCAAAAATAAAACCGCGCGATTCGATCGCTGCAACCGCATCGATTTTTTCATCCTTATAAAAGCCCGTAAGCTTATCCAAGCAATAGTGAAACGCTTCAGGATTTATCAGAAGCCCCGTAATATCATAAAACAAAATTCCCTTCTTAGGAAAATCCGGAATCTTGCGGACGGCACTATCTATCAATGTATCTTTCATATTAACATTTTAACTTTACAGGGTATAATAGTCAAGGTAAAGTAATTGCAGCGCAGCGCCCTAGAGACGCCTCTTCGCTATTCTTTTCTAAACGCTTGTTTTTTGATACTATCGTTGAATGATGATACGGAATTTAAACGATATTGCAGGGCTTTCGGTAACGATTATGGGACTCGGATTAAACGGCGGAGGGCTTGCTTCGGCTCGTTTTTTTTGCGGAACACGGCGCAAAAGAGGTTATCGTAACCGATATGAAAACCGAAGAGGAGCTTGCTCCCTCGGTTGCGGAGTTGCGGCGCTATCCCAATGTACGTTTTGCGCTCGGCGGTCACAATATTGAAGATTTCCGTACGGCGGATATGGTGATTAAAAACCCCGGCGTAAAATCGGAAGGAAATCCGTATCTTGCAGCTGCGCGCTGTATCGAAACCGATATTTCAATTTTTTTACAGCTGAGTTCCGCGCCGGTGCTTGCCGTAACCGGCAGTAAAGGAAAATCCTCAACCGTCAGTGCGCTGTATTATGGGCTGCAGCAATGCGGCATACGGGTATTCCTCGGCGGCAACATCACGGTGAGTCCGCTCACCTTCTTAACCGAAACACGAGCCGACACACCGGTTGTGCTGGAGCTTTCCAGTTGGCAGCTCAGCGACCTTGCGCAAAGCCCGCAGTTAAAACCGAAAATAGCGATTATTACCCATATTATGCCCGATCATCAAAACTGGTACGGCTCGATGGAACGCTATGTAGCCGACAAAAAAATCATCTACCGCAATCAGGATAACACCGATTACACAATCTGCAATTACGATGACGGCTGGGGAAAGACCTTTGCGCAAGAAACAGCTGGGCAAGTCTTTTGGTACAGCGCACATCCGCTGCCGCCGCATCTACTCGGCGCATGGATAGCCCCCGACGGCTCTGCTCGGATACGGCTGGCGCCGGACGAAGACCGCCTGCTGCTCCCTTCACGGATTACCGTTCCCGGCGCAGCGCTCAAACAAAATGTTATGGCTGCCTCGCTTGCCCTTGCGTTATACGGCGCCGATCTGCAACAGATCCCGTCCGTTATGCAAAACTATGGCGGTATTCCCCATCGGCTTGAATTTTTTTACGAAACGGAACAATTCAAATTCTATAACGATTCCGCAGCAACAATTCCCGAAGCGGCAGCGGCAGCAGTGAACGCTTTTGAAAAGCCGGTTATCCTCATCACCGGCGGAACCGATAAAAAGCTTGACTTTACCACTCTTGCGCCGGAGCTTAAAAAGGCAAAAGCATTGTTTTTACTTGCCGGCACAGGAACCGATAAATTGACACCGCTACTGCAAGCTCAGCACACCCCGTACTTTGGCCCCTTTCAAGACCTTTCTACCTTGCTTGAAGTAATCCGCCGAGACTATGAACCGACACTGCAAAACACGACTGCTGCAGAACAAGCAATCGTCGTATTTTCCCCCGGCGCTACGAGCTTCGGCATGTTTAAAAACGAGTTCGACCGCGGCCTTCGCTTTAAAGAAGCAGTGCGGAAATGCTGGCCAAAAATCTGATGCATTTTCCTGTTCATTGATGCCGACGAAGCAAGCAATACCCTTGACGGCATGGTCAAAGATTTAAGCAAGCGCTATCTTGGACACATCAACTGTGCGCGTTTTACCCCGAACAAAGAGCGGATTGAAGATATTAAGCGTCTCGCTTCCGAATTTAAAGCGGACGGCGTTATCGGCGTCAATCTGAAGTTCAGCAACCTATACGGACACGGAAGGATACTTTGTGGAACGTACGATGAAGAAGCCGGTATACCGTGTCTCTGCATCGAAACCGATTTAATAAAGCGCAGCAGTTCCTTTTATCACGACACCGGTTTTTCCGTTCAGCGTGATAATATCGCCTGTTTTTAATACGGTCGTTGCTTCGGCGGCTCCGACGATGGTCGGCTTCGAAAGGTTCATTCCCATCAGGGCGGCATGTCCGCTCAAGTTTCCGTTTTCGGTAATGACGGCGCCTGCCCGCTCGATAAAGGAATTCATTAAATCGTTGGTTGCTTGGGTTACGATAATGTCTCCATCCGCAAAGTCGGTCAGCAAGTCTTGCTCGGTGCGGATAACCTTTACTCGGCCGGTTACAACCGATTCAACGCCGGTGCCCTTACCCTTCAGCAGGATCTTTCCGACGGTTTCAACCTTCAACAAGTTTGTCGAACCGACCAGTCCGATCGGAACTCCGGCGGTCAGTACGGCAAGTTCGCCCTCTTGTACGAATCCATTCTCTTTTGCGACGTTGATGCACTGCTCGAACATTTCGTCGGTCGATTTAAAATAGGATGTTACAATCGGATATACTCCCCAGTTGAGTGACAGCCGCCGCGCTGTTGCTTCGGACGGTGTTACGGCAACAATCGGCGCCTTGGGCTTGTATTTTGAAAGTGCCCGCGGCGTTTCTCCCGAAGAGGTCGCGGTAACGATAACCTGTGCATTCATTTCCAACGCCATAGAACAGGTTGCGTGTGCGATGGCATTCGTAATGGTCAAAGAATGCTCCCGGGCAACCGCCCCCATAATCTTGTCGTAGTTTAACGAATTTTCGGTTGTAACGGCAATGCGGTGCATCATCTTAACGGTTTCTACCGGATATTTTCCCGCAGCCGTTTCTCCTGAAAGCATAATGGCGCTCGTTCCGTCAAAGATGGCGTTTGCAACATCGGTAACCTCCGCCCGCGTCGGGCGAGGATTATGCGTCATCGACTCAAGCATTTGGGTTGCCGTAATTGCCGGTTTACTTGCCCGCAACGTTTTACGGATAATCATCTTTTGCACGAGCGGAATTTCTTCCGGCGGAATTTCGATACCTAAATCGCCGCGAGCAACCATGATACCGTCGGAAACTTCAATAATTTTGTCGATGGAGTCGACGCCTTCTTGGTTTTCGATTTTCGCAATAATGTGGATATTGTTCCCATTTGCTTCCTCCAAGACCTTGCGGATGCTTAAGATATCCGCAGGGCCGCGGGTAAATGAGGCCGCTACAAAATCAACCTCGTTTTGAGCGCCGAACTTTAAGTCGGAAATATCCTGCTCGCTCAGGAAGGGAAGATTGATTTTTGCTCCGGGAATATTGATGCCCTTATGATTCGATACGGGGCCGTCGCTCATGACGGTACAGATAATATCGGCGCCGTTATCGATCCGCTCGACCTTCAGTTCGATTAAGCCGTCATCTATAAGGATGCGATTATTAGGCTGTACTTCCTGCGCAAGGTTCTTATAGGTTACGCTGCATATTTTTTCATCGCCGACAACATCGCGTACGGTAAGCGTAAATTGCTGTCCCTTGCTCAGCTGTACGGAATTAACGCCGAAGTTTTTCAGCCGTATTTCCGGCCCCTTGGTGTCCAGCATAATCGCAATCGGCAAGTTGAGTTCCTGTCGAATCTTCTTGATACGGTCGATACGGATCTGGTGCTCTTCATGCGTACCGTGCGAAAAATTAAGGCGGCATACGTTGAGCCCTGCCTTAAATAATTCACGCAGTATTTCTTCCGAGTCGGAAGCGGGACCGATAGTACAGACAATCTTTGTCTTTTTCATCTTTTCTCCTATCGAATGAAAGTATGTCTTTACGCCTTCTTTTTATCCTTCGAAATGGCGTCGACCAAAATGGCGATGGCGCCGTCTCCGGTTACGTTACATGCAGTTCCGAAGCTGTCCTGTGCAATATAGAGCGCGATAATCAATGAACTCATCGTGTCGTTAAAGCCGAGAATGGACTGAACAAAGCCAAGCGCTGCCATAACGGCGCCGCCGGGGATACCGGGGGCTGCAACCATTGCGATACCCAAGATTGCGATAAACGGGAGCATAACGCCGGCGCTCGCTGTTTGTCCGTGCAGGATCAGGATAGCCATCGAGCAGCTGGTAAGGGTGATGGTACTTCCTGCAAGGTGGATGGTTGCGCAGAGCGGAATAACAAAGTCCGCAATTTTTTCCTGAATACCGATTTTCTTGGCGGAAGCAAGCGTTACCGGTATGGTCGCAGCAGAAGACTGCGTTCCCAATGCGGTAACATACGCCGGTAGCATCGTCTTAATCGACGTAAAGGGATTCCGTTTTGCAATGGTACAGGCAATGATGTACTGAATAAGTATCATGATGACGTGCAGCGCAATGACGATTGCAAATACTTTGATAAATACCTTGAGGATAAGCCCAACTTGTCCCGCATGGGTCATGTTGGTAAATACGCCTAAAATATGAATCGGCAGAAGCGGAATAATGATAACTTCGATAACTTTCGTAACGATATTCTGAAATTCGCGTGCTGCATTTTTTAATGTTTCAGAACGGGTTACCGCAATACCGATACCCAGAACAAAGCTTAAAATCAACGCAGTCATAACGCCCATCAGCGGCGGCATATCGATACCGAATAAGCCGGGCAGCAGCGCATCTTCAGGGTTCGCATGGGAAAAAACATCCACATGAGAACTTAAAAAGAACGGGAAGAATATGGAATCGGTTACAAAGGCCAACGTACCGGCAAGCAGTGTTGAACCGTACGCAATACCGGCAGTGATAGCGAGCAGCTTTCCTGCGTCGGAACCCAGATCCGCGATACCCGGAATGACAAATCCAAGAATGATCAGCGGAATGATAAAGCTGAGAAAGTTGCCGAATACCCCGTTAAAGGTTGCCAAAATCTGAACAGGCAACGGCAAATGGATGGAGCGCGTCAAGTTACCGATTAAAATACCGGCAACGATTGCAATAATAAGACGCGGCAATAGACCTAATTTTTTTGCACTCACAATAAACTCCTTTTTAAAAGTGTCAGGACATCTTTAAAAGCTGACCGGTTTTTTAGAGATGTCCAACTATCTTTCTATAGTGTAGCTGACTTTCTGACGGTTGTCCAGTTTTTTTTGATATTCCGGCATCGTGATGTACCTCTTTTATAATTCTCTTCAATAGTATATACTGCCCCATCTGATGATTAAACTCAACATCTAAAGTTTTTAGAAATTGGTTGATAATTTGATACATCACATAATTAAGAAGGTGCACTATGGAACTCACGTATAAAGCAAAAACAGCATGGGAAAAGCTCACCGAAAGTGAACTTGCCGAGATGCAAACGCTTTCTCAAAATTACATCTCATTTTTAAACACCGGAAAGACCGAACGCGAATGCGCCGCTCAAATTATACGGCAGGCAAAGGAAGCAGGTTTTAAGCCGCTTGAAGAAGTGATAAAGAGCGGAAAAGCGCCTGCGGGTACAAAGGTCTATCTTAACAATAAAGATAAGTCCGTTGTGATGATGGTGCTCGGCGAGGATATCATGCAGGGGATGAATATTGTCGGCGCTCATATCGATAGCCCGCGTCTCGACGTCAAGCAGATGCCCCTCTATGAAGATTCCAACCTCGTGTTTTTAAAGACCCACTATTACGGCGGTATCAAAAAGTACCAGTGGACTGCAATTCCGCTCGCTATTCACGGGGTCATCTTTACCAAAGAAGGCAAGAAGGTTGAAATATGCATCGGTGAAGATGAAAACGATCCTGTGCTCTTTATCAGTGACTTGCTCATCCATCTTTCAAAAAAGCAGCTGCAGGAAACCTTAGCGGAAGGCATTACCGCCGAGCAGCTCAATGTCCTTGTCGGGAATATGAAACCTGCAACGCCGGATGAATCGGATGATAAGAAAAAAGACAAATCTAAAGAGGATAAAAAAGGAGATAAGGAGTCTCCCGTTAAGGAAAATATCTTAAAAATCTTGAATCAAAAATACGGCATTACGGAAGAAGATTTCCGCGTTGCGGAACTCGAGATTGTCCCCGCAGGAAAGGCGCGGAATGTCGGGCTTGATAACTCGATGATTGCAGGGCACGGCCATGATGACCGCGTATGCGCCTATACCACACTGAAAGCGATGCTCGAAGTTTCGGGGACTCCCGCAAAGACCGCCGTCGCCCTCTTTGCCGATAAAGAAGAGATCGGTTCGGTCGGTAATACCGGCATGACAGCGCTCTACTTTGAAAACATGGTCGCGGAGATTGCCGCCCTGCAAAATGCTCCCTGCGATTTAGGCGTGCGCCGCGCATTTGCTAACTCCTGTATGTTATCTGCCGATGTGTCCGCCGGTTATGACCCCGCGTTTACGTCCGTATTTGAAAAGCTCAATTCGGCGTTTATCGGCAACGGTATCTGCATCAACAAATACACCGGCTCCGGCGGCAAGGGCGGCTCAAATGACGCAAACGCCGAATATCTCCAAAAGATCAGGCATTTATTCGACACCAACAATGTTGTCTGGCAGACGGCGGAACTCGGTATGACCGACGCCGGGGGAGGAGGTACGATAGCCTACATCCTCGCTAAGTACGGAACGGAAGTCGTAGACTGCGGAGTGCCGGTATTGTCGATGCATGCCCCCATCGAATTGATCAGTAAAGTAGACCTTTTAATGGCATACCGAGCCTACAAGGCGTTTTTAAAAGCACATTAAAGCGAAGCGGAACCTCTAAAAGCTGTGGTTTTTAGAGGTTTCGGTTAATCGATTTCGATACGAGAGAATATCAATGAATACAGCATACCCTGAATTACAGCATGCATTTGAAAAGATGATTCTATCGGCGTCGGGCTGGCGCAAAGTATTTGCTCAATCCGGAAGCGAAAACGACGGAGCGCCGGAAATTTCCGCCGCCGACCGCGATATTGTTTTCTTTGCCGCTCAATCATTTGCGGAATTCTTACAAGCTGAGTTTCCGGCAATCCGCACGATAGTCATAGCCCGCGACAGCCGTCCCACCGGCGCAGCGCTTTTAAAAGAGGCTGTAACGGCGTTTGCCGCTGCGTCCGCGATAACAGGTTCGGATGTGCCTATGGCAACGGTTGCTACGGCTACTTCCGCGGTGAAAAGTTCGGCGGCTTTAGCGGTACAATCGGTTGGAATAGCAGCGGCGCCGGAGATTATGGCGTACGCGCGCGCTGCAGGGGCGGCTTTCATGTATATTTCCGCAAGCCATAATCCCATCGGGCATAACGGCTTTAAGTTCGGGTTGGATACCGGGGGCGTACTGGACGGAAGTCAATCGACGCGGCTGATAGCCTTATTCACACAAAAATGCGCCGCCGCACACCAAGATACTGCGGCTGCCTTGCGCAAACAGGCTAATCCGGCACAGGTACAAATGGTGTTTGAGGCGGAGGCTGCGCATAAACAAGCGGCGCTTGCAGCCTATCAAAACTTTTTACAGGAAGTGATTGCCGATTCAAAAGACAGCGCGGAACAAGCGCGTTTTTTTGACGGCATCCGCGCTCAATGCACCGAACTTGCGGCAGCAGGGAAGCCGTTTACACTGGTTGCAGACTTTAACGGCAGCGCCCGCGCCGCTTCGGTTGACCGAGCTTTCTTTGAAAAGCTCGGTATGCAGCTTGTCGGTATTGCGGAACAGGCCGGAAATATCGTCCACGGTATTATTCCCGAAGGGGGGAACCTCGCAACTTGTGCTGCAAAGATCGAAGAACTGCACCGGAGCAATCCCGCACAGGCGGAGAATACGTTGTTCGGCTATATGCCCGACTGCGACGGAGACCGCGGCAATATCATCTACTGGGATGAGGTACAGCAAAAAGCGCTGATCCTTGAAGCGCAGGAAGTCTTTGCTTTGTCGGTCATCGCGGAACTGAGTTATCTGCACTACAGCGGTAACATCAGCGCGCCTCTCGCGGTTACCGTCAACGGGCCGACATCGCTCCGCATTAACGAAATCGCAAAAGCCTTGGATGCGGAAGTGTTTTATGCGGAGGTAGGCGAAGCCAATGTAGTAAACCGAGCGGAAGATGCACGCCGGTACGGTTACAAAGTACGGATACTCGGCGAAGGCTCCAACGGGGGGAATATCACCTACCCCGCCGCCGTGCGTGACCCGCTGAATACGCTCTTTGCTATCAGTAAGCTCTTGCTCATAAAAGATACGCCGAGCGCATCCTGCCCGTTCCGTATCTGGTGCGAGCGGTCGGGGCAAACGGCAAAGTACCGGAAAGACTTTACCTTTGCGGATATTATTGCAACGCTTCCCCGCTATTGGACAACCCCGACGCAGGAAGCGCGGGCGCTGATGCACATCCATACAACCGACCACACTGCGTTAAAATCGGCATATCAGAAGATTTTTATGCAGGAATGGGCGGATAAAAAACAGCTGCTGAAAGACCGGTTCGGTATAGCAGCCTGTAAAGTGTTTGCGTATAATGGAACGGTTTGTACGGAAAATCTCAGAGATTTTGGAGTTTCCGCAAAGGGCGGCCTCAAAGTGCAGTTCTATAATGCAAGCTATATGCCGATTGCCTTTATCTGGATGCGCGGTTCCGGTACCGAACCGGTATTCCGCATTATGGCAGACATCAAAGGATATGATCAGGCAGCGGAAGAATATCTGGTTCAGTGGCAGGGAGATATGGTACGCAAAGCCGATGCGGCGGTATCGGCAAAAAATTAAGAAAGCTGTAGCCGAATTTTACGGCGCCGGTAAAGGAATGCTGATGGTCTTACTGGCTATATGCATTCCGGCAATTATCGGTAGCTTTTAAGGGAAGGATAACGGAATGGGAATTCGAGGAGAATTATTTACCACTCAAATTCCGGTAGAGAACCGGACATATTTTTTTAATGTGAAAGAGAATCGGCTGGGTGATGTTTTTTTGCAGATTGTCGAAAGCAAAAACACTGACGGCGCCGGTTTTGACCGCCATGCAATTGTCGTATTTCAGGATGAAATGCAAACCTTTTTGCAGGGGCTTAACGAAAGCCTTGAATTTATCGAAAAAAAACGGAAAGAGCAGCTCAAGGAAAAACGAGAGAAAAAGCAGCGGAGTATTTCTGCAGAGACAGCCGGCGGAGAAAAAAAGAAAATCATCAATAAGCACAACTCAAGTACAAAACCGAAACCCGCGCGGAAGGTACGCATTGTCAAAAAAGACGAGGCAGAATAGGAAGTCTCCCTCGATGTCTTTGTCCCTTTATTTCATAAGCGATACGTTTAGAAAACCTTTGAATATCCGAAAAACCATAGCTTGCGTATCTTGCTTTTAGCTTAAACTTGGTGTATATTGCCGTAGTTTACGATTATCAGCCTTATGCGGAATGGAGCCTGTTTCGGCGGCACAGAAAGCAGCGGCGGTCATTTTTATTGATTGGCATACAGCCTGTTTAAAAATCAAAGCAGTTGTGTGAATGGGTGAGGTATGTCCTCATCTTATTTCGGAGGTGTCGGACATGATTTCAAAAAAAATCATCGAATATACTATGCGGTGTATGTCAATGTGTATCGCCGTTGTAATCTTTCTCCTTTCTGCGCAGTCAAAGCTGCCTATTCCGGAGAGCGTTTCTTTTCATGGATTAGATAAGCTTTTGCATGCATGCGCTTTCGGGAGTCTTGCTTTTACGCTTTCCTATTGGTTTGCTTCTGGTAAATGGCTTGCAAAACCGTTTAAATATTTCACGCTTGTTTGCCTTTTTACTGCTTGTTACGGTATCTCTGATGAAATCCATCAAATCTTTGTTCCCGGGCGCGATGCTTCCGTATATGACTGGTTTGCCGACTGTACCGGAGCTGTCTTAGCAACACTTGTACGGTTGGGGATGCTAAAACATCGGTTGGAGTTTTGATTCATGTAGCTCATGTAATGCCCCTGTGCTCATGCGTTAGAGAATATTGTTTTTAGGAAAAAGGCGCGAATGAATACCGCAATTATAGAAAAACTTACGGTCTTTTTTGATGCTAGACCCGAAATTATCCTTGCGATGCCTAAGGAAAGTGTTTTGCTGCATAGGCATACGATGACCGCTCTCTACTGGTATGAAGATTATTATCCCATCTATAAGCGCGGGCAAATGTATATTCTTGAACATGCTTTTAAGAAATAGACTGTTTTTATGAATTTTTGTGTGCGGTGTTAAAAATATTTAATTGATATTGGCGAATATGAGGCTTGATACAAGCTTGATGTTTTTTGGGAAATGTAACCTATGGAAAAAACAGTATATTTGGGAATTACCGGGGATATCATCCATCCCGGCATTATCAATATTATTGCAGAAGGTGCAAAATACGGACGCCTTATTATTGGGGTGTTGACGGATAGCGCTATTGTTTCGCATAAAAGATTACCGTATTTGACGTATGAACAACGAAAACAGGTTATAGAGAATATTAAAGGCGTAAGCGAAGTCATTCCGCAAGAAGACTGGTCGTATGTTCCGAATTTAAAAAAATTAAAACCGGATTTTATTATTCACGGTGATGATTGGCAAGCCGGCCCCTTAAGCAAGATCAGAGATGAAGTTTTTCAAGTAATGAACGAGTGGGGCGGTCAGGTGATTGAAATTCCTTACACGAAAGGAATTAATTCAACGGCGCTTGCCGCTAATATGCATACTATCGGGACAACGCCTGAAATTAGAATGAAAACGTTACGGAGACTTATCGAAGCACAACCGGTTGTGCGGATTATGGAAGCTCATTCCGGCCTCTCCGGCTTGATTATCGAAAATATTGAAGTACAAAAAGAAGATGGTGTTCATCGTTACGATGGAATGTGGTCTTCAAGTCTCACCGATTCTACCAGTAAGGGAAAGCCAGATATTGAAGCGGTTGATCTTACAACTCGTTTACAAAGTTTAACGGATATTCTGGAATGTACGACAAAGCCGATTATTTATGACGGTGATACGGGCGGCAAACCTGAGCATTTTGTATTCACCGTTCGAACTTTGGAGCGGAACGGTATTTCCGCTATTATAATAGAAGATAAAGTCGGTTTGAAGAAAAACAGCTTATTCGGTACGGAAGCTAAGCAGGAATTGGCGCCGGTAGAAGATTTTTGTCATAAAATAGCGGAAGGTAAAAAGGCACAAGTTACCAAAGATTTTATGATTATTGCTCGCCTTGAATCTCTGATAGCAGGCCATTCTGTGGATGAGGCTTTGGAACGTGCCTTTGCGTATGTAAAAGCCGGAGCCGATGGCGTTATGATTCACAGTAAAGAGAAAACAGGGGAAGATATTAAAGAATTCTGTAAACGCTTTAGAGGCGAATATAAAAAAGTACCGATCGTTTTAGTACCCACTACCTATAATCAATTTACCGAATCGGAGCTTGCTTCATGGGGAGCAAATGTTATTATTTATGCGAATCACATGTTGCGGGCATCGTATCCTGCAATGTATAAAGTCGCAAAGACTATTTTAGAAGCTGAACGTTCTTTAGAAGTGAATGATATGTGTCTTTCAATAAAAAATATTTTGGAATTAATTCCGGGGACTAAATAAATGATACGCCCTCAATTTTTTTATGCGTTATTACAGGAAAACGGTACCGATTTTTTTACCGGAGTGCCTGATTCTTTGTTAAAAAATTTCTGTGCATATATAACGGATACGGCAGATAAAACGCATCACATTATTGCAGCAAATGAAGGCTGTGCTGTCGGACTCGCAGCGGGGCACTATTTTGCAACCGATACTATTCCGCTTGTGTATATGCAGAATTCCGGATTGGGTAATACGGTTAACCCGCTCCTTTCACTTGCAGATAAGGCGGTGTATTCCGTACCGTTATTGCTTGTAATCGGATGGCGGGGGGAGCCCGGTGTTCATGATGAACCGCAGCATATAACGCAGGGAAAAGTAACTTGTGCACTTCTTGATGCAATGGAAATTCCGTATGTAATTTTGGAAGCCGATGAGGAAAAGGCAGCCGTTCAAATTACCCATGCCTATAAAATGGTCAAAGAAAGAAATGCTCCGTTTGCGCTTGTAGTGCGGAAAGGATGCTTTGCACCCTATACGCTTAAATCAAACGACTCTGTCCCTGCTGAAATGACGAGAGAACAGGCTATAGCCCATATAATAGCTTATGCTCCTTCAGATGCAGTTTTTGTTTCGACTACCGGAATGGCATCTCGTGAATTGTATGAATTACGCGAGAAAAATCAGCAAAAGCATAATACGGACTTTTTAACGGTCGGTTCAATGGGACATGCTTCTCAAATAGCGCTCGGTATCGCTTTATGCAAGCGGGATAGGACGGTTATCTGTATTGACGGCGATGGCGCAGCTCTTATGCACCTTGGAGGGTTCAGTACAATCGGTACTCAAAAACCGAAAAACATGGTGCATATCGTTTTAAATAACGGCGCTCATGATTCGGTCGGCGGACAGCCTACTGTAGCGCGGAACATAAACTTATGTGCTGTTGCTTTGGCATGTGGATATGATCAAGCTCTATCCGTTGCAGCGCCGGAAGCGTTGCTGTCAAATTTAAAAATCGCGTTTGCAAGCCCCGGTACGGTATTTATTGAGGTGATGGTATCTAAAGGTGCGCGCCCTGACTTAGGAAGACCGAAATCATCTCCTATTGAAAATAAAAAAGCTTTTATGGCATTACTGGAGAAATAGTATGATTAAGGAAGCTGTTATTTTGGCTGGTGGCTTGGGGTCCCGCTTAAAAGATAAGACAAAAACAATGCCGAAAGGTTTTTTGGAAATAGGGGGAACAGCAATTGTAGAGCAATCGGTACAAAAACTGCTTGCTCAAGGAATAGAAAAAATTATTATCGGTACGGGGCATTGCAACGAATATTATGACCGTCTTGCCCAAAAATATCCGGCTATCATTACGGTAAAAAATGAGCGCTATGCTGAAACCGGCAGTATGGGAACGCTTGAATGCTGTGCACCTTTGGTTACCGGTTCCTTTTTACTGCTGGAATCCGATTTGATTTATGATTCGATCGGATTATTTACCCTGATAAATGATGAGCGGAAAAATCTTATTTTAGCGAGCGGCGCTACGCATTCCGGTGATGAGGTGTATCTTCAAGCTGATGCAGATATGCGCCTGACAGGGCTATCTAAGAAGAAGCAGGACTTACACAGTATTTTAGGTGAACTTGTCGGTATTACCAAATTGACGAAAGAAGTGTTAAATAACATGTGTGCGTACGCAAAGGCTCATCATAATGATTTACCTAAAATGGAATACGAGCATGCGCTTTTAAAAATTGCGGAGACTGACGCTGTTGCGGTAAAGAAAAGTGAGTACTATGTATGGCGGGAAATCGACGATGAAGATCATTTGGCGATGGCAGTAAATGATATTTATCCTCATATCGTAGAAAATGAAAGTCTGCGAAATGTTCGTCGCGAAGTGCTTCTTAATCCGGGGCCTGCCACAACTACCGATAGTGTTAAATATGCTCAAGTCGCAGCAGATATTTGTCCGCGTGAAAAAGAATTCGGAAATTTAATGCAATGGCTTTGCGATGAAATGAAGCTGTTTGCGCTGGCGCCTCAGACCAATCCCGATGAATATGAAACTGTTATGTTCGGATGCTCCGGTACCGGTGCGGATGAAGTCATGGTTTCTTCCTGTGTGCCCGATACCGGAAAGCTGTTAGTAATTGATAACGGCTCGTATGGGGCGCGGATGGCAAAAATCGCGCAAGTATATAAAATCCCTATGGATGTATATAAAAGTTCAACGTATGAACCTATCGACTTGGAAAAACTTGAAGCTGTATTTGCATCGAAAAAGTATACTCATCTTGCATGTGTATACCATGAAACAACAACCGGCTTGCTTAACCCCTTGCATATTATCTGTCCTATGGCAAAAAAATACGGCATGGTTACGATTGTTGACGCGGTAAGCGCTTATTGCGGAATGCCGATGGATTTAAAAACACTCGGTATAGACTTTATGGCCTCCACAAGCAACAAGAATATTCAAGGCATGGCGGGTGTAGGATTTGTTATCTGCAATAAAGCCGAGCTTGAAAAGACCAAAGACTATCCGATGCGCAATTATTATTTAAATCTGTATGATCAATATGCGTATTTTTCAAAGACCCATCAAACACGGTTTACGCCGCCGGTACAAACGATGTACGCATTACGGCAGGCTGTTTTAGAGACCAAACAAGAGACCGTTCAAAAACGGTATGAGCGCTATACCGAGTGTTGGAATATACTAGTAGCAGCGGTTAAAAAGCTTGGCCTTGAAATGCTGGTAAAAGAGGAGCATCAAAGCCATTTTATTACGGCAATTTTGGAGCCGAAGACCCCTCAATACAGTTTTGATGCCCTGCATGACTTTGCTGCTGAACACAGCTTTACCATTTATCCGGGAAAGCTGGGGAATATTGATACATTCCGTATCGCAAATATCGGTGATATCAAACCTGAAGAAATGCGTACTTTTACCGTTAAACTCGAACAGTATATGCATGGAATCGGGGTAGGGAAGTAAACAACTTTTAAGGCACCCCCATTGATAATGCAGCCCTTTACAAGGGGCGTATTGTGTTTAGTGATATGTTAACGTTATTGGCATATATATGTTGATGATATTGACATACCATGCAGTTGTTGATATATTTTCTTCACAATGTTACAGGCAGAATTAAAGAAAATATATCTTACACAACTCGAAAAACTGCGGAAAACCGATGACGGAACCTATCGAGATGCATTAGCGGATATCCCCGATATAACGACCCATGCGTTTGTGGTATGCGGTGTTCGGCGGTGCGGGAAAAGCACTCTGTTACAGCAGTTTGTAAAGAAGCTCAATAAGCCGTTTTTTTATCTGAATTTTGATGATTTACGGCTGTTGGAATTCTCCGTTTCCGACTATGCGATACTGGATGCTGTTATTGAGGAATCGAACAGTCGTCTTATTTTTTTTGATGAAATACAGGCCGCAGCGCATTGGGAATTGTACGTGCGGCAAAAACTGGATCAAGGTTTTCAGGTTGTATTAACAGGCTCTAATGCCTCCCTTTTAAGCCGTGAACTTGGAACAAAACTGACCGGGCGGCATATCGTAAAAGAGTTGTTTCCGTTTTCTTATTCCGAGTATCTGCGCTTTGCGCATGCACAAAAAGGTATTCAATCGTTTGAAAGCTATTTTCAAACAGGCGGTTTTCCCGAGTATCTCAAGCTGAATAATTCCGAAGTTGTTATGCAGCTTCAAAAGGACATCTTATATCGGGATATAGCAGTGCGCTACAATGTCAGTGATGATAAATCGCTGCAACGGCTGTATGTGTATCTTGCTTCCAATGCGGCATCACTGATTTCTCCCAGTAAGCTGAAAACAGTCGCCGGAGTAAAGTCGCATACGACCATTCTTGATTATTTTTCATATTTTGAGAATGCATATTTGTTGAGTTTAGTACCTAAGTTCGCATGGTCGCAAAAAGCACAGAGCCTTGCCCCAAAAAAAGTTTATTTTACCGATATCGGATTGATACGGACGGCAGGGCTTACGTTTAGCGAAAATTCGGGGCATATTTTAGAAAATTTTGTGTTTAACGAACTCCGCCGAAAGTACGGGACTTTTGACGATAAACAAATCTACTATTATAGTGATGATGCGTGCGAGTGCGATTTTGTCGTTAATCCGCTTTTTGCACCGCAGTGCATTCAGGTATGCTTAGAGCTGAACCTCGATAACACCGAACGAGAGTTAAACGGACTTCTGAAAGCTATGGATTTCTTTAAGGTTCGGGAAGGACTTATTCTTACGCGGGATTCTCGTGATCTTTTTGTAAAAGAAGATAAAAGGATAACTATCATGCCTGCGTGGGACTACTTTGGGTAACAATGCGTCTGTCTGAAGAAACTAAAAGCATCATCATCGATTCCGTTCGTCGGCATTTTACGCAAGCTGAAAAAATTATCCTATTCGGTTCTCGTGCTGATGATAGCAAGCGGGGCGGGGATATCGATATACTGGTGCAAACGCCGCTTACTTCTGCTGTAGCCTTTGAAGAAAAATTACAGACGGCTGCGGCTCTACAATTGAAGCTCGGTGAGCAACGGATTGATCTACTTACAACAACCGGCGCTGATGATGGGCGGTTGATCGTGCAGAATGCATACCGGCAAGGTGTAGTATTATGGACGAAATAGCAAAACTAAAATGCGCTTCTGCGCTGGAAGAATGTAAAAAACATATACACAGGATTGATGTGGCGCTTCAAACTTTGCATTCGTTTTTTCCGATTACAGAAGAGAGGCTGAACGCATTATCCGATGAGCAAACTGCTGTTTTGGATCAATTCCTCTATCGGTTTGCAAAGTTGCAAGATTGCATTGGTTTGCGGTTAATCCCTGCTGTATATAGTTTGCTGGAAAGCGATACAACCGCGCATCCGTTTATCGATATTCTCAATAAACTTGAAAAATTTAACATTTTAACATCGGCTGAGGACTGGCAGTATTTCCGTTCGTTGAGAAATAGTTTTGCCCATGAATACCCCGAGCGGCCGGAAGATATTGTCAATGCGGTTAATGCACTCTATGCTTCATGGGATAAATTTATGACACTATACATGAAGCTTGCTGTAACGGCAGAAAAACTGCTTGGTACGGAAGATTTGGAATGCCCGCTATCCAATAAATGAATAGCCTCCCCTAAAAACTTCATTTTTGAGGGGCTTGGGGTTAATTTACACGTTGTATAAATAGATTATACTATTTTATGGTTGTGTCTTTAAAGATTTTAAATTTATTGCTGTTTTTGTGCCTATACCTATAAAAACTTTAATTCTTGTTGGCTTTTTATGCTTATAGCTGTAAGATTTAATTTATATAAGGATGTTTTATGGATGTAAGCATAAAAACTACGGTTAGGCGATTGGATTATCTGCAGGACAATTTCTACAAATGCAATTTTCGGATGAATCTTGAATGTCTTGCTTGGAAGACGCTTAAAGATAAAATGGAATGTGATGGATTGACTTTCGAACGATTGTCTCCAAAATATATTTTTAAAGATGCCTATAAGGGTAAGTATATCGATTGCGAGCATATTTGAGCAATGAGGTAACATCTCCATGAAAAAACTACCGGTTGGTATCCATACGTTTTCTCAAATTAGAAATGAAGATTACCTGTATATCGATAAAACACAAGAAGCGTATCAGTTAATCAATAATTAAGCAAATTTAAGTATGTGGCTTTGGAGTGAAATTAAGAGAAGGATATAAAATGAAATATAAGATTGCGTTAATCGGCTGCGGCCGAATTAGTTTTAAGCATATTGAAGCATTTGTTGCGATGCAGGATAAGGTTGATTTAGTTGCTGTTTGCGATCCCGTGCAGGAGCGTGCAGAAGAGAAAAAAGCTGAGTACGCTAAAGCACTGCCGAATGCAATGGTGAAAGTATTTGCCGACTATAAAGAAATGCTTGCGACGTGTAAACCGGAGATAGTAACGATTGCGACCGAATCCGGTAAGCATAAGGATATTGCGGTGCATTGTTTGCAGAATGGCTCTCATGTAATTTGCGAAAAGCCGATGGCGCTTTCTACAGCTGATGCACAAGCGATGATTGATACGGCAAAACAACACGGTAAAACATTGGCAGTGTGCTTTCAGAATCGCTTTAATGCACCGGTGGTAAAAGCACGTGAAGCATATCAAAAAGGCCGTTTCGGTAAAATGCTGCACGGAATGATCCAAGTGCGCTGGAACCGAAATGAAGGTTACTACGAACAGGCAAAGTGGCGCGGTACGTGGGAGCAGGACGGCGGTACTCTGATGAACCAGTGTACGCACGGTATTGATCTTTTGCAATGGATGATGGGGGAAGATGCTGTCCGCGTGCAGGCGCAAACCCGCCGGTTTATCCGTCCGATTGATGCAGAGGACTTCGGTTGTGCGATTGTAGAATTTGCTTCCGGTGCTGTTGGCATAATAGAAGGAACTGCCGATGTGTATCCGAAAAATCTCAATGAAACATTGAGCTTATTCGGTTCGGAAGGTTCCGTTGTGATCGGCGGGCTTGCGGTTAATAAGATGGAAACATGGCGTTTTGCCGATGCGGAACAGGTAGGGGACACGGAAGAAAATGTCCTTAATCCTAATGAAAAAGACCCGCCGACGGTGTACGGTTTCGGACATACGGCTCTTTTTAGAGATGTCGTCGATGCAATCGAACATAATCGTGAACCGCTCGTTTCGGGCGAAAAAGGCAAAAAAGCTTTAGAGATTATCTTGGCTATTTATAAATCTCAAAAAACCGGATTGCCGGTAACGCTGCCGTGTGATTTTTCAACGTTGGAAATGAGGGGTATCTTTAAATAGATTAAGAGGAGAAAGATGATGAAAGTACCTTTTTATACTGCGACACGAGAATATAAAAATTTAAAAAATGAGTTCGATACGGCATTATCCTCAGTGCTGGAAACGGGGGATTTTATTTTAGGAAAAGCTGTAGCAAGTTTGGAAGAAGGAATACAACAGTATACCGGAGCAAAATACGTGGTCGGGGTTGCGAACGGCAGTGACGCATTGGTGATTGCTTCCGATATTCTTGGCTTTAAAAACGGCGCAGAGGTTATAACACCTGCTTTTACGTTTTTTGCATCCACTTCCTGTATTGCCCGCTTAGGCGGTAAACCTGTTTTTTGCGACATTGATGAAGACACCTTCTGTATGGATATGCAGGATGCGAAAAAACGTATAACAAAAAATACGGTCGGACTATTGCCTGTGCATTTATTCTTACAAACGGCGGATATGACTGCTTGTATGGCACTTGCAAAAAAGCATAATCTCCGTGTGTTAGAAGATGCAGCTGAGGCCTTCGGGATGCAGGATATGTATAACGGCGCTTTGCATCAGTCAGGAACTGTCGGCGATATGGGGATTTATTCGTTTTTTCCGACCAAGACGCTCGGCGGCTACGGCGATGGCGGTATGATCGTTACGAATAACGAAGAGTATTACTTAAAAGCGAAAAGCTTGCGTGTCCACGGAGCAACAAAAAAGTACCACCATGACTATATCGGATATAACTCTCGGCTTGACAGCTTACAGGCTGCCGTTCTGAATGTTAAACTCAAGCATATTGATGAGGCGATTGCAAAGCGAGCTGAACACGCAGCGCAATATCGGGTTTTGCTAAAAGATATAGGGCAGATAAAACTTCCCGTCGTAAAAACGAAGGGAAAAGAAGTGTACTACGTGTTTAATATCCTTGCTGAAAACCGGGATGAGTTACAGGCATATCTTACCGAAAAAGGAATAGGTACGACGGTGTATTACCCCAAGTGCTTACATGAACAGGAGTGCTTTAAGTATCTCGGTTACAAGAAAGGTGATTTCCCCGTTGCCGAAAAACTGTGTGCTTCCGTACTTGCTCTTCCTATGTACCCTGAGTTGACTCAAGATGAAATTGCCTATACCTGTGATGCAATAAAAGTATTTTATAAGCGGTAGGGGAATATGGCTAAAAATTATTTTGTGCATGAATCGAGTTATGTTGATGAAGGTGCGGAGATAGGAGAAGAAACCAAGGTCTGGCATTTCACGCACATTATGAGCGGCGCTAAAGTCGGTAAAAGATGTTCCATCGGGCAGAATGTTAACATCGGCGGGAAGGCTGTTATCGGCAATGGCGTAAAGATTCAAAATAATGTTTCGCTATATGACGATGTGGTGATAGAAGACGATGTTTTTTGCGGTCCGTCCTGTGTGTTTACCAATGTGATAAATCCCCGTGCCTTTATTGAACGCAAACATGAGTATAAACAAACCTTGATTAAAAAAGGCGCATCTATCGGTGCAAATGCTACGATTGTTTGCGGAGTAACTGTCGGTGAATATGCGTTAATCGGTGCAGGAAGCGTAGTAACAAAAGATGTGCCGCCATACACCCTTGTCTATGGAAACCCCGCACGGGTGCACGGCACGGTGAATGAGGCGGGGGAGAAGGAGTAGAGGGGATGAAAGCCCTCTGGAAAAGTATTTATCATAGGCAATGATGAAAGATACGGAAAATATCCGTTGGAAACAGCGGTTTCAAAATTTTGAAAAAGCCCTCATCGTCTTTAAAGAAAGGTGCTTGGACGTTGAGGAACATCCTGAGGGTTCAAAATATTATGATGCCTTTCAGATGGCATTGGTACAAGCTTTTGAAATTCTTATAGAGCTTTCTTGGAAGGTGTTAAAAGACTATCTTGAAAGTGAAGGGTATACGGAAGTTCAAACGGGAAAGAGAGCATTCCGTCAAGCCTTTCAAGATGGAATAATTGAAAATGGAGAAGTTTGGTTAAAAGCTCTTGAAGTGAGAAATCTTACGAGTCATGTCTATGATGTTTCCCTTCTTGGAGAGCTTAATGATTTTGTGATTGAAAGCTTTTTACCTGAAGTTGAAAAACTTAATGATACACTGCGAGCGGAACTTTAGCGTATGCGGTACGGTTTGCCAGAAGAGCATATCAAAATCATTTTAAGTTACATTGCACGGCATAGCGAAATTGAGGAAGCTGTTTTATTCGGTTCGCGTGCATTAGGAACGTATAAGCAGGGTTCGGATGTGGACATTGCATTAAAAGGTAATAAAGTAGATTCTTTTTTGGCAGCGCATTTGAAGTCGGAAATTGAAGAGGAAACATGCCTACCCTATTTTTTTGACTTTGTTGCTTATGCTAAATTGAACCATAAGGATTTAATCAAGCATATCGATGAATACGGTGTGGTGTTAAAGTAGCGGTTGTTGAAAAATATCAAAAATATTTGTGTTTTGTAAAAGGATTGATAAAATGAATATAGGTGTTATTTTATTAAGTGTTTGTCTTAACTGCTGTGCCCAACTGTTTATTAGAAAAGGAATGCTTCAAGTCGGTGAAATGAACATGCTTCGAATGGCTTACAATATAGGGCTTTTAGCAAGCAATATATGGCTTTGGATTGCAATGTTTTGTTATGCAGTAAGTATTATCCTTTGGATGTCTGTTCTTTCAAAGGTTCAAGTCAGTTTTGCATATCCGTTCCTCAGTATAGGATATGTGCTTTCGGCAGTTGCCGGTTACTTGTTTTTTCAGGAATCTCTTTCGCCGGTTCGTATTGCGGGGATTGCAGTTATCTGTATTGGTGTTGTTCTTATTTCAAGAAGTTAAGGAAATTAAATGTATTATATCTTTGGTGGTAATGGTTTTGTTGGGCGTTATCTTGCAAATGAACTGTTAAACAGGAATGAATCGGTAACCGTTTGTGATATTCATGAAGTTCTGGATAGCCAAATAAATGAGAAGGCTGACTATGTTCATGTCGATATTCGTGATAAAAGACAAATAGAAAATCTTTCATTTGCTTCGTGCGATACTGTTATAAATTTGGCTGCGAATCAGTATCACAACAGAGTACCCCAAAATCGCCATGATTATTTTTTTGATACCAATACTACAGGAACTCAAAATATCCTAGAGGTAATGTATGAAAGAAAATGTCTTAGCTATATTATGTTTACAACGGATATGACATACGGCAAGCCTCAATATCTTCCGGTTGATATAAATCATCCGCAGAATCCTTTTGGTCCTTACGGACAAAGTAAAAAAGCCTGTGAAGATATTTGCCGTGAATTTCGCAAAAAAGGGATAAATATAACAATTTTTAGACCTAGAATGATTATTGGACCTGGACGGTTTGGTATCCTTGTTAAGCTATTTAAACTGATTGATTTAGGTCTTCCTGTGCCTACGATCGGAAGTGGTAAAAATCATTATCAAATGATTTCGGTCTTTGATTGTGTTTCAGCAATTATTTGTGCTCTTGAAAAAGATATCCCTAATAAGGAGTACAATCTCGGATCGGAATCTCCGCCTAATATTACGATTCTTTTAGAAAAGGTTATACAGTATGCAGGCTCTTCTTCATCTGTTATTCATACGCCGGGAGGTTTTGTAAAACTAATACTTGCTCTTTTTGATAAAATAGGACTAACGATTATGTATCCCGAACAATTTATGATAGCCGATGAGGAGTATATTCTTGATATTTCACAAACTAAAAAAGATTTGGACTGGCAGCCTAAATATAGTGATGATGATATGTTAATAGATGCATATAGGATGTATTCGGAAACGAAAAGGAGAGACAGTAAGATTTAAATGGGGAAATTTAGAAATATATTAAAGCTCCTTCGTCTAAAACACTGTATAAAAAATTTTCTTGTTTTTGTTCCGCTTATATTTATGCGGGATGAAGGGGGGGGGGGCAGAGAATACTATATGTTTTAATTGGTTTTATTTCGTTTAGCCTTATTGCTTCAACAATATATATAATAAATGATGCTAAGGATGTAGAAAAAGATAAACTTCATCCAACTAAAAAAAACAGACCTTTTGCAAGCGGAAAAATTTCGATAGCAGAGGGTTTTGTGTATGCTGTATGTTGTTTTTTTATTTCTATAGGATTGCTTTTTTATCTAATTGTATTTCATCATATCAGTTTTTTTGCTTTGTTTAATTTGTTGTTATATTTTATTTTGAATTTGGCATATAGTTTGGGTCTTAAAGACATTCCGATTATAGATATCTCTATTTTAACAGCAGGGTTTTTAATCAGGGTTATGTTTGGTGCTCTTCTTGCTGGAACCTATGTTTCTTCATGGTTGTATTTGACGATTGTTTCGGCTGCTTTTTATTTAGGTCTAGGGAAGCGTAGAAATGAAATTAAAATGGTTGAGAGCGGCATCGATGGTGTGACTCGTGCCGTTTTGCAAAAAATATACATTCAACTTTCTTGATAAATTTATGTATCTGTGTTTGGGTATGACCTGTGTGTTTTATGCTCTGTGGGCTAAGGAGTACCCTAATCCATATATGATTTTAACTGTGCCTGTGGTTATTATTATATTTATGCAATATAGTCTTGATATCGAAAGTTCCTATGATGGAGATCCTGTTGAAGTTGTTTTTGCAGATAAAAAGATACTGGCTTTTTGTTTGTTGTTTTTATGTATGTTGTTTGGAATTATATATCTATTATGAATGTATTTGATTTTGACGGAACGATTTATGATGGAGACAGTTCAATCAATTTTTGGCTTTTCTGTTTAAAAAATGATATAAAGCTTATTCGCTTTTTTCCTTTGCAAGTTAGCGGTCTGTTTTTATATATATTTAAATTTGTTGATAAAAAAGAATTTAAGAAATTGTTTTTTAAATTTTTACAAGGAATAAAGGATATAGATGCTTGTATTCTCTCTTTTTGGATTGAGAATGAAAATAAAATTAAAGGATGGTACAAAGAGATGCAGGCTTCAGATGATTGCATTATAAGCGCATCTCCTGATTTTTTGCTTCGCCCAATATGTAAAAAAATTGGTATAAATAATTTAATAGCCACAAATATGGACCAAAAGACGGGGAATATTCTAGGTGAAAACTGTTATGGAACTGTTAAGCCGATTTTATTTAAAGAAAAATTTGGGAAAATAGAAATTGAAAATTTCTACTCCGATTCAAAATCTGATTTGCCTATGGCTTTGCTAGCTGGAAATGCGTATTTTGTTAAAAGAAATCAAGTACAAAAATGGTGTCTAAGCTGAATTTGTGAATCATAAATTTTTATTATTGAGGATTTTTATGTTGAAATTAAAAAAGAAAGAGAGATATTTATTGCGTATAATATTGCTGCTTGTGATTGTTTTTCTTGTATTTCCGGCGTTTATCGGTGAGAATTCTATCATTTCCATACACGATAATTTGGACTCCAATGCTGCATGGGCGAAAATGATCAAGGATAATGACTCTTTTTTTACGCTTAATAGTCCCACACCATCCTTTAATAATTTGTCAACTTTGTATTTTATGCAGGTTAATTATTCTTTATATTCTGCTATCTTTTGTCTTTTACCTACTTTCTTTGCCTATATGATTAATTATTATATTGCAATTATTGTAGGTTTCGTATCTATGCTTATCTTATTAAAAAGGCTTGGAATAGAAGATGATTTTATAGCGGTTGTTATCTCTATAATTTTTGCTGTATTGCCTAAATATTATTGGTCAGCTGTTGCTATTTCCTCTATACCAATTTTAGTAATTACATTTTTAGATATAATCAAACAAAATGCCAGATTTAACAAAAAATATATACTCCTTTTATTTTTTCCACTTATTTCAAATTTTGCTTTTGTCGGCATATTTGCTATAGGGTTATGGCTGCTTGTTTCCATAATTTTATTAATACGATCTAAAAAAATAAATATCAATCTGTTTGTTGCCTTTTTTGTTTTGTGTACTGGGTATATCCTTGTTGAATTTAAATTATTCTATCATGCCTTGGTAATAAAGGAGCCGTTAAATAGGTCAATATTTGCTCTGGGCGACGGTAATGTTTTGCTATGGTTTAAAAATTATTTTTTGAATGGTTGGTATCATTTTGCTTCTTTACAAAGAAAAATCATAATCCCGTTTGCATTTATTTTTTTACTTTTATATTTTTTATCTTTTTGGGTAAAACGGATAAAAACGCAATTTGAAAATATCAGTAGGAAAAATATTCACATAATATTATTTTTATTTTGTATACTTATCTCTTTTTCATTCATTGCGGCTTTGTATGAAAATAATTCTATCAGCACATTTGTTGAAACTGTCATTCCTCCTTTATCAGGGTTTAATTGGGGAAGAATTTGGGTTTTGAATATTCCGGTTTGGTATATTTTGTTTGCGTTAGTTGCTGTACAGATTAATGCTATATTTAATAAAAAATGGCTTGGCTATACCGTTGTTTTGTTGCAATTATGCTATGTTTTATTTTCCCCGACAGAGTATAATGATACTATTAAAACATGGTATAACGAAATTGTTTATAAAACAGGTCTTGATAAAGTCATCCATATAGATAAGACAATCTCTAAAAAATTTGTCTATAGCTCTGATGATTTTATTTCTTATAAAGAGTTCTTTGATATTGAGTTGTTTAATGATATAAAGCATGACATTGGATATGCCAATGAAAATGTAGTCGCTTTTGGCTATCATCCTGCGGTACTAATGTATAACGGCTTCCACACGGTCGATGGCTATAATAGTATTATTCCTCTTTCATATATGAGGAAATTCGGAAAACTGCTCGAGCCTGAATTTGCAGTGAATCCTGAAATGAGAGACTATTATAATAGTTGGGGTGGACGCATGTACTTATATAATGGCGGAGCTGATTTTTATGCGCCAACCCGTAATAAAAATCCTCAACCTGCGGCTTTACGTGTAGATATGAATATTTTGAAAGATACTTTTAATGTCAAGTATATCTTATCAAGGCCGGTGATTACTAACGCTGCTGTCTTAAAATTACATTTAGTGGAAACTTATACGCATAAAAATAGCATATATACTATTCATGTGTATAAAGTTTTGTAGTTAAATGTATTGAGCTTTTTAAGTAGGGCTAAATGGTTGATGTTTTTTCAAAAAATAAGTCGATTTCCCGCGTTGTTATTTTTAATGTGTTTGGGAGTTTCGTTTTACAAGGGATATCGTTTTTTACTGCTCCAATATTTACACGTCTTTTAAGTCCATCTGATTATGGTATCGTCGCTGTTTATACGGCATGGCAGGGCTTATTTATGTTATTTATCGGACTGCAAACTTATGGTTCTATTGCAAATGCCCGTATTACGTATGAAAAAAATACAATAGATATGTACTTATCTGCAATTATGACCTTAAGCTTCCTTTCTTTTGCTTGTGTTTTGAGTATTTGTATAATCTGGGTACGTCCATTATCAAGGATTTTGGGTATACAGCAGGGGTTTGTAATTCTGCTGCCCATTCATAGTTTTTGCGTTTTTATTGTTAACTTTTATACGACAAAATGGATGCAATTTAAAGATGTTGAAAAGAATGCTATTTTTGGAGTGTTAATAGCTGTCGTAAGTGTTTGTCTGTCGCTCATTTTTATTTACTTTTTTCAGGAGGAAAAATATCGAGGAAAGATATATGGTGCTGCTATTCCCCAAATTTTGTCGGCATGTATTTTTTTAGTTTTTCTATATAGGAATGGTCGATGTTTTTATAATAAAGACTATTGGCAATATTGTTTAAAATTGACTCTGCCGCTTATCCTTCATGGTGCGGGGGGGCTGATTCTATCCCAAAGTGATAGAATTATGCTGAAGAAGTTTGTTGGAGAGGAAAGTGTTGGTATATACAGTGTAGGATACAGCTTAGCTCTTATTATTTCTTCGATTTGGGGAGCCTTGAATACTTCGTGGGTACCTTTTTACTATGAGTATAAGAAGGATAACAACGGAAATCTCATTTTGGAAAAGGCTGGTCGGTATATGACGCTTTTTTCCGTGCTAACTATGGGGTTTTTACTATTAGCACCGGAGGTGTATAAAATTATGGCCCCATCGGCCTATTGGAAGGGAATCCGCCTTATTCCGCTTATTGTATTGGCGTACTATTTCAATTTTTTGTATGCCTTTCCTGCTAATCATGAGTTTTTTTATCAAAAAACTATCTATATATCATTAGGTACTTTAGTAGCTGCCGGTATTAATATTGGTCTAAATTTCTTGCTGATTCCCATATATGGAGATATGGGGGCGGCCATTGCAACGGTTGTTTCGTTTGTGTTCTTATTTCTTTTTCATGACATTATTGCGCGGTATGTTATAAAAAATTTGGAATATCATTTTAGGTTTTATCTGTGCGGTCTCGTACCCGTTCTGTGCGTTGCTATCTTATATTATTTTACATTATCGTTTTGGTATATACGATGGGCAGTCGCAACCTGTTTAGGGGTATTCCTTTTATTGCGTATTATTAAACAAAGGGCATTGTTTTAAAAAGGAAGGAGTCTTTATGGTTGATTTTAATATAGAAAATTTTATTTCAGAATATGTAATAAAGCGGAAAGAAAGTCTTTTTGCTTCTGATATTCGTGCAAATACAAAACAGTTGAGTGCTTGTATTGAAGGAAAAACAATGCTCGTAATTGGAGGGGCAGGCAGTATTGGAAGTTCTTTCATTAAAGCGTGTTTACCGTTTAAGCCCCGCACCCTTGTCGTAGTTGATACAAACGAAAATGAGCTTGCGGAATTGACGCGAGATTTACGAAGCACAAAGGGGTTGTTTATTCCCGATGACTATGCTACGTACCCGATTAATTATGCGGATGTTGTCTTTGAGAAGATATTGAGAGCGAGGAAAGGCTTTGATATCGTAGCAAATTTTTCTGCACATAAGCATGTCAGAACTGAAAAAGATATATATTCTATTGAAGCTTTGCTCAAAAAATAATATTATAAATGCGAAAAAGTTATTGGATTTGTTAAAAGAATTTCCTCCAGCAGCATTTTTCTGTGTTTCTACGGATAAGGCTGCAAATCCTGTGAACGTAATGGGTGCAAGTAAAAGAATAATGGAGGATTTAATTTTTTCATACTCCGATTATTTCCCCGTTAAAACGGCACGTTTTGCGAATGTGGCTTTTTCAAACGGTTCGTTACCGGCAGGATTTTTAGAACGCATAGCTAAATATCAGCCGATTTCTGCTCCAACTGATGTCAAGCGGTATTTTGTTTCTCCGAAAGAGAGTGGCGAAATTTGTATGCTTGCTTGTATGCTTGGGCATAATCGTGAGGTATATTTCCCAAAGCTGGATCAAGTTTCAACAATGACTTTTTCCGATATTGCAGAAAAATTATTACACGAGTTGGGTTATACCGTATGTAAGTGCAGTTCGGAAGAAGAGGCAAAAGAGAAGGCCTTACAACTGTTTAGAGGTAGTAGGGATTATCCTGTTTATTTTTCTGTTTCAGATACAACAGGAGAGAAACCTTATGAAGAGTTCTTTACCCAAACAGAAACGGTTGATATGAATAAGTTTTCCGCACTGGGTGTTATTACGGGTATACAAAAGCGTTCATCCACTGAAATTAATGAATTTATTTTTGAACTGGAGCGATTGTTTAATAACGATACGCTGAAAAAAGCGGAGATTATAGCACTCTTAAAGAAATTTCTACCAAATTTTGAACACGAAGAAAAGTATAAGAATTTAGATGGGAGAATGTAAATTATGAATATTAATGAAGTTATTACTTTTATCAAAAAGCTCTATAATGCTGATTCCGTACAGCTGCACGCACCGGTTTTTATCGGCAACGAAAAAAAATATCTTGCGGAGTGTATTGACACCTCCTATGTTTCCAGTGTCGGTGCGTTCGTGGATCGGTTTGAAAAAGATATGGCAGAATATACGGGAGCTAAGCGGGCCGTTGTGTGTGTTAATGGCACGAATGGCATTGCAATAGCGCTTAAACTTGCGGGCGTTGAAATGAATGATGAGGTTATTACACAACCGTTGACATTTATTGCAACAGCAAATGCTATTTCTTATTGTTATGCCCATCCGGTATTTTTAGACGTTGATAAGGAAACAATGGGGCTTTATCCTGTAAAGATGGTTGAATGGCTGAAAGAACATGCTCTAATTAAAAATAATGAATGTTTTAACAAACAAACCGGTAGGCGCATTAAAGCTTGTTTGCCTATGCACACCTTTGGGCATCCTGTTAAGCTCGATGAACTTGTACAGGTTTGTAATGATTGGAAATTGGAATTAGTTGAAGATGCTGCTGAAAGCATCGGATCCTTTTATAAAGGGCAGCATACCGGAACATTCGGTAAAATCGGTGTTATCAGTTTTAACGGTAATAAGACAATTACAACCGGCGGCGGCGGGATATTGCTTTTTCAGGATGAGAAGCTCGGCTCCTATGCAAAACATATTACAACACAGGCAAAAATTCCTCATCGGTGGGAATTTAAGCATGATGCAATTGGATATAATTATCGTATGCCGAATATTAATGCTGCATTAGGATGTGCCCAGCTTGAAAATCTTGATGTGTTCTTAAAAAATAAACGGGAAACAGCTATGCGGTACAAGGCATTTTTTGAAGGCTCCGATATTACTTTTTTTGATGAACCGAACAGTACGCATTCGAATTTCTGGCTCAATGCGGTTATATGTGAAAATAAAGCAAAACAACAAGAATTTTTAACAGCAACGAACGATGCCGGTGTAATGACTCGTCCTATTTGGGAACTTATGAATCACTTACCTATGTTTAAAGATTGTGAATGCGGTGATCTGACCAATGCCGAATGGTTTGCAGAGAGGGTTGTGAACATTCCGAGCGGAGTAAGAATCGATTGTATAAAATAGATATAGGCGCATTATGAATAGACGATCAATTTTGAAAAAGATAGAACTTGCCGGTTTTAAATCAATTAGTTCATCAAAAGAATATGCCTTAGATATGGACTTGACCGATGTAAATATTGTTATCGGTTCGAATGGTTCCGGAAAAACAAATTTACTTTCTTTTTTCAAAATGCTTAATTACATGATGACCGGAGCTTTTCAGAACTATGTTGCTCGATATGGTGGTGCGGAATACCTTCTCCATTTTGGTTCGAAATATACATCGTCGATTGAATCGCGTCTTACGTTTGTTAACGATAAAGATACCGATGTATATGATATAGTGCTTGCAAAAACCATACAGGATTCTTTAATTTTTTTGGATGAATCAATAGAATGGAGAGAGCGGCGTTATGAACTCGCGGGAGGACAAAGAGAAAGTTATTTAGCTACTAATAACCTAAAATATAGCAGTGAAAGAATTATCAAATATATTTTATCAAATTGTAGAACATTTCAATTTCATGATACGTCTATGACTTCTCATATCAGGAATACGTCAGAAATTGAGAATAACCGTTGCCTTATGAGTGATGGCGGAAATATTGCTGCATATCTCTATATGTTAAAAAACAAATCATCAGAATACAAAAAATATTATGACAGGATTGTTGAAAGAATAAAGTTTGTTATGCCGCAGTTCTGTGATTTTTCACTGGAACCACAGGTATTAAATCCTGACTATATAAAACTACGATGGTTTAGTGCTGATAATAATGAGTATGATTTCGGGGCTGAACAGTTATCTGATGGTTCTATCCGCTTTATTGCGCTTACAACGCTTTTTTTTTGCAGCCGCCGGAATTACTGCCGAATGTTATTATTGTCGATGAACCTGAGTTAGGCTTGCATCCGCAAGCAATTGATTTATTGGCTTCAATGATAAAAACCGCAGCAAAAAATGCTCAAGTTATTGTTGCAACGCAGTCTGCACGGCTTCTTGATAGCTTTGATTCATCTGAAATTATTGTTGCCGAGTATGATAGCATACGCAAATGCAGTCTCTTTCATCGGTTGGAGCAAGAACAATTAAAGCTATGGTTGGAAGATTTTACTTTGTCTGAATTGTGGGAAAAAAATGTTTTAGGCGGGCAGCCGTGAAGTATATCTCTGTTATTTGCGAAGGGCAGGCTGAAGCTACTTTTGTAAAGCGCATACTGGTGCCATATTTTGCTTTACGAGATAAAATACTTATTCCTTGGACTGTATTAACCAAACTTGATAAAAAGCATGGTAAAATGTACAAGGGCGGGATGAGCAATTTTGAAAAAGCTCGTTCAACAATAACTAAGGCTCTTGCCAATGTAAAAAATGGTCACATATTTGTTACGACTATGTTTGATTTTTATAAACTTCCGCAGGATACACCTGGTATGGATAAAATAGGAACCATTAGTGATCCTTATAGGCAGATATTATTGCTGGAGAAAGAAATACAAGCTTTTGAAAAAGTATCTCCGTATGTATATCTTCCGTATATACAATTGCATGAGTTTGAAAGTTTGATTTTTGCTGATTTGGATAAGATCACTCAACGATATTTTGAATCTGATTATGATATCAGACCTCTTAAAGAAGCTTTAAAAGAATTTAAAAATCCTGAGTTGATCAACCATGGCGAATCTACATCACCGTCAAAAAGATTACTTGCGTGTATACCGGATTACGATAAAATTGATGGTGGAGTATCCATACTCGAGAAAATTGGAATAGGAAAATTACGAGACGAATGTAGACATTTTTCCGATTGGATTGAGAAATTGGAGCAGCTATAAATATGACTAAAATTTGTATTGTAACAGCAACGCGGGCAGAATATGGTTATCTACGCAGTTTAATAGATGCAGTGCATCATGATCATCATTTTCAGTTGCAGCTTGTTGTAACAGGCGCTCATTTGTTAAAAGAACAAGGCTATACGGTTGAGCGTATACAAGAAGATGGCTATCCGATAGCCGCGTTTGTAGATGTTGCGGTGGATAATACTTCTGAACTGACTATTGCGCATACAATGAGCCGTTATGCGGAAGGCTTTGCTGATACCTTTCATAAACTGATGCCGGATATTGTTTTTGTATTGGGTGACCGGTACGAGCTTTTGCCGATCTGTTCTGCAGCATTTATGATGAAAATTCCGATCGCACATCTTTCAGGCGGAGATGTTACAGAGGGAGCTTTGGATGATGCTATACGAAATGCAGTAACAATGCTTGCCGAGTATCACTTTCCCGGTACGGAAGATTCTGCAAAAAATATCATCAGAATGCGGGGGGGGGATAAGAATGTCTTTACAGTTGGAGAACCTACGCTTGATTTTTATACAACAGAAACGCTGCTGACTCGTGTTGAATTAGCCGAAGCACTACATCTTGATGCAGATAAACGCTGGGTATTGATGACTTATCACCCGGAAACAATGCAAAGCCTCGACTATAATATGGAGGCTGTTAGTAATATTATTACAGTAGTGCAGTCTATTCCTAATATTCAAATCGTTATTACTAAAGCAAATATGGATTACGGCGGAAAAGAAATCAATGAATATCTTGATGCTGTGGCTGTACAATACCCTGGGATTTTTACTGTGGTTTCCTCATTGGGGCAGCTCCGCTATTTAAGCTTTATGAAACAGGCTGCTCTTGTTATTGGAAATTCCAGCAGCGGTATTGTTGAAACTCCTTTTTTGTCTATTCCGACGGTAAATGTAGGAGATAGGCAAAAAGGGCGGTATCAATGTGCTAATATTATACAGGCATCTACTGGAGTTGATGAAATACAAGCTGCTGTTACTACCGCGCTCGCTGCAGATAAAAATGCCTACAACGATAAAAACTATTGGGGTGAAGGGCGTACTGCTGAAAATATTTTAAAAATACTGCATCAAATGGTTGATAAAAAAATAGGTGGAGAGTTCGCTATTGATCTAGCGTGTGCCCCCCCCCCGATAAGTTTTCAGAAAATAAATAAACATTATTTGTATGCATCTGGTAGGGCGGCATTATACGCAATATTGCAAAATATAAAGTATCATTTTTCAAAAATTGACACTGTCTTGTTGCCTGAGTATTTATGTGAATCTATTATCCATACCGTTTCTGCTGCAGGATTTCGTTATGATTTTTATGATATAAAAGCTGATGTTGAGCCTAATTGCGAAACGATACTTTCAAAATTGGATAATCATACCTGCGTTTTTGTTATAAATTATTTTGGTTGCGTAAATAGCGAATATATTATACAGGCACTGCGTAAGATACAATCTGATGTATGCATCATTTTAGATAACGTGCAGGCATTTTATGAAATGGACGATAGGTCAAGTGCCAATTACGTATTTACTAGTTTTCGTAAATGGTTTGCTGTTCCTGATGGTGCATGGGTAAAGACTGTTCATAATAATATGAAGCCTGCTCTTTACCCAAATGGTTTTGTTCAATTTAAATTTGCAGGGGCTTTATTAAAGTATTTTGACTCGTATAAAGAGGTGTCTGATCAATCTTATTTGGATTTATTAATACATGGTGAAAAAATTCTTGATAATTCATATGATGTAATATGCTCAGAAATAACACAAGCTATTTTTGAAAAAATTGATTTTGATGGTATAAAGCGAATACGCAGTATGAATGCTGACTATATATGTGAACAATTAAAAAAAATGGATATATATGTTGTTAAAGGTTCAAAGATGCCAAAAATCCCCTTTTTTATCCCTATTTTAGTACCGAATAGAGATAAAATAAGAATAGCATTAAAAGAACGTAATATTTTCCTGCCGGTGCATTGGCCGCGGGTGGAAGGTATTGCACATACTAATCGCTTGTATGATACTGAACTTTCTTTGGTGATTGATCAGCGGTATTCTATTTTTGATATGAAAAAAATGATTGGAGCTTTAAATGATATTGGTGGAAATAAGGGATACTTGGAATAAGTGTCTTGATCTTATTCCTGACAATAAACGTGATATTTATTTTTTTGAAGAGTATGTTAAGTTATATCAAGATAATACTTCAAGAGCTTTGTGTATTATAGCTCAAGAAAACGATAATATACTGCTGTTGCCCATTATCCGGCGCCAATTCGAGACTTTTTTTGATTTTGAAACTCCGTATGGTTATGGGGGACCTCTTGTAAATACTGATGATATTCGTTGGATTGAATCCGCCCTGCAAAGTATGAAACAGTTTCTTGTAGAACAGCGGTATATTGCAGGTTTTATTCGGTTTCATCCATTGCTGCATAATAATGCGATATGCTGTAACTGTTGTGAAGTGGGTCTTGATCGTCAAACGGTAGTCATCGATTTACTACCAGATGAGGATAGTATTTTTTCGCTTCAGCTTTCTGCAAAAAATCGAAATATGGTTAGAAAGGCATTGTCGGAAGGGTTGGTGTTTTGCGCAGATTACGATTTTGTCTCTTTGAAGGATTTTATACGAATATATGGCGATACAATGTCCCGGCTGTCAGCCGATGATTTTTATTTTTTTGATGAGGCATATTATCAATCGTTTGCGGAAATGCTGAGAAAAAAGATCATTTTTAGGCTGTGTTAAGAAAGATGGAGAAATTCTTGCTGCAGCATTGTTCATGTACAGCAGAGATTATGGACATTATCACCTTGCGGGGAGTGTAAAAAGCTCTTATCATGGGGTTAATAATCTCTTGCTATGGCAAGCTGCCCTTGAATTGAAAAAACAGGGTGTTAAAATATTTCATCTTGGGGGTGGGTTAAATGATGATCCCGAAAATTCCCTGTTTAAATTTAAAAAATCCTTTAGCCATACTACGGCAGAGTTTTATATCGGGAAAATGATCTTTAATGAAGATGTTTACAGTACAGTATGCCAAGAATGGGAGCAAAAGAATCCTGATAAAGCCTCTTTGTATAAAAATAGATTGTTGAAATATAGGTATTAATATGAAATACAAAACTTTTATTATTGCAGAAGCAGGGGTAAACCATAATGGTAGCTGTGATCTTGCTTTAAAATTGTGTGATGCTGCAAAAAAAACGGGAGCAGATGCCGTCAAGTTTCAAACTTGGAAAACGGATGCTATTATTACAAAAGATGTTGCCCAGGCAGAATATCAAGTAAAAAATACCGGAAAGGTAATCTCTCAATACGAAATGTTGAAGTCGCTTGAACTTTCGTATGATGATTTTCGTAAGATAAAGGCCTATTGCGATTCGATTGGTATTCTGTTTTTGTCTACCGCTGATGAACAAGAAAGTCTTGATTTTCTTGTTGAGCTGGGGGTTCCTATGTTGAAGATTGGTTCCGGTGAAATTACCAATATTCCATTTTTGCGATATGTAGGCTCAAAAAGGCTACCGGTAATTTTAAGCACGGGGATGAGTTCTTTAGCAGAGGTTGATGTTGCCTATCGAATTTTGCAGCAGGCGGGAACTGACGATATTACTCTTTTACATTGTACCACCAGTTATCCGTGTCCTATCGATACAGTCAATCTAAAAGCTATGCAGACACTTGCCGACGCTTTTCACTGTCCGGTTGGGTATTCCGATCATACTATTGGCGATGAGGTCGCTATAGCTGCTGTTGCGCTGGGTGCAGTAGTGGTTGAAAAACATTTTACGCTTGATGTAACGATGGAAGGGCCTGATCATGCGGCAAGCACTACACCGGATGACTTCGCTATAATGGTACAAAAAATCCGCAATATTGAAAAAGCATTGGGAAACGGTATAAAAATACCATCAAAAATGGAAACACAGATTTCCCAAGTGGTATTGAAAAAAATTGTTGCGATACAAAATATAGTAAAGGGGGAGTGCTTTACAAAAGATAATATTTCTGTTAAACGAAGTGATAGCGGGTTGTCAGCCTCATTGTGGGACTCTGTAATTGGATTGAAAGCTGGAAAAGATTTCAGGATTGGTGAAGGAGTAACATGGTGACAAGCATAGATAATGGGTTTTTATATGTTATTCCAGCTCGTGGTGGTAGTAAAGGTATACCTCATAAAAATATTAAGTTATTACACGGGAAACCGTTGATTTATTATTCAATAGATATAGCTCGGTCATTAACAAACGATGAGCATATTTGTGTATCGACTGATGATGAAGAAATTATCAAGGTTGTTTCCGATTACGGTTTGAAAGTCCCCTTTGTGAGACCAAGGGAATTGGCAAACGATACGGCAAGTACGAATGATGTTTTGATTCATGCGTTGAAATATTATGAGTCTATCGGAAAAAACTATACGGCAATAGTGTTGTTGCAGCCTACATCTCCATTGCGTTTGGTAGAAAATGTGCGGGCAGCTGTAAAATTATATACTGATGATATAGATATGGTGGTGTCGGTAAAACTATCTTCTTCTGCTGCTGTTATATGTGAAGAAGATTTAGATGGCTTTTTAACGATGACTCTAAATAAAGATGATGTCCGGCGTCAAGATGTTAAATCGTATTATGAGTATAATGGTGCTGTTTATGTCATCAATCCAATATCTTTGAAGGAAAAAGGTTTGGCTCATTTTTCCAGGATAAAGAAGAGCATTATGGAAGATATAAACTCGATAGATATTGATACTCCATTTGACTGGCAGCTTGCTGAAGCAATTTTGGAGAAAAAAGTTGGTAAAAGGCTTAAAGTAGTAATGAATACACATGATTTTACAAAGTATCTTGTACTAGATAGTACGAGTATTCTCGATGCTTTAAAGCAACTTGATGCTGTCTCTGATAATGGGATGCTTACATTGTTTGTTATCGATGAATCGAAGCGGGTGGTGGGTTCATTGACTGATGGTGATTGTAGACGAGCTCTAATCAAAGGTGCTTCTTTAGCGGATCCCATAGCAACCGTTATGCGGAAAGATTTTACCTATATTGATGATGATAATTATTCTTCCGATTTAATTTCCTTTATTAGGCAAAAAGGCATTAAACTTGTCCCTTATCTTCATAAAGATAAAACCGTTAAGAAAATTCTTGATTTTTCAAATGGAAAATCCTATTTGCCCATTGATGCGGTGTTGATGGCGGGAGGAAAGGGAGAGCGTCTTCGGCCTTTAACGCTTAATATACCTAAACCGCTCTTAAAAGTCGGCGGTAAGGCGATTATCGATTATAATATTGATAATCTTATGCACTGCGGTATTGATAATATAAATGTTACGGTAAATTACTTAGCCGAGCAAATAGAGGAACATTTCTCAACTGAAAAAGATGGTATACAGATTAAATGTATTCGCGAAGGTGAAAAAAATTTTTAGGAACTATTGGCGGTGTGCAATATATACATGATTGGCATAATGATGTTATTCTTTTAATGAATTCGGATCTTTTTACCAATATAAATTTAGAAGAATTTTATTTGCATTTTTTAAAGAATGGCGCAGATATGAGTGTTGCAGCTATGCCATACAACGTGAATATACCGTATGGCATACTTGATATTGAAAATAAAAGAGATATTATTGGAATCAAAGAAAAACCGAGTTATTATTACTATGCAAATGCAGGGATATATCTTTTTAAGAGGTCGTTGCTTGATTTAATCCCCCATAATACTTTCTATGATGCAACGGATTTTTTGAATGATCTTATAGCAAAGCAATACAAAGTCATTCGTTTTCCGATTTCCGGCTATTGGATAGATATCGGTAAACCTGCTGATTTTCAAAAAGTACAGGAAATTGCAGAGCATTTGAAGGGGTGAGGTTAAAGGTCTTAACTTGAAAACTTTTTTACTTGGCATTATACAATAAATTTACTTTATGGTGTAAAAATGAAAACTGATGTTATAGAAAAGATAAAGTATATAGAAACAACATATTCTGTTGAAGATATTGAATATGCAGGTATCAAATTATGGCCATTTTTGCGAAATAGTATTTTTACTTTATACTATTATTCAGATGAAAAACCTGAAGCGAATGAAGCTCAGAAGAAAAATAAATTATGGCGATTATTTACAGCATTGAAAGAGACTTCTTTAACTCAAATGTTAAAGAAACAAAGTGTAATTATTTTTACTGATGATCTAGAAATTAAGAAGCATAATGATGAATATATTGATAGGATTATGCAATGTGTTTTTGCTATCGAAACAAGGCAGATACCGGTTATTGTAAAACGTTTGTCGTATAATATGCCTATTAAATATTACGTACAATCTGATCTTATTGCCGGTTTTATTGTATTATTTTCGAAATTGCTTCACTTTAAACAGAAAGCCTTTCAAGGAGAAGAGATAGTTAAAAATATTATCCATGATTTAGGTATTCAGTTTAATTATGAAAAAATTGTCCGGTTAATCATTGGTGGAATCAATTTTTATTACATATATTTTGAGTTGATAAAACCTTCTAAGATTTATGTGAATTGTTATTATGATATTATGCGAATGCCTGCGTTTTATGTTGCTAAGTTGAAACATATTCCGGTAATTGAGATGCAGCACGGGGTAATCAATAGTCATCATACCGCGTATACTTCGTTTAAAAGTTTTGATCCGAATCCCTATCCTGATTATTTATTGGTTTTTGGTGACCGATTTAAATTAGACGTTAGCGAACATATATATCATAAAAATTCAATATTTACCGTAGGCAGCTATTATATTGATTTAATGCGGCAAGAGGTAGAGATCAATAAGCATCTATTTGAAAAAAAATATGGGTTTTTAAAAGACAAAATTATTATTACTGTTGCAAGTCAGTATGACATCGATAGGGATATTCTTACATTTGTTGAGCAAGTGACTAAGTTAGATAGTCGATTGTTTTTTGTTTTTATTCCTCGGTTTGTTAAAGGTTATCACCGTAGTTATAAGAATGATAGTATTGTGATTGAAACGGAACTTAATGTCTATCAATGTATGCAAAATTCACATATAACATCCGCTGTGCTATCAACATGCGCAATAGAAAGTTTAGCTTTCGGTACTCCTGTAATCTTGATGGATATAGGCGGTTTGGCAAAGTTTGTGTATGGGGAATTTTTTAAAGGTATTGTATCGGTATTATATGTTTCTGAACCGAAAGACTTTGTAGAAAAAGTGGATCAAGCTATTCAACTCGACAGAAATATCATTCGCCGGGAAGGATCATGGTTCTTTGCGGATAATTATGAAGAAAGATTAAAAAAAGCTCTTACTATTATTGATGAAAAGAATAGGGTATCTCTAAAAACCTCAGGTGTTTAGAAATGCCTAATACTATTAGGAAGCATGATGACAAATAAAGACAGGTATCATACGTTTTGTGAACAAGAAAAAGGTGTCCCAATTTTTAATAAAGATTGGTGGCTTGATGCCGTGTGTGGTGAAGATAATTGGAATGTAGTGTTAGTAGAAAAAGGTGGCAGTATAGTCGGCGCTTTGCCTTATTGCATTGATAAAAAACTATGGTTTAATAGAATACAAATGCCATTGCTGACTCAAACATTGGGGCCGTATATAAAGTATCCTGTAAACCAAAAATATTATAAGCGTCTTTCTTGGGAAAAAGAAGTATATTCGGATTTAATTAAGCAATTACCTAACTATGATTTTTTTCAACAAAGCCTTTCTCCACAAATTACCAATTGGCTGCCGTTTTATTGGTGCGGGTTTAAACAGACAACACGCTACACGTATCGGATTAAGAATATTACGGAAGACCAATTAGAGAATGAATATGAAACTGATATAAGAAGAAGAAGAAGAAAAGCTGTTAATCTTGGTATTACTGTTGATGAGTTACATTCTGTAGATGATTTTTTTCTTTTAAATACAAAAACATTTAATCGGAAAAATATGCAGATTCCTTATTCAAAAGATATTGTTGTCCGTATTTATAATGCATGCATAATGCATAGCGCGGTGAAAATGTTTGCCGCAAAGCTGCCTGATGGGACTATTGTTGCTGCAAATTTTTTGGTTTATGATGATACTACGGTTTATTATTTGATGGGAGGAATAGACCCTACTGCAAAGGATATGGGAGGGATGGATATGGTGCAGCACCACTCTATTTTATTTGCCTTACAGTCCGGTAAAGTATTCGATTTTGAAGGAAGTATGGTTGAAAGTATTGAAAAATATTTCCGATCATTTGGAGCTGCACAAGTACCATATTTTCAAATATATCGTTGCGGTTCCCGATTATATAAATGTATGAAAAATATAAAAGATATTTTTACGTCAGTTTAATTATTTGGAAATAAATACTATGCTGAAAATAAAAATTCCTAACTTTTGTATTTCCGAAATTGAATATACCTGCTCCATTGTTTTTACCGAATGGCTTGGCATCGATTATGAAATTACACCTATGGCGCAAAATACTGTTCTTATATCTTCCGGTGATAATACATTGCGGCTTAGTGCGGACTTTTTTGTTAGAGCTTCAAATAACTGGCTTAATGAAGAAGCAATGCCGTGTTTGCCGTTAAAGAACTATAATTTGACTGAATTGAAAACGACTTTACATAATGAAATTCATATTTGCGAGGCTGAGCTTCCCGTATTGTATGGTGTGCCGAAAATAGCGGTTGACGAAAATACTATTGACTGTGATATTGATATTTTAGGCAGTATCTTTTTTATGATTTCGCGTTACGAAGAAATTGTGGTAAAAGAACGGGATAATCATAATCGTTTTTCTGCAAAATCTTCAGTCGCATATAAAGAAAGTTTTTTATTTCGTCCTATTGTAAATGAATATGTGGAACTGTTATTTGCGTTGCTTCACTATTTATTTCCGCAGCTGGAACGGAAAAAAATGCAATTTAGAATATCTCCTACGCATGATGTTGATGTTCCGTTTAGATACCTCAATGTATCTGTGCCGCGTTTTATTAAGCATATGGGAGGAGATGTTTTAAAACGTAAATCTGTACTGTTAGCTTTTGATACATTATCTCGATGGAATAAAGTTAATAATGGCAAAGTAGAAGATGATCCCTATTACACATTTGATTTTATTATGTCTGAAAGCGAAAAGCGTGACTTAAAAAGCGCATTTTACTTTTTACCTTCAAGCAGTCCTGAAATGACAATACAATATCCCGTTACATTACCTCATATGCAAGCCTTATTGCAGACTATTGATAAACGCGGTCATGAAATAGGTATTCATGGTTTTTATGGGACGTATTTAAATAGTAAAGCGTTCACAGACGATGTACAATTGCTGCGAGATACACTTGAAGTGCTTGGAATTGGTCAAGAAATAAAAGGCGGTCGGCAGCATTATCTCCAATGGCAGAATCCCGAAACTTTCGTTATTTGGGAAAATGCAGGGATGAAGTATGATTCTACATTGAGCTTTGCAGATATGCCCGGCTTTCGATGCGGTACGTGTTATGAGTATTCAGTGTATGATTGTATAACACGAAGAAAATTAAAATTGAAAGAACGCCCGCTTATTGCAATGGAGTGTTCTATAATTGCAGAGCGATATATGAATTTAGGGCTAACCGATGATGCTTTACAAGTATTTAAAAATTTAAAAGTAAAATGTAAATATTATAACGGCAATTTTGTTTTACTGTTCCACAATACAGAGTTCTTAACAGAAGCTCAGAAACAATTTTATATAGAAGTTTTAGATTGTTGATTTTTGAATTATATAAGGTAATGTATTTTATGCACATTCTTACAGTTATTGGCGCACGTCCGCAATTTGTTAAAGCAGCGGTGTTAAGTCGCTATATTAGAAACAATCCGCAGCTTGGTGTAACGGAAACAATCGTTCATACCGGTCAGCATTATGATCAAAATATGAGTGACATATTCTTTACCGAAATGGATATTCCGCGACCTGATTACAACTTACATATAGGTTCCGGTTCTCATGGGAAAATGACCGGCCTTATGCTTGAAAAGATCGAAGAATTGCTGTTAGTGCTAAAGCCGGATGCAGTGCTTGTGTACGACGATACTAATTCTACATTGGCAGGGGCTTTAGCTGCCAGTAAGCTGCACATTCCGGTTGCTCATGTGGAAGCCGGCCTGCGTTCCTATATGATGGCAATGCCGGAGGAACAAAACCGTCGTCTTACCGATCACCTTTCAACATGGCTTTTTTGTCCGACTGATACGGCTGTAGACAATCTCAAGAAAGAAGGAATTATTTCTACGAGCGGTATACCATCTGCAGATAATAAGGTTGTGTGTAAAACGGGTGATATTATGTATGATGCTTCCCTTTATTACCGTCAGAAAAGTAGTTCATTACAAACACCAAGTAATTTTATCTTGCTGACTATTCATAGGGCGGAAAACACCGATGATCCGGTGCGCTTAACAAATATTGTAAATGCTATCAACACCCTTTCGGATAGAAAATTTGTTTTCCCTGTGCATCCTCGTACAAAGAAAATACTGGCAGAGCATGGGTTACATTTTGAAAAACACGTTACACTGATTGATCCGGTCGGTTATTTGGAAATGCTGAAATATGAAGAAGCTTGTACTGCTGTGCTTACAGACTCAGGCGGTGTTCAAAAGGAAGCTTTCTTCTTTCAAAAACCGTGTATCACCATGCGCGACACTACTGAATGGGTTGAACTGGTCTCTTCCGGTTGGAATACGCTCACCGGTGCTGACACTGAAAAAATCGTATCTGCCATTCGGAATATGCATACCCCTACAGAGTATCCTCAGCTTTATGGTGATGGGCATACGGCAGAAAAGATTATCGAAGTTTTAGGGAGTTATGCGATACAGTTATGTTAGATGAAAAAATAATAGAGCAAATAATAAAAGACTGTTTTTGGGATATGAATTTTAATGTTGATGAATTGTCTAATATAATTTACGGTAATGATTTTAAAGCAAAAGCTTTTTTATTTGATAAACTTTTGTTAAACAGCACAAAGCTTTTTGCAAGTTTGAACATATTCTATAAAGAAGATCTGGAAAAACTGATAAAGGGTTATAAGCTACCTACCTTTAATAAAAATATTGCAAAGCGACGGTTAAATTTAGCAGGGACGTATTTTCTTGATTTGCCTTTAACAATTGAGGAGTTAAGTTGGACGGTGTAAGTTATAAAGAGCTGTACAGACTTCAAGATAAAGTTCTGAAAATCGTTTTTAAAACCGAAAAAGAGTTTTATTTAACCGGTGGAACATGTTTAAGCAGGTTTTATTTTGAAAAAAGATATTCTGATGATTTAGACTTTTTTGCACAAAGTTCAAATCGGTTCCATTTTGCGATAAAAAACATTTTATGTCAGCTTAAAAAAAATTTTTCGGTTATTACAGAAGTAGATTCAAAAGATTTTATTAGGTTAAAAATCAATACGATTTTACAGCTTGATTTTGTCAATGAAACGCTTCCACATTTTAAAGATGTTATTATAGTGAATGAGTATTTTATCATTGACAATCTTGATAATATTCTTAGTAATAAACTATGTGCTGTAATAGGGCGCGATAACCCTAAAGATATATTTGATATTTTTTTAATATCTAAGATGCATACGTTTTCATGGAAGGAAATACTGACGGCGGCTCATGAAAAAGCTTATTTTAGCGACGATGATTTAATTATCCGCTTAAAGACTTTTCCAAGAAACTTGTTAAAAAATATTAAATTGCTCGATAAAAATTTCTTAAATGATTTTGATGAAACGTATAAAAAAATTCTGGATGAAATAATTCGGAATGTATAAATTTACTTTCAACAGTCTATTAAACATAATTGCAGACTAAGGAGTTCAACATGTCAAATTTTGAAACAATCATAAAAAAAATTGAAAGTAATACCGAAGTTGTCGGTATTATCGGCTTAGGCTATGTCGGCTTACCTCTTGCCGTGTCTTTTGCAAAAAAAAATGTGCTGGTTTTGGGCTTTGAAAAGAGTGTGAAAAAAGCAGAAGCAGTGAATGCGGGAAAGAACTATATCGGTGATATAAAAGATGAAGACTTAATCCGTGTAGTAACGAAAACAAAAAAACTTTCCGCAACAAACGATTTCTCCCGTATTAAAGAATGCGATACGGTTATTATCTGTGTTCCGACACCGCTTGATCACTTCAAAAAGCCGGATATGAAGTTTATCGAACAGTCTTGCATAGATATTGGAAAAAATATGAAAACAGGTACTTTTATTTCGCTTGAAAGTACCACCTATCCTACGACAACGGAAGACTTTATGAAGCCCATTATCGAAAAAGCATCAGGCCTAAAAGAAGGTAAAGATTTTTGGCTGTGCTTTAGTCCGGAACGAGTTGATCCGGGTAATAAAGATTATAAGACTGATAATACGCCTAAGGTTGTTGGTGCGTTAGGTGAAGAGGCTCAGAAAATTGCGGTTGCGCTCTACAGTAAAGCAATTCAGCATCTTTATCCTGTCTCAAGTCCCCGTGTCGCAGAAATGGTAAAAATACTTGAAAATACCTATCGATTGATCAATATTTCACTTATCAATGAACTGGCTCTTTTAGCGGGGAAAATGGATATTAATATTTGGGAAGTAATAGACGCTGCAAAATCGAAACCTTACGGTTTTCAGGCTTTTTATCCCGGTCCAGGTATCGGAGGACACTGTATCCCGCTTGATCCGTTCTATCTTGAGCATATCGCAAAAGGTTTTAACTTCGATTTAACGATGATAAATACTGCCGGCAATATCAACAATCAGATGCCGCATAAGATGATGAATAAGATTATGTATGCCCTTAACCGCAAACAAAAGTCTATGAATGGCTCTACAATATTGTTCTTGGGTGTTGCCTATAAGCCGGATATTGATGATCCGAGGGAAAGTCCTGCCTTGCTCGTCATGGAAGAATGTGCTAAAAAGAGGGCAAATGTCCTGTATCATGATCCGTATATTCCTGAATGTATTGATGATAACGGAAAAAAATGGATTGGTACTGATTTAACCGATGTGCTTTTAGAAAAAGCCGATTGTGTAGTATTTACGACTAACCATTCTTGTTTTGATATTGAACACATTGTAGAGAAATCAAGTTTGGTAGTCGATTTACGCAATGCGGTAAAAACTGTCCACATTGAAGATGGAAAGGTGTTTAAACTGTAAGATGAGGTTTTTATGAAAAGAGGTTTATATCTCTGTAAACAAAATTATAATTTCGATGATATAAATGTACATGCAACCGGAATTGCTAAAAAGATTCTATCTCAGCTTAAAGTATTGAATACAAATGGGTTGGATACAAAGTTGGTAAATTATAACTTTACAGATGCATCGTATTTTAGGCGGTTGCTTTCTTTCTTTTTTACTAAACGAGTGTATATAAAAAAAATTTCTAATATTGATTTTTCTGGAATTAATTTTATTTATGTTCGTCGATTTAGCCCTACCGATAGGAATTTACTTTATTTGCTTGCTGCTATCAAAAAAGTAAATCAGAATTGTAGGATTATTTATGAAATTCCCACATATCCTTATGATGAAGAGCATACAGGAATAAAAGGTTCCATTGTACTATTTACTGATCGTTTATTTAGAAAATGTTTATATAAGTACATTAATTATATAGCTACATATTCTCATCACGATGAGATTTTTGGCGTTCCAACGATCAAAATAGTGAATGGAATAGATTGTAGTGCTATCCCTCTTGTTACCGCTAAAGCATACCATGATGATATACATTTAATTTGTGTAGCCCAATTTTCTTCATGGCATGGGTATGATAGGTTGATAGATGGATTATATGCACACTATAAAAACAATCCTGAAAAAAAAATATTTATTGATTTTGTTGGCGATGGCGATGCATTGCAACAATATCGAGACATGGTGAGTACATATAAGTTAGAACGATATGTTATATTTCATGGAATTTTAGCAGGCGATGATTTGTCTGCTGTATTTAATCAAGCTGATATGGCTGTATGCTCACTGGGGTGCCATCGTAAAGGTATCATACTTTCTAGCGAGCTAAAATCGAGGGAATATATGGCTCGTGGTTTACCTATGGTGGCATCAGCTAAAATCGACATATTAACTAATGACTATGTATATGTGCACTATGTTCCTGATGATGATAGTCCTATTGATATTGAAGCTATTTTAAGTTTTTATGATATGCTTAAATGGAGAGAACCTCGGCAGAAACAGATATATAATATTAGAGCTTTTGCAGAAAATAATTGTGATATGCATATTACAATGCGGCCGATCTTGGATAAACTTTATGATTAAAAATAGGTTTGAATTTTGTTTAAGAGGTCAAGTTATTTTCTTGTTCTTCATTGGATATTTTTTTGCTATTATAGTTGCTTTGAGACCGATCGGAGCTGATAGAGATTCATTATCGTATTTGAGTTTATTTGATGCTATTTCTGGTGGTGTTATAAATGCCGGAGAAGTAGCTTTTACCACTGATATAGGTTTTTTGTTGATAGCCAAATTATCAATCTTTTTCGGAACAGGCTTTCGAGGCCTCCTTTTGATGTATTCGTTGTTAGCTTTTACATTAAAAATTTGTGTTATTTGTAAACAAGCCCTTTATCCGTATCTTTCTTTCTATATATATATAACTGCTTTTGTACTGCTCCATGAAGCGACCCAAATTCGAGTAGCCGTTTCTATCGGTTTTTTTTTATTGTCACTTCCCTATCTTTTTAAAAAAAAATATTTCATGTATGTACTTACAATTGTTCCTGCGATACTATTTCATTATTCCGCGTTTTTTTTATTGCTTCTTCCATTGGTAGAAAGGTTAAAAATTAAGCGTGTTTTTTATTTTCTGTTTCCAGTTATATTACTTTTTCTCGTTGAGGTTGGATGGTCGCTTTTTATGCTTTTTCGAATGATTGTTCCTGTTTTGCCTTCTTTTTTATCTAGTAAAATCAATATTTATCTTACTCTATTAGCTAATAGTAATAATACGGGAGCTAATATTTATTCTTTTGCTCATATTGTAATGTTTCTTTTGTATTATTTTTTATTGTATGTTAATAAATACCTCGCTTCTGATTATGATAGATTTCTTGTAAGAATATCATTTTATGGTATATGCAGCTTCTACCTTTTTAATTTTTTACCGGTTTTTGCTGTAAGAATTTCTGGGTATTTATCTACCGTTTTAATTGTTTTATTACCGAACTCAGTATATGCTATTAAAGAAAAACACATGATGGTTTTAGGGATGTTCTTTACTTTTACTTTAGGTTTTGTGTATTATTTTTTCACGTTAATGAATCCCCTTAATTTTTCTATATAGTGGAGTTGATATTCGTTATGACTATTGGCGTTATCATTGTAACATATAATCCAGATATTAATTTGTTAGAACAAACTTTTTTTTCTATTGCTGAGCAAGTTGATGAAGTCTTATTAGTTGATAATGGATCAGAAAATTTTGATGATATAAATACAAAATTTTCTCGTCTAAGAAATTGTACCATTGCTTCTTTGTATAAAAATATGGGAATTGCATATGCTACCAATGTTGGTTTTAGATATTTTATTAAAAAGAATTTTGATTATATTGTTTTAAGTGATCAAGATAGTATATTTGCTAAGAATTACATAAAAACTTTTTATGAAGCCTTGTCTTCAGTTTTATTGGATAATATCGCTGCTTTTGCACCTTCTATATATGATGTTATATCTAATCAGCATAGACGGTTTTATTATAAAAGAAGAATATGGATTAAACAATGTTATCCAGATGCTCTTTATAGTGTTGTTTTTCAAGCGATTGCGTCAGGATTAGTAATTCGTGTGGCATATCTAAGAACTATTGGTTGTATGAATGAAGACTTATTTATCGATTCTGTGGATTTTGAATGGTGTTGGAAATTAAATTTTTATGATTATAAAATTATTGGCTGCAAAAACTTAGTTTTACAACATACTCTTGGTGACCGAGTTCGTGTGATTGGTCATAAGAAAATAAACATCCATACTAATATTCGATGTTATTATATTACACGTAATACGATATATTTGTCTTTACATACTAGATTTTTATCAGAGGTTGATAAGTTTATATTATTTTGTAAAGGATGTGCTTATCCATGGTTATTTGCCGTTTGCTCGGCTAAAAAATTTACTACATTCAAATATTGTATGAGGGGACTCTATGATGGTGTTTTAGGTAGATTAGGCTACCATACTTCGTAATATACTATGTATCGTAGTTTTGTATATGCTGCAAATGTATTATACCATAAGGGAAATTAATAAATGATAACAGCTTCAATTGTTTTATATAATACCGATATTTCTCAATTACGTAATGCAATTAATTCCTATGCGCCAAGTGCTGAGCGGATATTGTATCTGATTGATAATTCTGAGCAAGAATTTGACCTAAATAAGTTAAATATGGATTTGACTCACATACGATATATTTTTAATAATAAAAATGTAGGGTATGGCGCAGGACATAATATCGCACTGCATAAGGCAATAGATGAAAATTCTCAATACCATGTGGTTTTAAATCCTGATATTCGATTTGATTCTCGAATCCTAGATGACTTAAAAAGATTTATGAATCAGCATGGTGATACTGCTTATATATTGCCGAAAGTAATATATCCTAACGGCGAATTGCAATATTTGTGTAAGCTTTTACCAACTCCCATAGATTTATTTATTAGGCGCTTTTTACCAGCTTGGGAATTTTTGAATAATATTAATGATAGATATGTGTTGAAAAATTCAGGATACGATAAGATTATAAATCCTCCTTGCTTATCTGGATGTTTTATGTTTTTGCGCTTGGATACTATAAAACAAGGCAATATTTTTTTTGATGAACAATTTTTTATGTATCTTGAAGATTTCGACCTTATTCGTCGTTTGCACCGACTTGGAAAAACTATTTTTTATCCCTATCTCACTATTATTCATGATCATGCTCGAAGTTCGTATCGTTCAAAAAAAATGTTGAAATTACATATTATTTCGGCAATAAAGTATTTTAATAAATATGGATGGTTCTTTGATAAAGAACGAAAAATAATGAATGATAAAATTTTAAAAGAGATAGCACAATAATTCTATATGCGTTAATTATTAATACTGTTTAGGAGTAATATATGAAATCCATAATCCTTGCCGGCGGTTCCGGCACTCGTTTATATCCGCTTACGCGGGCTGTTTCCAAGCAAATATTGCCGCTTTATGATAAACCGATGATTTATTATCCGTTATCGGTGTTGATGCTTGCCGGAATTCGTGATGTCCTCATCATTTCTACGCCACGGGATATTGCTCTCTTTAAGGAACTGTTTGGAACCGGCGAGTGGCTTGGTATGCGTTTTGAATATGCAGTCCAAGATAAGCCGCGCGGTTTGGCAGATGCTTTTATTGTCGGTGAAAAATTTATCGGTGATGATCCATGTGCTTTAGTGCTCGGAGATAACATCTTTTACGGTCGGGGTTTTTCTGCAACCTTAGCTGAAGGAGTGCATTCAATAGAGCAGAATAATGGTGCTGTTATTTTCGGTTATTATGTAAAAGATCCTACTGCGTATGGTGTCGTGGAGTTTGACCAAAACGGCAAGGCAATTTCAATAGAAGAAAAACCTCAGCACCCTAAATCGCACTATGCGGTACCTGGATTGTATTTTTATGATAACGACGTTGTACAGATTGCGAAGAATGTGAAGCCGTCCGCTCGCGGTGAAATTGAAATCACCTCTGTTAATAATGCCTATCTTGCTGCCGGAAAATTAAAAGTCGAAAAGCTAGGGCGCGGAATGGCATGGCTCGATACCGGCAGTTATGACGGTTTATTGGAGGCATCAAATTTTATTGCGACTATTCAAAAACGGCAGGGTATGTATGTGTCCTGCATTGAAGAAATTGCATACTTAAAAAGCTGGATAACCAAAGAGCAGCTTTTAAAACTTGCTGAAAAGTATAAAACCGAGTACGGACAATACCTACAGTATATTGCGGAGAATTATTAATGCCTTTTACCATTGTACAATGTCCTATTGAAGAGTTCTTTTAAAAAAGAAAGCTGGAAAATCTAATTTTGTGAGATTACAATGAATAACTGTCATGGAAAAAAACTGCCGGTAGGCATACACTCATTTTCTGAGATCATTACCGGTAACTACGTCTACATTGATAAAACACAAGAAGCATATCAGTTAATCAATAATTATAAATACGTTTTTTTATCTCGCCCGCGGCGGTTCGGTAAAAGTCTCTTTTTAACCACCTTGCAAGCAATTTTTGAAGGGAAGAAGGAGCTTTTTAAAGGCTTATATATTTACGATAAATATAATTTTGAAGCCTATCCGGTTATCAGGATTCATTGGGGCGGTAATTTTACATCGGAAGTTAATTTCCAAAGTGAAGTACAATCAGCACTAACTTGGAATGCCGAATCCCTTGGTGTAATGCTTGATAAAGAATTATCACTTTCTTCTCAGTTTGATTTACTTATCAAAGAAACCTATAAAAAGTACAACAAGCGCGTTGTTATTTTAATAGACGAATACGATAAGCCGATACTGGACAATATTACCGATCCTGCAATGAGGGATTATGCACGCGATACGCTGAAAGGTTTGTATGAACATATCAAATACAACGACGAATATGTCAAATTTGCATTTCTGACCGGGGTGAGTAAATTTGCAAAGGTGAGTATTTTTTCCGGACTGAATAACCTTGTCGATATATCGTTGTATCCTCAATACGGAAATATCTGCGGGTATACGCAAACCGATCTCGAAACAAGCTTTCAGCCGTATCTGGAAGGCGCTGATATGGAAAAGGTGAAGCGCTGGTATGACGGGTATAATTTCTTAAAGGACAATGTATATAATCCGTTTGATATTCTTAACTTCTGTACGGCAGGACATTCATATAGGAATTATTGGTTCGAATCCGGAACGCCGACTTTTTTGATACGCCTGATGCAAGAAAAGCAGTTCTTTCCGCCTGATTTACAGAATATAAAAGTCGGAGAGGAAATCCTGCAATCTTTTGACATCGATAATATTGAGTTACCGGTATTATTGTATCAAGCGGGGTATCTTACGATAAAGGCAGCTGTTACGGTAAGGGAAGGACTTTATTATCAGTTGAGGATTCCGAATTTTGAAGTACAAAAATCTTTAAATGAAGAACTCCTCAATGTGGTAACGCCCTCAGTTATTGAAAAAACAAAGATGCAGGATAATCTATATTCTGCACTGGAAAATGCGGACATGGAAACGTTTAAAAAACCATCTTGTGCGTGTTTTTGCGAATATTCCGTATCATAATTATTCAAGTAACTATATTGCGCAGTATGAAGGTTTTTATGCGAGTGTGATTTACACCTATCTCTATAGTTTGAACATGCCCTTTGTTGCCGAAGATTGCACCAATCAAGGGCGTATTGATATGAGCATCACCATTGAAAATAATGTCTATATTATTGAGTTTAAGATGGGTGCAGGAGACGGTATCGCACAAATAATGGAGAAAAAATACTATGAAAAATATCAAAATCAAGGTAAAGATATTTATGTCATAGGTATTAATTTTGATAGTGAAAAGAGAAATATAAGCGAATTTAAGTATGCGAAGCTATAACTTCGGTAGCTGCAATGAGATCGCTTCGGTGTAATTAAGGATACTCTATTTCGCCGTATAGAGCGGAAATGTATTGAAGAATTAAACAGGAGAATTATTAATGCCTTTTACCATTGTACAATGCCCTATTGCCGGACTTTACGAAATTCAGCCAAAAGTTTTTTCTGATAACCGCGGTTATTTTTTTGAAAGTTGGTCGCAACGCGATTTTGCTGCTGCTGGCATTGCTTATAATTTTGTGCAGGATAATCAGTCAAAGTCTTCCAAAGGAGTGCTGCGCGGGTTACATTTTCAAAAAGAACTATCCGCAGGGAAAATTGGTACGGGTGTTAAGCGGAGAGGTTTTCGATGTTGCAGTTGATATTCGTAAGGGGTCTGCTACTTACGGAAAATGGTACGGGGTTCTCCTTTCTGCAGAACGGCAAAATCAGTTTTTTATTTCACCGGGATTTGCACACGGCTTTTTAGTATTGAGTGATGAAGCTGTCTTTGCGTATAAATGTACGGACTTTTATCACCCTGAAGATGAAGGTGGCATTATGTGGAACGATCCTGTAATCGGTATCGAATGGCCGAAATTAGATGTTCCCTATATATTCTCCGAAAAGGATACAAAGTACCCTGCTTTTGGAATGAAATAATAAAGCGAGAGATTTTATGATTTGGCTTATAGGTTCTAAGGGGATGCTCGCAAGCGAGGTTGCTGCGCAGCTTAACCAATATAGTATACAATGGATCGGTTCGGATAAGGAAGTTGATATTACCGATAGAACATCTGTAGAAACTTTTGCGCAACGGAACTTTGTAACCGGCGCTTTGCAGTGGATTATTAACTGTGCTGCATATACGGCAGTAGATAATGCGGAAGACGACCCTGAAACAGCCCAAAAGCTGAATGCGGATGCCCTTATCAATATTTGTGAGGTTGCGAAACAGTACGGAGCACAGCTCATTCATTTTTCTACGGATTATGTATTTGATGGAGCTTCTGCTGTTCCGTATATAGAAACCGATGTTACTAATCCGCAGAGTGTGTATGGTCGTACAAAATTGCAAGGTGAGCAGAATATTATCGGGCTATTGCCTGAACATTATATTATCCGTACTGCATGGCTCTATGGAAAAAACGGTATTAATTTTGTTTCTACGATGCTTCGCTTAATGAATGAAAAAGGCAGCCTCAAAGTGGTCAATGATCAGAGAGGCTCTCCGACGTATGCCGTAGATTTGGCAAAAACTGTACTGCAAATAATTCAGCAAAACAATCACCGTTATGATATCTATCATTATTCAAATGAGGGAAATATAACGTGGTACGATTTCGCTTGTGAAATCTACAGGCAAGGAAAAGAGATGGGGCTTCTCAAGAGAACTTGTTCAGTTGTTCCGTGTACCAGTAGTGAATTTCCACAGAAGGCTCACCGTCCGTCTTTCTCATTGCTCAATAAGCAAAAAATTAAAGAAGTGTTTTCTCTTTCGGTTCCGAATTGGAATGAGAGCCTTTCATTATATCTCAAGGAGTTACTCTAAATGCGCAGTTTTAAAAATATTCTTATTACAGGCGGTGCCGGTTTTATTGGGTCAAATTTTATCCGCACCTTATTAAAAAAAGACTCCACATTTACAGGACGCATTATCAACCTTGATGCATTAACTTATGCCGGTAATGCGGCAAGTCTTTCCGATATAGAAGCTGAATTCGGCGGGAGCACTGCTGATACACGGTATATTTTTATTCACGGCAATATTTGTGATAAAGAGCTCGTGGCCGGTATCTTTGAAAAATATGATATTGATTCTGTAATACACTTTGCGGCGGAAAGCCATGTAGACCGTTCCATTTTAGGGCCGGAAGTTTTTTTACAAACGAATATACTCGGTACTTTCACGTTGTTGGAGACAGCAAAAAAGGCATGGCAAAAGAGCGATGGTTCCATGCGGGATGATGTGCTGTTTCACCATATAAGTACAGATGAAGTATACGGATCGCTTGGCGCAGAAGGCTATTTTCAAGAAACGACACCGTATGATCCCCGCTCTCCTTATTCTGCAAGCAAGGCATCAAGTGATCATTTGGTAAAGGCGTATTTTCATACATACGGCCTGCCCATCACCGTGTCTAATTGTTCAAATAATTACGGACCGTTTCAGTTCCCGGAAAAGCTCATTCCGCTGATGATTTTAAATATTGTGGAAGGAAAGCCTCTGCCGGTATATGGCGACGGGATGCAGATACGCGACTGGATTCATGTTGAAGATCATAACCGCGCCGTGCAGCTTATTATGCAACATGGCAGAGTAGGGGAAACCTATAATATCGGTGGTGAAAACGAATGGGCAAATATTAAACTGTTACATAAGTTGATCGATATCGTTTCTCAAAAAGCGGGTCTAAATATAGAAAAGATTAGGGCTCTTATAACTCACGTAACCGATCGGCTCGGGCATGACCGGCGCTATGCTATCGATTGTACAAAGCTTAAAACAGAGCTGGGCTGGAAACGTATGTTTGATTTTGAAACAGGACTTGCTCATACTGTTGACTGGTATTTGCAAAATAAAGTATGGATAGAAAATGTTCGTTCCGGTGAATACCGAAAGTGGATCGAAAAGAACTATAGCGGTCGGTAATATACTTGAAATGCAAAAAATACATAGGCTGTGACTTCCTAAAAATTAACTGGATCGAATAAGCTCTAAGGAGATTATAGTGGAACATGATATAAATAATAATTCTGACGAAATATCTTTGTTAGATTTAGTTGCCGTATTATGGCGCTGGAGATGGCTGATTGTTGCGCTAACGGGTATAGTTTCAATAGGTGTTTTTACCTATGTTCTTATTGGTAAAAAAATGGATCCCCAAAAGTCATATATGCCGGATGTATACACCAGTACAGCCTTTATGCGCATACAAAGCAGTACAAGTTCTTCCGGTGGAACTTTAGCGTCGATGTTGCAGCAAAATGGTCTCGGTAATCTAGCAGGGGGGGGCAGCGATAATACGCAGCAGTTAGCGCTCTATATTGCCGGCAGTAATTCTTTTCTCGATACTATTGCAGATGAATTGCATATTGCCGAAAAATATAAGATTAAAAAATTCCTCAAAACCGAGACCCGAACCATAGTCAAGGGTTTACTTAAAGCAAAAATGGATGAAAAAAGCGGAGTGTTTTCATTAGCTGCTACGCATATTGAGCCTGAGTTTGCGCAGAAAGCTGTCTTGATTGCTGTTGAGTATTATGAAAAACGTTTTGCAGAGCTTGGTCTTGATAAAAAAGTCCACGAAAAAGAAAATTTAGAGAAAAGTTTGAAACAATCATTTGATGAAATAAAACGTTTAGAGCGGGAAGCAGGCAATTTGGAAAATAAAATAGCTCAATCAGGTGGGATGAGAGGTACCGCTCTTACGATAGAACAAATCAAGCGTGAAATTTCTATTCAAGAAAAGATATACGGGCAATTAAAAGCTCAGTATGAACTTTTGAAAGTAGAAATGGCGGGCGAAACTCCGGTATTTCAAATATTGGATATGCCCGAAGTACCCGAAAAAAAATCCGGACCGTCGCGTGCAAAAATATGTATTATTGCATTTGCTGCAGGATTATTCTTTTCAATATTTCTTGCTTTTCTTTTGAATGCCGTGCAGGAGATATATCGCGATCCTGAAGTGCAGGCAAAGTTCTTACGGAAAAAGGACAAGCAACATGAAGTATAAAACTATTTTACTTGTATGTGTATGTTTTATTGCAGCTTTTTCATTGTGTGCAGCTTCAAATTCCGATGCGGAAACTGAGTCAAAGCGATTAGCTCAACAAGCAATGGCGAATCCCGATTATCGTGTTTTGCCGGGGGATATATATCAACTTGGTTATACGATTGGGCAAAATGCTGTGAGTTATCAGATCGTTGTGGACTCAAGCGGCATTATCCGTGTTTCTAACTTAGGTTCGGTGAATACAAACGGTAAGACCTTTATGGCTGTTAAAAAACAGGTTGAAACACTGGTTTCACAAAATTATCCACTGAGTGTGGTTCAGTTTGTACTTACAGCCCCCAGTACTTTTACCGTAACGGTGAAGGGGGAAGTGAATAAAACAACAGAAGTAAAAGCCTGGGGACTTATGCGCGCATCTCAAGCTATTACCGGTCTATTAACGGATTTTGCTTCAAATCGTTATCTGTCTATTACAGGGCGTTCCGGAAAAACAATTGATTATGATCTTTTTCAGGCAATACGTTTTGGGGATCTTACTCAAGACCCGTATTTATCGCCCGGTGATGTAATCTCTATCCCACGTGTTAAGCGGCGTGTTACACTTTCCGGAGCAGTTGAGCGTCCCGGAACGTATGAATTGGCAGAAACAGAAACGCTTGCTCAGCTGATTGACGTTTACGGCAGTGGATATACCGCTGGAGCCAATAGAACACAGGTTAAAATAACCCGTACAACAAACACAGAAGATGGAAGCACGAAGTTTGATTCTTTTTTTGTTGCGCTGAGCGGTGAGCCGGATGGAAATGAGCAGCTGCAGCATTTGGATAAAGTCTATATTGATACTCAAAAAACACTGCGTCCTTTTGTGTATCTTGACATTCCGCTTGATGTTGAAACACGACGTACGATTTTGGCAGATAGTCAAAAAGGTAATACAAATGGAATTTCTTCAACCCAGAATGATACAAGTACAATAAATAAAGATACCGAGACCAAAATTGTGGTTACGACTATTCCAATTCCCTTTAATGAAGGGGATGATCTTATTTCGATCGTTCGCGAGCGGTTACCGATTTTCACTAAACCGTGGATTGATGTTACAGGAGCGTATATTTTTCGGCAAGGAAAACAGATACCGATAAATTTAAGTCCGCTATTGTTCGATCCATCCTATCACGAAATTATTCCGATCGAGGCAGAAGACCGACTGGTTGTTCCCGAGATTAAACAAACCGTAACTGTTGATGGTGCTGTAACGAATCCCGGTTCGTATCCGTATACTCCCGGTCGTAAAGCTGACTTTTATATTGCATTAGCGGGCGGTTTTGACTATCAACGGAATACCGGTGGAGCTGTTGTAATTAAAGATGTATATGGCAAAAAACTTGCCAAGGATTCGGTTATCGGTCCGAATACGATTATTACGGCAAAAAGTAATGCCTTTATGTATAATTTTAATATGTATGTACCACTCATTACGGTAACAGCAACGATTTTAACTATCATTACTTCTATCATTACCTTGACGAAGCGATAAATTTTTTATTCGTGCGGAGTGTTTAATCCCCCGATGCTCTGTGTCGGGGTGTTGATTTCTCAAGATTTTTCCTTTCTTTTTTGAGGCAATCGCTCTAAAATATTTTAGGTTGTTATCTTCCTTCTGTGCGAAATTTGAGACAAGATTTCGCACTTATATCCTTCCTCTTTAAAAATCCCGTAAAATAGTATATGCTTTCCTCATGAACAATACGAAGGGCGACAGCGATTTCCTCTTTGCGCTTGATTATATATTGAATAAAGCGAATATACGCGAAATCGATGCATTTGCTGCAGCAATTGAACGTCGGCAAGGTCAGCTTGAGGGAGCGTTAAACGGTAACTTCCCGTTTACTCCGGAAGAAGCAGCCAAGAAAATGTCGGAATCGATCTATGCTTCTATTGATGCTAGTATGGATGGCGTTCGGCATACTTTTCGGAATTACGCCACCGATATTTTGCAAAAAGAAGCGCCTGAGCTTTCCAAGGATCAGATCGTCGATCTGGTTGATTCATGGATTCCTCAATCAAGCAGTCAACGTGGAAAAAGCCGCCGCGCTTCTTTAGCAAAGAACGGTTCGGTACAAGGTGTTCCTGCCGATCTGTTATACGAAATGGTTATACAGTTTGTTTCGTACAGTTTGGGCGAAATGCCGGTTGACACACAGCGCAGTCTTACCGCTGCAATGCATGATTGGACGGGTTCTTATTGGCGGCGCTTTCCTACCGGTATAAAGCAGGAGATAAAAGCTTTTTTGAATGGGGAGACAACATCCGGAGAGTTCCAAGGTCATCTGCGCGAGATGTTGGGGCTAGCATAAGGAGATTTGTATGCAGAAAAACGAACAGCCGTTTGAGGCGTGGACCGGATATTATAAAATAGAATATCTTGATGAAGAACCTAAAGTAACGGAAAAAGAGCTCTTTGATACGGTATTTGCCAAGTTGGAAAAAATACAAAAGCAAGTTATGCTTGAAAAAATTAAAAAGGCGGAGGCTCAGCTCATAATACTGGAAGATGAACTAAGCGTATTTTTAGCAAAAGGTGGACTGTAAATTATGATAGACCTATTCCTCCGGTAGATGATGATGAAGTCGATGGTAAGTATAATGAGCATGCAGGAGGATTTCATATGCTTAAATTATCGACATTGGTTCGCCTGGCTTTGGAAAAAAATCTGAAAAAATCACTGGAAACACCAGAAATCATCGATATTCTTAAGGCAAAGCATAATATCAGTGAAGGTGAGGCAAGGAATCTAATTGCATCGGAAATTAAGGATACTGTTAAAAAGTATCTGGATAATTTTCCCCCATTTGCGGATAACTTCAAAAATCTTAATGACTGGGATGTTTATATTTCTTTTGGTAAATATTTTCTTAGTGGAGGTATGTTTCCTAACGAGATATGGCGTAATACTTATAAGGTTACCGGTCAAGATGCAGAAGATTTCTGGAAAAAATGTTGGGGGTAATCTAATTTATTCGTGTGGTTTAGTACCTGCCGTTGCGCAGCTCAGCAGCGTGTTTCCTCTGCAAACACGCTGCTGAGCCGAGAACCAGTGCCATCCGTGGCAAGTTCAAAAATTGACCTCCTTGTCAATTTTTGAACGCGAGTTTTTGCTGCGCAAAAACATCGCTACTGCTTATAACCACGGACATCCTTGTCCGTTCCGATACGTTGAGGATACTTTTTTACCGTATGACGCAGTAGATATGTCGTATATTTCAAAAGGAGCCCAATCTTTTAATCTCTTCGATCTTGTCGCGAATGACCGCCGCCTCTTCAAACACTTTCTACTTCTTCTTGGCTGAGACCGGTCATTGTACAAATTTCGCCAATCGAGTAATTATGTATACGCATAAGTTTTGCCGTTTCAAGCTTTGTTTGGTACGCTCCATCGGAAAATCCTTGTTTAATACCCTGTTCAATACCCTGTTCAATGCCTTGCTCAATACCTTGCTCAATACCCTCGGCAAAGGCTATTCTGCCCGCTTCTGCTCGCTGTACCGCAATGTCCGTATCATAGTCGTATTCTGCTACTAGCATATTAATTACCTCCCGTGATTTTCTTTGTAAGTATTCCTTTAAGATACCTTTTTCTATACATATTTTTACCGCATTCGTAAAGCCGTTTTCAGGGTCGAGTTGTGTTTGTATGCGTACTTCTTCTACAAACAAACTGTATTCATCTAAAGTTCTGCAACAGCTTAATATTTGTGCTCCCTTCCTCGTATTTATATTATAGACCTTTACGATAAGTTCCAGCGGCAGGGCATCCGATTTTGTCATAAATGCATCTGAAAGCTTTAAAATTGTAGTTTCAGGGTAGTCTTCCATCCCATTGTAAAAGACGTAAAATTCCGGTGTAGGTATTTTTGACAGCTTTCTTAAGTATCTGTCTGTCGGAGTTTGCAGTTTTTCGTAGAGCCGCGCGATATATTGTAAAAAGCGTATCGGCATATTTTCATTGATAGTAGACTGATGCTCCGCAAGAACAACAATCTTATTGTCTACAAGGCAAGATATATCGTTGATAATATTCATGTACATGACATTATCAAGCCGTATGTTTTCTACCGGACATGAAAGCTGTAAATTAGTATTATGTAAGGCATTATACAACGACAAGAAGTTTTCTTTTGCCTTTTCGTCTTCGCTGAAAAGGTCAACAAACACCGAGTCTTTGTACCTGCGGTTGTGCTTTGGCATAGCGTACCTCACTTGTACGTTATTATACCATACTTACCACAATTTTATAACCTCTCTAATCAGAACGTCCTCGTCCATCCGAGGACGTTCTGATACGTTGAGGACACTTTTTTACCGTATGACGCAGTAGATATGTCGTATATTTTTGAACCAGGCTTTTGAAAATAGACGCCACAGATGCTAGGAGCGTACAAAAAACATCCGCAGGCGTACTTTTTGTACGTCGAGGACTGTTTTTTGTTAAGCGACAACGCAGATGTGCCGTATATTTTCAAAAGGAACCAAGGCGTTTAATCTCTTCAATCTTATCACGTACCACCGCCGCTTCTTCAAAGAGGAGCATATCGGCGTATTCAGCCATCTGCGCCTCGAGCTTTTTGATGAGCTTTTTGCGGTCGGCGGGGTTCAAAATATTAAAGCTGTTGACGAGCGGTTCCGTTTCGGTACGGGCGGCTTCTTTTTTGATTTCCGCTTCGCGTACCAGAATATCCTCGATGGATTTTTTAATAGTCTTGGGCGTAATGCCATGCGCCTCGTTATATGCTTGCTGGATTGAACGGCGGCGGGTTGTTTCTTCTATGGTTTCCTTCATCGCATCGCTTATGCGGTCGGCATACATCACTACGCTGCCGTTGGCATTACGCGCCGCCCGCCCGACAATCTGTACGAGGCTGGTGGTTGAGCGCAAAAAGCCGATCTTGTCCGCGTCGAGGATGCCGATAAACGATACCTCCGGCAAGTCAATCCCTTCTCGCAAAAGATTAATCCCGATAAGCACATCGAACTCGCCCGCCCGTAAACCTTTAAGGATTTCCACCCGCTCAATGGTTTCCACCTCGCTGTGAATATACTTTACCTTTAAGCCCAAACCGGTGAGGTAGTCGGTCAGGTCTTCCGCCATCTTCTTGGTGAGGGTGAGGATAAGGCTCCGCTCGTCCTTTGCAATACGTTTTTTTACCTCACCGTAGATATGCTCCATCTGCCCCTCGATCGGGTGAATTTCGATGAGCGGGTCTAACAAACCGGTCGGGCGGATGAGCTGCTCAACAACGCGGGTGGAATACTGCAGCTCTTTGGGGCCGGGCGTTGCGGAAACAAATATTGCCTGATTGAGCATCTGTTCAAACTCTTTCATTTTGAGCGGGCGGTTATCCAGCGCGCAGGGGAGCCGGAAGCCGAAGTCCACAAGGTTCTGCTTACGGCTGCGGTCGCCTTCGTACATCGCGCCGATTTGCGGAAAGGTTACATGGCTTTCGTCCATAAAAAGGAGAAAGTCTTTGGGAAAGTAATGCAAAAGCGTTGCAGGCGGCTCCCCGGGCTTGCGGTTTGCAATCGGCGCAGAGTAGTTTTCTATCCCCGGACAATAGCCCATCTCGGAGAGCATTTCGATGTCGTATTCGGTACGGGTTTTCAGCCGTTCCGCCTCCAAGAGCTTTCCCTGCGTCTTGAGTGTTTCCAAACGGGTATCAAGCTCTTGTTTAATCCGCTCGATAGCATTAGGTATCGCATTCTCCGGCATAACAAAGTGCTTTGCAGGATAAATCGAAAGCTCTTCGTATTCTTGGCTCACATCTCCGGTCAGCGGATTAAAGCGGCGGATACGCACAATCTCTTCCCAGTCAAACTCAATGCGGTAGGCTTCTTCCATATACGCAGGGAATACTTCCATCACATCGCCCTTGACACGGAACCGACCGCGCTCCAACACCGCATCGTTCCGCTCATATTGCAGACTGATCAGCTGCTTTTTGAGTTTTCCGGGATCAATGGTCTGTCCTTTTTCTATGGTGATGCGTAAATCGCGCCACGATTCGGGCAAGCCCAAACCGTAGATGCAGGATACCGTCGACACAACGATAACATCCCGCCGCTCCATCAAACTGAATGTTGCCGAAAGCCGGAGCCGGTCTATTTCGTCGTTGATAGAAGCATCTTTTTCGATATAAAGGTCCCGCGCCGGGACGTAGGCTTCCGGCTGGTAGTAATCGTAGTATGAAACAAAGTATTCAACGGCATTTTCCGGGAAAAAGCCTTTGAACTCGCGGTAAAGCTGCGCCGCAAGCGTTTTGTTGTGGCTGATAATCAGCGTCGGCTTTTGTACCGCCTGAATGATATTCGCCATCGTAAAGGTTTTACCCGAACCGGTGACGCCTTTGAGCGTTTGAAACCGATCGCCTGCCAGTATACCGTCCGCAAGCTGCCGTATTGCATCCCCTTGGTCTCCGGCAGGCTGATAATCCGCCATGAGTTTAAACTGCTTCATAATGGAAGAAGTGTACCTTATTACGCACGGTTTGTGTAGAAGGAAAATATAATATAGTCCTAGCGGAGAACGGGTGAGGGGTGGTACAAGCGCGTGCCCTGCAGCAACCGCCTATTCCGCTGTATTTGCGCCTACCGTTTCGGTGTAAACCTCTTTGTTGAGTACTTCCAGCGACAGCTTTGTTCCTTCCGGAACGGTGTATGGTACTGAACATGCGCCGCCCGGATGCCGGAATGAGGTAAGGAGATCTTTATCCCCGTTGGGATACGCTGCATAGAGCGAAACGGTAAAGGGATAGGGAAACTCTGCCAGTGTTGTTTTAAGGATGCCGGACACCATACCGTTTGCCGATTCCGGTAGGGAAACGGTCAGTGTTACCGGAGAAAATACCGGAACTTCACTCTGTGCTGCGGCACTTTGCTGTTGTACGGTAATATCCGTTCCCGTGGCGCTGCCTGCGGTAAAGGCAAAGGTTACCGCAGCTCTTTGCATTACCTGATATATTTTTTTAAGATCGGCGCCGGTCATATCGGGAACTTGGGTTGTTTCCGTTTGCGTTCCCTTGCTTACCACAAAGGTCAGCTCCATATTATTTGAAATCGGTGTTCCCGCTGCGGGTTCCTGCTCAAGGATGGTGCCTGCAGGTTCGGCGCTGTATTTCGTCAAATACGGCTGTTTAATCCGGATGTATTGACGGCTGCCGGAAGTAAACAACTCCCGTATCCGGTTTTGTACATCTTCGATATTTTCTCCGATATAATTCTGTACCGTATCGATAACAGTCCCTTGGCTTACCACCAGCTCGATCCGCTTGCCTCCTTTGACGATAGCTCCCGGGCTGGGATCCTGTTCAAGGATAAGCCCTTTTTCGTCCGCTTTTTGAGAATAGCGGAGCTGAATGCGCGGATAGAGCTCACGCGCCTGCAAATCGAGCAGCGCTTCGGGTAAATCTTTACCGACAACATTCGGCACCATCACCTGTTCGGCACTTTTTAACGAAATAAAAAAGACCAGCGTCGAAACCGCAACAAAAACGATGAGCATCACCAACGATGTAATAACAATTGTTTTTCCGTTTCCGCTGATATCATCAGCAATATCACCTATACCCATAGTTAATCCTTAGATTTATGTTTCAGGAAGAGACCGGAGCGTTGTTCCGATAAAACCGGTTGCTCCGTTTAAAAAATCCTTCCATTGCATTGCTTTTTTGGTTTCTTTTTGGAGTATCTGAACCGCTAAAATACCCTTTCCCGTTTGTATCAAGACGCCTTCCCGTTTATCAATGCCGAGTACCAGTCCCGGCGTTTCGGGAGATTCCGCCGCTGCGTTCCCCGCATACGGATGAGCCTGTGTAATAGAAAGTTTTGAGCCAACCCAATAGGTAAAGGCTCCCGGCCACGGGGTGTAGGCGCGTATTTTCCGGTCTATTGCGGCAGCATTGTCCTGCCAGTTCAGTAATCCGCTGTCTTTTTGTATCAGAGTACAGTACGATGCCGTTTCATGATGTTGCGGCGTTGCAGTGACGGAACCTGTTTCTACCATTTTAAGCGCTTGCACGATGAGCAAAGCGCCGAGTTCTGCACAGCGGGTTAACAGTGTTTCGGTCGTATCGGACGATTCAACCGGCAGTTCTTTTTGAATGATGATGTCTCCCGCATCCATTTCCTGCGCCATATACTGAACGGTTACACCGGTTATGCTGTCTCCTGCAAGGATTGCTGCGGGTACCGGACTCGGGCCTCGCCAGTGGGGCAGCAGGGATGGATGAATATTGAGCGCGTGTTTGGGAAAGAGCGCCAGCGCCTTGGGGCCGAAAATCTTTCCATAGGCAAAACATACCATTATATCGGGTCTGAGCGCTGCTACGGCTTCGCGGAAGTCCGCATTTAGTTTTTCGGGCGTCAGTACCGGTACCTCCTGAGCGATAACGCCGTGTTCTTTTAGTTCGGCAACCGCCTGCGCTATGGCAGACTCAGCATACTTTTTACCGCGTCCGATACGGGCGGGCGGAGCGGTCAGCACACCGGCAAGAGGATATGCCTTTGCGATTGCCTGCAATGCAGGAATTGCACAATCGGGAGTCCCTGCGAAAAAAACATTCATTATGCACGCGCCCGCTTTTTTGCTTCGCGCTGTTTTTTGCGCTCTTGCTGTTGAGTGAACTTTGCAACGAGGCTATCCCGTTCTTTTTCGGATAACCGATCGATGAAAAGGACGCCTTCAAGGTGATCATACTCATGTTGGATAACCCGCGCGAGTAAACCGGTTGCTTCTATCGTCCTACGCCGTCCATTCATATCCTGATATTGCACGGTTACGGCTTCGGGGCGGATAACATCCGCATACATTTTAGGGATGCTTAAACAGCCTTCTTCGTAGCTGCATTGCTTTTCCGAAGTACCGACAATGAGCGGATTGATAAACACCCGTTCAACGCCGTCATCGATTTTTACGATAAAAAGTCTTATGTTTTTTCCTATCTGAGGCGCCGCCAAACCGATACCCTTATCAGTATCCATCGTTATAAACATTTCCCGTATCAATTCATGCAAGGCTTCATCGATATGTTCTACCGGCTTTGAGGGCTGCCGGAGCGTTTCTTCACCTAAATACAGTACCTTCATTGCGCATCATAGTACAAAATTTATGCGGTGCGGTCAATGTGTTTGCAAGGCACACGCATCTATCAACGGCTACTTGACTTTTTTGGGCTTATCTGGCATCATCCTTGGCATTCACGGTGGGTGTAGTTCAGTGGTAGAGCGCCAGATTGTGGATCTGGTTGTCGTGGGTTCGAACCCCATCACCCACCCTTTTACGTTTGTGCTCAATGGGCAGATGTTTATACATTAGTCTGTTTTGGGCATAACGGAAAATGCGCCTGTAGCTCAGCTGGATAGAGCAACGGACTTCGAATCCGTAGGTCGCACGTTCGAGCCGTGTCGGGCGCATTTTTTTACCTATTCACTTTTTTTAAACAATTCCTGTTACTCTTCAATAGACAAATCTTTTACATACAACAGTCCCATCCGCTTAAATCCGTTCCGTTCAAGTTCCGTAATAAAATGGGACGGCGTGCAAAAGTCGGCAAATAACAGCGTAGCAGCTAAGGGTGCGCTGTAGACGCAGGCACGCTGTAAAAGCGCCTTGCCGAGTCCAAGCCCCCGATACTCAGGCAATACCCGTAAGAACGGAATACAAAAACTTTCATTAAATGGAAATGCAACGATGGAGCACACCCCACACAGTCCATTCTCGTTCGACGCAGTGATATATGCGGCATTATGCTGAGTTGTGCCGTGCTTTTGTTCAGCGGCGGCGCATACATTTGCGTCAAAAAATGATGTGTACCCGAGCATCCTAGCCGCCTCAAAGGCCGCCCTTTCATCGAAATCATCAAAGGATAGTATCTTATCGCCGTCGTCGGAAGTTTCTTCCGTTTTACGGATAAAATTTTGCAAAAGTTCGCGATTCAATGCATCGTGTTTTTCAATTTGAAATATAAAATCTTCCTGTAAAAGTTGAGGGTCTGTTTCATCTTCAAAACCGATTTTTTCCAACCCCCAGATCATCCTGAGTTCATTGTACCATTCGTAAACGGCAGCTTTCATTTGCTGATCCTTGAAGCGGTACCATTCGCGCTCGACGGTAGGTGCGGTTTTTAGCACTTCTTTATACCGGCGGAACACTCCTTTCCGCTGACCGAGGGCATTCAGCAGCGCTTCTCTCAGCAGAGGGTTGTGTACCCGCGTCGTAAACTGTTCCATTACACGGAAGCCTTGGGCAGAAGTCCATTCAGGGAGATCATAATAACGTTGATCATCGATAGTCGTCTCATAATCATCGTCAATCTCATCCATGTCGACACAGATACCTTCAAGCGCATCGAATAAAAGAATTTCCGTTTGATTTTCCATCGCAAATATAATGTCATCGATTATTTCAGGTGATAAAATAAATGTCATACCATTTGATTATATCATAAAATAAGTGTAATATGTAATGAATTATCTCTAGGGCATCTCTAAAAACTCGGTTAGCTTTTTAGAAGTTCCCTCTGAAAGATGGGAGGTCGTATATGAGCGATATTGTGTATATTGAAGGACGTGAGATTCTCGATTCCCGCGGAAATCCTACCGTTGAAGTTGATGTTGCGTTGAGCGACGGCAGTTTCGGCCGCGCCTGTGTTCCGTCGGGAGCATCTACCGGAGAGTTTGAAGCGCTTGAGATGCGCGACGGTGATGCGAAACGCTACGGCGGCAAGGGTGTGTTAAAGGCTGTCGATAATGTGAATACCGTTATTGCAGAAGAGCTTGAAGGAATGGATGCCTTGGAGCAGGCTGAAATCGATCAGACTATGCTCAATCTGGATGGCACACCGAACAAATCGAAACTCGGCGCTAATGCGATGCTCGGTGTTTCTATGGCGGTTGCACGCGCTGCCGCCGACTATGTCGGTTTACCGCTGTACCGCTACTTGGGCGGCGCACATACGCTGCAAATGCCGGTACCGATGGCAAACATTATCAACGGCGGCAAGCATTCCGACAACAAAATCGACTTTCAGGAATACATGGTGATGCCGATCGGCGCCGAGTCTATACACGAAGCTGTGCGCATGACTGCGGAAGTGTTCCATGCGTTAAAGAGCCTTTTAAAGGCGGACGGCAAGGCAACCTCCGTCGGCGATGAAGGAGGTTTTGCTCCGGATATCGATAACGAAGCAGCGTTGGAATATATTATGAAGGCAATCAATAAGGCAGGTTACAAGCCGCGCACCGATATTGCCATCGCGCTTGACTGCGCTTCTTCCGAATTGTTCGATGAAGGCGGACGCAAGGGCTATAAATTCTGGAAGTCCAATCCCGACAAGCTGTTCACTGCGGATGAGATGATCGAAATCTACAAAAAGTGGATTAACACCTATCCGATTGTTTCTATCGAAGACCCGCTCGATCAAAATGATTGGGAAGGCTATGCCCGCCTGACCAAAGAACTCGGCAGCAAAATTCAGATTGTCGGCGACGACTTCTTTGTTACCAACACCGAACGGCTGCAGCGCGGTATTAAAGAAAAGGCCTGTAACTCCATTCTGATTAAGCTCAATCAGATCGGTACGGTTACCGAAACCATCGATGCGGTACGCATGGCGCAGAATGCGGGGTACACTGCCGTTATCTCCCACCGCTCAGGTGAAACCGAGGATGCGTTTATCGCCGACCTCGCCGTTGCCGTAGAAGCGGGACAAATCAAAACCGGTTCGATGAGCCGCAGCGACCGTATTGCAAAGTACAATCAGCTGATTCGCATCGAAGAAGAACTCGGCTGCCAAGCCCGCTATGCAGGCGCCGCAACCTTCGCACGCTACGGGTTTTAAGCAGTTATAGGCGGATATTTCTAAGCAGTTCCAAGCGGATATTCGGAAGTTCTTTTTCTAAATGAAAAACGAGTCCGATGTCCGCATGCTGATTTAATATTTTTAATTATATATTCATAATTAAAAATGATAGTAATTACCCATTACAAATTACCAATTACTAATTGATTTATAGGAGGATTTATTTATGAAACAGATTATTGCAACAGATAAGGCGCCGGCCGCAATCGGACCGTACTCACAGGGAACAGCCGCAAACGGCTTGATTTTCACCTCCGGTCAGCTGCCGATTGATCCCGCTACGGGCGCTTTTGTTCCGGGCGGTATTGCCGAACAAACCCGTCAATCGCTGATGAACCTGAAAGCGGTGCTCGAAGCCGGCGGCAGCAGTTTGGATAAGGTGCTTAAAACAACCGTGTTTTTAAGCGATATGAACAATTTTGCGGAAATGAACAAAGTGTACAGCGAGGTATTCGGTACCGGAAACTATCCGGGGCGCTCCGCTGTAGAAGTTGCCCGCCTGCCGAAAGACGGACTGGTCGAAATTGAGGCAATCGCTCTTGCGTAAGTCGATGTTGGCGCTGCCGCTTGCAGCAGCGCTTGTTTTTTCCGCTTGTACAAAACAAAAGACGGAAACCGAAGTCCCCCCAGCGCAAGAAAGCGCATCGGCGGTGCCGGTTGAAGAGCCGTCTGTCAATCATTGGAAATATTTTTCCGTTGACGGCAACGGTTCTGTGCAATTAAAAAATGCCGATGCTGTTTCCGAAATACCTGCTGCGGCGTTTAAACCGTGGACGGAGGCGGTTCGCGTTGCCGATTTCGGTTTAAATCAGGGGGATACCGTCTTTTTAATCAATAAGTGCGGGCTGTATCCGATTCACTCCTTACAAGCAGGCGCATCGCTTTCTCTTGGGCATGAGCTTTTTTCACACGCCACCGCGGGGGATCTGTATACAGTGGACGGACAGTATTTTATCCGTATCTATCAAAATTCGATCTTTTCATCGCGCGGCACATCAGAAAATACGCACTTCTTGTTACGTACTGACCCTGAATGCAAAGTCTATACGCCCGTAGCCGATGTAACAAATCTGCATTTACCTAAGGAAGCGCAGTGTAAATCGCTTGAGCAGGTAGGCGGGCAATGGTATGCAAGTTTTAAGGCTGATAGCGGAGCGGATATTTCCTTCTCGTATGTAAAATGCAGCAATTTTGCCGTCTTTATGCAGAATGATGCCTATAACCATATCAAACAACTATCTGCAGAAGAATTTAGAGCAGCCTGCGAACCGCCGCTTTACAACCGGATGCCTGATATGCTCAAAGAATTGGCGGACATAATCGAAAGTGATAGGGATTTGTACTTGAAAGTATTCACCGAAGGTGCGTCGGATAGTACGATTTTCTTTAAACCTGCACGGGATCAAACAAACGATACTATGGAAGAGCGGGTACCGGTAACCGTTTATGCAGTTCAGTATCCCCAAAGAGACGGTAAGCAGAATGCCGCAATCCTATTACCTAATGGGACGTTGCTGCTTAATACCGGCGATAACAGCATACAGAAACTGCATTTACCGTCTTTGCCGGAAAACTTTATCTATACCGCGTTTTCTATCTCGGCTACGGAGATTACCGTCGCTTGGGAAGAATCGGTATTCTACGAAGTCGGACGCACAGGCATCTTTACCGCCGAGCTGGGTGAATTAGGCTTATAACCAAAAAATATGCGGAGACATCCTCTGGGCGCGCCGGATTAAATGCGTTCATCGCTTTAATCAGCGTTTCCAGAGATGTGTTCCGAGGTATCATCCTTTCGGCTGTCTGATTTGTGTAAGGCTTTAATCCCTCTATGTTTTGCCTCGGGGTTGTTGATAATAAAGGGAAGGCTGAGCAGCAGCTCGTCGATGCTTGTGATAAGATGGCGGGGGCGTATCCTGTCTTTAAACTCAAGCAACTGTTTAAATATGTAAAGGGATTCGTCAAGTACGACGCCAAGCGTCCCCGGAAATCGGATACGCACCTGCAGTGTCCATCGTGAAAGAAAGATCATCGCTTGCAGAATAACGGCTTTTTCCGAACCGTTCAGCAATGCTCCGCTTGTAAGAGAGAACCTTCCAATCGAGAAAAGCTCTCTCCCCACCGGAATAAAAAGATGGCAGATGATAATACCCACCGTTGAAATACAGAGCGGTATCCAATATATTTTTTGTTTTTCCGCAAGGCAAAGTAAAAAGCCGGCGAAAAAAATGACTGCCTTTGCCGGTAAGCCCGGTATAAATAAGAGTGCAATTAGCAAGGTAAAGCCGGTTATCAGCCGGATCCACGGATAAGCGGCAGGGTTCGTATTGTCAGGCAACTGCACGTATAGCGGAGAATCGGCGTCCCGTACATGAGCATACCATTCGGATTCCGCTTCAAAGGTTTCGCAAAAAATACCGAGGATCAAGGACGTTACCGCACCGATAAAGAGAAACGGCGGTATCATATAGAGAATCCCTTCTCCGAAGATACAGAAACGACCGATAAAAAGTTGTATGCAGTTCGATACAAAAGCCCCTGCCATACTGATTCCGGCGAGCGATAGCACCTTACGTGGAATCTTATGTAAGGCGTACATCACAAGTGCGGAACCGATTGTTCCTGCTGCCGAAAACAGGATAAGATAAGAAAAGAGCGTTCCGCTGATAAAAGCTTGTCCGAGAATTTTTATTGCCGTCAGCAATAAAAACGCCGGAAACGACAGTACATCAAGCGCCAGCATCAGCGGAACATTTGCAAGTCCTATCCGCAAAAACGGCAGCGGCTTGGGAATAACAAACTCAATAGCCGAAAGGAAAAAGCACAAGGCGCCGAAAACCGGTACCAACGCATCCTGTTTTTTATTCATAGTACAACCGGCTTAATGGCAGCCTGAACACCCGCCGCAGCCGCCTTCACCTGTACCGCAGCTGCTTCCGCATCCGCCTGCGAAGGATTGTTGAACTTCTTCAAGCTCTTCGGGGGTAGCATCTCGTACACCGGCAACCTTTATATCAAAGTGTAAGGTCTTTCCGGCAAGCGGATGGTTGGCATCCAGCGTGATAATATCGCCGTCAATACCGGTTATTACCACATGGTGACCGCTTGTTTCAAACTCCATGCCGACTTCCAGCTGTGTGTCGGGCGGAAACTGTGCACGGCTTACCTCAAAGACGGCGCGCGGATCGATTTCGCCGTAAGCTTGCTGAGGCGCTACCGTAAGCGAAAAGCTTTCTCCGGCTTCTCGCCCTTCAAGCGCTTTTTCCAAGCCGGGAATAAGCTGCCGATAACCGTGAACATAGTCTAGCGGTCCCATCTGTTCCGATGAATCTAAAACCTTTTGATCATCATCCTTTAAGGTATACTCAAGTGTAACCAAACAATCATCTGCAATTTTCATGCTGACTATGATACCGATTTTCCTACTTTCGGGCAAGGCAAAAGTTCAAATGCGGGGGGCTTCTTTTTGTGCGAAATTTTGTACTTCTTTTCGCACCCTTGACCTCTGTAGACCGTTTATGCTATATTTCGAAATCAACCGTTTAGTTTTGATGATATGCACCCGTTCATATATCATCATACAAAAATATTGGGAATCTTTAAAAACTTCAGTTTTTAAAGATTTTCCTTAAATCCTTTTGCGATGTTTTTAGATAAGTCATATCAATAAATAAAAAGACTTATCTAAAAACTCGTCGGGCAGCTCTAAAAAATCTAACCAAGTTTTTAGAGCTGCCCATATAAAATAAGCGGAACTATTTATCCTTTTAATGATAGATGCTTCCGTGGAAATGTAAACAGAGGTTTTTATGTACGCACTTTTTGAATATAAAGGCAAACAGTATAAGGCTGAACAAGGTTCCAAGATTCTGGTAGATAAGATCAATGAACCAAAGGGAACGGCTATCGATATCGATACCGTTTTGCTGGTTAACAATGACGGTAAAGTGTCTGTTGGAGCTCCCTACGTTGCGGGCGCGAAAATTTCGGCAACGGTTGAAGAGAGTATGCGTGATAAGAAAGTGATTGTATACAAGTACAAGAGCAAGAAAGACTATCACCGCACAATCGGGCATCGCCAGCACTACACCTATTTAACGGTTAATTCGATTACCGGGGTGTAAGCGCGGAATGATACAAGTCCTTTTGGAGCTTGATGAAAAGGGACATCTCCTTTCCGTTGAAGCTTCCGGCCATGCGAATAGCGGCATTAAAGGACATGATATTGTGTGTGCAGCCGTAACGATCCTTTTAAGGACGACTGTACAAGCGCTCGGTTCCGTGCAAGCTGATGTCAGTGCGGAACAGCGCGGTTCGCTTTCCTTTCGGGTACTCAGCTATGACGAAACGCAAAGCGAAAAATTACGGTATGCAGCGGAATTTTTATGGCTTGGGATAACTTCTTTACAGGAAGAATATCCGCAAGCGGTTCAATGCAAAAAGATACAGCGGGGATGGCGAAAAGGTAACTGACTTTTAAGTCATACCCTAATATGAGGAGGCTACTATGGCACGGAAACGAGGCGGAAGCGGTGCAAAAAACGGACGAGATTCAAACCCGAAATATTTGGGCGTTAAGGTATACGGCGGGCAGACGGTAAAAGCCGGTTCTATTTTAGTACGTCAGCGCGGAACTCCTATCCATCCGGGCGATAATGTCGGCCGCGGCAAGGATGATACCTTATTTGCAACTGTAGACGGTACGGTTGTGTATCATCACCGCAATGGCAGACATTTAGCATCTGTAACGCAAGCGTAGGGATGGACGAGCGGTTAATTCCGCAATGATATTGGCAACTCTAAAAATCTAACCGAGTTTTTAGAGCTGCTCTGTTGTAAGCCGGCTCTCATGCCGGCTTTTTTTTCGAGAAGGAAACAAGGCGATGATTCAATTTGCGGATGAAGCTTTAATCGAAGTTTCATCGGGAAAGGGCGGAAACGGCTGTATTGCGTTCCGGCGGGAAAAATACGTACCTAAAGGCGGCCCGGCAGGCGGCGACGGCGGGCGCGGCGGCGATGTGCTGTTTGAGATTAAGCGGAATATGCGCACGCTTGTGCATTTACGCCATAAGCGTGTATTCCGGGCAAAAAACGGCTTGGATGGGCAAGGTTCAAAACGATTCGGTGCAAAGGGCGCCGACTGTATTATTCCGCTCCCGCCGGGCTGTATTATTAAAGATGCCGATACCGATGAGCTTGTCTACGATTTCGGCGACCGGACTGAGGGGCTTATCCCTTTCTTGACCGGCGGTAACGGCGGCTGGGGGAATTGTCATTTTAAAACCTCCACCAATCAAGCGCCGCGCACCGCTTTGCCGGGGCAGGAGGGCAAGACCCGACGGCTTAAAATTGAGTTGAATATCATCGCCGATATCGGACTTGTCGGCTTTCCTAATGCCGGTAAGTCCTCTCTGTTGGATTACTTTACCAATGCCCGCCCTAAGATTGCGCCCTATCCGTTTACTACCAAAATACCGAACCTCGGCGTACTCCGTATCGATGAGGAACAAGATATTATCATCGCGGATATACCGGGGATATTGGAGGGCGCTTCGGAGGGGATCGGACTCGGTATTCGCTTTTTAAAGCATATTTCGCGGACGGCGGGGTTGGCCTTTTTGATCGACCTTTCCGATGAAAACTACTTAACCGCGTATGATACCCTCTGCGGAGAGCTTGCAGCCTATTCGGAAGAATTGGCTGCAAAAAAACGGATTGTTATCGCAACCAAGCTCGACCTTGAGGGAACAAAAGAACGGCTCAAAACCCTGCGGGAAAAACTTTCCGATGTGCCCGTACTCGGTATTTCGGTGTTTAACCGCTGGGGATTGGACGAAGTCCGCGATGCGTTTGCGGCGCTGGTAGAAGAGCTTGCCGTTGCAGATGCAGGCAAGAGTTCCGAAGCAGCGGCGGAGAGAATATCCGGTACTGTTCCATCCGGCGGAGCTGTATACGGCGGCGCATTCGGCAACACTCCAGTCGGCACGGCATCCGGTGTCGATTTAGGCGATGATGTTACCGCCCAAGGTTTATGGGCAGGTACGGCTGCGGCGGACAACAACTTTATGTATGCGGAGCTGGAAGCGCCCGTTTACGTGCAGCAAGAAGGTTTCGGCGCAACGGTGAGTTTAAGCCGCAAGCGGAAGGGTAAAAAATGAGGCTCGCCGTATTGGGCGGATCTTACAATCCTATTCATATCGGCCATTTAATGCTTGCCGATGCGGTTGCCCTCCGTTACGGGTACGACACCGTAGCCTTTGTCCCCGCCTTCTTATCTCCCTTTAAAGACGGGCATTCCGGCTGTACCGCCGAAGACAGACTCGCGATGGTCAAACTCGCAATCGCCGATAATCCTGCCTTTTACTGCGAACCCTGCGAGATTGAGCGGCAAGGTGTTTCGTATACCATCGATACGTTGAAGTTTCTAAAGAAAAAATTTCCGCAGTGCAAAGGAAAAATCGGGTTGATTATCGGTGATGATTTACTGGAAGGCTTTAGCGGCTGGCATGAAGCGGAGCGCATACCCGATTATGCCAATATAATGGTAGGAAACCGCATTATAGACCGGTATTCTACGGAACAAGCCGACACCGCGGGTACGGTTCCTCATTTAAGGGTAGATAATGCCCTGCTGCCGGTGTCTTCAAGCGGAATACGGGCGGCCATACAAGAAAAAAAGAGCTGGCGCTATCTTGTACCTTCAGCCGTATACTCGTATATTAAAGAACATAAACTCTATGAATGATATCCGTATTGAAAAATTCATCACAGCGCTGGATAGATATGCACGAGCCAATCTTTCCGATTACCGCTATGAACATTCATGCAGGGTTGCCTCTTATGCGGAAGAACTTGCCCGCCGGTACGGGTACGGACACAGGTTGCAGCGGCTCTGCTATCTTGCCGGTATTTCCCACGATATGTGCAAAGAAAAACCTATCGGTTTTTTACTCCGCACGGTACGGACGGACGGGCAACCGGTTACCCCTGACGAAACGGCAAATTCCGAGTTATTGCATGGGCGGGCAGCGGCGGTTTTATTGCAGGAGCATTACGGTATTCATAAAAAATCGCTTTTAAATGCGGTACGCTATCACACCTCCGCTTCTACAAAGTTTGATGTGCTGGGGCGGATTATCTATATTGCGGATAAAATTGAACCCGGCCGGAAAAATTGCGATTACTTACGGGAAAAGGTTGCACGGCTGACCCTTGATGAGCTTTTTCTTGAAGTGCTGAAAGAGGTTATCGGTTTTGTGGAGTCAAAAGGACAAACAGTGCAGGCGTGTACCTATAAAACATATCGGTTTTTAAAAGAAAGAGAGACGAAAATACCCCATCGGGAGGAAGGAAATTGAAAGAGGGAAAAAACATCATCTTTTTATTGCTCATCTTAGCGATGCTCATTCCTTCGGGGGTGATTGTGGCACGGAATCTCAATGTCGACCCTATCAGCACGTCCCTTTCCGAGGATAATGTGCTCAAGGTGCTGTTTGTCATTGAAAATGATAATGTCCCTATTTCTACGAATGTTATCGCTCACTATTCGCAAACGCGGCGCGCAGCAATGTTCGATATTCCTGCGAATATCGGGTTGATTTTACCTCAGCTTGGACGTACCGGCGGCATCGGCTCGCTTTATACGGAAAAAGGCGCTGCTGTTTATAAAGACGAAATTGAAAAACTGACCGGTGTTGAAATCCCGTTCTATATCGTATGTTCGCTGACCGACTTTATGCATTTAACCGACTTGCTCGGCGGCATTTCGGTTTTTATCCCTTCTTCGGTAGATATCGATTCAGAGCAATACGGAAAGATTTTGCTCCCCTCCGGTTCGGTGCTGTTGGACGGCGATAAGGTTCGCGACTATCTATTGTATGAAGATGAGGCGGATGCCGAGGACGAAGCGGTAACCCGTAAGCAAAAAGCGGTATTGGCCTTTCTCCGCAGTTTATATGAACATCCCGAAATGCTCGAAAAAGAACAGTTTAAAGTGTTCAGCCCGTTGCTGCACGGCAATGTTACCGGCGGAAATTTAAAGCAACTTTTGGAATATCTCTGCAAAATCGATTCGGAGCGATTGGTTCCTCAGCGTTTAACCGGCGCCGTGCGTATCGTCGATTCAAAAGAATTGCTCTTTCCGTTCCGTGACGGTCAGCAGATAAAGGAAATTATCGGACAGACGCTTGCGGCACTTGCTTCAAAAGAGGGTACCACGTTAGAGCGGGTTTATGCGCTGGAAGTTTTAAACGGAACCGATGTAAACGGGCTTGCGCGGACTGCCTCCGAGCTGTATCAGAGTTTTGGGTATGATGTTATCCGTGTCGGGAATGCGGCGCAAACGGGAGTTGAGCATACTGTTCTAATCGATAGAATCGGGAACGAGGCGGTGGCAAAGATTGTCGGGCAGGTTGTCCGTTGCGAAAATATCGAATCCGCCCAAATCGGCGACGATCATTCCGGCAGCGAAACGAATGTCGACTTTACGTTGATACTCGGTAAAGATTTTAACGGCTATTCGGTACGGCAAAAAAAATAGAGAAGAGGATAAGAAAATATTATGGAAGTTAATTTTGAACAGGCTGCATTAACATTCGGAACGATTTTGCGCGATCTTAAAGCGGAATCGGTGGTAGTGCTCGATTTACGGTCGGCTCATATTTGGACGGACTTTTTTGTGATCGCGACTATAGCGAGCGGTAAACAAGCCGGCGGCCTTGAAGGCAAAATTATGGAAGCGGCAAAAGAGATGCAGATTGAGGAATACCGGACTATCAGAAAAAGTCCCGACGGCGACGAATGGAAGCTGCTCGATTTCGGCTCCATCGTTGTGCATTTAATGAGCCCCACCGCCCGAAAATTCTACGACCTTGAACGTTTGTGGTATGACAGCCCCAATCTATTAGCGTAAGGGGTAATGTAAAATAAGGGCAATTTGTAATGATAGAGAAACACTGATTAAATGCGCTCCTTGCTTTAATCAGCACTTCCAAAGTATCGATGATTCTTAAAAGTAAAATCTTGGAATTCCGATAATGATTGCAGGAGTATTGTGATGAAAAGACTCATTTTTACGATATCGGTTGCGCTGTCGGTACTCATAGCGCCGATATATGCAGCTGCGGATACAGCTCCATCAAAGACAACGGAAGATAAAAAACAAGAGCTTGATGAGATTGAAAAAGCCCAACAAGCATTGCAGTACGGGTTGGAATCGGAAATACTTGAAGTAGTCAATAAGGTAGATAAGCGGGATTTTGAAACGCTGCAAAGCGATTTTAACCGCCTTTTTACGGAGACAAAGAGTCCTGCCGTGCGTGAAGGCCTTTTCGGTCTGTACCAAAAATATGAAGATCCTCAATTGACGGAAGCTGCGGTTGCAGTATTGGAAGATTATGAAGCCCAGCAGCGGACACTGGTAAAGGCGGTGCTGTCTTACCTTGCAGCGGTAAAGCCGGAACTTACCCCCGCCTTAAACGAAGCGCTGCAAAAAATGCTGACTCAAGATACGGCGGAGTATGGCGCGGAAACGGTTTCCGTATTAGGCGAAATCGGCGGCGATGAAGATGCCGCTTTTTTAGCAGACTATTTTGATAGCTTGACAATCGATGATGCAAAGCAGGAGCTTATTTTAAAACAGACGATTATGGCTGCGCTCGAAAAGCTGCATAGCGAAGATACCCGTGCGTTTTTACTTGAGCGGGCGCAGGATGAAAACGAGAATATTTACGTCCGCTCCAGCGCTGTTGCCGGTCTTGCCCAAATGGGGAACCCCGATATTGTGCCTCTGCTGGCAGAATTTTTCGAACAGCCGGAACCGCAGCTGCGGGAAGCTGCAATACGGGGCGCTGCTTCTTTTGATACGGACGAAACACGAAAGCTCATCTTACAGGGATTTAAAGACAGCTATTATAAGGTTCGGCTCGAAGCTTTAAAAACCGTACAAAAGACAAAGATGCAGGAAGCAGCGCCGTATGTGTTATACCGCGCAAAGTATGACCCGACGGATGCGGTTCGGTTTGCAGCGGTAGAAACGCTGGCTGTGCTGAATACGGCAGAAGGTAATGCATGGCTTGCCGAAACATTCCGCGATGCTAAAAAGAGCGAAAAATTACGGATTACAATCCTCAGCGCGGCGTTAAAGCACAATTCTACGGCGCTTGCCGCTGATTTGGATACGGTGGTGCTGGGAACCGTAACGGACAACAAGCAAAAGAAACTGCGGTATGAATTCGGTAAGGAAATTGCAAAAATCGAAAATACTGCAACGACGGAAATTTGCAAAGCTTTTTTACAGAGCGATGATGTGTTAACCAAAAGCATCGGGCTTGATATGTTTAAGACAAATGCTTCCGCGGACGCCCGCGCCTTAGTAGAAGCTATCGCACAAGACGAAAAACAGGGTGCACTACAGCGCCGCGCCCGGCGATTGCTGGAATAACGGGCTTGGCGTTATGCTTGCTGCCTTGGCGTAGGGTATGTCTTGGCAGCGTTGGTTTTAGCCGATTGACTGGCTACCGGCATCGATACAGGCGGAAACCTATGGCTTGCATAAACTTTTTCTTTATGGTACTATCCATAAAGAACTTTATTATCCTTATAAGTCTAGGCAGGAGTCGTTCAAACGGCTCTTTTTTTGTTTACGGGAGTTGATGCAATGGAATATGTGCAAAAAGAAACCGTTCCGTATTTTACCGATTATGAACAACTGGTTACCGGTCTCGGATATAAATTGGTTGATTTGCAGATTGTTCATCAAAAAACAATGTGGCTGGTAAAGGCCGTTATCTACAGTAAAAATGGAGTTGGAATTGACGATTGCTCAAAGGTACATCGAGCGTTATTATCGCGTGCAGAGGTTTTGCTCAATTCTCAGGATATTCAAATGGAAGTAAGCTCTCCGGGGCTTAACAGAGTAATAAAAAATGCAGCGGAATTTCAAGCCTTTATTGGAGAAAATATAAAGGTATTGGAAGTTTCCTGTCCCGATTGGCTTGAGGGAGAATTGCTGGCTGCGGATTCGACGGGTCTCTGTTTAAATAGTTCCGGCGGGCAAAGAAATATCCGGTATGCGGATATAAAAAAAGCGAAATTGAATAAGATCTAAGGAGTCGTGATGGCTGGGGTAAAAATTGAAGACGTCCGTAAATTCGCGTTAGAAAAAGAACTGGATGAAGATCTTGCATTTAAAATTGTTGAACAAACATTAAAAGCTGCATACAAAACAGCCTTTTAAAACCGATGCGAATGCAGTTGTTATTATCGGTGATGATGCAGTAAATATCTATGCACGTAAAAAAGATCGTTGATGATGTTGTGAACCCCGTGCTTGAGGTAGACATAGAAGAGGCAACAAAACTTGCTCCTGACTGCGAACTCGGTGATGAACTCCTTTTTGAGCTGGATCCTAAGGATTTTAAGCGCGGTTCGATTCAAGCGGGTGTACAGCGCGTGCATCAATCCACGAGAGAAATCCAAAAGGACAGCATTTATTCCGAGTATAAGGCGAAAGAGGGCGAGATTATCATCGGCTATTATCAACGGAAGAAAAACGATAATATTTATGTCGATCTCGGAAAAGTCGAAGGTCTTTTGCCGCGGAAATTTCAGCTGCCTCAGGAAATATATCATCCGAACGATAGAATAAAAGCGCTTATAAAGGAAGTAAAAAAACACCGGCAATCGAATGTCGTACAGCTTATCCTGTCTCGTACCGACCCCGATTTTGTGCGCCGTTTAATGGAGCTTGAGGTTCCTGAAATTTACGATAATATTGTTGAATTGTACAAAATTGTCCGTGAACCCGGTTACCGGACAAAGGTCGCTGTTATCTCTCATAGGGAGGATGTAGATCCCGTCGGCGCCTGTGTCGGTCCAAAAGGCGCTCGTATTCAGACGATTATTACCGAGTTGGAGGGAGAAAAAATCGATGTGCTTGAGTATTCAAGCGATCCGGCAGTATTTATTGCCAATGCTCTCTCTCCCGCCGAGGTATTAGATGTTGTTATTCTTGATACGGAAAAGCGTACGGCGCTTGCCGTTGTTGCGGAGAGTCAGCTTTCAATTGCCATTGGAAAGCAAGGCTTGAATGTCCGGTTGGCAAACCGGCTGGCGGATTGGAGTATCGACGTCAAAACAGAAAAACAGTTCCAAGAGATGGATATTCACGCCGAGACTCGTAAGGCGGCAGAAGAGCTGTTCAATGATGAGGCTATTTTGCTGACGGAAGTTGAGGGGATTGACCCCGATGTTTTGGCGCTCTTGCATGAGAATCATATTGAAACAGTTGAGCAGTTCTTGGATGCTCCGCATCAAGAACTTTGTGCGCTTCCCGGTATGTCGGAAGAAAAAGTTAATACTCTTGAGGCGTTAATCAACGAAGCATTTGAGATTGTTGATGAAAATCAAGCGCCGGAGCAGGAAACACAGCCTGAAAATCAAACAATGTCTGCGCCTATTGAAGATGCGGAAGAAGAAGTATACGAATGTCCCGAATGTGGGGCGCCGATTACGATCGATATGACAGTCTGTCCTAGCTGTGGTGTCGGTTTAAGTTTTGAATATGAGGACGAAGAATAGGAGTTGTATGGCAGAAGGTATCGAAAATACTCAGGAACAAAAAGTTATTCTCAAAAAGGCAAGGCCTGAACCGGCTTCGACGCCGGTAGCTCAGCCTCAGGTACAGCAAACTGCAGAGCAGAGACCGGTACGAACCATAAAGCGTAAGCTCAAGCCGGTGGCGCATCCCGCGTCGAATTCCGCCCCATCAAACACTGCAGGGAATCGACCTGCCGGTGAGCAGAAGCGGCGCCCTGTTGTATCTTCGACTCCTACGGATCATTCCGCTCAGCTGAAAAAACGGCGGAGCATCCTGCGCAGGCTTCGGAACGAAAAAAATTCAGGGTATGCACAGAATGAAGAAAACCGACGTGTACAAAAGCACAGCGGCGAACGCACAGAGCGCTATGATAAGAACCGGCATGAAAACCGATACGGAGAGAGAGTGCCGAAACCCAATCTCAGACTCAACAGACGCAATCGGATAATAAAAATCAAATCCGTTCGCTGGATTTAAGCAGCAAACGCCCTGATAGGCGCGCGGGGAATCTCGCGGGCGGCTCAAAACCGGTTAGCCGTTTCGGTAACCAAGGGAATCGGCATAAGTCCGGTTTTGCAGGCGGACAGGGGCGAACGCAGCAAGATGGACGCGGTGAGAACAATCGCGGAGGCCGCATGGGCGGCTATTCGTCAGATAGACCGCGTACAGGCGGTTTCAATAAGCCCGGTTTCCAAGGCGGACAGAATAGAGGCGGCGGCGGTCGGCCGATGTCAAGCCCGATGCCGCTTGAAACCAACAAACAGAATACTAAAAAAGCGTTTAAGGGCAAAAAGACTTATTCACGCAAGGATCAGGAGAGCGAATTCTTTGAAGAGAAGCTACTGCAGCAAAAGAAGAAGGCTAAAGAAAAGGTAAGCGCCGTTCCTAAGAGCATCGAGATGATGGAATCCATTTCCGTTGCGGAGTTAGCTCGGAAGATGAACCTTAAAGCCTCTGAACTTATCGGCAAACTAATGGAAATGGGCATGATGGTAACGATGAATCAGTCCATTGATGCGGACACTGCAACCATCCTTGCTTCGGAATACGAATGCGATGTTAAAATCGTCAGCCTCTATGATGAAACCATTATCGAGACTGTGAGTGATGAAGATGCCGAGCTGCTGACGCGGCCGCCGGTTGTTACTATTATGGGACATGTAGACCACGGTAAGACCAAAACACTCGACGCTATCCGCAGTACCAATGTTACTGCACAGGAGTTCGGCGGCATTACTCAGCATATCGGCGCTTATATGGTGTCTACCCCCAAGGGAAATATCACCTTCCTCGATACGCCCGGCCATGAGGCATTTACGATGATGCGCGCGCGTGGCGCTGAGGTTACCGATATCGTCGTGTTGGTAGTCGCAGCCGATGACGGCGTTATGCCTCAGACGATTGAAGCGCTGAACCACGCAAAGGATGCAAAGGTTCCGATTATCGTTGCAATCAATAAGGTCGATAAACCGGAAGCGAACCCCGATAAGATAAAGACCCGCCTTGGTGAACTCGGCCTTGTTGCCGAAGAATGGGGTGGAGACACGATATACGTTCCTATTTCAGCCTTGCAGAAAAAAGGTATCGACGACCTGCTCGATGCAATTCTGTTGCAGGCGGAAGTGCTGGAGTTAAAGGCAAATTACGATTGCCGCGCGGAAGGAAAGGTTATTGAATCAAAGATCGATCACGGGCGCGGTGTTGTCGCAACGATTATCGTACAACGTGGAACGCTCCATACCGGCGATCCCTATGTGGCAGGTGTGTATTCGGGGCGTGTCCGCGCTATCTTTAACGACAAAGGCGAAAAGATTGACGAAGCGACACCGAGTATGCCGGTAGAGATTTTAGGACTTGAAGGAATGCCCAATGCAGGGGATCCTTTCCAAGTAACCGAATCTGAGCGTATGGCTCGTCAGATTTCGTTAAAACGGCAGGAGCTCAAGCGGTTTGAAGACTCTCGCAATGTGAAGAAGGTAACGCTCGATAATCTGTATGAAACGATTACCGACGGCGAAGTCCTTGAACTCAAAGTAATTATCAAAGGTGATGTGCAGGGTTCGGTAGAGGCCTTAAAGCAGTCGCTTGAAAAGCTGTCTACCAAAGAAATACGCTTGAATGTTATCCATGCTTCTGCCGGCGCTATCAATGACTCCGATGTTATGCTTGCCGCAGCGGATTCCAATGCGATTATTATCGGCTTCAATGTCCGCCCCACATCACAGGCAAAGGCGCTTGCAGAGCAGGAAAAAGTCGATATCCGCAAGTATAACGTTATCTATAAAGCCGTTGAAGAAATTCAACAGGCTATGGAAGGAATGCTCAGTCCCGATATTAAAGAAAACGTTATCGGTATGGCTGAAATCCGCAGCGTCATTAAGGTACCTAAGGTCGGTAATATCGCCGGTTCTTACGTGCTTGAAGGTACGGTAAAACGGAGCAGTACGGTTCATCTTATCAGGGACGGTATTGTGGTGTTCTCAGGTAAGCTTGCGTCCTTGCGCCGGTTTAAGGATGACGTCAAAGAAGTGGCTGCAGGTTACGAATGCGGTATTGCGCTTGAGAACTTCAACGATATAAAGGTCGGCGACCAGCTTGAGATTATCGAAACCGTTGAGGTGGCACGCAAGTTGGCGGATACGCAGCATTATGAAGCGCCCGAAGCCCATACCGGCGATCACGGAGAAGCAGCCGAATGAGTGAGTTCCGTTTGGATAAACTCGCAGAGCAAATCCGCGAGGAAATTTCTCAGCTGATTTTTTCGGGAAAGATAAAAGACCCGCGCGTTTCCAACTTTCTTTCGATAAACAGGGTGGAAGTGTCCGGCGATCTTGCGTATGCAAAGGTGTACGTTTCCAGCTTTATGGATGCGCACAAGACAAAGCAGGGTGTCAGGGGATTGGAAAACGCGGCGGGATTTATCCGCACGAACTTGGCAAAAAAACTGCATATCCATCAGTGTCCTCAGTTTACTTTTATCTATGACGAAAGCATCGAAGAAGGCTTTAATATGGTAAAAAAGCTTGAAGCCTTAGAAGCCGCGTCGGATTCCGGGAACAATGCCCAAGAGTGAACCTCAATTTATTATCCCCTTTGCAAAACCGTCCGGTATAACCAGTTTTACCTCCCTCTGGCAGGTAAAGCATGCGCTCGGCACTAAGAAAGTAGGGCACACCGGCACGCTCGACAGCTTTGCCGACGGTTTACTCGTATTGCTTTCGGGGAGATTAACCAAACTGGTGCCGTATATCACGGATTTCGATAAAACCTACCGCGTGCTGTTCTATTTTGGAAAAGAAACCGATACGCTTGACCCCGAAGGCACCGTCATCGCCGAAAAGCCGCTTCCGGTGTATGCCGACTTTATTGCGGCAATCAAGCAGCTGACCGGAACCATCGAGCAAGTGCCGCCTGTTTATTCGGCGGTAAAGCAGGCGGGGGAGCGACTTTCCGATAGAATACGGCGCGGAGAAGCGGTAACCGTTCCGCCTCGAACCGTTACCGTCTATAGCATCGATATTGAAGAAGTTTTTATGCCCCGGACACTGATACGAGGGCTGAAAATTTCGGTGCGGATACAGGCGCCGACCATTCCGGCGATAATGTAGCCGCATTGAGTACGGTTCAAAAAGGATTAGGCGCCGAAAAATCCGAAGCGGTCGCAGTTCAAAAAGTCCTTGGCGCCGTGCTGTGCGTGCGCTGTTCCAAGGGGACGTATATCCGCTCATTGGTGCGGGATATTGCCCATCGATGCGGTTCTGCCGCGTATGTCTATGCGCTTCGAAGAACGGCAGTCGGGCCGTTTACCCTTGAACAGGCGGCAGGCTTTTCGGCGCTGCAGCCGTTCGGGAGCGCTGCGGTGAATGCGGCAGATGCGGATTCAACCCGCGCAGCGCCGAAATCCGTCTATGATAGAAGGGTAGGGCAGTGTGGAGCGTACGTGCCGGATTCGCCGCCTGCATCGTATTCGGTTACCGAAGAAGAGGTAAGGCAAGCTGCGCTACCTTTAAGCGAAGCGATTAGCCGTGCTATACATTTTCAGACGGCGGAACTTCAAGCAAAATATTATCCTGCATTTATGAACGGGAAGCCCATCAGTAGGCACTGGTTTACCGGTGCGCAGCCGCTTGCGGACGGCGGAACTATCGCAGTGTTTTACGAAGGACGTTGCGCAGGTTTGATCACAAAAAACGGCAACCGGTTTCATTATCAAATAGTATTTAACAGGGGCAGGGTAAACGCATCAGATGCGTAAATTGATTCGTGCGGTGTATATCACAAAGAATCTGATACGTTTACCCTGATAGGCTGGAGTGATGAAGATTATCTATTGGGATGATTTAATAAAAGAAGAAAACATATATCCGCAAGGTTCCGCTATTTCGATAGGCGGGTTTGACGGGCCGCACCGCGGGCACGAGCGTATCTTATCGGCGGTGTTGAAGGCTGCGCAGCGTAAGGGTATCCCCGCAGGAATCATCACTTTTTTCCGCTCTCCTCGGTCGGTTAAGGCAGGCAACATGTATACAGGCGATGTTTCTACACTGGAAATGAGGCTGCAAAAATTTGCCGAGCAAGGATTTAGCTTTACGGTGCTGATTGACTTTTCCGCTGATTTTGCTAGAATGAAAGGCGCTGTTTTTTTTGACATACTAATAAAAACTATCTGCATAAAATATCTTGCCGTTGGCAGTGATTTTACCTGCGGGTATCGCCACGATACGGGAGTAGGGGACTTACAGCGCCTTGCTCGTGAAAGGGGCTTTTGTTTTGATTCCATTGAACAGCTTTATTCGGCACGGCAGGTGCGTATCAGCTCAAGCGCGATACGGCAGGCCGTTGAACAAGCTGATTTTACCCTTGCAAAAGACCTTCTCGGGTATCCTTTTTTTTCTTAGATGTCGAAAAAATAGTCCAGCGGAGAGAGAACACTGTATGGTCTATCGAAAAGTCGGCGGTAACACAGATTCTCCCACAGAGCGGACAGTATTCAGCCTGCGCATATTTACGGTCGGGGTGATTATTCCCGTACAGGTGAAAGTGACGGATACTTTGCTTTGAAGTTTCCGAAGAGACCCCAGCGCCGGTTCCGTCCGCTGCAGCAGGAACATTGATACATAAATTGGAATTTATACGGAAGGAGTAAGAAATGGCACTTACAAAAGAAAACACTGCATCGATTGTTATGAAATTCGGTGCAAACGAAAAAGATACGGGCAATACCAGAGTTCAGATTGCCTTGCTGACCGATAGGATCCGCCAGCTCACCGAGCACTGCAAAATCAATAAAAAGGATAAGAGCAGTCAGCGGGGACTTTTGGTATTGGTAGGACAGCGTCGGCGCTTGCTGAAATACTACAAGCGTACCAACCTCGAAGGCTACCGTGCCCTCATTAAGGAATTAGGCTTACGTAAGTAAGATCAGGCTGCTTAACGCATATACGGGCTTTTTAAAATTTCACTTGAATTTTAGAGGCGCTTGCTATTGATTTAAGCAGCATAAGACGGTTACCTATCGGAAACGGGTAGGTAGCCGTTTTTTATAAGTAATTTGAGGAATTGTAATTATATAGAAGGAAAGATTATGAGACAGAGAGTAACGTATAAGATCGGAAATGAAGAGTTAATTTTAGAGACAGGCCATCTGGCAAAACAGGCAAACGGCGCTATTTATGCGCAATTCGGCGGAACCGCAGTGTTGGCAACGGTGTGTGCGTCATCTACGGCAGTTGAGGGACTCGATTATGTACCGGTAACCGTCGATTATAATGAAAAATACTATGCAGCGGGGAAGATACCGGGCGGTTTTATCAAGCGTGAAGGCCGTCCTAAGGATAAAGAGATTTTAGTTTCACGGCTCATCGATCGTCCGATGCGGCCGTTGTTTGAAAAAGCATTCGGACGGGAAATTCAGATTGTACCGACCTGTATTTCCTCGGATATGATCAATCCGCCGGATATTTTAGCGGTTATTGCAAGTTCGGCTGCGGTTGTTATTTCTGACATTCCCTTTAACGGGCCGGTTGCGGGCGCTCGCGTGGCATACCTCGACGGTGAGTTTATAATAAATCCGACGTTCAGCCAGATTGAAAAGGCTGATATGGAAATCGTTGTCGCGGGTACTGCCGAAGGCATTACGATGGTAGAAGGCGGCGCTCACGAGGTGTCGGAAGAGATTATGCTCAAGGCCTTGGAAAAAGCGCATGAATTTATCAAAGCGATCTGTGCGCTGCAAAATGAGCTTCGCGCGGCGTGCGGCAAGGAAAAACTACCGCTTGCACCGGTGAATGCAACGCTTGCAAATAAAGATGCTATTTACGCAAAGGCCTACCCCGAACTTTCCAAAGCCTTATATACAAAGGGCAAGGTAGAGCGCCGCGAAGCCTGCGATGTTATCAGAAAGGCGCTCGCCGAAGAATATGTGGAGCAGCTCGCCGATGAAACACAGGCGAAGCTCTTTGCCGCTTTATTCGACGACATGGAATACCATATTTTGCGCGAAAACATACTGGAAAAAGGTTTGCGGGTTGACGGGCGCGGCTTGGAAGATATCCGCCCTATTACCTGCGAGATCGGAGTGTTGCCGCGGCCGCACGGTTCTGCGGTGTTTACCCGCGGGGAAACACAGTCGCTTGCCGTTGTTACGCTCGGTACCGTGTTTGACGAACAAGTGTATGACGATATCGAAGGCGACCGGCGGGAGAATTTTATCCTGCATTATAACTTCCCGCCCTATTCGGTCGGTGAAGTGGGACGGCTTGGAACCGGACGCCGTGAAATCGGGCACGGGCACCTTGCGCACCGCTCCTTGATGCCGATGATTCCGTCCAGAGAAGCGTTCCCGTATACCATCCGAGTGGTTTCCGAAATTCTGGAATCTAACGGTTCTTCGTCAATGGCAACCGTGTGCGGCGGTACGCTTTCGCTGCTGCACGCCGGCGTTCCGATGAAAAAACCGGTAGCGGGTATTGCAATGGGGCTTATCACCGATGGAAGCCGCTTTGCGGTACTCTCCGATATTCTGGGCGAAGAAGATCACCTCGGCGATATGGACTTTAAAGTTGCCGGTACCGCAGAAGGCATCACCGGCTTCCAGATGGATATTAAAATCGCCGGCGTTTCCGCTGAGATTATGCAAAAAGCGCTTGAGCAGGCAAAAAAAGGCCGGCTCCATATTCTCGGCATTATGAATCAGACTATTTCCAAACCCTCCGAGCAAGTGTCCAAGTATGCGCCGCGGATTGAAACACTCAAGATTCCGGTTGATAAGATCGGAGCGCTCATTGGGCCGGGCGGAAAGATTATCAAGGCGCTGTCCGAACAATACCATGTAACAATCAATACCGAGAACGACGGTACGGTTACCATCTACGGGCGGGATTCTTCGTCTGCGCTCGGTGCCAAGGCTGCGGTTACCGGCATTGTGGAAGATCCTGAGGTCGGCAGAATTTATGAAGGTACCGTTAAGTGCATCAAGGATTTCGGCGCCTTTATCGAAATTCTGCCCGGTAAAGAAGGACTCTGTCATATTTCCAAGCTGTCGCGCAGCCGCATTGAAAAAGTTACCGATGTGCTGCAGGAAGGACAAAAAGTACCCGTCAAACTATTGGAAATCGATAAGCTCGGCCGCTTAAATCTTTCGTATATCGATGCCTGTGAAGAGCAGGAAAAAACCGGCAGCCATTAAGCCGTTCACTGAGGAAAAACGGTGAGTATTGCTGATGGGGCGGTAAGGGTTTTTTCCGTACTCAAGGAAGGAGCCTTGCTGCCTGAATATCAAACACCCGGTTCTGCAGGCGCGGATTTACATGCGTATCTTGCAGAGCCGGTAACGCTGAACCCGATGGAGCGTAAACTCATCCCGACGGGACTGTTTGTTGAATTACCTGTGGGGTACGAACTGCAAGTGCGTCCGCGGTCGGGGCTTGCGCTCAAGTACGGTATTACGGTGCTCAATACTCCCGGTACGGTTGATTCCGATTACCGCGGAGAGCTGTGCGTGCTGTTGGTAAACCTCGGCAGCGAACCTTTTACCGTACAAAACGGCGACAGGATTGCACAAGCCGTAGTTGCGCAGGCGGTTCAGGTGAGTTTTGTACAAACCGATGAGCTTTCAAAAACCGGACGGGGCTGCAACGGATATGGCTCTACCGGCATTGCGTAAATTGATATAAGGGTGATTAGGGCATGAGGATGTTGAAAAAGTAACCAACTTTTTTGAGACATCCCTGTTCCTATAACAGTGATTAACGGTATAAAAGATGATAGGCATAAGACAAAAAAGCAGCTTTTTTATATATTGTCAAAGAGATGCTGCTGTACTTTTTTGTCTGCTTTTTGTTTTTATTCTTTATATTTTTTGTTAATAATATTCTGTTGCTGGCGGAAGATGTCCTTTCAAAACAAGCTCCTTTTAAAGATGTCGCATTGCTGATGCTCTATTCGCTTCCTGCTGTTATCGCGAATGCCGCTCCCTTTGCCGCCTTGATCGGTACGCTCATGGGGATCGGTCGCTTTGTCAGTGATTTGGAATTTCTTTCCATGAACGCACTGGGTATTCTGCCTCGCTTTTAATGTTACCGGTGTTATTGGTCGGTTTAGCGGTTTCAATTGTTTCCTTTTTACCAACGATGTATTGCTGCCTGCCAGCGCCGTTAATTTTAGGCGCGTCTATTGGGATATTGCAACCTCAACCCCTGCGCTGGAGCTTTCTTCTTATTCCGTAAAACGCAATCGTAATGCGGTTGTTGTAACGGGATTAATACAGGATGGAAAAATTCATAATCTTTTGATTGTTGATAAGAATGCGGATAAAGCATTCCGTATACTTGGCACACAGACTGCCGAGATTGAAAAGTCCGATGATCCGTCAATCGTGATGATGTCACAAAAATGGCGCTGCCGCACCTTCTTATCTTAGATCCTTCTGATAAAAAAAAAATATGATGCGGTAAATGGCGAAGCGGTAACCTACAACATATACTTGCAAAAGAGTATTAAGTCCTCTTATTTTAATACGATTGACCTTCTGAAATGTCCTCTGTTGATCTCTATAAAGATATAAAGGAAAAACAAACGCAAAACGAAGATAATCGGACACTCAATCTGTATTGGATGGAATTGCATAAGAAGTTTTCTATTCCTTTCGGCGCCTTCTTTTTTGTATTGCTTGCCTTTGCCATCAGCAGTGCCGGTAAGGTACATAATCAAGGTGTTGGTTTTGTATTAGGTCTTTTAATAGCCGTTGCATATTGGGCGCTGTTTATGGGCGGGCAAACGCTCTGTTTACGGCTTGATTGGAACGGTACTTCCGCCATGTGGGTACCCAATATTATGGTCTTTACCGCATCCATTGTGTTGCTGGGGAAAAAATTATTCAGATGAAAATTCTTCAACGATACTTGCTGCAGCTCTTTTTCCCTGTCTTTGTGATAACGATTTTATTTTTTATTTTGCTCCTGCAGCTTGGTGATCTTTTTCTCAATCTACCGCAGTATTTGCAAAATCAAGCACGCTTTGTTACACTGCTTCGGGTGATGTATTTGTATTTGCCCAAGTGTATATCGTTTGCAATGCCTCTTTCTGTTTTGTTTGCAAGTTCGTATACAATGGGAAATATGTACGCAAAAAAATGAACTTACTTCGATCTTTGCTTCCGGTATGCCGCTTGCCGTGTTGGTGGCTCCGCTTGTACTGTGCGGATTTTTGTTATCGATAGGGATGTTTTATTTTGAGGATCGTATCTTAATTCACTTTCAACGGCAGAAAATTGCACTGGTAAATTCTATCTTGGAACCTCAACAGAATTTGAATAGCAATGATTTGGTTGTTTTATCCGATTCGGGGAAGGTTGTGTATTTTGCCGATTATTACGATGATAATCAAAAGGAATTGAACAATGTGCTGATTGTGATACGTACCGAATCGGGTGATATTTCTACCATTATAAAAGGTAATTCGGCACAGTGGCAAACCGATCATTGGGAGGTAACGGATAAATCAATCTACACCTTTACCGCCGATAATGAGGTCCTCTACCAAGATTCAATCGATGCGAAACTTTTTTTCGAACCTCCCGAAACCTTTCAACGGAATATTACATCTATTGATGAGATGACTATTGCACAGGCAAAACTCTTTATCAATAATTTAAAAAAAATGGGGTTACCCTACCATGAATACCTTTCACAATATTACCGCCGTTTTTCATTCCCGTTTACAACGTTCATTGTTTTGTTTTTTTCTGTTTCCATCGGCGGCCGCTTTAAAAAAAATATCCTGCTGATGAGTTTGCTCTTTAGTTTAGCCCTTGCAGTTCTCTATTATGTTACCGAGATGATGACCATGCTTTTTGCAAAATGGGAGTATATTTCCCCGCTTGCAGGCGCGTTTCTCCCTCTTTTAATTTTTACGTTCTTGAGCATTGCTATGCTGAGAATAGCGCGCACGTAAAAATCATACCTGCTAAACTTCCGTTCCGGAACTAAACCCTAGAATCACGGCGGGTTCTTAGGGTAGAACCCTAAGCGGCTATTTTGAAAATAGGATGGGTTCTAGGGAAGGGAAGAAATCTTTTATCCGAAAAAAGTGTCTTCCCTTCCCTAATTGATTTTGAATTTAGCAACTTCTGCGACTAAACTCTCGATACTCCGCTTATTCTGCTGCGTAATACCGTTAACCTCCTGTACCGCATTGTTGATTTGTACGGCGCCGGAAGCCATTTCGTTCATACTGTCGGTAATAACGCGGGTAAGGTTATCCAATTTTCGCATTTCTTCCGCGACTCCTTCACTGCCTTTCAGCATTTCAGCGGAACCTGCTTGAACCTCCAACGTTACCATATTGATATTTTTGATAGCGGTAAGCACTTCTCTGCTGCCGTGTTCTTGTTCGCGCATTGCCTCAGTAAGGCGGTTACTCATCTCTTTAACCTGTTCGGCAAGGGTAAAGATTGTATTGAATTTTCCTTCGACGATTTTGGAAGAATCGGAAAGCGTTTCAATTTCACCTGATAGCGTTTTAAGTGTTGTTGTTATCGTTTTCCCTTGAGCAGCCGAATCTTCGGCAAGTTTGCGGATTTCATCTGCGACAACGGCGAAGCCTTTTCCTGCTTCCCCTGCGTGTGCGGCTTCTATTGCAGCATTCATTGCCAGCAGGTTTGTTTGCGATGCAATATGTTGAATAACACTTGATGCTTCTATCAGAGAGCCCGATTCTTCGGCAATCTTTTTGGTAACTGCATTGGATGTTATCAATGTGTGTTTTCCGTCTCCCGTAGCACCGGTAAGGCTTTTGATAGCTTCGTCGGTTTTACCGAGCGTCTGCCCGATGGATGTAATGTTGGCAACCATTTGTTCTATTGATGCAGAAGATTGCGCAACACTCGCGGCTTGCGTTTCGATACTGCCGTTAAGCTGTCGAATAGTGCGTACTATCTCTTCGATAGTAGTTGCTGTTTCGGTAACGCTTGCAGCCTGTGTAAGGGCTTGCTGTTTAACGCTTTCGATATTTGCATTTATTTGATGTACGGCGCTTGCCGTTTCGGTCATGTTGCTTGCAAGCTCTTCACCGACAGCCTGCATAACCTCTGAGCTATCTTCGACCGTTTTAACTGATGTACCGATCTTCTCTATTGTCTGATTAAAGTAATTGGAAAGATCGGTTATCTCATCATACCCTACGACCGGTAAGCGTACCGTTAAATCACCCTCTCCTTGTGCTATATCTTTTAATGCTTCCACTGCTGCCTTTATCGGCTTTACTATTTTATATGCAGTGATATACACGATGATAATTGCGAGTATTAAGATTATAGTTGTAATGCTATACAATACTTTTTGCATAACCGTTATACTGCCTAAAAATTCATGTATGGGAGCGGAAAGAATAACCCGCCATCCGGTACTTGCAATTACGCCGAAAGCAGCTATTTGTTCTTCGCCTTTCCACTGAAAGTATCCTGCATCCGATTCTGTAGATTGCAACGCTTTTTTTTCGAATGCGGCTATTTCGACAAAGGAAGGATCGCTTTTCGCTTTTTCTATGCTGTTTTCTTGGGATTTTACCGCTTCAATGTCAGGGTCTCCGATGGTATTGCCGGAAAGGCCGATAACATAGCAGTCACCTGTTTCTCCAATTACAATATCGGATATCATTTTGGAAAGACCTGATGCATCTACCCGTGCATATAAAACACCGATAATGTTCTTTTCGTCATCATAAATCGGAACGGAGAAAAATGTGAAAAGCTCATTGGTTACCCGCGAAAGCATCGGTTCCGTTACAAATGTTTTTCCGTTGAGTGCAGATTGATAATATTCCCGATCGGCAACATTCAATTGTCTCCCATCGGTAAGCCATGCATTTCCCATCCTGTTGCAAAGTCCGAATGCATTTATTTCAGAATTGTTGAATGCGAGTTCATTTGCAAGGATAGAAATTTTTTGTTCATACGGGATATCTTTTCTCAGGGCCTCTTGCCGTGCGATAGCGGAGAGGGTGGCAACAAAAGTATTAATGCGTTCATCTATCAGAGCAGCTGTGTCTTTCGCCTCTTCGATAAGTTGGATGTGGACTTTTTCCAACAGCGCTTTTTTTGAAATCGTTGTTGCGGTAATTCCTAAAACAGAAATCGCAAGCAGCATTAACAAGCCGAATACACAGATAAGTTTACGTCGAATTGAAAAATATTTTCGGGGGTATTATACTTTTTTCATTCATTTTGTCAAGCCTCTCTCAAATAAAATATTTCCTAAATATCGATTTTCTCGGCTATATATAATCCGTATCGATACTTAATAGGGCTTGATTATATTCATAAAGATATTCTTTTGCAAGAGAGCGGCTATTTTCTATATTTAACCGTAAATATTGTAGGATGCTATAAAGAGAGGCTGTTCGTAAAGGATGGGGGCGTTTATGCTTCTTTTTTCTTTATCGCGACCTGATCGATTCGCTGTCCATGCATACTGAGTACCGTACAGATAGAGGAGCCGATATCAATACTATCACCCGGATGAGGAATGGCACCGAATCGTGCAAGCAAATAACCGGCAAGGGTGTAGTATTCTTCCGTAGGGGAGCGTTCGATATCTTCTAAAAGATGTAGAACCTGCACTTCGTCAAGGCTCATCTGTGCGCTTATAACAATGCTGCCGTCGGCTTGCGTAAGCTGTTGCCGTTTGGTATGCTCGGATGTCCGAACGGTTTCATTAAATACGCTGTTTAATAAGCCGTTCTTTGTTATAAAACCTTCAATGCCGCCGTATTCATCGATAACACAGGCTGCATTTGCTTTATGCTCGTTCAGTAATTCAAGCGTATGTTTAATGGTTTGCGATTCGGGAATAAACAGCGGTTTGGTTAAAATCTTTTGTAAATTCGGCGGCGGTGTTTCCAGTCTGCTTTGCAGGTAGTCTCGGACACTCAGGATTCCGATAACCGCATCAATTTTACCTGCACATACCGGAAAATAGCTTAACTCCTTTTGAGTTTTTATCAACATAAGGATATCTTGGCTCTTATCGACAATATCGATCCACACAATGTCGGAACGGTACGTCATACAGCTGCCGATTTTCCGCATATATACGGATAGCCTTTTCTCTTTTGCCGGATGCTGTGCCGGTAACGGAAGATTCATACGGTATGTGCAGCGTAAAAAATACAGAGCATAAGGTTCGAATATTATCTATAAACTGAGATCGACGAGCGCTGCTGTACGTGCTGTGCCGGCATAGATACTCTCTTTATGCGCATAAGGCCGTTTCAGCGATGCAATTTGCTGCCGTAAGCCGGCAATATGCGTTTGCAGCAGTTCGCGGTTTTTTTTATTCTGAGCCAAAACTCTTTTTTGTAAGTCATCCAAATCCGTTTTAAGATGAGGAATATCCGAATGTTGTGTATTCTTGCAGATATTGGTATACATATATTCCAGCGGATCGATTACTTTTTGAATAGTAAATATTTCGGCAATAATTGATTCTTCAAGCTCCGTGTGCTGTAAGACAGCATCGGCGTTTTCGTCGGAAATGCTTTTTTCTTGTTTTTCCAATACCATCAGGTATTCGCGGAATTTAAGCCGCTGCTGCTCTAACAGCAACCTGAATCGTTTGAGGACTGCAACCCGTTCGGCAATTTCGGAATCGTTAAGCGTGGCTGTATGCATGGTCTTACCCTGCTATATTGACGCCGGAAACAACCGGTTTCATTTCTGTTGCAGCGGCGGCAGTTGAATTGACAACATGATGCCATGCTTCGCGCAGTTCTTCCATCATGCTACGTACTGTGATAAGCGGTTGCGGATCCTTTTGCATATTGGCTTGAAAAAGCTGTTGGTTAAAGAAAGAGTAAAGCGATAAGAGATTTTCAGCAATTTCTCCTCCTTCATCCATATTTAAGGATGCCATTAGCTCGGTAATAACATCCTGCGCTTTTAAGATGTACTGATGAATGCGTTCGATATTTTCCGCTTCGATTTTTCCGTCAGGCATGCCTTCAATGGCAAGGGTAATATTTTTAATACCCTCATCATACAGCATAATGATCAGAGAACCCGGACTTGCTGTCTTTACACGTGTCTCTTTATATGCCGTTAAGGCTTGACTGTTATAACTCATTTTAATCCCCCATGCGATCGCGTGTTCCTTCTATCTTATCGGCAAAAGAACCGGTCTGTTGAGCTTCTGAATGAAGAATTTTCCGCTTTTTCTGCTGACTATGATGTACGGTAAGTACATTAGTTAAACATAAAACAAAAATTAATGGGTTATTCGGTTAAAAAGGGTAAGTATGCGGTTATAAGCGGATGAAGGGAGTCGAACCCTCGTCTCCAGCTTGGAAGGCTGGGGTAATAGCCGTTATACGACATCCGCAAAAATATGAAGCTACTATACCGAAAAACACCTGATATGTCAATCGGAATCTGAATTTTTTTATACGGCAGGCTCCGGCTTTCGCCGAAACCTGCCGTATACGAGGCATCTTGAAAAAGTTTTTTCAAGATGCCTGCATACTCATTTTTTACTCATAGCTGATTTCCATAAGATTTTCGTTGCCAAATTCTTTCGCACGCTCTTTGGTAAACGGGAATTCCAGAACCGGCATTGCTCCGAAACCGATATACTCATCGTTTATCTTCCATTTTACTGCAGAACCGTCTGTTGTTTTAAAGGTGAGAAAATCTCCTTCATCCCGCATGCCGGGATTAATAAGTGTAGTATCAAGCGGTTTCGTACATCGTATTTTTGAAGTATCGAACCGCAGCTCTAACTTTTCTGCAGTCTTTTCCGTGTACTCGAAGCGAAGGCTGGAAGCCTCCGCACCAACCCTATACCAGCACAAATTTCCCTCCCTGGTTTTTACAGGAGCGCCATTTACCGTCCATGAATCGGCCATCTTTCCGGCAGAAGGTTGAGCGATAAATATGAGCTCTTCATTTTTTCGTAAACGGTAGCGCCGTCAGTTACCGGTGTGCCGGTGTTGGTATACAAAACAATGTTTTTCCAGCATTTCATTTTGCGAGAATCAAAGTGTATGACCGCTTGTGCCGCTGTTCTGGGCGTGTAGTCAATGTTTATAACGCCGCCTTGCACGTCTTCAGCCTTTACGGTGTAAGTAAACCATGGCTGTGTTGCATAGTCTTTTTCCACGCCGTTGACCGTCCACTTGTTCACCGTCTGTCCGGCAGGCGGCGTCGCAGCAAAGTCCAGCACATCATTTTCATACACCGTGTCGCCTGTGTTAACAAAAGTATAGGTTCTCTGATTCCGGCATTTCATTTTGGAGGGATCAAACTGTATGGTTCCATGCGCCGCTGTTCTGGGCGTGTAGTCAATGTTTATAGCGCCGCCTTGTACATCATCAGCCCGTACGGTGTAAGAAAACTCTGGTTGTGTCGCATAGTCTTTTTCCACATTGTTGACCGACCACTTACCAACCGTCTGTCCGGAAGGCGGCGTCGCAGTAAAGTTCAGCACATCATTTTCGTACACTGTGGTACCTGTAGTAATATCGTCTCCGCCATCTTTCGAGCAGGTCATTTTGGAGGGAGCAAACTGTATGGTTCCATGCGCCACGGTTTTTATCGCACAGTCAACCTTTATAGAGCCGCTCGGCGCATCCGCAGTTTTCACCTTGTAATGAAAAGAGGGGCTTGATTGTCCACCCTGGTCCACGTCGTTGACCGTCCACTTGTCAACCGTCTGTCCCGTAGACAGCGTCGCAGTAAAGAAAAGCTCATCATTTTCATGCACTGTGTCGCCTGGGTTAATATCACCTCCACCGTTTTTCCGACAGGTCATTTTGGAGGGAGCAAACTGAATAGTAATTTTCCATTGTGCGTAGAGCGTAATCTCCGCAGTAACGGTATCGGTTGCAAAGTTCCATGGTGTGGTACAAGTGTTTTCTTTATACCAACCGCCGAAGGTAAAAGAAGCCTTTACCGGATCAGCCGGTTTTTGAACTGTTTTACCGTGTTCTACCTCAAGCGGCGTTACCGCTGTGCCGCCTTGTGTGTCAAAGTTTACCGTGTATTTTTTTAAGGTAAACGTTACCGTTACCGTGCTGTCTTGTGTTACGGTGAGGGTTGCGGTTTTATTATCTGATGCAGCCGTTGCACCCGTCCAGCCGGAAATATCATAGCCGGTATTCGGTACGGCAGTAAATTCCAGGACGGTTCCTTTTTCTATCTTTTTTTCTGAGCTAACGGGCGTGCCGTTTGTGTCTTTTGCGCTTATCAAACCGCCTGCAGCCGGGCTGGCGTTATAATGAACGGTGCACAATTCCGTTGCCGGAGCGCTTTGTGCCTTAAATTTGACCGTTGCCGTTATATCTTTATCCGCCTTTACCGTAATCTCCGGCTCGGTCTTTTTTTCTTCATTAATCAATATATAATCAATTTCGTAGCCGGGATCCGCGGCGGCTGTAAAGGTAACATCCGTACCTTTTTTTACCGATGCTCCCGAGGTCAGGTTCGTATCGCCTGCTTTTGCCGTAAGCGTACCGTGCCCGCCTTTTACCGCAAATGTTACGGTAACGGTTGCAGGGGCAACAGCCGTCCATTTTGCATACAATGTAATATCCGCGGTAACGGTATCGGTTGCAAAGTTCCACGGCGTTGTACAAGCGCTTTCTTTATACCAGCCGCCGAAGGTAAACCCATCTTTTGCCGGATCAGCCGGTTGTGCAATCGTTTTACCCTGTCCTGCCTGAATCGGTGCTACCGCAGAGCCTCCCTGTGCGTCAAAGGTTACCGTATAAGTAACCGTATCCGCCGCCTTAAACTTCACGGTTACCGTTAAGTCTTTATCCGCCTTTACCGTAATACTCGTATCGGATTTTGTTTCTCCGTTAACACTCAAAGATTCAACGGCGTAGCCGGGATCCGCGGCGGCTGTAAAGGTAACATCCGTACCTTTTTTTACCTGTGCGCCCGACTTTAATTCCTTACCGTCTGCTTTTGCCGTAAGCGTACCGCCGGTTCCATCGCTTACCGTGAACATTACGGTAACGACAGGCGTCCATTTTGCATACAATGTAATATCCGCGGTAACGGTATCGGTTGCAAAGTTCCACGGCGTTGTACAAGCGCTTTCTTTATACCAGCCGCCGAAGGTAAAAGAAGCTCTTACCGGATCAGCCGGTTTTGCAATTGTTTTACCCTGTGCTGCATTAATCGGCGCTACCGTAGAGCCCCCTTGCGCGTCGAAGGTTACCGTATAGGGCGTTGGGGTGGGATTGAGGCCTTTACAGCTAAGAAAAACGCTTAATCCCGATGCCATAAGAAGCAGGAGGAGAATGCCTCGTAACATGTTTCTCATCTTCATAATGATACTCCTTTATTATTTGGGCATCTGCAAAAATTTGAGAGGGATTTTTTAGATGCCGTTTTCGTTTCTTTGTGAGTTTGTGCAGCCTTTCGATTGTTCACCACGGATGATTGGATCACTTACACATGGCTCTCAAAAAGAATCAACTTATCTTCCATTATCCCCCCTTAAAGTCAAGTGTATGATTCACTTTTACCGCTCGATTTTGTATACTTATGATTATGATTAAGGCATGTATTTTTTGATTTGGATGGAACATTGACCGATACCGTTCGGACACTCGCTTATTTTGTTAACGCCGAAACTGCAAAGCACGGATTACCCCTGCGCCGGTGGAAAATTTTAAACAGTTTGCGGGAAACGGGGCTCGGACGCTTATTCACAGGGTATTGGCATATCACGGCGTTACGGATGCGGCGTTGGAAGATACGATTTTACAGGATTACAATGCGGCCTATGATGCCGATTTTTTATACTTGTGTACCTTATATGACGGCGTTGCCGATATGATTACAGCGTTGCGTAATCAAGGTGTCCAGCTGGCGGTTCTTTCAAATAAGCCGCAGCCGACTACGCAAAAAATCATCAAAGCTTTTTTTTTTGATGCGGGAACTTTTCCGCCGTTTTCGGTCAACGGGAAGGCGTTCCGCTCAAACCGGATCCTGCCGGCGTGTTTGAGATTTTAGAGCTTTTACATCGCCAAAAACAGGAATGCCTCTACATCGGAGACACCTCCGTGGATATAAACACCGGAAAAAGCGCGGGGTTGACTACCGTCGGCGTGCTGTGGGGTTTTCGAGACCGTGCCGAATTGGCAGGTGCCGGAGCAACGCATATTATCGCAAACCCGCAGGAGCTGCTGCCGCTTGTAACGGCATAACCGACTTTATTCGTGCGTGTGGTTTAATACCCTGGCGTTTCTCTAACCGCCGCGGATGTATAGTTTTGACGAACGCGCTGCGCCGTGATTGTTGATTCACCATAATCGAGCCTCGTTGGAAACAGGACGGCGTTATGAAAAAAAGTATGCCTAATCTTTCTTTAAAAATAACAGCAGTGCAATCGTGCAGATAATGATATATCCGGCAATGCTGTAGCGGTCGGGTATTTCGTGGAACAATAAAAAGCCGAATGCTGCGGCAAAGAGAATTTGCGTATAGTCGAAAACCGCGATATTTTTGCCGGTGCATAAGAATACGCCGCGGTAACGGTAAATTGCCCTCCTGCCCCCGCAGCTCCGGCGGCAAGCAGCCAGAAAAACTGCTGCAAGCTCATCGGTTCAAAGCCGTAGACGAAAAAAGGCAGCAGTATCAGCATGGAGGCTGCCGAAAAGAAAAATACTACAAATGAGCCTGATTCTTTATGTGTTAACAGATAGCGTATGCAGGTGTACGCGCCGCCTGCACAGAGACCGCCGAAGCAGGCAATAGAAGCTGCAAAGGTATGACCTGCCCCTGCAAAAGCCGGTTTGATAATTAAAAGGCTTGCGGCAAATGCACAGACGGCTGCAAGAATTCGGGTAAAACGGATTCGCTCCTTTAAAAACAGAAATGAGAAGAAAATGGTAAAAAACGGTGCGAGCTTTGCCAAAATAGAAGCGTCGGCAAGCGCTAAGTGACTGACCGCATAAAAATTGGAAACCAATCCGGCAGTGCCCAGTACTGCCCGTAATATAAAGAAGGGAATATTCTTTTTTTGCGGTAGCGCAAATTGACGGGTCTTTATCAAAAAAAAGAGCGACGCACAACAGGCAATGCTATTCCTAAAAAATGCTTTTTGGATAGACGGTAAATCGCCGGATAGCTTTGCGCATAAATTCATCACAGTAAAAAAGAAAGCCGAACAAATGATGCACAAGATCCCTTTTTGTGCGGATGTCAATCGAATACTCATAATACCGTCAAAGTATAGCAGAAAGAAAGGTAATTGAAAATTGATTCGTGTAGGCATCTGCATTGTCAGCTGTTTCTAGGTTAAATAACTTTAATGCTTTTTTCTTTTTGTATAAAAATACTGTTTTTAACGCTTTTTATTGCATATTTATACATAAAATACTTGACATTTTTTGCCGAAGAACTTACTATCAACGAAAGTTATATTTTACAGAATCTTTAAAACCGATGCGGGATTTTAAGGACTTCCAACCGTATGGCCTATTGTTCCTGATACTCATACGGACGGGTATCGTTAGAAACTCGATGAGCGTTTTAAAGGTTTCTGGTATCAAAAGGAGTTGAATATGAAAAAATGTATGCCGCATTTGTTTTGTTGACTGCGCTCTTGAGTATATCCGTCTTAGGGTGCAGCAAAAAGCAGAAACAAAGCCGGAAAAAGTCGAGTCGGGGGATAACGGAAAAAATGCCTCGTATCATATCGGTATCGTAACGGGAACGGTCTCTCAATCCGAAGATGATCTCCGCGGTGCTGAAAAACTGATCGAGATGTACGGTTCCGCGAAAACCGGCGGTATGATTCAGCATATCACCTATCCTGATGACTTTATGTCGCAGCAGGAAACGACTATTACGCAGATTGCCGCTCTCGCAGACGATCCGATGATGAAGGCTATTATTGTCAATCAAGGAATTCCCGGAACTGCAGAGGCGTTTAAGCGCGTTCGGGAAAAACGTCCCGACATATTGCTGTTTGCAGGTGAACCGCACGAAGACCCGCTGGTTATTCAAGCTGCGGCTGATATGGCGATAAACAATGATTTCGTGTCACGCGGATATACGATTATTTGGGCGGCGAAAGAGCTTGGTGCAAAGACGTTTGTGCATATTTCCTTTCCGCGGCACATGTCGTATGAAACGCTCGGACTCCGCCGCCAAATTATGGAAGCGGCATGTAACGATACCGGGGTGAAATTTGTGTTTGAAACCGCTCCCCGACCCGACCAGTGATGTCGGAGTTGCGGGCGCTCAGCAGTTCATCCTTGAAAAGGTTCCGCAGTGGATTGAAAAATACGGCAAAAAAACCGCGTTCTTTTGTACGAACGATGCGCATACGGAGCCGCTCTTAAAGCAGCTTTTTACAGTACGGCGGTATCTTTGTTGAAGCAGACCTTCCGTCCCCGTTAATGGGCTATCCGGGAGCGCGCTCGGTATCGATCTTACCGAACAAGCCGGAGACTTCGGATCCATTTTGACGAAGGTTGAACAGTCCGTTATCGACAAGGGCGGAGCAGGCCGGTTCGGTACATGGGCATACTCTTACGGCTTTACGGTCAGTGCCGGTTTGGGTGAATATGCCCGCCGCATTATCGATGGCGAAGCGGAGAAAGGCAGCCTTACTGATCTATCGAAAGCGCTGGGGTCTTTACTCCCAATGCACGGTGGAAGAGTGCGTACTACACGGATGCCAACACCGGTGTGCGTGCGAAAAATCAGGCGTTGGTATTTATGGATACCTATATTCTCGGAAAAGGCTTTTTGTCGACAACCGAGCAAGAGGTACCGCAGAAATACTTAAATATGAAATTTAATAAATAGTAGAGAATAGAAACTATTTAAAAAAAGCCTCCTCAGCAGAACGGGTACATGGAAAATTTTGAAGTAAACCTGTTCCGAAATGAAAGTTGCGGAACAGGTTGCCTTGAATACGTGTACCCGTTTTTTTTATCGATAGTAAAGAGGAAACATTGAGATCGGGTATCTCTATTGTTTATAAGGATGATAGAAATTTATGAATAATGATGAAGTTATCTTATCCATCGATCATATTACGAAGGAATTTTCAGGGACGCCCGTTTTGCAGGGTGTGAGTTTTGATGTCCATGCGGGAGAAGTGATCGGGCTGGTAGGAGAAAACGGAGCCGGAAAGACAACGCTGATGAGCATCCTGTTCGGTATGCCGGTGATCACCGAAACGGGCGGATACGGCGGGACGATTAGGATGCAGGGTAAAGAGGTCGTGTTCAAAACGCCGTTCGACGCTCTCGGTGCGGGCGTCGGAATGGTGCATCAGGAATTTTCGCTGATTCCGGGTTTTTCTTCCGGTGAAAATATCATGCTGAACCGCGAGCTCGAACAGGAAAGCATTATCTCCGACCTCTTTGGGCCGCGGCTTACGACGTTAAACCGCAAAGCGATGCGCGAGCGGGCGCAGCAGCGGCTTAACCAACTCGGGGTTTCGATTAGTGCAAAGACGCTCATTTCCGAGATGCCGGTCGGACATAAGCAGTTCACCGAAATTGCCCGCGAAATAGACCGCGATAATGTACGGCTCTTGGTGTTGATGAACCGACTGCCGTCCTCACCGAATCGGAGGCGGATGTGCTGCTTAAATCCATCAAAGCATTAGCGGAGAAGGGCATCGCAATCATCTTTATTTCCCATCGCTTGCACGAAGTTATGGAAATTTGCGATCGGGTTGTCGTGCTGCGCGACGGCGTTTCAATTCAAGACACGGAAACTGCAAAAACGGATATGCAGGCGATTGCGGCCGCGATGGTGGGAAGAAAGGTTGAAGGTCAAGTTGCCGAAAGGACGGCGCGGCAGTTTGACGAAACCATCCTCGAGGTAAAACACCTGTGGGTGGATATGCCGGGAGAGCTGGTTGATGATGCAAGTTTCTCCGTTAAAAGGGGCGAGATATTCGGCATCGGCGGTTTGGCGGGGCAGGGAAAAATCGGTATTCCCAACGGTATTATGGGGCTGTTCCGTGCGGGCGGTGAGGTTATCTTTAAAGGCAAGCCGCTTGACATCAGCAAAACTTCAAAAGTGCTTTCGGAAGGGATTGCCTTTGTTTCCGAAGATCGGCGCGGCGTCGGTCTTTTACTGGATGAAAGTCTTGACTGGAATATCGCCTTTACCGCTATGCAGGCCAAGCATAAATACTTAAAAAAATATCTGGGCGGGTTAATCACCGTCCGCGACGAAAAAGCGATGAAGGCGCTTGCCGACGAGTATATCAAGATGCTGCAAATTAAATGCACCGGTTCCCAGCAAAAGGCGCGGGAGCTTTCCGGCGGTAATCAGCAAAAGTTGTGTTTGGCAAAAGCATTTTGTCTGGAGCCCGATTTGCTCTTTGTTGCGGAGCCGACGCGGGGTATCGATGTCGGTGCTAAAGCGCTGGTGTTGGAAGCAATCCGCACGTTAAATAAAGAAAAAGGCGTTACCGTTGTGATGATTTCCAGTGAACTTGAAGAGCTGCGGTCTGCGTGCGACCGTATCGCTGTCGTATTCCAAGGCAAGGTTGCTCATGTGCTGCAGCCGTCCGAAGATCCGGCTGAGTTTGCGCTTTATATGGCAGGAGTAAAATAGATGGAACAGTTAAAAAAACAACTTGCGGCATTCGGATGGCCGCGCATTATCATTTTCTTGTTTTTTATTGTCGCTGTTTATTGCGGCTCCTTTTGTCAATGTCAGCATCGGTGCTTCCCTGTCGGATACGATAAACCGCTTCGGGATGAATGCCCTCTTGGTGCTTGCGATGGTGCCGATGGTACAAACCGGCTGCGGTCTTAACTTCGGGTTATCGCTCGGCGTTATCGGCGGGCTGCTCGGTGCAACGCTCGCAATGGAACTGAACCTAACCGGATGGGCAGGCTTTTTCAGCCGTGGCTTTTACGATATTGATCTGTGCGGTTATCGGCTATGCTTACGGTAAACTTTTGAATCTGATTAAAGGCGAAGAGATGACGATCGCTTTGTATGTCGGCTTTGCTGCGGTTATGTTCATGTCGATTTTGTGGCTGCTGTTGCCGTACACCAATCCGACAATGGTGTGGGGCTATGCGGGAAAAGGTTTACGTACAACCATCACGCTCGAAGGATACTGGCTGAAAATACTGAACAATTTATGGGCGTTTAAAATCGGCGCTTTCGTGTTTCCGACCGGGCTTATTCTCTTTGTCTTTATCTGCTTTTTTATTATGAAGGTATTTATGAAGACACGGACGGGAACGGCACTGACTGCGGTCGGTTCAAATCCCGAATTTGCGCGGGCAAGCGGTGTAAATATCGACCGCGCGCGAATTATCAGTACGGTGCTGTCTACCGTTATCGGCGGCGTCGGGATTTTGCTGTATCAGCAAAGTTTCGGCTTTATTCAGTTGTACCAAGCGCCGCTCTTTATGGCGTTTCCGGCGGTAGCGGCTATTCTGATCGGCGGCGCCTCGGTCAATAAGGCGTCGATTTTAAATGTGATGCTGGGAACATTTCTGTTTCAAGGTATTTTAACAATGACTCCCTCCGTTATTAACAGTGTGTTGCAAACCGATATGTCGGAGGTTATCCGTATTGTCCTGTCAAACGGTATGATCTTATATGCACTGACGCGGAAAACGCAGGCGGCGAGGTAGATTATGGTATCGTCTAATATGCTTAAAAAAAAGTGGGAACATTTTTCCGCGGTTGATTTTATTCTGGATAATTTGGTATCCATCATATTTTTGGTTATTTCGTTCCTTGCCATTCCCGTGTCGGGGTTATCGGCGCACCATATTATCGCCGAAATTTTAACGCGGATCGGCAGAAACTCCTTTTGGTGTTCGCGCTCATCCTGCCGATTATGGCCGGAATGGGTATTAACTTCGGGATGGTGCTCGGTGCAATGGCCGGGCAGATCGGCCTTATTTTTGCAAATGGACTGGAGCATCGGCGGTATCTACGGATTGGTGTTCGCAGCCTGTATCGGAATGCCGCTTTCCATCCTGCTTGGGATTGTTGCCGGATCGGTACTGAACCGCGCCCGCGGGCGGGAAATGGTTACCAGCTACATCCTCGGTTTTTCTTTAACGGGATTTATCAGTTTTTGTGCTGTACATCCTCGGGTCGGTTATTCCGATGCACAATAAGGCGATTATGCTTTCCCGCGGCTACGGAGTGCGCAATACGCTTGAGTTGGCGCCCGTCCGGCAGACGCTCGATACGGCAATTCCGCTTATGATTGCAGGGTTTAAAATTCCGATTCTTTCGTATCTGATTATCATTGCGCTGTGTTTTTATCGTGTGGTTTAGAAAGACAAAACTCGGACAGGATATGCGGGCAATCGGTCAAAATCAAGCGGTTTCGCTCGCCTCCGGTATTGCGGTTGAGCGGACACGGATTATTTCGATTGTTATTTCGACAGTGCTTGCCTGTATCGGACAGATTATCTTCTTGCAGAATATGGGAAAACATGAGCACCTATAACGCGCATGATCAAACCGGTTTCTTTGCCGCCGCGGCAATCCTTGTCGGAGGCGCTTCGGTAAATAAGGCAAGCATTAGAAACGTCTTTATCGGTATTATCTTGCTGCACTTTTTGTACATTGTTACGCCGATGGCAGGACAGCACCTCTTTGATTCTGCGATGATCGGCGAATACTTTAGACAGTTTTCCGGCTATGCGGCGATTGCGTTATCGCTTGTTATGCACGCGGCGCGTAATCAAAAGAATGCGGAAAAACAGCGGGCTGCGCTGCGGGCCGAAAGCGGGAGGGCATAATGATTCGAGTACGTTCAAAAAAAGGTCAGCGGCTGGTTAAAATAGGCTTGGTTGTTTTTTATTTCCTCATTATGGCGCTTATGTTTTTATTCGGCCGCTCTCATACCGTGCTGATAGACAACAACAACGATCCGAACGGTGCATATAAAGCGATTGACGGCTGTACTATTTCATTTAATGGAGAAAAACCGATCGAGATGTTTAAGGGCGACCGCGATAAAATTATGCTGCGGGGTCAGACTCATCATGTAAAGGTTAGCTTTTTTAACGGGCAAGAAGATGTTACCGGTACTATCACCATTCCGTTGTTTGAAGATGCGGTGATGGTGTCTATTCCGGCTTTTACGAGAGGCGAGAATGCCGTCAGTCACTTTGAGCTGTATAAAACCGGCGGAGGAGTAGAATCTTGGTTCTTTTAAAATTCTTGACTGGATAAGTAATAAATTATAGTATGGTGCGAATTATTCTTTATATAGACGAGAGGAGATTTGCCGATGACTACTGTAGTATCAAAACCGCCGAAAACTATTTTTGTCTTGAATTTTTTAATATACACCGGTGTTTTTATTTTTATTTTTTTATATGCATGGTATGTAAGAATACTTCCGCAAGATGCGCTCTTTAAAATTTTAATAGCGCCATCTACCTTATTGACCGCCTGTGCTACGATTGTTTTCCCAATTGTTCTTTATAAAAAGACTATGGCTATTGTCCTCAACTGGCAGACGGAAGAAGACGGTGTAAATAAGGCGAATAAAGCGTTGGGTTTATATTCAAAACTCAGTATCGGTGTCCCGATTGTATTAGCGACTGTAACTCCGGTTGTATCGCTGTTATGGATAGGCGTGAATTCGACAATACTGTTTATTGCGGCAATTTTTACATCGACAGGGTGCTTGTTTTTTGTAGCGCTCTTTTTTTATGTGATCTGGATTCAGAAGCTTGAACAATATGTAAATTTTTTACCGCTTGAGAGAAAGCATATTTCTATGTCGTACACGACGCGCGGTATGCTTGTCGGTTTTTTCCTTTTTGCAGGTATCATTTTCCTTTGCATATCTCCATTTTTAGCGAGTCTTTATAATGGGATGACTATTATAGAGACCGTAACACATTCGATTATTCCGATATCTATCGTGGTATTGCTGGGAGCTCTTTTTGTCAACTATACACTTTACAAGGGCATTAATACGGAATCGAACTTATCGTTTCTTTTACCGATAAATTGGCGCTTGGAGATTTTACTCCGAATTATTTGGAATTGCGACGGCGTGATATTTTTTCGGACTTTTAGGAACGAGATTAAATCTGTTCCATAAAAATACGGTCTCTTTACTTACCGGTGTAAAAGATAAAAGACAGCTATTATAAGGTTCGGCTCGAAGCTTTAAAACCGTACAAAAGACAAAGATGCAGGAAGCAGCGCCGTAGCGTGTTATACCGCGCAAAGTATGACCCGACGGATGCGGTTCGGTTTGCAGCGGTAGAAACGCTGGCTGTGCTGAATACGGCAGAAGGTAATGCATGGCTTGCCGAAACATTCCGCGATGCTAAAAAGAGCGAAAAATTACGGATTACAATCTCAGCGCGGCGTTAAAGCACAATTCTACGGCGCTTGCCGCTGATTTGGATACGGTGGTGCTGGGAACCGTAACGGACAACAAGCAAAAAGAAACTGCGGTATGAATTCGGTAAAGAAATTGCAAAAAAAATCGAAAATACTGCAACGACGGAAATTTGCAAAGCTTTTTTACAGAGCGATGATGTGTTAACCAAAAGCATCGGGCTTGATATGTTTAAGACAAATGCTTCCGCGGACGCCCGCGCCTTAGTAGAAGCTATCGCACAAGACGAAAAACAGGGTGCACTACAGCGCCGCGCCCGGCGATTGCTGGAATAACGGGCTTGGCGTTATGCTTGCTGCCTTGGCGTAGGGTATGTCTTGGCAGCGTTGGTTTTAGCCGATTGACTGGCTACCGGCATCGATACAGGCGGAAACCTATGGCTTGCATAAACTTTTTCTTTATGGTACTATCCATAAAGAACTTTATTATCCTTATAAGTCTAGGCAGGAGTCGTTCAAACGGCTCTTTTTTTGTTTACGGGAGTTGATGCAATGGAATATGTGCAAAAAGAAACCGTTCCGTATTTTACCGATTATGAACAACTGGTTACCGGTCTCGGATATAAATTGGTTGATTTGCAGATTGTTCATCAAAAACAATGTGGCTGGTAAAGGCCGTTATCTACAGTAAAAATGGAGTTGGAATTGACGATTGCTCAAAGGTACATCGAGCGTTATTATCGCGTGCAGAGGTTTTGCTCAATTCTCAGGATATTCAAATGGAAGTAAGCTCTCCGGGGCTTAACAGAGTAATAAAAAATGCAGCGGAATTTCAAGCCTTTATTGGAGAAAATATAAAGGTATTGGAAGTTTCCTGTCCCGATTGGCTTGAGGGAGAATTGCTGGCTGCGGATTCGACGGGTCTCTGTTTAAATAGTTCCGGCGGGCAAAGAAATATCCGGTATGCGGATATAAAAAAAGCGAAATTGAATAAGATCTAAGGAGTCGTGATGGCTGGGGTAAAAATTGAAGACGTCCGTAAATTCGCGTTAGAAAAAGAACTGGATGAAGATCTTGCATTTAAAATTGTTGAACAAACATTAAAAGCTGCATACAAAACAGCCTTTAAAACCGATGCGAATGCAGTTGTTATTATCGGTGATGATGCAGTAAATATCTATGCACGTAAAAAGATCGTTGATGATGTTGTGAACCCCGTGCTTGAGGTAGACATAGAAGAGGCAACAAAACTTGCTCCTGACTGCGAACTCGGTGATGAACTCCTTTTTGAGCTGGATCCTAAGGATTTTAAGCGCGGTTCGATTCAAGCGGGTGTACAGCGCGTGCATCAATCCACGAGAGAAATCCAAAAGGACAGCATTTATTCCGAGTATAAGGCGAAAGAGGGCGAGATTATCATCGGCTATTATCAACGGAAGAAAAACGATAATATTTATGTCGATCTCGGAAAAGTCGAAGGTCTTTTGCCGCGGAAATTTCAGCTGCCTCAGGAAATATATCATCCGAACGATAGAATAAAAGCGCTTATAAAGGAAGTAAAAAAACACCGGCAATCGAATGTCGTACAGCTTATCCTGTCTCGTACCGACCCCGATTTTGTGCGCCGTTTAATGGAGCTTGAGGTTCCTGAAATTTACGATAATATTGTTGAATTGTACAAAATTGTCCGTGAACCCGGTTACCGGACAAAGGTCGCTGTTATCTCTCATAGGGAGGATGTAGATCCCGTCGGCGCCTGTGTCGGTCCAAAAGGCGCTCGTATTCAGACGATTATTACCGAGTTGGAGGGAGAAAAAATCGATGTGCTTGAGTATTCAAGCGATCCGGCAGTATTTATTGCCAATGCTCTCTCTCCCGCCGAGGTATTAGATGTTGTTATTCTTGATACGGAAAAGCGTACGGCGCTTGCCGTTGTTGCGGAGAGTCAGCTTTCAATTGCCATTGGAAAGCAAGGCTTGAATGTCCGGTTGGCAAACCGGCTGGCGGATTGGAGTATCGACGTCAAAACAGAAAAACAGTTCCAAGAGATGGATATTCACGCCGAGACTCGTAAGGCGGCAGAAGAGCTGTTCAATGATGAGGCTATTTTGCTGACGGAAGTTGAGGGGATTGACCCCGATGTTTTGGCGCTCTTGCATGAGAATCATATTGAAACAGTTGAGCAGTTCTTGGATGCTCCGCATCAAGAACTTTGTGCGCTTCCCGGTATGTCGGAAGAAAAAGTTAATACTCTTGAGGCGTTAATCAACGAAGCATTTGAGATTGTTGATGAAAATCAAGCGCCGGAGCAGGAAACACAGCCTGAAAATCAAACAATGTCTGCGCCTATTGAAGATGCGGAAGAAGAAGTATACGAATGTCCCGAATGTGGGGCGCCGATTACGATCGATATGACAGTCTGTCCTAGCTGTGGTGTCGGTTTAAGTTTTGAATATGAGGACGAAGAATAGGAGTTGTATGGCAGAAGGTATCGAAAATACTCAGGAACAAAAAGTTATTCTCAAAAAGGCAAGGCCTGAACCGGCTTCGACGCCGGTAGCTCAGCCTCAGGTACAGCAAACTGCAGAGCAGAGACCGGTACGAACCATAAAGCGTAAGCTCAAGCCGGTGGCGCATCCCGCGTCGAATTCCGCCCCATCAAACACTGCAGGGAATCGACCTGCCGGTGAGCAGAAGCGGCGCCCTGTTGTATCTTCGACTCCTACGGATCATTCCGCTCAGCTGAAAAAAACGGCGGAGCATCCTGCGCAGGCTTCGGAACGAAAAAATTCAGGGTATGCACAGAATGAAGAAAACCGACGTGTACAAAAGCACAGCGGCGAACGCACAGAGCGCTATGATAAGAACCGGCATGAAAAACCGATACGGAGAGAGAGTGCCGAAACCCAATCTCAGACTCAACAGACGCAATCGGATAATAAAAATCAAATCCGTTCGCTGGATTTAAGCAGCAAACGCCCTGATAGGCGCGCGGGGAATCTCGCGGGCGGCTCAAAACCGGTTAGCCGTTTCGGTAACCAAGGGAATCGGCATAAGTCCGGTTTTGCAGGCGGACAGGGGCGAACGCAGCAAGATGGACGCGGTGAGAACAATCGCGGAGGCCGCATGGGCGGCTATTCGTCAGATAGACCGCGTACAGGCGGTTTCAATAAGCCCGGTTTCCAAGGCGGACAGAATAGAGGCGGCGGCGGTCGGCCGATGTCAAGCCCGATGCCGCTTGAAACCAACAAACAGAATACTAAAAAAGCGTTTAAGGGCAAAAAGACTTATTCACGCAAGGATCAGGAGAGCGAATTCTTTGAAGAGAAGCTACTGCAGCAAAGAAGAAGGCTAAAGAAAAGGTAAGCGCCGTTCCTAAGAGCATCGAGATGATGGAATCCATTTCCGTTGCGGAGTTAGCTCGGAAGATGAACCTTAAAGCCTCTGAACTTATCGGCAAACTAATGGAAATGGGCATGATGGTAACGATGAATCAGTCCATTGATGCGGACACTGCAACCATCCTTGCTTCGGAATACGAATGCGATGTTAAAATCGTCAGCCTCTATGATGAAACCATTATCGAGACTGTGAGTGATGAAGATGCCGAGCTGCTGACGCGGCCGCCGGTTGTTACTATTATGGGACATGTAGACCACGGTAAGACCAAAACACTCGACGCTATCCGCAGTACCAATTACTACTGCACAGGAGTTCGGCGGCATTACTCAGCATATCGGCGCTTATATGGTGTCTACCCCCAAGGGAAATATCACCTTCCTCGATACGCCCGGCCATGAGGCATTTACGATGATGCGCGCGCGTGGCGCTGAGGTTACCGATATCGTCGTGTTGGTAGTCGCAGCCGATGACGGCGTTATGCCTCAGACGATTGAAGCGCTGAACCACGCAAAGGATGCAAAGGTTCCGATTATCGTTGCAATCAATAAGGTCGATAAACCGGAAGCGAACCCCGATAAGATAAAGACCCGCCTTGGTGAACTCGGCCTTGTTGCCGAAGAATGGGGTGGAGACACGATATACGTTCCTATTTCAGCCTTGCAGAAAAAAGGTATCGACGACCTGCTCGATGCAATTCTGTTGCAGGCGGAAGTGCTGGAGTTAAAGGCAAATTACGATTGCCGCGCGGAAGGAAAGGTTATTGAATCAAAGATCGATCACGGGCGCGGTGTTGTCGCAACGATTATCGTACAACGTGGAACGCTCCATACCGGCGATCCCTATGTGGCAGGTGTGTATTCGGGGCGTGTCCGCGCTATCTTTAACGACAAAGGCGAAAAGATTGACGAAGCGACACCGAGTATGCCGGTAGAGATTTTAGGACTTGAAGGAATGCCCAATGCAGGGGATCCTTTCCAAGTAACCGAATCTGAGCGTATGGCTCGTCAGATTTCGTTAAAACGGCAGGAGCTCAAGCGGTTTGAAGACTCTCGCAATGTGAAGAAGGTAACGCTCGATAATCTGTATGAAACGATTACCGACGGCGAAGTCCTTGAACTCAAAGTAATTATCAAAGGTGATGTGCAGGGTTCGGTAGAGGCCTTAAAGCAGTCGCTTGAAAAGCTGTCTACCAAAAAATAATACGCTTGAATGTTATCCATGCTTCTGCCGGCGCTATCAATGACTCCGATGTTATGCTTGCCGCAGCGGATTCCAATGCGATTATTATCGGCTTCAATGTCCGCCCCACATCACAGGCAAAGGCGCTTGCAGAGCAGGAAAAAGTCGATATCCGCAAGTATAACGTTATCTATAAAGCCGTTGAAGAAATTCAACAGGCTATGGAAGGAATGCTCAGTCCCGATATTAAAGAAAACGTTATCGGTATGGCTGAAATCCGCAGCGTCATTAAGGTACCTAAGGTCGGTAATATCGCCGGTTCTTACGTGCTTGAAGGTACGGTAAAACGGAGCAGTACGGTTCATCTTATCAGGGACGGTATTGTGGTGTTCTCAGGTAAGCTTGCGTCCTTGCGCCGGTTTAAGGATGACGTCAAAGAAGTGGCTGCAGGTTACGAATGCGGTATTGCGCTTGAGAACTTCAACGATATAAAGGTCGGCGACCAGCTTGAGATTATCGAAACCGTTGAGGTGGCACGCAAGTTGGCGGATACGCAGCATTATGAAGCGCCCGAAGCCCATACCGGCGATCACGGAGAAGCAGCCGAATGAGTGAGTTCCGTTTGGATAAACTCGCAGAGCAAATCCGCGAGGAAATTTCTCAGCTGATTTTTTCGGGAAAGATAAAAGACCCGCGCGTTTCCAACTTTCTTTCGATAAACAGGGTGGAAGTGTCCGGCGATCTTGCGTATGCAAAGGTGTACGTTTCCAGCTTTATGGATGCGCACAAGACAAAGCAGGGTGTCAGGGGATTGGAAAACGCGGCGGGATTTATCCGCACGAACTTGGCAAAAAAACTGCATATCCATCAGTGTCCTCAGTTTACTTTTATCTATGACGAAAGCATCGAAGAAGGCTTTAATATGGTAAAAAAAGCTTGAAGCCTTAAAAGCCGCGTCGGATTCGGGAACAATGCCCAAGAGTGAACCTCAATTTATTATCCCCTTTGCAAAACCGTCCGGTATAACCAGTTTTACCTCCCTCTGGCAGGTAAAAGCATGCGCTCGGCACTAAGAAAGTAGGGCACACCGGCACGCTCGACAGCTTTGCCGACGGTTTACTCGTATTGCTTTCGGGGAGATTAACCAAACTGGTGCCGTATATCACGGATTTCGATAAAACCTACCGCGTGCTGTTCTATTTTGGAAAAGAAACCGATACGCTTGACCCCGAAGGCACCGTCATCGCCGAAAAGCCGCTTCCGGTGTATGCCGACTTTATTGCGGCAATCAAGCAGCTGACCGGAACCATCGAGCAAGTGCCGCCTGTTTATTCGGCGGTAAAGCAGGCGGGGGAGCGACTTTCCGATAGAATACGGCGCGGAGAAGCGGTAACCGTTCCGCCTCGAACCGTTACCGTCTATAGCATCGATATTGAAGAAGTTTTTTATGCCCCGGACACTGATACGAGGGCTGAAAATTTCGGTGCGGATACAGGCGCCGACCATTCCGGCGATAATGTAGCCGCATTGAGTACGGTTCAAAAAGGATTAGGCGCCGAAAAATCCGAAGCGGTCGCAGTTCAAAAAGTCCTTGGCGCCGTGCTGTGCGTGCGCTGTTCCAAGGGGACGTATATCCGCTCATTGGTGCGGGATATTGCCCATCGATGCGGTTCTGCCGCGTATGTCTATGCGCTTCGAAGAACGGCAGTCGGGCCGTTTACCCTTGAACAGGCGGCAGGCTTTTCGGCGCTGCAGCCGTTCGGGAGCGCTGCGGTGAATGCGGCAGATGCGGATTCAACCCGCGCAGCGCCGAAATCCGTCTATGATAGAAGGGTAGGGCAGTGTGGAGCGTACGTGCCGGATTCGCCGCCTGCATCGTATTCGGTTACCGAAGAAGAGGTAAGGCAAGCTGCGCTACCTTTAAGCGAAGCGATTAGCCGTGCTATACATTTTCAGACGGCGGAACTTCAAGCAAAATATTATCCTGCATTTATGAACGGGAAGCCCATCAGTAGGCACTGGTTTACCGGTGCGCAGCCGCTTGCGGACGGCGGAACTATCGCAGTGTTTTACGAAGGACGTTGCGCAGGTTTGATCACAAAAACGGCAACCGGTTTCATTATCAAATAGTATTTAACAGGGGCAGGGTAAACGCATCAGATGCGTAAATTGATTCGTGCGGTGTATATCACAAAGAATCTGATACGTTTACCCTGATAGGCTGGAGTGATGAAGATTATCTATTGGGATGATTTAATAAAAGAAGAAAACATATATCCGCAAGGTTCCGCTATTTCGATAGGCGGGTTTGACGGAGCCGCACCGCGGGCACGAGCGTATCTTATCGGCGGTGTTGAAGGCTGCGCAGCGTAAGGGTATCCCCGCAGGAATCATCACTTTTTTCCGCTCTCCTCGGTCGGTTAAGGCAGGCAACATGTATACAGGCGATGTTTCTACACTGGAAATGAGGCTGCAAAAATTTGCCGAGCAAGGATTTAGCTTTACGGTGCTGATTGACTTTTCCGCTGATTTTGCTAGAATGAAAGGCGCTGTTTTTTTTGACATACTAATAAAAACTATCTGCATAAAATATCTTGCCGTTGGCAGTGATTTTACCTGCGGGTATCGCCACGATACGGGAGTAGGGGACTTACAGCGCCTTGCTCGTGAAAGGGGCTTTTGTTTTGATTCCATTGAACAGCTTTATTCGGCACGGCAGGTGCGTATCAGCTCAAGCGCGATACGGCAGGCCGTTGAACAAGCTGATTTTACCCTTGCAAAAGACCTTCTCGGGTATCCTTTTTTCTTAGATGTCGAAAAAATAGTCCAGCGGAGAGAGAACACTGTATGGTCTATCGAAAAGTCGGCGGTAACACAGATTCTCCCACAGAGCGGACAGTATTCAGCCTGCGCATATTTACGGTCGGGGGTGATTATTCCCGTACAGGTGAAAGTGACGGATACTTTGCTTGAAGTTTCCGAAGAGACCCCAGCGCCGGTTCCGTCCGCTGCAGCAGGAACATTGATACATAAATTGGAATTTATACGGAAGGAGTAAGAAATGGCACTTACAAAAGAAAACACTGCATCGATTGTTATGAAATTCGGTGCAAACGAAAAAGATACGGGCAATACCAGAGTTCAGATTGCCTTGCTGACCGATAGGATCCGCCAGCTCACCGAGCACTGCAAAATCAATAAAAAGGATAAGAGCAGTCAGCGGGGACTTTTGGTATTGGTAGGACAGCGTCGGCGCTTGCTGAAATACTACAAGCGTACCAACCTCGAAGGCTACCGTGCCCTCATTAAGGAATTAGGCTTACGTAAGTAAGATCAGGCTGCTTAACGCATATACGGGCTTTTTAAAATTTCACTTGAATTTTAGAGGCGCTTGCTATTGATTTAAGCAGCATAAGACGGTTACCTATCGGAAACGGGTAGGTAGCCGTTTTTATAAAGTAATTTGAGGAATTGTAATTATATAGAAGGAAAGATTATGAGACAGAGAGTAACGTATAAGATCGGAAATGAAGAGTTAATTTTAGAGACAGGCCATCTGGCAAAACAGGCAAACGGCGCTATTTATGCGCAATTCAGCGGAACCGCAGTGTTGGCAACGGTGTGTGCGTCATCTACGGCAGTTGAGGGACTCGATTATGTACCGGTAACCGTCGATTATAATGAAAAATACTATGCAGCGGGGAAGATACCGGGCGGTTTTATCAAGCGTGAAGGCCGTCCTAAGGATAAAGAGATTTTAGTTTCACGGCTCATCGATCGTCCGATGCGGCCGTTGTTTGAAAAAGCATTCGGACGGGAAATTCAGATTGTACCGACCTGTATTTCCTCGGATATGATCAATCCGCCGGATATTTTAGCGGTTATTGCAAGTTCGGCTGCGGTTGTTATTTCTGACATTCCCTTTAACGGGCCGGTTGCGGGCGCTCGCGTGGCATACCTCGACGGTGAGTTTATAATAAATCCGACGTTCAGCCAGATTGAAAAGGCTGATATGGAAATCGTTGTCGCGGGTACTGCCGAAGGCATTACGATGGTAGAAGGCGGCGCTCACGAGGTGTCGGAAGAGATTATGCTCAAGGCCTTGGAAAAAAAGCGCATGAATTTATCAAAGCGATCTGTGCGCTGCAAAATGAGCTTCGCGCGGCGTGCGGCAAGGAAAAACTACCGCTTGCACCGGTGAATGCAACGCTTGCAAATAAAAGATGCTATTTACGCAAAGGCCTACCCCGAACTTTCCAAAGCCTTATATACAAAGGGCAAGGTAGAGCGCCGCGAAGCCTGCGATGTTATCAGAAAGGCGCTCGCCGAAGAATATGTGGAGCAGCTCGCCGATGAAACACAGGCGAAGCTCTTTGCCGCTTTATTCGACGACATGGAATACCATATTTTTGCGCGAAAACATACTGGAAAAAGGTTTGCGGGTTGACGGGCGCGGCTTGGAAGATATCCGCCCTATTACCTGCGAGATCGGAGTTTGCCGCGGCCGCACGGTTCTGCGGTGTTTTACCCGCGGGGAAACACAGTCGCTTGCCGTTGTTACGCTCGGTACCGTGTTTGACGAACAAGTGTATGACGATATCGAAGGCGACCGGCGGGAGAATTTTATCCTGCATTATAACTTCCCGCCCTATTCGGTCGGTGAAGTGGGACGGCTTGGAACCGGACGCCGTGAAATCGGGCACGGGCACCTTGCGCACCGCTCCTTGATGCCGATGATTCCGTCCAGAGAAGCGTTCCCGTATACCATCCGAGTGGTTTCCGAAATTCTGGAATCTAACGGTTCTTCGTCAATGGCAACCGTGTGCGGCGGTACGCTTTCGCTGCTGCACGCCGGCGTTCCGATGAAAAACCGGTAGCGGGTATTGCAATGGGGCTTATCACCGATGGAAGCCGCTTTGCGGTACTCTCCGATATTCTGGGCGAAGAAGATCACCTCGGCGATATGGACTTTAAAGTTGCCGGTACCGCAGAAGGCATCACCGGCTTCCAGATGGATATTAAAATCGCCGGCGTTTCCGCTGAGATTATGCAAAAGCGCTTGAGCAGGCAAAAAAGGCCGGCTCCATATTCTCGGCATTATGAATCAGACTATTTCCAAACCCTCCGAGCAAGTGTCCAAGTATGCGCCGCGGATTGAAACACTCAAGATTCCGGTTGATAAGATCAGGCGCTCATTGGGCCGGGCGGAAAGATTATCAAGGCGCTGTCCGAACAATACCATGTAACAATCAATACCGAGAACGACGGTACGGTTACCATCTACGGGCGGGATTCTTCGTCTGCGCTCGGTGCCAAGGCTGCGGTTACCGGCATTGTGGAAGATCCTGAGGTCGGCAGAATTTATGAAGGTACCGTTAAGTGCATCAAGGATTTCGGCGCCTTTATCGAAATTCTGCCCGGTAAAGAAGGACTCTGTCATATTTCCAAGCTGTCGCGCAGCCGCATTGAAAAAGTTACCGATGTGCTGCAGGAAGGACAAAAAGTACCCGTCAAACTATTGGAAATCGATAAGCTCGGCCGCTTAAATCTTTCGTATATCGATGCCTGTGAAGAGCAGGAAAAACCGGCAGCCATTAAGCCGTTCACTGAGGAAAAACGGTGAGTATTGCTGATGGGGCGGTAAGGGTTTTTTCCGTACTCAAGGAAGGAGCCTTGCTGCCTGAATATCAAACACCCGGTTCTGCAGGCGCGGATTTACATGCGTATCTTGCAGAGCCGGTAACGCTGAACCCGATGGAGCGTAAACTCATCCCGACGGGACTGTTTGTTGAATTACCTGTGGGGTACGAACTGCAAGTGCGTCCGCGGTCGGGGCTTGCGCTCAAGTACGGTATTACGGTGCTCAATACTCCCGGTACGGTTGATTCCGATTACCGCGGAGAGCTGTGCGTGCTGTTGGTAAACCTCGGCAGCGAACCTTTTACCGTACAAAACGGCGACAGGATTGCACAAGCCGTAGTTGCGCAGGCGGTTCAGGTGAGTTTTGTACAAACCGATGAGCTTTCAAAAACCGGACGGGGCTGCAACGGATATGGCTCTACCGGCATTGCGTAAATTGATATAAGGGTGATTAGGGCATGAGGATGTTGAAAAAGTAACCAACTTTTGAGACATCCCTGTTCCTATAACAGTGATTAACGGTATAAAAGATGATAGGCATAAGACAAAAGCAGCTTTTTTTATATATTGTCAAAGAGATGCTGCTGTACTTTTTTGTCTGCTTTTTGTTTTTATTCTTTATATTTTTTGTTAATAATATTCTGTTGCTGGCGGAAGATGTCCTTTCAAAACAAGCTCCTTTTAAAGATGTCGCATTGCTGATGCTCTATTCGCTTCCTGCTGTTATCGCGAATGCCGCTCCCTTTGCCGCCTTGATCGGTACGCTCATGGGGATCGGTCGCTTTGTCAGTGATTTGGAATTTCTTTCCATGAACGCACTGGGTATTTCGCCTCGCTTTTTAATGTTACCGGTGTTATTGGTCGGTTTAGCGGTTTCAATTGTTTCCTTTTTTACCAACGATGTATTGCTGCCTGCCAGCGCCGTTAATTTTAGGCGCGTCTATTGGGATATTGCAACCTCAACCCCTGCGCTGGAGCTTTCTTCTTATTCCGTAAAACGCAATCGTAATGCGGTTGTTGTAACGGGATTAATACAGGATGGAAAAATTCATAATCTTTTGATTGTTGATAAGAATGCGGATAAAGCATTCCGTATACTTGGCACACAGACTGCCGAGATTGAAAAGTCCGATGATCCGTCAATCGTGATGTCACTCAAAATGGCGCTGCCGCACCTTCTTATCTTAGATCCTTCTGATAAAAAAAAAATATGATGCGGTAAATGGCGAAGCGGTAACCTACAACATACTTGCAAAGAGTATTAAGTCCTCTTATTTTAATACGATTGGACCTTCTGAAATGTCCTCTGTTGATCTCTATAAAGATATAAAGGAAAAACAAACGCAAAACGAAGATAATCGGACACTCAATCTGTATTGGATGGAATTGCATAAGAAGTTTTCTATTCCTTTCGGCGCCTTCTTTTTTGTATTGCTTGCCTTTGCCATCAGCAGTGCCGGTAAGGTACATAATCAAGGTGTTGGTTTTGTATTAGGTCTTTTAATAGCCGTTGCATATTGGGCGCTGTTTATGGGCGGGCAAACGCTCTGTTTACGGCTTGATTGGAACGGTACTTCCGCCATGTGGGTACCCAATATTATGGTCTTTACCGCATCCATTGTGTTGCTGGGGAAAAAATTATTCAGATGAAAATTCTTCAACGATACTTGCTGCAGCTCTTTTTCCCTGTCTTTGTGATAACGATTTTATTTTTTATTTTGCTCCTGCAGCTTGGTGATCTTTTTCTCAATCTACCGCAGTATTTGCAAAATCAAGCACGCTTTGTTACACTGCTTCGGGTGATGTATTTGTATTTGCCCAAGTGTATATCGTTTGCAATGCCTCTTTTTCTGTTTTTTGTTTGCAAGTTCGTATACAATGGGAAATATGTACGCAAAAATGAACTTACTTCGATCTTTTGCTTCCGGTATGCCGCTTGCCGTGTTGGTGGCTCCGCTTGTACTGTGCGGATTTTTTGTTATCGATAGGGATGTTTTATTTTGAGGATCGTATCTTAATTCACTTTCAACGGCAGAAAATTGCACTGGTAAATTCTATCTTGGAACCTCAACAGAATTTGAATAGCAATGATTTGGTTGTTTTATCCGATTCGGGGAAGGTTGTGTATTTTGCCGATTATTACGATGATAATCAAAAGGAATTGAACAATGTGCTGATTGTGATACGTACCGAATCGGGTGATATTTCTACCATTATAAAAGGTAATTCGGCACAGTGGCAAACCGATCATTGGGAGGTAACGGATAAATCAATCTACACCTTTACCGCCGATAATGAGGTCCTCTCTACCAAGATTCAATCGATGCGAAACTTTTTTCGAACCTCCCGAAACCTTTCAACGGAATATTACATCTATTGATGAGATGACTATTGCACAGGCAAAACTCTTTATCAATAATTTAAAAAAATGGGGTTACCCTACCATGAATACCTTTCACAATATTACCGCCGTTTTTCATTCCGTTTACAACGTTCATTGTTTTGTTTTTTTTTTGTTTCCATCGGCGGCCGCTTTAAAAAAATATCCTGCTGATGAGTTTGCTCTTTAGTTTAGCCCTTGCAGTTCTCTATTATGTTACCGAGATGATGACCATGCTTTTTGCAAAATGGGAGTATATTTCCCCGCTTGCAGGCGCGTTTCTCCCTCTTTTAATTTTTACGTTCTTGAGCATTGCTATGCTGAGAATAGCGCGCACGTAAAAATCATACCTGCTAAACTTCCGTTCCGGAACTAAACCCTAGAATCACGGCGGGTTCTTAGGGTAGAACCCTAAGCGGCTATTTTGAAAATAGGATGGGTTCTAGGGAAGGGAAGAAATCTTTTATCCGAAAAAAGTGTCTTCCCTTCCCTAATTGATTTTGAATTTAGCAACTTCTGCGACTAAACTCTCGATACTCCGCTTATTCTGCTGCGTAATACCGTTAACCTCCTGTACCGCATTGTTGATTTGTACGGCGCCGGAAGCCATTTCGTTCATACTGTCGGTAATAACGCGGGTAAGGTTATCAATTTTCGCATTTCTTCCGCGACTCCTTCACTGCCTTTCAGCATTTCAGCGGAACCTGCTTGAACCTCAACGTTACCATATTGATATTTTTTTTGATAGCGGTAAGCACTTCTCTGCTGCCGTGTTCTTGTTCGCGCATTGCCTCAGTAAGGCGGTTACTCATCTCTTTAACCTGTTCGGCAAGGGTAAAGATTGTATTGAATTTTCCTTCGACGATTTTGGAAGAATCGGAAAGCGTTTCAATTTCACCTGATAGCGTTTTAAAGTGTTGTTGTTATCGTTTTCCCTTGAGCAGCCAGAATCTTCGGCAAGTTTGCGGATTTCATCTGCGACAACGGCGAAACCTTTTCCTGCTTCCCCTGCGTGTGCGGCTTCTATTGCAGCATTCATTTGCCAGCAGGTTTGTTTTTGCGATGCAATATGTTGAATAACGCTTGATGCTTCTATCAGAGAGCCCGATTCTTCGGCAATCTTTTTGGTAACTGCATTGGATGTTATCAATGTGTGTTTTCCGTCTCCCGTAGCACCGGTAAGGCTTTTGATAGCTTCGTCGGTTTTACCGAGCGTCTGCCCGATGGATGTAATGTTGGCAACCATTTGTTCTATTGATGCAGAAGATTGCGCAACACTCGCGGCTTGCGTTTCGATACTGCCGTTAAGCTGTCGAATAGTGCGTACTATCTCTTCGATAGTAGTTGCTGTTTCGGTAACGCTTGCAGCCTGTGTAAGGGCTTGCTGTTTAACGCTTTCGATATTTGCATTTATTTGATGTACGGCGCTTGCCGTTTCGGTCATGTTGCTTGCAAGCTCTTCACCGACAGCCTGCATAACCTCTGAGGCTATCTTCGACCGTTTTAACTGATGTACCGATCTTCTCTATTGTCTGATTAAAGTAATTGGAAAAGATCGGTTATCTCATCATACCCTACGACCGGTAAGCGTACCGTTAAATCACCCTCTCCTTGTGCTATATCTTTTAATGCTTCCACTGCTGCCTTTATCGGCTTTACTATTTTATATGCAGTGATATACACGATGATAATTGCGAGTATTAAGATTATAGTTGTAATGCTATACAATACTTTTTGCATAACCGTTATACTGCCTAAAAATTCATGTATGGGAGCGGAAAGAATAACCCGCCATCCGGTACTTGCAATTACGCCGAAAGCAGCTATTTGTTCTTCGCCTTTCCACTGAAAGTATCCTGCATCCGATTCTGTAGATTGCAACGCTTTTTTTTCGAATGCGGCTATTTCGACAAAGGAAGGATCGCTTTTCGCTTTTTCTATGCTGTTTTCTTGGGATTTTACCGCTTCAATGTCAGGGTCTCCGATGGTATTGCGGAAAGGCCGATAACATAGCAGTCACCTGTTTCTCCAATTACAATATCGGATATCATTTTTTGAAAGACCTGATGCATCTACCCGTGCATATAAAACACCGATAATGTTCTTTTCGTCATCATAAATCGGAACGGAGAAAAATGTGAAAAGCTCATTGGTTACCCGCGAAAGCATCGGTTCCGTTACAAATGTTTTTCCGTTGAGTGCAGATTGATAATATTCCCGATCGGCAACATTCAATTGTCTCCCATCGGTAAGCCATGCATTTCCCATCCTGTTGCAAAGTCCGAATGCATTTATTTCAGAATTGTTGAATGCGAGTTCATTTTGCAAGGATAGAAATTTTTGTTCATACGGGATATCTTTTCTCAGGGCCTCTTGCCGTGCGATAGCGGAGAGGGTGGCAACAAAAGTATTAATGCGTTCATCTATCAGAGCAGCTGTGTCTTTCGCCTCTTCGATAAGTTGGATGTGGACTTTTTCCAACAGCGCTTTTTTTTTTTTTTCGTTGTTGCGGTAATTCCTAAAACAGAAATCGCAAGCAGCATTAACAAGCCGAATACACAGATAAGTTTACGTCGAATTGAAAAATATTTTCGGGGGTTATACTTTTTCATTCATTTTGTCAAGCCTCTCTCAAATAAAATATTTCCTAAATATCGATTTTCTCGGCTATATATAATCCGTATCGATACTTAATAGGGCTTGATTATATTCATAAAGATATTCTTTTGCAAGAGAGCGGCTATTTTCTATATTTAACCGTAAATATTGTAGGATGCTATAAAGAGAGGCTGTTCGTAAAGGATGGGGGCGTTTATGCTTCTTTTTTTTTTTTATCGCGACCTGATCGATTCGCTGTCCATGCATACTGAGTACCGTACAGATAGAGGAGCCGATATCAATACTATCACCCGGATGAGGAATGGCACCGAATCGTGCAAACAAATAACCGGCAAAGGTGTAGTATTCTTCCGTAGGGGGGGCGTTCGATATCTTCTAAAAGATGTAGAACCTGCACTTCGTCAAGGCTCATCTGTGCGCTTATAACAATGCTGCCGTCGGCTTGCGTAAGCTGTTGCCGTTTGGTATGCTCGGATGTCCGAACGGTTTCATTAAATACGCTGTTTAATAAGCCGTTCTTTGTTATAAAACCTTCAATGCCGCCGTATTCATCGATAACACAGGCTGCATTTGCTTTATGCTCGTTCAGTAATTCAAGCGTATGTTTAATGGTTTGCGATTCGGGAATAAACAGCGGTTTGGTTAAAATCTTTTGTAAATTCGGCGGCGGTGTTTCCAGTCTGCTTTGCAGGTAGTCTCGGACACTCAGGATTCCGATAACCGCATCAATTTTACCTGCACATACCGGAAAATAGCTTAACTCCTTTTGAGTTTTTATCAACATAAGGATATCTTGGCTCTTATCGACAATATCGATCCACACAATGTCGGAACGGTACGTCATACAGCTGCCGATTTTCCGCATATATACGGATAGCCTTTTCTCTTTGCCGGATGCTGTGCCGGTAACGGAAGATTCATACGGTATGTGCAGCGTAAAAAATACAGAGCATAAGGTTCGAATATTATCTATAAACTGAGATCGACGAGCGCTGCTGTACGTGCTGTGCCGGCATAGATACTCTCTTTATGCGCATAAGGCCGTTTCAGCGATGCAATTTGCTGCCGTAAGCCGGCAATATGCGTTTGCAGCAGTTCGCGGTTTTTTTTATTCTGAGCCAAAACTCTTTTTTGTAAGTCATCCAAATCCGTTTTAAGATGAGGAATATCCGAATGTTGTGTATTCTTGCAGATATTGGTATACATATATTCCAGCGGATCGATTACTTTTTGAATAGTAAATATTTCGGCAATAATTGATTCTTCAAGCTCCGTGTGCTGTAAGACAGCATCGGCGTTTTCGTCGGAAATGCTTTTTTCTTGTTTTTCCAATACCATCAGGTATTCGCGGAATTTAAGCCGCTGCTGCTCTAACAGCAACCTGAATCGTTTGAGGACTGCAACCCGTTCGGCAATTTCGGAATCGTTAAGCGTGGCTGTATGCATGGTCTTACCCTGCTATATTGACGCCGGAAACAACCGGTTTCATTTCTGTTGCAGCGGCGGCAGTTGAATTGACAACATGATGCCATGCTTCGCGCAGTTCTTCCATCATGCTACGTACTGTGATAAGCGGTTGCGGATCCTTTTGCATATTGGCTTGAAAAAGCTGTTGGTTAAAGAAAGAGTAAAGCGATAAGAGATTTTCAGCAATTTCTCCTCCTTCATCCATATTTAAGGATGCCATTAGCTCGGTAATAACATCCTGCGCTTTTAAGATGTACTGATGAATGCGTTCGATATTTTCCGCTTCGATTTTTCCGTCAGGCATGCCTTCAATGGCAAGGGTAATATTTTTAATACCCTCATCATACAGCATAATGATCAGAGAACCCGGACTTGCTGTCTTTACACGTGTCTCTTTATATGCCGTTAAGGCTTGACTGTTATAACTCATTTTAATCCCCCATGCGATCGCGTGTTCCTTCTATCTTATCGGCAAAAGAACCGGTCTGTTGAGCTTCTGAATGAAGAATTTTCCGCTTTTTCTGCTGACTATGATGTACGGTAAGTACATTAGTTAAACATAAAACAAAAATTAATGGGTTATTCGGTTAAAAAGGGTAAGTATGCGGTTATAAGCGGATGAAGGGAGTCGAACCCTCGTCTCCAGCTTGGAAGGCTGGGGTAATAGCCGTTATACGACATCCGCAAAAATATGAAGCTACTATACCGAAAAACACCTGATATGTCAATCGGAATCTGAATTTTTTTATACGGCAGGCTCCGGCTTTCGCCGAAACCTGCCGTATACGAGGCATCTTGAAAAAGTTTTTTCAAGATGCCTGCATACTCATTTTTTACTCATAGCTGATTTCCATAAGATTTTCGTTGCCAAATTCTTTCGCACGCTCTTTGGTAAACGGGAATTCCAGAACCGGCATTGCTCCGAAACCGATATACTCATCGTTTATCTTCCATTTTACTGCAGAACCGTCTGTTGTTTTAAAGGTGAGAAAATCTCCTTCATCCCGCATGCCGGGATTAATAAGTGTAGTATCAAGCGGTTTCGTACATCGTATTTTTGAAGTATCGAACCGCAGCTCTAACTTTTCTGCAGTCTTTTCCGTGTACTCGAAGCGAAGGCTGGAAGCCTCCGCACCAACCCTATACCAGCACAAATTTCCCTCCCTGGTTTTTACAGGAGCGCCATTTACCGTCCATGAATCGGCCATCTTTCCGGCAGAAGGTTGAGCGATAAATATGAGCTCTTCATTTTCGTAAACGGTAGCGCCGTCAGTTACCGGTGTGCCGGTGTTGGTATACAAAACAATGTTTTTCCAGCATTTCATTTTGCGAGAATCAAAGTGTATGACCGCTTGTGCCGCTGTTCTGGGCGTGTAGTCAATGTTTATAACGCCGCCTTGCACGTCTTCAGCCTTTACGGTGTAAGTAAACCATGGCTGTGTTGCATAGTCTTTTTCCACGCCGTTGACCGTCCACTTGTTCACCGTCTGTCCGGCAGGCGGCGTCGCAGCAAAGTCCAGCACATCATTTTCATACACCGTGTCGCCTGTGTTAACAAAAGTATAGGTTCTCTGATTCCGGCATTTCATTTTGGAGGGATCAAACTGTATGGTTCCATGCGCCGCTGTTCTGGGCGTGTAGTCAATGTTTATAGCGCCGCCTTGTACATCATCAGCCCGTACGGTGTAAGAAAAAAACTGGTTGTGTCGCATAGTCTTTTTCCACATTGTTGACCGACCACTTACCAACCGTCTGTCCGGAAGGCGGCGTCGCAGTAAAGTTCAGCACATCATTTTCGTACACTGTGGTACCTGTAGTAATATCGTCTCCGCCATCTTTCGAGCAGGTCATTTTGGAGGGAGCAAACTGTATGGTTCCATGCGCCACGGTTTTTATCGCACAGTCAACCTTTATAGAGCCGCTCGGCGCATCCGCAGTTTTCACCTTGTAATGAAAAAGGGGCTTGATTGTCCACCCTGGTCCACGTCGTTGACCGTCCACTTGTCAACCGTCTGTCCCGTAGACAGCGTCGCAGTAAAGAAAAGCTCATCATTTTCATGCACTGTGTCGCCTGGGTTAATATCACCTCCACCGTTTTTCCGACAGGTCATTTTGGAGGGAGCAAACTGAATAGTAATTTTCCATTGTGCGTAGAGCGTAATCTCCGCAGTAACGGTATCGGTTGCAAAGTTCCATGGTGTGGTACAAGTGTTTTCTTTATACCAACCGCCGAAGGTAAAAGAAGCCTTTACCGGATCAGCCGGTTTTTGAACTGTTTTACCGTGTTCTACCTCAAGCGGCGTTACCGCTGTGCCGCCTTGTGTGTCAAAGTTTACCGTGTATTTTTTTAAGGTAAACGTTACCGTTACCGTGCTGTCTTGTGTTACGGTGAGGGTTGCGGTTTTATTATCTGATGCAGCCGTTGCACCCGTCCAGCCGGAAATATCATAGCCGGTATTCGGTACGGCAGTAAATTCAGGACGGTTCCTTTTTCTATCTTTTTTCTGGGCTAACGGGCGTGCCGTTTGTGTCTTTTGCGCTTATCAAACCGCCTGCAGCCGGGCTGGCGTTATAATGAACGGTGCACAATTCCGTTGCCGGAGCGCTTTGTGCCTTAAATTTGACCGTTGCCGTTATATCTTTATCCGCCTTTACCGTAATCTCCGGCTCGGTCTTTTTTTCTTCATTAATCAATATATAATCAATTTCGTAGCCGGGATCCGCGGCGGCTGTAAAGGTAACATCCGTACCTTTTTTTTTACCGATGCTCCCGAGGTCAGGTTCGTATCGCCTGCTTTTGCCGTAAGCGTACCGTGCCCGCCTTTTACCGCAAATGTTACGGTAACGGTTGCAGGGGCAACAGCCGTCCATTTTGCATACAATGTAATATCCGCGGTAACGGTATCGGTTGCAAAGTTCCACGGCGTTGTACAAGCGCTTTCTTTATACCAGCCGCCGAAGGTAAACCCATCTTTTGCCGGATCAGCCGGTTGTGCAATCGTTTTACCCTGTCCTGCCTGAATCGGTGCTACCGCAGAGCCTCCCTGTGCGTCAAAGGTTACCGTATAAGTAACCGTATCCGCCGCCTTAAACTTCACGGTTACCGTTAAGTCTTTATCCGCCTTTACCGTAATACTCGTATCGGATTTTGTTTCTCCGTTAACACTCAAAGATTCAACGGCGTAGCCAGGATCCGCGGCGGCTGTAAAGGTAACATCCGTACCTTTTTTTTACCTGTGCGCCCGACTTTAATTCCTTACCGTCTGCTTTTGCCGTAAGCGTACCGCCGGTTCCATCGCTTACCGTGAACATTACGGTAACGACAGGCGTCCATTTTGCATACAATGTAATATCCGCGGTAACGGTATCGGTTGCAAAGTTCCACGGCGTTGTACAAGCGCTTTCTTTATACCAGCCGCCGAAGGTAAAAGAAGCTCTTACCGGATCAGCCGGTTTTGCAATTGTTTTACCCTGTGCTGCATTAATCGGCGCTACCGTAGAGCCCCCTTGCGCGTCGAAGGTTACCGTATAGGGCGTTGGGGTGGGATTGAGGCCTTTACAGCTAAGAAAAACGCTTAATCCCGATGCCATAAGAAGCAGGAGGAGAATGCCTCGTAACATGTTTCTCATCTTCATAATGATACTCCTTTATTATTTGGGCATCTGCAAAAAATTTGAGAGGGATTTTTTTAGATGCCGTTTTCGTTTCTTTGTGAGCTTGTGCAGCCTTTCGATTGTTCACCACGGATGATTGGATCACTTACACATGGCTCTCAAAAGAATCAACTTATCTTCCATTATCCCCCCCCCCCCCCTTAAAGTCAAGTGTATGATTCACTTTTACCGCTCGATTTTGTATACTTATGATTATGATTAAGGCATGTATTTTTGATTTGGATGGAACATTGACCGATACCGTTCGGACACTCGCTTATTTTGTTAACGCCGAAACTGCAAAGCACGGATTACCCCCTGCGCCGGTGGAAAATTTTAAACAGTTTGCGGGAAACGGGGCTCGGACGCTTATTCACAGGGTATTGGCATATCACGGCGTTACGGATGCGGCGTTGGAAGATACGATTTTACAGGATTACAATGCGGCCTATGATGCCGATTTTTTATACTTGTGTACCTTATATGACGGCGTTGCCGATATGATTACAGCGTTGCGTAATCAAGGTGTCCAGCTGGCGGTTCTTTCAAATAAGCCGCAGCCGACTACGCAAAAAATCATCAAAGCTTTTTTTGATGCGGGAACTTTTTCCGCCGTTTTCGGTCAACGGGAAGGCGTTCCGCTCAAGCCGGATCCTGCCGGCGTGTTTGAGATTTTAGAGCTTTTACATCGCCAAAAACAGGAATGCCTCTACATCGGAGACACCTCCGTGGATATAAACACCGGAAAAAGCGCGGGGTTGACTACCGTCGGCGTGCTGTGGGGTTTTCGAGACCGTGCCGAATTGGCAGGTGCCGGAGCAACGCATATTATCGCAAACCCGCAGGAGCTGCTGCCGCTTGTAACGGCATAACCGACTTTATTCGTGCGTGTGGTTTAATACCCTGGCGTTTCTCTAACCGCCGCGGATGTATAGTTTTGACGAACGCGCTGCGCCGTGATTGTTGATTCACCATAATCGAGCCTCGTTGGAAACAGGACGGCGTTATGAAAAAAAGTATGCCTAATCTTTCTTTAAAAATAACAGCAGTGCAATCGTGCAGATAATGATATATCCGGCAATGCTGTAGCGGTCGGGTATTTCGTGGAACAATAAAAAGCCGAATGCTGCGGCAAAGAGAATTTGCGTATAGTCGAAAACCGCGATATTTTTTGCCGGTGCATAAGAATACGCCGCGGTAACGGTAAATTGCCCTCCTGCCCCCGCAGCTCCGGCGGCAAGCAGCCAGAAAAACTGCTGCAAGCTCATCGGTTCAAAGCCGTAGACGAAAAAAGGCAGCAGTATCAGCATGGAGGCTGCCGAAAAGAAAAATACTACAAATGAGCCTGATTCTTTATGTGTTAACAGATAGCGTATGCAGGTGTACGCGCCGCCTGCACAGAGACCGCCGAAGCAGGCAATAGAAGCTGCAAAGGTATGACCTGCCCCTGCAAAAGCCGGTTTGATAATTAAAAGGCTTGCGGCAAATGCACAGACGGCTGCAAGAATTCGGGTAAAACGGATTCGCTCCTTTAAAAACAGAAATGAGAAGAAAATGGTAAAAAACGGTGCGAGCTTTGCCAAAATAGAAGCGTCGGCAAGCGCTAAGTGACTGACCGCATAAAAATTGGAAACCAATCCGGCAGTGCCCAGTACTGCCCGTAATATAAAAGAAGGGAATATTCTTTTTTTTTGCGGTAGCGCAAATTGACGGGTCTTTATCAAAAAAAAGAGCGACGCACAACAGGCAATGCTATTCCTAAAAAATGCTTTTTGGATAGACGGTAAATCGCCGGATAGCTTTGCGCATAAATTCATCACAGTAAAAAAGAAAGCCGAACAAATGATGCACAAGATCCCTTTTTGTGCGGATGTCAATCGAATACTCATAATACCGTCAAAGTATAGCAGAAAGAAAGGTAATTGAAAATTGATTCGTGTAGGCATCTGCATTGTCAGCTGTTTCTAGGTTAAATAACTTTAATGCTTTTTTCTTTTTGTATAAAAATACTGTTTTTAACGCTTTTTATTGCATATTTATACATAAAATACTTGACATTTTTTTGCCGAAGAACTTACTATCAACGAAAGTTATATTTTACAGAATCTTTAAAAACCGATGCGGGATTTTAAGGACTTCCAACCGTATGGCCTATTGTTCCTGATACTCATACGGACGGGTATCGTTAGAAACTCGATGAGCGTTTTAAAGGTTTCTGGTATCAAAAGGAGTTGAATATGAAAAAAAACATGTATGCCGCATTTGTTTTGTTGACTGCGCTCTTGAGTATATCCGTCTTAGGGTGCAGCAAAAAAGCAGAAACAAAGCCGGAAAAAGTCGAGTCGGGGGATAACGGAAAAAATGCCTCGTATCATATCGGTATCGTAACGGGAACGGTCTCTCAATCCGAAGATGATCTCCGCGGTGCTGAAAAACTGATCGAGATGTACGGTTCCGCGAAAACCGGCGGTATGATTCAGCATATCACCTATCCTGATGACTTTATGTCGCAGCAGGAAACGACTATTACGCAGATTGCCGCTCTCGCAGACGATCCGATGATGAAGGCTATTATTGTCAATCAAGGAATTCCCGGAACTGCAGAGGCGTTTAAGCGCGTTCGGGAAAAACGTCCCGACATATTGCTGTTTGCAGGTGAACCGCACGAAGACCCGCTGGTTATTCAAGCTGCGGCTGATATGGCGATAAACAATGATTTCGTGTCACGCGGATATACGATTATTTGGGCGGCGAAAGAGCTTGGTGCAAAGACGTTTGTGCATATTTCCTTTCCGCGGCACATGTCGTATGAAACGCTCGGACTCCGCCGCCAAATTATGGAAGCGGCATGTAACGATACCGGGGTGAAATTTGTGTTTGAAACCGCTCCCGACCCGACCAGTGATGTCGGAGTTGCGGGCGCTCAGCAGTTCATCCTTGAAAAGGTTCCGCAGTGGATTGAAAAATACGGCAAAGAAACCGCGTTCTTTTGTACGAACGATGCGCATACGGAGCCGCTCTTAAAGCAGCTTTTACAGTACGGCGGTATCTTTGTTGAAGCAGACCTTCCGTCCCCGTTAATGGGCTATCCGGGAGCGCTCGGTATCGATCTTACCGAACAAGCCGGAGACTTCGGATCCATTTTGACGAAGGTTGAACAGTCCGTTATCGACAAGGGCGGAGCAGGCCGGTTCGGTACATGGGCATACTCTTACGGCTTTACGGTCAGTGCCGGTTTGGGTGAATATGCCCGCCGCATTATCGATGGCGAAGCGGAGAAAGGCAGCCTTACTGATCTATCGAAAGCGCTGGGGGTCTTTACTCCCAATGCACGGTGGAAGAGTGCGTACTACACGGATGCCAACACCGGTGTGCGTGCGAAAAATCAGGCGTTGGTATTTATGGATACCTATATTCTCGGAAAAGGCTTTTTGTCGACAACCGAGCAAGAGGTACCGCAGAAATACTTAAATATGAAATTTAATAAATAGTAGAGAATAGAAACTATTTAAAAAAAGCCTCCTCAGCAGAACGGGTACATGGAAAATTTTGAAGTAAACCTGTTCCGAAATGAAAGTTGCGGAACAGGTTGCCTTGAATACGTGTACCCGTTTTTTTTATCGATAGTAAAGAGGAAACATTGAGATCGGGTATCTCTATTGTTTATAAGGATGATAGAAATTTATGAATAATGATGAAGTTATCTTATCCATCGATCATATTACGAAGGAATTTTCAGGGACGCCCGTTTTGCAGGGTGTGAGTTTTGATGTCCATGCGGGAGAAGTGATCGGGCTGGTAGGAGAAAACGGAGCCGGAAAGACAACGCTGATGAGCATCCTGTTCGGTATGCCGGTGATCACCGAAACGGGCGGATACGGCGGGACGATTAGGATGCAGGGTAAAGAGGTCGTGTTCAAAACGCCGTTCGACGCTCTCGGTGCGGGCGTCGGAATGGTGCATCAGGAATTTTCGCTGATTCCGGGTTTTTCTTCCGGTGAAAATATCATGCTGAACCGCGAGCTCGAACAGGAAAGCATTATCTCCGACCTCTTTGGGCCGCGGCTTACGACGTTAAACCGCAAAGCGATGCGCGAGCGGGCGCAGCAGCGGCTTAACCAACTCGGGGTTTCGATTAGTGCAAAGACGCTCATTTCCGAGATGCCGGTCGGACATAAGCAGTTCACCGAAATTGCCCGCGAAATAGACCGCGATAATGTACGGCTCTTGGTGTTGGATGAACCGACTGCCGTCCTCACCGAATCGGAGGCGGATGTGCTGCTTAAATCCATCAAAGCATTAGCGGAGAAGGGCATCGCAATCATCTTTATTTCCCATCGCTTGCACGAAGTTATGGAAATTTGCGATCGGGTTGTCGTGCTGCGCGACGGCGTTTCAATTCAAGACACGGAAACTGCAAAAACGGATATGCAGGCGATTGCGGCCGCGATGGTGGGAAGAAAGGTTGAAGGTCAAGTTGCCGAAAGGACGGCGCGGCAGTTTGACGAAACCATCCTCGAGGTAAAACACCTGTGGGTGGATATGCCGGGAGAGCTGGTTGATGATGCAAGTTTCTCCGTTAAAAGGGGCGAGATATTCGGCATCGGCGGTTTGGCGGGGCAGGGAAAAATCGGTATTCCCAACGGTATTATGGGGCTGTTCCGTGCGGGCGGTGAGGTTATCTTTAAAGGCAAGCCGCTTGACATCAGCAAAACTTCAAAAGTGCTTTCGGAAGGGATTGCCTTTGTTTCCGAAGATCGGCGCGGCGTCGGTCTTTTACTGGATGAAAGTCTTGACTGGAATATCGCCTTTACCGCTATGCAGGCCAAGCATAAATACTTAAAAAAATATCTGGGCGGGTTAATCACCGTCCGCGACGAAAAAGCGATGAAGGCGCTTGCCGACGAGTATATCAAGATGCTGCAAATTAAATGCACCGGTTCCCAGCAAAAGGCGCGGGAGCTTTCCGGCGGTAATCAGCAAAAGTTGTGTTTGGCAAAAGCATTTTGTCTGGAGCCCGATTTGCTCTTTGTTGCGGAGCCGACGCGGGGTATCGATGTCGGTGCTAAAGCGCTGGTGTTGGAAGCAATCCGCACGTTAAATAAAGAAAAAGGCGTTACCGTTGTGATGATTTCCAGTGAACTTGAAGAGCTGCGGTCTGCGTGCGACCGTATCGCTGTCGTATTCCAAGGCAAGGTTGCTCATGTGCTGCAGCCGTCCGAAGATCCGGCTGAGTTTGCGCTTTATATGGCAGGAGTAAAATAGATGGAACAGTTAAAAAAACAACTTGCGGCATTCGGATGGCCGCGCATTATCATTTTCTTGTTTTTATTGTCGCTGTTTATTGCGGCTCCTTTTGTCAATGTCAGCATCGGTGCTTCCCTGTCGGATACGATAAACCGCTTCGGGATGAATGCCCTCTTGGTGCTTGCGATGGTGCCGATGGTACAAGCCGGCTGCGGTCTTAACTTCGGGTTATCGCTCGGCGTTATCGGCGGGCTGCTCGGTGCAACGCTCGCAATGGAACTGAACCTAACCGGATGGGCAGGCTTTTTTTCAGCCGTGGCTTTTACGATATTGATCTGTGCGGTTATCGGCTATGCTTACGGTAAACTTTTGAATCTGATTAAAGGCGAAGAGATGACGATCGCTTTGTATGTCGGCTTTGCTGCGGTTATGTTCATGTCGATTTTGTGGCTGCTGTTGCCGTACACCAATCCGACAATGGTGTGGGGCTATGCGGGAAAAGGTTTACGTACAACCATCACGCTCGAAGGATACTGGCTGAAAATACTGAACAATTTATGGGCGTTTAAAATCGGCGCTTTCGTGTTTCCGACCGGGCTTATTCTCTTTGTCTTTATCTGCTTTTTTATTATGAAGGTATTTATGAAGACACGGACGGGAACGGCACTGACTGCGGTCGGTTCAAATCCCGAATTTGCGCGGGCAAGCGGTGTAAATATCGACCGCGCGCGAATTATCAGTACGGTGCTGTCTACCGTTATCGGCGGCGTCGGGATTTTGCTGTATCAGCAAAGTTTCGGCTTTATTCAGTTGTACCAAGCGCCGCTCTTTATGGCGTTTCCGGCGGTAGCGGCTATTCTGATCGGCGGCGCCTCGGTCAATAAGGCGTCGATTTTAAATGTGATGCTGGGAACATTTCTGTTTCAAGGTATTTTAACAATGACTCCCTCCGTTATTAACAGTGTGTTGCAAACCGATATGTCGGAGGTTATCCGTATTGTCCTGTCAAACGGTATGATCTTATATGCACTGACGCGGAAAACGCAGGCGGCGAGGTAGATTATGGTATCGTCTAATATGCTTAAAAAAAAGTGGGAACATTTTTCCGCGGTTGATTTTATTCTGGATAATTTGGTATCCATCATATTTTTGGTTATTTCGTTCCTTGCCATTCCCGTGTCGGGGTTATCGGCGCACCATATTATCGCCGAAATTTTAACGCGGATCGGCAGAAACTCCTTTTTGGTGTTCGCGCTCATCCTGCCGATTATGGCCGGAATGGGTATTAACTTCGGGATGGTGCTCGGTGCAATGGCCGGGCAGATCGGCCTTATTTTTGCAATGGACTGGAGCATCGGCGGTATCTACGGATTGGTGTTCGCAGCCTGTATCGGAATGCCGCTTTCCATCCTGCTTGGGATTGTTGCCGGATCGGTACTGAACCGCGCCCGCGGGCGGGAAATGGTTACCAGCTACATCCTCGGTTTTTTCTTTAACGGGATTTATCAGTTTTTTGTGCTGTACATCCTCGGGTCGGTTATTCCGATGCACAATAAGGCGATTATGCTTTCCCGCGGCTACGGAGTGCGCAATACGCTTGAGTTGGCGCCCGTCCGGCAGACGCTCGATACGGCAATTCCGCTTATGATTGCAGGGTTTAAAATTCCGATTCTTTCGTATCTGATTATCATTGCGCTGTGTTTTTTTATCGTGTGGTTTAGAAAGACAAAACTCGGACAGGATATGCGGGCAATCGGTCAAAATCAAGCGGTTTCGCTCGCCTCCGGTATTGCGGTTGAGCGGACACGGATTATTTCGATTGTTATTTCGACAGTGCTTGCCTGTATCGGACAGATTATCTTCTTGCAGAATATGGGAAACATGAGCACCTATAACGCGCATGATCAAACCGGTTTCTTTGCCGCCGCGGCAATCCTTGTCGGAGGCGCTTCGGTAAATAAGGCAAGCATTAGAAACGTCTTTATCGGTATTATCTTGCTGCACTTTTTGTACATTGTTACGCCGATGGCAGGACAGCACCTCTTTGATTCTGCGATGATCGGCGAATACTTTAGACAGTTTTCCGGCTATGCGGCGATTGCGTTATCGCTTGTTATGCACGCGGCGCGTAATCAAAAGAATGCGGAAAAACAGCGGGCTGCGCTGCGGGCCGAAAGCGGGAGGGCATAATGATTCGAGTACGTTCAAAAAAAGGTCAGCGGCTGGTTAAAATAGGCTTGGTTGTTTTTTATTTCCTCATTATGGCGCTTATGTTTTTATTCGGCCGCTCTCATACCGTGCTGATAGACAACAACAACGATCCGAACGGTGCATATAAAGCGATTGACGGCTGTACTATTTCATTTAATGGAGAAAAACCGATCGAGATGTTTAAGGGCGACCGCGATAAAATTATGCTGCGGGGTCAGACTCATCATGTAAAGGTTAGCTTTTTTAACGGGCAAGAAGATGTTACCGGTACTATCACCATTCCGTTGTTTGAAGATGCGGTGATGGTGTCTATTCCGGCTTTTACGAGAGGCGAGAATGCCGTCAGTCACTTTGAGCTGTATAAACCGGCGGAGGAGTAGAATCTTGGTTCTTTTAAAATTCTTGACTGGATAAGTAATAAATTATAGTATGGTGCGAATTATTCTTTATATAGACGAGAGGAGATTTGCCGATGACTACTGTAGTATCAAAACCGCCGAAAACTATTTTTGTCTTGAATTTTTTAATATACACCGGTGTTTTTATTTTTATTTTTTTATATGCATGGTATGTAAGAATACTTCCGCAAGATGCGCTCTTTAAAATTTTAATAGCGCCATCTACCTTATTGACCGCCTGTGCTACGATTGTTTTCCCAATTGTTCTTTATAAAAAGACTATGGCTATTGTCCTCAACTGGCAGACGGAAGAAGACGGTGTAAATAAGGCGAATAAAGCGTTGGGTTTATATTCAAAACTCAGTATCGGTGTCCCGATTGTATTAGCGACTGTAACTCCGGTTGTATCGCTGTTATGGATAGGCGTGAATTCGACAATACTGTTTATTGCGGCAATTTTTACATCGACAGGGTGCTTGTTTTTTGTAGCGCTCTTTTTTTATGTGATCTGGATTCAGAAGCTTGAACAATATGTAAATTTTTTACCGCTTGAGAGAAAGCATATTTCTATGTCGTACACGACGCGCGGTATGCTTGTCGGTTTTTTCCTTTTTGCAGGTATCATTTTCCTTTGCATATCTCCATTTTTAGCGAGTCTTTATAATGGGATGACTATTATAGAGACCGTAACACATTCGATTATTCCGATATCTATCGTGGTATTGCTGGGAGCTCTTTTTGTCAACTATACACTTTACAAGGGCATTAATACCGGAATCGAACTTATCGTTTCTTTTACCGATAAATTGGCGCTTGGAGATTTTACTCCGAATTATTTGGAATTGCGACGGCGTGATATTTTCGGACTTTTAGGAACGAGATTAAATCTGTTCCATAAAAATACGGTCTCTTTACTTACCGGTGTAAAAGATAATACGAGAGCGATGAAAGAGGCTATCGGGGTACTTTCGGTGAACACTGCACAAACAGCGGATTCGGCTCATCAAATACATAGCAACATCGAAGGCATAACGCAACAGGCTGTTACGCAGGCTACAAGTGTTACGGAAACATCCGCAGCTGTTGAAGAGATAATCAACACAATAACGCAACTGAATGCCAGTATTGAAATACAGGCGGAAAGTGTTGCTCAGTCTTCATCGTCGATAGAACAAATGACGGCGAATATCACGTCGATTACACAAACGCTGGAAAAAAACCGATGAGGCGATTAAACGGCTTGCTGCAGCGACGGCAGATGGAAAAACAACAATCGTAAATTCCAACGCCGTAACGGAAAAAATAGCTGAGGAATCGGGCGGATTGATGGAAGCGAGTAATGTTATTCAAAATATTGCAAGCCAAACTAATCTTCTTGCAATGAATGCGGCAATCGAAGCTGCCCATGCAGGAGAAGCCGGTAAAGGCTTTGCAGTGGTTGCCGACGAAATACGGAAGTTAGCGGAAGAATCTTCCGCACAAGGTAAAAATATTACAATGACATTGAAAATGCTTGGCTCTGAAATTGGCAGCTTATCTACAGCATCAAAAACCGTTGAAGAAAAATTTACCAGTATTTTTGAACTTTCAGAACACGTAAAAACTATGAGCGCTAATCTTATGCGAGCGATGGAGGAACAAGGAAACGGCAATCGTGAAGTCTTGAATGCCATCTCAAATATAAAAACAGTAACTTTAGATGTCAAAAACGGCTCGGAACAAATGCTCAGAGATGGAACACAAGTTGCCGGCGAAATGCAAAAGCTTGATAGTCTTACAAAAACCATTACCGACAATATAAACATAATGGCGCACGAGGTTGTTCAGATAAATAATGCCGTACAGGAAGTGAACTCTATTACGCAGCAAAATAAAGGAGCAATCGAAAGCCTGTCTGAGGAAGTCGGTAAGTTTAAGGTTTAGGGAACGGGTATGTTATATCTTTTTAAGCGTTGCGACTTCATCGGGTGTAAGCTCACGACAAGAACCGGCAGCTAATTGCCGGTCGAGCGTAACGCCGCCCATCGAAATCCGCTTGAGGTAGACTACTTCGTTTCCGAGCGCTTTTATCATTTTTTTTACTTGATGGTATTTTCCTTCGCAGATATGCATCAAAAAAGCCCATTCCGTTTTTATGTTGTGTGCTTCCGTGCGTTCAAAGGTTGCGGGAAGGCAGGTGAAGCTCTTTCCGAGTGCTAATCCTTGACTGCAAGCCGTTTGGGCGACGTTAAACTCGGCTTCGGTGAAAGGGGCTGCCGTTTCAAGATAATAGCTTTTGATGCAGGCGGATTTCGGAGCGGTAAGCCGATGAGTGAGTTCTCCGTCATCGGTAATGATGAGCAGTCCTTCGGTGTCAATGTCGAGTCGCCCGATGGGAAAAAGCTTCATTGCGGAAAAAGGAGACGGAAGCAGCTCCATAACGGTGCAGTGCAGCGGATCGGCGGTAGAAGTAACAACCCCTGCCGGTTTGTTGAGCATAAGGTAACAGCAGGTACGGAGATACAGTTTTTCCCCGTTCCGTAAAAGCATATCGTGTTCAGGGTCAAGCAGCGTCCCTGCATCAGTTACCCGTATGCCGTTGATTCGGAAATCTTCTTTGCGTAAAAGCCGCCGTATATCTTTCCGCGAGCCCAACCCGTTTGCTGCAAGTATTTTATCTATCCTAACAAGCATATTCTGCAAATATTATACCTGTTCGATGTTGTCGGACAGGGTTACTGTTTAATCCACAGTCAGGCGGCGGTACAGAGCTCGCACCCCTTCAGCGCCATTGCTCAATAATGCAGTGATGCAGGGACGCCCGATCATTACCTGTGCCGCACCGAGCCGTTTCGCAGCGGCGATATCCGCACGGCTCCGCAATCCACCATCTACCCATACCTCGCCTGCAAACTTATGGAGCGTACTGCCGTACTCGGCTAAAAAATCCGCCGTGCTGCCGCGCCTTGTTTCTATCCTGCCGCCGTGATTGGAAATAACCGCAACATCGGGACGCAGCTCTCGTACCAGCTCGACATTTTCGGGTGAAAAGATTCCTTTGATGGCAAATGGCTTTTGTGCATACCGCTGTATCTCTTTTAGGCTCTGAGCGTCTTTTTGCTCAAGGTGAACAAGATTGCGCATCGTTACAATGTTATAGGAATCAATATCGATCCCTATAATATCGGCAGAGCTGCGTACCCAATCTATCCGTTCAAAGATACGGGGATTAGGATACGGCTTAATGAACACTGCTCCGGTTTTTCCATACCGCTGTAGGGCTGCAAGACCGCCCTGTATCTTTGCATCGGGGTAACCGTCTCCGATACTGAGCAAAAAACCTGCTTCGGCACAGGCTTCAATTAAATCAAAATAAAATGCAGCTTCATCTTCGTAGCCGACGTTTTCGACTCCGCCGGTAATAGGCGCCAATCTAATGGGTGGTAGCTCATCATTATACGGTGTATCGGTGTAATACTTCTGCCATGCGGCGCAGTTGCTGATAAAATTGGCGCTCTCGAACACGCCGCCCATCCCGGGCAGTTCATCGATACAGCCGTGTCCGTCGCATTCGGCACAAAAATGACATTTATATCCGCTCATAATTTGTCTACAATAGGGGGAGTGTTTTATGCATTTATAAATTACGTTTTAGTGCAATCTTGGCTTCGAACATAGAAGTAGGAGTGGCGTAGAGGAGCGGATAAATCGAACAACGAAGGTCAAGATCGCAGGGGCCGATATTCCATGTATAGAACGGCGTCAGCGCTATCAGCATTGACTGTATGTTTACGGGGCGGGTTATCGGCATTGCAACAAAGCTGTGGAAACCTCCCTGCATTTTATCAAACTCAATATTTCCGAATCCGAAGAACATATTCAACCCGCCGTATAGCTCATTATGAATGATCGTAAAGGGCTTTATCAGTGGCGTAACAGGAAAAAGACTGCCGGATTGAGTGTCCCGAATCTTAGAAACAAAAAATGTAAAATCAAAATTGACATGTTCAAGCATAATACGCGGTTCAAAAAACGCATAGATATTTCCGATAACATCCTGTTTGAGTGTTGCGCTTCTAAAATTCGTTTTATGCAAACCAACTTGTGTAAAAATAGCGACATTGTTATGAGGAATGAAGAGTACGGAAAGGGATGCTGCGCCGGATATCTTTGCCGCATTATCGGTAATATGAAAGGAAAGGTACGTGTTGGTGATGGCCGCATTGGAGAAAACACCTCCCTGCGTATATATGCCGTATTCTTGCTCGGTTTTTTTTATCCGCCCGTTCCAGCCGAAAGATCCTCCAACATACCCTGTGTTCAAAATGAGTCCTGCAGCACTGATACCTACGCTTTCACGAGGACGTGGTGGGGTAAAAAGTGCAGCAATATCGTTTTCATACATTTTTACCGGACGCATACCGTGTTTAAGAAAATCAAAGCTATAGCGTTCGCCCGTAAGACTTTGATGCTCTCCGGTAAAAATTGATAAAATCAGCGGCTTGCCTCCGAGATTGGGAAAGTTCAGAGAAAAATCAATAAAAGTAAATTGTCCCGGTGTCCGTGACTGTTGCTCCGGATGGAAAAAACGCAGGACATCAGGAACATAGAGTGCAAGGTTTAGGTCGCTATAAAAACGTTCTCCGTGCAGCAAACGGAAGTTTATGGACGATTCTTGGACTATACTGAATTGCGACGAGCTTCCCGGCTGTTTGGCTCCCGATATCCCGAAGTTAAATTTAGGTACGTTAAACTCTACGGCTGCGGCAGTGTATATTATCGAAAAACACACAAAGATACGCATTATATTTTTTTTCATTTAAGACTCCCTATGGGCATTTCTAAAAGCTCGGTTAGCTTTTAGAAATGCCCGACGAGTTTAAAATTAAGTCTTATCCAATAATAACTTAATTTTAAACGTCGCAACTAAATTTAAGGAAAACCTCTAAAAACTGAAATTTTTAGAGATTCCTTATACAGTGTCGGTATTTTTTCAGTGCTGCTTGATTCCTTTCCGCAGGCGCAGAGAGAGCATCTCCAGCAAAATAACGGTACCGAAAATAGTGTATGTGATAGCGCCGACCTCTTGTATATCATAATAGAGATTGCCTGCCATGAATAGATAATACCCGATACCGCCTGATCCTGCGGCGGCGCCGATTGCGACGGCATTGATAAAATTGATTTCGAAGCGGAAAAATGTCCATGAAATAATGGACGTTGCAGCCACCGGAATAACCGCTTGCGTAATAATGCCGAAAAATCCCGCTCCGCACGCCCGCAAAGCATCGATCGTATCGCGGTTAATCTGTTCAAAGCTTTCGGAGAACACTTTTACCAAATAGGCAATGCTGTGAAAGCACATACCGATAACGGCGGCATCGGTGCCGATATTAACCGTAACCGAGAAAACCAACACCCAGATAATTGTGGGGATTGAGCGGATAACTGCGGTGATAATACGGATTATTTTTACAACGGCTGAAGGGGCAATATTTCGGGCAGCCCCGAGAGCCAAAAAAAACGCGATAGCAGCGCCGCCGATTGTAGTTAAAATCGACAGTGCAAAACTGATACCGAGTGAGTACGCGAGTTCGCCGAGCGGAAGATGATCCGAGCGCTTCGGCTGCAAAAAAAGGATGCGTCCGTAGTGGAGCAGATTATGCCATGAATCTTTCCAATCGATTGTTTCCTGCGCAAGCAAGAAGCATCCCCAGATACTAATGCCGAAAAGGACAGCAAATACGATAGAGAGCGTCCATTGTTTTTTTCTCGGTGATCGGCATCGGTCAATATGAGCATGGGGTTTCATAGTAATATCCTTCTCACCGTGTTGGAAATACTGTCGATGCAGAGTACGAGTATCATCAATACACAAATGATAAGCCCTGCCTCAGGATAGCGAAAGCTCTTAAAATATAGATTGAAGAGAAAGCCGATTCCCGTGCCTGTTAAAATTCCAATGAGTGCGGAGTCTCTGACATTTGTTTCTATCGCGTAGAGCAGCCATGAAATAAAGAGCGGGAGAACATTCGGTAATACGCCGTGGATGATAATCGGCATATACGGTACACCGGCTGCTTCCAACGCCGTATACGATTCTTCGGCATGAGAGTCGATAATTTCGGTAAATGCACGGGTTAAATGTCCTGCGGTTATAAAGAAAAGAGCTAAAAAGCCTGTTACGGCATTTTGCTTAAAGGACAACAGCAATAGAATAGACCATGCAGGAAGTGGGATGTTTCTAAAAAAAGATGCGGCTCCGGAACAGACAATACGCAGTATACGGAACCGTCCGGTTGTTTGAGAACCGGCAACTGCCGCTATGCAGGCAACGCAAAAAGCGATAGTTGATGCCGTTATTGCGGTAACGGCGGTGTACAGCGAAGTCTTAAAAATGAGCGGCAGCACTGAAAGCGATTGTGCTGATGGGAAGAAGTTCCTTATCAGCCAATACAGGCCGCGCGGGATGCCGGTTAACGCATTCCATACCGTCAACCCTGTCATAATTGCCGAAACAACATATAACACGGCAGCACTGAAAAAAACAGTCAACGTTCTTAATTTTTTTTTCTTGAAGAAAGATCCCGAAGAGGGCGCTTTCCAGCGTCGATGTGATTCAAATGCAGGGCTTTGTCTGTCTATTGGAATATCAAATTTCATGGCAGTCTTTCTTTTCGGGATGGGATCCGGAAGAAAAAATAGTATGCAGTGCTTTTTCCGAAAGTTCTTCCGGTTTTCCGTCAAAGACCACGTTTCCGTTGCGTAAACCGATAATTCTGTCGGAATATCGTTTTGCATATTCAACATTGTGCAGATTCATAATACACGTAAGATTCCGCGTTCTAACTATTTTTTCGATATAATCAAGGATATCTTGTGCACTTTGCGGATCGAGCGAAGATACCGGCTCATCGCATAAAAGTATTTGCGGATTTTGCATCAATGCCCGCGCAATGCCGGTACGCTGTTTTTGTCCGCCGCTTAAATCTGCACACCGCTGATAAAGGTAATCCGAAAGCCCGAGTTCTTCAAGTATTGCCAGCGCTTGAGTTCTCTCTTCCTGCGTATACAGTCCGCATAGACTGCGGTACAGCGGTAAAGCGCCGAGGCAGCCGTGGAGCGTATTCTCAAGAACAGTGAGCCGCTCTACCAGATTGTAGTTTTGAAAAATCATGCCGATTTTTCTACGGACTTGTTTTAATCGGCGGCTGTTCATTTTTTGGAGTATTTCATCGTCGATTTTAACCGTACCGGCAGTACAGTCGATGAGCCGATTGATACAACGGATAAAGGTTGTCTTACCTGCACCCGAAGGTCCGATAACGGAAACCATCGAACCCTGTTCAATCGTAAGATTGATAGAATCCAGTGCAAGTCTGTCCCCTGCATAGCGCTTTGAAACATTTTTAAAGGTGATCAACACTTCAAACCTTGTCAGGCGGCTGTAGAACAGCCGCTGTGTTTATTCTTTAATCAACATCAAGTAAGATACCGGATGATACTGCATTACTTGGTAGAATTTCTAAGTTCATCGTACCATGCATCATCGGTAGCAACCAACCGCGTCTTTTCGGAATACTTAGGATATATGCCCTTTTTACCGGAATCCTTTACGTTAAAAATTCCGGGATTATTTGCCGTTTTGTCCGAAGTCAGCGCTTCTCGTATCTTTTGTATATCCGCGGCTGAAACCGTGTTCGTATTGACGGTAATCGGCGCATTTAAGACGGGGATGGAGCGGATTACGGTCATTTCACTTCCTGCAAAGGATGTGAATGGTTCATCAGCTCCTTCGGTTACGCGATAAACTGCGCCTGTTCTATAATCTTCACCTTCAAGCAGTTCATACACGCCGATTGTTTGCGGGATAGCAAAAGCTGCGGCATCTGCATCGCCGCGGAAAAGGTTTACCTGCGAGCCTTGATGAGAACCGGCAAATAACACCTTGGAAAATACTTTGTCGCTCAATATAAGGTCGTCGGTATTATCAAGAGAAAAAGCAGCTGCTAAAACTTTTGCGGGAATAACAAAGCCCGAAGTAGAGCTTGCCGCCACAAACGACATTCTTTTTCCTTTTAATAGGCTTAAATCAAAACTACCATCCGCTTTTCTATAGGTACCGGCATCTTTCCGCTGCACGCCGATAAAGCTGTAATACTTTGCATCGTCAAGCGTCCCGCTGGAACCCGAATTAGTCGCAATAGGGATAACGGCGCTGTTCCGCTTGTGAGCGGTCAGGTATCCTTCGGCGCCGACATAAGCCATATCGGCCTTGCCGGAAACGAGCGCTTCCAATGCGATGTTATAATCGGTCGTGGTAAGAATTTCAACATCGCGACCGACGGCTTCTTTTAAAATTTCTTGGAATGCTGCGCGGGCATCTTTCATGGATTCGCTTGACTCATTTGGATAAAAAACCATTGTAAGCGGTTTTTGTTCAGCTTTGCTGCATGAACAAACAAGCACAACTGAAAGGCACATCATACAAAGAAACGGTTTAACATACCGCAGCGTCTTTTCTGCTGATGAAGTGGCTGCAGCACAAAATAAAGAGGATTTCATCACTTTCTCCACATTTTAGGAAATCGCTAAAAGCAGTCTTTAGCGTTTTTTTGATTATGGGCGCCAGTCTACTATAATTGAAGTCTTTATGCAACCGCCCGCCGATTCTGCTATGCCGCGGCACGGATAGTATTATTCCGCTTTTTGTGTTACTATCGCCGCATGATCGGATTTTTTCTCAAAAAAAATTTTTTTGACGGATGGGATAATTTTCTCCCGCTCGCTCTTTTCAATATTGCATGTATACTGATTGTTTTTTTATTCTTCGGCTTGTCCTACCTACTGTCATCAATGCCGACGCTGTCTTTATTGAGCTTGTTTGTTTGTCTCATATTGATGGGAGTGCTGCTTTTAGCCGTCTCTCATTTGATGTCCCGTATAGCCGATTATAAATCGTTTTCATTGAAAGAAATCGGCGGAGAAATCAAACGTACGTGGCGACACGGTGTTTTATTCTCATTAGTCGAAACTTTTTGTTGGGTTGTTGTCGGAGTCGCCGTTCCCTACTATTTTTCATTTCACAATTTTCTCGGTCTTTTTCTCGGTATCAGTGTCATCTGGATTTTTGCGGTTATACAGCTGTCACTTTTATGGTTCTTTCCGATACGGAGTCGGCTGGAATCGAATTTTCGCAAATGCCTTAAAAAGTGCTTTATTATTTTTTTTGATAATACCGGATTCACGCTCTTTATGCTGCTGTACAGCGTCGTCCTCGTTATATTGACCCCGTTCTTAGCTTTTTTGGTGCCGGGCTTTTCGGGACTCTTGCTTGCATGGAACAATGCTTTTAAACTGAGAATGTATAAGTATGATTGGATGGAGCAGCATCCTGAAATACCGATTCAGACCGTGAGGAAACAAATACCATGGGATGAATTGCTGGCGGAAGATCGGGAAACAGTCGGAACACGGACAATCCGCAATCTTATTTTTCCGTGGAAAGATTGATAAGCATAGCTGTCTCTGAAGACTCGATTGGTTTTTAGAGATCATTCATAATGATTTTGATACGTTTGACAAGGAGGATATGATGAGTGTTCATATTGGAGCAAAACAAGGCGAAATTGCAGAACGGATATTGTTACCGGGCGATCCGCTGCGGGCAAAGTTCGTTGCCGAAAATTTTTTGGAAAATGCGCACTGCTACAATGAAGTCCGCGGTATGTATGGGTTTACCGGCACGTATAAGGGTATAAAGGTTTCCGTGCAGGGAACCGGTATGGGGCAGCCTTCTATTTCCATTTATGTAAATGAGCTTTTCCGTGAATACGGCGTGCAGAAGGCTATCCGTATCGGTACTGCGGGAGCTTTGCAAAAAGATATTCCGCTGCGTTCATTGATTATCGGGATGAGCGCTGCGACTAACTCAGGGACAAATACGCTCCGTTTCCGCGGAACCCAGTTCGCGCCTACAGCGGACTGGAAGCTTTTAAAACATGCTTATGATGCGGCAGTTCGTCTCGGTTACAATCCGTTGGTTGGTCCCATTGCTTCCTCTGATGTCTTTTATGACGAACTTGAAACGTGGAAGCTCTGGTCGCGGTACGGTCTTTTGGCGATTGAGATGGAAGCTGCCGAGCTGTATACCCTTGCTGCACAGTATAAGCGGCAGGCGCTCGCACTGCTAACCATATCCGACAATATGGTTACGCATGAAGAAACCACTGCGGAAGAGCGGCAATTGTCTTTTACCGCGATGATGCAAACCGCACTTGAGGCAATTATCGCCGAATAAATATAAATTGAAAGAAAGCGGGGATGTCTCAAAAGTTGGTTTACTTTTTCGATAACCTGTTCCCACTTTTTTGTAAAATTTCAAGCCGTTTTGTTATTGGTGACGCATATATATGGTATGAATATCATCAATAACAAAACACTTGACGGCAACACAACGCCTGACGGCGAAATCCTGTACTCTTTTGAATCGGAGGCGCCGCTTCCCGATACGGAAAGCTGTCCCGTAATTTTTGAATCGGATAATCCCGAATACAGCTTGGAAAAAACAGCCGATGCTGTTTCGCTCTGTGCTCAGACCGTATTCGGGATTCCGGCACTGTATCCATGGCAGCGGCTCGTGATTGCCAACATCCTCGATGCCGTACACGCCGCGGAAGCGGTAGCAGCTGCCGACGCTGCTGCCGCACAGCTGTCCGGAAATGCTGCAATGCAGGGCGGAATTTCTACAGCGCCGTTCGGAACCGCGGTATCGCAAACGGAGCCGGATTTTCTGTCCGGCACAGGCGAGCCTTTAAGCGAGCTTTACGATGAAGACGGTGTGCTGCGGGGTAGGCAGATTGTTTTGTTGCCGACCGGCGCGGGGAAATCGCTGTGCTTTCAGGTACCGGCGCTGTTGCTGGATAAGCCGACGCTTATTATCTATCCGCTTTTAGCCTTGATGAGTGATCAGATGCGCCGGATGTGCGAAGGCAATCTTGAACCGGTGTTGTTCCGCGGCGGTCAAAGCGGACAGGAACGAGCCGCGCAGTATGCCCGCCTTGAAGGAACGGACGGGAAACCTCCTGCAAAGCTCATCATTGCCAATCCCGAAATTCTGATGCAGGAAGAAGTGTTAAACCGTATTGCAAAGCGCGGCATTGCCCACCTCGCTATAGATGAGGCTCACTGCGTCAGCGAATGGGGAGACAGCTTTCGGCCGGCCTACCAAACCTTAAAACAGGTTATCGAAACGCTGAAGCCGCCTGCCGTTACCGCTTTTACCGCAACGGCAGGCAACGAGGTGTTGAAGCGTATCGGTGAGGTGCTTTTTGACGGACGGGTTCATCTGGTACGTGGGGAATCGGATCGTACCAATATTGCCTATTATGTACGGCAATGCCGCGTAAAGGCGCCTGCCCTGTTGCAAGAGGTTATGCAGCGGCAGCGCCCGATGGTTATTTTCTGTGCGACGCGGAACGGCACGGAACAAACTGCCGCATTTTTACGCTATACGCTGCGGGATCGGGCGATTCGATTTTATCATGCAGGCTTACAGCGGGATGAAAAAGATGAGGTGGAGCAATGGTTCCATCAGCACGACAGTGCGATACTGGTAACCACCTGTGCGTGGGGGATGGGCGTCGATAAAAAGAATGTACGCACCGTGATCCACCTCAATGCGTCGCCCACTGCCGAAGCATACATACAAGAAGCGGGCAGGGGAGGGCGGGACGGTAATCCTGCACAGGCAGTCTTGCTGTGGAGTCCCGAGGACAAGGCACGGATCGCGCTATTGCCTGAAAAACAGCGGAAACGGGCGGAGATACTCGTTAATTTTGCTGAAAGCGGTCGCTGCCGGCGCGAGGTTCTGCTCGAAGCGCTCGGAGAAGTGCGGGCTGTTCCGCTTCGTGCAGGAGATGAAAGCATCGCCTGTTCCGGTTGCGATATCTGTAACGGAACTGCGCTTCTGTATCCGCAAGATGAGCGGGAATTGATTGCATTTATAGCGGTCAATAAGCGAAAGTTTACCGCCCCGCAGCTTATCCGCGTATTACACGAAAACCTTCCGCTCTGGCGCGCCGGCGATATTGGCAGCCTTGTTTCGCAGCTTATCCAAGAGCGGAAAATCCGCCCTGCCAATGCGTTTTTCTGGAAAGGAGCGCTTATATGTTAGGGTAAACGCAGCAGGTTCTTTTGAAAATATACGACGCATCTACTGCGTCGCACGCTGAAAATAAATGCTCAACGTATCAAAGATACGCCGCCGCTTTATTTTCAGCTAGCTCCTTGTATCTGCATCGTCTATTTTCAAAAGGCTACGGAGAGGCTGTTCAAATGGTCTCACAGCCTCAATAATTCTGCGCTGTTTATCTACTCGACCTAATGCGTTTACCCGTCTGCAATGTCCATTCTTGCATTTTTTCATATAACAGAGTATATTTTTATCGGATATAAAACTATTGGCAGGTGTATGAACTCTGCCATTCACATAACGGAGGAATACAATGGTTAAAACAGTAAGAGATGTAGATCTTCACGGCAAGCGTGTTATCATGCGGGTTGATTTTAATGTTCCGATGAAGGACGGGGTTGTGCAGGACGATACGCGAATCGTTGCAGCATTACCGACTATCAAATATATTTTAGAGCAAAAGCCGCGTTCGTTGGTGTTGATGAGCCACCTCGGCGATCCTGCCAAAGATTCAAAGAAAGCTGAGGAAAAAGCGGCTAAGGACGGCAAGCCGTTTGACAAAGAGGCCTACATCGCCGGTAAGCATAAGATGAAGCCGGTAGCGGCATATTTGGAAAAACTGTTAGGTATGCCCGTTCGGCTTGCCGATTCCTGCAAAGGACAAAAGGCGGTAGTCGATGCACTTCCCGAAGGCGGTATCTTGATGCTTGAGAATACGCGCTTCCATCCCGAAGAAACCTCGAAGGACACTGCAGAACAGGAAACACTTGCCAAAGAGCTTGCCTCCTACGGCGATGTATACGTCAACGACGCATTCGGAACTGCACACCGTGCTCATGCTTCTACGGCAACCATCGCGAAATTTATGAAGGTAAAAGTTGCCGGTTTTTTAATGGAGAAAGAAGTTAAATATATTGAACCGATGGTAAAAAATCCGCCCAAACCGATGGTCGCCATCATCGGCGGCGCAAAAGTTTCTTCAAAAATTGCCGTACTGGATAGTCTTTTGAAAAATGCCGCTGCGCTGATTATCGGCGGCGGTATGGCGTATACCTTCCTTAAAGCGCAAGGCCATTCAATCGGGAAATCCTTGGTGGAAGATGATTTTATCGACACGGCAAAGAAACTTTTAACCGATGCCGAGGCAAAGGGCGTTAAAATAATCCTGCCGGTAGACCATATTTGCGCCGCCTCTTTTGCCGCCGATGCAAAACCGGAAAGCGTGGACGGCTGCGACATCCCCGATTCGCTTATGGGAATGGATGTCGGGCATAAAACCATCGAATTGTACAAGGCAGAGATTTTGAACGCAAAGTCCATCGTATGGAACGGCCCGGTCGGCGTGTTTGAATTTGAAGCTTTCTCCCACGGAACGGAAGCGGTTGCCCGCCTTGTGGCCGAAGCAACCGGAAAAGGCGCAGTAACGGTAGTCGGCGGCGGCGACTCCGTTGCAGCCGTCAACAAGTTCCATCTTGCCGATAAAATGAGCCACGTATCTACCGGCGGCGGCGCCTCACTCGAATTCTTGGAAGGGAAAACATTGCCGGGCATCGCCTGCCTCGATGCATAAACGAAGGTATCATGAAAGAATTTACCTGTGTTTCCTGCCCTATGGGCTGTAGACTCCGAGCAATTGAAAAAGACGGCGCCTACACAATAGAAGGATATAGCTGTAAGCGAGGGCTTGAGTACGGCTTGCAGGAAATGAAAGATCCTCGAAGAAATATCAGCTCGACGGTGCGCATTGAAAACGGCTTTTTATCGGCGCTTCCCGTTAAAACCGCTGCGCCTATTCCGAAAGGCATGATTTTTCAGGTGATGGCGGAGATCAACAAAATCAGGGTAACGGCACCGGTAAAGACAGGAGCAGTCATTATTCCCGACGTGCTGCATACGGGCATCGACATTGTCGCAACCCGCGATATGCCGTGCCGCGCTGAGTAGTGTATGATGCAATGGCGCCGATTTTGACACGCCATACAATCACGAGCCTATAACAAAACGGCCGGTAATTCTTGCTGAACTACCGGTCGTTGCCGTTTACACATTGCATTTCAAGGTAACCTGTTCAGAAACGGAAGTTTCCGAACAGGTTTATTTTCGGTCGAACATCTCTAAAGTATCTGAAAAAACTCAGGTATAGCATTTAGAGATGCTTCATCACGATATCTTTCCGTTAAAATTCTGCGCTTGTTGCAACGGTGTCGGTCTTGAGTTTTAAGAAAGCGGTAAATTCATCGACGGACATCGTTTTTTGCGCTCCTTTCAAAAGCCGGACGGTAACACTGTTGTTCTGCTTTTCCTTTTCGCCGACAATAAGCTGATACGGAATTTTTTGTTCCTGATACTTCCGTATCTTCGCGTTCATACGGTCGGTATCAATATCAGCCTTTACGCGGAAGCCGGCTTTTGAAAGAGACGCTGCGATACCTTCGGCATATTCGTTAAATACGGGAGCGACGGGAATAACCATTGCCTGCACCGGAGAGAGCCACGGCGGCAGCGCACCGCCGAATTGTTCAATCAAAATACCGATAAACCGCTCCAGTGAACCGAGCGCCGCGCGGTGCAGCATGACGGGCTGATGCTTTTGGTTATCCTCTCCGATATACTCGGCATTCAATCGGTCTTTAGAAGGCAGTTGATAGTCCGCCTGTATGGTGCCGCATTGCCATTCACGTCCAAGCGCATCGACAAGCGTAAACTCCAGCTTCGGCCCGTAAAAAGCTCCTTCTCCGGGGGCGATCTCGTACTCAAGACCGGCGGCTTTACACGCTTCCGCAAGCGCATTCTCTGCCCTATCCCACGTTGCATCATCACCGACACGTTTTTCAGGCCGCGTAGAAAACTTGACGAGTATAGCTTTATCGTCAAAGCCGAAATCTCGATAGAGCGATTTAAGCAGGTTACAGAACTTGCACACTTCGGAGGAAATTTGTTCTTCCGTACAGAAAATATGCGCGTCATCCTGCACAAAGCCGCGCACCCGCATAATCCCATGCAGCGAACCGGACGGTTCATTCCGCGTACAGGAGCCGAACTCCGCAATACGCAGCGGCAAATCGCGGTAGCTCTTTATTCCCTGTTTAAAGATTTCAACGTGCCCGGGACAGTTCATCGGTTTAAGCGCAAACACCCGTTTCTCGCTTTCGGTGATAAACATATTTTCCTTGTATTTTTCCCAGTGCCCCGAACGAAGCCAGAGACTCTGCGGCATAACAAAGGGGGTATTTACCTCAACATAGCCGTCCTCTTTAATCTTTTGGCGTACATGCTGCTGTACGGTTAAATAGAGCGTCCAGCCGTTCGGGTGCCAGAATACTTCGCCGGGATTGTCTTCTTCGATATGGAATAAATCGAGTTCCCGTCCTATTTTGCGGTGATCGTTTTTCTCCGCTTCCGCCTGCATCGTCAGATAGGTTTTAAGGTCATTGGGCGTTTCCCATGCCGTACCATAGATACGGGTCAGCATCGGACGTTTTTCATCGCCACGCCAATAGGCTCCCGCAATTTTTTGCAGCTTAAAACTTTGAGCGTTAATTTCTTTTGAATTGGCAACATGCGGCCCTCTGCATAAATCGACAAAATTACCCGACCGGTAAATCGAGATTTCCGCATCTTGAGGTAAATCATTGATAAGTTCGCACTTATACGGTTGATCCTTAAAAAGCTCAAGCGCTTGTTGCCTACTGACGATTTCTTTTACAAAGTTCTGCGGAGTTGATAAAAGACGGCGCATTTCTTTTTCGATACGAGCAAGATCATCCTGCGTGATCGATGTCGGAAGGTCAAAATCATAATAAAATCCATGTTCAACGGCAGGCCCAATAGCGACCTTTGTGCCGGGGAATAAATTCATAACAGCTTCTGCCATTATGTGCGCAATACTGTGCCGTAGTAACGGTAATTTTTCCGATTTCGGTAATGAATAGTTCATACGACCTCCCTTTTATATCTTCCATTATATAAATATAAATAAAAGCATACCGCCGAATTTTTAGGCTGTCAAGATACCATAAAACTGTCTGCATAAATGCTAGTCAAAAAATCTTGCGCAAAAGTCTGTTATCCGATAATCTGACAGTATGGAAACTCAGTATAAACTTTCTTTCGCTTCGGATTATATGGAAGGAGCACACCCTGCGATTATTCAGCGCCTCGTACAGACAAATATGGAACAAACGGCAGGCTACGGAACCGATGAATACTGCGAACGGGCTCGCTCCCTTATCAAAAAAGCGTGCGAATGCCCTGAGGCCGCTGTGCATTTTCTTGTCGGCGGTACTCAGACAAATGCAACGGTTATCGATGCGCTCCTCAAGCGGTATGAAGGCGTAATCGCGGCACAGACAGGGCATGTTGCCGTACACGAAGCGGGCGCGATAGAGTTCGGCGGGCATAAGGTACTCCCCCTTGCCTGCGACAAAGGTAAAATCACCGCCGCTTCGGTTAAGCGGTATCTACAGGATTTTTATGCGGACGGAAACTACGAGCACATGGTGCATCCGGGAATGGTGTACATCTCGCAGCCGACGGAATACGGAACGCTCTACACCAAGCAGGAGATGAGCGCGATCAGTGCAGTGTGCCGCGAGTATCATATTCCGCTGTATGTTGACGGAGCGCGGCTTGCGTATGCGCTTGCTTGCAAAGAAAACGATGTAACGCTTGCCGACCTTGCAGCGCTCTGCGATGTCTTTTACATCGGCGGCACGAAATGCGGCACACTCTTCGGAGAAGCGGTTGTTATTCCCGATCCGAAACGTAGCCCGCATTTTTTTACCATTATGAAACAGCACGGTGCGTTACTCGCAAAAGGAAGACTGCTCGGCATTCAGTTTGAAACGCTTTTTACCGATGACCTGTATCTCCGTATCGGGGAAAATGCGATCCGTACCGCCGATGCCATTCGCACCTTTCTTGACTCTCACGGGTATGAACAATATTTTACGGCGCCGACAAATCAGATTTTTATCGTCCTTGAAAATACACGCTATGCAGAACTTTCAAAAAAAATCGCATTCGGGTTTTGGGAAAAGAAAGATGATTCGCACACCGTTGTCCGCATCGCAACCGACTGGGCAACCACACCTGAGAACGTAGAAAAGCTCTTACAAGCACTTGCATAAACGACAGGACGTTCAAAGGAAAATACTATGGGAAAGGCCATTGCATATAGTTTTGACTGCAAGTTGTGGCTCTGCCACAACATTGCTACTGCGTGGAACAACCGCCATCCATGGCGGTTGAGGAACAGCGGGTATTAAACCCGCCGCACGAATAAAAGGCGGAGTACAGGCCTTTGCCGCGGTCTGTATCGCACTGTTGTACGGCTGGGTATTTATCGCCTTGGGAATAGCCGCAATTATCATCATACTGCGGCGTCGGAAGGCAGGGTAAACGCATCAGGCCGTCTTTTTAACAACCCCGCGGAAAAATTGATACTATTCGACCAGAGTTGAACCTCTTCGCGGTTCAAATGGTCTCACAGTCTCAATTTTTCCGCGATTTTTATCTACTTTACCTGATACGTTTACCCATTTACTGGGAAAATGTGCGAAATTTTATTTCCTTAAAATGCAACAGTTGAACAAAATATGAATTTTGGAAACTGTTGCATTCGTGCGCGAAAAGCGCACACATCAATACGCAAGTTTTCGAAAGAAAACTTGACGGTTAAGGTGAGCGGCGTCATTGTAGACGCTCACCTTATACCTATGAAATTTCGCACAGAAGGAAGGCAACCGCTGAAAATATTTTTAATGCGGTTGCCCTGCATCGGAAGGATAAGGCTGAGAAAGCACAATAGAAAATTTTATGTGAATAGGTATAATGACAGACAAAGAGATACTGAAAGAATTACGAACAATAACAAAAAATAAAGCAAATTGGGTGACAGCGATTGATGATGTCGCAGCAAAACTCGGCGAACAGTATTCAGCGGATGTACAAGCAAAAGCGTTGTGGCTTCTCGGTGAAATGGGAAAGCGGCTGCCGCATTCTGTAGAACCGTACTTGGAAAAACTGGCATGGTTTGCACAACATGATCCGCATCCTGTTGTTCGTATTCACAGCAGCGGCGCAATTCGCATAACGAAAAAAGTATTGGAGGAAAGTAAACATGCCGCAGATAAGTAAAGGCGGAAAATATATATTCGGTTGGTCTGAGATACGGGAAGATGGAGCACTCATCTTTCCGCTACCGGCAGTGGAAGAATATAAATTACACCAAGAGCAATATATTTACATCGTTTCCGGCAGTAAGCAGACGGGCGGATTTTGTGTGATGAGCGAGCCCCTACTTTCCCGCTCAACACTCAATCACATCTTAAAAGAAAACCCTCGTTTGGCGGATAGGACACTCAAAGAGGGTGAGTTGATTTCATATAAGGGAAGAAAATACGGCTGGCTTACCTTGAAAGATAACGGAGTTCGTCTTTCAGAATCTTTAATGCAGATGTTGGATATAAAGACGGGAGATAAACTGTTGGCAATTCGAAGCAGTGATATTGCTTTTACTATGGGTGCAAAAGGTTCCTTAATACAAAAAGCAAATGAATATACCGGAGAAATAGAAGTCTTCTGATCTCTGTATATGGTGACAAAATAGAAAACTTACACAGGTAAAAAGTACAAATCAGACTTATAAAAATGAACTGAGAACCATGTAATGACAATATATTGATATTGCACGAAAAATAGATATAATATACTTCAAACGGAGATTGATAGTATGGCAACAACAAATTTAAATATCAGAACCGATAAAGAAATGAAGGAGCAAGCAGAAGCTATTTTTTTTGAATTGGGGCTTACGATGACAACTGCTATCAATATGTTTTTAAGAACAACCATTAGAGAAAATGGAATCCCGTTTGCTTTAAAATTAGATATTCCCAATGCAACTACAGTGTCAGCAATAGAAGAAGGTAGAAAAATTGCTTATGATGATAGTGTAAAAGGATATTCGAATATAGACGATTTAAGAAAAGCATTGGAAATATGAAATACGAAGTAAAATTTACAACTCAATTTAAAAAAGACCTTAAACTTGCAAAAAAACAGAACAAAAACTTAGATAAGCTGTTAGAAGTTATTAATTTACTTTCAAATGGCGAAAAACTTGAAGCTAAGTATAGAGATCACGATTTATCAGGCAGCTATAAAGGAACCAGAGAGTGTCACATAGAACCGGATTGGCTGTTGGTGTATGAAATTAGAAATGATGTACTCGTACTTATGCTTTATAGACTTGGCTCACATTCAGAGCTTTTTAAGAAATAGGGAAAATTTCCCATCATACGAATAAAAGAGAAGAAAGCTTTGCATACCGAAAAAAAATGATATCAGGAGTAAAAACTATGACGGTAAAAAAGATAGCGATTATCAGTCTTTCGCGGGGCTTGCTCGGTGAGTCGTTTATTAAACACGAGGAAGAATTGGGCTTTAAGCGTTTACGTGCGTATGGGATAGAAGTTGTTACTACTGCGAATGCCTGTAAAGGAATTGATTTTCTTCAAAGTCATCCCGAAGCCCGTGCGCAGGATTTATTGGATGCTTTCTCCGATCCGTCTATCGATATGATTCTGTGTGCAATCGGCGGGGACGACACATACAAGCTGCTGCCGTATTTATTTGAACATGATGAATTACGGAAGGCGGTACAGCATAGCAAAAAGATTTTTCTCGGATTCTCCGATACAACTATGAATCATTTTATGCTGCATAATGTAGGCGTAAACACTTTTTACGGTCAGTCGTTTGTGGCGGATATCTGTGAACTTGAAGATGAAATGCTGCCGTATTCAAAAAAATATTTTGAAGAATTGATTACAACCGGCACAATAAAAGAAATCCGCCCGAGCGATATGTGGTATAGTGAGCGTACGGCATTTGATGAATCACAGATCGGTGTAAAAAGAGTGCGGCACCGGAACAATGGATTTGAATTGTTGCAAGGGAATTCCGTATTCTCCGGCGCTATTCTCGGAGGCTGCATTGAAACGATGTATGATATGTTTGACAACACCCGCCATAAGGATAGCCCTGCTTTGTGCCGCCGCTATAATCTTTTTCCGAGCATTGATGATTGGCATGGTAAAATACTGCTTTTGGAATCGAGCGAAGAACATACAAAACCGGAGCTCTATCAAAAGATGCTGCAAGCCTTAAACACTACCGGCATTTTTGAAGTTATAAACGGTATCCTTGTCGGCAAGCCTATGGACGAAGTATATTACGAAGACTACAAACGTCTTTTAATCAGCGAAATCAATAAACCGGATTTGCCGATTGTGTACAACGTTAATATCGGACACGCAACACCGCGGTGTATTATTCCGCTCGGCATTGAGGCGACAGTTGATGCGGATAAACAGGTTATACGGTTTGCATGAAAGTCCTAAGATAAACATTTTACAAAAGGCAATGCTTCAAATGTGTGATTTTCCAGCATACTGATTAAACGGCAAGCCGTACCGGTTGGACGATTTGTTCCTTTTTCCCATGCTTCTACTGTCTTAAGTGAAACACCCATGTAATTTGCAAACAAAACCTGCGTCATCCCAACGGAATTTCTTATGTGTTTTATTTCAATGTTATTATATTTTTTTATAGGTTGAATTTCATACACGGTTTTACGGCCTTTTAATTCACCTCGTTCAATAGCAACCGCTTCATTTAAGCCGGTCATTAGACTATCAAAAAAATCACTCATGTTCTTTCCTCCAATTCCTTGCAGTTCCAATCATCACATCGCCTGCCTCCGGATTTTTGATAAAGAATTGTTGCAATTCAGCCAAATCATCATCATTAAATCCAAGTGCAAACCACCTTTTTGTGAACGATGGCGTTTCTATAAATTCTCTTCTCATCTTATCTTTTACACGATACCCTATAAAATAGGGTCTTGTCAACGGTATGCCCTGAATACTTCCCAATCTATCTATCGATATGATATTATTCCGCTCGGCGTTGAGGCGACAGTTGATGCGGATGAACAGGTTATACGGTTTGCGTAAAAGAGGAGCTAAAAAATGACATGTATTCATTTTGTAAGGCATTGTCAATCGGATCATACGAAAAGCGGCGATGAGCGGCTTCGGCCTTTGACGAAAGAAGGTCTTGAGGACTCCCACGCAGTGTTGCATTATCTTAAAGATAAAAAAATTGATGTGTTTATCTCAAGTCCATATAAACGAAGCTATGACACGATCGCAAAAGCTGCCGAATATTATCATCTACAAATAAAAACCGATGAAAGATTGAGGGAACGAAAATCAGGCAAAAACGGGAATACTTTTGAACTGTTCAAAAAGCGATGGGCGGATAAAAATTACGCGGAAGAGGATGGGGAATCGCTTTATTCCGTGCAAAAAAGAAATATCGAAGCGCTTAAGGAAATAATGGAAATCTATCGGGATAAAAATATCGTAATAGGAACCCACGGTACCGCTTTAAGTACCATTCTCAATTATTATAATCCGGCATTTTGCTGCGATAGTTTTATGAGAATAATTGACTATATGCCGTATATTGTAAAACTTGGGTTTGACGGAGCGCAGTACGCCGGAATGACTGAGGAACTTATTATCAAAAAAGAATAAACCTGTTCGGAAACGGAAGTTCCCGAACAGGTTTAATACAACTGACCGCAGCGTAGGAACTATTGATTACGCAGTCCGCCGCCGTTTTGCGTTTATTACATTAAAATCCAAGAAGTCAGCTATTGAAAAATTTTGTGATAATCGGCATATTGGTACAGATATAGTATTAAAAAATAAAGCAGAATTGGAACAAAAGGTTACCTATGAGGTGTTACCGCTTCTTTACGAATATCATAAAGGAGAACTGCTTAAAACTTTATCGTATCCGCGGCGTAAATTTGTCCGACGCGGCTTTCTCCTTTAAAATAAACTGGAGCTTACCGGTAATGTTCGACATAACGAAACAATTGTCCTATGCGGATCTCTCCACGGCACTTGACTCGGGTTCCGACCTTAGCAGTATGAATTTTGCCGGTCTTACGCTTACCGGCATTAATTTTTCAGGGAAAAGATTTACCGGTTGCTCGTTTGCGCATAGCTGTTTTACGGACTGTTCCTTTACGGGTATACGGATACGGCTCTCTTTTTTTGACTTTGCCTGTTTTGTACATTGCACTTTTGATAAAGCTGATATTCAGTTTTCATGCTTTGCGGGAAGCACTTTTGAAAATACCGTTTTTACCGATTCGGAATTACTCATCAATAATTTTACTGGGGTTACGACACGTGAATGTAGCTTTAAGGATTCGGATTTATACGGTTCCCGTTTTATTCACTGCTCGCTGCATAAGACACCGTTCGAAAATTGCAATATAAAAAAAGTGTCTTTTCTAAAAAACACCTATGCCGATGTATCATTTAAATACTCCAATACACGTGTCGCTCATTTTGATACTGAGGAATTTATAAAATGAAAATATATCCTCACTATTCGAATGAAGGTTTTGTCAATAGCTACCTTGTCGGCAATGAGATACGCAAAGAAGCGCTGATTATCGATCCGGGAAAGATAACCGGAGAAGTAATCGGTCATATTGAAAAGAACGGTTATAGGCTTAGCGCTGTCTGTATTACACATAATCACATCCGTCACTATGGGTACGGGCTTCCGACGTTGTTAAAAATTTATAATCCACGCATATATGCAGCGGATCAAGTGCTCGTCGGTAAACATGGAAAGATGCTGCGGGGTGATTGCGCGCTTTCAATTGCCGGTTTTTCCGTCGAATGTTTTTCGGTGCCCGGACATTCACCCGATTCCTATCTATTTAAAATAAATAACTGTATTTTTACCGGCGACAGTCTTACCGCAGGGATCGTCGGCAGTACGCTGCATAGTTTTGCCGCAAAAACGCTTGCTGAGCAGCTTGAGAAAAAACTGTTTATTTATGATGATGCGCTCATCCTTTTGCCCGGGCATGGTCCGCCGACTACGATCGGAGTGGAACGTGACTTTACGCATGCAAATCTAAGGGGAAAACCGGTGAGTTCACCTCACCCCTAGAGCTGAGGTTTCTATTTGTTTCCGTGATAAGCGATGAAAAGCGATGAAAGAAGGTTGACAGAGTGAGGTGATATGTAGTAATATTGCCGACGCTGCATCTTATCACTGCCGAGTAGCTGAAAATAGTGCAGCAGAATGAAAAAAAAGCTGTTAAGCTTATCAATTTCTTCTATAAAATATAATGTGTTTATATTATGCCGCGGTGCGAAGGTGGTAAGTATTGCTGATGTCTTTTGTTTTTTTTCTGTGTGTTTTTGATAATGAAAGAAAATTAAAAAAAACAAAAGAAAAAAGCAAAATGCGCTTGACAAAATGAATGGTTTTATGATACATTCTTTTTCGCTTGCGATGCACTGGAGCAGTGCGCCGTAGCAACTGGTCTTTGAAATAAAAGGGAAGGGAAAGAAGAAAAAGCCAAAGAGCAAAATCTTTGGTAAGGAAAAATAAGCGTAGAACAAAGAATAGGGAGAAAAGAAGGAACATAAAACAGCGTAATAGTTGTTTTATGGTGTTATTTTTTTTCTCTCGAAGGTCAACGTTCCTAAAAATAAGAAACGGGACCGGCTTAAAATTATTGAGATCAGACGCCCTTCGGGGTGTTTGAAATAAAATAATGGAGAGTTTGATCCTGGCTCAGAACGAACGCTGGCGGCGCGTCTTAAGCATGCAAGTCGAACGGCAAGAGAGAAGCTTGCTTCTCTCCTAGAGTGGCGGACTGGTGAGGAACACGTGGGTAATCTACCCTTAAGATGGGGATAGCTGTTAGAAATAGCAGGTAATACCGAATATACTTAGTGCTTCATAAGAGGTATTGAGGAAAGGAAGCTACGGCTTCGCTTGAGGATGAGCTTGCGTCCCATTAGCTAGTTGGTGAGGTAACGGCCCACCAAGGCGACGATGGGTATCCGGCCTGAGAGGGTGAACGGACACATTGGGACTGAGATACGGCCCAAACTCCTACGGGAGGCAGCAGCTAAGAATATTCCGCAATGGACGGAAGTCTGACGGAGCGACGCCGCGTGGATGAAGAAGGCTGAAAAGTTGTAAAATCCTTTTGTTGATGAAGAATAAGGGGAAGAGGGAATGCTTCTCTGATGACGGTAGTCGGCGAATAAGCCCCGGCTAATTACGTGCCAGCAGCCGCGGTAACACGTAAGGGGCGAGCGTTGTTCGGAATTATTGGGCGTAAAGGGCATGTAGGCGGTTATGTAAGCCTGATGTGAAATCCTGGGGCTTAACCCCAGAATAGCATTGGGTACTGTGTAACTTGAATTACGGAAGGGAAACTGGAATTCCAAGTGTAGGGGTGGAATCTGTAGATATTTGGAAGAACACCGGTGGCGAAGGCGGGTTTCTGGCCGATAATTGACGCTGAGATGCGAAAGTGTGGGGATCGAACAGGATTAGATACCCTGGTAGTCCACACCGTAAACGATGTACACTAGGTGTTGGGGCAAGAGCTTCAGTGCCAAAGCAAACGCGATAAGTGTACCGCCTGGGGAGTATGCCCGCAAGGGTGAAACTCAAAGGAATTGACGGGGGCCCGCACAAGCGGTGGAGCATGTGGTTTAATTCGATGGTACGCGAGGAACCTTACCTGGGTTTGACATCTAGTAGAAGGTCTTAGAGATAAGGCCGGGTAGCAATACCCTGCTAGACAGGTGCTGCATGGCTGTCGTCAGCTCGTGCCGTGAGGTGTTGGGTTAAGTCCCGCAACGAGCGCAACCCCTACTGCCAGTTACTAACAGGTAAAGCTTGAGGACTCTGGCGGAACTGCCGATGACAAATCGGAGGAAGGTGGGGATGACGTCAAGTCATCATGGCCCTTATGTCCAGGGCTACACACGTGCTACAATGGTTGCTACAAAGCGACGCGAGACCGTAAGGTGGAGCAAACCGCAAAAAAGCAATCGTAGTTCGGATTGAAGTCTGAAACTCGACTTCATGAAGTTGGAATCGCTAGTAATCGCGCATCAGCACGGCGCGGTGAATACGTTCCCGGGCCTTGTACACACCGCCCGTCACACCATCCGAGTTGGGGGTACCCGAAGTCGCTTGTCTAACCTGCAAAGGGGGACGGTGCCGAAGGTACGCTTGGTAAGGAGGGTGAAGTCGTAACAAGGTAGCCGTACCGGAAGGTGCGGCTGGATCACCTCCTTTCTTAGAGAAAGGTAAATACTAAATGCTTTGTAGTTGTACACAAGGCGTACGCTTATCTCCTCTTCTTTCCCTCTCTTTTTTTATACGGGCCTGTAGCTCAGTTGGTTAGAGCACTTCTCTGATAAGGAAGGGGTCATTAGTTCAACTCTAATCAGGCCCATTAACAGCTGAGTGAATAGCTGAAATCTTTATTTTGATTGAATAATCGGAATAAAGAAATTGTTCTTTGAAAGATGAGGGAAGGGAAAGAAAGAATGCTTGAAGGCGAGTTTTTTTTGTTGAAAAGGAATGAGCCGGAGAGTAGAGAAATAAGGTAAAAAGAAATGTTCTTGGCGATTGCTTGAATAAGCAAACGTTTTAAGAAGGGAACATAATATGGTCAAGCGAAGAATAGGTTTATGGTGGATGTCTTGGAGCCAACCGGCGAAGAAGGCCGTGATAAGCTGCGAAAAGCTTCGGGGAGGAGCACATATCCTGTGATCCGGAGATTGCCGAATGGGGTAACCCGATAGGAGAGATCCTATCATTACGCTCTTGAATAAAATAGAGAGGTAAAGCGATACTGAGTGAACTGAACCATCTAAGTAACTCAAGGAAAAGACATCAAAAGAGATTCCGAAAGTAGTGGCGAGCGAAATTGGAAGAGCCCAAACCCGTTAAACGGGGGTTGTAGGGCTGCACGGGCTTACGTACAGCAAGTGATAAAATGAATGTATAGTAGAAAGGTTTTGGGAAAGCCTGACAGAGAGGGTGAAATCCCCGTATACGAAATACAGTCATCTTGCCGGTGCAGTACCTGAGTACGGCGGGACACGAGAAATCCTGTCGGAATCCGGGTCGACCACGATCCAAGGCTAAATACGAGTTGGCTACCGATAGCGGACAAGTACCGTGAGGGAAAGATGAAAAGAACCCCGGTGAGGGGAGTGAAATAGAACCTGAAACCATAAACCGACAAGATGTTACAGCCCCTTGTGGGTAGTAGCGTGCCTTTTGTAGAATGAGCCTGCGAGTTACGGTATGCAGCGAGGTTAAGGAATAGGAGTTCCGGAGCCGGAGGGAAACCGAGTCTGAAATGGGCGAAGGTGAAGTTGCATGTCGTAGACCCGAAGCCAGAGTGATCTAGTCATGAGCAGGTTGAAGCAGCGGTAAAACGCTGTGGAGGACCGAACTATAATCTGTTAAAAAAGGTTTGGATGACTTGTGACTAGGAGTGAAAGGCTAAACAAACCTGGAAATAGCTGGTTCTCCCCGAAATGCCTTTAGGGACAGCCTTATACAAAATTACCGGAGGTAAAGCACTGGATGGACTAGGGGGCTTCACCGCCTACCAAACCCAATCAAACTCTGAATGCCGGTAATCAACGTATAGGAGTGAGACTGCGTGCGACAAGGTTCGTAGTCAAAAGGGAAACAGCCCAGACCGTCAGCTAAGGTCCCGAAATACTGCTTGAGTGTGAAATGAAGTGTGGATACCTAGACAGCCAGGAGGTTGGCTTAGAAGCAGCCATTCCTTAAAAGAGTGCGTAATAGCTCACTGGTCGAGTATACATGCGCAGATAATGTAACGGGGCTAAGTAGTATACCGAAGCTACGGGTCTTACACGATTTAAGTGTAAGGCGGTAGGGGAGCATTCCATGGACTGATGAAGGTGTACCTGACAGGGGCACTGGAGGGGATGGAAGAGAGAATGCAGGTATAAGTACACGAAAAGAAAGGTGAGATTCCTTTCCGCCGAAAACCTCAGGTTTCCTGGGTAAAGGTCATCTGCCCAGGGTTAGTCGGCCCCTAAGGCGAGGGCGAAAGCCGTAGTCGATGGGAAATCGGTTCATATTCCGATACCTTTTATAATTTCGATGGCAGGACGCATGAGGCGAACCCCGGCCGGAGAACGGTTGTTCCGGTCGAAGTTTTCAAGCCGTTATGAAGGATAGTAGGCAAATCCGCTATCCAAGGTGAGAAGCAACAGCGAGTGGATCGATGAGAGAAGCGAAGCGGGAGTAGTCATGGTGCCGGGAAATACTGTCTAAGGTTAAGGTTATAAAAGACCGTACCGTAAACCGACACAGGTAGGTAGGATGAGAAATCTAAGGCGCTCGAGAGAACTCGCGTTAAGGAACTCGGCAAAAAGCACACGTAACTTAGGGAGAAGTGTGACCTCTGTTTAGTAATGAGTGGAGGTAGCATAAAGCAGGCCCAGGCGACTGTTTATCAAAAACACAGCCATCTGCGAACCAGTAATGGGACGTATAGGTGGTGACACCTGCCCGGTGCCGGAAGGTTAAGAGGAGCGGTGAGCAGTAATGCAAAGCTGTCAATTGAAGCCCCGGTAAACGGCGGCCGTAACTATAACGGTCCTAAGGTAGCGAAATTCCTTGTCGGGTAAGTTCCGACCCGCACGAATGGTGTAACGTATCTGGGCACTGTCTCAACGCGAGGCTCGGTGAAATTTATATACCGGTAAAGAAGCCGGTTACCCATAGTTAGACGGAAAGACCCCGTGAACCTTCACCGTAACTTACTATTGGGACTTGGTTTATCATGTGTAGAATAGGTGGGAAACAGTGAAACTTGCTCGTTAGGGTGAGTGGAGTTGCCAAGTGAAATACCACCCTTGATGAATTAGGTTTCTAACCCGTTCCGTGAAGCCGGAATGGGAACAGTGGTAGGCAGGCGGTTTGACTGGGGCGGTCGCCTCCTAAAATGTAACGGAGGTGCGCGAAGGTCTCCTCACGTCGGTTGGAAATCGACGCAGTGAGTGTAAAGGCACAAGGAGGCTTAACTGCAAGAGTGACAGCTCAAGCAGATACGAAAGTAGGTCTTAGTGATCTGGCGGTCGCGAGTGGAAGCGCCGTCACTTAACGGATAAAAGGTACTCCGGGGATAACAGGCTGATTTTCCCCAAGAGTTCACATCGACGGGAAAGTTTGGCACCTCGATGTCGGCTCATCGCATCCTGGGGCTGAAGTAGGTCCCAAGGGTTTGGCTGTTCGCCAATTAAAGCGGTACGTGAGCTGGGTTCAGAACGTCGCGAGACAGTTCGGTCCCTATCTGCTATGGGCGTTGGATATGTGAGAGGAGCTGCTTTTAGTACGAGAGGACCGAAGTGGACGAACCTCTGGTGTACCAGTTATCCTGCCAAGGGTAAGTGCTGGGTAGCTATCGTTCGGAAGGGATAACCGCTGAAGGCATCTAAGCGGGAAGCCCGCCTCAAGATTACATATCCCTCGGGGTTTAACCCCGCTAAAGACTCCTTGCACACTACAAGGTTGATAGGTTGCAGGTCTAAGCATAGTAATGTGTTATAGCCGAGCAATACTAATAAGTCGTGAGGCTTGACCATATTATCTTCTCTTCTTTATTCTCTTTTATTTACTTTCTTTCCTGTCGCTTACATTAACGAAGCGCTTCCCTTTATTTAATAAATTTCGTTTCTTTTTTGTTTCGTCTTTTATTGCCCGGTTGCCATAGTGGAGAGGTCATACCCGTTCCCATCCCGAACACGGAAGTCAAGCTCTCATTACGCCGATGATACTGCTCATTCGAGTGGGAAAGTAGGTAGCTGCCGGGCTTTTTTTATATAACCGGCATCTCCGATTATATAAAAAACCGTCCAAAGGTTCCTTAAAATGCAGCATCTGAACAAAGTGTCAACTTTGGAAGGTGGTGCATTCGTGCGCGGAACGCGCACATGTCAATCTCGACGTTTGCCGTAGGGCAAACTCGCGGTTAACGAGGCAGCCTTATTTGGTTGCCGAAGTTATACCTTCGTATCAGTTTGCCGAATGCTTATTTCAAAGCTAGTGCTATTGTTAGGGCAAACTACCGTGTGAAACGCTTTATGCGTTTCACACGGTAGTTTGTCGAGTTCTTTGTCTAGCCACAAAAAATTTTAGAACTAGCCTATAGTTTTTTTTATCTGTTTTGTATATAATTTTCCTTATGAATCCTCAAGTTTCTACATTTGATAAATTGGTTGAGTCTCTTTCCACAGAAGAAGCGCAGATAATGCTCGCACATATTGCTGAGAGTATGAAGATGTCTGAAGATATACAGACGGATTCTAAAAAAGAGCCGTTGCTGAGCGATACTGAACTAAAAAAAAGCATTCAAATAAATGATGAACCTTTTTTTATTCGTTTATGGTTGCGCCTTAAGTCTTTTTTTAAGTCATCATCTATTGAGACAGTGTATGAAGAGGAATTGATTCGACGTCTTGGAAAGGACTTGCAGCATGAGTATAAGCAATACATCAATATAAAAGGAAATCTCTTTACAAAGGATTTTTATGAATTGTTGAGAGAATTACGAAAAACGCAACTATTTTTTACGTCTCTTTTATCCGCTTATGATACTGACAAAGGAAATTTTTACTTATTGGTAAGTTCTTTTGTCGCACCGGATGTGTATTTAAAATTAATGTATAATACTGATCCTTTTAGCTGTGTTCCCAGTTCTCAGGCAAACGCCAATCTCCGGTCTGAACTATTAAAAAAAATTGATGAATCATTTTCTCTGATGACGACGGATAATAAGGCTGGAATGTATCAAGCAGCTAATGCAATTGAATGGATGCGATATTTTTGTGAATTGCCGATTGATAAAGCTGTTTTACGCTTTACCGTAAATCCGGCAGTTGACCCTTCCTGTTCCGTTTATTTGCTTTCCGCAGAGATTAGTATGCTTGCATCGGTACTCAGTACAACAAAACCAATTCCTGATGTTGTACTTCAAGCTTTATTTTTGTTATCAAAGCAAGATAAGTTAAACGATAAAACGGTTAATATGGATGAAGAATCGGTTGAGTTTATCGCACAGGCTTCTCATGCGTTGGAAGCAATTAAGGAATTTTCCGTGAAAATTCCAATTTTGGACTTAGCCCGTTATACATTAAAATCGATACATTGGGAACCGCAACGTCTTGAAGGAGGGGAAGATTGGTTTCAACTCTTTAAAGTAGCATGGAAAAAACGATTTAGTGAACGGTGGCAACTATGGGCATCAGAGCAAAGACGCGCTCAATTAAGCCGTCAGATGCTGGATTTGTTGAAAACTGATCGGCTTGAACCTTTGATGTACCGTCCATGGGAGGATTCATGGCTTGTGCTTCGGTTTAAGCGTGAATTCTCATTTAGCTTTCTTGCTGCTTTTTTTTCAAGATTATATCCCTCTTTTGTGCAACCGGTATTAAAAACTTTATTAATGGAAGGAAATTTTTATCGTCGTGAGAATCTTGCGGAATATACGAATGCCTTTACAGCATTGGAAAAACAGCAAAGCTGTATTAGTACTTTTGAAACACGGTTATCTCCTGAGGGTGAAATTGGAGCGGCCTTTATCCAATTAAAGGAAAAAACTGTAGCAAGTTTGAAGAGTAAGAATAGTCTTGAAGCATTAATGAAAAATATTGAAACCGAAGCGAAGCAAATTATTAGTTCTTCTCAGAGTGCATTTAAAATATTGATTGCTTTGCTCAACGGCTTTATTGAGGGTAATAAAAACAGTGTATATGCACCGCTTTTAAATTGGATGATTATCCAAGGAAATGATAATGCAGATTTTAGAAAGCGAGTAGAGGGTGTAAAAAAATTGTTGCAGGAAGTAACAAGTATTCTGTCGGAAGCGGATAAGATTGAAACAGATTGATAATATGGAATAGAAAACAATAAACCTGTTCGGAAACTTCCGTTTCTGAACAGGTTACCTTGAAATGCGATGTTCTAATTTGCTTGACAAAAAAACAGAGCGACTTATACTCTATAAGGAGGAAAATATATGGCAGAATTTCTAAGTGACCGCAACTTTGAACTCTTTAAAGATTTAATATACAACGAAAGCGGTATCACTTTTTCTGTAACAAACCGATCCATTTTGGAAAGCCGTTTGAAAGATCGTTTACGCGAGAACAAAATGGACGATCTTGATGCGTACTATAAAATTTTGACTTCAAATAAAGAAGAACTGAAAATTATGTTAGATTCGGTTACCACCAATCTGACCCGTTTTTTTCAGAAATCAACCTCATTTCGATGCTTTAGTTCATTATGTTATTCCTGAAATTGTCAAGATAAAACAAGCCGCAGGGCAAAACCAAATTCATATTTGGAGTGCGGGGTGTTCTACGGGTGAAGAGCCGTATACGATTGCTATGGTTATGAAGCGGCATTTACCGCAGGGATTTACAGCTGATATTCTTGCTTCCGATCTGTCGTTCAAGTCGTTGGTTGTTGGAAAACAAGGCTTTTATCCGGAAGGCCGTGTGGTTGGAATTCCTGATGATTATCTTGCACAGTACTTAACTAAACAAGGAACTGGCTATCAAATAAATCCTGAGATTATGAAAATGGTTAAGTTTGATTATCATAATTTAAAACATGATGCCAATAGAAATAACATCGATATTCTTTTTTGTCGTAATGTAATTATCTATTTTGACGAACCTGCACAACAGGCGGTTATTAATCGTTTCTGGGATGCGATGGCTCCTCACTCATTTCTTTTTATTGGACATTCGGAATCTTTGTTCGGTATGGATACGAAGTTTGAGTTTCTTAAAACCGAATGGGCATGTTTGTATCAAAAAAATGTTAAGTAGCGTTTTTATAGTTATGTACAAAAAAGGATATATGAATTTTTAATATATTTGCAAAAAATATAGGAGGTCGTTTTAGTATGGAAGATATAAAAGTTTTAATAGTTGATGACTCGGCTTTGATGCGGAGCTTGATTGGAAAAATAGTGGATGGGACACCCGGATTGACTGTCGCTGATAAAGCAATGAACGGACGGTTTGCCTTACAAAAGTTAGAGCGAGTTCAGCCTGATATTATTGTGCTTGATCTCGAAATGCCGGAAATGAATGGAATAGAATTTTTGCGTGAACGAAAAAGGCTTAATATTGATATTCCGGTAATCATTCTGTCCAGTATTGCAAAAGAGGGCGCTCGTATCACAATGGATTGTCTGGAACTTGGCGCTAGTGATTTTGTTACTAAGCCTTCCGGCTCGGAATCGGCAAACTTAGCTACAGTCGCCAGTCAGCTTGTGGAATTTTTACAAGCGTATGGTAGACAGTATCAACTGAAGAAACAAGCTACTAGCGGTATTAAAACATCTCCAGCTACTCTTGCACCGCATTATATTCATACGCCCCATCTGCAGACAGCACCACAAACGCATACAGCTGTAAGCGGTACTTCTGTCTTTGCGGTATCTCCAGAAGAAGCTGAAAAACCGATGCAAGTTCGTCAGCCGGGAAAACTTGAAATTATTGCAATTGGGATTTCAACCGGAGGACCGAATGCCTTGCGCGAAGTGTTTGCGGAATTAGATCCGAATCTTCCGCAGCCGATTGTCGTTGTACAACATATGCCTCCGGGATTTACTTATGAATTTGCGAATAGCCTAAATAAGATATGCCCATTGGAAGTAAAAGAAGCTCAAGAAGGAGATCTTGTAAAACCGGGGCGTATTCTTATTGCACAGGGTGGTAAACACCTTATGGTTGAAAAGAAGCCTCTTGGCGTTATTGCGCATATTTCCGATGCTCCTCCTCAGAGCGGGCATCGTCCGAGTGCGGATGTGTTGTTTGCTTCTGTAGCGGAGCAATTCCAAAATCGTGCACTTGGAATTATCATGACGGGTATGGGCAAAGACGGAGCTGCAAGCCTCACACGGTTGTATCAAGAAGGTTCCCGCACTATCGGACAAGATGAAGCTTCTGCTATTGTATACGGTATGCCCCGTGTTGCTTACGAAATGGGCGGCGTAATGGAACAAGTTTCGTTAAGCAATATGGCCTCCGTTATAAATCGCTATGGAAGAGAATTTGCCTAAATATTAGGAAAGATTTTGACGGATGATGTGTGTGCATCAGTTCGGGGAGTATTTTCGGCCTAAATGGAAAGTGCTATTGCTGTGCTTCTGCTTTCAGGTGTTCGAGGCTTTCCGGACTGAGCATATCCCCTGCACTAATGCCTGCCCGCTCAAAGTAGCCTTGTGCTACTTCAAGGGCGTAGCGCACCGAATACGTGCTGGCAGTAATATCTAAGCTGAACGGCTGCATATCATAGATTTCTCGAACACAGCCCGTAGAATCAATAAAGGCAATGGAAAGCGGGTGGGGAGTATCTTTCATCCAAAAGCGTAATTTTTGATCTCGTTTAAAGACAAAGATCATACCGGTACCGCCCGGTATCTCTTTCCGGTGCATAAAACCACGCTGCTGCTCTTGGGCGGTTACCGCAAGTTCCACATCAATGGAAATACCGGTTCCTGTTTTTTTCGATTCGATGGTGATGGTAATAGGAGACGCTTTCGGTCTTTCCGTACCCGTACAAGATACGGTAGCCGCTGCAAAGATAAGAATGTATACAGCCGCAGACAAGTGTCTAAAATCCTTCTTGATGGAATATAAATACATGATAACTTTTCCTATGAAAGACCTTCTCAAAAATTCAGTTCCAGAGGATTCTCTTAAATTCTAAAATCCGTCGATAAAGTTTTGGCGGTTCGTTTCGGCAGCGGCTTTCTCGGTAGTGCTTTGAGAAAGCAATTCATTGAATACCGTCAAATCGATATATTTTACGATAAGCGGCCGCTCGATAACAACACGGGTGTGTTCGTCTTCCCACACAGCACGCTGCGGGTTGATAGAGGTCGGTTCACCGTATTTTTCACAAAACTTGGAATAAACCGAATAGTAATCGATTGTATCGGTGTTTAGCTTAAAGATCATCGTATAAAGGTTATCCTGATAAAACTGGAACCATGACCTGCTGATAAAGTAAGAGCCTGCCGATTCGATAAGACTTCTGTTTTCCGTCGGCAGCAATGAAACATCCCGTTCGCCGCGGTACCCGAATACAGGATCCTGTTTGAGCGTCTCTTTTACTGCATCGATGTTCATGGCAAGCCGGATGCTGCGGTATTCGGTCGGTAATGCGATTTTTTCTTGTTTTTCGCTTTTTCCCGTAGGCTGCTTTAGTTCATTTCCAGTGGGTGCTTGAGCTGTGTGTACGGATTGTGCAGCTGTCGATGGTGCAGAAGATTCTCCTGCTGCTAAAGGTACTACAGTAACCGTAAAAAACAGAAAAGCCGTATATAAAAGATATTTCATCTTATACCCTCGGTGTCCTTGCATATCACCGGACCGGTTTTCCGCGATAGGTCGGTTCGTTTGCACGGGATTGCTTGCGGGCTTGTTCAATTTCCTGCATCTTTTTAAAGTATGCAGTCTGTTTTGACAGCTCAAGTGTATCGGTGATGATGATGCTGTCATCGGTACTGCGTACAATCGGGGTCATTAGAAACTCTGCAATCGCTTGCGAGACTTGTTCTTTGGGAATACTACACATCTTGGCAAGCTCCGCAGGGCCGAATAAGAAGGTATGCTGCTTGCCTGCACCGGGCTGTATCCGTAGCTTTTCAAGTTGAATACTCAGCATATCGTACATCTTTTCAAGCGGAACAGGGATAAGCGTGTTTGCGAGCTGCTTGTACATCGCCCAAATGCGGTCGGCGAGGGTTGTAGTCAAGCGAGCAATCAGTTGGGGCTGAGTTGTAACCATTTGGTTGAAGTTTTGCCGGTTTACTGCTAAAAGCTGACACTCTTCCGCTGCGGTAATAGCTGTGGCCGAACGCGGCTTATTCTCAAGCAGCGCCATTTCTCCGAACATGTCTCCTTCTCTAAGAACGGCAAGTAATACTTCGCTATTGTCCACAATTTTAGAAATTTTTACTCGACCTTTTTGAATGATATATAGTTCCGTCCCTGATTGGCATTCGCAGAAAATCATTGATTCACGGTTATACACCCGAACCATTTGTTTGGTATCCGGTTCGAGCATCTCAATCGGCGCTTTTACACCGGTTGATTTTATTGCCATAAAGCGTTTCCGCGCCGTTTCGGCATATTGTCCGTCCGGTTTTTCTTTTAGGTAGTGATAATACGCATACAATGCAAGCTCAAACTTTGACATTCTCAGGTAATATTCGCCGATAGTAAAAAGATGGGAAATATCGGTCTCGATATTACGCTTCAGGGTAATTCGGGTAAGGGCTTCGTCCAAATACCGCATCTTTTTACTAAAAGAGTAGATAATCTTCATTGCAATAGGAGTGTTTTTTTCTATTAATTCCGGAAACTGTGTATAGTGTACGGCAATCAGCACTACATCGGAAACTGCAACAGCCGTTTCAATTTGACTATGGTGAGCCATACAGGCAATAACGCCTAAAAAGTCGCCCGGCCCGAGGAGATTTCCTTCTTCTTCCGCTACGACCTCGTTTTGCTTTGCAATTTGTACTTGCCCGCTTTGGATAATATAAAAACGATCGGTATCGGATTTCCCTTCAATGAGGATATAAGACCCACGTTTAAAATTTACAAAAGATAATTGAAGCACTTTATTACCCTCTTATTTTTTTGCTTGTCATCATAATACCAGTCTGTCGCAATGTGCGTAAGCCCCTCTATCCGGCAAAAATAACTTCCGGTTCAAGTTCAAACCCTGTTTTATCCTTCACCCGCTCTTGAATTGTCTCAATTAGTTCCACAATCTCCTGTGCAGTTGCAGAACCGGCATTCACGATAAAATTTCCATGCCACGGTGCCACTTGAGCGTCTCCTATTCGCAGACCACGTAAGCCGGCTTCATCTATCAGCTGACCGGATGGTTTTCCGAATGCATGATTATTTTTAAAGACGCTGCCCGCCGAAGGGAGTTTAAAATGCCCCTTCGCTGTCCTATCCGCAATGCGGCTCTCCATTATTTTACGGATGCGCATTATATCTCCTTGCTCAACTCGGAACGTTGCGGAAAGTATCACCGTCCGGCTTTCATTCAGTTCTGCATACCGTTTATTTTGAGGCTGAAACGGTGAGCGTTTATAACCCCAGTCTTCTTGGCGGTATTTGAACTCTTTTATTGTGCAGCCTTTTTCAGAAAAACACAACACTGATACGGAAACCAATACGTCGGAAATCGATTTTTCGTAACAGCGGGCATTCATAAAGACAGCTCCTCCCACTGTTCCGGGAAGCCCTGCAAAATCTTCCAAGCCTGTAAGACCGTGATCTGCGCAGAATTCCGTTAGATCCTGCATCAGCGCTCCGGCTTCCGCTTGAACAAACCGTTTTCCCGCAGATTCCACCGGCATGATTTTATTTAATCTGCGGGTATGGATAACAGCTCCCCGTATTCCTTCATCCGGAATCAGTAGGTTTGTTCCTCCGCCAAGCAGTATCGCCGGTATCTGCTCTTCTTTAATAAATGCAAGCGCTGTCTCCAACTCCTCCGGCGATGAAGGCGTAATATATATATCGGCATTTCCACCGATTTTGAAACTCGTAAATGGACTTAATTTGACATTTTTTTGTATTATATCACGGATTTTAACCGGGAAGCTGGTTTTTTTCTCTTTTTCTTCTAGATTAAACATACTAAAACACTATATACTATCAGCGGCATTTATAAAAGCGGCAATCGTTTATTATAGGGAGATTTTTATGAGTTTACGCATATATAATACATTAGGACATAGGATGGAAGAGTTTGTACCCGTCGATCCGAAAAAAGTAGGTTTTTACGGCTGCGGGCCGACCGTATATAACTATGCGCATATCGGTAACTTACGAGCATATATATTTCAAGATACGCTGTCTCGCCTGCTGCGGTTTTTAGGCTATGCGGTAACCCATGTGATGAACATAACCGATATTGGACACCTTTCGGGCGACGCCGATGACGGCGAAGATAAGATGGTTAAAACGGCAAAGGAACGCGGACAGAGCGTGTTGGAGATTGCCGATTTCTATACTCAAGCGTTCTTTAAGGATACCGAGCGGCTTAACATCCGCCGCCCCGATGTTGTGTGCAAGGCTACCGACCACGTATCCGATATGATAGAGCTGATCAAACGGATTGAAGCAAACGGGCATACGTATTCGGCAGGCGGAAACCTCTACTATGATATTATGACCTTTCCTAAATACGGGGAACTCGCCTCGATTAATCTCGAAGATCTCAAAGCCGGTGCACGTATCGAAGTTGATGAAAATAAGCGGAATCCTCATGATTTTGTGCTCTGGTTTACCAAGAGTAAGTTCGAAAATCAGGCCTTAGTGTGGGATTCTCCGTGGGGCAGGGGATACCCCGGGTGGCATATTGAGTGTTCCGCTATGAGTATGAAGTATTTAGGCGAGCAGTTCGATATTCATACGGGTGGCATCGATCACATCCGTATACACCATACGAACGAGATAGCTCAGTCGGAGGGAGCAACCGGCAAAAAATGGGTAAAATATTGGCTCCATAACGAGTTTTTGGTGATGAACAAAGGGAAGATGTCCAAGTCTACCGGCGATTTTATCACGTTAGATAAGGTTATTGATGCAGGCTATGCGCCGCTCGATTACCGGTTCCTGCTGTTGGGAGGACATTATCGCAGCCAGCTTACCTTCTCGTGGGAAGCGATGGATACTGCAAAAAATGCACGCAAAAACCTTGAACAGCGGATTGCCAATCTGCTTGCCGAAGCCAAACCGCTTCCCGATTTTCCCTCCGACAATCTGACAGCCGAACAGTCGGTTTCGCTGCTCCGTACTGAAAAAGCACGCTGCTATCTGGCGGACTTTATACAGGCGCTTGAAGAAGATATTTCAACGCCGCGCGCCCTTTCCGTACTGCAACAGGTAGTGAAAGATAAGGGGCTTGAAGCAAGCGAAGCTATCACGTTAATTCGCATTTTCGATACGGTTCTTGCATTACATTTAATAGAAGAAGCAGCGGCGCTTCATACCGGTATGGAATCGGTCGATAATGCAGAAGAAATCGAACGCTTGGTCGCTGAACGGACGGAAGCGAAAAAGAATAAGGACTTTAAACGGGCGGATGAAATCCGTAACGTGCTGAAAGACCGCGGAATTGCTTTGGAAGATACGGCAAACGGAACGCTGTGGCGCAAGATGTAACTTTTGGGGAGACTAAGTTGTTTGATGAATTAGCGCCGTTAGATGCGCTTTCCGATAAGGATTTTAAAACCATTTATGATGCGGCAGTTCCTGCACTGTACAAGGTTGCTTATAATATTGTACGAGAAGAGGATGCTGCCGAGGATCTGTGCCATGATGCATTGATTAAGATGACGGAAAAAGAAATGAAGTTTCCGTCATTAAACGATGCAAAGTATTGGCTCATTAGAGTGGTAAAAAATGCAGCGCTTAACTATGCAAAGCGGAGAGTGTTGGAGCGGAAAGTATATACGCGTGCCTTTAAAGAAGATCAGCGCAAAATGGACTCCGGTGAAACTGCGCTCTTGAAAGATGAAACAATTCAAGATGTACAGCATGCATTGGAGCAGTTGCCTGAAAAGCTGCGGATTGTATTACAGCTTCGCGAATATACCGAGTTGAATTATAAGGAGATTGGACGTATCCTTGGTATTAGCGAAGGAAATGTGAAAGTCCGTATTTTCCGTGCACGGGAATATTTAGCAAAAGTTATAGGAGAAGATAATGTCTACATGCCCTAATAAAGATCTTTTGTCTGCTTATATCGACGGTGAAATTCCTTTTCCTTGGAAGGGAACAATAGAACAGCATTTACAGCAATGCGTTGCTTGTAAAAAGATATACGGTCAATATGAGCTGATACACCATTATATGCAAAAACCTACGACCGGAGCGGAGTTTGATGCGGGTGCTTCTTTTGCTAAATTGCTTGAAAAGCGAAATGCCGTATTACAGAATAAACTGCAAGCCCAAGAGCGACGATGGGGATTAAACTCAGGTGAGCGTTGGTTTTCTTCTTCTATTCGTATTCCTGTTCCTGCAGCAGCTGCGGCTGTTCTGATTTTTGTCTTGCTGCCGCTCGTATTGTTCTTCAGAGTAGAATATACCGTTAATTCGGTTACTGCTGCGCAATCTTCTTTCACGCCGATTATTCCCGTTTCGCTTGAAAAACAAAAAGCCTATTACCGAAATAGATTACGGTATTACGCAAACAAACGGCACTCAAAATTATGCCGTATCGACCAAATCGGTGAATACCAATGCTAAGTTCTTTACGGTCGGTGAATTTACTCGCTTATATTCAAAAGATGAAAATTTATTTCAGCCGGTTGAATCTACAGTCGATCTTAAAATTTCTTCTTCGTCGTTTCCGCTTTCATTGGAGCATCAACCGCTCTATATCATTGCCGATCCCAATATAAGAATCAGCAATCGATGAAACTTTTTTATCTCATAAGAAAGTATCCCTTTTTTCGCTTTCTTGTTTTTTCATTTGTTATCGGTGGTATAATAGCCGGTATTATTTTCCTTTCTCGATCTACCATTCGTTCCAATGTTATTATCGCTGTGTCTCCTCAAGTTACCGTACCGGGTGAACGAGTCACCGTAGCTGGTAAGAATTTTGGACAGCCTTCAATCCATTCGTGGCTGATGATCGGCAATAACAAAATTAAATCCGACCGGTGTATTGAATGGACGGATACGAAGATCGTTTTTGAAGCGCCCGATACGCTTTATGAAGATATGCTGTACGTGGTGACTAAGAATAAGCAAGGAAATGCTGTTATGCTGGTAAATCAGACAGTTTTTCCGGTTAGCTCAAAACGTACCGCAGACGAAAATCTTCCGTTTATCGATTCTTTGGAAGCCGATTCCGGCAATGTGGGAGATCTGATTTCCATTCACGGTAAAAACTTTGGTCACGCGCGGAATGATTCGGTTGTCCTATTTACAGGAACGCAGAATGCCGTTTATGCGCAAAATACTGCAAAAGAAGCGGTGTTGACTGGCGCTGAATGCAGCGAATCGGACTTCGATTACGAATTTTGGAGCGATCGTGAATTGCGGATACGGGTACCTGATGCCGCAGATACGGGAAATGTCGTGATTATTACCGAAGCGGGAATAAGTAATCCTGTGCCGTTCCGGTTAAAAAACAAATACGGTACTAAAACCTATACGGATACAAGGACATATCGTCTTGTTTCCGAAGTTGAAATTTCCGATTTTCTTGCTGAGATACCGAATACGTTCTTTTTGCAGATACCGTTGCCGCAAAAAACGGAAACACAGCGCACCGTTACCATTAATTCCGTTCAACCGGAGCCGTTTGTACCGTCATATCAGGGTGCGAGTATTTACCGTTTTCATAATGTTGAATCCGGCAGTAAAATACAGATCCGGCAAGAATACAGCGTATCCCGCAGTAGAGTTGAAACGAATGTCAACGTCGCTTCTCTCAGGAAAACGGGACAAAATAATCCGCTTTTATATGCCGCATATACCGAAGCTGATGAATTTCTCCCTGCCGATCATGCCGTCATTAAAAAGATGTGTCGGCAGATTGTTGGGGCTGAAACGAATCCATATAATAAAGCGCGGCGTATCTACACCTTTTTAACCTCAGAGCTAAAAGCGCGGGGAAGCAGTGCGGCAGATGCAGGTCGGTCTATTCTCACTGCTTTGGAAGAAAAGAACGGCAGCTCGTATGACCTTGCGCTGCTGTTTTGTACGCTTTCCCGCGCAGCCGGTGTACCGGCTGTTCCTGCCGCCGGACTATTGGTTGACGCGGAACAAAAAGCGGTATTGCATTGGTGGGCAGAGTTCTATATAAACGGTTTCGGCTGGGTTCCCGTTGATCCGGCGCTTGCGTCCGGTATTCCCTTTGATACCGGCGTTGCCGATAAGGGGCGATGGTATTTCGGCAATTTGGATGCCTATCATATTGCGTTTTCACGCGGGTATCAAACTCAAGCGCCTATGTTACCGAACGGTAAAACGACGGAAAAAGTGCGAAGCTATGCCTTTCGGTCTATTTGGGAAGAAGCCACGCCGAATATCAGCGGCTACAGTGCACTCTGGCGTATTCCAAAGATCACGGGAGTGTATTAAAAGAATTGCATTTTTTTAAATTAATTATTACATTATAAAGTGTAAAACAGCCTGTAAATGGACGGTAACCGGCATCGTTTTTAATTGTTTCGCTATCTAAAGGGGAAACTATCAATACGGATGAAGAGGAGCTTTATGGTACGTGTTTTATCGGTGGGCGGCTCAATCGTAGTGCCTCAACAGCCCAATGAAGTTTTTTTACGGGATTTTTCCTCCCATATACGCAGATGGCTCAGCGTATCGGCTGATAGAAAGCTGATTTTAGTTGTCGGCGGCGGCGGCCCAGCTCGAATGTATCAACAAGCATATAAAAATATTACCGATAACACGCCCTCAAATGATGAAGCCGATTGGATTGGGATTATGGCGACGCGGCTTAATGCGCAGCTTTTAAAAGCAATTTTTTCGGATATGTGCCCTAATCCTGTTGTGTATGACCCTACGGCAGTGGAGCTTTTTTCAGGACAGGTATTGATAGCCGCCGGTTGGAAGCCGGGTTTTTCCACCGATAACGATGCGGTTTTGCTGGCAGAGCGCTTTTCGGCAAAGCAGGTGATCAACCTGTCAAATATTGAAAAAGTATATACCGACGATCCTAAGAAAAATCCCGATGCAAAACCGATTGATACGATTTCATGGGAGCAATTTATTCGGTTGGTCGGTACGGAATGGATACCCGGAAAAAATGTTCCTTTTGATCCGGTTGCAAGCCTGCGCGCGCAGAAAGCGGGGATACAGGTCATCTGTGCCGGAGGTACCGATTTGGATAATCTCGATAACATCTTAAACGATTGCCCCTTTAAAGGCACGACGATAGGCTAGGCGTATGGATTATTATGAGGTTCTGGGAGTTTCTAAAACTGCTTCCGATGAAGAGATAAAAAAAGCATACCGTGCAAAGGCGCTGCAATATCATCCCGATAAAAATCAGGGAAATGCGTCCGCCGAAGAAATGTTCAAAAAGATAAACGAAGCGTATTCCGTATTGTCGGATTCCAAGAAACGCGCCGATTATGACCTCGGCGGCACCGCATCGCAGCAATATGGAGCCTACACACAACAGTATGCACGGCAGAATCCCTTTACCTATAACCCGTTTGCAGAAGAAGATGATGATACGATGTTCGGCACATCGTATCACTGGACGTTCTACCATTCGCCGGAGCAGGAAAACGAGCCTGTTTCGCATCGCAGAGGATTGGGAGCTTTACTCGCCGGTATCTTATATCTGTGGCTCGGATTGCTCAGTTTCCGTGTTATATATGCTTTTGGTTTTTTAAGTCTTTTTATCGGTGTGCCGTTGCTTGTGAAAGGCATTAAAAACCTGAAAATAGCGTTTGTATCGTTTTTTAAAAGCAGTCGTTAGCGTTCGCGGAAAATAATTCTCCCTCTGTTTAGGTCGTAGGGAGAGAGCGCAACTTTTACGCTGTCGCCGGGAACAATACGAATAAAATGTTTGCGCATCTTTCCCGATAAATGCGCCAAAATGACATGACCGTTTTTTAATTCAACACGAAACATCGTGTTGGGAAGGGATTCTTTGACAATCCCTTCAACTTCAATTGCTTCTTCTTTAGCCACAATTCCTCCAAAATAAAACATCGCAAAAGAATCTAATAGAAATCTCTAAAAACTTCAGTTTTTAGAAGTTTTCAGTTGCTTTTTTACTGAAATAACGCTTATAATTGTAAAATCTATTCATTAGTTTGTCAACTAATGGCAAAAGGTACAAAAAAGGAGTTTCAAAAATAGATGGAGAAACAGTTTTATCAAGAGATGAAGCAATCTCTGCATGAGCGCCGCGCCGAAATTATCAAAACATTTGTAGCAAACCATGAAAGTTTTAAGCAGATTATTGAATCGGTTGATCCTAAGGATTTCGGCGATATTGCTTCGGAAGATACCGACCGGAAGATGCTGGAGAGTATGAATGAAAAAGACGCCAAACGGATGCAGCTCATTGAATCCGCTCTTGCGCGTATCGAGCAGGGAAAGTATGGTAAGTGCATCAAGTGTGCAAAAAAAATACCGGAAGACCGGCTTCGGGCTATTCCTTATGCATTGATGTGCATCGAATGTCAATCCGAAACCGAACGAAAAAAACGTTAGTCTGAGGGGAGAAACAGCAGAGAACCGCACTGGAAATATTTTAAGCGGTTCTTTTCTTTTTGCACGAAATTTCGGAGGTATAAATGGAGAAAATATTTTTATTCATCGCAGACGGATTTGAAGAAGTTGAAGCGATTACGCCGCTTGATTATTTACGTCGCTGCGGAGCCGATTTGACATTAGTCGGAGTCGGTGCAAAAGTTATTCGCTCATCTCGCGGACTTGCTGTTACCTGTGACATTACCTTATCCGAGCTAATCGGCGAGGGGGCAAATGCGAAAAAAAATGTCGAGCAGTTGGCGGCAGGTACTGCACTGGCAATCCTGCCGGGAGGGCTCCCGAACAGCCGTACACTCAGTAAAAATGCCGAACTTCGCTCTTTTATAACCGAGACGGCAAAACACGGCGGATTAGTTGCGGCAATTTGCGCAGCTCCGGCGCTCGCTCTCGGCGGATGGGGCTTACTTGAGAGGAAGCGATTCACCTGTTATCCGGGTATGGGAGAAGATTTACCGACGCAGCCCATAAAAGGAGCGCGTGTCATCCGTGACGGTCAATTTATTACTGCCTGCGGAGCCGGAGCCGCTGAAGAATTCGCTTTTGCCTTGGTGGATGCCTTGTATGGCGAAAGAAAACTCATCGAGCTGAAAAGCTCAATCGTCGCCCGATAATGCGGTATGTATTGTTAGTATAATGAAGATAAACGGCTATCAAGATTGGAAGGAGGCGATGCTGCAGCTTCCTGAACGGACGTTTTTTCTCTTAATGCGTCTGTATCTGGGGGAAATTAAAACGCCTTTTAATAAGCAACGTCTCGTAGAGAGCCTCGGTGGATTTTTGTCGAAGCCCGAAACACAGCGGACGATGATAGAAAGCCTTGATCGCCTCGACCTGCTGATTTTAACAGCCGTTCATACACTGCCGGTGACCAACCGCGGTTCATTATTGATATTTTTATCTTCTGAAACCGCGTTACAGACTCGGCTGACCAATCTGGAAGAGCGGCTTGTTCTCTATCGGGACTGTTATACCGATGATTACGATAGACTAATCAACAACTACCGCATTAATCCGTTTTTGTATAAATCCGTCGAACCTTTATTGGATGCACACTCGCTTTTTTTACCGCAGCGAGAACAGGAACTTCAGAGTGAGGCAACGCTTTGCGATGATATCGTATTGGCCGGACTCTATACCTTCTTCCTCAAAGAAACCGATGTGCTGAAGATGAACGGCGCTTTTAAAGTAAAAGCCGAAAAGCAGCTTAAAGCGGTTTTTCAGGATGCAGCAACTGATATCGGCTGTTTTAAAACGCTCTGTACCGGCTTACAAAATCTCGGTTTGCTGATAGTGGAGTCCGCAAGCCTTACTCCCCAGCAAGGGCGATGGGAGGAGTTTTTTAAGCAAAAGCCGTTTGACCGAAAGATGTATACTATCGCCGCAGTGTACGGCCATGCACGTCGTGAGAGTATGCAAAAACGGGCGCAATTCTTTTCGGATTTTTTAACCTCGCTTGATCCTCGTGGGCTGTATGATGATATCGCATTGAAGCGCTTTTTTGATTTTTTATTCCTGCGTTTACATGCCGAAACAAACGGAGATGTCTCGATTTTCCCTGATATGATGATAGAGGATGAACTGCGTATGATCGATACGCTCAAAGCGCTTAAGTTTTTGCTGCCGGTCGGGGAATATTGGCAGTTGAATACGGCCTCCTTTAATCAAGAATCGGTAGAGCAGCCGTTGATTGCCGCTCCTTCATTTGAAATAACTATGTTACCCTTTACCGCTCTTGGGCGGATATTTCCGGTGCTCAGTTGCATGGAACCGGTATCTATTTTGACAACCGGCAGGTTTACCATCACACGTGCCGCTTGTTTGCGCTGTTTTGAGCGGTGCTGTACCGATAAAGCTTTGATCGCCTTACTTGAGGAAGCTTCCGGCGGGATAGTCCCTCAAAATATAAAGGTGAGCATTTCCGAATGGTACTTACAGTGTACCGCCGTCGGTCTGTACTACGGGTTTGTTATAACCGTTGCAGAGGAAAAACGGAAGCTTTTTAAACAAAATGCAGGGCTTCAGGATATCATCTATAAGGAATTAGCCGACGGTGTGTATCTGATAAAGCAGATGGATTTGGATTCGGTTCGTATGATGATCAAGTCCGCCGGTCTGGATGTAACTTTTTATACTACGGGCGGTACGGGACAATATACTGCTGCCGGATTTGCCTCTATTGAATACCGACATTCCGCGCTTGACCGCTTTGATAAAAAAGCGAAAAAACGGCGCACAATTCAATGCAAACAGAAAAACGACTATTCCGAACATATTCGGGAACTGCAAGCTGTTGTAGATACGATGCCGATCGATCAGTATAATAAGCAAGGCTTGAAGGAAAAAATTGCAAAAAAGCTTATCATCACTAAAGAACAGCTGAATGGAGCGCCGACAGATAACGGTGTTCGAGAAGTGTCGGGGCTTGATTTTTTAGGGAAAATTCACCTTGCGGAAACTGCAATTGCCGACAACAGCCGTTTGGAAGTGTCGATTGATGGGGTTTCCGGCCGTCGGATAATTGTGGGTGTTCCTATTGCAATTGAAAAAACGGAACATGATGCACTCTTGGTGATTCAAGAAGATAACACGCAATGCAAAGAAAAAATTTCGATTGCCGGTATCATAAAGATGCGATCATTCCGTAGTTCATTTTTTTCTTAATGCTGATGGCCGGTTCAAACTTTTGAAAAAAATTCCGATATTGTAATCGGTATCTTGTATATTATATGTATGTTTGCACTTTGTTGCGAACGTGCGTAAAAAGTCAATTGAAAGTTGGTACTTTCTTCTTGACTTTTATGGGAGGGTTTAAAGACGATGGGGGCATCGTTTATATTAGCGCCGTCTTTATTGAGTGCAGACTTTTCACGGCTTGCTGAAGAACTACACTTTATTGAAGCAAACGGGGGACAATGGGTTCATCTTGATGTGATGGACGGAGCTTTTGTACCGAATTTAACGTTCGGCGCTCCCGTTGTACGCAGCTTGCGAAGTAAAAGCACCCTTCCTTTTGACGTGCATTTAATGGTTGCTCGTCCTCAAGATTTTGTGAAAGATTTTGCGGCGGCGGGCGTCGATTATTTTACGTTTCATATTGAAGCGGCAATACATGCCCATCGGCTTATTACGGAAATCCGTGCCGCAGGTATGAAACCCGGTATCAGCATCGTACCGTCAACCCCTGTACATCTTTTAGATGAGGTGTTACCCTTCGTCGATCTTGTGTTGGTAATGACGGTTAATCCGGGCTTTGGCGGACAAACGATGATTCCCCAATGTCTCGGCAAGGTTGAGAAACTGTGTGAATACCGTGAAAAATACGGTTATCGCTATTTGATTTCGGTTGACGGCGGCGTTAATGCGGAAACACTTCCGGTTGTATGCAATGCCGGCGCCGATGTTGTTGTTTCGGGGTCATCTTTTTTTTCCGGAGAGATAAAGAAATGAAAAAAAAATTAGTATTTGCTTATCTTGTGTGCTTTGGTATCTGCAGTATTTTTGCCGAAAGCGCCGATTTACTGAGCGGTTTGGATGCATACAGCCGCGGCGATTGGACTGTTGCGGAGGGATCATTTGAGCGGGTACTTATTACAGCAGAACCGAATGATCGTACAGAGGCGCTCTACTGGCTGGTAATGTCCGAAGCTTCTGCACAAAATTATGAACGTGCATTGAAGTATGCCGATGCGTTTTTGGAAGCAGCCCCTGAAGATGAACGCGCCGCCGAAGTGAGTTATCAAAAGGGGCGGCTTTTACATTTATCAGGTGAGTATGAAGCATCGTCGGATATCCTCTATCGGTTTATTGAAAAGTATCCCGATCATCCAAAGATTCCATCAGCTTATTATTGGATAGGTGAAAATCTTTACGCAACGGGGAATCACACCGAAGCCCGTCAAATTTTTAGCAAAGTTGTCGTGAATTATCCTCAGTCGGGAAAGGTGAACGAGGCTCGATATAAAATCGTGCTTATCGATCAACAATCGGTCCGGGAGGAACTCTTGCAGATGGCGAATGAAACACAACCTGCATCGGCACAGACTGAAAAAGCATTCGAATCCGCCGAACCGAAATCCGATGACACAGATGCTCCAATTGCGTCAGATAGCACGGGCAGCAGTACCGAAGCTGCACCGGTTGGGGAGACAGCTCCGTTAGCGGACGAAAAACAGACCGAATACTTTGCCGACCGTTTAAGAGCGTTGGAGAAAAAAAATCAATGAAATTTCTGCAACGCTGTCTCTGATAAGCGAAGAACAGGAAAATCTGCGTATACGGGAACAGCAGCAACAAAAAGAACAAGAAGAAGCCGAGCGGCAAAAACTTGAAAGGCGCCGTCTGGAACTGGCGGAATTGAAAGCTCGTACCCAAACCTTGGAAAAACTCTATGAACAGCATATCAAAGGAGTAAAATAATGTGGCTACCCAATAAAAAGATGATTCTATTATGCCTCTCGGCATGGGTGCTGAGCGGATTATTTGCAGCGGAAAATACAGTCGAAATGATCAGTGATCCGTTAAAGTTGGTTATTTATCCTAATACGGGTAATTTTTGTTTATATCACTCAAAGGTCGAAGATGCCCGTGTGTATGAGCCGCTGTATGATGATCGCTCTCAATCTTCCGTGAATATTTATTCGGTGCTCTTTAATGGTAAGATATTCCATCTTAATAATAAAAGCGGAAAGAAAATTATCATTAGCCAGTCAAAAAACGAGATAACGGTTATGTTCCAGATCAGCATGGATTTTCTGGCGACTCAGACATTTTCATTTGTACCTTCAAAACAGCGCTCAACGGGAAAGATCTTAAAAGTTGTAACTGAAATTCAAAATATTTCGGGGGATATTGCCGATATCGGTTTAAAGGCTCTATTTGACACTTCGTTAGGTGAAAAAAAATCTTGTTCCGCTGTATACGGACTTGCGCAGTGAAATCGGAGCGGAACTGATGCTGCAGCCGGTGTTGGAAAAAGATTCCGTTATCTTTTCTGCAGATAGAGGATATGCTTGCCTCTTCTTCTTACGAAATGAATATGTAACGGTACCGACATCTGTGTATATTGCAAATTGGGAGCGGCTGGTAACAAAGAAGTGGCTACCTTCTTACGTAAGCGGCAGATCATTCCGTAAGTATGCATTTTCCGATCCGGGGCTTTTATACGTGTGGTCTGAGAAGAAGGTACTCTATAAAGAAACGTTCAGTGTTACAAACTGTATCGGCTTTTACGATTACCGAAATGCAGCTGATACGGTAACAGCATATTCAGCATATACTCAACAGACTCAAGCAGCGCCGGAGAAAACCAGCCGATCTGCTACCGGTCCGGTGGGAAACTTGACTGTTACGACGATCTATCGTCCTGTTTCGGCAAATCAACCCGCTGCCACCACTAAAACACAGCCTGACGATAATACTCCCGCATCGGCAGTATCTGCAGAGCAATCCTCGGTCGCTCAATCTGCTCAACAGGATGCCTTGGGAAAACCGGAAGAACCGAAAAAAGATTACCGGTATGTACAGGAGCTGTTGGATAAAATTGCGGTGCTTGAAAAGTCTCCCGACGAATTATCTATGGAAGAGATTGCGAAATTACGCACGGAAGTAGATAATGCTATAGAGGCCATGCAGGAAGAATAATGCCGTCATCGATTCTTGAACAAGCAAAAAAACAATTTGCAAAGGGGAATTATCAACAGGTCATCAATTTATTGGAACCCCATGTTACGCAATACGTTGTGTCGGGTGATGCGAAAGATGTCGTGTATAATGCTTCGTTTAACAAATCGTTTCCTTTTTATCTATATTTAGGACTTGCTTGTTTGCATGCCGGGGATATCGGCGGAGCCGTTGATTATTTGACCTGCGCACGGCGTATTAAAATGACCGATCCCGATTTACTGTGTGCGCAGGCTGTGTTGTTTTTACGGCGTGGTGATACCGCACGTGCGATCGACTATTATCTGGAAGCAATTGAGTATAATCCTAATCATGTATTGGCACGTAGCGGATTGGATTTTATCCGGACACATAATACACCGGAAGCAATAGGGGACGCCGTTCAATCGGGCGAAATAAAAAAGTTTTACCCCCGTCCCGGAGTGCAGTCCTATATTAAAAAAAGAATAGCTTTGTTTAGCTGTCTTGTAGGCGCCGTGTGTGTCGTGGTAATTACACTAACGGTATTGGTGAAAAAAACCTCTGCCGACATGGACGCGGAATAATAATAGGGCAGATCTTTCGGCATTCACATTGCTGTCGGACGAAAAAGCGCGCCCGATTGATACGAGCGGAACGTATCGATATACACTTTCGGAAAAAGAGGTACTTGCGGCATATCGGAATGCGCAGAAATATTTTCAGGATTCGAGGGATAATCTTGCGCAGATTGAAGTTAATCGTATTTTATCGTCGAACGCTGCTCATTCGATTAAACAAAAAGCGCGATTGTTGATGGATTATTTTGCAACGCCGGGATTCGATACCGTTCGGGATATTCCCGCCTATAGCGATGTGCGCGCCGATATTCCGCTCTATCTTGATTGCTGGACCATTTGGTCGGGGCGTGCAACAAATGTACAATCCGATGGGGACAATACGAGCTTCGATCTTTTGGTGGGGTATAGTGAGCGTATTCAGCTGGAAGGTGTTGTTCCTATCTTTTGTAATTTTTCGGTCAGAATAGATGCTGAGCGTCCGATAGAAGTATTGGGAAAAATTCAGCAACGGGGCGGCATCCTCTTTTTAAAAGCTGCCGGTATTCATCAAAGTCAAGTGCCGGAAAATAAACGCTGATTGGAGAAGATATGTATACGGCGGAAAAACTACGGATAGGAGGCAAGGGCAGCGTTCGGAGCATTGAACTCGGCGGCGATGCCCCCATCGCTATCCAGACTATGTGGAAGCAGCCGTTGCGTGAGGATACATTACAGGAGACGGTACGACAGATAGCCGCACTGGAGCAGCTCGGTTGCGACATTCTCCGGTTTGCCGTACCGGATGTCGGAAGCGCTGAAGCGTTTGTGAAGCTTACCGGAATGACGCCGATGCCGCTTGTTGCCGATATTCACTTTGACTATCGGCTTGCGTTGCGCTGTATGGATGGTTGCGCCGCAAAGATACGTATCAATCCGGGGAATATCGGAACGGAAGAGCGGGTGAGCGCGGTTATTAAAAAAGCACAGGATACCGGAACGGCGCTCCGCATCGGGGTTAACAGCGGCTCTCTCCCCGTCGATATACGAAACCGTATGGAGCAGGAAATTCGCGAAGGACGCAATGCGGAGGATGCGAGGGCAGCCGCGTTGGTAGCGGGGGCGCAGCGAGAAGCGGCGCTTTTCGATAAACACGGCTTTACGCAGTATCTTGTGTCGATGAAAGCATCGTCGGTGAAAGAGACTATCATTGCCAATGAGCTGTTTGCCGCCCGGTCCACTGCGCCGCTTCATTTAGGTGTTACGGAAGCGGGTCCTTTGGTTTCGGGGATTGTCAAAAGCGCCCTCGCATTTTCAAAACTGCTTGAACGGAATATCGGCGCTACCGTGCGGGTGAGCCTTTCCGATACTATGGAAAATGAGGTTATTGCAGCGCGGGAAATTTTGACTGAATGCGGTAAACGGAAAGGCGGTATCAGACTTGTGTCGTGCCCCCGCTGCGGTCGCAATGGGTTTGATGTTCACGGTTTTGTTGCACGATGGCAGCATCGGCTGTTTGCCGAAAAGAAAGATTTGACGGTTGCAGTGATGGGATGTGTTGTCAACGGGCCAGGCGAGGGAAAATTTGCCGACATCGGGATTACCGGCGCGGAAAGCGTTATCCTATTGTTTAAGAGGGGCGTTATCGTTCGGCGTATCGATATACAAGGCTTGACGGAAACGGAAAAAAATACGGTTATCGATGCGGTCTTTGAGGAGGAGCTGAGGAGTTTATGAAAAAGTTTGTAATAGTATGTTTTACAATCCTTATCAGTGTGTTTCTGTATGCACAAAAAGTATCGACCGACTCGCTTGAATACCCTTGGCATCTGCTTGAGCAAGGAAAGGTTGCGTATGAAGCACGTGAATTCGGTAAAGCGCTCCTTTTGTTCAGGCAAGCGCGTGAAATGCATAAAACGCAGGTAACCGCTCAGTATGACTATCTTTTTGCCGCGCTTAAACCGCATCAGGTAAGGGCTGCCGGTGATCTTATTTCGGACGTATACCGCGTGTTGGAAAAGCGGCAGGATTATGAAGCGTGTGCAATCCTCGATAGGATTTTTCTTATTCATCCTCCTGCTTATTTTGATAAGTCGATTTCTGCAGTACTTGCGTGGTTAAAGAAGAGCGATGTTTATCCCGAATGCGATTATCTAATCGGAAAGGTCTATGAGCTGGAAGGAGAACTGACACAGTCGCGCCGGTTTTATCAGGCAGCATGGGAAGCGAGAGACTTCTTATACATCCCCGATATGCGGTTTGAAATTATTTATTCGCTTGCTCAAATTTCCGGCTTATTAAAGCAGTATGACGATCAAGAAAAATATCTTCTTCTCATTTTAACGGAAGATCCTGTGTATGGAACTACCAATGTTGAAAGTGCAACCTTGAGGGCGATGATCCATACGATTAAAAATGAACAGACGGTTGAAAAGTTTTTTTCATTATACCGGCATCATAATGATATAGCGCTTCGTGCTTATATTGAACTGACCGATATTTATCTCCGTGTCGAAGAATACGACCGCGCATTCAGGACTGCGCTGCTCGGAGCCGATATCGCAGTTACCTATTTGAGCGATACGTTGAAAAAGACGGATTTTATGTATAGGTACAGCGACTTTTCCGATCTATTGCTGAGAATCGGTGCAAATAATGAAATCCTGCACTGGACGGAAACCAAGCAAATTTGGAATGTCTTTTTGCAGTTTGCCGATTTGTTGTACCGACAGGGATTTGTCGTACAAGCAAATGATCTCTATTACAAATTGGCTAAAAGTTGTCCTTCTTTTACGTACGCAAAGGAAGCAACATACAGGCTTTCGCAAACTTTTTAAACGAAAAGAACTGCCGCATCTGAAGCGACAAAAACGGGGAGGTGAAAAATGAATATACACGACTACGGATTTTATCGGGTTGCTGCGGTAGTTTCTCCCTGTGCGGTTGGAGATTGTGCCGGTAATGCCGAGCGAATTATCAGTGCATTGCGAAAAAGCGCCGAAATGGGCGCCGATATTGCCGTATTCCCTGCATTGGCGCTCACGACCTCCAGCTGCGGTACTCTTTTTGGGCAGCGGTCATTATTGAATGCTGCAGAAGATCGACTTGAGTATATCGTCCGGCAAACTTCCATGGAGCCTATTATCGGTGTGCTCGGTTTCCCATTCTTTTTTTCAGGGAACATCTACAGTGCTGTTGCCGTCTTCAGTAGGGGGACTATCTACGGTATTGTACCGCTTGATGGAACCGTACATTCCCGCGTTTTTTCCATATATGACGGAAGAGAACCCTCGGTAATTCTTACCGGCTTGCAAAATACCGCTGTTCCGTTCGGTTCGGATTTGCTGTTTGAAGTGGAAAAAAGCCGGTTTTCGTTTGTAATCGGCAGCGAAAAAAATGCACGGAATCAAAGTCAAGCCGAAAACAAAAACACTTCTCCGGCGGCGGACAATACTCTCACGGTAACAGGATCGGCGCTCTACATTGAGCCGCTCGCACAGGCGTCGTTTGCAGGTTCTTTTACGGAACTCTGCCGCAGCGCTGCTGCTCGGTCAAAGCAGGAAAGAAATACGGTTTTGTTTGTCAACGCCGGTTGGGGGGAATCTACAACCGATACTGCCTGTGCGGGCGAGCGGGGTATTTATGAAAACGGCGAGTTGTTGGCGGCAGCAAACGGCTTTGAGCTATCCACCTTTAATAAAACATCAGGTGATTTCAATTTTTCCGGCTATGAAGATGAAGCTGCTATTACCCTTGCAGATATGGATTGCGAGGCTCCCTCCGGTCTCGGCCGTAGTCCGTCGGCTTGCCGCCGTATTGTTATCCCGACCATTCCTTCCCGAGGGGTACTGCTTGTCCGTCCGCGCAACCCCAATCCGTTCATCCCTCTTGCGGTACAAAATAACGAGCAAGCATGGGAGAGCTTTTTCTCGCAGGTAATAGAACTTCAGGGACGCGGGCTTGCTAAGCGTATGTACCATACGGGGTGTACAAAAACCGTGCTCGGAATTTCGGGCGGCTTGGATTCCACATTGGCGCTTTTTATTTCAGTCCTTGCTTCTCGAATGCTCCGCCAGAAACCCGATTCGGTTACGGCAATTACTATGCCCGGATTCGGAACAACGGATAGAACCAAGTCCAATGCGCTCAAGCTTGCCGAGTTGCTTGGATGTACCGCCCTGACTATTCCCATAGAAAAAGCGATGATGCAGCATTTTGCGGATATCGGACATCCCACAGATCTCTGCAATACCGTTTATGAAAACGCGCAAGCTCGTGAGCGTACCCAAATTCTGATGGATAAAGCAAATCAGCTCGGTGCACTGCTTGTCGGCACGGGGGATCTTTCCGAATCGGCGCTCGGTTGGGAAACGTATAACGGTGATCACATGTCGATGTATAACGTTAATGCCGGTATCCCCAAAACACTGTTGCGCCATTGTATTCGCTATGTTGCAGCCTATCCAACCGCCTTTTTGCCGGATGCCGATAAGCATACCGAATTCTACGCCGTTGTACAGGATATTCTCGATACGCCGATTAGTCCCGAACTGCTGCCTGCACAAAAACAGATCATTACGCAAAAAACCGAGGACATACTCGGTCCCTATGAGCTGCATGATTTCTTTTTATATTATATTCTCCATACGGATTTCAGTCCTGCAAAAATTCTTCTGCTTGCCGAACATTGTTTTTCTACGGAACAACGGTATAATCGTCAACAGATACTCGGCTGTATGCGTATCTTCTACCGGCGGCTTTTTTCTCAGCAGTTTAAACGTTCCTGTGCTCCCGACGGTGTGCAGGTAGGTTTCGGTAGTTTTTCTCCGCGAGGGATATGGCAAATGCCGAGCGATATGAACGCTGCCGTCTGGATCGCCGAACTTGAAAAGTTGTCGGAGGTATGATAGATTGTTTCAATGTTTCATACAATTGCCGCGTGGATAGGGCAGTATATTTCTTATTTTCCGTTGGTTATTTTTATCAGCTTGCTTCTCGGAGGATTTAACCTTCCGATTTCGGAAGATATCATTGTTATTACTGCAGCCTTGCTCTGTAAACAAGAGAAAGCATCTATTCCTGCCTTCTATGCTGCTCTTTATTTTGGAGCAGTGATCAGTGATTGCCTTGTGTACTTTTGGGGATGGCTTTTAGGGAGGGGCAGGATTTCCAGCAGATTCTTTTCAAAATTGATAAGCGAAAATAGTGTCATTCGTATTTCCCGTGCCCTTAACCGGCACGGTTTTTTTACCTTTTTGTGTGGACGTTTTATTCCTTTCGGTGTACGTAATATTATTTCAATGACATCCGGCTTTGTCAATTTTCCGTTTTATAAGTTTGCTTGTTTTGACGCTATTGCAGCGGTCTGCAATATTTCGGCTTTATTCTGGCTGGTCTACTTTCTCGGGCAAAGGGGCAGTCATTTTATGAAGATTATCGGAATTGTGCTTTTACTGCTTTTTATCGGCTTCAGTATTTATGTTATGCGATCGGAAAAAATCTTTAAATCTTCACAAAAGGGGCATAGCGCCGAATGATGCATAATATGTATCGGTAAAGAGGAGACAGTATGAATAGATTCGTAATTATCGGTTTAGGCGCGTTCGGTGTCCGTATGTTGGAAGAACTGCTCCGTTTTACCGATGAAGTTATCATTATTGATAAGGATCCTAATCTTATTAAAAAGTATGAAGGCAAGGCTGTTAAAGGCTCTGTCGTAAATATCACCGATGAAGAGAGTCTCCGTAGAAATATTCCTCAAAGAATCGGTACTGCGATTGTTGATCTGGGCGGTAGAATTGAGCTTTCGCTGATGGTAACCAAATATTTAAAGCAGCTTGGCATTAAAGAGATTGTCTTAAAGGCCGAAACCGACCAACATGAGAATTTGCTGTCCATGGTCGGGGCAACCAAGGTGATTTTTCCCGACCGTGAAGCGGCAAAGCGGGTTATGCCGATGTTGGCATCAACTTTGTTGTTGAATTTTCTGCCGATTTCAGCGGATCTTGCACTGGCGGAAGTAAACATTAATGAAAAATATATCGGCATGACGCTCCTTGAAGCAAATTTACGGAAAGAACTCGGTCTCAATATTGTGGCAGTACGCAAGCAAGATTCTGAAACTTTTGAGTTTATTGAACCTGACTATCGGTTTGCCGCAGATGATATTCTCCTTTTAGCAGGTTCGGAAGAGCATATCTTTGCTTTCTCTCATCATAAAGAAGATTTACATAAAAAAGAGCATATAAGTCTTTTCCGTATGCTCTTTCCGCGTTTTCAGCTTTAGATTTTTCGTAATCTAAATTTCAATCTCATTCATTTTCCGCTCTGCGTAGGGCCAAAAGAAATGTGCCATAATGCCGCTTGCGAGCAGCGGAATACCGCTAAAACACAGCAAATAGCAGTGCTGCGGCATAGACGTCAGCGTTGCTGCCGTTACGGTGATGCTTAAAAGCAACAGGTCGGAACATAGCATGATGATAGTGTTCAGATTATGCTTAACTGCCGCTGCGGGTGTGTCCCAGTGGAGCTTTGGACGCGCGGTATCCAGCATCAGCGCAAGTAGGTTGCAGAACAGGGCGAGCGAGAGTGCAATTATAAATGCAGTGATGGTTGTCAGCGGCGTTAGCGAAAAAAGAAGCGCAATGCCGCCTACACCTATTATAGAACCGATACCTGCAAAGAGCATTGCATGTGCAAGCTTCGCCTGCATATACCGCTTTATTGAAAGGGGGAGACTTTTTATTAATCCAAGGTTTTTTGCATCACGGGAAACGGATGTTGCCGCGATGCCGGGTGCCGAGCCGAGAAAAGCGCCGCATACCCCTGCAATCATAAGCCCCGTACTGCCCTGCATAAGGACTTCCGTTTCCGGCGGTAGGTTGAGCGAGCCGGTAAGGTACATAATGCCGTAGATGAGCGGCAGCAGTATCATCGTGAACGGCCCGTTTAAAAGATACGCCGGCTCGCGGTTCAGTATATGGATTTCCCGTAACAGTAATGCAGTAAAGGCTGAGCGTCGTGTGAATCTGCGGCGGATAAATTTCGCCGTTTCGGAAGCGGCGAGCCGTTTTACAGCCTGTTCATCAAACCCGTCCAGCGTTTTTTCATACACTCCCGAAAGCAAAGCGATAAGCGCTGCCGGAATTGCAATACAACTCGCGATAAACGGTAGAAACGAACCGATCGATGCAGAAAAAGAGTTCGCTGAGAGAGCTGCTGCAAAAAAACGTACGGGTAGCAGACAGCGTGTAACGGCAGCAATACCCTGCCGGGTGTGTGTAAGAACTTCTACTAAGTTAGGACGCTCGTGCAGCATATTGACCGATTGTACAAAATAATTGATTCCAAGCGCCATCACGATACCGAGTAGACCGGTAATCAGCATTACGAATCGGCGCTGTTTAAAAATCTTCGTCATCCTCATAACGATGATGTTGATAAGGTAACACAGTCCGATAACCGGCAGCGGAAAAAAAACGGCGCCGGTTAATGCCGTTATATAGAATGCAGCCGGTGAGCGCTCATAGTATCCGTATACTGATGCGGTAACTCCGAAAAAAACTTATCGAAATAATCAGAGCCGGTAAACAATGGGCAAGGAATTTTGCACCGAAAAAAAATACGGGATGGAATAGGCATCGCCCGCAACGTTTGTTCGATGCTTCCGATATAATATGTGGAAAGCGTCAGCAGAAAATTGGAAATAAAGAGAAAGGCAAACAACGCTGTGATTTCAATTTCAAACAAGAGACGCTGCATCCCTAACGGCTGTAAACTCTTGTAGAGATTTATTGTGAGCATTCTGAACAACATAATAAAGCAGCCGCCTATGTATATTAAAAATAGGATGAAAATCCCCGTTTTAACGATAGAGGTAGTTTCTCCCGTATTTTCAGCAGCGCTGCCGAAAGTTTCTTTCCTTGAGTTATTTCCTGCGGCTCTTTCTTTAATGGTTATTACCGTTTGCCCTTGCGTGTGTAGGTTGCCGCGGTGAGTACGGCTGCTGCTTTTCCGGATAAAATCTTGCCATCGGCTGATTCCGAATACCGTCATCGCATAGATGCGGAATAGGAACTTAAAAACGGCAGCATACTGTATGCCGGTCTTGTTTTTTTGATGCATATACATGTCCTTTTGCAATACGGGATGTCTCAAAGGTTGGTTACTTTTTCGCTATCCCGTATATTTTCAAAAGGATGTTATTTTGTAACTTTGGTGATCTTCACTGTCCATTCGCCGCCGTATTCGATTTTATGTACTGCTGCGAAATTATCCATGTTTAATGCCATCGATAAGCAATCGAGGCTATTGTAATACAGCAGCGGCTTTCCGTCGGGAACATCACCGAAACTGTTCACATACGGCATAGAACCGGTATACACTTGCTTTCCGTTATTGAATACCGTTACCTGCACGACATCATTGACGGCTAATTTTAATGCATCAGCGGTTTCACGGCTGATATTTGTCCACACATTTCCATACTGCACATCGAGGGCGGGGATAGTGCCTAACAGTGAGCCGTTATCAAAACGAGGTTTCTCGTAAGGAAGTCGGACAATTTCTTTTTTTGCCGGTCCCACTTGCTCAAAGCTGATAATCCCCCCTGCGAGCCGTGCACCGGTAAAGGCGTATACATCACGTCCGTGGAAGGTATAACTCTTTTCGGAATTTTTCCGGCGGTTCACCGCTTCATCGATTAAACGGACTTCCGCAATTCCTAACCGGTCTGCAACAAGCGTAAGTGTTCCATTGTCAGGGGTAACAATATAGTGACCTGTCTTAGTCTTTAAGACAACCGAATCGCGGTCGGTACCGACACCGGGATCAACTACCGATACAAAAACGGTACCTGCCGGCCAGTATTCTACTGTCTGAAAAAAGTCGATACGCTGCATCCCAGATACTGTAAGCCGGTATTTCGTGGGTAAGATCGTAGAGCGGAATCGCAGCCGATTGAGTAAAAGCAACCCCCTTCATTGCCGAGACAGCTCCGTCCTTTAATCCGAAGTCCGTTTGAAATACCAACGGTCGAGAATTTCGGGGCGTTCCCGCACAGCCGGAAATACCGATTGCAATTATCAGCATACCCGCTGCAGCCAAACCGAATAACCTTTTACTGCACATAATTCCTCCTATAAAACCAACTTTACTTTTACAAAGTTGATCTCATCAGCTGGTGGACAAGGATGTCCATCAGCTGATGAGAGTTTTTAAAACTCATCAAAAGAAACGTCGTCCTGCTTTACAGGGGTATCGCTTCCTTCGGGGACATTTTCTATGTTTTTAACGGCCGATGTATTTGAATCGAATTCATCGTATTTGTCATAGTCGGCTTTTAATTCTTCTACAAGTTGTAAAAGTGCTTTTTCGTCTAATGCTTTTAAAACATCTTGACATTGTGCGGGTGAAATTGCAATCCGTATTGCAGGGCAGTTAGCGCCGTCGCTCGCTTGCGTTGTCGCATTGGCAAGAATGAAATACGGTCGCTGCGGAGTAATAAACTGATAATCGAACCGCAACGTTGGGAGCGCTTCATGTGCTCCACCGAATAATCCCCACGTCATTACGACATTGGTTTTTCCAAATGCTCCTTTTTTCTTTGCACCTTCAAGAGTCAGTGTTTTATCTGCGAAGGCTGCGAGGTATTGTTCAATAGCATCCCGTAGAAGTACACGCTCTTTCTTTTTTAAGGAAATCCAAATATTATCTCCCATCATTTTATGATGGAATTTAACAGTGTTGGTTGACGGCTCAAAAACAAAGCTGATGTCGCGTGGCAGTAAATCGTTGGAATAACGTTTTACTATATTGAGATGCAGTACACCTAACGACTGAACCGGATAATTGCCGAGGAAGTCGGGATCATGCTTTTTTGACGTAGAGGCACAGGCACCGCTCAAAAGGACAATACCGAGCGTTGCAAGCAATAAACACAGGGGGGTAATACGTTTCATAATAACTCCTATAAAAACTTGAGCTAAAAAGCTATGCAAGGATTAGTTAGACGGCACTTTTTAGCATATCTTTTTATCCCGCATTGTACGGAAAACATTCTCTTAATGCAAGGTCTTTGCATCGATGTCTTTGCATCGATGTCACAGGGTAAACGCATCAGGTGAGTAGGTAAAAACCAGTGAATATCATTATGTGCTGCAAGCTCGGAGTTTTTCCATAAAGCGTTTTTTATTGACAATTGCCCGTACATGGGTGCCGCTGCCGATAATTCCTCTATCGTTTGATACTTCCGCTTTAAAAGTCAAGAATTTTCCATTCTCACTGATGTCTATCAGTTCGGTATGGACATACACTTTCATCCCTTCAAGGGTTGCTGCAGTATGTTGAATGTCAACTTTTACCCCGACCATCGTATATCCTTCTTCCAAGAATGGAAGTACGCTGAGTGCTGCAGTCCGCTCAATTTTTAAAACCATGTTCGGCGTCGAAAACACCTCAAGCGTATCGTCACCGTCTTGACTGGCCAACATTTCTTTTGTAACGGTAAAGCAAGTATCTCCTTTAATTCCGACTTTCATATCAACCTCCTACACCTACTACTTTATTGCACCGGCGGTCATTCCCTTAATAAAATACTTACTCATAAATAAATAGAGAATCATCATCGGTAAGATGGCTACAGTTAATCCGGTAAAGAGGAGCGTCCAGTTGGTACTGTGCTGACCGAAAAAGGTACTGAGGCCGACCGGTAGGGTTTTCAAACTTCTATTATGTAAAAAGACGAGCGGGAAAAAGAAGTCGTTCCAAATAGGAACCGCATTGTAGATGGTTACCAACGCAATCCCGGGTGCGATGACCGGCATCATAATTTTGCTGTAAATTGCAAAGTCGTTACATCCGTCGATTCGCGCAGCATATTCAAGGTCTGCCGGAATAGCCTTAAAGAAACCGGAAAGGATAAATATCGTCGAGGGAATACCCATTGCAGTAAAAATGAAGATAACCGACAAAAAGTTATCCATAAGCCCAAGTTTTCTGATAATCATAAAAAGCGGGATAATAGCGGCTTTGAGCGGCAGCATAATACCGCTTAAAAAGATCATATACAGCAGGGTATTCCCTTTGAACACGTAGCGGCTGATAGCATAAGATGCCATTGAACCGAACAGCAGCACTAATACCATAGAGGATACCGTTACGATGATGCTGTTGAGAAAAAAGGTGCAAAACCCCATATCAATCCAAACCCGTTTGTACGAAGAAAAATCGGGATTTGCCGGTAAGGCGAACGGGTGTTGGAGAATCTCCCGTGTGGGTTTTAGCGAGGATATGACCATATTAAAAAGCGGATACGCAATCAAAATAACATAGACAATCATCAGTATTAAAATACCGCCGATTACAAGGCTCTTTATCGGAGAGGCAGTTTTAATGCGCCAATTCATGTTCATACCTGTGTCTCCTTTGCTTTTCCGATTGCGACGGATACGAGCGAAATACAAAAGGTCATAATGTAGATTATAACAGCGATGGTACTGCCGATACCGATTTCGGGGTTACCCGTATCGACCGAACCGAAGGCTGTGCGGTAAAAAAGCGTACCGATGGTGTCGGTGCTGTAGTTCGGTCCGCCGCCGAGGTCGGTCATGGTGTATATCTGTTCAAAAACATTTAAGCTGCCGATGACGGTTAGTACCGTGATAACCGTTATGGATGGAATGATGAGTGGAAATATGATTTTCCAAAATAAGCCTACTTCGCTTACGCCGTCTATGTATGCGGCTTCGATACAGCTTTGATCGATTGAGTCGATGGCTGCAAGGAATACGAGTGAAGGAAAGCCTACCCAGCGCCAAATGTTGGTTGCGATAATGGCAAAGGTTGCCGTGCTTTCATCGCCGAGCCATGCCCGCCGGAGAGAGGAGAGGTCGATGAGGTTCAAAAAGCTGTTGACAAGTCCGTCGCTCTTTAAATACATACCCCACAAAAAACCGACCGCTACAATGGAAAAAAGTACCGGTATAAAAAACACGCGCTTAAAAAAGCCATGCCCTGCAATCTTTCTACTTAATGCATACCCGAACAGCAATCCGAGGCTGTTTTGAATGAGCATCGTACAACAGAACCAGATGCCGTTGTGCTTTAACGCATTCCAAAAGCGTTCATTATACGGAAAGGTAAAAAACAACTTTTTAAAATTACCCAATCCGGTGAACGAGCCGCGGAGTAGCTGATTCCAGTCAAAGAAACTGTTGAACAGGCTCATCAAAAGCGGCAGTAAAATAAAAACGCTGACAATGAGCAGCGCAGGCGTTACGAAAAACGCAATCCATAAAAATTTACTTGTTTTTGATGTTATCATACTTTCATATTATCCATGGCGCCTGCCTTCCTTTTGTGCGAAATTTTAAGGAAATAAAATTTCGCACATTTTTCCAGCAGACGGGTGAACACATCAGGCAAATAGATCAAATTCCGCAAAATAATTGGGGCTGTGAGACCATTTGAACCGCTAAGCGGTTCAACTCTGGTTGAATAGCCCCAATTATTTTGCGGGAGTAAAAAGATAATCTGATGTGTTCACCCGGAAGCCCCTATTTTTGAAAAGGTTTATAGTAGGTAGCGATACCGGTTTGTACGTTCTTACAGGCTTGTTCTGCAGTTAACGTACCTGCCAAATACCCCTGTCCTGCGGCCTGCCACAGTGCCGAACCGGTCGGCTGCTCATAGCGGAACGGAACGAGGAAGATATAGCTGGTGCTGTTTTTCATCATCGTGATGACTTTTCCGACAAACGGATCCAACGAGGTATCAACACCAGGGGTTGAGCTGATCATTTTAAGATCGGAGATCAACATATTGCCTACCTCGGTAGATCCGAGAAATTGCAGGAAGGTGAGCGCCGCTTCTTTATGCTTGGTTCCGGCATTGACTGCCCAGTTCATATCGGCATAGAAGGTAACATACTGTTTTCCTGCCGTTGTACCCGGTACGGGGAACGCATCGAAATCAAGGGAAGGATTGTTCGCCTTAAAGGTACCGGCTTCATACGAACCGCCGATCATGTGTGCGGCCATTTCGTTCATAAAAGCGCCTTGAATGTCGGTATAGCCGACACCGGTGAACAGTTCCGGCATATAGGGGCGTAAGGCGCCGATTCTTTTAACCGCATCGACAAAGCGGGGATCTTCGAAGGTGGTTTTACCGGCAACGACTGCATTGAAAAAGTCGTTAGCGCCGTAGAAATTGGGGCCGACGCCTCCTAACAGCGTTTCTACCGTCCATCCGTCTTTTGAACCGTTTGCAAGCGGGGTAATTCCGTTCTTCTTGCATACTTCAAGATTGGAAATAAATTCATTCCATGTTGTCGGAACTTTTAATCCGAGTTTTTTATAGATGGCTTTGTTGTAATAGCAGAAGATCGCTTGGCTTAACGCAGGTAGACCGTATATTTTTCCGTCTTTAACGCTCCGTGCTCCCTGCTTTGCCGGTTCGGAATAGTCTTTTAAATTGGGGATAAGGTTGTCGAGCGCAAGGAGATATCCGCTGTCCGCAAGGGTCTGTAAACCGCCGTAGGCTCTGCCCATAAAGACATCCGGTCCGCCGCCGCCTTGCAGCGATGCGCTTACAATCGTGTTGTACTCGGTGTTTTTGATGGCGGTTTGTTTTACGGTGATGTTCGGGTGCTTTTTTTCAAAGGCTTTAATCACCTTTTCATAGAATTCGACATCCTCGGTACGCCATGTCCAAAATTCCAGCGTAACTTTCTCGCCGGAACCGGTGCCTTTTTCATTTGAACCCATGGCTGTTAATGCCAACGGTGTCAAGAGAAAAAACGCTGCCAAAGCTGCAATGATTTTATTTTTCATCATTTGCCTCCTTTTTTTAGGTATCTCTAAAAATTCGGTTGGATTTTTAGAGGTTTTCCTATTTTAACCGATTTTAAAAAAACGGTTAATAACCTTTTTAATTCCGCTGTCCCACAGCGCCCATTCGTGCCCACCTGCGCTTTCTTCATAATAATGCGCGATGCCGTTTTCCAGTAAAAAACGGTGGAAGTCGCGGTTGACACCGATTAAACTGTCCGATGTGCCGCATTCAAGGGAGAGCCGTGGGTATACTTTTCTTTGCATAGATTTTTTCATTTTGAGTACCGCATTTTTATACTCGCTTTCCATATTCTCTATGCTGCCGAATATGCCCTCCGCCCATTCGGGGGTAAAGACGGGATGTTCGGGTGAAAGCTGCTCCCGCGTCAAGAAAGCGGAGGAAATGCCCGCGGCGGCTCCGAAGTTTTGCGGATACAAACACGCTGCTCGTATCGCTCCGGCTCCTCCCATCGAAAGTCCCGCGATAACGGTATCGTCCCGCTCCGCTGAAAGATGAAACAGTCTCCGTGTCAGTCGTATCAGCTCGTCCCCGGCAAAGGCGCCATATTGCTGCCCGGGAAGTTTACCGTCGATATAAAACGCATTTTCCGCCGTCGGCATGATGACGGCAATATGCTTTTCCGTTGCGTAGCGCCGTATGTTTGTGAGCGTGAGCCAGTCCGTATGGCAGCCGTATAACCCATGCAGCAGATAGAGCGTTTTGAGCGGACGGTTTTCCTGCGCCTGCGGCTTGTTACCGGAGGCATCGGGTGCGCTGTCCTCCGCCGGAATAATTGCGCACAGTGAAACCGGACGCATAAATGATTGTGCAAAAACTTCGGTATAAACAAGTGCCATGGTACTTTTCTTATCGCATCTAAAGCTTAAGGAAACTGTCTAAAAACTTCAGTTTTTGGACAGCCCCATTTTCCTATCATTTTCAAATTTTTTTTACAGCGCAGCCTTATAAATTGCAAGAACATCAGCTGCCGTTAAGGTTTGGAAACCGCGGATTTTTCCGCTGCGGCTCCGGTGCATCACAGCAGCTTCGGCCATCTCTTTAAGATGTTCTTCACCGATCCCCACTTCGTGCAGCGTCATCGGAATGCCGAGCGATGCAAAAAATTCCGACGTCTTATCGATAGCGGCGTTTGCTGTTTTGTATACGTCCGCATCTGCGGGCAATCCCCACACATTGATGCCGTATTCGGCAAGCTTATGTACGGTATTGTCGTTCAATACGTGCCGCATCCAGTGGGGGGTCAGGATTGCAAGTCCTACTCCGTGTGTAATGTCGTAAAAGGCGCTCAGTTCATGCTCCATCGGGTGAGCCGACCACATCGTCATCTTTCCGCAACCTAACAAACCGTTGATTGCCCATGTTCCTGCCCACATCAGATTGGCGCGGGCGTCATAATTATCGGGGTCATTCAGCGCAATGGGTCCGTAATGGATACAAGTCTTGAGTACCGCTTCGGCGAACCGGTCTTGTAAGTAAGCCCCATCGTCCAACGAAAAATAACTTTCAAAGGTATGGCTCATAATATCCGCAGTACCGGCAGCCGTATGCGCTTTGGGTACCGAAAAGGTGTAGCACGGATCCATCACGGAGAACTTAGGCATTACAAGCGGAACTTCAAAGCCGAGCTTTTCCTTGGTTTTAAAGTTAGTAATAACGGCTCCGCAATTCATTTCGGAACCCGTCGCTGCAAGGGTTAAGACAGTACCGAGCGGGAGGACGTTCTCCGCTGATGCCTTCCGGGTAACAATGTCCCACGGGTCGCCGTTATAGTGCGCACCGGCAGCGATTGCCTTAGCACAATCGATGGAACTTCCGCCGCCGACAGGAAGGATAAAATCAAGCTTATGTTCCCGTACCAGCGCGATTCCTTTTTCAACTTCTTCTATCCGCGGGTTGGGAGAAATGCCGGATAGTTCCGCATAAAAAATACCTTTTGATTTTAACTGTGCGGTTATCGTATCGTAAAGGCCGATTTTCTTGATACTCCCGCCGCCGTAACAGAGTAACACCCTATTGCCGTATTTTACTATCTCATCGGCAAGCCCTTCGACACTGCCTTTCCCGAACAGTATCTTTACCGGTACATCAAAAACAAAATTAAACATTATAGCCTCCCTCTGGCAATCTTTTAGTTAGTATAGTGAGATAAAGTTTATCATAGATTAGATGATTATGCTATCCTGCGGTATTTTCCGTGGTTTTCTGCTGTTTTTAAAAGTTAATGCTGTTCTAGCAACTCCGTTATCACCTCACCGATATCTCCGTTGATGCAAATTGAACGCTGCTCGATTTCTTGCGGTGAAAACGCCTCTCCGTAATTGATGCACACGTAGACCGACTGCGGATTATGTGCCGCCATGTGTTGGAACGGATATTTGATAATCCCGGGTGTGTTTGCTCCAACGCCGAGTTCTAAAAAGAGGATGCGGCTGTTTTTGTATGCCGTAAGAAAATCGGCATGGCGTTTGGCGGCAATTTGCCAACCGGCATCTTCGACAAACGTATCATCCGCTCGCAGATTCATATTCATCGGCTTGCCGCATACCGGGCAGTACGGAATCAATTCTTTAGGAATCTTCATATTGTGCTGCTGCTTATACATTGCCCGCACCAAATAATTGGAATCAATCGCCTCTGCAATTTATTTTTCAAGCACCTCGGTTTTCCAATCCTTAATCGTCCTCGTTTCTTCACTGAAGCTCGTCCCAATCAGCACAATCTTTTTTCCCTCTGTCTTATACTTTGCGATGTAGTTTTGCTTTTGTATTTGCGCGATTGCATCTTCCGCACTGCCATTTCCGGAGAGTTTAAACTCGAAGATATACACAGCATCCACTGTTTGTACAATACAATCAGTCCGTCCTGTCGAACACTGCACTTCCGTCTGCACAAACTGCCCCATCAGTGCAAAGATAAGGTACACCGCAGTCTGATAGTTTTGCTCCCGCAGCTTGCTCAAAGATGTACATCCGTGTACATCTTTGAGCTGCAAGTTTGCATGGCAAACTTGTTTCTGCATGGAACCATCGCCATCCATGGCGATTCTGATTGTGAGGTTTCCTTCGCTAATATCATACGGTATGCTTGAGATAATCGCTTGCATCCGTTCCATAAAAGAGTCAACTTTCCCCTCACGGATGTCTTGTACAAACTGCCATACCGACTTGCCTGTATCACCGAGCGGTAAACCTGAATACGCTGGTAAAAGATTATGCAAAAAACCGTACCGTACCTCATTATTCGGAAAGCCCAGCCGATACAGCCGTACATCTTTTATATATTCTTTGATAGTCAGGTATCCCGCTTGAAACAGAATAGGAAGCGTATCCTGTGCTACCGCCCGATAGGTTTGCAAGCCTTCTTCATCAAGTTCAATATTTCCATCCAAGTCAGGAATAAAGTAGTGTGTTTCTTTGAGGTAATTGACCAAAAACGTCGGCGTTCCCGTTTCAAACCAGTAGCTTCCGAATCGCTCCTTTGCAAACGCATTTAATAAGCTAAACGGATTATACATGCCTTCCCCTGCAGGTGAAAAACAGTATCCGTCATACCATTGCTGCAAGGCGGTCAATGTTTCCTGATAGGTTAAGCTTTGCTCATCGGCAAGCACTTGTATTTCAGGTTGAAAATTTGCTTCCAATTCTTTTTGGGTGATTCCGCAAATGCCTGCATAGTGTTTTTCCAGTGATATATCCCGGAGATTATTCAAATCGCTAAAAATACTGATTTTGCTGAATTTGGTAACGCCGGTGAGAAAGGCAAAGCGGATATATTCATCGCAGGTTTTAATGACGGAGTAAAATGCTTTGAGTTCGTTTCGGTATTGCTCATTCAATGCTTCATTTACACCCATCGTTTGCAAAAGCGGTTTGTCGTATTCGTCTACCAGAATAACTACTTGCTTGCCGGTCTGCTGATATGCACGTTGTATAATCCCAGCAAAACGGAGCGCAAAGTTTTGTTCAGATGGTTTAGAACCATAAAGCTCTTCCCATTTGCATAGATGATTATTGAGATTGATACTCAAATCATCAGTGGCAGCATAGTTACCGGTATTAAAGTCCAGATACAATACCGGATATTCCTGCCATGCACTTCGGTTTTCTTGAGCAGCCTGTTCTTCCTCAGCTTTTTCGAGGTACAGTCCTTTGAATAGCTCTTTTTGCCCGAGAAAGTACGCAGATAATGTAGAGAGAAAGAGGCTTTTCCCAAACCGCCGCGGACGGCTAAGAAAATAAACACGACTGCTTGTTACTAATTGAGTGATATACTCCGTCTTATCTACATAGAGATACCGGTCATTCCGTAACACCTTAAAACTCTGTACGCCGATCGGCAATTTTCGTGGAAAGCTCATACAGTAACTATAGCAGGATTTGTCTTCTCTGACAATTTCGATGTTTCTCCCAGCTCTTTCTAAAAGTCAAATGGCATAAAAATCGGTACGCGGTCGGAAAGAACAGGCATTAGTATATGATAATCTAGAACTTTCCGCATGAATAGCGGTTCCAAACAAGTATCAACTTATGTACCTACTAACGCAGAACACGTTTCATAGCGTTTTTTCAGATCAAAAGGATGGGGCGGGCAATTCATGGGGATGTCCCAAAAGTTGGTTACTTTCGGGATATCCCCGTCGAGTTTAAAATTAAGTCTTTATACAGTAATGACTTAATTTTAAACGTCGCATCTAAATCTAAGGAAACTGTCCAAAAACTGAAGTTTTTGGACAGCCCCATGAATTGCTTATGCGGCAGGTCGATTATGTAATCGAAGCGTCGTAGATACTCTTAATCGCAGCAGCGAGCGTTTTGTCGAATTCTTCTTGCGACTGTTGTGCGCGGAGATCTTCAGCAAGGGCACGGGAGAAGCTTGCAATCATGCCGTGGTTCTTTGCCAGCAGGGCATTGGCTTCTTCTCTGCTGTAGCCGCCCGAAAGCGCAACGACACGCACAACCTGCGGATGGTCGATAAACTCTTTATACAGGTCTGCCTGCGTCGGGATACTCAGTTTGAGCATAATCAATACATCCTTCGGCAATTTTGCAATGTGGTCGTGAATTTCTTGTTTTAGAATATCTTCGCACTTTGCTTTATCGGGGCTGTGAATGTCTACTTCCGGCTCGATAATCGGTACTAATCCATGCTTTGCAATCTGTAGCCCGATTTCGAACTGCTGGTCGATAACTTTTTTGATACCGGCCGGATTTGCTTCCTTTATCACAGAGCGCATTTTTGTACCGAAGATATGCTTCTGTACAGCGCGCTGCAGCAATGCTTCCAAATCGGGCATCGGCTTCATCATCTGAACACCTTCAGCTAAGTCTGCAAGTCCCTTATCGACCTTTAGGAACGGAAGAACGCCGCGTTTATCCCACAGGTAATCTGCCGTAGGAATGCCTTCGATATCGCGATCCATCGTTTGTTCAAAAAGAATAGCGCCGAGAATGTGTTTTTTATCGAATTCTTTGCTGGTGATAATCCGCGTGCGCATGGCATGCACCATATCAAACATCTCTTTTTCATTGGAGTAGGCATCTTTCCCGACACCGTAGGCAGCTAAGGCCTTAGGTGTGCTACCGCCGCTCTGATCAAGGGCTGCGATAAATCCTTTACCGGTGTGCATCCGTTCTATTTTTTGCTTGTCCATCATAAAACCTCCTGCAAAATAGCATTCTTTAAAATTGAGCATAATTTAGCATTTAAAACTAAACTCTATCTATTAGTATATCTTATGAATGTGAAAAACGCTAGCCTAGCTTCACATATTCGGATTTTCGGCATATAATTAGCACATACGAGGATAATATATGCAAAAAGTTTATGTGGATAGTTTTTTTCAAACTATGGAATTTCATATCCATCGTGATATACGTGAAAAATGCCGTTTTTCAAAAACGCTCTTTTCATCGACGGGGAATGTAATTATACGGAATATCAACGATGTTTATGCCTTTACTTTTCAGTATAACGAGGTTGTCGAGTCGGGCGCATTCGGGATGCCGGTGCATCCAGAACAGTATTTAAAAGCAGGACAACTGAATGCGATGGGGCTCATCGACGAAATATTCCATTATATGTGCCGCCTCTACCGGCGGGATGTACGCGCCGATTTTTTTAGTAGCGGGTATGACTTTGTGCAAGCGGAACTTGCAAAGGAACAGTTGCCCGATCTCGACGATTTATTACTCGAATTTTGTATCGAATTTCCTCCTGCTGAGGTTTACGGCGGGACGATGACGGTTGAAGATTGGTTCTGTAATACCGATCCGGTATCGGGTATCGAAAATAAATACCGTGCGTTTGAAGAACTCATTTTGTGTAAACTGGCAAATGAAAATCCCGCATTTCAGCCCTTTTACCCTCTTTTTACCGATGAACAGCTTGCAGCGAATCCTTCGTATAATTGTTTTTGGGACAGCCTTTGTGAATGGGCGTCTCAAAACGAAGTATTCGGTCCTGAAAAAATCGATCTGATTTCGTTGCTTAAAGCCCCCGTTTCTTATGCACCGTTTAGCTTGAAGGGGCAGCTTGAATATATCAAAATGCACTGGCTTGATTTGCTCGGCGAATTTATCGGTAGGCTCTTAACAAGTCAGGATATCCTTTCAGAAGAGGAGAAAGCTGCTTGGCAGGGCGGTGGCGGCGCTGGCGGACACGATGCTTATCATTTTGAAGATCTGACGCAGGAATATGAACGGTTCAGCGCTGACCGGGAATGGATGCCGAATGTTGTGATGATTGCCAAAAGTACACTGGTATGGTTGGATCAACTCAGCAAAAAGTATCAGCGCTCTATCACTCGCCTCGATCAAATTCCCGATGAGGAGCTTGTATTCCTTGCAGAAGCAGGCTTTAATGCGCTGTGGCTTATCGGAGTGTGGGAACGTTCCCCTGCAAGTGCGCGGATTAAACAGATATGCGGAAATTTGGAAGCGGCAGCGAGTGCGTACAGTTTGACGGATTATGAGATAGCCGGAGATATCGGCGGATGGGAAGCGCTTGAAAATCTGCGCAGACGTGCGGGTGCGTGCGGTATTCGGCTTGCCGCGGATATGGTGCCGAATCATACCGGCATAGATTCAAAATGGGTCATTGAGCGGCCTGATCTTTTTATACAAACCCGCGAAAGTCCTTTCCCGGGCTATAATTTTGACGGAGAAAATCTTTCTCACGATTCCCGTGTCGGGATTTACCTCGAGAACCATTACTATTCAAAAACGGATTGTGCGGTGGTGTTTAAACGGGTCGATCACTATACCGGCGATACACGGTATATTTATCACGGGAACGACGGAACGGGTCTGCCGTGGAACGATACCGCTCAAATTGACTTTCTCAATCCTGAAGCCCGTGAAGAAGTTATCAGGAAGATTTTGCACGTTGCGCGGAATTTTCCGATTATCCGCTTCGATGCGGCAATGGTGCTGGCAAAAAAGCATATCCGGCGGCTGTGGTATCCTGAGCCGGGTCGGGGAGGAGATATCGCAAGCCGTTCTCGCTTTGCGCTTTCCACAGAGGAGTTCCAAAAGCGGCTGCCCGAAGAGTTTTGGCGTGAGGTAGTAGACCGCTGTGCAGTTGAAGCTCCCGATACCTTGCTGTTAGCCGAAGCCTTTTGGATGATGGAGGGGTATTTTGTTCGCACGCTTGGAATGCACCGTGTGTATAATTCCGCATTTATGAATATGCTGAAGAAAGAAGATAACGCAAAATACCGGATGACTATCAAGAATACCCTCGAGTTCGATCCGCAAATATTGAAGCGCTATGTCAATTTTATGAACAATCCCGATGAAGAGACCGCTGTCGCACAGTTTGGGCGGGATGATAAATATTTCGGCGTTTGTACTATGCTGGTTGCGATGCCGGGGTTGCCGATGTTCGGGCACGGACAAATTGAAGGCTTTGAAGAAAAATACGGTATGGAATACCGCCGCGCTTATTACGATGAGCAGGTGAACATCGGTCTTGTGGAGCGGCACCGTCGGGAAATTTTCCCGCTGATGCGGCAGCGCCGTTTGTTCTCCGGTGTAGAGAATTTCCTGCTCTATGATTTTTGGACGGACGGGCAGGTAAACGAAAATGTCTTTGCGTGGTCGAACGTGTACGGCGATTCCCGTTCTCTCATCCTCTATAACAACAAATATGAACGGGCTGCAGGCTGGATCAATATGTCCGCCGCTTATGCCGTTAAAGGCTCCGGTGATGAAAAACAGCTGGTGCAACGGACGCTTGCGCAGGGGTTACAGCTGACGGTTACCTCGAATCGGTTTGTGATTTTTCAGGAGCAGCATTCAAAATTGTGGTTTATCAGAAAAAGCATTGAAATTGCGGAGCGCGGTTTGTTTGTCGCCTTAAACGGTTTTGAAACGCAAGTGTTTTTGAATATTCATGAGGTAACCGACACTCCGGATGAACTATATCGGAAACTGTACGAAAAGCTCAAAGGCAGCGGGGTTGCGGATGTCGCAATGGGTATCAACGAGATCAAATTTAAAAAGCTCTACGATTCGCTTGCTGCATGTGTTTCTGAGGAGATATTGGAGAATTGTATTCAACTGGTAAAGGATTGTAAGCATACCGAAAACCGACACGCGACGGAAGCTCATATCCAATCGTTTATCAACAAGCTTGAACCGTTAGCCGCTGCTTTCCTGACCGCTTTAGATGAAACATATCGTAGTAATCAGGCCGAGCAATTTCTCGCGGCAGGGATTCCGGCAGCTAAAACATCCGTCAAGCGGTTGTTGACGCTGTTCCGTGCACGTATGTACCGGTTGCTCCTCTGCGCCTCAGGTTTACTGATACAAGAAATGCCGTTGACTGCGGCAACCTCTGCCGTAACCGTATTTATTCATAAAATGTGCGGAACGGCCTCTCAGCTTTTCGTATCGTTCGGTTCGGTATTTTTGATGGCTGTTGAAGATATTGCCGTTTATTACAAGATGGAGGAAAATATCGGAAGGCTTTTTGCCTTTTTGCACCTCGAAGAAAAACTTACGACGCTGATTCGTTCGACCGGTTTTGATATCGATCCTATTGAAAATAAAGCCGATACGGTAAAGTACCTCTATTATGTGCACAATGCCCGCGGAAAAAAATCTATCCGGCGAACCGGTATTGTCCATCGGATGGCGCAGGATCCCAATGTTATTATCCGTCTCCATATTCACGAATGGGACGGCATTAAGTGGTTTAACCGTGAAGCGGCGGAATTGATTGCCGACGATATGGCAGCGATGCTCTTTCTTTCTGCCGCACGGCCGGTTACACAGGCAGAGTGCATTCAGAAAACAGCCGCTTCAGTAGAAAAATACTGCCGCTTTGATGCGGAATTTTCTGAGGCAATCCACAAGTCGGGATACCAAGTAGATCGGTACCTCAAGCTCTTTGCCGGTACGCTAAAGTAGTGCGGTTGATTCGTGCAAGGTATGTGAAATCAAAATGAAAAAGTATTGTTTTTTTCTCTTATTGGTGCTGACGCTTGCTTCCTGTGAGCCTGCCGTCAGAAAAGAAAGTCGCACCGTGTTTGCGCTTGGTACGGTGTGCAGTATCCAACTATTTACGGAAAAACCGCAGGCGGAAGCCGACGCCGTATTACAGACCTGTACACACCGGCTTGAAGAGCTGGAACGGCATTTAAGCGCAAATGCCGAAATCTCCACGCTTATCGATATCAATAAGGCGTCCGGCGTCTCTGCGGTTAATGTACCGGCGGATATCTATCCGCTGTTTGAACGGGCTGTTTTTTTTGCCGAAAAAAACGGATGGTGCCTTTAATCCCGTGATCGGCGGGGTTGTGAAGCTCTGGAACATCGGCTTTGAGAATGCACGGAAGCCCGAAGATCGGGATATTCAGGCGGCGCTTTCTCGTACCGACTATAGGGATATACAGCTGACAGGCTCAGCGGTTTTTCTTAAAAAGGCAGGGATGAAGCTTGACCTCGGGGCGATTGCGAAAGGGTTTGCCGCCGACGAGCTTACCCGTATTGTACGGCAGGCTGGGATTTTACACGCCGTAATCGATATCGGCGGTACTATTTCCGTTGTGGGAAAGCGGCCGGACGGCAAGCGCTGGAATATCGGTATCCGCGATCCGCGTGTTCAGCAGGGGCAACCGATCATTTCCGCCCCGATTGAAAGTCGCAGTATTTCCACGTCCGGCAGCTACGAGCGGTATTTTGAGCAGGACGGCGTCCGCTATCATCATATTATCGACCCTGCAACCGGATATCCGGTACGGAATAATGTGATAGCGGTATCAGTTTTTTCCGATTCGGCAACCGACGCGGACGCTTTGTCGACGGCATGCTTTGTGCTCGGCTATGAGAAGGCGGTAAAGCTGCTTGCGGAAATCCCCTGTGCGGAAGCGCTCTTTATCTTTGGCGATAACAGCATCCGTACAACCGGCAGCCTTGAAAAAAATATTATGATTTTAAATTCCGCTTTCCGCTTTGTGGACAGGGAGTCGTCTCTATGAAAATTATAAAAAAAAGTACCCGCGTGCAAGATATTTTACAGGTGGTAATCCTTTTCGGTTTTGCGCTGTATTGTACCGGTGTCGTTGTTTCCGGCTCGGCATACCGCTATGTGCATGAGCGGCACGTCCCCATGCTGTTGTTTTCCGCAGCGGTGTTTTTTATTATCGGTGTGCTCAAACTTAAAAGCGTTATGCAGGGGTTGCAACCGCATACCTCATTTTTTAATAGCGGATATGCTGCTGTTTTTGACCGGTTTGAGGGAGGAAGCCGTAGCGGGTACGCAGGTGTTTTCGGTCTTGCTGTTTTCGCCGTTGCCTTGGCCGGTATGGTTTCCGCTGCAAAAACCGGTATTGCATTTTCTCAGTTTTCGTATGCGGATTCTTTGGGCACTCAATATACTGCAGCGCCTCCGGCTCAGACAGCTCTAAGTCGAATTGCCCCGCCGCAACTGCCGCTGCAAGACGGACGCATCATTATGGATGACGACACGTTTTCTCTGTGGCTTACCGAACTCTATACCAAACTTGATAAATGGGTAGGTACGGAAATTACGGCAGTCGGCTCTGTTTGGAAAGACAGCGAATTATTTGAGCAGCATGATTTTGCCTTAGCCCGTATGATGATGACGTGTTGCGCTGCCGATATGCAGCCCGTCGGGTTACTTGCGCAGTGGAGCGGCGCTCAGGAACTAACCGACGGCGAATGGGTGGAAATTACCGGAACGCTTTCAAAAAAACCGTATAAAGCCGGATTTGACCCGTACATTATCGTAGCGTCCGTAAAGAAAGTTGATCCGCCGGGGCGGGAATACATTTATCCGTAATCGGTATTTTTTAAAGCTGTACGCGGGCAAGCCCTTCCGCAGCCTCTTTATAATCCTTCCGTATATTGAGCGCCCGTTGAAAGGCCTCCCGTGCGCTTCGTTTATCCCCTGCTTGTTCCCGGGCAAGACCGAGCCGGTACCACCACAGCGAATTGGATGGTTCCAAATGTACCGCCGCAGAGTAAGCGATGTCGGCTTTTTGGTAGCGCTTTGTTAAGCGGTAAATGTCGCCGGTATAAAAATAGGCAACGCTTGCCCGCTCTCCGGTAGGCGCCATGTCGATATAGCGTTCCATTTGACGGAGCGATTCTTTATAATCATTGAGATAAAAGTGAGCTTCGCCTAATGTTTCGATTATGCGTACATCTGATGCAATTTTGAGCGCTTCGTTGCAGGCAGCTACCGTTTCGCGGTATCTATGAAGGCGGAACAGCGACCACGTATAGACGGTGTAGGAGTCCATATTGCGCGGGTTTTGGCGGAGTTCGGCAAGACAGACACTGACTGCCGCTGTGTATGATGCTTTTGCTTCCTCCGCTCGTCCTGCGCTGTCCAAGCTGCGGCCGGTACGGTATAATTTCAGCGCATCCGCCTTTTCTTGTGCATAGATTACTCCCGATACACACGCTAATACCGTAAGGATTACCAAAGCGCGTTTTATAAAACTATACATTTTCTGTTGTATGTTCATTTTATCAACCTCTCTTTCGTAGGGATTGAAAAGCCTCTAAAAATCAATATTTTTAGAGGCTTGTAATTACATTCCTAGAATGCCGGAACAACCTCACCGTTAGGATATTTTTCCATAATATACTTACGTACTTTATCGCTTTGCAGCGCTTTTATCAATGCTTTGATGCGCGGGTCGTTCTCGTTTCCCTGTTTAACCGAAATGACGTTTGCATAGGGAGAATCTTTTCCTTCAACAAGCAAGCCGTCCTTTGCGGCGGAAAGCCCCGCAGGAATAGCATAGTTTCCGTTGATGACGGCGCCTTCAACATCTGCAAGCACGCGTGGAAGTGTGGCCGCTTCAATTTCCTTAAACTGTAAGCTGTAGGGATTTTTGGTAATATCTTGCGGAGTAGCCGCTAAGCCTGCATCCCCGCGCAAGGTGATAATATGAGCGGATTCAAGCAATAGAAGCGCACGGGCTTCGTTTGTCGGATCATTCGGGATGGCAATGGTATCGCCGCTTTTAAATTCTGAGAGGTTTCCGTATTTTTTTGAATACAGCGCAAGCGGCTCAATATGAACGGTTCCTACACTAACCAGATGGTAGCCGTGTTCTTTGTTGAAGCTGTCCATATAGGGAACATGCTGGAAAAAGTTTGCGAATTGTTCGCCCGTTTCAACCGCATCGTTGGGGGTTACATAGTCGGTAAACTCGGTAACCTTGAGCGTAATATTTTCCTTTGCAAGGTCCTCCGTTACAAGCTCTAAGAGCGCTTTATGAGGTTCCGGACTTGCAGCGACAGTCAAAATATTTTGGCTGTTTTCTTTTTTTTGCACAGGAAATCGATAAACTTGCGCAAAAAACTGCACCAAACAGGAATGTAAGTAGTTTTTTCATGGGCAAATCTCCTTTCAATTGGAATGACCGGTAGATTACTATATATCTTTAAGCTCTGTCTAGGGCGATAGAAAGTTAAGCAGTAAAAACTGCTGTTGTTAAAAAGAGCTGTGCAAAGAGAGAAAAATGTTGCAGAAACCCGATATTTCGATTATCATCTATAATATAAATATAAACTCAATTATAACCGAATGTGTTAAGTATTGGAGGAAAACGATGACAATAGATACGCTCAAGCATGTAAAAGCACGTCAATGGGTTGATGAGGTGGCGGCGTTGTGTACGCCGGATAGCGTCTATGTGTGTGACGGTTCGGCAGCCGAGTACGACCGGTTGATGAAAAAATTGGTTGATGTAAAACTGGCAACGCCCGTAAAAAAACGAAAGAACAGTTTTTTATTCCGCTCGGATCCTTCCGATGTTGCGCGTGTGGAAAGCAGAACATTTATCGCTTCAAAAAAAGAAGAGGATGCCGGCCCCACAAATCACTGGACTGACCCCGTTGAACTCAAAAAAACGATGAGCGCTCTGTATAAAGGGTGCATGAAAGGGCGAACCCTCTATGTTATCCCCTTTTCGATGGGACCCGTCGGCTCCGATATTGCAAAAATCGGTATCGAAATTACCGACTCCGAATACGTTGTCTGCAATATGTATATTATGACACGGGTCGGCACAAAGGTACTCGATGCGCTTGGTTCCGACGGCGCATTTGTTCCCTGCCTGCACTCGGTCGGAAAGCCGCTTGAAGCGGGCAAAACCGATAACGGCGTATGGCCCTGCGCTCCGCTGGAACACAAATATATTTCTCACTTTCCGGAAGAGCGGCTGGTCTGGTCGTATGGCTCCGGTTACGGCGGGAATGCCTTGTTGGGTAAAAAATGCTTTGCACTGCGTATCGCTTCCGTGCTGGCGCGGGATGAAGGCTGGCTTGCCGAGCACATGCTCATCTTAAAAATAACCAATCCCGAAGGAAAATCAAAGTATATTACCGGAGCCTTCCCCTCCGCATGCGGTAAAACGAACCTCGCAATGCTTATTCCCACCATCCCCGGATGGAAGGTTGAAACCGTTGGAGACGACATTGCATGGATGAAGTTCGGCAAGGACGGTCGCCTGTATGCCATTAACCCCGAAGCGGGCTTTTTCGGCGTAGCGCCGGGCACTTCCGACCAATCCAACAAGAACGCAATGGAATCGATAAAAGAAAATACCATCTTTACCAACTGCGCCTTGACGGAAGACGGCGATATATGGTGGGAGCAGATCGGATACCCTGCGAAGGGCAAGCTCGTGGACTGGAAGGGTAACACCCGCGATGCGCTCCCGACGGATAAAAGCCCGAAAGGCGAAGAATTTGCGCATCCGAATGCCCGTTTTACCGCGCCTGCCAAGCAATGTCCGGCGATTGCAAACGAATGGGAAGACCCCAAAGGAGTGCCGATTTCCGCATTCTTGTTCGGCGGCCGTCGCCCCAGCACCATTCCGCTGGTACATCAATCCCGCGATTGGAACCACGGCGTATTCCTCGGATCCATTGTCGGTTCCGAAATTACCGCCGCAGCGCTCGATTTAAAAGTCGGCAGTATCCGCCGCGATCCGTTCGCCATGCTCCCCTTCTGCGGGTACAACATGGGCGACTACTTCCAACACTGGATCAACATCGGTAAAAAATCGACGGCGGACAAATTGCCCAAGATTTTCTACGTCAACTGGTTCCGCAAAGATTCTGACGGCAACTTTATCTGGCCCGGCTACGGAGAAAACAGCCGCGTGCTCGCATGGATATTCGACCGCTGCGACGGCAAAGACAATGCCGTAGAAACCGCTATCGGTTGGATGCCTAAAGACGGTGCGATCAATACCGAAGGACTGAACGTGTCGAAGGAACAGATGAAGGAAATCCTTTCGGTAGATGCTGAAGGCTGGAAGAAAGAAATTGCGGATATCCGCGAAAATCACTATCCTAAATTCGGCAATAAACTGCCCAAAGAGCTTACCGAAGCACTGAATACGCTGGAAAAACGGCTCGGCTAATCGTACCTATTTTGTAAAACTGCCGCACAAAGGAGGAACCGCGATGCAAATTTTTGATACTCATGCTCATATCGGATTGCTGTATGACGATCCTCTTGCGCAGTTACGCGCTATTCAAGAAGCAAAACGGGCTTCCGTTGTCAGGATTCTCAGTATTTGCAATAGCCTGCATGATTTCTATTCGGTATATGAAACGCTCAAAACCGATCAGTCGGTGTACCATGCCATCGGCGTGTCTCCGTCGGAGGTAACGGCTCCGGGTAAAGATTGGGCTGTTCAAGTTGAAAAAGGCCTTCAATTGCCCGGCGTTATTGCCGTCGGGGAAACCGGACTCGATTACTACAAAAAGTACGGGGATCAGCGCTCGCAGATTGAGCTGTTTATTACGCAGTTGGAGATAGCGGCAAAAGCGAAAAAGCCGGTCGTTATCCATAACCGGAATGCGGGAAAGGATGTGTTGAATATCCTGTCCGATCGGATACCCGAAGCAGGCGGTATTTTGCATTGCTATTCCGAAGATGCCGAATTTGCGCAGCTCGCGCTTAAACTACCGCTCTATTTCTCGTTTGCGGGTAATCTGACATATCGGAATGCCCGTAACTTGCACGAAACGGTACGTGTGCTGCCGCTTGACCGCATATTGGTTGAGTCCGAAAGTCCGTTTATACCGCCTGCGCCGTACCGGAAGGAGCGTAATATGCCGGCAAATACCGTTGCTACGGTTGAGTTTATGGCGAGGCTTTTAAAGATGGACATGGAAACTTTAGCGGCTCAACTGTGGAAGAACAGCTGTAAAGCATTCAACTTGCCGGAATGAACGAATTGAGTGCAATAGAAACCTGCGGAACCGAAAGCGGGCTGTATCGGCCGGTATCGATAGGGAGTGTAACACTTCCCGGAAATATTTTTTTAGCGCCGGTTGCGGGGTATTCCGACAGGAGTTTTCGGTCTATTTGTGTTGATTGGGGCGCGGATTTTACCTATACTGAAATGGTCTCGTCGGAGGCATACGTCCGCAATTCGGTAAAAACGGAAAAGCTTATCGCCCGTACGCATAACGAGCGGCGGTATGCGGTACAGATATTCGGCGCCAATCCCGACTTCATGGCGGAAACGGCGGTGCGCATCATTGAACGGTATCACCCCGAGTGTATCGATATTAACGCCGGCTGCCCTATGCCGAAAATCACTAAAACGGGGGCCGGCTCTGCATTGATGCGGAAGCCGGAAAAGCTCTACGCGGTGGTTAAAGCGGTTACGGAGGCAGTCGGCAAAACGGAAGCGGTGAAGCGTACCGCCGTCCCCGTAACGGTAAAGATACGCTCCGGATGGTCGCAAGCCGAGCTTACTTGGAAGGAAGCCGCCGCGGCAGCCGTTGATGCAGGCGCCGTTGCGTTGACCATTCATCCCCGTACCTGTGCGCAGTGCTACAGCGGAACAGCAGATTGGGATATTTTGGCGCAGCTGGTTCAGATGATGCGGGGTCGTATTCCCGTATTCGGTTCAGGCGATTTGTTCAGTCCGCAGGCTGCGTACGATATGCTTTCTTCGACTAAATGTGCAGGCGTCATGTTTGCGCGCGGAGCTATGGGCAATCCTTTCATCTTTCGGCAAACACGAGAATTGTTACAAACCGGTACCTATTCCAAAATAACGCCCGCGGATAAAATCGGGACGGCAAAAAAAAAGAACTCATGCTGCTGTGCGAAGAAGTAGGGGAGCATGTAGCCTGCCGCGAGATGCGTAAGCGGTTTGCCGCTTATACCAAGGGAATTGCAGGAGGCGCAAAACTCCGTGAGCAGCTGGTGCAGGCAAGTTCCATACAAGACTATGAAAGGATTTTAGAGAACTACTTTGTAAGCGGTGCAGCCGCAGACCGATAAATAAGGTAAGGACTGGTATGTTTGATTTTATCAATGCAATCATTACGGCAATCAAAGATTTTTTTGAAGGACTCTTTTTTTCCTCATCGCCGGAGTATCAAAAAAAACGGCAGCTTAAAGGCTATGCAGCAGAACTCAAAAAACTCAATCCGCCGTTATACCATAGCGGTAAAATACTGCTTCCGGCGTTCGGTTCGCTGTTGTATCAGCTGTACCATTTTTTGCAGCCGGTTAAAGCTATTCTGGACAAGACGGTTAATTCCCCTGATATACGTGCGGCCGAAAAATATCAAGCGCTTTTTTTTGAAGCGATCCTGTCGGAAGAGCAGGTAAAACAGCATCGAAGTTTTACCTTTCAAGCGCGGAGCCTCATTTTATCAAAGTGTAAAAACTATCAGGAAACGGAACACACATTGCAAGAACAAATACACAGTTTTAAAAACTTTGTCCGCCTTTTTCATACACCTGCGTTTAAAACACGCGAACAAGAATTGATCAAACTCTTTTTTCTTTCTGATCTGTGCGATTTTGACTACGCATCTTTCCTCAGTCAATTTAACAATAACTTGCAGCTCAATGCAGCAGCACCGTCATCGATTTCTCAGGATAATTTTGAAGAAGTATTTGCCGGTGATGTAATAAAGAATTTGCTGGATTTCCAATTTATCGTACGGCATGTTGCTATTACACAGACGACGATCAACGACGTTATTTTTCTGGCGCGGAGTTTGGGAAATTTTACCGATGAAACAGGCGCAAAACTGGAAAAAACGCTGAATACGGTCGAAAATCTTCTTGCAAATCAGCTGAAGAGAACAACAATACCGATAATGTTGAAATTGATTAAGGAAGATCCCAATTTTAAAGAAAAAATAACCGTTTCCGAATCAAAACCTCTGCAGGAATATATTGATCGGAGCAGCGAAAAGTTTCAAGCGGATTCAAAACGCCTTTTAAAAATCTCCAAAGAAAACAATATTACCGGATTAATAGAAAAATGTTTTGGTAGCGCTCAGTTGAAACCGTTGGATGGATATAATGATGTAGTCAATGATGCGATTCAAAATCTTTCCCCTATTTCTTTTGATTGGGTGAGACCGATGCAATTGTTAAAAGCGTTTACTGAAATGTATTTTGAAACGCACTACAAAACTTTTTTAAAATCGCTGCTGATTGAAGGTTTTTTTGTGAACAAACAGATTGAAGGACAATATGCGGCAATTTATCGTTCCTGCGAAATGCTGTTAGGTAAAATAAATAATTTTGAACAGCTTTTTAAACCGAAAGGTCAATGCAATCTCCTTGAGATTCAAGGCTATATTGCAGAGATTGAAAAAGGTAAAGATATGAAAAAACAGCTGCAGAAAATCGTTGATATTGCAAATATGCAGGCAAAGGCTATCGTTCAAACCGGAAGCAAAGCATATTCCGATCTGTATATTTTTACCGAGCACCTACTGGAGGATATAAAAGCTCCCACTTCCGAACTGATTACAAACATAAAAGCGCTTGCCGTTAGCTCTAAAAATAAAGAATCCTTCACCCGGTTGGAACAGGATCGACACATCTTTGCCATGTTCCTCGAAATAATGAAAAACTATGCAGTATTCGGTTCCATCGAAAAAGGAAAACCCACTGCGCCTATTCCTGCTGCCGTACCGAGCACGGAGCCTACGGTAAAACCTGCGCAGAAGTAGTGTTGCGCCGATAAAAATGAGGAAATTATCAAGCTTGTTATGATATTCAAAACCGCGATATTCCATAAGATATCTTTTTTTTCCTTTTTGCTCTGCGCCGCTTCTTTCTTATATGCTGACAGCTATTCCGGTTCGGGAACAAGCGACGCTCTTATTATCCGTGCACCGGTATGGGTTTTCCTTGAATCTCAGCCGGGCGTCATGGATAACGACACACAGGGCACGCGGCTGCCTCCTCGGCAAGCGCTTATCGAATTATCAAAAACGGTAATGGAAGGGATGACTTACGGCTGGCGGTTTTCTTATACGCCGTTCGATAAACGGAGACGTGTTGCGGAAGAGTTTGAATTAACGTCGCTCCAGACCATCCCTTCGAATGACACCCGCTTATCCGTTACGGAGCTTCGCCCGCAATACCCATATCTATACTGTTGGGCGGAATACCGCGTTACCGATGCAATCGCTTTACACAGAACGGAGTGGATACGCATCAATTATGTTACTGCTAAAGGTTCCGGCAAGGCAGCTCGCAAGATGGAAATAGACGGAGTGCGGCAGGCTTATCGGGACGCGGCGCTTGCCGCCGTTCGGGGGTATCTAAGAAAAAATATTAAAAACAAGCCCAAGTCCGTCAGCGGAGAAATGCTGATAAAAGATAACCCGCGGCTTTATGTTTCGGGCGGAAAGTTCACGGCTGAACTGACCGTCTATTTGTATGTTAAGGAAGTTATTCCCTACGAAGTCTTCTGAAACGCAATTATTATTACTGCTTGACCTTTCATTATTTTACTTATATCATAAAAAAATACGTTAGAGGGTTAGAAGCTTAATAATCCTTGAGTTTTGATAAGTAAGGTGATTCGAATGAAAAAGTTAAAGATACCTGCAGTGCCGTCAATCAGAAGATTGCCGTCCTATTTACATATAGTAAAACAAGCTCAAGCGGATGGATTTCCGTATATTTCCGGTACCGTTATTGCTGAAGAGTTGCACCTTGAGCCCATTCAAGTGCGTAAGGATTTGGCTATTACCGGTATTATCGGTAAGCCGAAAAAGGGCTATCCGGTTGATGAACTCATTGCCGCTATCGAACATTTTCTCCGTTGGGATACGTTGCAAAGGGCCATTCTTATCGGAGCGGGGAACCTTGGAACCGCGCTTACCGGATATCAGGGATTTAGAGACCACGGATTAGAAATTTGCGCGGCTTTCGATAGTGACAAAAAAAAGATCGGCAAAAAAATTCATGGTATTCCGATTTTCGCAATGAATGAATTGGCGGAACAGATTAACGCTTTGCATCCTGCGTTGGCAATTTTGACAGCGCCGTCGCCCAGTGCACAAGATATTGCCGACCAACTGGTAGCAGCGGGAATTGATGCAATCTGGAATTTTACAAATGTAAAAATTAAAGTGCCTGATCACGTGCTCGTTCAGCGGGAAGATCTTACCTCAGGCTATGCGCTTTTAGGCGTTATGATGAATACCCGTATTCAGCAGGCGAGCGAATAACAATCGCCTTATTCTAAATACGGGGCTTTAAGAAATACAAGTGTTAAATCCTCGTAGTAAAACCGCTATGAATCCTTCCGAATATTCTCGACAGGCGGCGCTTTTTTATAACCGCCTTGTAAAACGATATAAACATTTAAAAAAATATGCACGGCGATTGGGCATCTTTGCCTATCGGCTGTATGATAAAGACATCCCCGAAATTCCCGTTGCCGTCGATCTCTATATTGAAGATACAACCGGAGCGTTGTTCGCTGTGCTTACCGAATATGAACGGTCTCCGTATAATAATGATAGCAATAAAGAAGGGAAAACGACCGCTTCTCTTTCGGAGTTGACGGAAGCGGTATGCGATGCTTTGCAAATTCCTGCAGCGCAAGTATACGAAAAATGCCGGAAGCGGCAGCGAGGTGAAGCTCAATATGAAAAGATTGCCGACAGCGGCAAGCGGATCATTATGCGGGAAGGTAAGTGCCGGTTCTTGGTCAATCTATCCGATTACCTCGATACCGGTTTGTTCCTTGATCATCGACCGGCTCGGCTTGCAATTGCCGAAAGCGCCGCCGGTAAGTCGGTGCTGAATCTCTTCTGCTATACTGCTTCTTTTTCCGTTCATGCGCTGGTAAACGGAGCGCGGCGGGTTTGTTCGGTTGACTTGTCGAAAAACTATTTGCAATGGGCGGCAGAAAATGCTCAGCTGAACGGCGTCGCTGATTCTGAGCGCTGTCGGTTTGTGCAAAGCGATGTCCGCCTCTTTCTGGAGCAGTCCGCAAAACGGAAAGAGCGCTGGGATATTATCATCTGCGACCCGCCGACATTTTCCAATTCAAAGCGGGCGCCTCAATTCTTCGATGTGAACCGGCATTGGCAGGATTTAATCCGCAGCTGCTGTAAGGTATTGTCGGCGGACGGCGTTTTATACTTTTCGACCAATTCACGAACACTGCGTTTTAACACAGCGGCGCTTTCGGATAATCAACTCGGCAGTACGGGAGAGAATAAGTTTGTTTATCATAATACGCTCTTTACCGTGCGGGACATCAGCGCACAGTCGATACCGGAAGATTTTCGCAATAAAAGGATTCATCGCCTTTGGAAGATAAACCGTAGTACAACCTTTTGAAAATATCCATACCGTCTACGGCGCATCGTCAAAACTATACATCCGTGTATAGTTTTGACTGCGAGGGGATGTCGAAAAAGTAACCAACTTTTGAGACATCCCCATCGCGTCTCTGACAGGATGTCAGTGGTTCTATATAGTATCGAGTTTTTTTGGACAGCCTTGCGCGGTATTAAAATTTCTCCCATAAGAATGGGATAGGCTTTCCGGAAGACTTCTCAGAAACGGTAAGTTTATCTCTTTCAATGCGATACTGATATGTATGCGCTTCTTTGGCTCTTTTAAGGCAAGCATCTACATCCTTTTTTATGGATGATTTTAGTTCTGCTATAAATTCTGTAAGCGGAGTGTTTTCGGGTAACCCCAGCTCTTTGTATATGCTATTTTGCCCTAATTTTAATGCTTTCTTAATCAATTCACTCTGTTCTTTCGGAGCTTTTTTCAAAAACTCTTCATAAGACATATCTTTATAAGACATATCTGAAGAAAGCGGAAGTTTAACAAAGACCTCAAATATATCTTTATTTGTAATGGACCCTGGGACAAATTGCCGGTGGATAGCTTGGATATCTTTCAACGTAACTAAATCTTTTTGCTGTAATTCAAGGATGGGCAGCCACATATTAGGCATTGTCTCTTTTTCTGTGAAAACAAGTTTCGCAACTTCTTCAGGTGTTATAAGGTTATTATTTTGATAACTCAGACGTTCAAGTGTTGCCGTTATAGTTTTGGCATTGCCATCAATGTTCACGTGGTATACGGCAGCAGGTTCACCGTTACTATGACGCAATGTCAGCTTATCGCCTTCAAATTCATAAGTTCCGCCGTCATTACCTATTGTAAATCTCTTCCGAGCATTTATTGTAACCGTCTTCTTTTGCTCTGCCGTTTTACTGCCACCGTTTTTTTTCAGTGTTGCAGTTAATTCTAGCGTCCGGTAAACCAAATCCCATGTCTCAATATGTCCGCTATTTTCGGAAATCTTTAGTATGCTGTCGTTAGGAGATACCCATGTAAGTTTATACCCGGCAGGAGACTGAGGCAGCGAAATATCGGTATCTATTGCAGTCGGTAGCGTGTTGACAATGTCGTTTAAAACATCCTGAATATTTGGCTCGTTGTTTTTAGGATAGACGGTTACCGTAACGGTTTTTGTGGCTTGGACTCTTCCTTTTTTTGCGGTTGCAGTCAATGTTACTGTCTTTGTTTCCGTTTCATGCGGTTTAACCGTACCAGCCGGAACTGCGATAATGTCTGTCGGTTCTGCTTTCCATTCGATATCAACCTCAACTTCAATAAAAGAATTGGCGCTCTTCTCAATAGAAACCGTTTCTTTAATGGGTAGCGTAATAGAGGACATATCTTTCGTCACCACTGGAGAAATCTGTTTTATCACTCGTTCTGCGGCACGGCTTACCGCTTCTTGATTTGTTCCGCGCACGGTGACGGGGAAAGACTTTGGTGCGCAAACGGCGCCGCTTGTAATGGTTGCCGTCAATGTTACCGGAGTGTCCTCTTCGGGGCGGGTAATGGAACCTTCCTGTACTTTGATTATGGCTTCATTGCTTGACTCCCAGCTGATCTGAGTGCGGTGCAGTCCATGCAGCGGAAGATTTAGCTGATTAGAAGTTATGCTATCTGCAGTATCGCCATTTGGAAAATAGAGTTTTAAACTCTCTGCTGCTTTCTCAACCTTTTCTTGATCCGTTATGGTAGGTTTAAACTTCACTTTTACCGTTATGTCAGCGGTAATTTTTACTCTTGCTGTTCGGCTTCCTGCAGCGCCGGTACCTTTTTCAAAGACGTCGCCGTCGATGCTCCACCTATCAACGGTATAGTCGAAAAAAGGCGATGCGGTAAATTCAACGGTTTTCCCTTGTTCCACTTTGTTGCCGGTAAAGGCTGCCCCGTCAAGCGTTGCGCTCAGCCTGCCGTTCCCGCCGTCTACGTCAAACGTTACGGTGTGCTTGGGCGGCAGTGTTTCTGAATGTTTGAAGGTTACTTTCACCGTTGTATCTGTGGTAATTGTTACTGTTGCGCTTAAACTTCCTGCAGTACCGCCTGTTTTTAGCGCAGTGTTTGGAGAAACTGTCCATGTTTCTACCTCATAGCCGGAGGCTGTCGTTGCGGTAAAGGTAAGCTCAGTGTTCTTATCTACCATGCCGCTGTCAGGCATGGCAGGTGTTACCGTTACATTACCCCCGGCGGTCTTTTCGAGTGTTACTTTGTACTGCACAACCGGCGTTTTGCTTTCGTTGCCGACATTCTGATTACAACCGAAAATCATTACCGCTGCAATGAGCGCAATACAGATAGAGAACATCCTCATAAAAGGACGTACACATTTCTTTGCATCATCATGATTCATAGGATTTTCCTTATTTTGATAATTTTATATACGGACGATGGGGATGCCTCAAAAAGCGGTTAGTTTTTGGACAGCCCCATACTTCATTATGAGGTACTCTTGAAAATCTGCCGACCAAGCTCTTGCTATGAGCAAATAGGGATAGTGCGGAAAAATGACGGCATTGCAGCCGGTCGCCGCTTGAAAAAACGGTAAACGAGCGCTGGTATATGGAATTGTTTTTTGCAGAAGTATGTTTTTTGAGCGCACAGGGAAGCGGCGTAGAATACAGCGGAAGGTCTATCCGCTTTTGAGTGAGAAAGTTATCGGATGCTACATTATGCTGAGTGCTGAGTGCTGAGTGCTGAGTGCTGAGTGCTGAGTGCTGAGTGCTGAGTGCTGAGTGCTGAATTGTGCCGGAAATTTTGCACGTGTCAAGTGCTTTGCGGCTTTTCCGAGAAAAGTGATAACGAGATAATCCTACAATTCGGCTTTGCATGGTGCTATTATAGACGCAAAGAGGAGAGAATACAAGGACACTCTTGCGATTTACCGGAGAAACTAATTTTTGTCTAAATCAATGAAGTTACAATGATAGCGGGTAGTATTAACCGTAAAGTTTCGCTATACTGAAAAAATGAGTGAATTGATACAACCGAAAGTTCTTAAAGGATTTAGAGATTTTTTACCGCGCGACGAAATACAGCGCTCTCTTTTAATTGAAACCGTTACCAATGTATTTAGAAATGCGGGGTTTGTGCCCATCGACACCCCTGCTTTGGAATATTCGGAAGTGCTGTTGCGCAAAAGCAACGGAGAAACCGAAAAGCAAGTATTCCGTTTTAACGATAACGGCGGACGAGACATTGCGCTCCGTTTTGACTTGACCGTTCCCTTTGCCCGCTTTATTGCGGAGCACTATAACGAATTATATTTTCCATTTAAACGATATCATATTGCAAAAGTCTGGCGCGGCGAAAAACCGCAGGCGGGGCGTTACCGCGAGTTTATCCAATGTGATTTTGACAGTGTCGGGTCGGACTGTGCCTATACCGATTTTGAAATTTTGAAAGTCATGTATAACGCCCTTAGAGCGCTCGGCGTAACAAACTTCCGTATTCATATTTCGCACCGCGGCATCTTCAACCGGTTTTTGGACAGACTGGAGTTAAAGGATAAAAGCGAAGACATTCTCCGCATTGTCGACAAGCTAGCAAAAATCGGCAAAGAAGCAGTGATCGAACAACTCGCGGAAATTGCCGGAGCGGAAAAGGCTGAAAAGATCGTACAATACAGCAGCGGCTGTCCGGCAAGCGCCGATTTTGAAACAATCCTTGCGCACATAGAAGCGCTTGCAGGAGGCGCCGCCACCGATACCGTCCGGCTGCGGGACGTATATCAGCTCCTCTGCGATGCGGGCATTGCGGAAAGCTTTGTGCTTGACCCCTCCATTACACGCGGTCTTGATTATTACACCGGCATTGTGTACGAAACCTTTTTAACCGACCTTCCGCAGCTCGGCTCTGTTTGCTCCGGCGGCCGCTACGACAATCTAACGGGGCTTTATATGAAGGATACGGTGAGCGGGGTCGGCGCTTCGATCGGGCTCGACCGTCTCCTCGCAGGATTGGAGCAGCTCGGCATCGGCTCCAAAGCAGCCGGTTTTATCGATGCAATCGTGTTTTACGAGAAAGGCAACTCCATCCGCCGGAATAGCGCCGCGGCGAGGTATCTGGAACAATACGGATGCCGCGTAGAAGTGTTCCCCGAACCTAAGAAAATACAGCAGCAATACGGCTATGCAGAAAAGAAAGGCATCGAATGGGGGCTTTTTATTGAATCTACTTCCGAAAGCACCGGCGAGGTCAAGTTGCCTGACAGCGCCTGTGAGAATTGCCTGTCAAGCGGAGCCACTGTTTCTCCGGTATCGCAGAACTGTGCCGAAATGCCGGTGCGTCTGAAACACCTGCCGAGCAGAACGGAAACCAAGCTATTATTGAAAGATGTTTCGGCATCTTTGAAAGGCGGTAAAAAATGATTATTGCGATAGACGGTCCTGCAGGCTCGGGAAAAAGCACCGTTGCAAAGATGCTTGCAGCTGATTTCGGCTTTACCTTTATGAACACCGGCAGCTTTTACCGTGCGCTCACCCTCGCAGTGCTTCGTTCATTAGGTGGGGATGAAAGCGGCACCGGCGCGGAAAAACCGGATTTGGGAAATGAAACAAAGTGGACGGACTTTGCAAAAACCGTATCACTTGAATATAAGCGGGACGGAATGTATTTAGACGGTCGCTGCGTGGAAGCATATCTCCGCAGCGATGCTGTGGAATCAGTTGTCGCAGCTCTCTCTGCGATTGTTCCCATTCGGCATCTCATCAACGAAAAGATTCGAGCCGCTGCAGCAAAATTGAACATCGTCTGCGAAGGCAGGGATATGACCACCGTGGTATTCCCCGATGCCGAATGCAAGGTGTACCTCGACGCTTCCGCAGAGGCACGCGCACGGCGCCGCTTTGGGCAAGGCACCAGCAATCTCTCGGAAGCCGAAATACGGAAAAGCATTGAAGAGCGGGATGCTATCGACCGGAATAAAAAAGAGGGCAGTTTAAAAATTGCGCAAGATGCTTTCTATTTGGATACATCGGACTTGACGATAATGCAGGTTTGTGAGAAAATAAAAGACAAAATACACGATAAAGGGTTATTTATGGAACAAAAGGAAGTGGCAATGGATGCGGTTATAAATTCCGATCAGAGCATCCAAACACAATTACCAGAGGAGTATTTAAATTTTGAATCTCCTGAAGTCGGAACATTAAAAGAAGGCCGTATTATTGCGATAACCGATGATTCGGTTTTTATTGACGTTGGCGGTAAATCGGAAGGGCGTGTTGCACGCGAAGAATTTACCGAAGAGCCTCAGATCGGTGATACCGTACAGGTATATATCGAAAAAACCGAAGCAACGGACGGTAAGCTGATTATTTCCAAGCAGAAAGCAGACCGAACCGTTTTACGCAAGAAACTACAAAATGCGTACCGGGATAAAACTCCGGTAACGGGCGTCATCAAGAAGCTTGTGAACAAAAGCGGATACGATGTTGAGCTTGGCGCAAATATGATTGCATTCCTGCCGATCAGTCAGGCTGCCGCGCAGAAAGTGGATAAACCTGAATCCCTGTTAGGCGAAAAGGGAACTTTCTATATTGAAAAGATGGTCTTTGACCGCAAGGGAAACAGAGACAATATTGTAGTTAATAGAAGAAAATATCTTGAAGATACGCTGGAAAAAAACCGTGAAGCGTTTTTTGAAAATACCAACATCGGTGACGTTGTAAAAGGAACGGTAAAAAGTTTTACCAGCTTCGGCGCTTTTATCGATCTCGGCGGCTTCGACGGCTTGCTCCATATCAATGATATGAGCTGGGGACATGTTACCCGACCGAAAGATTTTGTGAAAAAAGGTCAAGAAATCGATTTGAAAGTTATCAGACTTGATCCGGCCGAAAAGCGCATCAATCTTTCATTAAAGCATTTTACTCCCGATCCGTGGCTTGAATTTGAAGATAAATTCCAAGTGAACGATATCGTAAAGGGTCATGTTACAAAGATTACCGACTTCGGCGCCTTTGTAGAATTATCCGAAGGTATCGAAGGTCTTGTACACATCAGCGAATTCAGCTGGGTGAAAAAGGTGAGCAAACCGAGCGATATGGTTAAAATCGGCGATGAAGTCGAATGTATGATCCTCGGCTATGATATTCAGGCAGGGCGTGTTTCGCTCGGCTTAAAACAGGTAACGGCAAATCCGTGGGATAATATCGACGAACGCTATCCCGTCGGCACCCGCTTAACCCGTAAAGTAGTTAAACTGACCAATGCCGGTGCATTTATCGAGCTTGAAGAAGGAATCGACGGCTTCTTGCATGTTGACGATCTTTCGTGGACAAAACGGGTACGCCATCCGAACAGCGAACTTGAAGCAGGTCAAACACTTGAAGTCATCGTTATCGAATGCAATCCGGCAGAGCACCGAGTCCGCCTCGGCGTAAAGCAATTAAGCGATGATCCGTGGAAGACCTTCGCGGAAGCATATAAGCCCGGCTCACTCGTTGAAGGTGAAGTTACTTCGGTAACCGACTTTGGAATATTCGTAAAAGTTCCCGGCGGCATCGAAGGTCTTATCCACAAGCAAAACCTCGTAGAAAACCGCGAAGATAATCCCGACGAAGTATTAAAGAAATATGCTGTCGGCGATAAGGTAAAGGCGGCTGTTCTTGATGTCAACGTTAAGGATAAGAAAACGGCTTTTTCAATACGCGACTATAAGAAACGTCTCCAACAGGAAGAGCTTTCCCGCTATATGTCTACAAAACAGGAAGACGGCGAGGGTGCCTTTACGTTGGGTGATCTCATGAAGAATAAAGCATCGGAATAGTTTTGCTGTGAGAGCAGCGTATGTATATTTTAGGTCATATTTTACCCGAAAAAATAGCTGCTCTCATCAATACTCCCTTGTTCACCGATGGCGCTTCGGCTTCGGGGGATGTATTGCTCGAAATTATTCTCCGTTCGAGTATGCAAGCAGTGGGCAGTACCGCTGCTTCTCTTTTTTTAACGGACGAAACGTTACAAAAAGCTCAAACGGTTGCGTATATATGTGATGATACTTTTTATTGCTTTGACGCAAAAAAAGAATTACCGGCAGCAGCGGCATGGGTGTTACGACAAAACGAACCGTTAAGAATGAATACCCCCGATGCAGAAAGTCGCTTTACATCCAACGGTATGGATGGAACTCCCTATGCGGCGTCGGGATTTATCGCAGTACCGCTGTGTATAGAGGATACTCGTATCGGTGTTCTTGAAGCAGTGAATAAAAGAGACGGAGGAAATTTTTTAGAATCCGACCTTTCGTTATTGAGCCTTGTAGCGGGATATGCCGCACCGGTTTACCGTACTTCGTGTGCATACCGTTTCTATGCGGATGCTGTAAAACACAGGGAGCAAATAACAGAATACGCAACGGAAAAAAAGCCTTTTATAGCGTCCAGTCCGGTAATGCGAGAGAAATTTGAGCTCTGTAAGCAGCTTGCATCGTCCGATATACCGATACTTATTATAGGTGAAAATGGAGTAGGAAAAGCGTCAGTTGCAAAGCAGCTGCATATTCACAGCTGCCGTGCAGATCATCCCTTTATTCGTGTGAATTGTACTGAGCCGTCAGACCAGTTGCTTGCCCACCGCTTATTCGGCGCTGCTGCGGATGATACGGCCGTTATCGATGGCTCAGATGAAAGCTGTTTTAAACAAGCCGAAGGCGGTACCTTGTTCCTTGATGAGGCGGCGGTCATTCCGCTTTCACTGCAAAAGAGGCTTTTGGACAAGATTTTACAGCTTGAGCAAAGCGGCGGAAACATACGGTTAATAGCCTCAACATCCCGCGACATCGAACGCTTAACCCGCGAAGGAGACTTCCTATCGGAGCTGTACGGCAAATTAAATGTACTGCCGCTGTATATACCGCCGTTACGGCAGCGCAAAGAAGACATTGAAGCGCTTGCGCAGTTTTTTTTGCGTCAGGCAGCACAGGAAATGCGGAAACCGTTTACCGGTTTTTCGGCAGATGCTCACGAGGCATTGCAGCAAGCGGAATGGAAGGAGAATATACGGGAACTAAAAAACAGCGTCGAATACGGATGCTTAAACGGATATCCGCCGCTCGTTACCGCTGAATATTTATTTCCCCGCTCTGCTACAGCGGTGTTGACCGGAGAAATTGACGGTCTTAAAACCGCAACGGACGTATTTAAACGGACATATATCCGAACAGTACTGGAGAAAACCGGCGGAAATCAAACCGCGGCGGCTTCGATACTGAAAATTCAAAGGACATATCTTTCACGGTTGATGAAAGAACTAAACATAAAAAATTAACGGGAGACATATATGGCAGAACAAAATGATCAAACGCTTTCTTTTTCAGAACGCTGTGGGCAATTTTTAACTCGGCATCGGAAACCGATCGTCATTATACTGGGAGCAATTTGTGCTGTTGTCGCAATCGCTTTGATTGCATCATCGCTCACTGCACGCGCAGCAAAAAAAGCATCTATAGAAACGGAGACAATAATCTCCGAATGGATGGATTTACGAAATAAAAACGCCGAAGATATGACAGCTAAGGAAGATGCGCTTGCCGAAAAACTTGAAAAGCAAGCTGCAGCAAACGGTCGTAGCTATGCTGCATTTAGAGCCTATACAACGCTCGGCGAAATCTATGTACTCCGCAAGGATTGGGAAAAAGCGCTCACCTTTTACCAAAAGGCAGGAGAGGCGCAGCAAAAATCTTATACTGCCGGTATCGCTTATTTTAATGCGGCAGCCTGTGCCGACGAATTACAGCAACACGATAAAGCGTTGGAACTGTATACCTTGTCAGGCTCTTATGACGACTTTCCGCTTAAACCGCGGGCATTGTTTAACATTGGGCGACTTGAAGAAAGCCTCGCTCATTCGGATAAAGCAATTGAAGCATATACAAAACTTACGGAGTTGTATCCCGATAACGATTGGGCATTGCTTGCAAAATCGCGGATTATTGCTCTTTCCATTCAATAGAGGAAAATACTGTTGGGGGTGATGCGGCTGTTGCAACTTTTATACCAGCGATATACTTTTCTTTTTTGTTGTCTCTGCAGCCTGTTTATGACAACCTGCGGTATTCCGAATTTAATCTATCTTGAAAAACCGCAGCGTTCAGAGCATGATCCCAGTAATCTTGAAGATTTAAGTCAGCGGTATTGTGAATTCAATACCGCTGATACTGCAAATGCAACGGGAGCAGCAGGATATATTAAGGGAACCGAAATTTACTATCGTATTTATGAACGGAAGAATGACTGCGAAAATGATAGAAGCCAAATCGACCGGTATAATAGTGACAACCCGTTTACAGCAGTAGAGTATTTGGAAAATACAAAAAAATACTATCGCTTAATGACAAATCAAATCTCTACCCGCCCGTTAATTACAACATATCCTTCCGATGCTTCTGTCCGCTTCCGTTTACAAGACTACGGTACACCTGTTACCGATCCGGCTCAGCTTATCGTAAACTCAGTTTCAAAGGGAATTCCACAGAGGGATGACAGAATATCTCCTACTAAACGTACCTTTAAGAAAGACAATATCGCTGTAGGCGATAACGATGTACAACCGGCGTCCGTATCGGGCGGAACAGAAGAATACTGGTGTGTGAACTTTTATGCCGCCAGCTATGGATATACAACAACGTTTAGTACACTTCACAGTGAATTGGGATATCTAGGATATATTCTCATAAAGAAAACCTAATAACACTTGCAGAAAACCAAGCGATGATATTTGAGCAGACATATATTGAAAAGTTCGGAACACAAATGGAGACATTGTCGCGGGGGGGCTGTCGTTTCAAACCCTGTTACTCTTCTATCTGCAAAAATAGAATTTTTGAAAAATGAAGCGGAAATTCTTTCGGCTATTCTTTTTTCTGTAATAATGAACCCAAATGTCGATGACTGGTTTGTACCACTTCCAATATAGTGCTCGTTTCTTTTAAGAACTCATTGATCGCTTTCAGCGAGTTAAAACCTTCGTGGATACTGGTATCTTGTTCTTTAATCGAAGAAGATATTTCCGCCAACGAACAGCCTGCCGCATCTAAGGTTTCCGAATTTTTATCATAATTGGCAAGAATACCGGTAAAAGATTTTTGAAACTTTGAAAACAGCGAAATAAAAAGCGACATATTATTATTGATATCGTTTACCGATGACTGCAATTCAGCCATTTTTGTCTCAATCATTTTCGCAAAGGTGCCGGTTTGGGTTGAAAGATTTCGTACCTCATTGGCGATAATTCTAAAACCGTCGCCAGCCTTACCTGCATGAGCGGCTTCAATTGAAGCATTAATAGCCAGAATACCGGTTTTTATCGAAATATCTTGAATATCGGAAACCATCGCTTTAACTTCGCCGGTATGTTCTTTGAGCGTTTCGAATGAGGCTGCTGTTGTTTGTGCCGTGGTTGCCGCTTCATCAATTTCATCAAGTCGATTATGAATTTCTTTTTGCAGCACTTTTCTTCCGCCGAGCGCCGCATCCAACAAATCGTCGACACGAATTGCATTCGTAGCAGAAGAGCTACTCTCTTTTTGAATTTCTTCAAATATTGAAATAATAGTTTCAAATCGTTCTTCCAGCTGTTCCATTGAACTTTTGATAATTTGAAACGAATGCTGCGTTACATAGTCTAATACGACGCCTTTATTGTATTTAACAACAATTTTATCTACTAAATCGGAGAAATTTTCAATGGCTGCCTGTTCATCTACCATAGAACTGTTCCTTAAAATAATCGATCAAGATAATCAATACCGCATTGCAGATTCGAAAGCCAATTTAAGAAAAGCTCTACCTTATCATCAGTATAAACGGCTCCGTGTTGCGGCGCAATAATAGAAGGGTTCAATAGCCGTACTACTTCAACCCAGCGCTTAACAACCTTATTAGCAGCCATATACCTGACATGAAAGCCTTCAATCAACGGGATATGCTTTTGAAAGTCATCGATAAAAAGTGTTTCATCTTCCTCTTTTTCAAATACGGCAGCGCCGATATCACCGCTGAACAAAATACGAGAACATTCGTCAAAAAGTGAAAAGTGCCCCGGCGAATGCATAAAGTGGGAAGGCACACATCGTAGCTTATTGCCGGAAGTCAAGGAAATGCTCATACCCTTATCGGGGATACCGGTCATACGCGAAACATCCACAATACCGAAATGAGGCATAAAACGGAGCCAAAGGGACGAAATATAAATCTGTGCCTGCGTAATACCCAGCCACAGGGCGATACCCGAAGAAACGTCAGGGTCTTGATGAGAAAAAAAGATAATGTCGATTTTATCTACCGATATAAATCTACTGACAGCAGTTACTACCTGAGAAAAAAGATGTACCCCGCCCGGATCCAGTAAAATCCCACGGCCGTTATCGATGATTAGATACTGCATGGTCTGTACGGCCCCTTTCCGGTATTTTGTTTCACCGCCCAGCCAGATAAACTTATGATTTTCATCCTCGTAAAGAATCTTGCCTTGCACACGTGCATTTGTATCAGATATCATTATTTTTCTACTACCTCGCATTTAAAGACTGCATTTAACATACACGGGTAGTATATCCATAAATTCGATAATAGACAAGCCGCGGATGATTCCTAATTTCAAAAAGAAAAGGCTGAACAGCCTCTATTATTCTGTGGGGGTATAAAAACGTCTGATGCATTTCCTTCCTTCTGCGTGAAATTTTATCCAAAATTTCACGCACTTTATTCTAAAAGAGGCAAACGCATCAGATGAATAGAAGCAATATCGCAGAATACAAAGGCTGTGAGACCATTTGAATCGCAGAGCGATTCAACTCTGGTTGAACAGCCTCTGTATTCTGCGGGCAATGCACCAAGAAATCTAATGCGTTTGCTCTGTGTCCTTTTAAAAGATGCTGACAAATAGCGAGAATCTTAGTCCCCGTAAGACGATACTATTTCAATCTCTCCGTACTTTTTAAAACCGGAAGCCTGCCGGCTTGTTTAGCTGTTTACCGGCGCCAAAAGGCGGGTACGCACAAGATAACGATGGTATAAAGCTCCAAGCGGCCTGCCAACATAGAAAAAGAAAACAGAACCTTTGCCCAATGCGGAAAGAATGAAAAATCTCCACCGCTGCCGATTCTTCCGAATGCAGCGCCGATATTGCCGACCAACGTAAGCGCAGCTGCTATGCCGGTAAGGATGTCTGCGCCGGTCAAGGCTGCCGCTAAAAATGTTACCAACAGACACACAAAATAGACAAATATAAAACCTGCAACGCTGTATACCACGTCTTTCCGTCCCGGACGGCGATTCAGTTGGATGCTAAACACGCCGTGCGGATGCAAAAGTCGCTGCATTTCGTTCAAGGCCTGCTTACGTAAAATAACCCAGCGAATAACTTTGATACCGCCTGCCGTTGAACCGGAACACCCGCCGACAAACATCAGTAAAAAGAGGAGCGCTTGGGCAAACGCAGGCCATGCGCAGTAATTCACCGTAGAAAATCCGGTGGTTGTCATAATCGACGCAACATGAAAAAAGCTGTGACGAAAAGCGGCTGCTATGCCGTAAATCGGCACAAGCACTAACGCCACACCGACTCCTGCACAAAAAGCGATACGGATATACGCCCGCAATTCGGAATTTCTAAAAAATTCTTCGGGTTTTCCGGTAAAAAGGTGAAAGTAGAGGCTGAAATTCACGCCCGCCAAAAAACATGAACACTGTACAGATAATTTCAATAGCTGCCGAGTTATAATACCCGATACTGGTATTTTGCGTTGAAAACCCGCCGGTTCCAAGCGTAGAAAAACTGTGGCACATTGCTTCTAAAAACGGCATTCCTGCAATACACAAGAGGATAATTTGCAAGACCGTCATCCCCAAGTAAATAAACCAGAGCGCTTTTGCCGTATGCGTAATCTTTGCCGTTACTTTTCCCTTGTCCGGGCCGCTTGTCTCACTTTTTATCAGCTGAAAACCGCCGACGCCGAGCAACGGGAACAACGCCACGGTTAACGCAACAATTCCCATACCTCCAAGCCAGTGCATTTGCGTACGCCATACCCGCAGCGCCATCGGATAGCTTTCGATATTCTGTAAGGCGCTTGCGCCGGTGGTCGTAAATCCGGAAACCGATTCAAAAAACGCATCGCTAAAGTGCGGCACAAATCCCGACAGCATGAACGGAACCGCACCCAATAAGCCCGCGCCGAGCCATGCGGCGCTTACCAAAAGGATTCCTTCGCGTACGGTAAGCTGAATCGGCTGTCGTTTGGTTCTCATAAATAAGAGGAGTGTTATTGCCCACAAAATTGCCATCGGTATGAAAAATGCCGACAGCATATTCCATTCATGCAGGTAGACAGCGACTGCGACCGGAATCAAAAAACTCCCGGCAACAATCGAAAGAATCATAAAGATAATAGTTAAACATTGGAGAAATTTCATTTTTTACCGGCAAAATACTTAATAACTTCGTCGCTTTGTGCAACTTGTACGATAATGGCGAGTTTATCATCCGCTTCAAGGACGGTATTACCATCGGGGATACGGCAGCCTGTTTCGTTCGTAATGAGCAGTATAAGGAACACGCCGGGCATTGCAATATCTTTCAGGCTTTTCTCTACCGCTTCCGACTGATCGGAAATAATGACTTCGACTATCTCGAGCTCGCCCGCGCCCATCGTATGGATACGGGTAAGGTGTTTACCGCCCAGATGGCTCATAATAACGTCAACCGTAACGTCCTTTAACGGAATTGCAACATCCACACCGATTTTATATGCCACGTTTGACATCACGGAGCTTTGCACAAGCGCAATGGTTTTGGGGATGCCGAGTGTTTTAAGATACGCGGAAGTAATCATGTTCAATTCATAATTTTGCGTTGCATTGATAACGAGATCGAAGGAATTAAGCGCAATCTCTTCTATAAATGCCTCATCGGTAACATCTCCGCTGTAGATGCGCGCTTCGGGATACTCCGCCGCGGCTTGTTTTGCAAGGGCGCTGTCTTTATCGATAATGGCAACTTCCCAGCGAGGCTTTGAACGGAGTCCGAACAGACGTTTGAACATACCAAACGAATGCTTTTCGATAAGGCTCGCTGCAACCCGCTTGCCAACCTTCCCGATACCGACCAGTGCAATCTTTTTGATAGGTTTTACCGTGAATCCCGCAAGCGCATAAAACCGCTCGATATAATTCGGCAGCGTTAGAATTGAGATTCTCATGCCGGCATGAAGCACTGTCCCGCCTGAAGGAATAACGGTCTTATTCTCATCCTCTACGGCAACGACGACGAAAGGACTATCGATAGCAACAGTGCGAATATTTTGCAGTGTAACTCCGTCAAGCTTGCTTCCTGCACCGATGGTAAAACAGGTGAGCTGATACGGAGAATTTTCAAAGGCGATAATATCACTGACAGCGCCATGCTCAACCGCATTGATGATGGCAAGCGCCGCTTCTTGGTCGGGATGCACCAAAAAATCGATACCCAATGTACGGTCTTTTCCGGTATTCAGCGACGCGACATAGTTTTCGTTTCTTACGCGGGCAATTTTCAGCACCTTGGGGGCAAGAGATTCTGCAACACCGCAGATAATCATATTCAGTTCGTCACTGTCCGTAAGGGTAACCAGCGCATCTGCCCGTTGGATTGCCGCTTCAGTCAAAACTTTCGGATCGTTACCGCTCGCTTCCGTTACGATACAGTCCAAACGGTTGGCGGCATGGCGGGCGGTTTCTTGATTTTGTTCGATAAGAACTACATTGTGTTTTTTTGCGATTAATCTTCGGGCAAGCTCAACCCCGGTTACGCCTGCGCCAATAATAATGACAGTCATTGCCAGCCATACTAACACAAAAGCATCGGGATGGACAGGGGCACATTGATGGGGAATGCTCCCATTCATAATTCATAATTATAAATGGGTTTTCCTATTCCCTGTGATTTACTCCCTTTTCAACTTTCCCTGCTCGTCTCCTTCCCTCTAGTGCATAGGTATGGTTAGGGGGACGGCTGAGTTGTCGTCAGTTCGCCGTCGGAGTCGATGTACCAATTTTTAACAGGTGAGCCCCCCGGCGTTACCGTGAACTTTTTATAGTTTTCAGGGGTACCGCCTGTTATATTACCCTTCAATACAGGGTGGTTCGGATTCGTATAAGACAGATAGTTAGCATCTTCCATTGAGATACGTGCAAGAGGAGTCGGAGCGTCTAAGATGCCATCAATATAAATATATGAATAAGGCGTTAAAAAGACATCGTTTTTTCCTTTTTCATCCTCATCCATACCGCTCGAAGGGGTGATTTTGGTACTTCCCTTTAATGTAATGGCTCTATTAGTAGAAATACATACGCCACCACCGCTGCTTGTCGCTTCGCATCCGGTAATTTCAGTATTATCTAATATGCAAGTGCTAGCTTTATCGTTGATATAGATACCGCCGCCTTGCCCATTGTTCGGCGCCTTGTTATTTTCAAGTTTTGCATATTCCAATGTAACTTTCCCTTTACTGTAGATACCGCCGCATGGACCGTAATTACCATTGACTGTGTTGTCACTAATAACAACGGGCTTATCAATGGTTCCTATTACAGTCAGTCTTCCCATGTTAGCCTCAACCTCAGAATCCGGATCGCCGACATATATTCCTCCTCCTCCTGTCAGAAGATAGCCACCGGCATCGGCCGTATTATGCCGGATAGTAACTCCTGCTTTAATCGTACACTCAGCCTTTTTACCCACGTAGATACCGCCGCCCTTTCCACCGGTTATCGTTTTGTTGCCTTTTGCTTTACTGGGATCCGTTCCGTTATAGTCCTGTTCGCCGCCAATCGTACAGTCCGGCTCTATCATAAGCTTTGCACCTTTTACTGCTACACCGCCACCGTTTTTGGCTGTATTTCCCGAAATACTTGTCTCAGTTATAACAGCTTCCGTGTTGACACTGCCCGATGCAGCTACACATATTCCACCGCCTTCTATATCTGCCTCGCAGTCCATAATAACGCAGCCCTTTATCGTTAGCTCTTTAATACTCTTACAGTAGATACCGCCGCCCATACCATTGTCGCCTGTACCCGCAGTCTTGCCGTTTTGAAGAGTGATATTTTCGAGCGTAAGCTTTGTATCGGAACCCATTACATTAAAGATACGGTGTGCATTTGAACCGAGTTCTTCCTTATTTGCGTCGAGAATATCGTATGTACGACCTTTATTACCGCGTATGGTGATGCTCTCGGTTACAGAAATCTGGCCATAGTTACCGGAAAGAGTACTAGCTGTAATTTCACCATCTACAACAATCGTATCACCTGCCTCCGCCTCAGTTATTGCCTTTTTGAGACTCTCCCAATCATAGGCGCCGCCGCCGCTTATCGCCGTTCCTTTTTTCAATACAAGCTCTTTATCATCGTCGTTCGAAATTAATACCCAGCCCTCCGCCAGTGAACCCGCCTCTGTTAAATGGAAACAATAGTTATATAGAGCAGCATACCCATTAGGTAGCTTTACCAAGGTTGTATTCTTTTGAGCATCATAGTCCTGCGGCTCAATATTGATATAGAAACCTGTCAAAAAGTTTTTTGCCGTTACAAAAGCACCTTGCGACGTCTGGGCTCCAAGACATAGGGTGTTTGTATCCGTTCTACTTCCGATCTGCGTTGTGCCTGTTATAGTAAGTGCAGCACCATTAGGCTGATGCAGATATATGCCCGAACCTTTTCCGCTGCTTCCTATAGTGTTTTCTTGTATTTTGGTACCGTTAAGCGTACAAGCTCCTTCATATAAGAAGATACCGCCGCCGTTGTTTGTTGCCGTATTCGCAGAAATGCTGCCGGTATGTATTGTCAGCGTTCCCGTGTTGTAAATACCACCGCCTGCATTTGCTTCATTAGATTCAATGCGGCCGTGATTCATTGTGAGTATACCTTTATTCAATATGCCACCGCCGTTGGCTGCTGCTGTACATTCCTGTACGACACAGCCGGTCATTGTTAAGGTTCCGCCGCTTTCTATCAGCATTGCGCCGCCGTTTCCGGCTTCTCCTCCCCCCGCGGCTTTCCCGTTTTTAAGGGTAAGATTTTCCAGTGTAAGCGTGCCGGAGTTTACCTTAAATATGCGGTGAACGCTTGCACCGAGCCCGCTCTTATTTGCATCGAGCATATCGATATTCGCATTACCGCTCTTGCCTTTTATCGTAATGCTTTTAGTAACTTCTATTGCGCCGCTGTTACCGTCAGCATTGGTTGCTTGTATACTGCCGTCGACCCAAAAAATGTCTCCATCTTCGGCCGCTGCAACGGCAGCTTTTAGCTGTCCCCAAGCATTCGGTCCCGCGCTTATTTCCAGTCCGTTACTGCGTTTTGTTTTATAGCATACCACTTCTTCCGGACTATTCTCAAAACCCTCTTTTTCCGCCCATACCGTAAGCTTATATACGGCATCGGGAACGGCAGGTAATTCTATCGTTTGAGGTGTTTGTCCGGAGCTTTTGCTTACAATCGAACTGTTGCGTTCCAATTTATAATATACCGTAGCTCCGGTTGTAGCCGTTGACACTCGCAGTAATACCTTTCCCGTACCGGGTTGATATACTATTTCATGCGGATCGGCTTCACTTCCGCTCTTCATTGTTGTTATCCAATTGCCGGTCTGAACATCTATATGTACCGGACTGACTTTATTGATACTGGTCGAAACACGTAATTCATCTTCGGAAAACAGCCCAGCCTCATCTTGCAGTCGAAACCGGTACTGCTTTACCGCGCCGCGAACTTCGACATCCGTTTTTACGCAAAGAATCCATTTTTCAGTTGAAGCCGGTAATATATCGGGCGTTACTCCTGATTCAACATCTACAAGCTCTAAAGCTGCTGCATTACTGTATTCCAACAACCGCCCGCATGCGCCGTTGATATCGAATCCGCTTTTGTCTGCCTTTACCGTTAACGGTATCGACAGCGATAGAAAGCTGTGTAATATCTTTATGCAGAAGGTCCGATCCGTTTATCTCCGTATCCATACCCGACACTTCAAGGAACAACACATAGTAATGCTTGCCGTTTACATCGGCTGTAGCGGTTTTACCGATTGCTCGATAGATAAGATTGGGCGGAGGGGTATTTGCTTTTACATTGAGCTTAAATGTTTCTGGAAATTTTCTCCCGTCTTTAGCATACAGCGTAATCGTCGATCCGATATTCTTTTTGCCGTATTCATGTTTTTGTAAAAATTCCTTTTTATATGTGAGCGTTAATTGACTGTATGAATCCTGTGTCAGTTCATAATCATCGGGTTGTTTTGGGCTGCTTGTCGTTGTGCCTGCAACGTCTGTGGGAAAAACGACAATATCGGCGGGAGAAGTAGGCTGTCCCGGCAATTTAAAACTAATTTTTTTAGGATTACGAACGGTAAATATTACCGTTACATTACTTGATGAAGGAATACTCTGTATTGTGTCTTTATCGGTTCGTACCGTGATTGCAGGATCAAAGCCAGACTGGACAATTGCAGCCTGTGTTGACCAATAACTTAAATAGGTGTCAATATCGGCCTGATAATTTTCACATCCGGCACATAAAACGATGGCTGCCAAAAAAATAAGAAGTTTACGCATAGGAGAAACCTCCTTCTTTTCATATTAAGCTCAGTAGAGTAGGTACTGTATCCACAGTTCCTGTTTTACAGGTCGCGATGAGATTTACTAACGCGACACTTACACTGCTCCATCCATCTTAGCCGAATACTATCATAATACCGATTAAAGGTAAATTACACAAATCTCGCTGCTGTATAGCATCACCGCCATCCGTGGCGGATATGAAAAACAACCTGATACGTTTACCCTGTCAATTATTTTTTCTTGACCATTTGCGATTCCGTTAGTATTTTCTATCTGTCAAATAAAGAATAAAACGGCAATTCGGCCGACAGGCAGATAAAGTGCCGGATAATTTGAGGAAAGGAATGACAAAAAAACACGGAAAAAGGCATGAGCCGGAGTGCGAAGCTCAGCCGACAGAGCAGAACGGTATGAACACGGACGCCGAAGCCGGTAAAAAAGCTGCAGATGCAAACCCGCACGGCAACAGCACGAAAAATGCCGAACAGCATGCGGGGCCAGAGCAGCAAACCGGCAATCAAGAGCATGGAAACACGGCGGCCGGACAAACTGCTCCGAATACGGAAGCATCGAAAGAGGCAAAGCCGGAGCCGTCTGCTGCCGAAAAGCTCGCATCTTTGGAAGCAAAGTGCAAGGAATTGCAGGATCAATATCTGCGCAAGGCTGCGGATTTCGATAACTACCGTAAGCGCATGATAAGGGAAAAGCAGGAGGCAATCGATTACGCAAACACGAATTTGATTTCCGACCTCTTGCTAATATTGGATGACTTTGATCGCGCAATCGAAGCGGGTAAAAAGGCCGGAGAAGAGAGCGCTGCTGCCTTTATGCAGGGTGTTGTAATGATCCGGAACGGCTTATCTTCGCTACTTGAGTCGAAGTACGGGCTGCAGTATTACGAAGTGCAGGGAAAAGCGTATCCCTATCCTACGGCGTTTTCGATAATACGGATGAGTAAATCGATCCCCTTATAGATGGAGCTTACGGGGATGCACTCAAAACGGCCGTGGAAGTTAAAACCGCCTGCAAAGATGTTAGGGCAGGGGAGTCCCATAAACGAGAGCCGTGCGCCGTCCGTCCCGCCGCGAATGGGGTGGATAATCGGCGTGATGCCGATCTCTTCCATAGACTTCTTTGCAAGGTCGATAATTTCGATATGCGGTTCAATTTGTCCGCGCATATTATAGTAGCTGTCTGTAATGGAAAGCGTGATGATGGCGCCGTATTTTGTGTTCAAAAAAGCAACGGCATTCCGCAGCAGCGTTTTCTTTTGCTCAAATTTGTCGGTAGAATGGTCGCGGATGATGTACGACATAGTAGTGTGATCCACTGCGCCGTTGAGGTGAGTAAGCAGAAAGAAACCTTCATACCCTTCCGTATATTCGGGCTTTTGTTCCACCGGCAGCATAGCGTCCAGCTCGCCGGCAACCCGCAGCGAATTGATCATGATATTCTTTGCCGTACCCGGATGGACGTTTTTCCCCTGAATTTCGATTTTAGCGCTTGCGGCGTTAAAGTTTTCGTACTCCAGCTCGCCGATTTCTCCGCCGTCGATGGTATACGCAAAATCCGCTCCGAATTTTTTTACATCGAAGAGGTCTGCACCTCTGCCTATTTCCTCATCGGGGGTAAAGCCGATTTTAATCGTACCGTGATGCACCTGCGGGTTGTCGCGGAGGTATTCAATCATCCCCATGATGATGGTGATGCCCGATTTATCATCCGCGCCCAAAAGCGTGGTGCCGTCAGTGGTGATAATGTCTTCGCCGATAAGTTTGTTGAGGAACGGAAATTCCTTTACCGTCAGCGAATAGGTTTCGTTCAGTTTAATATCGCCGCCTTTATAGTGCACAATCTGCGGGTTGACACATTTTCCGTCCAAGTCGGGCGCGGTATCCATGTGTGCAATAAATCCGATAACCGGCGCTTTTTTATCGGTGTTGGCAGGGATTGTTCCGTAGACATATCCGTGCGCATCCTGTTCGGCATCGGCTACGCCCAGCTCGTGCAATTCCTGCACCAACATCTTTCCAAGCTCAAGCTGTCCCTTGGTGCTGGGACATTCGGGATTATCTTCATTCGATTTGGTATCGACTGCAATGTATTTAAAAAAGCGTTTTACTGCATCCATAACGTATTCCTCCTTATTCGTGCGGAGGGTTTAATACCCCGACGCTTGCGTCGTAACGAAGGGTATTAAAGCCGACTGCAACCACCTTATAGAACATACAATGCGAAACATTGATCATTGTACCCCGACGCTCGCGTCGGGGTTGTTGATTCCTTGCCGCTTACTTTCCGGTAAACAGTTTTTTCAGCATACCGAATATGCCCGTTTTTTGTTTTACCGGCTGAGTTTGTGCCGAAGACTGTACCGGCGCCTTTCCGGTTCGGCTCCGCGGTTCCGGCATTCGGTCTTGGTTAGGCCGTCTCTTTTGCTTTGCTCCTTGCCGTGTATCGCCTGTTTGAGACGGAACGTATTTATCACCCTTGCGCCGCTTTTTCTCAGGCTGCCCCTGCCGATTTTTAGCGCGGTTTGCGGTTGCTCCCGCCTTTCCTTTCTTGTCGGCAGAAGGCTGAGCATTGCGGCTTTCTTTGGCGTTTCCCGTACCCTCGTTGGTATCCGCAAGGGTGGCGCTATCCTGTGAGGCAAGTTTTTTTCCGTACTGTTTTTTGTAGTATGCCATCCGCTCTTCAAAGCTCAAGCCGCCGAGTGAGTCGGCAGATTTTCTATCGGTTTTGTCTTCTCCCTGCGCGCCTTTCTTTTTACGCTTTGAATCGGCAAGCCGGGATGCAGGTTTTGCTGTTTTAGCGCTGCGTCGGGAGTCTTTCTCATCCCGCCTCGATTTTTCACCGGGGCGCGGCTTGCGTCCGAACCGTCCGCCGGATCGTTCTTCGTCAAAGGAGTCGCGGTCAAGCCGTATATACTGATCGGCGCTGCGGTCTTTTTCAAAATCCTCTTCGCCGGGGATAACAACCGGTATCTTTGCTTCTATATACTTTTCGATATCGGGAAGGTTGTACACATCCTGTTCCGAGCAGAGGCTGTACGCAGCGCCGGTCTTTCCCGCCCGCGCCGTTCTGCCGATTCGGTGTACGTAGTTCTCTGCCTCATTTGGAAGGTCGTAGTTGATAACCATTGCGAGGTCATTGATATCGATTCCCCGCGCCGCGACATCGGTTGCAACCAAACAGCTGAGTTTACCCGCCTTAAACGAATCGATAATATGCAGCCGCTTCGGTTGGGGCAAATCGCCGATGAGGAATTCCGTCGCATAGCCGTTAATGCGCAGCCGCTTTGCAACAATCTCCGTTGTCTTTTTGGTGTTGCAGAAGATGATGGCATTCTCCGGTTTTTCGTTACGCAAGATACCGAGCAGCAGGGACATTTTTTGCTCCGCAGCCACGTGGAACAGCTTCTGATTGATTTCATCAACCGTCACATTATCCGCATCGATGGTGATTTCTTTTGCATCGATGGTGTATTCCCACGCGAGGTTTTTTACCCACGTATTTAAGGTCGCGCTGAACAGCATCGTTTGCCGCTCTTCCGCTTTAGACAATACCGAAAGGAGGCTGCGCAAATCGGGATAAAAGCCCATATCGAACATACGGTCTGCTTCATCAACGACTAAAAAGCCGACGTTTTTCAGCTTCATGGTTTTTGATTTTTCAAGATCGATAACGCGGCCGGGGGTACCGATGATAAGGTCTACTCCGTTTTTAAGCGCTTCTTCCTGCTGTTGATATCCGACGCCGCCGTAAAAACTCGCGGCACGGATCCCCGTATGTTTACCTAATTTAAGCGCTTCTTCTTCAACTTGAACGGCAAGTTCCCGCGTGGGAACAAGAATCAAAGCGGGGCGGCGGTCTTCGGTTCCTGCAGCAAGCATCCGTTGCATCAGTGTTACCAGATACGCAGCTGTTTTTCCCGTACCTGTTTGAGATTGTACATAAAGATCGGAACCGTCCATTCCTGCGGAAAACACCTGCTCTTGAACCGGAGTGCATTCAATATAACCGGCTTCTTCAAGCCCCTGTAAAAGATGAGAATCTAGATTACAATTAGAAAAATTCATTTGTCGATGAGTATAGCACACAGGGGCAATCATGAATAGCGGATTAAAAGATTTTTACCTCGATAAAGCTCCGTTTAAAATGCACTTAAACGGCAAAAAGAAACTATTGTCCAACTCTTGCACTTTTTGCATTAAAAGACTATGCTGTATGCAAATCGGATATATTATATTGAATAATATAGTATACGCACCCATTCACACCATACTTTAGAAGGACGATACTATGCCTGAAAAAAACCTCGTAATGATTGACGGTAATACTGCCGCCGGTCATGTCGCGCATGCACTCAGCGAAGTTATCGCAATTTATCCTATCACGCCGTCAAGCCCGATGGGGGAAGTTGCCGATGAGTATTCCGCCCACGGAAAAACCAATATCTGGGGAACCGTGCCGCAAGTCGTCGAACTGCAATCCGAAGGAGGAGCCTCCGGAGCCGTTCACGGTGCATTAACCACGGGAGCGCTCTCTTCAACCTTTACCGCATCACAGGGTCTCTTACTGATGATCCCCAATATGTACAAAATTGCCGGTGAGCTTACCAGCACGGTATTCCACGTTGCAGCCCGTGCTCTGGCAACCAGCGCACTCTCCATCTTCGGCGACCATCAGGACGTTATGGCATGCCGCCAAACCGGTTGGGCAATGCTGGCTTCCAACTCCGTACAGGAAGTTATGGATCTCGCGATTATCGCTCATACTGCGACGCTTGAAGCGCGCGTTCCGTTCCTCCACTTCTTCGACGGTTTTAGAACCTCTCACGAAATTCAGAAGATTGAAGAAGTTTCGCAGGATGTGATGCGCCAGATGGTCAATGACGATCTGGTACGCGCACACCGTCTCCGCGGCTTAACGCCGGAAAAACCGATGATTCGCGGAACCGCTCAGAACCCCGACGTATACTTCCAAGCGCGCGAAGCGGTTAATAAATACTATCTGGCAACCCCCGAAATCGTTCAGCGGGTTATGGATAAATACGCGACCTTAACCGGACGCGCTTATCACTTGTTCGACTATTATGGCGATCCCAATGCGGAATCGGTCATCATTCTGATGGGTTCAGGTGCTGACACGGTAGAAGAGACCGTAGACTATCTGAATAGCCAAGGTAAAAAGTACGGCTTACTGAAAGTACGCTTATACCGCCCCTTCAGCGCGGAAGCCTTTGTAAAAGCATTGCCCGCTTCCGTACAGAATATCACCGTACTCGACCGCTCGAAAGAACCCGGCTCGCTCGGCGAAGCCCTCTACGAAGATGTGCGCACTGCAATCGGTGAAATGCAGGCTGCAAAGAAATGCCCCTTTACTCACTATCCCGTTATCCTCGGCGGTCGCTACGGTATGGGTTCAAAAGAATTCACTCCGGCAATGGTTAAAGCCGTATTTGATAATATGGAAGGAGAAAGGAAGAGCAACTTTGCCGTTGGTATCGAAGACGACGTAACGCATGTAAGCCTTGCCTACGATCATCACTTCCATGTTGACGATTCCGGTATGCATCAGGCGATGTTCTACGGGCTCGGCTCGGACGGTACGGTCGGCGCTAACAAGAACTCCATCAAAATTATCGGTGAAGCGACCGACAACAACGCGCAAGCCTATTTTGTGTACGACTCCAAGAAGTCCGGATCAATTACCACATCGCACCTGCGCTTCGGCAAGAAAAAGATCCGCAAGCCCTACCTCGTCGGACAAGCAGACTTTATTGCGTGTCATAAATTCACCTTCCTCGAAACCTACGATATGCTCAAGAGCCTTAAAAAAGGCGGTACTTTCCTTTTAAACAGCCACTGGAATAAGGATGAAGTATGGGAGCATCTGCCGATAGAAGTGCAGAAAGACCTTATCGCGAAAGAAGCGAAGTTCTACGTTATCGACGGTGTCAAGATTGCGGAAAAAGCGGGTATGGGCAACCGTATCAACGTCGTTATGCAGACCGCATTCTTTAAAATTTTCGGTATTTTGCCCGAGGACGAAGCGGTAGCGCTGATTAAGAAATTTATCGAAAAATCCTACGGCAAGAAAGGACCGGAAATCGTTCAGAAGAACATCAAGACCATCGATATGGCGCTTGAAGGGGTTGAACAGGTTACCTATCCCAAAGAGGCGACGAGTAAACTTTCTCGCCATGCCGCAATGAGCGCCGATGCGCCGGAGTTTGTCCGCAAAATATTAGGTAAAATCGCTATCAATGAAGGTGATGCGGTAAAGGTAAGTGAAATTCCGGCAGACGGTACCTTCCCGACTGCAACGACTCAGTATGAAAAACGTGCAATTGCAGAGCATATCCCGATTTGGAAGAGCGAACTCTGTATTCAGTGCGGTCAGTGTACCATTGTGTGTCCTCATGCTGCTATCAGAATGAAGGTCTACGATAAATCCAATATCGGCCATGCGCCTTCCGCATTCCGCTCTATACCGTATAAGGGCAAGGAATTCGATAATTCCCTCTTTACCATTCAGGTTTCTCCCGAAGATTGTACGGGATGTGGTATCTGCGTGGAGCAGTGTCCTGCAAAGTCTAAGGAAAATCCGGCGATTAGAGCGATTAATATGGAAGGCTTTGTCGAGCACCGTGCTGTTGAATCGGAAAATTGGAAGTTCTTTATGAGCCTTCCCGACCCCGATACGCGCAAGGTCAACTTGAGCCAGCCGAAAGGTATCGGTATGCGCCGCCCACTCTTCGAGTTCTCCGGCGCTTGCGCAGGTTGCGGTGAAACTCCCTATATCGGTGTTCTGTCGCGACTCTTCGGCGATCGTGCCGTTATTGCAAACGCAACCGGTTGTTCTTCCATTTACGGCGGTAACCTCCCCACGACTCCGTATGCAAAACGCGCGGACGGACGAGGGCCGGTATGGTCGAACTCCCTCTTTGAAGATGCTGCCGAATTCGGTTACGGTATGCGCTTAACCAGCGATAAGCTTGCGGAATACGCGCGCGAAGTTGCCGGAAAGCTCAAAGAGAAAGGTATCGCTGCGGCCACTATCGATAAGGTGTTGAGCAATACGCAGGCCGATGATGCGGCAATCGATGAGCAGCGCGGCTTTGTTGCCGATCTGAAAAAGGAATTGGAAAAATCTTCCGACCCGCTTGCAAAAGAGCTGCTGTCCTTGACCGATCACTTTGTTAAGCGTTCCGTATGGATACTCGGCGGTGACGGCTGGGCATACGATATCGGCTACGGCGGCTTGGATCACGTGCTTGCTTCCGGTAGAAACATCAACGTACTGGTACTCGATACGGAGGTGTATTCCAACACCGGCGGTCAGATGTCAAAGGCAACGCAGATCGGCGCTATCGCAAAATTCGCCGCATCCGGTAAGGAGACCAGCAAAAAAGACCTCGGTATGATGGCGATGAGCTACGGCTATGTGTATGTTGCACAGGTTTCCATGGGTGCAAATATGTCGCAGGTTATCAAAGCATTCCGTGAAGCGGAAAGCTATGACGGGCCTTCGATCATCATCGCATACAGCCATTGTATCAACCACGGTATCAACATGACGAAGGGTATGTCGAACCAGAAAGAGGCTGTTACCTGCGGTCTGTGGCCGTTGTACCGCTACGACCCGCGCTTAACGGATCAAGGCAAGAACCCCTTCCAGCTTGACAGCAAAGAGCCGGACTTTAACCTTGCAGACTTTATGTACAAAGAAGTACGCTTCAAGTCGTTAAAGAATGCAAACCCCGAACGCGCTCAAATGCTGCTTGATAAAGCGGTTGCGAAGGCGAAGCGGCGCTGGCAGGAGTATAAATACCTTGCCGACCGCCCGTTCTAAGCGGATACAGAATAGAGAAAACCTCTAACGATCAAACGAGATTGTTAGAGGTATTCAGTGATGTAACGATAAAAACAAGCCGCTTGCTTCCTGTTGGAGGCAAGCGGCTTTGGTATGAAAGGCGCTGTAAAAGTTTTGCGGCGCCTTTTTTTATTCGTGAAGAAGCATCTCCGATGTGTCGCGCCGTAAAACACGAGGCTTTCTACCAGCCTCCCGAAGCCCCGCCGCAAATAGTTTAAGGCAGCAAGATAAGCCGCAAGAGTATTGAAAAACCATCTCCTTTCATATCCCACATATTTTTATATTTTTCGTTGACAAGTTTTTGAAAGCTGCGGTGTAATTAACCCCATCCGGGCTCTTGAAAAACCGTTTTGAGGCTCTTAGGATGCTATAGTGTTTTTCAAAAATTTATAGGAGCTAAAAAAAAGTCTTCTAACATGAAAAAATTTGGAATTGTAGCGGTTTGTTTGTTGTTAATCGGGCTTATTGCCGGATGCGGGCAGCAAAAGAAAGCGGACGATGTGCTGAGTGTTATCAATAATGCGAAAGACACAAGCATTGAACAGTTAATCGAGCGTGCAAAGGCGGAAACCGGTGATTTTACCGTGTACTCCACATCCTCGAAAACCGATAAAACGGTCAAGGCGTTCTTTGCTAAATACGGACTGCAAGGAACCGGTTCCGGCGTAAAGCAGAATGAAAAAGATTTCTATTCTGCTATTGAAAAGCTGATTGACGGCGGTTCGGCAGAAATTGATGCAGTCGTTACCCAGAACGGAGCTTCTTTAAGTGTTGAATTAGGCGCTGGAAATCTTATCAATTATAATCCCGTTGTACCCGGCGCAGCGAAGAGCGATATGTACGCGTTTATGTACTATTTTAAAGAATTTGCAATGGATAAAAAATTCGATGAACAGATCACCAATGTGTGGGATTTAATCGATACCTCATCCGCAGTCTATTACCGGAAAGCGGGAGAACCGATTAATCAGCTGTTTATGGCAGCGTTGACAACCGATGCATGGGCGCAAAAATTATCTGCTGCCTATGACGAAAAATACGGCGCAGGAACATGTGATTCCGCTGTTGCTGCCGGAAACTTTAAGAATGCAGGCTATCTATTTATAGACGGTTTTTTGAAAAAAGCAACCGATTACGAAAGTGAAGGAAAGATAGCCTCCAAGATTGTTGTCGATGCGGAAAAGCCCGTTATCGGATTTTCTCCGGTAACAAAGTATTCAACCGGTGCAGAGGGAACGTACAACAAAGTAAAATTTTTCAATAAAATGAAAGGCTTTAACGGTTATGCGTATAAATTTTATACACAGATTGCAAAAACAACCAACCGTCCATATACGGCGATGCTTTTTATTAACTATCTGTCAACGGCAGAAGGCATTGCAACCTATCAGGAAGGGAATGGAGTGTATTCTACAAATAGCATGGTACAACAGGACATAGATTCGTTACTCGACGGATTTGTACTGGAAAATTATACCGATGTAAAATCAGATTGGGCATCGATTGTCAAACTTCTTGAAGGGTATAATTGATCCGGTTTGTATCTTGTATATATATGAAACCTATGACACTTACCGTGAAGAGGGCCGGCAACAAGTTAAAAGCGTTTTTCTCTCAGCCCTCAAATATCATTCTTACCGTTGCGCTCATTTTACTCGGTGCAACGACTATCTTCCCGCTCATTTCGATGATTATCGAAAGTTTTACCGTACATTTACGGGAGGCTTTGTTTCATGGAGAGCCGGCGGGAAGCATATCGCTCAGCGGATGGAAATCGCTTTTACTCACGTCGGAGTATAACTACAGTAAAAATTACTTTTACGTTCCGCTGTTTAACTCAATCTCCATGGCGTTGATTGCTTCCGCAGTTGCGATTGTTATCGGCGGAGTATTTGCATGGTTTATCAACCGGACGAACATCCCGCTGAAAAAACCGATATCGGCGCTGCTTTTATTTCCGTACATTATGCCGTCGTGGACGATTGCGCTTTTTTGGCACAATATGTTTGCTAACGTAACGGTGCACGGATGCAGTGCAAACGGGATTATCGCTTCGTTGTTCCATGTCTATGCGCCGGAGTGGTTTGTTTACGGACGGTTCCCTATCGGGATGACGCTCGGTATTCACTATGCGCCGTTTGCCTATATTCTGATCGGCGGTATTCTGAAAAACATGGATGCCAATCTTGAAGAAGCGGCAACCATTCTAAAAACGCCTCGTTGGAGAATCCTTACAAAGATTACCTTGCCGATTGTAGCTCCCGCGATGATGAATACGTTTTTGCTGGTGTTCGCCAGTTCCGTAAGTGCGTATGCCGTACCCGTTTTTCTCGGTACTCCTATCGGCTTTATGACGTTAACCACCTCGATGACCTACTTTAATCAGGCATATCCGGCGCAAGGCTATGCAGTCGGTATCGTGCTGGTAGTATTAGGGCTATTCGTACTGGGCATCAACAACCTGTTTACCGGAAAACGGAAGTCATACACAACGGTAACCGGTAAGAGTTCGCAAGTATCATTCATCAATCTAAAAGCAGCGCGGCGTCCGCTTGCAGCAGCAGGTCTTCTTATCGTCTTCGCTATCTCCATTCTGCCGATGATCACCTTTGCACTGGAATCGGTACTGAAAAGCGCCGGTAATTATACACTCGGCAATATGTCGTTTAATTTCTGGATCGGTGATCCCAATTCTCAAGCTCTGCAAGCGCAATACTATAACTGGGAAGGCGGTATTTTGGTCAATGCGCATGTATGGAGTGCGCTGTGGCATAGCTTACTACTCTCACTTGCCTGCGCACTGATTGCCGGTACGTGCGGATTGTTGGTCGGCTACGCGGTTGTAAACAAACGGCATTCCGAGCTATCAAAAATCGTGAGCACACTTGCGTTTATTCCATATCTTATTCCTTCGATGGCGTTCGGTATGGCGTACCTTGCGCTATCGGTTAACTGGTCGTTTTTATACGGATCGTTTTTTCTGCTCGTGTTGGTCGGTGCGATTAAATATATGCCTTTTGCAACGAAGTCCGCTACAGGCGCGATGCTGCAACTGTCAGGTGAAATAGAAGAAGCTGCAATTTTAACCAATACGCCGTGGTGGAAACGGATGCTGAAAATTATCTTTCCGATTCAAAAGCCGAGTTTCTTGTCGGGATATCTTTTGCCGTTTATCTCGTGTATGCGCGAACTGTCGTTGTTCGTGCTTTTGATTGTGGATAGTAATTTCATTACAACAACCCTACTGATGTATTACAACGAAAAAGGATATTCTCAGTACGGCAATGCGTTAAACTTATTGATTGTCATTATCGTGCTGCTTATCAACTGGGTGGTGAATAAATTGACAGGCGCAAGCGTTACGAAAGGCGTAGGAGGAAAATAAGATGTCTGAGGTTATATTGGAACAGGTGACAAAGCAATGGGGCACTTGCAGTTTTATGGATAGCAGCATGACGTCAGAAACATTACATCACCTCTACGATTATTTGGTGCCGCTGGTAACGGGAGCCTATCGGGAAGCATCACAGTATAGTGTTCAAGGAATTGAAAAAAAAGAATTGAACGATATTGCCACGTTTACCGACCGGTTTATGGAACAAGCAATTGTAGAAGGCATCCGGCAGCGCTTTCCCGATCATACGTTTATCGGCGAAGAATACGGCGAAAACCGTGGGGAAAGCCCCTACGAATGGCTTATCGATCCGATTGACGGTACGGTGAATTTTGCTGCCGGTATTCCAATGTTCGGCACAACGCTCGCCTTACGGAAAAATAAAGAAACGATTTTCGGCATCATATTCGATTGGCCGAATAACGCTATTTACTACGCAATCAAAGGAGAGGGAGCGTACTGCGGCACTATGAAACTGCGGGTGTCGCAGCGTTCGCGCCTTGACGAATCGATTGTCAGTATTTGTTTAACATCGAGTTATAATACCGAATACAGCGAAAAAGTCCTCGACCTTATACAAAAATTGCAGCCGCATGTACGCGGCATACGGATAATTGTTTGTACGGTCTATGAGCTTATCTGGCTTGCAACCGGCAAAAGCGAAGCGATGATCAACGTCAAACCCTCGATGGGCTTAAGTTCCTGCGCCGGTAAGTTGATTGTCAGCGAAGCGGGCGGTAAGGTAACCAATCTATCGAATAAGCCGCGACAAGAAATCGATGATTTATTAATCACCAACTCGGTTATCCATGATGCAGTGTATAACATTATCGCGCGGGCATCCAAATAATACTATCCCGTGATATGACATACTCACATCACGGTTATTCCCGATCTACTATGAATTATAAACACAACGGAAGTACTCTACGCCGACGCTATTGATTTTTTATAAAATCTATATACGAACAAGCTTACTGTTGCACTGAAAACTTTATCTATCAAATTTGTAACGGTGCCGCCGAAGTATGCCGCAAATGTTAAGCTCTGTGTTACAACATAGATTCCTTGAACGGCGTTGTCTACTTGAGGAATGGAGGTATTTGCTGAGTAAAAAAAGATAGGAAATGGTGTCGCCCAGAATTGAATTGGTAATGGCTGAGATAAAACCTATCCACATAAAATTTTCGGTTGTGTAAGAAACATCCGTATAAGAGGTATTCGGGTTTGAAGGTGTCTTGGCTTTTTTCCGTTCGGAATAAAATACCAGATGTGCAACTACTGCGGTAGAAATATGACAGAGTATAAAAAGAATCCCTGTATTTGCGAAAATGCACAAAAGAGCGTTACTTGCGATTGCACATACAATCCCCGGAATAAGTCCGCACAAGGCTGTTACGGCAATAGTAAGCAGAGAATCCAAATACAAAGGAAAAGCAACAAGCCCTGCAAGATATGAACACATACAATTAATCACAATGCTTGCAATGGTGAACATGATTGTAAACATCCTTCGGTTGATTCGGTTCATTACATTTTTTCCCATTAAAATAGCAGCCCTAAAAGTTTTGCTTTTTCAATCAAATCATGCCGATCGCGAATAAACATTTTTCCGTAAACGGCAGTCCGCTGATTTAAGATTGTTTTTTCCGATTTTCCGAGCAGTTTTGCAATTTCAACTACATCAAGACCCTCAGCAAGATGAATGAAAACCTCTTTCTCTTTTTTTGAAAGACTTTTGTAATTATCAAAAAGATAACTTTTTTCGTTATGAACGCTGTGCCTGCCTTTGTTCTGCGGTAAAAGAGTGTGCAAAACTTTGCTTGCAACGCTATTGTAATACGTGTTCCCTGAACCTACCGCAAGGATTGCTTTTTCAACTTCATCAATCGAAGCTTCTTTTGTAATAAATCCTTGAACGCCAATCAAAAGGGCATGTTCTACGTGAATATCATCATTGTACATAGTGTAAATCAGAATGAAAATATCAGGCTTTACCCTTCTCATTTTTGAAACCGATTCAAGCGAGTTTTCACCGTCGAGGTTTAAATCGAGAACCACAATTTTGATATCTTTATCTTCATTAAGCTTTTTTAGTGCTTCCGGGATTGTCCCCACGCCTGTTATAGAAAGCGACGGATTTTTGTTTTGCAGCATAAAAATCATTCCGTCCCGTAAACCCGTGTGATCATCAATGAACAGAATCTTTAACGGTGATTGCAATGGTAAAACCTCCTTCATTTATAAAATCCGCACTGCCGTCTATCAGTTGGGCACGCTTTTTGATATTGGTAAGTCCGTAATGCTTTACGGCAGCTTTTAGCTTCCTGTTTTCAACCTCGGTTTCTTCAAAACCTTTTCCGTTATCGCAGATGATAAAACGGAAATCATCAATCCCGTCCACAATTTTTATTTCAACTTGTGTCGCATCGGAATGCCGTGAAACATTGCTCAACGCCTCCTGCAAAATTCTGATAAGGTGTGTCTTTTGCGTATTTTTGAGTGCACCTATTTTCTGACTTGCAACATATAGATTTGTTTTTATTCCGAAATTCACTTCAAATGCAGTGCAAATCTCGCGTATAATTTTTTCAAAATCTTCCGTAAACTCAATACTTCCGGAACCTATCATATAACGGATTTCGTTTAGGGCTTGTTTTGCGTAAAATTTCGATTTTGAAAAATCTTCTTTTTCAAGATAGATATTGAGCGCGGCAAGATTCTGCGCAACTCCGTCGTGAAGGTCGCGGCTGAAATTACTCTGTTCGGTCTGCATTGTTTTAAGTTGTTCGAGCTGCATTGAATTTTTAAAGAATTTTTCAAGGATTATAAAAGCTGCAATCGCAATCAGAAAAAGGGCGCTATATAAAAGAGAGTCGTAACCGAGGTTCAGCCTTGTCTGTATCTCATGAATGTGATTTTGAAAACTGATAATAGCATCCGTGTTACGATTACCGCTTTGAATGTTTTGAATGATTGCTTCAAGTTCTTTTTTTAGAGGCATATCAAAATAAGTGAAAGCTTGGTAGTCTGATCTCAGTTTAAGGGCAATTGCTTCAAAATCTACAGGATTTCCTGAAAAAATGTCAGCACTATCACTGCCGGCAACTATGCTTTTCGGATCCATTTGAAGCAATAACATTTCCGTGTCGAGTTTTTGAATAAGATTGTTGCTTGCCCGCTTAAAAAAAATTGTGCAAAAAAAGATTGCAAGTGCGGTGTAGATAAATATCGACTCGATTTTAAAAATTTTCTTAATAAGACTTAGCAGCATGATTTTCCAGTAAAATTGTTCGGTAATGAAACTATCGACCATATCTAGTATAACACGAACCGATATCCATGTCTTGGGAAAAATTCCCAAACTTTTTAGGAAAAATGACCAAAAGAATATACGGGCGGTGAGGTATAATAGAAGCGAAAAGTCGGTTTGTGGTGCCGATTGAAGGAAAATAGGAACGTTAAAAAACGACTAAAATCCTTGGAGAGAAAAATATGGAATTATTAGAAAAACTTAAAAAAAATTATGATAAATATTCGGATAATATTATCCAAAAATGCAATGCGACAAAAACTATAGTTTCCGGCATGAATAGTGATCGTAATCTTGTATATGACCCGATTGTTATCAAGTCAGAATATCTCGTTTCTGCATCTTTAAAAAATGATTTTATAGAGCGAATTAAGAACTTCTCAGGTGAAAAAAATTGTATTTACATCTTTGAAATCTGCGACTGTGAACGCCTTGAAGATATAAAAAAGATATTTGACGAAAAGAAAAAAGAGAAAAAAGAAAATAGATTTCCGTTTAATCTTCCCCTGAGTAACAATGCAAATAAATCAAAAGTTCTTTACGTTGGAAGCAAAAAAGGGAATTTGCATGAAAGATTGTTTTTGCATTTAGGTTTAAACCGTACGAATCGTTCTGGAAGTTTTAAAAAAAAGAGTGGAAGTACCTATGCCCTATATCTATCTTCTTGGTGGAAGAACGAATTCCCGAATATAAAAATCACCGTGTTCCGGTTTTCTGAGGACATTTTACCAATTCAGCTTCAATTCATTGAAGATACATTTTCAGAAATGCTGTGTCCTCTATTCGGGAAAAAAGGTTCAAACTCAAAGTAATAAAACATTTGTCGGTGGCAGATTATAAAATAAATCCGTAAAAATAAGATAAAATAAAAAATGGATATTTACAATGAAAACAGTAAGAATAACAAAAAGGCTCGCGCCTTTATATGAAACTGTGGTTTAAAAGCAAACGAAAATAGATGGTGCTGCGAAATAATTTTTTAGAGGAGTGTTTTATGAAAAGGTATTTTACTGTCGTAAGTATGGTGTGTTTGTTTGCATTAGTGAGCATTGCCGGAACAACGGCGCAGGAAGCGCAAAAAGTAAACCCTCCAACTGACTTTAAGTACGATTTAAACGAAACCTGTGACGGTGTTATCATTCAAAGATACAAAGGCACAGAGATGGAGGTGGTAATCCCCGCAGTTATTGAAGATTTTCCGGTAGTTGAGATCGGTTATGAGGCATTTTCAGAAACAAACATAGTTTCTATTGTTTTTCCGGATTCCGTTACGACTATCCATGGATGCTGCCAATACTGCGGATTTTTAACAAAAGTTGTATTGCCGAAAAACTTAACATATATACCCTCCCGTATGTTTGAGGGCTGTACTGCATTGAAAGAATTTACCCTGCCGGAGGAAATAAGCACAATCGGTCCAGGCGCTTTTGCTAGTTCCGGATTGGAAGCTATCGAAATACCCGACAGTGTAAAGAAAATAGGCGACAAGGGTGAATATGAAGTCTTTGCCGGTTGTCAAAATTTGAAAACCGTTACCATCGGAAATGGGATAAAAGTTATAGGCAGTAGAACATTTTCCGGCTGTACAAACCTCATGACCGTTATGATCGGGAATGGAACAGAAAACATAGGGTATCACGCATTTTCCGACTGTACGAACCTCACAACTGTTACGATCGGCAGAGGAATACGGGCTATCGGCGACTTTGCATTCAAGAATTGCAGCAGTTTAACGACCGTAAACATTGGAGTAGAAAAACTTGAAAAGGGTTCTTATGTTGGAGCTTACGAAACAGGCTATGGCGAAAAAGTCTTTTCCGGTTGTTCTGCTTTAAGCTTAAAAGAAAAGCAAAAGCTACGGAAAACCGGATACACCGATGAGTTTTAGCAGGTAATGCTTTTGCACCAGGGGGGCGTACGGAGAAAGTGGCCGGTGGAATGATAAACCGGTATGCCTGTATTGCATTCTGTAATCAATAACCGTTGAACCCATTAGAAATAAAGAATTTAACAAAGAAGATGTAGCCTATTATCTTGATTCGATCCTTTTTGAATACGGAAAAAAAATGAAAAAAGATATCGAAATAAGTAAACACAATGAAAAATGACGACCTGTTTACAATCGAATACTGAGTGCGAAAAACTGCAGCAAAGAAGCGACGGGTAAAATTGTCATACCTTCTCTCATGCGGAATGGAATGCCGTAGAACTGGCGGACAAGTGGATCGATGAAACACCGAAAGTAACAAAAATTCTCTGTACAGATGGAGATGGAGAAGTTTTTCATCAACTTTCTGCCAAAACCGAAAAGCCGGCCGAAAGAGTACAAAAGCGACGGAAAATAACAAGGGCAGAGCGGCAGATGGCGGAATAAGGGGATGGCACAATACATTACCCCCTGAAGAAGCTGCAGAATTTTGGAAAAATCTTTAAAATATGGATCAAGAAGATGATTTGCGTGATGAAAAAATCTATCACCACTTGGCTGCTATGGAAAGGCATGATGATTTTATAAAAGAAAAATTAATGACAAAAGACGACACTGTTTTTTTATGGCGCAACCTCGTACGTTACAAACAGGCAAAGGAACGCGGTCATAAATCAGCGGACTATTTTCTTGATGAAACGTATGAGAATTTCGGTTTTTTCGGAACGCTCTTGCACAAAACGCAGAATCCCTCATGCCTATATCTACACTGCAGACGGTTCTCTCGCTTCGCGTTTCCGTATTGACTCTCAGGATATCCCCGAAAAACTTTCAACACTGTATAAAACCGATATGCCGCTCGGAAAATACGAAGCTCAAATTATTGCATGGGCAAAAAAATCACCGGCACGGATGATTGAAGAAAACTGCCATACAAATTGGGATTCAATGCGAGCGGCGTGGCAGAATTCTTTTGAAGAAATTTATTCATAAAAAGGAAATTTAATTATGTCAGAACACAGTAAGGAAAGAAAAATGCAGGAAAAACTCTAAAAAGAAAACAACCAAATAATGATTCGTGCGGAGGGACAATACCCATCGTTCCTCGGCGTTTGTTCTTCAATCAGTTCTAAGCCGTTTAAATATGCAAACTTAATTAATGTTAGACTTATTGGGTTATGATAATACGGTATCAAAATTAAAAGATATTATCAAAGACAATGACCTTAACATTATTGTCACTCATTACAAATTATCAAATAAGCTACAACTTCTGCTTAACGATAATTTGCTCATCGCGTATACCGCTGCCGCAATCTCTTAGCAAGTTTTTTACCGATTCACTTGAAACAATAAAATGTGCATCAAGATTAATATCAGTAAATGCATCCTCACTAATGGCAGTAACGCTATTCGGTATCACAACGCTTGTTAAAGAGGTACAGCCGTAAAATGCCGCCCAGCAAATCTCTCTAACACTGTCAGGTATAGTAATCTTTGTTAAAGAAGCACAGCAGGAAAAAGCCTCTTCGCCAATTTCGGTAATACTGCGAGGTAGTACAATACTTGTGAGCGAACTACAATTATGAAAAATCTCCTCTCGTATTTTTGTCACGCTATCCGGTATCACAATGCCGGTTAAGCCGGTACAGCCCGAAAACGCTCGATTGCCGATTTCAGTAACACTAACCGGTATTGCAACACTTGTTACAAAACTACAGTCGGTAAATGCATCACTATTAATCTCAGCCACACTATCAGGGATGATAATACCGCCTTGTAAACCTGCAGCAGCAGCGATCAGTGTTGTCTTGTCCTTTGTATACAGGATATTATTTTCACTGCAATACACCGTATTTGCATTATCAACGGTAATATCTATTAAACCGGTGCAGCTCCCAAAAGCTCGCCCTCCAATCTCCGTAACACGCGCTGGAATAACAACATGTGTTAAAGCAGTACATAAGATAAACGCCTCCCAGCCAATTTCAATAACAGAGTCAGGTATTACAATGTTTGTGAGGGAAGTGCAGCAGCTAAATGCCGACCAGTCAATCTTAGTAACACTGTCAGGAAGCTCAATACGTGTTAAAGAACTACAGCAGAAAAACATCTTCCAACTAATTTCAGTAATACTGTCGGGTATTGTTACGCTTATTAAAGAACTGCACTCATTAAAAGCTCCACCGCCGATTTTCGTAACGCTGTTCGGTATCACAACATGTGTTAAACCGGTACAGCCGGAAAATACTTCTTCGCCGATTTCAGTAACACTATCGGGAAGAACCAGACTGACTACTAACTTTTTTTTATCAACTACGGAGATTAGTGTCCCATCTCTTATGTTCAGCAGTTTGAGATTTGCTTTTTCTTCTGCCGTCAATAGCAATTCATCTACGCTTGCAATATCGTCTTTATTGATAGTCAGCATATCACACTCCATCGCAAATAAGCTTAAGGGTTTCCTATCGTCAGTATAGAACATTTTTATCTTTGATGGTATGCTCATAGACAGTAACGCGGGCTATAGCGAAGCTGCACGGAAAGAGGTAGAGCAGAGCGCAAGGGACTATTTAGCTTGGTTGGATGCACTGCAACAAGCGTAAAGCGTTTCTTAATATCAATTACATTAGGAGGGATATGATGGCAATTCCAACGTATGAAGAGTGCATGCTACCGCTTATGAAAATTGCAGAAGATGGTAAAGAGCATTTATTTAGAGAAGCTACTGACGCATTGATAAATCAATTTAAGTTAACTGAGAAAGAAAAACAAGAATTGCTCCCAAGCGGCTCAGCATTTGTTGTTAATAATAGAATTGGATGGGCAAGAACATATTTAACAAAAGCCGGTTTATTATTAACCACTAAAAGAGGTTATTTTCGCATATCGGAAGAAGGAAAGAAACTCTTGCAAAAGGAGCCTGCATTTATCAATACTAAAATGCTCAAAGAATATGATGCTTTTAATGAATTCCAGACGACAAAAGAGCCTGATAATTCTGAAAATAATAAAATTGAACATAATATTGAACAAAGCATTACTCCACATGAATTGCTTGAAAGCGGTTATCTCAGTATAAAAAACGAATTAGCAGATGAGTTATTGTCTACAATTAAAAATATCAGCCCTTCAAAATTTGAAAAATTAGTGATTGATTTATTGGTTAAGATGGGATACGGCGGTTCAATCAAAGAAGCTGCCACGGTAGTTGGAAAGTCCGGCGATGAAGGAATTGATGGCATCATTAAAGAAGATAAGTTAGGCCTTGATGTTATTTACATTCAAGCAAAAAAATGGGATAGCGGTACTATCGGACGCCCCGAAATACAAAAGTTTGCAGGGGCATTGTTAGGAAAAAAAGCAAAAAAGGGAATATTTATTACTACTTCAACATTTACAAACGAAGCAAAAAAATATGTTACCGATATTGATGCAAAAATAATACTACTTGATGGAAAGCAATTAACTGAATTAATGATAGAAAATAATCTTGGGGTAAGCACACAAGATGTTTACACAATAAAACGAATCGATTCGGATTATTTTGAAGAAGATTAAAATCAAGGGAACTGTCAAAAACTTGCGCAGTTAGTGTTAGCGGATTGCTTAAAATAATCCCCTCAATTCTTTTCTTATTCATAATGTCTGTTGCCCTCAGCATAGGCACCGGTGTCTATATCAAGGACTTCGCGCACAGGCTTGATAAGCGATTCTTCGTAGCGGCATATCCATCGTTCAGGCTGTGCTGAACCATCCGGTATGCCGTCGATGGTGTCGCCGGTTTCTATGGGCTCAGCATTTATTAAAAGATAGAACGCGGTGTTATACACATAATTTACCATCAGGTTCGGATCAATCGTGTGGCGGCAAACTGTGCTACAGCGGTGTCCGAATCGTACGAAAAACATTCGGCATTTTCCAAGCGCTTTTGTATCACTGCTTCCATCTGCTCTCGAGCCGGCATTGTTACCGGCGCTTTAAACAAGAGCTTTACAATCAACACCCCCGACGCAAGCGTCGAGGTTGTTGTTCTCATAAGGTGGTTGCAGTCGGCTTTAATACCCTTTGTTACGACGCAGAGCGTCGGGGTATTAAATCCTCCGCACGAATAAAAATGCCGCCGACTTTTTCTTCTTTGATTAAATCCTGTTGAAAAATCTTATCCATATTTTGCCTACCCTTCTCTTCTATTTTTGAAAGCATGAAAAAAATGTTACGCGTTTATAATATTTTTCTCAAAAAAATCGATTGCATTTTTAAAATCGTTTTCATTCGGTCGACCTTTGTTTAAACCGCCGATGAGTTTTAAGGGGCCGAAGGTATCGAAACCTTTACAGCCGAATATCCCCATGCAGATTTTTCCGTTTTGTTCGGTTCTTTTACGCAGCGTTTTTTCAAACCCTGCATTCACAGCTCCAGCGGTGTAAATAAAAAACAGCTTTTGTACGCCGCTCGTAAGCGCTTGGTCAAATAGTGAATCAATCGGTTTTGCAAATTTAAAGTAAAAAATTCCGGAGGCAAAACCGATCGTATCATATCGCTTAAAATCATCGGAATTAAAATCGACAGCTTTGATCAGAACCGTTTCGGGGTACTTCTCTTTTATTTTATACAGCACTTTTTCAGTGTTCCCGTGGTGTGTTGAACTGTATACAATGCATACATTACTCATAGCATAATTCTCCTTCATTATTTATGTAGCCGTATCGTTTAGGGTATACGGCCGAGAGATCTTTTTCCAAAATAATATTTCCATCATTTAATCTTTTTTGCGCAACCGTTCGATATGCAAAATCGATTGCGTTGCTTTTACAATGATAAAAACACTCTCCGCATAAGATACAATTTTTTTGATCTTTTATCGATACCTTATCATCTTCAAAAATAAAATTATTAACAGGACACACTGAAATACATTTTTTACATGCATGGCAGTTTTCTCGTATAATCGATACGGTTTTAAACTTTGCATGTATTTTTTCTTGCGAAAGTATGTTCAGCATAAGACGCATAGGGACTTTGGTATACGCAAAAGAACTGCTATTGTCTTGTATATGTTCCGTATGCAAACATAAATCCAGAATAGTACTTATGGCCTTCTCTATTAAACATTCTTCCGCGTCGCCGGGCTTGTGCTCCAGTATTTTGGTACGAAAAAATCTGCTCAGTGTATGAAAGGAGGCAAGTTTTATTCCCAAAACCGGCACATATTTTTTCTTTTTTAATGCGCGCCCCATCTCTTCCAATGCAATAAATGAATGAGCACCTCCGTACGTGATAAACGGAACGGCAATTTTTGAACGCTTTTGATCCGATTCAGGCAGCGCTTCAAGGATGCGCAATACATGAGTTTCCGCATGTCCTGCATATACCGGAGCGCCCGCAAAAAGCACGTCGAATTCTTTTAGGCGATTTTCCAATATATTTTGCCGTTCCGATTTTGAGGCAGCCAATAGACTGTCGTCTTTTGTGACATTTACGATATCGGTTATGCCGCCTTTCTCTTCGATACTCCTCTGAATCATGCGTGCAGCAGCTAATGTGTGTCCCGAAGGACTAAATACAATGATAGCAGCTTTCATAGTAAATCCTCCTTAAAATAAACCTTCCTTAAAATGCAACAGTCGAACAAAATATCAATTTTGGAGACTGTTGCATTCGTGCGCGGAACGCGCACATATAATCCGCGAGTTTGCGCTTACGCAAACTCGCAGCGTTTTTAGACAATGCCAACTGCATTGTCTAAAATAAGCCGTCCTATAAATTCGACAACCGCAGCCTTTATCAAAAAGCGAGGATTGGCGAATTGCCGCACTTTTGCAACGAAATGAAAAAGTGCAATCAATAGGCGATGTTTTCGCTTGCGCAAACTCGCAGCGTTTTTAGATAATGCCAACTGCATTGTCTAAAATAAGCCTTCATTTGAGCTTAAATCGGGAATATTGTTATCTACCAATTCCGCTAAACGAGCAATTGCGCCAAATTCTTTTTTTGAAAGTGAATTTAAATACGCTGCAAGTTTCTCGTTAAAACCAGCGTGAAATTTTTCGTGATTGTTATACGCAATGATTCCTTCTTTCGTCAGCTTAAAATAAACGGTTTTTTTGTTATCCGCTTTTTTATATTTTTCTATCAATTTTTTCTTGATCAGCTTATCGGCGACTTGCGTTACAGCACCATTTGTAATCCCGAGTTTTTCCGAAAGCTCGGAAGCGCTGTGTCCGCCATCCAAACCTATCGCTTCTATAAAATGAATTTCACTTTGGTACAAAGTATGCTGTGTACCGAAAGTCCTCGGTCTTTTATCATTAGCGTTTATTTTATACTGAATTTTTACCGTCCGTTTTATGAGATTTTCTACATCATTCATTGCATTGTCCTTTTTATTTTAGCCACTAAAATAAAAATATATTAAAATGCAGTCGATGTCAATATGTTTTAGCAACTAAATATTTTAATACACTATGGGATATTGCTGAAAACGAGTAAAAAGTTTTTATAGCGATTTCTTCTTAAACTCCGCCCGATCCATTACATATTTCTAAAAGATGTTTTTTTATCAAAGCCATGATTAACAATCTTTTCAGAATCCGTTAAATTCTTGGATTCGCAATTTTGATCATTTTTAAGTGAAAACAATACCATTGACATTTTTGATTGTTTGCGCCACTATCCCTACCCTTGTATTTTATGGAGGTTTTATGACATCTAAAAAGTGTTTACAGGCAGCTATAGGGGCTGCTCTGTTGTCGGTGTGCCTGCTTGCAGGTTGTGCCAGTGTTCCTGCTACCGCAGTATCGGATACTGCAGCAGCTTCAGAACTTGCTGTTATGAAAGGTTCATGGCAGCCCCTCAGCCGTTTTGAAGATGATGCTGTTTTGCAGGATGTATACGCTAAAAATGCTGCTGCAATGCCGTACTATAGTGAAGGCGGATTAAAAGCAGCAGTACATTATGCGGTGGCGGCGCCCGTGATAAAAGCTGTTTTTGACGGTTCAAATACGGTAGCGTTTACTGTACGTACTGCCGACGGTTCTGAGAAAGAGGTTTTGTGTGAATATACCTTTAAAGGTACACGCCCTATGGTTGAAGATTCGACTCGCAATTGGCTCACATTTGAAGCGGTAAAACCAATTCAAGAATTAAAGAATTTGCGCTATTTTGTTGTTACGGCTCCTCAAGTTGATAAAAAAACCGGAATAAAATCATTTGATGCCCGCTTCGGTAAATGGGGAATTCGATCGCTGGTACATGGGGATCCTTTGAAGCGAGCGCCTTTTGTAGAAGCAAATCTTTCAAAAGAAGAGGTACTTAAACAGTTTACGGCTGTTATCAATACAGTGGCAGCAGAAAAATTACCCAAAGAACCGCTTGCGTTGTATAATGGCAAATGGGTAAATTCAGTTACCGTTTGCGAAGATCCGCGCCCTGCTATTCAAAATGTTTACACGCAATTGATTAAAGAATTTGCCGGACAAAATCCGAAGGGCGGTGATTATACAAAAGAAGATATTATGGCACTGGTGTACAAGGCATTCGGTACCGCCAATGATTTTACTCATATTGAATTTGTTGCAGGAAATGGTAAAAATGAGATTATCGTATGGAAAGGTGATAAAGAAGTCAGCCGCAGTTCATATATACAAGATAGTGCACATGCCGCACATCCGGCATATCGTGCATTTTCCGCTACTGATCCTGCATTTAAAGGTAAGTTGGCTCATTTCGCAATTACCATTCCCCACGCTGTCCCGCCTCACATGCATTTCTGGTACGGGACTTCCGTCGAAGAAGCCGCAAAAATGAAGAACGCACCTACCTGTATACGTGCTGATGTATCTGAAGAAGAGATGGTGCAGCATGTCCTTGATAGCTGCCGGAGCTTTTTAAAAGGGTCTATACATTAATTAGTTAAAACGGAGTTGTCTTACCGATGGCAAAAACAATTAGTTTTTACCATCGGCAGGAGCAGGAGTATTAAAAACGCTCTGCACGAATAAACGACAAAATACCGCCACATAAGGATTCTATACTTTAAACTGATTATCCCAATCATCAGAATTATAAATCTTATCTAAGTGATACTGATTATCTGTCAACTACACCCTATCGGGTATAGATACTTATTTTAAAAACGATTATACACCCGATAGGGTATATTTCAGCGCTCTTCTTTTGACAGTATACCCTAAAGGGTGTATATTACATATGCAACAACTTCACGGGAGACTATGTTTATATATTTAAAGTCCCTTTAAGTAACAATTGAAATAATCTTTTTCTCTATAGATTTTTGCACCCGAAAAATTTTTTAATCCGGTCTTTCGGTAATTTTGTATTTTGCCGCTACTATCTATGTAGCTGTGATTTATCACTTCGGTAATATCTGAAAAATTATAATTTTCGGGAAGATCAAAAAAGGAGAATGAAAAGGCAGTACCGAAATTAAAATAATTCCGAATAAATACTTGATATTCGACTTCTTTATTCATACTGTCTGTTACCCGCAGCATAGGCGCCGGTATCTATATCGAGAACTTCGCGCACCGGCTGGATAAGCGATTCTTCGTAGCGGCATATCCATCGTTCAGGCGGTGCAGAACCGTCCGGTATGCCGCCAATGGTGTCGCCGGTTTCTATGGGGTTATCATTTATTAAAAGATACAACGCGGTGTTGTATGCATGATTTACCATCAGGTTCGGATCAAGTCCATGAAAATGATATTGTATGTCGGGCAAGAACAACAAGCTCATGCCGAGCGTATCGACAAGCATATCTTCGCCGCCTTGAATAGTAAAAAAGCGGACGTTCACGGCAAATTGAATAAAACGGTTTTCACGGGGAAGCGTATGGTTGCGGATAGTTTCTGCAGTAAAAAGTTTTCCCGAATTTTCAAAATAAACGGCAGTGCAGTCAGGAAAAAGCTCGACCAGCGCCTCTGTAAAATCCATATCGAGTGCTGCACGCTCCGATGCGGGAAGTGCCGCCGCCAACATATCGGTACCGATGAGTGCATATCGGCATTCGGACAAAATGGCATCTTTATCGTCTCCGCAGTCCCACATCTGGCTTTTGGTAAAATCGTCAATGGTATTTCCGTCAAAGGCGGCGGGAGCAATCATCAGCATAGGCGGATACGTCCCATCCTTAAATTCAGCCCGATATCGTGTGGCGGCAAACTGCGCTACGGCAGTATCAGAATCGTACGAAAAACATTCGGCATCTCCCAAGCGCTTTTGCATCACCGCTTCCATCTGCTCTCGAGCCGGCATTGTTACCGGCGCTTTAAACAAGAGCTTTACAATAAAAATGCCGCCGACTTTTTCTTCTTTGGTTAAATCCTGTTGAAAAATTTTATCCATATTTTATTTTACCTTATCGTAAACCGACCCGCTATGACCGATGACCAGACAAGCATAACGAGTTTATTGTACTGTATCGCACATATCCTCTATAAGAGTTTCTTACATTGAATAATGTATACGTTAAAACTGTGCAGCCCATTCGGCAAGGGAAGCCTTGTTCAGCCGTCCGTTCAATAGTTTGCCTTCCACGATTTTTGCATTCGGTGCACTCGGCTGCAAGTTGGTGACCGCCTTCCCAAAACTACTCCCGCCCGATGTCGCAAACAGCACGATTTTTTTACCGCTAAAATCATATCGTTCAAGAAAGGTATTGATAATCGTCGGCGCAATATACCACCAAATCGGAAAGCCGACAAAAATCACATCATAGTCAGCGATATGTGCATCATCATCCACAATCGCAGGGCGGGAAGATTTATCAGCCATCTCTACACTACTGCGTGATTTTTTATCCATCCAATCCAAATCCGCCTTTGTATACGGAATAGCCGGTTTTATCTCGTGCACATCCGCACCCGCAGCCTCTGCCAATATCCGCGCAGCTTGAGCCGTTACTCCCGAAGCGCTAAAAAATGCCACTAATTTCTTTGCCATCATACCCTCCTCGTAAAGATTAAAAGTATCCTCAAAAGTTGAACAAATTTTCAAAGATACCGTCCTCTGAATATATAAGGCAAACTGCCGTTTAAGTCAAGAAAAAATATTTTACACTATTGGGGATCTCTAAAAATCAGTTATATTTTTAATTTCGTAAAAAAACAAATTATGGCAGCCGGTTATAAGATAGAGGGCAACGAGAAACAGACCGAGTATCACATAATTCCATATATGCTGCACAGTACGGTAATAATATATCGGTGCAGTGCCGATCTCCGGCAGTGTGATAGGATCGACTGGGAGCTGATAATAGCGGGCAATGCTTTTTATATTGAGTAGATAAAATACCGGTGTACCGCTCTGCAAAAATTTTCCTACTAAGCCTGTTTTTATTGGGGTTGAAGCCGACAGCCGTACTGTTTCCGTTGTGATGCTGTCGTTATATTCGCCTACTGAAAGCAGATTTCCGCCGATATTGATGAAGGCTTTTATAGGAGTGTATGCAGTTGCCGTATAAAATGCGTAACGGTTTTCAATATTTTTTTCTAAATCCGTCCCATACAAGAACTGTAAGCCGTAACTGTTCAATCGTTTTTGTATGCGCCCGATAATCTCCGGTTCAAATTCCTGTCCCACATCTTTTACACCGCCGAGCGAATAGGCGATTGTTTTATGCGCTATAATCTTTTGCTCATAGAGGTACTGCTCCATATCAAGGTAGGTAAAATCTTCTCTATTGCCGCCGTACATTGATGAACCTATCGACGTTACCATAACGGGTTGTAATCCCATAGCATCTGTCGCTACAATAAAGGCGAGGTTAAGCGCCGGAAAAGAGCTGGAGCAATTAGCGGCAATAGTGTCACCCTTCTGCAAGCCGGCCTCTTGAAAGAGCTTTACGAGCAGCGCTGCAAAATCGGGATTAACAGTTGTCCGTTTGCTTTCCACATTACCGAGCGTTGTCGTAATACCGCTCCACTCCAAACCGATAAGCCCGCTATCCAGTCTATCAACCGTTGTATCTATTTCGATACCTCTTCGGCTCATCTCCTGCCGAACAGCTTGTTGCGCCTGCTTCATCTTTTTTGCTGCGGCTGTCATTTCAGAATATGCCGGATGCTTAACAGTGAGGCTGTGCGGTTTTACGTAATAGTAGAGCACTAAAAAAAGTGCTGCCAGAAGCACCAGTGCGCAATTTTTCGCAGTATAGGTCAAATGTAATTTCATAAGCCGATACCTACCGCAGCTACCAGCTCATACAATGCTTTTATCACAATAGCGACAATGATAAGCGCTGCAAGCGTGCGCACCGCACCGTTCCGATCTACTTCCTGCGCTAAAATACCGGGGATAATAGTTCCGATGCTGTGTACATTCAAAAAGTAAAGTTCATGGACATGGAGTAGATGGACATTGCCATACTGCAAAATCATTTTTATTAAAAAGCTCAGCATAATACAAACAGCAAATCGTCGTCGACCGTACAGAATAGTAGAGCGGGAAAGTATTTTTAAAACCGCAACGGTGAGCAAACTGATAAAGACCGTTATGATCAGTTTAAGAGGGGCATCCAAATACAGCGCAAAGTATGCCGGAACGATAAGTCCGCCGGGTGAAATTTCGGTGAGTTCGTAAAAAGCAATGCTGACAATAACCCCGAGTGTCAGTATCTCATGTATCATGGATGACCGTTCCTTTGCTTTCAAAATAGTCCACGAGCCGCTTTCCCGATTTGCAAATATTTCCTGCCGCAAATATCACGGCGTTGCAGTCTAGCGTATCAAAATAGGCTTCGTCTGTCAGCATAATTATTTTTGCACGGTCTACATGCTGCCGTATCAAATGTTTGTAAAACAATTCCTTATTTTCTCCGGAAATAAGAATGATGTCAAAGCGTTGTTGATGCGTTACCGTAAAATGTACGTATTGCTCCAGACGAGTTAGCCGGTCTGCTCTATTATTAATGAGTAAATACTTTTTATGCTGCCAATAGGATTGCGCCATACAATTATCCAATATGATGTTAGTTGAAACCGGGTCATTAGCCGCTAAGGTATTGATAAAAAAAAGCGTGTGGTCTTTTGCGTTGCAATACGATAGCACTTTTAAGCTACCCGGGTCCTTGTAATATGTTTTCATTGCAGTAAATGCTTTTGCGGTATCAACATGAAGGAATCGGCATATTGCAAGCGCCAAGGCAACGTTCTCAGGAAAATCGACTTCGCGGTAGTGCTCCAGCGGGGCATCACTCAAAACAGCCTGCGTATGCCGTGCCGCACACACCTTCTGAAAAAAAGGAAAGTAGGCAGCATCCGCAGTAAAGAATGCCGCCTCCGTAGGAATTGTGTTGGATAGTGCGTGTGCAATACTGTCGAGACTTTTCCCCATTTCATCCAAATGATCTTCCCGAACATTGGTGATAGCGGTAATGTCGGCAGTAAGGATGCGCTGTTCGCAGATACGTTGCAGCTCCGGTTTTACCGCCATACATTCTACGATTAGGATATCCGCTTTTTGCCGGGCAGCCCAGTGGACGGCTTTTATCTGTTCGCGGATATTGGCTTTCCCTTGCCGGTTAATTTCCTTCTCAATGCGATTCACATCGATAACCCGCGGCGATGTACCGGTCGTTTTTGTAAATACCCTATACCCTCCGGATCGCAAACCAGCATCAAGCAAACGGCAAACAGTTGACTTCCCGCGAGTACCGTTTATATGAATAACATATTGTATTTTTTTTCTATGATATTTGAGATACCGGTATTCAACGCAAAGATAGAGAATATAGAGTAATGATAATATGATGATAATCAAAAGCTATACCTCTATCCTTGCATAAAACAGCCGGTTATTCTTTTACTTCTTTTAAGTAAGCTCCTACGCCATTTTGCATGATATCTGCATACGAGGGAAGCCCTCCCAGAATGATCTCTTTTTCCGGCTCATTTTCTCCCATAACCTCAATGTGCTGAACGACACCGGTTAAGTGCCGCCCGACACGTTCCTCTATAGGGTGTCCGTTTTCATCATACGGAACAAACAGCCGACCGATTTTTTGTGCTTTTACATACATCGGGTCTTTGCCGGTAAGTACGAGATTTTCATCAGTTTTGCCCCGGAGCCGTCCCTGTGAAGCATTCGCTGTTTCCATGAGCGCCGCATACGTGTTGGTATAATCCCCCAACTCTCTATGCGTAAGCCCGTGCAGGGTTGCAGGGGAAGGTTCAAGCCCGATTTGAATATCTTCAAACTCCATATTCATAACAACCTGCGAAGAGATAGCCATTGCCCGCTCATGCGCAACAATTGCGTTAATAACCGGATATTCAGGCGATGCCTCGTGCAAGTCAATCGTCATATTGATGTCGTTTTTCTTTATCATTTCAGTGATGGCGAATGCGACTTTTTCCGTAAAGGTTCCGTCGGGTCTCCCCGGATATGCCCGGTTTAAATTGCGTGTTTCGTTCCCTGAAAGCTTTTGCCCTGATGCTGCATGGATATACACATCCGGATCCGGCCATTGATCCAGCGGGTTTGTCGCACGGGAACCAAACCGGAACCAGCGTTCACCGTAGGGGGTCTTAATGGTATACCGCTGCGGAGAGCCTTCCTGCGGGTCGTTATGAGAAAGCGCACTTGCGTTTGCCCGCGGGAGTATATACACGGTACCCTTATCTACTTTTAAGTTTTCGATAAGCAGTACGGTTGTTAAAAAACTGGATGGTTCGTTCGGGTGCGTATTCCCCAAAACCAGTACGCTGCCTCCGGGTTCCGCGCCCTGCAGCACATAGACATCGCTATCGCCTCGTGTTCCCTTTAACGCCGGAAGATAGTCGCTCAAGCGTTGCATGGAGGTAACGCCTTCACCTTTTACAATCGGTTCCAATTCCCGTGTTTTCAGAAATTCGCGCCCTGCAAAAAAAGCAATAACCAGCGCGAGGACGATCATAATAATACCGGTGGTTTTAGTTCCTTTCATCGTTTCCCCTCATTATTTTATAAATAAAATTCTCAGAATTAACGGAATAATGACAAGTGCAGCATTTAACTGCTTTGTTATACTTTTTTCCGTCAATATATTGGCAACCACCATTATCAAAACATATAACAGCAGAGCTAAATAGATATACATCATCATAGTTTTTTCCTTTAATAAATTAGTGCGCCCAATTCTTTTGAGAAGATAATCATCACAATAGAATAAATGATAATGACTAACGCAGGAATAAGCGACTTCTTTAACACCGGCGTGTAGTTCTTCATGCCGACAATTTGCGCGGCAAAAATACCGGCAAGCGCTGTCGGCGGCATTAAATCACCCAATGCTGCGATAAACGATATTGCAGATCCGGTAATGATTTGATTTTTTGCCAAGAATACCATGAGGAACGGAACACCCAACACAGAGGAGGCGCCAAATGAAGAAACGGCGCCGAACAAAGGTATCGTGATTGCCATTGCAATGTAGACCAGCGACGGTGGCAGACTGAGACTGTTTACTACAATGAAGCCTCGCACGCCGGTGAGGGTGATAGTTTGGATAAACATACCGACGCCCATCAATATGCCCATAACGGGTAAACTTTCGCTGATTGCATTTTTTGACACCGTAAAGAAATTGATTTTCTTACCGCAAAAGGCGCCGACAACTGCGCTGATCATAAAGATGAGCGGCATTCCCAGTCCAAAGACATTCGGTAGTACCTTATCCATAGTCATCAGGAACAATGCAAGAAGAATCGGAAGATACAATCTAAAGCCGTACTCGTTAATAGCAGAAAAATCTATCTTGTTTTTTATACCATCGTAGTCGATTTTTTTTACATGTTTTAAACCTAAGAACAAAACGGAAAAAATTGCAACCGGCACGGTTAAAAGCAGAAGGGGAATGGTAAAGCCGACATAAGGCATATCAATACCGCCGCCGATGATCATTGCAGGGATATTAATCGGAGGAGCAATCATACCGCATAAGCCGCCCAGTGCAATGATTGTAGCGGTTTCAACCATGGGAATGCCGATGTACATCAGGATCGGAGCCACAATACTTCCTGCGGTCAGTACCGAGGCGGTGGAAGAACCGGTTATCATACCGGGGAACATCGAAATAAACATAAGCAGGATTAAAAGTAGCCATGGTGTTTTATGAAAGCGTTTAATAATGGTAGCGCTGAGTGCATTTAGTGTACCGATTTCCTGAATAACCTTCATAAAGATCATAGCGGTTGCAATAACCAAAATCGTATCCAAGTAGCCGAACATTCCTTCAACCAAATGCCGGATTGGGATACCTTTACCGGCAATTAATGTACCCGTTATCGATGCGAGTACCATCGCTAAGCTTACCGGTAGTTTGAATGTGAAGCAGGAGATTGCAAAAACTGCAATCATTGCTAAAAATAATATCAATTCAATTGACATAGTATACCTCTATAGATCAATCGCATCAGAGTGTTTTTTTAATACCCCGCAGAATAAGGAAACTGTCCACCCAGAGTTTCGCTGCTGCGCAGCTCAAATGGGTGTCCAATCTCCTTATTCTGCGATTTTTATCTATTCGTCTGAAGCGATTGATCTCCTTCGAAACTAAGATGTGCGGAAATTTTGAAAAGAATTCCGTACAAAAAAGGCAACCGTTTGAACAATTTCTGATACGGTTGCCCTTTAGATATTACTGAAACAGCTTTTTTAAAGGTTCAACGGTATTCGTAATTTTAGGAACAGTCTCCAGCGAAATCTTTTTTTCGGCGGCTGTTTTAGTAAAAAGTCCGTCTTTATTTCCATCATTTACAACGATTAAATAATCGCAATAGGGAGCCGCTACTTTTACAAACTTGTCGGAAAGTTCTCCTCTCCGCGCTTCTCCGCCGATGTGTAGCCCAATAATTTTAATGCTTTTTGCTTTTGCTGCTTTAATCAGCTTTTCTGCACGGGCAAGCTCATCTTCCGCCTTTATTCCGGCTGCTCCCAATCCCTTAGAGCTGCCGCCGATTGCAAGGATCAGTGTTTTTTCGTCCTTTAAGCCGACATCGGTGATCAATGCATCAAACTTTGCTTCAATCCCTGCCTTTTTTAACAAGGCTTTTACCATCTGTACATCGGCGCTTTGTCCAATCGATGTCAGCGTTGCCGGTTTTTCAAATTGAGCCGCAAAAAGTGCTAATGCCGACAATAAAAATACTATCGTAATAACTAACTTCTTCATCTGTTTTATCTCCTCAGAATTGACCGATTATAAACCTAACGCTTTGCCGTCTCTTCTGGGATCGGCGCCGCCTTCAAGCGTTCCATTCGATTTATACAGTACGCCCTGCACAGAACCCATACCTCTATCCCATTCGGAAGTCTTGTTTACTTTGTGTCCCATTGCTTCAAGTTGCTTGATCGTTTCGTCGGAAATACGGGTTTCTACATTGATCTTGTTGGATGTATTGTCCCATAAGCGCGGGGTGTCGATTGCTTCCTGCATACCCATCTTGTGGTCGATTACTCTACTGATAACCTGCGATACCGTGCTGATAATTTTTGTCGCTCCCGGTGAACCCAATACCATAAAGGGCTTGCCGTCTTTTAACACGATAGTCGGAGACATGGAGCTCAGCGGTGTTTTGTTGGGCGCTACCGAATTGGGATGTCCTGCACCGAGTACAAAGTCATCCATTTCGTTATTCATCACAAAGCCATAGCCGTCTACTACCACACTGTTTCCGAACAGACCGTTGACGGTTTTGGTGATTGCAACCATGTTGCCCTCTTTATCAGCGATGGAATAGTGAGTAGTATCTTCGGATTCATAGAGCCACGGGTCATGGGCTTTGCTTTCGTGCGATACTTTGAGGTCTATATCCTTTGCAATTTCTTTTGCATATTTTTTAGATACAAAGCCCTTCATCGGAACCGGCGTATAGTCGCTGTCGCCCATGTACTTCGCTCTATCCGCATACGCAAGTTTATATGCTTCGGAGAATAAGTGCAGATATTCGGGTGAGTTCACTTTTAACGAGCCGACATCGAAGTTTTCCAAAATATTGAGAATTTCGATAACGATGGCGCCGCCTGAGCTGGGAGACGGTGAAGAAATAATTTCATAACCGCGGTAGGTTCCCTTTACCGGCTGTCGTATCAAGGGTTTGTAATTCGCCAAATCTTCCATTGTATACAGCCCGTCATACTTATTGAGCGTCTTTACAATAGCCTCAGCAACTTCGCCTTTGTAGAATCCGTCTTTTCCGTTCTTGATGATAATATCCAAGGTTTTTGCCATATCGGGGTTAGTAAAAAGATCGTCTACTTCGTAGGGCAGTCCTTCTTTGTTCAAAAAGACCTTTGCCGATTCAGGATATTTTTCCAATTTATCAAACTGAGACTTCATATCGTTTGATAAAGTTGGGGTTACATAGAATCCGTTTTTTGCAAGATTAGCAGCAGGACGAATAACCTGTTCCCGCGACATAGTTCCGTAGTTTTCCAGTGCATACAAAAGACCGGCAACTTCGCCCGGAACCGCAGCGGCTTTTCCGCCTTCCAATTTCTGATTACCTACAACCTTTCCGTCTTTACCCACCTTCCACATCTCGGGTGACGACTTTTGCGGAGCACGCTCTCTAAAGTCGATAAAAACAGTTTCTCCGGTTTTTGCGATTCTGATTAACATGAATCCGCCGCCGCCTAAACCTGAAGAGTTCGGTTCAACAACTCCCAGTGCAAAACCTGCTGCAACAGCAGCATCGATCGCGTTGCCGCCTTTTCTTAAAATTTCCGCCCCTATCCTGCTTGCTTCAACTTTACTGGTAGACACAACACCGATTTTACCGGTCGCATTTCTATCGGTTCTAATCATCTCACCGTTTTTATCATACGGCTTCCAATTCTCTGCAGACTGAGCAGATTCTCCTTGCGGCGTACTGGTACATGACACCAGCATCATCGCAGCCAAAGTCGATGCGCATGTGAATAATCGTAAAAATTTCAGTTGTTTCATTGCGGATCCTCCTAAAACGTTATTTTTCGGCAAAAGCCAATTTACATTATGATAAAGACTCTTATTTTGTCAAGGTAAAGTATAAATTGTATACGGAAATGTAAATTGCAAGAGGTATTGCCCAAAAAGGATTTTTATATAACATTGCAGGAAATAATGGATACACTAGATAGCTACGATGAACAGAGCATCCCCACTGAAAAAAGCGGCTTCACCGTGATTCTCGATAACAGCAATACGGGGCAAGCACAGTACCAAGATGCACCGCTTTTTGCCGGTCAAACGCTTGCAATAAGAACACCGAATGATGATACAACGGTACGGCAAAACATAACGACGGAGAATAGCGCTGTCTCTCGGCAAAAAAACAGCACCGGATAAAATTTCAAAAAGAGCAGCGTCAAGGTCGAAAAAGTATGTTCCGGAGCAAATTCGTAGAATGAAGAATCTCTATCAATATGGGGACGGTTCTTTTAGACAGCAGTGCAAAAACTTCTATGTGCAAGGAAAATTCATGGAGAACTATGAAGATAATGCTCCTTGGACTGGAGAAATATACGAGTATTGGCCATCCTACCATAATTTATCATTAGCTCAGCTACGCGGGTATTTTACATGGCGAACTGAATTGCGGAAGGGAAACTATCAGAAAAATTGCGACGCCTTTGTTTTGATGTACCTATCTGAGCTGTTTAATGGAATAGGAGCGGTATCCGCGGAAGAAAGCTTCCACAAAATACAAGAGTTTAAAGAAAGCTATATCGATTCAGGATTAAGCACCGGATATATACGGTATAATATTCAGCAGTGGATGTTTGACTTTGCTGTGGTAAACGGACTGGATACTGAAATAGCATACCGATATGCTGCCCGTCAAATGTTGGAACGAGATTCCAATATTGAAATTCTACGTAATCCGGAAAAATACAGCGATAAGGAGATATTTAACGCACTCTGCCTGTTCAGCGGGAGAACCCCCGATTCATCGATTGTAATACAAAAGGATAAAGAAACAGGAATCTACCTTTTTGCAGCAGTGTGGAGGCTCGCATCGGCACAATATCGTCAGGGTGAAAAGGATCTTTTTGAACTCTGCTTTGGGATACAGTATTCACGGTACTGGAATCCGCTCAACAATACGCTCTATTACAGAAGAGGAAAACGGGAGACTGTAATTTATGAATTGAACTCATGCCGGAAGTACAGCTTTCAAAACAATATATGGCATGAATATGGCTATCACAAATGGTATGACGGACAACAGCACATAACGGAACTTTTACATGAAGCTGATCGGCGCTTCCGTTTGTATTTAAAAACAGGACGCCCGCTTAAAGAGAGGAAAGAGGAAGCGTGGGCGATACCTTATATAGAGGCGGTTATCGCAGCGGATGCACAGGCAAAACTCGAGGCGGCGCGTCCTAAGATCTCGATTGACTTTTCAGGCCTGGATAAAATCAGAAAGGATGCGCTTGAAACTCAAGACAGCCTGTTAACCGAGGAAGAGACGATGGGCTCGCCGGAGGCTGCGTCCAAACAGACGGAAAACTCAAAGCACACCGGTACTCCCGAATATGACGGAGATGCTATACCGGACGCTGCATCTATACCGATTCCCGCGGCCGTTCCATCGACCGCATCTATGCCGTCCGCAGCAGTGCCGTCGGATTCAGCATTCGTACAATCCGTTCCGTCCGGAGTGTCCGTTCCGTTAGATGGTTTGTTAGACGGTATGCAGATACAGCTGTTGCAGATGCTGCTCCGCGGGGAGCCGGTACAGGAATTGATTACCGCACAGCATGGAATGCCGAGCGTTATCGCCGATGCTATCAACGAGGCCTTGTTTGATCTTATCGGCGATACGGTCGTGGAATGCGACGGAGAAACGATTACCCTTGTGGAAGATTATCGGGGAGATGTAGCTAGTGCGATAGGGGAGGACTACCCTAATTACTGTATTGACAATAGTCTCTATAAAGTGTAGCCTTTGATAAGGTTTTATAATGTTTTGAGAGGTGAGACCATGTCTGATAATGATAATGTGAAGTATTCGGAATTCTTAACAACAAAAGAAGCTGCAAAATATTTAAATATGTCTCCCACAACATTAAGAAATTGGGACAAAACAGGAAAATTAAAAGCTGTCAGAAATCCATATAATAATTATCGCCGGTACAAGGTCGAAGATCTTAATAATGTTCTTTTGGAATTAAATGAACCAAGAGCAGAATATAAAACGAGAAATCTTTTTACAAGGGACATATCTGAATTAAAAGACAAAGTATTACAAGGTGACTGTCTTGACTTAATGCGATATATTCCGGATAAATCAATTGACATGATATTATGTGATTTACCGTATGGAACAACACAAAATAAATGGGACTCTGTTATTGATTTAAAAAAATTGTGGGCTGAATATACGCGCATTATAAAAGACAATGGGGCTATAGTATTAACAGCACAAGGATTGTTCACCGCAAAATTAATTTTAAGTAATGAGAGTTGGTTCAAATATACTATTGTTTGGATTAAATCAAAATCAACAAACTTTTTAAATGCAAAAAAACAACCGCTTAGAAAACATGAAGATATTTGTGTGTTTTATAAAAAACAACCGACATATAATCCTCAAATGATAAAAGGTGAAAGTTACGATAAAGGTATTCGTAAAAACCAATGTACAGGTAGTTACGGTGATTTTAAACCGAGACATGTTCAAAGTAACGGTATGCGCTATCCGAACGATGTTGTCTTTTATGATGATACATCAGACCGTGAAGATTTTGTTTACTTTAAAACAGCTGAAGCCGAAGGTGCTGTATATCATCCGACTCAAAAACCCATTTCTTTAGGCCGTTATTTAATTCGTACCTACAGTAATCCCGGCGATATTATTTTAGATAATGCATGCGGTAGCGGCAGCTTCCTTGTTGCTGCAGCAATGGAAAATCGGCATTTTATAGGAATTGAGAAAAACGAAAATGCCCTTTTGCACAAAGTACAAGCTATTGATTACATAGAAGTATGCAATAAAAGATTAGCAAAAGTTTTCAAAAATAAAGATTTCGATGAAGAATCCAATTTAATGGTAGCATTACAATAAAATGGCCGGTACATCAGTAAAAAGAAATGAACGAGACTGGGCAGGACAATTAATTAGTTGGTTAAAATCTGCAATAGAAAAGAAAGTTACTATCTTCCAAGATGCAACCAATGATACCGGCATTAAAATGGAATCAGGAAAGACCAAATTTCCGGATATATTGCTATTTACCGACAAAATTTCCGGTGTCATTTTTAATGGGTGGGAGTTAAAATTTCCTGACACTCCTGTTGATGATTATGAAATGCTTAATAATGCATTAGAAAAAGCAAAAAAAATAAGAGCAGAATCTTTTGTTACATGGAATGGAATGCAAGCTGTAATATGGGGAATAAATACAGCTGAATACACAATTGATACTCTTGTAAGAATAAAAGAATATCCCAAGGAAGCAACGATTTCAAGTCGCGAAGATTTATCAGACCCTATTAATTTTGTTAAAAATGAGCCGTTATTGAAACAACGAGCTTATAATATTTTGCATGATTTAGAACATCTTTATACAGAAGGAAAATTAAAACCGGCAATAAACATCACAAGAAATATCGTTAAAGCAATCCAGGATACGGCTAGCATCATAATTCCGCAATTTCAGTCGAGTATTGAAAATGAAAAAAATATAAATACCTTATTTCGATCAAATTTTAATAAATGGAAAATATATGAAAGTTCTACATTAAAAATACTATCATCTTCATCAAAAAGGGCTGAACATATTGTTCCTGAACAAGTACTCGCAAAGTTTACTTTTTATAACTTGGTAGGAAAAATTCTATTTTATCTTACATTATGTGAAAATTTAAGCGGAGAGCTTCAAAGGGTAAAAATTGAAAAAACACATAATTTAAAATTAATCCTTAATAGTTATTTTGAAAGAGCACAAAAAATAGATTACCAAGCAATATTTCAACCTTATTTTACTGATTTTATAGAATATTCTGATATAACTGAAAAAGCCTTATTTGGCTTAATTTCGGTATTAACAGAATTTGATTTTAAAATCTTACCGACAGAAGTAATTGGAAATATCCTTGAAAACTTAGTGCCTAAAAATGAAAAACAAAAGTTTGGACAATATTTTACACCGGAAATTTTAGCACATTTAGTTTCGTTCCCTACTGTAAAAACAAATTCAGCTTTTTTGTTTGATCCTACTTGTGGGACAGGCAGTCTTTTAAATTCTTTTTATAAAATTTTAAATTTTTACGGCATTGATAATCATTCGATTTTATTAAGTCATATTTGGGGGAATGATATATCTCATTTTCCGGCGATTCTATCAGTTATAAATCTATATAAACAAGATGTAACAAAAACTGATAATTTCCCAAGAATAATAAGAAATGATTATTTTAATTTAGAAGTCGGAAAAGAAATTATTTTTCCTGATTCACAGAATTATATCGAACATATTTCCGTTAAAATACCTCTCTTTGATGGAATAGCAAGCAATTTTCCCTTTATTCAACAAGAAGACATCCCTAATGAAATTTTAACGAAGCACTTTAGAAAACTTTTTCAAGAAAAGCAACAAGCTTTCTTTAAAAATGGAGCATTTAAAATAAATGAGCGATCAGACTATTTTACTTATTGTATATATAATTCGATCACTTTCTTAAAAGATGGCGGTATCCTTTCGGCAATTACCTCAAACGCATGGCTAGGAAAAGAATATGGATTTCAATTTAAAAAGTTTTTATTAGATAATTTTCATATAAAATATATTATACAGAGTAAAGCTGAACATTGGTTTACTGATTCACAGGTAGCCACAATATATTTTGTTTTGGAAAAAGTTGTAAATGATGAGTCTACAAAATTTGTAACAATAAACTTTAAACTCTCTGAATTCTTTAATAAAAAAAGTACACAAGAGCAAATTCAAAAAATTGAAGATTTCTATGCAGATATTGATACTTGTAATGACAGTAAAAATATCAAGTGGAAACAAAACGAATTCTTTTCAGATTTATATGTTAACAAAACTGATAATTTTTCTGTCAGTATTATTTCAAAAAAGACTCTTGTCGATTCTATTGACAAACAAACAAACTGGTCCGAATTTTTTATTTCATCCAATCTTTTCCATCCCTTTGATAAATATTTGGTTAAATACTTTCCAAGTATCTTTGAAGTTATTAGAGGAGAACGAACCGGTTGGAATAAAATGTTTATAATAGAAGAAAAAAAGAAAATAGAAATAAAAATTGAATCCCGATTTTTAATCCCAATGATAAAGTCTCCGACAGAATTGTCTTCTATGCTTTTCCAAAATATTTTTTCGAATTATCTCTTTGTCTGCAATGAAGATTATAAGAATTTAAAAGAAGGCACAAAAAAATGGATTGATAAATTTAAAGATAGGCCTAACAAAAATGAAAGCAAAACTATTTCTGAAGCAAATGCAGGTCATAAGCCTTATTGGTATTCCTTACAGCCAAAAACTGCTAATGTTATAACAGCTATTAATCCGTATCAACGATTTTTCTTCACCTATTCTAAAGTACCGTTTGTTATCGACCAACGATTGATAGCAATGAGAACGAATGATATATTTGCTACCGAATTAATTACAGCTTTACTGAATTCTGCAATAACTTATTTAACTCTAGAAATGAGAGGAACCTCCCGTAATTTAGGTGCTTTGGATTTAAATGCAACATATCTAAAAAATCTTCGTGCATTAAATCCTGAATTATTAGATGAAAAACAAAAAACAGAAATTATAAATGCTTTTAAAGCTATAGAAAAAAGAGAGGTTGGAACAATCTTTGAAGAAATAAAAAAAGAAGATAGGATTCATTTTGATAAAATTATATTACAATCCTTTGGAATTAATACAAATATACTTGAAATGGTTTATTCATTGTTAATAGAATCTGTTCGCAATAGAATCAATATGAAAGATAGATAAAAGATACTTGAAAAAGGAAACAACATGAACGAAGCAGAAAGAAAAGTTCCTAAGCGGATTGCGCAGACAGTATTACATTCTTTAAAAGGCGGTGTTGTGCCCCGTATCGGGCTGCCCTATATTACCGTCGGAAGGAAAAATGAAATTCAAGCCTTGCTGCATGATGTTGATATTATCTCCGAAGGCGGCGCTTCGTTCCGGTTTATTGTCGGACGGTATGGAGCGGGAAAGAGTTTTTTACTGCAAGCTATCCGAAATTATGTGATGGATCGCGGGTTCATTGTTGCGGATGCAGACCTGTCCCCGGAGCGGAGACTGCAAGGAACGCGGGGGCAGGGGCTGGCAACTTATCGCGAGCTGATCGGGAATCTTTCCACAAAGACAAAACCGGAGGGCGGTGCACTCACGCTGATATTGGAGCGGTGGATCAGCACCGTGCAAAATGAAGCTTTGCAAGAAAGCGGGCTGCAACCCGGAGACCCGGCGCTGACTGCGCGTGTCGATCAAAAGATTTATGCCGTAACCGCTTCGGTGAGCGAGCTGGTACACGGTTTTGAGTTTGCGCAATTACTTTCAGCCTATTATCATGCCTACCTCAAGAGCGATGATGAAACGAAAGCAAAAGTAGTGCGGTGGTTCCGGGGTGAATATGCCCTCAAGCGCGAAGCAAAGGAAGAACTCGGTGTCAATATCATTATCACAGATGATGACTGGTACGAGTATCTCAAGCTCTTTGCAACATTTTTTCGGCTGGCGGGCTACTCCGGCATGATGATTATGATCGACGAACTCGTCAATATTTATAAAGTTCCCAACTCAATCACGCGCCAGTACAATTACGAAAAACTCCTCACCATGTACAACGACACCTTACAAGGAAAGGCAAAATACCTCGGTATTATCATGGGGGCAACACCGCAGGCAATAGAGGATAAGCGGCGCGGTGTGTACAGCTACGAGGCACTCCGCTCCCGGCTTGCAGAGGGGAAGTTTTCCAAGCCCGGTGCACGGGACTTACTTGCGCCGGTAATCAGACTTGACCCGATTACTGCGGAAGAAATGCTGATCCTCTGTGAAAAACTCGCCGCGATGCACGCCGGACTCTATGGCTATGAACAGAAAATCACCACGAACGATTTGGCTGGGTTTATCAAAATTGAATATGAGCGGATCGGTGCCGATGTACATATCACCCCGCGCGAAGTAATCCGGGATTTTATCGAGCTGCTGGATATTTTGTACCAAAATCCGGGAATGAGCATTATCGAGTTACTAAACTCCGATACATTTTCGTATGCAAAGTCTGATGCGGTATCGGACACCACCGATGAAAACTATGCCGAGTTTACGATTTAAGGTGAACTACATAATTCCTTTTTCATGTATACTCTTGCTTGACAACCGGTCTATACATTGTATACACTGACTATGCGGAGGTACTGGTATGCAGGCTGTAGTTCAGAAATGGGGTAATAGTTTAGGTTTGAGAATCCCTTCGTTTTGGGCAAAAGATAATGATATAAAAAACGGCAGTACCGTTGAAGTGATTATGGAAAAGGAAAAGATCATTATTCTTCCTCAAAAAAAATCTCTTGATGCTATGCTTGCGCTAGTAAATGAAGAGAATATACATTCGGAAATTTCTACAGGATATGCAGCTGGAAAAGAAGCATGGTAAATTCAAATTATGTCCCTGAAAAAGGCGATCTAGTCTGGCTCGATTTTGATCCGCAGATAGGGCATGAGCAAAAAGGCCGACGCCCTGCAATTTGTATTTCTCATAAACAATATAATCAAAAAATCGGACTTGCTTTGATCTGTCCGATTACAAGCCATATAAAAGGGTACCCTTTTGAAATTGTGCTGAATGGGCATTCAATCAGCGGATGTATATTGAGTGATCAAATAAAAAGTCTTGACTGGAAACAACGAAACTGTCATTTCATAGAAAAAGCAGCCGCTGAAGAAATTGATTCTGTCGTTCAAAACATACAGTTGATGATCGAATAAAATAATGCTCGTATGTTCTTTTAGTGAGTAAAAGAATAGTGCCTGCTCTTTTTGCACACGGCACTCATATCAATTTTGGGCATCAAACTTTTAAGTTTTACAGATACAATTCAATTAAGTTGATAATCGTCTTTTTAGCTTCATCCTTCGACAGAATAGCGTTCTGTGGAAATAAAATAGACGGATCGATTTTCATTGCGGTACATAATTTTAGCAGTGTATTTAAAGTCGGAGTCCGTTTTCCCGTTTCGATGTAGGTAATCATATTCTGCGAGACTCCCGATTCATACGCAAGCGTCATCTGCGAATAGCCGAGACGCTCTCGTTCCTGTCTGAGGCGCCGACAGACATATAATTCCAATTCTTGTACATCCATTATTTAATTCTTTATGAAATATTGTATGCAGTCAAATAAATCAAGTATTGACAATACCTAATATAGTATGTAAAATTATTACAACATATACTTAATGAAAAGGAGTTTTTATGAAAAATTTATTGCGTATTCGTATTGCGTCAAGCATTACTATGCTGTGCTGTATTTTAGCTTTTACAGCGTGTTACCAACCTGTAAAGCAAAATAGCCCGCAAAGTACTCAACAGCAAAACGGCGGTAACAACGGTGGACAGCAAAACGGCGGCGGCAACGGCGGTAACAACGGTGGACAGCAAAACGGTGGTGAAGATAGTAGTTCTCCTACATATACGGTTTACTTAAGAAATGCCAGTACTAATTCTGCTATAACTTTTTGGTATGTAAAAGAGATTGATAATGAGGATGTTACATCATATTATTCTTATGTACGTATCAATCCAGGAGAAAGAGGATATATAGCAAATATACCAGGTAATAAGAAATACAAGGTTAATTCAAAAGTTGAGAGCTTGTCTGATCCATCTGAATGGACAGCTAAAGCGTTTGATGAATTGTATTTAGATGAAGATAAATACCTTGTAGTATATTAATACATGCCCATGGATAAGTTGATCGAAAATCAATTGATAGGAGATTTTAAATGAGAAGAAAAATCTTAGTTATAATGTTAGTATGTATGGCATTGTTAGTTGGATTTGCAAGTTGCGGAGTAAGAGAAGTAACTTGTACGCAATGTCAGGGAACCGGAAAATGTAACTTCTATCCGGCACTACGCATTCTATGATCTTGGCATAACAGATTCCATTGTACTTCTTATGGCAAAAGAATGCGATCTCCTTATTTCCGGGGACAGTAAACTTTGCGATTATGCTCGCTCCTTAGAACTACCCCTTATAGATTTTAAAGGAATGGTCAATGATCTTAGTTATAGATAGTATATGAAAGTCCCCGAATAGAGATATACCTATTCCTTCAGCTTTTCAATCTCTTCAAAAAGTTTATACACATTACAAAATGACGCGAAGGAATCTTCATCCTGCTTATTTCTTTCTTCCAATTTCAAAACCGTTGTATTACTTTGTCCATGCCGCTTTAGTTCCGGCGCAATACAAATCGGACCCATCGTCATAATCGGAAGATCGCGTCCGTCATCAGTTTTAATCAACAACCCCGACGCGAGCATCGGGGTATTAAACCCTCGCACGAATAACCGGTAGTACAAACTCAACAAAACTTCCGGTATGATATCTCTAAATTTAAAAAATATTGACATCATCAATAAATATACCTACAATAAATATAAAGGGAGTTATTATTATGGCACAGACAAACATAAATATCCGTATAGACGAGGACTTAAAAAAGCAGTTTGAAGCTTTCTGTTCCGAGATTGGAATGACTATGACAGCAGCATTTTGTGTATTTGCAAAAACGGCGGTCAGGAAACAAAAAATACCGTTTGAAATAGCAACGGATCCGTTCTACAGTGAAAGCAACATGGCTCATTTACGCCGCGGCATTGAGGCTCTGAATGCCGGGAAAGGCGTAGAGCATGAGCTTATCGAGGCATATGAATGAAAAAAATATGGTTTGATGAAGCTTGGGAAGATTATGAATATTGGCAACTACAAGATAAAAAAACAATAAAGCGTATCAATATGCTGCTTAAAGATATTGAACGAGGAAGCTTTGACGGTATAGGTAAACCGGAGCCTCTAAAGGGCGAATTGAGCGGGTTTTGGAGCCGCCGTATTGATGACGTGAACAGGCTTGTGTACCGAGTGAGTAAAAATACTTTAGAAATCCTTTCCTGTCGCGGACATTACGAAGATTAATTGAAATACAGGTCTCTCACACTCAGGCAGTAGACGCTCCGGTACTAAGGATTTTGCGATGGACATTTTTAATCAATACGCCCCTTTTATACAGGATTATATTTACCGCTCCGGTTGGCAGGCGCTTCGTGCGGTGCAGAATGCGGCGGGCGATGCTCTTTTCAATACCGATAAGAATGTGCTTTTAACGGCATCCACCGCTTCCGGCAAAACCGAAGCGGCGTTCTTTCCTATCTTGAGTCTCTTGTACGAAGAGCCGTCCGCCTCGGTGGGGGTGTTGTATATCGCTCCGCTCAAGGCGCTCATCAACGATCAGTTTGGACGGCTGAATGAGCTCTGCGAAGAAGCGGGAATCGCCGTAACGCGGTGGCATGGTGATGCGCCGCAGAGCCAAAAGCGGAAGCTGCTCCGTAAACCGGCGGGGATTTTGCAGATCACCCCGGAATCCCTTGAAGCGCTGATGATCACCAAGCAGAGCGAAATACCCTCTTTGTTCCACGACCTACGCTTTATCGTCATTGATGAAGTCCACTCCCTGCTGCGTGCCGACCGCGGCGGGCAAACCTTTTGCCTGATCGAACGGCTCTGCCGGACTGCGGGCTGTAATCCCCGACGGGTCGGTCTTTCCGCCACACTCGGTAACCCTAAAGAGGCGGGCGCCTTTCTTGCTGCAGGCAGCGGGAGAGAAACGGTTATCCCCAAATGCGACGGCGGCAAAGAAGTGTGGCGGCTTTCGATGGAACACTTCTTCAACACGGGACCTCAAGCTGACGAAGGCAAGCCCATCACAGTAGAGGCGCTTACCGTAGAAGCCGCGACGGATACTGCCCCCAAGGCCGCAGACCCGGGGATGGGCTATATCTTTGAGCATACCCGCGGCAGAAAATGTCTCGTGTTTACCAATTCCCGCGAGGAGTGCGAATCCGTATGCCAGCACCTCCGGCAATACTGTGAAGTTAACCACGAACCCGACCGCTTTTTAATTCACCACGGCAACCTTTCCGCTTCGTACCGCGAAAGTGCGGAAGAAGAAATGAAGGATGACGACTCGCTTATCAGTGTGTGTGCTACGGCTACACTGGAGCTGGGGATTGATATCGGGAGGCTGGAGCGGGCATTCCAGATTGATGCACCGTTTACCGTTTCCGGTTTTTTACAGCGTATGGGGCGTACCGGACGGCGCGGCACTCCTTCGGAAATGTGGTTTGTTATGCGGGAAGATCATCCCGAAGCGCGGGCAATGCTTCCGGAGATGATTCCGTGGTATCTTATTCAAGGGATTGCGCTCGTCCAGCTTTACATCGAAGAGCGCTTTGTAGAACCGCCGCGCACGGAAAAGCTGCCGTTTTCCCTGCTCTATCACCAGACCATGAGCACGCTTGCATCCTCAGGTGAGATGACACCGGCGGAGCTTGCATCCAAAGTACTGACCCTTTCGGTATTCCGCCGCATCAGTCAGGAGGACTTCCGTACCTTGCTCCGGCACCTTATCACTATTGATCATATCAACCGCACGGAAAACGGCGGGCTGATTGTCGGGATTACAGGAGAGCGGGTTGTCAACAATTATAAGTTTTACGCAGTGTTCCAAGAAAATATCGAGTACACGGTGCGTTCCGGTTCCGAAGAGCTGGGAACAATCGTCAAACCGCCGCCTGCGGGCGAGAAGATAGCCATTGCAGGCAGAGTGTGGGCAGTGGACGAGGTGGATCACCAGCGCCGCGAGGTATACTGTACGCTGGTAAAAGGGAATATCCCTGCGTATTTCGGTGATGTGGCAGGCGATATACACACCCGTATCTTGGAACGGGTGCATACTGTCCTTGCCGAACGGAAAAGCTATCCGTACCTGATGCGCCATGCCGTGTGCCGGTTGCAGGAAGCGCGGAATACATTTCACAAGGCAGGGATGGACAGTCACCCGCTCATTTCCCTCGGCGGCTCTATGTGGGCGCTCTTTCCTCAGCTGGGCAGCTATGCCTTTCTTGCGTTGGAACGTTTTCTCAAGCTCCGCTGCGGTGCACGGCTTGGACTCAAAGGCTTGAGTCCGTCCCGACCGTACTACCTACAGTTCACCATGCAGGTAAGCGCACAAGAATTCTATCGCATTATTGCCGAAGAAGCCGCACAAAACTTTGATCCGCTGGAGCTTGTGTACGAAAGGGAAGTTCCCATCTTTGACAAATACGACGAATATGTCCCGGCTGAGCTGGTGCGCAAAGGATTTGCCTTAGGGGTACTGGATATCACCGGAATGAAGCAGCGGGTGCTGGGATGGAAGGAGAATGCGGGAGAGCTGTAATGTCAGTGTCTACGAAAGTTTATACACTGCATATTGATTGAGCGATACACCTTCTTGTGCTGCCTGTAATGCCAGTTTTTTATGTAAAGACTTTGGAATACGAAGTACAAACTTACCGCTATAATTCATTTCATCAACCGGTTTTGGAACTTCAAAGCCGTTTTCGAGTTTCGTTTCAATCCATCCTTCCATCGCTTCGTAAATATTTCGATACGCCTCTTCAAAAGAATCGCCGGTACTCCGACAACCGTCCAGTTCCTGAACGGAAGCATAATAATATTCGCCGCTTTCGTCGGATAGCTTTTTTATAACAATCGAATACGGTAAATTTAAGTAGTCTTTTATATCCATTTTATGCCTCTTGTACACGCTTTAAAATATCTTTTATATAGCACGCTTTCAATACATTATCAGCTTTTATTGTAATCACATTTCCAACAGTATTGATATATTGCCGGTGAGAAACTTTTTGTCTGTCAAGTCGATAGCCTATAGCCATAAGCACCTTATCAGCTTCTTGCAGACGTATGCCGTTTGGTTGGTTTTTTATCATAGCCATATCCCGTACAAAAAACAAGTTATATTTTACTTTAACGGCTTAAAGTAAAATATAAGATTTTATAATTTTCTTTCAGGGCTGTTTGCGGTTTATTCGGTTTGGTGAAAAAAGAAGGTTGAGTTGACTCTTTTATAATTCGATTACCCGTGTTATAATTTACCAAGGAGGGTATTACCATGCGGATATTAATGATAACCAGTGAAGCGGTTCCTTTTGCAAAAACAGGCGGCTTAGCCGATGTCGTATCTGCCTTATCCTACGCATTAAAAAAACTTGGGCATGATGTTAGAATTGTTATGCCGCGTTATTATAGAATTGATAAAAAAACTTTAACGCCTATTCCCGGCGCAATGGGAGTGTCTATCGGCAATAGAGAATATTGGACGGAAGTATTTGAATCGACACTCCCCAATTCCGATATACCGATATATTTTATTGATCATGAAGAAAGTTTCGGCCGCGACGGGTTGTACGGTTCTCTTTTTGAACCTGACTTTAATGATAACCCCAAGCGGTTTTCGATATTGAGCCATGCAGCCTTTCAACTTTGCAGAAAGCAGCATTGGATTCCCGATCTGATGCACGCGCACGATTGGCAGACAGCGCTGGTGCCCGTGCTGTTAAAATTTAACACGCAGTATCTCGATTTTCAAGGGACTGCAAGTGTTTTTACCGTGCATAATATCGGCTATCAGGGAATTTACAATAAAGCGAGTTATGTGGATACGGGACTCGATTGGGGATATTTTTATTCTGCCGGTTTTGAGGACTGGGATAGAATGAATTTCTTAAAAGCCGGCTTGTTATCTGCCGACCGGCTGACAACCGTTTCTCCGACTTACGCACAGGAAATACAAAGCGCTGAATACGGTTTCCGAATGGACGGTATTCTTCGTTTCCGCAAGGATGCTTTAACCGGTATCTTAAACGGCGTTGACACTTCTGTATGGAATCCTAAAACGGATAAACAGATCCCCTTCAATTATACTGCCCGTTCTCTTGCGAAAAAAGCGAAGAATAAAGAAGCCTTGCAAAAATATATGGGACTCCCACAGGATGAAAAAGTTCCGGTGTTCGGTATGATAACACGGTTGACCGATCAAAAAGGAATTGCGGAATTATTCGGACCATCGTACGGTGCGGCATTCAAAATATGTACCGATATCAATTTACAACTGATTGTGCTGGGCGCCGGTGATCGATGGTGCGAAGATGAATTATTGGCGCTTTCAAAACGGCTGCCGAATTTGCGGGTTTATATCGGCTATGATGACAAATTGAGCCATTTAATAGAAGCGGGCAGCGATTTCTTTTTGATGCCGTCGCGATATGAACCGTGCGGGCTTAATCAGATGTATTCGCTGCTATACGGAACATTACCGGTTGTACGCAATACCGGCGGACTTGCCGATACGGTAGAAAACTATGATGAGCAAACAGGAGACGGCACCGGTTTTGTGCTGAATCTACTTACGCCCGAAAGTATTTATAATACCGTTAATTGGGCGGTAAATGCGTGGTTTAAAAACCCCGAGCACATCGTTAAAATGCGAAAGCGCGGTATGGCGAAAGATTTTACGTGGGATACCTCTGCAAAGCAGTATCTCGCGGTATATCAAGAAGCTGTCGGAAATAAGGTTTTCAATAAGCATTAAGCTTGGGTAACCGCACCGGATACTTTATTGAATATCCCCGCAAAATAAAGGGGCTGTTCAACCGGAGTTGCCAATGTGATTGCCTTGAATATTAATACGGACAGGCTTTAAGTAATGAAAAAGACGAATGCAATGCGCCTTTTGGAGGCGGCAGGTGTTTCTTATAGCAGCGTCGAATATGCGTGGGATGAGGAACATTTGGATGCGGTGTCTGCTGCACAGAAGTTACACATCGAACCCGATATGCTCTTTAAAACGATTGTGATGATAAGCGAAGACAATGATATTTTTGTTTTTTGCGTACCGGCGCCTTCGGAAGTCAGTTTGAAAAAGGTACGGAATATAACCGGTAAAAAGATAACACCGCTTAAACTCGAGGCGCTGCAAAAAACAACGGGCTACATCCGCGGCGGCTGTTCCCCGCTCGGCATGAAAAAGCATTTTCCTACATTTATCGATGAAACCGCACAGCTGTATGACCGTATCTATGTGAGTGCCGGGGAACGGGGGCACATGCTCTGTATTGCCCCTGCAGATTTGCAAGAAATCTGCGCCGCCGCTTTTTGCGATATCGCCGAAGGATAGGACATCCTATTGCGTTATAAAACAGGTAATGCTATAGTAGTGAAATACTAAGGAACTCCTTAGATTAGACATTCAGGCTGCTATAGAGAGCTTTTAAAGAATATATGGAGGTTACCCTGATGGAAAAAATAGTAAAATTATTGCACCGCAAAAGCTGTGTAGTACTTACGGCGCTGTGCGTGCTGACCTTTAGTGCTTGCCGTTGGCCATATACGGTAAAAAATGCCCGTTTTAAAAACGAGTTTTCATGGGTGTATGCTGAAAAAGATTTTAACTTTAAAAACGCCGACAAGGTGCAAGGAACTTTTACATTGCCTAAAAATATTAAACATAAGGGATTGTGTTTTGTTGCAATGTTTCCGGCAACTTTCCGTAATAATAAATGGAGTGCTGTTATAAAAATGCCTTACAAGCTTACTCTTACATGGGACGGCGGCAGCTTAAAAAGAGAAGAGGCAGAAGCAAAAAGTGATTGGTTCGGACTTAATGTGTATTTCCCCGAGGAGGAGATAAGAAAACTGCCGGTACAACAAGCAATTACCTATACATTGGAATATGAAGCCGGTGTATATACTAAACTACAGGATACAGCTGAGCTTGATAAGCTCGCCGATCTGCAGGATCATCCTGAAAGCTATCAAGGCTTTTATGATGCAGTATTTGTCGTAGCCGAGCGCTCAACAAAAAAAGATGCCGTAAGCTTAAAGTTAAAAATTATTGCAGGTTAGCTTGACGGTTTCAGCATGATCGGTGCCGTGTATGTGCTGATAATCGGTTGTATCGGTGGCGCCGTTCGCATATCCGGTATCGGTTTCAATGTCTTATAATGTATACGGACGTACATTTACTGGAAAAGTATCTGCACCGCCTATTTGCAATGCGATCTGCATTTTCACGCTTTCCACCCTATAATTGTAGATATGCCGAGCTGTAGAATTGCACTTCCGCAGTACCAACCGCCTCACCCCAAAGCACAGTCTCCTGCAAAGAAAAACCTGCGCAAAAGGCTTGATATACCTGCATTTGACGGCATAATTTCACAGCTCACAGCTCGAATACTCTTTAGATAGTTTTTTATCTACTTTTTACACACAGCATTATCTTTTCTCATTATGTCCTGTCCTCTACCGTAATGCGCAGCAGGCAGCGGCGCTGCCTCAACAGCAACCTTTACCGGAGACACGGGCAACAGCGATAACTGGGAGTATATTAAAAAACAAGATCCTAAAGGAACTGCGGATGCAGCAACGAATTATCCGGCGTTCCACTGGGTAAATACCTATAACAAAACGTATGCTGAGTGGCTTGGCAGAAAGACTTTTAACTGGTACATGCCGAGCATCGCCGAGCTATGCGAGGCGTGCAAGAACAAAGGTGCAATCAATGAAAGCTTTACAAAGATACGCAGTCTTAACGTTTCCTATGCCGGTTTGGAACTCGGTCTTGTAGACTATTGGTCGTCGTCGCAGAGTTCCGGCAGCAATGTTGACGTATGGAGAATGAATTTCCCGAATGACCACGTGGGAGGCAGTGCCAAGTTTAACAGTGGTCGGGTTTGTTGTCTGGCAAGCTTTTAATAAAAACGGTACATCCGTGTACCGTTTTTATCTTCGAGTTTAAGCGCTTCAGCAACAGCAGTGCAGAAGATGCCCTCAACCAGATAAAAGAGAAAAACTACGCCGCGAAGTACAAGACTGACGAGAAGAAAATTGTGCTGATTGGAAGTTCGTTTGATGAAAAGACGAGAACATCGCATTTCAAGGTAACCTGTTCAGAAACGGAAGTTTCCGAACAGGTTTAATAAACCGCAGCGGGTAACCGTAGGCGCCGTAACAGAGGTAACGAGCGGTAGCCCTGCGGCGGTGAAAATACACGACAACGTTCAAAGGAGAAGTAGTATGTCGAATAAAGAGCAAAGGAAATTTTTTGAAAGTAGGTTTTTTAGCGCATCTTGGGGCGCTGCTGCCGGACACAATAGCGTTTGGCGTGATGAGTACAAAGAAGAAACAATAATTAAGATAGTAGCCAAAGTAATCGCATCAGAGGAGTAAATCAATTCCGTAGAAGAAAAAACTCTGATGCGATTACCTTCATCCTTAGTCGGTTACGTATTGCTTATAGTCTCCGTAGCCGGCGGCATCCATTTCTTCGTAGGGAATAAACCGCAGCGAAGCCCCATTGATGCAATAGCGCAAGCCTGTTTTATCCTGCGGACCGTCGTCAAAGACATGGCCTAAATGCGCGCCGCCGGTTTTTGAGGTAACTTCAACTCTATTCATACCGTGGCTGCCATCGGGCGTAAAATCGACTGCCTGCGAGGTAATCGGCTTGGTAAAGCTCGGCCATCCGCAGCCTGCATCATATTTATCGCTCGAAGAAAAAAGCGGTTTTCCCGTAACAACATCAACGTAAATACCCTTTCCTTCAAACTTGTCATATTCACTGGTAAAGGGACGTTCGGTTGCTTTTTCCTGTGTTACACTGTATTGCAGCGGAGTCAGCCGTTCCTTAATCTGCTTTGCATCCGGTATTTTGAACTGTGCTTCATCATGCAGGGGGACGGATGCAAGGTTTAAATTGATATGGCAGTATCCGTTCGGATTTTTTTCAAGGTAGTCTTGATGATAGTCTTCCGCCAATACAAAGTTCCGCAGCGGTTCCGTTTCTACCGCAATCGGGCGGGAATACTTTGCCTGCATCCGCTTTAAAAAAGCCTGAATAACCGGCAGGTCTTTCTTATCTGTGTAGTAGATGCCGGTGCGGTATTGCCTGCCGACGTCATTCCCCTGCTTATTTACGGAAAGCGGGTCGATAATGCGGAAATAGTGTTCCAATAGTTCTTCGAGCGCGATAACACCGGTATTGTAGGTTATTTTGACAGTTTCAGCATGATCGGTGCCGTGTATGTGCTGATAATCGGTTGTATCGGTGGCGCCGTTCGCATATCCCGTATCGGTCTCAACAACGCCTGCAATCCGGCGGAAGTATCCTTCCACACCCCAAAAGCAGCCCCCTGCCAAATAAATCTCTTTTACATTTCCTGCCGTTACCATAGCTGCTTCTCCGTTCTTGTTTCCGTTCTGCGGTTTATGTCTTTCTCCTGCCTGCACTTTTACACAGCTGGAGAGAGCCAAGGCAATGCAGAGCGGCGCCGCTAAATGAATATGTTTATGAATGATCATCGTGCTTTTCAGCTCCTTGTTAATCCCAAGCGGAAGTATCCGCCCAGAAGATTGATATGACGTGCCGAATGGCAGTCTGATAGTAAACAAGGAGCTATAATGCGGAGTTACAAATTAGTAATCATTCCTGTTTCTTTTCCAATGATTTTAAAACGTTGAGCGCCGCTTTGGAATCCTGCTGGGCAACGGCAATCAATTCGATGATGTGCGGGTATTTTGCTAAAAAGTCTCCCCACTTTGTCAGCCGGTCTATCTGGAATTGCTCCGAAGCTGCGTATTGCGCTTCTTTTGCTGCGGTTTCCGCTAACAGCATTTCGCGCTGTTGTTCATACGTGTTATATGCCTGTTCCGCAATCTTATAGGTGTGGATGTCGGGGATAGCGAGTTTTGTTAACGTAACGGCTTCTACGGAGAAGTCTTGCCCGGTTGCCTTAGTAAGTTCATCTTTGAGCTTTTCCGAAAGCGCATGATAATCGGTTTTTACTTGCTGATATTCATAAGGATTATCAATCAATTCCGAAACATACCGGTACATAATTGTCTGCAACGCCGCGCGTATATGCGAGTCGATATACGATTCAAGCGCTTCTTGCGTTTGAATCGTATTTTTTTCTACAATTGGTACCAGCTTTTCAGGCTTCAGTGTAACGAGGGCATCCATGCCGAAGCCCCAAGAAAAATCATCTTTTGTATTCAATACTTTGGCGTATCGGTCTGCCGACGGGAGCGAACCGTCTGCGGTATAATTGACATGCCGCGGCGTAAGGTCGAATACCAGTATCTGTGCATTTGTGGGAACAATCCGCTCCCATCGCCATGTAAAGTTTCCGGGCATAATCGCTTGAGGATAGTATCCGCCGGACTTTGACAGCATAACGCCGTATTTTCCTGCCGGAACGGAGAATTGCGTCCATCCGAAAAAGAACACCGCTGCCGCACACGCAAGTAGAATCAGTGTAACGATAATCAATTTACGAAATGCTTTCATAATTTTATCCTCTACAGTCGGCTAGACTTTAAACTTGCCGACTTCATCCGTTAAATTTTCGATGCTTCGCTTATTTTGCTGCGTTATGTTATTGACTTCTTGAACGGCGTTATTGATCTGCGCCGCCCCTATCGCCATTTCATTCATGCCATCGGTAATGATGCGGGTAAGCTCATCCAGCTTTTGCATCTCTTCTCCAACGCTTTCCCCGCCTTTCAGCATCTCTTCGGAGCCTGCCTGTACTTCTATCGTTACCGTATTGATGTTCTTAATAGCCGTTAATACTTCCTTACTGCCGTTTTCTTGTTCGCGCATTGCATGGGTTAGGCTATTGCTCATATCTTTCACTTGTTCCGCTAAGTTAAATATCGTATTGAATTTTTCTTCTACGGTTTGGGAAGATGTGGAAAGCGTTTCGATTTCTCCGCTGAGTGTTTTAAGCGTTGTCGTTATGGCCTTTCCTTGCATGGCGGAATCTTCCGCTAACTTACGGATTTCGTCTGCGACAACAGCGAACCCTTTTCCTGCCTCGCCTGCATGAGCCGCTTCGATGGCAGCGTTCATTGCAAGCAAGTTTGTTTGGGATGCAATATGCTGAATAACACTCGAGGCTTCCATCAGAGAGCCGGATTCTTCAGCTATTTTTTGCGTTACGGTATTTGAGGTTACGAGCGTTGCCTTACCGTCATCTGTTGCGGTTGCAAGGCTTTTTACCGCTCCGTTTGTTTTTTCGAGTATACCGGTAATAGAGGCTATATTCGCGACCATTTGTTCAATCGACGATGAGGACTGTGCGACACTTGCCGCTTGTGTTTGGATACTGGTGTTAAGCTGCTTAATAGTGCGGACAATTTCTTCGACGGTTGCTGCCGTTTCGGTAACACTTGCGGCTTGGCTTAATGCCTGCCGTTTTACGCCTTCGATATTGGCGCTGATTTTATTCACTGCGTCGGCTGTTTGTACCATATCATTTGCAAGTTTATTACCGATGGCTTCCATTTCGGCGCTGCTTGTTCCGATGGATTTTATCGTATGTCCGATCTTCTCAATGGTTTGGTTAAAATACTCGGACAAATCGGTTACTTCATCGTTTCCCGTAACCGGTAATCTGACCGCTAAATTGCCTTCACCCTGCGAAATATCTTTTAATGCGTATACCGTTGCCTGAATAGGTTTTACCAGTTTAAGGGCGATAAAATAAACGATGAGAAGAGCCGAGATAAATATACAAATGCCGATAATCATCATTGTGATACTCATCGAATTGACCGTTCCCATAAATTCATGATAGGGAGCATTAATAACAATCGTCCAACCTGATAGGTTGCTTTTTGCATACGAGGCTATCTTTGAAATGCCTTTATATTCATAATGTCCGATAGCAGGTGTTTGCGCTTTTAACGCAATCTGCTCGAATGCTCCGAGGCTTGTCAAAGTCGAATCGGTTGCTCCTGACTCGGAAGCATTAAAAAGCTTTTCAACCAGAGATTCATCCCTATCTGCAATAGTAGTTCCCGTTAAACCGATAATGTAACAGAAGCCGCTTTTACCGACGGCAATATCTTCGATATTTTTTGAAAGCAGTAATCCGCTGACATCGGCTGAAAGGACACTGTGCACATGATGGTTTTCGTCGAAGATTGGAACTGCAAGTGTGATGACAAGCGTTCCTCTCGCCCGCTCTCTATACGGTTCCGAAATAAAGGGAGTTCCCGACAGGGCTGTTTGAAACCAGACTCTGTCGCTTACCTGAACGGTATTGCCGACATAATAGAATGTACCGTCGGGATCGGTTACATCCAGTTCAATGATTTTACTGTTTGCTTCAGCTTCTTTTTGTAAAAGCGCTACTCGTTCCTGATACGAATATGCAGGATCGGTTAAAAAAGGCATACGCGCAATGCCGCTCAGGAATTGATAGAGCGCCTTAATTCTTCCATCGATGATATTCGCAACATCGACGGCTTTGTCCGTTAAATGCCTTTCGACCTTTTCCGTTACGGCTTTGCGCGCAATGTGAATGGCAAGCGTTGCTTCAGTAATGCCGGCGACTACTACCAAAAGACCGAAAATAAGAATGAGTTTATAGCGGATTGGAAACCGTTTCGGAACTTTTTTCATAAAGGTAATGCTCCTTTTCAAACATGGGTGTAATTTAGCTTCTATGTAATTCAACCGCAATAAGTGCATTTTAGTCTTTTCGCTTATTACTGTCTATGCTTCCCTGCTACGGCGATAATCATGATAAGCGCTAAAAATATGCGTGATGCGGTTCTCCGTAAAAAAATAAAAAAATAATTTTTTTCTTGACAATGCACTAGAGGCGTTGTAAGATTAAACGGTATAAGGAGGCACTGTAACATGAAAATTATTTTTTACGGAGTGCGTGATGTCGAAATCCCTATCTTTAAAGCGGTAAATAAGAAATTCGGGTACGAAATGACCTTAATTCCCGAATATCTCACCGATGAGGCAACCGCAAGAAAAGCAGCGGGACATGACGTTGTCGTATTGCGCGGAAACTGCTTTGCAACGAAAGAGCGGCTGGATATTTATAAAGAACTCGGCGTTAAATATGTACTGACCCGAACGGTAGGCGTTAATCATATCGATATACCGTATGCAAAAGAATTAGGTTTTAAAATGGCTTATGTGCCGTTCTATTCTCCGAATGCGATTGCCGAGTTGGCATTGACGTTAGCGATGACGCTGTTGCGCAACGTTACCTATACCGGAAATAAAACAAAAGATAAGAACTTTATCGTCGATAAGCAGATGTTCTCGCGCGAAGTGCGGAATTGTACGGTCGGTGTGCTCGGATTGGGACGAATCGGTATGACGGCTGCCAGACTGTTTAAGGGTTTAGGCGCAAAAGTTATCGGATTTGATATTTTCCCGAAGACCGGTGTGGAAGACATCGTAACGCAAATGTCGATGGATGAGGTACTGGCAAAATCCGATATTGTCACGCTTCATGCACCGTATATCAAAGAAAACGGTAAGATTATCACCAAAGAATCAATTGCAAAGATGAAGGATAATGCCATCCTCATCAATACGGGACGCGGAGAGCTTGTCGATACCGATGCGTTGGTTGAAGCATTGGAAAGCGGAAAACTTTACGGTGCGGGTATCGATACCTTGGAAAACGAGGTTGAAATTTTCTTTAAGGATTTTAAGGGTAAGACCTTGCCCGTTCCTGCGTTTGAAAAGCTGGTCAATATGTATCCGAAAGTCATTATTACCCCGCACGTCGGTTCCTATACCGATGAGGCTGCATTGAATATGATTGAAACAACCTTCGATAATATAAAGGAATATATTGAAACCGGAGATTGTAAGAATAAAATCCAATAATAATTTAAATAGTGTGCAACAGTAAATGCATCTTGTATGAGGAGGTAATAAAAGATGGCTACATTTACGTTTGATATGTATCTAACGTTGGGACTGGCGATTGTACTGTACTTATTGGGAAGCGGTATCAAAGCTAAAGTCGGGGTTTTGCAGAAGTACTACATTCCTGCGCCGGTTATCGGAGGAACACTGTTTTCAATTGTAATGTTGATAGGTCATAATATGGGACTGTTCTCATTTACATTTGACGGGAACTTAAAGAATTTCTTCATGGTTGTGTTCTTTACTACAATCGGATTCTTAGCAAGTGTTTCAGCATTGAAAAAGGGCGGTATCGGCGTTATCCTGTTTTTAATTGCTGCGGTTATTCTTGTTATTATTCAAGACGGTGTCGGTGTTGCTTTGGCAAAGGTATTCGGACTTAATCCCGGTATCGGTTTGGCGGCAGGTTCCATCCCGCTGACCGGCGGACACGGAACTTCCGGCGCTTTTGGCCCCTATCTGGAAGAGCGTGGGGTTTCGGGCGCTACGGTTGTTGCAATTGCTTCGGCAACGTACGGTTTGGTTGCAGGGTGTGTTATCGGCGGCCCGATTGCGAAGCGCTTAAAGGATAAACATAACTTAGTGTGTAAAGAAGGCGATGCTCAGAAAGCTACTCAAGAACAGGCTGAAAAAGATGAAACACTTGCTCAGAAAGGTACTATGTCTGAAAAAAGCTTTTTTAAAGCAGCTGCGATGATCGGTATTGCGATGGGTGTCGGCGGTCTTATCACGCCGCTTATTAAAAAAGCGGGATTATCTTTGCCGGCATACCTTATTCCGATGCTTATTGCCGCAATTATGCGTAATGTTGTCGATAAGACTGAAAGCAAGACGCCTATCGATGAAATCGGTATTATCGGAAGTGTATGTCTTTCTTTCTTCTTGGCTATTGCATTGATGTCGATGAAGTTGTGGGAATTGGCGGATTTGGCAATTCCGCTTGTTGTAATTCTTCTGGTGCAGACGGTTGTTATGGGCTTGTTTGCGTACTTTGTTACCTTCAACATCATGGGGCGGGATTACGATGCGGCAGTTATCGCAACCGGTCACTGCGGTTTCGGTATGGGCGCTACCCCGAACGCTATCGCTAACATGGAAGCTTTTACCTCGGTAAACGGTTTCTCCACAAAGGCATTCTTAGCGGTTCCGCTCGTCGGTTCGCTGTTTATCGACTTTATCAATGCGATTGTTATTCAGACATTTACCAGTATTTTTGTCGGATAATTTTGAATCAAACGCATTTCGGGCATCTCTAAAAGTCTAACCGAGTTTTTAGAGATGTTCACTATCTAAAAACGGCTAAAAAGTGCTTTGCTGTCTCGACAGTAAAGCACTTTTCGTATTATGATAGAGCTATTATTCAGGATGCTTTTTCAAGCTATTTATTCCTTATAGGAGGTATGAATGATTACAACAGAGTACATAAGCTTTGTTACAAGCTTGTTGTCATCTTTGCTTGGGCTTGGCATTGTGTTTTTATCTCTGATATTCTTGGCGATTTATGTTACAATCGTTTCGAAGATTATATCAGGCTTAGAGAAAAACTTACCGGCCAAAGCTCAAGCTGCCCCTGCACCGGCGGCTGCATCTGCTGCCGTAAATGCAAAACCTGCAGCGGGTGCCGAAGCGGTAAAAGTTGCCGTTATTGCGGCCGCTATCAGCGAAGAAAGGCACGAGCCTTTAAATTCATTCGTAATTACGAATATTAAGAAATTATAGATCATAGAAAAGGAGTGTGTAGTATGAACTATGTAGTTACCGTAAATGGTGAAAAATATGAAGTTGAAGTGGAAAGAGTAGGCGGAGGAACTTCCTCATTGTCAAGAAGACCGCCGGAACGGGTATCGCGCCCTGTTCAAGCTGCTCCTGCTGCACAGCCTGTTGCAGCTCCCCAGCCCGCGGCTCCGGCGCCTGCCGCTCCCGCTGCTTCGGGTGGAGCAGGAACCATAGTTAGCCCGATGCCCGGTACCGTTCTTGATGTAAAGGTTAAGGAAGGCGATGCTGTTTCCGTCGGTCAGGTTGTCATTATTTTGGAAGCTATGAAGATGGAAACCGAAATCGTGTCCGAAGTTGCCGGTTCCGTAGCTGCCGTCCGGGTAAAGAAAGGAGATGCCGTGGATACGGATACCGTACTGGTAGAGGTTAAATAAGGGGCATCGCATGGAATTTATTAAGGTCGTAGAGACGATGATGCAACAATCGGGCTTTGCCGCGTTGACATGGCAGCAGCTCGTGATGTTTGTCATCTCGTTCGTTTTAATTTATTTAGCCATCGTCAAACAGTTCGAACCGTTGCTGCTGTTGCCGATTGCTTTCGGTATGTTTTTGACGAATTTACCGTTAGCGGATTTGATGAAGGAAGCGGATCCTTGGTATACATCCGGTGTACTGCGGATTATCTATAGCGGTATCAAAAGCAATCTCTTCCCGTGCTTAATCTTCATGGGAATAGGCGCAATGACCGATTTCGGGCCGCTTATTGCAAACCCGATTAGTTTATTGCTCGGAGCGGCGGCGCAGTTCGGTATCTATATCACCTTTATGACTGCCAGCGCTTTACCGATTTTTACGGCGAAGCAGGCTGCTGCAATTGCCATCATCGGCGGAGCCGACGGGCCTACTTCTATTTATATCGCGAATAACTTGGCTCCTGAACTGTTGGCGCCGATTGCCGTTGCAGCGTATTCGTATATGGCGCTGATTCCGATGATTCAGCCGCCGATTATGAAGCTGTTAACCACTAAAAAAGAACGGGCGGTTAAGATGAAGCAGCTCCGGAAAGTGAGCAAGACCGAAAAAATCGTATTCCCCATCGGAACGGTTCTGTTTACTGCGCTGTTGCTGCCGTCGGTTGCACCGTTGCTTGGTATGCTGATGTTAGGCAATATCTTTAGAGAATCCGGCGTTGTGCAGCGCTTATCCGATACGGCGCAAAACGCTTTGATCAACATCGTTACGATTATGCTCGGTGTTACGGTCGGCGCTACTGCCAACGGAGAACTGTTCCTGCGAGTGCAAACCATCTCCATTATCTTTATGGGATTGTTTGCGTTCTGTATGTCTACCGTCGGCGGTATTTTGCTCGGAAAGCTCTTGTATGTTATTACCGGCGGTAAAATCAACCCGTTAATCGGTTCCGCCGGCGTTTCGGCAGTACCGATGGCTGCGCGTGTTTCGCAAACGGTCGGTGCGTCCGAAAATCCGACGAACTTTCTGTTAATGCACGCAATGGGACCGAATGTGGCCGGTGTTATCGGCTCAGCGGTTGCAGCCGGTTATTTTATGCTGATTTTCGGCAAGTAATATGCAGAGGGAATACCGATGTTATCGGCGTTCCCTCTTTCTACAATAATTATAGTTGGAAGGAGATGTATTATGAGTAAGGTTATGTCATTGCATGATGCAATCAAAACGTACGTAAAATCGGGCGATGTGCTTTGTTTCGGCGGTTTTACGACAAACCGCAAGCCTTATGCAGCGGTGAACGAGATTTTGCGTCAAGGTTTGGGTGATTTTATCGGGTATTCCGGTCCTGCAGGCGGCGACTGGGATATGCTGATCGGTGAAGGAAGGGTAAAGGCCTTTATTAACTGCTATATTGCAAACTCCGGCTATACGAATGTAGCGCGCCGCTTCCGCAACGAAATCGAAAAAAACAAGAAAATGCTGTTGGAAGACTATTCGCAGGATGTGCTGATGCTGATGCTCCATGCCTCTTCTCTCGGCCTTCCGTATCTTCCGGTACGGCTGATGCAGGGTACCGACTTGGTAAACAAATGGGGTATCAGTAAAGAAGAGCGTGCAAAAGACCCGCGTCTCCCCAATGATAAGTTGGTAGAGGTAGAGAACCCCTTCAATCCCGGTGAGAAAGTTGTCGCCGTACCGGTGCCGCGCTTGGATACCGCAATCATCCACGTGCAGAAGGCTTCTGTTAATGGGACCTGTTCAATAGAAGGTGACGAATTCCACGATGTCGATATTGCAATCGCTGCAAAGAAATGTATCGTAACCTGCGAGGAGCTCGTAACCGAAGAAGAAATGAGAATAGAGCCAAGCAAGAACTCAATTCCCGAATTCTGTGTCGATGCCGTTGTTCATACTCCCTACGGCGCTCATCCTGCTCAGTGCTATAACTATTATGATTACGATGCAAACTTCTTTAAAATGTACGACAGCATTACCAAAACCGAGGAAGATTTTAAGGCTTTCTTACAGGAATGGGTATACGGCGTAAAAGATCACGACGAGTATATCGATAAATTGGGTGCAAGCAGATTGGCAAAACTGAAAGTTGTACCGGGCTTCGGCTATGCGGCAAAGCTGGTAAAGGAGGATAAGTAAGATGGCAAATTATAAAAATTATACCAATAAAGAAATGCAGGCGATTACAATCGCGAAGACCATTAAAGACGGTCAAATCGTTATTGTAGGTACCGGTCTTCCTTTAATCGGGGCGTCGTTGGCAAAGCGGATCTTTGCTCCGAATTGCAAGCTGATTGTGGAAAGCGGTTTGATGGACTGCGCGCCGATTGAAGTACCGCGCAGCGTCGGTGATAACCGGCTGATGGCTCACTGCGGCGTGCAATGGCCGAACGTCCGCTTTATCGGGTTTGAAGCAAACGAGTGGCTCAACGATAACGACCGCATGATTGCCTTTATCGGCGGCGCTCAGATTGACCCTTTCGGGAACGTAAACTCAACCTGTATCGGCGACTACCATAACCCCAAAACCCGTTTTACCGGATCCGGCGGGGCAAACGGTATTGCAACCTATTCAAACACCGTCATTATGATGCAGCATGAAAAACGCCGCTTTATCGACAAAATCGACTACATCACCAGCGCCGGATGGGGAGATGGCGCAGGTGGCCGTGAAAAGCTCGGTCTTCCGGGAAACAGAGGCCCGATTGCCGTTGTTACCGACCGCGGTATCCTCAAGTTTGACGACAAGACCAAGCGGATGTACCTTGCCGGATATTACCCGACTTCTTCCCCCGAAGACGTACTGGAAAATACCGGTTTTGACCTCGATGTTTCCAAGGCTGTTCTGCTGGAAGCGCCGAGCGAAGACGTCATTAAGATGATCCGTGAGGAAATCGATCCCGGACAGGCATTTATCAAAGTTCCCGTAGAGGAGTAAGTAGCAGGGTAGAGTAAACGCATCAGGCTATTTTTTAGCAGCCCCGCAGAATATAAGGAGGCCGTTCAACCTTTCCTTTTGAAAATATGCATACCGTTTACGGCGTTGCTGCACAAAAATAAATGCTCAACGTACAATAAGTACGTCTCCGCTTTATTTTTGTTCGCGCCTTGTAGCCGGTACCGTTATTTTCAAAAGGCTGACGGAAAGGATTGTTTTAGACGGCACCGCCACAAGTATTCTGCGGTTTTAATCTACTCTGCCTGATGCGTTTACCCATCTGCTAGAAGAGATATGCGAAATTTTTGATAAAATTTCGCATAGAAAAGAGTTTTTCCCGTGAGTTTTGTGCTTGCGGGAGGAGCCGTAACCGGAGGAATAAATATGGGTGATTATTCGATGCCATGCTATTTCCAAAATATGGAACAAGTTGGAAAAGAGTTGGCACATATTGATGAAGAAAATGAGAAGCTGATTAAAGACGTTGAAGAGGAAATCGGTAAGCTGATAGATGAAATCCACGAAGCGGGAACGCCGACGGAGGCTATCAACGAAAAAGGTCAGATGACCGCGCTGCAGCGGGTTGCCGATCTGATTGACGAAGGTACGTGGTGCCCTTTAAACAGCCTCTATAATCCGCAGGACTTTGAAACCGCGACCGGTATTGTCAAAGGCTTGGGGCGAATTAACGGAAAATGGGCAGTCATCGTTGCGTCCGATAACAAGAAGATTGTCGGTGCGTGGGTTCCCGGGCAAGCGGAAAACTTACTGCGGGCTTCCGACACGGCGAAGTGTCTGCGCATTCCGTTGGTCTATGTATTAAACTGTAGCGGTGTTAAGCTTGACGAGCAGGAAAAAGTCTATGCCAACCGGCGCGGTGGAGGTACTCCGTTCTATCGGAACGTAGAGCTGCAGCAGCTCGGTGTTCCCGTCATCGTCGGTATCTATGGAACGAATCCGGCGGGCGGCGGCTACCACAGTATCAGCCCGACCATCCTGATTGCGCATGAAAAAGCGAATATGGCAGTGGGCGGCGCCGGTATCGTCGGCGGTATGAACCCGAAAGGCTATATCGACGAAGAGGGCGCCGAGCAGATTATCGAAGCAAGCAAAAAATCCAAGGGCGTCGATGTACCGGGAACGGTTTCCATTCACTATAACGAAACAGGCTTTTTCCGCGAGGTGTACAGCGACGAAATCGGCGTATTGGACGGTATCAGAAAGTACATGGACTACCTGCCCGCATATAACTTGGAGTTTTTCCGCGTAGACGAACCGCGGGAACCGGCGCTCGACCCGAACGATCTGTATTCTATTTTGCCGATGAACCAGAAAAAGATATACAATATCTACGATATTATCGGCCGGTTGGTAGATAACAGCGAATTTAGCGAGTATAAAAAAGGCTACGGTCCCGAAATGGTAACCGGACTTGCGAAGGTGGACGGACTGTTAGTCGGTGTTGTGGCGAACTTCCAAGGATTGCTGCTGAAATATCCCGAATACAAGCAAGGCGCGGTCGGTATCGGCGGTAAGCTCTACCGGCAGGGACTTATGAAGATGAATGAGTTCGTAACGCTCTGCGCACGCGATAAAATCCCGATTATCTGGCTGCAGGATACTACCGGTATCGATGTCGGCAACGATGCGGAACGTGCGGAACTGTTGGGCTTAGGTCAGTCGCTTATCTACTCCATCCAGAATTCCAATATTCCGCAGATGGAAGTTACGTTGCGCAAGGGTACCGCTGCGGCTCACTATGTATTGGGCGGGCCTCAGGGTAACGATACCAATGCGTTCTCGCTGGGGACTGCGGCAACCGAAATCAACGTAATGAACGGAGAAACCGCTGCAACTGCGATGTATTGCCGTCGTTTGGTAAAAGATAAAGATGCAGGAAAGGATTTAACGCCTACCATTGAAAAGATGAATAAACTGATCAATGAGTATAAGGAAAAGTCCGTTCCGCAGTATTGCGCCAAAACCGGTATGGTTGACGAAATCGTGAGCTTGTATGATATACGGGCGTATATGATCGCCTTTGTGAACTCGGTATATCAGAACCCGAAAGCGATATGCGCATTCCATCAAATGCTGTTACCGCGGGCAATTAGAGAATACAATACCTTTGTAAAGAAATAAGGGAAAACGGGGATGACGAAAAAGCAATAGGCTTTTGCGACATCCCCAAAATGTATTATTCGGAGTTATCAGTTTATGGAAAGAATTGTTCTAAAGTTAGGTATGTTTGAAACGCTTATGGTTGCAGTTATTGCAATCTATGTGGGAGAGTTTTTGCGCAATAAAATTCCGGTTCTCAAAAAATATTGTTTACCCGCTTCTGTTGTGGGCGGTACCTTATTTGCGCTCCTTTCGTTATTGCTCTATTCGGTCAATGTTTTTGAATTGAATTTTGATTATAAAACGGTCAATCAGCTGTTCTATTGTTTATTCTTTGCCGCAAGCGGCGCCGCGGCGAGTTTGGCGCTGCTGAAAAAAGGCGGTAAACTCGTAATTATCTTTACCGTATTGGCAGCCTTGCTTGCAACTTTGCAAAATGCTGCTGCTATTTCGGTGGGAAGCCTCTTTCATATCAGTCCGCTCATTTCGATGATGACGGGTAGTATCCCGATGACCGGCGGACACGGAAATGCCGCTTCGTTTGCGCCGATTGCCGTAGAAGCAGGTGCAACTGCGGCTATGGAAGTTGCAATTGCCGCAGCTACGTTCGGCTTGATTTCAGGCTGTATTATTGGCGGGCCGTTCGGTAACTTTATGGTTAAACGCTTCCATCTTGAAAATCCCGAGTTGGATGGAAAAATGGAAGCTGCAGAATTGCAGGCTGAAAACTCAGGCGGTACTGCGGGCGCTTTGGTAGATAAATCCAATGTGCTGCAGGCAGTGTTTATGCTCTGTATTGCGTGCGGTATCGGACAAGTTTTATTCTTAATCTTGAAGTATTTTAAGATCAACTTCCCCATTCACGTATGCTGTATGTTCGGCGGCATTGCCATGCGTCTTTTGTTGGATTTAACTTCAAAAAGCAATCCTTCAAAGCACAACGTATTGTATGATGCATTCGATATCGTCGGTGAATTCTCGTTAGCCTTGTTTGTTTCGATGTCCATTATTTCTATGAAACTTTGGCAGCTTGCCGGCTTAGGCACCGCACTGGTGGTATTGCTGCTCGTACAAGTTGTGCTGATTGTACTTTTCTGCTATTTCCTGACATTCAATTTATTAGGCAGAAACTACGATGCAGCGGTGATGGCGGTTGGTCATATCGGATTCGGTTTAGGCGCTGTGCCCGTTTCGATGACGACGATGCAGACAGTATGCCGCAAGTACCGCTATTCCAAGTTAGCATTCTTTGTCGTGCCGGTTATCGGCGGCTTTATCAGCAATATTACCAATGCCATTATTATCACAAAGTTCTTGGATTTGGCAAAGCACATGCTTGGACTTTGAGAAGCAAGCAGTTTTTGCTGCATATAACGGTAACTGCTGACTGAAAAGCGGTTACCTGAAAATTTTATCGGCAAGGGAGCAGTACATCGTTATGAGTATATTTACTATGGGCGTAGACGTCGGTTCTACAGCTTCCAAGTGTGTTATTATCAAGGACGGAAAGGAAATCGTCGCAACGGCTGTTGTTCCGGTGGGAACGGGAACCAGCGGACCGGCACGGGTGATGAAGCAGACGCTGGATCAACTCGGGTTTACCTCGATGGAGCAGCTTGACGGAGCTATTGCAACCGGCTATGGACGTAATTCGTTAAAGGAAGTACCGGCGCAGATGTCGGAGCTGTCCTGCCATGCCAAAGGCGCCTATTTCTTGTTCCCGCATGTACGCACTATTATCGATATCGGCGGGCAGGATTCTAAGGCCTTAAAACTTAGCGATAACGGTATGCTCGAAAACTTTGTTATGAACGATAAGTGCGCTGCCGGTACGGGACGCTTCCTCGATGTTATCGCGAAGGTTCTGGAAATCAACTTGGAAGACCTCGAGAAACTTGACGAGCAGTCCACCAAAGAGTTGACAATCAGCTCAACCTGTACCGTGTTTGCCGAATCGGAGGTTATCTCTCAATTGGCGAGCGGTGCGAAAATTCCCGATATCGTAAAAGGAATCCACACGGCAATAGCGAGCCGCGTCGGCAGTTTGGCTAAGCGTGTCGGTATTCAAGATGATGTTGTAATGACCGGAGGAGTTGCCCTGAATAAAGGAATGGTTCGGGCAATGGAAAAAAATATAGGGTTTAAAATTCACACGAGTGAATATTGCCAGTTAAATGGCGCAATTGGAGCCGCTCTGTTTGCATATCAAAAGTGTCAACAAGCGGGAAATAAGTAAGGTTCTACGCCGGTAAATGCAAGGCCGGTGCAGACCTGAATGGCATCTTTTAAAGAACAAGCCTGTTTTTTAAAGATGACCTTGAGGACATAGGAGGAAACAAATGGCCCAAAAGATGGAAAAGTTACCCAACAAAACGCCGCGGCCGATTGAAGGGCATAAGCCTGCTGCCGCTCTTTTACGCGATGTCGTAGATAAGGTCTATGCAAATGCATGGGAGGCAAAACGGCGCGGTGAATTAGTCGGATGGAGTTCTTCTAAATTTCCAATTGAATTAGCGAAAGCTTTTGATCTTAATGTTGTGTATCCCGAAAACCATGCGGCGTCGACAGCTGCAAAGAAAGACGGATTGCGCCTCTGCCAAGCTGCGGAGGATATGGGATACGATAACGATATCTGCGGTTATGCACGCATCAGTCTTGCCTATGCCGCAGGAGAGCCGACCGATTCGCGCAGAATGCCGCAGCCCGATTTTTTGCTGTGCTGCAATAATATCTGCAATATGATGACAAAATGGTACGAGAATATTGCGCGTATGCATAATATCCCGCTCATCATGGTAGACATTCCGTTCTCCAATACGGTGGATGTACCCGAAGAAAAAGTGGATTATCTACTTGGCCAGTTTGACTATGCCATCAAGCAGCTGGAACAATTGACCGGAAAGAAATTCGACGAAAAGAAATTCGAGGATGCTTGTGCGCGTGCAAATAGAACCGCAGCGGCATGGCTGAAATCCTGTTCATTTATGTCATACAAGCCGTCTCCGTTAAGCGGGTTTGACCTGTTTAACCACATGGCAGACATTGTTGCCGCCCGCTGCGAAGAAGACGCTGCTGTCGGATTTGAACTGCTGGCACAGGAATTTGAACAATCCGTAAAAGAAAACACCTCTACGTGGGAATATCCCGAAGAGCACCGTATCTTGTTTGAAGGTATTCCGTGCTGGCCGGCGCTCCGCCCCTTGTTTGACCCCTTAAAGGACAGCGGTGTCAACGTAACCGCTGTCGTATACGCTCCGGCATTCGGCTTCCGTTATGAGAATATCCGTGAAATGGCCGCTGCGTACTGCAAGGCGCCGTGCTCCGTCTGTATCGAAACCGGTGTTGAATGGCGCGAGACCATGGCAAAAGAAAACGGTATCAGCGGCGCCTTGGTCAACTACAACCGCAGCTGCAAGCCGTGGAGCGGTGCGATGCCCGAAATTGAGCGGCGTTGGAAGGAAGACCTCGGTATCCCTGTTGTTCACTTTGACGGTGATCAGGCTGACGAGCGAAACTTCTCTACGGAACAGTATAAAACACGTGTACAGGGCTTGGTAGAAATTATGGACGAGCGCAAGCAGGAAAAGAAAGCAAAGGGCGAGGACGTCTATACCAACTTTAAGAACACCAAAGAGACCGACTGGTCGAAGCCGACGCTGGAGTAGGGGAGGACAGTATGGAAACAATCAAAGATTTATTGGAACAATTTAAATATTTGGCGAACAATCCGCGGAAGCAGCTGGATAAATACCTTGCGGCAGGGAAAAAAGCCGTCGGTATTTTCCCGTACTATGCACCCGAAGAGATTGTCTATGCGGCAGGTATTGCGCCGTTCGGTGTATGGGGCGGTCAAGGTCCCATCGAGCGGGCAAAGGAATACTTCCCGACATTCTATTACTCGTTGGCATTGCGCTGTTTGGAAATGGCCTTGGACGGTACTCTCGACGGACTTTCCGCCTCAATGCTGACAACGCTGGATGATACCCTTCGTCCGCTTTCTCAGAACTACAAGGTGAGCGCCGGACGGAAAATCCCGATGATCTTCCTCAATCATGGTCAGCATCGCAAAGAGGACTTCGGCAAGAAGTACAATGCGCGTATCTTTACCAAGGCGAAGGAAGAGCTGGAAAAAATCTGCGGTGTTAAAGTAACCGATGAGAACTTAAAGAAAGCGTTCAAAGTGTATAACGAAAACAGGGCTGAAAAGCGCCGGTTTATCAAGCTCGCCGCGGCTCATCCGCAGAGTATAAAGGCTTCCGACCGCTGTTATGTGCTGAAAAGCTCATACTTTATGCTGAAAGATGAACATACCGAGCTGCTCAAAAAGCTGAACTCTTTACTCGAAGCCTTGCCGGAAGAAAAATGGGACGGCGTTCGGGTGGTTACCAGCGGTGTTATTACCGATAACCCCGGCTTGCTGCAAGTCTTTGACGACTACAAAGTCTGTATTGTCGCCGATGACGTTGCGCATGAATCCCGCGCGTTGAAGGTTGATATCGATCTCTCCATCGACGATCCGATGATGGCGCTTGCCGATCAATTTGCCCGCATGGATGAAGACCCGCTCCTCTACGACCCCGACCTTACGAAGCGTCCTGCCTACGTTGTAAAACTGGCAAAGGATAACAAGGCGGACGGATGCTTGCTCTTTATGATGAACTTCGACGACACGGAAGAGATGGAATATCCTTCGCTAAAACAGGCGTTCAGCGCGGCAAAGATTCCATTGGTAAAAGTCGGATATGATCAGCAGATGTCGGACTTTGGGCAGGTAAAAACGCAGCTCGAAACATTCAACGAGATTGTACAGCTTAATCGGATGTAAGGGGGTAGCAGTATGAGTGAAAACGTATGGGAAAATGATGATTTTATTTTTAAAGGCGCAGAATTAAAGGGCATGACGCAGAAGGGAAAAGATAAGGTAAAGACGCAAGGACTTACCGATATGATTATTCCCGCAACAGCGCCCGACGGAACTCCTATTACGCGGATTGGAGACAATGCGTTTTACCGCAGGGGTTTAACCTCCGTTGTTATTCCCGACACGGTAGAGAGCATCGGCTATGATGCATTCGGCGTGTGCAAATTAACTTCGGTTAAACTGCCGAGCGCGTTGAAGGACATCGAGGGCTTTGCGTTTTACCGGAATGGGCTTAAAGAAGTTACCTTCGGCGGTAAGGAAACAAAGATTGAGCCGAGCGCCTTTGCATTAAATGCATTGACGGAACTCCATTTGCCTGAAACACTGGAGCTGATTGATACTTCATCCTTCTACAAGAATGAGCTGACGGCGGTAAAAATTCCTGCATCGGTGAAGAAAATCAATATGTATGCTTTTTTTGAAGAACAACATCAAAGAAGTAGAAATCCCTAAATCGGTAGAATTTTTGCATGCACATGCATTTGAACCGAACACGGAAGTAAAAAAATAAAACCATCTGTGTTTTCAATAAACCTGTAATGTCTTTTTCCCGATATGCATCCGTGTATGTCGGGAATGAGCGCTGTAAGCATATCATGGGAATCGCTAAAAACCTTACATAGCGCCTTCTTTTCTAACAGACGGCTTAATATTGACAGCGTTGCTTTTAAAATTGTAGTATTCATTATGAATTTAGATATTGTGCTTTGATACGAGGAGGTATATATGAAAAAAGCTGTGTCATACAAGCATTCAAAACAGCGGGAGGCACTGTTCAATCTTTTATGTTCTACTCGCACGCATCCTACGGCAGCATGGCTGTATGAACAGCTTCGGAAGGATTTTCCGCATCTGAGTCAGGGAACTGTTTATCGCAATTTAAATATTCTTGCCGAGCAAAAACGAATCAAGGTTATCAATGTTGACGGTACCTTTGCTCATTTTGATGCGGATATGAGCGCTCACAATCACGTCATCTGTACCCGATGCGGCAAGGTAGAAGATGCTTTTATGCCGTCCGATGAACATTGCAATCAAAAGGCTGCGGAACTCAGCGGCTACCGCATTGATTCACATCGGTTTGATTTTTTTGGAATTTGCCCTGATTGTCAGCGTCTTGAACATGATTAAGTTCTATAGTAACCTATTTAATATGCGGAAAACTTTCGCACGAGACAAACTTCTTTAAGAACTCTATGAGTTTTTGGGATGTCTGAATATCCGTTTAGAAATGGAGGTCATAATGAATAAAACACTGAAAACATTGTTTTATATTCTCTGTGTTTCTGTTCTGTTGTTCGGTTTTGGAGCCTGTAAATCCCAGCCCGAACCAAAACCGGAGCCGAAGCCTGAGCCGGTAAAACCTGTTGAGCCGGAGAAAAATGAAGAACAGGAGAAAATTGCTCGTTTACTGAATGAGATGGCAAAGGTTCGTGCCGAAGCGGTTAAGGCAAAAGCGGATACGGCTTATCCTGCGCAATTTAAATCGGCCGACGATACGGCTGCCGAAGCGAGAAGCGGCTATGAAGCAAATAATTTTGCAGCAGCGCAGGAAAAGGCTCAAAGGGCTATTACGCAATATCGAACGCTGATCAATCAAATGAAGATTGCCGAGTTAAAGGCGAAGATCGACAAAAATGATTTGTCGTCCTATGATGCGGAAAGCTATAAAAAAGCCGAAGACCTGTCCGCACAGATATCCGGATTATATGAATCGGATCCTGCAAAAGCCTTTGAACTCTCCGAGCAGGCGCTGAATTACTATGAAACGGTAAAAGAGGCAGGGTTTGCTTCGATGATGAACGATGCAAAAAAGAAAGCTGATGAAGCGCGTGAACGTGCCGATTCTGTGAAAGCTGCTGCAGCTATGAAAGACGCCTATGAAAAGACAGTAAACCGTTACCGCCATGCAGGTATTGCAGCAGGCAATAAGAAGTACGAACAAGCATATATGGGGTATATGACTGCTGCCGATGAGTTTGACGATATATACGAAAAGGTAAAAGTTAAACGGGCACAGGCAAGTGATGCAATGGAACGGGCAAAAGCTCGTCAGGAAGCCAGCAGCAAGCTTGCAAAAGAAGCTGACCGCGAAGCGCCGTTGCCGGAAAATGCGGAAGGTTTTTCCGAAGAGCCGGTTAACCTTGACGAATTACAGCGTTCTACAAATACCGGCAATGCAACGCCATCCGGTAACGGGAGGTAACCCATGAAAAAAACAGCTATTCTCTGTACCGTATTCTTTTTAGTAGGGACGGTCTTTTTGTTTGCCGTATCGTACGATAATAACGAATATCAGCGAAAAAGCCGCGCTTATTCCGAATTGGCACAGCGGGCATATAGCGAAGGCGATTATGACGCTTCTATAGAGTATTCACGGCTTGCCGAAGAGAACGCTCAAAAATCGGCCGATTATATTCAATATATGCTTGCCCGCGTTGAAGCTGAACAAGCAATGAATAGAGCACGTACTCGCTATACATGGGCAAAAAACAACAAGGCCGAAGAGAAATACCCCGAGGCATTTAAGACGGCAACCGAAGCGCTGCAGGCAGGAAATACCGCATTTGAAAATAAAGACTTTGACGTCGCGGTTGTCTGTGCGAAAAAAGTTTTAGATGCGCTTGCCGTTGTTACCGGCGATGAATCTTCATTTGCAACCCTGCCGGCTCAATACCGTATCCGCACATGGCGCGGCGAACGGGATTGCCTGTGGAATATCGCAAAGGATAAGGCGATTTATGATAATCCGTATCTGTGGCGGAAGCTGTATGAAGCGAATAAAGAGAAATTGCCCGATCCCAATAATCCCGACTGGGTTGAACCCGGAATTATTTTAACAATTCCGAGTCTCCGCGGCGAAAAACGCAGCGGTATGTACGATCCTGCGGTAACCTACGAAAAATTACCACCGGCAAAAAGTAAAAAATAATCTGATGAAAACCTCTAAAAACCACCGTTTTTAGAGGTTTTTTTATATCCCTGCTCATCATCGGCAAGGATGCATTCGTAAATAAAAAAAGAGCGCGGTACACATAAGCGCATGGTCGTAAGGGGCCGTTCCCATCTTATTCAATACCTCATCGACAGGAACCGCCTCGGCTTCTAAAAACTCATCTTCATCAAGATGCTGCGCCTGCGTATTCGATTCACAATCTGCAAAATAGATATGGCTTTTATTTCCCATAATCGCAGGGTTGGGGTATACCTCGCCGAGCAATGTTAAGTTGTGTTCCGTTTTTCCCGTTTCTTCAAGCAGCTCTCGCCGCGCCGCTTGTTCCGGCGTTTCTCCTTCGTCGACCACGCCGCCGGGAAATTCGATCGATAGCTGTGCCGAACCGTGCCGCCACTGCTCTACCATTAAAAAATAATGCCGACCGTTCGCATCGGTAATGCGAGGAATAACGATAACCCATTCCGGCGCGGACAATGTAGAAAACGTCTTTGTTTCGTTGTCGGGCGAAATACTGGTAATTTCGTTGACGGAAAATACCCGTGTGGTACATATTTCTTTTGTAGAAACGGGTTTCCATGAAAGACGAGGATTTTTTTGCATAAAAGTACAACCTTCCTTTGACATAATGAGTATTTAGCCTTATTCTATAGAAGAGGAGGCTTTATGGCAATTATCACAATTTCACGGCAAATAGCTTCTTACGGCGATGAAACGGCGTTAGAACTGGCGAAATCGCTCGGCTACGAGTTTATCGATAAAAAAGACCTCGAGAAAGATCTGATTGGCAAGGGAATTTCTAAAGAGAGCCTTGCGCATTATGACGAGCGAAAACCAGGGTTTTGGGCATCGCTTTCTCGCAACCGCGACTCCTATTTTGATTATTTACGGGAGATCGTGTACGGATATGCACTGAAAGGAAATAGCATTTTTATCGGGCGCGGCGGCTTTGCGCTATTGCGCGGCATCCCCGGCTGTTATGCGGTACGGCTGGTCGCTTCCGATGATATCCGAATTGCGCGGTTGATGAAAGAGTTCGATTGGTCGGAAAAAAGAGCGCGCGCTTTGATGGCGGAAAGCGATGCCAATCGCGAAGGCTTTCACAAATGCTTTTTTGATATGAAACCGGAGGATCCTACTCACTATCGACTCGTTATTAATACCGATTTCGCTACGGCGCCGCTTGCCGCAAGTATTATTACGCACGCATGTAAGGAAGCTATTTCACCGGCGGAAGAACAGGAAGGGCTCAAACGTATTTCGGAACTGTTATTAGGGCAGCGGATTGTTAATGTGATTGCGTTTAAAGAAGAGCTTCCGATTTATTTTTTGGATGCGGAAGTTTCCGATACGCAGATTGTGCTGCACGGAGTTGCGGATTCCGTTGCATGTATCGACAGAGCGCTTAAAATAGCCGAAAATTTGGCGCAGGGGCGTTCGGTGTCTACACAGATCAGCATAGTTAACGAATATAAGCCCTATCCGTAACCGAATGCGGTTGTATAGGATATCAGGGCAACCGTATCGGAAATATTTTAAGCAGTTGCCTTCCTCTGAAACTTCTTGACTATCCCCTATCTTCATTGTAGACTTATTTTGTTCTATTTTGGTTATCGCTAAAGGAGTGTTTTTGGATACCTCATATACAATCGTATTGGAAGATCAAACGGTGCTGTCTTCTTTATGCGGCGCAAATGATGAGAATTTACAGGTTTTTGAAACCTATTTGGGCGTTCCCGTTATCTGCCGGGGAAACGAGGTAACGGTTGTAACGTCCGATCAAGCGGTTTGCAATAGGTTCCAAAAACTCATCGACACTCTTTTGAAAAGTCCCGAAATTACGTCGGAAGGTTCTGCCGATTTTATTGCTTCCTGTGTTGCCAATAGCGTGCCGCAAGGAGGGGCCTTCTGCCCGCAGTGTATTCATATTCCGCGCGGCATAAAATCAGTCTATCCCAAGAATAGAAAGCAGGCCTCGCTGATAGACTCCATCTATGCAAACGATATAACGTTCGGACTCGGTCCTGCCGGTACGGGGAAAACCTATATTGCGGTGGCGCTTGCGTTAAAAATGTTGCTGTCCCATAAGGTACGTAAGCTGATTTTAACCCGCCCGGTGGTGGAAGCGGGTGAAAGCCTCGGATTTTTGCCCGGTGATCTTGTCCAGAAAATTAATCCCTATCTGCGTCCGCTGTTCGATATTATGGAAACGCTGCTGCCTGCCGATGTGCTGCGCAGTATGGAAGAGTCTAATACCATCGAAGTAGCGCCGCTTGCCTATATGCGCGGGCGGACACTGCACAATGCCGTTGTGATTTTGGATGAAGCGCAGAATACGACAAAAGAACAGATGAAGATGTTTTTAACGCGGATGGGCGAAGGTTCAAAGCTAATTATTACCGGAGACCCGTCCCAGTCGGATATCCGCGGAAGATCCGAATCGGGGCTTGTCCATGCCGTCTCTTTAATCCGTACCATCGATGGAATTGGAATCGTTGAATTTTCTGCAGATGAAGTAGTCCGTCATTCGTTGGTACAAAAGATTATTAATGCGTATGAAAAACAATAACACCGTAAATGTAAAAGATAACTCAACTCTTGCAGATTATAGCGGAGTCACCGAATGAGAGACGAAAACAATTCCGGATATATGAAAGCTGTAGTATTGCCGTCCGTAGCGGGCTTTTTCCGCAAGATTATAGACGGTTTTCGAACTGAAAAAGTTTTTTCCATCCTCTTTATTGTAAGTTTTTTTGTTGTTATCGCAGCGATGCTGTTTACCACGCTTGACCGCGGAGGGCTTGCCTACTTAAATCTTGACGAATTTGCCGTAGGAAGAGTTGCCGAGCGCGATGTCGTTGCAGGCAGGAACATTTCCTATACGGATCAGTCTGCGACGGAGATCAGAAAAGCTGCCCGATTGCAGACGATTACACCTATTTTTAGGCAGGACGCGGAACTGGTATCTGAAACACTCAAAAAATACGATGAGTTTGTTTCGTTTATGCTTGCGTTGCATAATGATGCGGAAGCAATTTTTGACGCACGTGTGCAGGAACAATATCCGGGGCTATTTGATGCCCAAGTTTTGAAAAAATTGCAAAAGTCAGGACAATTTGACACTATTTTAGCCGCCGCTCAAGCAATCGTCAAACAAATTATGGCGGTCGGTATTGCAGAATTTCCCGAGAAAGGACTCGAAGGGTTTAATCAAACGGAGATGACGCTATTAGTGCAACGCGGAAATAACCGTGAGTACATCAATATTCAGACGAGTGCGGTTATTAAAAAAGGCAATCTCGATACATATATCAAAAATGCAATACGCTCGCTGAATGCAAGTCTTGACTCCGCCATAACGGCAGCCCTCATTCGGCCGTTTTTGCAGCCGACCATTATTTACGATGAAAAAGAAACGGAAATGCGGGCGCAGGAAGCGCTTAAACAGGTTCAGCCGGTAATCGTTACCATTCAAAAAAATCAAAAGATTATTAAACGCGGCTTTATTATTACCGCAGAAAACTACCGGCAGCTGCAAGCCTATTCCGATGCGGGAAATTATCTTGACATCAGTAAATTTTTGGGGCTTTCCGCTTTTATTCTCTGCCTCTATATAATCGGCGTCTTTATGTGTTCGGCGCAGACAGTAGGGGAGCGATTAAAAGAAAGCCGAAAAGTCTTTTTATTGCTGATTTCGCTTGCCGTGTATCTTATCGTTCTATTTACGGCAAAAGCGCTATCCCTTGTGCAGGCGCTCGATATTATCCCGTTCATCCCGGCGGCGCTGACGGCTATGCTGGTAGTGACGCTTATTTCCACACGGATTGCGATACGGATGGTATTCCTTATTATGCTGATTGTACTGACGGCAACCGGTTTTAAACTTGAACCGGCGCTTTTTGCGCTGTTCTCCGGCTTGTTGTCCGTATCGCTGATGAATTTGACTGGGCGGCGAATGGATTTAATTAAGACTGCCTGTCAGCTTGCGCTCATCCATCCGATTATTACCTTTGTGCTTTGTTCAGTGTTTCCCGATTCATACAGCGACTTCGTTTTTGTGCTGCTCGGCTCGGTGATAAACGGCTTTATCAGCGGTATCTTTGTGCTCGGCTTTTTACCCATTTTGGAAGACCGGATGAATACGCCGACCTGCTTCCGCCTGATGGAGCTTTCCGACCTTAACTCCCCGACGATGAAGCAGATGCTGTTGGCGGCATCCGGCACCTATAACCACACGATGATGGTTGCGACATTGGCGGAAGCAGCCTGCCGCGAAATCGGGGCAGACGCGCTGTTGGCGCGGGTCGGCGCGTATTATCACGACATCGGTAAAATGGCGAACCCTGAGTATTTTGTCGAAAATCAAACTTCGTATAATAAGCACTTGGATTTAAACCCGCGGCTTTCGGCGGCTATCATCCGTAGTCATGTAAAAATCGGGGTGGAGAAGGCGGAAAGTATGCGGCTGCCCCGCGAAGTTATCGATATTATCGGGCAGCATCACGGTAATTCACTGGTGCAATACTTTTATGCAAAGGCGAAAGAACTCGATCCCAATGTTAGCCCCAAGGACTTTTCGTATCCAGGGCAGCCGCCGCGCACCAAAGAGGCCGCCGTGGTCATGCTTGCCGACGTGAGCGAAGCCGCCTGCCGGACGTTAGATCATCCGTCGGTTCCGCGGCTGGAAAAATTTATTGCAAAGCTCGTTAAGGCGAAAATGGAATCGGGACAGCTTGATAACTGCGACTTAACGCTGCGGGAATTGCGCATTATCCAAGAATCATTTGTAACGACGCTTGCAGGGTATTATCATTCCCGTATCAAGTATCCGAATCAAAAAGACCCCGACGAAAAAGAAGGCGCAGACAGCAAAACTGCCGACGAAAAAGCCGCACCGCAGGATACCTCGCCGGAAAAAACAGCCGACAAGACTGCCGACGAAAAATCGGTACAGCAGGGAACTCCAGCGCAGGGGGAAATGCCGCTTGAGAAAAGCATTTCTCCCGATGTAAAAAATTACCTACAAATAGACCTCGGATTAGCGGCGCCGGAGCAAACCGCGGCAGGAATGCAGGGACAGTCGGACGGGAAGGGCAACAAGGAAGAATAGCATGAATACTATTGCAATTACATGGCAGGACATCCCCGAACCGAAGTGGGGTATGCAGGTTCTGCCTTTTTTAGATGCGGTACTTACACAGCTTGAACACACGAATTGGGATTTATCCGTTGTATTTTGCCGCGATGCGTTTATTCACGAGCTGAATAAAACCTACCGGCAGATCGACTCGCCGACCGATGTGCTGTCTTTTGAGCAGGGCGATGAATACGATGATGAAGACGAAAACGTGCGTTTTAATGCGGGAGATATTGTAATTAGCCTCGATAGTTTGCGCTCAAATGCCGAAACTTTTAATGTAACGATGAATGAAGAATTAAAACGGCTGCTGATACACGGGATTTTGCATCTGAGCGGGATGGATCACAGCGACAACGACCCTCAGCAAGAGATGCTGCAATTACAGGAAAAAATACTCAAGCAATATAATAATACGGTTATCTATCAGGAATAAGTATGGGGATATTTGATAAACTGAAAAAAAAGCGGGCAGTTTCCGAGATTCTACAGGAAGCGCTCAATGAAGAAAAAGAAGATATGATACGCGGGGTGGTAGACCTTTCCGACACCGCAGTAAAAGAAGTGATGATTCCGCGGATTGACGTCGATTTTATTCCGCTGGATATGGAAACGGAAGAGTTGCTGACGCGGGTGGCGGAAAGCGGTCATTCGCGATTTCCGGTTTATGACGAATCGATCGATAATGTAGTAGGAATTCTGTATGTGAAGGATTTAATCAATTCATTCGCAAAAAAAGAACCGATTGATTTGGAAAAGATTATCAGAAAACCGTTTTTTGTACCCGAATCCAAGCGTATCGACGGTCTATTGCGGGAATTTAAACGCCGTCATGTGCATATTGCCATTGCGGTCGACGAGTACGGCGGTATTTCGGGGATTGTTTGCATGGAAGATATTATCGAAGAGATTGTCGGCGACATTCAGGATGAATTCGATAATGAAGGGGAAGATATCGCTTCCATCGGCGATGGTCTCTGGCTCTGCGATGCCCGTGTCGATATGGATGATCTGGCGGAATGTTTGCATACGGAGCTGCCCTCCGATGAGTTTGAAACGCTCGGCGGGTTTGTATTTGATTTATTCGGAAAAATCCCCGTGCGTTACGAAAAAGTGCGATGGAAGAACTTTGATTTTATCGTTCAGGATATGGACGGGCATAAAATAAACACGGTAAAAATCGCAGCGGTTAAGGATGATGATCACTAAGCCGTTCCGGTCGCTGCGGATGTCGGTATACAATTAAGGATAACAATTATGCGTAAAAATAGTCTGTTTAGTGTGTTTCTGCTCTGCGTCGCGCTGCCTCTTTTGGCTTCTCCCATTCAGCTTTTTGAGAAAGGGAAGGAGCTGCAATACCATGAAAACTGGTACGGCGCTATAGAGCTTTATCAACAAGCCTTAAAAGAAAATCCCGCCTATAATGCTGTGTATCGGGGGTTAGCCGAATGTTTTTACGCACTGGGCGAATATGATCAGGCTATTGTCTACGCGGAAAAGGCGCGCCGTTACTCTCCGCAGGATGTCGATATCGAAAACCTCTATGCGTTTATTTTGATCGGTATCGGGCGTATCGAAGACGCGCAAAAGATTTTTTCCGGCATTCTGAACCGTTACCCGAACAACCTTGACGCCCGCTTCGGAATGGCGGAAATCGAGGTAACGGGCGGCCGCTTAACCAGCGCTTCGGAACTGTACACCGCCGCGCTCCGCCGCCAGAGCGAGAACCGCAAAGCGCTTTTGTCGCTTGCCCTGCTCAGCCACGAAACGGGTAATCTTAAAGCGGCGCAGAGTTACATCAGCCGCGCTCTGCAATACCACGGGGATAACGCGCAGGTGCATTACTTTGCCGGTTACCTTTCGGCCCTTGCAGGAAACCTAAAGGAAGCGGAAGGCCGCATCCGTGCAGCGCTTACCATCGACGAAAACTACGACAAGGCACGGGCGCTCTTATGTTCGCTTTTATACAGCTCCGGCCGGTACCGCGAGGCGATGTCCGTAGCCGATTTGCGCATTGCGGGCGACCGTAAGCGTGCCGATGCGTGGTATGTAAAAGCGCTCTGTTTAATGAAGCTTTCGCAAAAAAAACAAGCGTTTGAAGCCGCGCAAATCGGACTTTCCGTCGATACCGAAAACGAACTGATGCGCACCCTGCTTGAGGATATTGCTGTTCAGACCTTTGAGTTTGAAGATACGCAGCGAAAAGAACTCGCCGGTGCGCATCGCATAAAAGGTGATGCTTTTTTAAACCGCAACATGACCGACCAAGCCTTATATGAATACCGGCGCGCCCTCAAAGTGTATCCGTATGACACGGAAAGCCGGCAAGCATACTCCAATATCCTGATGCGGCAGGGCTTTTACGAGCGCGCCGTGCAGCAGCTTGAATTTATTCAGTCCATCGAAAAAAAGCACCGCCCGAATCAACGACACGGTAGAGGCCTACAGTAAGATGCTTGACCACTCGGTGCGGAACCGATGGAAGATCGATCCGCTGTATTTAAATAAGGCACACCTTTCCGTCGGGCTTTTTTATCAGGTAAATGCAGCCAATGTGTTTCATCCCGAAGCGGAAAAACTCACCGCTGCATTGATAAACGATATTCTTTCTTATAACCGCCGTTTTGCGGTTTCCGCTCATCTGGATGGTCCCAGTTCGTATATGGAAGCGTTCAGACAGGCGCGCACTGCCGGAAATGATTATTTCGGTATCGTCAATTTGCAAGAAAACGAGCGGGATATACAGATTACACTTGACCTCTATGTCGGACGTACCGGTTCAAAAGCGGAAACCTTAACGGTGTACCGGTCGGGTAATGACCGGTTCGGCAATGCTGTACGACGCATCATCGGTTTGTTTAATCAGGCAATGCCGGTTATCGGCAGCATCGTCGGGCGTTCCCAAGCGGAAGCGGTTATCGATATCGGTTCGGGCGACTGCGACTTTACCGATTATACTATCGAAATCGTCAAAAAGGGAACGCTCACCATTGCGAATGAAGGCATCGGGCTTTTGTACAACGAAAAAGACGTACTCGGGACGTTCACAATAGGGCGTGTTTCGGAAGACCTTACCGAAGGAACGCTTACGCGCAAGGGGTACTACGATAGGATGACGAAGGGCGATATGGCGGTGCTCATTTACACCGATCCGGCAAAGACCGGCAACAAGGCTGAAAAAACCGTCGACGGTACCGACCCGCGCGGGCAGCAGATGTCTCAGTTACTGTCCTTGTTGCGAAGTATCCGATAGCACCTGTCCTTTTGAAAATATACGTCGCATCTGCGTTGTCGCTTAACAAAAAACACCCGCAGGCATGTTGAAAAGTGTACTTCCGTGTACGTTTTTTAACGACAAGTTTTTCTAGCGAAAAACTTGCAGCTATTTGGAACCACGGACATCCTGTCCGGAAGTGTACATCCGTGTACACTTCCGGACGCGAGTTTTTGCGCCGCAAAAACATCGCTGCTGATTAGAACCACCGCCGTCCGTGGCGGTTCTGAAACTACAAGGCGCGAGCACAAATTAACCGCAGGCGTATCTTTGATACGTTGAGGATTTTCAGTAGCGGCATATCGTAAAACATACTTTCCGTAAGCCTTTTGAAATAGCCTGTTAAAAAACGTACATCCGTGTACGTTTTTTAACGACAAGTTTTTCTTAGCGAAAAACTTGCTACTGCTTGCAACCACCACCATCCGTGGCGCTGTTGGCAAGTGTACATCCGTGTACGCTTGCCAACGATAAGTTTTTCTAACGAAAAACTTACTACTGCGTGGAACCACCGCCATCCGTGGCGGTTCTGAAATACCATTTGCTGTTAGCCTTTGAAAATAGCGGTACTGGATACAAGGCGCGAACAAAAATAAAGCGGAGGCGTACTTGTTGTACGTCGAGCATTTACTTTTGTGCAGCAACGCCGTAGACGGTGTCGCTATTTTCAAAGGTGCGGGAAAATTCGCAGCCACAGTAGTCTTGTCTATACAACCCCAATTCCTTGCTGAGCCTAATGGACTCCAGATACCCGTCTTTTTTCTTAAAGTCGCTCGGCAGCCATCGGCACTTGTCCGTGGCAAGCTCCATGCCGATTTCGTTGATTTTTGCTGCGCTTTTAAGCGGACTGAGCGAAAGTGTCGTGCAGAAAAAATCAAACCCTTGAGCTGTTGCCTCGCGTACCGTTGCTGCAAGCCGAAGCCGATAGCAGCGGAAGCACCGTTCGCCACCTTCCGGGCAATCCGTATAGCCCTCCGCTATTTCGAGGAATTGTTCATGGCTATAGTCCCGTATCATATAATCGATTCGGTACGGAAATTCTTTTGACGTATTATACTGTTCGATTAAACGGATTTGTTCATCCGCCCGGGTACGGTATTCGAGCTGGGTATCAATGTTGGGATTATAATAGAAGACAGTTAGCTTAAAATATCCGGCAAGCCGTTTTATTACCGAAGAACTGCACGGCGCACAGCACGAATGGAGCAGCAGCCGCGGTGGAGCTTCGGTAGTAAAGGAATCGCCAAGCTCCGCAATGGTTTGTTCCATTAATAATTGAAAATTTTGCTTCATACCAAGATGTTTTGTTTAATAAAAGATTGGATGTCTTCAAGCAGCGTATAAAGCGAGCTTCCGGATTCTCGGGGCAGCCGAAAAGCAATGGCGCCGGGATGGCCGCCTCCGTCCGTAATCTTAAAATGAGTAAGCACCGGGTGTAAATTAATGCCTCGTGCCGTTTCGCTTGCACGGATACGGCACTGTATTTTATTGGACTTGCCGGGAGAATCATAGTAGGCGGAAATCCCTACTCCTTCGACTTTCTCTGCAATGGCATTGGTTGCTTCCTTAATCATACCGGTAAATTGTGCATATTCGATGCTTTCAAAGAAAGCGTTCGACTCATCTTCCGACAAGATAATCGTTCCAATGTGTCCGGTATATTTAGCGCGGTCAATAATGGTATGGTAGATTTTCTCGGTTTCGGCATCGGTCGTCTCCATCACATCAAGCAGCCGTTCCATCGATTCGATTTTTTTCGTTCGCCCCGATGAATGGGTGCTGATCCGCAACATTAAATTGAGATGTTTGGAAAAATAGTCAAAAACTTCTTTATCGTGCGGGTTGGAAATATAATTTCCCATTTTTGCATCCCCAAGCATACCGGTTAGGAGCGTCAGCACCAGATTCCGCGAATAGAGCTCTTCGATGCTGTAGCGCTGTCGTATTTCGGGATGATTGGCCAATTTATAGCATATTCTGCATAAAATCTCGCAAGTGCTTGACGCATGAAGAACGAGAGAATAGGCGGGATCTCCGATATATGCTGCATCGGAATCAAAGTGATGGTCTATTTCAAGTTTTGGAATAGATGAGGTATTCAGGAAATCATAGATACAGCCGTTTGCGGCTATCATATCCGGCTTTGGTGTATCTAAAATACAGAGCACTTCGACGGAACGGATCGCCGACATTGTTCCATAGTACACATTAATCTTATTATATTTGCAGATGGAATTGAGAAATTTAAGGTTTTCAGGCGGCACGGATTCTAAAAAAATGCTGACATGTTTATTAAATTTGCGCAGCAACAACGCTCCCGCAACTGTCGAGGCATAGCAATCTTCATCAGGGCTTTCGTGACCGAGAATCAAGAATGAACGGTGCGCTTTCATGAGATGATAAATATTTTTTATTACCCGATTTCGTGCTCCGATAGTCATATTCTGTCGTTTAAAGCGTAAACCGGGTGTAAATTTGCTCCCTTGAGAATCCATATTAAATCATTATAACATACTTTCTAATAAAGTGTTATCCCAAAATACATTTTTTTAGGAAAATGTCTGATGCGGTCAGTACGGAAGTTGCAGCCACTTGATGCAGTCGCCCGAGCTCTAGGCTTTTTAACATTTTTTTGATAAAATCGATCAAATCACGGAGAAAGTCATGGAAAATGCACTTTGTTTTCATAACGCGACAGTAGTAACCGGTTACTCATTAATGGAAAACGGATGTGTCTATGTTAAAGACGGCAAGATTGAAGATGTCTTTAGCGAGCGCCGCTTTTTAAAAAAACGTTTTTCTCCGGAAGTACGTATCATCGATGTCGATAAAGCGTATATTGCTCCGGGGTTAATCGATACCCACATTCACGGCTTTGCGGGCTTTGGAACGGAGGATAGTTCTGCGGATTCCATCCTCGAAATGTCAAAGGCACTTGCCGAATATGGCGTAACAGCCTTTAATCCTACGCTGTATCCGACAGAGCCGGAGAATATGACCGAATGTATCCGCGCTATTGTCGATGCAATGGGGCATGAAGAAGGTGCGACCATCATGGGGCTGCACCTTGAGGGTCCGTTCATTTCGCCGGAAAAACCCGGAGCGTTAAGCCCTTCCGCAATCAGCCCCGTCAATTTGGATTTGATGGATAAGTTTTGGGCTGCCTCAAACGGAAATATCGTCAATATGACGGTTGCGCCCGAGCTTAAAAATATGCGCGAGTTAGCGCTTTACTGCATTAAGAAAAATATTGTGTTGCAGGCGGGGCATACGAATGCGCTCTACGAGAATATGCTTGAAGGAATGCAGGCGGGGATTTTACATTCAACACATCTTTTTAATGCGATGAGCCAAATGCACCACCGTAACCCGGGAGCTGTCGGCGCGATTTTAATCCATCCTGAAATGTCCTGCGAGATTATTGCAGACGGTATCCATGTTCATCCCGACTTAATCCGACTTTTGGCGCGGGATAAGCCGATCGACAAGATTGTTTTAATAACCGATAGTCTCAAGCCGACGGAGCAGCATAAGGGTACGCTGGTTGCGAATGGAGAAGAAGTTGTACTCCAAGACGGATGTTTTCACCGTAAAAGGGATGGAGTTATTGCCGGTTCAAGCCTTTCGATGATTCGCGGGGTTAAAAATCTTGTGTCTTTCGGCTTTCCGGTAGAGACCGCCGTCCGATTCGGCTCTGCAAATCCGGCGGAAATTATGCGGTATTCCAAACGCGGTTCCATTATGCCGGGATACAAAGGTGATCTTATCGTATTCGATAAGCAGTTCAATGTGCTTGCAACCGTCATAAAAGGAAATTTGAAAAAGAATTTATTTTAAAAGAACTAAAAAGGTTACAGGAGAAGCTATGCGGTTAATTATAAAACCCGATTATGATGCCTGTTCCGTATGGGCGGCAGATTATATTTGTAAAAAAATTACGGACTTTGCTCCGGCGGCGTCAAAGCCGTTCGTTCTCGGCCTGCCGACCGGTTCTACTCCGCTCGGTGTCTACAAAGAATTGATTAAACGGCATCGGGAAGGGAGCATTTCGTTTCAGAATGTCGTTACTTTTAATATGGATGAATATGTCGGTTTATCCCCCGACCATCCGCAAAGCTATCACTACTTTATGCATGAAAATTTTTTTAAGCATATCGACATTTCCCCTGTAAACATTCACATTTTAGACGGTATGGCAAAAGATCCTAAAGCGGAATGCAAACAATACGAAGCGGCGATTGCACAATACGGAAAAATTCATCTCTTTATGGGCGGGGTCGGAGCAGACGGGCATATTGCCTTTAATGAACCAGGGTCTTCCCTTTCGTCCCGTACACGGCAGAAAACACTGACTCAGGATACGATTGCGATGAATGCCCGTTTTTTTAACGGTGATACGGCGGCTGTCCCCAAGACAGCGCTGACCGTCGGAATCGGCACCATTACCGCTGCGGAAGAAGTGATGATCCTTGCAACCGGTTATAACAAAGCGCGGGCGGTGCGGCATGCGGTGGAAGGCAGCGTTAATCATATTTGGACGATTTCCGCACTGCAACTGCATCCGCACGCAATCATCGTGTGCGACGAACCGGCAACCGATGAACTCCGCGTTGGAACCGTCCGGTATTTTAAAGATATCGAATCTTCAATTTCAGCAGGTGGAACAAAATAAGCATGCAAAAATCGCTTAAGTTTCAAACCGTTTCTTTTTTTATCATTCTGGCGATTACCGTTGTGCTGGTAGCGCGGGTTTTCCTGCCTTATGCGAGTGTACTGTTATGGTCGGCAATCCTCTATATTATGTTTGGACCGCTGTATCATAAATTGCTGAAAAAGCTGAACGCGGAGTCCCGATGGTTTAAAATGCAGCAGAGAATTATCGCCGCTTCATTTTCGGTTGGTATTATCATAGTGGTTGCCGGAGCTCTCTTCTTTTTCGCCATAAAGTTGATTGGACAGGGGCAGATGTTCGTAAAGAAAATGATGAACTTTTTTGTTACACATCCGCAGTTATTGAGAATGGAAAAAGACGCACCGCTGAACGAATTGGTTATGCAGATTTCGATGGGAACAATCGACCTTTCGGTATTCGATGTAAAAAAAGAGCTGATGAATTTTTTTATTCAATATGCAAATACGATTGTCCGCTATGCGACGAGTATTGCAAAAAATATCGGTAATTTTGTGCTTTCGCTCTTGTTTATGTGCTTTGCGCTCTATTTTCTGTTTATTGACGGGCAATACCTCGCTTCGGTTTTTGTAACGGCTATTCCGATTCAGGTGTCGGAAGGTCAAAAACTAGCGGCAAAGATAAAAGACACTATCACCAATCTTTTTATGGGATACTTTCTCGTTTCGATATGCCAATTTGCAGCAGCGTTTATCGTGTACACAATTTTTCAGGTGGAAGGTGCGTTGCTTTTATCCTTTTTAACCTTTTTCAGCTCATTTTTGCCCTTTTTCGGCTGCGCGTTGGTATGGGTACCGCTTGGGATAGAAATAGTGCTAACGGTCGGTGTACTCAAAGGGATTCTCTTTCTCTGTATCGCAGGTTTTTTTATCAGTTCAGTCGATAACTTTTTACGGCCGATGTTTTTAAAAGACCGCATCCAGATACACCCGCTGCTGATTTTCTTTTCGATACTTGGCGGTATCCGTTTTTTTAAACTGAATGGAATTGTGCTCGGTCCGCTTTTCGTCATTCTCTTGTTTACGCTGATCGACATTGCACGAACTTCGGACAGTACGGATGACACTATGGATATTGAAGAGTAACTTCGAGCTATGAACAATCATCCGCTTTTGAATAATCGGCGTATTGAGCGAGTGCATCCGTTGCTTTCGCCGCAGCAGATGCTTGAAAAAATTCCGGTATCGAATGCCTCATGCCGGACGGTATTAACCGGAAGAAAAGAGGTGGAGGCGATTTTGTCCGGCGCCGATAAGCGGTTTTTATTGATTGCCGGTCCGTGTTCCATCCACGACCCTGTTTCTGCGCTCGATTATGCGAATCGGTTAATGCGTCTACGGATAAAATACCGTGATACCTTTTGCATTATTATGCGGGTGTATTTTGAAAAGCCGCGTACCGGTTTAGGCTGGCGCGGCTTAATTGTAGAACCCGCGCTTGATGGAGTGATTAATATTACCGGCGGGTTGGAAACAGCGCGCAAAACGCTGAGCGCTATTACAGAACTGGGACTGCCGGCCGCTTCGGAGCTGCTCGATCCTATTGTGCCGCAATACACTGCGGATTTTATCAGTTGGGCGTCTATCGGTGCGCGCTCCGCCGAAAGCCAGATACATCGGGAACTTGCTTCGGGGCTGTCGATGCCGGTCGGTTTTAAAAACCCTACCGACGGCGATATCGGTACGGCGATAAACGCGATTGTTTCTGCGCGGGAACCGCATGCCTTTCTCGGTCTCATGCAAAACGGCAGCCCCGCCGTAATGCATACAAGCGGCAACGAATATGCGCACCTCGTATTGAGGGGCAGCGTGCATGGGGCAAACTGCGATAGACGTTCAATAGGAGAAAGCTGCCGTCTGTTGGCAGAACAGGGTATACGGCCGGCGATTTTGATTGACTGTTCGCATGGTAACTCGCAGCGGCAGCCCGAAAAGCAGCGGGACATCCTGCTCGAAAGTCTCCGGCTGAGGCTGGAGGCTCCGCAGATTGAGGCAATCCGCGGCTGTATGCTCGAAAGCTTTATTCAGGCAGGTAGTGTCTCGCCGGAGCAGTGCTCCGAAAAGAGCCAATACGGTAAATCCATTACCGACCCCTGCATGAGCTGGGAAATGACCGAATCGCTTCTCACCGAAGCCGCGGATATATGGACAGGGCAACTGCATTAGAAATATTCCAAGCAGTTGCCTTCCTCTTGTATGAAATTTTGTTAAAAATTTCATACATTTTTTTAAGGAAGGACAAGCGCATCAGACAGATAGATAAAAATCGCAGAAGAATTGAGATCAGACAACCATTTGAGACGCAAAGCGGCGAAACTCTGGTTGGATGGTCTCCATTCTTCTGCGGGGTAGTTAGAAAACGGTCTGATGCGCTTGTCCTGTACTCGGAGATAGTTTTATGAAAAAAATTAAATTGTACACCGACGGAGCATGCTCTCAAAATCCCGGTCCGGGCGGATGGGCATTCGTGATGATTCTCAAAGATACGCAAGGAGAGCAGCCTGAGCAGGAATTGCTGCGGGGTTCAGGCGGAGAAAAAAATTGACTACGAATAACAGGATGGAATTATCCGCCGTTATTCAAGCGCTTACCACCTATCAGGAAAAGATACAGCCCCGCTATGCAGATTGTCAGGTAACCCTGCATACGGATTCTCAATATGTACAGCAGGGGATTTCGTCTTGGATAAAAAAGTGGAAGCTGAACGGATGGAGAACGGCCGACAGAGGAGCGGTGAAGAATCAAGATTTGTGGCAGCAGCTCGATGCGCTTGCTTCTCAACTCAGCATTGAGTGGATGTGGGTAAAGGGGCATGCCGGTAACCGCTACAATGAACTGTGCGACACCCTCGCCGTAGAAGCAGCAAAAAAAGCGAAGTAACCTATCGGGACTTCTAAAAACTGAGACGTTTAGAAAAGCTCTATCATACTTCGCTCATTTTCCGTATCGATTACACAAAAGGGAGGCTTGTATGAAAAACGAAACAACATATCAAGAATTAGCGGATCGTATTGCGGCGGCGAAGCACTGCGTTGCGTTTACAGGCGCCGGAGTCAGCACCTTGTCCGGCATTCGGGATTTTAGGGGGAAGAACGGACTCTATACGCTGCCTGAAACCGATAAGATGTTCGATATAGAAGTATTTAGGGAAACGCCGTCCGTGTACTATCGGCTTGCGAAGGAATTTATCTACGGATTGCCGGAAAAAGAACCGTCAATTGTGCATCAGGTGCTTGCAGGGTTGGAGGCTCGCGGCATATTAAAGGCGCTTATTACGCAAAATATCGACTTATTACATCAGAAAGCCGGAAGCAAGCACGTTATCGAGGTACACGGTTCTCCTTCCCGGCATAGCTGCACGCATTGCTCCTATAGTACAACCTTTGAAGATGTCATCGAGGTTGCCCGCACAGGAGAGGTTCCGCTTTGCCCAAAATGCGGTCATGCATTAAAGCCGGATATTACGTTTTTCGGCGAAGCGCTCCCGTTTGACGCGATAACGGAGGCTCAACAGGAATGCGGCAGGGCGGATCTGTTGCTGGTATTGGGCAGCAGCCTTACCGTCTATCCTGCCGCAGCATTGCCGCAACTGACCCTGCGAGCGGGCGGTGCGGTGGCTATCGTTAACGAACAGCCGACCTATTTTGACGATTACGCAGTTCTCCGCTGCACTGATTTACAGGAATGCTTTGAATATCTTGAACATGCACTGCTTGAATAGTGTGCAGCTTCAATAGGGCTTCTTCTAAAAATCTCAGCATACTTTGGGGTGGATTTTAGTAAACCTGTTCGGAAACTTCCGTTTCTGAACAGGTTACCTTGAAGTGCGATGTTCTAAATCGTAAGTCAATTTATACCACGGATGATGTAAATTGACGATGTCGCTTATTAACGTATGCGCGTTCCGCGCATCAATGCAGCAGTTTCCAAAGTTCACACTTTGTTCAACTGTTGCATTTTAAGGTGCTATTTGTGCGATGCGAGAACTCGTCGACCTATTCGAAAACGAAAGCTTCAGAATAGGTCTAGTATATTGAAAATTTTTTGCTGGTAAAAAACACAAATCGGTGTTATACTATTTTTAAGCTATTATATTTAAAGCTGACAGTGACGAATTTATTGCTGTTAGCTAAGGAGGATGAGATGAAAAAGAGCATTGCGTTATTGCTCGTGTGTCTATGCAGCGTTGCATTTGTTTTTGCAATGGGACAAGGTGACAATTCAAAAGCCGATCCGAATGCGCCGGTAACCCTTTCGGTGTATATGCAGATGGATTTGGCAAACCCCCAATCGGCCTATTGGCCCGAAACCGTCGCTGCATTTGAAAAAAAGTATCCGAATATTAAACTTGAATTCGAGTATGTAAGCGGCGAAGCCTTCCATGATAAGTTCCAGATCATGGCTGCGTCAGGGGATATTCCCGATGTATTCACCACGTACGCGGGTGCCCGCTCAGGCTATGTGCTTGATCGCGGTATGGTAAAAGACCTACGCCCCTATCTGACGGACGATTTAAAGAAACAATACAATTCCACCGTTTGGGCGCCCCAGGGACCGAATGGAGAAATCTACATTATTTCGCAAAATCTTGCGGTATGTACGGTTGTCTATATTAATCCGAAGCTGCAGAAAAAGCTCGGTTTGACCACTCCGAAAACCCTCGACGAAATGATCGCTCAAGTTCCTACTATCAGAGCTGCCGGTTTAACCCCGCTTGCCTTTGCCAATAAAGGTCAGTGGCAGGCTCAGTCGCTCTTGTTATCCATGTTGACAGACCGTATGGCTGGTACCGCATGGTTTGATAAGGCAATGGTTGGAAAGGCAAAATTCTCCGACAAACAGTTTGTCGATGCAATCAACGTGATTAAAACAATGACCGATTCAAAGCTGTTCCCTCCCGGGGTAAACCAGATGGAAGGTACCGCTTCTTGGGGTGAATTTATTGCTGATAAGGCTGTGTATCTTTTGGATGCAGGCTGGCGTATTTCTGCATTAAAGAATGCTGCAAAACCCGAAGACTATGCGCAATATCAGCTGATGGCGTTCCCCGCCATTGCCGGTGAGGTTACACACGGTTCAAGCGCTGCGACAATCGGTGAAGCGTTCGGTATGAATGCAAAATTGACCGGTGCAAAAGCCGATGCTGCATGGAAGTTTATTTCCTTTATGTCCGGTAAAGAAGCGTGCGAAATTTTGACAAAGTACGGTACGACCACTACCTATAAACTTGATCTTTCAAAATTCGATATCGACCAGCTTACAAAGCAATACATCGACCTGATTAATAACCAAAGTATGGGCTATGTTATCGATGCGAAGATGGACAGCGAAGGTGTAAATAGCTTGCTTAACCCCGGTATTCAGGCTGTTATGATCGGGCAAAAGACTCCTGCTCAGCTTGCAAACGAATACGAAGCATGGGTTGCTGCTAACGATTCTCACCGCAAGAAGTAAAATCAAAACCGGAACCCACTGAAATCGTAGGGAATAATGGGTAATTGGTAATGTTTAATGTACAATTAGGCTTACTACCAATTACCCGTTACTATAATTACACATTATCTATTGAAAACATCGCCGCAGCGACCGGTCTCAGCAAGGCAGAGGTAGAAGCGCTTAACTAATGTATAATTAAATTATCAATTACCAATTAAGAATTCATAATTAAGAATTAAGAATTAAATACTAAGGCGGTTTACGGTATATGACCTATTTGCGGCAAAAGCGGACAAGTTATATTTCTTTTATTTTGCCTGCTTTTATTATTTACATCGGTATCATTATCTTTCCCGTGCTGTTCAGCTTTTATTTAAGTTTGACAAAGTGGAAAGGCTACGGAAAAATGGAATTTATCGGGCTTGGGAACTATATCAGAATGTTTACCGATCCCGTGTTCTACATCGGGTTGCGGAATAATATCCTTATTGTATTGATTTCGGTATTGGGACAGATTCCGCTCGGCCTGTTGCTTGCGTATATGCTGTACCGGAAAATGGTAAAACATGCAAACTTTTTTGAAGTGCTGATTTTCTTACCGATAACGATTTCGTCCGTTATCGTTGCGCAGCTGTGGAACCGAATATTTTCTCCTGTTGGCGTCGTTCCTGCAATTATACGCGACCTCACCGGTAATCCCGACTACATTATGACAATATTTGAAGATAAGTATCTTGCGATTGTGCCGATCCTCTTTGTACTGTTGTGGCAGCATACCAGTCTGTATATGGTTATCTTTTTAGCCAACTTGCAGCGGATACCGTACAGCGTTATAGAGGCTGCCCAGCTGGAAGGTGCGCGGGAAGGAACGATTTTTACCCGCCTTATTGCTCCGATGCTCGCAAATGTTATCTTTATCAATACGATCCTTGCAGTTTCGGGCAGTTTTAAGAGTTTTGACCTGATTTATTCGATGACCGGCGGAGGGCCTGCGCACTTTACGGAAGTTATTGCCGTTTATATGTACAATACAACCTTTGTGTTCCAGAATTACGGATACGGCAGTGCGCTAGCCGTTATCATTATTATTTTTACCGTTATAGCCCTGATGATAAGCCGCGCTGTAACAAAACGTTTTGATTACTAGGAGGCTGATATGACGACAAAACAAAATATGCTGCAACAAGCCTCTCATGGGTGGCGAACAAGCGCTTATATTTTGATGCTGACCTTTGCGGTGCTCACACTCTTTCCGCTCATTTGGCTTTTTTATTCATCCTTTAAGCTGAACGCAGAAATTATGGTTCACCCGTTGGCGCTGCCGAAAGCTCCTACCTTTTTTAACTATACCGAATCGTGGGCAAAGGGCGGGTTGGGTATCGCGCTTGTCAACAGTTTTATCTATACCATTACGGCGACCGTTTCGACTATGCTGCTCGCAATGGCAGCCGCTTTCGGATTGACGAAATTCCCTTTTAAATCGGCAAAGATATTTACCTCGATTTTTGCTTTTGGTTTGATGATCAGCGTCCATGCGGTTATTATTCCGCTATTCCAACTGGAAGCAAAACTCGGTATGGTGAATACTCGCTTGGGCGTCATCATTCCATACGTTGCTTTCAACTTGCCGATTTCCATTATGATTGCGATGTCGTATGTGCGGGGTATACCCAATGCGCTCATTGAATCGGCGGAAATAGACGGCGCAAAGTATCGCTACATATTCTGGACGATGATTATGCCGCTCTCCGTTCCCGTCATTGCGACGATGGTTATTCTATCCTTCTTACAGCATTGGAATGAGTTTTTATTCGTGTTCGTCTTTACCACGAAGGCAGCGCTGAAGAGTTTGCCGGTTGCGATTACACAGTTTGCGGGGCGGCTCAACATCGACTATGGTTTACAATATGCATCCCTTATTATCGGTGTGCTTCCGATGATTGTATTTTATATTGTATTCCACGCACAGTTGATTAAAGGCTTTGGGGAAGGGGCGTTAAAGGAATAGCGGCGTTTGTTCTTATTTTTTTTCTTACTTATTGAAGGAGTTTTTAAATGAATAGAAAAAAGCGGGTACTCGTGGGCGGAATGCACCATGAGTCCGATACCTTTAACCCGATTACCACCGGACCCGATGATATTTGGGTCTTACGGGGAAAAGATCTTTTAGAGGGAAAGGGACAAAGTTCCGTGTTCGGTTCGATTGCTACGCTAAAAGAAGCGGGATACGAGGTTATTCCGACGCTTATTGCACGGGCGGTTCCGAACGGTGAATGGGACAAAGATTACTACCTTTCGTTAAAAAAGGAATTCTTGCAGGCGATTAAAGATGCGTTGCCGCTGGATGCGCTGTGTCTTTCCCTGCACGGCTCGATGCGGGTGCGCGAAATCGGAGAGGCGGAAGGCGATTTACTGGAAGATATCCGTAAAATCTGCCCCGACATTCCTATTTTGTCATCGCTTGATATGCACGCAACGATTTCGCAGCGGATGCTCGACTATGTAGACGGCTATGTCGGTTACAAATGCGCCCCGCACACGGACACGTATGAAATCGGCATTCATGCAGCGCGTATGACCATCGACACGTTGGAAAAAGGCATCAGACCGGTTATGTCGGCGGTTAAGATTCCGTTCCTTATCGCAGGCGAGCAGTCGGAAACCAGCGTTGAACCGATGAAAAAGCTGACGACAACATTACGCGAATACGAGAAACAGCCGCACATTATGGCTGCCTCCTACCTACTCGGCTTTCCGTGGGCTGATACCGCCGACAACGGTGTTACGGCGATGGTGGTAACCGACGGAGATAAACAGCTCGCAACAGAAAAGGCACGGGAGCTTGCGCAGTTGTTCTGGGATACCCGAAAAGAATTCTGCTTTTACAACGAAACCCGCGAACCTGCCGACGCTCTTGTCCATGCACGTTCCAGTGTTGAAGCAGGCGTTTATCCGGTAGTGCTTTCCGACTCGGGTGACAACCCGACCGCCGGTTCTTCGCAGGACGTAACTAACTTTTTAAAGGCGATCCTTGCCGATTCCTTCTTAACCTCGTTAAACCCGCCGCTGTGCTATCAGGCTTTTTACGACCCTGCCTTAGTTGCAGCCGCCTTTAAAGCCGGAGAAGGAAACGTTGTAGCGGGGACGCTCGGCGCCGCCTTCGACAAGGAAAAAAGCTCCCCCATTCAGGTAAAAGCGACGGTAAAAAAACTGTGCAAGGCATGGGCTGAGGCACAGAACAGCGATATGGCGCTCTTGGATGTCTGCGGCGTGGATGTGGTCGTAACGTCAAAGCATGTCGGCTGCTATGACCCCGAAATGATGCGGGCGCTCGGCGTCGAACCTACGGAGCGTAAGGTTATCGTTGTCAAGCTCGGCTACCTTGAACCGGAGATCCGCGCCATTGCAAAACGCTCGATGCTCGTGCTCACCGACGGCAGTACCAACGAAGTGTTCTCTCGGCTGCACTACAAATATTTACCGAGTCCGATGTATCCGATGGATAAGGATATGGATTGGCATCCCTTTTGAAATATACGACGCATCTACTGCGTCATACGGTAAAAAAGTGTCCTCAACGTATCAAAGATACGCCTCCGGGTGTTTTTTGTAGTTTCAGAACGGACAGGGATGTCCGTGGTTTCACGCAACAGCGATGTTTTTGCGTGAGTAAAAACTCGCCGTCAGCAAATGTACACGGATATACACTTCTGGACAGTCTATTTTAAAAGGCTTACGGAAAGGCGTATCAGTACCGCCACGGACGGCGGGGGTTCTACGCAAAAGCGATGTTTTTGCGCAGCAAAAACATCGCCGCCAGCGAATGTACACGGCGGTACATTTACCGGCAAGATTTACCTTCTTTCCCGTGCGAAGTGGATGCCGGAAACATCAAGCTGCGGCACTCCTTCCGGTAAGGAGATATCCGTTGCATTCATAGAATCGGCGATTGCTTGAGCCATAGAATCAAGCTCATAGCCCTTATCGGGACTCATCGTTGAAGCAATGGTGATACGTTCGTTGATAATTTCCATATCATCCATGTTCTTTTCGATAAATTCCTGAATAAGGTCACCCGACCGTACTGCCCATGAGCCATTTTCCACAATAGCGATTTTTCTATTCTGTAAGTTCAAAAGCCTCATGTGATCCAAGAACTCATGGATCGGCGGGAAAATGTTCAAGTTATATGTCGGAGAACAAATAACGATATGGCTGAACTTGAATGCTTCGGAAATAAGATACGACACATGGGTGCTCGACGCATCGTATACCGACACATTCGTAATGCCTTTTTCAACAATCTTTGAAGCAAGCGCAAAGGCCGCGGATTCCGTATTTCCGTAAATGGAACCGTACACCAGCAACACGCCTTTTTCTTCCGGCGTGTAGGTTGCCCAGTGCAGGTATTTGTCGAGGATGTAGGGAAAGTTGTCCGCCTCCCATACCAAACCGTGCAGAGAACAGATGTATTTAATCTTAGGTAATAGGTCGAGCTTGAGCACCTTTCCAACAAGGTGCATAACCTCAGGGCCATACTTACCGACGATGTTTGTCAGATAGCGGCGTGCTTCATCCATCCAGTCGCGCGGGTAGTTTACTTCTTTTGCAAAAAGCTTACCGTCAAGTGCGATAAACGAGCCGAACGCATCCGCAGAAAAGAGCACTCCGTTGGTTACATCAAGGGTAACCATAACTTCCGGCCAGTGCACCATCGGCGCTTCAACAAAGGCAATGGTGTGGTCTTCAAAGGTGCGGGTGTCTCCTTCTTTAACGGTATCGGTTTTGTAGTTGTCGGGATCATAGGCGAACTGACGCATCAGCATAAAGCCTTTTTCCGTGGAGATAATTGTCGGCGCCCATTTGTCCAACACGGTGGTTACGGAGGAGGAGTGGTCGCATTCCATGTGGTTTACAACAAGATAGTCAACCTTATCGCGTCCATATTTTTCCAGCAAATAGGCAATATTTTCCATCAGCTGCGGGCAGGATGTCCATTCCGCCGTATCAAATAGGATGGTGCTCTTTTTGTCAAAAAGAAGATATGCGTTGTAGCTCACTCCGAGGGGTATCGGGTGCATATTTTCGAATAATGTTAAGCGGTGATCGTGTCCGCCGACCCACCATACATCTTTTGTAACTTCACGTACATTGTACATAGTAAACTCCTATAAAAACTTTTGTAGGATGTTTGAACATCCGAAAAAGTTTTTAGCCGTGCGCGTTACGCGCACTCGTAAATAATCAAGTTTGCAACGTAAACTTGAGATAAAAAGCGGCGGCGACATTTTAGACGGCGCTTTTTATCAAACTCCTATAAAAACTTTTGTAGGATGTTTGAACATCCGAAAAAGTTTTTAGCCGTGCGCGTTACGCGCACACGTAAATAATCAAGTTTGCAACGCAAACTTGAGATAAAAAGCGGCGGCGACATTTCAGACGGCGCTTTTTATCAAACTCCTTTTTTAGTTGTTGCGGAACGTCAACTTGATAAAGCGGTCTTTCGCTTCGCCGCAGTCGGGACAAGTGAATTCGGGATCCAGATGCTCGAACAAGGTTTCAGGCGGAATATCCGCGTCCTTATTCCCTTCTTCCGGTACATACTTATAGCCGCAGCCCAAACAAACATACTGCGGTCCAATTCGAGACGGACGCGGCACTGGCGCTTTCTTAATCTTCGGATAGGGGAAGGTCAGCTCTTCTTTTGAAAGCGCATTGAGTTCTTCAATTAAGATCGGAATAACTTCTTCCAAATCGCCGACAATACCGTAATCGCAGTGTGAGAAAATCGGCGCTTTCTTACTTTTGTTGATGGCGATAATACGGGAGGCATCTTTAATACCTTTCAAGTGCTGAATAGCGCCGGAAATACCGATCGCAAAATAGAGGTTCCCCTTAAACTTTTGTCCGGACATACCGACATACCGCTGCACCGGAACATACTTTAAGGTTTCCGCTGCGGGGCGGGAAGAACCGATGGAAGCGCCTGCTGCTTTTGCCAAGTCTTCTATTAAGTGCCACGTCTCTTTGTCTTTTACACCGCGACCGCCTGAAACACCAATCGGCGCCATCGCCATCAGTGAATTGATATCCACATCTTTGTAGAACTTAAAACGTTCAACTTCAACCAACTGCTGAACCAGTTTGTGAACCTTCTCTTTCATCGTATCGCCGTCGGGGAAGATACGTTTGCGCATGCCGGTAATACCGATTTTCGGATCACCTTTTAGTCGAGCTACTGCCATTTCATACTCCTATAAAAACTTTATCATTTCGTGCGCGGAACGCGCACATATATCATCTGCAAGTTTACATGAGCAAACTTGACGTGTTTTTCAGCGGTGCAAACGGCGCCGCTGAAAATAAACCTTCTTTAAAAATGTGTGTTGTTGATTTACCGGTTTGCCTTACCGAGTTTTCCCAATATCTTCGATGCAATAACGAGCCGTTGGATTTCGTTGGTGCCTTCGTAGATGGTGGTAATCTTGGCATCGCGATACATCTTTTCTACCGGAATGCCTTTGATAAAGCCTGAGCCGCCATGGATTTGGAGCGCTGCATTCACCACTTCAAGCGCGATATCCGATGCATACATTTTTGCCATCGCGGAATCAAGGCCGTAATCCTCGTGGTTTTCTTTCTTTTCCGCAGCTTTGTAGATCAGAAGGCGGGCTGCTTCGATTTTTGTCAGCATATCAGCAAGCTTAAATGCGAGGTTCTGCTGAGCGCCGATCGGTTTACCGAACTGTTCGCGGGTGCGTGCATATTTTACCGCTTCTTCATACGCGCCTTGTGCAATACCGAGCGCTTGCGCTGCGATACCGATACGGCCGCCGTCGAGGGTTTTCATAGCGATTTTGAAGCCTTCACCCTCTTTACCGAGCAAGCGGTCATGAGGAATCGTTACTTCATTGAAGATCAGCTCTGCAGTTGCGGAAGTACGGATACCGAGTTTGTCATAGTGTTCACCGAATTCAAAACCCTCATCGCCTTTTTCCACGATGAATGCACTGATCCCCCTTGTTCCGGGAACATCGGGATTTGCAGCAAATACAACATAGGTGTCAGCCTTGGGCGCATTGGTAATGAAAATCTTTGAACCGTTCAGAATGTAATTGCTGCCGTCATCGATATACTCGGTTTCGGTACCGCCGGCATCGCTGCCCGCATTGGGTTCCGTTAGGCCGAATGCACCGATTTTCTCGCCCTTTGCAAGCGGTATTAAATATTTCTGCTTTTGAGCTTCCGTTCCGAATTCTGCAATCGGATATGCGCCTAAAGACGTATGTGCTGAGCAGATAACACCGATACCGCCGTCCACGCGGGAAAGCTCTTCAACAACGATTGCGTAGCTGATAACATCAAGCCCCGCTCCGCCGTAATCCTTGGAATAGGGAATGCCGAGCCACCCGTGAGCGGCCATCTGCTTTACCTGATCTTCCATCCACGCATCTTCAACAGGGCCGCGATCTTTTTCGAGTACGATCGGTTTTACTTCTTTTTCAGCCCATTCGCGAACCTGCTTGCGCAACGCTTCGTGTGCTTCTGTCGTTTTGAATAACATGATTTACCTCCTGTCAAGTATTCACTTTTTGCTATTCGGAGAGTCCCTAAAAACCGGTAATGATTTTAGAGAGTTTCTTCATTGTGTATATGCCGCTTCATTTCATGTAAATAATAAAGCTGCACTTCATTCCTAATTTCTATTTTAAAGCAGGTATAAAAGATTTGTCAATGAGAAAATTAAGAATTGTTCTTATTTTTTAAAGCTGAGAGATTAGAGCATCTGCAAAAAACTCAAGTTTTTTAGAGATCTCTATAAAATCTTTCCCATTTTGTTTCTTTTCTTTCTCAATAAGGCAAAAAAAACGCCGAAAATCATAAAGACGAGAGTTTATCTATTATTTATCTATATAGAGGCAAATTGGAGGTTCAATATATGCAAACACTTGATGTCCAGAACGATATGCAGCCGGTCAATTACACGGATGCGGTACAGTCAAGTAATCAGGATAAAAAAAATGCAAAAGAACCTGATGTGAAGGGCTCATCCTTTATCGATATAATACAAAAACTGATGGCGGAGGAGACTGACAGCCGTACTGCGGGAGACGAAAAAATATCCGGCAATGCAGCGTCGGCTCAAGAAGCGTCGGAACAGACCGAGCGTAAAAAAAATGCTGCGGCACAAACCGAATTATCCCGGTTAAAGAACAAAGCCGGAAAGCAAAGTGATCCGCGTGCACAACACCTTGCCGAAGCAGATGCACGGGAAGGGGAGGCCGCCGAAGCGCTTGCAGACGCGGACGTTTTGCGTGCCTTTGAAGACGGATTCGATGTAAAGAATGCGCTTGAAAACGGCGCGGATAAGCAGCTTCAAACTTCGATGTTTGCTCAAGCGGAGCCGGATGCCGTGCCTGAGGGAGCCGCTTTACTCTCTGCCGAAGAAGCTCAGCAGTTGAAAAAACAGAAAAACGGCAAAGCGGAATCCGGCTTGGCTGTAGGTATATCGGCTTCCGGCACGGCAGAGCTGTCCGGAAAGCAGAAGAAAAATGCTGATGAGCCCGCCGCGGATAGCGCTCTCGAAAAAAGCACAAAGGCGCAGCAGGTAAAACAGCACAAACCGGTGTTTACTATTATAGATGAGCGCACGGTGAATGCCGCTCCGGTTACTGCGGACGGTTCCGTACACGAAGCGGGCGCCGCCGTGCGGGTTACCAATGCGCCGTCGGTTGATATGGCGGCAGACTTTCGCAGTATGACGGCTGGTTTGGGCACCGCTGCAAACGGTACACAGACAGCGCAGGAGAGCGGCGCACCGAGTTTTGCCTCGTTGGTTGCGCAGCAGGTGCAGGATATGGCGCCCGACTTTGTGCAGGCAGGGCGGATTGTATTGCAGGATAACAACGCAGGTGTCATCCGCTTGCAAATGCAACCCGCGCATCTCGGTAATGTCAGGATCAATTTGGAATTGGCTGGCGGTAAAAAAATCGTTGGGAAGATTATCACGGGATCAAAAGAAGCGTACGAAGCGTTTAAAGAAAGCATCGAACAGCTTGCAAAAGCCTTTGAACAGGGCGGATTCGCGAGTGCGCAATTCGATGTCAGCTGGTCGGGCGAAGGCGGCGGCCGGCAATTCGATGGCAAGAACGGTCAATTTAATGAATTATTTGCACAAAATGACCGGCTTGAGGTAATGCAGGGCAATCGTTATGCCGATACTGAAACTGTCTACGCATTCGGGCAAGATCAAGCAGTGAATGTATTTGCGTAAAATGGGAGATAAAGAGATATGAACATCAGTACGGTAGCGCAAGGAAACGGAGTTCCGATGCCTTCTTTTGAAATGAGTCCGGAAGAAAAAGCCCTGCTCAACATGGAAGTTGACACAATCAATAAACAGAATTTTCCGGAAGGGCGAAAGCCGAAGCAGGAGCTGGGAAAAGACGATTTTCTGCAACTACTCGTAGCGCAGCTGACTCATCAGGATCCCACCAGCCCGCTGGAAGACACTCAGTTTGTCGCTCAGATGGCGCAGTTCACGTCGCTTGAGCAGTTGACAAACATGAACCAGAGCTTCGGAACTTTGAATAGACTGATCGGAGATTCTTCGGCGGTCAATGTGGTCGGCAAACAAGTTGATATCGAACAGAGCAGCGGTACCGTTTCGGGAACTATTACGGCTGCAACCCGCGGCGAGAATCCGCAGGTACAGGTTAACGGCAAATGGTATGCATGGTCGGACGTACAAACCGTCTATGCAAATAACTAAACTATATAATAGAAGAGAGGAGATACAGATATGATGCGGTCATTATTTTCCGGCGTTTCCGGAATGCAGAATCACCAAACAAGAATGGATGTTATCGGTAACAATATTGCAAACGTAAACACGACCGGTTTTAAGCGCGGACGGGTTAATTTTCAGGATTTGATTTCTCAGCAGTTGAGCGGCGCTTCCCGTCCGAACGAAGAAGTCGGCGGTGTGAACCCGAAAGAAGTCGGCCTCGGTGTTATGGTTGCGAGTATCGACACCGTGCATACGCAGGGCGCTTTGCAGTCAACCGGTATCAATACCGATATCGCGGTGCAGGGAAACGGTTTCTTCGTACTCAAGTCGGGTGAAAAGAGCTTTTATACCCGCGCCGGAGCCTTCGGTGTCGATAAAGACGGTACGATGGTGAACCCCGCAAACGGTATGCGTGTTCAGGGCTGGATGGCGCAGGAAGTAGACGGTACCCGCCTTATCAACACCTCCGCACAGACGGAAGACCTCATTATCCCAATCGGGCAGAAGATCGACGCCCGTGCGACTACCTCGGTGAACTACGCCTGTAATCTCGACAAGCGGCTTCCGGAATTACCCGAAAACGCGAACCGCGCACAAGTGTTGGAATCGACATGGACAACCGAGTTCAAAGTATACGACACTTTCGGCGAAACCCACGAACTGAATTTAAGTTTTTCGCGCGTTCCGGGCACTCAAAACCAGTGGCTCGCGACGGTCAATGTTGACCCTGAAAATGCGGAAGCAACGGCAACGCGCACGGGTGTCGGCACCACCGAAGGAACCGGCAACACGTTTACCGTTACCTTCGACAACTACGGACACCTTGCTTCGGTTACCGATACGGCAGGAAATGCCTCCGCTGAAGCAGGGCAAGTACTCGTGCAGGTTTCCTATAACGTTCCCGGTGCAACAGCCGGTGAAGACGGCGCTCCTGTCCGCCATACCTTCGATATTAACCTAGGAGAGATCGGTACTTCACGCAATACAATTACCCAATTCGCAGAACGCAGCACCACTAAAGCTTACGAACAGGACGGATACGCGATGGGCTATCTTGAAAACTTCAAGATTGATCAGAGCGGTATTATCACCGGTGTGTACTCCAACGGAGTAAGCAATGAGATCGGTCAGCTTGCAATGGCGGGCTTTGCAAACCAAGGCGGTTTGGAAAAGGCCGGTGAAAATACCTATATTCAGTCGAATAACTCCGGTATTGCGAACATTACCACTTCGGGCGTTATGGGAAAGGGCAAGCTGATTGCCGGTACCCTCGAAATGAGTAATGTCGATTTAACCGATCAGTTTACCGATATGATTATTACGCAGCGCGGGTTCCAAGCAGGGGCAAAAACTATTCAAACTTCGGATACAATGCTTGAAACCGTATTGAATTTGAAGCGGTAATAAGGTAATATGAAGGATACATTATGGTAAAGGTTACGCGGCTTAACGGTACACAGTATTGGATAAATCCTCATCAGATTGAAACGATAGACTGTAATCCCGATGTAACGTTGCACATGCTATCGGGCAAAAGTTTTGTGATAAAAGAAACGCCCGACGCGCTGATCGACGCTATTGTCGCGTACCGCAGATGTATCGGTATCTTTAAAAACGAAATGTAAGGGAGCTGTCTTAAGTTATGGATATAGCATCATTTATAGGTATATTCGGCGGTATCGCTGTCGTTATGTTCGGCGCTTTTATGGGAAGCTCGCTCGGCGGACTTATCGACGTTCCTTCGATGTTCATCACGATCGGCGGTTCGTATATGTGTTTGTTCTTAACCTATCCGCTTTCTTACGTTATCGGTATTTTCAAGGTTATGGGCAGGGTGTTCAAAGTTGCCGACTATAAAGAGAAAGAAATGGTACAAAAACTCGTCGCCTTGTCCGAAAAAAGCCGCCGTACCGGTCTTTTGGCTCTGGAAGAAGAAATTCAGGATTTTGAAGATGATTTTCTTCGCACCGGACTGCGCAATGTTATCGACGGTATCGACGGAGCTGCCATTCGTGTGTCGATGGAAAATGAATTGACACAGATGGAAGAGCGGCACAATAAATGGATTTCATTAGTAAACGCATGGGCGACACTGGCGCCCGGCTTCGGAATGTTGGGAACGGTTATCGGTCTTATCGGTATGTTGTTGAACATCGAAGATAAGAGTTCGTTAGGTCCGAACATGGCAGTTGCGTTGGTTACGACGTTTTACGGTTCTATGATGGCAAACTGGCTGCTCATTCCTATCGCTTCCAAACTTTCATACCAGAATAATCTGGAAGTACGCTCAAAGGAAATGATTATCGAAGGAATCCTTGGTATTCAATCGGGCGATCACCCGCGTATCCTTGCACAGCGATTGCTGACGTATCTTGATCCTAAAGACCGAAAGGTTTTGGAAGCTGAACTGATAAGGGATTAGTTCATGGCACGGAAAAAGAAAGGCGCAAATGCGCCCGGTAGCGGATGGCTGACAACGTATGGCGATATGGTTACGCTGATGCTCTGTTTCTTCGTTATGTTGTACGAGCCGAGCGAAGTAGATATAACCCGCTTACAGGCGTTATCGGCATCTATCAGCGGCGATCCTACCGGCGGTTCCATCTCGTTGTCGGCTGGTAAACTTGCCGACCTCGGCAATACTATCAGTTCAATGCCGTCTATGGAAAAAAGGAAAATTGCTCGGAACCGCCTTAAAAAAAGGCTGTGTCGATTTTTGCACCTGAAATAAAGACCACTAAGCTTGCTGTTACCAGCGATGAACGCGGTGTTGTTATTTCGCTTGCAGCTGATGCCTTTTTTGCACGAAACAGTGCGGAATTGAATATCGAAGAAAGCCGCGAAACATTATTGAAAATTGCGCAGTTTTTATCCGATAAAGAATTAGCGGCTCGACGTTTCCGTATCGAAGGACATACGGATTCAAGCGATGCGCTTGCGGGAAAGTGGACAAGCAACTGGGAACTGTCAGCTGCCCGCGCAATCAACGTATTGCATAATTTGACTGACTTCGGTGTACAGGAAGATAAGTTTTCCATTGCCGGCTATGCAGATACTCGTCCTGTCTATTCCAACGAGACTGCAGAAGGGCGCGCATATAATAGACGGGTTGATATTATCATTTTGGATGATGCACATTTTTAGTGCTTCCCTAAAGATTTACTTGAAGAGAGAGGAGTAACCACAATGGCTGACGAGCATACAAATTTGACTGATGAACACGGAATGGATGAAAACATCGGTGTCGATAATCCGGTAAAAGCTAAAAAAGCGGGGCTTATTCCGACGCTTCTGAAATACATTGCCATCGTACTCGCTGCTTTGATTTTTATCGTGACGGTTGTCGTTATTACGGTTAATCTGATGTCAAAGCGGGGACAGTCCCAGTCCGAATATCCTATTGCGGAGGAATACCGCGACTCGCGTGAAATGCTGCAATATTATTCTGCGATCGGTGCGGTAAAGACATTTACTAAAGATGTTACGCCGGGTACCGTTGTGGTTAACGTCGAGCTTGGATACCCGCAGAACGATAAGACAACTTCGCAGGAACTGACAGCACGGTTGGTTGAGTTGAAGGATTTTCTTCGCGGTTATTTCCAAAGTAAGACGATTGCGGAACTGAAACAGGAAGAGAAGATTAAAATCGAAATCCGTAATCAAATCAATGACAATATACTATCAAAGTCGAAGATAAAAGCGGTTGCTTTTACTCAATATGATATTATAGAACAATAGGGATTGTATGACTGAAGTATTATCGCAGGACGAAATAGACCAGCTTCTCACTGCAATCAGCTCGGGGGATACCGAAGCGGAAGAGTTTAGACCGGTTAATGATACGCGTAAAATCAAAATTTACGATTTTAAACGGCCGGATAAATTCTCTAAGGAGCAGATGCGTACCGTTTCAATTATGCACGAAACCTTTGCGCGTTTGACTACCACCGCTCTTTCTGCTCAGCTGCGGAGTATGGCGCACGTACACGTTGCCTCTGTCGATCAGCTGACGTATGAAGAGTTTATCCGTTCAATCCCTACGCCGACCACGCTGGCCGTAATTAACATGGATCCGCTGAAAGGGAATGCCGTTTTGGAAATAGACCCTTCCGTTACCTTCTCTATCATCGACCGTCTTTTCGGCGGTACGGGACAAGGTACGATGGTGCAGCGGGAATTAACCGACATCGAAGCCTCCGTTATGGAAGGGGTTATCGTTCGTATCTTGGCGAATATGCGCGAGGCATGGACGCAGGTTATCGATTTACGTCCCCGCTTGGGACAGATTGAAACAAACCCGCAGTTTGCGCAGATTGTACCTCCTTCCGAAATGGTTGTTTTGGTTACGCTTGAAACAAAAGTCGGCGAAGAAGAAGGAATGATGAACTTCTGTATTCCCTATATCACGATAGAACCGATTATTTCAAAACTTTCCAGCCAGTTCTGGTTCTCGTCGGTGCGCAGAAGTTCAACAACTCAGTACATGGGCGTACTGAAAGAAAAGCTGTCTACGGTAGATATGGATGTCGTCGCCGAAGTAGGTTCGCTAAAACTGCCGGTACGGGATGTACTCAATCTTCGTGCGGGTGATGTGGTACGGCTTACCGATACAAGGGTAGGGCATCCGTTTACGCTGAGCGTCGGCAGCAGAAAGAAATTCTGGTGTCAGCCCGGCGTTGTGGGAAATAAAGTTGCCGTACAGATATTGGAAAAGATTGAGGATATCAATCAGGATGAATTTGAAGAGCTAAGTGCTGATCAGGAGGAATTATATGAGTGATGGGTCCATTTCTCAGAATGAAATAGATGCGTTGTTGTCGGGTATGGGCGGTTCTACCGGCGCGCCTACAGACGGAGCGCTTACACCGGCACGTCAAGAAGCATTACAGAAGTTTTTTGACGGGAATGTTCCCGCACTCTCCGCAAATCTGGATTCGATGACAGGTAAAACCGTATCGATATCTAATCCTGTTGTCGAGCTGAGTAACCGTGAAGCCTTTTTGCAGAAAGTGCCGGATATGGCAGTTGCCGTTACCATTGATTTTGACGGTGCGCTGACGGGTGATCACTTGTTTGTGTTGGCTCCCGAATTTGCGGAAAAGCTGGTAAGCCTCGTAAATAATGAAGAAAGTGTTACGATTGACGACATGGCTCTTTCCGTTATCAGTGAGACTATTGCACAATATGTTGGAAAGGAAATCAGTGCATTTGACGGTGAAGATATTAAAGGCGTTACCAATATGCCGGCCGAAGCTCATCATGTGCCTAAGGCAATGGTACGGCTTTCGCAGGACTTTGCACTTTTAACATATTCGGTTACAATTGACGATACAGCCTTCAATTTATGGGAGATTATCGCAAAAAAGACGGCAGAGCAAATTGCCGATAAATTGAATAAAACGGAGAGCGCTTCGCAGGTAACACCTGTGCAGCCTATTTCGCCGCAACCTGCTCCTGAGCAAGGAAGTACAATGGGGGCAATGAATATGCCGATGAACGGAATGAATGGAATGCCGCAGATGGGGCAGCAACCGATGGGTATGGGAATGCAAATGCAGGGTGGAGCGCCGGTTCAAGGCGGAATGGTGATGCCCGGCATGAACCCGAATGTGCAGTCCGTACAATTTTCTCCCCTGTTAAACGGAGTAACCGAATCGGAACAGGGAAATATCGGACTGATTATGGACGTGTTCATGGAAATGACCGTCGAACTCGGCCGTACCCGCAAAATGATTAAAGAAATTTTGAGCATGGGTGAAGGGCATATTATCGAATTGGATAAGCTTGCCGGTGAACCGGTGGATATATTAGTTAATCATAAACCGATTGCAAAAGGAGAAGTTGTCGTTATCGATGAAAATTTCGGTGTTCGCGTTACCGAAATTTTGTCGCCGGCTGAACGCATTAGCGACACATAGCCGATTTGCAAATAGCCGATTCTTTTAGAGGTGTCCTTTTGCGGTACGGAGAGTGTAACCGGCTGCTTCTAAGAGACGGCTTGACTGGGTATTGGGTGGGGAATATGTCTAAAGACACATATAGAATAATACTGGTCTCTTTTTTTTTGATATGCAGCGCTCTGTGTGCGTTTGCGGATAACGGAACAGCAGAAACCGGTAATTCCGCGTCTTCTGAGTCAGCTCCGGCAGAAACAGGGATCGTTTTACAAGCGGATGAATCGGCTTTTCCGGTGCAAGATGTACCTGCGCCGCGGGCTTCAAGAAGTTCAACTGTTTCAATGTTGCTTCAGCTGATTATATCGCTGGCGGTCGTATGTGCGCTTATTTACGGGGTGCTGTATTTTATCCGACGTTCAAAGCAATTTACCGCCGCTGATGATCCTTTCTTAAAAAATGTTGCAAGTTTACCGCTTGCTCCTAATAAAACCCTCTACATTGTAACTCTTATTGATAAAGCCTATTTGATCGGTGCATCGGATGCGTCGCTGTCGCTGATCGCGGAAATCACCGATAAAGAACTCATCGATGCGATGAACCTGCACGCGGCGCGGACGGCCGGTCCCAAGCAGAGTTTCAGCTCATTACTGCACACCTTTTTCCCTGCGGCAAAACCCAAAGAAGCGGATGCGAATCCCTTCGATTCATTTTTAGCCAGGCAGCGGGGGCGTTTGCAAAACTCAGGCGCAGCGCAGGCAAACGGAACTCCGCAAGAGACGGAAACCGGCGGCGCGGGGAGGGACGGGCAATGAAAAAGCTCGTGCTGTGTATTTCATGCATTTGCCTGTTTTGTATTCCGGTAACACTGTCCGCGCAGAGTAATACCGGTACATCGCAGACCGGACGTACCGAAATAGGCGCCACTCGTCAGGCGGGGACTATCCCCTTTGTTAACCTGAATATCCGCGAACCTCAAAATAATCGGGAAGTAGCCTTTTCCATTCAGCTGCTCCTGTTAATAACGCTGATCACCCTTGCGCCGAGTATTCTCCTTTTAATGACCTCGTTCTTGCGGCTCAGTATTGCACTCGACTTTATTAAGCGCGCGCTGTCGCTGCAGCAGGTGCCGCCGACGCAGGTGCTCAACGGTATTGCGCTTTTTCTGACAATTTTTATCATGTGGCCGACCTTTACGGACATATACAATAAGTCCTTTAAACCGATGGCGGACGGGCAAATCAATATCGAAACCGCCTATACCGAAGCGGAAAAACCGTTGCGTCTTTTTATGTATAAGCAGATGGCGCATGATCCCTCTCATATCAGACTCTGTATGTCGCTTGCCCGTATGGATAAGCCTAATACGCTCGCCGATGTTCCTACGCATGTGTTAATCCCTGCATTTATCCTGCACGAGCTGACTGTCGCTTTCCAGATCGGTATCTTCCTCTATCTGCCGTTTATCATTATCGACATGGTTGTCGCGAGTATCCTGATGTCGATGGGTATGATTATGTTGCCGCCGGTACAGATTTCCATGCCGTTTAAGCTGATCTTATTCGTACTGGTGGACGGTTGGAATTTATTGGTTGGTCAGCTCTTTCAGTCGTTCTTGTAGAAGTAAAAAGGAGGAAAAACGATGAGTATCGGGATGATTGTCAATCTCTTGCGTGAGGGCATTTTTCAGGTATTTATATTAGCTGCTCCTATTCTGCTGGCTGCATTAGTTGTCGGTTTAATCGTAGCGATTTTTCAGGCGACTACCTCCATTCAGGAACAGACGCTCACCTTTGTGCCGAAAATTTTGACGATTTTGGGTATGCTTGCGCTTTTAGGCGGCTGGATGTTCAGCGTATTGCGGGATTATACCGTCCGCCTTTTTGACATTATTCCTCAGCTGGTGCAAGGGTAGGGAACCTTTAGGCGACGTTGAATAATGGATCCTAACCCTTTCTCTTTTTTACTTGTAAAAGCTCCTCTCTTTTTTTTAGTATGCGTGCGGATATTTGCGATGATTTCTACGACGCCGCTTTTTTCGACGAGGGCGGTGCCGCGTATTGCAAAAATTTCGCTGGCGGGGTTAATCGGCTTTTTGGTGATGCCGGTTGCCTACGGTTCCCCGCTGGATGTGCAGGGATTTAATCTTGACTATGCGCTGCTGGTTGTCGGCGAAGCGCTGCTCGGGGTGCTGACCGGTTTTTTTATCAGCATTATCTTTGCGTCATTCAGTACGGCAGGACAGTTCTTTTCGTATCAGATGGGATTCGGCGTATCGGAAGTGTATGATGCGCTTGCTCAAATTGAAAACCCGCTGATGGGACAGTTCTTAAACTTTATCGCCGTGTTGATCTTTTTACAGATTAAGGGGTTTCAGACGCTGTTTTTAGGCGGCGTGCTCCGCAGTTTTCAGTCGATCAACTGTTTTATGTTTTTGGAAAAACGGGAGTTGCTTGCCTCATTCCTTATGACAAACCTTAGCAGTCTTTTCTTAAATGCAATGATGATTGCGATGCCGGTTATGGGAACCCTCTTTTTAGTGCATGTTTCGATGGGGTTGCTGTCAAAGGCCGCGCCGCAGATGAACCTTTTATCGGAAGGTTTCCCGATAACTATTTTGCTGACCTTCTTCCTTTTGACCGTATTGTTGCCGTTTATGGCGAATTTCTTTGTGCGGATTATGGAAAGCGGATTTGCTGCTTTTGAGTCGCTTTTGATTCGTGTCGGCGAAGGTATTTAGTATGCGGAAACTCGTGATGGAAACTGCAAACGAATATAATAAGCGGAATTTTTTCATCGATTTGCAGTGGTTTGCCGCAGAGGATGAAGGACGTACCGAAGACCCAACCGACTATAAGATACGTAAAGCTCGCGAAGAAGGGCGTGTTGCAAAAAGTCAGGATATCAACGCTGCATTGGTACTGCTGTTTCCAGCCGGAGCGCTGATCTTTCTTTCATCCTTCTTTTTGGAAGAGTGTATGGAAATTCTGCGGTTCTTTTTTTTACGGAGCACGCAAGCTGATATCCGGAGTGGTCTTTGGTTCGGAATCTTTGTGCAATATTTTTTAAAGCTTGCGCTCCCTCTTGCGCTTATTGCAATGCTTGCAGGCGTTATCGCCAATGTCATTCAAAATAACGGATTTTTATTTTCTACTAAGCCTATTCAGCCTCAATTCAATAAGATTGTTCCTGACTTTATACGTTTTTTTAAGCGGGCGCTTTTTTCTACGGAAGGTTTATTCAATTTTGCAAAGTCGTTGACAAAGGTTGTTGTGCTGGTATTTGTTGCCTTTTTGGTGATACGGGCAAATCTTCCTCATTTTATTGAGCTGCTGACGGTGAGTTTTCCGCAGGCGATTTTTTTTATTGCAGGACTTGCGGCAAAATTACTTGCAACCGCTGCTTTGCTGCTTTTGATTCTAGCAATTCCCGATTACTTTTTTCAACGTAAGCAATTTATCGATTCGCTGAAGATGACAAAGCAGGAAATAAAAGAGGAATACAAGGAATTGGAAGGAGATCCGCAGGTTAAGGGGCGAATCAGACAGCAAATGCAGGCGATTCTTTCTCAAAATGCCATCCGCAATGTGCCTAAGGCCGATGTGGTTATTACGAACCCGACGCACTTTGCTATTGCAATGCAGTGGGATTCAAAAACGATGGCAGCGCCGATGGTACTGGCAAAGGGTGCCGATGCAATGGCGCAGCGGATAAAGGCGATCGCTCGTGAGCATAATATTCCATTAATAGAAAACAAACCGCTTGCTCGTGCACTCTATGCGAAAGTTCAAATCGGTGATATAATTCCTGAGGAATATTATCGGGCGCTTTCGTTAGTATTTGCAGAAGTATATACCCTCAACAACAAAAAACAGGAATTTTATAGAAGATAATTATGGCCGCAAAAAAATACAATATCGATATCGCAGTTGCATTTACCGTCATTCTCATGGTGCTGATGTTTATCATCCCGCTCCCCACTGTGCTCCTTGATTTTTTTATGGCGCTGAACCTCACCTTCAGTCTTGTCGTATTGTTGATTGTCCTGTTTACTGCACGTGCTACCGATTTTTCGGTCTTTCCTTCATTGCTGTTGCTCAGTACCATCTTCGGATTGGTATTGAACGTGTCGTCTACTCGTCTTATCCTTTCCAAAGGGGAAGCATTTGACGGTGCGATGATACGGGCGTTCAGCTCGTTTGTTATCGGCGCATCGGGTAGTCAAGGTCTCGTTATAGGGTTTGTCATCTTTATCATCCTTATTGCGGTGCAGGCCTTTGTTATTACGAAAGGCGCCAAGCGGGTCGCCGAGGTTTCAGCCCGTTTTAAACTCGACTCTCATCCGACAAAGAGTATGTCCATCGATGCCGAATACAATGCCGGTATTATTACCGATGAAGAAGCCCGGCAGAAAAAAGAACAGCTGCAACGGGAAGATGACTTTTACGGCGCGATGGACGGCGCAAACCAGTTTGTGTCCGGTAACGTAAAAGTCGGTATTTTTATTACGGTTATCAATATTATTGCCGGTTTGATTATCGGGATGGTGTTCCGAACCGAATCTTTCTCTAATGCGCTGCGCACCTACACGACGTTGAGTATTGGGGACGGGTTGCTTGCGCAGCTGCCTTCGCTCTTTTTGTCGGTAGCGACCGGTTTACTGGTTACCCGTATGATCGACGAAGGCTCATTCGGGCAGGATATTAAAAAGCAGTTTTCCCAAATCGGGTGGATTTACTTTGTTGCTGCCGGTACGCTTGCTATTATGGGAGTGCTTCCCGGCTTTCCCCATGTTGTGTTATTTATTATCGCGTTTGTGTTGGCCTTTGTCGGGTGGAGAATCATCAAGGAAGAACAGACATTTAAGGCCGGTAAAGAAAAGCAGGCTGCACAAAAACAGGCTGGGCAGCAACAGCGCGCTGGAAGCGGAGGAGAGCCTGGGGCACCGGGAGAAATTGCTCCCATTGTGCCGCTTGATCCTTTGTCGCTGGAGCTCGGCTACGCGCTGATTCCGCTTGTCGATAAGGACAAGGGTGCGGAACTGCTTGAGCGTATTACACGCATTCGGCGGGAAGCTGCGCTCGACCTCGGTTTGGTTGCCCCGCGTATCCGTATTATCGACAATATGCGGCTTGAACCGAGCGAATATTGTTTTAAGATTAGGGGCGTAGAAGTGGCGCGGGGAAAAATCCGTATGGGTTGGTACCTCGGTATAAATCCCGGCGGCGTTTCCGAAGAAATTCCCGGCGAGCGCACTGTCGATCCTACCTTTGGCTTACCTGCCGTATGGATATCCGAAGAGAATCGCGATCGTGCCGAGCGCGCCGGTTATACCGTGGTAGATCCTCCTGCGATTATCGCGACGCACCTCACTGAGGTGATTAAAAAGCATGCCGCCGAAATTCTCGGACGGCAGGAAGTGCAGGGGATTATGGATGCGCTGCGCAAGGATTATCCGGCGGTTATCGACGAAGCGGCAAAGGTATGCAGCCTCGGTGAGGTACAGAAAGTGCTGCAAGGGCTTTTGCGGGAACAGGTATCCATCCGCAATACAATCGTTATTTTGGAAACGCTTGCGGATTTCCGTCCGATTACCTCCGATGTTTCTCTACTTGTAGAAAAGGTTCGGCAGGCGCTCGGACGGCAGATATGTTTACAATATGCCGATGAAAATAAAACACTCCATGTGCTGACGGTCGAACCTGCACTTGCTCAAAAAAAATTGTTGAAAGCAGAATAGATACGGTAAACGGACCGATGGCGGCGCTGGAACCGTCCGAGCAGCGGATGTGGATACGATCGCTTATCCAAGCGGTTACAACGATGCAGAAAAACGGCTTCCTTCCTATTGTACTGGCGCCCGAAGCTTCCGCCCGTATTTTGATTAAAAATTCAACCGATAGGGAGATTCCTGATCTTGTGGTACTCTCCATCCCCGAAATTGCGAAGGACATACAGGTTGAAGTGATCGGTGAGATTAAGTTGGAACAGGATAAAAACTAATGGAACTTTTTGTTGAGCAAGATTCGACGTATGAAAAATGTCTGAGAAAAATTACAAAAAAGCATGGCGATGCCGTTACCATCTGGAGAAGAAAAGACGCGAAGATCAGTCGGCTGTTTGGGCTTTTGGAAAAAGATGTGGTGGAGATAACATTTACGATAAACGATACCTTACCTCAAAGACCGTCCTTACTTTCCGAACAGCAGACCCCGGTAAAACCGGCGCCCAGAGTTGCTCATATAAATAATCTCAACGATGAAGAAGAGCGGCGGAAAATTGTAACGCGATATGCAAATAAGAATCCTGCGGCGGCGGATGAACTGCGCCAATATGTTGATATGACTTCGAAAAAGAGTCCTGAAAAAAAGCCTGTGCCTACACCGGTGCAAGCACAATCTTTGGATAAACTGGCGGAAACGGTTGAACGACTTGTGACGGAAATGAAAAAACAGAACGCACCGCGGGTAGATGCCGAACATGAGCATATTGTTAAAATTCAAAAAATACTCGAAGAAAATGATTTTTCTCCTTCATATATCAAAAAGCTTTCTGCCCGTTTGAAGGATGAGCTAAGCTATACCGAAATTGAAAATTTTTTGACGGTGCAGAAAAAACTGTTTGAATTGCTTGCCGAATCGATCAAAATTAAACCTGCTGAGAGTCAACCTAAAACTCGAGTTGTGTTATTGGTTGGTCCTACAGGAGTTGGGAAAACAACAACGCTTGCGAAAATTGCCGTGCAGTATATCCGTAAAAATTCCGAACATCCCTTGCGCGTTAAAGTGATTACAATTGATAACTGGCGTATCGGGGCAGCGTATCAGATGAAGCGCTATTGTGAATTGATGGGAATTCCGTTGATGGTTGCGTCAAGTCCCGCAGAAGTACGCAAATATATGGCATTGTATCGCGAAGAAGCCGATGTTATTTGTATCGATACTATCGGTCGGAGTCCGAAAGACCGCGAAAAGATTTCGACCATGCAAAATTATTTTACCGAATTGGGGGATGATGCCGAAGTATATTTGACAGTATGCGCCGGAACGCGGATAAACGATATTCGCGAGATTATGAAAGAGTATGCGGTTTTTAAATACAAATCGCTAATCATCACAAAGTTTGATGAAACCTCATATATCGGTAATTTATTGAGTGTTATTTCGGAAACGAATATACCGATAACGTATATAACGGCGGGGCAGGAAGTTCCACAGGATTTTATGCTTGCCGATGTCGAAGTCTTTTTAAGGAAACTAAAAGGATTTTCAATCGATGACGAATATATCAATCAACTATGCAATAAAGATAGAGAGCAACTGCTTAAAGTTTCTGCTTTAAAGAAGCCCGAAACGCAATCAATTTGATAAAAGTTTAAAGTGTGGAGAAACGAATGGGTGATCAAGCTGACGGATTACGTCTTTTAATGAAAGAAATACATAAAACGGCTGACGCTATCGGCAGTAGTCAGGATACGGCGCAAAAGACTCGCATTATTGCCGTTACCAGCGGTAAGGGGGGCGTAGGCAAAACCAACGTCGCCACCAATATGGGAATTGCGTATGCTCAGATGGGAAAGAAAGTTATTGTGCTTGATGCCGATCTCGGACTCGCCAATGTCAACGTTATTATGAATGTTATTCCGCAGTACAATTTGTATCATGTTATTAAAAAGCAGAAGAAATTGTCGGAAATTATTATTGACACCGAATACGGTATTAAGCTGATTGTGGGCGCTTCCGGTTTTGCAAAGATTGCGAATATGGCGGAAGCGGAGCGCAATGAATTTATTAACGAAATGTATACGCTTTCCGATGTCGATATTATTATCATCGATACGAGCGCAGGGGTGTCTAAGAACGTACTGAGCTTTGTCGCTGCTGCCGATGAGGTAGTTATTATCACAACCTCCGAGCCGACTGCGATTACCGATGCCTACGGTATCATAAAGGTGATTGCAACGGAAGTCGATAACATGAACCTCAATCTTAAAATGATTATCAATAGGGTTGATTCGGCGGCAGAAGGCAAGCGAATTGCAGATCGGATGATCAACATTGCCGCACAGTTTTTAAATCTTAAAATTGAATATCTGGGCTTCATCTATAATGATCCTTTGGTAACAAAAGCTGTCCTCAAACAAAAACCTTTTATTATTGCAGAGCCCAACGGCAAAGCGGCAAGCTGTCTAAAGCACATTGTATCACGTATGGAAAAAACCGAAATTCCCGAAACCGGCGGCTTTGCAGGCTTTGTAAAAAAATTATTCGGACGCCGCTGGGAAACGGAATAGAAAAACCTCTAAAACATCAAGTCTATTGGTTTATTCGTGCGGAGGGTTTAATACCCCGACGCTTGCGTCGTAACAAAGGGTATTAAAGCCGACTGCAACCACCTTATAGAACACACAGTGCGAAACGTTGAGCAGTGTGCCCCGACGCTTGCGTCGGGGTTGTTGATTGATGGAGAGAATGCGTATATGACGATGACAGCGCGATTCAGGGCGGTATTTTTTGATAAAAATTTTCTAAGAACATTATTCACAATCGCTCTCCCGATTATGCTACAGAATTTTCTGAGCGCCTTTGTCAATATCCTCGATACGGTGATGATCGGTAAGCTCGGTACTATCGAGCTTGCGGCTGTCGGCTTGGGGAACCAACTCTTTTTTTTGCTCAACCTGATTCTATACGGTATCGGTTCCGGTAGCATGGTATTTACGGCACAGTTCTGGGGAAAAAAAGATTTTAAGGGCTTACAGAAAACGCTCGGTATTTCTATGCTGGTGTCCGTATTCTTCGCTGTTTTCTTTACGGTTTGCTGTGTGAGTATGCCGAAAGAAATACTATCGCTGTATACAAAGGATAGCGCCGTTATTGAAACCGGTGTGCAATATCTGAGGCTATCGGCATTGTGCTTTATTCCTTTTGCGATAAATTTTATGCTGATGATTACGCTGCGTTCCATCGAAAAGGTGAAAATTGCAGTCGGTGCGACACTGGTGTCTTTGGTTGTCAATACGACGCTGAACGCTGTTTTAATTTTCGGGTTATTCGGAGCTCCTGCACTAGGGGTTCGCGGGGCGGCTATCGCAACTGTTATTGCCCGCTTTGTTGAACTCTTTATTACTTTTACCGTAACAAAGTATCGGAAATATCCCGTTTTAGGAACGTTTAAAAGCCACTTTACTTTTGATGCTAAATTCTTAAAAGTGTACCTTGTAATCGTACTACCGGTATTGCTAAACGAAACCTTGTGGTCTTTCGGGATTACATTCCATCATAAAATTTTTGCAAGTATCAATACGTTTTCGTATGCCGCCTTTAATATTACCAATACTATTTCGCAGTTGACATGGGTTATCTTTATCGGCTTCGGTAATGGAGTGAGTGTTTTAATCGGAAAGAAAATAGGCGAAAAGCATGACAGTGATGCACGGCAATATGCTGCTAAAGTGCTGCTATTTATTCCGATTGTTGCGATATTTATCGGCGCGGCGCTTATCCCCATTTCGTATCTTGTTCCGTTTATCTTTAATGTGGAACCGATTGTATTGTCAACGGTTAAAAAGCTCTTTATCGTATTGGCCTGCTGTTATCCCCTCAAAGCCTGCAACATGTGTATTCTGATAGGGCTGGTGCGTGCGGGCGGCGATACCCGTTTCGGCATGATTTGCGATACCTTCATTATGTGGCTGATTGCAATTCCGCTTGCCTATTCCGTATCGATTCATACCGCGCTTCCGCCGTGGGTCGTCTATATGTGCCTCTTTAGTGAGGAGCCGCTCAAACTGCTGTTAGGGCTGTGGCGGATTAGATCCGGTAAATGGCTTCACTCTGTGACCGACTAACCATTCCTTTTGAAAATAACAAGGCATCTACTGCGTCGTACGGCAAAAAAGTGTCCTCAACGTATCAAAGATACGCCTGCGGTACTTTTTTGCCTATCTCCTTGTATCTACCTCGTTATTTTCAAAAGGCTTACGGAAGGGCAAACGCATCAGACGAGTAAATATAGATCGCAAAATCAGGAGATTGTTAAAAATATACTTTCCGTTAGCCTTTTGAAATAGCCTGTTAAAAAACGTACATCCGTGTACGTTTTTTAACGACAAGTTTTTCTTAGCGAAAAACTTGCTACTGCTTGCAACCACCGCCGTCCGTGGCGGTACTGATACGTTGAGGATATTCAGAAGCGGCACGGATGCCGCTGGTTCCATCAGAAGCGATGTTTCAGCGATGCTGAAACTCGCTGCCAAAAGTGTACAAGGATGTACACTTTTGGCAAGGTAACGCAGTAGATGTGCCGTATATTTCAAAAGGAGTCTGATGCGTTTACCGTGGATTGCTATATTTGCGTCGCTATGATATGCTTTAGCGTATGAAAGATATGCGCCGAACGGTTCTTGTTTTACTTTCCTTTTTTTTTATTGCAATTTCCGGTTTTACGGATCCGTTGACGGAGGGAATGTATACCCGTGAGCGGCTGATGCAGGTGTATCGCGACGAAATAGCGGAGGCTTCTTCACATGAAATAGCGGCGAACGAAGTTGGCGAATGGTATAACATTATCGAAACATCTCTTTTTATGCTGATACGCAGAACCGAACTCTTTCGCGGCACGATGCGCTTAATTATAACTGACCGGAAAAATGCCCGTTGTATGATGTATCCCGACGGGACATTTCTTGTAAGTACCGGTCTTTTGGATTATATCGATTCCGTTCTTTTCATGGATACCGCCGGTTCTGCGCGTAGGATACGGAATTTGAATAACGAGCGAGAGAATTTTTTTGCCCCTATCGCTGCAGTGTGTACGGCGCAGTTTGCGCTCAACTATTACAGTACCGCTAAGATCATCTCGCTTTCTCCTGAAAAATTATATACCGCCGACATCATGGCAAGCGTATTACTTAATGTTGCCGGTTATCCTCAGGGGTTATTGGAAGCATGGCTTAATCGGTTGGCTTCACTTTACGCTGATACGGAAACGGCAAAAGTCTTCGCATCATTTGCAACCGGCTCCATAAAACCTGCTGTACGGTTTGAGCAGTTAAACAGTAACGGAGATGATATTACGCATCTGTACGAAGAAATTTCAGGGGTACTATTTGCACTTCAGAATCGCAGAGGAACCGCCGATGCGCGTACTGTGTTGGGTAATTTACTGCAACTCTTTCCGCAGAGCCTTTATATCAATCGTCTGAATGCTCTCGTTTCTCATCAAGCATGGCTAAGCAGTCTTGATAAGCGGGATACGGAGATGGCTACTATTCTTCCTGCTGCAGTGTATGATAATGCATCGGTGTTTGCGTTTTTTCAGTCGGCGGATTTCATGTTTGAAAATGATGACGATGAACAGTCCGATTACGTTTCAAAGACAATGCCGACACGGAGTAACAGCGCTGTATACGAGCAGGCAAAAAAAGCATATAGCGATTATCTTACTATGATATACGAGGCGGGAATCGCATCGGGGTATGCGTATCTACTCGCTTCGTCTCCGCTGACTCATGAACGGAATGCAGTACTCAGCATTGCAGAACAGGCTGATCTCTTTCATACGAGTGCTGATGATAAAACAGCGCGGGCAAACTATGCTGCGCTGTTGTCTCTACTAAGAAAAGACTATACAAAGGCGCAACAGCTGCTGGCTGATTGTCTCTCTTCATCTGTTCGAAAAACAACCGGTAAAGTGTTGTTTGTAACGACGGGATTTCCTGCCGATGAACGGCTAATCCGCTGCAATTATTTCCGTATCCTAAAAAAATTAAACAATAAAACAGGCGCTGCAAAAGAAAGGCAATGGCTTGCCGATATCTTAAAAGAACCTGAAGCGGTTACTCCGATTGTGCTCCGCAATGTGTCTGTCGGCGATACGGTTGATAAACTGTTGAGTGCGTGGAATAGACCGTCTGCAATTATCTACAATTATTACAACGAACGCTGGCTGTATCGACTGCTTAATACCGAAGTTATCATACGCTCTAAAGACGGGGACGGAGCGGTACTGCAGATGAGTGTCGGTTTTCCGTCATCGTTAACGCTCTTTAATGATATACGCACCGGCGACTCTCGTGATGGTTTTGAAAAAGTGTGCGGAAAAGCGGTGTACCGCAGCTGCGATGCACTGATGTATCACCGGCAAGGAAATCTTCTACAGGTGGTATACGGTAATAACAAAATACGGAACATCACTATTCGGAATATAAATGAAAAAAGGTAATCTCGTTCTCTATAAAAATCAGCCTGCGCTCATTACCGATGTACAGGCTGATAAATTTGAAATTGCGTTGGAATCCGGTTCAAAGAAAGTACGCGAAAAAGACATTGTGCTGCTCCATAGCGGAGAATGCCGGAGCATTAAGGCGGCGCTTGATGCCGAAGTTCCCGCTGCGGATTTTGGCGAAGCTGCGGATTTCTTTGAAGGAGAAACGCCGTCTTTCACCGAGCTTGCGGAGCTGCTATGGGGAACGTACACGGCGGAGCAAAGCTGGCAGTTGTGGCAAGCTCTGTGTCGTTCGCCCTATTTTATTTGTACTTCGCCTACGGATCCGATCGGTATTCGCACGCAAGCGGAAATAGAGCGGCTTAATCAAAAGCAGACGGAGAAAGCGCAGGCCGAAAAACTGCGGCAGGATTTTATCGCAGCCCTTCGCGCCTGTATGCAGGGAAAGCCGTTTACAGAAAGTAAAGAATTATATACGCCGTTTTTTCAAGAGCTTGAGGCGCTCGCCTTGGGGAGTTCTTCCGCTTCCAAAATATTAAAAGATGCAAAGATGGAGCAAACTCCCGAACAGGCGCACGAGATTCTGTTAAAAACGGGTTTTTGGCCTATCGAAAAAAATCCCTATCCTGCACGCTTCGGCCATTCGCTTCATTCATCTAAGGCGGATATCACCGCGCCTGTGTTTCCGTCCGATCCGTTCGATTTAACGGCAATCCCTGCGTATGCAATCGATAATCCCGGCAGTACCGATCCCGACGATGCGGTTTCTTTTGACGGAACATACTTGTGGATTCACATTGCAAACCCTGCCGACACCATTCAGGCGGATACGCAAAGCGATGCCGATGCCTGTGCTCGCGGCGCAACACTATATACACCTGAGGGGGCAGCTCGAATGCTCGGCGAAAAAGCGGTTGACTATTTTGCCCTCGGGCTAAAACCCGTATCTTATGCGCTTTCTTTTAAGCTGCTCCTCGGTAGTGACGGTGCAATCGAAGAGGTTTCAATCCACCGTACCAAACTTTCGGTTATTAGGATGACGTACGAAGAAGCTGATGCGCAAAAGGATTCACCCGCGTTAGCTCCGTTTTTTGCCATTGCAGAGAAAAACCGCATCAGACGGGAAAATGCAGGCGCCGTATCCATCGATTTTCCCGAAGTGTCTATTACGCTGGCGGAGCAGGACGGCATAAAACGGGTGCGGGTGCAGCCCATTGGTCAGACTGAAGCGTCTGCAATGATTAAAGAGATGATGCTGCTTGCAGGGGAAGCTGCCGCCCGTTTTGCCTTTCAGCACAGCATTCCGTTTCAGTACATCAGTCAGGAGGCGCCCGAACTGCCGAATAAGCTGCCGTCCGGCCTTGCAGGGGAATACCGGAAGCGGCGCGCCATGCGCCCGCGCAGCGTGGGTACCATTCCTTCGATGCACGCTGCGCTCGGGCTTGCTATGTACGGACAGGTAACAAGCCCGCTCCGCCGCTACGGGGACTTGGTCAGTCATCGCCAGCTGTTAAACTATATTGACGGTAAACCGCTGACGCCTGCGGCAGAGTTCATCCTTAAAATAGCGGCGGGGGACGTCGCAGGGCGCGCCTGTGTTTCTGCGGAACGGGCATCCCGTCAGCATTGGACGCTCGTGTATCTGCTGCAAAATCCGGATTGGCGGGGGACGGCGGTTGTGCTTGAGGCAATGGGCAAAAAGGCTCATATCTTTATTCCGTCGCTTGGATATGAAGGCGACATAACGCTTGATGCCGAACCGGAACTCAATCAGGAACTGACCGTAAAGGTGCGCCGCATCCGTCTTGCCTATCTGCAAGCCTCGTTTGAACAGGTGTAAGCTTTATTACACGTTCAACAATACTTTCTCAGGTTTCTCTGAAACTGCTCCTTGAGGATACCCGATAATTCCATCCCGCAACCTTCCCAAAATTATAAAAGGCAGGTATACTAAAGAAGATAATCAGGGTAACCCCCTAAGGAGTATAGGTATGGCGATGCAAAAACAGTATGCCCGTGAACTGATGCGGTTTATCGATCAAAGCCCGTCGGTGTATCATGTGATTGAAAATGCCGGTAAAAAGCTCGAAGCGGTCGGCTTTACCCGTCTTGACCTTTCGGATGCTTTCGATTTAAAGCCCGCAGGAAAATACTTTGTAACCGCAAATGGCAGCGCTCTTATCGCATGGCAGATGAGCCGCGGGAAGAAAGCGCGCGGATTTAAGCTTGTCGGCAGCCATAGCGACTCCCCCTGTTTGCGGATAAAGCCGCATCCCGAAGTAACGGTGCAAGATCATTACCTCAAGCTGAATACCGAAGTATACGGCGGGGCAATTCTTTCAACATGGTTTGATCGCCCGCTTTCCGCAGCGGGACGTGTAGTTGTGCGGACGGATGATCCGCTTGCGCCTCAAGAGATGCTGTTCTCGTTTAAAGGTTCGCCGCTTATCATACCGAACCTCGCTATCCACATGAATCGCGAAGTAAACGACGGGTATAAAATTGAACGTCAAAAAGATGTGCTGCCCTTGCTCGGTATCATCAATAAAAAGTTTGAAAAGGACGGATATCTTATTTCACTGATATCTAAACAGCTGCATGTTCCGGTGAGCACAATCCTCGACTTTGACCTCTATTTGTATGATACGCAGCCCGGAAGTTTTTGCGGTCTTTCCGATGAATTTTTTTCGACGGGAAAAATCGACAACCTCGGTATGGCCTATGCATCCCTCGATGCGCTGATTGCGCAAGATGCTCCGTTAGACTATGTAAAAGCCGCCTGTATCTTTGATAACGAAGAAGTCGGCTCGGAAACGATGCAGGGCGCCGGTAGCCCGTTCTTTGCGGATACGCTCAAGCGAATTACGATTGCCCAGTGTGAAGCAGGTGAGCAGTGGTTTGAACTGTTCCAGCAGCAGTTGAGCAGGTCTTTCCTTATTTCCGCCGATCAGGCGCACGCTTTCCATCCCAATTATCCCGAAAAAAACGATATTACCAACTTCCCGCTTGTAAACGGCGGACCGGTGGTAAAACTTGCCGCTTCGATGAGCTATGCGAGCGACGGTATTTCGGCGGGGATATTTAAAGATCTCTGTGCAAGGGCCGGCGTTCCATGCCAAAACTTTGTCAACCGTTCCGATATAAAAGGCGGTTCAACCATTGGACCGATTACGACGACAAACTTGCGGATTAAGACGGTCGATATCGGGAACCCCATCTTGTCGATGCATTCCATTCGCGAGCTGGGCGGCGTTGCGGATCAAGCGTATATCACGCAGGTGTTTAATCAGTATTATAAAGAGTAATAAGGCATCTCTAAAACTCGGTTGGATTTGCTTCGCATCCTTCGGGAACGTCTAAGGGGATGTTCGAAAAAGTAACGGCTTTTGAAGCACCCCTTATACGGTGCTCCTTAAGATATATGCTAAAAATGCCGAAATTACAAGAGAAAGGGGCTTTTGTGCGCGTTTATGCCGAATTTAAATGAAATTACTAAGTTTAGAGAAGATCTGAAAAAGATTGCTCATGAAGATGGAGTAACTGCTCGGTGGGGCGAGCGAGTCTATGATGAACTCCCTCTGCCGAATCAGGAAGAGGTTCCCGATATTGATCTCGATGCCTTACTGCCTGCAACGGAGCCGGAGCAAACCGCTGCTGCTGATGATGCCGTTGACAAATCTTCCGAGTCTATGCCCGCATCGCAACAGGCTGCCGAATCGGTTCCCGATATGTTCGATACGGTGCCGGTTACGGATGCTCCCGACATATCGATGGATACCCCTTTTCCCACCGATTTCGGCGATAATGGCATCGACGATACAGGCTCTCTTGCGCCTTCCGGTGCAGATGATTCGGTCGATACCGAATCTCCTCAAGCCGAGGAACCGAGCGCCAAGCCCGACGAACCCGAAGTGGTAACCGGAGATGCGTATCCCGTTGACGAAGAAGGAATGCCGGATACCTCAGACATGGATACGTTCCTTTCTTCATTTGATTTTGACAATCTTTCCGGAGATGATTCAGATGCTTCCGATATCGCCGAATCTACGGCTACCGATGAACCATCAACGGAGCGTGATGATCCGTTTAATTTTGACGATATGCTTTCTTCCTTTGATTTTGCGCCCGAACCGATAAAAGCAAATGAATCTACGCCGGCTGATGATACGATTGATGATGATACGATTCCGGAAGATGTGGAAACGTTAGATGAAAGTGATGAAGTTCCGGCTGATGAAGATATGCTTCAAGAAGAGCGTACCATCCCTGATATTACTATTCCCGACATTGATTTATCGGCTTTTGATTCCTCTTCTGATGATGCTTCAAGCAATCCTGATGTTTCCGGCGATTTGGATGAAGTGGATGATCATTCTCATTTTGATGTTCCTGATATGGATGATGATGAAGAAACCGCTCAATTTCCGGTATCCGATGAAACCACCCAGTCCAATACCTCAGCAGCTTCCACTGTCAATGAGGATGAAAGCGGCAGTACTACGGAAGAATCCGATAGTTTGGACAATATGGATGAACTTTCACTCTTTTCCGAAAATAGGGATGATCCTCCAGCCGAATCGGCGGATGACGGAGCGGATGCGTCGTCATTTGAGTTTAGCATGGATACTCCGAGTACCGAACCTATCAGTATTCCGCCGATTGCCATTCCACCGATTGCCGGTACTGATGTCGGTTTTGACGGAATCGGTATGCCGGAGCACATAACCGATACCTTTTTTAACCAGCCGGAGGGCGATAGCGGGGATCAAAGCGGTTTTTCTTTGGAAGAAAATCCGCTTGACAGCGATATAACGGAAGTAGCTGACGATCAATTCAATCTTCCTGATAACTTTAAAGATTTTTCGGCTGATGCTCACTCGCAGATGTTCGATTCCGTTATTGCCAAGAGTACCGGTTCTTCGGATGGCGGCGAAGCGTTAACAATATCGGATGATGATTATTTTAATTTTTTAAACAAGCTTGAAACCTTCCCGTTTAATGTGCAGCTTGCTATTCAGGACTATATCGCCAATGGCGACGACCGACCTGAAAATAAGATGAATTTTATCCGCTTTGTACTGGAAAAAGATTCTCTTAAAAAAGTTGTCAATAAGCTCGAAAAGATAATCAATAGATCGATTCCTATTCCACGCGGATTTCAACGGAAGACGGTTGAAGAGTATGAACGGGAAAAACAGACCTTTAAATATTGGTTTATGCATCGGTTCTTGCCTGTTGCCGTTATGTCTGCCATTGCGCTTATTCTGGTATTTTGTATTTCAGTCTTATCATGGCAGTTTATTTATAAACCGATACGCTCGGAAGCCTTTTATAAGACCGGCTATTCCTATCTGGAAAACGGGCAGTATGAAACTGCAATAGAAAAATTTAATCGGGCAGGTGATTATAAGCGAAAGAAAAAATGGTATTTTTCGTATGCTCGTGCGTTTAGAGCGAAAAAACAATTTACCGCTGCGGAAAAAATGTATCTCCGCCTCATTTACGACTTTGCGAACGATAAGCAGGGCGGCTTGGAATACGCCGATATGTTGAGTACCGATCTGCGTAATTACGAAAAAGCTGAAGCGGTTTTGCGTCGTCGCGTACTCGATCATTATGTCAATGATAAGGATGGAATGCTCGCTCTCGGCGATGTGTTTATGAATTGGGCCGATGAAGATCCTGAAAAGTACGACGAGGCGGTAAAGGTTTACAGCCGACTAATCGAGCTATACGGTGAAAGCGATACCTTCCTTGTACGGATGATGCGCTATTTTATCCGCACGGATAATCTGGCGGAAGTGCTGAATCTCAAAGATCATTTCTCTTCCCGCATAACGAAAATCGGCGCGGAAAATCTCACTGAATTGAGCGGTTACTTGCTCGAAAAACGGTATAATCCTAAACCGCTCGATTCGGAAAAACTCCGCTCAAAAATCGACGATGTGCGTATGCTGTTGGAAAAAGCCGTGCAGACAGATAAAACGATGCCGGAAGCGTATTATAATTTAGGCCGCTTTTTTATCTACAATAATAAGCAGGACGGTGCAATAGAAAATTTGACCGAATCGATTAAGCTGTTTAAAACCGCCGCCCCGATGACCGCACGGCGTACCGGTAATTATGTCGATGCAATGCGCCTATTGGGAGAGCAGTTGGTAGATCAGAAAAAATACCTTGAAGCCCAAACCCTTTATGCTGACGCGCTAAATATATACCGCGAATATACAGCCTTTAAACCGCTGCCGCCGAACAAAGCTATCGGAAAGCTCTATGCGGATTACGGCGACATCGACTACTTTATCTCATATAATTTTGATTCGGCGCTTGACAGCTATCAAAATGCGGTAAAAGAACTGTATAACACGCCATCGGTGAATTACCGAATCGGCTATATACACTATCAACAGGAAAATTACCGGCAGGCAATAGAAGCAATGAGTCATGCGTATGCAGAAAAAGCACACGATAAGAATTTGCTGTACGGATTTGGAAATGCGTTCTTTAAGCGTGGCGATTATTTTGCTGCTTTGGCTGCGTATGAAGAGCTTTTAGGCTTGCTGAATGCACAGCGTGCGCGGAAAGAACAAGCATTGTCCAATACTCGCCCTGACGATGTTGCGTTTATTGAGCGTTATATGCATACGGCTAATAATTTGGGCGCAACGCTGAGCAGATTGTCCGAGCGAACGGGCGACTCTCAGAAGAACGGACGTGCGCTTGCACTGTATGCGGAATCTACCCGTGCGTGGGATGCTTTAACCAGAAATCCTCAGACGATGATCCGTGCAAAATCGGTCGGCTTGGCCTATTTGAATACCCAAAATATGCTGAATACAAAGAGTTCGTATCAATCAGAGATTTATACCGATATACCGATGATACTCGAAAACGAGAGAGCGCTGGAACAAAAAGAGGATAAATAGTCTATGGATACCGAGATTTTAAAGTATGTTACAGCCGATACGGCAAACGGTATTACGGGCGTATTATGCACAATTATCGAAGCGCATGGATCTTCTCCGCGAGAAGCCGGAACGTCGATGTGGGTAACTGCGGAAGCTGTCCGCGGCACGGTAGGCGGTGGTATTTCCGAACATGAAGTGATCAAAAAAGCACGTGAAATGCTGAAAACAGGCGATGCTACCTGTATCATAAAGAAAAATCTTACAGCAGAGGAAGGGCTTGCCTGCGGAGGTTCAATCCAAGTGTATCTTGAAAAGATAGGGAATGACCCTGAACTATTTATCTTCGGCGGCGGACACGTCGGCCGCGCGCTTGCAAAAGTTGCTGCCTTTATCGGATTTCGCGTTACCGTCTGGGATGACCGTGCCGATTGTATTACGGAAGATTTGTTTCCGACGGCGCGGCGGCTTTGTTGTCCCTTGGAGCAGCTGTTTTCCAAAGAAGACGTATTGCCATCTCACACCGTTCTACAGTTTCACGAGAACGTATATTGCGTTGCGGTAACTCGCGGGCACCGCTGCGATGCGGATGTACTGCGGTACCTGTATGGTAAAAAACTTGCCTATATCGGTATGATCGGCTCATTTGAAAAAAATGCTGCGGTGGTAAAGCTGCTTGCCGATGAAGGCATCAGCAAAGAGTACCTCGATTCCATCTATAAACCGATCGGGCTGCCCATCAGGGCAGAAACCCCTGAAGAAATTGCGGTTTCCATCGCCGCCGAGCTTATTGCTGTGGAGCACCACGGAAATCCTGCACTACTCCGCAGCGGCTACGCCGATTCCCGCCACGGATAAGCTTTTGGGAGGATATTTTGCCGGATACAACCGTATCGCAAGCATTATGAATACATGTGATATGCGTAGATAAAAGGATTCAGTTATCCCCTCACTATTTCCCATGACCAATTAATTACTTATCCGCTTACACGCGCACCCTTGAACGATAACCGAAAAATAACTAAAATATTTACTTATTGCAGAAAAGCGAAGCAGGAGATTGGCGTCATGGAAGACATATTGCACACGATTGAATTGGAAAAAGCATATAATCCTAAAGATTTTGAAGATAGAATCTATGCGGATTGGGAAAAGCAGGGCTGTTTTAAGCCGGTTAAAAAGACTGACAGTACCGATAGATATGTCGTAGCCATTCCTCCGCCCAATGTAACCGGTGTGCTTCACATGGGACACGGTTTAAACAACGTGTTGCAGGATGTCGTTGTCCGCTACCACCGCATGAAGGGTGATGAAACGCTTTGGATACCCGGTACCGACCATGCCGGTATCGCAACGCAAAATGTGGTTGAACGTCAGCTAAAGGCGGAAGGCAAAACACGGCATGACCTCGGGCGGGAAGCTTTCCTCAAACGCACATGGGAAGTAAAAGAAAAGCACCACTCGATTATCACCAATCAGCTGCGTAAAATCGGCGCTTCTGTCGATTGGTCCCGGGAACGGTTTACGATGGACGAAGGGCTTTCCCATGCCGTCCGCACCGTATTTGTTACCCTCTATGAACGCGGGCTTATCTACCGCGGCAACTATCTGGTTAACTGGTGTCCTTCCTGCGGCACTGCGCTTGCAGACGATGAGGTTGACCATGAGGAGACCAAAGGGGGAATGTACCATATTTTATACCCCCTCGCCGATGAAAACGGTGCCCCTTCCGCGTCGGAATATATCGAAATAGCGACAACCCGTCCCGAAACGCTTTTGGGCGATACCGCGGTTGCCGTACATCCTGACGATCCCCGCTATACTCATTTGGTAGGGAAGAAACTCGTGCTGCCGCTGACGGGCAGCTGTATCCCGATTGTTGCAGACAGCTATGTCGATAAGGAATTCGGGACGGGCGCTGTAAAAATAACCCCCGCTCACGACCCTAACGACTGGGAAGTCGGCAAGCGGCACAATCTCGAAGTTATCAATATATTAAACCCTGACGGTACGCTGAATGCGGCGGTACCCGAAAAATACCGCGGCATGACGGTGAAAGCCGCCCGTGAAGCGGTTATTGCCGATTTGGAGGCGATGGGCTTATTTAAAGAGAAAGAAAACATTAAACATGCCGTAGGACACTGCTACCGCTGTCACAGCGTCGTAGAGCCGTATCTTTCGGAGCAATGGTTTGTCAAAATGAAGCCGCTTGCAGACAAGGCGCTTGCCGCGTGGAAAAAAGGCGAACTCGTGTTCTATCCGCAAAAATGGGAAAATACCTACAGCCATTGGATGGAAAATATCCGCGATTGGTGTATTTCGCGGCAGCTGTGGTGGGGGCACCGAATTCCGGTGTGGTATTGTAAAGACTGCGGTAAGATGACCGTTTCGGTAGAAGATGTAACCGAATGTCCCCACTGTAAGAGTGCCGCCCTCAAGCAGGATAGCGATGTGCTCGACACGTGGTTTTCAAGCTGGCTGTGGCCGTTCTCGACGCTCGGCTGGCCTGAAAAAACCGAAGATTTACAGCGCTATTACCCGACCTCCGCCGTCATCACCGCTCATGATATTATCTTTTTCTGGGTTGCCCGTATGATTATGGCGGCGCTTGAGTTTACCGGTACCGTTCCATTCCGAGATGTTTATCTGCATGACTTAGTGCGCGATAAACAAGGACGCAAGATGTCCAAATCGCTTGGTAACGGTATCGATCCGTTGAATATTATCGATGAGTACGGCGCCGATGCCCTTAAATTTACGCTCACCTTTATGTGTACGCAGGGGCAGGATATTCTTATCGATAACGAATCCTTTAAACTCGGCTCCCGCTTTGCCAATAAAATCTGGAATGCTTCACGCTATATTTTAGGAAACCTCGAAGGGCGGCGCATTGTTCCCGTTCCCGCCTCTGAATTAACCGAGCTTGACCGATGGATTTACCATACCCTCAACGAAACGGTCAAAAATGTGCGGGCAGCCTTTGAAGGGTACCGCTATAACGAGGTAGGGCACGGCATTTATGAGTTCTTCTGGAATAACTTTTGCGACTGGTATGTCGAGGGGACAAAACTTTCTTATAAGAGCGGAGATGATGCGGAAAAAGACCGGATAACCTCGGTTCTGCTTGCCGTTTTGGAAGAATCGCTCCGGCTGCTGCATCCTGTGCTTCCCTTCGTTACTGAAGAAATTTACCGCAAACTTCCCGAACACTGCGCTGCCGGAGCTTCACACCGTGCAAAGGCACTGATAACCGCTGATTATCCCGTCTATTGTGAAGAGCGTATCGATACGGCAGCAGCCGCGCGTTTTTCAGCGCTGCAAAATATCGTGCGGCTTATCCGTGCGCTCAGAGCAGAATGCGGTATCGATCCTCAGCTTAAACTGCATATTGCGCTCTATATAGAAGCAGGCTCTCCCGCAGCGGCGGCGTTTGAGAATATCGATTTAATTAAGTTATTGGCGGGACTCGCGGATATTGCCTTTATCGAAACGCCTGCTGATAAACCTGCAAATTCTATCGGGACGGTAGGAGCCGGTTTTGAAGCCTTTATCATTACCGGAACCGAGGTAGATCGCAGTCAATTGGCTGCACGCTTTACAAAAGAACTCGAAAAAGAAAAACAGGCGCGGTCCCGTTTAACGGCAAAACTTTCTAATGCAAATTTTACAGATCATGCTCCGGCTGAGGTTGTCGAAGGGGAAAGAGAAAAACTGCGCCAAACGGAACGGCTGATTGAGAAGTTCACGCTGTATTTGCACGACCTTGTATAGAGTAGGGGAAAAAGGAGAAGAAGATGGAACAACATGAAGTAGCATTGTTAAAAGGAATGTATCTTGCCCCTTATATTCATTTGGCAACCAGCCTTCGCGGAAAAGCTCGGCATGCAGGCGGCAATATGTTCCGGCATCAGCTTGATACTATGGCAACGCTCATTGACTACGGCTATATCGATAGTATTTTGCTTAAAGCCTCAATCGTCCATGATGTATTGGAAGACGTGCCTGATTTTAATGTGAATGAACTGCTCTCTATTGACTCGGAATCTCCTGCTGTCTATGAATTGGTTATGGAAGTTACCCGTCGGCCGGGGCAGACAAAGCCCGAATATCTACAGCATATTATTAGGCATGGTTCACAGCGTGCAAAGGTATTAAAGTGCGCCGACCGAATCAGCAATATGATCAGTTTAGGGTTTGTCAACGACCCAGAGTTTATTAAACGGTATTGTAATGAAACGGAGATATATGTCTTTCCGATTGCATTGGAAGTAAATTTTGATATGTATAATGAATTGCTGTATCTGGTACAGTCCCGTTTACAATATCTTGCAGATTTTGAGTTTCTGCATCAACATCGCAAAGATACTGCTTCTGTTTAACAGGCACCTCTAAAACTTGAGTTTTTGCAGCTGCCCAATAGGATAACGTTTACTCGTGTGTGTGGAGCTGCCGTTTTTCAGCAGCTCCTTTTTTCATTTCCGTAATTTATTCGTCGAAGTCGTCGTCAAAACTGTCGTCATCGTCATAGGTATCATCAAAATCGCCGTCGTCAAAATCATCATCGAAGTCATCGTCAAAATCATCGTCGAAATCATCATCAAAGTCGTCGTCGCTAAAATCATCGTCAAAATCATCATTGCCGAAATCATCATCATCATCGAAAGGCGCGGTCGATAAGAAATGATTTCCGAAAAAGAAAGAAACTTTGTTACTCATAGTGAACCATCCATTGTGTTTTGGAATATCTTATAAAAACGCTTTACAGGTAAAACGCCGCCGTTCGGTAAACAGCAACTGCATAATAATAAGAGAATACTACTCTGTCAACCGGCTTTCGGCATGATTTGTGTTAGGGAAACACTGATTAAATGCGCTCCTCGCTTTAATCAGCACTCCCTTAGTTTAACCGTGCGAGACAGCGCCGGTATTTATCCGGGTTAACTCGAAAGGCGACAATGGGATCGCCACCTTCTTCGGTTGCCTTGCCGATTGCCGCCGAGGCTTCTTCGATCATGCGGGGAGCAGGAATAAGCCGTCCTGCTCTTGTAGTAAGGCCGATACCGAGTGATTTTTTAGCGGAAGCATCTAAAAGCGCATGGATTTCATCATAGAGACTGCTCGCAATTTGCATCGCCTGATCTAAGGGGGCATAAAAAATGATGATACCGAGGGTATCTTTATTAAAAATAAATATCTTATGAATACGATCGAGTGTTGAACGCAGTAAATGGATAATTTGCTGATTATGTGGAAGATCGGGTGCATGGATCAGCATGAGCGTTAAATCTTCTTCGGCAACGGCGGTTTCCGTGATAGCGGTGGTCAATTCTTCGATGAGCGTTGCCTGTTCAAGTGAACGGCTATCGCTGTGCGCTGTATCCGAAAGCGGGGTGTTTTCAAACGTCGTAATCGGCGGTTGTTTGGCTGCTTCTTGGCTTTCATCCACCGCTTTTAGGGGGTGGGTATGATTTTCAAAGAAGCCGTAGTTTTCTGCGCCGAAGCTCTGGTTGACATCCGATTTCGAGGTATCTGCTGTTTTCTGAATATTCGGTTCAGTGTTTGAGGAGACCGGCTGCTCTGTATCGGCGCCGTCCAGTTCCTCTATCGTACTGTGGTCAAGCTGTATATGTTCTGCGTGTTCCTGAGACTCGGGCGTGGTTTGTTGGGGCTGTTCATCATCGTAAATATGAAGACGGTTTAATGATTCCAGTTGTTCATCTAATGGCAACGAAGGTTCAAATTCATGCGTCTTTACTGTTTGTTCTCCCGTCGTCGGCTCTTCATTAAAGGGAGCATGGTTTTTATAGGTACTCGTATCCTCCTGCTGCAGGGTAGCCGGATTGTCCGTTTCGGTAAAATTTTTCGCTGAAGATGCGGTTTCTTCTTTATCGCAAGCAGCTGTAGCGAGGGGAAGATCGGGTTGAACGGCATCAAAAGCGGTTATATCCGCTTCCGGAGCACGAATTGTATCTTTTAATGCTGATTTTTTTTCTACAGATTTTGGGTTAATGTACGAAAAGATCAGAACTATAACGGTCATCAGCACAATCAGCAGTAATAAAAAGAATACTATTTGACCGCGGTTAAAAACCGTTTCAAGCGGAAGCATTTGGAGCGCTGCATGGACGGTAACGGTAGTACCCATTTCTTTAACCGGAATATGTGTTTGGGCAGCAGTAAAAAAGAGCGGTAGGTTTTTTACTTCGACTATATACTGTTCATTATATGAAAAAATATCGGTGTTTTTCGGCCAGATAAATACGATACCGGCATTATCTCTAATTAAAACTGCTTGAACATATTTGCTGTAGTTACGGCATAGTTGCTCAAGTTGTACTTGCAGCCGGGCAGAATCAGCCTCGTGAATGGATTCCGACAAAATTCCGCCGGTATGCTGAGCAAATATCTTAAAGTTCTTCAACGCTTCCGTTTTTCCCACAGCGGAATCGCTGTAAAGGGTGAAAACAAACCATAGCAAACTTCCAATAATAACAAGCAATGCACATGCGGCATAGACCGACATCAATATTTTTTTCATCATAAATCAGTATACTCCGAAATGAGTTCCGATACAAGTTCCATATCGGTCAAATTTCCTTTTCTATGGGCTTTACACCATGCAAGTGCGGGAAGAAGCGGCATAACGGTATTCAGACTGTTTTGTTTTAAGTTTTCGGTAAAGGATGCAAGGAATGCCGTATACGGGAATTGCTGAAAGTCTGCCCGTTGCCAGCGGATGATACTGTGTTTTTCCGCTTCAAAAGCCGCCCTGTAAGAATCCAAGAGCGGCGTTCGATAGGTGATGCCTTTTGATGTCCGTTCGCTGTAGGTTTCGGTACGGAACATAAGGCGGACAAACGAGTGCTCTTGCGAGATGACGCGCATCGCAGCGTCGGCATATTGGGCTGAAAGATAGGTGCCTCGGCTATACGCCGTGCCGCCGGTATAGGCAAAGTCCATTCCGATGCATTCGATATGCCGGTAACCGAGCGCTTGTGCCGCATGGTAGGCAGCGACGGCAACGGTGCCGGATCCCGTGGTAAGCGGCGGAATGGGAGAAAAAAGTGCGGCTGTTTGGACGAGCGGGTGCCCGCCTGCCGTAAAGAACAGGGCATTGCCGTTTTCGTAAAATCGGCGCGCTCCGGCTGTGTTAGCTGAAAGGTCGAAAATGCCGATCGTCTCTTTGGGGATAACGCCGATGGTATGCTGATATGAGATATGCTGCGGGTCAATCGCGATGAAGAATTCCGGTGTAATACCGTTTGCGCATACGGCGGGAAAGGCTGTATCGGTACAAAAAACCGTGTACCGCTTCCGATGCTGCTTAAGCAGAACCAATCCTTCTTCCAAGCTTGGGCCTGCCCCCAATATGAGCGCTGTTCGCTTGGTATCCGTGTACGGGTATGCAGGTTTGACGAAACCTGCAAGGCGCAAATTTAAAAAAATATTGCGCAGCCAGATTTTCCCGAAATGAACTTGAACTGAAAAATCCGCTTTGATTTTTTCGAGTGCGTGCTCGATCTTCTCCGGTAAACCTTTTGTTTGCGCTGTATACTGTTCACTCCATGTCCTTAGGATGTGATAGCTGAAGGTGCCGTGAAGAGCCGGTAAATAAGCCGCTACGAGTGCGGTTTCAAAAGCGGCATCGGTACAGGGCGGCAAAAGGAATACCCTGCTGTCGGCTAATAGCTCCGTATAGTCGATGAGCGAAAGCAGCTGTTTGAAGGATTCGTAATCGGATTCCGTAATTGCACAAAATGATTGGGAGGATTTATCTAAAAAAAGTTTGATATGGATGCCGTTCCCCAGTCCGCAAAAAAGCATAAAGCCGACGGAGAACGCGGCAGCGGTGCGTTCTGCTTCCCGTACGGGATTATAGAGGGACTGCAACGCTTGTCCCGATGCAAAGAGCGGCACCGGTTCCCCTGTCTTTGCGGGTGCAGTACCCTTATAAGCAGCCCCTATTTGAGCACGCCGGAGATGTTCTGCGAGTTCCGGCTGTTTGATGTTTATCGCAGCAAGGTTCTTCTCTAGGATCGTCATGCTTTTATCCTTTTAATGAGCGAGCCGAGTACACGGCTGACCTGTTCCGCTAAGTTTGTTTGCGCTTTTGTATCCGTAGGATTTTTTATCACATTACAATAAGCGGTATAGCTGCATAAGACGCATATCTGTTTTTCAAGTGCCGCAGCATCGGTCGCGAGCCGCGCCGGTTCCGTTGCGATTAGTGCAGGGATTTCGGTATTCAGTGTCTTTAACAGGGAGCGGGCAATCCGTGTGCGCTCATTGCGGGAAGGCGCAGGGTGGGGGGCTGCCGAAAGCCGTGTTGCTGTTTGTGCGTTATTGGAACTGCGGGCTGTTAGGTCTATCGGTTTGATATTTGGCAGCGGGGCTCCTCCCGTACCGGCGCGGGCAAGTCTCCGTGCGGATTCCGGCGGCAGCTGCAAAAACCATTGCCGGTAGGTTTCAAGGGATTGCGCGGCAAAGTTTTGGACAGCAAGCGAATCTGCAAGCGGATGGAGTCTATTCGCCGCAGCAAATAAGCGTACGATACTTGCATGGGGGCGTGCATGGGTAAAACCTTTTGCAGCTGCCAAATCGACGCCGGCGAGTATGATGTTTCGGTCTGTATGCCGTAACAGCAGTTCGCAGGCCGTTCCCGTTACCGTGCCGTTTTCTCGGGCTGCAAGCGGTTGCAGGTTTGCCGCCGTAAAGAGCATTGTTTCCAGCGGAGAATTGTAGGAAAGCGGCACGCATGGATGAGTCTCTAATATCGATGCGGGAACGGCCGCTTCGAGTGGAAAGGCGACAGGGACTATTGCAGGCAGCCTATCAAAATGAGGCAATGCCCAGTAGCCGGCGTCGGTACCGATGCAGAGGTCTATCGAGATATCCCGCGCCGTAAGGGCTGTGCACGCTGATGATACTGCAAGGATAGAGTAGGGCGCTACCTGAGCTGCGGTAAGCTGTTCTAAGCTCGGGCCTGCTCCGGCTAAGATAAAATCCCGTTCGCCGAAATGCAGCGTCGCAGGGTGTTCAAGGCCGATAAAATTATTGATGGTGTTTTTAAGCCACTTATTTCCGAAGAAAGATCGGGTGTGCATGATACTAGTAAGTATATCGATTGCATACCGGATGTTTTTCCAAACCGTATCTGCCTCATTTGGAAAAGCTTTATCGGCAGCCCTCCAGCTTAAAAAACGGGTTCCTGCCAATTGTTCATCGGGTATGTGAGACAGCAGAAAAAAAGGCAAACTACCGTTTCCCGGCCGCCAGACAGCATCCCAAAGATAATCGGAATCCGAAAAAAGTGTTTCGCTGTAGCGCACCGCAATACGCTTTGTACAAGGAAATTGTGCTTTCAGTACGGGCGCGAGGTAGGATTCTCCCGGCTCCGTTATGATAATAATGGTAGGATTGCCTTCAATGGCAGCGGCAAACTGTTCCGCTTCTTTATTTGGGTTGTATTTTGAATGGAGACGAAAAGGAAGCATGAGGAAGGCAGTTGGCCGCTATGCGGAATTGCATAGCGGCGAAGTGAAATATACGGATTAGGAAATGCCTAATTCTTCAAAGAGGTGCTTGTAGGTTTCAAAATATTCGGACTTAGCAAACTCTTCAATCTTCTTTTCGGGCAATGCCTCTAACAGTTGATCCATATAGGAAAGAACCGATTTAATCTCATTTTTCAGTTCCAATGGAATAGAAATGGTTTCCTGCTTTTTACTCGCAGCTTGTAACAATGTTTCCTGCTTCGGTTCTTCGGGAACTTTTTCGCTTTCTTTTTCCGCCTCAAGATCGGAACTTGTATCTTCAGCGATTGCGTCCAATTCTTCAATTGTATCTTCCGTATCTTCAGATTTGGCTTCTTCGATTTCTTCCGACTCACTTGCAGGAACTTCGGCTATAAAAGGTTCTTCAATAATTTCTTCTTTTATTTCCGCTTCGGCGGTAGTTGAACCGTCTGCAAACGGGTTTCGGAAATCTTCGTCATTTTGAAGTTCGTGGATCGTACGGTCATCTGTTATTTCTCCAGCAGCCATTTTGGTGTCAACCGGTTTCATGTCTTCAGCGGGAACTTCAATCTCTTGCTCCGAGGGAATATCGAAGGATTCTATATTTATATCTTCAAAGTCGGTTTCGTCATCCACAGGCTCAGCTTCTTCGATATCCTCAAGCTCGGCGGCTTCTTGCTGATCTGCCGTATCTCCATCAATAAGCCCCATATCTTCATCCGTAACTTCCGATTGATCATCAAGGTAACTGAGATCTTCCGGCAACGATGTAATGGGGGAAGGCTCTACATTAAAGACCGGATCGGATGCAAGGAGTTTTTCCCCTTCCGTCTCCGGTTCATGATCGCTATTTCTCTCTTCTGAAGAAAGCTCCGCTATACTCTCCTCAAAGGAGTGGTCGGCAGGGGGCTTTTCTTGCATTTCGGGATCAATATCTTTCGTAAGTACAGGCGGTACTTCATAGGTTTCGGTTGTTTCCGCGGAAGATTCCTCATCGGTCGACGCCCGCTCCTCATCTTCACTGTTCCGCTCTTCAGTGAAATCCGCCGTAATAAGGATATTATTTAACTCATCACCGGTGAGTGCAATCGTTTCGTCCGTATCATCATCGCTGAAAAAGCCCGAACTTTCCGCATCGGCGGCTTTGTCTTCTTGGTGGTCACCGGAATCTTTTACCGCTGTTTCGGAAATTGCTTTTGAGTGAGCCGCCATACCCACTTTTAAGCTATTCAGCTCTGCTTTCAGATCGCTGATTTCATGAGCAATTTGCATCAGCAATTCGGTTGCTTTATCTTGTTCAGCGGCAGTGCGTTGAGTAGTTACGACTGTTGTGTCCATAGTTTCTTTTGAATCCTTTTCCGGATTGAGTTTTGCTGTCGCATTTTCCTGTTCGGCGACATGTTGTGTTGAAAGTAAATCTTGTTTAACAGCTTCAATATCATCAAAGAAAGCAGGTTTTTCAGCATCGGGTGATTGTTTGTCGTCTGCACCGAAAATCGGAATATCGACGTTATCTTCTACAACCTGTGAGGACAGCTCCGCAAGCGGCTGCTCTTTAGTCGCTTCATCATCGGCTGTAACGTCAATGTCGAAAACGGCATCTTCTTTTTGCTTGCTGTGTTCGGCTTCTTGTCTTTCGGATGTATCGTCTTTGAGAATATCGTCAAAATCATCGACCACCTCAAAGTCGTCGTCCGATTCGGAGCTTTCAGACGGAGCTGCATCTTCAAAATCTTCAAGAGAAATTTCACTGAAGTTTTCGAGACCTGCCGGCGGTTCATTGTCGCCCGAATGTTTTTCGGTATCATCCGTGATTTCGGTAAAGTCAAGATCTATCGGCTCTTCTTCAACAAAAGTATCAGCTGTTTCTTTAGGCGCTGCTTCGGTAGGGCTGTCATCCGACAAAAAGTCATCCAAATCCAATGACTCAAAACTGTTTTCGTCAAGTGCAATATCGGAAGTATCACTGTCGGTATATGAAGGATCAGGCGTTTCCAGCGGTATTTCGGTTGAAGTATTTGTATCGTTCAACTCCTCAAGTTCGGGCATTTCAGTATCTGCAGCCATATCCGAAAATGAGAAATCATCATCAAAATTTATAGTATCTTGGTCGTTTTCCATGCCGGAAGCGCTCGCCGATTGAAAATCGTCCGAATCGAGCGGTTCGATAGTATCTTTCTTTTTTTTAAGCCATACACCATACATGTCTAATTTTTCAGTGCTCTTACTGTCTATAGAAAAATTGGGATCATATAAATCGTCGGTTTTGTTAAAATTATCCATAAATATTTCTCCACGAAAGCGGTGTTATTATAACATGTATCGGCATTCCCTGTATATAACATGAGCGGAACTCTTATAGGGCGCCTCGAAAAGCCGTGCACATTTTTAGAAAATGTCGACCATCGGTTGGAAAACATATCATCACTTTTCTATTATAGCGTATTTTAAATAAAATTCAAGAAAATATTTATTTTGCCGTTATTAGAAGCGATTATGAAATTTTATTTGAAAGTTATTACGCCGATCTTCGTATTTGCGTTTGTTTATAGTTTTTTGAGTATGTGCTTTGGGGCACGAGGTTTTTTTGCATGCCGTCAGTTAAGACGGCAGCGTGAAGCTCTCGTACAACATGTGCAGCTTTTGTCCGATATTGGGGAAGATCTGAATATCCGTATCGCGAATTTATCCTCAGATCCTCAGACCATTGCTGTGTATGCGCATGAATTAGGCTATGTCCAAAAAAACGAACGGCTTATCAAACTGATGAATTTTTCCGGCGCTGCGGAGCGTACCGAGGATGCCGGTGTCGTATACTTGATTGAAGCTCCCCGCTATTTGCCGGATGCAGTTTGTAAAACGATTGCCGTTTCCATGAGTATTATCGTTATTATGTGCGAGATGATTGTGAGCAAAAAAAATGCGTATTCAAAAAAAAGCTCCTAATTCGGCCGCTGCCGTTGCTGTAGAACTCAAGCGCGGAAATATCGTCATTATTCCAACGGATACGATTTACGGATTTTCCGGTTTGATTGGAAAGACTGCCGAAGCAATTGCCCGCATTAAGGGGAGAGAAGAAAACAAACCGTTTATCGCTCTCATCGCCGAACCGGCGGATATTTACCGCTATACCGATATAAAAATTCCCGAACATATTTTGAACTTGTGGCCTGCGCCGCTCACGCTTATCGTACCGTTAAAAGGGCAGGGGACTCAAGCCTTTCGCTGTCCCGCAGATGAGTGGCTGCGTAGTGTTGTCGCTGCAGCAGGGGATGCAGTGTATTCGACGAGCGTTAACCGTTCGGGAACCCCGCCCCTTACCGATATAGAAGCTATTTGCCGCGAATTTGAGGATTCCGTTTCGTTAATTGTCGATGACGGTAATCTTGAGGGGCTTCCTTCTACTCTTGTGGATTTAAGTTCCGGCACTCCCCGCGTACTCCGCCAAGGCGCTGTTGTGATTGATTAATAAGGATAATCGCATCAAACTGTTTTGCTGTATTTCCCGCAGAATAATGAGGCCGTTCGACCAGAGTTTCACCGCTTTGCGGTTCAAATGGTTTCACAGCCTCATTATTCTGCGATTCTTATGTATAAGTGTCTGATGCGATTACCCTGCTGCAGGGAAAGAAACGTGAAATTTTGGGAAAAATTTTACGCAAAAGGAAGGGAATCGCATCAGATTTTTAATCACCCCGCAAAATAAATAGGCTATACCTACCCGTGCGGGTGGGCTTTGTGATACAGGTCTTGGAGCTGGGCTGCCGTGATATGCGTGTACCGTTGGGTGGTTGTGATATTGCTGTGCCCCAACAGTTCCTGCACTACCCGGATGTCCGCTCCCCGCGTGATGAACATGGAGGCAAAGCTGTGCCGGAAGGCGTGCGGCGTCAGTTTTTTATAGTTTGGGAGAAGCGCGGTGTACCGGTTGATGATATACCGGATGCCCTGCGTCGTAAGCGCGCCGCCGCGGCAGTTTAAAAAAAGCGCATCTTCCGCAATGGAAGTTTTTAAACCGTCTTGTTCTTTTAAATAGGCAATCAATTCCGCCCGTTCCGTTAAATACCGCTGCACCGCTTCTTGAGCGAAATCCGCAAAAAACACCTTGCGCTCTTTGCTGCCCTTTCCCCGCACGATTGCCCAACTGCAATCTCCCTTTAAATCCGTTATTTTGAGTCCTTGCAGCTCTGCCGCACGACATCCGGTTGAATAGAGCGACGAAAAGATCGCCGCATCGCGGGCGTACCATAAAATGCCCGCTTCTTTGGGAAATTCGCAAAAGCGCTCCGCTTCGTCGGGAAAGAGGAATCGGGGCAGCTTGTCCGGCTGTTTGAGGTTGCGGATAAGCGCGGCGGGGTTTGTTGTGCAGAGTCCTTTCTGCAGGGCATAGCGGTACAGTCCCCGTATGCAGGAGAGGGTACGGTTGACGCTTGCTGGAGCAAAATGCCGGTTGCCGAGGTCTGCAACAAAGATGCGTACTTGTGTTTTGGTAACCTCGGTAAAGGGAATTTCATTTTCCGCAAGCCAATCGGAAAAAAGCTTGAGATCGTTCCGGTACGCTTCAATTGTTTTTTCGGAAAAATGCCGCACGCCCGCGCTATAGGCGAGGTAGTCTTCAAAGACCTGATCCATCGGCTATTCGATATCCCTGTCTTCCACACCTTCGACAACGCTGTGCAGGTAATCGCAGTCGGGATTGACGCAAGCCTTATAGCTGCCGTTCTTTTTGTCGTATTTTTCTACCATGAACCAGCCGCATTTGGGGCACGCCGAGTTGATAGGCTTAAAATGAGAGATAAAATTGCATTTCGGAAAGTTTGTGCAGCCGAAGAACTCTTTGCCCCGTCCTTTTGCCCGTCGGGATACGATGTCCCCGCCGCAGCCGGGACGCGGACACTTTGCCAACGGAATGGATTTGGTATTGCGGCATTCGGGGAAGCCCTCGCACGCCAAGAAAAAACCGAAGCGGCCGAGTTTTTTCATCATCCTTTTGCCGCATTTTTCGCAGGTAAAGTTTGTCGGCTCATCGAGGCTCCCTTTCAAACTGCCTAAATGCGCCGTCACCGAATCCACCTGCGTGATGAACGGGGTATAAAATGAGCCGATAATCTTTGACCAGTCGGCATTGTGTTCTTCTATTTCGTCCAGTTTTTGTTCCATACCGGCGGTAAAGTTGACGTCGATAACATCGTTGAAGTTTTCCACCAAAAGATCATTGATTATTCTACCGAGCTGGGTGGGAACAAGCTGCTTATTGGAGCGGTTGACGTAGTAGCGGTCGAGCAGTACCGAAATAATCGGTGCATAAGTCGACGGGCGCCCGATGCCTTTTTGTTCCAGCATTTTAACGATACTTGCATCGGTATAACGGGCTGGCCCCTGCGTAAAGTGCTGTTCGGGCGTAAGGCTGTCCACCGTCAGGGTGTCGCCGGTTTTTAACGCCGGCAATGCCTTGCCTTTTTCTTCTTTTGAAAGGAGAAGATTGAGCACGGCGTAGAAGCCTTTGTCCGTTACCTTGGTAGAAACCGTTCTAAAGACCGCATCTCCGGCGGAAATTTCATAGCTGAGCGTTTCCGTCTTTGCGCCGGTCATCTGGCTTGCGGTAAAGCGTTCCCAGATAAGGGTATAGAGGCGCAGCTGGTCGCGGTTGAGGTAGTCTTTCAGATAGTCGGGCGTATAACTACAGTATGTGGGGCGGATACCTTCGTGGGCATCCTGCGCTTTTGCGCCGACGCTGTAAAAATTGGTTTTTTCCGGTAGATAGGCGGGATACTGCTCGCCGATCCACTTGCGGACTTCCGCAAGGGCAACGTCGGAGATACGCACAGAGTCGGTACGCATATAGGTGATTAACCCGACGCGGCTTGAACCGACGGCAATACCTTCGTACAGCTGCTGCGCAATCTGCATTGTTTTACGGGAGGTAAAGCCGAGCCGATTCGCTGCCGTTTGCTGCATCGTAGAGGTTGTGAATGGAGGTTTAGGATGGATGGTCTTTTGGGTGCTTTTGACATCGGTAACCGTTGCTTCTTTTCCATTCAATACATCAATGATAGCCTGTACTTCACGCTCATTTTTTAACGCAGGTTTTTCTCCTTTATATAACGCGAGCTGGGCATCAAAGGTGGTTTTTCCTTTTTTTAAAGGCGCCTTCCAGCGTCCAAAATTCTTCGGGGATAAAATTTTCCACCTCCGCTTCCCGTTCACAGATGAGGCGCAGCGCAACCGACTGTACCCGCCCTGCGGAAAGTCCGTTCTTTACTTTTTGCCAGAGCAGGGGCGAAAGGTTATAGCCGACAAGCCGGTCGAGTACGCGGCGGGCTTTTTGCGCGTTGACCTTTGCCTCGTCGATATCCATAGGATTTTGCACGGCGGTTTTAATTGCCTGCGGGGTGATCTCGTTAAAGACGATACGGTTTATCGGCACATTTTCGCATTTTTCCCGTATCGCATGGCAGAGGTGATAGGCGATAGCTTCCCCTTCGCGGTCATTATCACTGGCGAGAAAGACGTGTTTGGCGTTCTTTGCATCTTGCTGCAGTTCTTTGAGTAACTTGGCTCTACCTCGTACGGTGATATATTCGGGCTGGAAGCCGTGCTCGATATCGATTGCGATACGAGACTTCGGTAAATCGATCAAGTGCCCCATCGAAGCCTTAACCGTATAGCCGTTGCCCAAATATTTTTCGATTGTTTTTGCTTTTGCCGGCGATTCTACGATAATCAAGTTTGTTTTTTTCGTTTTTGCCGCGGTTTTTTTCGCCATTTATCGTGCTCCTTTCTTAAAACAAAGGTAGTTGTGTCTGTTGCTCTCTCTGCAAATATTGCAAAGTTGGGTTTGCCCATTCGCGTAAAAGGTCGCCGGCATGTTCAACCGGAATTGCCCCGTCCTCAGCAAGTTTTTTACAGCCGGTATTCTGCACGGAATCCTGCAGTCCGCCGTATATGCACACGTCGCGTCCTTGCTCAAGGGCAAAGTCAGCCGTAATGAGCGCTCCCGATTTTGTCGGCGCTTCGACGACAACGGTTGCGCGGGCTAACCCCGAAATGATTCGGTTACGCTGCGGAAAGCGATAGGCAAGCGGCAGTTCCCCGGGCGCATATTCGCTGAGGATGCATCCGCCCGTTTCGAGTATCCGGCCTGCGAGCCGTGCATTGCTCTGCGGATAGAGCCGGTCAAGCCCGCAGGCGAGTACAGCTGTCGTTAGGCCGCCACCTTCCAAGGCTCCCCGATGAGCAAAAGTGTCGATGCCGCGTGCCAGCCCCGAAATAACGGGAATACCGGCGTGCCCGCATTCGGTGCCTAGCTGCAGTGCCGCTTTAATGCCGTTCCCTGTCGGGCGGCGCGTACCGACAATTGCTACTGCGGGCGTATCGGCTTGCGGTAAGACGCCGCGGTAGTATAGCAAGAAAGGCGCATCGGGGATTTCCCGCAGCAGGGGAGGGAAGTCGGGATCATCGTAAAACGTCATGTTGATTCGGCAATACTTCATCAGCGACTCGGCTCTTTCCACTGCCTGCGGCAGCTGTTCGGGTTTATAACTGCGCGTGCGGAGTGGTCGCTGTATCATCCGGCTGAGCGTATCTATTGAACTTACTGTAAGTGCTTGCGAAGTGTCAAGCGTGCGGGCAAGTAAAAGCCTCTCGCTGCCTTTGAGAAAAGAGCAATAAGAGAGGGCTATGTAGAGTTTCCGCTTTTCGGAATCGGTTGTTGTGTTCATCAAAGTATGTGAGAATCCTGTTGTTTACTGCTTATTACCGCATAGCCGACCGTCAAAGCCTTAGCGCCGCGCATTTTCTACAAAAGCTTTATTCCGTTCGGCGTCGGCGCGCTGTTCGGCGCTCCCGCTCGTTTTGATAATGCGGTCGTAGGCGGCAATCGCTTTTTCATATTGACCGGTCATGTAATAAGCGCGCCCGAGGATGAACAGGGAGTCCAGCGGCTTTTTTTCGCGGGCGGCAACCGGTTCCATAATTGTGATGGCATCTTCCGGCCGGTTCAATTCAAAGACATAGAGAACGGACAGCGCGTACACCGCCCGCGTATAGGTGGGGTCAAGCTCCACCGCGCGCTTATAGGCGGAAACCGACAGGTCAAAATATGAGCGCCGCTCGTCGAGGCTCATATTCGGGTAATCGAGGGTGCTTTTTGCGATAATAGCGGCACATACGCCGATTTGATAAAATACATGTTGATTTTCCGGGAAGTATTCCAATGCGCTGCGGAAGGCTTCAATCGCTTTTTTGTACATCTTTTTATCCATGTATCGGCGGCCGAGAATTTTGTACCAAATGCCGACTCGCTGCTCCATAGTCAGTATCTCATTGACCTTTCCCTGATATTTTTTTATGGCCGATTCCAATTCTTCTATAGAAGAGGGGTTTTTGACACCCATTTCCATATCCTGCATCCGCCGTATAAAGGCATTATCCTTACAGGCAACGCAGAGGAAAAGAATGGAACACAGTAGACCAATATACGGAATTTTTTTTGATTTCATATATATCTTCATATTGACATATTTATATATCTTTGTCCGATTGTCAATATTACGGCGGCGGCAAAGGGCATCAGACAGTTTTGGAAATCTTGCGGTTCCTTTGCTTTTTAACTATAATATGCCCTCAGAATCGGGAAACGCCGGTTAATTCGAGGAGTGTAAATAAAAGCCGTACAGATAGCACGACTTTTATTTACACAAGTTTGCTCAAACGCAAACTTGTATATCATCTGCACGTTCTCGCTTCGTTGCGAACGTGCGTAAAAAGTCAATCGAAAGTTGATACTTTCTTCTTGACTTTTTATGGGAGTTGTTTATGTCTGCTAAGGAAATACCGATTGAAGAAATCGCGCTGCAAATTGTTCTTTCCATTGGAATTATCGTTATCGCTGCAAAGTATCTGGGACTTCTTGCTAAAAAAATCAATATTCCGCAGGTTGCAGGGGAAATTGTTGCAGGACTTTTCTTACGCTATCTACCTTTTTTCCGTAACTTCGGCGGGGTCGAACCGAATATTATCTACGCTGAAACCAACCAGTTTATCGAATATATGTCCGAAATCGGCGTTATCCTGATTATGTTCTCCGCCGGCTTGGGAACTAATTTAAAATCGCTTGTTAAATCCGGTGTAAAATCCACCGTGATTGCTGCATGCGGTGTTATCGTACCATTGGTTTTAGGTACGGTTATGGCGTTAGGTTTTTGGGGGTTTGACGGCTTCGGGACACCGGTATTTTATCAGGCGCTGTTCATCGGTACTATTTTAACGGCAACTTCGGTCAGTATTACCGTCGTTGCATTGAAAGAGTTAGGGAAAATAAATTCGGAAGTCGGTCAAACAATTATCAGCGCTGCAATCATCGATGATGTATTCGGTATCATTGTATTAACGGTTGTCCTCGGTGCAAGTTCCGGTAAGGGCGACTACCTCGGGCTTATGATAAAAACGGCAGCATTCTTTGCCGCTTCGTTGGTTGTGGGATATCTGATTTACCGAATTTTTAAATGGTATGATGGCCGGCACCCGCATTCCCAGCGTATTCCGATTTACGGGTTGGGAGTCGCGTTGATTTTTGCCTACTGTACCGAACGTTTCTTCGGTATCGCCGATATTACCGGGGCTTATGTTGCAGGGGTTGTATTTTGCAATTTGCATGATGCCTCCTATATGGAGAGAAAAATAGACATCAATTCGTATATGTTTTTTAGCCCACTCTTTTTTACTGCTATAGGACTTAAAACGGACTTAAGCGGACTGAATATGAGCTTGATATGGTTTTCGATCGCCTTTGTGCTTGTCGGTTGTATCACCAAAATAATCGGCTGCGGCGGTTCGGCACTGGCTTTGGGCTTTAAGCGGCAGGAATCGCTCCAGATAGGGCTGGGAATGATGGTGCGCGGTGAGGTGGCTCTCATCGTAGCTCAAAAGGGACTCGCTGTCGGTATGGTTCAGGCTGAATATTTTGCACCGGTTATTTTGCTGATTATTGTTTCTTCTATGATTGTGCCTATTTTGCTGGGAAAAGCTTTTTCGGAAAAGAACCTGCCTCCGGCTGGGACAACCGCCGTATAGAAAGAATTATCGATGGCACCGTAAAAACATATCCTATTTTTTTTAATTATCGGGAAGCGGAAAGCTAACCGCAATATGGTATACTAAGGAAGTGCTGATTAAAGCGAGGAGGTATATATGAATATTTCACCGGAACTTTTAAAAAAGTTTGAGCGCGACTATCGCGCAGAGCCGTCGAATACGGTTATTGCAGGGGCTGTCGCTAAGAGCGGCATCGAGGATGCATCGTTTAACTATGATGTCCGCCGCCGCCACAATTTTTGTTTTTCGCACGAAACGGAGCGTGGAGAAATTACCAATCAAAAGAAGAGCGGCCGCTGCTGGATGTTTGCTTCGTTGAATGCAGCCCGTGTAGAAATAATGAAAAAGCTCAACTTGGAAACCTTCGAGCTTTCCCAGAACTACACGCTATTTTGGGATAAACTCGAAAAATCCAATTACTTTTTTGAAAGCATTTTGGAGACCCTTGACGAACCGCTCGAAGGACGGCTGCTCGCGCATTTGCTGGCCAATCCTATTCAGGACGGCGGACAGTGGGATATGTTCTCCGGTATTCTGCAAAAATACGGCGCCGTGCCTAAGGATGTGATGCCCGAAACCTTCCATTCTTCCGACACGCGCTTCTTTGTTGCCGAATTAACCCATCGTCTCCGTAAATACGCACAGCTGCTGCGGGATGGGCACAAGGCGGGAAAGTCCGTCAAAGAGCTCCGCGCAGACAAGGAAACCTATCTTTCACATGTATACAGCTTTTTGGTTAAGGCGCTCGGCGAGCCTCCCCGCGTATTCGACTTTGAATGCCGCGATAAGGATAAGAAGTTTCATAAAGCGGAGCAGATTACCCCGCAGCAGTTCTTTAAAGAGTATGTCGGTTGGGATTTAAACAATAAAATCAGCTTAATCAATGCGCCCACGGCGGATAAGCCTTACGGCAGAGCCTACACGGTAAAATTCCTCGGCACCGTAAAAGAAGCGGAGCCGATTCACTACATCAACGTGCCGATTGACGTGCTTAAAACGGCAGCTATCGAATCGATTAAAGCCGGTAAGCCGGTCTGGTTCGGTTGCGATATGGGTCCGTATATCTGCCGCCCCGAAGGTATTATGGACACGGAAGTATACCTCTACGCTAAAACGCTCGGCGAATTACCTGAATTCACCAAAGCGGAACGGCTCGATTACGGCGACAGCCTTCTTACCCACGCAATGGTATTGACCGGCGTTGATCTGGATAAATTAGGAAAGCCGATTAAATGGCAGGTAGAAAATTCGTGGGGCGACGAATCAGGCAAAAAGGGAATGTTCTCGATGTCCGATGCATGGTTCGATGAGTATACCTATCAGATTATGGTAGAAAAGACCTTTGTCGATCAAAAATGGCTCGACGCCTTAAAACAGCCGCTTGTTCAGCTTGAACCATGGGATCCGATGGGAGCGCTGGCGCGGGGGTAGGAAAACGGGTTATCACTCGGATTTTTATTCGTGTGGAGAGTTTAATACCCCGATGCTTGCGCCGGGGCTGTTGATTACAGGGCATCTCTAAAAAGCTAAACCGAGTCTTTAGAGATGCTATGGGCTTTAAACAGTTATCGATTTTTAAAAAGTTTTCCGTCCCTGCATAAGGTTAAAAAGCGCTTCAAACATCTCTTTTACCGTGCTGCCGTACCGTGTGTCAAGCTGCTCCAGTACGGAATCGATCTTTTTCTTTCCCTGCATTTCCGCATCGGCAATCGAACCGCTTGAACTCAACAACGCAATCGCTTTTTCTACCGCAGGGGAATCAATACCTTCTCGCCGCGCCTGCTCAAAATAAGCGGTAAGAGCTGCCGCATCTTCGGGATGTTTTTCGATATGCAGTATTGCGGGCATACTCTTTTTTCCTTCTACAATATCGTCGCCGCGTTTTTTTCCGGCATTTCCCGTGCTGATATTTTTTACATCGTCGAGTATCTGAAAGCCGACTCCAACCCTTGTAAAAAGCGCTGCAAAAGATTGGCTTTCTTCATCTTCTTTTCCGGCAGCGCGCATACCGGTATAGGCGGCAAGTGCGGCAAGCGCCCCTGTCTTTAAACTGATCATTCGTTCATAATCCTGCCGCGAAGGAAAAAAACCGGCAGTCCGATGCCAGTGGATATCGAGCGCCTGTCCTTCATGCAGGGCTCGGATATGCGTAAGCGCTGCGCCATATAAATCGAGCTTTATGCTTGCAGGAGCCTGATAGCTTTCAAGCGATTGCAATGCTCGAAAGTAAAGCCAGCTGCCCGAATTAAGTGCCGAATCGAGTCCGTAGGCTACGTAAGCGGCAGGCTTTCCCCGGCGCAGTTCTGAATTGTCTTCTATATCATCATGAATAAGACTTGCCGTATGGATTCCTTCGACCAGCGGCGTAAGTGTGTAGATATCCTCGTTTTTGCCCTCTGCAAGCTGATAGGCAAGAACAGTGAGCAGCGGTCTCCAGCGTTTTCCGCCGCCGGATACCAACGAGGCGCATGGAGCGGATAGAAGTGCAATAGGATTTTGTTCCGTAGCGGACTCCGGTACATCGGGCAAAAATGCAGTGCGCAGGGCGCCTTCAATTTTTTCAAGCCGTTGCTTAAATTCATCATTCATACTACTATTATACTTCATATTTTATTGATAGAGAACTACTCTAGCAAAGTGCAAAGGCATCGAATAGTTTCTAAATATAGCCCGCAGAATAAATAGGGGTTGTTCAACCAAAATTTCGCCGCTTTGCGGCTCAAATGGTCGCCCAACCTCTATTATTCTGCGATATTGATTCACTCTTTCGATACCTTTGCACTTTTTTGAGTAAACAAAAAGGAACACATGGGAAATCAGTATCGGGAACCGGACTATTGGTCGCGTAAGGCTTTTGCGGAAGGCTATCCTGCGCGGTCGGTTTATAAATTGGAAGAAATGCAAAAAAAGTTTAATCTATTTGGAAAAAACGACAGCGTGCTTGACCTCGGCGCCGCGCCGGGAAGCTGGACAACGTTTTTGCTTAGGTTTCTTTCTCCGGAAGGGCGCGTGTGCGCAGTTGATTTACAGCCGCTTTCGGAGTCGATACAGGATATGCGGCTTTCGTTTTTCCAAGGGGATCTGACAGCGGCGGCCATGGCTGCTGCGGTAAAAAGCTGCGGCCCCTACCGTTCCGTTATCTGCGATGCGGCGCCCGCAACCACCGGCAATAAAACCGTCGACACTGCCCGCTCTGCCGCCCTTGTCGATATGGCGCTTTACTATGCCGAAACACAACTTGAAGCTCACGGCAGCTTTGTCGTTAAAATATTTCAAGGCGGCAGCGAGCAGCAATACCTACAGCAGATGCGGAAGTTGTTTAAAACCGCCCGCGCCTTTAAACCGGAAGCATGCCGCCGCAGCAGCTTCGAAACCTACCTACTCGGCTTGGATTTTAAAGGGTAAACGCATCAAATCATTTTGACTATAGTGCAACATAATTTTATAGGTAATACTTGACTATATAGAAAAATATGTATTATTATATATTTAGGAGATGCTGAAATGTTAGTGGAAACTGCTCAAATTATGCCGATAACCTTGTTGCAGAAAACTCTTACGCAGACTGTCAGAAAGATTTCTGAAGACAAACAGCCGATTTTTATTATGAAAAACAATGTTATGGAAGCTGTTATGATTCCATTCGACCGTTACGAAAAACTTTCAGAATTAGAAGAACTTGCAGAACATAAAGAAATTTTTTCGATGGTTCAAGACAGACTGAAGCATTATGATTCTTCAAAGACAGTCAGCTTGTCATCGTTGAGAAATAAATAATGACAAAAAAATGGGAAGAAAAACGAGAGCAATTCGAAAAAATCCAATTAATTCCGGAAGCTGCTGAAGAATATAATAATTTGGATGGCAGTATCAAAATTGAGGTTGATAAAAAATTCGTAAAACTTGATAAAAATCCTTTTCTTGGTTTTCCATTAGGCAATAAAGCTGATATGGATTTAACAGGTTTTTATAAACTTTATGCCTGTGGAAAAAGTGTTCGTATTGTTTATCGACTTCTGACTCCGGAAAAAGTAGAAATCATAGAAATTTGGGGAATCGGAAAACGTGAGAATATGAAAGTTTATAAAGATGTAGATCACAGAAAAAACGAATGACAGTTCTCTATTATTTCCTTGACAACTCCTATCACTAGCCCTTACAATATATATAAATATTTTTAACATCATAAGAGGAGCTTCGTGATGGGAATTGGAACAGAAAATATAAGAACAATTGCGATTGCAGGGCATGGACAGTCCGGCAAAACAACGCTTATTGAAAATCTTGCGGCAGTAACGGGTACAATTGCACGGGCGGAAACGGTTGCAGGCGGTAAAACGCTCAGCGACTACACGCCCGAAGAAATAGAGCGAAAAATTTCGATATATTCGGCGCTGGTGTCGATGAACTGGAACGATATGGTGATCAATTTTTGGGATACACCCGGTTCTTCTGACTTTATGGGTGAAGTTATTGCAGCTTTCCGCTCGGCGGAAACGGGATTGATGGTACTCGATGCAAAATCGGGAGTACAGATTGAAACCATTAAATACTGGCGCGACCTTGACCGCCGGAATAAACCCCGTTTGGTGTTTGTCAATAAGATGGATGAAGACCGCGCCGATTTCGATCATGCAATGCAGGATGTCAAAACTCAGTTTAAGGCTGATGTATTTGCGGTTACCTTTCCTATCGGCAAAGGCGCCGATCTTACAGGGATCGTCGATGTCCTGCACGGTGTTGCTTATCAAACAGATTCAAACGGTAAAGAAAAGGAAATACCTATTCCCGATTCGGCAAAAAAACAATATGAAGAAATGCGCGAGGTACTCGCAGGGGCAGCCGCGGAAGGCGATGAAGATTTATTAGTAAAGTTCATCGACGAAGGAGAACTCAGCAGCGATGAAATTGCGAAAGGACTCACACTTGCGATGAAAAACAATAGAATCGTGCCGATCTTTGCCGGAGCCGCGCAAATGGGACTCGGTTTAACGGCGATTTTACGTTTTATCACAGAGATTTTACCCTCTCCGGCCGGTTGTTTGGAACGCGCAGTAAAGGGTGAAGAAGAGTGTACCATCAAAATCGATCCGGAACCTGCATTCTCCGGCTTTATCGTTAAAACCGCAAACGACCAGTTTTCGGGGAGGCTTTCATACATCAAAGTTATTACCGGTACGCTCGTATCGGACGCGGAAGTATATAACATCAATGAACAAAAGAAAGAACGCGTCGGTAAGTTATACCGTGCTGCGGGAAAGAAACTGACCGAAGTAAAGGAACTTGTAGCCGGAGATGTCGGCGTTGCGGTTAAACTCGCGGCAGCAAAAACCAACGATACCCTTGCCGCCTCTCAAGATTGCCCGCCGTTTGTGAAACTGCGTAATCCCGATCCTATCTATTCGCTTGCGGTAGCCGCCGTCGATAAGAAAAACGACGACAAGCTCGGGGAACAGCTGCTTCGCGCCTGCGAAGAAGACATGACGCTTTCTTTTGTCTACAACCCCGAAACAAAGCAGAATGTATTCTCCGGCATGGGAGACTTGCATACCTCTATCGTGCTTGACCGCATTAAAAAGCAGACAAAGATTGAAGTACAAACTTCTATTCCCCGCATCGCCTACCGCGAAACTATCCGCCAAAAAGCGCAGGCAGAATATACGCATAAGAAACAGTCGGGTGGACACGGTCAGTTCGGGCGGGTCGTACTGGCGATTGAACCGCTGGAGCGTGGTGCAAAATACAGCTTTACCAACGCGGTATTCGGCGGGGCGATTTCCAAGGGTTACATTCCCGGTGTCGAAAAGGGTGTAAAAGAAGCGATGGAAAACGGCGTTATGGCGGGTTATCCCGTTGTCGATGTCGGTACGACGGTATTGGACGGTAAAGAGCATCCGGTAGACTCTTCGGAAATGGCCTTTAAGATCGCCGCCCGAAACGCATTTAAAAATGCAATGCGCAATGCGGGGCCGATTCTGTTGGAACCGATTATGAATTTAACGGTCTACGTGGAAACTGCCTACCTCGGCGATATTATGAGTGATCTTTCTTCACGCCGCGGACGCATTCTCGGTCAATCCCAGCTTGCAAATGGTATTGAAGAAATTCGCGCACAAGTACCGCACAAAGAACTGCTCCGCTACGCTATCGATTTACGGTCGATGACCAGCGGCACCGGCTCATTCGAGATGTCGTTTGATCACTACGATCCGATATCCGGTAAAATTGCCGACGAGGTAGTTGCCGCGGCCAAGGCATTTATCGAAGAACAAGAGGAGTAATATCTTTAGCTGCAATACTTAAAATTAAATCATTGATATATAAAAATTTAATTTTGAATTTGTTGAGGATGTCCCGAAAGACAGAAACTTTTGGGACATTCCCGTTTCACCATATAAAAAAGTTGGCACATATACACAGAGAGGAGAGTATTATGGCAGAAACAACAGCAATGCAGGAATATCAAAATCCCCCTAAACAAATTCTTATTTTTGATTTATGTACCAACCTCGGATGGATAGCAGCTAATTTTGTTACATCACCCTTTGTCGGAAGTACCGGTAGTTTAAGCGAAGTTGTCAGAACAAAAGCCTTTATTATCGGCATCCTGTTGGCAGCGATCAATCCTATCATACGTTACAAAATTATGATTCCTGCAATCATAGACTGGAAACGGAATCCGGACAAAGCAAAAAAGTATATCGTACTATATGAAAGACTTGTTATGATTATCCCGCTTGTAATAGCCTTTACCATTCCTTTTTTTATTTCTATAGAAATGGGGTTAATAGGAAATGTCGGCATCTTCTTATCCGCAGTCTTTAGTACGATTGGAAATATCTTTTTAATCGGAAGTTTGTTTGCTTCAAGTGCGATTAGAAGTTTTGAAAAATGGGCATCATTCGTTCCGATCGAAGAAGGTACGCTCTCTCTTTCTATGTTAAAGCGCGTAGCGTTTATGTCCGTTACCTGTATTTTCGCAGTGGTTCTTTTAGTGCTTGCACCGATTGTACGGTACCAGCAACATGATACCCACACCAAGCTTATTACAGCAGTTTTACCGCTTTTTATATATGGTTTAATTTTTTCAGTATTTAATTTATTGGCCATCATACGTTCATTTGAAAGAAGAATAGTGTTGATACAGCAAATTGTCAGGAGATTAGCAAACGGAGATTATCGGCAAGAAATTCTTAGTGCATGGACACGGGATGATATAGCTCTGTTATTATTAGACTTTAATAAATTGCTTACATTTAATAAAAACTTCTTAACAGAACTGAATGAAAGTGTTACCGTTTCAACTCATACGGCAGAGGCGTTGTCTTCCAATATGAAGATAACTTCTACGGCTGCCGAGAAGATTGGCGAGAGTGTATCTTTTGTGCGAGACCATATTCAAGAGCAGTTGAGCGGTGTTTTAGAAATGCAGGAAAACATCCATCAAGCTATAGAGAATATCGAAGACCTTGATAATAGTATTGAAACACAATCGACTTCTATCGGCCAAGCTGTTTTCGTTATTGAACGGATGGTTTCCGATATTCAATCGGTTACCCATACGATAGAAAATACCGTTGATTCGATTAAGCATCTAAATAGTGCTGCCGATGCCGGTAATACCGCAGTATCGAATGCTCATGCAATTGTAAAAAACATCAGTGAACAATCTGAGGGCTTGCTGGAAGCAAGTAATGTCATTCAACATATTGCAAGTCAAACCAACTTGCTTGCAATGAATGCCGCAATCGAGGCAGCTCATGCAGGGGATATCGGCAAGGGGTTCGCGGTTGTCGCTGATGAAATTAGGAAACTTGCAGAAGAATCAAGCACGCAAGGTAAGACCATTACGACAGTGTTGAAAACACTGAAAGAAAAGATTGAAGCATTGAATTCGGTTGCGGAAGAAACTGCTATTCAGTTTGCAGAAATTATGCAGCAGCTCTCGACGGTTAATAGCGGCAGTAATACTATTATGGACTCGGTGACGAAACAAAATGACGGTAATGCACAAGTGCTCGAAGCTGTCAAAGAAATCAATGTCATAACGGCAAAGGTTAAGCAAAGTTCTTTACAAATACGCTCAGGTAATACGGAAGTGGGTAAAGAAATGACAAGGCTTGTTGAAATTTCTCAAAATATCGACAGTACGATAAGCAGTGTAAGCGGCGACACGGAACAGATTAGAAAAGTTATCGATGAGGTAAGCGACAGCAGCGCACGGAATCGAAAAGCTGCACAGAGCGTCATGAAGTATCTAAACCAGCTTTCGCTGTAATGAAGACGATACACAGGGAGCTTCTGTTATACGGATAATGGAAAATATGCTTGAGAAGTTCCCTGCTTCATTAGTATAAAAGCAATCAAATTAACGGAAGAAACCGTTTGCCGATACATTTATCGCAAAAAGACAAACAATACGGTTACGAAAATACCGAAATAGTGTGCGTCCGGCGCATACAGCTAATCCCAATCTCTGACGGCGCCTACAATGAGGCAAACGCCGAAAACAAAAACCACAACCGCTATTATTTTCAAAAAATAGTAGGATTATTTTTTATCCATTGCTCAATACGCTCGTCCATAGTTTACCTCCTCCTGTCCCATTTTTCTAAAGATTATTGAATAATTTCTAAACCATGTAAATACGCAAATTTGATTAAACTTGCACCGTAAAAGTCCTCAAAATGTAAATCGATATTTTCTTTTGGAATTTCTTTTAATGAGCTATAAAACGAAATATATTTTTTCTTTAACTTATCTTCTTTGATGACTTTATTAAAATATCTTTCAGCCGGCTCTTTGCCGCCAAAATAGTAGATATAGTAGGGCAAAGCATACCCTTTTAATGAGCCGTTTAAAATTCTTTCGATATTTTTATTTGTATCTTCAAAGTCTGCAAATAAAGGCATAATGTGTTTATGTAATAATCCCGTAATTTGCGTTACGGTATCTCTATAGCTTGCTCCGGCCAACTGCCACCAAGCGCCCGCTTCTCGTCCGGCTAAAGAACTAAGTTCTCCGCCGTAAATAATTCCTTCACTGGTTATGCCTGCTTTTTTCATAGCCTTTGAATAAATGTTGATATGCGGGATAAACTCAACATTAGATTCACAGTTGTATCTATTGGCTTGAAAATATATTTCAAAAATAATGTCTTTGTTATTTGCAATTTTTCGTAAAGTCTTTCCTTTACCTAACACTTTAAAGTCGGGGAAATTGCGTGCTATTTCTTGCCATGCTTTTTCGCAAAGTTCTCTTGGTTTTATAACTTCCTCCTAAAAACTCATTTCAAAAAATTCTAATATTTCAAAATCTTCACAGTCAAATGCGGTAATTTTATCCCAATCTCTTTTTAAGATAGGCCGTTAACAGTTTTTGAAATTTAAACATTTCATTATGGGTAATAATGGCGCCTTCTTTCCATTCGGTATGATCTTCATTCCATGTACGGATATCGTATACCGGTTAAGGCCGTTTATTCGTGCGGAGGGTTTAATACCCCGACACGAGCGTCGTAATAAAGGGTATTAAAGCCGACTGCAACCACCTTATAGAACATACAGTGCGAAACATTGAGCACTGTACCCCGATGCTCTGCGTCGGGATATGTTGATTGGAATAATCACCAAACGCTTGTAAAATCTGAAAATTGAGATACATTTTCAAGAAACATATCCTCATAGTGAACTTTCGTATTTTTGATGCGTATAAATCCAAAACCTGTATCATCATGAGGATAAGCAATAAGTCCTAATTCATCAAAAACAAAAAAACAATGTCCGTCAATTCCTTCATTCATCATCATTAACAAAGAGAACATAGCTATAACATCATAATCCGTAGTGAGAAATTTTTTGAATCCCAAAGATAAACAATTATCATTATCGTAAATAGAAGCGCTAATTGTTTCTATATATCCAAAATCAATCAGATACTTTTCTATGTATTTTATGTAATTGTTTATGTTGCTCTTATTTAGATTATATTCTTTTACTTTGAAAATATTAGAAACTATAATTATATTATTTGTATGTTTTCTAAAAAAATGCATAAAATAACCGACTATTTTATTTGCGCGAAAAATAGTGAAAGGTTTATTTCTTCTGCAATATCCTTTCCAACCTTTACTGTCGGTATAAGAATTTAAATTTACCCATTCTTGAATATTAAAATTTGAGTTATCCATTCTCGTGTCCATCTATCTATTTTTATACCATCAGTTTTTCATAATACTTTTCCAATTGTTTTATATTCCGTGCTCTTTTTAAAGAATCGGCATCATTTTTATCCGTATAGGTCAGCCATTTATTATATAAGTCATATAAAATTTTCTGTCCGGTTTCGGTTAAATCGAGATTCGTATATAAAAGTTTTACAATTCTGCCTTCTCTGTCTACAGGATTTTCCTTTATCAGCTTCTTTTCATAGGCAAAATTAAGGAATGTAATATTTTCTTCATATAGAGTATAAATAGTTTCGGGATAACCTCTATAACTTTGAAATAAAAATCCTATATCAAGGACAACTTCTTTTAGAAAATATAATTCATGATAGACATAATGTATGATTTTTTCAAGATTCTCCTTATCTTCAAGATTTGTAACTTCAATCAATTGATAATACTTCCAATTAAATAAATTTACCGGTTTAAAACAAGGCACTATATTTTCCGTTTTTTCAAAAGTTGGTGCATAAAGGACATAAAACTTTTCCTGATACAGTACTCCGATTCGTTTCCCTGACACAAGTACAATATAATCTTCAAAAATGGCTTCCAGTGAAAAATTATTTATTCCTTTGCATTGTTTTTCCATATACTGAGCAAATTTTTTAGTGGTCATTTATTTTCTCTCTCCTAATCCGAACATAATTCATATCCGTTTTTATCTTTCAAATTATACATGATTTTACGGTGTTTTTCCATCCATCAAAGAGTCTTTGCGTTCTTAGCATCTTTGCGGTTAAAAAAAATACTCCCTTACAAAATTGAGGTAATTGTGGTATAATACAATCAATGAGGGGATGGCTATGAGTACGGCAAATAGAAAATATAAAGACTCGGTTTTTGTAGATCTTTTCAGTGAAGATGAAAAGGCAAAAGAGAATTTTTTATCGCTCTATAATGCCTTGCATGGAACGAATTTGCAAATGTCTTGTCCTGTAGAAAACATAAGGCTCGATAATGTTATGTATATGAACATAATCAACGATGTTTCCTGCCTTGTAGACAATAAGATTATCGTCCTTGCAGAGCACCAATCAACCATAAACGAAAATATGCCCAGTCAAGGAATGTACTTCCGTGTACATTCCTTGACTTCGAGTTTTGAGCTATGCTCAAAACATCGTAAAGCTAAAACCACCGCCATCCGTGGCGGTACTGAAATGACTTTTGCAAATAGACGAAGTAGATACAAGGCACAAACAAAAAACACCCGCAGGCGTGCTTTTTGCACGTCGAGGACTGTTTTTTGTGAAGTAACGCAGTAGATACTCGTATATTTGTAAAAGAGCCTGAAACTACAGTTTTAAAACTTTCCGATGCCTTTATTACAAAACCTGAACAAGTGCCGCTGGAGTTAACGGTACGGGTTCTCAATATCAACACGAACAAAGCAAATAAAGTTTTAACAGCCTGCAAACCACTTGAAGAATACAGCCTCTTTGTAGAAGAGGTAAGAAAGCAAACCCAACTCGACAGCGAAAACGGTTTTACCAATGCGGTAAAGATATGCATAGAAAAAGGAATATTAAAAGAATACTTACAGAGAAAATCACGGGAGGTAATAAACATGTTAGTAGCAGAATACGACTACGATACTGATATTGCGGTACAGCGTGCCGAAGAACGGGAAATCGCCTTTGCTGAAGGCATCGCAGATGGCTCATACCAAACAAAGCTTGAAACGGCAAAGCTGATGAGATATGAAAATCTTGGCATTGACTTAATTTCAAAGGTTACAGGGCTTTCCGTTGAAGAAATAAAAGCTCTATAAAAATCAGCCTTTTTAAAAATAGGCGGTGCAGATGTAAAATGAAACCGCAAGGAACGCCAAGGGTAAATAAAAGAATATGTCATCAAAACATCATTAAAAATTCCTTTGCGCTCTTTGTATCTTTGCGGTTAAATTAAAAAAAATCCTCAAAAGATTGAAATATCTAAAAAACCGTGCTATACTGTACACTAATGACAGAAAAACACACTGATAGCAGCAGCTACAACCATTCTCACCAAAAAAATGCGAAAAGAGAAGTAAAGTACTTGACACGCAGCAGTGTGCCTGACACAATTTTTAGCAACAAGCAACAAGCAACAAGCAACAAGCAACAAGCAACAAGCAACAAGCAACAAGCGGACAAAGCGGTATAAGCGCGTAATCTGCACAATGCACCCAGAACACACACAAATTTCCTCAACTAATAACACGCACAGGACAGGAGCACTGTCTTTGTGCGTTTTTTACATTACACCGTTTAAGGAAACCGCAACGCCCGCAGAGAACGCAAAGGATTATAAAAGAATGTCTTACAAAGCCTCTCTTAAAACACCTTGCGTCCTTGGCGTGCTTAGCGGTTAAATTAAAAATATAAGGAGGGTTATTCTATGAAACACAAGAAAAGAGGGGCGGCGCTCATCACAGCCGCAGTTTTAGCGCTCATTGCGCTCTTTGGAATGACCGCCTGCCCGAATGCAGCGGGCGGAGGCGGAAATGGTGGAGGAGGCGGAACGCCTACGCCAAAGCCTAAGCACGCCATAACATTCAGCGTGGACGGCGGAAACGGCACGCTCAAAGCGACAGTTGGCGGCACCGAAATCAATTCGGGTGCTGAGGTGGAACAGGGTAAAACGATTGTCTTTACGGCAACAGCTAACTCAGGCTACCGGGTAAAGGGCTGGACGCTTGACGGCAAGGCCGTAAACGGCACCAACAATTCCTATTCATTTCCTGTTACCAAGGCGGTAACCGTGAAGGTGAACTTTGAAAGCGGCGGAACTCCGCCCACACCGCCCGTGCCCGTATCGTGCAGCATAACATTCAGCGTGGACAGCACTACGCCAAACGGTACGATCAAAGCGACAGTCGGGGGCACCGAAATCAATTCGGGTGGTGCAGTCGAAAAGGGCAAAACCGTAACCTTTACGGCAAATCCCAACCCCGGTTACAAAGTAAAGGAGTGGCAGATAATCGGCACGGGAATGGTGTTTGAAGCGGGTACGGGAACTGCGGGAAACAACACGGCGCAGGTAAATCTTCAAGCCGATCTTACCGTAAAGGTGAGCTTTGAAGCGCTTCCGCCCGGCGAAGCTTCGTATACGGTAAAGCACTATCAGGAAGGAACGGACGGCACCTATCCTGCAGAGCCGACGGAAAGCGAAAATAAAAGCGGCACATCGGGAGACCCCGTCGTATACACGCCGAAAACCGGCGGAGTCTACGAGGGCTTTACCTACAATTCCGCTCTTACCAAAGTAAACGGAACCGTACAGACAGCCGGCACGATAGCCGCCGACGGCAGTACCGTTGTAGAACTCTATTACGAGCGCAATACTGTGAACGTAACCTTTAAACTTGCAGGCGGTAACATTGCAGGCAATGCGACCGATGTCGTAAAATCCGGCAAATACGGCACAGCTTTGGAAGTTCCCGCCGATCCCGTAAAAGCGGATTCCGTTTTTAAAGGATGGAATCCCGCACTGCCTTCAACTCCGGTCTTCCCCGCTGCAAATGCGGAATATACCGCAAACTGGGCGCTGCTTTATACTATCAATTTCGGCGTGGACGGCGGACACGGCACGCTCACTGCAAAAGTTGACGGTGCCGAAATCAGTTCGGGCAATAAAGTGGAACAGGGCAAAACCGTCGTCTTTACCGCGACGCCCGCCGATACCAATTTTGCCGTAGACAAGTGGACAAACGGCGGCAGCGACATACCCGAAGCGGGAGCGAACGAAACGTACAACCACACGGTAACGGCGAATGCGAACATCAAAGTAAAGTTCAAATATGCGGGAGCAGACCTCACGCTGGACAAGCGGGACGTTACCAAAAATAAGGGGGAAACTTTTCTTTACAGACTGGTAACGGCAGGATCGGGCAGTTACACGGCTGTTCCCGAACCGGCGGGCATCATCACGCTCGATACGTCGAATTTGAACGGCCACGGCAACATCAAGATAACTTTCAGCAAAGCCGGCGCAACGCGCATAAAGGTAACCGACACGCTAAGCGGACAGACCGACTTTTCGGGTACCATTACCGTAAAGCCTTCCGCCTTTATCCCCGACTACTTTGCAGAAGCCGGCGTGCGCTACCACGTAACGGATAAAACCGCTCTAAAGGTGAGCGTAACCGCCAATACTGATTCAGGGAATTACACGGCCTACACGGGAACAACGCTTGCCATACCCAAAGAAGTTATCCACGACGGCGAAACCTACACGGTAACGGATATAGAAGCTCCCTTCAGATGGGGAGATACGCTGCAAAGCGTAACGGTCGCAGCCGATAACACCTACCTTTCTTCAGTAGACGGCGTTATCTTTAACGGCGATAAAAGCATACTGCGCTGGTATCCGAAGGGTAAACCGGGCACTGATTACGAGGTTCCTTTAAGCGTAAAGACATTGGCAAAAGATTCTTTTGGAGGTGTTTCCGCACTGCAAACCATAAGGCTGCCTGACGGCTTAAAGCGTATTGAACAAGAAGCGATTTCCTACTGCACAAACGTGCAAAATCTTACGCTGCCTGATTCGCTTGAATATCTGGGATTTCGTGCACTGGAAGGTATAGCAATCACTTCACTTACCGTACCGCAAAGGATAACGGAGATTTCAGGGATTAAGGACTGTTCTCAGCTGCAGACGGTAGATTTGCCGTCACAGCTTACTAAGTTGGGCTGGGCATGTTTTTACAACTGTGGTGCCCTGACAACGGTAACGTGCAGAGCGACAACCCCGCCGGCTATTACGGCAAGCGGCCACGTGTTTGAAGATACGCCCATCAGTTCCGCAACGCTTAAAGTGCCCGCCGGCTCCAAAGCTCTCTACCAAGCCGCAGAAGGCTGGAAAGACTTCGGCACGATTGTGGGGTTTTAGAAATTGGTAATGGATAATTTAATTACAAATTACACATTACAAATTAACAATTAAATCGACCGCTCTCAAGTTGGAGAAAACTTCGGCTTCGGGGGCGGTTTTTTTGTGTGCGGGAGTTTCTTACAAACTTTTGTTACAGCCGGCTCGTAAAAATAACCGCCTCTATACGGATAGAAAATTCCGATTAAAAATGATATAATATAAACAATATTTAATTGGTGAAGGGCTTTTTACATGGCAAAAGAAATAAATACTTTAAAAGAAGACATAAAATGGCACGATACGAACTTGGCGCAATTTACGAAATAGATGCAGGCGAAAAATCCTATTATGCCCGCCTTTTAAATTGTGATTTATACGGAGTATTCGAACCTGTTTCCGGTGAAATATCAGAAGAAGCATTTGAGGATACACCGTACCGCCTGTATATTTCTATCGGCAGCTATGCAGTAAAACGAGGATTTTGGAAAAAAGCTTTTTCCTTCGCCCGATAAAACGGATATTGAGCGCTGGAGCCGACCTCTGCATTTAGTTGTATTTACACCTTGGGACATTGAAGGTGCCCTCAACCGCCGAACTTCATTTGACAAATACGGCCATACTGAAATACTTGATGAAAAAACTTATATTCAATGCCTTAAACAGGGCTTTATTTCAATCATTCAACCTATGTACGAAAAAGTCCCGCAGTTCCTCAATAATTATTACGATGATTGGCCCGCAAGTGAAATTTACAGCGACGTTCTAACCGGAGCCGGCACGGCAGAACATCAACAAAAACAAATGAACAATTTAAAGAGACTGGGATTTGATGTTTCGAAGTAGCAAAACATGAGAAATAAAATGCTTACATTGAAAGAATTAATTAAAAATCAAAAAAATTTTAATGAAAGTTTCTTTGCGGAAGTGTCGGATAAACTATGGGAAATCGGAGAAATAGAAGAAATTAAAAATCAAACCGATGAAGACTTATTTCTTTTTCATATTGCCGTTAACATCATAGGAAATTGGAAGGGTGACGGTTGGTGGGAATTTATCTGTAACTACCCGCAGCTTATCCGTTATGTTCCCGACACATTGGCAGCATTAAAATTATCCGATATGAAAACAGCCTTTGAAAACGTGATAAAATGTTTCCCTGAAAATACGGTTTTTGAAGATTCGAGCACCTATGTAGATACGGTCAATTTTCTTCAAAATGTCAGATTCAAAATCAACACCCCCGACGCAAGCGTCGGGGTATGTTGTTCTCATAAGGTGGTTGCAGTCGGCTTTAATACCCTTTGTTACGACGCAGAGCGTCGGGGTATTAAATCCTCCGCACGAATAAGCGATACATATTTAAATTCGATTCCTGCAGATAAAAGAAAAGAAATGTCTGAGGCTTTACATAAAAGCATTGATGCTCTTGAAGCCTTGACGGATAAACGCTGGGCTTATGATGCAAAAGATGAAGGTTGGTCAGATGTAATTGATTTTATCGGAGAAAAGAAATAACGGAGAAAATGATAATGCACTATATCGGAGAATTAACAACATAAATAATAATTTGATAAAATGTGATAATGAAGACGATATTTATAAATTTAATGTACATTCAAATGTTTAATATAATTTAAAATTAAGGTGTTAAACGCGTTTGTATTTTATAAATATTACTGATATGCTATAATTACCATATCAGAAGGATAACAAAAATGAATAAATACATTGAATCGGAAAAAATAGAGTTAAAAGAAAAATATAGGGAGACGATTGTAAAAGAAATAGTATCTTTTCTTAATGGAGACGGCGGGACAATTTTTTTGTTGGAGTGAAAGATAATGGTATTGTAGTTGGTGTAAATAAAAGTGATGAAGTGCTTAGGAAAATATCCGATATTATTACATCACAAATAGAGCCGAATCCGCAAGACGAAATAAAATCAGAGATAAAATTTGATGATGAAAAACCAATCATTGTAATTCACATTAATAAAGGCAAAAACCATATTTATTGCCAAAAGAAGTATGGGTTTTCTTCTACCGGATGTTCGATAAGGATAGGAACAACTTGCAAAGAAATGACTCCGGAACAGATAAAAATAAGATATGAACAGAAATTTATTGATAGAGAATACATGATTAAGAAAAAATCAAATTCAAAAGAATTATCTTTTAGGGAGCTCAAAATATACTATTCTGAGAAAGGTTATCATCTGGAAGATAAGACCTTTGAAAGTAATTTGAACTTACGGAATGAAATCGGAGAATACAATTTATTAGCTGAACTATTATCGGATAAAAATAATATCCCTTTTATATTTGTAAAATTTCAAGGGAAAAACAAAGCTTCAATTTCTGAAAGAAGCGACTATGGCTATGGCTGCCTTTTAACAACTTATAGCAAAATAAAAAATAGATTACAAGCTGAAAATATCTGTATTTCAAATACAACAGTTAGACCTAGAAAAGATACCTATTTATTTGATTATGACTGTGTAAATGAGGCCATATTAAATGCTCTAGTTCATAATGATTGGCTGGTTACCGAACCGCAAATATCTATGTATAACGACAGACTTGAAATATTGTCACACGGAGGTCTTCCAAACGGCTTAACTAAGAAACAATTTTTCGAGGGTATCAGTAAACCGAGAAATGCAACATTGATGAGAATTTTTCTAACTATGGGTCTGACAGAACATACGGGGCATGGAATCCCGACAATTGTCGAGAAGTATGGAAAAAAAGTTTTTGAAATTGAAAGTAACTATATCCGCTGCATAATTCCATTTGAAAAAGAAGTTACGGCTGTGTTGACAAATAAAAATGTCGGTTTGAATGTCGGTTTGAATGTCGGTTTGAATAAAACAGAGAAAAGAGTAATTGAACTGTTAAGAGAAAAACCAAGCTATACTTCCGCTGATCTTGCAGAAAAAAATAGAAGTTTCCAAAAGAACAATTGAAAGGACTTTTAAAACTTTACAAGAAAAAAACATAATAGAAAGGATTGGTTCAAAACGTGACGGAAAATGGATTGTAATAAAATAAAACAACCGAATCACTCAAATTACTTAAAACAACCACCTCCGTTACTTGAATGGAATGTAAAATAACTGCCAAAACGCCGAAAGATTTTCAACCAAAACGACGAAAGAAATATTGCCAAAACGCCGAAAAAAACGACATAATATATGCAGAGGTAAAGTTTAATGAAAGAATATAGAGCCCGCATAGTAGACGATATGTTAAAAGACAAACTTGAGTCAAAAGGAGCTGTTGTTATTGAAGGCCCTAAATGGTGCGGAAAAACGACAACGGCAATGCAAGTTGCAGGCAGTATATTGAGAATGGATGAGCCAAGCAAAAGAGAAACAAATATCCAAATGTCTGAAATAGATCCCGGAAGATTGCTAAAAGGTAATGCCCCAAGGCTTATTGACGAATGGCAGATAGCACCAAAGCTATGGGATGCAGCAAGATATGAGGTTGATACAAGAGGTGAAGAAGGTCAATTTATACTTACAGGTTCGGCAGTACCGATAGAATCAAAAGAAATAACTCATTCGGGAACAGGACGTTTTACATGGTTAATGATGAGGCCAATGTCTTTATTTGAATCAGGAGATTCAACAGGAGAAGTAAGTTTAAATCAGCTTTTTGAAAATCCTAGTGTGATAGACGGTATGAATAATTTAAGCATAGAAAAATTGGCTTTTTTAATTTGCAGAGGCGGGTGGCCGCATGCCGTTGGAATGAAGGAAAAACCGGCATTACTCCAAGCTGAAGATTACTATGAAGCAGTCATAAAATCCGATATTAATAGAGCTGATGGTGTGAGTAAAAATCCGGAAAGAGTAAAAAGATTGATGAGGTCTTTTGCAAGAAATCAAGGAACGCAAATTTCCAACACTATGCTGAGGGATGATATAATTTCAAATGATACGGAGTCTTTGAATGAAGATACCATCGCATCCTATATTAATGCACTAAAAAATATTTTTGTGGTCGAAGATATGCCTGCGTGGAATCCTAATTTAAGATCAAAAACATCAATCAGAACTTCCGATACAAGATACTATGTAGATCCTTCAATAGCAGTAGCCGCTCTTGGAATTGGACCGAAAGATTTGATTAATGATTTAAACACAATGGGGCTGCTATTTGAAACACTATGTGTCAGAGATCTTCGAGTATATGCAGAAAGTATTGGAGGTAATGTTTTACATTATAGGGATAAATCAGGTTTGGAATGTGATACGGTAATTCATCTGAAAAATGGCAGATATGGTTTAGTAGAAATTAAACTGGGAGGACAAACATTTATTGAAGATGCAGCAGAAAACTTAAAATCGCTGTCGAATAAAATTGATACATCAAAAATGCCTGCTCCTTCTTTTTTGCTGATAGTTATTGGAATAGGTGAGTTTGCATATAAACGAGAGGATGGTATTTTTATAGTGCCTATAGGATGTTTGAAAAATTAATTTTTAACACACGATGCCAATACTGTATATGAGAGAGAAATATATGAATTATTTAAAGATTAAAAGAGAGGTGCTTAACACTTCGAGAAATAGGTAAACAAGGATTTAAGTATGATAACAATCGGAAACATCGGAAAATTTGAATCTATACCGCAAATTTTAAATGATGTACTAAATGAAAATATTTCTACATTGGAAGAACATCTATTAAAGGGATGGAAGCTTAATAAAGAAATCAGAGTAGGCAAATACACCGCTCTCTCACCTTTGGATTTTGCATTGATAATGGAAAAATTTCAATCTATAAAATGGCTGACGGAAAAAGGAGCAAACCTTAATGCAAAGGAGCATCCAAGTTTTCTTCTCGCAGTGAGATATTGTAATGAAGAGGTAATAAGGTATCTTGTTTCCCATGGAGCAAAGATAGATGTAACGAACAACGTAGGTTCGGAAGCTTTTTTAGAAGCGTACTATGGTAAACGCTTTGATAATTTTTCGATTATACAAGAACTTGGGCATAGCGCAGCTCAATACGGCGGACAGCTCTTACGCCACGCGGTTTCTGACCGTAATTATAAAACTCTGGAATTTCTAATTGAACATGGAGCAGATATTAATTACAATAAGTCCGACATGGTATATTCCGATCAATCGACTCCGTTGTGTGTAGCTGCAAGATATGTTGATTTGGAAATGTGTACATTTTTAGTAAAGCATGGAGCGGATGTTACGATTGCCGAAAAAAGACGGAATGCGTCCATATAGCATAGCTTTGGAAAAAGGCGATGAGGAAATGGCAAAATATTTTAAATCATTAGAGCCTCCCGAGTTTCATCAAACGCAAAATAAATTGGATGAATTAAAACTGTATAAATTGCCAAAGAAAATAATTGAATTTTTAACCGGTGAAAACCTACACTTTGATTTAGAGGATTCCGACTTTGGATATCTTGAGTTCTTCAAACTGATTGATACTATTCCGTTTAAATTCGGCAGACAAAAATTATTAAGACTTTCCCGCTCTCTCGGAGATTACAGTCATATTTATATTGTATGGAACCCGAAAACAAAAAAGATTGCAAGCTATGATATGGAACATGAAGAGCTCATCGATTTGGCAGTCTTTGATGATTTTATAGAGGATATGAAAAAATATATGAACCTGATTTTGGAATAATGACCGATAATGAGAAAAAAGCTTAATGAATATAAAACGCATAGACAGATATTTCTATAATATAGATGAGGAGACGATAGATTGGGAAGATTAATTTTTATTTTACTGCTTTCCGTTTCAGGACTTATTTTTTTAGCGGTTATCTTCGGAATGTATATTTATATGAAACGAACTGTTTCCGGTGGAAAATCATTGATGGAAGAAGCAGTAAATGAACAGACAGATACTACAAAAATGGCGCTCAGTGAGTTTTTAGTATATGCATCTTCGATACTTGGGGCGGTATTATTTGCCTTACAGGTGATAAAAAAGGGAGGCTCAGGATTTTCTAATTTGGCAACATATATTATTTTGCCTCCGGTTATGGCTCTCTTTAATGCACGAAAGCGTACCGGAAGAAGTATTTTTGTGTTTGTGGCTGTCGCAATATTTTCACTTTATATGTTTTTGGTATATATCATAATCAGCGTTCCGGTGAGGGCTCCGGTTTTTACGATTAACAACACAAAGATTAAGATTGCTCATACAACTGTTGCCGATATAGCCGCAGACGGATTCGATATTTATGTAAAACAGGCTAATCCTTCCGGCAGAGATTATAAAAAACTGCTTTCTTGTGGTGCTTTTAAAAAATATCCCGTTGATCGGAGTATTCTCGTTGAAAAAGGATTCCGAAGAAATAATACTGCTATACCTTATGCTCATTATCTTCTTGTAAAAGATGGCCTTGTGATCGGGAGCATCGGTCTTTACGGTCATAAAAAGAAGGATACGGTATTAGAGGATTGTAAAATCATTCATTTAAAAATTGACGAATACTGCATTTCCGATGCAAGAGAAAATTCAATTCGTTATTGTCTTGATGATGTTGAGCTGCTCGTTCCATTGCAACAAGAAACATTGCAAAAAACATTCGATAAAAAACTATGGTTAGTACCGCCGAAAAATACGAAAGACATAACCCAGCTGCACTACGGCATTAAATGGTCAACCGGAAGCGATCATCTTTTTTGGAATGAATACTTTGCTTATATTCATTTTAATGAAAGCAATGACATGACCGGTTTTGAGATTTCAACCGAAATAGCACGTGATTGGAATGAATGAGAGAGCTCAGTCGTTATAATCCCCCCTACACAAAGCCGCGCCGTATTTTTTTTCTTGCGGTATGATAAGCGATTCGAAAGATGCAAAAATTACAACCTGCATGCCAAGCGTAATCCGAGACTACCTGCATGAAAATCGGGAGTATAAAAGAGCCTGATCGGCAGCGCTGCGTTATATATATCGATATCTATACCGCCGCCCCGAAAGACACGGCAGGAATCGTGGATATCGTCAATGTCAACGATATCTGCTTCTACAAGCGAGTCGGGCAAAAAATCTTTAAAGCGGTTCCAACACCATTCCCACACGTTGCCGCTCATATCGTAGAGCCCGTATCCGTTCGGTTTCAGTTTTTTTACTTCATGGGTTCGGTTTTCACTATTCCCATCATGCCACATATATCGATCGACTTCTTCTTCATTATCCGTGCCCGCCCATCGGCTTTCTGCACCGCCTTTTGCTGCCCATTCCCATTCGGCCTCCGACGGCAACCGGAATCCATTTTTGCTTATATCTACGGTTACGGCATCCCATGCCTTTACTGCCGTCTCCTTTTCGGACATATATTCATCCTCAGAAGGAATTTTATCGAATGGAAGTGAGGCAAAGTCTATCGGTTTTCCTTTCACTGTTACCGTATAACAGGGTTCAAGGCCGAGCTTCAAACTGAGCTTGTTGCAAAAGGCAATAGCCTGATACCAGTTTATCATTTCTACCGGCCGCCTTTTTTGCTCTTCGTCGCCGACAGGTTTCGTTTCTTCGTCATTACCGTTAAAACCACTCGGGTTATTGCCCATCACCGCCTGCCACAACTCCTGCGTTACCTCCGTTTCGCCGATCCGGTAGGACGGCAAGCTGACCGTATGTGCAGGGTTTACGTCGTATTCTCCGTATCCGAGGGTACCGTCCGTTACGGCAGGAATGGTGATCATCGTAAACGATACGCCTCTTACCGTATACGTCTTACCGGCAAGCGGTATGTCTGCTTTTTCGGCATTTACACCGGTACTGCCGACCGTCATTGCAATAAGCACCGCTCCTAAAAATAATGTTTTATTCAATTTTCTTTCCTCCAAATATATTTATATTTCGGTTTTATAATACTGCTTTACCACAGTCTCCTTTCCCAAAATTACCTTCAACATTTTGTAGAATATTCTACATTTTTATTGTATCACTCCAAACTTCATAGAGCAATTAAAATAGAGTGATTAAAATAGAGCAATTTTGATAACGCACATTGTCTTAAGATGATAACATGTTAAGATAATGTGCGTTTTTATATCCGTTAGAGCAGTTAGCAAGGGCGTTTTTACCAAAGATACATGGTCTTTTTTATTTTTCATGAAAAGTAACTTTATGCAAGGAAGGGAATCTGTTTGTAAAATTGAAAACTGATGGCATAGTTGAATCGCTTCAATCTCTACAAGGGTTGTTTTTGATGATTTGATGATTCTCTGTTGTTAGACTGTTATAGAGTCGGTTTGGAACTTTTTAAGTTTCTGAAATGCTCTATTTTTTTGAACAAAATATTGAGTTTCAGCATTACAAATTAAAAATAGGATACATCATATCATCCTACTAAGTTATCTATCATTGTAGTTACAACAATGATAGATAACATCTATGAGCCAAGTATGATGCAAGAGACTGTGAGAGAATAATTTATAAAAGCTCTTGACAAAATAACAGATAAAAGATATTATAAAAAACCGAACGGTCGGAATTTAATAAGAAGGTGTATCAGCTATGGCGAAAGAATATAATGCAAAGGCTACCATTGAGGCTATTTTATCCGTATCAGCGAAGCTGTTTTTACAAAAGGGATTCGATAAGACCAGCATGATGGATATTGCAACAGCTGCCGGAATATCCAAGGGGGCTATTTATCATCATTTTAAATCGAAGGATGAAATTATCAAATCTGTTATGGAGAAGCAGGAGCAAAGTGTAAAGGGTACAATAGAAAACTTTATGGAAGAGACCCGGTTTTTGAGTGGAAAAGAACAGTTGCAACTTATTTTGGAGAAAAATATCGAGAATCAGGAAGCACATTATTTAGATGATGCAATGAGTGTACGCATGAAAAGTGCAGAGTTTGTCCTATCCTACATGCAATCTTGTGTCAATAAGGATTCTAACTTTGTTTCAAAAATTATTAAGAAAGGAATACAAGATGGCTCTATCGTTACAGATTTTCCGGATGAATGTGCGGAAGTTTTTATGCTATTGCTCAATGTGTGGTGTGATCCGGCTGTTTTTGATTGTGATGGTGAGAAGTTATCCTCGAGACTCGGATTTTTACAATATATGATGAAGTCGATAGGCATCGATGTATTCAGTGATGAACTTATTGAAAAATCGTTGGAGCTATTGCAAAAATTATATCCAAAGGAGGATAAGACCGATGAATCATCATTTCATTATAGAAACAAATAACCTTACAAAAACTTTTGGCGGTAAGGAAGTAATTAAAGGTTGTAATATGCATGTAGAAAAAGGTACGATTTATGGTTTTTTAGGTGCGAACGGAGCGGGGAAAACAACGGTATTCAAACTTCTCTCAGGACTTCTTACACCGACTATGGGAAAATTACAAATGTTTGGAATAGATAATCTTTCAACACCGAGTGATATGTTATCACAGATTGGTACTTTGATAGAAACTCCCATTTTTTATGAACATTTGTCGGCAGCAGAAAATTTGCGTATGCATCTTGCCTACATGGGCAAGGAAGGTGGGAATGTAGAGGATGTCTTGTCAAAAGTCGGATTAAAGGATATTGGTGTTCAGCCGGTATCTACTTTTTCCTTGGGAATGCGTCAGCGTTTAGCGATTGCAAGAGCAATTATCCATAAACCACAACTATTGATTCTGGATGAGCCGATTAACGGACTGGATCCTATGGGAATTAAGGAAATGAGGGACTTATTTTTGTACCTTGCAAAAACAGAGGGTATGACATTACTGATTTCCAGTCATATTTTGACAGAAATAGAGCATATTGCGGATACAATAGGGGTCATTGTCAACGGAACGATAGTGAGAGAGGTCTCGATGGATAAGGTGAAGGTAGAGTATCCATCAGGTCTGGAAGAGTATTTTATGGATATTATGATAGGGAGAAAAGAAAATGAAAACGCTGATTAGATTGGAATTAAAAAAGAATAACATCAACACTTATATCTTAGCGGATATTATCATAGCGATTACGATGATTGGTTTCCTTTTTCTTTTTGCATATGCCCCTTTGATAGAGCCGAATGATAAAGACATGGCAATTTTTGCAGGATATGATAATCTTATTTCTCTATTTTGTGTTTTTAACATGGCAGTATTTTGTGTGATGTCTGCAGTGATGTATTGCAGGTTTGTTATTGAAGATTATTCGGGTAAGCGACCTATTTTACTTTTTTCCTATCCGGTCAGTCGAAAAAAGGTTGTGTTATCCAAACTTTTGATTGTGTGTGGATTTACGATTATATCAATGGTTATCTGTAACTTTATTGTTTTTTTGATATTCGGTATCACTGAAAATTTCATTCATCTTGTAGGAAACAACTTTACAGTTTCTATTATCTTGAACATTGTTGAAAATACCATATTGATGTCAGCGATAGCTGCAACTATCGGAGTGATAGCAGTAGGAATCGGATTTATCAAAAAATCAGTGCCGACAACTATTATTTCTGCAGTTCTCCTTGCTTCGTTAATGTGTAATATTGTGGTAAATGCAAACCCTAATCGAGCAGCGATGTATGTGTTAGCAGCGGCAATGGTAATGATTGGTATCTTGTGTTCGATATTTTTGATGAAAAAAATAAATAAGATGGAGATTTTATAATGGAACAAAAAATAGAAGGAACAGTGGACAATTTTCTTGATAGAATGGCATCAGAATTATATTTGGGAAGTGTATGGTTTGGATTGTTGCTAATCCTTGTTGGAGCAGTGTTGTTATTCAAAAAAAGAAATTCAAACAATAACAAATTTGTTTGTTATGCTTGTATGGTAATAGGATTTCTCGCTATTGTAAGTGGACTGATGCAGATGTAATCCACTGAAAAAGGGGTTCTTGAATGCGTATCGGCTCTACATGAGACCAGACTATTTACGCTACAAGACAGGATAAAAGTATGTATATCAAAAATCGAAATTCCTATGCTTACAGTACGAGAAAATACTGAGAGAAGACGAATAGGGTAGTATAAGATGTTGAGAATACGAACAACAGGTTCTTCCAAAATCAACCATGCGGTTTATAATCTATCTTCTATTTTATATTATAGCTTTAACACTGCGATAAGTTCTTCCCCATCCGTATCTCCTGTTTCAACAAAACCGAATGAGCTATATAGTTTACGCGCAACTTGATTTTCAGGTTCATAAGACAACCAACAACATTCAGCTTTTCCGCAAGGAAAAGTCTTAACAAAATCTAGAGCCAATTTAACTACTTCTTTTCCAAATCCATTGTTTTGATACGCTTTATCAATCATCAGCCGCCAAAGATTATAATTCCCTTTTGCTATTTTAGGTGCATCAATCCAATAGTCATGAACATCAAAACCGATCATCAAAAATCCGACCGGTGTTTCATTGTCATATATCCCGAATGGAAATGCATAACCATTTGCGGTGATTGTAATATAGGCTTCAATGATACTTATATCGTTGGCAGCAACAAAGCTTTTCTGTGTTTCCGATACCTGCAGTTTCAGAATATCCCAAATGTTTTTCCCGTTTACTTTTTCAAAATGAAGCATGCTATATCCTTTATGACTTAAATTTATTCTGCAATATTAATTCCTTTCTTGATAAGTTTTTTCTTTGCTTTTTCGGAAATATAAATAACGGTTCCGTCAATAAGTTTTAAGTTTGGAAACTGTGCCAACTCCTCATCAGAAATAGACTTAATATCAAATAAGTTATCCTCGCCATCCCATTGCGGAATAAGCTGCATATTAATTTCATTTCCGCCATCAAGAAACAGCTGTGTTACCTTTGGGGCCAATTCAGCAGGAATCTCCAATTGCTGAAACCAGCTTTTTACTTCAGGTATCATTTTATCGTAGTAATCATCGGGATCTATTTCTTTTTTTGCATAATCATTGCAAAAATCATATACATCAAATTTCGGTTTAAGCAGTTCTTGTTTGTACATCAGCTCTTGGATAACAGCAAGTTTAAAATTGAAGTTTGTAAATGTTAACACTTCACCTTCCGCCTTTGGCAGCGCCCATTTACCGCTTGACACCCTCGGCGGTTTATACCAAAAACTTATATCCCGTATAGGTTCAGGTTCGGCACATACCAAATCGGCTATCTCATCGGTTTTTGATTTTCTTAAACGCTCCTGAAAAGATATTGCGCCCAGAACCGAGTTTAATTTGCTCGACAATGAGCAATTTATTTTCCAATTTTCCACTTTCATTTCTAAAAATATATAAGCATCTCTCAATGTTTTTTGAGGTATAGCTTCCAAAATAGTTTTACCGTTTATCGTAAAAATGCCGGGAAACACCTGCTTGGGATTTACATCGAAAAACGAAAATTTTACTTTTTTCTCCCATTCCTTATCTTCACATATTCTTATGTCTAGTTCGCTGATACATCCTTTGGAAACAAAACTCTTTATTCCTATATTATCCCAGATATATATTTCCTCTAAATCATCTTTACTTACTGTTCCATCAGGAGTCTTATGCAATACTTTTCTATATTCACCGAATTTCTCCGCAAGAGTATCCATTGACAGGTTTTCAATAAACTCATCATTAATATACAAACCGTTTTTAGTTAAATTGATATGAAGCTTCTGTTGCGGCATAGCCGACTGTTTATCTTGTTTGTTCGATTCCCAATTTTTTATAATACTCATTTTATAACTCCTTACCATATAATATTTCTTTAATAGCTCTTATGTCAATTTTATACCATATTTTATTGACATGCATAAGCGCATCCCATAATTGGATTTTTACTTCACTGTCATCACTATATCGTATTTCTATTCTTAAATGCGGTGCAGTCATTTTAAACATCCTTCCATCATTACGCTCATCATCATATTTTGCAGTATTTAAAATATCCGTTATTGCTTGTATATCATCATGCTTAATTGTTCGTAAGGCTGTATCCGTATTATCGGAAAACTGCATTGATACAATTTCATCAAGGCTTATAATACATTGTTTTGAAATAGTCATAAAGCCATCCTTTCCATCAGTGGATAGTGCAAAAGTAATGAATATAAATATACAAAATGCAATTACTTGTTTCATTTTTTCCCTTTATTACAGCATGTTCACAATTTCAATCGTATTCTCAGATTGAAGCAGGCTGAACAGTCGTTTATAAGCACTTATGATTTTTTCTCTATTTTCTTTATCTGACAAACCTAAAATATAGCAATCGCTATTTGTGTCGATAAGATATAATACCTTGTCACTCATCGAAGCAAGTCTACGGAAAACTTCCGGCGGTTCAAATTCCGTATCTTTATCCAAGTGAAGCATATTCGCTTTTATCTTTTTTACTAATAGATTGTAACCGTATACAATATCTCCCACATTCGCCTTCCAATCGAACATTGCCAAATAGTTCAAATCTATAAAATCGTTTATCAAAGAGACACAAATATCTTCTTGCTCCAATGCTGTATGGTATATTTTCTTGGCTTTTTGCGGAGATATGCCGAGTAATTTGCAAAGCGATAAAAAAGTTTGTTCCGTATCGGCAGGTAAGCTTTTGTTCCGGCAAGCAAGTTTTTCTTTTTCCTCAAAAATACGTCTGTCTTCTTCTTCAAGTATTTTTATTTGCAGTTGTCCGTATTGTGTTAAAGCTGTTTTTATATTCTCAATGATTTTTTTATCAAAAACAGGGTTATTCTTTCCTATAAAATTGAACCACTCTTGTCCCTTCTTGCCTGTGATGTCATAATCATAAGAAACAATTTCACAACGCTCTCCGATTCTCACAACGGCAAAGATTTCATCTTTACAATAATCAACCATACAGATACTTTCGGGTATAAATGCCCTATGGCCGCCATTTTCGTAAAAGCGATTGGTGTATTTTGAGCTTTTAAGTGAAATACAATCAAAAATATTTTGTTCTTTAATTTGTGTCTCCATCATTTCTTGAGCCTGACTCGAAAACTTTGCGTTGTTTTCCAATATCTGCCGAAAGAGTTGTATATCAAATGCCGACCCGCCTATGAGTTTTTCGTCTTTGTAGTACACCCACGATACAGTTCGACCGATATTTTTTCCATTCATATTCCATTCCTTTTTTTATTCGTGCGGAGGGTTTAATACCCCGACGCTTGCGTCGTAACAAAGGGTATTAAAGCCGACTGCAACCACCTTATAGAACACACAGTGCGAAACGTTGAGCACTGTGCCCCGACGCTTGCGTCGGGGTATGTTGATTTATGAATTCACATTGCATAATGCTATTTCTTTTAGTCCTCTATCGTAAAACGAGGTAAGGCATATTTCGCCTGAGATGTTTTCGAGTTTGTGTTTTGACATTCCTCTTGGAAAGGTAATATCGGAATATTCACGTGTGCTGAGTGAAAAAACTTTTTGCTTGCCTTTCCAATCATCGGTTTTAAAAAGAGGAGTCATTATCACATATTGAGAATCAGTAAAGCATCCGTTGATGCCGCCTTTTTTACCGTCTTTTTTTAAGTCATCTGATTCGATAAGTTTTTCGATTACTTTCCCATCTTCGGAAATACTTGCAAGGGAATAATAATTCATTCCCCACTTATTAACCGATGTTTGGCTGTCGCCCGGAGTAAAGGCATAGATTTCTTTATCCGATATTTTAATGCTGTCTATTTTAGGTGCCTCGCCGAATCTGTCTTCTTGATGTGTAAATACCTTTTTATCTATTGTAGAAAAACATTTCCATTCGGCAGATTTTGCAGCAGCATCAAATTCCAAAAGAGCAAAATATCTTGCATCCCCGCAATAAAATTCATTTTCAAAGCAAACGGGAATTGTCTTGCTGTCGGATATATTTTGAAAATACCTCTGTTGAGCTTTTTCCGGCACAATGCTTCTTCTTAGCTGTGAATTATTTTTTATCGGAATTATTTCCGGAGAAGAATGAATGCCGGAGTAATACCGCACTTCTTTTGCCGAAATGATGAGTCCGAAACTTGTACCATATCGAAAAAGCACAGGATAATCTCTGCCTAATGTTTTCTCATATTCAATCGGAATCTTTTTTATACCATCGACAGAAAGCACAAGGAGGTAAAATTTATCCCAATCGCTCTTCACGCCTGTAGTCAGAATTATAGCAGTTCCATCCGGCAACAAAACAGAGCTATGCACAAACGAAAGCTCACTATCCAATTCCCATTTTTTCAATAAACTTAATTTTAGGTTATTCATATTTTATCTTCCTTATTTGTTTCAATATACTTAATCCTTTCAACCGAGCTTCTTCATCAACTAATCCTCTTCCTTTCATATTCTATTGTATCATTTTTCCTTATCGTTTTTAAGAGGGACGATGAAAATCTGACAGTAGAAAAAACACCTTAAAAAGGGTAGAATAGTGTCAAATATGTAATGAAATGAGAATTGTGCGTGGAATGTAGTTATAGAAATGTTGATTATCGATATTTAAAGAATGGCTTATCAATCGATAAGCCGGAACGTTCTGCCAGTGCATTATTTTCACAAAAGAGATACGACAAAGAAATACGGAAGAGAAACGATATGAAGTATATGGATTGGGATAATATGCATACAAGATTGGAGGCGCTATATATTTTGGATAATGCTTTGACTGACCCGTCGGAAGATGACTTGCGATTGGTAAGAAAGAAGAAACTCGACTCGAATCTCAAATATGTTATTGATAACGGAGCAGGAGATTCGTTATCTGTAATCTTTACGGAAACAGTGGTGTTGGTAAAAGGCTTTGCGCATGAAAACAGTCTGAACCAATTTGCTGCCGACGAATGGAATCAAAGTATTATAGACAAGATGTACGAAGGGCTTGACGAGAAATTGATGAATCTTTTTTCAGTAGACGAAAGGGCGGAAACGACATTTTTCATTTGGTATGATGGGGAAGTTCACCAAAATCAGACGGATGAACATGATAGAGGTTATTGGCTATTGGGATATGCTTTCGATTCGTATGAAAGATTTCGAGAATTTGTTACAGAATATTACTCTATGAAATTCGATGATAATTTGTTGAGAAAACTATATACGGATTCCGTTTTATCAGATTTTGAATTATCGGAATTGATTGCAGGATGAATAGATGTATTTTACAAATCGTTCAGAGAAATGAGAGGAGGAGCTGAAAATGTCTGTAATCAATTGGTATTATCGTGTGATAAAACGACGGATGATATTGTGAAATGGTTACAAGGAATTTTCAAATAAATCAGCATTGAATGACATATACTATCAGTGAAAGGGAGATAACAAATGCTAAAGATCGGAGAAAATCATACGTTTGAAGATGACTGGAACGGAAGACAGAGCTGTCTGATGTATTTAAAAGAAGATGGATCTGCATCATGGTCAGTGGATGTCGGATTTGCTAAAGGTAATTTTAGGGGCGAAACAATAGCACCTTCTATTTGCATAAATTGGATAGGTACAAACAAAAACTCAGCAGCAGAATTAATTGGAGAATTCTTTTCTGTAATGACAATAGAAGAAAGCAATGACAGAGAAGATTCATTTTACATTTATGAACACGAACCGATGGTTTCATACAAATTAAAAATTCTTGAAATAAGGAATAGCAAGGCTCATATCCAATGCAGCGGAATATTAATAGTGGATGGATATACTGAACCCTATGAACAGGAAAAATTTGAAATCGATAGTTGGATACCTGTTATTCGTGCGGAGGGTTTAATACCCCGACGCTCTGCGTCGTAACAAAGGGTATTAAAGCCGACTGCAACCACCTTATGAGAACAACATACCCCGACATTTGTGTCGGGGTATGTTGATTGAATCGGTTAAGGACTGGGAAAAATTCGGATTATAGAAAAAGTTAGGCGAGCGGAGGAACTATGAACGAGATTGAGAAATATAGAATATTGAGTGCAGGAAAAGCATTTGGTCACCGTGCCCAAATTGCTTTGTTGTTGCTTGATAGCAGCACAGCCTATGAAGAACTTAAAGAGGAAGCGGCACAAACTTCAGTTGCCGGAAGTTATGGTTGTGCCGGAGGTTTTCCATCCGAAATACTTGAAAGAATAATAACAGAATTGATATGCCGCGACACCCGTAATAGTTGGTATCTGCCTGACAATGTAAAATTTTGGGACAGGCGTTTCGGCAGTCTGTTTGAGACCAAGTTTTTTTGCTATGATGATGATGTAGAAACATGGAGTAAGATACTTTACAAATTCTTTGTAAAACTCAAGTGGATGCCGAAAAGAGAAGATTATACTTCAACAAAAAGCTATAATAATGTTTGGGGATATTTTGCAGAACTTTTAGCAGTTGTAAAACAAAATAATCATCCCGAATTTGATAAGTATTATGAAATTGCAATCAAAAACGGAATGAATGCAGTGATTTTGGAAAGAAAGTTAAAAGAGCTGTCTGAAATAAAACAGTCCTTTGTCGGAGTTTAAATCAAGTGGTGAACTGACTGTTATGTGAATATGGGAGAATAATTATGAATTACTATAATTGGAATGCAAAATGGGCAGGAAACTCTATTACAGAGTTAAAAGATTATACAGGAGAAGAAATTTTAAAGTTATATTGCTACGGATTATCTGAAGAAAAATATCCTTTAAAAAAAGATAGAGATAACATTTTAAAAAGCTGGATAGATTATTTTAACAATACAAAAACAAACATTAAAAAGCTTTTAGTAACAGGTATTGTAAATCAGAAGTTATTGGAATCGATATGTAATCAAACATCACTTGAAGAACTCGTTATATTTCAGGGCAATTTCTCGGACATACAGTGTATTGCAAAATTAAAAAATTTAAAGGCACTTTCAGTATATGCTTCATCAAGAGTAAAAAGTTTGCAGCCCATAGGCGAAATAAAAAATTTAGAAGTACTTATATTATCTAACTTTACCGGCGTAACGGATTATTCTCCGTTGGGAAAATTAAAAAATCTTAAACAACTGGGAATTCATAGTTCTATGGAAAATATAATTAAAGTAGATTCTTTTGATTTTTTAAAAAGTTTGAAGAATATTAAAAATCTTCATACAACGGGATTTAGGCTATTGAATGGAGATTATTCGCCTGTTTTAGAACTTGAAAAATTAGAATTCCTATCTGTTAATATGCCTGCTTATGACTACAAAATATGGAATGATAGATTTGCAGAAAAGTTTAAAGATATTCCACAAAATGACCATGTTCGTTAGTTTGTATTTATATAATTTTAAAACCGAGATGATGATGATTACTGAATGGATAGAAAGAATAAAGCGAAAACACAATTGTAAAGCACATTTTGGAAATGATAGTTTTCAAATGAAAGACTGTATCGTAGCTCCAGTCCACCTGATCCCGGAGGAGATTTATGATAATCAAGAGTTTGATTTCTATGTTAAAACAAAATATGATGTTTACCTGCTCCGTATTATAAATAATGAATCTAACTGCGGTATTATTTATCCGGCAAAACTGAGTGGTATTATATATATCGTAAGCAATTTACCTATTAGCAAAAAGAATATAACCGAATCTATTCAAAAAACATTAAATCGATTAGAGGAATATGGCTTTCCAAATTTAAAGAACTCAAAATGCAAAATCGCATTTCAAATGGAGTAATAAATTGAGCACTTACACAATGAAAGAAAAAACTTTGGTTACTCTTAAAGATGAAATATCTTTTGAATATCCGTTTTCTGATGATATGCCTATGATTTACTTAGGCGAAATAGCTAATATGCTGGAACATGGAATTTTTATAGGTCAATCCGGAAAATGTTATTTTGGGTATCATATTTCAAATTTTAGAGAATTAAGCGAAGATGAGATATAAAATATTAAGACAGAAAATATTTGGAGAAGTTTACAATGAATAATCAGATGGATTTTGTACTGCCTACTTTATATGATAAATTTTTATTAGAAATAGGAGAGGATGGAGAATTTACAATAGAGGATACCGGTATCATTTTATATTCAAAGGCGGATTTGGTAGAAAGAAATACTACTTATCAGATAGAAGAATGGGAGCCGGATTTTTTTATGATTGGACAGGACGGTGACTTGGCTTTCTTTATAAAAAAAGATTCTGATGATACTATTTATATGAATGACTTGGGAGCTTTTGGTTCGATTGAAATGAAACGTGTAGCCTCAGATGTATATGAGTTTGTCAAACATTCAGGTGAGGGGATTGATTGGAGGACTTAATGGAATTAATTGAATACATGCGGCTAAGAAATAAAATGACACAAAAAGAATGGGAAGACTCTTTTGAGAAAAAGAAACGAGAGATTATTGTTCTAAGGCACGAAGGCGGCGGCGGAAGTTTGAGAAACGGTTTTTGGGACTGGGCTGCTTATTTCTTAGCTTATGTGGACTGTGAAACAGGTGAACTGCATAAAGAAGAAGGGCGTATAGTATATCCTGTCACAGACAAAGAAAATTTACCATATCAATTTGAAGACGAAACCATTTACAAATTAAAGGTGCGTGCAAAGCTTCCTGAGGAAGTTCCAAACGGTGTACTACCGACAAAAAAACATTTTTTAGTTGTGGAAGTTCTTGAAAAAAATGCGGCTTGTAAGGAATTGGAAGAAATACTTGCAGAGTATAGAAAACCTATAATTTTACAAGATGATATATTAGGTGAACTGATTTATGATAAACAAATTAAGAGTTTTAAGGGAAATATTCTTTGGCAGGATGGAAAAAATAAATATTATATTAGATGTAGATAAGGATAATAAGGGTGAAATAACAAAGGCGAAAAAAGCCTTGAAAACAATGCTTTCAGAGCAGGAAAAATGGGATGCAGACCTGCGTAGTTTTGCTGCAAAAAAGCTTACTAAACTCGCCTGCGAATGGGCAGAATCTGATGATGAAACTTCTGAAATTACAGAAAAAAGTTTTGCAAAAAGGATTAGCCTCAGTTCAATTTGTATGACATCAGGCGGTTCATTTTCTGCCTATTTTGATGATGACGACCTTTTCTTCGGGCATTGTATAACAGTATGCGGAAGCTTAAAGAAGGGAATTGTGTCAGCCGATATGGAAGGGTAAGAAAATATCAGGAGAAGTGATGGAATTTATCATAGCTGAGGAGGGTGTTCCTCAAAGCATCGATTGTGAGGGGGCGGTGGTTGCATATTATGGGAGTGAGATAGAATTTCATTACGAAACAGTGCCGCCGCATGGAGATGATATTTTTTCTGTAAAATTGCCGCTGTTAGATATTAAACTTCCATTTTGGATATATGGGAGAAATCTTATATTTTTAGATGCGTATTATTTACTGGCGGAAACGGTAAAAAAAGGCACTTGGGATCCCATAACAAGCATGCTTATCAATATCCATACAGGAAAGTATGCAAGCTTGGAACACTGGTACAACAACATATCGGTTAAGGAAAAAGAAGTTGAATTAAAAAATGATTATGATGGAAAATCTATGGTTTTAAAAGATGTTAATGGGCTTAAGTGGGTTTAGAAATATAAAATATACAAGTGTCAAATACTTTTGATACCCACATAGTATAATGGAAACTTAATAATTTGGAATTATAACTAAGGAGAAGAATAATGGCAAAGAAAAGAATTACCTTACCACAAAATTTTGATGAACTGATTACAGCAGGAGATGTTGAAGCTCTTAAAGCCGTCTATGATAAATGTGAGCTTACTGCTCATAACGGTAGATACAGCTTAAATACGGCACTTCATTATGGCGGTGTTCCTGATGAACTTGTTATCTGGCTGGTAGAACAGGGCTTAGATGTAAATACACTCGATTATTATGGGCGTACGCCATTATATAAACATGCCACACTGGGAAGAGATACTGTAAAACTGCTGTATGAATTAGGCGGAGATATACAAAAACCTGATACATATGGAAGTACACCTCTGCATACGGCAGCAGGATTTTTCCGACCTAAGATAGTAAGTTTTTTGATTGAAAAAGGTGCAGATGTTAATGCAAAAAATGATATGGGGCGAACTCCGTTAGTCGAAGCCCTTGCTACTTGCAGAAATATTAATATTGTACAGGCGGCAGAAATTGCAGAAATGCTGATAAAGGCGGGTGCTGAGGTAGTGCCTGAAATGGCTGAAAGAGTCGAAATAATCGGTAAGGATTTTGAATTTCACAGAGAAAACTTTAATAAAGATTACTTGGCTGAAACAGAAGCGGGACTTGAGAAACTCTATACACTGTTTGATGTAAAGCCTGCTCCAAAACGTAAGATACATGACGGCGTTTCTCCTATTATTGTAAAGACAGGTTCTTGGAGAGAACAATACGATGAACTTTGGGAGATGCTGATTCCTTCAAGCGGAGCTGCAAAAACAGTACAAGGCGAAGTTATCCGTATAACAGGCAGGGTGCAGGATGAGCTATATAGAAACGGCGGAGTAAACTGGGATAAAGATTATAGAAATATGCTTAATTCTCTGCCAAATCATTTTGCTTCAGGTACGCCGCTTTCTGAGGAAGAACTGAAAGAGACCAAAGAGCTTATTTCCAGCATACGTGCAAACGGTAGTGATGAAGATGCTATAACAGAGCGTTTGCGTGAACTTTCGGTTCTCTGGGTATTGTTAAATCCTACTCCTATTCCTTTAGGAAAAACAAATTATAACAGATGATTGAGAATATAAACTTATAAAAATAGTTCTTTGAGGCGGCAAAAATAATGAAGCACAGTGCGAGATTATTTATCCGGCAAAAATGAATGGTATTATATCCGTTTTCTGATGACATGCCTATGATTTACTTGGGCGAGATAGCTAATATGCCGGAACATGGAATTTTTATAGGCAAATCGGGGAAATGCTATTTTGGATATCATATTTCAAATTTTAGAGAATTAAGCGAAGATGAGATATAAATAAGTAATGACGACATATTGACGTTGCACAAAATAATGAACATACTATTTAAGAATAGAGGGATATTCCCAATATAATCACAGCATCAGCAATAGAAGAAGGTAAGAAAATGGTTTGTGATGATACCGCAAAAGGATATTTGGCTATAGACGATTTGCTGAAAGCATTGGAGAAATAAAATGGATATGAATCAATACTTGCAAGAGACTACAATGCTGGATTTTTCAAATCCGAGCATTCAAAAATTAATAGAAGAAAAACATTGGAAAGAACAAAATAAATTTGACAGCCTTAAAGCTATTTATAACTTTGTAAGAGATGATATCGCATTCGGGTATAATACAGATGATGATATCAGCGCATCTAAAGTTCTTAAGGACGGATACGGTCAATGCAATACAAAAGGAACACTCTTCATGGCTTTGTTACGTGCCTGCGAAATTCCTTGTCGAGTTCATGGTTTTACCATAGACAAACAATTACAGAAAGGAGTAATGAGCGGATTTGTTTATAAAAATGCACCGCAGAATATATTTCACAGTTGGGTTGAAGTGTATTTTGAAGATAAGTGGTATGAACTTGAAGCCTTTATACTGGATCAAAAGTATTTATCAAAACTGCAAAAACAATTTGCAAACTGCACCGGTTTTTTCTGCGGTTATGGTGTTGCGGTAAAAGATTTTCGGCATCCAATAATTGATTTTGACAGGAACAACACGTACATACAAAGCGAAGGAATTACTCAAGATTTTGGAGTATGGAATTCTCCTGATGAATTATTGAAACATCATCATCAGGAAGTGTCAGGAATAAAAGCCTTTGCTTACAAACATTTAGGAAGGCATTTGATGAATTGCAAGGTAAAGAAAATAAGGAATACCTGAATTACGGGTTATTAAAGATGGGAAAGAAACCTATGACAGATAACTATATTACATTCAGACTCTATGTGCCGCTCGGTATAATGACTCTCTTAATCGTTATGTTGTTTTTTCACAGACATCATACACTTAGATACTTATACATCATCAACTTCTTCTGCTTACTTGCGGCTGTATTCGTCTATTTTATTTTCAGAAAAAAATCCTGTAGGATATGAGTATCCTAATTTATACAGGGAATTTTATCACTCAAAAGCGGATAATGTATAATTAAAGGAGATTATGTGAAATGGCAATAGACGGTGTAAAAATTATAGACAGTGACGATGGGTATGATATTTACAATTCTATAGTAGAACGATATAAAGACGGTGAAAATATCGACGCAATAATTGAAGATATTTTAAATGACGAGAATAATTTTTGTATAGATTCATTTTACACAGAGATTTACTGGACTGCATTCGCTTATTCTTTGTGGAAGGTCGGACATTTGCCTGAGAAGATAAAGAATAAGGCATTAACAATAATTTCAAAAGGCGCTGATGATTTCTGGCTTGAAATTGACAGCAAAGCTTTAACGCAAAGGCAGAAGGCACTGGATAAACTGGCAGTACAGCTGCAAAGTGAAAATCAAAAACCGATTAAGATACCGAAGGCAAAAATTAAACGAAATCCGTATTTTAACGTGGGAGAAGTAATTGCCGTTAAATTTGAGAATGAGTATGGCGTCCTTTTTGTTTCAGATGTTGATCAGACTCCAGGAAAGATAGAATATCATTTAGCCTGCACGCGTTTGTTACAAAAAGATAAGCCGACTATGGATGATTTTTTGAACAGCGAAATTGCCTGTAAGAAACAAAATACGAAATATGCTCTGGATACGGATTGCTGGTTTAATCACAAAGATTTAGGACTTCTATTAGATAAACTTGAAAAGATAGGTGAAGTCGTTTTTGAAGATTATTCTTTAGGACTATTAGCGCCTGCGCATACATTGGAGAATATATACGAAGAAATTACCGCCGACAAGAAGATTTGGCAACTTCGCTTTATAGAAACCTATCATTTGATAAAAGAAATTAACATAATATAGTAGATACATACATGATGAAAAAATTTGAATTTGTGGCAGGAACACCAAAAAGCGACATGATTATGGGACTATGCTTTCCGATAGGCTTTATGTTTCCTATATTACTAACATACCTGCTGTTATTTTATTCTGGAATGATTACTTACAAAGTTCATCCGCTATTTAAATTTTTAGTGTTTTTACCTGCATTTGTTATATCATATCTTATTATAAAAAAAATTCGTAAAAGTGTAGCAAAAAAATTTATTGTTTATATCGATAAGCTTAATATAAGAATTTTAGAAAATGAAAAAGAAATTATAGCCGGTAAAATCTTATTTTGTAAAATAAAATCGAATCATGACAAATTGGTAAAGGTTGATATAGGAATTGATAATCGAAAAATATCATTTATATCAAGACCGAAAGAATACAAAACAATTACAGGCGCTACATCCTTTAATCATTTCGGGATAAGCGATATATCAGACATGGCTCAATTATTGACTTTGGAAAAGGTGGTACAAGATCTTATTGAAAAACAAGAGGAAAATTAGATTGACTGACAGAAATGAATAGCGCATGTTTACATCTCCCTAATTCATCCATTTTTTCATTATTTCAGTAAAATCGGAAATCATTAAATTGAAATCATAATTCGGTATTTTCTTTTTTTGTCTTTCTGCAATGGTTTTAAGTGCAATTAAAAAATACTCTGCCAGTTTTTCTTTTTGCTGACGATGTGTTAATAGGCTGAATTCTTTTTCAAAATGTATGACGGCTTCTATCTTGCCCGTATCTGCTTTAAATGACCCGTATTGAAATCGGGGGCGCAAGTAATATCCGTTTTCGGAAATTTCTTCTTTTGTGTATAATTTCTGTAATTCTTTTGCAGCTTCTTGACTTGATAATTTGCGTCCCGATTCATCGATGACATAGTTTGTTTTACAATGATTATTATCATAATAGCTGAAAGCACATTTCAATAAAATACAATTTATGGCTTTGCCGTATTTTTCGGGACGCATCTTTTTATTTAATTCGTCCTGAAGTTTTTCTTTAATGCTTTCTATAACCGGTTTTGAATTTTCATAACAGTTTGATATTGTATGCACAATCCAAACAGGATTTTTAGGAATCCAATTACGTTGACTTTCAATTTTTATGTCTTCTATATTTTCAGTTACGGGGTAATCCCAACACATCGGTTGTTTTTTGTCTTTGCAGTCGGGAGCGGGGTAATAGGAAGTTCTACCCTGTTCCATGGTAAATCCTGTTTTTCTTTTTGACCATATTGCCTCGACAAACCGGAGCTCTCCGAATCTGTTACAAAAAAAGGTACGGGGATTACCGTTAAAAAACACACCTCTTGACGCTTCCAAAGGTTCATAATTTCCCCAGCCGATTACAGCAAGACATTCACAAAGCCGTACTGCCTTGTTCCACTCCGAGACGCTTTTATAATCCGCATATTTTAAAAACTCTACAAAAACTTTTTCACGTATGTTTTCAATGGAGTTTTGAGAATGTAAAAAATCTTCCAGTTCCGATAAATCGTTAATTGCATAAATTTCGTTCATATTTTCCATCCTTGTCTTTCGGATAGTCCGTACCGACAGGCAAATAGGGGGTTCCCAAAAACTTGGAGCTTTTTATATCCGTTGTTTCACCGTCGTTTAGGGCTGTCGCAAGAATTTCGACAGAACGCTGCCTGTATTTTTGTAAAGCGGTTTCGTATTCTTTCAGAAAATCGGGAATTTGTTTCATGATTATACTCCTTATATTTAATCCTTACTTAAAAATCTGACAGCCGATTTGCGAGCCTTTTCTATTTTTACAACATCTGCATTTTCAACAGCGATAGACGATATCCATTTTTTACCGAATAAACTCTGTGCCGACTCTATTATTACGCCGCATGCAAAAAGGTCTTTTTCCACAGCGATTGCCTGTCTCAAAACATCTTTTACTTCCGGGAGTATTGTTTGACTATGCAGTCTGTTACATGATAATTGCCATAGCCCCGAAGCTGACCATGCACGGCAAAGACTATCCTCGTCGTGAAGCATTCTGTCATTAAAAATACCAATCTCTTGCGCTGTCCCAACCCACCCGATAGCTATCAACGCTTTCCGCCTCAGAACACAGTCCTTCGTATTTGTAAGCGAAACAAGTATCGGCACAAGACGATTGCATGCAGCCGTATGAAAATCGCGATGTTTCGACCTCACAAGAATTTCGGCAATGAGATAGGCGGTGAACACCCGTATTTTTTCGGTTGCTGTTTTGTTTATAGTCGCAAAAAGAAAATTAATTCCTGCTAAATCGTGTTTGTCGAAACTGTTACTCAAATGCAACGGATCATCTCGCCCCCAGTCTTCGCAAATCAATTCGTAATGATAAGCGAGCTGATTACTGCCGCCTAAATCGGCTATAAAACCGATACATTCGCTAAGAGGAAAATCGGCTCTTTGTAATTCGCCATACTTTTTTTGCAAATCTTCTTTTGTAAGATTTTGACGGCGTAACCGCTCCGCTTCAAGTTCTTGCAAAACTTTTTCCTTCCTTTAACATATCTTCAAAAAGAGGGAGAGGCTCTGCATGCTCCATTTTTAAATTATGAATATAAGAATTGTTTTGCATACAATATCACTCCTTGCATATTTTTAGCAAATTGTGTTTTACAGCTTATATCTTTCCATCATATCAATCAGTACCGAGGCTGTATCAATTTCTTGTGAAAGTAAATCGTCAAACTCTTCTTCAAGCTCATCTTGTCTGTCACAAATCCATGATAAAAATTCTTTTGATTTTTCATAGTTTTGATGAATAAAATAATATTCACCTAAAATACATTTTGCAGATGTAACACTGGCAAGATCATCATCGAGTTTGATTACTTTATTCAAAGTTTCCAAGGCTTCATCATACAATTTTTTATTTAGTTGAAGCATACCCTTTTTTAGATATAATTCTCCGTTCATATTTTTACCCCTATAAAAACTTTTTACAAGGATTATTAAATCCTGAAAAAAGTTTTTTCAAATGTGTGCCGGAAAGCACACATATATAATAATACGATGTTTGCCTGAAAGGCAAACTCGAAGATAAACAGTGAGGCTGAATTTCTGCCGAACTGTTTATCGTGCCTCCATATATTTATTCTATCATCTTTCAACCGTTTTTGTAAGTGTACTATTCTTTTATATTGTTCCATTCCTTGCAAGATTATCAAAAACACTGTCAAAAAAATAAAGAGAAAAAATAACAATAATGGGAATGATGATAAGTTCAATGTAGTATAGTTTAGCCGAAATTGTATTTTGTTGAAAAATTTTTATTTTTCTTGTAAGCTGACTAATAGCTAAAAATAAATTCGTTATTATAAACGATACTAAAAATCTATAGCTCTCGATAACAATATCAAAAGAAAAGATAAGAGTTCCGGTAAAAACCCCTGTCTTTGGGAGATAGTACCCGATGATATACACCGCAATATTTAGCATGATGTAGTTCAAAAAAAGTTTTAAGATATTTATTTTCAATTTTCGGAAATAAATCGGGAAGTCCGCCCCAAAGAGGAGCCGAATCATTATATCTTCTTTGCTTTATCAGTATGAAAAATCTTGTGATTAACACTATATCGGCTGTAAAAAATAAAAGAGTAAAAATTACTATTACTGTTGTAGTTACAATTTTATTCATATTAATTTCTAAAGATATGCGGAAAATTTACTGTGAACACTTCCTGTTCTTTTGGAGAAAGATTCTCGAAGTCTTTATTCGTGCGGAGAGTTTAATACCCCGATACTTGCGTCGTAATAAAGGGTATTAAAGCCGACTGCAACCACCTTATAGAACACACAGTGCGAAACGTTGAGCACTGTGCCCCGACGCAAGCGTCGGGGTTGTTGATTTATCATTGCGAATATCTTTTTTACAAATTCATTTTCAGAATCATCGGCTAAGTGAGCAATCGTTAAAATAGTTGCGCCGTCAAAATAATTCGGAAACATCTTTTAATCCTAAAAATCCCGTGTCAGGTCAAAAATTTCCAAGAGTTTTTCTTTATTGATAGATAGAGAAGGCGGTATTAAATCTAAAAGTTCTGTAAGAGCACAATAGATATCCTCTCTTTCTACTGTTTCAATAAAATATTTGCGTTTGTCCATCTTATTAAAGGCTTCAGTGTATGCCCTCACCAAAGCTTCGGCTGACTGTGCGGCTTCGCTTGGGGACATTTGTTCCAATTTGAGGATTTCGGCTCTTGTTTTTTTATATAAATCGGCCGCTTTCTTGGCATTCGCTGCAGAAATATTTTCCTGTCCGTCCCATGAGCGGAACGGATTGTCAAGGTTCTGCGCCAGCCATTCGGGTTTTCTCGGCTTTTGTATCCAGAGGTTAAGACCTCGTTCTGTTTTCTTTTTATACAGTTGTTTTGCTTTTTTTGCCGCATCCTCTGGCAAGCTGCTCATCCAAAACCAATGTAAGTTAGGTAAACGATCCGGCTCCGGAATGTCTTCGGCAGAAAAACCGAATAAATCAACCGTAGTAAAGCCCTCCAGTTTTGTAAACCGGGATAGCATAGAAAGGTTAGAAAGAATACCGGGTTTACCCCATAGCCGCAATTCCTTCAGCATCGGATATGCTTTTAAAATATCGGCTACATCAAGTTCTGTAATCTCTGAGCAATGCAGTTTGCCCAAGTCTTTTAGCCCCTGTATTTTAGGCACTATTTCAGTTGCTGTTAAAAGTAATAAAGCTCCGTTTTCAACAGCATGTATTTTACAGTTATTTGTTACTTCACCTAACAGAATAAGTTCTTCCAATTCGTTATTCAGATAAAGGTCTTCCACGCCGTTCATATCAATAGAAAGTTTGTGCAAATGCGCATTGGAAAAATCCAATCTTTTTTGCTGATGATTTTCAAGTACCAGCTCATCTAAAAACGGACATGATTGTAAATAGTCATATAAACCGATATGCCATTTTTTACATGCCAAATAGGATAAGCATGGAAAGGCTTTTAATTCCAGCACATTTTCAAAAGGAACATCATCATGTATGCGATGTCTGGAAACCGATATTTCTTTTCCGGCAAATATAATTTTTTCCTTACTGCTCTCCGCTTTTTTAAACGCATCTCTTTGCTCTTTAGGAATCTCCTGCCATTTAAGTTGACGATATACTTCATATCCGTTTCCCCAAAACATTGCATAGGTATTTGTGCTTTCATCGGTTAATGGCTGCATGTTACCGATTAACATATGGTTCGCAGGCACCATGATATCAACATTACAAAGATGCAGACCACGTTTCCAGTACATAAAGTCCTGATAAAGCGGCTTTAGTAAAGGTAATTCTTCCTCTTTGAGAGGCTGTTCACCCGACCAATCTAACCAGAGCAGCACTGCTTTCGGTTTTTTCTCACCTTCCTCTATCTTGGTTATTTGGCACGCAGTATATTTTTTTAAATGTGAATTATACACACAGTACACATCGCCGGTTTTAGCTTTCATAATTTATCCTTTTTTTTAATTATATTACAGTTTCCGTTCTTTGATAAGTTTATCAAAATATAATTTATCTACGCTTATCCATTCAATGCTTTCTTTCCCATTTTTATAATTGCGATATTGGAATATCATCTCATCCCTTGTTTGAAATAATGCATTCACAGTCCAATTTTTTTCTAAATCATCTATTTTACAATCAATAATAAGCTCATCAATTAATTCAAGTGCGGATAAGCCAAATACATAGCATTTCCCCTCAGTGGTACAAAATATTCCGAAACTATCATTGATTTTCTGTACATTGGATAATGAATCTTCTTTAAACAAAGAATATGTATTTTCAGCAATCGGCGTAAAATCCGAGGAAGAAATTTTAAAAAAAGCCGAACTGTAAAAATCAGCAAGAAAAGCATATTTATCGAAGCTAAACATATAAGATAAATTTTTAGGAAACTTATATATTATTTTCAGCTCATTATTGTTTAATTCTATGCAATAATCTTGGGATCCGTCCTGTCCTGCTGTAAAAGATACTACTATGCGATTATCTTCACTTAAACTTGTAAAAGCTATATCTGAATCGCTCAATTCATCTTCCAATTTTATAGAAGCAATTTTTTTTGCAGTTTCATCAAATGCGATTATGCTTACGCAATTTTCGTCCAGCCGTTTTGATGCCCAAATAATCTTATTTGTATGAGGAGATTGATAGATAATGTCAGCTTCGCAGCTTATTATTTTTTTAATCTCGGCACTTGGTTTCCTGTTGATGCCCTCTAAAAAACAATCTTTAGTTTTGCTATAGAATTTAACATAAATCATAGTTTGTTGCTTTCTCTCTAATCCTCATCTGTTTTGTAAGTGCCGATGAAGACAAATTTCTCGGGATTATTCTTAATGTAATCTATCAGTTTATCGTCAATGTCCTCGTTTTCATAGAAGAATTGTAACATTTCTAACCGCTAACTTTCCCAATCAATGGCTATGATCTTTGCATCTTCACCGAATTTTACGCAGAGTATTTCATCGCTTTCATCAGGCGCAATCGTAAAATCCATTGTGATATGCGGCCCTTCACTTTCAATCCATAAGCCGATATTGGTTATCTTCATTTTCGTTACAAACTCGGTAATATCAGTCGGTAAATCTTCCAGTCCGCATTCTTCAATATGAAAGTCGATATAGTAACTGTCATCTTTTAAATATGTTATCAGTGCTTTTCTTGCTTCTTTTATTTTATCGTCTATGTTCTCAAGAAACTGTGCATAAAGGTCGAGTATGCCGGTAGACAGTTCTACATTTTTGTCGAGCCAAAGCCATGTGTCTATCCCCTGAATCTCTTTTTCCCAAATTACTTCTACATCATCTGTTGTCGCAAGATTCAACTGACCGAAATATCGATGTTCCATTTTTTTCATAGTTTCACCTCCAATAAAAACTTTTTGTAGGTATATCAAAAAATGAAGCTTTTGTCTGTGGACACATGTACTGATAAATACTATATTATTTAATCTTTATGTGGAGGTTTATATGATGCCGACAAAAGAATGGATTGAAAAATATGAAAAAGTGAAGGAACTGCTTGTCATCGAATATATTTTCGTCGGATAAAAATAGCGATGTATTGGAAAGTTTTAGTGTAACAAAGATATTTTTATGGAGAATATGTGATGATTTATGCACTCAAAAACAAAGAAATGCCATGGACATCTTATGGGGAGGTGCTGTGGCAAGGAATTTATTATTTTGATAAGAAGAAAAAAGAACATTGTTTGTTGAGGACTGCGCCTTTTTGTCCCGAAATATACTTTTTAAATGAGATTTATTTAGAGCCGGCAATATTGGGAGAACCTGAAAATCCGGAAGAAGTGAGAGAAAAAATTTTATGGAGAGAGATATTAAAAGAAAAATCGGAGAGAATGTCTATTAAAGACTGGCAGAAATGGCACGGATTAAAGAATAAGGCACAAAAACTGATTGAAGGAATGGAAGATTTAAAGAGTGAAAATGCAAAAATGAGACGGAAAGAAAAAATATTGCTCTTGCTAAACCAAGCGAATGAAATTTATCCTTTGAATACAGAGAAATGGATGTATGGATTTTGGGGAGAAATATAAGGATTCCAATAATATCAGTAAGACGATTGATAAAAAAGGAAGATATAAATTACCTCATGGCAATAGATATGGAAAGGAAAAACTAAAGGACGAGCGGTACCCGCCTACGTATCCATCGAAATATCGAACCAATCGCTTTCTTCGGAAATAAGCCACTCAAGTCCGCGCCGCCGTTCCATTAAAACATCGGGATTTAAGTCTTTGATTTCCGTTTCCGGGCGGAGCCGCTTTTCCTCCGTTGCCCAATGGTAACGATAGTGAAGATCGAGCATATCCAGTATTTCTTCTATTCCGCGTAACTTACATTGTGCTTTAAACGCAGCTTTCCCATCGCTATCGCCAACCAGTTTTATCGCTCGTTCCACATCACAGATGTCATTCGGATAGGAAATATCTTCGACCAAGCCCAACGCCCACACAAGCGACCAATACGCTTCATAAGTCCAGCAGACATCGATGACATCCTGTTCGCTGTATGTTCCGTCAAAAAGTCGTTTTTCCTTTTCCAAAAGGCAGTCCGATACTTCGTAGTTTTTAAGCAAACGTAAAAACAGTTCCTTCGATTCTTCATATCCTTGCTCATTATGAATGTCTTCGGCCAATTGAATTGACAAAAGACATGCGATGGCTCTGTCGCATATTTCTTCAAGGCTTTTAAGCTTCGCCTCTTTTGATGATTCCACCAAGGGCAGCGCTTCCATACAGGCAATGCCCATTCCCTTTATTTTTGCATTCGATTTTTCACGCCGATCTTCAGGTCTTATGTACATAATAACGCTCCCATTTAACACACTATTATATCAAGAAATATGATTATTTACATCCGATAGAACAAGCACCTTAAAAACAGTATAATTGCGCAGATTGATGGAAGATATAAATAGAAATGTATGAGGATGGCGATGGATTTAATACATGATAGAGAAAGTAATATCCTTTTCAGCTTACATGATAGTAGGATAGAGAGTATCAAATTCAAAAACAAAATTTTAACATTAAAGCTTAATAAATTATTTCAATATACTGAAGGTGAAGAAAAAATATATTCCGGATCTGTTCTATTTTATGACTGCGATTTAGATGAATGTAATATTCTGATATTTGATAAGACAGTTTATGAAGGTGATTTTTCCGGAAAAGCCATTGGATTGAAAAAATATATTGAAGAATTTTCCAATGTAGAGTTTGAAATTTTGACAGAAGGCTACTATGGATTTAACACAACATATACGGGGTTGATTTGGGCAGATGGAAAAGAACCTGTATCCGCAATTATGTATATTTGGAATTCCGGAGATATGGTTTACCGGATTGAAAAATAATAAACATTTTATTAGTCGGGGAATGTGTTATACCTGGCATGGATAATGAGTCTAAAATTTATAATAGCTAGTGTTCCATAATATTATTTATTGCAATCGCCGTAGCGGTTTTTAAGATATTCTTATCTATGCTAAGTTCTTGTTCAGAATACTTTTGCCGCTTTTATTCTGCTTGCATACAAAATTAGAAATTTCTTTCATCAATATAACTTTTGTATATTATGGAACCCTAGACATGCTGTTTATTTGATATTCGGTTTAATTCCTATTGCTATGTCGCTGCCGGCATGGATTGCTGCAAAATGTTGGAGCCGCAAGGAGAAAGAAGCACAGCTTGAACTATATGCAGATCATGCCGTTTTGTATTGGAAAAATATAGAACATATAGTGCGAAACATTGAGCAATACTCACAAGCCGCATCGAGGTTGTTGATTATGGAAGGGCAGGGGAGGCAAGACCTTCAAAGTGTCCGCACGGCAGTGCCGGTGTTGTTTGAGATATTTGCTGCCTTGCTTTTTACTACATGGAAGGAATGCCGAGCCTGCTTATTCTCCCTTTCAGTGCATAAAAAACGGTAAGAAAGAACTCCATTCGCGGAGGCGGATCGCTTCTTCGATGTGAGCCGCGGCGATTACATCTTCCTGCGCAAGATCGGCAATGGTACGCGCAATCTTCAAAATTGCGTGACTCCCTCTTCCCGAAAGCTCTTTTTTTTCGGCATTATGGGTAAAAATACGCTCCGCCTCGCCGGTAAGCGGGCACAATGCCGATAGGGCTGACGGAGTCAAGTGTACGTTTTTGTAAGACAGCTGCGCTGCCGATTGCGCAGTACCGGCGAGGTTGAAGTCTACCGTCTTGTTGTGTACAGGTGTTTCCGCCGCTCCGCCGTTTAATCCTTTACGCAGATATGCGGCATACCGTTCTCTTTGTATGTTATCCGAAGCCGCGATTTTTTTACGCATATCGGCGGTATTGTAACACGGCTTTTCCGGCAGCCCGTATGCTTGAGGCGGAAACACCGGAATCCGCAAGTCGATGCGGTCAATCAGCGGAGCCGTCAGTTTTTTCCAGTATTGTTCAACCACGGCGGGCATACACGTGCATACCTTACCGTCTGCGCCGAGATTTCCGCATGGGCATGAGTTAAGCGCCATAAGCAGCTGGAAGCGGGCAGGGAAGGTAGATGTCCTTCCTGCACGGCTCAAAGTGACGGTACCCGTCTCCAGCGGCGCACGGAGCGTTTGCAGCACGGTTTGTTTAAACTGCACGGCTTCATCCAAAAAAAGCGTTCCGCCATGCGCAAGGGAAATTTCGCCGGGCATACACTTTCCCGCGCCGCCGATCATTCCTTCAAGGCTGGCATTCGGATGCGGCATTCTAAACGGCGGGCGTTTAATCCGCACATCATGACCGCGCATACTCGGTAAAAGACCTGCGATGCTATAGATATGGGTAACTTCTTCCGCCGTTTTCGGGTCTAGGTCGGGAAGGAGACTGGCAAACCGCTGCATCGAAAGCGTTTTACCGCAGCCCGGCGGTCCGTAGGCAAGCACGCTGTGTCCGCCTGCTGCCGCAATGTGCAAAGCTCGCACCAGTTCGCCTTGCCCGTACACCTCCTCAAAAAAGCCGCCCGTACCCGTATTTGCGGCGGCATCCGCTTGACTCGGTTCCGACCATGAAGCGGCTGTGGAAATCGAGTTGCCTGTGTGTCCGATAGCTTCCCGTGCCGGTGCGCCGCTGTTTTTGTCGCCGCCGTTTGATTCGCTATTGTTTTCCACACGCAGTTCCGCTTCAATCGCATAGAGGCATTCCAAAGCTTCCCGCAGCGTTTCAACACCGTATATGCGCACCCCCTGCTGGATACGGGCTTCCGCTTCATTTTCTTTTGGTACGATAAAGAACTCGATCCCAGCGGCAGATCCCGAAATCAAAGCTCCCAAGACACCCCGAACCGGACGCACCCGCCCTGATAGTTCCAGTTCTCCGATTACCATCACCGGTGTATCGAGCGCACAGTCTGCCTGTAATACCGCGAGTGCAATCGGCAGGTCAAACCCGCTGCCTTCTTTTTTCTGGTCGGCAGGGCTTAAATTGATCAGTATCCGTTCTTGCGGAAAAGGCAACTCGGAATTACTAATGGCAGCGCGCATCCGTTCCCGTGCCTCCTTCACCGCCGAACCCGGTAGCCCGACAATATCGACAATCGGTAGCCCGCGCCGCAAATCCGCTTCAACCTTGATAATCTCTCCCTCATAGCCGAAGGATGCAAAACTCATAATAGTCATGCTCAGCTCCTCATCCTGCGACCGTCTCATAAAAAACAAAACACGATGGTTGCAGTTTCTTAAAGGATATAGAGCACGAGCGGCAATTCGGCTAAAGATTTGAGGAAAAACTACCGTTTTTATGAAAATTTTTTGAGAAAATTTGCCGTTTCAGTATTGAGGGGGATTAAAAACGATGGGCTCCCATCTTCAAGACAGAATAATTCGTGTCAATCGGATACCTGTGTATGTTCTTTTTCTTTTATCAAGATAGTTCCGGTTGTGCCTTCGTTAAAGGCAAATGCTTTTGCGGCGGTATTTGCAGCAAAGCTTTTGCCTTCGATGGTAATTTCATCTTTTTGAGTAATCGTTACCGTTTCATTGGCAGGCGCCGATAAGAAGTTTTCTTTTTTTTTCCATATAAGGGCGGGGCTTCGGATCGAAAAATCATCTTTAATCAGTTGAAAGGATACCGTGCCGCCAAGCGAGTATTCTTCTGATTTCTCATCAATGTACAAGATACCCGTTTCGCCCTTCATAGACTCTTTTTGCGTTTTGTTATCGTACTGTACAAAGTTGATATGCTTGCCTGCCCAAATTTTTTCTTCATCATACATTTCGAGTTCTTGTGCATACACACTTAAATCGACGAGTGTATTTTCATATCGCTTTAACGTGACGTTTGTAAATATCATATCAGGTTGAGGCACCGTTTGCTCCGGCAGTTCCTGATAATTAAACGAGCACGCCGTGTAGATAAAGACAATAAGGACAGGCCACAGCTTCATTTATTCCGCATCGCTTCCGGTTGTTTCGATGACGGTTTCAGTCACGAGATCTTCTGCTTCCGGTTTACGGGAATAGCTGACGGAAAGATTCCTGCCGCGATATGGAAAATCATTGAGCTTTTCGATTATCTTATCCGCGTCTTCGTTCATGACTTGCACGAACGAGTAGTTGTCGAGGATACGGATATCGCCGATTCGCTCGCGGCTTATGTCTGCATTTTGGATAAGCAGGGTGATAATATCACGGGGAAAGACACGGCGGCTTCTACCGATGCTCATAAAAATACTGACCGATTCGGACGGATCAAGCATCGGGCGTTCTACCGGCGGACGGTCGGAAACATATCCTCGTGAACGATCTCCGAAGCGAGGGTTCGGACGTCGGCTATACGGTTTTGAGCGGGGAAAGGATGAGCCTTCATACTCTTTGATTAGATATGCAGCGATATAAGAACGCAGCGTAAATGGTACGTTCTTTCTAAAAATCTTACGATAAGCGTTAAGGACGTCAGGATCTTCTTCCGTCTTAACGGTTTCTACTACTTCTTTAAGAAATGCGGTGATTTGTTCTTCATTTAATGCGGGTGTATGTTTTACCACAATATTCTCCTCTTCAACTCAGCTCCGCCTCATCGGAGCATACATGTACTAAAAATAATTGATTATGACCGGATTGTCCGGCTCTATGGTGCGACAATACTGCCATAGATAGATAATTTACTCAAGGGTAGGTTTAATAAAATTAACCAAAATGTATATGTCCCTCTACCAATGAAATCGGTAGTTTCAAAGCTCCTTATCGGATATTGATATAAAAGCCGGTGATATATCGTATCCGCGCATCAGCCTCCGCCCAATACTTACTCTGAGGAAAGCTGTCTGTGAGCGTTTTATATGCGGCGAGAGCCAGTCTGATATTGCGTACGGAACTATTTAGTTCATACGCGCGCCCTTTTAAAAATAAACCTTCATCCAGTTTCTCTTCCGCGGTACCAAAGAAATTGTTCAGATATGCTAAGGCCGTGCCTGCGTCCGCAGCGGCGATTGCCGTGCGTGCCTTTTCGAGCAATTGGTCGGAGCTGAGTATTTCTTCATTTGCTGCTGTGGAGGCTTGTCCGGTTGAATCGCCGGTATTCTCCGCAGCTGCGGTTTCCACCATTTCGGCGGTCATAGCCTGCTCCGAAATTTTGCTTTGCGAATCGGCGCCCGCTGTTTGCGGTACTTCGGAGGCTGCTTGTGCCGTGTGTGGTGTCGTACCGCTTCCGGTGTTTGAGGTCGAATTGCTTGCCGACTGGGAAGCGGCTGATTGCGTATTCTTTTTAGCTTGTGCTTCTGCCGCATCCGAATCCGCTTCGGTTTGATAGTCAGGCGCTTTTACCATTGCTTTTGCCGCGGGTGAGCGGGCAGCGCTCACCGATACGGCTACCGCGTCGGTGATAAACTCATTGGTAAATACGTCAAAATAGGAGAAATGGAGTACATAATCGCCTTTTTTCTCCGCGGTAAACATAAAAATTGAATTTTCGTCCTGTAGTTTCCGCTGTTCATACTTTAACCCCGGTTGGGAGGTTTGCTCGCCGACATAGACCCAGCCATGTCCCGGATAGGTGAGTTCCAGCCGCTGCTTTTCTTCGACTGCAACCATGCGCGAAACCTTGGGCTTTTGTTCGGTTTCCGGTTCTTTTGAAAGCGCAACGGTGAATATTTGCGGAGAAAAAAAAAGGTCGAGCATCTCTTCGTGGAAGGTCGGCGGCGGTTCGTAACCGTGGCTGCCGCCCTGTTTTTCAAAATCGCTGATAAGATCCGCAAGCGTTGTTTCATACGCCGGTACATTCTGCTTTGCAGAAGTAGCCGACGTGTCTGCGGCCGCAGGCGGTACCGGTACGTTCTGCTCTGCAGAAGGGACGGGCGTGTCTGCGGCTACAAGCGGTACCGGTTCGCCGGAGGACGGAGTTGTCGGAATCTGCTCGGCGGCTGTATCTGCCGCTGCGGGCGGTGTTGTGTTCTCGGCTGCTGCAGTAGGCTCTGCCTCACCGGCGGTTTTTGTAGGGACAGACGTATCGGCGGCAGCAAGGGCAGGGGAGGCGGCCGCAGTCGAATCCTGCACGGTTGTCTTGCCACTATTTTCTTCGTTCTGTACAACTGCCTCGCTGCTGTTCTGTTTGGAATGCTGTGCAGCTGCTGTTACCGTTGGTTCGCTCTGTGCTTTCGCGGCGGTTTTATCTGCGGCAGTGTTCTTTTGACCGGCCGTTTTACCTGCGGTAGCTGCCGGAGTATGTTGCTTTTGAGATACGGCTGCGCCGCTGGTTGCCATATCTTTGTCGGCTCCTACTGCTTCCGATGCAGGCGTTCTTTTCTGCCGCTGGGATATGGTTGCGCCGGATACGGTATCGATTGTCGCACCCGATACCGCATCGGGCTGCATTGCCGGTTTTGACGGCTGTGTTTCTGCAGGTGCCGGCTGCGGAGACATTGTATTGCCGGTGTGAGAAGCCGATTCTGTAGCGGGTTGTTCTTGCCGAGAAGGAGTATCCTGCGGCTTTTCCGCAGCGGTCTTTGTCGTACAGGCAGTAACCGGTACGATGAGTAATATAAGAAGGATAAGGCAGGGCGGATAGATCGATTTTTTCACGGAACACTCTCCCATAATTTGTTCATTTGCCGCTCATTTATATCGTGCAGTTTTTGCATCTGCTCTGCATCAGGAATCGTATACCAATACTGCAAATCCGAATCAGTCCAGATTTTCTTTTGTTTGCGCGAATATTGTACCGGCGGAAGTTCAAGCGGCTCGTCGGGAAGCATAAAAATCACCGGATCGATTGAAATCATTACCTCATCGGGATCGACACTCGGCTTTTTTGTTCCGCTTAGTAAAATAATCACGGAAATAATCAACATGATAATCAGCAAACCGAGCGCAGAAGCTAGAACAATGAGCTTATGCGTCCGAATCGTTTCTATGATGTTCATCCGGCTGTTCCTCCTGAGTTGTATGTCGTCGTTTCGGCGGCCGCGACGGAATATAGATACCTTCTTCCGGCTCTACATCCTCTTCTATAAAAGTATCGGCATCTTCTTCCGCTTTCTCCTGCTTTAATAACTCAATATCATTATCCAATTTGATTGCAATGAGTTTGGAGACGCCTGATTCCTCCATTGTAACACCGAGCATGGTGTTTGCGCCGAGTACCGTTTTTTTGTTATGGGTGATGACGATATATTGGCTGACATTCGCAAAGCCGGACAGGGCGGTAACGAAGCGGCTGACGTTCTGCTCGTCAAGCGCAGCGTCTATCTCGTCCAAGAGACAGAACGGGGATGGTTTAACCATGTATGTTGCAAAAAGGAGCGCCACCGCCGTCATGGATTTTTCTCCGCCCGATAATAGACCGATATTCTCCAGCTTTTTCCCCGGAGGCTGCGCGAAAATCTCGATGCCCGATTCCAATACCTGCTTGGGATCGGTCAGCTTAATTTCCGCCCTGCCGCCGCCGAAGAGCCGCCTAAACATATTGTGAAAGTTCTTTTTGATCTTATTATAGGTTACAAGAAACAGCTCCGTAGACTCCGCCTTTATTTCATCCGTAATCCGCTGTAAATCAGAGCGGGCTTTATCAAGGTCGTTGATCTGTCCGGTTAAAAAATCGAATCGGGTCTTTACTTCTTGGAATTCTTCCGGAGCCATCAGGTTGACGCTGCCGAGGTCTTTCAGCTGTTTGCGCAACTCGGCAAGTTCCGTCCGTAAATCCATCGGGGAAGCGGTGATTTTATACATCCGCTCTTCAAATTCCATCAATTCACGCGAATGGGTTTCTCTAAAATTGTCTTTGACGTTTTTGATTTCGATTTCAAGAGTTGCCGTATCGACATAATATTTTTCGATAAGCGAATTATGCTTGGCAAGTTCCGCATTGAGCGTTTTCAGCGTCCCTTCATTGCTCGAAAGTTCGTTATTGCGGGACGCGATTTCTTTTTCCAACTGCTCGAGCGCTTCGGTCAACTGCCGCCCCTTGCGGTCAATCGATGCGATTTCTCCTTCGATTTCGAGGAGCTGTTCTTTTACCTCGTCAAAGCGTTTTTGCTCCGTGTACAGCTCGTTTTCAAGTTCGCGGAGCGCGTTTTGCTGTACCGTCAATTCTTTCCGCAAAAACGCCGCTTGCTGCTCGGCTGCGTCGGATTCCGCCTTCATCTTTGTTTTATGGATACGGAGGTCTTCCAGCGTTTTCCGGTACTCGTTTATTTTTACCGCAAGCTGCTCGTTTTCGGTATGCAGATTCGCGATTTTGTTCCGCTTTTCTTCTATTGTATTTCGATTAGCTTCTATTGCCGCATCGATACTGCGCTTTTGAGTGATAATACCTTCCGGCGCTAAAAAATCGTCGATAAAGCTTGCGGAAGATTTTTTGTATTCCTGCAAATACGTTTCCAGCGATTCCGTTAAACCGAGCAGCTCCGTGAACGATTGTACGGCATTTTGCGCAAACTGCGCAGTCTCTTTTTCAGTATGATCGCTTAACGCGGCAAAGTCCGAAAAGATATTCTTGCGGCCGTTTAACAGCACCTTGATTTGGCTGATGCAGTCAAAAACCTGTTGTTCCAGTTTGCCGCGTCCCTGCGCCGAATAACCTGCTGCGGAAAGGTTCTTATCCAGTTCCGTAACGATGTCTTCGGTGATGGCGCGGAGTTCGGTTTCCATACCGGCGCGTTTTTTATCGAGTTCTTCAATCTGCTCCTGCAGCGTCATACGGGTAGTGTCGTTATCGGTAATTTTTTGCGACGCAAGCCGGAGACTTTCTTCAAAGTCGTCGATGTTTTTTTGAATATCCTGCACCTTCTTTTTAAAGTCGTGCACCTTCGCATCCTGCTCTCCGGCGTCCTCTTCAAGGTTTTCGATACGCTCTTCGAGCCCCGTCTTGCGCAGCTCCAGCTGACCGAGTTTGGTTTTCAGCTCGGTTTGCCGCTCCGCCTGTAAACGCGCCTGATTTTCCTTTCCGCGCTTTTCGATGGCAAGTCCGTAAATCTCTTTTTGATGTTCGTCGAGCTTTTTTTCCAAGCTGTTGACTTCGTCCATGTTCTCGGAAAGCATCGTATGGATGGAATCGATTTTGGTCTGTACATCATCGCGCTTAGCTTTGGCTTCTTTTATGCTTTCCTCGCGCTGTGCGTAGTCATCGGTGAATTTTTTAAGGCGCAACAGTTGGATATCGAGGTCGTGTTCAAAGATGGCATCCCGCAGCGACCGGTGCTTGACGGTTTTTTCCGCCTGTACTTTCAGAACATCGTAGGAGCGGCGTACCTCTCCCAATACGCCTTCCACTTGACGCATATTTTCTTCGGTCTTTTGCAGTTTTCGCTCCGCTTCGGCGCGGCGTACTTTAAACCGTGTAATACCGGCGGCCTCTTCAAACAAATAGCGGCGGTCTTCCGGCTTGCTGGAAAGAATTTGGTCGATCTTTCCCTGCTCCATGACTGAATACGCCGCCTTTCCGACACCCGTATCCCAAAAAAGCTCCCGCAGCTCTTTGAGCCGCACCGGCGTATTATTGATAAAATATTCGCTTTCTCCCGACCGGTAGAGCCTGCGCTTTATGGCAATTTCACTTACTTCAAGATTTAACAATCCGTTTTCGTTGCTGATAGTCAGCGTAACTTCCGCCACATTGAGCGCCTTCCGCGACTCGGTGCCGTTAAAGATAACGTCTTCCATCTTCTCCGCACGGAGCGTTTTTGACGCCTGCTCACCCAGTACCCACTTCATCGCATCGACGACATTGCTTTTACCGCAGCCGTTCGGGCCGAGCAAGGCGGTAATACCTTCCGCAAACTCTATCCGCGTCCTATCCGCAAACGATTTAAATCCGAATATTTCAAGACTTTTAAGAAACACCCTGTCTATTAACTCCTCAAGAACGTGCCGTTTCCCATTAAACCTGCTCGGAAACTTCCGTTTCTGAACAGGTTACCTTGAAATGCGATGTTCTAAATCGTGCTATTTGTGCGATTTAGAACTCGTCGACCTGTTCGACAACGAAGTTATTGAACAGGCTTATTCATTCAAGGTAATCGACAACCTTTTGCATTTTATACTTTTTTAGGGAGATTGTGAACATCCGTTCGAAGGAAATTTTAGGCGCTAAGGATGGTTTTATCTTATGATGCTCTGCGGCGAGGTATATTGATTGCGGAAGCCCTCATAATATGTTATAGTGGCGCTCATGATGAAAGCTCGTTTTATTTTTATTACCGGCGGAGTTGTTTCTTCCCTTGGAAAAGGCATTACCGCCGCATCTATCGGACTTTTGCTGAAAAGCAGAGGTTTTTCGGTTATCAATCAAAAGTTTGACCCTTATCTGAATATCGATCCGGGAACGATGAATCCCTATCAGCATGGAGAAGTTTTTGTAACGGAGGACGGCGGAGAAACCGACCTCGATCTCGGTCATTACGAACGGTTCACCGATGTTGCTTTACATAAATTCAACAGTCATACTGCCGGAAAAGTGTATCTTTCCATATTAGATCATGAACGGGCTGGAGACTATTGCGGAGCGACCGTACAGGTTATCCCGCATGTTACCGACGAAATTAAACACCGCATTATGCAAACGGCGGAGCAAACCGGCAGCGATATCGTTATTACGGAAATAGGCGGTACTGTCGGCGACATCGAATCGCTCCCTTTTATAGAAGCAATTCGGCAAATCCGGAACACGGTCGGCAGGGAACATTGCCTTTTTATCCACCTCGGCCTTTTACCGTACCTAAAAGAATGCGGCGAGCTTAAAACCAAGCCCATGCAGCATAGCGTTAAAGAGCTGCTCGGCTTCGGGATTCAGCCCGATATCATTATGTGCCGCAGCGAAAAACGGCTCAGCAAATCCATTCGTGAAAAGCTCAGCCTTTTTTGCAATGTCAGTCAAGACGCCATTATCGAAAATCTTACTGCAAAGTCTATCTACGAAGTTCCGCTGATGCTGGAAGAAGGGAACCTCGGTAAAAAAAAATCTGCGAGCTTTTCAATATTCCCAATCGAGAGCCCGATTTGCAGTCATGGAAGGAAATGGTTGAATCCTACTATCATCCCGAAAGAGAAGTAACGGTTGCGCTTGTCGGTAAATACACCGAGCTGCCCGATGCGTATTTAAGCGTAAGCGAAGCGCTGACCGCTGCCGGGGTCTATCACCGCGCACGTGTAAAGCAGCTGTGGATTGACGCAGCGAAGATTACGGATGCTGCAAAGGCTGAAGAGCTGTTAAAGGATGCGCAGGCGATTATCGTCCCGGGCGGTTTCGGTGAACGCGGTATTGAAGGGATGGTACTCACTGCGGAATATGCGCGTACCAAGGGCGTTCCCTATTTCGGTATTTGCCTTGGAATGCAGATTGCCGTTATCGAATTTGCCCGCCATGTACTCGGGTTGGAACGCGCACATTCCTCCGAGTTTATCAAGAATTGTGAACCCGTCATCGACTTGATGCCCGACCAAAAAGATGTACAGCTTGGCGGTACGCTCAGGCTCGGTTCTTTCCGCTGTATGGTTGCGGAGAACAGCAAGGCGGAGCAGGCTTATAAAATGCACGAAATTCGCGAGCGCCATCGGCACCGCTATGAATTTAACAATTTGTACCGCAGCCGGTTTGAAAACACCGACATGCTGCTTTCGGGAATCAACCCCGAGCGTAATTTGGTGGAAATCGTCGAGCTGAAAAATCATCCGTGGTTTTTAGCGGTGCAGTTTCATCCCGAATTTGCCTCCCGTCCGAATAAGCCGCATCCGCTATTCCGTGACTTTATCGGAGCGGCGCTGGCGCGAATGTAAGGCAATTGCCGTATGCTCTTCCAACTGTCGATGTTTTTAGCGTTTTATACGCCGTGGTTTTGGTTCGGTATCGCCGTTATTTGTGCAGTTATCGAGGGGATGACGCTCGGTTTAACGACCGTGTGGTTTGCGCTCAGCGCCGTGCTGATGATTTTCATTTCTATGTTGCATCCGCCGTTTTATGTGCAGTGCGTTCTGTTTGCGCTCGTTGCATTGCTGCTGCTCTTTTTTACCCGCCCCATTGCGCTGAAATTTTTGCATACCAAACGGGAAAAAACCAATGCGGACAGCCTTATCGGTAAAAAAGCCGTCGTGCTACAAACCATTACCGAATGGGAAAAGGGGCAAGTTAAAATCAACGGCGTTGTGTGGACGGCTGCTTCGGTTAACGGCACGGCGCTACCTGTCGGAGAGGAGTGTATCATCGAAAGGATAGAGGGTGTTACCCTGATTGTAAAAGAAACGGATGCCTCTGAAAATCGAAACGTTTAGAGACGCCTAACGAGAGCCTAAATATAATAGAGAGGTTTTACTATGTGGATTGCTTTTGCATTAATCGTATTCGTACTCATTCTGCTTATTTTGAATATCAGAATTGTACCGCAGTCTCAGTCGTTTATTATCGAACGGCTTGGCGGCTATTTCCAGTCATGGGAGGTCGGTCTGCACGTTAAGATGCCGTTTGTCGATCGAATCGCCAATAAGGTGTCGCTTAAGGAACGGGTGCTCGATTTTAAGCCGCAGCCGGTTATTACGAAAGACAACGTTACCATGATGATTGACACGGTTATTTATTTTCAGATTACCGACCCGAAACTCTATACCTACGGCGTTGAAAACCCGATGAATGCGATTGAAAATCTGTCGGCGACCACGCTGCGGAATATTATCGGTGAATTGGAACTTGACGGTACGCTGACAAGCCGCGATGTTATCAATACTCGTATGCGCAGCATTTTGGACGAGGCAACCGATCCCTGGGGGATTAAGGTAAACCGCGTAGAAGTAAAGAATATCATTCCCCCTGAATCCATTCAGGAAGCGATGGAAAAACAGATGCGTGCAGAACGTGAACGGCGCGAGGCCATCCTCATCGCAGAAGGACAAAAGCAGTCCTCCATTCTGGTGGCGGAAGGAAAAAAGGCGTCGATGATTTTACAGGCAGAAGCGGAAAAAGAATCCGCTATATGCAGAGCGCAGGGTGAGGCTGAGGCGATTTTAGCTATCCAAAAAAGCAACTGCCGAAGGTTTGAATCTTATTAAGAATGTCGGCGCCGACCCTGCACTGATTAAACTGCGCAGCTTGGAAGCCTTTGAAAAAGTAGCCGACGGAAAATCGACGAAAATTATTATTCCTGCTGATATTCAGAATATGGCAGGGCTTGTGTCAAGTATTGCGGAAGTTATCAAATAAGAATCGAAAGAAGCCGAATTATTGTAATGTGTTACCGCAGTCATTTTGTTAAAGGGCTTTGTATTTTCTTGTGTGCCGTTGTTTCTCTTTGTGCCGTTTCGTGTGGGAAAGAAAAAACGGGGAACTTGGAGCGCAAACAACTTTTTTCAATTAAATACGGAAATTTTGAAGATCAGCTCGATTTATTTCAGCTGGCAAGTCCGTATGTCCGTCCCGACAGTCAGTTGGTCATGGATGATGGTATTTTTTACTTAAGCAATTCAGGCGCGGGAAAAATTATGAAATTGACGTCTTTCGGTGATTTGCTTGCGCTGTATTATAATCCCGAAAAGAATCCCCGCCCGACATTTATCGACGCCGATCAAGCGGATAAAATTATGACTCGCCGTGCCGTGCCGTATCCGCTGAATCATCCGACCTATCTTGCCGTAACGCCGAACAAGCACTTGTTTGCCGTCGATACGGTCAACGAAGAACGTATTGAATACGATCAAACGGAGAATCTTGCGTTACGCGATACGGTCATTCATTTTAATGAGACCGGTGAATTTGTTGATACCGTCGGACAAGAAGGAGTCGGCGGTACGCCGTTTCCACCTATCGAAGGACTGTATGCGGATTCAAACAATGGTCTTATTGTAGTATGTCGAACGGAAACCGGTATCAGGGTGTACTGGTATGACAATACGGGCGGTTTGCTGTACAAAATTCCTATTGCATTTAGCGGATTGCCGTCGCCTTACACCAACGATGTAAAACTATTTTCGAGCCTTGATAAGGCTGTTCCCGATTTTACGGCAAAGAAGCTGCATATTAAAGTCGATTATTACCGTGAAGATATCGATACGGATATCAATGTGAGCGCCGGAATCAGTTATGATAAAAGCTGCCTTTATACGTTCAATATTGAAGAGAGGCAGTACGAGCGGACGGTGGATATTGCGCCGTATGAGGATACGGAAGACACGAATACCGGTACCCGGCACATTAAAAAAGTGTATGGGTTGCTCGGTGTAACCGCAAATAATTGGTGCTTGTTGACGACACCGCGTTCCGACGGATATATCCTCGAACTAATCAATTTACATTCAAATAAAATACATACGCGAACATTGGCCGTCTCCCCGGATGAATTAGTGTATAACGCTTTCCATCTTTCTTCCGATGGTATCTTATCGGCGCTCCTTGCAGGGGACAAGCAGGCGAACATCGTTTGGTGGAAGACAACCGAAATTACCGGAGCGTCAAAAAATGAATAACCAACCGGATTCACGGGATGAGGGAAGTTCGTATCTCCGCTATGACCGAAGTGAGCGTTTAAAGCGTGCGCCGGAAGCGGTGCAGCAAATGTACGAGCCCGACTACATCAAAAAAATGAGTCTTCTTAAAAGCCTTACCGCAACTCGTTCAACCCGATCTATGCTGTTTGCTATTGTTGCCGTTTTTGCCCTCACCTTTGCATCATTTTTATTTAAAACCGATCGGCAGTCAGGAAAAATTGAGGGAGTTCCGGTTAAATTGGAATATTTAACGCAGCAGGAACATCTCTATGTGAATATTTCGTTCGCAGCCACGGAACAAAGCGATGACTATGCGCTGCCGCTTACCGTCCGTATCACTGCGGCGAACCGCGATACGGAACAGAAGGAAACAAAAGCCGTCGAAGTGATTTACATCGGCAGTACTTTAAGCGTACCGATTCAGTTTCCTGCCCATACGTATAAACAATTGGAAGCGGTTGTGCTCGCAGACGGTAAAGCGCTGTCATTGCGGAGTGCAATAAAAAAATGAAGATTGCAGTAGGTTTAAGCGGAGGGGTAGATTCTAGCGTTGCCGCAAAGCTTCTGATAGAAGAGGGACATGACGTGTGTGGTGTTACGCTCCGCTTGCTGGATGAACAGACTTCCATCGCGAAGGAACAATCCGAGCGGATTATCGAAGAAGCGGCGCAGGCAGCGCGGCTTCTCGGTATTCCGCACCGTGTCTACGACTTCCGTACCGAATTTCAAAAGCAGATTATCGATTATTTTATAAAAAGCTACCGCAGCGGAGAAACGCCGAATCCCTGTTACATTTGCAATAAGCAAATTAAATTCGGGTTACTGATGGAGCAGGCATTACGAGAAGGGTTCGATGCGGTTGCAACCGGTCATTATGCCAAAGTATTTCAGAAGCCGTCCGGCCGGTATGCGTTGGAGCAGGGTGCCGATGCGCAGAAAGATCAAAGCTATTTTTTGGCCTTGTTGAGTCAAGAGCAGTTAAGCAGGACGTTTTTCCCGCTTGCGGAATTGACGAAGCCGGAGGTTCGCCTTATTGCGGAAAGGGGCGGATTGGTCAATGCACATAAGAGCGATAGCCAAGATATTTGCTTTGTGCCGGACGGTGACTACACGGCAGTAATCGAAGCATTGGCGCCCGATGCTTTTCCCGAAGGAGATTTTATCGACATCGATGGCGCCAAGGTCGGCACGCACCGCGGCTTGCACCGTTATACCATCGGGCAGCGGCGGGGGCTTGCTTTGCCGTTCGGCTATCCGATTTACGTGGTTGAAAAATCGGCAGAGCATAATACGGTTACCGTCGGTGCGGGGGATGCCCTTCTTGCCGCCGCCTGTTCGGTGCGGGAAGTAAACTGGATTGCCGAAATGCCGCAGGAGCCTTTTTACGCAGAGGTTAAAACACGATACCGGCAGCAGCTGAAAAAAGCCTGTATTGAACCGATCGGCACAAGCCGAGGCCGCATCGTTTTTACCGAACCCGAACGGGCGGTTGCGCGCGGGCAAGCCGCTGTATTTTATTGCGGGAGTAGGGTAGTCGGCGGCGGTATTATCGACGGCGTGGAAGCCTGCGACTGATAGTTACTCCCGAAGAATCAAAGGATAAACGAGTGGAAACCTCTAAAAACTGCGCCGATAGGCTTGATATTTTTAGAGGTTCCCTAAGTTTTTTTAATCTTATAATGTTAAGAATGCTCCCGGGCCGAGCGGTAAGCCGGTTACATACCAGATAATCATCAAGCCGAGCCATGAAAGCAGGAACGCGATTGAATACGGCAACATTATCGATATCAATGTTCCAAGACCGGAATCCTCATCATATTTTTTCATAAAGACGACGATCATCGCAAAGTAGCTCATCAGCGGAGTGATGATATTGGTGCTGGAATCTCCGATACGATATGCAACCTGCGTTAAAGCCGGTGAAAGGCCGAGGTTTACCATCATCGGTACGAAGATCGGCGCCATAATTCCCCATTTTGCAGAGGCGGAACCGATAAAGAGGTTCAAGAACGCGGAAATAATTACGAATGCGATGATAAGCGGTAAGCCGGTAAACCCGATGCTCTTTAAAAAGTTAGCGCCGTTTACGGAAAGAATGGTTCCAAGGTTTGTTTTACCGAAGTAGCTGACGAACTGCGCTGCAAAGAATGCCAGTACAAGGTAGCCGGCCATTGAGCTCATACCGTGTGTCATCCCTTTTACGAGGTCTCCGGAGTTTTTAATTTTTCCCAAGGTTTTACCGTATACTAAGCCGGGTACCAAGAAAAGAATTAAAATAACGGGGAGCAAGCCGCCGTGCATAAAGTTGCTGAGAGAACTAACGCCTGTTTTGGGATTCACTTCGCTTAAGATAGCGAGGGACGGAAGACCGGGTAAGCCGAACATCCCGATAACGAGTATGACCACCATAATCAGAATGGCAATACCGGCACGCTTTAATCCCTTGGTTTCTTCTGCGGAAACGGGCATATTATCCGGCTGATAGGTGCCGTGGTATTCGCCTAAGTTCTTTTCTACGATCTTTTCGGTTACCAAGGTTCCGATAATTGTCAACAAGAATGTCGATACGATCATAAAATACCAGTTACAGGTAGGATCAAGCGGGATGTCCATACCGGCATTATGGAGCGCTTCGATCGTGATACCGGTTAAAAGCGGGTCGGTAGTTCCCAGCAAGAGGTTTGCAGAGAAACCGCCTGAAACACCGGCAAAGGCTGCGGCAAGACCTGCGAGCGGGTGCCGTCCTGCATTTGCAAATACGATAGCGCCAAGCGGAATAACTACAACGTAACCGGCATCGGACGCAATGTTACTCATAATACCGGCAAAAACGACAACAGCAGTTAACAGCCGGGGATTAATATTGGTAAGGAGCTTTTTCAGTGAGGTGTTGATAAGCCCTGTCCACTCGGCAACGCCGATACCGAGCATTGCGACCAATACCGTACCGAGCGGCGCAAAACCGGTAAAGTTTTTTGTTGCGCTGTTTAAAATATAGCGAAATCCGTCGACATTCAAAAGCGAAAGAGCCTTTATCGTTACTTCCTGCCCTTTTTTTGCGTCAAAGTAAGTAACCGGCGCACCGACAGCCGCTACAATAGCGGAAATAAAGACAACGATAATGCTGAGGATAAAGAATAACATCGCCGGATGGGGCAGCTTATTTCCAATCCTTTCAACGCCTTTGAGAAATCCTGAGACTTCCTTGTTCTTTTTTGTACTCATAAGAACTCCTAGAAAATGGTTTTCGCATACTAGAATGCGATAATACCTTCAATTATATATGATGATTTCCATATTGGCAAATATAAATTTTAAAAATATCAATATCTTTTTATCATATATTTCGGCACAACCTACGAAGTGTGTTTGATGCACTTGCGTTAAGAGCGCTGCTGACAATACTGTTATGCGAGGTTGACAATCCGTTTCTATTCGTATATATTTCCGTTATAAATAACTGACGTTATCGTCGGTTTCTAGGAGTTCTTATGACGGATAAACGAGAAGAGCTTGTATCGGGAAATATATTCAAGCTCATGCTAAAATTAGGTGTGCCGGGCATTATCGGTATGCTGGTAATCAGTTTATACAGTTTTGTCGACGCAATGTTTGTCGGGCGGTATGTGGGTGAAAAAGCGCTCGGAGCAATCAGCGTCGCCTATGCTTTTACGTTGGTAAATAATGGTATTGCGGTATTGGTCGGGATTGGTTCCGCATCGATTTTATCGCGGGCAGTCGGCAGAAAAGACCAAAAGACCGTCGATGCGGTGATGGGAAACGTATTGGTGTTGTCGGTACTGATGTCCTCAGTAGTGATGATAGTCGGATACATTTTTGCGCCGCAGCTTCTCACCCTTATCGGGGCGGAAGGAGAAATGCACGCAATGGGGGTGCAATATTTACGGATTGTGTACCTTGGCTCCATATTTGTAAACTTCGGACAGGCTTCAAATATGGTACTGCGCGGAGAAGGAAGAATTGCGCTTGCGATGATTATCATGGGATCCGGCGCCGTGCTGAATATTGTGCTTGACGCACTGTTTATTATTGTATTCAACCAAGGAATCGCCGGCGCTGCCGTTGCCACGGTTATTTCGCAGGCGGTTTTCGCATTGGTCAGCTTTTTTTACTTTTTATGTTTCAGCAAAAATGTTCGCTTTAAAACCATTAAACCGGATAGATCGATTGTCGGAGAAACAATTGCAATCGGTATGTCTGCGATGATTATGCAGGTACTTTCGTTGGTGCAGCAAACGGTAATGTATTCGACATTGAAAAAATACGGCGGAGAAGATCAGGTTGTTCTAATGGGCGCATTCTTCCGCTATTTGATGTTGAGCTTTATTCCGCTGTGGGGATTAAGCCAAGGATACCAGCCCTTTGTCGGTACGAATTTCGGTGCAGGACTTTTTGATCGGGTAAAAAAAGGCACCGGCTTGTTCTATGGCTTCGGCCTTTTGCTTGCAATAACGGCATGGGCTATATTTTTACTCAGTCCTGAAAAGGTATTGGGCTTGTTCATTGATAACCCTGTACTCGTTGCGCAGGGAAAAACCAATGCCGTTATTGCCATGATAATCTTCCCTGCGCTTGCGATTATGATATTGAATATGACGCTCTTTCAGGCTATCGGCAAGCCGAAACCCGCCGGTATTTTAGCGATTTCTCGCCAGCTCGTGCTTTTTGTACCCGCAGTACTGATACTGCCCCATTTTTTCGGAGCACGGGGCGTATGGCTCGCAATGCCGCTCGTTGACGGAATCGTCGTAGTGCTTTCCGTTATTATTATGATAAAGATATTCGCAACCGACTTGGTAAAAAAATAACACTTACAGTCAGGCAACCGCTTAAAGTATTTTCGATGCGGTTGCCGTGTACGAAACGGTGTTCAGGAGTTGGGCGACGATATTGTGGAAGGGAAAAAAAGTATGCCCGCAATATTGCATATCGAAGAACATCCCGAAGATGCTGCGGCTCTTGCCGCTTATTCGTGCTGAGGGTTTAATACCTGCCATTTTTCGGCAACGCTCTGCGTCAGGGGTGTTGATTTTGAACAGGCGCAGCGGGAAGGCATTGATTCCTCTGCAATAGAAAAAGCGGTTGCATTGCTCAACTCAAAAGACTCGCTTTTTCCGCAGCGTTTACATACTCCTCGCCCCAGTAATCGCAGAGGATTGTGTAAGCGTCACCGCGAAGGGAGGGAATAACACGCTTTAAGTGGCGGAGGTTTTGCAGTAAGGCTATTTTACAGCGGTTTTGCAGGGCTGCGGTCAGCTTTTCGGCATTGGGGGCGCTCAAGGGGTGTTCTTCAAGATACGAAAAGATTACGGCAAAGACCGAGGCTGCCGTGCAAGCCCTTTCCCAGCGGGCGAGGTCTTTTATTTCTCGGTTGGAGCTTATGCCCGTGCCTATATGATAGTTATACACGATGTCTTCTATTCCGAAATAGGAGCGGGCATGGAGCAGGATAAAAAAGTAAATAAGAAAGTCTTCGCCCATCGTGCAAAATGTGTGAGGAATATCTGCAAAAGCAGCCTTAACCGCCTCGGTACGGAAGAGCTTTGCCCATAAAAAACTTGATAGCTCTCCTTTTAGTAAAAAAGAATTTAGAAGTTCATCTCCTTCCAAAAGACCTATATGAACCTTTTTTATATTTTCTTCCATTTCGGCAAGGGAGGCTTCTTTGTAAAGCGGAGCTTCCTCATCGGAAAAGTCGGTCTTATACTCCGCCGTACCGTGGATGATATCGGCGGCATCCGCAAGGGAACCGGTACCTGAAGCAAGCAGTCCATTGTACAAATGCAAAAGAGCATCCGGCGGAAGGGTATCGTCGGAATCCGCAAAGCAGAGGTAGGTTCCGGAGGCGGCTTGTACGGCAGTGCGGCGGGCTTCAACCAGTCCAAGATTTTTAGAGTGTTCCAAAAGAATAAGAGGAATACCGGCGGCTTTGAATTTCTTCTTATAAGGTTTAAGGATTGTAGGCAAGGAGCCGCCGGCGGGGCTGCCGTCGTTTACGATGATAACTTCAACCGGCAAGCCCCCCGCCTTTGTATCCGCCGGCAAGGACTCCTGCGCTAACACGCTATCCAGCAGCGCAGGAAGAGATCTTTCCGTTCCGTAGACCGGAACGGAAAGACTGATAAGAGCCGTCATTATTTCCACTCATAACCGCAACCGGAAGGTCTCGCAAGTGTTTTTGAAAACTCAATAGCGGAATCGGTTTTTGTCGATTGAGGCGTGCCTTCAAGTGAACCGTCATCCTTTATACCAAAATCCCATATAAAATGGAATTGTTCAACATCATCAGTATTTGGAGCACTTAGACTGGTAATGTACCCCCAAAAACCGTCAGAGGCAATGATGAGTTTTTTCGGCATGACGGCAATAAACCGGTAAGGTGCAAATTTGCCGCCTTCTTTTCTTTTCTCATCGGCCTCAGGGGTAAGAATGTGAATTTTATCCCTCGGCAATTCCGTAGTGTGAAGAACCTCTGCATTTCCGGAAAAATCGGCTGTAGAACTGCCTATTTTCATGAGTTTCCCTGAAATAGAGTCTTTTTTGTAATATGTATTAGATGGATCAGTCTCGTCATATTCATAGCGGTACTGTACTGCCGTTAGACCGTATAAAATACCTTCTTGTATATGCAGAGCGGTTAAATCTCCCGGTCTTGACCAAGTTGAAGCGTTGGTTACCTCACCGAGAACATTAATTGCACCACCGACTGCGCTGCCGTCGACATGCGTATATTTTTGCACTCTAACAGTATACCCCGAATACCCGGTCTCTTTTTTTAGAGCAACAAAGAAGCCGTTTTTATCTGCTGCAAGCGCGGTAAAGCGTGTTTTGTTATTGCCAACATCTTGAGGCCCTCCAAAAGTGCCGCTGCCGGCGAAACTATTATCCTCCGCAGCGGAAGAAAATGGATCGTTCTTCGCCCATGTAAGCCGTTTGATGTATGATTTATCACTGCCATTATAGCTGTAATACAAGGCGTTTACCGATTGACCATCCTTTTTTACACTGCCCGATATGTCAATGGCAATGGCGGTCGGTTGATCGGATAATGATGATGTACTTACAGTTACGCTGCTATCATAGCTGCCGTCATCTTTCAGCTCAAAGCGGCATATACGGTAGCCTCCGGTTTTATATCGTACTATGTAGAAGTTTCCGGCTTCGTCAAAGCAAAACACATCGGTAAAACGACTGCTGGATGATGTTGAATTAGCAAGTTCAGTTTCTGCCGTGAGTGCATCAGCGGCTGAATTGAGCTGATAATAGTCGAAACCGGCAGCATTCTTTTTCCAGACGATGGTCTTTGTACTTACACCTGTCCATACAGGATTTTCGCCCAGCCAAGTAATCCCGCTTGGGGCATCATTAAAGGTAAGCGCATTGCTTCCTTTATTAAGCGTTGCAATACGGTTTTTGTTTGCGATAATACGGGGCTTTCCTTTTTGATACTCGAACGTTACGCCGTCATCGGCTATGTAGAGGTTTTCTTCATCAAAACCGACTACCTTTACGGGGCCGTAGAAGTTGCTTTCTTCGGTAGGGTAAATATCGTTTCCGTCAGAAGTATGGTCATTTGCAATACCGATGCGGACAGGATTGCTTATCGAAGCGGTTGTGCCGTCAGCCGAATATGAGTATTTGACAATACCTCCTAAGGAAAAGGAGTCCGGAATGGTTTGACATTTAGAAAAAAGAACATAGAGGGTATCGGCAGTCATGTAAAGGCCGTTTATCGTCCCATGTAACCACCCCGCCGACACCTCTAATGTAATCTTTGTATCTTCGCGTAAATCGGGCTGAGCGGAAAGCGTAATTTCGGAAACGGTATCTTCGGTTATGCGGTACATTTTTAATTCCGGACCTACCATTCCATATCCTGAGGCGATGAGTACATTATTATATACGGCATAGCCGGTTAGATACCCGAGAGACGCTCCCATCAATTCTATAGGCGAGCCGCCGGCTTCGTTTATTCTATACAGCTTCATATTCAAGCCGTCTTTTGCAACAAGGTAGACTGCACCTGTTGCATGATCGCTTGCAAGCGCCGGTCTATGACAGTTTTCCGGCAGGGTAAAGGTTTTAGTTTCTTTATCACTCTCGCTCGTGTAACGTTCTAGTATACTATTGCTGCTTTCTTGATATGCAAGATAGGTTCTACCTTTATTGTCGCGGCAAAGGTTATGATATTTAATGTGCTCTTTCTTTACTTCCTTTGAACCTATTTTCAACGTGAATGTGTAATCATTTACACCGCCTGAATGGGATCCATGGGGCTTATTAGTACCGAACAGGAGTCTGTTTAAAGCAGCGGCAGCTTTTTTAAGCTTAACGCTGACGGTATTGGTGCCGGAAGTAACCTCGTGCTGTTTTTCGCCCGACCATCGAGCCGAAACGTTTTCAACACTAATCTTTACGACGATTTTTTCGCCGACCGGCAACGTTAAGGACATGGTTTTAGGAGCACTTTCGGCAAAGTGTTTTTCCGTAATAGACGTTCCATCATCCTTCGTAACCTTTATGGTCATTTGGGAATTATTGAGAAGCGGTAAGCCGTTTGAGCCAACCGCACGGCTTACGCCATTCCCGGCAATTCCGATAATCACCGTCCCGTAGCCCTGCGGAGCCTCCGGTTTACCAAAGGCTGCCTGCCCACAGGAAATAAACAAGAAACTTACTGCGATAAAAAATATTGTAATCTTTTTCATTTTCTTCCTCCGTTTCTAAAATAAAGGCAGTATTACCTACATAATGCGGTGTTATTTCGCATACTCTAAAATCACTATAAGTATAATCCAAAGGGGAAAAAGTCAATGCAAGTGATTGACATATAAACAATTACCGTCCTTATCCTTGCCGGAGGACGAGGTATAAAAACTGTCGGGCTGACTTTTTATCAATACGGTGTACGATAACGATATAGAAAAAACAAGTGTAGAAAAAGCTGTAACGATTTTTTAATCAATGATGCTTTCTTGTGTGCTATTAACTACTGTTTAAGGGGTAAATCTTCCCAAAAAACTTCTCTTTTTAGTATCAAGTTTCGCGCTCACTCGAAGCTCGCTGTTAAAAGTGTACACGGATGTACACTTTTAACGATGCAGACGCTAGTAACGTACAAAAAACACCCGCAGGCACATTACTGACTAGAACCACCACCATCCGTGGTGGAGATGATACGTTGAGGATATTCAGAAGCGGCAAGGATGTCGCTGGTTTAAACAGAAGCGATGTTTTAGCGTCAGCTGAAACTCGCTGCCAAAAGTGTACAAGGATGTACACTTTTGGCAAGACAACGCAGATGTGCCGTATATTTTCAAAAGTATTATTGGCCTTGATATTCTTCGATAGTATCACTCAAATGCTCAAGGGTAACGCCCGCCTGTTTGAACATCTCGATTGAGTCGGCGCTGTCGTGATATCGTTTTTCAGCAATAACTCGTTTGATACCGCAGTTGATAATGAGCATTGCGCATGTCCGGCACGGGGTCATTTTGCAGTAGAGTGTTGCACCGTCGATGCTGATTCCCCGTTTTGCTGCTTGGCAAATTGCATTCTGCTCCGCATGGACGGTGCGGACGCAGTGTTGGCTTATGGTGCCGTCTTCGTGCTGCACTTTTTTAAATTGATGTCCGACATCATCGCAATGGGGTAATCCGCGGGGTGCGCCCACATAGCCGGTAACTAAGAGTTGGTTATCTCGAGCAATAACGCATCCCGATCTGCCTCTATCGCAGGTTGCACGTTTTGCAATTGCGCGGCAGACTTCCATAAAATATTCATCCCATGTCGGGCGGACGTACGGCTGTTCACTCATGTTTTATCCTTTTAGAAAATTCCCTTATAGCCACGGGTTAATACCTTCCTCCTGTATCGCTCCGTTGTTTTGTTCCTGTGTTTCGGAGCCGGTCGGGTTGGATTCTGCAGGCGGGAAAGACGGTAGCGGAGTTCCCTCGTCGATAGTTTCCAAATGAGTTTGAGGAATCGGCGGCTGCAACGTATTGCCCACTCCTGATGTTCCCGAAGTCTGCCCCTGTTGAGTTGCTGCATTTTGTTCTTGTTGCGGAGTGAGCGTCGGCGTCTGATCTATGGATGACTCATCTTCACCTGAGCGTAAGTATGGATTAGATTCAAAAGTGTTGTCTGTGCCGGAGGGCGTTATAAGCTCATCGGTTATAAACGAATCTGTCGTATAGGAAGTATTTCCTCTCCGTCTTTGTTTACTCGGTTCAGGATCTTCAAAAATACGCGGGTCAATGAGTACATCCGTTTTAATAATGTCAACCGGCGTTTGTCCGGTACTGTAATTACTTTTGCGTAGGCGGTCTTTGGCAATTTCCAGCAGTACATTGTTTGCTTCATGATAGGTACACGCCTCCGTCGGTTCCGTACCCGATAAAAAGTAGAGCGATACCGTGCCTTCGTTGCAGTAGGGCGTTTGCAGCATTCCGGATTTTGAACAAACCGATACGGCGGTTAATCCTGTTTCGGGTCGAATAAAATCCCGATACGGCATATCTTCATGGATTGCCTTCATAAAGTTTGCCCACGGAGGGCCTGCGAGCGTCGCCCCCGTGTTATCAAGACCGAGCGACTGTCCACCCTTATCATAGCCGAACCAAACCGCGGCGGTATAATACGGAGAAAAGCCGATTGTCCATGCGTCAGACCAGTTCTGGGTTGTGCCGGTTTTACCCGCAACAGGCATAGAAAAGTATTTTCCCGTTGTTTTATCTTTATACCGGAACTTTGAACCGCTGCTTGAAGCATACGCGAGCGTCCCTTCGGTAACCGTTCTCTTCAGTACCGAAGTCATAAGATAGGCATTTTGGGGGCTGATAACTTGCATCGCATTTCCTCGCCGCCGCTGTTCTAACCGTAAATCCCGTTCGGGATCCATCACAATTGTACCATTGCGGTTTTCGACGGTGCGGATGGCAATGGGGTCAACCCGCCGCCCCTGATTTGCAAAAACGGCAAACGCCTTTGCCATCTGAACGGGCGCAACGCTGATAACGCCGAGTGCAAGCGGGTATAGCCGCGGGAACGTGCGGTCTATTTCATCTTGATCGGTGATGCCGAGCAGTGCGGCGGAGCGGGTAATTGCTGCGTCGAAGCCGATAGTATCAAGCACCTTAATCGCGGGGATATTCAGCGACTTTGCAAGCGCTCTCCATGCCAGAACGGTACCCTGCCAATGCCCTGCATAGTTATTGGGGATATATGGAACGCCGCTCTGGTTTTGAAATACCTGCGGTGTATCTTCCAGCACGGTTGCCGGTGTAATCAATTTGGTGTCGAAAGCTGCGGAATACAGAAGCGGCTTAAATGAACTACCCGGCTGGACGCGCCCCTGTGTCGCCCGAATCATCTGATTCGATTCGTCGAATTTACTTCCACCGACGAGTGCCGTAATGTATCCGGTATTATTTTCCAAACAGATGAGCGTTCCCTCAACCGTCTTTCTTGCAAGCTCGTCTTGTACTTTTGCCGTACTTTTTGCGCCGGTGATTTTGAGGTTGTTTAAACCGAAGAGCATCGCTGCCATATCGACAATAGGATTTAAATCACTGCGGTAGTAGGAAAGGGTTTTTGTCTGCACCCGTTCGGAATCGATATGGAGCGCCGGAATATTAAAGGCGAGCGAAACGAGCGCAGTGATGTTGCTGTACAGTTCGCTCTGCGCAAAGCGGTGCGACCGCGTATTTTTTACACGTGTATTCGCGATGCGGATATAATCGCTCATCTCTTTTTCGGCAGCGGCCTGATGGCGCAGGTCGCAGGTGGTATGCACGATATAGCCGTCGGAATAAAAATCCATCGTGCCGTACATCATCGTTTCAAGCTGGCGGCGTACATATTCCGAAAACCAACGGGCTTTATCTTCGCGGTTAAACCATGCGGACGAAGCGGTACGGGTATAATCAAAGTGCGCCCAATACTCATCGTAGGATTCGTCGCGTTCTTCTTTGGTGAGATAGCCGAGGCGCACCATCTCATCGAGGATGTAGCCCTGCCGTTCCTGTACGCGGTTCGGGTATTCAAAAGGATTGTAATAGGCGGGATTCGATAGTTGAATAACCAGTACGGCCGCTTCTGCAGGGGTAATTTCCGCTACGGGATGTCCGAAGTAAAAACGGCAGGCAGCGCTGACGCCGTAGGTACCTCCGCCGAAATAGACTTTGTTCAAATAGAGTTCAAGGATTTCATCTTTTGAGTACCGGCGTTCCATCTGGACTGCCCACCACAGTTCTTTTATCTTCCGCGAAATGCTCATATCGGTACGGTCGCAATATAAAAGTCCCGCGATTTGCTGCGTAATGGTACTTCCGCCGCCGAGTGTTCTGTGGGTAAGTTTTCCGATAATGGCACGGAAAATCGCCTTCATGGTAAAACCGCGATGCCGATAAAAACTACGGTCTTCACGAACGAGGAGCGCATTGATCAAGGCGGGCGGTATTTGCTCAAACTTGATAATTTCCCGCTTTTCGTTGGAAGAAAATTCGGTAATCAAGTCTCCGCGTATATCTAGTATCCGTGTCGGTAAGTCGGGATTAAAAGCGGTAAATTGTTCGCTTTGCTTTACGGCAGCCGTTTCGGCCAGTAAGTAGCCCAGCATCGCCGAGCCTGCAGCAAGCACGGTAAAAACAATAATAAGGTAAATATATAAAAAGACAGTACGTCCGCGCATGCGCCTATAAAAGCACAAAAGCGCTTTTTTTTCAAGCATTATGCTCTAACACCCCTAAGATTTTCCCTTGCGTAATCTATAAAAAAAGGTTACACTGAATCAGTAGCGGTATCCGCAATCAATTCAAGTTTTTAAAGATGCCTTAGAGATATTCTGATATTGATTATTGAGAGGAGACTCGATTTATGGATAGTAACACCATTCTGACCTATGCAAAGCAGTATATGGCGGAAGAAACCGATCCGGCATTCGTAAAAGAAGTGGAAGAACTTATTGCAAAAAACGATGAGAAAGAGCTGTTTGACCGTTTTTACCGTCAATTGGAATTCGGTACCGGCGGTTTGCGTGGAATTATCGGCGGCGGAACAAACCGGATGAATCCTACGGTGATTAAAAAGGCAACACAGGGACTTGCTGACTATATCATAGAAACATTCCCGGAAAAAGCAAAAAGCGGAAAATTAAAGGCCGTCATTGCGTATGATTCGCGCCGCTATTCCGATGTATTTGCAGAGTCAACCGCCCTCATCTTTGCGGCGAACGGTTTTACCGTGTACCTGTTTTCGGCATTGCGCCCGACACCGGAGCTTTCCTATGCAATCCGGCAGCTCGGCTGCGACACCGGCGTTGTTGTTACCGCTTCTCACAATCCGCCGCAGTATAACGGATACAAAGCCTATTGGAACGATGGTGCACAGGTCATTCCGCCCCACGATAAAGGGATTATCGACAAAGTAAACGCGGTTAAAAAAATTAACATGATGAACCGCGACGAAGCGATTAAAAGCGGTAAGCTCATCATTATCGATAAAGAGATAGACGAAAAATATTGGGCAAGCGTTAAAGCCAAGCTGCACCGCGGCGATTTAATCAAAGAGATGTCTAAGTCCGTAAAGATTGTCTACACCCCGCTACATGGCACCGGTGCGATGCATGTTGAAAAAGTGCTCGGCGATATGGGCTTTAACATTATCACCGTGCCGGAACAGCGTGAACCGGACGGAAATTTCCCGACAGTGAGCTATCCTAACCCCGAGGATCCTGCAGCATTAAAAATGGCGATTGAATTGGCGGAAAAAGAAGGAGCTGACATTCTGATGGCTACCGACCCCGATGCAGACCGTTTCGCTTCGGCGGTAAAAGACGAAAACGGAAAAATGCGCCTTATTACCGGTAACCAGATGGGAGCGCTCTTTACTGACTATCTTTGTCTTACTGCAAAAAGAGTTTGGTGTAATGCCTGAAAAGCCTGCTATTGTGCGTTCTATTGTAACATCAAGCCTCTGTGACCGCATTGCAGAAAAATATGGGGTTGAAACCTTTGAATGCTTGACGGGATTTAAATGGATTTGCAATAAGGCTGACGAGATTTCCAAAAAAGGCTACCACTATATTTTCGGTTTTGAGGAAAGCTACGGCTATAATTTCGGGATGGAAATCCGCGATAAAGACGGTATTGCGGCATCCGCCATCTGTGCCGAAATGGCGCTTTACTGGCGTAAACAAGGAAAGAGTTTGTTAGATCGTTTAGACGAACTTTTTAAACAGTACGGCTTCTACTGCGAAAAGACCATCAATAAGGTATTCCCGGGTGCGGAAGGCGTTGAAATTATGAATAAGATGATGGCAAAACTCCGCAAGTCTCCGTTAAGAGAGATTGGCGGTGTAGAAGTATGGACTATTTGGGATGTAAAGAACTCAGTTCACTACAATCCTCGTACTCCCGAAAAGACAACGCATATATATATCCCTGTAAGTGATGTACTGCGGCATTTTATGGAAGACGGAACAATCGTCAGTATTCGTCCAAGCGGTACCGAACCCAAGATCAAAATTTATATTATTCATCCTGAGTTTATGAGGGAGAACAACAACGATCTCGAAGCTGCGCGGAAGCAGGCAGAGAAAAAAGTTGAAATATTTGAACGAAGTCTGGACTACGATCTTAGATGACAAGTTATGATTGGCTGGCTGCCGTATACGACACGGCAGCCTTTATCGCTTTTGATACCGAAACAACCGGACTTGATCCCTCATCAGGGAGAATCGTCGAAATCGGCGCGGTAAAGTTTGACCGGCGCGGTATCATCGCCCGATACAATGTGCTGATCAATCCCGAAATACCGATGCCGGAAGAAGCGGGCAAGGTAAACGGAATCACCGATGCGATGCTGAAGGATAAACCGCTCATTGCTGCCGTTTTTCCCGACTTTTCCGATTTTATCGGTACCGGTGTTCTAGTTGCGCACAATGCTCCGTTTGACATAAACTATGTTAATGCGGAGTTAAAGCGCGCCGGAAAACCGCCTTTGACCAATAAAGCCGTCGATACGCGGATATTTGCAAAGGAAGTATTTCCCGGACTTTCCAGCTATGCATTGCAGGATCTTGCCGTGCAGTTCGGCATTACGGCGCTGGAAGCTCACCGTGCCGAAGACGACGCCCGCGTATGTATGGAGCTTTTTGAAAAAATTTTAAGCAGATTTTTAAAAAACAATCCCGAACTGGTAGAAAAAATCCGTGCGGAAACGGATGCTGCCAGCCTATTAGCCCCTGAAACGGAGCAAATAGAGAAAGATTATTCACGGAGTTTATTTTGATACCTCAACAAAAGCGAGAAACGACCTCGATTCCAAACCCTTTTAAGGCGCCTGTGTATTATTACGCACGCACCGATTCTACCTTACAAGCCGCCCGCGAGTGCCTTGCAGACGGTTGTCCTGACGGCACATTCATCTACGCCGGCTACCAAACGGAGGGGCGCGGCCGCATGGCCGATCGGCAGTGGCTTTCTCCTGCAGGGGAAAACCTACTCGGCACCCTTATTTTAAGGCAGCCTGCATCCACCGATTTTACGCTGCGGATAGGGCTGGCAGCCAGTTTAACGATCGATTCGTTTTTGCCGTCATCTGTACGGACTGCTGTTAAATGGCCGAATGATATCTTTATCAACGGTAAAAAAGCTGCCGGTATCCTATGCGAAAGCGCGGGCGGCTGTGTGCTTGCCGGTATCGGCATCAACCTGCTTCAAACGGCCTTTTTGCGGAGTATTGAACACACGGCAACTTCGCTCGCGATGATTATCGGAGCCGATAGGTGCCCTACGTTTGAAGTGTTTATCCCTGCACTACTTACTCAAATACAGGAATGCCTCAACCGCAACGATTGGAATGAAGAAATCAGCCGTCGGCTGTGGAAGCGAGGCTCTGTAGTGCGTTTTATGCGCGGGCAACAGGAGAGCGACATCGTCGAAGGTATACTAACCGGTATCGCTCCGGACGGGGCGCTGTGCATTACGGAAGAGGATAAAGAGCGCCGATATTATTCAGGCGAGCTGATCTATTAATCAGTTTGCAGAAACCGTTAAAAATAAAACCTGTTCGGAAACTTCCGTTTCTGAACAGGTTACCTTGAAATGCGATGTTCTCGCATCATGCTATTTGTGCGATGCGCGAACTCGTCGACCTATTCGAAAACGAAAGTTTCAGAATAGGTCGAGCATTTATATCTTGCATCTTTTTTTTAATTGCGTTATAGTCTCCATTACAGTGTAATATTACGTTGTAATATTATTTGTGAGGAGGATGATTTTATAGCAAGGAATTTTCAGCAAACGCACGAAAACCTTTTGCAATGTGCAAAAGCGCAGTTTTTAGCATTCGGCTTTGAACGGGCAAGCATCAGGGATATTTGCAAGGAAGCGCATGTAACCAACGGCGCATTTTATAATCACTTTAAGGATAAAGAAGCGCTCTTCGGCGCCGTGGTAGAACCGGTGTTTCAAACTATTTCACAGATGTATCACGATGCCGCAGCTGAGCAGTTTGCCTTGGTAAAAACCGACGATCTTTTACAGCTGTGGAAGCATGAAGAAGAAACGCTGTGCAGTATGATCGAGTATATCTACGCACATTTTGAAATATTTCAGCTTTTGCTGATGTGCTCTGCCGGTACAAAATACGCAGATTTTCAGGATATGGTGGTGCGTGCCGAAATGCGGGAAACCAAAAAGTTCCTTGCCGAACTAAAGCGGCGGGGTGTTCCCGTTCGGGATTTAGAAGATGATGAATGGCATATCCTTGTGCATGCGCATTATGCTTCCCTTGCCGAACTGGTGCTGCACAATTATCCAAAAGAGACCGCATTAAAATATGCCCATACGCTGGGGACTTTTTTCGGTGCAGGCTGGAAAGCCGTGTTGGGGATTCCGTAATGGGGAGCAAGCAAACTACGGCAGCAATCTTGATCTATCAGGAGATAGTAGGCATCTTTTAAAAACTCGGTTAGATTTTTTATGGAGAGGAGTATCTATGGATATTATAAAAAAACATATAGGACAGATTATCTTTCCGGTGTTTGTTGCAATTCTCGGTGTTGCGTGCGGCATTGTTCCATACTTTGCAGTCGCTTCTATTGTTACGCAGCTGATAAACGGTGTAACCGATTACCGCGTTTTCTTACCGTACGCAGGGCTTATCCTTGCAGGATTCGCTGGCTCGATTATCGGGCATTCGATATCAACCATCGGTTCGCATAATTTAGCATTCAGTATTATTGAAGATACACGGAAGCGGGTGATAGAAAAGCTTAGCCGCCTTTCGATGGGGACGATAGAAGAAAAAAGCAGCGGCAAGTGGTCTCAGTTTGTGGTAGAAACAGTGGATAAAATGGAACAACCGATTGCGCACGTCATTCCCGAAGTACTTGCCAACGTCATCATTCCGATTGTGATTGTCGTGATTGTTTTTATACTGAACTGGAAGATCGCTCTTGCAAACCTCGTAACCTTGCCGCTTGGTATGCTCTTTTCGATGCTGATGATGAAAGACTATGAAGCAAAATCAAAACGCTACATCGAAGCCTCAAAAAAAATGAATGCCGCCGCTGTCGAATATATTCAAGGGATAAAAGTGATCAAGGCGTTTAACAAGTCGGCATCATCCTATGATAAATTCCAAAAAGCGGTGGAGGATAACCGGGACTCTATGCTCGACTGGTATTTGAGCGTGTGCTTTGCAATGGTTGCCGCGATGGAAGTGCTGCCGTCTACTCTCCTTGTCGTACTGCCGGTGGGCTTGTACCTCTTTATGACCGGCGGCATTGCGATTCCTACGTTGATTATGTGCATACTGCTTTCGTATGCTTCATATAAGCCGCTTCTCAAAGCGATGGCGTATACGGATGCGATGGCGAATGTGCGGGTCGTGTTCGGCGAAATACAATCAGTACTCGATTTACCGGAGCTGGTACGGCAAGACACCGCCCCCGCCCCGCACGGCTATGATGTGCGCTTTGAAAATGTGGTATTCGGCTACGGCGGCGTACTGAGCGAAACAACCGGCACTGCTGATAAAAACGGCGCCGCTGCCAAGGACAGCGCAAAGGTGTTCGACGGATTGAACTTTACCGCAAAGGAAGGAGAGCTGACTGCGATTGTGGGTTCTTCCGGCAGCGGCAAGTCTACCATCGCAAAACTGCTGGCAGGCTTTTGGAATATCGAAAGCGGACACATCACCATCGGCGGCGCTGACATCGGCAGCATGAGTTTGGAGCGGAATATGCAGCTGGTTACCTACGTTTCGCAGGAAAACTTTTTGTTCAACAAGACCATTCGCGAAAACCTCAAAATGGCAAAAGAAGATGCAACCGATGCAGAAATCGAAGCCGCCTGTACAAAGGCGAGCATCCATGACTTTATCAAAAGCCTGCCTGCAGGGTATGACACCAATGCGGGAAACGCAGGCAGTAAGTTTTCAGGCGGCGAGCGGCAGCGGCTCACCATTGCCCGTGCACTGCTGAAAGACAGCCCCATTGTCGTACTTGACGAAGCGACCGCCTACTCAGACCCGGAAAACGAAGCCATTATCCAAAAGTCCATCGACAATCTTGTAAAGAACAAAACCGTTATTATGATTGCACACCGCCTTTCCACGATTGTCAATGCCGATAAAATCATCGTGCTGGAAAAAGGAAAAATTGCCGCCGAGGGAACCCATCAGGAGCTTTTGCAAACTTCACCACTCTATCAAAAAATGTGGCAGTCCCATATCCGCAGCAGGGATGATTAGGAATTGATAATTGATAATGGGTAATTATAGGAGACTGAACTTTGATGATACGGAATATACGGCTTGAGGACGCAAAAGCTATCCGGGATATTAGCGAAGTTTCGCTTGGGTATAAAACAACGGAAGCGGTAACCGAACGGCAAATTGCAAAACTCATCTCCGATAACCGGCATTTTATCAGGGTGTACGAAGATGATGAAACGCACACTGTGGCTGGCTTTATTCATGCCGAATCCTATGAGCTTTTGTACAAAGAACCCGGTTTTAACATTTTGGGATTGGCTCTTTTATCTGAATATCAGCATAAAGGCATCGGCAAACAATTAGTGCACGCCGTAGAAGCAGAAGCCGCTGCACGGAATTACCGTTTTATCCGACTTAACTCCGGCGAGCACCGCACGGAAGCCCATGCATTTTACGAACACTGCGGATACTCATGTACAAAACTACAAAAGCGATTCATAAAGGAATGGTAAAACGATGTTTGATTTATTGAAGAAGATTTACGCGATTGCGGGGAAGCAATCAAAGCGTATAACAACGATGTTTATTTGCGATATGCTCAAAAGCATATTCGAAGGCTTTACCCTCGGCGGGCTTGGGTATTTTTTGCTAACACTGAGCCGTGCGGTGTTTCAATCACAGCCGGTTACACAGCGCAATATTATCACGGTGTTCTGCATTATGCTTGTCAGCCTTACGGGAAAAATTGTTTTCGGCTATATTTCCGACCGCAATAAAAATATCGCCTCGTATACGATGGGGGCGGAGAACCGGCTCGTTATTGGGGATAGGCTGAAAAACGTACACATGGGGTATTTTTCCGAAAGCAGGCTCGGCGATATTTCGGGAGCGTTGACAACGGTGATTACCGATGTTGAAACAATCGATATGATGATTCTCGAAATGATGTTTGCAGGCAGCATCCAAACGGTTATCATGGCTCTGTTTGTTTTCCCGTATGATATGACAACCGGCTGTATCATCTTTATCACGCTGGTTATTGCAACGCTATTCAATAATGTATTCCAGAAAAAGACTGATGCGGTAACGACAAAACTGACGGAGCTGAAACTGCAACTGCGCACCGATATTTTGGAGTATGTACAAGGGATCGGTGTAGTAAAGGCATTCGGCAGAACAAGCGAAGCGGTAAAAAATGTAACGGAAAGTATTAAAAAAAGCAAAACCGGATTCTTTGCCGTAGAGAAGACGCTTACGCCTTCATTACTGGTTTTTTCGCTGTTGCTTAAACTGGGAACAACTGCCATTATCGTGAGCGCCTTATACCGCTATTCCATAGGTGCAATCGATGTTGAAAAAACACTGATGCTAACCGTAGCAAGTTTTGTAGTCTTCGGCGGTTTTGAAATAGCAGGGACCATGCAGCGGATGCGCGGTGTTGCGGTACAGAATTTGGATACGCTCTTTAAGGTTAAAAATATTCAAGCATTGCCGGAAGGTGCGCTCCTTCCGCAGGGGCATGACGATATTACCGTCAAAAATATTACCTTCGGCTACGGCGGCAAAGAGCACGCTGAAGAAAAGCTCTTCCACAATGTGGATATGTCTATTCCCAAAAACAGCGTAACCGCCTTGGTCGGTTATTCCGGTTCGGGGAAGACAAGCCTGTGCCAGCTGATTGCCCGCTTCTGGGATGTCGATTCAGGTGAAATCACACTTGGCAATACGAATATTAAAGACTTTGCGTACGATGCATTTTTATCAAACTTTACGTTTGTGTTTCAGGATGTGTATTTGTTTGAAGACACCATAAAGAACAACATCAAATTCGGAAAACCGGATGCAACGGATGCGGAAGTGATTGCAGCGGCAAAAGCTGCTCAGTGTCATGACTTTATTATGGAGCTGCCGAACGGTTACGATACCGTACTGCAGGAAGGCGGCAGCAATCTTTCAGGCGGGGAGCGCCAGCGTATTTCCATTGCACGAGCAATGCTCAAGCCCAGTTCCATTGTCATTCTCGACGAAGCGACTTCCAGTGTTGATCCTGAAAACGAAGAAAAGCTGATGAGCGCCCTCGACGAACTGTTGAAAAATAAAACCGCAATCATCATCGCGCATCGGCTTTCAACTATCAAAAATGCCGATCAGATATTCGTCATGGACAAGGGGCGTATCGTCCAGCACGGCACCCATGCCGAGCTGATGCAGCAAGACGGCATCTATGCACACTTTGTCGGTATGCGGGAAACCGCGGCTTCGTGGAGGGTGTAAAATAATTGATAATGTTCTAATGTATAATTGGTAATTAGTGCAATCCTTAAGTATACAACATTACCAATTATACATTGACTGAATTATCCGGCTGCACGAAATTTTAGCGGAAGTGTGAGGTATGTATTGACAAGTGTTACAGTTAAAGAATTGTTGAATAGCGACAAACCCGAAGAGCTATTGGAAGCGGCGTATCCGTTCGCGCATCTGATGATGCAGTATCGTTGCGCATTGCGGGAAGTTCAAACAAAACTGGAAGTTCTTAATACTGAGCTATCGATGGATCAAGACCGTAATCCGTTTGAATCAATCACCTGTAGAATCAAAAAACCGATCAGTATTCTCGGCAAATTAAAAAAGATGGGACTTGATATATCGCTTGAAAATATCGAACACCATTTACACGATGTCGCTGGTATCCGTGTCATTTGTACGTTTCAAAAAGATATTTATGTTCTTGCCGATAAACTATGTGCACAAGATGATATAAAAATTCTCGCCCGAAAAGATTATATTAAAAATCCCAAGCCGAACGGTTACCGCAGTCTGCATCTGATTGTCGAAATTCCTGTTTTCTTTGCCGAAGGGAAAAAATATATGCAGGTGGAAGTACAATTCCGTACTATTGCTATGGATTTTTGGGCAAGCGTCGAGCATAAGATATATTATAAAAAAGAGATTGATCACAACACCGCTCAAATTACGGAAAAATTACGGCTCTGTGCGGAAAATATCAATATGATTGCAACGGAATTGGAAAATATCAGCAGAGAAATAGAAATACAAGAAGAACAGCATTGTCCGCTAGCCTAACAGCTTTACTTTTCTACGCATAATTCTTTCGTATCTTTCTATTGGGCAATTCCTTTTGCAATAAACATTTCTTGCCAAAATGCATTTTCTGCGGTTATGGTTATGGTGCCATTGAGTGTATTGGTTCCTTTTTTTATATACACATCGATTCTGTTTGCTTCAAATTTATCATAGTTGTTAATATCTTTCGGCATTCCGACAATCACGGTCGGATCTACAATAGTACCTCCTCACGATGCTCCCATCGCTACACAATACACAGCCGTCGCTTTTTGCTTACTCAGCGCTGCCAGTGCTTTATCGTCAATCACTACACAGGCAACCGGCTTTTCAGCCCCCGCAGCGGTTTTCGCCTGTTCGTTCGTCGCACAGGTCTGAGCGGCATTTTGCCGTGCTTCACCTTTACAAGCAATAGAACCTAGTATCAGCAAACCCAAACATACATACAAGAATCTTTTTTTATATGTTATCATCATTACTCCTCTCGTCAAATATAATAATGATTCTCAATATGTAGTGTCAAGTCTGAAAGAGAGATACCGTGGGGATGTCTCAAAAGGTGGGTACTTTTTCGGCATTCCCGTTTTCTTTATACCTCAACCTTTCGTTTTAAGAGCCATGCCGAAGTAAAAAAGCATGCAATACCGACTCCAAGGGAAATAAGCGTCGAAACAATAGGAATATTTACAACCATACTTGGGTATGACGCAATCTGCGCTGAATACTCTATACCATATACGGTAACGGGACAATAGACGCTAAACGCCCTTCCGGCCATTGCCTCAATTCTTCCGGTAAAAAAGACCGCACCGGTAAAGATAAGGATAAAGCCTGCGATCCACAGCCCTCGCATCCGTTTAATATTAAAGGAACGCATTATTGTTTGAACGGCAAGCGCAACGTTTCCGACAAATATGAATGACACTAAAGAGCCGAACAGCTTTGCCGCCCGCGAGAAAGTGATCGTTAAATTCATCTTTTCGATCATTCCTTTGGACATCGTTTTAATCGTCTGTTTTTGTTCAAGCTCTATTGCCAAAGAAATACCATTTAAGACGGATTTTGTAAAATTGTAAACTTCCTTCTCACTTGCCGACACAAAAGCCTGAAAATATTTTATCCAGAATATCGTCGGAGCGCACTTCACCGGTAACGCTTCCGAGCGCATGTACCGCTTCTTCCACATCCTGAATGACAGCATCAAGCGGGTACCCGCTGCGTCCTGCTTCAAGCGCGTACTCTACGGCTTCAAGCGCGGCGGTTACCGCTTCCTTTTGCCGCTCCGTCCCGAGCGAAACACCCGCGTCCTGCATCGGCAGTGCGGTATCCGCCGTAACCAGAGCGACAACCGTATCAATCAGTATATCGAGACCGGCGCCCGTTTTTGAGCTCAAGCTCACGGCGGGATACCGCTGCAAAACCGCCGGTAGAGCTTCCGTTCGCCCCTTATCCGCCTTGGTTTGCACGATAATCAGCGGTACGGTACTCCGTTCAATAAACGCACTATCCTCTTCTACCGGCGGCTTTGTCCCATCAATCAAATACAGCACAATGTCGGCTGCCGATGCCAGTTCAACGCTGCGCTGCACCCCTATCGCTTCGATTGTGTCTTCCGTAGCGCGGAGACCGGCAGTATCGAAAATATGTGCGGGAATACCTTTAAAATCGAGTTCCGCTTCAAGCCAATCCCGCGTTGTGCCGTGAATATCAGACACAATCGCGCGGTCTTCTTTTAACAGCGCATTAAAAAGTGAAGACTTGCCTGCATTTGTTTTGCCTGCAAGCACGAGGCGCACCCCTGCCTGATATATTTTTTTCCGTCTGCCACGAAGCGGCGAGCTGCTGCAATGCCGAAAGCGGCTTTTTCAGAAGCGCTTCGTCAAAACTATCCGCAATGGTTTCCTCATCTTCGGGATATTCGATACCCACTTCAAGCGCGGCAAGCGCCGTCATTAAATCCGTTGTGATTGTTTCTATTTCTCGAAATACGCTACCGGAAAGCCGTCCGGCAGCCTTTTGCTGCGCCGTACTTGTTTTTGAATCGATAATTTCCCGCACCGCTTCCGCGCGGGTTAAATCCGTTTTGCCGTGTATAAACGAGCGAAAAGTAAACTCCCCGCGCTCCGCAGGACGAAATCCGTTTTTGATACAAAGCCGATAAATTGCTTTTACGATACCCGGCCCGCCGTGGCAGAGAATTTCAACGGCATTTTCACCGGTATTGCTTTTCGGAGCACGGTACACACAGAGAACAACCTCATCGACTTTTATACCTGCATCGTGTATCCAGCCGTACACAAGCGTATGCCCCTGCGCCTGCAGCAAGGCATGAGGACGGGAAAAAAAACGGGAGATAAGCTCAAGACTTCGTGCCCCCGAAGTCCGCACAATACCGAGCGCTGCAGGAGCCAATGCCGTTGCAATAGCGGCAATTTCATCATCGAGTGTGTAATTCAAGCAGTCGTATCCTTATGGGCAGGGTAACAGTCTTTAGTGTTTGCCGGAAAAGAGATTAATAAAGTTCTCCAAAATAACCGCCGGAGCAGGCTGCGCATCCAAGGTTATGAGCAGTTTTTTATTTTGATAAAACTCTATTAAAGGAAAGGTTTGCTCACGGTAAGTTTCAAGTCGCTTGACAATTGCCTCTATTTTATCATCCTCGCGGATAACCAATACACCACGGCAGTTATCGCAAATTCCTTCAACCTGCGGTTTCATAAACTCAATGTGGAAATTCTTACCGCACGAGGGACACAAGCGCCTGCCCGACAGCCGCTTTATCACTGCTTTATCTGAAATATCAAAATTGATAACGGCATCAAGGCTGCAAAAAACTTCCAATATTTCCGCTTGTGCGATTGTCCGCGGAAATCCGTCTAAGATAAAACCGTTTTGCGCATCAGGTTGAGCCAATCGCTCTTTTACCAGAGCAGCAGTTGTTTCATCATCAACAAGCGAACCGGAATCGATAATCTTTTGAATTTTTTGTCCGAGTGAAGTATGTTCTTTTATGGCAGTACGAAACATCGAACCCGTCGAAATATGAGGTATTCCGTAATATTTTGCAGCCTCCGACGCCAACGTACCCTTTCCCGCTCCCGGAGGGCCTAAAAACACCAATTTCATATATAACCTCTAGCTGAAGTTTTTATCCCCTACTGAAAAGATATAAGTCGGGTAAATTATGGCAGCTTTCCGCATCAAGTTCCCGTTTTACACTTAAATCGCTCACCAAACCGAGTTTAAAATGGTAGTGAATAGGGTCGTATCCTTCCCTATCAGCGTGAATATAGAAATTAAAAATCCGTTTTTCGCCTAACGACGATGCAAGTACGGGAAACGGCCAAAACGTATAGGTGCCGGGCGTTTTATGAGAAATGGTATATGGATTATCCCAGAGATGATTCATCTGAGCGACCAAGGAGTCTTCCAAATATAAAGCAACGGGTAGATCGGAAACGGGAGAAAAGGTTTGACCGTCCAAAACACGCCCCGTGATGGTAGGGAAATTAAATACATAACCGGAAGGTAATACTTGTTCAGAAGACGTATGGGAACGTTTTGTGCTAAGAACGGTTTTCATACCTTTAAACGCCAATGTTGAAATATCGGCAAGAAGCTGATCTTTTTCCGACTGATCAATTTGCAAAAAATGAGCCATACCTCTACCGGAAGCCGTATACCGCGGTTTAATTCGGTTTAAAACAAAACAAACCGTATCCAAACGGCACTGCATACAATTACACGTGAACCATGGTTCATTCTTATCTTTTGCAGCATCAAAAACTTTATTCACTTCGTTGTATACGAAATCTTCCATAAGGTTATGTATTGTCATTACAAAAACTCCTACCGGACCAGTATAACGCATCGGCTCGGATTTTGCAATATCACGCCGCCCCCTTTATCAATTATATAAATTGCAAGAGGTTTTGCTCTTGTTATCATATTGCATTCAACGATAAAAAATTCTATAATCAATTTTATTATGTCCGAGAGTGTTGACTGGGAAGATAAAAAATATCAAGAGGTTTTCGATGATGAGACCCGTCTTCTTGTCAGGCGGAGAGCTGCCGATGCAAGTTGCACCGTCGATGATATACAAGGTATCCTCGATTCGCTCTATGTTTTGGATGGGAACAACGCCGAAGGGCGGAGTTCCGTGCAGCAAATCGTACTGTCCGCAACAATCGCCGCTTATGAAGCCTTTATTCATCAATGGCAAAAAGAATTCACCGTTTAGTACCAATAACAAAGAGGACTCCATTTATGACTGTAACTCTAAAAAAAATATATATTTATGTAGCGGCAATGTTTCTGCTCGTGAGTGGTTGCTCCATTAAACATATAGCATTTAATGGCATCGCGAATACGCTCGCCCCTTTCCCCGCACCGAAAACTGAGGCTTCGGGCGGGATTGATGCGGCCGCCGCGCTTACCGGCGAAGATGATATAAAGTTGGTCTCAGAAGTGTTTCCGACGGTATTAAAAACGTATGAAATATTGCACCTCAGCAATCCTAAACACCGCGGCTTGGCTATTATGTCCGGTTCCCTCTATGTTATGTATGCGAACGCTTTCGTCCAAACGCCTGCCGATTACATCCCCGAGACGCAGTTTCAAAAGAAAAATCTTGAATATTTACGAGCAAAAAAATTTTATCTCCGTGGGGCTGATTACGTGATGCAATCGCTCGACAGCGCTTATAAAGGCTTTGCCGAAGCAATGGCTCATTATACGGAAGATACAGGCGCCGCTTTTCTTGCTCGCTGTAGAGTCGCTGATGCTGAATCGCTTTATTGGGCAGGTTGTGGTATCCTCGGAGCATTTTCGCTTGATCCGATGGATACTGATGTACTTGCTGCCGTTCCGGGAGCCGTAGCAATGCTTGAGCGGGCGGCAGACCTGTATTCTGCATTTAACGACGGCGCTGTTTGGGAAGCGCTTGCAGCCTTCTATGCTGCGGCTCCGGAGTCTTTGGGTGGCGGTGCGGATAGGGCGGAAGACGCATATCGAAAAGTGTTGGAGTTGAGCGGCGGGCAGCGACCGTCGGTGTATGTTCTCTATGCGCAGTCTTTTTGTATTCCGGCACAAGACAGTGTCGGCTTCGACGAAGCCTTACGCAAAGCATTGGAAATTGATCCGGCAACCCAGCCGAATAATAAACTCACCATTGCCATCAGCCAAGAAAAAGCTCGATGGCTGCAAAAGATAAAAGGTGATTATTTCCTAGGCGATTAATTTACCTGTGTATCAGTTATTGTGTATCAGTTATATTAAGGAGAAGATACTGTGAGAAAATTTTTGACACTATGTGCTGCCCTATTTATTGCTTCAACGGCTCTTGCTGGCGCTGAATCAATCGTGTTAAAGATAGCAACCGTTGCTCCGTCGCGTTCTCCGTGGGACATTGAGCTTAAAAAAAGTTGCAGAGGAATGGAATCGTATTACCGACGGGCAGGTAACGGTAAAAATCTATAATATGACAACCCTCGGTGGGGAAAAAGCGGGTATTCAAAAACTCAAAGCTGCGCGTCCGGGACAGCAAGCTCCGCTCGATGGGGCAATATTTACGATGATCGGTTTACATGAATTGGTACCCGACGCTTATATCTATACGCTTGCATTGCCTTTTTTGCTTCAAAATCAGCAAGAACTCGACAAAGCGCTCAGCGTATATGGCAATAAAATCGAATCAAAAATTAATGCGGCCGGTTATGAGTTGATTGCATGGTCGAATGTCGGGTGGCTCTCTTTTTATACGAAGGAACCCTATAAAACGCTCGGAGAATTAAAGAAAATAAAATTAGCAGTTGCCGGTTTGGATAGCCCTATTTTGAGTGACAGTTTTAAACTGAGCGGTTTTAATGTAACTGATGTTCCTGCTCAAAAATTCTCTCAAATGCTAAAAAGTAAAAATGGCATCAGCGGCTTTTTTGCCGTACATCTTTTGACGTATGCAACAGGGTATTACAAGGATATCAGCTATGCGCTTGATACAAAACTGTGCCCCATTATGGCCGGTTTCGTTATTTCAAAAGCTTCATGGGAAAAAATTCCTAAAAAGTATCATGCCGCTATGAAGGAAGCAATGGATAAAGCCCGTAAGCGACTCAATGAGGCACTTGATGATTCGGATGCCGATTGCGTACGTAAAATGGAAACTGCTGGTGTTACGATGATTCGCCTTTCTAAAGAAGAGCTTAAAAAATGGGAAGAAGAATTTGGTATGAATATTAATGATATTCATCGGGCTTTTCCGAATGCTTTTGATATGGATATGTATCAAAATATTCAAAAACTCGTTGCTCCGATGCGTAAATAACCGTACGATAACGATATGAGAAAGCTTGTCAACGTATTTGTACTTTTTTTGATCGGTATATTAGTTATACTGCCGATGGTGTTTTTTTTCATCAGCGACATCGGCGGTGTTCCGATATTGGACGGGGAACGGCTGATCATTCATGCTGTTTTTATTTTTGCGTGTTTTGCAGGAATGATTACCAGCGCAGATCACAAACAGTTGAATATCGAGGTTTTTAACCTTAAATTATCCGATCGGCTGAAAACCGTCGTCAGTCAAGTCAATAACGGTATAACGACAGCTGTCCTTACAGCAATTTTTTTTGCCTGTTTCCCGAATATCTTAGTCGTAATAGACCCTTCCGATCTTTTATGGGGAGTGCCGGTACGGTTTATCTTTGGCGCACTGCCGTTGATGTTTTTTGCCCAGCTCTTTTTATGTTTTAAAAAGCGTGATTCACTTGTATCCTCTTTGGTAGGACTTTTCGGCGGTTTGTTTATCAGCTGCGGTTCGATTGCCGTTATTCTTTATACGTTCTTAGGGAAGGATATTCCCTTTTTTACAGCGTGCGCCTCATTTTGGCAGTCTTTGAGCGCTCCGTTGATGTTGCCGCTCATCTTGATACTGATTGCCGCAGCTCTTTTCGGATTACCGCTTTTTATCGTATTGCTTGGAATTACGCATACGGCATTCAGCCAAGGCGGCGGATATGTCGATGTGATTCCGCTGGAAATGTATCACATTTTAACGGATACGAGCATTGCGGCAATTCCGCTTTTTACCATTGCAGGCTGTTTGCTTGCGGAAGGAAGCGCCGGTAAGCGGTTAATGGAACTTGTCCGCAGCAGTGTCGGTTGGATTAGAGGCGGAGTAGTTATTGCCTCCGTACTCGTGCTTACCTTTTTTACAACCTTTACCGGCGCCTCGGGTGTAACCATTTTAGCGCTCGGACCGCTTATCAGTGTTATTTTAACGGGAAGCAGCTATTCGAAAGATGATTCCGAATCGCTGATTACCGCATCCGGCTCGCTTGGTATCCTTTTCCCGCCCAGTATGGCGATCATTATCTTCGGCGTAACCAATATTATGACCATTGATATCTTTGACGTATTTAAAGGGGCGATCTTTCCGGGGTTCTTGCTTACGCTGTCGATGATTGTTATCGGCGTAATACGGGATCGTTCAAAAACTCGTGTGCCGTTTTCTTGGGCTATACTGAAAACGGCATTCTTCGGCAGTTTTTTTGAGCTGTTACTGCCGATTTTTATTATTGTCCTCTATTTTTCGGGGCTTTTCTCACTCCTTCAAACTGCCGCTTTTACCGTGCTTTATACCTGCGTATTGGAAGTTGTTATCCGCCGTGATTTTTCATGGAAAACGGCTGCTGCGTTTATATTGAAGAGTATTCCGGTTGCAGGCGGAGTTCTTATTATCATCGGTGCGGCAAAGGGATTGGCTTATTATTTAATTGATGCGAATGTACCGGCAATTCTCACGGACATCGTGCAAACGTATATACAGTCAAAATATGTATTTTTGCTGCTGTTGAATGTACTGCTCATTTTTGTCGGCTGTATTATGGATCTCTACTCCGCAATTTTGGTAGTATCGCCGCTTATTATGCCAATTGCCGAATCATTCGGTATTCATCCCATACATACCAGCGTTATTTTCCTTATGAATCTGGCGCTTGGCTTTCTAACGCCGCCGATTGGGATGGATTTGTTTATTGCGAGTTATACATTCAATAAACCGGTTATCAAGATAGTAAAGAATATTCTCCCCTTTCTCGGCATTCAAAGTATTATTTTGTTGCTGGTTACCTATATCCCGTGGCTGACTACCGCTTTGCTTCAATAAACCTGTTCGGAAACTTCTGTTTCTGAACAGATACCTTGAAATGCGATGTTCTAAATCGTGCTATTTGTGCGATTTAGAACTCGTCGACCTATTCGAAAACGCAGTTATCGATAGGTCTAGTAGGAGAAGATATGGGGTTGGAACTATGCTGAGGATGACGAAAAAGTAACCGACTTTTGAGGTATGACCTTTTGCTTTGCGGCGGTATTTTGCCGTGCAGCTCCGCGCGGGCGGCGTTTTGAGGCTTCTTTTGCTTTTGTTGTACCGGTAAGCCGTATGTCCAAGCCCCCTTTTCTGAGGCAGTATTTTACTGCATATTCAAGCTCTGTCCGTTGCGGGTTCATCGGTAGTACAAAATGGCGGCATTCGGCATATACCGTCTTATAAACTGCTCGCGGTTCTTCTTTCCAATCGGTAATCAGCTGTAAAAAATCACGGATGAGGTATACCAATGCCTGTCCTTGCCGCTGAATCTTATGTTCTGCAATTAATCCGTCAAGCTCTTTCATGCTCGCGAAATAGTGCTCGGAAAAATGAGGCGAATCCTCGATAAACGAAAACGCTGAAGGCTGTAAATAGAGAAAAAGTTGGTAATGCAGCAGCAGCTTAAAAATTTCCGCCGCATGACCACTCATCAGGATTTTGCATATCTCCTCGGTTAAACGGGATGGTGACGTATATTCAATGAGCGGTGCATCGCGATGAATGCGGTAGCGGAGCAGCAGCGGGATTTCAGCGCCGGTGATGGTCGCGTATTTGACGGCGCGGATCATTCGCACCGGATCTTCTGCAAAAATGCGCGAAAGATTGATAATCGGACGCAATCGCTTTTTGCGGATATCCTCTACGCCGCCGACATAATCGACAATAATGTTTTTTATCGGATCATAGTAGAGCGCATTTAAAGTGAAGTCGCGGCGCCGTACATCTTCGTCGATAGTACCGAAAGTGTTGCCGACGGAACCTTCCTCCAACGAACGAAAGGTAGAGACCTCATATATTTTAGAACCGTAAAAAACATGCACCAATCGGAATCGTTTTCCGATGAGCCGAGAATTTTTAAAAATCTTACGGATACGGGCAGGTTTTGCCGATGTCGCAATATCGAAGTCTTTCGGTATTTTTCCGATCAGCAAATCCCTGACAGCGCCGCCTACAATGTAAGCCTCATAGCCTGCATTGTGCAACCCGTTGATGATGCGGATTGCCTCGCCGTCCACCTTACGGGGATCGATAGAGTGTTCCGTTGCCGTATATATAAGCGCTTTTGATAGCTTTTTATCCGTACTATTTCGAGTATACCTTACTAACATTACGAACAAATATTTTGCCGTGAATTTTCAATTCTGTCAATCTGACACATTGCACTGATTATTCCGCATTCGAATTAATCAGTGTTTCCCTAGCCAAAAGATATTTTTTGTGGTAAATTACAAAAATTATGGGGGAACCAATGAGCGAAACTTATGATTTGATAATTGTCGGCGGCGGTCCTGCGGGGATGGCTGCCGGAATTTATGCTGCGCGTTCAAAATTAAAAACTGTTATTCTGGAACAAAAACGGAATACGGGTGGGCAGTGCTATATTACCGAAGAAATTGAAAACTATCCCGGCTTTCCGGAGGCAACAGGGCCGTCTCTTAGCGAGGCTTTCCATAAGCATGCCGAAAAGTTCGGTGCCGTGTTTGTGAATACGGGGGCTGAAAAGCTTGAAAAAAGCAGCGATGGCTTTCATTATATCGTGCATGGAACCAACGGTACCGATTATGAAGGTCTCGCTGTTTTAATTGCAACCGGCGCCGGCGCTCGTACCCTTGGGTGTAAAGGCGAAAAAGAATTCAGCGGAAAAGGCGTTTCATACTGTGCTACTTGCGACGGAGCTTTCTTTGAAGAATGCGAAATTGCCGTTGTCGGCGGCGGTGATTCAGCCGTTGAGGAAGCCATGTATTTGACAAAGTTTGCCGATAAAGTAACCATTATTCACCGCCGTGATGAGCTGCGGGCTGCGAAGTCTATTCAGGAAAAAGCCTTTGCCAATCCTAAAATGGCCTTTAAATGGAATGCCGTTGTAGATGAAGTATGCGGCGACGGTCTTGTGTCTCACTTGAAACTTCGGGATACGAAAACCGGAGAAATTTCCGATTTTACAACCGAGGGGCTCTTCATATTTATAGGGCATGACCCCGAGACGGAACTGGTAAAAGATCTGGTAAAACTTAACGAGGCGGGGTATATTATTACAAACGGTCGAATGGAAACCAATGTACCGGGGATTTATGCTGCCGGCGATGTTATCCGAAAAGAGTCCCGTCAAGTTGTTACTGCAGCGGCTGACGGCGCGTTGGCAGGCATTTGGGCAGGTAACTACATCGACGATATAAAAGCGCGTCAGAAGCTTTCAAAGTAGTATAAGGAACCCCCGCTTGTTGCCATGGAGCTTGAGCGGCGGCGTATAGGAGGACTAAAATGGTTGAATTAACAAAAGATTCATTTGAACAAGAAGTACACGGATCGAAAGGTGTTACGTTGGTTGATTTCTGGTCTCAATCTTGTGTACCGTGCAAACAGCTGATGCCTGACGTTCACGCAATGGCAGAGCGCTATACGGGAAAGGTAAAGTTCTGCTCATTCGATATCGGTCTCGGACGCAGAGTTGCAATGAAAGAACAGGTGCTCGGTCTGCCCTCAATTCTTATCTATGTTGACGGCGAAAAAAAGGAGCATCTGACCGGTGAAGGTCTTAACGCCAAACAGATTGAAGATACGCTTCAAAAGTATCTGTAAGGGGTTTAGACCGATTAAATAGTGAAATATCGGGGAGAATATCTCCCTTGATAGAGGGATGTCTCTAAAGATCCGATGCGGTTTTTAGAGATTTCTATAATTTCCTTGGAGGGTATGCTATGGAATTAAAAGGCAAAAAGGTCATCATTATCGGTGATCGCGACGGCATTCCCGGGGAAGCCATAAAGCTTTGTGCTGAGTCGGCGGGCGCTGAAGTTGTTTATGCGGCAACCGAATGCTTCGTCTGAACAAGCGCAGGCGCAATGGACTTGGAAAACCAAAAGCGGGTTAAAGATTTAGCTGAAAAGTACGGCTGCGAGAACACAGTAGTGCTTCTCGGCGGTGCCGAAGCTGAATCGTCAGGTCTTGCCTGTGAAACCGTTACAAACGGTGATCCTACTTTTGCAGGTCCGTTGGCAGGAGTCTCGTTGGGACTTTTGTGTTATCATGTGGTTGAACCGGAAATCAAAAATCAAATAGATCCTAAGATCTATGAAGAACAAATCAGTATGATGGAGATGGTTCTTGATGTTCCTGCAATTATTGCAGAAGTCAAAGAATATCGTGAGAAATACTGTAAGTTTTTAAAGTAAAAAATAACATGATAAAAGCGTATCGGTTGCGATCCGGTAATCGGTACGCTTTTGCAAACTTTCCTCAATCTTAAATTGAACAAAATTCGTGGGAGACCTTGACTAATCTTGAAAAGCAATTAGAATTATTGATATGAGTGATTATCTGGATATCAATAATGAAGAGTTATTGAAAGACTTTTTTAGTGAAGCAGAGCAGCAAGTAGAGCAGTTGGAGAGTAATATCCTTGTTATCGAACAGGATCCTACCAATAAAGAAGCTATTGATGAAATTTTCCGCGCGGCTCATACTTTGAAAGGTGGTTCTGCGACCGTTGAAATGAGTGAATTATCCGGTTTCACTCATGCCGTAGAAGATTTGCTTGATGCTATCCGGTCGAATCAAGTTACAGTTACAGAAGAAACCATTGATCTATTGTTGCATTCTTTGGATATAATCAAGGATATGCTTGCGGCAAGATCTAATGGTGAGGTATATAGCCAAGATGTGTCTGAAACGGTAACGAAGTTGCGGTCGTATATCCCTAATAAGAAAGATACTAAAAAAGCTGCTGCAAAAGCTTCGCCGTCAAAGCCTGCCGCCTCTAAACCGGCAGCACAGCCGCAAGCAAAAACTGTAGCTTCCGGCGACGAAAATGCCGTCGATCCGGCGTCTTTACTTTCCGAATATGAAATCCTTGAATTACGTGAAGCGGTGCCCGCTGATAGTAAAGTGTACGCTATCCGTGTTCAATTTGATGAAGCAAGTTTAATGAACACCGTCGGCGGTATTCAAGTGTTCGCAGCCTTAAAACAATCTGCGATGGTGCTTAAAACCATCCCCGATTTTGATGCGCTCTATGAAGATGAATTCCATCCTGAAGTTCTATACTATGTCGCATCGACGGCAAGTGAAAGCAGTTTGTTATCGATCGCAAATATTCCCGATGTAACGCTTAATGCAGCAATCGATGAGCTCACCTTCAGTGCCGAAGGGAGCGCCTCGAAAACAAAAGCGGCAAAACCGGAAGAACCTGCTCCGGTTGCAGAAGCACAGCCCGCTGCTGATACAGGAGCGAAAGCTGAAACATCTCAGCCGGAAGCATCCGCTCCCGCCACGCAAGGAGATGCAGGACATCCGAAAAAAGCTCCTGCTGCAGCCGCAAATGCCGCTCACTCATCGGGATCGGTACTGCGTGTTGATGCAAAACGTATTGACTACTTGCTGAACTTAGTCAGCGAGACGGTTATTACCAAAGCCTCGCTTAACCAAAGTGCGATGGAATTTAATGAGCTTTATGCGCTTTTCCAAAATGCGAACAGTGAATATAAAGACCGGATTCGTAAACTTTTGGATAAATTTCCGTCTTATCTTGAGAAACTTCAGCAAGGGGCAGATTTAAATACGATTAAGAAAGAACTTGCGGCGGATTATGCCGGAATGTTTGAGCTTTTTAGCCAGTTCGAAACATCCATGAAATATTCGGTGACCAAGTTCCGTTCTTCCGCACAAAACTTGGGACGTATTTCAGGTGAGTTGCAGGAAGGGGTTATGAAAATCCGTATGGTTCCCATCAGTCAGATTTTCAGCCGTTTCCCCCGCGTTGTTCGTGATCTTTCCAAAACGTTAAATAAGAATATCCAGCTTGTAATCGAAGGTGAAGATACCGAATTGGATAAATCGGTAGTCGAAGATCTTCTTGACCCCATTATGCACTGTGTGCGTAATTCGATGGATCATGGGATTGAAACCCCTGAAGAGCGGAAAGCACTCGGAAAATCCGAACAAGGGACACTTTTACTTAAAGCGAGCAATGAAGGTAACATGATCGTTATTGAAGTTGTCGATGACGGTAAGGGTATTGATGTTGACGCTGTCAAGGCAAAGGCTGTAGAACGGGGGCTTTTGCATCCGGGTAAAAATCTCACCGATGTTGAAGCGTATCAGCTGATCTTTGCACCGGGCTTTTCAACTTCAAAAACGATTTCCAGTGTATCGGGGCGAGGCGTTGGTTTGGATGTCGTTAAGACACATATTGAAAAACTCAACGGAACCGTTACGGTTGTTTCGGAGAAAAACAGGGGGACCCGTTTTACCATCAAATTGCCGTTGACGCTTGCAATTATCCAAGGGTTGCTGATACGTGTCGGGGAAGAAGTGTACTCTATTCCGATTACTTCCGTTATCGAAAGTCATCGTGTGCGCAGTGAAGAGATTAACCGTATTGACAGCTATGAAGTGTTTAATGTGCGTAATGAAGTTATCAGTTTGCTGCGCCTGAATAGGCTGTTCGGTGTTCCTTCAGCGGAAAAAGGCGATGATGGTCATCATTATATCGTTATTGTCGGAACAGCTGAAAAGAAAGTCGGATTGATGGTCGATAGCCTTATCGGTGAAGAAGACGTCGTTATTAAGCCTTTGAAAGATCAGTTTACCAATTCTCCGGGAATTGCCGGCGCTTCAATTTTAGGAGACGGTTCCGTTTCATTGATTATCGATGTTGGGCAATTACTTGATTTGGGCTTAAAACAGGAAATGCATGCCCGTGAACGGCGTGAGGCTTCCATCTGGTAAAAGGGGACTGAATAACTATGGAAAAAACCGAGTTGAATACAGTAGTGAATGAAGAACTGCAAGAAGATTATGCCGGTGAGCACGTTTCTGTTATCGATTTTAAGATGATAACCTTTTCTCTTGCAGAGAAAGATTATGCAATCGATATTATGAAAGTAAAAGAGATCGCAAAAGCGAATAATTTTACTTATGTACCGAATACGGCGCCTTTTGTACTTGGAGTATATAACCTGCGCGGTGATATTATTCCGATTATTGACTTACGCATTTTTTTCAATATTCCGATTAAACAGCGCGCAAAAGATACCATTGAAAGTATGGTTATCATTAATGTAGATGATCAGATTTTCGGTATTGTCGTTGACCGAATCGATAAAGTAGTCGGCGTTTCAAAAAATACTATTCAACCGCCGCATCCTATTTTTGGCGATATCAATATTAAATATATTTACGGTGTTGTAGAGAATTCCGGACAGCTCTACATTTTATTGGATGTCGATCGTATTTTTGCTTCCCGTACCATAACGGAAACAAAAGCGACAGTTGTTGAAGGTGAAGCGCTGACGGTTGACAATTCTGCAAAGACCGGTGTAGCTGATGTTACGCAGTCAAATGATGCGCTTGATATCCGTTTTATCGGTGATACACTTGCTGCTCTCGGTCAGTTCTATCCTTCCGCTGTCAATGCTGCATGGCTGGAAAAGCGATACTATGAATGGCGGGATATGCGCGTCGCTTCGAGCATTCAAATACAATCCGAAGATCAAGCGCGGGAGTTTTTGAGCAATTTCCTTTCACCCGATACGCACCGGTTTTGGTCCGACTCATATATGAATACGGTGTTGGCTGCCTTGCCCGATAATGATGCGAGAATTATTACCGTTTGGAATGTCGGCTGCGATGCGGGATATGAAACATACAGTCTCGCAGTGCTGTTGAAGCAAAAATATCCTCGTGCCGCAATTAGGATTTACGCCAATGATGCCGATTTATTAGCTATTTCCAATGCACCGATGCTGACCGTTCCTGAAGATCAGGTGATCAATAGATTTAAACCGTATTTGGTCAAAGGAGTGAATGATTCATATAGCTTCAATCAAGAAATAAAAGATATGATTTTGTTTGAATACCATGATTGTGTGCATCAAAATACGGTTCCGGATGTTGATATTATCATTGCTCGTGATGTATTATCATTTATGAAAGCAGAAAAGCAAAGTATCTTATTGGAAGAATTTAGGGATAAACTAAAAACAACCGGTATCGTTATCTTAGGTGCGAATGAAATGATGCCTAAACAGAGCGGATGGATGCGGCAAGTAATGGGGGATATAACTACTTTCTCACGAGAGTAGCTTGTAGCGGATAACTGAAAATCGACAAAGGTTTTTAGTTATTGATAAACAGAGGGCTGGCAGCCGTTTTATAACGGCTGTCATGCACAGTTTGTATAAAACTGAAAACGGACCTCGTACCGTAACGGATGTTATTGTTCGTTTAATTTTTTTCGGAAGGAGATTTTGATGCGTGTAGAGTATATCAATCCGTTTAGCGAAGCTGCCTATAATATCTTAGTGCAAGTGCTCGGCGGTGAAGTTAAACGCGGTGACTTGTATTTGAAATCTACTTGTATGCCTGTAATGGGTGTTGCGGCAATTGTAGGTTTGGCCGGTGATGTTGAAGGTCGTGTTATTTTTGATATGACGCCGGAAACAGCATTAAAGATTGCATCGACGATGAATCAGGAAGAGTTCACCGAATTTGATGAATTGGGGCGTGCAACGATTACGGAACTTGCAAACCTCATTACCGCACAGGCAGTAACGAAGCTGCATGATCTTGGGTTTAAATTCGATTTAACCCCGCCAGCTCTTTTCACCGGCGATAATATGTCAATATCCAGCAGTGATATTGAAGCATTGATCGTACCGATGGAAACGGCGCAGGGTAAAGTTGAAATAAACGTTGCTATTCGCGACAGAGCATAAGAGGAGTAGGCTATGATTTCTAAACAAGATTTTCCGTCTATTAACGAACGTGCCCCGGGCGGTGTAAGAGCTGATGGTTCGGCTTATAAAGTTCTGGTGGTGGATGATTCTATTTTCGTTTCTAAACAAATCGGTCAGATTTTAACTAGCGAAGGCTATGAGGTTGTTGCAACTGCTGTTGACGGATTTGAAGGAGTCGAAAAATACAAAGAGTTGTGTCCGAATGTCGACCTTGTTACAATGGATATCACGATGCCCAAAATGGACGGTATTACGGCTCTTGAGCAGATAATGGCGTTTGATAAAAATGCAAAAGTCGTTATGATTAGCGCTCTTGGAAAAGAAGAGTTGGTAAAGAAATCCCTACTGCTTGGAGCAAAGAACTATATCGTAAAACCGCTCGATCGCAAAAAGGTTCTTGAGCGTATTGCTGCTGTTTTAGCAAAATAATAGAAGACATGTACCTTACCACAGAAGATATGTTTTCTGTGGTAAGATATTGTTTTTATAGCTGCTTACGATAGCGGATCGAAAATTACATCGAAGGTAAGCCTCTAAAACTTCAGTTTTTAGAGGTTCTCAACTGTTGTTATTTATGAATGCGGAGCAGTTGATATGTGTGATCTTTGTATGAGATGATATATTCATCTCCGAGTAAGCGGTTTAATTTATTTCTAAGCCGATAAATATGTGCCTGCGCATAGTTGTGGGTATTTTTAGCTGTTTGTGCGTTTAATACTTGAATAATTTCTTCTACACTCATTCCATCTTTCTTTTCTAATAGTCTTGTAATCAGTTGTTTTTGTTTTCCCGAGAAATGTTCCATGATTCGATTGACACTACTTGCATTGGCAGAATAGGCATTGATGGCTTGAGGTTCTGTCTGCGATACAAATTTTTCTTTTTGTTTTTTATACTTGCGAAGTTTCTTTTTAACTTTTTTAATCAATTCTTTATCTTTTTCGGTTGTAAATGGAAAGTAGTAATATTCCGATAGGTAATGAACGGTAAAATCAAAGGTTGTTTCCGTTTCAGTATAGTCAATAACGGTAAAAGTTAAGCCGAGTCGGTCGAGCAATTCTTCAATGTCGATATTGTAGTGCTGTATTCTGCTATGTTCGATGAGCAAAACTTTGAGTGACGGACTTTTGAACTTGGAAAGCAAATCCTTTAAGCAATAAGCAGCCGTAACTTGTATGTTGGCATCTTCGAGATACCGGTGGAGACTTTTATTTCTTTGCAGGTTTTGATCATATAAAAGCACTCTCATATTTTTATTTTCGGTTGAATACCCGTTATGCTCAATCGTTTATCGGAAAATTGTCAAAACTTTATCTCTTGCTTTTACCTTGCTTTTACCTACTTGCATACGGTCTATAAAGTATCGTATGATATACCGTATGGCAAAACGTAAAAAAAGAAAAATATCGTTCGGCTGTCTTTTTTGGATTGTATTTATTTTATTGATTGCCGTGCTTTTTTTCTTGAATAAAGACACGATTTCTTTTGTTTTAGAGAAAACGAATGCAAAGAGTATATTCTTAAAAGACAAAACTGAACAACTGCAAGAAGCTCCACAGGCACTGCCCGAAATTCAATCTAAAGAAGATAGTGTGGATGGCGTGTCGGTAACGGGTGACGGCAGTAAAGAGCCTGAGCCGAATGTAAAGACCGAACCGGCTAAACCGCAGCAAAGTGCCGAGCAGCAATCTGTTGATAAGCGGCCTGCTGTACCGGCAAAGTCCGCAGCTTCCAATACGCGCACTAATGAGCAAATAAAGAAACCTCAGTCTGAAAATAATAGCAGGGTTAATCCGCAACAAAGAGACGGGCAAACAGCTGCACCGAGTCCGACAACGTCAAAACCGGCTGATGAACGGACTTCGCAGCGCAATACTGCTGCAACTGCGCAACAGCCGCAACCCGCTCCTTCATCAGCACAGAAACCTCAGGCAGCTACGTCGGCAAAACCGGATACCGCTAAAAGTCAACCGGCAGCGGTACGAAAAGCGGTTATCTATTGGGTACGGGTAGATGCGGACGGGAAACTCATTCCCAAAAGTGCGACCCGTTTACTGCCTAAATCAGATGCACCGATGAGTGATGCGCTCGAAGCTCTTTTTGCCGCTCCTACCGTGGCTGAGTTAAAACAAGGAGTACGGACGCTTATTCCGCCCGACACCAAGCTCCGTTCCGCATGGGTAAAGGACGGTGTCGCCTTTATCAATGTGAGCGAGGAATTTCAGTTTAACCAATATGGTATTGATGGCGCCTTAGCGCAGCTTTTGCAGGTAGTATTCACGGCAACGGAGTTTTCGACTGTGAAATCGGTGCAGTTCCTTATCGAAGGGCAAAAAAAGGAATATCTTGGCGCAGAGGGCGTGTGGATCGGCTCGCCGCTTTCGCGTGCTTCTTTCTAACTTGAATCCCGTGCATCTTTTAAAAACCGGAGCTTTGAGGATGCCCTGCGGTTTACCGAAGATGCTTTTATGCCGATATTGGAGAGTATGAAATCTTTTGTTGTGCTGGCTGCAAACGGTATTTCCGATTATGCTTTGCGGCCGCTTACCCAAGGCGGAGGTGCCGCCCTTGCTTCCGCACTGGAGCGTACAAGCCGTTTCCCCGATTACGCGGGTACTATTATAACCGCAGCAGCAGCGCAATGCGCTGCAATTCAAAAATACTGCGATGATGTTCAGCCTTCCGCCCTACCGCCGGTGCAGGTTGTTCCGGTTGCAGAGAATACCGCTGCCGCCTTTTTTAAGGCGCTTACGCCTTTTGCAGCGGAAGCAGATCATATCTTTATTGCGTGGGCGGACGCTCCGTTTTTAGACAATGCGGGGGCGGCACAGCTTTATGGTCAGCATTGTACCTATAAGGCGGAATACAGCTTTGCCGATGGGTATCCTGAGGGGCTGCTTCCGCAAATCGTTGCAGCGGGGCTTGTCCCCATATTAGCGGCGCTTCCTTTTGCAGCGGAGGTACCGCTCAGCCGTTCTTTTCTGTTTGATACTATTAAAAAAGACATAAACTCTTACGACTTGGAAACGATGATTGCGCCTGATGATGTGCGGTACCTCAGGCTCGCTTTTTATACCGATACCAAGGCTTCATGGCTCTTGTGTCGGCAGTTTATCGGCATCACAGCGGAAAATTATGCCGCATATATCGCCGAGCGGCAAGAGTTCCTGCGGCCGCTGCCTGCCTATTACGGTATGGAGATAGTCGCTTATCATCCTTTACATTCTATTTATCGTCCGAATCTGTTCCCTAAAAACTTTGATGATTCTTGCTATATGGATTTTGAAGCCGCCGCTCAGCTCATCGATGCGGTTGCCTCATTTTCCGAAAGCGCAGTAATTTCGCTGTCGCTCTACGGGGAGCCGCTCCTGTATCCTCGTTTTGCAACACTTGTAGCGCTGATACTGAATCATCAAAACCTTTCGATATTGATAGAAACGAGCGGCATTGCGGACAAAACGGCATATAATTTTGAATATTTTGAGCAACTCGCTCAACTTTGCAGGGATGTGCCGCCGAGGGATGGCGGGCGCTTGCCGATTTACTGGATTATCGATATCGATGCGGCGGGGTCAAAAACATACGGTGCAGTTCATCAGCTTTCCGATGAGGATGCCGAACGTTATTTGAAGCAGGCCGTAACTTTTGCGGATCAATTAGCAAAAGTTTTTCCCAAAGCGGTGTGGGTGCAGATGACGCGTATGAATGAAAATGAAGCGGAATTGGAGTCCTTTTACCGGTTATGGGAAAAACGGGAAGCAAAGCCGCTTATCCAAAAATACGATCACCTCTGCGGGACTCTTCCCGACCGCCGCCCTGCCGACATTTCTCCGTTAAAGCGGCATCCCTGTTGGCACCTCAAGCGGGATATGTCTATTTGCACGGATGGAACCGTTCCGCTCTGTAAAGAAGATGTCAATCGGTCGGTTGTCCTCGGCAATGCCTTTACGATGCCGCTCGAAACGATTTGGGAAAACGGACAGGTGTTTTACCGTGAGCAGATACAATCCTGCTATAAGGGGGTGTGTGAACATTGTGACGAATATTATACCTACAACTTTTAACGAGCGGAAAGTTTCACATACTATTATCGGCGGTATACAGTATCGGGGGCAGAACAAGTCGGAAGATTTCTGCGTTATTGTCTTGAACCGGGGTAGAAAGTATTATCGTCCTTTCTTTTTTGAACAGCTGTTAGCGGAAGGATTTACATCCGTTATTTCGATAGAGTCAAGCCCCGATGCCGGCGATATGGAAACCTTAACCGCGAAATTTCCGCACGTACGATTTTTATTCCCGCAAGAAAAGCTCACCGTCGGGGAGATGATCAATATCGGTTTTGCAGAAACAGTTGCCCCGTATATTATGGTGATATGGAATGATACGCACATTCCGCCGGGGAGTTTTACCGAACGGGTACTTGAAAAGATTAAACAAGAACATTTGTTTTGCGCGGCGCCCGTGCTGGCGAATGTGCGGGGAGAAGCGGTTCCCAATCAGATGGTTCCCAGTCTGAGCGGGAACCGATTTTCGACCGAACAATTCCCCTGCATCAAAAATAAGACAGCCACTATCTATCCCTATGATTTTATGGGAATTTATAGTAGAAATAAGTGTATGCAGCTCGGCGGTTTTGATTATACCATTCAGAATCCTTATTGGCAAAATCTTGATCTCGGCTTTCGCGCTCACCTCTGGGGGGAGTCGATCCGGATATTTACTTCGTTCAGGATTCACTATGAAGGAGAACCGGCGCCTGAAAATATTTCTACCGATGCCTCGTACCGGCAGTTTTATCTCAAGAATCTTGCGCCGGAGCTGACGGGCGGCACGGCGGCTATTCCTTTTAAGTTATTCTGGAGCTATCTGCATAACTCCGGTTTAAACCCGCTGCATGCATGGCAGCATTTTTCTGCCGTACGGCGGTGGACTGAACTGAATAAAAACCGGTTTACAACCACCGCCCGTGCATTAATAGAGCATTGGGAGCCTTTTATATGAGCGTTTATTCAGGCGTTGCCGTTGTCGTACAAGCACGCCTTAATTCTTCACGGCTGCCGCGCAAGGCGCTTTTGAATCTTTGCGGTAAGCCGCTGCTTGGCTATACGCTTGCAGCAATGCGGGAGATTCCTGCGGAGCGGTACATCCTTGCCTGCGATCACGCTTCGGCTGCCGAGTTTACCTCGCTTGCAGAGCAATTTCATTATACCCTCATCAGCGGTTCGGAATCCGATGTACTCGGCCGTTTTTGTTCGGTCGTAAAGCAGTTTGAAACTTCGCTTCGTCCCATTACGACGGTTATCCGTGCAACGGGTGATAATCCTTTTTTATTTACCGAAGCCGCCGAAGCCTCCGTTAAGCGTTTTGTGGAACTGGGAGAGCCTGATTACTTTACCTATACCGGTCTTCCGCACGGCAGCGGTGTCGAAATTTTAAAGGCAAAGAGCTTGCTTACTGCAGAGCGGCTCACCGATGATGCGTATGATCATGAACACGTCGGTCCCGCCCTCTATCGGCATACCGATACTTTTATCTGTGTAAAGGAAACCGCCCCGCTGCAATGGTATGCACCGCATCTGCGGACAACGGTAGATACGCAAGAGGATTTTGACCGCGCGGAATTGATGATGCAGTATCTGCAGCGAGAAAAGACCGCAATGCCTCCGTCTTCTTCCGCAGTGATGAAGGCGTGCCGTTACGCCGGCCGAATTGCCGTTTTCGTTCCGTCGGTACGGGAAGGGCAGGGGACGGGGCATCTCCGCCGTGCCTGCACGTTGATGCAAGAACTCTCCCCTCAGCTGCGCTCCGTGTTGTATCTCAGCGATTCATTTCAGCCTCCGTTTGTGCAGGATATCATTAAGAAGGCGGGGTGTATTGAAACCGTCAATGAAATTCCCGAACAAGCGTGTGTGTTTATCCTCGATAATTTTAGAACGCAGGCGGAAGAAGTGCGCCAGCTTAAAAAAATTGCGCCGGTCGTTGCCTTGGATGAAGGCGGGGAGGGGAGAGCATATGCCGACTATCTGATCGATATTCTTCCTACATTGCCGTATTCCATTGACTTGACTGACGTATCGGCGCCGAAGTCTTCGCCGGATGCGCCGAAGACTTCAAATTCCTCGCATACTGTATCGAACCGTACTGTCGATCGCTCCGAACATACGATAGATCATGCTGCACGTGCTCCTGATCACTCCGCAGCGGGCGAAGCGCTTCGCTCAAATATTACCGAAGTGAGCTTTATTGCACTGCCGCAAAAGCGGAAGCGGGACGGCGCTTTAAAAAAATACGAAAAGAACGGGAAATATTTTTTCCCCATTGAAAATGCAAAGCTCTTGATTGTCTGCGGCGGAGAAGATGCTGCTCACATGGGGCTTCCGCTTGCTTATATGTTCGCCGAACTCGGCGCTGAAGTTTCCGTCGTTGAGCCTAATGAAAAAAAATATTCCCAGAAGAAGGTGAATCTCTATGTGTATCCCTATTTGGAAAACTTGAGGAACAGGCTCTGCGAATGGGACATCATTGTAACGCACTACGGCTTTACCGCCTTTGAAGCGCTCGCTGCAGGCTGTGCCGTTATCCTCGTTTCTCCGACTGACTATCATTATCGACTGGGACTCAATGCGGGATTCTCAACGATGCCCGTCGGCATACCGGTCGTTCAGGATATTAAAGCATTGTTCAAGGCAGGTATCGGTATTCCATCGATTGTTACACCTCAGTCAAAAGAAAAAAGCCTTGCCGATTTTATCTTGAAGCTTTCTATGGCAACCGCGCACCGCTGCCCGCTCTGCGACGAGCAGTCTCCGCTCCCACCCGAAGGTCGGGCGGAGAATAAAACCGTTTCGCGCTGTCCCGTTTGCGGGATGTACTATCCGTCGTTTATCGCCGCAGAAAAAAAAGAGTACGGCGAACAATATTTTTTTGAAGAATATCAAGCTCAGTACGGTAAGACCTATCTGGAAGACTTTGAATCGATTAAACGGCAGGGCTTACGGCGGATGTCGATCATTAATGCAATCTATGCGAAGGTCTTTAATGGCGGCAAGGAAGAATCGCTTTTTGAAGGCCTACATCACGGGACGAAACGGATTCTCGATGTGGGCTGCGCTTATGGCCCCTTCCTTGCGGCTGCAAAGGAGTCCGGTTGGAATCCCGTCGGTACCGATATTTCGGCGGAGGCTGTGCACTATGTTTGTAAGATGCTCCAGCTTCCTGCTTGTCAGGCGCCTTTTCCGGTACTTCCGGCACGGTTTCCTTTTACGGTTGAAAAAACATTTACCGAACAGCATAACCAGTCGCTCAGTATTCCGCTTGAATCAGGCGGTTTTTCTGCCGTTACAATGTGGTTTGTTATTGAGCATTTTCAAGATTTGAATTCGGTGCTACAAAAGGTTTTCGATCTTTTGATTGGAGGTGGCATTTTTGCTTTTTCCACGCCTGCGCTGTCGGGCGTTACCGGTCGGTGGAATCGCCGTCTCTTTTTTGCACAAAGTCCGACCGACCACTATACCATCTGGGATAGAAGGCAGGCAAAAAAACAGCTGGAGCGATACGGTTTCACTGTAAAGAAGATTGTGTCCATCGGGCATCATCCGGAGCGGTTCCCCCATGCAGCCAAGATAAAAAAAGGCGGCTTCCGCTGGAATATATTGATGTTGGTGAGTAAGCTCTTTAAGTTGGGCGACAGCATGGAGATTTATGCGGTAAAGCAGGGAGCGATAGATGACTAAGAAACGGGTGTTTATGCTCGGTGCGGGCTTTATGCAGGGCGTTGCGATACGCGCTGCCCGTGCGCTCGGCTGCACCGTCGTTGCAGCCGATGGAAATCCGTCCGCGGTGTGCGCAACGGAAGCTGACGAGTTCGTATGTATCGACTTAAAAGATACCGCGCGCCTTATCGACTATGCGCGGTATTTGCAGCAGAACGGCGGACTTGATGCGGTGTTTACCGCCGCGACGGATTTCTCAGCCGCAGTTGCCGCTATCGCGGCTGCCTGCGGCTTGTGCGGGCACACGCTCGAAGCAGCGCTCAATGCGACGGACAAGGTACGAATGCGCGAATGCTTCCGTAAAGCCGGCGTACTGTCTCCCGCTTTTATTGAGCTGACCGCCGCCGATCTCGCGGCTGGGAAAACTGCTTCAAGTGTTGCAGCTCCGGCTGCCGCAGCGGAAAACTCCCGATACAGTGTTGCGGGTTCAGCTCCGGCAAATACGCTTGAGCAGCGGCTCGGCGAACTTGCCGGACGTTTCCCGCTGGTGGTAAAGCCCGTCGATAATATGGGCGCCCGCGGATGCTCGCTCGTCAAAGATATGTCCGGCTTACAGAAAGCTGCGGAGACTGCATTGCGGTATTCACGGAGCGGGCGCGTCATCGTTGAAGAATACATAGAGGGAAGCGAATTTTCGATTGAAGGGCTGGTCTTCGACGGGCGGCTGTACGTAACGGCGCTTGCCGACCGGCATATCTTTTTTTCTCCGTATTTTATCGAAATGGGGCATACGATTCCGTCGGATTGCCCGCAAGACATTGCCGATGAGGTTATGGCGGTGTTTGAACGCGGCGTTCACGCGCTCGGCTTAACCGACGGAGCAGTGAAGGGCGACATTCTGGTGCGTGGCGGTAAGGCCTTTGTCGGAGAGATCGCCGCCCGCCTTTCCGGCGGTTACATGTCCGGCTGGACGGTTCCTTACAGCTGCGGTTTGGATATTACGGCGGCAGCGTTGACCCTTGCGCTCGGCGGCTCGCCTCGGCTGCACACCTGCGGGAAGGATTCTTTCATTATCCCGCTCAAGCAAAACTGTCCGTTTGTGTCTGCGGAGCGAGCATGGATTTCCATTCCCGGGCAGGTTGCAGCCGTCGGCGGCTTGGAAGCCGCACGCGCAGCGCCCTTCATCAAAGATGTATTTCCCCGTGTTGGAGTAGGCGATACGGTGGTGTTCCCGCAGAACAATGTGGAAAAATGCGGCAATGTACTGAGCGCTGCGCCGAGCCGTCGCGAAGCAGTGCTGGCAAGCGAGACAGCCTGCCGTAAAATCGTACTGCGGCTTAAACCCCATGTTGCGGAAACCGATGCTTTTTTGGCGGAGCTGCACTTCCCGGCGGAACAGCAGACCTTTCCGCCGAATTTTTTGCAATTTACGGAGCCGCTTGCTAGTGCCGCGGCAGAGGTAGCTGCGGATACGCTTACTGCGGCTTCTGCTGTGGCAAGAATAAGCGTAGATGTGCTTACCGCGGATCCCGCTGCGGATAGAAAACTTCAACGTGTCGCAGATTGTTCTGTAGATTCGAGTGTTTTTTTCGACCGGTTACTCGCGGATTCCGTTTACCAAGAAAAAAGAAGGCTTTGTACTGCCGGACTTTTTAGTTGCAGCGTTAGGTACTGCTCGCGATCTGCAAGGCAGGTCGCTCCGTGAACTGCTGTGTCAAGCGCTTGCGGAAGAGCCGGGGCTTGCTTCAATATTGTGCGCTTCCGAATCGGCGGAAAATTCTGCGGTGAGTGTTGTGTCTCCGGCGGAAGCCGATGGCTCCGCTCCGGCGTCTGGTTGTATTTCGATTTCATCGGCTATGCAGCGGAAGAACGGATATTGGAAAGCGCTTATCCGTGGCGGACTACAAGGATTACTCTATTGGTATGACTGCGAAAAGGCATAACAGCGCACTTTTTATTGCCGGTGTTTTCCTCTTATTGAGTATTGCTCCTGCTTTCGCTGCGGAGAAAACCGTATCGGCGCTTGATGTGGCAAAAACGCTCGGCGCCGACCTCACATGGGATCCGCTTTCGCAGGAAATCACGTTTACGGTCGGTGATCATACGGCGCAGTGCCGGATCGGTACGCCGCTGATGTTTTTAGATTACCGTGAAACGGTAATCGTTCAAGCTCCTCAAATGGAATCAAATGCTCAACCGCAGCTCCCCGCAGCGCTCTTTACGCAGTTGGAGACTTTTTTTAAGCAGTTTGATACCGGCTCGTTTTTCCGTGTCGGCGCAATCCTCATCGATCCCGGTCACGGCGGAAAAGATCCCGGTACGACCGGTTCTTATGTCGAAAACGGTAAAACTATCCCCGTCTACGAGAAGAAGATCGCGTTAACGGTTTCGCTTTCGTTATATGAAATGCTGCGTAAAACCTATCCCGATAAAAAAATCCTTCTTACCCGTTCGGGCGATACCTATCCTACATTGCCGGAGCGGATTGAGATGGCCAATAATGTTCCACTGAAAAAAAATGAAGCTATCCTATATATTTCAATTCATGCAAATGCGTCTCCGTTTAATAATAAACCGTACGGTTTTGAGGTTTGGTATCTGCCTCCCGACTATCGGCGTGATTTAATCGATAAAAATACTACGTCAAAAGAAATCGCCCATATTTTAAACTCTATGCTTGAAGAAGAATTTTCTACGGAAAGTATTTTAATTGCAAAGAATATTTCGGACGGACTGGAAGCTCAGATCGGGAAGGAGAGCAAAAACCGCGGTTTAAAAGAAAAGGAATGGTTTGTCGTGCGGAATGCGAAGATGCCGAGCGTACTCATCGAGCTGGGCTTTGTAACAAACCCCGAAGAAGCGAAACGGTTGAATACTCCTTCCTACTTGCAAAAATGCGCACAGGGAATATATAATGGCCTCACTGCATTTATCTCTCGATTTGAGAGACAATAGGTAAAACTAGGCAAACGCATTCAAATATTTGGAGCGGTTGCCTTCCTTTTGCACGAAATTTTTTCGAAAATTTCGTGCGGGTTATTGCTAAAAGCAGGGTAATCGCATCAGACAAATAGATAAGAATCGCAGAAAAATGAGGTTGGGCAACCATTTGAACCGCGAAGAGGTTCAACTCTGGTTGAACGGCCTCATTTTTCTGCGGGGATTCTCAAAAAATATCTGATGCGATTACCCTGATAGGTAAGGTTGAGATGAATTTTTTTACAAAGCCGAGGCTGATATGCCGGCTGCTGCTTAGCGTAATTGCCGGAATGTTGTTTTTATCGTATATGACGAGTTCTAAACAGGAGCGTACGCTTTTGTATTTTCAACAAAGTGATGGCGGCATCGGTATTGAAGAACGATATTTGCCGCCGTTGTCTGAGTCTGAGTTTGCCGTATCGTTAGTGAATGAATTGCTGCTCGGTCCTGCCGATCACCGTTTTTTACGTTTTGCCGATCCCGAATTACGCCTTCGCAGTTGTTTTGTGCGTGATAATGCATTATATATCGATTTTCCTGCACAGGTTTTAACGCCGGATATTAAGGCTCCGGACTTTCATACCGTCTATACATTGCTGCGGAAGAATATTGCGGTAAACTGTAAAAATATCGGCGCCGTTTATTTTTATATTGACGGTGTGTCGGCCTATGTAAAAAATTATCATAGTTCAACCGATAATAAAAAGAGTTGACAAGAATAAGTATCTTTCGTATACTTATCAACAACAGGGCATTCTTAACAGGAAAAGGAGCTTTTGAATGAAAAGAACAAGCATACTTGTAGCGATTGCACTTCTCTTTATCGGTGCATTTGCGGTTGCTGAAGAAGCAATTTTGGTTGACTTTGCGTTATTGAACGCAGATATCCTTGCGGATAAGAACGGTGCTATGACTCAGAACCGCAGAACGGTTATGGATTATGCGACCGTCGCAGGTTCTACCTACACCGATGAGCAGAAGGCTCTGATGAGAACATCTCTGGCTATCGGTCAGTGGGAAGTCGTTTTGAACTCATCTTCTCGCAATCCGACTGCTGTTGCGGTTTCTCATGCTACTGAAGCAAAGGTAAGCGATGAAGCGAAGAACTTTGCCGGTCAAACCATGATGGGTGTCCGCATTGAGTTCCCTCTGTGGGCGCATAACGCGAGCGCAACAATCGAGCCTACTTTCAATATTCCCAGCTATGAACCACTTGCGCAGGTTGATGATCAGGGAAATATTCAGGAAGCAACCGATGAGGAAAAAGCTTCCGGAAAAGGCCGCTTTGAAGACGGATACGGTGTTGTACGCAATACCGGTGTTATCAAGTCTATTGCGGTTAATACTTACGGTATGAATTTCCCCCATGGTCTTTACGTACTTATTCGCAACGAAAAGAATGAAGTAAAGCGCTATTTCATGGGTTATCTGCTGTTTGACGGATGGAAAGAGCTTGTATGGAATAACCCTGCATATTTAACGGACGTGCGTGCCCGCGAGACTCGGCTCTATCCGGTATATCCGAAGTCGCTTCCTTTCAGCGCTTTTGAAGGGTTCTTGGTTACTCGTGATGCAGCGCATGACGGTGGTCCTTTTGTCGGTTACTTCAAAGACGTTAAGCTTATCTATGATAAAGCTGTGTTGAACACCGTCCGCGATTTTGCTGATGAAGATATCTGGGGTATCCAGACAAAGATGAACAACGAGCGTATGCAACTTGAAATGTCTCGCTTTGGTCAAACACAAGTTCTCCGCTTCTTAGAGCAGGAGAAGATGGCGACCGAAGCAGGTTTTACTCCTTCTGAAGGTTCTGCAGCAGCAGGAAATTCAACAGAGGCTGCAAACTAATAATGCATTAGTTGCTTAATACAAATAGGCGGTATTGAATACCGCCTATTTTTTTGCTCTGAGTTTGATTATGTCATTTAATACTGTGTGGATACCTGATAAAAATCAATTAAAAAAGCAATATAACGATTATCATGCACATTTTGTTGTTCTGTTAAAACGTCTTGAAGATTATCTACGTTCAATCGTTAAGGTGTCTGCACTGCCTGCGTATAAAACGCGGGTAAAAAGTTTTGACAGCTATTATGAAAAGTTATTAAAATTTCCGCCTGCCGATCCGTCAATTAAATTTCCTGTTGTAACCGATTTGATTGGAATTCGGATTGTATGTCCCTTTTTGCAGAATCTCGGGGAAGTAGAAAATATCTTAGTAAAAAATTTTACCGTTAAAGAAGTTGAGCGAAAAGGTGCCGACCGTACTTTTCGGGAATTCGGTTATGAGTCTACTCATGTTTTAGCTGATATTCCTGAAAGTTTTACGGTAGGATTACTATTGCCTGAGAATCTGATCTTTGAAGTCCAAATTAGAACGATTTTACAGGATGCGTGGGCGGAAGTTGAACATGAGCTGATTTATAAATTTGAATTTTCTCCCTTTGATTTTCCGCTTAAACGAAAGTTTGCTTCAATTAACGCGAGCCTCAGCCTCGCGGATATACTCTTCCAAGAAATTAGAGATGCTCAAAATAGTTTGAATACGGAACTTGATAAGCGGCGTGAACAGTTTTATTCGCGTGCCGACGAATTCACAAAGGATCTACTCGGTGATTCTTCAGAGATTGAGGAAAAATCCAATGAGGGAGTGATGAATATTTCCGCTTTAGAAACAATCGATAGTATGATTTTCCATGCTATTAGAGCGCATAATCGTGGAGATTTTCCAACAGCGGAAACGTTGTACACTAAGATATTAAATCAAAAACCGAATGCATTGGTTGCATCCATTGTCTATAAACATCGCGGTATGGCTTTTTTTGCTCAAGGTGCATATAAAAATGCATATAAGGATTTTTCTGCCAGTCTTGACGAAAACCCTAAGAATTTCCGCTCGTATTATTATGCAGGTATCGTATTGATGATGATGGATAAAAATTTAGAGGCAATTACGATGTTTACAAAGTCGCTTGAAATAAACGGATATCAAGCTCACGTATATTTTAGGCGCGCACTAGCTTATTTTCAAGAGAATCAACTTATTCCAGCTTTGCATGATCTTGATAATGCTTCCGCACTCGGACTCCCGTCAGAAGAAGAAAAGAAATTAAGGGAAGCTATTGCAAAAAAGATCGATATGGTTTAATATCACTAGTCTGTATTATATGCTAGCAATTTTATTGGAGGTTTTTAAATGGCTAATAATGCATCTGCTATAAAACGACATAAACAGAGTGAAGTACGTCGTATCCATAATAAATCAGTGAAGTCGGCAGCACGGACATGTGCTAAAAAGTATACGCTGGCTGTTGTTGAAAAAAATGCAGAATCTGCTATGACGTTATTAAAAGAACTTGCGCATCAGCTCGATAGTGCTGCTCGGAAGGGAATTATTACAAAAAATGCCGCTGCACGAAAAAAGTCCCGTATGCAAAAGTTGTATAATGTAACTTTTGCACAAAAATAGCGTATTTATCTTTTTACATTTTCATTATCCCTTATCCTTTTTTGACTTTATCAATAGAAGTACGGAAGATGTTATTGTTTGTGTTTCTATTTGCCGGTGTAGGCGATGGTAATTAGGATAATGGGAATATGATATATAAATGACATCTCCTTACGCTTCTGCCTTTTTAAAACAACAACCGGTTTGGCTGTTTGCACTGTTATTTGAAAGGTTGCTTTTAAGAGAAAATTTTGTATTCCATCTGGAAGGTTAAAGATGAGTAAACATAAACAAGTAAGTAAACAAACAAAGACAAGCATTGTTGATGCAATTTATAAAAAAACAGATCACATGTTGAAGGATATTCATTCGATAAGCGATTCGTTCTTTTCAGAAATGTTTGAAGCTTTGCAACGAGGTGAAACAATAGAAATTCGCGGTTTTGGTACGTTTTCAGTACAATTCCGTAAGGGGCGAAAGGGAATGCGAAATCCCAAAACGGGTGAATTAGTGAATACTACGGATCATTCGGTGGTCGTATTTCGGCCGGGAAAGATATTGAGCGCTGCTGTTCATCCGATTGTAGGGGAGAAAGTACCGAATGCAAAGAAGTAGAAAACTTGCCTATTGGGGTGTTAATGTCGCTCTACTTGTAAGTTCTTCTGCTCTTTTTGCTTTTTCGCAGCCCGGTTTTTTAGTTTCGACAGGGTTGCCATTCCTTGCCTATATTATTTTTATCCCACTTCTCATTTTAGTCCGTAGAATTTCGCTCCCTTCTTCTTTTTTGTGGGGCGGAGTTTACGGCGTACTTAATTATTGTATATTCAGTTATTGGTTATGGGGCTTTCATCCGCTTGCAATGTATATTGTTGCGCTGGAATATTTTTTTTATTACATGCTCACGATTCCACTGCTTAAATTGGCTGATATCTATTTTCCCCGATACGGTTTTATCGTACAATGGCTCATTTGGATTGGATATGAGTACATTAAAACACTTGGGTTCCTTGGCTTTTCTTACGGCTTGGTCGGTTATTCACAGTGGCAGTTTATACCCCTCATTCAGATTGCATCGATTTTCGGGGTATGGGGTGTCTCTGCGTTAGTCTGCTTTCCATCTGCCTGGATAGCTGCCGGAATAAAACCGCATTGCAAGGAGCCGGTGCAAAACTGGTTCCGTGAGTTTCGTACATTTGCATATCGGGAGCGTGCCTCTGCGTTGATTTGGTGTCTCTGTGTCATTGTAGCATTGATTTACGGCGTGTCCGTCCAGCGGGATTACAAAGATGCCCCGACGGCAAGTATCGCACTTATTCAGCCGAACTCCGATCCATGGGTAGGAGGAATTGAGGCGTATAAAAGAGATTTTAAAACGCTGAAAACACTGTCGGATCAGGCCATCGCCGATAATCCGAAACTTGCACTTGTCGTATGGCCGGAAACCGCTTTTATCCCCCGTATCGATTGGCATTATCGGTATCGTGAAGATCGAAATACCTTTGAGCTTGTACATGAGCTTTTAACCTATCTTGATACGAAGCCGGTACCGTTTTTAATCGGAAATGACGATGCCGTAAAAGCGCCAACCGGTGCGAGTATAGAAGATCGGCTCGATTATAATGCTGCTTTACTATTCCGCCCTAAGGAGAACGTATTTCCACCGCAGCCCGAGCAATACAGAAAGATGCATTTGGTACCCTTTACGGAGCATTTTCCGTACAAAAAAACATTTCCTGCTATTTATGACGCATTGCTTGCGAATGATACTCATTTTTGGGAAAAAGGAACCGAGCCAACAGTTTTTTCGGTGAACGGATTGAACTTTTCCGTTCCAATTTGCTTTGAAGATACGTTCGGTTATATTACGAGACGTTTTGCGCGTCATGGAGCAAGGTTATTTGTCAATATGTCAAATGATGCATGGGCGAAAAGCGTTGCCTGTCAATATCAGCATTTAAGTATGAGTGTATTTCGAGCTGTAGAAACCCGCTTACCGATGGTGAGGGCAACTGCATCGGGTCAAACCGCGGCAATTAGTCCGCATGGGCATATTACTGCGATGCTTTCGCCGTTTATCGAAGGATATATATGCGTTGATATTCCTGTGTTTACAACAAACTCGAATACATGGTATGTGCTTTGGGGCGACGTTTTAGGGTTTATAGCAGCAATAGCGGCTGTCTGCCTCTTGATTATCGGCTCGGTACGGGCTATACTCAATCATAGGAAAGCTGCATGAAAAAAATCGATAAAGAAAAAAAACTAACCGTTTTAGGGAAAGAGACGGTATTTGACGGTTTTTTGAAATTTACTGAAGACCTGCATATCCAAGGTACTTTTTCGGGTGCTATAGATGCGCAAGGCTTTTTATTAATAGAAAAAGGTGCAGTTTGTAAAACTCAGTATATTAGAGCCGCTTCGATCGTTATTGAAGGTACTGTTTACGGTTCTTTAACTGCTGCCGATAAGATAGAGATGAAAGCCGGCAGCATTGTGCATGGGGATGTCCATGCAGCCCGTATTAAGATTGCAGACAATGTATCATTTGAAGGTGCCGTACAGATGATACGAGACAATGCCGGAATTGATGCGAATCTCTTTTCCATGTCTCCCGAACAACTCAAGCAAAAGCTGCGTAGCTAATGTTTCCACAAATTCATTATATATTTGACGAGCTAAAACGTAAGAATCTTTTTCTTGTAACGGCTGAATCGTTAACAGGCGGCTTAATTGCAAAATACATTACGGATGTGCCCGGCGCTTCCGAAGTTTTTTGGGGCGGATGGGTAACCTATTCGGAGCAGGCAAAGCATCATCTGTTAAATGTTCCTGCCAAAATTTTGGAAGACTTTGGCGTGGTAAGTATTGAAACCGCAGTTGCAATGGCAAAAGGAGCCTTAGCCATTGCTTCGGATTCTTCGGGCAAGAAGGGTTATGCTCTTGCAGTAACCGGACTTGCGGGACCTGACGGGGGAACTCCAAAACTGCCGGTGGGGACGGTGTGTATTGCCTGTGCGAGTAATGAAAATGCTGCTTTTGTATATTCTGAAAAGTATCTGTTTAGCGGTGTGCGCGATGCGATTCGTGAACAGACCTATACTGCTGCAATGCAAATGCTATTGCAGCAATTAAAAAGAGGTTGCCAAAACCGATAAGGTTATAGCATCCCCTTGACAAGAGAAAAAATAACAAGATAAAATAAAGGAGTTGCCGACTAACTCTGATATGAGGATAATCGGCGGTAACTTTGGCATTTCTTATTTCGTAATAGCTGATAGTATTTAAAAAAGTTTATTGCGGAATAGACGGAAACACTCATGCTTTCTAATAAAGGCTTTTTTACTTGAAACAGTGTTTTCTAAACCAACTTATCAAAGCTAATCTTTCTTAAAGAATACTCCGTATCTTCTTGATATTTTTTAATTAAAATTTACTATGGAGAAATTTTATGACAATCTTAAAAGTACGCCGTTCGCCTTTTACTGCTGACGGAGCCGCTCCGGATTTTTCAGAACAGCCTGAGTTGAATCTTGAGCAACAAGAGGCCGCGGGTACCGTGTCCTCTGAAACCGAAAGGTTTATACATGAAACAGACAATGGTGTAGAACATCCTGCTGCACCCGATGAATCGTCTGAAAAAAAATTAGTAGTACGATCTCGTATGCGTAGAAAATCAACCGGTGAGGGAAGTGTTCCTGAGGGAGAGAAAAGACCGCGCCGCCAATCTTCTATGCGGAGAACCTACAACCGAACGCCGGATTCCGCCGCTATAGATGGAAATAACGGTTCCGAAGACAATGAAAACAAACTGAAACTGGTTATCAATGACTTAACACGTATGGGTATGCATGCCTTGCGTGATTTGGCGGCACAGTACGGTATACCGCATGAAGATATGGTTGCGATGAAGAAGCAGGAAATTATCTTTTTTATCCTGAAACATCATACCGAAAACGGCGGCATTATTTTTGCCTCAGGCGCTTTGGAAATTCTACCCGATGGTTACGGCTTTTTGCGTTCGCCGCAGAATAGCTATTTATCAGGTTCCGACGATATTTATATTTCGCCGAGCCAGATTCGCTTGTTCAACCTTAAAACGGGCGATACCGTATACGGGCAAATCCGCTCACCTAAAGAAGGAGAACGCTTTTTTGCCCTGCTACGGGTTGAGTCGGTAAACTTTGAAGATGTATCCATTGCTCAAAGCCGCATTCCTTTCGATAACCTTACCCCGCTGTATCCCCGCCAAAAACTCAATCTGGAAACAACAAGTGAACTTTACTCAACCCGCATTATGGATTTGTTTTGTCCGATCGGAAAAGGGCAGCGTTCTTTGATTGTCGCTCCTCCTCGCACCGGTAAGACAATTCTAATGCAGCAAATCGCGAATGCCATAACGCAAAATCATCCTGAAGTATATCTCATCGTTTTGCTGATTGATGAGCGTCCGGAAGAAGTTACCGATATGGAGCGGACAGTCCACGGTGAAGTTATCTCGTCAACCTTTGATGAGCAGGCGACAAGGCACGTTCAGGTTGCAGAAATGGTACTGGAAAAGGCGAAGCGGCTGGTTGAGCATAAAAAGGATGTGGTTATTTTGCTCGATTCCATCACACGCCTTGCCCGTGCGTATAACCAAACGGTGCCGACTTCCGGTAAGGTGCTGTCCGGCGGTGTCGATTCAAATGCACTGCATAAACCCAAGCGCTTTTTCGGGGCTGCCCGTAATATCGAAGAAGGCGGCAGTTTGACTATTATTGCTACCGCTCTGATAGAAACCGGCAGCCGTATGGATGAGGTTATCTTTGAGGAATTCAAAGGAACGGGTAATATGGAAATCAACTTGGATCGCCGGTTATCCGATCGCCGTATATTCCCAGCAATCAATATTAAGAAGTCAGGCACCCGTAAAGAAGAGCTTTTGATTAACGAGGCTGATTTGCAGCGAATTTGGTTGTTACGAAAGGTCATTAACCCGATGGATGATATCGAAATTATGGACTTACTTCTTGACAAAATGAAGAAAAGTAAGAATAATGAGGTGTTCTTGAAATTGATGAATTCCGGAACCATGCAATAATACGGCTCTGGCTGATTGATGCTGAAATGGTAAGTAGTGCTCCTTTTGGAGGAGTGTGTAAGAGGTGTTATAATGAAAAAAGATATTCATCCCAATTATGTAGAAACAACGATTACGTGTGCATGTGGAAATGTTATTCAGACCCGTTCTACAGAGAAAGATATTAAAGTTGAAATTTGTTCTGCTTGTCATCCTTTCTTTACGGGTAAACAGAAGTTGGTAGATACCGCCGGACGTATTGATCGCTTTAAGAAACGCTACAATATTAAAGACTAAAAATCCGTTATTCCATAGAATTAAAACACTAAAACGGATAGGTTTTAGTGTTTTGTTTTTTATAGGGGCGATGATGGCGTATATGATTACAAAACGATATACAACCGGTGAAGAAATTGTCAATGCAATAACACATGGCATTGGAACCTTGCTTTCGATTGCCGGTTTGGTGCTCCTTATTATCCGTGCCGTTCATTATGCGCCTGAGGAATATAGAGCGCGGTGCATTGTCGGGTTTACAATATTCGGATCTTCGTTAATTATTCTCTATTTGTTTTCTACACTCTATCATGCTTTACCGCTCGGTACAAAAAAGATATTCGGCATATTCGATCACTGTTCAATTTATATCCTTATCGCCGGTACTTACACAGCTTACTGTCTTACTGCGCTGCGGGGAGCGGTCGGATGGTCTATCTTTGGCGTTATTTGGGGATTAGCCGTAGTCGGTATTGTGCTCTATGCGATATTCGGGAGCAGAGTGCGCGTGTTATCGGTTGTTACCTATATTCCGATGGGGTGGCTTATTATATTTGCTGCAAAGCCGCTTAAAGAACAGCTCCCTCTATTAAGCTTCCGTTTTTTGATTTTAGGCGGTGTACTCTATACCGTCGGCTGCATTTTTTATGCAATGAAAAAAATAAAATGGATGCATGGTGTGTGGCATCTCTTTGTACTCGCCGGAAGCATCATGCACTTTTTTTCTATTTATTACAGCATATAGTGTCTGGTGTGGTGCAAGAGTAACCGCACCAGATATTTCAAGCGGCTGCTTTCCTTTTGCGCAAAATTTTGGATAAAATTTTGCGCAGTTTATTTTTAGAAGAAAGGCAATTGCATCAGACAAATAGATAAAATCGCGGAATAAATAGGTTAGGCAACCATTTGAGCTGCATAGCAGCGAAACTCTGGTTGAACAGCCTATTTATTCCGTGGAATATTCAAGATAGTGTCTGATGCAATTGCCTTGTATGCGTTTAATTCTTTGTTCCATTTAAAAGATTTTCGATAAACTCCGTCGGGCATAATTCTTTGTTCAAAATTTTGTAGAGTCCGGTGCAGAGCGGCAGCTTTAAATCGTATCTTACGGCGATCTGACTAAGGTATGCGCATGCGACGATGCCTTCCGGTAAATAGCCGATAGTTCCGATTCGTGCAATAAGGTCATCGATGCCATTAAACGTGTCTAAGGCAGCTGCGTTGATGATTCCTCGACCGAATTTGCGGTTTCTGCCGTATTTACTTCGGCAGGTAACATCAAGGTCCCCGATCCCCGAAATCGATGTGAATGTTTCCGGATGTGTTGCGCCCATTGCTCTCCCGATAATCTGAATTTCATTTAAGCCGGCTGCCAATAAAAGAGATTCTGTATTGTCCCCGAAAAAGTCGGAGTGTTCGGTTAGTGCATCAAGCATACCGAATGCAATGGCAATTACATTCTTTGTCGCTGCGCATACCTGTACGCCTACGATATCAAGACTGGAATATACCAGAAGGCTGCGCGATTTAAGGATTTCGCGGCACCGGATGGAGCTTAAGGGATTCTTTGAAGCGGCAATGAGGCCGGTGAGTTTTCCTGCAGCGACCTCTTCTCCGTGGCTCGGACCCGCGACATAGACGAGGTGATCCCGATAAAAATCGGGCAGTTTGTTTTCAAGGGATTCGATGATTAAGTGTGGCTCTCCGTGTTCATCAGGAATAAATCCTTTGGTAAGCACTGCGATGAGCGGATATGACTGTGTACCGGTATCGATATTGAAAGGAGAAATCGTTAAGAGCTGATTTACGGCATCCATTAAATAGAGGGAAGGACTTGCTAAAAAAAGTACCGCTGCATCTTTGCATACTTCCTGCATATCGGTATCGGCAGAGATTGTTGGCGGTAAGACGTAATTCGGTAAATGCTTTTTATTAATATGCTCGGTATTGATGCTTGAGCATACATCCTCACTCCGATTCCAGAGCATAACGCGATGTCCGTTTCGACCGAGTGCGCAGGCTATTGCCGTTCCCCATGACCCCGCACCGAGAATAGCGATTTTTTCATTCATAATACATTTTCCTGTCGAGAACTCTAAAAAATTGGACAAGGTTTTAGCAGCTCGTTGTGGGAACTCCTAAAACCTCAGTTTTTAGAGTTGATCTATTGTATAAACTCTACCGGTTCCGTTCGTTCTTTCGGCGCCGGTTTTTCTGCAGGATATCCCAACGCAACAAAGCCGCATATTACATGATTTCGCGGGATATGGAAGGAATCGAGTATCTTTCTGATTCCCGGTTCATTGCATTTATCGCGTAATTGATTTATCCAGACCGCACCTAATCCAAGAGATTCCGCTGCTAAATACGTATTTTCGATTGCGCAAGACGAATCGCATTGGCCGTATATATCATCCTCAGTAAAGCTGATCAAGAGAATGGCATCGCAGTCGTATATATGGTAATCGCTGCGGTTATGCACTTTTGCGATCGCCTGTGCAAGTTGTTGAATTTTTTCCCGATTATGTACAACCGTAAATTTTCGCGCTTGTCTGTTTTTTCCCGTTGGAGCCGCTTTTGCACAGTCGGCAATAAGTTTTAGTTTTTCATCTTCAATTCTTTGATCGGTAAATGTGCGTATGCTTACTCGCGTTAAAATTGCATTGATCACTTCATTCATACGAGCTACCTCCGTATTCTCTCTATTTTACACCGTTTATAAGATAATGGCAAACCTTAAAATTGAACCGACCTCATTATTCAATAACAATACCGATGTTACTTGCAGTACGGATATGGATATTCAAGTTACGAGTGGGAGATACAATGCGCTGTTCTCCGTTTTCCTGTAGAATCAACGAACTTGAACTGCCGCCGTCAAGTTGAAGCGCATCGTCGGATCCTAATTCCCGCATCAGGTTTGCAGTTTCTTCAAAAGAAAGCCCCTTGCTTTTCCGTTTGTTTTCCCCTTCTACCGCTACGACGAAGAGTGTTTTCCCGTTATCGGCAAGGCCGACGGCAGTTCGTGAATCGCGGCGGTGAAGTTTTTGAGGTAATACGCTGCCGTTCCGAAGGATTGTCCAAAATCCCCCCACTGCATGGCGGACACTTGCCGATAGGACATCTTCCGTTTGAGAATCGATAATACGGGCAGTTTTATCCGCATAAAAAAGCAGTGCGCCGTAGCGTTCGTTTGGCATACTCATCCGCCGGAAATCCGTAACATGAATGCCGACGATAGTGCGGTATAGGCTGAAAAGCAGCGATCGCGTTTTGAATGGAGCGGCATTAAAAGCAACGATTGTATTGTGCCTTGATGCAAAATCCCGGGTCGTTTCTCCGCGGATACGCCCTCGGTTGTTTGTAAAGAGAGCCGGTTCCGAAGTTATAACGGAGATGGACGGATTGAGTAAATCTATTTTTACAATATGGACTATGAGCGGGAGCTGAGAATCATGTATATCGGCTGCTTCAATACCCGGTGATAGAGGATGCCAGCGTATTTCTTCCCGAGTGATAGGCTGATACGGCGTATCCGTGTAGGTGGTAGGAACAGTTGTGCATCCTGAAAAACACCAAAGACAGCACGCCAATATCAGCAGCGGGAATACCGGAAGTGTGCCTTCGGAAAGTTTTTGCTTATAGTGCACTCGTGCCTGTACAGATTGGAGAAACGCCGGATAGTTTTGTAACATAAAGCGAGTATATCATAAAAGAGAATAGATTACAAAACCTGAGTTTTCAGGGACTGTTTTTCAGGGACTTGACAGCCCGTCATAAATTTTCTATATTAGGGGACGAAATTTTTCATGAGGAGGCTTGAGGTATGGCTGGTGCAAGTAAAAACTCCCGTACTGCTGTCGCTACGCAGAAGTTTAGCTGTCCGTGCGGCGGTGAAGTTGTGTTAAAAACAATGGTTGAAAACGGAAAAATAAAAAATATCGCTGAATGTGCAAAATGTCATCGTATTGAACGTCGACCTAAAGATTTTAAATAGTCTTGCAAATACACTGAGATTTAGAAAGCTGCTACCGAATATAACGGAGGCAGCTTTTTTTATGTGCTTTACCATGCAATAATTCGGTGGATGATTTATCATACGTATTTAAATCTGATAGTTGAAACGTCTCTTGAATAAGCAGTTTGAAATCGTTATACTAAGAAAATGAGAGCTTTATTTCCTATCACTATTAATTTTCCTCAAAATTGAACAACCATGTTGACATGGCTGCGATTGATGTATTCGGATTTGGAATAAAGTCTACATTGTAAAGCAAGGAAGAGATTATGAGCAAAGAATTTTTACCCTATGATACGGTTCGTAATAACGGGTTCCGTTTGGCACGCCAAATTTGGGAGGATGGTTTTATTCCTGATGTGATATATGTTTCACTACGAGGCGGTTCATCTTTGGGGAATGCCATTCATGAATGGTTTAAGTTAGTGAATAAAGATGTGAAGCCTATTTTGTATGCCGCTGTCGTTGCTCATTCTTATTCCGATGCCAATCAACAGTCAAAGATGATGATTGACGGATGGACATATTCACCGGAACATTTGCGGAGCGGTGATAAGATATTGTTGGTCGATGATATTTTTGATAGCGGTGCTACAATCAATTATCTTGTGTCGGCTTTTTTGGAAAAAGGTATTCCACGGCGTGATATAAAGATAGCCGTACATGATTATAAGGTTTTCCATAATAGGAAGAGCAGCGAACCTATTCAGCCGGATTATTGGTGCAGAAAACATGATATCCATTCCGATAAAGACAGCCGGTGGATTCACTATATGAGCCATGAACTGACCGGTTTAACTCCAGAGGAACTTGAAAAGCACTACTATGCGCAATATCCCGAATTGCGTGAAATTTTTAAGGGTGTTTTATAAAAAAACAATGCATAGGAATAGTAAGCCGCTATTTTGCTTTTTTATTTATTTTCTCTGTTCTCTTTCCCTTTTTGCTGCGAAAAATGGTTTAGCCATTTATGTAGATGCTACCGCCAAAACAACTGCTGAAAGAGGTACGTCTGATAGTCCGTTCGGCTCTCTTGAACAAGCAGTTGCAGCAGCCTATGACCGGATAAATCGGCAAGAAGCTCCTGTAAAAAACGGTAAACCTGCACCGGTTTCTGTTTTTCTTCGTTCCAATGTGTATGTTGAAGAAGCTCTATTTCTTACCGTTCCGATTAAGATAATCAGCGAGAATGCTCCTGTAATTACGTTTGGAGAAAATGCCGGTTTTGTTGTTGAACATACTTCGTTGGAGATACAAGGGTGTTCGATAAAGCGGTCGGAACGGTTTACCGAACCTCGTACTGTTCCTGTTTTATACGGTTCAAACGCTTCCGTTACGCTGAATAAGGTTGCAATTGATGTACGAGAGGGTGGCGATGCAGTGATTCTGCGGGATAGTCGTATGTCCTGTACCGACACGTCTTTTACTTCCGAACAAAGTGCGCAGGCTGTATTGGTGCGTGCTAAAAAAAGTACCGTGTCCGCGCTGCGTAGTACTTTTTCGGCATCGGGATTAATGGTGTTATGTTTTGATTTTGTAAAAACACAGTGTACGCTGACTGATACAGTTTGTAGTCTTGCTGCGCATTATACCGGAAGACTGGCTGAGCTTACCGGTTCAACCGTAAAAGTGCGAAAATTGCAATGCTCGTATACCTCGCCTTTATTTGAAATGATGGATGCGGCCGTCATTGCCGATAATGCTTCTAAAGTCGAATTGCCGGAATCTGTTGAATTAACCGGATTTGAGGAAGCACTTGTTCGTAGATAACGCATCATAGAGATAAATGCGCATCGTGGCGGGGACGGTTAAAATAAACAGAACAGGAAAAATACGTGATGTTGTTTTGCGGTATTGATGAAGCGGGGAGGGGAGCGTTGGCAGGTCCTGTATACGCTGCCGCTGTTATTTTGCCCGCTTCCTTTGATGTTTCTATATTGGATGATTCAAAAAAGCTATCCCCGAAGCGACGGGAAATCGCGCGGACAGCTATTCTTGATGGTGCATTGTATTGGCAGATTGCATCGGTTCCTTCAGAACAAATAGATAAAATCAATATTTTACAAGCAACGCTTGCTGCAATGAAGGAAGCGTTTGAGGCTCTATTTGCACAGTATGGGCGAAAGACTTCAAATGCGCTTGCCGATAACGAAAAGGATTTAACGGTTATTGTTGACGGTAATCAACTGCCTGATATTGGCGGTAATTTCAAACTTATTGCGGAGCCTAAGGCTGACGGGCGGTATCCGTGTGTGATGGCTGCTTCTATTCTGGCTAAAACCGAGCGGGATCATCGTATGATGGAATATCATAAACAATATCCGCTCTATCGCTACGATCTGCATAAAGGCTATGGGACAAAACTGCACCGATCTCTTATCGGGTTATACGGCGCTTCACCTATCCAGCGGCAGAGTTTTAAGTTCAAAAATGTTCCGTCTAATCTTACAGCTGATCATATATAAGGTGATAGCTTTGCATTTTAAAAAAAACCTCGTATGTTAAGGTATTTCTAAACTTTCCGATTCTTATTTTGTTTTCTCGGTTGTTGTCGTATCCTTTTTAGCTTCTGTCGGCGACTTCTGTAAATTTTTCTGGAGTCTGCTTTGTAGTGAGGGAAGTCTCGGTTTTTGATACTGCACAATATAGAATACAAGATTTAAGTATAATATAAGTAGTACAGTAATGATAATCACTTCGGGAGAAATAACCACATTCTTTATCAAGGTAAAAAGTTGTGAGAAGCTCATATTAAAGGCATCGGCAAAAGTACGGATAACTTAAGATATTGATACTTGTGCAGAGAGTTTAATGCCCTGATGTGCTGCGCTGGGGTATTGATTTCTATATATAACGGATCGTAATGAGTTGGTAGATAGGTAGCGGATATGTGTGTTTACGGTTATAATATGTAACAGAGAGGTTTGTTTATGAGAAGAGCTGACAGAGAAGTAACAGATTATCAACAAATAAAGTCGATTATTGAACAGGCAAAGGTGGTGCATATCGGAATGATCGATAATGACCGTCCGTATGTAGTACCGATGCAGTATGGTTTTGTATTTGCCGACGGTACGTTGACTCTCTATGTGCACTGCGCAAAAGAAGGTCGGAAACTCGATATTCTCAAAAAAGAATCCGTGTGTTTTTATTGAACTTGAAACGAATGTTGCAATTGTTTCAGGCGGCGGTATTCCGTGTAAATACGGTTCTGAGTATGCAAGCGTTATGGGAGACGGAACAGCGGTCATTGTTGAAGATGTTGCGGAAAAGATTGTGGGATTGCAGCTTATGATGAAAACTCAAAGCGGCAGAGACTTTGAAATAACCGAACAGATGGCAGCATCGGTTACGGTGCTGCGTATCGATGTTCCGTGTGTGACGGCAAAGAGCAGGGCTAAAGCTTAAAAGGAGAATCTCTATGTGTGAAGAGTGTTATGTAAACGAAAATAGAATTACCCCATTGCTTAATCCTGTAGACTGTTTGGAACATCATACACAATATATTTGCGGGACATGCGGACGGTGTATTTGTATTGATCGTGATCCAAAACGTGGATTACAAAGATGGAATTTCCCGTTCAAGTCATTGGAAATTGCAAAGCTCTATTTACGGACAGCGGATTATACGAAAAAACAATCCTGCGGTATTTACGAAATAGAAAACAGTAATGGGAAAAAATCCTATAAAATTTTTCCTTCATATAATGATGTGTTGTTATTTTTAAAGAAACACAAAGACAAGCAATGCAAGCACACTGTACCTCTTTTTACCATCGGAGAATATAAAGAGTATCCGCATACACAGGTACGCAAGTTAACTGCTGCAGAAGTACGGCAATACATGAGTGAGCGTGAACACTCAGAAAATTGGAATGTAGAAGCATAAAATGTGGAGAAAATAAGAGATGACGAAAATCAATAAATCCTTGTTTGCCGTACTCGTGATTTATATATTGTGCTTTATATTCCGATTTATAGAGTATTTTATTATTCGTACGGATCAAACATTTTGGGGAGAGGCATTTTTACACAAACTTTTAGGGATAGTTGTTTTATTCATAGCAGCTAAATTATATAACTTTAAAGCGCAAGATATCGGATTTAATAAAAATAGAGCTGTAAAATATACATTGATGGGATTGCTGTTTGGAATTTGTATATATGTATTAGCTTATAGTATAGAGATTGTTATAGCTGTTTCAAATAAAAATTTTCAGTCATTACAATTATATGTCAGTTCTTATTCTGTAGATAAAAATATAGGAAATCAAACTTCACTACTCTTTTTTGTAATTTGTATTATCGGGAATATCATTAATGTGATTATGGAAGAAGGGATATTCAGAGGCCTGTTTACAAAAATGCTTGAGAAAAATCATACATTTTTTGTATCTGTGCTTATTACTTCTGTTTTGTTTGGGTTATGGCATTTTATCGGACCTGTAAGAAACTATTTTGACGGCAGCAGCAGTATTGAAGGTATGTATGTAAATATTATTCTGTTGGTTACTGCTTCCGGATTTATCGGATTTAAATTTGCTTTATTAACAAAATTGACCGGCTCTATTTATATGGCAATGGGTGATCACTTTGTAAATAATACAATCATCAATATTTTTCATATTGTTTCTTCTACAGGATGTGATGAATTGATGTTTTTAAGAATTGCAATTGCCCAATCCGTGTCATTTATAATTGTTCTATTTGTCTATCTGCATAAAAAAAGATTGTAGTTAAGAACTGTGTATCCCATCATTCATTGTACAACATTGGCGGTACAGTAGCGATTCTGTTGATTAAGCAGTTGCTATTTTTTACAAAAGGCAGTGTTTCAAATGTTTGATTTTTCAGCATATTGATTAAACAACATGCCGTATCAGTTGGACGACCTGTTCCTTTTCCTCATATAAAATACTGCAAATCATTTTTTAGATATGTCCTGTTATCTATCATTGACTTTTTACACTCTTTTTCATACCATTATTATCTCGTTCTAATAGATTCTAACAGAGCTTATTCTGTTACACTGACTATCTCCGGTAGTGCTGCACAAAGATTAATCCTCAACACACACAAAGCACACTGTAGCGGGAACATATGAGGTTATGCGCCATAATGCTTATTTTGATACGACATGCACACGTGCTTTTTAATTGGGAAAAGAAATATACGGCTGAGGGCTTTGCTAAGGCGCAGGCTGAGTATGATAAAGCACCAATAGAACAGATACGAGATTCTCAGCTTCGGTCTATCAGAGATGGATTACCGGAGCATTTTGAACTTTATACGAGTACGTTAAAAAGAAGCATTGACACGGCGGCACAGCTCTTTCCTGATAAAACACCGATACAATTGCCGGAGCTTTCGGAAATACCGATTTATTCGTATCGAGATTCTGATAAGCCGCTTTCTCTATGGCGATGGCTATTCTGGGGACGAGTGCAGTGGTTTTGTAACAATCCGCGGCAGGAAAGAACAAAGCAGAAAGTCGAGCATGAAATCGAAGCATTGATGTCTATATTTATAGAAAATAAAAATATGGTGATTGTAGGACACGGATTTCAGATGCGGACAATGTTGAGCATACTTGCACGACGCTATCCCGTTCAAAAACCGATGCATATAAAAAATTTGGATAGAGTGAAATGTTTTGTTTATGAGAAAGATCAACAGTATTTGAGTTTTCTGAGAACAAGTGGTATCTAGCGAAAAACTTGCGACTGTTTAATACCACCGCTGTACTTGGCAAGTTCAAAAATTGACCTCCTTGTCAATTTTTGAACGCGAATTTTGGCAAAGCCAAAATATCGCTATTGCTGGGAACCACCGCCGTCCGTGGCGCTGTTGACCAGTGTACGTCCGTGTACACTGGTCAACGATAAGTTTTTCTAACGAAAAACTTACTACTGAGTAGAACCACTGCCCTCCTTGGCAGTTTTGATACGTTGAGGATTAATTTGTGCGCAGTAACGAAGTAGATGTACCTCTCCAGCGCTTTTGCAAATAGCCTGTTGAGAATCGTACATCCTTGTACGCTTCTCAACGACGAGATTTGTGCATAACACAAATCTCGCTACTGTTTATAACCACGGACATCCTTGTCCGTTCTGAAATTGCTAGGAGCCTAGCCGAAATAAAGCGGAGGCACGCCACAGAATGTACGTCCTGTACATTCTGTGGCTACGAGTTTAGCCTTACGTCTAAACTCGTTACTGATTTACTCCCCCGCCATCCGTGGCGGTTCTGCCCCTCCAGCGCGTTTGGAAATAGTGGTACCGGATACAAGGCGCGAGCAAAAATAAAGCGGAGACGTACTTGCTGTACGTTGAGCATTTATTTTTGCGCAGCAACGCAGTAGATGCGTCGTATATTTGCAAAAGTTAATTGATCTTTTCAAGATAGGCCTTCGTAAACACCACATCCGGAATTGCAGAGGTGTCAAAATCGGAGAGTATCTGCGTGGTTTTTTCGCCCTTGTTGATTTCGTTAATATAGATGGATTGAGCAGCCCAGTTATAATTACCGATTTTGACATATTTCGGGATCAGCGTCGTGCGCATGAGGCGTCCGCTTGAGCCGTAGCTTTCGATTTTTAAGATAAGAGGATCGGTTTTGCGCACGTAGTATTTTTCTTGTGCATACCGCGCATCGGAGAGCAACGCTTTCAGCATTACTGTATAGACCTCAAATTTACCGAGCTTCGCTTCTCCTATATCCATAATTTCATACGTCCGTCTAAACTCCGACCGCTTCTTTACATCAGAAACGCTTGCGTCGGAATCTCCAATTGCACGCTTAAGCGACGAGTGTGTAAATTGATGTGAGGTAGGATCATACACCCAGAGATTATTCTTTTCCTGCATGTAGCCTGTTCCCTTATCCGCTTCAGGCGCAAGCTGTACAAGCGTCGTTTGATCTTTTGTATCGCGCCGGAACAGTTTAAACTGATGAGCGGATTTTGGCTCATTCGGTTTTTCGATAATGAGCGAAAGCGTACAGGTTATGTCTTTATCAAAGTTACCCGCTGAGTACTGCTTTTCCAAAATACCGTACATCTCTTCCGTGCTTGGTATTTGCGCTGAAAGCGAGAGCGGCAGTACACATAAGACCGCAGCAAAAAACACTGCGGCATGTTTTTTTATCATCATTTTGTAGTTCATCATATTCTCCTCTTAATAAATTCGAGATGCGTTTTTCTGTTTAAATCATAGGGAACCTTCATTATATCCTGATTACTTGCTCGACCGCAGCGCTTCCGCAGGGATCATGTTGGCTGCACGGATTGCAGGGCCAAGTGCTGCAAGAATTGCCAGACACGCGGTCAGTAAGAATTTCAGACAGATAACAGTCGGCGACAATATCCACAAGAAATGCCCGTTTGTGGTGAGCATACTGAATACTGAGTCAATCGATATGGGGATAAAGCTGATAATCTGCATAACGAGCAGTGCAAGCACAAAGCCCGCTGCGGCGCCGATAACCGAAAGAAAGCCTGCCTCCGCAAGAAATAAAAGGCTCACCTTCCCTCTGCTGACACCGCAAGAACGCATGGTGCCGATTTCCCCCTTCCGCTCATGTACCACCATCCTGAACGTATTGGAAATACCGATCATCGTAACGAGCAGCAATACCAACAGCACACCGAGACTGACCCACTGTATCGTCTGTGAAAGCGTTACCATCTGCGGCGCAAAATCGTAGAAGGTCATAACGGCGTATTTTGTTCCGTCCCACTTTCCTTCATTCAACTGCCGCAGCAGTTCCTGCCCGGGAGAGGTTGGGTTAAACTGCGCCGCCAGTTCACGGCTGGTAATGGGACCGTATTCGGCAAGGCGCTTTTCAAAAATGGACGCAACAGCATCTTGCTGGTTTTCATCTTTCAAGAAAATACCGAACAGAGCAACACACCCTTCGGGAATTTCGGCAATTTTATTGAGATAATCGAAGTTCGCATAAAACTGTATTTGATCAAACTGACTTTGATCTTGATAAATGCCCGCTATTTGAAATTCCGCAACCGTTGCCTGCCCGCTCAATGTTGTCGTTTCGTAGAGGATCACATCATTCAAAGCGACATTCAGCGCTTCGGCGGTTTTTTGAGGGATAAAAAGAGCGTTTTCTATGGTTACATTCTCCCATCCACCTTCTTTAAACGCAAAACTGTTGCGTAAGGCTTCTTCCTCATCGAATTTGCAGCCTGCAATTTTAGCCGTCAACTGATTTCCGGCAAAAATCAGCGTGCCGTAACGCTGTGCACGCACGGTTGTATACAATGCATCAATTTTTTCTTCTTTGATGATTCTATGCACAAGCTCAACGCTTTCGGGAGGAAGGTATTCATTCGCCTTATCATCTTCTGTCTTATCCGCTGCCTTCTCTGCCCCGGTTACATAGACATGCCCGCCGATGATCTTTGCAATCTGATATTCCAAGCTTTTACGGGCGCCTGCCGACAGTCCGTCGATCAGTGTTACAATCAAAAACGCAAATACAATTGCGATTACTAGCAGCGCACTGCGCCGTTTTTGTCTATTTAAATTCCGAAATGCAATCTTTAATATATTCATAATCTTTCCTTAACAATGCTTTACTTGTTGAGAGCTTCCAACGGGCTGATCTTGAGTGCCATACGCACCGGATACCAGTTTGCGATAAGACCGGCTGCAAGCATTGCGTTGAGCGTGCTCACTATTGCAGTAAAGGATACGGCTGTTTGCAGCTTATAGCCGCCGAACAGCGTTGCAACGGTATCATTTGAAAAACGGATTCCTAAGGCGTTAAAGATAAGACCGGCGATAACCGCCAAGACAATACCGCAGGCTGCCCCGATAAACGACAGCAAAAACGATTCCGTATAAAAAAAGTCGCCTGACAAATGACTTCTTTGCACCGATTGCCCGCATCATACCGATTTCTGCTGTTCGCTCCATAATGGAAACAACGAGTGTATTCATAATGACGACAAGTACGACAACCGCCAATAATACCAACACCACTATCATTAATACTTGGGTTATCTTAATCGCGGCCGCAAATTGCGACATCGCTTTATCCCACGGGAGTGCCTGCGCTAAAAGTCCCTCTTCTTCAAACCATTTATTCAAATCCGCAATCGTCTGCGCTGTTTTGCGGGAATCCTTCAGCTTTACCGCCGTAAAGTGCCACGCATCGGTATCCGCCATATTGAGCTGATTGCGCAGCTCGGTACTGCCTAAAATACCTTCCACGTCGGCAGCGGTTTGTCTTTTTTCGGTAACCCGTTCCGCCTGTTCGGTGATTCCAACGGTATCCTCCGAAAACAGTTCGTCTTCCGATTTTTCCGACAAACTTAAATCGATATTTTTCGGAATTTCCGTAACGGTACGCGCACCCATCGTTACGCCGGCAAGCATACGTGCACTGTTGATGTCCGCATAGAGGATGGACTGTACCGCAGTGTCAGGATGCGCGAACGTAAAAAAGCCACTTACCCGTACTTTTCGCAGCTTTGCTTTTTCACCGAAGCTCATCACCACCACTTCGTCGCCGACATGTAGTTCCCGTTCATAGTATTTTTCGTACTTTTCTTTTATTTTCTCAGGCAGCATAATAAACTCCGCGCTGTCCGAATCGGGAAATGCGCCTTCATACACCTTAATCGTCTCAAATGTTTTTTTATACGAAGAAGGTTCGATACCGAGCGTAACCGCATACGGCATATACGAAAAGTTCTCACCCTTAGGTTCCCACGTGTCGGAAAGATCGGCAGGTTTAAGCATACCGTAACCGGTAACAATCCCCCGCGTATACACAGCTGTTTCCGGCATATCATGTAATTTTGCCTCTATTTTTTCGAGCTTCGATAAATACGGCATCGTCGGCAGCTTTCCCGTATTCACCTTCTTAAAGGCTCCGGCAAGTGTAACGTACACGTCTTTATCCGTCGGCTTACCGGTGATAAAAATATCTCCGCAGAAATCGCTTTCGCATACGTTCTTTGTCTGCTGCTCCGCGAAGTTCAGTACACCGAGTCCCAGCACCACCAAAAAGCTGCCGAGTCCGATCAAAATCATAATAATCAGCGTCTTTGTCTTATGCGAAAAAAGATTTTTTAACGCCAACTTAAAAATCGTTTTATTCATTGCATCCTCTTCAATTTAATTCATAATTAAAAATTCGTAATTATGCATTAACCTTCGTGTCCTCGACAACGTTTCCGTCTAAGATTTTGATACGGTGGTCGGTCATATTGACGATTTTTGCATCATGGGTGGAGAAGATAAAGGTCGTGTTAAATTCACGGCTCATGTCTTTCATCAGACTGAGGATTTGATCGCCGGTTTTTGAATCGAGGTTTGCAGTGGGTTCGTCCGCAAGCACCAATGCAGGTTTTGTAACCAAGGCACGGGCAATAGCAACACGCTGCCGCTGACCACCTGAAAGTTCGTTCGATTTATGGTGCGTCCATTCGCTTAATCCGACTTTTTCGATGAGGTGTTCAATCCATTCCTTGCTCTTTTCTTTGCTTTCCTTGGCCTTACCGAACAAGAGCGGAAACTCGATGTTTTCGTATACGTCCAAAACAGGAATCAAGTTAAAGGACTGAAAGATAAATCCCAGATATTCATGGCGCAGCTGAGTGATCCGCTTATCGAGCTTCGGTGGAATTTTTAATCCCTTGTTTTTCCGTTTGGAAAGAGATGCAAAGTCTTTTTCTTCATAAATTGTTTCTCCGTTTATAATAAGCTCACCGGAGGTCGGGGTGTCGATCAGTCCAATCATATTTAGCGTAGTGGATTTCCCCGAGCCTGATGGTCCCGAAATGGAAACAAACTCTCCGCTGTCGATAGAAAAGTTAATTCCTTTTACCGCTTCTACCAAAACCTTCCCTAAGGGATAGGTTTTGCGCAAATTCTTAACTTGTACAATGGTCATATATAATCTCCTAAATAAATAGACAATGTTGTGAGTGATATTATGATGAGCTATTTACTATTGTTTTCCGTTTCAATAGGTATCGGTTTGAGTAATTCAGATACTTCTGCCCGGTATTTTTGCACGAGTTTCAAGTCGTCCGGATGTATGTTAAAAGGAATATCAGAATCTCCGTATTCGATGCTTAATGCGGTATATACAATTACCATAATTTGCAATAGTCCTGTTTTTCCATCAAGGCCGTACTTCCGAAAAAGCGCTTGCAATTTTTTCGGTGCCGGATTCTTTTTAAGAAAAGCTGCCGCTTGATGAGTATCTTCTTCAAGCGCATCCCTGAAGGCTTCGAACCATTGAGCCTCCGTAGAATTCTCATCATATTGAAAGGTATTGAGCTCTTCAAGCAGCTTATTATGATTTTTGATAAATCCTTTCACAGCTTTTTCAGTTAAAATCGGTTTTACCTGAGGCGTTTGCGCCTGTGCGTACAATCCGGTCATCGTGAAAATAACGAGCAGTAGTCCTGCTGCGATACTGTTTTTTGTCATATTATCTCCTCCGTGGTTAACTATTGTAGGGAACCTCTAAAAACTGCAAGCCTATCGGCTTGTTCTGTAAGGAAATTCATTAACTTGTCCGCCTTGCGGACTGCGAATCAGTTTTTAGAGGTTTTCCTTAGACTTAATTTGCGATGTTTCAGTTTAAATCATTACAATATAAAGACTTAAACTGAAACTCGTCGGGCATCTCTAAAAAGCTAACCGAGTTTTTAGAGATGCCCAGTAAACATAAGAAGGTTGAATACCGTTACGAAAAATATGGTGTATTCCGTTTTTTTATGTGCGGCATCTTATAGAATCACTGTCTTACGGTTGCCATATTTTTCGAGGTATTTAGGATAATAAGTTCGTAATATGAGGTCAAGTATAACGTCAGCAAAATGCAGTGTGTTGATACTCGGCTGTTTTTCCATTATATTGGGAGACAGTATGAGTGATCTGGAAAGTGAGATACAGCGGCGCGGATTAATAAAGGTATCGCGTGAGGGTGATCAAAAAGAGAGTCCATACCGCCGCGTTGCAAAGTTTTTATATTTAATCGGAGAGGCGCAGGCGGCAAAGGTACTGCAAAAGCTCACCCGCGAGCAAATCGAAAAAGTAGTAGCGGAAATGTTGACCATCCGCTATGTCGATAAGGACGAAGCCGCCTATATTTTAAGCGAATTTACGGCGCTTTATAACGAAGCGAAGAATTCCGTCGGCGGCGTGGAAACCGCTCAAGGGATTCTGACGGCGGCTTTCGGCGGGGAAAAAAGCGCGGGAGATTATCGAGCGGGCAATACCGCCTGCTGCCGAACGGCCGTTCGATTTTTTGGATGGTATCGACGGAGAAAAGCTCAAGCGGCTCTTAGCAGACGAAATGCCTGCAACACAGGCGCTCGTGCTTTCTCAGCTGGAACCGAAAATAGCGGCCGCCTATATTACCGGCTTAAACGATGCGGAAAAGAAAGACATCGTGCTCCGTCTCGCGCGGCTTAAAACCATCAGTCCTGAAATTTTGCAGACGGTAAGCACTTCGATGCGCGAAAAGTTTACCCGCATACGGGCAGGCTCGGCTACCGAAGCAATCGACGGACGCGCGGTACTTGCCGCGATTTTACGGCGCAGCGATTCCGAAACGGAACAGTTTATTTTACAGAACATCGCAGAAGCCAATCCCGAACTTGAACAAAATATCCGCGAACGGCTTTTTACTTTTGAAGATGTGCTCATTGCGGACGACCGCTTTTTACAGAAAAAATTATCCGGTATGGAAAGCTCAGTAATTGCCGCATTGATTTCTTATAAACCGGAAGTCTTTGTCAAAAAAATCCTCGATAACATTTCTAAAAACAGACAGCAGTTCATCCTTGACGATCAGGCGTCGAACCCCGTTTCCGTGCGGGAATGCCGCGAAGTTACTAATCGTTTTTTACAGGAATTGCGGAAAAGCTGGGAAGACGGCGAGCTACTCTTATTCGGAAAGGACGGAGATGACGTATGGATAACCTAATCCACGGGTTTAACATTATTTCAAAAACAGCGCTTGACGAAATGCAGGCGGAGGGTATTCTTGCGCAGCATTGCGAAACCGGACTTGAAGTGTATCACATTCATAACGATGACAGCGAAAATTTATTTGCGTTTGCGTTTATGACCCCGCCTGAAAACAGTTCGGGCGTTGCGCATATTCTGGAACATTCGGTACTCTGCGGTTCTAAAAATTATCCGCTGAAAGATCCTTTTTTAATCCTTTCAAAGCAGAGTGTTAAAACGTTTTTGAATGCGATGACATTCCCCGATAAGACTGTGTACCCTGCGTCGAGCATCCTCGAAAAAGATTATTTTAATTTGATGTCGGTGTACGGCGATGCGGTGTTTTTTCCGCTGCTCAAACGGGAAACCTTTGAACAAGAAGGTCATCGGCTCGAACGAGATGAAAAAGGAAACCCGTATTTTTCCGGCGTGGTGTTAAATGAGATGCGCGGCGCATATGCGGATTTCGATTCCGGTGTAGACCGTGAATTGCGGCATTCTCTCTTGCAGGGGACGGTGTATGCGCACGATTCAGGCGGCTTTCCGCCCGATATCGTCAAGCTCAGCTATGAGGACTTTTGCGCCTTCCATAAAAAATACTATCATCCGGTAAACTGCAAGGTCTTTTTATACGGTAACATCGAAACCGAAAAACAGCTTGCCTTTTTACAGGAACGCTTCTTACGGTTTTTTGAACCGGCGGAAAAGCCGCCGCTTATTCCGGCTATTACGCCCTATCCAACGCCCCGCGTGTTTTCGGCAACGGCGCCCGCAGGAGAAGGAAAAAATCCCGACAAGCTCACGGTAACGATGAATTGGCTGCTGCCCGAAAGCGCCGACATCGACCGGTTGATGGACTGTATGTTTTTGGAGGAGTTGTTGCTGGGACACGACGGAGCGCCCTTACAAAAAAAACTGCTCGACTGCCCCTTTGCCGAGGATGTGTATCCGTACAACGGCGGACAGGCAGATCTGAAAAACATCTGCTTTACGCTCGGCCTTGCAGACATCGATAAAAGCGCGGAGGGACGGTTTGAAGCCTTTATCCTTTCCGGCCTTGAAGACATTGTTCGGAACGGTTTTGAACCTCAGCTGATTGAAACCGCGCTCAATTCCCTCGATTTTTATAACAGAGAAATTACCCGTTCCGGCGGCCCTTTTTCGCTGGTTTTGATGCGGCGGGCGCTCCGCGGCTGGATACACGGCTTTGCGCCGGAGGCTTCGCTCCGTTCCATACCTGCTTTTCAGCGGCTGAAACAACGGCTTTCCCAAAACCCGCATTACGCTCAAGACCTCATCCGTACGCTGCTGCTTGATAATCCCCATCGGACAACCGTTTCCGTACGGCCGGACATTCACTTTTGCGAGAACATCGATGCGAGACTTGCTCAAGAAGCGCACCAAGCGGCGCAAAGCCTCGGCAGCGTAGAACACCATTCGGGTTCCGCCGAACAGACGGCCGTACCCCTTAGCGGACAGGAAACGGCTGCAGGCATTAATCCTGAGGCGGATGCTCAAGCGCAAAATCTTATTCCGCATATTTCAAAAGAGGAGCTGCCACCGGTTGAACCGCCGATACCCGAATGCCTCGAATATTTCGGCAAGGTTCCCGTTATCATCCATGAACAGCCGACAAACGGTATCACCTATATGGACATCGCCGTTCCCGTCGATTCGCTTTCGGCGGAGGACTATACATACCTGACGCTTTATACGTCCGCGCTTTCCTCGATGGGAACAAAAACGCAGAGCTGGGATGCCGTTGCGGCGGAATTCGCTTACCTGACGGGAGGCTTTTCTGCGGTTACCTTTTCCGCAGGCAGGCACCGGACGTCCGAAGCCGCGGTATTTTTCGATAATGCGCTCCGCACGGAAGATGTGGCGGATCGGGACTGGATTTTTATCCGCTCCAAAATGCTGCCCGAATATATCGAACCCGCGGTAAATCGAATTTTTTCGTATCTTAGCGATATTTCTTTTGCCGACGAAAAGCGGTTGAAGGATGTTTTTATTCAGCTGAAAAACGATCTTGATCCGCTGCCGTCGTATTCGGGGCATACGTTGACCGCGCTGTACGCGGCATCCGCATATTCCGGTTCAAAACGGGCGGAAAATCTCTGGATGGGGATTCCTCAGTTGCGTTTTCTGCGCGGGCAGTATGCAGCGCTGGAGCAAAAACCGGCAGCAATCGGTGAACTTGCCCGTAAACTTGAAGAAATACACCGGAAGCTGATGCGCTCCGGCCTTATCGTGAAGGTGTGCGGAACGAGCGCCGATGTGGGCGCTATCAAAAAAGCGCTCACTTCCCATTTACCGCAGTTTGATTTTCCGCACCGCAGTACCGGCGGCTTTAGAACCGAAGCATTTGAAAAACCGGCGGCGCTTTCGGCCTTTCCCAGCGCCGTGCAGGTAGGCTTTGCGGCGCAGCTTCTGCCGGTTACGTTCGATGAAACGGAATACGGCGCTGCTATCGTCTATGCCCAGTGGCTTGAGACGGGGGCATTGTGGGAGGCAATCCGCGTGAAAGGTGGCGCGTACGGCGTTTCGGCATATCCCGATTCCGCAACGGCGTTGTTTACGATGACGACCTACCGCGATCCTACGCCGCTCAAATCCTTGCGCAGTATACGGGATTGTATCGAAAAGAGCATCGCGGCTCCGCTTACCGACTCCGAACTGGAGGCCTTGATTACCGGCACGTACAGCACAGCGCTCCAGCCGAGAACTCCGGCGCAGAGAAGCGCAGCGGCGTTCTCGCGCCTCTTAAACGGGATAACCCATCAGGCGCGGATGCAAACAATCGAAGGTATTATCTCTTGTACACGGGAACGCATGAACCGGCTTGCCGAGCAGCTCGCCGCAGGCGTATCGGGCAATAATGCCGTGCTTTCGGCAAATACAGCAGACGGCATATCAGGAAACATCACATTTCCGGCAACGACGGCGGGAGCTATATCCGGCGGTACCGCTGCGGTAATCTGCTCCGACGCTGCGCTCCGGCAAACGGCAGACAGCGCAGGGCTTCCGCCGCTCAGCATTATGCCCTCAATTTAAGGATAAAATGTATATGTGCGCAGCATGCGCACGGCTAAAAACTTTTTCGGATTTTCACCATCTTATCCTACAAAAATTTTATGGGAGGAAAATTTAAAACAACATGGCTGCAAAGAATACGTATGATGAATCGAAAATAAAGACGCTGAGCTCATTGGAGCATATCAGGCTCCGCACCGGTATGTATATCGGCCGGCTCGGAAACGGCTCGAACCCCGATGACGGTATTTACATCCTGTTAAAAGAAGTGCTCGATAACTCCATCGATGAGTTCATCATGGGAAACGGCGACCGCATCGACGCACTTTTAAAGGACAACAAAGTTACCGTGAGGGATTACGGGCGCGGCATTCCGCTTGGGAAGGTCGTGGAATGCGTGTCGGTCATCAACACCGGTGCAAAGTACAATGATGAAGTTTTTCAGTTTTCGGTGGGCTTGAACGGTGTCGGTACCAAGGCGGTGAACGCACTCTCCGAATATTTCCGAGTGGTTTCCGTCCGCGACGGGAAATACGCCGAAGCGGTGTTTGAGCGGGGGGTGTTAAAGCACGAAAAACAAGGAGATGCCAAAAAAGGCATTAAAAACGGTACGCTCGTGGAGTTTATTCCCGACAGGGAAATATTCGGCGACTATACATTCAACCTCGACTTTATCGAAAAGCGGATGTGGAACTACGCCTATCTGAACGCCGGTCTTACGCTCACCTTTAACGGCGCTTCATACGTATCGGAAAACGGCTTACTCGATCTGCTCAATGCGGAAATCGGCGAAGAAACGCTCTACACGATTGCTCATTTTAAGGAAGCAAAGCTCGAATTTGCCTTTACCCACACCAACAACTACGGCGAGACCTATTTTTCGTTTGTCAACGGACAGTATACCTCGGACGGGGGTACGCATCTTTCCGCTTTTAAAGAAGGCTTGCTGAAAGGCATTAACGAATACTACCGAAAAAACTACAAGAGCGAGGATGTCCGCGAAGGCACCTGCGCGGCGGTGGCGGTCAAGGTGCAAGCGCCCGTGTTCGAAAGTCAAACGAAAAATAAGCTCGGCAATACCGAGGTGCGGCCGTGGATTGTCAACGGTACCAAGGCCGCCGTGGTGGAATGGCTGCAAAAAAATGCCGAAGCCGCGCGGAAGCTGGAAGAAAAAATCCTCGCAAACGAGCGGCTGCGGACAGAGCTGAACAGTGTTAAAAAAGAAGCGAAAGCTGCCGCAAAAAAAATTACAATGAAAATCCCGAAACTGAAAGACTGCAAGTTTCACCTTGGGGATAAGCAGTACGGCAATGAGTCGATGATTTTTATCACTGAGGGAGACTCGGCTTCGGGTTCAATGGTTTCGAGCCGCGACGTTCTTACGCAAGCGCTTTTTTCGCTGCGCGGTAAGCCCGAAAATATGCACGGTAAAAAACGCGCGGCCATCTACAAAAATGCGGAGCTTTATAACATGATGATGGCACTCGGTATCGAAAACAGTCTTGAAAGTCTCCGCTATAATAAGATCATCATCGCAACCGATGCCGATAACGACGGCTTTCATATCAGAAATCTTTTGCTCACCTTTTTTCTCACCTACTTTGAAGAGCTGGTGCTGAGCGGGCGGATTTTTATTTTGGAAACGCCGCTTTTCCGGGTGCGCACCAAAAAAGAGACCTGCTATTGTTATTCGGAAAAAGAGCGGGATGTCGAAATGAAGCGGCTCGGTGCAGCGGCGGAGGTTACCCGTTTTAAGGGATTGGGAGAAATAAGCCCGAGCGAATTCGGTCAATTTATCGGAAAGGATATCCGCCTGTTGCCGGTCAGCATTCAGACCGTGAAAAAGATCCCGGGCGTTCTTGAGTTTTATATGGGAAAAAACACCCCCGAACGCAAAGCCTTTATTATGAAAAATCTTCTTGCGGAAGTCGACGCGTAGAACGATCGTTCCTTTTATTTGCAGAATCGCCGCCAATATGGTATAGTAGAAGTCTCTTTTGAGAGTGCTTTGCTCTTTTGAAAAGAGTTTAATTTCATTACGTATGTGGAGGTTGTATGTCAAATTTTTTAACCGTAAAAGATTTTATTGCTCAACAAAAAGATAAGATGATTGAGCTTGAACGGCTTTTGTGCTCCATTCCTGCTATGGCTCCGGAGTCGGATGGCGACGGGGAGTTGAAAAAATGCGAAGCGCTGGAAGCGTATTTAAAAAAGCTCGGCTTTACTCAATTTGAACGGTTCGATGCACCCGATACGCGGGTATCCTCCGGTATCAGACCGAACCTTGTCGTTACTATTCCGGGTAAAGACGATTCAAAACGGGTTTGGATTATGGCGCATACCGATGTGGTGCCGCCCGGAGAACTCGCAAAATGGGAAAGCGATCCGTGGGTATTGAAGCAGGACGGTGATAAAATTATCGGGCGCGGTGTAGAGGATAACCAGCAAGGACTGACCGGAGCGGTATTCGCCGCTTACGCATTTCTTGCATTAAAGATTCAGCCTGCTCACACCGTAAAATTGTTGTTTGTTGCCGATGAAGAAGTGGGTTCGAGATACGGCGTTATTTATCTTTTAAATAATCATCAGCTGTTTAAGCCGCAGGATATTATCGTTGTCCCTGACGGGGGAGATCCTTCGGGCGAGACGATTGAGGTTGCGGAAAAGAACCTGTTGTGGTTAAAGGTTGTGGTGCATGGAGTGCAAACGCACGCCTCACGTCCTGATTTAGGAAAGAATGCGCACATTGCAGCGGCGGATTTAGCGCTCCGGTTGAATGCTTTGGAAAAGGTATTTTCAAAGCAAGACAATTTGTTCGAGCCGCCGTATTCGACCTTGCAGCCGACAAAAAAAGAAGCGAATATTCCGAACATCAACACCATTCCGGGCGATGATGTGTTTTATATGGATTGCCGTGTACTTCCCTGTTACACTGTTGCGGAAGTGATGGAGAAGATAAAAGTCGAGGCGAGTGCGATAGAAGCAAAATACGGCGTACAGGTTGAGCTTATTATTGATGATTCGGCGGAATCGCCTGCAACGCCTGTCGATGCCGAGGTCGTTACGATGCTGTCAAAGGCTATCGAAAAAGTACACGGCAAAAAAACGCAAACCATCGGTATCGGCGGCGGAACCGTTGCCGCTCCGCTCCGTCAGGCAGGCTTTAACGCTGTCGTATGGAGTACGCTCGACGATATGGCGCATCAGCCGAATGAATACTGTATTATGAAGAACTTAATCGACGATGCACAGGTACTGGCAGCATTGATGTACGGAGTTGATGCGCTGTAAATGTGTGACGGAGGTATGAACGCCGCACCGGATGATGATAGCCGGGGTGATAATCGTTGGAATGATGATTGGCGAAATGAGCGTGCTTGGGATAAGGTTATCCGCTTGCCGGAACATGTTTCGCCGGCGTTTAAAGCCTTGATTACCTCCGCAGAACCTGCCGCCGCTGCTGCGCTGCGCCGGCAGGTTCTTTTCTCCGACGACGAACAGGTCGTGTCGGAGGAAGAGCGGGGCGACCCGCTCGGCGAGGCGCGCTATTGCGTTACCCCGTATCTGGTACACCAATATCCGAACCGCGTGCTGCTATTGAGTACCGGCCGCTGCATCTCGTATTGCCGGTACTGTTTCCGGCGGGAATTTACCGCCCGCTCAAGCGGTTTTATTTCCGATGAGCAAATCGGAGCGGTAACATCATACCTTAAAACACATCTCGAAGTACAAGAAATTCTGGTTTCGGGCGGTGACCCGATGAGCGGCAGTTTTGAGCAGATAAAACATCTGTTGGAAAGTCTCCGTTCCGTCCGTCCCGATTTGCTGATCCGCCTTTGCACCCGTGCGCCGGTTTTTGCACCGGAGCTTTTTACCGAAGATTTTATGACACTTCTCCGTTCCGTCCGTCCGCTTTGGGTGATTGCACATATAAACCATCCGGCGGAACTCGGTACGGCGCAGCGGCAAGCTTTAACCCGCTGTATCGATTCGGGGATTCCGGTGCAAACCCAGACCGTATTGCTGCGCGGCGTTAATGATGAGCCCGCCGTTCTTGCGGAGCTTTTCCACGCGCTGGTATGTATGGGGATAAAACCCGGGTATCTGTTTCAAACGGATTTGGCGCGGGGGACGGCGCATTTTCGCGTACCGCTCGAAAAAGCCGCGCTTATATGGAAAACATTACGTAAACGCCTTTCCGGCTTATCATTACCGCAATTTGCAGTCGATTTACCGAACGGCGGAGGAAAATTCCCGCTTTCCGCCCTGCTGCTCTATGAGGATATTGTCTCCTCGTTAAAAGACGGCCGCTTTTCGGCGCGCGGTATAGACGGAAAGACCTATACCTATCCGAGGTAGATGTATTGCCTAATGACGAGGGAGAAGCGTCATTGCCTTTTATCATCCCCGTAGCCGCTGCACTTTCAATTAATTCACAATTATGAATTAATGAAGCGACCTCTTTCTTTATCGTTCTAATTGTATGAACTGCTATAGCTGAAAAGCAAAGAACAGCGACAATATGACAACCTTTTAAAAATTAGCGAGAAAATAAATGCCGAGAAAGATAGCCAGCCGAGCTTTCTCTGCCGAAAGCTTAGGCTGTGCCGTGAGGCATTCAAGATAATACCAAAAAAGTCCGAAATCGGGATCGATACGGATGGCGTATTCTAAAAAACCTTCGCCGTCGATTTGTCGACCGAAAAGCAATAATACTACATCATGCAAGACGCCGAGACATTCGGGTAATAATTCCTCATAATCGACCGGCTTTTCTGCCTGCTGCATAGATTCACAAAAACTGCGGAGCCGATAGAGGACATCCTCTTTTACATCTTCATCTGCTTTTTCAACCCACATCTTATCGACAAGCAGGCGTACGTTTTTTTCAAAGCTGCGGATGAGGTTGATTTGATAGTGCTGCGTAATCGGCTCGGTACCGGTAAATACCTGTTCAAATGTCCCCCCCGTATGAAAAGCTCTTGCAATAAGTAGAGCCTGTACGGCAAATACTTCAGCATCCTCCGCAGAGAGAAACGCCGGAAGATATTCAACTGCGGCCTTATGTATTTGTTCCGGTAGTTGTATATCGACATCGTTAAAAATAGATTGGAGCATGCCTAAAAATGGTCTTTAATTTATTTTTTGTCAAGTAGTTAGTGATTTATGTCATGCTCTAATGACATTAAGATACTGCTTGCACTTTTTTTGCGAATATACTAGGATACGCATACTTGGGGTGCCGGAACAGTGGATTGGAGCCTTTAAGAACCTCATCGGCTTTTTAGAGACAACTAAATCTATTCGTTCCGTGCTGAGAGCATACCCGAAAAGGCGTCTGTACGGATGCCTTACACCTGATCCGGATAATGCCGGCGGAGGGAATAATGAAGTTACGTCTTTATTTTTTTTTGTTTATCGTATGTTCAATCATACTGCCTTCAACCGCTTTTGCAGGCGGAAAACAAGATACTGCGGAAAAAATCGTTGTTGTCTATACCTATGACTCTTTTGCTTCTGAATGGGGGCCGGGCGCCGAAATAGCCAAACGCTTCAAAGAGCAAACGGGCTACACCGTCAATTATGTGATCTGCGAGGATTCAGGTTCCGTCCTATCGAAAGCGATGGCCGAAAAAAAGAATCCGCGTGCCGATGTGCTGCTCGGTATCAATGCGTTTCTTGTCGATAAGACGCGCAGTGCAGGCGTTCTGGAACCGTATACCTCTCCGAATTTGGATAAAGTTGTTCCGCAAGATGTTATAATGACTGATGATCAACTACTCACCCCGTATGATTGGGGCTATTTTGCGATTATGTATGACACTCAGTCAAAGGTGCCTGCTCCTCAGTCGCTGGAAGATTTAACAAAACCAGAATATGCAAAATCCTTGGTTATCATGGATCCCCGCACGAGCGCTCCCGGCTTAGGTTTTGCCGCATGGACAAAGGCTGTTTACGGGAACGATTATCTTTCGTACTGGAAAAGACTGATGCCTTCTATCCTGACGATGAGCCATTCGTGGAGCGCGGGATACGGGCTGTTTACGGCAGGGGAGGCTCCGCTTGCGGTCAGCTATACCACCAGTATGGCCTATCACATCCGGTATGATAAAACCGATCGGTATCAGGCATTGACGTTTGCCGAGGGGAATATGATCGCACTTGAGGGAATGGGCGTCGTTAAAAATGCCCCGCATAGAGCAGCGGCTCACGCTTTTATCGATTTTATGCTGACCGAAAAAGCACAGGAAGTGTTGCCCGAAACGCAGTGGATGTATCCGGCAAATACCGCGGTGCAGCTTCCCGAATCATTTAAAACAATCCCGATGCCGAAAAAATCGCTGACGATTTCCGGTACCGAGGCGGAAACGGCGGTAGACGCTATTATTTCAGTATTGGAAAAATAACCGTATTTTTGCATTTTTATCGCAGAATTGTATGGATTCAGTGAATTGGAACGCTGCGAAGCGGACACTACTGCAAAACGCTTTTGTAGTAGGCGGCGGGTTGTTATTCTGTGCGGTGCTGATTGCTTTTTTCGTACCGCTCGGAGCTGCCGTTTTTCCGGCCTTTGGCGGAGGCGCTTCTGCAGTGTCGTTCCGGCCTTTATGGAAAGCTGCCCGTTTTACCGTGATGCAAGCATTTCTCTCTGCGGCAGGGGCAAGCGGTATCGGCCTCTGTGCGGCGTTTTTTTGCGCCCGCCGGAGGTTCTTCGGACGAAAGTTGTTGCTCTCTCTTTCGGCGATACCCTTGAGCGTGCCGCCGGTGGTTATCGCGCTTGCGTTTATCCTCTTTTTTCGGAAAAAACGGTTTACTGAATAAACTGCTTGCGGCGCTTTCGGCAGGGCAGCTTTCAATCGGCACCTTCCTTTATTCGACGGGCGGCATTGTGCTTGTACACACCTTTTATAATTTTCCCATCACGATGCGTACCGTATCCGCCGCATGGGAACAACTCCCTGAGGAAACCGAACAAGCCGCTCTTTTGCTCGGAGCCTCACCGCTGCGCATTTTTAGTACGGTGATCTTTCCGGCATTGAAGGCGCCGCTGTGTGCTTCGTTCGTCATTATCTTTTTATATTGTTTTTTCAGCTTTGTGATTATTCTGTTGCTGGGCGGTCTCGGCGTAACAACGCTGGAGGTTGAGTTGTATCAAACCATCCGCAGAGATATACACGCGAGTACCGCGGCGTATATTGCGCTGGTGGAAACCGGTATCGCAGCGGCTGCGGTAGGGCTGTACGCTTATTTAAGGAATAGAACACCCGATCATGCTGAAAACACCCAATACGCCCGCATTCGGTTGAACATCGGCGGCGCAGCAGAATATGTCTTTTTTGCCGCGCTTATCTGTGTTATCTGTTTTTGTTTGCTGTTTCCGCTCGCTTCTCTGGTGTGGTACTCTCTGTCGAGTCCTAAGGCGCCGCTCACGATAACCGCTGATGCGTGGCGACAGCTTTTACAGCGGCCTCACTTTTGGGGCGCGGTGCGGCAGACCATACAGACAGGGATCGGCACCGCTGTGCTTTCCGTAACGGCTGCGCTTTTTTTTGCGTATGCAGCGTTTCAATCAAATCGGAAGTGGTATAAAAGCCTGCCGCTCATTCCTTTTGCAGTTTCTTCTATTGTACTGGGATCGGGGTGGTTGAAGCTTGATACTGTGCCGTCGCTGCTGTTGCTGGTTATTGTGCAAAGTTCGCTTGCGTGGCCCTTTGCGTGGATGCAAATAGAGACCTGCCTCGCAAAAATTCCCCGTTCGGTACTCGACGCCGCCCATCTTTTGTCCTCTACCCGCACGGATGCATTTTTTCGGGTATTTCTACCGTTATGCAAAACCGGTATTATATCTGCGCTGTGCTGCGTGTTTGCAATCAGCGCGGGGGACGCATCGCTGCCGCTTCTGCTCCACATTCCGAACTTTGAAAATCTCGCGCTGATGCTGTTCCGCTTTGCCGGTTCGTATCGGTTCACCGAAAGCGCCGGTATCGCGGTGATTCTTGCTGTGCTGACTGGCTCGCTCTTTTATATTCAAGACACGGCGAGGGAGCGCGGACAAACGCATTAGACGTTTTGTCATGTCCGCCACGGATGGCGGTGATACTAATCAGCAGCAAGTTTTTCGTTAGAAAAACTTGTTATGAACACTGTACAAGGAAGTACAGTGTTCATATTGTCCCGCAAAATAAAGAGGCCGTTCAACCAGAACTGCCATGGATGGCAGTAGTTCCATACAGTAGCGATGTTTTGTGTGCACACAAAACTCGCCTTCAACTGCTGTACACGGATGTACAGCAGTTGAAGATGGTTCAAATGGTCTCACGGCCTCTTTATTTTGCGATTTATATCAACCTGTCTGATGCGTTTGTCCTTCTGTGGAAAAAAGCGTTCAAAATTTTATTTAAAATTTTGAACGTAAGGAAGACAACCGCTTGGAAAGATTAAAGTGCGGTTGCCCTGTGTATCAAAAGTGCGTATGGTAGGGAACGTATATGAAAGGTGATTCGATGGTTTTTCCGATAAATAGAGAGAATGGAGGAAGTGAGGCATTTCTCCGGCTTGTTTGTTTGACGAAGCGGTTGCCGTCAAAGACTATCAGTCTTTCCTGTTCGGTGGAAAAGGCTGGGACGCTTGCGCTGCTCGGTTCGTCGGGCTGCGGTAAGTCAACCGTGCTTAAAATGATCGCAGGTTTATTGCCCGCCGATTCGGGAAACGTCTTTTTTGAACGGACGTGATATTACCGATGAGCCTGTCAAAAACCGCAGCGTCGGTATGGTCTTTCAGGACTATGCGCTATTCCCTCATTTAAGTGTCGAAGACAATATCGGGTACGGCCTCGTTTCGCAAGGGATATCAAAAAGGGAAAGCAGGCGGGCTGCTGCGGAATGGCTCGAACGTTTCGGTTTGACCGGTATGGAAAAAAGACGGATTGAAGGACTCTCCGGCGGGGAGCGGCAGCGTGTCGCCCTTGCGCGGGCGCTTGCGGTAAACCCGCTCGTGGTCTTGTTCGACGAACCGCTTTCCGCTCTCGATGCTCCGTTACGGCTTAAACTCCGCGAAGAGCTCAAAAAACATCAAGCTGAAATGCGGTACACGGCAATATACGTTACCCATGACCGCGACGAAGCCGAGTACCTCGCCGACAACATCATCGAGATGCCTTCCTCCTGATCGAAATTTTAGGTATCATTTCTTTAAGCTCAGGGCAAACGCATCAGACCGATAGATGCCATTTCACAAGATAACGGATACTACTGCCTAGAACCAGTGCTTTTGAAAATAGATGGTGTAGCTACAAGGAGTTAGCTGAAAATAAAGCGCAGGCGTATCTATGATACGTTGAGCATTTATTTTCAGCGTGCGACGCAGTAGATGCGCCGTATATTTTCAAAAGTATCTGATGCGTTTGCCCTGTGACTGGAGGTATGGATGTCGCTTAATTGCGCTGAAATTGATAAAATTCTGGAAGAGCTCGATTTGGAAGGCTCATACATACAAAAGGTGGTACAGTCATCCTATTCCGTGATGGTGCTGCACCTCTATAAGACCCGCCCGATGAGTTTGGTCATCTGTCTTGAACCGGGGGCGTGCCGCCTGCATGAAACTACGCGGAAGATTCCTAAGTTCGACAAGCCGCTCCGTTTTATGGAGCTGCTCCGTTCCCGTCTCCGCGGCGCCAAGATTACCGAGGCCGTTCAGCTGAACAACGACCGCATTGTCAGGCTTTCGTTGGAGACCGCTTCAGGTATGCTCTACCTCTATATCCGGCTGTGGAGCGGGGCGGCGAATATGCTGCTTGTCGATAACGGCATTATCGTCGATGCCTTTTACCGCCGACCTTCCCGCCATGAAGTGAGCGGAGAGCCATGGCAGCCCCTGCCGCGGGAACATCAGACTGCCGGTAGGTTAGAAATCGAAGCGGCTGCGATGCAGACTTTTGGAAACAAGCCAAGTGTTGCGACGGACGTTGAAGCAAAGACCACAGAAAGCGCATCCGCTGCTGTATCTTCCGCATCGAATGCAAAAAACACGTCTGCTGTCGTATCTTCTCCTGCCGCTGACAAACCGGTAAAAACCTACACCATCCGCAGCTATGATGCGTCCAAGACCTTTAACGAAGCGATTGATGAATGGTATGTGCGGCAGGCGCCTGTGCTTTCGCTCGAAGCGCTGCGTGCGGAAGCGGAGCGTTTTTACGGTCTTAAAATAGAGAAGATTTCCCGTGCGCTGGAAAAGCTCGAAGCAAAAAAGCATTCGTTTTTGCAGGCGGATACGCTGAAACATCAAGGTGATTTACTCTTGGCAAATCTCTACCGGATTCCACAGGGTACCTCTTCCGTAAAACTGGAAGATTATGCGGCGGACAACCGGATTATCCGCATTGCCCTCGACCCGAGAAAAACCGCGCAGGAAAATGCCGCCGGATACTATGAGCGGTATAAAAAAGCTGTTTCGGGGCTTGAGGCGCTCACCGATGACATCGAAGCCTCTAAGCGGACGCTCGCCGCGCTTAACGAAGAGCTTGCAAAGCTGCGGGTTGAAGAAAATCCTTACCTTATCGAAAAGGTGCTGCATAAAAGAAAGATACCCGTGCAGCGGAAACAGGCGGCTCAAGAAAAAGAGCGGCCGGGACTTACGTTCTACCATGACGGATGGATTCTGTATGTCGGTAGGACAGCCGCCGAAAACGATGAGCTGCTACGGCACCACGTGCGGGGCAAGGATATGTGGCTTCATGTGCGGGACTATTCCGGCGGCTATGTCTTTATCAAAAACAAAAACGGAAAGACCGTTCCACTGCCGGTGCTGATTGCAGCGGGGAACCTCGCCGTGTTTTATTCAAAGGCGCGCCGGAACGGACAAGCCGATCTCTACTACACCGCCGTGAAGGATTTGCGGAGGGCGAAGAACGCGCCGAAAGGAACCGTACTCCCGTCAAACGAAAAAAATCTTTCCATTAAACTTGATCCGGCGGTTCTGAAACAGCTTGAACAGTCGCGGGAGGAAGTGCTTAGCTGATGGGTACGTTGTAATATTTAATGGGTAACTATATTTTGGGCGTTTCGGCCGGTCAAACATCGACATAGATGTTTGACCGACCGTCGGGCTTTGCGGGGTTCCGCTAGCGCTTCATTCCTGCGGAACAGCTGCGCTGCCCCTCCAATCCCTAACGCTTATTATCTATGCCTCTTACCAATTAAGTTGTTTGCAGCAATGCCGTATGTATCCCGTAATTCCAGCACTTTTGAAAATAGTGATACCGGATACAAGGCGCGTGTAAAAAACAACCGGAGACGTGCTTTTTGCACGTTGAGGATTGTTTTTTACTAAGCAACGCCGTAGACGGTATGCATATTTTCAAAAGACCTTGCATTTCTCAATATTTGCCCCTATACTTATGATTATGCTGAATAAGTGTATACTATTACCGCAGTATCGATTATCTCCCCCAAAAGCGCAAACCCTGTGCAATGTACTTGACATACCTGTAGCCGTCTGGAACACTTACTCAGCAACTCAGCAACTCAGCAACTCAGCAACTCAGCAACTCAGCAACTCAGCAACTCAGCAACTCAGCAACTCAGCAACTCAGGCGTAGAGTCTGTCTGCGCTCTGAAAAACGGGCAGCTTTTACATTCAGACAACAACATCATTATTTCTCATCAATTTTTGCAGACGGCAAACGTACTGTTAATCTTTTCCCTATTAAACCGCAAAGAGTACCACGTATGCGGAGTCAGATAGAGGAGAACATTCCTTTCAAAACTTTAGCGTACTCTGCGTCTCTGCGGTTAATTAAAATAAAACCACTCAGCATACAAAAATCACAAAAGAATCACCGGTAAATACCAAACCATATTCCAACCCCTTAGCGTCTTCTGCGTACTTTGCGGTTAAAAAATTTAAGGAATAAACCGTTTAGCGGTTGAAAATATATAAGTGCTAGGAGGAACAAGTATGAATAAAAATAGAAGAATAAATCGGCTGTTGAGCCGGTTAGCAGTAGGATTGATGCTTGCTGCAATGGCCTTGTTTACCGGTTGTCCGAATAAGATAACGGTTAAACCGGAAACATTTGCAGTAACGTTTAGTGCCGGGGAACACGGTACGCTTAAAGCAAAGGCGGACGGCGTAACGGAAACGAATAAAAGCCCGATAAGCGTCGAAAAAGACAAAACAGTTGTGTTTACTGCGGTGCCTGAAAAGGGTTATGAAGTAGAAAAGTGGACGGTCAACGGTACTGCTGTGGCAAATAATGTAAGTACAACGTATAGCCATAAAGTAACGGCTGCCGTAACGGTAAAGGTAAGCTTTAAGGCTTTGCCGCCTTCTGCCGTCGCTGTAACGGGTGTAACGTTGGATAAGCCTACGGTAAGTCTTGTAGCAGGAACTAGTACAACACTGACCGCAACGGTTGCTCCTACAAATGCTACGAACAAAACAGTAACGTGGAGTTCTAACAATCCTGATGTTGCAGCGGTAGACAAAGACGGCAAAGTAACAGCGAAAAAAACCGGAGAGGCAACGATTACCGTAACAACTACAGACGGCGGTAAAACAGCGAGCTGTACGGTAAAGGTGCTCACCCGATATACCATTACGTATCACCTAAACGATGGAACGAATGATAGCGGTAATCCTGCAAACTACACGGTAGAAACGGAAACGATTGACTTAAAGGATGCAGAAAGAACAGGCTATACCTTTATGGGTTGGTATGAGAAAGCGGACTTCAGCGGTGGAATAGTAACGGAGATTACAAAGGGAAGCACGGGCAATAAAACGCTTTGGGCCAAGTTTCTTGAAAACTACGCCATCACCTACAACCTCAACGGGGGAAGTAACCATGCCGACAACCCTGCAAAGTATACGATAGAAACAGAAACAATCACGTTAAAACCTGCGGAGAAAGCAGATCATATCTTTTTCGGCTGGTATGCCAGTGCAGACTTCAGCGGTGAAAAAGTAACGGAGATTACAAAGGGAAGCACGGGCAATAAAACGCTTTGGGCCAAGTTTCTTGAAAACTACGCCATCACCTACAACCTCAACGGGGGAAGTAACCATGCCGACAACCCTGCAAAGTATACGATAGAAACAGAAACAATCACGTTAAAACCTGCGGAGAAAGCAGATCATATCTTTTTCGGCTGGTATGCCAGTGCAGACTTCAGCGGTGAAAAAGTAACGGAGATTAGAAAGGGAAGCAGCGGAAACAAAGAGCTGTATGCAAAGTTTATCGAAATGAAAATGATCGATATTGCTGCGGTAACAAACGGAAGCGTAGGAGATAACTCTCAAAGCGATAACAACGTGCACACGGTAAGCCTTACTGCCTACCGGATAGGGGAGACGGAAGTAACGCAGGAGTTGTGGACTGCGGTGATGGGGGAGAATCCGAGTAGGTTTAAAGGAACAGGAAATCCGCCTGACGGCAGTGAAGTGCAGGAAAAACGGCCGGTGGAGAGCGTGAACTGGTATCATGCAATCGCATTTTGCAATAAGCTGAGTAAGGCGTGCGGGCTTGAGCCCTGTTATACAGTTCAAGGCGTAGACTTCGATGCACTGACCTTTAGTGCCATACCAACATCTAATAACAATGATTGGAATAATGCCGTATGCGACTGGAGTAAAAACGGGTTCCGGTTACCGACGGAGGCAGAATGGGAATGGGCAGCTATGGGCGGAACTGAGCATAAATGGGCAGGAACGAATGTGAAAGGGCAACTGATAAACTATGCGTGGTATAGCGATAGTGATGGGGGAAATGCAAATAATAAGACGCATGAAGTGAAAAAGAAGCAGGCGAATGGGTACGGGCTATACGACATGAGCGGTAACGTATGGGAGTGGTGCTGGGATCGGTATAGCGTCTTACCCAATCCGATGCCACCGGATTATGCAGGCCCAGCTGATTCCGGTTCTCGCCGCGTCAGACGCGGCGGCTGCTGGAGCAGCTATGCAGGCGGCGCCGCTCGTGCGTTTCGGGGCAGCAACTTCTATCCCGTCAACCGCTACTACGATCTGGGTTTGCGTGTGGTCTCGCGTCCCTGATGAAAAATGTACATCCTTGTACATTTTTCATCGACGAGTTTGAGGCGAAGCCTCAAACGTCGCTGTTGCGTGGAACCAGCGGCATCCATGCCGCTTTTGCCTGTGAGGTTGAGCGGCAACGGGCTGTTGAGCAGTGTACGTCCGTGTACACTGCTCAACGATAAGTTTTTCTATCGAAAAACTTACTACTGTTTGGAACCACCACCGTCCGTGGCGGTATGCGGCGAAACCGAACCGGCAAAATGTGTAGAGGTGGTGCAGTATAGTTTTGAAAAAAAGATGAAACTGCACCGATTAGCCGCTTTAGCGGCTCGAAAAATTTTTATGGGAATTTTCTATGTTTTAGGAAGCGCTCCATTGTACATTGTATTTGTTTAAGCGGTGCAATCTTTGCATGGATTTTGATTGCTGTAGTGGTACCCTGCCGTACAAAAGGAAACAAAAAAGAAAAACAACAGGTAAACAAATGGCGAAATGTATAATTAGGTCATTGATAGTGTAATGTATTAAACGGTAGGGACAAAAAAAGGTGCTGATTCCGGTTCTAACCGCGTCAAACGCGGTGGCAGCTGGAAGAATGATGCGAATAACGCCGCTCGTGCCTATCGGGACAACAACAACCCGGACAACAGCAACGACAATCTTGGCTTTCGTGTGGCTTGTCGCCCCTAGAGCTCACACAAATAGTGTGAACCGTCCCTGATGAAAAATGTACATCCGTGTACATTTTTCATCGACGAGTTTGAGGCTTCGCCTCAAACATCGCTACTGCATGGAACCAGCGGCATCCGTGCCGCTACTGAAAAACCAATTTTGCCGTGCACAAAATCAAACAGGTCAATATTACTTATTCAGAACGCCCATGGATGGGCGTAGTTTTAAGCAGAAACGAGTTTGTGAAAACAAACTCGCAGTTAACAAATGTACACGGAGGTACATTTGTTAACGATACCGATATCCAATTGCGAACAAGCGGTCGCGGAAATGTTGATTTAACCGAAGCTGCTAATATAGCGCAGCTCCGGTTAAATGCCGAGTTTGCCGTGCGGCAAACATCGCCTGTTTAAAAACGCTTTCGTTAAGCAATGCTTTACGAAAGCGTAACAATTCGGCAGCCTCGAAATTTGAAAATTTCTACGTTGCCGAATTTATAAGAATGCGTTTTTACGCGGGCATAAAATTATCGCCGTTACCAAAGAATTTGTCGCAACGGGAGAAAATAGTTTTTATTCAGAACTATGCTTTGTAACCAAGGCGGGTTCTTAGGGCAGAGCCCTAAGTCGCTCACTAAGGGGAGTACTTCCATGTACTCCCCTTAGTACGAGATTTGCGTCAAACGCAAATCTCGTTTCTGCATAAAATCACCGCCATCCGTGGCGGTTCTGAAACAGCTTGAACAGTCGCGGGGGGGAAGTGGTTAGCTGATGGGTAATGTGTAATTCAACAGGTGTTCATCTTAATTACACATTATTTTCCCCTGATAAAATAAGCATTTAATAAAAACTTGTAATTTTTTCTTCATTTCTTTAGCCATTTTACTCCGAAAGTCGCATAAGGACTGTAGGAGATGCGAATGACGAGAAAACCTTTTGAAGACCTAACTATCTCCGATGATTTTATGTTCTGTAAAGTGATGGAGTCCGAACCGATCTGTAAAGAATTTCTCGAAATGCTCTTTGCTACTAAGATCGATAAAATTACCTACCTGTCAACCCAAGATAGCGTTACCACTAAATCGAGTGCAAAAACCGTCCGGCTGGATGTACTGGTAAAAGACGGTGTCGGTACATCCTACGATGTTGAAATGTGTTTTCCGATAGACGTCCGTGTCTATCGGAAAACACGAGTTTTGCCATTCGGCAAAACATCGCTGCTGCTTGAAACCAGCGGCATCCCTGCCGCTGCTGAAACAGACTTTTCTAAAAAAGCCTTCCGTTAGCCTTTTGTAAATAGGCGGAGTAGATGCTAGGAGCGTACAAAAAACACCCGCAGGCGTACTTGCTGTACGTCGAGGACTGTTTTTTGTTAAGCGACAACGCAGATACCCGTATATTTTCAAAAGATACAAAAAAGATTATATTGAGAACGCCAAGGCGTTTAAAGAGACAGACAATCAAGAGTTACGAGGCTTTTTGCAGTATGTAATAACAGGCAAGGCAACTACGGCATACACAGGGAGGATAGAGCAGATGATACAGACGGTAAAACAGAACGAATTAGCGCGGAGAGAATACCACATATTACCGGCAGCTCTCATGGATGCGATGGATGAAGGCGAGGCACGAGGTCTTGCCAAAGGTTCCCGTCAAAAAGCGCTTGAAACCGCAAAGACAATGCTAACTATGGGGTATCCACTCAATGATATTTGTAAAATTTCGGGTCTCTCTCAAGCAGAAGTAGAAGCTCTATAAGAATCAAGCTCTGGAACCAAGGCGGATTCTTAGGGCAGAACCCTGAAACCTTAATGGAAATCTCCCCAGCAGCTGCCTGCTTCGATGCTGACACGGAGCGGGACGGCGAGTTCGACGACGTGTTCCATCTCTTGTTTTAACAGCGCTTTAACGGAATCGACTTCCGCATCGGGGGATTCGAGGATTAGCTCATCGTGTACCTGTAACAGGAGGCGCGCCTTTAACTGCTGCTGCTTCAATGCGCGATCTACACGCAGCATTGCCGTTTTGACGATATCGGCGGCGGAGCCTTGAATGGGCGTGTTGATGGCGATCCGTTCCGCTGCGGCGCGCTGCGTTTGGTTTCGGCTGTTGATAGCGCGGATGTACCGCCGTCTGCCCATCAGCGTTTCCACAAAGCCCTTTTCTGCGGCCGACTCTTTGAGCGTTTCCATAAAGGCGGATACTCCCGAATAGGTGGTAAAATAGCGGGTAATAAACTCCGCCGCCTCGGTGCGGGAGATGCGCAGTTGATTGGCGAGCCTAAATGCGCTCATACCGTACATCACCCCGAAGTTAATCACCTTTGCAATGCGGCGCATATCGGGGACAACGTTTTCAACCGGTACATTAAAGATGAGCGCCGCCGTTGCCGCGTGGACATCGGTTCCGTGCCGGAATGCCTTTACTAAATTTTCATCCTGCGAAAAATGAGCGAGGATAACCAGCTCGATCTGTGCATAGTCGGCGGAAATCAGTTTACAGCCGTCCGCTGCGTAGAACGCCTTGCGGATTTTGCGACCTTCTTCTCCTCTGATCGGAATATTCTGCAAGTTCGGATCGCGGCTCGAAAGTCTCCCCGTCGCAGTCCCCGTCTGAATAAAACTGGTGTGTATCCGCCCGTGTGTATCGGCAAGCAGGGGTAGCGCATCGGCATAACCTGATTTCAGTTTTGCGGAGGCGCGGTAATCGAGAATTTTTGCCGGAAGTTCATCGATGGCGGCAAGCTCCTCAAGCACGGAAATATCCGTAGAGTAGCCGGTCTTTGTTTTTTTACCGGTCGGCAGCTTCCGTTCGGTGAACAACACTTCCTGCAGCTGCTTAGGGGAGGCGATATTAAAGGGATGGCCGACCAGCTTGTAAATTTCCGCTTCGTCCCGTGCAAGCGTATCCGCCAATTCTTCCGAAAACGCAGCTAGCTCTTCTTTTTTAAGGAAAATCCCCTGTGCTTCCATATCCGCAAGGAGCGGCATCAGCGGCATTTCAAGCGTTTCAAAAAGTGTGGTCAAGTTTGCCTGCTCCAAGGCGGGCTTATATATGTGATATAATTGCAGGGTGAAGTCGGCATCCTCCGCTGCATATTCGGTCGCTTGCGGAAGGGGCACCGCCGCAAAGGTACAGCCCTTGGGGACGACGTCTTTATAGTTAATGCCCTGCAAGCCGAGCTGCGCTTCGGCAAGGTTCTCCAGGCCGAAGCTGAGGGTATCCGGTTCGAGCAGCCATGCCGCTATCATCGTATCGAAGAGACGGCAGCCGGCGCGGGTAAATATCTTTGCCGTCCGCAGCACCTGATAGTCGAATTTGCCGTTGTGCAACACAAGGGTGAGCGCTTCATTGCTCCAGAGCCGCGCGAGCAGTTTCTGTGCGGCGGCAAGGGGCATCACGGTGAAGGGCTGTTCACCCAGTTCGGGCGCCGGCGCTTTGAGCGGTACGTAGATACCGGTTCCGGCTTTTAAGCTGAGCGAAAATCCGACAAGGGCGTCGTATAGCGGGTTGAGACCGGTGGTTTCGCAGTCAAAGGCGGCAAAGCCCTGCGCTTCGGCTGCTGCGATAACGGCTTCGAGTTCTTCCGCGTCCGTCACAGTGCGGTACTCGCCGGTATTTTTACGGAGTTCCGCCGGTGCTGCACCGGTACCGGCTTCCGGTATGCCGTCAGCGCCGCCTATCGGTTTTGCACCCGCATTGCCTGTACCGGAACCGTTCTTTGCCGAACCGTTATCCGCTGAACTGCCGGTTGCTGCGATATTCGGCGCGGCAGCTGCATCGGCTGTGCCTGCTTCTTCGGCGGCCTTTGTGTACAGTTCCCCGAGGCGCGGCAGCTCATATTCTTTCAGCAGCGCGGCCGCCTCCGGATAGTGCAGCGCATCGCAGCGGTAATCCTCAATCGAGCCTTCGATGGGAATATCGGCGGCAAGCGTTATCAGTTTTTTTTGAAAAATAGGCGCTCTCCTTTCCGGCAGCCAATTTCTTTTGTACGGCTCCCGCAATGGAATCGATATGTTCATACACAGCGTCGAGCGTACCGTAATCCTGCAAAAGCTTTACAGCCGTTTTGGGGCCGATGCCCTTTACGCCGGGGATATTATCCGAAGTATCGCCGATGAGCGAAAGATAGTCGAGCATCTGTGCAGGCGCAACCCCCCAATGCTCCTTAACTTCTTCGATACCCCATTGTGCCAAGGCTTCACTCTTATCGGGTTTAAGCACCGAAACAAAATCTCCTACCAGCTGCGCCAAGTCTTTATCTCCGGAGATAATGACACAGCGGCGGCCTTCTTGTGCAGCGCGGCACGCAAGGGTTGCGATAATATCATCAGCCTCAAAACCGTCTTTGCGGAGGCAGGTGATACCGAGTGTTGTCAGTATTTTTTCGATATGCGGAATCTGCGCGTGCAAATCTTCCGGCGTCTTGTCGCGGGTTGCTTTGTATTCGGGGTACCATTCGTGCCGAAAGGTCGGCGTGCGGGAATCGAAGGCTGCAAGAAAATACTGCGGCCGATATGTTTTTAAAATCATCGCAAGACTTCTAAAAAAGCCGTAAAGCGCGGAAACATTTTCACCCGCCTTATTGGTCAACGGATGGCTGACAAAAGCGAAGTAAGAGCGGTAAATTAAGCCGTAGGAATCAAGCAGGTAGAGCGTGTCGTGTGTGTGCTGTGTCATGGGAATGAGTGTATCATAAAACGTCCCGCAGTCATAGCGGAGAGTATATATACAATTCAAGTGTTTCTTGAGAATCTTTTCCAAGCTTATATTGGCTTTAATGGCTTTTAAGGAACCTCTAAAAAACTAACCAATTCTTTAGAGATGTTCTATAGAAACTATAATACGCTATAGCCCCCCGAGGAAGATACCGGCAATCACTAAAATCAGGCATACGGGTACAAAGACATACTGCATATAGGGGGCGTACCAATTACCGACCTTATGCTTGGCATGAAGGTTGATATCCTCAAGTGTCCGCTGTGCTCCATATACCCAAAAGATGACAAAGGCCGCTGTAACTGCTGCGAGCGGAAAAATGATGATGGCGACAGTGTCGGTGAAGGTGCCGAATACCCTCATGTCAAAGTTGAGCGGTACGGCGATACATGCTGCTAACACGGTGATAATAATCGCCGCTTTTTTTCTGCCGATTCTGAATTTGGACATCAGCGACTCAACCGGTACTTCCAACATAACAATTGAAGAGGTGAGGGCCGCGAACATTGCGCAGAGAAAAAAGAGGATGCCGAAGATATAGCCCGCCGGCATGTGTGCGATAATTTTAGGCACGGCAATAAAGAGGAGCGCCGCGCCCGCTTGCGGATTGATTCCGAGCGAATATGCGACCGGAACAGTGAACAGAGCACACATGATCGAAGCAAGAAAGTCCAAACCTGCCGTTTGGCGGGCGGTACGGGGAACATCGGATCCCTCCGGCATATAGCTTCCGTATACAAGCATTGCAGCTCCGCCGAGACTGAGGGTAAAGAATGCCATACCCAGCGCATATATCCAGATTCTGAAATGACCGAATACTTCCCATTTAGGCCTCAGCATTATGGCAACTCCGCGTAACGCGCCCGGCAGGGTGAGTGCACGAATAACCATCACGGTAACGACGATGTAAAAAGTTGCCATCATCACGGTGGTAAAGCGTTCAATGCCTTTTTGGATGCCAAGACTGACGATCAGTGCCGTTGCAACAAGGGCGGCGAGTGTCCACGGAATATTGGCGGGAGTACCTGCAAAGGATTCGAAAAAAGCGGGAGGCATCGCTGGAAATGTATTGGTAATCGCCAGTACAAGGTAGCGCAGTATCCATCCGATGATAACGGTGTAAAATGATAAAATTCCGATAAGGGCTATGACCGGAAACCAACCGACGGCACGGAGTAGGGGATTCGTTGTTTTTTGCGCGAGAATCGATTCAAAGGCAAGTACCGGTCCTTTGCGCATCTTTCGTCCGAATGCATATTCTCCCATCAATCCGAATGCGGAAAAGCCGAATAAAAAAATGAGGTACGGAATAAGAAACGTGATGCCGCCGAACTCCGCTAAGCGGGCGGGAAACATCCAAATATTCGCCAATCCCATTGCCGAGCCTACGCAGGCAAGGAGCATACCGATGTTTGTTTTAAAAAGTTCTCGTTTTTGTTTCATTTTTTACCTCAATAATTTTGCGGCTGTTTACCTTACCTCTTTAAAAGCGGCGCCTGCTGCATTCATATCCTCGATAAACCGAGGGTAGGATATTTTTACACAATCAAAATCTTCTATACAAGAGATTTCGGAAAATTTTTCGGTATTTTCCCTCGTTGTATCCGATTGTTGCCCAGTATGATAACGTGCGGCAATTCCGCATGCTGCGACGGCGAGCATCATCGCGATGCGGTGGTCGTCGCGGCTTCGTACCCGTGCGGGATGGAGTTTCTGTCCGCCGCTGCCGTTTGCAGCGCTGCTGTTCCCGCCGCTGCCACCGATGCGGAGAAAATCGTTGCCTTGGGTGATATCCGCTCCGAATTTTGCGAGTTCTTCCGCCGAGGCAGCAAGCCGGTCGCATTCTTTAAAACGGCACACACCGGCGTTGAGCAGTAGTGTTTCTCCCGTACAAAACACGGCGGCACAGGCGAGGATGGGAACCGCATCGGGGATATCCGCACAGTCGAAGCGTCCGCCTTTTAATTCGCCGGATATGGGAAATACCGAAACTGTGCGGCGCTCCGTGTCGCAGCGGATGTCCGCTCCCATCGCTTTAAGGATCGAAAGCGCCTGCGAATCTCCCTGCGTGTCTGCGGGGTCGAGGTTAGTCAGCGTAAGCGCCGCATTGCAGATGACGGCTGCGGTCAGGGGAAAGAGGGCGGACGACCAATCGCCCGGTATCGTTTGCGTAAAGGCACGATAGCGCTGTCCGCCTTTGATTTCAAAATGGTAGTCGTCACAGTTCACTACCTCGATACCGGCAATGCGGAGCCAAGCGCAGGTCATCCTTAGATACGGACGTTCCCCGGCATTGTTAAAGGTAATGCGGCTCATCCCGTTTAAAAGCGGCGCTGCAAGGAGGAGTCCCGTTACGGGCTGGGAAAAGGGACCGTCGAGTTGATATGATCCGGCTGGCAGCGGGCCGCAAAAACGGAGCGGCGGGACTTCCATGCTGCCTGTACCGTTCTTAATACTTGCCGTCGAGTACGGGATGCCTGCTTGCCGGTATACTGAAAGGAGCGGTTCCACGGGGCGGCTCCTAAGGGATTCATCTCCGGTGAGACACACCGGTGCATCGGCTGCGGCAAGGATCATACCTAAAAAGTAGAGGAGAGAACCCGAGTTGCCGAGGTCGAGAATGCGTTCCGCGGCACCGCGCTCTGCGGAGGCGAGGAGACCGCCGACTGGCGGCGTAACTTTGAGCACGAGCGGATTATTCGATACTTCCGTAATGGTAACGCCGAGCTGCCGCAGTACCTGTACGGCGCTTTCCATGTCTCCGCTGATAAGGGGCGCGGTAATAAACGAAGTACCGTTCGCTAAAGAAGCGCAGATGAGGGCGCGGAGCGTATGGCTTTTGGAAGAAGGCGCCGTCATCGTTCCGCAAAAAGACGGCGTACTTACTTTGAGATTCATTATGATACAGTTCGTTCCGTTATCCAGTTGTTTTTTTTGTTCGAGGCTTTTTTATCGCCGCTTTTTCGGTTTTTGTATCGGCCTTTTCTTCTGCGGTAGACTCAGTCGCTGCCGTTCTTTTTTTGCTTACAGCGGACTTGGTTCTTGCAGGAGCCTTTGTGTCCGCAGCAGACTTAGCAGATGCAGCTTTTTTTGCCTTGGTACCGGTAGCGGGTTCTGTTGCGTCCGCTCCTTCTTTGCCTGCAGCAGACTTGGCGCTTGCCCCTTTTTTTGTCTTGGCGCTGATAACGGGTTCCTCTACATCCGCCGCAGATTTGGAAGCTCTGCTTGTTTTTTTTGCCAAAGCTGTCTTCTTGGGCTTTTGTTCGGCTTTTGGCTCTGCGGTAGGCTGAGCGGTTGTACCGGTATCCTGCAAGAGGGCTTGTTCAAGCGCATCGACACGTTCCGACGTTTCGTACCGTTTAAGCTGTACAATCTGCGCTTGCGCCTGCTCGAACCGTTTTGTGTTGCGGTACACACAGGCAAGATCATAGTGTAGGTCGGGACTTTCAGCAAAGGATTCAAGCCCTGCCCGTAACGTTACCTCCGCACGGGCATAGTCGCCTTTTTGAACGGATATGGATGCAATCAGTTGATATATCCGGACGGACGGCTGGATATCGAGCGCCTTAACCAAACCGTCATCGGCCTCGTTGAGGAGGAAGAGCGCATAGTCGTTTTCGGCCTTATCGGTGAGAAGCTCAGGATTTTTCGGATCGAGTTTTAATGCCTTATAATACCACTGCTGCGCTTCTTCGCGAGCATCGTCGTCGGCAAATGCATTCGCTAAGGCGTGGAACGCAGCTGCCCGATTCCGTTCTACCGCGAGGTCGGCGGTTCCGTTTTCAATATCGAAGAGGGGGAGGCACTTTGCAAGCTGCCCCTTCCTGCGTTGTACTTCGAGGTAATTTACCAATAGGGATACTTCATCGGGCAGCAGCCTGCGCGCTTCCGCGACTGCCGCTTCCGCTTGTTCAATATCGTTTTCGCTCAATGCTGCTAATGCGCGTAAATTATGCACCCAACCGTTTTGCGGATCGGCGGCAAGCGCTTGTTCCAATACCGGTTGATATTTTCCGTTACTTAAAAAAAGCGCTTCCGCTAACCGGAACTGATATAATCCGTATTCGGGTTCAAGGTCACACGCTTTTTTAAATGCTTTGACCGCCTCTTTCGGTTCATCTGTTTTGAGCAGCAGTCCGTACAGGTACCAGTCGGCAGAATCTTTTGAACCTTTTTTGCACGCCGTTTTGAATTTGAGCAAGGCATCATCGTATCTGCCCACTGCGTAAGCATATTTTCCGGCAATCGAAAGCGTTCGGGGATCATTCGGCGCTATACGTTCCAATATCGTAATAACTTCCGCAAGGTCATCGTAGGCCTCCTGCTGTAAAAACGCGCGCGCAGCCTGCATATATGCATCTACCGCTTCCGGCTTTTTCCCGCAATCGTAGAGTTCATTCGCCTGATGGAAGGCAAAAAGCCCCTGATCGGGACTGATTGTGAAAGCTCGCCGGTATGCTTCGGCCGCTTCTTGGTGCTTTCCCAGCGCATGGTATAAATGTCCTTCAAGGTTTGAGAGGAATGAGGATTGCGCCATCATCGGCTTTGGAACTTTTTGCAGTAAACGCTGTAAATCTTCATACCGTTCAGCCCGATAGTAAATGCCGCCGAGCTCCGCAAAAGCTTCCTCGTTGGAGGGATTCGCTTCCAAGACCGATTGAAATTCCCGCTCGGCTTCGTCAAGCATCCGCTGCGCAAAATAAATGCGGCCTGCCAGTATCCGATCCGCTTCTTCCGGCTCCTTTAACCGCGCTGCAGCCCGGAGCTGGAGCAGGGCAGGGACATACCGCCCCATCGCATAGAGCGTTTTTGCAAGGCTGATGCGGGCATCCGGCGGCACAGCAGAAAATTCGTTTGCGTCCGTGTATGCCGTTTCTACCGTCATCGGGATGGAGTTTAATGAAAAGCGGGAAAGCTGCGCGGTAACCTGCGGGTAAGTTTCCCAGTTTTGAATTGCAAAGGCAATTTTTCCCGCTGCCTGAATGGTATCATCCTCACAGCAGGCAACCCAATGGCCGTTTATCAAAATGGTGATGGTCGTATTATTCGCGATCAGTTTGATTGAGTACGCACGTTTTGTATCCGCTTCTCCTTTATGATTTGAATAGTCTGAATCAGGGTGATCTGAACTATGATGATCTGAATCATGATGATCGATATCGGAATGAGCGGAACCGGGGATTTTTACCCAGCCTAGGAGGGGCATCGGGGTGCTGTTGACGACCGCATCGAGCCGTACCCATCCCGCATCGGAGATCATCAGTGCGTAAAAGGTACTTTGGCTGATATAACGGAACAGGATTCCGGCAGCGAATCCTCCCGCCTTATCGGTTGGTGTGTCCTGTCCGTCCGGCTTTTTTGCAGGTTCCGGCAAACGGATATCCGCTTCGATAATCACATCCTTATAGCGGAAGACCGGATTCACCGTCCACGCATAGAGATGCTTTCGCTGCGCTTCAAGCCTCAGTCCTCCCGTATTGTTTCCGTCAGGCTCAGGTGGCGTAAAGGTAGCCGTATATCCGTCACCCGTTTCCGCAGCAAACCGGCAGTTTTCAGGCTTGGAAAAATCGGCCTGCCATTGTTCTTCGACAATCTCTTCATAATCAATCGGAATTTCTTCTTTAGGCTTCCGCAGATTTTTGAGTTTACTTTTAAAATAATCGATGTAAAGTTTGAACATCCCCATACATTAAAAATAGCGAAAAAGAGAAAAAAAGTCTATCGAGCGGAGGAACGGGGTAAACGCATCAGACATTTGGTGCATGTCCCGCAGAATAAATAGGCTGTTCAACCAGAGTTGAACCTCTTCGCGGTTCAAATGGTCTCACAGCCTGTTTATTCTGCAATATATGTTTACCTGTCGGATGCATTTATCTATCACCTGAAAAAAACTGCACAAAATTTTTGACAAAATTTTGCGCGGAAGAAAAGCAATCGCTTTAAATATTTCCAGTGCGATTGCTTTTAAAACATACGGTATATGATTGAAATCACGGTATATCTATGCTATAAAGAAATATGCAACCGTCCATATCTTTTTATAATGTGAGAGAGCCTTCCATATATCTTCCTTTAGAAACGGTACTTAAGATAAACAGTGCGGAAGGGGGAAATTATATTCCTCGTCAGATACCGATTTTACCCGATTCGCTGATATATAAAAATCCTCCGCCGTCTTTTCGTGATGTTGCATTTGAAGTGTTTCGAGCATTTTTTCGGGATGTTATTCCCGAATCCGATTTATACACCCTTATTGCACGCGCGTTTCCTTTCAGGGTTCCGGTGTTTCCGATCGATCCCCGTACTTATATCATTGAACTTACCCATGGAGATGGCGGGTCTTATACCGATTTCGGCGCTCGGTTTACTGCGCAGCTGGTTGATTATTTCTATCAGTGCAGCGGGCAGCCGGTGCATATTCTTTTTGCGGGAACAGAGCTTGAAACGCTTTCGCTTGCAAAAGCATTTTCCGAGTTTGAAGATATTCATGCAACTTTTTTATATCCTCAAGATTCGAAAGATACTTTTCAGACTATGACAAAACAGCAAATTCTGTTGCTTCCCAAAAATATTCACACCTTTTGCGTCAACGGCTCTCTGGCAGACTGTAAAACGATGGTTCAAGAAACGGCAGTAGATGCTGATATTATCGGTTCGATGGAGTTGTTTATTCCTCATGCAGCACATATCGGCTATCTATTATCGCAGGTGTGTTGCTGTATGTATGCTGCATTGGCGGTACTTTCACGAACCGGTTATGATAACAGTATTGAGCAACCTCAGCTGATTATCGGTACTTCGTTAAACCAGCCGAACACCCTCAATGCTGCCGTACTTGCAAAAAAAATGGGAGCGCCTATAAACGGTTTTATTACAACAGTCAATGCTTCTTGCCGTATTCCTGAAAGAGACTATGAAGGAGAATGTCGACGCTTTAGGATGCTTTATACGCAGAGTTCTCCTGAAAGACGTACCCCGGAAGTCGCCTTATTTCGATTTGATCAGGATTCTGTGTTAGAGGCAATGCGCGACTGTAAAGATCGGACAGGGTATATTATCAGTTCCGACGTCGCAGAAGTATGGCAGGCGTGGGGTTCGATAAAAAACGGTCAAGCGATAGCGGATGGGCATAATCCTGTCGAAAACTTTTGTATGAATACCGGTTCGCTGCCCCGTTGGGTATCCGATGAACACACTGCGCATTCATGCATCACGATTATCCCGGAAATAACGCATCCTGCATTTCATTCTGAAGCGGTGAGAACGGCAACGGGAATATACCCATCGGTACCCACTCGCTTGGAATATAATCCGCAAATAACAGATGTGCCGGTACTTGAATGTTCATCCGCAAAAAATTTAAAAGATTGGCTTTTGTCTCTTGTCTAAGGAAACGCTGATTAATTCGAATGCAAAATAATCAGCATTTCCCTAATAGCCACTTAACTTTTCTCTTGCGTTTTCGGATTTTGGACTCTATAATAATACATATGTTGAGTCGCAGAATTGGATTATCACAGTATAAAAATCTTATTTCCAAAGCGGACACCATATCGGAGCAAAATCGGTATACAGGGCTTGACACGCTCATAGTCGGTAATACAATTCTCACAGCTCACAGCTCACAGCTCACAGCTCACAGCTCACAGCTCACAGCGAATCTTATTTAGATAGTTTTTTATCTTCTCCTTACAAACAGCATCATCACCTTTCCGCAGTTTTAAGTCTATCGGATACGAATCAAGATACGCATATTCCTTTTTCTCATGGTGTACATAAACAGCTTTTTTGCGTCCCGGAAAATGCCATGCGTTGCTGCGAAAGGCTGTAGAGTAGGATATTACAAACACTTGTGCAATACCGCTTTATATCGCTGGGGTCGGCAGTCGGTCATATCAGGGTAAGAGAATTATGAAAACCGTTTTTTGCGGTTGCAGCATACTAATTAAGGGAGATTTTATGATGAAAATGAATCTAAATAAAACGAATATACTTAGAGGATGGGCAACAATGACAGTACTGGCTATTGCCTCGTTGTTCATGTTTACGGCATGCCCGCGTTCGACAGACAGTGTGGTGCCCAATGAAGTGCCGACCGTGGATAAATTTACGGTAAATTTTAGTGTAGACGGCGAACACGGTACGCTTACTGCAAAGGTAAACGATGTAGCGATCGGAACCGGTACGAAGGTGGAGAAAGATAAAAAAGTAAGCTTTACGGCAACGCCTGATAAAAACTATAAAGTAAAGGAATGGAGGGTAGGTGGCTCTGCTGTTACAGGTAATACGTCAAGTTCTTATACGCACACCGTCACAAAGGCTGTAGAGGTCAAAGTCTCTTTTGAATCGCTTCCGGTAGGTCAAGCTTCTTATATAGTACAACACTATAAAGAAAAATCGGAAGGAGGCTATTCTGTAGTGCCATCGGATACTGAAAGTTTACACGACACTGCAGGAGCAACTGCTGTATACACTCCTAAAACTTTCGAAGGTTTTAACTACAATTCGTCGCTTACGAAAATAAACGATTCCGTACAGACAAGCGGGACAATAAACGCTGATGGCAGTACTGTTGTAAAACTCTATTACGAGCGCAAAACGGTAAACGTAACCTTTAAGCTTAACGGCGGAAACGTAAGCGGTAATACAGCCGATATACCCCTAACAGGTAAATTCGGAACAGCATTTACTGCTCCGGAACCCGTCAAGGCGGATGCCGAGCTTAAAGGATGGAATCCCGCGTTGCCTTCACCTACAACATTTTCTGCGGCCGATACGACATATACGGCACAATGGCAGATTACGTCAGGCGGAGGTGGAAAAATCTTCATCAAGTATAATGTTGAGAACCTCACTGTCAGATACGAAAAAAACGATCGGTATGAATTATTGCCACCGAATTCCGAAGTCTCTGAAGGTACGTTGTTACGCTTTCGAGATAAGAATATCCCTGCGGGACAGCAAGTTGATAAGTGGAAGGTAAACACAAAAGAACTCGACTACGATGACTACACGGTTAACGTTGCCGATGCAGTTAGCGACGGTTCGAATAAAGTTATTACGGTAACGTATACCACTAAGCCCGCTGCCGCGGTTGTTGTAAAGTTTGACGAGAGCAAGGTCGAAGTGTATAAAAACGGCAGCGGTACACTCAATAACGGGGCTACTGTTTACGAGGGCGTCTCACTTTGGTTCGGGGTTAAAAGTCTTCCTACCGGTCAGGTTTTCGACAAGTGGCTTATCAACGGTACTAAAGAGGTCAAAGAACATTATCTCTATACGGTAAACATCGCCGATGCGGTTCCCGACGGTTTGGATAAGGTTATTACGGTAACCTATACAACCAAACTGTCAGCCGGTTCTGTTGTTATTAAATTCGATCCTACGCTTGTGAAGGTAGTGGCTCCTCTTTCCGGTATGCATGGCATAACGACCGGACAAACGATCGATGCAGGTACCCAATTGCGTGTTTATCCGCAGGTACCGGGCGGCATAGACATAGATAAGATATTTTTTAACACAAAAGAGTATACGTATAAACCCGATAACAGCTATTCGCTTGATATAAACGATGCAGTCCAAGAGGGCGGCAACAAGGTTGTCCGCATCGGTTTTACCGTTAAACATCCGCAAGTACTGACTGCGCAATTTACCCCTGCTGCATCAATCGAGTGTAGAACCGTTACCGGTGCACCAATCACTTCGGGCTATGAAGGCCCTGCCTATCTGTATGCAATACTGAAGGCAAAATTATTACCCGGGCAACAGGTAAAGCATTGGGAAGTCAACGGTACAAAAATTCCCGGCTCAGAAGGACAGACAATACTTGAAGGGCAGGCAAACCCCGATTTTGCTGTGGAAGAAGGCGGTAAAAAAGTCGTTAAAGTCAATCTTGTTTTGGAATAGCACTGTTTGAACAGACGATCTAATCCCCCGATGCGCTGTGTCGGGGGATGTTAATTGAATGATATTCATGAACCTCAAAAAACCTTGAGTTTTTTAAGATGCCCGAAAGGCACCCGCTTAAAACTTAAAACGATCTTCCGCCGCCGCCGTGAGAGCGTCCGCTTGACGACGTATGTGTGGAGCTTCCGGAGCTGCCGCTTGAATTGTTTTTAGGCCGTACCGTGCTTATCGTATTGGTACTGATGAGCGGATCGTTTACGGAATCAAAATGTACTTTTGTTTGCTCCGTCCGATTGTAGTACGGTTTTGCGCCGGCGATTTTATAGCGTTTTAATAAAACCAAGAAACTGATTAAAAACACGAAAACACCGGTTCCGAGGGCAAATAAGAGACTGCTTTTCAGTTTTGCAGCAGCTGCTTGTTCCGGTGATTGGATTATGGTGTTCAGCTTATCGATATATGCATTGATACCGGCGGCATAATTTCCATCCGCCGCTCCTCCGTCGATGAGCGCATCGAGCAGATCATCAATACGGGAATCGGTAACGGTATTGATAGTACGCTTACCTGAGGTTGAAATATGCGCTTTTCTTCCGCTGCCGTCGCCGTATCCTGTTACGATTAAAAGCAAGATTCCATCGCGGTCTTCTCCGTAGCCGTAGCCGCCGTAATCAAAGAAATCATCTGCATAAGCTTCCGCCGTCAAATCACCGGTGTCGGGAACCAGTACCACTGACGCATCCGTTTTTTCGTTTTCGGAAAATTCCGTAAAGCGTGCCGCTATTTCCTGTTGTTCGCTGAGCGTCAGGATGCCTGCCATATCGACGACTGCTTTTCCGCTATATTGTTGAATCGCGGCGAAAAGTTCGTCTGCATTCCAGTCAGTTGCTTTCTCATCCCATTCGTCTGCATCACTCGGGTCTGCACAGAGCATAAAGGGGAGCAAGCAGCAGAACAAAATCGTCATAAACCGTTTTTTATAGGTATGTTTTTTTGAACATACCGGTGTCATCATCGTTACCATATAAACATCCCTCCCAAGAACATGAGCACGCCGAATACGACGCCGAGAAGCCCCGATGTCAGCGCTACCTTTGCCTTATCCAGCGGCAGCTCCCCGCAGGTTTTACCGGTTTGACCGTTTACGGCAAATACATACGGCTTACCGTGATAGATGTAGGTAAGAATCCACGAGGGGAGTAACACATACCGTTGATCGCGGACGGAATACGCGGTTGAATCTTTTTCCGATTCAAAATGAGTACAAGTCGTTGACTCTTTGATAAGTGCCGCTGCGGTTTGTTTTGCTTGTGTCATTAATGCAGGTTTTATTGCTTCTTTATCTTCGGTGTATTGTTCGGCAAAAAAGCCCGCTAAATACCCTGCGGAAAAAGGCTTCATCTCCGCTTCATCATAGGGAGTAATGGTATTGAGTAACGATTCGTCGATTTTTGAAAACGCAAGCTTTTGCAGGTTGTTTACGGCGATATCACCGGTGCGGTCGATTTTGTATTTATCGGTTTTTACATAGTCACGGTCTCCGCTTGACCAGCGGGTAACGTTCACACCGACCGCATGGTAGTCCACCTTTGCATCGATATCCGCCTGCCAGTAGGGGAGGTAGACGCCGGTAATTTTTTCCTGCTGCATTTCACTCGTAAAGCCTTTCGGGGTAAATTTCTTTTTGCCCGCCCATTGCAAGAATTTCTGTATGGCGATCTTTTTATCGACCTTAAACGGGATAATGCGGTCGGGTTTAAAATCGCCCTTGAGCCGGTCGGTTATAACCACCGGGCTGTGGCAGTAGTAGCAAAACACGGCCGTCGAGGTATCTCCCGCAACAACTTCTGCGCCGCAGTTGGCGCATTGGTATGCCTTAACGGTCTGTCCGCCTTTTTCAGTGATGCCGGTTCCGAAAGCTGCAACCCTATCAGCATTTCCGCTGTTTATCGTGCCGGATTCTGCTGCATTGCTGTCCGCTCCGGCGGTTTTAGCTTGCAGTTTTTCGAGATAGGCAGTCAGTTCTTCTTCCGTATGCTCGGTAAAACAGTATCCGCATTTAAATTTGCCCAATCGCGGGTTAAACTCAATCGGCGCCCCGCACGCAGGGCATTTGTAGTTTATTATACTCATCTCATTCCTCTTACAAGGTAACCACATCAGACTTTTGAAAATATGCACACCGTCTACAGCGTTACTGCACAAAAATAACTGCTCGACGTACAACAAGTACGCCTCCGCTTTATTTTTGCTCGTGCCTTGTATCCGGTGCCACTATTTTCAAAAGTATTGGTTATACACAGTCGTCTCTTATTCTGCGGAATTTGATTTATCCATCTAATGTGTTTACCCTTCTTCTGAAACATAAAGCGAAATTTTTTCAAAATTTCGCGGAACAAAGAAGCCAACTGCTTGGAATATTTTCACTGCAGTTGCCTTAAATCCGCTTAATTCTAAGATTTGCGGTCGTGCTACAGTTTAGCGCCGCACTCGGAGCAGAATTTTGTGCCCGGTTTGACTTCTGCGCCGCATGAGGGGCAATTATTTCCTGCCGGTTTCGGCGTGCCGCATTCCGCGCAGAACTTACCGGTATTCTTATGTCCGCATTCGGTGCAGAACCATTCGCCTGCCGCTTTTCCTTGAGCGGCTTGTCCCGCCGCGGCGGTTTGCTGTGCAGTATGTTGAGTTGCTTGCTGCATTTGCATCTGCTGCATATTGGTTTGGCTTGCCTGTCCCATAAAGTTTCCGCCTGCGTTCATGCCCATTCCCATGCCCATGAATGCCATACCGGCGCCTGCCTGATTGGAACCTGCTGCTTCCATACCCCGCGCAATAGCCCCCTGCACATACCCTTCACGGATAGAAGGATCGCCGAGCATTGCGCCTTTGTTTCTCATATTGATGAGTTCTTTGGAGCTGTCGTCATACGTGATGCTTGCGATACCGACCGCCAGTACCTCCATACCGCGCAGGTCTTTCCACGAATCATCGAGAATTTGCGACATGTGCTTACTGAGGATCGTTCCCTTTGACGGAATAAACGAAATCCGCTCACCTTCCATCGACATCTGGCTGATTGCTGCCTGCAATGCCTCTAAAAATTCGGTTAAATACTGCTCGTTGATTTCATCGATATGTACGTGCGTTGCATTTCGGGGGCAGGCTTCTTTAAAGAATTTGATAGGATCGGTTATTTTGATAGAGTAGTTTCCGAATGCCCGCAAAAAAAGCTCCGCATTATAAAAATTATCAAAATACTGGAGCGGATTAGGCGTACCAAACTTAATGCCTTTGATTTCCTGTAAATTGATATAGAATACTTCCTGCTTCATCGGTGTTGTTCCGCCGAATTTAAAGCGGCCGAATGTTTCTTTTAAGGCATCGCCAAAACTACCGCTGAAAAGGGAGGGCGCGGAACTGTTATCAACCTTAAAATATCCCGGCTCCGCCGTGTAGTCGATAATTTTTCCGCCGTCTACCAGCATCATAAACTGATTTTGATTAACGTGAATAATCGACCCGTTGGAAATGACATCGCTTGAGCCTTTGGTATTCCTGTTGCGCTTATCCGTGCGTACCGGTACACCCTTTGCGAGTACAATGCCCTCACCCATATCATCCGCTTCGACAACTTCAAGCCACTGATCCGCTAAACCGCCGCCTACTGCGCTGACTGCCGCTGTTATCAATCCCATCGTATTTCTCCTCTTTTGTTTGTATGATCTCTATTTTATAAGCTCTATATTAGTATAGAAATGAATAATCGGTAAAGGGGGGGCTGGGCATCTTCTAAAAAATATATCGAATTAAACTAATACTCCCGATGCGGAGCATAGAGGCAAAACATCATGCATTAAATCTTTTACACGAATAAATAAAAATTTATTGTTGCATTATAGATTATTCCATTGTACAATAATCATCATAACGAATACCCCCGCAGCGATTTTAGGATAACTATGGGGCAAAAGATAGACTGCGTATAACGATGTAAGGAGTGTTATGGTGGAGATACGAGATATTTTACAACGCGCGTATGAATATGGGGTGCAGTATGTTGATAATGGGGTGGTTGCGGACTATATCCCCGAACTCGCGAAAGAAGATAAAACTAAGGTCGGCGCTGCGCTCATTGACACGGATGGCTCCTTATATGAGACGGGTTCTTCGCGACACAAGTTCAGTATTCAAAGTATTGTTAAAATTATCATTTATCTCTGCGTGCTTGAACACTATGACTTTGATTATATTCAAAAGTTTATCGGCGTAAAACCCTCCGCCAAACCGTTTAACAGTATCATTGCGCTGGAGCTGAGTAATAAGAATATTCCGGTTAATCCGTTTATCAATGCCGGCGCTATTGTCGCAACGTCGCTGTTATATGAAAAATACGGCAATAATACATTCGAGATGATTCTTAACCGGACACGCGAAATTGTCGGAAATGATAAAATCGATTATAGCAGGAGCATTTTCAATTCGGAAAGCTCTTCCGCTTTTGCAAATAGGGCGCTGACCTACATGCTGTTGAATGGCAAAATCATCCCTGCAGACGTTAATGTAGAAGACTTGTTAAACGTGTATTTTAAAAGCTGTTCGATTTTAGTCGATGTGCGGGATTTGGCGCAATTGGGATTTGTGCTGTCGAGGGATGGTAAAGACGGAGAAAATAAGCAGCATTTGAGCGAGGCTCATGCGCGGATATTACGAACGATTATGGCGACCTGCGGCACCTACGATTATTCCGGAGAATTTGCAATCAGAATAGGTTTACCGGCAAAAAAGCGGGGTAGGCGGGGGTATTGTTACCGCATCACGGGCGGGCTATGGCATTGGTGTCTATTGTCCCGGGTTGGATTCACACGGGAATTCTTATGTAGGGACGCGGATTCTTGAATTTATTGCGCGGGAATTAAACTTAAATATTTATTAAAGGCATACCGATAAAACATACGATAAATCGTTATTAGGAGGAAAAAAGTATGTTGGAAATGTTAGGCGCCATTATTGCGCCAATTAACAGTTTACTCTATTACCCCATCTTGATCATTTTGCTGCTGGGGGTAGGGATTTATTTTACCGTCCGTTCGGGATTCTTGCAGGTGCGGTTACTCGGTGAGGCGTTTAGGGTTACCGCCGAAAAACCGATGAGGGAAGGTGATGTATCGTCGTTCCAGACATTGATGGTAACAACCGCATCAAGAGTCGGTACCGGCAATATCGTCGGTGTTGCAAGCGCTATTTGCTTAGGCGGTTACGGCGCGGTTTTTTGGATGTGGATTGTTGCGATTATCGGCGGTTCTTCTGCCTTTATCGAATCGACACTAGCACAAATTTACAAGCGCCGTGATGAAAACGGCGGCTGCTACGGAGGCCCTGCGTATTATATCGAAACGGCCTTAAAGAGCAGAGCGCTCGGTATCATTTTTGCCGTCAGTCTTATTCTTACGTATGCAATCGGCTTTAATATGCTTGCGGCGTTCAATTTACAAACCAGCTTTACCGTCTATAGTTTTTATGACCCGAAAGTAACGCCGTGGATTATCGGCGCCGTATTGGCAGTTATGACCGGCTATTGCTTACTTGGCGGCGGAAAGCGTATCTTGAAAGTAACTTCTGTCTTAGTACCGATTATGGGTGCAATTTACGTTGTTGTTTCTCTCGTGATGGTTATTATGCATATTTCAGCAATGCCCGCGATTTTCTCGCGAATCTTTGCCGATGCATTTGATTTTAAAGCGATCTTCGGCGGTGTTGCCGGTTCTTGTATGATGTACGGTATTAAGCGTGGACTTTATTCCAACGAAGCCGGTATCGGTTCGGCGCCGAATGCTGCAGCGACGGCGCTTGTCAGCCATCCTGTTAAACAGGGACTGGTACAGATGCTTTCGGTATTCCTCGACACACTTATTATCTGTAGCGCAACCGCCTTTATGTGTTTTAGCGCCGGTATCGAGCCGTCGGAGTCCTTAAGCGGTGCGCCGTATGTGCAGGCCGCCCTGTCCTCGCTGATGGGGAATTTCGGAAACCACTTTATCACGTTCTCTTTGATATTGTTTGCTTTTACAACCCTGCTCGGAAACTTATACTATGTTGATGATAACCTTTCCTATATTTACGGCAAGGTTCCCAGCAAAACCTTTATGCTGGTGTATAGAATTTTTGCGTCCCTTGTCGTGCTTTTCGGTGCAGCTCATAAACAAGCCTTGGCATGGGATATCGGCGATTTGTTGATGGGTATTATGGCCTTGATTAACTTACCGGCAATCTTCCTTTTAGGTAAGACCGCAATGAAGGCTTTGAAAGATTACGAAAAGCAACGGAAGGAAGGAAAAGACCCTGTATTCCATGCAGCCGACATCGGTATGCAGGAAAAACTGGATTTCTGGAATTAACGTTTTTAATTTAAAAAACGGATACGGACGCCTAAAGATAAGAAATTTTTAGGCGCCCGTTATATAAAAACCGTATCCCCTGATGTTCTGCCTCGGGGGATGTTGATCAGAAAAACATGCCGCACCTTTCAACAATACGCTCGTAAAAGATGTGGCGGGAAAATTATGCATCGCAAAAACAGCTTCTATCAAGGTGTGGAAGAATGTATAATCACGTCGTAGTCAATAGAAATATGAGCGTTCACTTCTTTGATAGACTTTATAGCATCTTTTAATGTTTGATTCTTAGTCCTATTCATAATCTCGTCAAAAAATACCTTATATGCACTATAAAAAGAAGCTATACCTTGAGCGGATTGATCTTCCCATAGAAATCTGTTGCTAGCATAAGGATTATTTGGGTATCCCTGTGTGACAGAACGTAGCGGGCGTAGATTATACCGGTCATGATGCTGTCGCATTTTCTGAATTAAGTCCGCTTCCAAAATATTTTGACCGGTAGGATCTTTGATGTATTCTTTGCATATAAAAATATCTTTTTGCGAATCTTCTTTGCAAAAAAATACTTCTCCATGTATGGCTGTATCATCTTTCCATATTGCAATAATCCCTAATACATCGCCGATAGGATAGGCTTCACTCTTTAAAAAAATTTTTATGGAATCATTCATTTTTTGTCTCCTGTTTTAGTTGTGGTTCAATTCTCATTGTTGTATTCCTTTTGAAATGCCGCACCTTTCAACAATACGCTCGTAAAAGGTGCGGCGGGAAAACTCTTGTCTAACAGGCAATTACCGTAAGCTATCTACAATAGCTGCCCCTTATGTATTATTGTTTCTGCCAAGTGTATTCCCAGTAAGTATCTCTCAAATACGTTGCAGCTTTTGAAGTATCTTCCAAGTCAGCTTGGTTGATGTTCTCGGTAGTGTTGCCATCTTTACTCAGAACTTTCCATCCTGATGGAGCCTTAAAAACCGCTCTGGTAAGTGTTTCGCAACCTATGAATGCCGCGAGTTCGATTTCAGTAACGCTATCGGGTATGGTAATACCGGTAAGGTTTGTGCAACGAGCGAATGCCTCGCCTCCGATTTTAGTAACACCAGCACCGATAGTAACAGCACTCAGCGCAGAGCAGTTCGAGAAGGCACCGTCACCGATTTCAGTAACGCTATCGGGTATGGTAATACCGGTAAGGTTTGTGCAATGAGCGAATGCCCCGTCTCCGATTTTAGTAACGTTATTACCAATAGTAACAGCACTCAGCGCAGAGCAGTCCAAGAAAGCAATGTTACCGATTTCAGTAACGCTATTCGGTATGGTAATACCGGTAAGGTTTGTGCAATGATCGAATGCCGCGTGTCCGATTTTAGTAACGTTATTACCGATAGTAACAGTACTCAGCGCAGAGCAGTCCGAGAAGGCACTGTTACCGATTTCAGTAACGCTATCGGGTATGGTAATACCGGTAAGGTTTGTGCAATGAGCGAATGCCAATTGTCCGATTTTAGTAACGCCTGTACCGATAGTAACAGCACTTAGCGCAGAGCAGTTCGAGAAGGCAAGGTTACCGATTTCAGTAACGCTATTCGGTATGGTAATACCGGTAAGGTTTGTGCAATGAATGAATACCAATTGTCCGATTTTAGTAACACCAGTACCGATGGTAACAGCACTCAGCGCAGAGCAGTCCGAGAAGGCACTGTCACCGATTTCAGTAACGCTATCCGGTATGGCGATACCGGTAAGGTTTGTGCAATACTTGAATGCCCATCGTCCGATTTTAGTAACGCCTGTACCGATGGTAACAGCACTCAGCGCAGAGCAGTCCGAGAAGGCACTGTTACCGATTTCAGTAACGCTATCGGGTATGGTAATACCGGTAAGGTTTGTGCAATGCTCGAATGCCGCGTGTCCGATTTTAGTAACGTTATTACCGATAGTAACAGCACTTAGCGCAGAGCAGTTCGAGAAGGCATTGTTACCGATTTCAGTAACGCTATCGGGTATGGTAATACCGGTAAGGTTTGTGCAATGAGCGAATGCCGCGACTCCGATTTTAGTAACAGTATTCGGTATTGCAAGGCTTCCGACCAGTGCATTTCTATCCGTTACACCAGTGAGCCTACCGGTTGAATCGATTTGCAGTAGCGAAACATCTGCGGTCTTTTCTTTAAACGTAACGCTGACGGTGGTATGTGCAGTTACCGTCAATCTTGCCTTATTTTTATCAGCGCTGTCTTGTGTCGCACCCGTCCATGCAGCTACTTCGTATCCGGTATCCGGTATTGCGGTAAAGGTAAGTACGGTGTCCTTTGCAATGATGCCGTCGGCAGGCAGCGGAGGATCAACGTTTACCGTACCGTGTTCACCTTGATTAAGCGTTATCTTATACTTTTTTATCTCCGGTTTCTTTTTAAACGTAGCGGTTATGGTTGCATCTGCCGCTACGGTCAGCGTTGCCTTATGTATATCAGCGTTGTCAGGTGTTGCCCCAGTCCAGCCGGCCAGTTCATATCCTTTATCCGGTGTTGCAGTGAAAGTAAGTTTTGCGTATTGCGCAACCATACCGTCTTTGGGCAGCACAGGATCAACGGTCACCGTACCGTGTTCACCTTGATTAAGCGTTATCTTATACTTTTTTATCTCCGGTTTCTTTTTAAACGTAGCGGTTATGGTTGCATCTGCCGCTACGGTCAGCGTTGCCTTATGTATATCAGCGTTGTCAGGTGTTGCCCCAGTCCAGCCGGCCAGTTCATATCCTTTATCCGGTGTTGCAGTGAAAGTAAGTTTTGCGTATTGCGCAACCATACCGTCTTTGGGCAGCACAGGATCAACGGTCACCGTACCGTGTTCACCTTGATTAAGCGTTATCTTATACTTTTTTATCTCCGGTTTCTTTTTAAACGTAGCGGTTATGGTTGCATCTGCCGCTACGGTCAGCGTTGCCTTATGTATATCAGCGTTGTCAGGTGTTGCCCCAGTCCAGCCGGCCAGTTCATATCCTTCATCCGGTGTTGCAGTAAACGTAAGTTTTGCGTATTGCGCAACCATACCGTCTTTCGGCAGCACAGGATCAACGGTCACCGTACCGTGTTCACCTTGATTAAGCGTTATCTTGTACTTTCGTATATCAGGTTTGGCGCTCTGCGGACAACCTGCCATCATTACTGCACTTGTCAATAATACAAGCGCACCCAGTAGTGAAGCGACTCTTCGTTTCATAATAAAACTCCTTTATAATAATGTGGAATTGGTAATTGATAATGGCTACGTACGAGATGTATTGTGAAAGCTTGGCAATAGAAAACGCATATTGAAATTGGCAAAAATATAACCGCCAAGCACGCAAAGAACGCAAAGGTTCTGAACAGAAAGAACTTATCAGATACTCCTGCTCCACTCCTCTGCGTCCTTAGCGGCCTCTGCGGTTTATTTTTTAATGCAACCGCGAATCTCACAAAGAGCGCAAAGGTTCTGAACAGAAAGAACTTATCAGATAGCTCCCTTACCTTTCTTTGCGTCCTTTGAGGCCTCTGCGGTTTATTTTTTAATGCAACCGCGAAGCACGCAGAGAACGCAGAGGGTTTTATATCTACGTTTTGTTTTTGTGTGTAAACTGAGAAAAAATGATGATGTTTATAGGGAAAAGATAAAAGATTATCTAAATAGAATTCACGCTGTGAGCTGTGAGCTGTGAGCTGTGAGCTGTGAGCTGTGAGCTGTGAGCTGTGAGCTGTGAGCTGTGAGCTGTGAGCTGTGAGCTGTGAAATTATGCCGCTGGTTATGCGCGTGTCAAGCCCCTTTTGCAAATATGCAGCATATCTGCGTTGTCGCATCGCCAAAACTATACATCCTTGTATAGTTTTGACTGTGAGTTTCGCATACAGACGAAACTCACTACTGGTTAATACAAGCGGCATCCATGCCGCTACTGCAAACAGTCCTCGACGTATCAGAACCGCCACGGACGGCGGTGGTTCTATGCAGTAGCACGTTTGCATTGCAAACGTGTAGGTAAACAATAACTCTGTATCAGGAAAAAAACGCTAAAAGATAGGGTGAAACGCTCGTTTTGAGGCGTTTTTAGTACATATTTTTAATTAGTTATCTTACACTTTATCTGTCAAAAAAACTGTGTAGCTCTAACTATTTTTATATTAAGCTATGAACGCATTCTTGTCAAGCATATTTTTATTATTTTGTTTGTTTTTGTTGATTTTCCAGACTTTTTAGCGTGTTTTTGCAAGTTATTTGTATACAGCTTTCCTGTCAGGCGTATAAAGTGCCATTCAAAAAGCGTGAAAAAAAATGTCTTTAAGATAGCTATTTCGTACCAGCTTTACTCTATAATTTTATCGAGTGCGCCGACTGCCTTGTATTTGAGTTGTTCCATTTCAGGCGTATAGTGATCGGCATAGTGCCGCACCTCTGCTATGCAGTCGTGCCGAGTTAAAAACTTAAGCTCTTCTTCTGAAAAGCCGGCCATGCGTAAAAAGGTAGCAAACGTATGCCTATAGCTGTGGAGCGTCAAATTCGTGCGCTTCATTCCTAATCGTCTCATTGTTCTATTAAAATCATCGTTAAAACTTTCATAGCAGAACGGTTTATGCGCATCTCGAGGGGAGCTAAATATGAACGCCTCCGGATCATCTTGATATGGGTTGCTTTCAAGGTGTGCGAGCAATTTTTCTGCAAGGTCGGCGGAAAGAGGAACGATGTCGCTGCGTTCTGTTTTCGTACATTTAAGCCGCTTGCCGGTTCTGCAATAGTTCTTGTCAACCTTGAGCGCATATCCGTCTGAATTTTTGATAAAATCTTGCATCTGAAGGGCTTGTATTTCTCCAATGCGGCAACCGGTTTTAAACAGTACTTCATTGATAAGCCAATTTATTTGAGAGCCGAACGGATTATGCTCGCTATTGAAAAGTTGCCGGATTTCCTCTTTTGTAAAAGTAGCTTTTTCCGCCTCTTTCTTCGCTTTTTTTCGCGTAGCTTTTGATTCTCTCGTTATCTGCTGTGAAATATCCCGCGCAATGAGGTTATTACGATACGCAAAACGAAGGGCTTGAATACAGATGGAGTAGTATTTGTGCATGGTATTTTCTTTCAGCTTACCTGCTCCTTTGATTGCGCCGAGCATTGTATCAATTTTCGTACCGGTTATTTCGGTAAGCAAGCAAGAAGGAAAATACTGCTCATATTTTTTGATGCAGGTTGTATGATGGTAAAACCGCTCAGGATTTGGCGGAGTTGCGCCGGTCCGTATCTTGCCCTTAATGAAAGGACTTTCCTTATAATTCCAGTAAAGAAGAATGTAGTCATAAAAGGTGAGCGTTGATAGCTGGTCTAAAATCGGCTTAATCTCTTCCGGAGCATCTTCGTATTCTGCGGCTGATACAGAGTACGGCTGTACGGAGTTGTTATGACAAACAGCACCCTGTACGCCTTGCACAATCGTATCAATGGCAGTTTGAGTATACGCCTTTATGTCCGCGTCGATAACATGAGCTCCTTCATCCGTTGCTGTAATGTTATTGCCGACATTATACCGTACTGTACCGGTACGGTCATATTCTGCCCAGCACCGACTGGCAAAACGTGTCGCTTCATTTCTATCCCTCGTGCCGGTACTTTTTGCACTCATATATTTACCGGTTTCTTTATCTTTTAATTGGTAATAGAGAATCCCATTGGCTTTATTTCGCGGAAAGATACACCACGGCTGTCCTATGCTTTTCATAAAAAGATACCTCCTCAACTGATAAGATTTCTGCTTATGGCCATTTTCGGCGACAAGGTGGAGATTCTTTAAATACTCTTTTGCGTTACGCTCTTTCTATGTGATATTATTTTTGCGTGAACTTGCAAACCCACCCGCTTTCGCTTATACTTTTGGTGAGGAGTAAATAATGTATCAGGACTTAAAAACGATAAAAATCCTGTCATCGACATTGACACAATTATCAGGGGTTACTCGCGATCTAATAAATTACGGAAATTATAACTTATATGCGATAGAGTGCTCTGATACCCCTTCTGCAAAATATATCTTATCGAACGGACAAAATTTATTACTTTCTGAAAGCGGAGCTGTTATTAGTGTTTGTCCAGATTGTGCAAACATTACATATAAATATATTATAAAATTTTCTGATATTCCGATATACAAAGATAGCGATAGTGAAATGTTTAAAATGGAATTAACGCAAATGGTTGAAAATGTATTACAGAATTGATAAGACAAATACACAATGGATTTTTATGCTTACAAGCGAAACGGAACCTGACGATAAGCATTTACATGATATAAATTTTGGTGTAAACATACTCCTATTAAAGAATGTTCCTTTTGAAAATATTACGCTTATCATTGACGGCGACCATTCTAATATAGAGAAAATAATTAAACCATCTAACAAAAAAAAGATTAAAATCTTTAATCCTGAAGATTTTAAGACTATTTTATCTTGTATAAAAAAGGATTTCATAGTTTTAAATGTATTTGGACATGGAAATATTGATGGTCTTGCCGCAAAAGTCCCTATAAAACCTCACATATTCATAAACACGATAAAATCTGTTTGTTCTGCAAAAGAAGTTTTTATCTTGTTAGGGTCGTGTTATGCCGGTATCTTTAATTATCCGAATACAAAACTAAAGGGGCGTTTTTTTACACCCAATATAGTTATTATGGGGGGTACAAACCTGACAAAAAGCATAAGTATTCCTATCGGTAGTTATGGTAATAGTTGGGAAGCGAATATAATGCTTTTTGCTTTCTTTGTTGCAATTAAAATGGCAATTGATATTGACGGCGATGGACATTTTTCTTTTATGGACGCATTCAAATATATGACCTATGTTGTTAACGAATGTTGTTTGGAAATAGAAAAGATACAACGACTAACAGTAGTAAACACAATACGTGAATATGAACTTTTTATTGGAACATTAAAAGGTAAGCTCGATACGGATATGACACAGGAAGAAAAACAAAAAAAAGAAGAGATGGAAAAAAACATTACAAATGGATTATATTCATCAAGAGCCGTGGATATTAAACGCAGAATCGGCTATCTACACTGATATTTGTCTATAATTCCCAAACTCTTCGCCCGCAGGGATTGCCCTCTTCTACCTTTCAACGAAAACCGCTGCTCATCCCGCCTTGCATTTTTCACGCCGCTTATAGTATACTAATTGCACTGAAAGGAGTTTACTATGAAAAAGATTGCTGTTTTGTTATTGCTGGTGTTGGCGACGCTGTTTACCGCGTGTAACACGCCAAATAATAATATGCAACAAAATCTCTCACAAGATACAAAGACAGAACAATATAATGTCAATTTTTCTGTTTCTGGAGATGGCGGAAGTATTACTGCAAAAATAAATGGAATGGATAAGATTTATACAACATCGCCGATCACCGTTGAAAATGGTAAAACTGTTGTATTTACCGCAGTCCCTAATGAAAATTATGAAGTAGATTCTTGGTCAATCCCAATTTCGGATACTACTAAGCGCACAGTTTCTATTACGGTAACGAAAGACATCAATATTTATGTAAGTTTTAAGAAACAAGACCCTTTTGCGAATGAAAATAAAAGTATGGTTTCTGAAAAAAAACACATAGAAAAGGATGCATGGGTTTTGCTTATGTCCGGCAGTAAAGATAATTTTACTTCTAAAATTTCAAACAATATTGCTTTTCTATCATTAAAAGTAGAAAATAACATGTTTCCCATGTTTATAATACTAAAAAACATAGAACAATCAGGTGAAATTAACTTTTTTATATCTGCGGCTATAACAAGCAATGAGTATAAGACCCCAAGCCTAGGAAAGGATATACAAATAAAACTAGCAGATAGTTCGATTATGGGTTTTGATTGTTTGCCGAATTTTGAGATAACAAACAAAGGATTACATAGGACAACTCTGACTGCTAAAATACCACTGAAAGAAGTAAATAGGCTTCGTAAACAAAACGCAGATACCACAGTACGGATAAATTTTGATGGAGGTACGCTTGATTTTACATTGCCTCCATTATTTTTTGAATATTTACGGGAACTATAAATAGTTATTTTTTTTAATCACATAAGAGCAGCCCCCCCCTTTTTTTTGTTCGGAGGGCGGGGCCGCCTAAAACCACCGCCCTATCCGCAGCTTGTCGTTATCCGCCCCATTAAACGTATACGCCCTTCCGACAAACGGCTTCGGGCAGTCGCTGCCGGAATAGGCTACCATCTGCAACCTGTTGCCGAATCAGGTAAACAAAAATGTTTAATTATTTAGCTTTTGTTTGTTTTAGCCGATTTAAAAAGAAAGGGATATGTATGTCTGTTTTTGATTTATTTAAGCGAAAGAAAGCTAATAGTAATTTAGTTCCCCAAGAAAATGTATCTCAAAAGCAACACGAAAATGTTTTTGATGAAATAAAACAAAGGGAAATACCATCGGCAGAGATCAGTCAAGAAGTTATTAAAAGAATCCATCCTGATTTAGAAGGTCTTATCTGGATAGGAGACGGTAAATATAAAAATTATACGCAAAAACCTAAAAAGGTGTATGAATATAATGTTGGCTGTATTACTTTTGTTTATGAATATAACGAAACAATAGAACCTAGTGTTATTTTTACAAAACTTCCCATAAACAAACCAAAAAATGCGGAAAGTGTTGAAAAATTGCATTATTTCCCCTGTTACGGTTCAAGAGATACAATTATGCCTCATTCAGAATTAACCCCTGAACAAAGATGGAAGTATTTAAATTTCTTAACTAATCCATATATAGCTGATATAGATATAGGCTATGTTTTTCTCTTGTACTATGGTCTTGAGCGTCATTTGTTAGATGGTGATTTTGACAGAGCAATGACTGTTGTTTTAAAATTAAGAAAAGTACACAAACAAAAGTCTTTTCAAACGTATACCGGCAATGCAATAATTCTTGCCAGCATATTAAAAGGAAAAGGTGAGTATGCGAGGGATTTTTTCTATTCATTAAATCAGGAAAATGAATATGAATATATCTTTTCACATAATTTATATTTACTTGGGGCTTATAGTTTTGATATTCCGCTGACAGCAAAAGATATAGTGCGAATGGCACAAACTTTTGAATTTTCTAATAGAAATTATATAACAAAATACTACGATATATTTTTAAAAAATCTTGATACTCTTTTAACACAGAAAACAGGAAAAAATACTGTGAATCTGAAAGACTATATTACACCTCAAGAGATAAAAAAACTGCCTGTAATTGATGAGTCAATATTTGTAAACTATTCACTTGATGTAAAAGTACCGGTTACTCGTGTTCAAGACTGTTTTAAATTAAAACGTGATATGAATGTTTTTTTAGAAGCTGCTCACGAACTGACAAAATTAGAACTTGCTGAATTGCGTAAACGCGGAGATATAAAACCCGAACCTAAAAAAACTAAGAAAAATGTATATTTTCAAGAAAATCATATAACTGCGGCTTTTATGGAATATAAGATAAATGTTGAAAATATAAATGAAACAGAAGGAATGATTGATTTTGATAAAAATTTTCGAAAATATGTATCGACGTATGAGAAAGCTAGAAACATTGAAAAAGACGATATTACAAAAGCTATTATATTTTACTTAAAAATTTTAGGAAAAACTACACCAACAGGATCGTCTTATTGGGAGCGCCCTCTTATTTTGCTGGAAAGAATAAAAATGTATAATGAGGCTTATTTTATCTGCCAAAGAGCTGCAAAAGTTTCAAGAATGCCTCATGTCAGAATGGGAGATTTTGACCTAAGATTAGCAAGACTTGCAAAAAAAGCAGGAGTGCAGTAAGATGCTTCAAGCATAATCGCAGCATTTGAGTTGTTTCTTTTATTTGCTTATATTTTTTGTAAGGAGTTCCCTATGAAAAAATCTGTCTATCTTTTATTTGCGTTATTTATGCTGTCTATGGTATCCTGCAATTATGCAACGAATGCGAAAGGAAATACTATGACAGAAGATCCGATGGCAAAAGAAAATAAATCATTAGTTCAAGAAAAGGAATATACGTCAAAAGATGCGCATTGGACGGTAAAACTTACCGGTGAATTAAAAGATACCAGAACGGACGAAGAACTATTAGCTGATGTTCCTCGAAAAGAAGATATCGTTAATACGGTTACGTTTGATGGACGTCCTGCTACGAAGGGCACAAAAAGTTCTAAAGGTATGTATTTTAAAGTATACCTTGAATTGCAAAAAACGGTTAAATATGACACAAAAAAAATAACGTTTGTTTTAAAGTCTAAACTTATGACACCTATTGTTATAAAAGCATCAGAAACACAGCCTATTCAAATAAAATTTTCTAATAATGATGTAGTAGACATTCATAACGTTGATATAACATATCAAAAAAATAACGATCCTGAGTTTGAATATTTAGATGTAAAAGATACGATAATGAAAGCAGAATTATCTCTTGATATCATCAATCGATTGCGGACTGCCCAATCTAATATAACGATAGTATTTAATGCAAGTGATGACAGTTTTACATTGCCATTACCGCCGATATTTATTGAATATCTAAAAGAGTTTTAACTTATCTTTACAAATCCGTTCTCATCTCTGTATAAGATATTAGGGGTTGACGCTTTCCCGAAAGAGATATTAGGGATCATTACGGTCTGTGAAGGATTATAGGTATAAAAAGCGAAATCATATTGCGATGCTCTGTAAGCAGCCCATCCTTTAGATTCGTCATTTTCTGTAAAACTTGAATATATATATCCATTATCATGTCGTGAAACACTTATAATTCCTATTAATGAACCATTATTATTTAGTAATTCTAATTTTATACAAACAAAACCGGTGGTCAATGTAAGCGCGCGCCAACGTTTATAAATTATACTTCGTATTGTATTGCCTCCATAGATACCGTCTCCATAATGTTTTGTTATCAAAGGATTGTTATAATAGTAGCCGCCTAAGGAGTCATAACTCCCAACAGCGCTAATCTTGCTTGCGCAAGTAAACGCATCATTCCCCTTACTCCACGAGAATTGAAGCGTTGGGGTAGTATTACCGGTATTGATTACCTTAAATCCCTGACAGTCGATTTCCCCTTCAAATTTTGCATTCTTCATAAAGGCGAAACCGCTCGGATTAACACTAAAGACTACCTGACCATTGTTTTGAATCTTCAATCCGTTATCTTTGTCAAACCATGCTTCAAAATCTTGATTTGAATTTTTATCACTGTCAATGCGTAGCTTTTGTACGATAAGTTCTTTTAAGAATGCTTGGTCGGCGGCAAGTTTTTTTATAAACGCTTCTTGCGCGATGATTTGTTTCGCAAACAACGCTCCGAAGTGTCCGGTTTCCTTCATCAGCTCATCGATTTCGCAGATGTGAAGTAAGCAGGCGTGATACTGCTCTGCATAGTCTTTTTCCGGCTCTAAGTTTATCCACAGTGTACCCGTCCAGCGGTAACACACCCCGCACTTCCATCCGCCTATCGTTTTAGCCATCAATACCCAGTCGCCTGCGTTTGCATCCTGCGCGCCGAGTCTCTCTCCCTTCGTGATTACCGCCGTTCGGGTTGCCGGTACCGTTTCGGTAACGCCTAAGTATTTTGGGGTAGCCGATTGTACAATTTTTTCAAGCTGTTTTACCTGCGTACCCTTACTGACTAAATAAAAGAGCCCGTTTATCTCCCCTTGTGTAAGTACGGTTTTATATACCCGCACCTCATCGAATGTCGCATGTGTGCGCCCCCCGCCGATGCTAAAACCGTCAGCCATATCTACCGGCTTGTCTCCTGCCGGTAGGCTATACACCTCTTTCGCATCCTTGTAGATGATAAACCGATCATTCTTTACAAAAGTAAAACACCAATGCACCTGTTCTTGCTTGTCCTTAATATCCGTAATTGCCTTAAAACCGTTTATGACGACGGTTAAAAAGTCGGTTACATTATCAAAAAAGATGCGTATATTCTTAAAGCGAAAAACCCCGCGCGGAGCATCGGATTCTACAACGCCGTCCCATTGCCGCCAAAGGGAAACCGATAGCTCGTTTCTGTCGCCTGCAAGGGCGATTGTGCCGGTTCCCGCCGGTAAATAACATGCATTGCCTGAAACCCCCGGCACTATTTGCGCATCTTCGGTGAGTATCATATTTTGCCCGCTGGGGGCGTAGTTGATTGCTTCCATAAGATTAAAGTCCCTTTTCAATTAAAGCAAAATTGGAATATTCGCAGCGAACCCCGTTTGTTTTTCCGTTTTCTCCCGAATAGCACAAAAACCGTGTATCATGTCCAACGGTATAAGTAAAGACAAATTCAAACTTTATCCGGCACTGACCGTTAATAACAGGAGTTTGACTTTCTACTAGTATTTTTTTTGTTGTAAAATCATAAAAAAGCACTGTAACAGCGGCAGGATTCCCCGATAACACTTTAAAATCCGCCTCAAAAATATACCTTTTTTCTTCGGCAAGAAAAGGCTTTATAGGGATAATCTTATAACATGAACTATCATCCGCTCCGGCATCTAAAGCAATCTGCATCGTTTTAAAAGAAGGCGGCAAAAGCGTATCCAAATTATCAACCGGCACCTGTTCATCGTCAACAAAGAGCGCTTGTATAGGGTAATTGCTGTAACTGTAATCATAAGATTTCCAAAGGACTAAACGTACCACTTTAATAGAACCGATAAGTTCGGTATTTGCGATAACCTCTTGTGCAGGTATTTTAAAAAACTTAAAACTAAAATCTTTTAATAAAGGTTCTAACGGTTTAAAAAGCTTAAAAGAATTACATACGGGTTTTTCAACTTCGCTATACGTTATATTCGTAGCATACCCGCGAATATGTAAAACTCTCAAACAGTTTTTATCAGCACGACTAAAGAGCAACCCTATAATGATATTTTTTTGCACCTCACGGTATGGTAAACCTATCTCTGTTTCATACTTGCTATTATTATTTAAGAAATAATGTTGACTATAATAATATAAATTACTTTTGTAATATCCTTCGCTCATGCTGTGTAAATCTGCTAGCATAAAGTTTGTATTTACTTCTGCCGTGCAGTATCCATAGATAGCAATCCCGTAGTTAGCAGGGTACATTCCTTCAAATGCAATATATGAAAATCCATCCTCATCAGGCATAAGGTCTTTTGCATAAAAATTAAATACAAGCGGCTTTATTTTTTCTACATTAAAGCAATCATATCGCGGTAATGCTTGATTATAGAAAATAAGCGCGGCGTTTTCAACGTCGAAGAATTTACTATAGCCTAATACGGTTACCGGTTTTTTATTCGTATTGCAAATGCTCGCACGTAAGACATATTGATCACCATAATAATAACCACTATAACAAAGTAACATAAGGATACCGTCTTTTTTCGGTAATTTTATTTTTTCTATTCCTTGCAATGGTTTTGATGGAAGAATGGAAGAACTATTTGGTTTATTCATAAAAAAGAGAACATTATTATATAAATCTTTATACCCGTAAGCGAATTCTTGCAGCTGCGATTGTGTTATGTTTCGTAAACGCGCCGCTTCTTGTTTTGCCGCGGCCTTAAAGCTGTGCACCTCCGCCTCGAGTTTTTTTTCAAATGTTTTTTCTGCCTCTTCTATTTGTAAGCCTGTTTTTTCCGATAACGTGTTTAATATTTCAATGACGTCTTCCTTTGCTTGTAAGGCAACGTTCTTTAATTTCCCATTCTCTTCGTCGGCTAATGCTTTGTACGCTGCTTCCGCTCTTTCTTTCGCCGCGTTTAGCTTCTCCAAGTTTTCCGCGGTTAGCTGTGTCAACGCATTTTCTGCCGATACAATTAAGGCATTAAGCTCATTCTTTTTCTCGGACGCCTGTTGCTCTAATTTATTCCCCGCGTCAACTACGCTGTTTTTCAACGCAATCTTAGCCTCTTCAATTGCTTGCTCTAACGCCGCTTTCTGCGCAGCAAGCTCGGAGGCTATATACTCTTTTGCATCCTGCTTAATCTGCGCAATGACCGTATCTCCCATCGCCGCAATAGCGGCATCTTTTGCCTTTTCGATAAAGTTGTTATACGCAATCGTTAAATCTTCCAACGCTTTGCCTAATTGCTCATTCGTGTACGCCATACTATACTCCTTGTACTGCCTTAATAAATATTTTTGTTCCCTGCACAGTCCCTTCAAGCTTTGGACGTAAAGGCCATCCGGTAATAGGTTCCGTGCCGGTATGAAAAACACGTTTTACATACGCGGTTAATTCAGGGAAGACATCGGGACTAAAGGGGAGACCGTTTGCTTCTAAAAAACCGTGCTTGTAATCATTTTCAAAGAAGGTTTTAATTTCTCCGATAGGGCTATCATATCGTTGTATTGCGGTTAGTGCATCTGTTTTTATTATTTTCTGTACCGTCCGTTCTTTTTCAATAAGGAAAAAATCTTCATCGTCAATATATGCTACTCTATCATTTACGGATAATACGCCGCCCGCTCCCGCTTCTCCCTTAAAGTGCCAAACATTTCCTTTAAAATCGACGAGTGCATAACAACCTGCGCCGTATGTTTCCGGTTTAATATACTGCGTAATAATACGGGTATATGCTACATCAGTTTTAATCATCACGGTATAATTGCCCGTTAATTTATAGACAATCTGATACTGCTTTGCGCCGTTGCCGTTTAAAGAATCAAAAAAAAGGTGTAAAACAAAATCGTTCTGTAATTCACCGGATAAAATAATGACATTATACATCGCTTCGGCAAATGTCATTTTAATTGCTTGTTTGCCGGTGCAATCGTATTCGACAATTTTATTTTGCCATGCCGTATAGGAAGGATTAACTTGCGGCAGCACTTGGGGTGTTTCATCGAAGCAGGTATGTACTAATGCGTTTTCGTCTGATGGGAAGCCCATATCAGTAGAAAGCGGACGGCATACAATCTCCGCCGTATAATCCGATAAAAGACCTTCGGCAACGGAAGCCACACTAAAAACATAATCGATATCAGATTTCAGCCGTTCAATAACTTCTTGTTTTTGCTTAGTATGCCGGTAGTTATAAAAATCCTGCGTCTTTTCCTTCCATCGTATTACAAAATCATCCCCGTCAGCATCCCACGTTATGCTAATCGCATTTTGTTTTCCTGTTGCTTGGACTCCCACAGGGGGCTTTACTATTTTACGCTCCGTATCGCTCTCTTTTTGCGGGATAAGGGCTGAAAGAGGGTTAAAAAGAAATCCGCCGATACCGAATTTTTGCGTGAGTTTATTTTCTTTGTATGAAATACGCTCTTCTTGTACAGTAACTTCATACACTGCGTTACTTTTAGGATGGACTAGCGAGACTTCATCAAACAGGCGGATGGGTAAAAGCGTTTCGACTTCAAAAACCGGATTTTCTTCTTTCCGTTTTTCTTTGAGCTTTTTTAAACCGATTTTTTTCAGTTCTTCCCTGCTTTTTATTTTATTGTCAGTAAAGGTATCTTCTACCGTCGCTTGATTATCATACGTTCCTATTTCAGGGATGCGCACATAGAGGCGTTGCTGCTTTTCCCCCTCTCCATAGCAATGAAGCACGTTTGCCTTTTGAACGGTCTGTTTTAATTCTTTAATAACGGTATTATTTAACTGCTGGGCAACAGTATCGCTTGCGCGTAAAAGATACGTTGCTTGAGCCTTTTTATTTTTTACTAAACTGCGTTCAAAGGTGAAAAAAAGACGCCCCTTTTCAAAGGTACAAGCGGTATCAAAGGGGTATTTTTCCCGTATCTTTTGAATTGCATCCCATAACGTGATATTTGAAAGCTCTATCCCGTCTACTAATTCATTCATATCAGTAGGGATGGATTTAATTGCAAATTCAGTCTTTTTTCTAGTAATAATCTCAAAAGCGCGGATGACCGGTGTAAAGCCGCGTACGGTTCTATCGACTAATATGTTATGCTGATTATATACTTTATGTGTTGCAAAATCCTGTATCCAGTCGGCATTGTGATAGGTCAGAACAAAACGCACTGCAACATATCGCTTATCGCTTGCAATTTTTACTCCCGATAAACTGCTATCGTGTTCTTTATCGCGGCGGGGAGAAAGTACCGGAGAATGGGAGAAATCAACATCGGTTATAGTAGTGATAGGGGTATCGGAGGATGCTGATTGTACGCTGACGGAGACTTTTTCACCGGTTGTTGCAACCCACCTGATATATCGCTGACCAACGGCATCTCCACAATCAAAAGCGAATGTAATGGATCCTTGCTCATAATAGTGGATACTGTCTCCAACTTCCCTGTAATCAAGGTGAATATCGCCGTCTTTTATTTTATTTAATCCGATGTTGACTTTTTCGATATAATCGGTGAAATCCTCTAGGGTTGATTTTTGAATATAATCGAATCCGTATATTGCATCGGCTAACACAAAGCTCAAAGGCTTATTATCCCATCCGTGCCAGTTTTCAGGGATGCGGTAATTTTTAAAAAGACTTTCAAGCGTTTTTACGCTCGTGCTTGTTTTACTTTCACTACTCGAATGCTCGGTAAGGACAACGGTTTGTATTTTTTCCGTCCCCTTGTAAAGCTCCGCATATTTTGCGTTTTGAGGATAATCGATAAGGTCGAGTTTACCGGTTCCTTCCTTGTTCTTTTTCTGTGAAAAGCTCCAGCCGCATTCATACGTTTTTCCAAGCCGCGCGCCGTCTTTATCGTAAAAGATAATCATAGATATCTCCCATTGAAGGCAATGGTAACGGTTCCCGCCGGAACATAGATTGAAACAGTGTTATGGCCGGATATAAAGTACAAGGGGTGAATAACGCTTGAAAGCGTTAAAAGGCGTGTGTAGTCTTCTCCGTCTAAAAAGAGGTTTCCGTCTTTATAAAGGAGCGTTTTGCCGTGCGGTATCGCTATTTCGCGGGAAATGGCAAGCTCCGTTCCATTACAGCGCACTAAAAGACCTGAAACCTTTTCGATACCGCTTATCGCAATCTCCGGTATGGTGGATATATTCCCTTCAGTTACAATAGATATGTCTTGTCTTCTCCCTGCAATCGTTTCTATTTTACGTTGTCCATAGCCGAACGGATCAAAGGCTTTAAGGGTAAAGCTCATCGTAAAGACTTTATGAAGATTTTCTCCATTATAGTATGTTACCTGTATCTGCCCCGTTAAACGGCAGCGGTAAAAAAATGGTATCATCGTCATCGCGGTAAACGATTAAATCTTTAGCACTTAATAAAGAGAGTAACCTGCTGCGCTCTTTTTCTACTGCGCAAGCAGAATCAGTTGAAATAGTTCCCGAACATTGAAATGTCTTACTGCCGTACTGTTCTTTTCCGGTTAGGTATTCCCCATGCAAGTCGTTGAGCTTCACCGCTTGCAGCTGGATTGTTGAAGCGCTGCTTGAGGCTGTTATCCATTTGGGAATGTCTAACTCTTTTTTCTCGTCAAATATTCTCATAGCTTTTCTACCCTGCCAATGCCTCTCGTACAATTTCCGTTAAGACTGCTTTTAAGTCGGTTTGTTCGGTTGCTGTTATGTTAATGGTACTATTGTAGGAATTATATGTAACTGAATTGATAATAATTTGAGTAGCGGTAAGATGCTGAATAGTCGTTTCTTTTAGATCGATAACCTGATTGATTTTTGTAAAGCCTTCGCGGATCGCTTCAAGCAATACGTCCCTGTCCGCCCCTGAAAGTTGTTGAATAATAGTACCGGCAGCCCGTGCTTTTACCTCTACCCCGCCTTCTAATGACCTCGTAATTTTTGAAAGTTCGGCCATATTCCCTTCTAAATTATCATAGAGATTTTTTAGTTTATCAATCGTACCGGTTACTTCGTCTCCGGTAATTTTGCCGTCTTTCATAATATCTTGAATAATCTCATCAACTTTCTTTTTTATACCGGCGTTTTCAACAGCGGCTTGAATAATGGCTTTTTTCATTTCAGAAGCAAAAGATTTCTTAAAACTTCCCCAGTCTGCGTTATAAGCTGCCTCTCCTAACGCAGAAGAAATCGCACTGGACATACTATCCGTAAGCGCTTTTTGAAAACCTTCCCCGACATCGATACCGAGCATTTTAAAAATTTCTTTAATGGGCTTACCGTATTCTTCTGCAAGGCGTTTTAATTCATCCTTGTCCATTTTTTTTATTTGCGTTAAATCAGCTTTCTCATTCGGATTGATCGCTTTTATTTGCTTATTCAATTCAGCTAATTTCTGTTGCGCTGCCTCATACCGTTTTGCACTTCCTTCAAGTTTCGCAATTTCACCATTTAGTTTTGTAACCTCTTTTTTGACATCGCCTTCCCACATACCGGCATAAAAGCCTGTTCTTTGATGATGCCATAACGATTGTTGCCGTATCCCTTCATCACGAAGGCGTACTAATTTTTGATACGCATCGTATTCTTTTCTTGTCGCCTCCATTTCTTGTTTTAACGGTTCTTGCTCTTGTTTTAGTGCGTTTATCTGATGCGCACCTGATCCTTTAAACCCGCTAAATATATTATTCACTAACTTTTCAATAGCGCCCTGCAATCCTGAAAACAAAACCATTTTATCAACGACCAATTTTTTAATTATGTCGTCAATAGATTTTGAAAAATTGGTAAAATCCCCACTTTGAAACCCGTTTGTGATTGCTTGCAACAGTGAAGTTGCCGCTTCTTTCATTGGCGCTTGGCTTTGATCGACAATGCTTTTATGAATATTCTCTACTATTTTTTGTGCCGCTTCATTGGCGGTTTCTTTAGCGCTATCAACAATTGTCTGTACTTCTTGTTCAAATGCTTTCACACTTGCGGCGCTAACGGCTTTTAATATCATCCCTATTATTTCGATTGCCGCCGTTACGGATTTTATAACGGCTTGAGTTATAGGGTCTCCTACCATATCGCCTATTTTGTTAAGTATGTCGGCGCTCGCTTGCATTGCAGCAAAACCGTCAATACCGCCTTGCTCGATAGAGTCTGCTATTACTTTGGTAAGAGATTTAGCAATGCCTATGCTGCCTTGTAAGTATGCGTTAGCGGCAGCCGCTTTTGCGTCTTGTTGTTGCTTATTAGCGTCTTTATTCACGGCATCTTGTTGTTTTTTTGCATCCGCTTCTATTCTTGCTATTTCTTCGGCATTATCTTTTGCCGCTGCTATTTTTGCCCGACTATTTTCTTCAATAATTTTTAAAAGCCGTTTTCTTTCTTCTTCTATGTTGATAAGCTGTATTTGAAGTTTTGATTTGCCGATTTTTTCAATATCGATCAGCCCGCTTTTTATATTTGAAAATGATAGTTCCGCTTCGTTTATGTCTACCCGTATGTTTTGTGCCTTTTCTTCCAACTGCCGAGAATAGGCTTGCATTGCCTGTAAATCTTGATTGAGAGCTTCAATTTCTCTTCCGTTTTTGCCGTTTTTTTCTGCCGCTTCAAGCAGCGCTTTTGTCTTTGCAATTTTATCGTGCGTAGCGATTATTTCTTCTTGCGTTTTTTTGAGCTCTGCTTGTAATTCCTTTTGCTGTACTTGATACCGCCCGAACGCATCGCTCATCAGCTTTGTTTTGGTAAGCTCATCGCCGAGCGTTACGCCGGAGCTTTTCTCATCGTTTGCCGCGCTTTTTGTTTCAACAGTTATTCCTTTTCCAGCGCCTTTTTTCTTATCTTCTTCTTTAATAAATTGTTCGATAAGTGCAAGCCGTTTTTCCTGATATTCTTTTTCAACGGTAATGCTGGATTGCCCGTATTCTTTTGCTTTTGCGAGTTTTTCTTGATAGAACTTATCGAGTTCTGCTATTTGCGCTTGGTAAGAAGTATCTTTGTCTTTAGCACCGGTGTTTTTATGCCCCTTGCCTTTTTCCAGCTTCGCTTGTTCTTGGGCTATCGCATCAAAATATTGTTGTAAGCCTTTGGAGTCGAGGGTGAAAATCCTATCAATATCTTCCGGTTCTATGGCAATGAGTTCTTTTAATTTTGCTTGTAAAAATTTTATCCGCTCTTGAGGAACGCTAAAACTTTCTCCCATTTTCTCCGCATAGCGTTTTTTCTCATCGATGATCTTCTTTTCCGCTTCCCATTCTTTCGCAAGACGAGCCAGCTCTTCATCATGCTTCTTTTTTTTGCGGAGCGCTGTTAATGTTATTTTCTGCTGTTTCTAATGCCTGCTGTTTTTCAATCGCTGCATTAAGCTCTCTTTGGGCTTGTTCATTCTCTTGAATAGCCGCAGCTGTTTTTTCAAACGCAGCGCGAGCAGACTCTGCGGTATTTTCTGCCTTTGTTTTAACCGTTTCAAATGCTTTAACAATACTGGTAGTGTCCCATCGTGTTAATGAGATTTCACTGGCAAGCCGCGCCTTATCGGCATAGTTTTTTAATGTAGTATAAATACGCGCCGCTTCTTCTTTCCGATTTTCTAACAAGGCAAGATCATATTCCGATTTAAGATATTGCGCTTTTGAATAACTATTTGCTGCCTGCTCCATTTTGGCAATTGTTTTTTCTAATGCCGCTTGTTGGCTTGGAAGTCTCGCGCCTTCCGATGTAAGAACCGACTGCGCATGAGCTACGTTGCTTTTTGCCTTAATAAGAGCCAAATTATTAAGGATTTTTTCACTTTCAATGCGCTTCCGTATCGCTTCGGTAATTGCCTGTTCATTCTGTATAACCTTCTGCCCTTGCGCATCTAACGCCTCAGTTGCGCCGGGGACGATTGTCTGTAGTTCCTTTAAAAGATTGTTATACCGCTCCTGTTCGTCCGCCGTTCTTTGCGTTTTGTTTTTTAAGGTGTTATATTCGTCAAAAAGAGACTGTATCTTACGTCCTTCATTTCCTTGCTTTAAGGCATCCTCTTTCAGCTTTTTAACTTCTTCTACGCTTCGCTTTGCGCCGTGGATATAATCTTCATGCGCTTTTTTCACCTGCGCAATAATGCCGAGGGCAATAGCACCAGCGGCGGCAACGGCGGCTCCCCATGCTAAAACAGGATTTGCCGACATGACAAGATTGAGCTGCACCATTTCAGCCTGTATCTTTTTAATGCCGACTGCAACAAGGAGTAAGGGACCGGCAGCGGCGGCTAATCCGGCAAGAGCAGTTCCTGCCGTTTGAACTCCTACCGGCAATTCATTAACAAACTGTAAAACACGGGTAATGCCTTTTGCAAACGTATCAACCGCAGGGATGATATTTGAGGTGAGGGTAATTTGAACGGCTTCAAAAGCGCTTGAAAGCTCTGCCTTCGTATTGGCAAAAGAAGCGTTTTGAATATCCTGCATCTTTTTTGCCGCCCCGTCGGATGCTTGCAGTAAGCCGTCCATCGTGCGGATGGCATCCCCGCCGCCTTCGATCAGCGCTTGCATACCGGCAGCGGCTGCCTCCCCGAATAACTCACTTGACTTTGCAACATCGATATTTGCATTTTTCAGCCGCTCGATTATGTCGGCAAGGTTATTGGTTTTCGGATTTACCTCATCATAGCTTACCCCTAATTCTTGGAGTTTCTTTTTGACATCATCCGTACCGCTTGCGAGCTTTTGTAAACCCGACCGTAAAATAGTGCCCGCCTGCTCACCGCCGAAACCGGTATTATAAAGCCGCATTAACGCAGCGGTTGAGGTTTCAAGACTTACCCCTAAACCGGCAGCGACGGGTCCGACATACTTCATTGAATACGAGAGCTTTGTCATATTCGCTTGGCTTTTACTGATAGCCAATGAAAACACGTCGGCAATGTGCCCTGACTTTTCTGCTTGTAGATTAAACTGCGAAAGGGTAGAAGCGATCGTGCTTGAGGTAAAGGCTAAATCGCTTCCGGTAGCCCCTGCGAGCTGTAACACACCGTCGAGGCTGTTCATTGCTTGCGCAGCTGTTTGTCCTGCGGAACCTAAGCTATAGAGGGCATCGGCGGCTTGACTTGCGCTAAAGCGGGTACTCGCTCCCATGTCTTCCGCTTTCTTTCGCAAGGCTTCCATTTCGGATGCGCTTGCTCCCATAACAGAAAAAGTATTCTGCATGGACTGTTCAAAATTCGTAAAGGTATCAATCGCGGCTTTTCCGAGTAATGTTAAAGGGAGTGTTACGCTTGCAGAAAGAGCGGTACCGATAGCAGCGAGCTTCGCATTGATGCTATCAACTGCGTTATCAATATCCTGCTCAAGTTTTGCAAGAGAGCGATTGGATTCTCTAATCCCTTTTTGAAGTTTGTCTGTTTTTAATGCTAATTCCGCATATATCTCGCCTAAACTCTGTCCCATCTACCTAACCCGTTTTATGTATCATCCTCTGCAAAGGTCTCTGCCATATCTTTTTGAAATTGTTTCTCTCTTTTTTCTTTTGCTTTCTGTGCTTTCTCTTTTTCTTCCCGCTGCTGATTTTCTCCTTCAACAGCAACGAGACACGCCTCATCGAACAAAAAGGCTTCAAAATCGTTTAAGCCTCTGATGTAGCTACTGGGCTTGCATCTGTAGTATTTTGCGAGCCTGCCGAAGCGGGCAAATTGAACGCGCCCAAATTTTTTTTTACATCTTGCTCCCAATCGGTAAGGTAGAAAAGAAAAAGATCGTTTAAGAAATCTTTAGGAATAACATCATTGAGGCTGCTTTCATTGATGCCGCGAATGTTCAAAATAGCGTCGTAACATTCCTGATACGTCGGAGTTACCATACTTTTTTTTGCAAGTTCAACGAGGAATTCATCTTCTTCCTCTTTCATCTTTTTAAGGTCAATTTCTGATACTTTTAAATCTTTTGCGCCGATGGATTCGCTTACGCCGTTGACAAATTTATACAAGATATTCGGAAAATTCCCGCAGGTTAAAAGCTCTTGAAAATTCGTTTTGTGAATAAAAAACTTTTGCTTACTTCCGTTCCATAAAAGCTCTACCCATTCGCAGGTTGCAAGGGCAAGACGCTGGGCTTCACTTTCCGGCACTTTTGTTGCTTCTTCAACGGCTGTTTTGATTGCGCTGTTTCTCCTTGTCTTAGTGAAAAATGATTGTATTCTTTCAAACATAGCGATTGCTTAAAACTCCTTTCCTCTTGAAGGTGGATTGAAGCCCGCCTAAACAATAGACGGGCTGATGATTTGTTTTACCCTTGTACGTACTGCGTGTAGTCGGCAAGTGAAATTTCTTTGATAAACTTTAACGGTAAATTGCTGCGCTTATTTTCCCCGCCGGTGCCTTGCAGTTCGACAGCTCCAAAAGCATCTTCACTTGCTTCGCTTCCTGTTGGCGTTGTTTGACACGAAGGGAAAATAACCGCTTTGACGCGGGCATAACTACCTTTTGTGTTTTGCCCCTTTTCGTACTGCTCTACGAAGTAACGGAAGGTGACAAGCGGCGGGCTTCCAGCATTGTCGATATACAGCTCTCCCGTTTCCTCGTTGTACGTGTTGCCGGTAACAAGGGAAAAGAACTTATTCGGCAGGCTTGCAAAAGAAGCGGTAATATTGACACCCTTTATTTTATCCGCTTCTTTTACCGTACAGCGAATCCCGTGTCCACTCGTCGCATCAACCGTTTTACCGCTTTCCTTGTCAAAATCATCTTTGAAGCTCTTTGCTTCTTTGGTCGAAACATAGCCGACAATACCGAGTAATTCGGCGAGTTTCCCTTGAAACCCAATCGGGGCAAAAAAGGGTAAATCCCCTGCTGCCTTTGTGGTGATTTTAAGGTACTCCGCATCGTAATCTGATCCGATGTCCGTTTTAGCCGCTTTGAGCTTTATCCCTTTTGATTCAAGGGCGCTAAAGGCGGTATTGAAGTCTTTTACCATATCAGCGACACTCACCGCTTTTTTATTCGCAGCGGTCGAGGCAAAGGTAAAGGTTTCTCTTTTGGTGCCGTACAGAACCGTCAGCTTTAAATCGTCCCCCGTCCAGCCGTCAATGTTGAACGGACCTATTTTACCGATGAGTCCTCCCCTGTGCTTTCTCACTTCACCGGTTTGAGGATTGGTATCTTCCCAATCGTTAGGAGACGGCCAGCTTTTGTCAGCATTCAGACGCGCTGCCTGCATCTGTCCGATTGAATACCCGTATTCGTTTTTCTTTTCCATAAATCTTTTAACCTCCATTTATAGGACCGGCACAAAAGCTTATGATGCTTTTTCTTCCGGTTCCCTTTACATAAAACCTCCGCCGAAAGAGGGGATTTTAAAATTAAGCTGCTTTGAAATTGCTCCAAGAGAATCCTCTACGAGGTCTCCCGAACAATCGACGTATTGCACTAAAAAGACGCTCTCATCGTTTATCCGTTTAAGATGCTTCCCGTCCAATGCGGAAATAACTTTTTCACATACCGCATCAAGAAGCGCAAAGTCTCCCGCCGCAACGTAAGCCGTAACGGTAACCATATTCCAGCGGCCGAAAGTTGTTTTAATGCCGTGTTCAAACTGCATAATCAAAAACGGCTTTTTTACCGTTTTTCCAACGTTGCCGATGTAATATACCGGATAAAGTTTTACCAGTTCCGCATACAAGGCGCTTCGCATCGTTTCCTTTCCTTATTGTCGTTTGAGCGCTTGTCCGCACGCTTTTTCGATACCGTCGAAAAACATACCGGCATGGGCGTTCCGAGTTGGACGTAATATGCCGTACTTTTGCCCAAATAATTGCCCATCCGCTAATTTCCGCTCTCCGTTTTCAAGCCAATAGCCATATTCTTTTCCGGTGTTGCCGTATAAATCCTGATAAATCCCTGCCGATATTGCCTGTGACGAACGAGAAGCAACACCGCGTAATCCCTTGCGGGCATCTCCTGTTCGATCAGTCCATACGCGGTTTTCTTTCGCATACCGCTCCATACTGGCGGCCGTTTCGCAGGCAACCATCTCGCAAGCGTCGAGCATTTCCTTTTTTACCGCCTCTAAGTTTGCAAAGACCGCTTCCATCCCTCTCATTCGGCTGCCTCCCGTATTTCTTTTGCCCTGCCTGACATCTTGTAGGCATTCTCCGGCGCATACCCGCCGATAGTGATCTTTCGGATAAAAACGACTTCATACCGGTTGCCTTGAAAATCGAATAAGTCGCCTGCTTGAATATCCGCATCGTGGAATGCGGTGATATTGACGATATGCGTCTTTAACAATCCTTCTTGCAAAAGCCGGTCGGTTTCGCTGTGTGAGATTTCTGCAATCCGCACCCGCTGTATTTCCGTTCGCTTTTCTACTTCCCTTACATTGCCGTATTCATTTTTCTCTCTTTCACGGCGGATAAATGCAAGAAGAGACGGGTTCACATCGATAATACTTTCCGTGTCTTTCCGTAATTGTTTGACAGTATTTACCATAGCGCCGCCTCATCATCATCTTTTTTACAGCAGATTAAAAACGAAGCACCAGCATTTTTCCGCTCCGCCTCCCATGCCTCTTTATACCCTTGCGCAGTTTTAAGGCAGAGATTCACATAATCGGCGACGGTGTATTTTTCAACACTTTCTCCGCCTGCACTAATGCTTTTTATATCGCCTCCATCTTTTTGAATAATGCCCGCTTTTTGCGTCCATAAAAGGTAGAGCGCATGATTTTCACTTTCCGATATCTGCAATGTGATAGTTAAATCAAGCGTAGAAAAATGCGTATTTTCTTCGCTGCCCCCGTCCGGTATTGCTTCGTTAAGCAGAGTGCGGATTCTTTGTATCAGCTCTTCGGTGATGATCATGCGCTGCTATCCCCCTTCTATGTTTGCGGATTTGTTTGCGCTTGCGCTTTCTTTGCGCTTTCAATCGCCTGCAAAATATCAATATCACCTGCCGCTTCTTTCAAGTCGTGTAACTCTTTTTCCGCCGCTTCAAGTGTTTTGATCTTTGCTTTTAATTCGCTTATCTTCGGCTTTTCAACGCTGTTTTCGTTTTCTTCCGACGCTTTAAACGGCGTTTCAAAAGTTCCCGCAAGCGCAGGATTGAGCGCTTCCCACGCATCTCCTTCAACGGTATAACTGTTCGTTGCATCACTTGCCTCATGCTCAACATACCAGCCGTTAGCGGTTTTCATTATACGTAAGGTAATATTTTCACTTCCCATATCATCTCCTCGATCTGTCATTAAAGAGAGAGACGAAATACGCATCTCTCTCTTTAAAACCTTATGCGAGCTTTACCTTATGCACGGCATCTGCAACCCCGGCAACCGCGCAACGGGTAAAGGTTTCGACAACATCCAATTCAGAAAGGGTGAGAATGTTACCCCGCTGTTCAAGGTGCGTTAAATCTTCTTTTACAAGCGCCTTAAACGAACGCTTCGGAACGATTAAATACACTTCGTTATCAGCCGGAGCTTTAAACTCGTATTTAATTCCGCCGACTTCACCCGTCCAGCCGTCATAACTTAAAACACTCTGAATCTGTGCGAGCTGCCCCAGCTGTGTACCTTTTTGCAATAAACCTTTGATTGCCGCCTCTACATCCATCGCCGTTGCAGAGTTACAAAGGGCTATAGTCGGACGAATCCGGTAGCCGCCTGCATTGGTACGCTTGAGGGCATCTTTAAGCCCTTGCCGCAGTGTAAGCCACACATTCTCAAGGTCGGTACTACCGGTTGTTACCTTATTGGTAACAGCCTCTCCGGTATACGAATGCGTAATAATCGGCGACAGGTGCAGATGGTCAAGAATGGCATTATGCGCAATACCGAGCGCTTTTGACGCTTGCGGTAATTTCCAAAATTCATTGAAGTTTACCCAGCCGCGTGAAATGGAATAACCGGCAGCGAACGTCTTAAAATCAACCGTATCGAGCTTACCGAATTTAAAATCCGCCATCGGCACACTTTCCCCATCGTTGGTAACACCGAATGCAGCGCGCATTCCGATAAGCTCCATCACTTTGATTGTGCGGGGAAAATCGGCATTTTTAATCTCTTCGTAAATGAAGGAATAAAGGGCAGGATGCTCCGCCATACCGAGCGATACGTCAAGAACAGCTTGCTTTGCAAACTTATGCAAATCCTCTGCGCTCATCATTTCCCCTGACGGTAAGCCGACCGCCCGCGCAAGCATTTCCCGCGTAAAGATTTCAGTGCGCGTACCGGAGCCGGTATCCTTTATTGCCATCTCACCGGCAGGCACCTTCGGCGCACGGTATTGCAACGACATCTGTTTTTTCTCCGTAGCATTTTTCATACGGATTGTTTCATGTGATACAAATTCCATTATTTCTTTCTCCTCATCGTTATGTACGGTCTGCTTTTATGCGTGAAGCGAAAAAAGCACCGCACCCCCAATCGTCCCCCAGTAGTAGCCGACGAGCTTATTTCCGCTTGCGGTTTTCGTGAGCTTGCCATCCGAAGCACCGAGATACACCTTTTCGCCGATTTTCGGCAAATTGGCGCTATCATAGCTCTCCGTTGTCCATTCCCTCTGCGTGTCAAAAGACACCGTTACTTGATTGCCCGCTTCTTTTTGCAGCACAACCCCCGCGCGGTCGCCGACAAAGACAATGCCGTGATTATCGAGCGTCTGCGCTCCTCCCGCAGGAATTGTTACATCTGCGATTGCAACCGTTTTATTAACTGATAAAAGTCTGTGCTCTCCAGTCATATCACACCCCCTCGTTTAGATTTCGTATACTTCCGGCTCACTTTTTGCAACCGCACCGGTCATCTGACCAACCGGAGCGGTTGCGGTTTTCCCTTGCACGAGCTTTTGAATGTCCGCGTCATTCATCACGCGATCCATTTCCCCTGCAACCTGCTCTTTACTCATACCGGTTTCAAAATGACAGAATTTATCCACCAACACTGCCATTTCACCGAAGGGCTTACCGTCTTTGATTAAGCCTTTTTCTGCCTTCACCGCCTCGACCATTTCGCCAAATGCCTTTTTTGCCGCCGCTTCCTGTTCCGCTTCTTTCGCTTTTTTCGCAAAAGCAATCGCATCGGCAACCGCCATTTCTCCGGCAGCTTTTTTCAGTTCAGCAAGTTCACTTGAAGCCGTCTCTAAGTCTTTCATCTTTTGAGCATCTTCCAGTTTTACCCCCATTTCCCCTGCAACAGCTTGAGCAGACAAAAGCCCCGTTTTTGTTCTCCGTGCGATTTCTGCCGTAAGCTCATCATTTGCTATACTTGTCAGTTCCATTTCTACCTCCTCGTGTTTATATTCAACAACGCGACGCACCTTTTGAGCCGCCCCGAATATAACCGTATCGTTTTGTATGCTATACGGAATTTTATACAACCGATTTTTATATTCACCGATGACATAATCATCATAAAAATCTTCCGTAAAAACATAGTCTTTGTACCGCTCTCGCAAGGCATCACGGATTTTTCTTTCCTGCTCATTAAAGCTCATACCCGCCATCTGCCCGATTGCGCTTTCATTATGCTGCCCTTCAGACAAGGGCGGCACAAAGTCTACCGAGCGGAGCGCATAATCAATAACCGTCTTTTTCCTTTCATCCGCATACGTCGGAATGCCCCAAATAGACACCGCATTGATTTGTTTGTTCTTGAGCCACCTGCGAATTTTTTCGGCGTGCTCCCCCTTGTCGGGAATAATGCGGTAATAGACTTTCCCCGCCTCTTTATCGAGTAATGCGCCGATAACCGTTCCGTATATCTCACGTCCTTCATAAAAGAATGCTTCTTGCGATTGATGCCCATAGCCGGAAGGAATAAAAACCGTACTGGTCAAAATCGTTTCGACAATATGTTCATACGCCGCATCAAGATATTCAACGCCGCTTTTGCTTTTTCGATATTCAACGGCAAAAATACAATCGAGCGGATCGGTATCCCCTTTGAGCGCTGCAATCATTTCAGGTGTCGCAAGCGGATTAAGAGGAATGCGGCTTATCATTGTCTTTGCTTCCACTTCGGAAAGCATTTCACCCACAGCCTCAATCGATACAAACGGAGTTTGCGCAGGATCGGTAAAAAGTGGTTTTTGCGTATATGTGTTTTTTCCAGACTTCCCCATGTCATCACCTCTTTTTGTGGTACGGTGAGTATTGTAAATAATTGGGGGTGCGTAACACAAATTTTGAACGTAAAAAAAAGAAAATATTTAAAAAAATTATTTTTATCCCTGCCGATTTGCGTTACGCACTGCTTTTCTTCTATGCTGATGTTACAAAATTATTCAACAAGGCAGCGTTTTATGGCTATAGAGAAATTACCGCCTATCGGATGGATTGGTTTAGGCGTGATAGTAGCGCTTGCATTCATCCTGTTATTACGAAGGGGCGGCAAACTTTCGCTTTTCGGACAAACAATTGAAGTAGCAGAAGGCGGAAAGGTACAAAAGATAGATACAATCGGTTTAATGTATCTGATGAAGGACGCTTGCGAGCGAATAGAACTTCTCCGTAAGGAGCGGGCAGAGGATATTTTGCCCGACATATCTTACCTTTTAACCGGCATTAGTAGTCTTTCTTGCTGTATGTATCGAGCGGAAGCAATCTTGAATAAGCGGTTGTATAAAAATGGGTTTGAGGATTTGACCGTGCGAACGGTTGACAGCTATATAGATCAGCTTAATACGGAATTATACAGCCACTTAAAGCGAGAAATAATCCGTGCGGAAAAGTGTGCAGTTCAACCGCCGGAACCTATCGATGCAAATAAAATATATGTCGTTGCAAAAGAGTTTACCCGACGCGCAGCAGCTATTTATTTACGTGAAGTAAAAAGTAAAGCTGATATGTATGAATCATATTTACCGCTTTTTTGAAAAAATAGGCGATAAACTCCGCGCTGATTTCTGTAAAGAAAAAAAAGAAAAGAAACTCAGGCAGGCGGAACAATTACGGGAAGTATTACAGAAACTGAATGCATAGGAGATAACAAAACATGACATTAGACGAATTTGTAAACATCTACAACGGTAAAAAGATTTTAGGAGGTTTTAAAGATGGGAACGATAAAAGACATTGATCGGTTGCAGCCGGAACTTGCGAAGCGGACACGCGCTTTTTTAGCAGAACTGAAAAAGCGCGGCATAGAGGTAATCGTCCTTGAAACAGATCGTACGGTTGATACGCAGACGGCCTATTACGCGCAAGGGCGCAAGCCGCTTGAGGATGTGAATGCACTCCGCAAAAAAGCAGGGTTGTACCTTTTAACGGAAGCGGAAAATAAGCGTATTGTAACAAAGACGACAAACTCTCGGCATTTTGGCGGAAACGCTGTTGATATTGCGCCGGTAAAAGACGGCCGCGTCTGGTGGAGTGCGCCGGAGCAGGTCTGGCAAGAAATCGGCGCTATCGGTGAAGACTACGGGCTTGACTGGTGCGCAGGCGGATACGGGCAGGTCTGGGGTAAGGGATGGGACAATCCGCATTTTGAACTTATGAAGGAATAGGATGTGATAAATGAACACAGAAAAAACATACTTTTCAAACTGCTTTATAGAAGCGATAAAGGCAAAAATAAAATACGGGCGGAAAGTAACAATTAAATGTGTATCGGCTTTTGAAAATCATAAAAATTATAAAGTATTTTGTCCGCATTTCTATTGGATAGATAACCAGACACACAAACGGTATTCGTTCCATACTGACGCCGTCTTGTATTTTCCTCAATGGCTCTTTTTTAAGGGATATATCAAACAATCAGAGAAAAAAGCGAGACAGTGAATGTATGAAAAGAATGTTTTTATTGTTTGCCTTATCTGTCTTGTGTTCTTTATGCTTTCAGGTTGCTGCACAGGAGCGGCTATATACGGTAACGGAGACGGAGCTTACGAGGTTAGAGAGCATATCGGAGAACTTGAAGATAAGCAGACAGAATCTGCTATTACAGGCGAGCAACTTAACGGAACGCTTGAGGGCGCAAGAGAGCAAAGCGAAGAGCTTAACCGAGAAATTGCAGAAAGCCGAAAGCGCAGCGAACATCTTACGCAGTCAATTACAGACGGAGCGAGCGAGCTTGAAAGCCTTGCGGCAATCTTACAACGCATACGAGAGAGAGGCTGCCGAAACAATAGCGGAACAGCAGGCAATAATCAATAAACAAAAGGACAAGCTGCACCGCCGGATGATTGCCGTTATAATACTTTCGGCAATACTAACAATAATACTTTTTACAATAGGCATGAAATACTTTCTAAAATTTAAATTCAGTCTTTTTCGTCCTCCCTAGAGGCTGATAGAAAAATAGCAGTTACCGAGTAATCCTCGACAACTGCTATACAATTTTATGTTGCAATAAGGACTTTGAACTACAACGTACAAACGATACGCCCTTACCCTTAAAAATCAAAGTTCCTTATTTTGGATGTAAGGGCATACTTTTTTCAATACCATAGGGGATAATGCGAATGAGTTTTGACAAGCGCATCATCGGCGCATTACGGGAATGCAAAAGCACAGAACAAATAGCCGTTGTGTTTGTTCACTTCGGCATTACTGATATACAAGAAAAGCAGCGGTACTTGACCTATGCGATGTATGCGCCGTCTTATTTTTTTAGCCCCTCAACGCCTCCGACAGATGAGCAGTTGTATGAATTTACGCTCTGCCATTTTATCAATGGCTATTGGCGGCTCACTCCCTTCTATGAAAAGTTAGGATTGGTAAAAAGGCCGTTAAGCCAAGCCGATAACCGGATTCTTGAAAAGCTCAATACCTGCACGTCCCAGCAAGACATCGATGCAGTTTTTGACGAGGAAGGAATACACGGATACCGTGAACGCTGTAACGCACTCCGGCGTTGTATGCGCGTACAAGAAATACTCGGAGATATCGGCATTTCCTCTGAAAAAAGATGATTACGAATTTGACTGTGCCGTCTTTTTGGAAGGCTCTTTGCGGGATGGGTAAGCGTTATTTACCTGAAGCTGATTCAGTTGTTGCGGATTTTACAACAAGTGGAAATAGTGTGTGAACTGTTGCAGAATATGCAACGGTTCATATTTTTTCGTATTTTCATTTTTGTTTTTCCAGTTCGATTTTGTATAACTTGAGTATATCTGCCATTTTAAAACCGAATATGCGAGATTGTATTCTTAGTTCATTTGCACTCATATAATGTATACCATCTATAACTATTACATTAAATACAGCTATTCCATTCGATTGTGCAGAATAATATGAAATAGAATAAAATGTACTCCTATTATCTTTTATAGAACCGCAGGCAATTTCTGAACTGATAATATTTTTGCTTTGCAATATCTTTATAATAGGTTTAAACAGCAACAATCCCTCCATTTATGCCGCCTGATAGTAATACCCAGATGCTGTATATGAACCGGTTGTTTCGTTTTGATGCGAAAAGGCAAGCATTTTTTGCACTGCTTTACTATGCCGCATTGAAAGACGTGCATATTCTGCAAAAAAATCTGCCATATATTTTGCCCTTGAAATTGTTTCAAGCGGCGCGTTTGCCTGTATAAATGATACGCCATAAGTAAAAATGCTTAGGCTTACATTTCTAATCGCATCATCTTCGGTAAGACCAAGTGCAACCGTACCGAAATTAAGCGCTACCGCTTCATACATGCCGTTTTTTGTTTTAGATACCAAAAAAGGCTGTAATGCCAGCTCCGCACCGCTGCCGACCATCGTAACATTTAATACGCCAAAACCGATAAAATTGAAATTCTTTGTTAAGAGTTTATCTGACATCCTACACCTCCCTCTTATCCTTCTACAACCTCGATACTCTCTATTTCGTCTAATATTCAAGCCAGAGGTTATAACAAACCGATTCAACAGTTCCGGTTGTCAAAACATCATAGCTGATCATGCCCTTTTTATATCGCTGTATTCCATCTTCGTATTTTTCCTTTATTTCTTGTTGAACTTCATTTGACTGCAAATATACGTCCCGTTCTTTTTCTGTTAAATTATATTGTGAGAAAAAGTCTTTTACTAATTCAAAATATTCGTCAAATATTATTATCTTCCGTTCCATAAAAAATTATTCATACATCATATATAGGCAATAGGCGACAGAGTCTATACTCCCAGTTCCACGCACACCTTCATCTGTACTACTTAAACATTCGTATCGAGATTGAATAACTTTTTCACCCTCGCGTTTGAAGTAGCTTTCAACTTCTTGCTCTGTAAGATTATTCCAGAGTTTCAAAAACTGGTTTTTCACTGCATCTCGATATTCTTTGTACGTCATTTCCTATTTCCCTTTTAACAAATCATCTCTATAATTCGTTGCTGCATCATAATTATCAAAAAGTTTAATATCGTTTTTTATTTTCTCCCAATCTGTTTCTTTTCTCTTTCCTGTATATTTATAAAATACAATATCTTCTTTCTCGTAACCTGTTACATTTTTCTTCCAATCCGGTGGGGCATACTCTTCATTGAATGTAACATACGCAACAGGTTCAAATCCGTTCTTTGTATAAAAGCCGTGATTACCTGCGTAGCTATCTAGCTTTACCCCGCCGTTATCGACGGCATACCGAATTAAATCGGAGCCTTTTGTACCTTTATCGTTTGAGTTCTTGCATACACTGATAATATCTCCATCAGGTTTTATTGCAACGCAAGAGCCGCCTTTTGAGGCGAACAGCTTGATGTTATTATACTCTTCTTTTGTGTGAGCATCAACGCGCCAAGCCATAGTTTCAGGCAAACTAGCCTTAGAAGTTTTGATAATTTCTGCAAATTCTTCTGGAGTTTTCGTTTCAATCTTGCTTACAACTTTTTTATATCGTTTTTCTTCTGCCCGTCTCTGGTATGCCGCGTGCCGCTGCGCTTTCAGTTTCTTTTTCTGTGCTTCGGTTAATTCTTCCAGATTAGTAAATGCGGAGGTGTTCTCCAGCCGCGTTTTGATTGCTTCCCAATTTTCAGGCAGCTTATTGGCAACGTCTCCGCGCTCTATGTCTTTTGCAATAACCGGCGCTAAAGAGCAAAGACAGCAGATATGCGGCTTTTCGGGGGCGGCATCGACGGGATAAATCCCCGCTCCCAGTCCGTAATCATCGGCATACGCCATCATATCGCAAATATCGTGATAGCCGGGCAGCCGGTTGTTCGATAAAAGCCACTTTACCGCTGTTACAGCAGGGTTTTCTTTAAATCCTTCTATCGTTGCCTGCCAATACACCTCGGATAATTCATTGCGGGCAAGCCGTAAGGCTTCATAGTTTAAGTTTTTCGGAACCCGTCCACCCATACGTTCGTACATATTCGGGTAGTCTTTTACGAACGTTTCTGCTCCTTCTTTGACATACTGCTGTAATGCCTTTGCAACTTTGACACAATCGGTATTGATGCCGCTTGAAATGATTTCTTGTATCTTGTCATAGTTATTATCAGATATATCCCATATCCGGTCGGAAAGGATGAACTCTTTATTCTTGAATATCCGCTGTTTGCGCATAGTGCTTTCTGCGATGACCTCCGCTTCACGGAGTGCGTCTTTTTCAATCAGACGGAATTTGAGCAAGCCTTTTGCTTTGTAGTACTGTTTTGTCTGCTCACCGATAAAAAGCCCCGCATACGCTGCGCGGGTTAATCCTTCCTGCGTAATACGCTCAAGCTCGGAAGCAAAAAAGACTTTTTCCTCTGCTATGCGCTCTGCCAGTTCTTGAGTAATGCCGGTAAAAACGCCCCTCTTACCGATCCGCTCCCGTATGCGATTGATACTTTCTTGCAACGCCGCTTTTATCTCCGCTTCGGCGGTCAGTAATGCCTTACGCCGCCCCTGCAATGCTGTGCGGATAAAGCCTTGCAGCTCTTCCGGCAAGCCCGATAAATCAAAGTCCATTTACGCACTCTTAAAGAGGTCTTCAATCGCAGCTTCGGCTTCTATATCTCCGCTGCGGATTCTGTCCTGCAAGGCTTCAAGCCGGATTTTGAGCTTGAGCCATTCTGTAGCGGCATCCTTTTCCGTTTCATAGTCTGCGGGGATTGCCATAAAGGTTTTAAGAGTATTAAAGGCGCTTTTGGGAGAGACTAAGCCCATTGTCATGGCTTTATCCATTGCGCCGACAAAGGTGCTAAGGGCGTTCATCATTGCAACATCATCTTTTGCCGTCAGCTCCTGCCAGCGAACGATCGGATTATCGGCTCCTCCATCCCCTGCAAATTCATCCCGCCCTGCAAGCGCAATGCGGGCTGCTTTGAACACATCGATAAGCCAATAGTAAAACTCGTTATATTCACCTTGCCGTCCTTCTACTTTCTTAGCCCATACAGGAGACTGCTCGGCAACGCTCGCATTGGTTGACTGCATCGCCGTTCCATACAGGTATTCAGGCATCGTAAGCTCAACGATAATCCAGTGTAAGAGTTTAAGAAGCGAAACAGCGCTTTCTACATTATTGGCTTGCCCGACATACCGAACCTCGCTTGCCGCATCTTCGCCGTCCAAAATGGCAGCCTTAAATTGCGTCATATCAATCGCTTCTTTTCCTTCCGCCAGTCTGTCAACTCTCTCATCCGTAAGCCCAAATGAGTATTTGAGGAATTGTGCAACGTTTTTCACCTTGACCAATAAGCGCGGCTCAAGAATATTGTCGATATGCCGTCCGAGTTTTCGCAAGGTGGCATCATACCGGCGGATAAATGGAACCGCCGGAGCAATTTCGGGGATTCCGTCTTTTAAGAATGTTTGCTTGTTGTTATAAAGGCAAAATACCGGCACAAACGGGAAGGCAGTACGGTTGACCGTTTGCTTCTGCCGATACCCCGCAGGAAGATCGCCGTCAATGTCGATTGTTTCCTTGCCCGCCTCAAGGGTGATGCGGATTGTCGCTTTGCGGTCTACGCCTCTCTCTTTCCATTTCTCAACCGTTTCGGTTACGAAGCGCGTATAGCCGCCTGTAAGGTCTTTGATACAATCATCTTCAATAACAAGCTCAAGGGGGATTTGCTTTATGCGGATTTCACTTTTTCCCGTTGCAGTCTGCTCTAATCTTATCCAGACATAATGCTTACCGTCTACCATCGTCTGCTTGTAAATGTTGAAAAGAAGCGTCTTATTTCTCGTTAAAAACGCTTGTATCGCTTTTGAAAACGTATCGCTTTCCGCTTGAATATCAGGTAAGCCGATAAACCAGCAGAAGGTGTCGATATAGAGCTTGGTACAGTAGTTCCCCAGCGCATAGTCAAGATAGCCGCTCTGATGCGACGGCGCTGACGAATACAGGGAGCGGGATAGTACATAGTCCGTTTTTACGCTGCTAAATGCTTCAGCGGCATCCCGTTTTGTAATGCCGCTATCTAAGAATAAACCGGAGATGCTCCGGTTCCGCATAAAAAAGTCTGCAAGTTTCATTTATCTTCCGCCTTATCTTTGTGCATCTGTTGTTGCTTAAATGCATATAGTTGCATCAATTCTTCAAACTGTTTATATAGTTTTTTCATACCCTTTACTATTATGTAATCCAGCACAACTAACACAATCCACAATATTACCAAAATCAATTTAAGTAGCGCATTCCCGCTCATTTCTATATACCTCCCAGAACATTAAACAATGCTCTTTTTGCCGCATCTTCGTGCGCTAAGTCTTTTAAATCGGGTTTTAGATAATTGATTGCGTGAACGAATGCGTCCATGCGGTCGGGGCTATCGTCTCCCGGCTGCCAGTTACATAATTCATCCTCAAGCATATCCAGTGGATCGGTTCCGTGTTCCGCGTTATAGGAGAGCGGGTTCCGGTAGAAGTGAATGCGTCCCTGCTCGCAAAGGGTAGATGAGTTAAGCGCCCGCGCCAGTTTTGAATGCACTGCCCGCACACGGTGAATGCGCTGCGTTACTCCCGCATTGATGAGCGTGCTTTCTACCATGTCGCCGCCTTGATTGTCTTCGATAACAACCGTATCGGCTTTCTGTGTTTCTGCCATAGCTTTTACCGTTAAGCCCCATTGATTAGGAGTTCCGATAAGAGACGCATCAGCTAACACGTAGTAGTGGCTTTCATTTTTGTGCTGAATAGCAGCGGCGCTGATAAGCCGTTCAGGAGCGGCTCCCTCTAATACCGTGATAATGCCGGTATGGTTTGAATCCGCCGTATGGCTTGCCGCAGGATCGACGCTCACGATAATGCGGTATCGGTTTGCAACAAGCGGTAAAGCGTCAACCTTGTTATTTTCTATCCAGTCTTTTTTAAAGAGGGCATTGGGGTTATCGTCAAGAATTTGCGCGTAGAGTTCCTGCTGTCCTAAACGGGTACCTTCATACTTTGAAACAATCGTGCTGATAAATGCCGGAGAAAGGTTTGACTTATTCTCGTAGGTGCTGCCAACGGTTACATGTACGCAGGGTTTCCCGTCGCTGTTTGTCAGTCCTTCCAGCCGCTTGGTAAATGCTGTCGGTTTCGGGGTACTCGTTACCACACATAAGGGATTGCTCCCTAAGCGCAAGCCAAGAAGAAGGTTATCAAAGGTTTCTTCCGGATATTGCCATTTATGTATTTCATCGCACCAGAGCCAATCAGACTGCGCACCTCTGGATTTCTCCGGCTCTGAACCGTAGAAAATACTGATCACTGCACCGTTACTGAAAAAGACTTTTTTTATCGACGGCTTATATACCATACCCAGAGACGGAGGGCAATAGCGGGCAAGCCCCGACTCTCCGTTGATCATAATATCGCGCACCTCTTCGGCTGTCGCTCCGCATAACGAAAGATGTTTGTACTTGCCCGTTCTCACCGCTTCGATGATCGCTTGCCCTGCTGTCCGTGTCTTACCCCAGCCGCGCCCGCAGCGTAAACACCAGATGTATTTTTCTCCCGTGATCCAGTCTCTGGGCGGAAGCTGATCATCCCTCGCCCAAAAGCCCCAATCGAACGGCAGCGCGTCAAGCTCTGCGGGTGTAAGCGCATTGATAAACGCTTCTTGCGCTTCCTTATCGCGCCTGAGCATATCAGCAGTCAGCGTCCTATCATCAATACACTTCCAGCCGGTTTGGACCGGCGTCGGTGTGGTTATCGGTTCGGCTCTCATGCGTTATCCTTTTGTGGGTTATTCTTATCTTCAATCGGCATGAGTTTTTCACGTAATGCCGCTTTTTTAAGCGATATACTCACTTCAATATCATCAATGCCGGAATTGTCCCCTATAGATATTTTTAAGATTTCCTCGTTCATACCATACGCCTTGCGCTCAATCTCAACCGCCATATTCGCAAGCTGCGGTAAGACATTCCACGATATTTCGTTTATCACTTCGTTTAAACTTTCCGTATTCTCTCCGGCAGCTTTTATCTTGTCGATGAGTAACTTTGCCTTTTTCCCCACAACAAACTTTATCGCTTGCGCAAGCTGTATGTTTTCTTTGTTAGTTTTCTTAATCGCTTCGATATTTTCCTTACGGGTAATTTCGTCAATATAGCGGTCGTAAGCGTCGGCACGAGCTATCCAGTTGTTACGAGAGGATAAAGTGTTCAAATATGTTAGGCTTTTGTTAGTCTTTTCTTGTACTTTTGGGATTGTCCGCAAGGCGCCAAGGTCAAGAAACATTTTAAAGTATGCGTATTGTTTCGCGCTTTCCCCTTCTTGCCGCTCCCATTTTTCGGCCATTACGGTTGCCCTCTCATGTTGATTTTACCATCCGCCACGTCATAAAGGATTGAAGATTTTACAAATTTTTCTTTTGCTTCGATGTGTGCCCTCTTGCAAAAATCCTGCTTTGCGGCATTGTTTTCAAATACAAGGGTAAGCGTGTAGTCATCGTACTTTGCTTGATAGTCGTTATCGCTTCGGTTATCGGCTTTGCGCATATCCCGTTCCGCCTGCCGCGCAGCTTTCAGGCGGTCGGCTTTTTTCGCCTCTTCTACCATATCAACTATATCTTCCTGCTCGGGCTTGGTGTCAAAAAGGGAGTCGTTTTCATCATCAAAGAGGCTTGAACCGGCAAAAATATACTGCATATCCAACATGTCAAAGGCTAAATCTTTCTGAAAATCAATATCGGGATAGGACAATTTTATTTCTTGTAATAACTCGTTGTCCCATTCGCCTTGAGCGGCGGGATTATTCAAGAAGATGTTGATTTTTACTTCCGTTTCCTCGTCCACCTGTATCATCGATACTTGCAACGAATAGTCATTTGTCGGGTATTTATATTCCTCATCCATTATCGATAGTTTTTGATGCCCGCCGACAACATTCATTGTCTTGCGGTTGACGACTATCGGCTGAACCAGTCCATACGTTTTTAAGCCCTTTTTGAGTTTTTTACGGGCTTCATTCGATATTTTTCTCGGATTATATGGAGCTTCGTGGATGCTGCTGCGCTGTACCGTTTGTATTTGATAGACTTCAAACTTATTATTTTCCATATTCCTGCCACCTTATAAAATCAGCCTGCGCCATCGGGTATTTTATTACCCATTTTTGATAATCATCGGGAAAATTGTTTTTAAGCCATTCGAGGGATTCTCCCTTATAGATGTCAATATTGCGAAAACCGGAATAGACCTCCGGCGCAAGGATGAGGCGGTTTTGTTTTATGTAGTTGTCTATATCTTTTTTCGCCCAGATGTGGAGGGGGGTAAGCTTTTTGTACTTCCAATCAATACCGTTATCAAAGGTTTTAAGCATACAGGCTCTTGCTAAGCTTTCGCAAGCCTCCCAGCCTAACGCTATGTATTCAATGTTATATTTTGCTCGCAATGCGGCGAAGGTATCAGCCATTGTTAGCCGCTTTATATTTTTACCCTCTCGTGAAATCAGGTACGTTGTTTCGTAGTGTGGATACTGCTCAATTTTAATGTTGTACCGCTTTTCGTAGTAGCGAATGACTTTATTTTTGCTTTCAAGGTTTTCACAGTAATATAAAAAAACGGGCGTATACCGCCCCTTCATGAACTTGTTGAATAAGTCCAGCATTACCGTTGAGTCTTTTCCAAGTGAATAAAGCACAATGGCGGAGCTGATATTCTCCGCCATGTACTGTATTGACGCATACAGGTTTTTCATAGGTTAGCGGTAACGAACACGCCCCCTATCGTCTTTTGTTTTGAGGATAAAACTATTTTTAGTTCCTACGCCTATTCTTCGCGCAAAACTACCGCCGCCTCCGCCGGAAGCGTCAAAACACATAACCGGTCTACCGCAATATGACAACATAAAAGCACCTCCTAAAAAAATGAGTATGTGCTTTTACTGTACACTAAAGGTAGTGCGTAACACAAATAAAATGAGATAAGGATATGCTTTTAAGGAAAGATTGTTGCTAAGGCAGATTGTAATTCCATAATCCTAATCTACCTTTGACTTGCCGGATAGGATTTTCAAGAAGTGTAGGATTTTTTAATATCCAGTGATACTGTCCGTCTATAGACCACGGACTGGAACTGTTTTGTATAATATCAACTAAATCAACATAACCGATTATTGATTGACTTTTTAAAAGCCATAGTTCAGCGCGTTCCTTAATTCTTTCACACCATTCTTCTTCACTTTTTGTACCAGTAGGAACGCCAACTTCAACATACCGATCGTTTAAATTATCAATATAATCATCGAGAGTATTCACATAATCAGCATATAAACGAAATATATCATCTTCATTACATTCTAAGATTTTTGGAGGTGCGCTATCGCTATCAGGATATGGTAACGTATCGCCGCTTACATGAATATAAAGTCTGCCGCGGTAATCGGTAGTCCATGTTCTATTTTCTACATCTTTACCGCCTTGCAGAATTAAATAGGCAAAAGGATTTTTCACACTTAATACTTTTACTTGCATTTTTATTGTCCTTAAATGAAATATATCATATCTTTAGTGAAAACACAATTATATTTTCAGTTGTAGATAATCGATATTCATTGCTTCGGCAATTTTTTGCAATGTTGCCTTGCGGTTCTTTTTCGCAGTTTCCATTTGACTATAGGCGGCTTGGCTTATGCCCATTTTCTGCGCAATATCCGCCTGTGTAAGATTGAGGTATTCACGCCACGCCTGTATAGTTGTTTTTTTTTCCATAATCAATTTTTCCACAACTTCATCGGGAAAATAGACATCTTTATCTTTGCTAGCTATTTCATTCTTCTTACATAAAGATTGAAAAACCTCAAACGGAATAACTGCAAAAGTAGGATTGCCGTTCTTATCATTTAAAATTTGTGCGTTAGTAAGTGCGTTCATCTCTTTTTTTCACCTCTTCGATGGATATTATTTTAACACCATCATCAAAATTAAATAAAATTCTATAATTGCCAATTCTAAGACGATATTCATATTTGTGATTTTTTAAATGCTTAATATTTCCAATGTTAGGAAAGTTCCGCAACTCTTTTGCTTTTACATATATTGTTTGTCTATCAGATTCGGCTATTTTTTGCATTTGTTTAACAGCCTTTCTGCTCCATTGGACACGTACCATACACTTGTATAATATGCTTATAGAATAAGTTTGTCAATCATTTTTATAAGTTTTTATACCTTATTCTCAAAAAAGCAAATATCAGGATATTTGTAGAATAGCAGTTTTTTCTTGAGTTTGTATACTTCAGTCTTTACGCCTTTTACATCTTCGTATACGGTTTTGCCGTCTTTGGTATATTTGAAGTCGGCGATGTAGTAAACCGCTCTGCCGCCTTTTTCTGTTTTCGGAATAAGTAAGAATTTCGGCTGTAATTCGAGCCCTGCTATTACACCGGATTTTTCAAGTAGCTTCAGCTCAAGATATCGCCTCATCTCCGCCATACTGTCAAACGTAATGCCGTCGGCTGTTCGGCGTTCTTTGCTTACAACATTGTATTTGTGCGGTTTACGAAACATTTTTATCTTCCAACCCAGCATTATTGGTCTTACGTAATTTTTCCCGCTTGTGCGCTCTCCATAGCCAACAGCTATAAAATAGTTGCATAATGGGACAGAAAAGTAGAGCCACAATCGCAAACAAACAAATGAAACCATAATATACAACATTACCAGCGCATTCCCATAACTGCGAAAAACTGTATCGGTACATGTAGCACACCCTCTTAATATACGGGCTGCATATCACCTTTGTTAAAAAGCAAGATAGAGTATTTCGTATTCTTTCAATAAGTTTCATTCTTTTTTCTCCCTTTTAATCGCTTCGATAAGCTGCTGCTTTTCTATCGAGCTATTACCAATCAATACCGCTGCGTTGCAACGCAATGAACACGTTGCCCGTACATTAAACGGGTGGTCAACAACGGATAAGCCGTATTGTTTGATATTGCCCTTTGTCTTTGGTATTCGATGCGCAAGCTGTCCCGTACTCCAGTCTATTTTTTTGCCGCATACGGCACATCGCCATCCCGCCCGATTAAACACATAGAGGCGAGTTTCTTTTATTGTCATTATTGTTTATCCATGATTTATTAAATATGTTACATGACCTTTTAAAAGCGGTCTATCTGAACGTTCAGCACGGATAAGACCTGTCTTTTTTACCACCGATTTTGTTTGTTTCCCTATGCCTTTTTTCTTTTTGCTTTCTGTTGTTTTATTCATCTTTTATGCTGCCTTTTTGTACTTTCCAATAAAATATTGTTTGCCAGTCACGGTGATCAGCGTTTGTATACCGCTCTTTTGCCCGTGCTGCCATTCTTTCATTTCAAAATAACCTTTCTGTACATATTCAGCATAAGGACATAATTGATTGTGCTTATCACGATATAAAAACCGGTCCAGTTGCAGCTGTTCAATAAACTGTTTTTCAGGTATTCCTAATTCTTTTGCCGTATTGCGCAAGTTTGTGGAGTTTCCCCGTTCAATGAGTGTGTCGTAATACTCAGCTTTTGGTTTTGCTTCGGCATTCTCAATTTTCAGCTGTCCGTTTTCCGCTTCCAGTTCCGCAATCATTTCATTCTGTAATTGCATTGCTTGACGAATTAAAAGCTGTTTTTCAAGGTTTGTTTTTGGTAATGTTGACGGTACGATTATATCACTACGCCCGCTTGTTTCGATTTTTTTCTTAATCAATGTTACTTCCGCTTCGGTAATGAAAGTCTGTACTCCGTTTTTCACCTCGACAACGTTGTCGAGGCTCTCTCGAATAGCTTTTAAATGCCGCTGTACAGTACGTTCCGTTACCCCTAAAATACAAGCAACTTCTTTTACCGTCATCGTCTTTTCTGCTGTCGAATCATTCTCAAAAAGGGATACTGTATTCATCCGTTTACTCTCCACTTAAAAAACGCCCCGCCGGAAAAGGAGACGAAACCCGACGGGGCAGCAAATTATGTTAGTGTTTTTCAGTCTGGCTCTTTCGGCGGTTTAAAATAACTGTTAGGTAAATATATAAACCCAATGCAATAAAACCGAATACGGCTACTAAAACTGAACCTTCAAACGGTATAAATCCCGTTATGATGAACGTTATGATACTTATTGCCAAAGGTATTAATGCTGCTTTGTTCCTGCGTTTTATGCAGTCATAAACTGCAACACCCCCTCCGGCTAATATAGCCGCCGCCCCTATACAGTCAATAGAAGGAACGTGTCCATACTGCATAAACAGTACACCAAATAGAATAAGTCCTAAAATGATTATAAAAATAAGTTTAGTTTTCATATCTAAACCTCCTCATATTTCTATTGTTACTGTTATGGGTGCGTAACGCAAATCATGCTAGCATAATCCCGTTTTCAGCAGCGATTAAATACGCCGCTTCTATCAATAGGCTTTCTTCAACCGTTGTGCAATCTGCCTCACTTTGAGGGAACGGTTCATTCAATAATGCGTTCCATACCGGCTCCCCATCGTCTCCGCGCATTGTAGGATAGCCGAGTTCGTTCATTGCTTTCTGCTTTATTACATACTTTACCATCTCAAAATCATTACCCGTATCGTTGGCAATGCTGCGGATCATACCGTGCAGCTTCGTATTTTGTGAATTTTTTCCCGTGGTGCGTTTTTTGTATTTGTCGGATAATAGCAGTTCAATGAGCGGATAATGAAAGGGACGTTTGTTTTCTTTCATGTTTCGCCTATACAGCTCACGCCGATGCCGGATGTAAAAATCCATCTGTTTTTTATCAATCTCGCCGGGTAGCCGTACCGTCAATTCGTTCCCCTGCCATCGGACAATCTCTACACTTGCGTCTGTTTTCATGTAATTGCCTCATCCAGTTGATCATTTTGTATTTTCAAGAAACGATATAGTGTTGTTCTATCAACATGTAATTCTTTTGCGATACTTGCTCTTGTACATCCGGCAGATAATTTGATGCGTATATAGTTCTCTTTTCCTGACAATTTTGTATAAGAATTATGCGAACCTTTTATCCGCCCAATCTGCTTACCCTCAGCTTTAACGCGCGCAAGCGCTTCCTTCGTCCTCTGACTAATTAAATTACGCTCTATTTCGGCGCTTAATCCAAAAGCAAAGGCTAAGACTTTGCTTTGTATGTCATCCCCAAGACGATAATTGTCTTTAATCGTCCATACTTTGCACTCTTTATTCATGCAGATATTTAAGATTTCCATAATCATAAACAAATTACGTCCAAGACGTGAAAGTTCTGCACAAATGATTAAATCGTCTTTTTTGATTACTTTTAAAAGTTCTCCTAGTTTACGCTTATTGTAGTTTTTGCTGCCGCTGATGGTTTCTTCAATCCATCCATCTATTTGCAGTTTCTCACGCTTACAAAAATTAGTAATTTCAAATTTTTGATTTTTCAATGTTTGCTTATCGGTGCTTACTCGAATATATCCGTATGTCATAGCATTATCCGTGATTGATTAAATGCGTAACATACCCACGCCCCAAAAGCGGCCGGTCGGAATGTTTGCACGTTACCGAACCTGTTTGTTTTTGAGGTGATTGTGCTTCTTTTTGCTTCTTTTCTGCTTCTTCACAGGAAAGCCGATATATTTCATTCCTATCTAGTCCATACAGTTCACAGAGTTTAGATAAACTAGAGCTTTTTAATGGTAACATCTTGCCTGTTTCTATTTGAGAGAGATACAATGCAGAACACCCTATTTTACAAGCGACATCATGTAAGATTAAACGACGTTTATGCCGTTCAAGATAAAACATATCTCCGATATTCATTTATTTGCCATCCTTTTTCCTAAGTTATATTCTTACTATCGGTCTAAACTCAATACTATGCGCTATTACTGTAGCCTTGCTATCTGTTGCATTTTGTTTCAACCGTCCGATAATTTTAACAGAGTCTCCTTTCATGCAATATTTATCGCATATTTCTGCGACTCGCGCCCATGCCTCAACCGTCATCTCTATCGTATCTTCTTGTGGAGTATCCATCTCTTGAAAAGTACATTTTGAAATTAGCGTGAAAATACAAATCGGTGTACCTTTTTTAGAAGTGGTGATAACAGGATTACTTCCAACTATTCCTTCAATAAGCAATAAATTTAAGTTATTCATATTGTTTTCCTTTGTATTTTTCAAACCAGAAAATAACATCATTTCCAGTCTCTTTTACCAGCCCAAAATCGGCGGCAAGTTTATAGTTATAATCCCTCTCCTTTAGAATTTCGACTTGGTGTTTAATTGCTTCCCTAAACTTATCAAGAGTTAATGTATGCTTATGCAAATTGCACCGTTGACAGGATGGGAAAAGATTGTCCTTTACATCTTCTCCAGCTATCGCAGGTTTTTCATCTAAACCTCTAAAAATCGGTTTTATGTGGTCTACACAAAATCTATCAGCTAACAACTTTCCACAATAGGCACACCGGCCGTCGAACATCGCGCGAACTTCTTCCCGCTCTTTTTTGGTAAGTTTCAATTTGAAAGCCTCCTCTTTATTTTAATAACCGTGTAAGGTTTTTCTTTTGCACGACAGTTGTGAATTTTTCAAGTTCCGCAATAAGCTCTAAGATTTTTTCTTTCGGCGGCTCCGGCAGTTTGTTACGCTTCGGACTTGAGTCCGCTCCGATGTTGACTTGTACAGGATTACACCGCCAAATTAACTGTATAAACTCCGGTAAGTCAAAATCCATAATAGGCTCGATTGTGATATGCCTATTAAGACTAAAGAACCGCGACAAGCAGTGAGCCCTGACATTTGGCGGTGGGGTGTCTCCCATTATATTTTCATAGTATCGATTTGTTTCCAGTGTCGTACAGATAGAAAAATTCATTCTTAACCTTAACTCATTCGAAAAAAACAGTAATTTACCGGGATTTTTTGTTTGAAGAAAATACTTGTTTTTAGGAAATTCTAGGCAACGATTAAGAGTGTCTATTTTCCATTCATACGGAATATGTTTTGCAAACATATCACAAGAAGAACCTACAAAGATAAAATTGCCTTTTCCTAAGTCGGTTTTTAATTCTTTTTCGTCAAAATGAAGCGGCGGCTGTTTACCCCAGCGTTTCATATAACAGTAGCTGCATCCGTGCAGACATTCACCCTTAATTGTGTTCCAAGTGTGAGTTATAAAGTTATACATATTTCCGGTCGATTTATTTAACGGCATTATTTATCCTCCTCTTTTGTCTTATTTGAATAGCGGCTATCAATTTTCATTTTCCCTGTGTCAAACAAATACATTATGAATATCGCCATAGGGGAAAGTAATAACGACGCTGCAATCAAAAAAGCCTACATTTTTTTATCTCTTTTTGCCTCTCTAAAAAGCACAGGAATGTCCTTAAGCTGCTCTATGTAATATTTCGTAAATGTCATTTTATTCCTGCTTTGTTGTAAAAATAGTTTTCAAGTTCTTTTTCAAGATAATTAGTCTTGATTTCCCTCTTCAATAAGCGTAAAGCAATCAAAGAAAAACAACTCAGTAATAACCCGCTTATATTTATTGGAAAGGTGTTAATTATTATTCCTACAAAAACTGCATAAATGATAATTATAAAAATAATTGTTTTTTTCATTTTATTTCTCCTTGTACCTTTTTAATCCTTTCCCCGATCCAACGCATGACAGGGACTGCCATACTGTTGCCGATTGCCTTATATCGCAAACTATCCGGACATTGTTCAGCAGATTTTCCGCGCCATTCAATCTGTGTATAATCGTCTGGGAAGCCTTGTAACCGTTCGCACTCAAGCGGGGTAAGACGACGGATGTATTTTTTTTCTCTTGCTAAAACCAAATCGAAACAATCGGATGCTGCACTATTCCTCAATGTTGAGGCTTTCTTATCTTTGTGATATTTGTAGTTTCCTCCGCGACGGAAGTAGCTAACGCCTTTTCCAAAAGTAATGGCAGCTTCCTTTTGTGTTTCGCTGCCCGCCGCAATATCCCCGCACAGGCTTTCCGGCTCAAATAATACTTTTGCGGCACGGTCTGTTCCGTTATCACTATGTCCGATAACAAAGACTCTACGGCGTCGTTGGGGTACTCCGAAATACTGAGCGTCAAGCACCCTGTACGCCCACCCATACCCGCATTCTTCCAACCCTGCAAGGAACGATGCAAAATCATATCCGCTGTTCGAGGATAGAACGCCGGGGACGTTTTCCCATATAACCCAGCGGGGGCGATATGTTTCCACAATTCCCAAATAGGCATACATGAGAGCGCCTCGCTCGTCAGCACTTCCGCCTCGCTTTCCGGCAATACTGAAAGACTGGCAAGGTGTGCCTCCGACCAGAATGTCAAATTCCCCTGCGTTCCATTTTTCATATTGCGTAATATCTCCATAATTTTTTACGGCAGGGTATTTTTGCTTCAACAATTCGCAAGGGAAAGGTTCTATTTCTGCAAAACCTATAGGCTTAAAACCTAACGGCTCCCATGCAACGCTTGCCGCTTCAATACCGGAGCAGACAGATAGGTAGGTCATTCTTGAGGCAATGTCCCCTCATTCACCAGCAATACACGCGGTTTAAATCCCTGTTTGATTGCCGTTAAAACTTGTTTCGGGATAAAGCTTTCCGGTATTTCTGCTTCATACGTTAAATGATCAGCTTCAACGCCAAATGCAGCCGGTCCCGGATCACACTCTTGCCAGTTAAAAACCAACTTCATTTTGTTTCCTCCTCCACCAATTCCCCACAGGGTGTGTCGTCATCGGCAAAGACATAGTTTTTTAAAAGCTCATCTGCCGAAAACCAATCATCATCTATCTTTATTTCATACCCATCTTCTTCTCCTATATCTATGGCTGTTATAAAAGAATATTGTTCATTTTTATGTTTTACCCACCCACAATGTTTCATAATTGCTTCCATCGCTTTTTTATTGCTTGCGAAAGGCAGGTGCTTGGGTTCGGCGGGCGGTTCGATGAGATAGGCAAGGGCAAAAAGGGTGTCTCCCATACAGTCAGCTTTTGCCTGTTCAAAGCGATATTTATAAGATTCTCCTCTGATTGCGATTAAAACCTGCGAGGTATCCTCTATGCTCACTAAACGTCTTAACTCTCTTAAATCATCCGCAAAAATGCACTTACTCCCAATCTTCAATTCATCCGCATTAAGCGCGGTGTATACTCTCGATTTGTCAAATTCCATTACTTTTTCTCCTTGTGTAATTTCCCCAGCCTGATACCGGTTATCTCATAAAACACATCCGCGTCAAAATGCGGCATCTTTTTAATAGTCAACTTTTGCTCCGGCGTAAGACTTTGCCAAAACATGCGCCAACTTGCTTTGTAGGATAAATGGGCAATGTGTTTCTGTCCGTTTTTTTCGGTGCGAGTTTTGAATGAGTACAATTTAAAACGTTGCACAATCGAAAAGCCATCACTACTTATGAGCTTTTGATATTCTTCTTTGGTAAGCTGTTTATTAAAGGCTTCATACATGATTTTCTTTGTCATAAAAATACTGGAAGAATTATTACAAGTACAAAAACATCCGCTGTTACAGTTTCCGCTGTTATGGTATCCGCTGTTATGGTATCCGCTGTTCCAGTCTCCGCTGTTATGGTCTCCGCTGTTACAGTTTCCGCTGTTACGGTCTCCGCTGTTCCAGTTTCCGCTGTTACGGTTTCCGCTGTTATGGTCTCCGCTGTTATGGTCTCCGCTGTTCCAGTCTCCGCTGTTATGGTCTCCGCTGTTACAGTTTCCGCTGTTACAGTTTCCGCTGTTACGGTATCCGCTGTTATGGTCTCCGCTGTTAAATAACCCTGTATTATCTTTACCTATGTTTACTGCTGCACCAATCTCTTCACGTGATAGCTCTCGTATAATACGTATCCGTGCGCATACAGATTTTATGCCATCATTATCAATTTCCCCATTTGCTTCAATTTCACAGATACGAGATGTTTTTAAGTCATAAAACTGATGCACATCTTGTAATTTTCTACAAAAATGAAAGCCACTACTACACAGTTCAATTTCACCGTTGTATTCATACGTCTTGCCAATTTCATACTGAAATCCTCTACAGGTCAAATCTTGATTAAACCCTTTGAATCCTTTTACCATTGTTTATTCCTCCGTTATGTTTATGTTTGTGTAATTACTTATTACACTGTATCAATTTGCTTTTGCTTCCGCCTCCCGCAGCTTCGGCCGGTAACTTTCCCAGTCGAAATTGAACGACTTGCCCTTTTCTTTCAGTCGATCGATAACAGAACTGTCAAGCATTGTTTTTACCCACTCGTAATTACAATTACCCGCAAGCCACAGCGGGCGATTGCGTTCGTGCCGTTCACGACAAATAAGCGATAAGCAGTTGCTTTTTGAATCTTCGTTCTTTCCTTTCTCGATTTCGTCGATAACAAGAAACGGAATAGTGCAATAATGCATTACCATCTGGTATTCCGTTTTTTTGGCTGCGTAGCTGTTATACGTCGATCGAATTCTCAAATCTAAAAATTGCCATGTTGTATATTCCGCGTTGTTAAGTACAACCGCCGCGCTTGCAAGGTGGCTTTTGCCCGTGCCGCTATTACCGTACATCAGCACGAACGTATCGCGCGGATTTTTGGCAAGCTCATAAAGATCGTGAAGATATTTCGCTGCTTTTTCATTTTGCGGCTTGTAAGTGATAAAGCTTTCATTGAAATATTTGTCGCGGATGCCCATTGCTATGAGCTTTTTTATTCGCTGCTCTTCAAGCTTTTCTCGCCTTTTTTGTTCTTCACGCTCCTGTACACACAAAGGGCATTTAGGCGGCTTGGTCGATCCTTCTAGGTGCATTACCTGTACATCTCCATGTTTTTCGCAGTGAAAGGTTTCCTCTCTGCCGCGAAAAAGCGGGATATATTTTTTCACTTGCTTTATTTCACACGTGTGCATAATTCCTCCTTGAGCTTAAAACGGCATCTCTTCTTGAGTGCCGGTTACATTGCAATCGAATCGCTTGTTTTTTCCTTCCGGCGGGGAGCGTGCGTATTGCTGTTGCATTTGCAAAAAATACTTGCGGGTATTTTTCCCGTAATTTTGAACCGGATATAATATTTGGACACCAGAAGTTCCCCGCCGTTTTTATCCAGCGGATTGCTTTTTCAATGTCTTCATAGCTGCGTTTATCAATGCGGCTAAGCTTTTCTATGTCTTTCGCCCATTGCTCGATATGCTTTTGACTGGTAGTGAAATGAGGGTCTGACTGCCGGTGGAGGTCATAGAGTAGATGAGCTAAACGCTCCGCTTGTTCGGGAATTATTTGTGTTTTTTTAATAGGTGCAGGCTTTACATCCCCGTCCGGTTCTTCCGGCGGGGATACTATTTCATTACCATCACCATCACCATTATCATTAACATCTACATCTACATCTACATCTACATCTACATCAAGGTTTTTAGTATTCGCAGGTGGTTTTTGGTATTTGGTACTAAAAACCCCGTTTTTAGTATTTGGTAAAATTTCTTGATATTCAGCACTAAAAACATTGTTTTTAATATTTGATACTGTTTGTTGTGATACATTGTATTTCTCGGCTATTTCTTTTTGAGTGAGTCCGTTTTTTAAGTCCTCGCAAATACCATCCTGTACTTCTTCAGGTATTTCCGGTCGGCCGCCTCTTTTCCCGTCTTCGGTATTTTTTACGCGGCGGGCTTTGGCATTGTCTATCGCTTCTTGTATCGGAAGCCACGCACACGCTTCAAGTCCTGTAAAATCAGGCTCTGTACCATAAAGCCCATATTCAATAATCGCTTCATAAAACTGATAGCGCAATTCTTTGTCTAACAGTTTTAATTGTTTTGCAAAGGTTTCATAAAAGATAAAACTCATCGCCATCTTTAAGCTCCCTTAAATTTTATTGTTTACGCATTGATTAACGCTGCTGCGCGGCGCGCTTGCTTTTCTTTTTCTTGCCGTTCTAATTCTGCTTGAATAAATAAATCTCCTTGCGCAAGCGGCAAGAACTTTTCATAAAAGCCTTTGACATACTCTCTTTTTATTTCAAAGCCGTATCCTTTCCGTCCGAGGTTTTTACAGGCGAGTAATGTTGTGCCGCTTCCGGCGCACGGATCGATTACGACATCGTTTATGTCGGTAAAGGTGCGGATTAAATGTTCCAGTAATTTAAGCGGTTTTTGCGTCGGGTGGATTTTTGGCGTTGCTGTATCTCGTTCAAAGTCCATGCAGTTAAAAATCATCTTGCCGTTATTGTTGAATTTAGGTAGTTTATCACGATAAAAAATAAGCCCGTATTCGCAATTGCCGACAATACGCATATTTGCCTTTAATACTTGCGCGGAAAAATTCTTCCGAAATACCAGATTGATATAATTGTTAAACCCGTACTGCTTTGCAGTTTCAATCAATTTAAATTGCTGCTCAAACGCGCAAAACAACATCATACACGGGGCTTTTCCTTTTGCTTTCGGCTCTTTGATTAAAAGGTTGTTGCAAAAGTGGAAAAATTCAGCAATTCTAAAACCCGCCTTGCTATCGGTGTCGAAAAATGAAGATCGCGCGTTTTTGCTTTCCCCGTTTTTATTATCCCCGCCGATGTACCAACTCGGATTAGAACCGTATGCGGCAGCTCCGAGCTGGTACGGTAAATCGGATAGTACGAGCTGTGCTTTTTCTATGTAGTGCGCTTTCCAATTTTGAAATGAATCATGATAGAGTTGTATCCGTTCCATTTGTTTGTATTCTTTTTATATACGGGTATTTGTATTTTTTTATTTACGCAAAAAGGGCTAATCGTTCTTTGTAAAGATTTTGATAGGAAGAATTTAATTCGATACCGAGCCAGTTCCGATTTAAGAGCGTTACCGCTTCTGCTACGGTTCCGCTACCGAAAAATGGATCGAGTATAGTGACCCCTTCATGGCTTCCTGCTAAAATACAAGGAATAACAAGCCCCAGCCCGAAACTTGCAAAAACAGCACGGCAGCCTCCGGCAATTGCCCACTTTACCGTATCTTTTTGATGCGGCTTTAAAATAGAATGTATGTCATCATCTGTTACAGAAAAACCGCTTGATGATGCGATGGCTATTTTCTCTTTCAAAAAATTCTTCGTACGTCATATTATATTTCCTTCATTAAAAATCAGTCGGAAAGGGGCTGTCAATTTCCATCCCGCACCGCGGACAATATTTTATATCGTAGTCAAAGCGCAATTCAGAATTGAATACATAGCCACAGCCATAACATTTGCCAAAGGGGTTTTCATCAGGTCTTTCAACAAAATACGCAAAAGCATACGTTACTTCATCGCCAAAGCCTACGCAAAATCGATATTCTTCATCATCAGGGAAAATTTCTCGTAATACTTCGTATGCGTTGTAGCTTACACCAAAATGTTCAACACGTGTTTTTAATAAGGCTAGCGTATCGGCACAAATAACTTTACTGCCGATTTTTAATTCATCCGCATTAACTGCGGTGTATACTCTCGATTTGTCAAATTTCATTGTTTTCTCCTTATGCCCCAACCCAATACAGGTTATTGTCTATCGTTTCATCTTCCGCGATGGGAAGCGAAGTGTTTTTATTTAAAAGATTTTCAAGCTGCTTTTTATCAATCTTTAGTGCTGTTTGTAGAATGAGTTTGTCAACGCCGTTATTACCCGCTTTTTGTAAGACTGCGCAGAGTTTTTTAATAAGCATTTTTTCACGCTGTACATCTTTTTTACTTATCGTATTTTGCTTTTGTATAACGGTTTTGTTATCATCATAAAATGAAAAATGCAGTTGCTTTTTATTCTCTTTTCTCTGTTTACGGATATTCTTATAAAGAAGAAAAAGCCGATACTCTTTTTTGTCAAAAATAAAGAGCTGTTTATTTTCAATCGTGATTTTCGGTATGTTATACTTCCGCGCAAAATACCGCACTTCCGCGGGATTGATATGCGCTTTTTCTGCAACCGCACTTGCTGTATACACTTTCCCTCCCATAGTGTAAAATAGCGTTTGACAATACTTCCCGCTGTTTCAAGCGCGAATAAAACGGCGGGAAGTTATTTTTTTTCTTTCCTTACCAATTAAAACGGTATATTGTCAAAATTTTCAGGGTCGGTAGTAGAAGGTTGTGTAGTTTGAGGTACCGTTCCTTGATATGCCGACGGTCTTTGCTGATAACCGTTTTGCGGGGATGTTTGATTATAGCTTTGATGTCCATTAGTCGCTGCCGCTCTTTGTCCTTGCGGATGTGGGCGCGACTGTCCTTGTTGAGGGTACGTAGGGTGATTAGGCGTTGTATTTCTTTGCTGCGGATAAGCTCCGTTATTATTGTTTTGCTGCATTTGTTGCGGTACGATTAAGGCTTTTACCTCAAAACCCTTTTGCTCGCCATTCTCATTCGGAGCGCGCTTGTCGATTTTGATAACGCCTCTTTTTCCAATCCATGAGTTATAATTAAAGTTTCCACGCGGAATTGAAAAACAATCGAAAAAGCGAGTCAAGTTTTGATTACGTCGTCTCCATGCGTCTTCGGAGCTTACATCATCGACAATGTAGTAATACAGCGTCCCTTGCTCATCAATCGTAAACGAAAGAGCGAGCATCGGATTATTCTTCTTTGATATTTTTTCTTCTACTTTGGTGATGGTGCATTCCCATTCACCTGCTTTGAAATTGTTGTTAAAATAATTCTCATCTATCTGATAATCATTAAACATATTCTTATCCTCCTATTGAAATGTATAGCGCAGCTGTGCAGTTTTCATATACGCTTCAAGGTCAACCAACTGTTCTGCCGTTCCGATTACCGTAAAAGAAACTTGCAATTTTTCTTCTCTTTTTTGCGGCGTTTCTGTCTGTTCCGGAGAAAGATAATCCTGCAAAGGGGGACAATAAGCATCGTATATTAAGGGGATTTCTTCTCCGGCAGCTTCCATATCGAGTCGCTCTTTTTCGGATAATTCTTGCGCTCTATTTTGTTCTACCCTCGCTTTTTCAAGTGCTGCAAGTCGTTCGCGATTTGCTTTGATTTCATCCGCTTTTGCAAGAGCCGCATCGAGGTTCAGCGTTGATAAATAATAGTGCTTCGCTTCCGCTTCTCCGATACGCTCAAGAACGCCTAAATCAGCTTGTATTTTTTCAATCCGCTCCTGTATTTCGTCTTGAATGTCTTTGAGCTTTGTTGTTTTATTAAGCCACTTCGGATTAAACAGCCTATCAAAATCAACAAGTGAAAAATGAAGCGATTCAAAATATTCGATAATGATCGCTTTTTTATTGTCCTTTTCTTTTTGTTCAACTTCTTTCACAATTCCGTCGATTTTTGCAGAACATTCATTTATGAGATTAACTGTTTCTGAAACGGTTGTTTTGAATGTTTCGATCGGCTTCATAAATTCTTTTTCAATACGGATACGCTCTGCATTGAGCAGCTTCGCAGCATTATTTAATTCCGCCTTGTCCTTTTTTGCAGCAGCGATGTTATCTACGCTGTACCGGTCTATCGAATAGTATGCAAGTCGTTTCTTTACCAGTTCTAACAGCTGTTCGGCATTGGTGTTGAGCGTGCCGATATTCTGTTCAACGACCTTAAGCGTCAGCTCAAGCGGCGGCACTTCAACAAGTTCTTTTTTGCCTTCCTTTGAGTTCATAAAATCCTCCCGTAATTGAGCGTCTTGTAAATAGGTGCTAATGACTTCTTGTATCTGCTCTATTGATAAAAACGGAATATCGACAACAGAAAAATTGCCGGTATTCGGTGTATGCAAAACCTTTAAACACTTCTTTTTGAAAAAGAGATTGTACAGGTTAAGCTGGAGCGCCCAGCTCAAGACGTCCGCTTCTTTCTGTGTTTTAATATCAAAAAGCGTATCGCTTGCAACAATATCAGCAGTTCCGGCATACGTAAAATCATCAATAGTATGATAAAACTGCTGCTCAAATTTGCAGGATGCACGGACGATATTTTGTTCAATCCATTTTGCTTCAACGGATTGAATAACACCTGTTTCAATTTCTTTATGAATTGCCGTACCGCGCTCCGCTGCCTTCTTTAAAATTTCAGGGGGAATGTGTGATAAATCTTTCCCTGCAACAGTACAGATAATTTTTGTAACGGATGGAATGATTTCGCCGTTTAGCCGGTATACATGGAAGCGCTCATCGAAAGTAAAAACATCTTTTTTCTTCATTCGCTTACATCTCCTTATACGATTTTGCAAAACTTAAAATAGACGACTGCTGTTTCCTGTTTTGCGGTGGTACTTGCTGTATACCGGTCTGTTGCCGATTGCCTTGGGGGCTCTCTTGCGGCGCTTCATTATGTGAATGCTGTATAAAAACATTTTCCGGCATTCCGTAATATTCACGGATAACCGTATCAACCACTTTTAAATCATTCGGAATAAGTGGCTCTGCGAACATTCCCATCGGCGTTTTGACCGTATCGCTACCGTTATTGACGGTAGCAAAACAGAATTGCCGCTGATTATTTCCATCCAATAGCACAACTGTTTTTAAAACGATGGTAAAAAGCCCTTCAAGCGTTATTTTCTCATCAAGCAGCTGGCCGATGGTTTTACATTTTTCATTCCCGTCTTTTGTCCGTTCAATATGAAAAAGAAAATAAATAATCTTATCATCAGGGAGTGCTATTGCTGTTCGTGTAAGGTTGAAAAAATTCGCGCCGATGTCGGTAAATTTTTCAAACCCCTTTTCTTTTGCGCGGTGCATATACTCAAAAGCCATCAGATATTGCGCATCATCTATAACAACACTTTTTGCCTGTGCTCGTTTAATCATCGCCTGAACTTCTTGATAGTTATCCGTTTTAAAAACCGATAACGTATTACGGAAAGGAAGCGGCTTTTTTGATACGTTGATTACCGATGCTTCTCCTTTTTGAAAATTGCGTAAACTGGTTGATTTTCCCGTTCCGCTTTCTCCCATTACTGCTACAATAACTGCCATGTTAATTCCTCCTTAAAGTGCATTATGCTTATAGCTATTATTTTGTTGTTTCCATCTGTTCAATAATTTTAGCAAGCACGGCATCTATTTTTTTTATTGATTGTTCGATTTGCGGCTCTTGATTTTTGATATAGGCAAGAGCGATTTCTTGTTTGTTATCCTGAACATGAACATCATTAAAAACGGTTTTTACAAACGCATGAGCGCGACCGAGTAGATATCCACTGCCAAGACAGAGAAAACCGACAAAAAGTATTTCGTTATTGCTCATCCTCTCATCTCCCGTCGGCGACATAAACCGCGTTTTTGCTTTTGCCGTTCGGCGTATTCGATCCATTCGTCAACCGTTTTAACCTGCATTGAAAGGACACTTGCTACATCAAGTTCTAAGCAACATCGCGCCGATTGATATGGCGTTACGAGCACCGCAACAGCGCTACACGTTGAAAGCACTTGTAAACATTTTCGCGTTCTGCTGTCAAAATTCATACTTTCATCACAAAAAATTGTAGGAGAGACGACCGCGAACCCTGCATCATTGAGCCGTTTACGGGCGTTTTCAAAATCATTTTTGTAATTCGGATTGGCGCTTATTGCGCCGGATAGATAGACTTTCATGTTTAATCTCCTCAAGGGCACCACCGGCACCTGTCCCAATTAACCAGATATTCATCTGTTATCTGAATACTATTGAACTGCACAAAATCAGCGAATGTCTTACAACCGAACGTTGAAAACCACCGACGGTTTTCCATCGCCCATTTAATTTCTCCAATCAGTAACTGATTATTGATAATTGTTTCTGATAAGACGCTGTACAGCGCAGCAGCCTTACCCCGTGTCAGGTATACCGCACGATGCTTACCCATCATCCCCCTCCCATTCGTTTTTTTTAGACTTGACCGAAAAAGTCTTTTTCACTTACACCGTAATAGGCGTGTGGATTGAGACTTGCTTTAAATTCTGTTGCCGCTTCGCGATAATATGTACTGCTTGAAATTTCTGTTTTTAAATCTGTTATATTCCATTCACATTCGGCTAACGCCGCGCGTTCTTCCGCGCTGTACTCTTCCACTTGCTCCGAGCCGATGACTTCCATTGCATCCGGATCGTATTCTACTTGCACACCGTCATAATCGATAAACCAATTAAAGCGCTGTTTGACTATCCAGCCGTTGGAAAGGACTGTTTCTATCAATCCTGTTTCATAGTCGATTTCAAGGTGCTCACGTTGAATACTAACCATCTGTCATTCCTCCGCCGGTTCGCTGTAGTAGACCATACAGGAATACTTTAGCATCGAATAACATACGGTACTGGGGTTATCATTTATTGCAATTTGATATTGAACGCTCATAATAGAAAACCCGCATTCTACTTCTTTTGAAAGAAAAATATTAACTATCTTTTCTAAAACGCCCTCATTGATTGAAGAAAAAATCTTCACCTTTTTGACGTATGCCATATTTTTATCCTCCAATCGCGAGCGGCGCTATTTTTTCGATATCGTGTTTTTCCAAAGGTTTGAAAAAGATATCCATTTGCAACTCCGCTTCTGACAAAAAATGCCAATCGATTACATCATCTGTAATTTCTCCGCCAAGGCGAAAAAATTCATCCTTCTTGCCGTTTCTTATAAGACCGGCTTTATACCATTTGTCTGGTTTGCTTTTTAATAAAACCCATACAATACCTTCTTTTCTCATACTTCATACTCCTTAATTATGTTTTCGCCGGAGTATATCCGGCAGTTAGATTATTGTTATGCGGTAAGCCGTTTAACGCTCTTTGTCTTTTTTGTAGAACTGATACGCGCGGTGCGTTCTACAAACTGCGCAGGTTTTCCATCTTTGCCAATCTGTAAAGAGTCGTAAAAATTAACATTGAAATAGTCAGTCATTGAATCGCTGTCATCGTAGTTGTATGAGTTCATAAAATCTTGAACGTCTTGCAAAACTGCGAAAACAACCGGATTAAGCCACGTATCAGATTTAAAAAAGTTCTTTTTGCATCCGGCTGTTTCTATCTGGTGGTTAATCCATTCTTCTCGATCCGCTTCATTTGTGTCATTAGCATTGATATATCCTTTTGATGGAATATATACCGGTCCTGAATAAACAGAGGTATAATAATAGTTAAGTAACAACTCGCGGTTTGTCAGCTCTACAGGATGCTCTATTAAAGATACGGTAATATGGCGAATATTTGAGGTGATCGAAAAACGGTATGTCGGATACGCATTTTTGACGTATTCACGGATTAGCTTTGCAATGTCTTTTGTTGAAAGATTGCGATTATAGCGCTCACCTTGCCAGCCGTTCAACGTGTAAAACTGCCGCCGGTAGCTGCCTGCACTTTCCGCTGTTTTAGGCTGCCGCTTGGTATACGTTGGATCCGCTTTCTCGAATTTTTGCGCTATCGCAAAAGCGATTTCAAATTCCTTGTTCAATTCCTGTATTGCCGCGGTGCTGCCGACTCTGTCAGGATGAAGTCGCATCGCTGCTGCTCTGTATGCTGCTTTTACTTCGTCTAAGGTCATTTTTTTTGTAAAGTATTTCATGGTTAGTGCTCCTTTGCGTTTTAGGTTCGTTATAGCTTTTTATTAGCTACCGATATTATTATAATAGCTGTATAATAGCTTTCTGTCAAGTGTTTTTATGATAATCTAGCGATTTTTTAGCTTTTTTTTGTTTTTCTAATGACGTTTTTAGCTTCTTATGGTATATTCATAGTATGAGTAACAATATTGCTACATCGTTCAATTTACCTTTAGATTTTAAAGAGTATTTAGACAAACAGGCTAAAAGCTCAAATAAAACGCGGACACAATATGTCATTGATGCGGTAACCGCTTATGCAAGTGAAGGAAAAACTATCACTCAAGAGCAATCACAACAGATTGAACAGCTACAAGTCTTGACCGCCTCTCTAGCGAAAGAGCTGCAAGAAATTAAAACGCTTGTTTTTCAAATCCTCAAAAATCAGCAAGGTTAATCAACCTCCTATCCTTGAACTGCACGTTACTTCCGCCGGAGATTTTCCGGCGGTGTTGTTGCTGTTTACTTGCCTATGCCTTGCTGCACTACAATTGTGCTCATCCAAGTAGTGCAAAAGCTCGACGCGCCTTTTTGCAGGTTGCTAATCATCTTCGGCTTGCCGTTCTCGAATATCACCAGCTCTACATCTGAAGCGAAGCCGCTCATTCTTTCGTAGATAGGATAGTATTCAACACCGTATGAATATTCCTTTTTCAAAAAGACGATTTCAGGATCGGCCATTAAATCGCCGTTCTGCTCGTAGTAGTGAGCGATTGATATTTGATTTGCTCCAACCTGCTCAACGACAACCGGCATAAAAACGCCGTTCGTATTATCAATTTTTGCATAGCCGTCGATCATCATCGCTTCTAGCTGCTGAATAACTTTTTTTGCGCTTGCTGAAACCGGCTTAACGAAGGCAAAACCTGCGGCAAGCTGTTCACGCTTTTCATTCTCTTTTTTTTGCTTTTTTTCTTGTTGTCTGGCAATCTTAAGCGCCATCTTTTCTACTGCTGTCATAGTCTCTTTACGCTCCTTATGATTGAAAAGGTTCAATATTCAAAATGTCTTTTCTAACACTTTGTATGCTTATTATAGGTCTTTTATGACATCTTGTCAATAGTTTTATGTCTAAAAAAACATAAAAAATGCTATTTTCTACTTGTTTTTAATCTAAAAATGTCTATAATGATTTTTATGAATATTGATTTTCTTGTTTTTTTTGAAACGGTCAAAGAATTAGCTAAAAAAAAGAATATGACTATCGACATGATGATACAATCTATAGAAGGATTATCTTTTAATAGCCTTAATACTTATAATTCTATGCGGAAAGCGGGTAACCTTCCACGCGCCGATGATGTATTACGCATTGCTAAATTTTTTAATGTGTCTATGGAATATCTCGTAACCGGCTGTCAATCCGATAATAAAGAAAAGATTGACAAAATAGTAGAAAATTTGATGATCTCTATTGAAGATATTAAAAATCTAAAGCAAGGAAGCTAACAGAATAGAATATATCAATATTTTCTTTTAGTCTCCGATACTTTAAGCAAATATCAACAAGGAGCACCCTATTATGACAGATCAAGAGCTGAAACAAAAAGGTATTGATATAGCTTTAAAACTTTTAGAGTTAAATCAAATTCACTTAAAAAAACTTGAAGAAAAAATTACACCCGAACAATCAATCGCCCGATTTCTTGCGCTTTCCGATTTAATTGCTGCAAACATCAAAGAAGACGCAAAAAGTGAAGAAGTTGCTATGAAAGCGGCTATAGAAATTTTCAAGAATTGCTAACCCATTCAAATTGCGTTTTATCTATGATAAAGAGCAATTTCTTTTTAACACGATTTCCAAATCCAAGCAGTACAAACACTTTTCATTTTTAGGACGATAAGCGTATTCGCTAATTACTGCCCCGTGTTTTTCAACAACGGCTTTTATATCAGCCAATAGTTGAATGTTGTCAACTTCTTTTTTGTTTTCCATAATCATAACCTCCTTATGGTCTTTAAGAAGCAATATTGATAACTAACAGTGTAAATTTTACACTGCCCGTAGCTCAACGACATACGATATAAGCCTTTCTCACTTTTATACAAATATACCGTCATATCAACCTCGTGTTTTCCCCTTCCCTGTAGTACCATTCCTTTTGTACATCCTCGCCGAAACAGAGTAATGCCGGTTTTCGGTACGCTGTAAAAAGATGGGCGGTTTCTAAAACCCCTCAACCGCCCTAAGTCGGGACACTCCGCAAGCCTATTTTGGTTGCCTTTTTACGGCGACACGGAAGCCGTGATTTTTGCTCACCTGCTCCGAAGAGTAGGCGGCTTGCGCTCTGCCTTACTCTGAACTTGCATCAAACGCGGAGGCTCAATCCTCTGCAAGGCATAAAAAAAGCGCATAAGGCTATTTCGAGGTTGCCCTATGCGCTTTCCGCCGTAAAACAGCGAAGTAAGCAACCTCGATAACTTACCTCGCCGCCGAATTACCGATCTATACCGGTAATTCGGATATAGCAAGCAAGCTGCCTACAATCCTGCCGTAACAAGGTCTTGCTGCGCTTGCTCGTTTTTCTTACAGTTTTTCTTACAATTAGAGGTTTGTTTTAATGATGAGACGTGTTGATAAGTTGTTAAAGTATGTACTGGTAGCTATCTAGCGTATTTTTTGAAATTTTGGTGCAGAGCTAAACAATGTACAAGGATGTACATTGTTTAGCGATGCCATCCTTGGCAGTTCTGGTCGAATAGTTTCAATTTTTCTGCGGGGTTGTTAAAAAAAACGTCCTGATGCGTTTACCCTAGTCTATTATAAGTTTATCCTGTTAATCTGCTCCAGTCAAGGAAAAGAATTATGCGATACCTCTTGCAATTTATACGCGATGCCTACACTGAGAATCGCGAGGCTTGCTGTTAATAGAGAGTTACAGGGAAACGGAATAGGAAAATGGCTCCTTTCACAAGTTTTTATAAAGACTGTTCAAATAGCAGATATAACAGGGCTCTATTTGATAATAAAGGAAGATAATTCTTAAAAAGAACGAAATTATATATTGATAATATTTAATTGAAATTGTTGACAAAATCAAAATAAATGGTATATTTAAATCGTGAAGTTTACGGTGGAAAAACTGCCTGTTGTTGAATCTGAAATATCATCTCTGAAACAATCGCAAAAAGATTTACTAAAAATAGAATATGAAAAGATTGAACAACGGGGAATTGAGTTTGTAAAAGTAAAGCGTCTTCAGAAAAAGATTTTTGAAATAAAATCAAATGAACTTAGGTCTTTATTTAAATATAAAGAAGGGAAAATTATTGTAATAGGAGTCGTTTTTGTAAAGAAGACACAGAAAACTCAAAAAGAAACTATAAAACTTGCTGAGAAACGTTTGAAGGAGATCTGATTATGGGATATGTATATGTAAAAGATTCGGAAGGTTATGTTTTTAAGAAATTGGAATCAGAACTTTCTCCCGATGAAAAAATTATTTCTGAAAAGGAATATTTAAAGAAATCCGGTCTTGCAAATTATGCAAAAGAGTTTGGACATGGCGGAGCAAGGGAAAATGCCGGTCGAAAACAAAAATTCGGATCGCCTTTAAAATTTCAAATTCGGGTAACACAGGAAGAAAAAGAGTTTATTTCTTTTGCAAGAGAAAATCATTTGAATTATTCAGCTTTAATGCAGAAGTAATATCACATAACACCGTTTTCAAAGCCGACAAGCTGCGTTGCGGTTTAAAACTATGATAAGTTTAACCTGTTAATCTGGTCAAGTCAAGGAAAAGAATTATGCGATACCCCTTGCAATTTATACGCGATGCCTTTTGCAAATAGGCTGTCCGGAAGTGTGCTTAGGATATACGCTGATGGCTGCTCAATCGATTAAGCTGAAACGGTCGGCAATGGTGCCTCGCCATTCTGCGCGTTGATTTTTATCTTCCCACTCGATGATTCTTACAATCGTGAACTCTTTCATCGTTACCATTGAAGCATATTTGATAACGGCAAATCTTCCTTGTCCGATATAAGAAATCGCTTCATTTTCCTGTAAGGTTTCATTTTGCCTTAAAAAATTCAATACACAATCGAAATGCACAGGCTTGCCGTCTGTTTTATCCGCTAATGCAGCGCTTAAATCTTTGATGGGTTTCCCGCATCGTGCACAGATAAAAAGTTCTGTAGGTTCATTATGATTTGAGCCGGTATACGGTTTATTGTCTGTTGCGGCAGTTTCGGTATAATGATTATCTCTTCTGTGTCCCCGCCTATTACTCATTATTCATCATCCTTCATGTACATCATCTGTTCGGTCAATATCGATGCTAATCGATATATTGCAGCTTGAATATACGCCTCATCCTTGAGTTTTGTTTCCATTTCGCGAAAGTCGGATTCGGTAAAGTATTTGCGGGGGGTATACCGCTCTTTTTTTGGAAACACGCCAACATTCATACATAATCCTCAAAAGCATTCTCTAAATGCAAAGGCTCGAGTCCTTCCGTTGTTCGCGGGTCAAACGGCAACACAAGAACATCAAAACGTATATGCATCTTGTTATATTTTCGATGAGTTAAGAGAAAATATTTAGCGGTTTTACAAATCCTTTCCTGTTTTCTATTTCCGACAATAATATCCAAGTCTGCAAGCGATGTGTGAGGCAATGTCTTCACTTCAAAGAAAACAAGTCTTTCACCTTTTTCCGCTATGATGTCAATTTCGCCGGTTCTTGTACGCCAGTTTCGGGCAATGATGGAATATCCTTGCTGTTCAAGCCATTTTGCTGCATAAGATTCTCCTGCCGGGCCAAGCCGTTCTTCCATCACTTTTTTTGCTGATACTGTAGCGGGTCAATAGCCTTGACAATAAAAGTATTTTTGTATTCCTTCAGATCAATAAGTTTACCCTTATTATTGGGATAAAGATGTCCGGTTTCATCAATGATTACTCTAATCGACGGACGCAACGGCGCTTCGGGAGCTGTACCCACAACACGGGCGATGGATGTGTCGTTCATCAACACTATTGAACCGATGGGATATACACCGATACTTTGAATCATAGCTTTGATAACTTCGTAATCAAAACGGCGTCCCTTATCCGCAAGTAAGGTTTTCATCGCATCATAACCGAGCAGTGCACTACGATACGCCTTTTGTGCGGTCATCGCCACAAAGGCATCTACAACAGCGATGATACGGGCGCCTATTTCGATGGATTCTTTATCAAGTCCGTTCGGATATCCTTTGCCGTCCCATCGTTCGTGGTGCTGCAAAACAAGCATCGCGACCCGTTCGGTATACATAAATTCCGATAATACGGCTTTATATCCATAGACGGTATGAGCCGCAACGGTCTGCATTTCAGTATCTGAAAGCGCAGTCTTCTTGTTTAAAATGGCATCGGGAATTCTTAGCATCCCACAATCGTGTAGTAGGGAAGCGAGCACTATGTCATCAATATAATCTTCCGGAAGATTCATGAATTTTGCGATGGTTTCAGCTAAAATAGCGGTATCCACGAGGGCTTTTGCCATCTCTCGTTCAGGAATTTGGGCTGATAAGATGAATGAAATAGCGAGCGGTCTATTGGCGGCGAGCAAATTACGGAGTCTCAGGGCAATTCCATCTATGGGGCGGGGTGATATTGGTTTTCTTTTTTTTACCTCGGTTAAAAAGATATCCAGTGTTAGGATAATCGCCAAATATTCGGTATACAGTTCGCTGTGCGTTAAAATATCCGGAAGCTGTAAAATAGTATTTTCTTCCGCTGTTTTCTTTTGAGTGTTTTTGTTAGCTGTTTTAGCGGTAGGAGCTTCCCCTTTGTCGGGTAGTGCATCTAATTTTTCATCTAATTCCGCTCTTTTTTTTATGCTTTTACCGGCTGTCATAACAAAAGGTACTTTCCATTGCTTTAATACCGATAGTTCACGTTCAGAAACCGGATACCCTTTGCCCAGAACTCTATTTTTACCGTCGTCAAAGAACAGCGGTTCTGAAAACAGCATACCTTCTTTTAAATCTTCTACCTTAATTCGCCTAAGCACCGATTATCCCATCCTTTTTTTGAAGAAATGCAAAAAGAGCGGCAACCGCTTGATACGTTTCTTCGGGAATGCAAGAGCCTATTTCGGCTTCAACCAACACTTCCGCTAACAGAGGGTTATTGATGAGGGGAATATGACATTTATCGGCAATTTCCCGTATCTTTTGCGCAACTGTACCGCGTCCTGAGGCGGTAATCAGCGGAACACTCTCCCCAAATGTATATGACAATGCCACCGAACAGTCCCGTGCTCTGCTCATATTATCGTTTTTTATCTTCACGGTAATATAAAAAAGTCATACCTCACTCCACGTCTATACTACACGGATATATCAATTGATGCAAGGGTATGATTCTCTTCTCTATTATTATCGGCATAATGTACGGTATATGACGTAACTCCTGCGGATTCCAGACAAGTTTGTAGCAATGCCGTGAGTTTTTCCTGTTTTTGTAGTGAAAGTTCGTCTTGCCCTCGATAGGAAAAAAGACATTGGTGATCCTTGAGCGTAAACGTCCAAGATTCCTGCTTTTTTTCACTTCGCACCCGCAGACAGCATTCACGGCACACCGTATCCTGCAGGTCAAGCAAAAATGCTGCCGAACCTTTCCAGAGTGTGTTGAGCTGTTTTTCAAACGGGAATACTACCCAGTGGTTTTTGCCTGTTTTTACATGATTGAGGAAACGAAAGAGGTCTTGGTCGTCCCATTCTTCGACAGCGGTTCTTCCCTGCTTATCGGAAAGGCCGAAAAGCGCTGTGAGGCATTGTGCAATCAGCTGTGGCGAAGGTTCAATGCCGCGGGAGTAGAGGAGCGCTGCGGCAAAAGCAGCTTTTTTCTCGTGCGGGGCAAACGCAGAGAGCGAAGAAAGGATTTTTAAAAGTGGGCGGGATTGAAGCGGCTGTTCGGCTTGACGGAAAAAGGCGATCAATGCCGCCGTAAGGTCGGACTGCGGTATGGCGAGCTGGGTAAATACATCGCCATGCGGCAGCGGTTGCGGTACATATTTTGGGTACGGTGTTAGTACCACCGTGTTCTCGGCAATATGAACACGCATCAATAAAAAAGCTCCTTCTCGAATATCCTGAGAAAGAGCTTTTGTCTGTGCTTGCAATACGATCCCCTTGACGGCAATCCGTATCGTATTGTTTTTAAGGATTGACAGCACCCGAACCGTTACCGGTTCATTCTCGGAAAAACCGGCAGCAGTATTCCCGTGTAAAAGAACGGTCTTATTAAGCGCAGTGTTCCAGCTTAACGGAATAATAAGCGCCGACCGTTCCGCTACGGTTTGCATATCCGCTAGTTCTTTTTCTGCAGCAGTGTCTTAATCTTTGCTGCCTTACCGATCTTCTCGCGGATGTAGTACAGCTTGGCACGGCGTACCTTACCGGCATGCACAACTTCCACCTTTGCAATACGCGGTGAGTGAAGCGGGAATACGCGCTCGACACCAACGCCGTAAGAGTTCTTTCTTACGGTGAATGTCCGACCGATACCGGCATTTTTAAAGCACAGCACCAAGCCTTCATATATCTGAATACGTTCGGTTTTTCCTTCAATAATCTTGAAGTGTACCTTTACGGTATCGCCTACTTTAAAAGAAGGTTTTTCGACAATCTTTTGTTTTTCTTCAATCTTACGAATTAAATTCTCTGCCATTTGTTATCTCCTGTAAAATAAGTTCCGCTTCTTTTGTCCATTCAGGCAAACTACGGATTGCTGTCAGCAAGTCGGGACGCATGGCAAGCGTCTTTCTAATCCGCTGTTCAAGCCGCCATTTACGAATGTGCTCGTGGTGGCCGGACAGAAGCACTTCAGGAACAGCCCTGTCCCTGAATATCTGCGGCCGTGTGTACTGGGGGTATTCCAACAAACCGTCGGAAAAGCTCTCCTCTTCAAGGGATTCGCGGGAAATAACGCCGTCGATCAAGCGGTACACCGCGTCTATTATTACGAGTGCAGCAAGTTCACCTGAGGACATAACGTAGTCGCCGAGCGAAATTTCATCGTCAACGTATTCGTCGATGATTCGCTGATCAATTCCTTCGTAGCGGCCGCAGATAAACACGAGCTCTTGTTCTCGCGCAAGCTCCGCTGCACGTGATTGCGTCAAGGGTTTACCGGAAGGGGTTACATAGATAACCCGTTTTTCGGCAGCCTGTACGGAATCGAGCGCGAGCGAAAGCGGCTGCGGCAATAGGAGCATTCCAGCTCCGCCGCCGTAGGTTAGATCATCACAGGTTCGATGCTTGTCGTAAGCAAAGTCGCGGATATTCACCAGATTGTAGGTAATAAGCCCCCGCTCAACCGCCTTCGCCATGATCGACGATTCGAAAAAGGCGGCGGGTATTTCGGGAAACAAGGTCAGCACATTGAATCTCATTCGAGAATCCAGCGGTGCATAAGCTCAACCTGCTTTGCCGCTATGTTTATCTTCCCAATAAATTGAGAGCGAAACGGAACATACACGGTTCTGCCTGTTGCAGCCTCGGAGACTTCCAATAACAATCCGCCTCCGCCTTCCACTACATCTGCAATTGTACCCACAGAATTTCCTTTGTACACAAGGTCAGAATTACAAAGATCATTGATATAAAACTCGCCGCGTTCAAGCGGGCAAGCCATATCCCGAGGAACCAATATATCCGCGCCGTGCAGCTTCTTTGCCGCCTCAGGCGAATCGATACCTCGTAGTTTTAATAATGCATCCGCATTACGGATAACACACTCTTCAACCTGATAGAAGATTTCGGGATGCTGTGTTTCCGTCCCTTTGGATGGAAGTTGCAGCTTTATCTCTTTTAAGTTTAGAAAATGTTCATACTCGCCCGAACAGCTTTCAATTTTAATGAAGCCTTCGAGACCGAATGTACCCCGAACTCTACCGGTTATGAGCCAGTCCATTAATCAAGAATTTCCAGTAAATAACGGGTTCCGCTCCGACCGGCTGATGCCATAAGCAACGTCCGAATTGCCTGTGCAACCCTTCCGAATTTTCCGATTACCTTTCCTACATCACCGCTTGCAACACGCAATTCCAGCACAATACCGCGGTCGGTCTCTTTTTCCGATACGGAAACGGCGCTGGGATCATCGACAAGCGACTTTGCAATGTACTCGACTAAATCACGTTCCATGCTCGATAGCCGACCTATAATGTGAATTGTTTTTTGTTGAGTAAGTGACGAACCGTATCGGTCGGCTGAGCGCCTTTATTAAGCCAACCGCGTACCTTATCGGCATCAAAAGCAATCTGCTGATCTTCGGCTTCAATAGGATGGTAGATGCCTACCTCGTCGATGGTTTTACCGTCACGGGGTTCACGAACATCCTGTACTACGATACGGTAATACGGACGCTTTTTACTCCCGAACTTCTTGAGTCTGATTTTTACGCTCACGTTAATCCTCCCGGAAATTAATCAATATAGTAGGAACTACTAAAAGAGCAGCTTTTAGGAATGTTCCTGCAAGAATAAAATACAGGCTATAATACATAAAAACCGATACTTGGTCAACCATAGGACATCGAGTTTTACGGCAAAGAGGGAGTTTGTTTGACTACTTGACATACACTATATATGGGGGTATTGTAATAAACATAAGCGTAATTAACACTATATAGATAAACTTATATAGTGTGATGTTAAACATAACTCTATAAAAAGGCGGGTAAAGCACCATGAGAACAAGAGAAGCAATCGATGCTGATATTGCAGCTGCACAGTCCGAACTGCAAAACGTACACGGTTCCACAACGGAAGTATATGCACGCATAGTCGGTTATTACCGTTCCGTCCGTAACTGGAATAAGGGCAAGCGTGAAGAGTTTTCAGAACGGAAAATGTTTGAACACGAAAATCCCAAAACGCCCCTCTATGCAGGGCAAAGTACCGTAGTGGATACGGGAACGACATCAATTCAATATCCTGCCTTTTTTGAGGTATATACGCGAAAGACATGTCCTAATTGCCCCCCTGTTAAAGATTACTGCAATAATCTCGGTATTGACATCCATTATATCGATGCCGACACCGAAGAGGGTATTAAAGCTGCTGCCAAGCACGGCGTTCGTTCCTGTCCTACCGTTATCATGTATAATGAATCGGAAAAAGAGCTTTCTCGTGCATATTCGGTTGCCGATCTTAAAGCGTATCACTTAACTCCATATACGGCTGAAGCGGTTATCGCGTAAGCTATGAATGTCGGTCTGCAGAAAACCACACTTGTCAACTATCCGCGCAAGGTTGCTGCTGCGGTTTTTCTGCCCGGCTGTAACTTGCGCTGCCCGTATTGCTATAACGGTGAGTTGGTATGTGCATCCGTTTTGGAAGGGCCTGCCGGTAAGTCATTGCAGGGCGGTACGAATGACTACGTACCGATCGAAGCGGTCTATGAGCATATCGAAAAGCGGAAGTCGGTATTGCGCGGACTCGTTATTTCAGGTGGAGAAGCGCTGTTGTCTCCGATTTTACCGGAGCTTATTCTACGGGCACGAAAAGCCGGTCTTGCCGTTAAACTTGATACAAACGGTCTATTGCCGGATAGGATGTATTCGCTATTGCACGACGAAGCGCTCTGTCCGGATATGATAGCCGTCGATATAAAGACCGCTCCCTCCCGTTATCATGAACTTAAATTTTGTTGTCCGGCAGGGACTGAGCCTGCGGCTGAACAGCCTGAAGCTGCGCTTAAACGGACGCTGATGATTTTGCAGGAAAAGCAAAGATTTTGCCGATCGGTAGAAATCGAGTACAGAACAGTTCTTGTACCGCCGCTTGTAGCCGCCGAGGAGATACGCGCTATTTCAGCATTACTCCCTTCCGATGCCGCATGGTTTTTTGCTCCTTTTTTACCGGGTAACTGTCTTAATCCCGCATGGAATACAATCCGTCCATATACACAGGCTGAAATGGAGAATCTCATCCGTCTTGCCGGAACAAAGATTCCCAATAGCCAATTACGATAATTGATTTGTCATTCATAAAAATGGATAGAAAATAGTGAGGTCTCTACAGCGCAACGCTGTAGGTTCCGGTGTTTCTTGCAGAAATTGTTATGAGGGAAAAAATGGGCCCAGCTGGACTTGAACCGGCGACCCGCGGATTATGAGTCCGCTGCTCTAACCAACTGAGCTATAGGCCCAAGAAAGCACCATAATAATTTATTTTGCGGCTTTAGTCAAGCAATCGAAAAACGAATATCGAAAAAATTGAATGCCAAAAATCTAAAGTGATAATATTATTTTTTTCTCATAATATCTATTTTCCGGATACTAAAATACCAATCCGGTAACAAATGGTACCGAGTTCTTGCTTTCGTTATGATATAGTCCGCATAGTTCTAAAAATTGGACTTTTAGAGCCGGCTACATGCGGAATTAATGACCTATTCGATAACTGCGTTTTCGAATAGGTCGACGAGTTCTAAATCGCACAAATAGCACCCTAAAATGCAACAGTTGAACAAAGTGTGAACTTTGGAAACTGCTGCATTGATGTGCGGAACGCGCATACGTTAATACGCGATGTTTGCGAAGCAAACTCGATGTGTTTTTCAGCCGCGCTATTTCAGCGACTGAAAATAAACATACGATTTAGAACATCGCATTTCAAGGTAACCTGTTCAGAAACGGAAGTTTCCGAACAGGTTTAATTTATGCAAGATCTTCGAGCCTATCGATATTAATGGTTATGGTATCATTGGAGATAGTGAGCAGTTTATCTTTTTGCATATTCATCAATTCACGGGATAAGGAAGGGCGGGGAACGGCAAGATATTCGGCCATAGCTTCTCGGTTCAGTGTAAGCGTTATTTTAGGCTGACCATGCGCTTGCTGTAACAGATACACGGCTATTTTTTTGCGCAGTGTAAATGATGAAAATATCAGCAGCTTCTGGTTTAAAAAATAAGCTTTATGCGCGAGAATAGACAAAAGATTCTGTACAATTTTTGTTTGTACGGCAGGCAGTGTTGCGGAGGTTGAAAATATATTTGCCGGAATACTGAGAATTTCCGCATCGGCGATTATCCTGCATGAATAATCATACGGGATGGATTGCAAGAAAGCATAGACTTCACCGAAGACTGTTTCCGGTGTTTCAAAGCGGTTCATAATGATTCGTTTACCGTCGATATCATTTTTTTCGATTTGGACAACTCCCGATTTAAGAACGAACAATGCCTTGGGGAGGTCGCCTTCAAAGAAAATGAAACTGTCTTTTTTGATAAACGGCGGTCTTTGCCTTGACGGCGGTCAGATAGGTTTCCAGTTCCTTTGCGGAAATATCTTTGAATAACGGATTCACAGCATCCTTCCTTTGCATAGTATGCGGGTCTTTTTAAGTATCGGTTGTAAATAGTCTACTATATATCTGTTATTGGAGGAAGATTATGAATAATTATTTTATGATGAACGAAACGGTCTTTGACGTTACGGACCGGTACCCCGAAACAATTCGCTATTTGGCAGGGAAGGGATTTACGCCGCTCACCAATCCGGTCATGCGCAAATTGATGGGAAAGAAAATCACACTTGAAAAAGCTTTTTTTTCTAAGAAATTGGATATCGATTTATGCGAGCGGGAACTCGTTGAAATTATCGAACAAGCAGCCTCATCCGGTTTTGCACATATTGATCTGAGTTTAAAGACAAAGAATAATAACCGTGTTGAACCGGATGATGGTAAACAAACGATCAGGATTGAAGGTGTTTTGCCTTGCCCGATACGGATTCCTCTTCTGGAAAGCTTTGAAGCATTTTATTCCGATTATGTCGAAACGCATAAGGAAGAATTGGAAAAGAAAAACTATAAAATCAGATATGATCTAAGATCGGCTAATCTCGGTATTGATTGGATAATCGATCTGGCAAAAACCGGTAAAAAAGAAAACCTGCCGGATGTGCTCCTGTCAGCCGGTTTTGAACTGTTCTTTGACAAAAAGCTGATGGGTTCTTTTATTGAAAACAAGGAATTTCACTGTGCACTTGATACGGTCAATAAAGATTTTTGCAATGACTATATCGATTTGCGGGATGAGAAAAAAAATTACGCCATTATCGGCGTCGTTCCTGCAATTATGATTGTAAATACTGCTTTATTAAACGGCAGAAAGGTACCGGAAACATGGGAGGATATTTTATCTCCCGAATTTGAACATTCCGTCGCTATTCCATTCGGTGATTTGGATTTATTTAATTCGGTTATTCTCAATATCTACGCGCGTTTTGGTGATGAAGGAATTAAGAAATTAGGCAAAGCATGCAGTGCTTATATGCATCCTGCTCAAATGGTCAAAGGCGGTAAAGCCGCGGCTGTGCAGCCTGTGGTCAGCATCAGTCCTTATTTTTTCTCTAAGATGATAGATGAGCGGACTCCTCTTAAAACGGTTTGGCCGGAGGACGGTGCGATTGTCGCTCCTATTTTTATGCTGGTAAAAAAAGATACTGAGGAGTTCACAAAAGATTTTGTATCGTTTTTTCTTTCGGAAAAGACCGGTATAGTTTTTGCGCAAAGCGGTTTCTTCCCATCTACCAATCCGTCCGTCGACAATCGGTTATCAGCCGATAAAAAATTCTCGTGGGTAGGCTGGGATTTTATCTATCAAAATGATATCGGTGTAGTATTGGAAAAAATTAAAGCTGATTTTGAAACCGCTGCCGGCAGCAGCTCCGAAAGCCGCCGATAAAAAAAACGGTGTTGTAGAACTGCCGGTTTTACAACACCGCTTACGAGATATACGTTATTTAACCTTTTACTCTTTAGCCTTTTACCGAGCCGATTGTCAGCCCTTTCACAAAGTATTTTTGCAGGAAGGGGTACAGCAGGATAATCGGCAGCGTCGAAACGATAATGACGGCGGCTTTAATCGAAATACCGATAACCGACATATCTGCGCTGCCGGCTCCATCTCCCATTGTTGCCGTACCGTTGACGATATTGCGCAGAAACAACATAACAGGGAACTGTGAAGACTTTAAGTAGATCAATCCGTTAAACCAATCATTCCAAAAGAATACTGCCGTATATAGACCGATTGCCGCTAAAGCAGGAGTTGAAAGAGGAATGACAATCTGCGTAAAAATCCTGAAGTAGCCGAGTCCGTCTATCAAGGCAGCTTCTTCCAACTCATGCGGAAAGGCTTTAAAAAAGTTGATTAAGATAATCAGGTGGAACTGATTGATGGCAAAGGGAAGCAATATCGCGAATACCGTACCCGTTAAATGCAATGAAGAAATAAGCAGATAGGTGGGGATTAAACCTCCCGAAAAAAACATCGAAAAGACTATTAACTTCATGATGATACCGGTTCCACGTAAAAACTTTTTTGAAAGCGGATATGCAAAGGTCGAGGTAAAACAAAGCGCAATAAGGGTGCCGAAAAAGGTATAGAAAATAGTATTACCGTACGCTTTAAAGAAATTCGGATATGTGAATATTTGCTTATATGCCGCGGTTGTAAACCCCACCGGTAGAAACGATACTTTGTTCTGCATAATAGCGGCAGGGTCGGAGAAAGACAGGGCGATCATATATATAAACGGTACAATGCAGATGAGTACGACAAATGCCATCACAATAAAGAGGATAAGATTAAAAATGCTGAACGAGTTTTGCCTTGATTGCATAGATCACTCCGTGTTAATGGGTACTTTTTAATAGATACTTTCGTCGGTGAGACGTTTGCTTGCAGCGTTTGCAGAGGCGACAAGAACAATGCCGATAACGCCGGTAAATAATCCGATTGCCGTTGCGTACGAATAGTTTTGATTTGCTAAGCCGGTGCGGTATACAAGTGTTGCGATAATATCGCTGACATCCGCATTGTTCGGGGTATACATAAGCAGGATTTTTTTCAAAGCCAAGCGTCAGTAATCTGCCTATTTCCAGAATAAGCATCACCATAATAGTCGGCAAGATAGACGGTATGGTGATATACAGTATTTGCTGTAATTTTCCCGCACCATCGATTTTTGCCGCCTCGTATAATTCTTCGTTAATTCCCGTAATTGCCGCAAGATAGATAATGGCAGTCCAACCCATATACTGCCATGTGTCGGTGAAAATATATAGTACTCTAAAATAAGACGGTTCATTCATAAAATAGATCGGCTGCATATCGAAAGTATTTTTTAACAGAAGATTTAAAATACCGGTACTCGGCGAAAGAATTTCCGCAGCCATTGCAATAACGACAACGGTTGAAATAAAGCGCGGCATATATGAAACCGTTTGTACAAATTTCTTTAAAAAAACGGAACGTATTTCGTTTAAAAGGAGCGCAAAGATAATCGGTATCGGGAAGTTTATGAGTAAATTCATCAGCGATAAAGTCAGCGTATTTCTAAATGCACGCCAAAAGGCAGGGTCTTTAAAGAACATCGTAAAATAGCGCAGCCCAACCCATTCGGTGCCGAATGCGCCGAGCCCCGGACGATATCGCCTGAATGCAAGTACATTACCGAAAATCGGAACATATTTAAATATGATAAAATAAAGTAAGGGCAGCAGAAGCATCGCATAAAGCTGCCAATATTGATGAAAATAGCGTTTTGTTCTTTGATTCATAGTGTTAAAAATAATAAGGCATCTCTAAAAGCTATACCTAAGTTTTCAGAGATGCCCAATACGCCCGCAAAGCGATGCTTATGCAGGCGCAGTAAGAGGTTATTTCCTTACATGCTCGTTATAGAGTGTAAGGTACTTTTCAATGCCGACATTATTCATTTCGGTAACATAGGCATTCCAATCCTTATCAAGATCTTTTTTCCCGGTGATAAAATCGTTGTTCCATTTTTCAAATGTATCTAAGAGCGGAGTACGCAGGATACCTGCTTCTTCGGCGACAGCATCATCAAACAGCGGAGTAGGGGGAATGGGTTGGATCGCCATATCCATTTTTTCTACTTCTGCATTGATGCGGGCATAATTGTCGTCATACTTGGTCATTTCTCTGCTGTTAATCCATACCAGCTGCGTCGTATCGGCGCCGCATCCGTATTTTAACTGCATCGTCTTGTAAACACCTTCAGGAGCTTCGGTAATTTCTTTTGCATACTTGATTTTACCGTTTTCAACCGTATAGGTTACGCCTTCTACGCCGAGACACCAGAGTTTTGCACCTTCATCGCTGAAGAAAATATCGTCAATTGCACGGACAATTTGTTCAAAGTCAGCGCGCTTTGCGGTCTTTGACGGGAACATGATGCCCCATTGTGTTCTGCTCTTGGGCTGATGGTGAGCGCCTGCAGGACCGGCGAGCGGCGGATACATTTGCAGTTTAAAGCCTTCGATAGCCGATTTTCCGGTAACGCCGCCGATTTGGTCATAGTACGCATACGTGGCAACTGCTTTGCCGGTAGCGAGCTTTTGCGCCCATTTATCGCCGTCGATGGGATCTGCCATTTCAGGATCTAACAAACCCTCTTTGTAGAGCTTTGCAAGGAAGCGTGCATAGGACTTATACATTTCCGTTACGGCGCCTGCAAAATAATTACCCTGCGCATAGTCCCAGCTTAAAACACCGGTACCGGTTGAAGAATTTTTGCTGAGGCTGATTCCGAATGACGGCATTGTCATTCTATATAAAACCCGCGGGCCGGCCAAAATGGTCAGGGGATATGAGTCGGGATTATCTTGTTTGTATTTCTTTAAATAGACATAGAGGTCGTCGAATGTTTTCGGCTGAGATAAGCCATATTTATTCAGTATGTCTTCGCGCAAAATCAATCCGCCATCGTAAAAAGGAACGTCGAATAAAGAAGGAAGATAATAATATTTTCCGTCTTTCAGGCGAACTGCGTCGATGTCTTTTTCCAATCCGAATTTTTTTACCTGTGCATTAAAGTTCGGAGTCCATTCGGCATAGTCGCTGATCGGAATAAGCGCGCCGTTTAATGCCAAGGAACCGTTTTCTCCGTTGGTGTTTTGGTAAAGGATTACATCGGGACCATTGCCGGTATTTAATGCTAACGATACCTTGGTGCTGTAATCGGCAATCGGTATCGGCTCAAAGTGCAATTTTGTGTTTGAGCGCTTTTCCGATTCCTGCACGGTCAGCCAATCGGCTTTGAAGGGAAGCGTCGCATTGTCTGAATAATACAATGAGATTTCAATCGGCTTTTCCGAATTGGTTTGGGATGCGGATGCGTCCGTTTTTTTCGTATCGCACCCGCTCAGCAAGGTAGCGGCAATCAACAGTGCGGCACAGAGCTTAAACATACGTTTCATGATTTCCTCCGAATTGATGAGCATCTTTAAAATTATTTGAGTTTACATCAAACTGCTCTTTAAAAAGGGTAACCTGCTATTACCCATTTGTCAAGTTCTACTATGTTTTTTGTTTTTTCGTGGTAAGTCGTAAAATAAAATTTCCCATAGAATTAAGAGACTGTCCAAACGGTATTGCACAGAAAAACAGACAGGCTTTCTGTTTTTGGACAGCCCCAGTGTTTCCTTAGACCTCTGCCTGATTTGACGTTTGGTATTTTTCTTCCTGCCGTGACACGATGAGTGTACCTACGACATCGCCTGTTACATTGATACAAGTTCTTCCCATATCAAGCAGTGCATCAATTCCGAGAATCATTGCATAAGCAGCCGCTACAGCCGACCCTTCAGTGAGTTTTAAGCCGCAGGAATCAAGCACCATCAGCAGCATAATGGCTCCCGACCCCGGAACACCCGCAGTGCCGACCGCTGCCAACGTTGCCGTAAGTACAACAGTAATCTGCTGGGCAATACTCAGCGGGGAACCGATTGCGTAACCGATAAACATTGCGCAAACACCAAGGTAGATGGCGGTTCCGTTCATATTGATTGTTGCGCCGAGCGGCAGTGTAAACGAAGAAATACTGCGCGGAATCCCCAAATTTTCTTCTGCCACGCGCATGGTAACCGGCAACGTTCCCGATGACGAACGGGTTACAAAAGCGGTAATCATAATTTCGTGAATCTTTTTGAAAAAGGTTATCGGCGAAACTTTCGACGCGGCAAGAATAGCGCCGTACACCGCAATCGTCTGTACGACAAAGCCGAGATAGGCACAGAGTGTTACCATTAAAAGCGGCCCTATCGCCTGCGGTCCTTGTTGGGCAAATACGATCGAAATTAAAACAAATACACCGATCGGTGCGTATTGCATAATTCCGCCGACGATTTTATACATTGCCTCTGCCGCCCCGTTACAACCGTAAAATACCGTATCACCGCTTTTACGGAGCAATTCGTCTTTTGAACCGCGGACAAAAGAAACGGCAAAACCGAACAGCATTGCAAATAATATGATGGGCAGCATATCCCCTTGAGCCAAAGCCTCCATCGGGTTAGTAGGAATCATTTTTAAGAGAATTTGATTCATTGCAGGCGCTTCGCTGATCTTTGCCTTTGCAGCTGCCGAACCGATAACCGAAAAACCGAAGCCGGGACGCAGCAGATTAGCAAACACAAGTCCGACAAATACGGCAAGAGCACTGGTCAGCAAATAATAGATAATGATTTTAACACCGATCCGCCCCAATTTTGCCGGTTCAATACTGGCTGAACCGCAAATAATTGAAAAGAATACGACAGGTACAACTATCATTTTCAGTAATCGAATAAATACATCGCCGAAAAACTTCGTATAGGTAACGTATGGCTGCACCGCATTGGGGAAGAAACCGAGTACAATACCGGTAATTGCGCCGAGTATCAGCGCTCCAAGGATTCGCCTTAACAAGTTGGAATCCAGATACCGTTTTAGTACATTTTTTTTCATCATGAGCCTCCTTTAATTACAACGGGATAGCTCTAAAGATGGAAGCTTCGAGAGCCTCCCGATAGTACGATTCTATTATACCCCCTGTCAGAGCTAAATGCAAATAAATTATTGGTGTCAATAATAGTCGGAACCTCTAAAAACTCGGTTAAATTTGCTTCGCATCCTTCGGAATAGAGCTGTTCAATAACAAACCTGTTCGGAAACTTCCGTTTCTGAACAGGTTACCTTGAAATGCGGTGCGTGAACTCGTAGACCTATTCGAAAACGAAAGTTTCAGAATAGGTCTATAGATCGTATTTTAAGAGGCGTCCTAAAGTTTTTCCTTTGAGATGATAACGAGATTCCGTTCCGCGTCATAAAAGGGTGTTTGTACCGGTATCACCTGATAGTCCGGTTTATGATCTCCCAAGGCTTGCATCTCTTCTTCAATTGCGGCTGCTTTTCCTTTATAGGCGGCTAAGATACCGGTACTGCGGATTCGTTTTTGCAGCGTAGCCAACATGGTTCGGTCAAGTGGGCGAAATGCACGGAACACGGCAATATCGAAATAATCGGCAGGAGCTTTTTCCGCCTCGGATTCCAGCACGGCGGTATTGGTCAGCCCCAGCATGGCTTGTATGTTTTCCAAAACAGCGCATCGTTTGTGCATCCGCTCTATCAGTGTAAATTTAATGCTCGGCGTTTTAAGTAAAAACAGACATGCAAGCGGAATACCCGGCAGCCCTGCTCCTGATCCGATATCCGCAATAGTACAGGTATCTTTGGTTTGATGTGAACCGATCCGCTGCGCCAACACTTCCCATGGCGCAAGGCTGTCGAGGATATGTTTGATAATCAGCTCTTGAGTATTTTGCACCTTTATCAGATTGAATGCGGCATTAAACGTTTCAAGTTCGCGAATGTATCGCGTCAACATATCTTGCAGCTGTCCTTGATTATCTTCAATATGTAATGCAGCTAATCCCGCTTGTAAAAGTTCCGTGTTTTGTGTATCCATTGTAAAGTATGCTCCCGATGCCGATCGAAATAATGCCGATGCGTTATATGCTTAATTTTGTTATTATACTATACTGAAACCTCGAATATTCGCAAGCGCGGAAGGACATAATAAGGACATAATATGGAAGAAATGATAAGGAGCGTGTGCTATGCGGGCGGTAATACAGCGGGTACGGTCGGGAAGTGTGGCTATTGAAGGCTTTGAAACGCAGACCATCGGCAAGGGCTTTGTTATTTTGCTCGGTATCTGTCCTGAAGATACTGAGGACGATATAGATTGGTTGGTTAAGAAAATCGTACAGATGCGGATTTTCGAAGACGATGAGGGGAAGATGAACCGTGCCCTTGCGGATGTGCAGGGAGACATTTTGCTGGTCAGTCAGTTCACCCTGTTTGCCAGTACCAAGAAAGGAAACCGCCCGTCCTTCAATGCAGCGGCGGATCCTTCGATTGCAATCCCGCTCTATGAATGCTGTATCCGCAAACTGAGCGAAGCGCTCGGTAAGCCGATAAAAACCGGACAATTCGGAGCGGATATGCAGGTGGAAATTCACAACGACGGACCGGTTACGATCATAATCGACACGAAGGTAAAAGAATAATTTCAGGTTAAAAAAGATGATTTCGTTAATAGCATTTTTTGGGAAATGTCGGGCGGGAGTATGAACGCACCCGGCATAACGCAGCGTGGATTGCTGCGGATCGTTTATCTATTTGCGGGGGAATTTCGTGGCAGCATAAGTTCCGCGGACTGTACGGGCGTTTTCCGGCAGCAGTGAGCGGGGGGCAGGCTGTCCATGCTTTAAAGCCGGAAACATATATGAATCTATCGGGCGAATCAGTAGGGGAGGCTGCCCAGTTTTTCAAAATTCCTCCGGCAGAAATACTTGTTGTACACGATGAGCTTGAACTGCCGCCTGCCGCCTTGAGCCTCAAGTGGTCGGGAGGACTTGGCGGGCACAACGGGCTTCGCTCAATAAAGGCAGCGCTGGGAACGCCGGACTTTTGGCGGCTCAGGATCGGTATCGGGCGTCCGGGCGGAAAAAAAAGCAGCAGCGCCGAGCATCCCGATATTGCAGGTTATGTGCTCTCTCCCTTTTCTCAAGAAGAATTTACCCTGCTGGATGCAGCGCTGCCTCAGCTGGAACCGCTTTTTACGGCGCTCATCACCGAGCGGCAGGATCCGCAAAAGCTGCTTCCCGCATGGACGAAGGTACTGCCCTCAGGAGGGTAATCGCATCAGACTGTTTTGCTATATTTCCCGCAAAATAAATAGGCTATTCAACCAGAATTTCGCCGCTTTGCGGCTCAAATGGTCTCATAGCCTATTTATTTTGCGATTTTTATTTATCTGTCTGATGCGATTACCCTGTGATATCGGGCAGGTTAAAAGAGTTCGTTGTCGCCGTCAAAAGCGCTGCCCGGCTTTGATTTATGCGCAGCGGATACTGCCGCAGAACTGGCATTCAAGCTTTCAGTTTTGCCGCTCGCGAGAGCGGCCTTTTCGAGCATGGATTTTTTCCCTGCCGGAGCGGTCTGAGCATCGGCTTCTTTATCAGCCTTTGTATCTCCCGGTTTTACGGAAGCGGCCGCTTTTGATGCCCCTGTCTTTGCCGCAGCCGCTTCGCCTGAACCGGACGGTGTTTTGCCTGCAGAGCCGGAATCGGCGGCTTGATCGGTTTTTACAAAACTCGAAACATATTTTTGGTTGGGGAACAGCTGCGCGCGCAAGGTCTTTTCAAGATCGATTGCGATATCGGGGTTATCCTCCAAGAATTTGACGGCATTGTCATGCCCTTGCCCAATCTTATCCTCTTTATATGAATACCATGCGCCTTTTTTATCTATCAATTCGTATTTTACTGCGCAATCCAGCAAGCTGCCGTAGGGAGAAATCCCCTTTCCGAATAGGATTTCCAATTCGACTTTTCGAAACGGCGGCGCGACCTTGTTCTTTACCACTTTGATGCGCACCTTGTTCCCCCATGCCTCATCTTCATCCTTGCCGAGCACTTCGCCCTTGCGGACTTCGATACGTACCGAGGAATAGAATTTGAGCGCATTACCGCCGGTGGTGGTTTCAGGATTTCCGTATGCAATGCCGATTTTCATGCGGATTTGGTTGATAAAGATGAGAATACATTTTGACCGCGAGATAATGGCCGTCAATTTTCGCAGCGCTTGGCTCATCAAACGCGCCTGTAAGCCCATGTGCGAATCGCCCATTTCGCCATCGATTTCCGCTTGCGGCGTAAGGGCGGCTACCGAGTCTACGACGATAACGTCTACTGCGCCCGATCTAACGAGGTTTTCGGTGATTTCTAAGGCCTGCTCCCCCGCATCGGGCTGGGCAACCCATAGCTCATCGATATTAACACCGAGTTTTTGTGCATACTGGGGGTCAAGGGCATGTTCGGCATCCACAAACGCCGCAATGCCGCCCCGTTTTTGCGCTTCGGCAACAACATGGAGCGCAAGCGTGGTTTTTCCCGATGACTCCGGCCCGAATATTTCGATAATTCTGCCGCGCGGATAACCGCCGATACCGAGCGCCTCATCAAGCAAGATACTACCCGACGGGATTACTTCGATGCCGCTTGTCTCGGTCTTTGCCCCGAGCTTCATGATCGAGCCTTGCCCGAATTGTTTTTCAATTTGCAGGCGCGCAGCCTCCAACGCTTTGAGTTTTTCATCGGCATCGGTAATATTGGTTACCTGATTTATTTCCGATTTTGTTTTTGCCATTTATGGCCTCCATAGTTATAGTGCGCCCGGCCGGTGCCGTCAGAACATTACTAATGACGTTCTGCAAAAGTCTCTTTACTTCCGAACTTCCGACACGTTTTGCCCCGCTGCAGTGCTTCTTATCTTTGTTATATATCGTCATTGCGATTTTGGCTTAAAAAAATTGCTGAAAATCACTTTTTTTAGAAATTTTTACAAAGAATCGAGTTTTTTCCTGACCGATATGTTTTTAATCGGAAGGACATCTGACAATACTGCTGTAATCATTTATAAAAACACTTATTATCAGCTTTGCTGATAAGGCGTCTATGTATACAGACTATCATTTAGTCTTAATTTATAGCATAAGACACATAAGAAAGCAATATTATGGAAAATCTATGCTTCTGAAAGGGTACCGGCGTCCATCCGGTAAGTTGTACAATTCGGATCCAAGATATTGGAATCATGCGTTACGATAAGAACGGCAGTTCCGAGCTTGTTTACATCTTTTACCGCCTGCATGACACCGGCAGCCGTTTCCGCATCGAGGTTTGCCGTCGGTTCGTCAGCGATGAGCAGCTTGGGAGCATTCATCAAGGCGCGCGCGATAAGCATCCGCTTTGATTCTCCGCCTGAAAGATTTTTCGGCATTTCATCTTTGAGGTGCGCTATCCCCATCACTTCCAATAAGCTCAGCGCCCGCCCTTCGGTATCGCCGTCCCGTTCAAATAAAAAAAACGGTACGCGCACATTATCCAGCACCGAAAGATTCGGCAAAGCGCCGAGAGATTGGGGAACAAACCCTATCGACTCATTACGGTAATAGCTTTTTTCGGTATCGCTCATCATCGTAATGTCTTTATCTTCAAATAAAATCGTACCGGAAGTCGGCTCTAAAATGCCCGAAATGAGGTTCAATAACGTCGTTTTTCCCGAACCGGAGCGGCCGACAATAAAGACAAAATCGGAAGAATCGATAGTGAAATCGGTCTCCTTAACGGCAAAAAAATCGGAACCGCTTCTGGTAAACGTTCTGGAAAGTTGTTTTGTTTGCAATAACATACCGTAATAATCCAATGGCAAAATTTATCGTTTTCTGTTAACGAACAGATATCCGACATTAATGGCTATCAGCACGATTGCCAACAGTAAAATGACGGGTTTGGTATAAACGTTACAAGGCATGGCTACATTCTTGCAGGTACCGATAACAACCGTTTGCAATAATATCAGACAAACACCGAGCCCGATATTGGAAAATGCGATACCGATGCGGGAACTCTTGAACAGTAAGAACACAACGCCCAATGCGGCAATTAAACCGCCGAGCATTCGGACAGCTTCTCCCATCCAATGGCACTTCATAAAACCGCCGTCAGCTTTAGGGAAACAGACATGAGCAAATCCGAAGGGAGCAAACAAGACGAGTAACCCGATAATAATGATTAACATTCCTACAACATGTTTTTTCATAATATAACCTCACAGACATATTAGTAAACCTGTTCGACAACGAAGTTATCGAATGTGTCTAGTATATACGGAATACGGTAAAAGTCAATCGATGGTTACATACCAACACGGCACAAGACATATTGACATAATGAAACTTTATCGATAATATCTGTCTTTGTTATTGAAACAAAACGGGCAATAGCGCAGTTGGTTAGCGTACAAGTCTGGGGGACTTGGGGTCGCCGGTTCAAATCCGGCTTGCCCGATTATTTTTTATTTCATTTCTGTCCATCTCATACCTTTCCATAATAAAAGGGAGCGATACGTTTCTCTGCACAAATACCGCTTGACATTAACCCCCGCTGTTTTTATGCTTTCGCCTATGCCCGAGAAAGAGGATAAAGGAAAAACAAGCAAAAAAACATCGCCGAAAAAAACCGCGGCGAAGGGGCAGTCAAAAACCAAGAGCCGCAGCAGTACAACAGCAAAGAAAAAATCACGTAGTTCTACTGCCCGAAAAAAGCGTTCGATAGGAAATATTATTGCCGCGTTGGTGATATTGTGCGTTCTGCTTTTGGGTTTTAATCTTGTTTTAGTGTTAAAATTAGTGCCTAATCTTAAAAATTCATTAAAACAGGATACCGGCACGGCGCAAACTCAAGTACAACAGGATACACCCTCAACCGAACAAAAACGGAATGAATCGCTTACGGCAGCACAAGAACCTTCACCGCCGGTTACCGTGCCGCAGGTTGCCGCACAAACACAGCCGCATACCGATTCCGCGGTGCAGCAAAAACGGCAAAACACACCGGCAGCGCAGCAAAAAACGGCGTCATCACAGGAGAAAGCGCCGGCTGCCAAAAAAACAACACCGGCTGCACAACCGGCACCGCATTCGCCTGCTGCTGCATCTGCGCCAGCATCCCATACCTCTTCTGCCGCACAGAAAGATACTGCGAAGAAAGAAAAACCGGCAGTCCATGCGGCTCCGCAAAAGAATACCGTACCGGAGAAATCCGTTGCACCTGATAAAAAAAATACTGCATCGAAAAAAAACAGCGTACCGGAAAAACCTGCCGTACCCGATAAGAAAAAAACCGTGCAAACAATGCAACCGGTGCAGCCTGCTGCAAAACCGGAAAAGCCGCGCAAGCGTGCTCCTTATGCAGGGAACCTCACCTTTGTATTTGACGATGCGGGGCACAATCTCGACCAGCTTGAATACTTTTTGCGGCTGCCATTCCCCTGTACTATTGCAGTTTTACCCGGATTGCGGTACTCTAGCGAGTCGGCGCGGCGGATACGCAAAGCCGGCAAACAGGTTATTCTGCACCAGCCGATGCAATCGGTCGATCTGCATATTAATCCGGGACCGGGCGCCGTTACGCCGGGACTTTCTGCGGAGCAAATCAAAAACATCGTCAGAAAAAATCTCGAAGAGATTTGGCCGGTAGCCGGGATGAATAATCACGAAGGCTCGCTGATGACGGCGGATGAGGCAGCGATGAGCGCGGTCTTGGATGTCGTAGCGGAAAAGCATATATTCTTTTTGGATTCGCGGACAACCGCTCGGTCAGTCGTTGCGAAGGTTGCAAAGGAGAAAAACATGGCTGTCTGGGAACGGGCAATTTTTATTGATAACGATAAAAGCCGAGCTGCAATGGAAACGCAAATTAAAAAAGGGTTGAGCATTGCGAGACAGAAAGGTTCTGCCATCATGATCGGCCATGTCTTTACGGTTGAGCTTGCAGAGCTTTTAACCGAAATGTATCCTGCACTTATCGAAGACGGATTTTCACTAGGAATAATAGAATGAAGATACTTGGAATAGAAAGCTCCTGCGATGAAACGGCAGCCGCCGTCGTGGAGGACGGACATAAAATCATCAGCTCTGTGGTGGCGACTCAAATACCATTTCACGAAGCGTATAAGGGTGTGGTGCCTGAGATTGCGAGCAGGAAGCACACCGAATGGATATTACCGGTTGTTAAAACCGCTTTGCAGGAAGCGGGTGAAACTTTGCAATCGATAGACGGTATCGCCGTAACCAATAGGCCGGGGCTGATGGGGTCGCTGTTGGTAGGGCTTACCTTTGCGAAAACCCTCGCATGGGCATGTAATAAACCTTTTATTGCTGTAAACCACATGCTCGGGCATCTGTACGCAGCGCATCTTGAGCAGGACATTCCCTATCCCTACCTTGGTCTTTTAGTGTCGGGCGGACATTCGCTTATCTGTAAAGTATACGATTTTGATTCAATCGAAGTGCTTGGTAGTACGATCGACGATGCACCGGGCGAAGCATTCGATAAGGTTGCAAAGTTCTACGATTTCGGTTATCCGGGCGGCGTAATTATCGACCGGCTGGCAAAAAACGGCGACCCAAGGGCTGCGAACTTCCCGATGCCGGTACTGCACGAATCCGGCCGCCGGTATGACGTGTCCTATTCGGGCTTAAAAACCGCGGTCATCAATCAAATCGATCAATTCTGGAATCCCGGATATGAAAAAACGCCCGAAAATATCGCGGCGGCCTTTCAAGCGAGGGCCGTCAAGATATTACTGCGCTCCCTGCTGCGTGCGGTTGAAGACACGGGACTGCATACGATTGTCGCAGGCGGCGGAGTCGCTGCGAATTCGCTGCTCCGCGAAAAACTCGCCGAACAAAAAGGCCTGACGTGTATTTTCCCACCGCTCAAGCTCTGTACGGATAACGCCGCGATGATTGCCGGCGTAGGCTACCGTTATCTGCAACGCGGAGACAGAAGCGCTCTCGATTGTCCTGCAAGCGCACGGGTCGAAGGTTTTAAGCGCCGGAAAATATAATCAGCGCATTTCCGCACGTTCATTGCATCCGTCGCACCATAGCCTGTATTTCCGCTTCCCAGTCTTGCACAAACTCCTCCGGTTCAAGCGGCTGTGCGTTTGAGCCGTGAGATAAGACCCATTTCAATATCCGGTAGCCTTGCGCCGCGGAAAAGACTATTTCGGTTTTCCCTTCTTCATCATATTCGGTAATTTTTTGGTCGTCCGCCCATACGGAATCTTTTATTGCGAGACGCGATTCACCGTAGAATGCAATACGGTAGGTAACGGTTTCCGGTTCCATAAATGAGCCGAATCTTCCGCCGCCGCAGTGGGAGATAAAGTCGTAATTTTCGGGCAGTGTAAAAAGCTCATCGGTAATGCAAAGGTTTTCAATACGCGGAATATAAAAAAGCCGTTCCGCTTGGCGTTCCTCTGCATAGCCGAATAGAAAATATCGTCCGTCATCAAAAAGGAGCTGATACGGACGGATACGCCGGTGTACCTTCCCGCTATCCAACACGCCGCGGTAATCAAATTCGATCGTGCGGTTTTGAATCATCGCTTGGTAGAGTGCAGTAAATACCGCTTCATCGATAATGGCATAGGGCATCGGCGGAACGGCGATACGGTCAATAAACGCTCCCGTTCCTTGCCTTTGCGGAAACGTAATAACATCAATTGCGGCAACGAGTTCTTTGTAGATCGGCGTTCCCTGATATTGCTGCAGCAGCGTTTTTGCAGCAACGAGCGCCGTTACATCTTTTTGCGAAATATTTTGGATCGGCATTTCATATTTTTCGCTGTAATAAAATCCTTTCTTTTGCGCATTATATTCGATGGGTGCATTAAACCGATCCCGCAAAAACGTTATATCGCGGCTTATTGTCGGAACACTGCACTCCAGTTCTTTTGCAAGTTCGGATGTCTTAGGGAAACATCCTACTTTTATCCGGTTATGAATATACGTGAGACGTTCCAACATTTGATGGGTAATTGCACGGTTTCGATCCTGTTTCATAGTGGTATTATAGTAGGAAAGGGGAGATTTTGGAATCTGCAAAAAACGTAAAATGTTTTTGCAGATTCCGGTGTCTTATGGTTATTTTTATAACTTCAATTCACTCAAATATCGGGAGACATCAAAATATTTTTTTAAGAATTTATGCCATTCGAGAGGATAGTAACCGCCCATCGTTCCGCTGGTATGACGGAGGAAAATGATGTCGATAGGATGCCCGTCAAGCTCTATACGGCAATAGCGAGGATAGGCATTGTTGATTTTATCATCTCCCCATTTTTCTTTTTTAATAGTAAGCCCCTCGTATTCCAAATTGGTTAATACATCAAAGGCTTTTACACCCAATGAAACAACCGTATTCGGTTTGAGTATTTTTATCGTTTCTAAAATGATATGCCATCCGGCTTCAAAATCGGAATCGTCGGGGCGTTCTTTGCTTGCGGTGAGGAGCCGCTGAATAATGACTTGGTAGACAAAACTGTCAGAAATTGCCGTCATTTCTTCTTTGCTCAGCTCTTCATCATAATCTCTATTCAATACTGTTTTTTCAAAATTGCGGATAACGTTTGTTCCTTCCTCGCCGTTTTGATGCATACCGATAAAGCTGCGGGTAAAATCGATGCCGTACTCATCAGGACTGTCGCCTGCGCAAAGGTAATGGCTTTCTCCCAATACCATCAGCTTTGTCTGACTTGCGGAATAGTTCTTTCCTATCCACGGTAACCAATGAAGATTGTTAATCCGTAAAAGTTGTTCATCGATCTTTTTTGCCATTTTGTTCATTTTCTCCCTCCTCCCGCCTTTTGCGGATTGATATATGATAATAAAAGGCTGTAACCACCTTGCTGCTGCTTCCGATAGGGAATCCCTTAAAAAGGAAGCGGCGGGCGTTTTAGTTTCTAGTCCAGCGATAATTAACATACATGGATTTTAAATACTTCGCAGCTGTTGAATGATTTTGCAGATTCGTTGGTTCTATGTTCATTTGAAAGCTACCATCCCTCACTTTCCAACCCATCGTATTCTCGAACTTCGCGCTTGTTAGGCTGGAACAGAGTACAAAAGCATACTTACTAATTTCGGTAATATTGTCACCGATGGTCAGACTTGTTAAGCTCGTACAGTTCTCAAAAGAACTGTTGCCAATAGAGACAACGCTATTGCCTATAGTAACATTTGCTAAACTGTCACAGCCGGAAAACGCCCAGTCATCAATTTTGGTAACATTGTCACCGATAATAACATCTTTAAGACTTGTACGGAGAAAACCAAGAGCTGGGATAGGATTGCAATTGATGCTTAGTTTCTCAATCTTGTTACAGCCGTCAAAAGGAGCTTTTTTATAGGGATAATCATCTTCTAATAGAATAGTGGTAAGCCCTTTGCCGATAGTCAGACTGGTAATACTTGAACAATTCTTAAAAGCGGATTTGCCGATTTCCGTAACACTATCAGGTATGATAACATCCGTTAAGCTGGTGCAGCCCGAAAATGCGTTATCGCTGATTGTAGTAATGTTATTGCCAATAGTAACGTTTGTTAAATCGGTACAGTTGGAAAAAGCATCTTTACTTATTGTATTGACATTATCACCGATAATAACCTCTTTAAGACTTTTGATGTTAAGACGCGGGAGAATCTTACAGTTGATATTCAGGTGTTCAATCTTATTACAACCGTCAAAAGGAGTGTGATAGAGATAATAATTAGTAGTAAGCCCTTTGCCGATAGTCAAACTGGTAATATTTGAACAGTTTTTAAAAGCACTATCTCCTAGATCGGTAACACTATCAGGTATGATAACATCCGTTAAGCCGGTGCAGCCTTGAAACGCTCTACTTCCTATTTCTGTAACGCTATCCGGTATAGTAATACTTGTTAAGCCGGTACAGTTTGAAAAAGTATTATCATTGATTTTTGTAACACCGGAGCCGATCGTAATACCGATTAAGCCGGTGCAGCCTTTAAACGCCTCGCTTCCTATTTTTGTAACAGTATCCGGTATACTAATACTTGTTAAGCCGGTACAGCTAGCAAAAGTCGCATATCCTATTTCAGTTACATTGTCCGGTATGGTAATGGTCGCTAATCCGGTGCAGCCGGAAAAAGTTCTTTGTCCGATTTCCGTAACGCTATCTGGTATGGTAACACTTGTTAAGCCGGTACAGCCGGAAAATGCATTATTACTGATTGTCGTAACGTTATTTCCGATGTTAACAGTTGCTAATTTAGTACAGCTGGCAAAAGCACTCGCGCCGATTTCCGTAACGCTATCGGGAATGATAACATCCGTTAAGCCGGTACAGCCGGAAAATGCATTATCACTGATCGTTGTAACATTATTTCCGATAGTGATGTTTGTTAAGCTGGTATAATTGGAAAAAGAATATCCATTTATTATAGCAGCATTATCACCGATAATAACCTCTTTAAGACTTTTGATGTTAAGACGTGGGACAGTCTTACAGTTGATATTCAGTTTCTCAATCTTATTACAGCCGTCAAAAGGAAATTCATTAGAATAATAATCTTCATCGTGAATAGTAGTAAGCCCTTTGCCGATAGTCAGACCGGTAATATTTGAGCAATCTTTAAAAGCAGCCTTACCAATTTCCGTAACGCTATCAGGAATGATAACATCCGTTAAGCCGGTACAGCCTTGAAACGCCTTGTTTCCTATTTTTGTAACACTGTTCGGTATGGTAACGTTTGTTAAATCGGTACAACTGTAAAATGCTTGCTCTCCGATTTCGTTCACATTATCGTCGAGCGTAAGCTCTTTAAGAGATGTCATACCGAGATACGGTACCGTTTTACAATTAATGTTGAGTGTCTCAATCTTATTGCAACGGGAAAAAGCGGACATGTCTATTTTGGTAACGCCTTTTCCGATCGTAACACTTGTTAAGCTTTTACAGCCAGAAAAAGCGAAGTTTCCTATTTTAGTAACGCTATCCGGTACCGTAATACTCGTTAAATTATGACAGCCGGAAAAAGCGCTTTCATCAATTTCAGTAACATTATTTCCGATTGTAACGCCTGTTAAGCCGGTGCACAGATAAAAAGCATTGTAACCGATTGAGGTAACGCTATCAGGTATAATCACGCTTGTTAAATCGGTACAGTCGGCAAACGCTTCACTGCCGATTGCGGTAACCGTATTCGGAAGCGCTAGACTTCCCTTTAGTCTGTATTTGTTGGTTACACCGGTCAGTCTGCCGGTTGAATCGATTTTCAAAAGCGATGCATCGGCTTTCCCTTCTTCTATCATCGTAACGCTTACGATTACATCTTCGGTTACGGAAAGATGTACCTCATTGTTCTCAACATCGTATCCTATCTTATCTTGCCATATACCCGCCCCCGTCCATTTGTTCACCTTCCAACCGGGTTCCGGTGTTACAGTAAAAGTAAGACGAGTATGCTGTGGAATCATTCCGTCTTCAGATAAGGCAGGTTTCACCGTTACCGTACCGTGTTCGGGTTGAACAAGCGTAACCTTGTACTTCTGCTTTTCCGAACTGTAGCCTATCCTTTTAAATGTGACGGATACGGTCGTGTCTGCCATTACCGTAAGCGTCGCTGTCGTATTATCGGGATAGTTACGGTTTGCTCCCGTCCATGTATCAACTTCATACCCCTCGTCAGGTTGCGCGGTAAAAGAAAGCCACGTATGCGCTTCAACCATGCCGTCCTCAGGGAGTGCGGGATTTACTGTTACCGAACCGTGCTTGCCGGAGTTGAGCGTTACCTTGTACTTTTGGGTTTGCGGTTGTACGTGGGCAGGACAGCCGATCATTATTACGGCGCCGGTAAATAATACAAGCGCACTAAGAAGTAAAATATATCTGTGTTTCATAATACAACTCCTTTTATACATAGTATGAGGTCAGCCTGTTTTGATGTCGTCGAAAACAGGCTGACCTCATGTCAATCATAGAGCTTCAATTCACTTAAATAGTGGGAGACAGCATCACACTATTTTTTTAGATGACTTATCTTATATCTTAAAGCACTCAATTTCTCTCTATAACGCGGGATGGTGTTTCTTATACGGGCTCTTGCTACAGTTACCACTTGTCAAACTTGATAATGAAGAATATTTCGCTCCACAAAACTTACAGGTATACTGACTTTTTTCAGCCCCTTCATACAGCTCGTGGTATTTTCCTTCCGGATTACGAGAACAATGACCGGAAGTTAAACTTGAAACGCTTGAATAGTTTGTACCACACCATTTGCAATAAAATTTCTGTGCCATAATAATCTCCTTTTGGCATTTATTTTTCGAATTGAATACGTGTAACCTATTTGTTGTTCCTGTACAAACAGCATTTGCTGAATTTACATGAGCCGTCATTTTGTTAACATCGTTTCAATTCAATCAAATTTCTTCCATAATACCCCCCCCCCCCCCCCCTCAAAAGTCAAGCATGAAAATATTTTTTTTAAACTTTCTTTAAAATGCAACAGTCGAACAAAATATCAATTTTGGAGACTATTGCATTCGTACGCGATAACGTACATACAATTTACGATGTTTGCGCAAAGCAAACTCGCCGTGTTTTTAAGCGGTACCATTTGTACCGCTTAAAATAAACTTTTTTCATAAGATCAATGAAATAGTATCTATTGCTCTCAATCTGCGCTTTCCCTTCAATGATTGTCTCAACTGACTATACTAATAGTATAGTTAGTCTATCAGGCGATGATAGAGGTAAAAAAAATCTTTTTAACAACTGATATTGTTCGAATAGTGTTCGTCTTCTTCATAAACGATATGATTGACTGGAAGCTCAAATTTTTTCTCAATAATTTTTGCATGTTTTATTAAGAACCAATTGCCATGATATACATAATATTTACCAAGTAATATATTATATGAGACTCTGCCTCTTGGTAATTTCCAATACTCATCTCTGTACCTTTTCGGTAAATAGTGCAAATAACCATTTTGTTTTAATTTCTCCCATACATTACTATGGTCTTCTTGAGATAGTAGCCAATCACCATATTTTTGTGCAAATGTAATGTCTGTTTTATCGACATAAAATAAATCGGATAAATCGGGAAGGAGCCAAAATATACCAAGGTATAACTTCGGCAACCAAATAGGGTTGCCTCGTTAACCGTCGAGTTTGCTCAAGCGCAAACTCGCTTATTAAAATGTGCGCATTCTGCGCACCAATTCAGAAGCCTCTAAAATTGATATTTTATTCGGCTAGTGAATTTTAAGGAACCATACTTAATACCAATAATAGGGCATCTTAGTTGCCTGCTGATTCTCTCCTCTGTTCTAAATTATTTTTTTTCGATAGCGTCTTTCAAGAAGTCGCTGAATGTTTTTTTATCATTTTGTTTTTGAAACCAATTTGTATTCTTTTTCGCTTTTTCGAACCGTTTGACGCCAAAAACAGGTGCTGTATAATGACGTCCGCAATTATTAATCCCATATTTGCCGCACCAAATAACTATTTCCATCGGAGATTCTCCTTAAAAATTAAAATTGAACATACGCTACATTTTCAGTGATTGTCCCAATTAACTATACTAATAGCATAGTCAGTCTATCAGGAAGTGATAGAGGTAGAAAATTTACAACTGACAATGTTCGATATTACTGTGTGTTACGATAATGTGTTCATCTTGTATAGAACTGTCAGAATGCTTTAGTAGTTTTTTTACCGCCTTGCTTGCTACGATAAACTGTGCGTTGCTTTGAATATTACAAAAGGCATTATTTCCGATTTCGGTAACGCTATCGGGAATTCTAATAGCTGCTAAGCGGCTGCATGCACCAAAAGCTTCCTCACCGATTTGAGTAACGCTGTCCGGTATGGTAATGCTTGTTAAACCGGTGCAGCAAACAAAGCTTCTGTATTCAATTGAGGTAACGCCTTTTTCGATATTCAATTCCGTTAAACCACTACAACAGACAAATGCCCACTCGCCGATCTTACGAACGCTGCTCGGAATATTGATAGTTTTTAAACTGCTGCAGCTCTTAAACGCGAGATTTCCTATTTCGATAATGCCCTGCGGTATGGTGATAGTGCTTAAATGAGTGCAATCAAAGAAAGCTCCAATACCGATTTTTGAAATACCGCTTCCAATAATAACCTCTTTTAAATCGGTACAATCGCGGAAAAGCCAGTCACCGATTTTAGTAACACTATCAGGTATAACAATACGTGTGAGACCGCTGCAGCCTTCAAAGGCGTGATGAGCAATTTCCGTAATTGTATCCGGTAATATAAGACTTCCAGTAAAGTAGGCGCTATTTGTTACGCCGATAACTATCCCGTCTGTTATTTCCAGCAACTGTACATTTGATTCTTCTTCAGCGGTAAGTTTTAATGCAGATATCTGTTCCATATTTTCTCTATCCTATAAATTCGAATTAACGGTAATTTGTCCGTTCTGTAGATCGCTGCCGCAAGTTTGTAACAGCGCTTTTATCGATTCGTTTTTTACGGTAAACCGTGCATCGTGTTTAATATGCGAAAAAGCATCGTATCCGATTTCCGTTAAACGCTCGGATTTTATGATTATATTGTCTAATCTTTCACAACTGTCAAATGCACCTTCTCCAATTTCGATAACCCCATCCGGTATGATAACAGTGGTTACATCAGTACAACCGGCAAGACAATAACCGCCTATTGCGGTAACGTGCTCCGGTATTATGAAAGTCTTTACGGGAGTTGCTTGTATAAGGGTCTTCATGTTTTTTGTATAGAGCATATTATCTTTGCTACAATAGACTGGATTTGCTTTATCGACGGGAATATCCGTTAACTTTGTGCAATAACCAAAAGGTCCCATACCGATATCAGTAACACTGCTTGGTATAATAATATGTGTTATACTGCTGCAATAGCAAAAAGCTCCCATAGCGATTTTAATAACGCTATCCGGTATGGAAATACTCGTTACACCTCTACACCGGGAAAAAGCCCCATAGCTGATTTCAATTACACCATAAGGTATGACCACACATCCTGTTGCAACAGCCCGTAAAAGTGTTTTCATATCTTTTGTATAAAGTATATTTTCTTGAGTGCAATAGGCTGGATTATCGGAATGAACGGTAATACTTGTGAGGCTCATGCAGCGGAAAAAAGCGCCGTACCCGATTTGAGTAACGCTGTCCGGTATGGTAATGCTTGTTAAACCCGTACAGCCGCTTAATGCTTTTCTCCCGATTTCGGTAATAGTGTCCGGTAATATAAGACTTCCGGTGAGGTCGTCTCTATTTGTTACTCCGATGAGTATCCCATCTGTTATTCTCAACAGCTGCAAATTGGCTTCTTCTTCAGCGGTAAGCCGTAATGCAGATATGTGTTCCATACTTTTCCTCCGTTTATATTTCATAAATTATCTATCAGTTATGCATTGATACTAAATCCGATCATTTTTTGTACGCCGTTTTTTTCTTGCTGCATCTGTGCTAATTCAGTAATAATATATTCGGAAGTTATTTTTTCTTGCGGCATAAACCGTGCTTTTCCATAGAGCGCGTTAAAATCCCCCGGAGTAACGGATTGCCATTGGTTGAGCTTTTCTATTTGATCAGCATTAAATGACACATTATGAAAATATTTCATCAACAAAGTTTTTATTCCATTTGCAGAGAGGGCTTGAAACTCAACCATAATATGAAAGCGGCGTTGCAATGCAGGATCCATGATGCTGCGCATATTGGTAGTGCAAATCAATAAACCGTTAAAGGCTTCTATCTGCATTAAAAATTCATTGACCATTGTCCGCTCCCAAGTATTTTCTGCATTGAAACGGTTGGTAAAAAATGAATCAGCCTCATCAAATAGCAGTATCGCATCTTGTCTTTCCGCTTCTTCAAAAGCCTCTTTAATATTCTGTTCACTTTCGCCGACATATTTTCCTAATATATCGGAAGCTTTTTTTAGAATAAGCTCTTTAGCCAAAGAGTTTGCAATATATCGTGCAAATTCCGTTTTTCCGGTACCGCTTAATCCATAAAAAAGCATACGGATTCCGGCGGGAACATCTGTTTGTACAGACTCAGAATACGCTTCTGCATTTTTTATCATCGTGATAATATCATCCGGTTCGATAGAGGTGTTGAGCGCCCCAATATCGTATGTCTTTTGTATTTTTCTGCCGGCATGGGAACTACCGTATATAAGTCCGGAATTTGCTTCAAGCGTATTTTTTACATCAATAACGATTTGCTCTTCAGTTTGACTGCTGCAATGAACACTATTCACCGCTTTAATCATATTATCGATTGAGGCACCTGTTATACGGTAATTGTCGCAGAGATCGACAAGTGTATGTAAGATTTTGCCGCTTATGTTGCTGTTTTGTAATTTTGACTGTGCGATTTTTTTCAAAAGTGATTTCGGCATTTCGTTAAACTTAATTGAATACGTAAAACGCCGCAACGTAGATATGTCAAGAAGATCAGTATAATTAACAATCCACACAACTTTATTGACATTATTATCAAGCATCTTATTTACAATCCCTTTTTCAGTAGTGCTCATAAACATCCTAAAATGCGGCTCAATTGTTTTTAAGATATTTTCAGCTTCGTCAATAACAAACAGTGTATCCTTTTTAGGAATAGAAAGAATACAATGTAAGCGCTGCAATGCTCTATCGGTATCCAGCTCATTTTTAAACATAAACAGTCGCAGTCCGCTTTCTTTTGCAAGTGTTTTTGCAAATTCCGTTTTACCGGCTCCGGGACTTCCATAGAGTAAAATATTTGACGGAAAGTTACTTTTTAGAAATTGCAATGCCAAGCTTGAATGCTCTTTTTTTATAGCGTAGCTATTGAGATTAAAGGCAGCGTTTGCTTTTTCTTCTTTTAATGTGCCGGAAAAAAACGCATCAAAATTTTTATTGTAAATACAATAAATACTTTCGTTTTCAATACAACCGTAATCGTACTTATTCATTAACCCGAATGAAATAAGCTTTTTATCATTCTCAAATAAGATTCTTATTGCTTGTAAAGACGTATTAATACATTTTGCATATATCGTCATTTTATTTTCTGTGTTTTGATATAACACATCATCATAAAAATTATAGAGTTCATAGATTGTCTGTGTTCTATATACTGCCGTAAGCAATACCGCTTCTTGGTGTGAAAGATGTAAGGTATCAAATAGAAATTCAACAGGAGTTATATCATTAAGTATCTTGGTTATCCGTGCTGAAACATTTATTCTCTGAGGAATGATATATGTATCATTGTTATTTATCTTGGCGGAAAAGAAAATAAGTGCGATAATTTTAGCAAGGTTTTCTCTCTGCATAAAAACACAACGGCAAAGATTTATCGTAAAAATGGAATCGGTCGTAAAATTGTCAACAGCTGCAGCGATTTTCGTATCTTCTTTAAAATTTACATCCAATTTACTCCCGTATTCAAACGGATGATTGTAATTTTTTCCCGGCGTAAATACCGTTAGCTGTTTTTCCTTTATCCCTTTTTGAATAAATGCTTGCACAATTGTTTCAGCTTGTGTTTCTTTTTTTAGACGCACAATGAGTGCCTGTAATAATATCAGTAATGATTTATACTTATCCAGATGTTTACTATTCGAACATAGATTATAAAGATACCCGGCTACAGCCATACATTCCTGCTTACTTTCATCATCGATAAATCTTATTATATCCGTCTGCATAGTTCCCCTCGCTTCCCCTTCAGTGATTCGTGCGGATGGTTAATGCTCACATGCCGCGCCGGGGTTGTTAATTGTCCCAACGACTATACTAATAGCATAATCAGTCTATCAGGTGGTGATAGAACGGACGTATTTTTAGAATATCAAAAGAAGAAAATCGCAGAAACTCTCTATCTTTGCTATATTGGTTACATGGATGTTACACGGAACTTGCCGATAGGCATACAAAGCTTTGAAGATTTACGGGAAAAAAATTTTCTTTATATTGATAAAACTGATTGTATATTTCGGCTTGCCCATACCAGTAAGGTATATTTTTTAAGCCGTCCGCGCCGGTTTGGGAAAAGCCTTTTGCTCTCCACATTAAAAGCGTACTTTCTCGGTCAAAAAGAGCTGTTTAGCGGTCTTGCAATAGAAAAACTTGAAAATGCCGAAGCGGGGCAGCGGGAACTGTGTCAGAAGTATCCGGTGCTGTATTTGGATTTTAATGCGAAAGCGTATACCGATGAACAGGCATTGCTGGATATTTTGAACGCACACCTCCGCGATTGGGAGAAAACTTTTACGGTTGAGCGGAGAGAGGATGCCCCTGACAGTCGGTTAAAAGACCTGATTCAGCGTATCTACGAGAAAACCGGTAAACAGGTCGTCGTATTAGTTGATGAGTATGACAAGCCGCTTTTGGAAACAATGAATACCGATGAAGCATTAAACGAAACATATCGCCGCATTCTGAAAGGTTTTTACGGTGTGTTTAAATCCTGCGATCAATATCTCCGTTTTGTATTCCTAACCGGTGTAACAAAGTTTAGCAAGGTCAGTATCTTTAGCGACTTGAATAATCTCCGCGATATTTCGCTTGATCGTGACTATGCTGCGTTGTGCGGAATTACGCAGCAAGAGCTGGAAGCAAATTTTCAGCCTGAAATACAAATACTCACAGAACCGCCATGGATGGCGGTGGTTCCAAACAGCAGCAAGTTTCGGTCGTACCGAAACTTGCTATCAAGGAATGTACAGGGAGGTACATTCCTTGATGCAGGCGCGGTATTCGGAGATGGAATAGATGAGGACACACCTAACACATGGGTAGCAGAGACTTTGGTGGTTTAACTTGACAGTCTGTTTTTTATTTACTACCATAATTTAGTATTATGCAGTCGGATGCTTTCAGATTTCAGGCACAAGAAGATTTTTCCAAAGCGCGCAATAAGGCATGGATCAATGAGATGCAGAATGTCATGCATCCCGATAAAAAACGGCTTCTTTCGTTGAACGACGTAAAAAAGATTTTAAAACCTAAGAATGAGGTGTATGTCGGGCTTAAAACAGTTCCGATCAAAAAGATTGTCGGCAGTGAGGGGCGCTATAACGATTTTGACAATCATTTTCTCCCCCGTTCAAATGAATTGAAACAACGGTGGGTTAATGTCGATCAAGCTCATTTGTCCGATATCGTGTTGCCGCCCATTCAACTGTATGAGCTCGGCGGATTGTATTTTGTCCGGGACGGGAATCATCGTGTGTCGGTGGCAAAGATGCAGGGCGTTGCGTTTATCGATGCTGAAGTGATCTCGCTGCAAAGCGAGATGCAGCTGCCGCCTGATGTTAGGCTGGACACGCTGCTTGCGGCGGTTATCAGTTACGAAAAACGGGTGTTTTACAACGAAACGAGTTTCGGCGATCTGACCGATTACTGGGATTTGGACTTTACCGCAACCGGTCGCTACGATGTCATCTATAATCATATTCTTGTCCATAAGTATTATATGAACGAGCAGCAGCATACCGAAATCGATTTTAATGATGCGCTGATTTCATGGTTTAAAACGGTGTATCTTCCGGTTATCGCCGTGATAGATAAATATAAGCTGCTTTCCGATTTTAAAAATCGGACGAAGAGTGATATCTATGTTTGGATTGTCAAGCATTGGGATAGGCTCAAACAAAAGAACGGCAACGATTTCAGTCTTGATGATGCCGCACGGGATTTCCTTGCATTAGAGAAAACGGCAAAGGATCAAACGCCATCGGTGCTTGCAAAGCTTAAAGCAACGTTTTCGAAGCTTTTAAAAAAATAGGCATGGGGATGTCTCAAAAGTTGGTTATTTTCGGAACAGCCCCGTTTGCCGGTAACAGCTTTTCTTTAATCAGCACTTCCTTAGATTTTTCCGACTAAGTCAATTGAAGGATACAGGGTATTTTCGCCGGGGTGCCATTTTGCAGGACATACCTGATCGCCGTGCGCTGCAGTAAACTGGGCGGCTTGAACCTTACGCAGCAATTCGGAGGCATCGCGTCCGATGCTGTTATCGTGCACTTCGTATGCTTTGATGATACCGTCAGGGTCAACAACAAAGGAACCGCGGAGAGCAACCCATGTTTCAGGTACAAGGATACCCAAGGAAGCAGCAAAAACACCCGCTTTATCGGCAATCATTTCATACGGCAGAGTACTGATTGTCGCACTTGCATCTGCCCATGCCTTATGCACAAACTCGCTATCGGTAGAAACGGAAAATACCTTGCATCCGATTTCCTGAAATTCCGGATACAGCTTACCCAAATCGGCCAATTCGGTCGGACACACAAACGTAAAATCTGCGGGATAAAACATAAACACGGACCAATTACCTAATAATGACTCAGTCGATACCGTAGTAAACTTTCCCTTGCAGTAGGCAGGCAAAGTAAAATCGATAATCTTTGTTCCGATTAAATTTTCCATAAGATACTCCTATAACTTAAATTGATAATCGTTACGATAATAATGAAACACCCTCTAAATGTCTAGTGCGGGCTAACCGCACTGATAATATTTCAATCGATTACCTCCTTGTTACACGAAATTTTTCTAAAATTTCGTGTAGTTTTTTAGAGAACGGGCAACCGCACCAGACAAATGGATAAAAATCGCAGAATAATGGAGGTTGGACAACCATTTGAACCGCGAAGTGGTTCAACTCTGGTTGAACGGCCTTCATTATTCTGCGGGGTTATTTTAAAACAGTCTGATGCGGTTGCCCTCAACTGCGATATTATGTTTTTTGCATAATGAGCCGATACTTATAGACGAATATGTCTAAGCATCGTTATTCCGTCTGTATTTTTATTTTTTCTCTTGCCGTTTATTCAGTCTCCGGAGCTGATACCCTGCATATATTGGAAAAAGGCGAAACGCTCTATGCGTTAAGCCGCAAATATTCGGTGCCGGTTGCTATTCTCTTGGAACGGAATAACATCAGTGATGCAGGTAAAATTACGGTTGGGCAGAAAATTTACATCCCCGAAACATACACGATACAAAAGGGCGACACCCTTTACAGCATTGCAAAAAAATTCTCCGTTACCGTTGACGCGCTACGGAAGGCGAACAGTCTTTCCGATTCTGCCGTCTTAAAAGTCGGAAAAATATTGATTGTACCGGAACGAGAAAAAACTGCCGTTGCTGCAGCTCCTAAGAATACAGGGGCAGCGCAGCAAAATCCTCAAGCTTCATGGGAAGATCCGCGTTCATATACAAAAAAAGCAATCGACAAAAAGCTTCTGTGGCCTGTTCCCATCTCCGATATTTCGTACCTTTCGGGAAAGCTCTATGGTGTCGCTATCGATTCGACGGCAAACGCTTCCGTACAAGCTATCGCTTCGGGACGCGTTATTTCGATGGGACCGCACCGAGGGTACGGGCAGGTTATCTTTATTCAGTCAAAAACAAAGTATGTCTATGTATACGGGGGGCTGGCGCAGATACTTCCGCAAGCAGGTGCGCATATTACCGTCGGTCAAAAACTTGGTACCCTTGCCTCAGATTCGCTTACCGGTACCCCGCGGCTTTATTTTATGGTATACAAGAACAATAAACCGCTCGATCCCGCAAAGGCGCCGAGAGGTCAGTAATTGCAACGTTCTTAAAATGCCCGAAATATGAGCGGATCCCTTTTTACGATTTTCCTACTACCGTTTTGAGGACTAACTATGGAATTTAAACATCTTGAGGTATTTGTAAAGCTTGTAGAAAATTTGAGTTTTTCTGCGGCGGCCGAAGAATTGAATATTTCCCAGCCGACGGTAAGTCTCCACATCAAACAGCTTGAAGAAGAACTTGACAGCCCGCTCTTTATCCGCTCGACACGGGAGCTGAAAATTACAGAAGAAGGAACGCTGCTCTATCGCGAAGCCAAGGATTTATTGCAGCAGCGTTCATCGCTTATTGATCGGTTTATCAATCCCAATCGAAAAATTCTACGGCTCGGTGCGTCTACCATTCCTACGGGATATATCCTTCCCTTTGTGTTAAGCCGCTTCAAAAACAACCATCCCAATACGCTCATTCAAGTTGAAGAGCAAAACAGTTATGAGACTATCAAACGGATTTCCGCACGAAAGGTAGATGCCGGTATTGTCGGTATGAAAACTGATGATGAAAACTGCGAGTTCTATCCGATTTATCAAGATGAGTTTGTCTTTATTACGCCCAATATCCCCTATTATCGGGCTCTGCAGCAGATACGGCCGGATATAAAGCGGCTTGCGCAAGAACCGCTCATCGTACGGGAAACCGGTTCCGCCGTAAAACAGAATATGGATTTGATACTCACCGCCGCGCATATTTCTATCGAATCGCTCCATATTATTACTACAATTAATAACATCGAAGTGATTAAGCGGCTTGTTATGCAAGGGGTTGGAACCTCGTTTATTTCAAAAATCGCAGTTGATGATATGATAAGCCGCGGCGAGCTGCTTTCTTTTTCACTTGAAAATATCCCGCATCGATACCGCGACCTGTATCTTGTATGGAATAAAAAGATTATGCTCCCAACATATTTACAGGAATTTTTAGATTGCGCACGCCTTTACAAAAAAATCCGTAAAGAATAACGCAATCTAAAAAGCCGGTTTCCGGTGGCTTTCCTATATTCCTACACTCCTTGGAATTGTAGCCATCGGGCAAGAGCGCCTGCAATAGAACTGAACGGGGGAGTTCCCGTCTGCGCGTAGTCTTCCAATGCATAGCCTATCTTGGTAAAGAAGGCGGTAATGCTGGCCAAACCGGCGGTTACCATCAGAATTCCGAAAAAGATAATGAGGATGCCTGCCGTTATCTTTACGCCGCGTGCATGTTGTTTAAACCAACGCAGTAACGGTTCCGTTTTATCAAAAAACAGCCCGACCAACAAAAACGGAATGCCAAGGCCGAGCGAATATACGCCAAGCAGAAAGGCTGCTTTTACGGCATTCCCCGACTGAGCGGCAAACAGAAGGATGGACGATAAAATCGGCCCGATACAGGGACTCCATCCGGCGGCAAACAACATCCCGAATACAAACGCCTTTGAAAAACTCGCAGCAGTGTTTGGCGCTTGTGCTTTTATCTCCCCGCGTAAAAACGGAATAAAATCGAAAAGCATGTTAAGGCCGAGAATTATGACAATGGCTCCAGCAATCCGCATAATGACGCGGGGGGCGGAACTGCCGATAAAACGAGCGCCTGTCCCGAAGAGAATAGCGAGCAGCACAAATACCACCGTAAACCCAAGTACAAAGCTGACACTGCGCAGGAAAAGGCGCATACGACCGCTGCCGCCTTCTCGAATTTCCGTCAATGACTCACCTGAAATAAACGAGAGATACACAGGAATGAGCGGCAGGACGCAGGGGCTCAAAAACGAAAGCAGTCCTGCAAAAAACGCCCCGAATAAACCGGGAAGAGACGCACTACCCATCGGCTAATTCCTTGAGCAGTTTTATCAATTCCGCTTGGTCATATTCCATCGCACCGATACGCGCGGCAATAACTTTTCCCTCTTTATTAACGAGGTAGGTAGAAGGGAGCCCGCGTGCCGCAAAGATGGACGATACCGCATTTGATTCATCCAAATAGATGGGAAATGTATACTTATTTTTTTCGATAAAGGACGAAACTTGTGTGCGATGCTCACCGGCATTGACGGCAACAATCCGGAAGTTTGTGCCGCTCATCTTTTTGTATAGGCGCTCGATGGAAGGCATTTCCGCACGGCAGGGCGGGCACCATGTCGCCCAAAAATTGAGGAGCGTGATGTTACCGGTAAAATCACTCACTTTGACAGGATCACCCGTAAGCGCAGGTATCGGCGCGGTTATAGGCAGATCGATCGGCTGGTCATACACATAAAACCCGAGCGAACTGAGCGCTGCAACAGGATCGGTAGAGGTCTGTTGATTTGCAGAACTCTGCGCTGCCGCAGAAGCAGTTTTCCGCGCCTCAGAATCCGACATCGTTGCCGAAGCAGCGGATTGTGTTTGCTTAGCGGAACAGCCAAGCGCAAGGAAACCAAAAGCAATGCATAAATATAATGTTTTCATTTTCATGCACACAAAATAGTATATTTACGGCAAGAAGTCAAATATTCGGAATGATTTTTAATTAAATAATTTTGAAAGATTCTCTAAAATATTTCTTGAGCTGCCGATGCAGCAGATTGGGCAGGGTAACTTCATCAGAAATATGTAAGCACTTAGATCTTTTTTGTGCAAAATTTTGAAGAAAATTTTGCACAGTTTTTTCAGTAGCAGGGCAAATGCATCAGGTAGAGTAGAGCAAAAGCGCAAAATAATTGGGACTGTGAGACCATTTGAACCGCAGTCAGAACTGTCAAGGATGGCAGAGGTGATAAACAGAAATAGGTTTTTGAAAAAACCGGCAGCCAAGGAATTGACACGGATGGCAATTCCTTGGCGTTACTCTGGTTGAACAGCCCCAATTATTTTGCGGGGCTACTAGAAACAGTCTGATGCGTTTGCACGATAGGTTGACTTTTTTTCGTTCCTATTGTATATATATAACATATTCGCAGTGAAAACTGCGCGTCCAAGAGATCGTAGCTCATTTGGATAGAGCAACTGCCTTCTAAGCAGTAGGTGGCGGGTTCGAATCCCGCCGGTCTCATCTTAATATACCACCCGTCGATTTTCGATAGCAAAGATACTTCATAGTTATACTTTTTTCCCTTTCATCGCACAAATCATCTGCCCGAATTTTTTCAATTTTTTTTTTACTGATTAGCTTGAAATATCATGTTGTATATTCAACGTCGCTCTTGTATACTATTAGAAGCATCTATAACCCGTAAGTTTTTAGATGCGCCAGCTGTTATTAGTTGATGGAGCGTGATGATGAAAAAATCCGGTATTATTGTAACGATCATATCCCTGACAGTCCTGATAGTAGGCTGCGGCAAAGGTTCACGTTCGGGCGATGCGAAGCAAAGAGCGTATATCGCAAAGCTGCAGGAGCAGACGCAGCGCAAGTACGATGATCCGAATATTTCGGACTTTGAAAAGCAATTTTTACCGCAGTATGCGATAGAAACGCCCGAACCCGAACAGGAGTCAAAGATACCGGCGTTTAAAGCGCCTGCACCGCAATCATCCGCACAAGATGTCTCCGTTATTCCCGGGGTACGGGCGCTTACGGCATACAAAACCGCCTATACACCGCAATTAACGGCAGAGGCTGGCAGTCAAGTGGATGCTAGCGGCGGAAGAGAAACCGCACAGCAAACCGGCACCATCGACATCCCGCAAAGCGGAGCGCTTACGGTTGCCGATTGGGGACCGAAGGGCAAGATACCCGCTGCGGTAACGTCCCCATCTTTTTATGTTGTGTTCTCGTTGCCGGTTAAGGCAATCGGCGCCCTCGGCAAACCGGAAAAAGAATCCTCTTACCTCTCAATCAGTCCTGCCGTAAAAGGCATATTCCGCTGGTACGGCTCGCGGTACCTTGCCTTTGAACCTGAAGACAGCCTAAAGCCAGGACAGAAATACACGATAACAGTTAAAGACGGGGTACGGGCGCTCAACGGAAAACAAATAGAAGGAAAAAGACAGTTCACCGTTACCAGTGAAGTGCTCCGTATCACGTATTCCCAGCCGGGCTATACATTGCGCAAAAACTCAGACCGGTGGATACCGATCGACACCGACAACCTGATTCCTGAAGCGGCAAACGATGTGCAGCTCAGCTTCAATTATCCGGTACAGCCTGCCGAACTGCAATCGCTTCTTTCCGTATCGGTACAGGAAGCCGGAAAACAAGCCGTCCCCTATCGTTATGCCATCTCCCGCATTAAAGAAGAAAACGACTTCAACGTATTGGTTACGATTGACGGTAAAATCCCCTTCAATGCAACGGTTACCATTGCAGCAAAGCGTCCGGACGGCTCCCTCACCACAGCGCAATACCATACGCTCAAGCCGTTTACCTGCAAAGGCGCAACTGTTTATCATAGCGACTACGGCTATACAAACCCGATAGAGCTCCGGTTCTCCCATCCGGTGGACAAAAAGACCCTACTCAACAATATTTCTATAAAACCGGCGCTTGCATTCGGTGAAAAAAATATCGAAGTGCACAATGCAACATCATACTATTCAACCGTGCTCATTCACGGCTTGCCGGTGGCTCCTCAAGAAACGTACGCCGTTACTGTTCAAAACGGTATAAAGGATACCTACGGCAGAGCGATTGCCTCCGCCGCATCCTATACGGTTACCGTTCCCGACGCACCAAGCTTTGTGCAGTTTACCGATACGGGACATCTGATGCTGGAAGCGGCGTATCCGCATAAATACCTGTTTGAATATCAAAATATCCTTTCCCAATCAGACTATGCAATCGCAAAAACCGGCGATCCGCTGAATCTTTCGAGCTGGGGAGATGCATACAACAGTTCAAAGGCAAAGCCATTAAATGTCTCCGTGCGGAATAAACGGCAGTTTGAACTTGCCGACCTTGACCCCTACCTTGAAAACGGCAAGGGGTTTGTCCGCATCGATTCTGAAATAACGCTGCCGCCTTATTCACAGCGGGATACAAAGCCGCGTGTCAGCCGCCGAACCTCGACCGTGCAAGTAACAGACCTCGGCATCACCGTCCGCTCCGCACTCAATAAAACCGTTGTACTGGTTTCTAAACTGTCGACGGGAGAACCGGTGGAAGGCGCTTCGGTGTACCTGTACGATGCGAAAACCGATAAGAATGAAACGGTAAGTCCCGAAGAAGGTGCGCAAGAGCCATTTGCCTCCGGCACCACCGATAAAGAAGGGCTTGCCGTCCTTCCTTATGGAAACAAAAGTATCCGTTTTTTCCGTAACGCGAAACATTATGCAGCCGTGTTCGTAGAAAAAGACGGGGATAAAGCTGTTTTCTATCCGCGCACCCACAGCCCGTGGCGCTTCGATGTTCCTGCAGCGTACTATCCGCCGGAAGTTGCTGAAACACATCAGCGGACGTTCCTCTTCTCGGACAGAGGGCTGTATAAACCCGGAGAAACGGTTTCGTTCAGAGGAATTGACCGCACGCAAACGTTCAGTACCTTTGCGCCGTACGAGGGGCAGTACAGTATTACGCTGTCCGGCTATTCATCGGAAGGAGATGAGGTCGACGTTGCAGAACAAGAAGGTACCTGTACCGATTCGGGCAGCTTTTGGGGATTATTCGACTTACCGGAAGATTTGCCCCCCGGCTCCTACAGCCTGACCTACCGGCGGACTGACGGCGATGAAAACAACCGAGTACAAGAATGCCCGATCACTGTCGCATATTTTGAAAAGCTGAAATTTCAAGCGGAAGTCAGTATGCCGCAGCAGCCGATTATTATGGGAGATACCATCAAAGCGGCGGTATCAGCCTCGTACCTTTCAGGCGGGGGGCTTGGCAAAGCTGCGTACAGCGGAAACTGGATGCGGCAGGGAGCCTCTTTTAACCCTCGACATCCGGCATTAAAGCCCTATCAGTTTGGAGCAGAAGGCTACGGTATCGATCAGATTGCATCGTTTTCCGGAAAACTTTCGAATACGGGGACGGCGGAACTTTCATGTCAAGCCGCAGCTTCGGAAGGCATTATCGGGCTTCCTTATCGGTACAGCGCAGAAGTTTCGATAACCGACATCAGCAATCAGCAAATTTCCGCACGGAATACCGTTATGGTGCATCCGGCAGCGCTCTACATCGGGCTTGCACGGCCTGAAAACCTTACCGGCTTTGCGCAAAAAGGGCAAAAGCTCACCTTTCCGTTCATCCTCGCCTCCCCCGACGGCAATCCGCTTGGCGACACCAAACCGGCCGCGGAGGATTTTACCGTTGAGCTGATCAGGGAAAACTGGAAGCTCGTGCAGGAACGCGGCTCGGGCGGCAGTGTTTACTCAAACTACGAAAAAGAAAACATCACCGAGCATACGGCAACCGTGAAACCCGCTGCAAAGGGAACGGTGCAGGTAACGCCGAAAAATGCCGGTTCATATATTCTGAGCATGAGCGGAACCGATACCGCAGGGCGCACGTTCAAAACCGATTACCGCTTCTATGTTACCGGATCGGGCGCGAGCTTTTGGGATCGCGATTATGAAGACGCCCTGCGCCTTACACCCGACCAATCGCTGTACAACCCCGGCGACACCGCCCGCATTTTGATGCAAAGCCCGCTCCCTGCGGGAAGATACCTTATCACGGTAGAGCGCGAAGGTATCTTTACGGAAGAAATCCGCGAATTCGACGGGAATACGCAGGTTTTGGAAATCCCCATTGCGGGCAACTATGTACCCGTGGTGTATGTTGCGGTGTCGTCGTATTCGGTACGGACAAAGGAGCCTGAGCACAAGCTTGGCGAACTTGATCTTGATAAGCCGAAAGGTATGTTCGGTATGACGCCGGTCTTTGTAAATGCCCGCGTCAAAGCGTTCTCCGTCGAACTCGCCGCAGATAAGTCCATATACAAACCCGGAGAGGAAGCAACCGTTACACTGACGGCGACAAGAGGCGGTAAGCCTTTGGTCAATGCGGAACTCACCCTGCTTGCCGTAGACCGCGGAGTCCTCGATTTAATAGACTATCACGTGCCCAATCCGCTCGACTTCTTCTATAATCCCGGCAATTTCCAGCTCGGTGTCATTGGCGGAGATTCCCGCGCGTGGCTGATGGATCCCGTTATGGAGGAAGCGAAAACCCTTGCAGGCGGCGATTCGGACGGCGGCAAAGGGGATGATGAAGCGGAACGCAGCAACTTTAACCCGACCGCGGTATTTATTCCTATCTTAAAGACGGATTCAAACGGTAAGGTAACGGCAACCTTTAAGCTACCGGATACGCTGACCAGCTACCGGCTTACCGCCGTCGGAGCACATACCGACCTTTTTGCCCTGCACGAAGAAGAGATTACCGTGCAGAACACCGTCAACATCCTGCCGGTTATGCCTCGCCGCCTCCGCGAACGGGATACGGCAGAATGCGGCGTCCTCATTTCCAATGTGGACACCCGCGCTCACAGCATTACGATACGCGCCTCAGTCCGCGAACCCGGCTCGCAAGATGATTCCGCTGCCGATGCACAGGGCGGTAAGCAAGGAAGCGCGGGAAATGCCGCCGGTCAAAAAAATGGACAGGGGCAGGATACCTCTGCGGTCGGCATACCGCACCGCGGAGCCGCCTTTATCGACGGGGAGACAACGCATACGGTTACCGTTGCAGGCGGGCAGCAGGCGGCGGTCTACTTTGACATTGCAGCGGTAAAGGCGGGCACGGTGGAGGCGGTGTTTACCGTTTCTTCCGATGCGCTCAAAGAAAAACTGATACAGCCGCTCGTTATCGAACGGCCATTTGTCTTTGAAACCGTAACTTCAACCGGCGCTATCGCAAAAGATGAAAACGAAGCAGCCGAGGGGCTGATCATTCCGTCTATGGCAGATGAAAACACCGGATCGCTCAGTCTGACGCTGGATTCAAGCGGACTCGGCGCACTGTCGTCGGCTATTGATTACGTATTCGACTATCCGTTCCTCTGCATGGAACAGCAGTCTGCCCGTATTCTACCGCTCGTCCTGTTTGAAAACTACATCGACGTATTCTCGCTTAAAAGCAAGGTACCGAATGTCCGGCACACGGTCAAAAAAACGATGGCGGCATGGGCGCGGGAACAAACGTACGAAGGCGGCTTCCCCTACTGGCCGGGCGGCTGGGACACAGACTTTTATGTCAGTTTACGGATTGCGCATATCTGCGCCGCCGCACAGCAGCGCGGATACAGCCAAGATGATATTGCCGTCAATACAAAAAAACTGACCGACTATATTCGCTCACAGCTGCTTGCGAAGAGGAAAGCACTCTCGCCGTACATACAGGCCTACGCCTGCTTTGTACTGGCAATGAACAACGCCGGTTTTGATGAGAGCATTTTGACGGCTGTTCAGGCACGGGTAATTCCTCAGCTGGAAGACTACACTGCGCAGCCGAATGATCTTGCCGCCCTTGCATTGCTGAGCTTAACGTACACGCAGCGGAACCGCGCCGGAGATGCGGCAAAGGCGGCGAAGTGCATGGAACGGATTATAAACTCCTGCCGCTTTACCACCCGCAGCGTATCGCTCGCGGTGCCGCCGCCGCAGGGTTACCGCTTCTGGTACGATAACGACCTTTCGCTCGACTTGGCGCTTATCCTGCAGAGCTTGGTAAAAGCGGCGTCCGACCATAGCCGTGAGGATGCGGTGCGGGCAGTGCTGTATACCCTGCTCCAGCGTCAAAAGGGCGGTTATTGGCAAAATACGGCAACCACGGCTCACGTCCTCGAGGCGGTGTACGAATATATTCAGTATGCGCAGCTTGATGCTACCGACTTTACCACGGCGGCATCGCTCGCCGGTAAGGAGCTGCTCACCGCGGCGTTTAAAGGAGCGGCAGCAAAACCTGCGTTTCAGCTGTTCTCATTTAAGGAACAGCCGGTGTCAGAGGCAAAACGGGATACCCTGCTGCCGCTCCGCTTTACCAAAACCGGTACGGGACAGCTCTACTATACCGCCTCGCTTGCGTATGCACTGCCGCAGGAACGCCAGCAGCCGCGCGACGAAGGGCTTGGAGTTTCCTGTACTATTCGCGACATTGCCGCAGATACAATCGTAACGCCGGATTCGGAGAACAGCTCGGTTATCACCCTCGAAAGCGGCAAAACCTACGAAATGGCAATCCGCCTCTCGTCGGGAAAGGACTATACGTTTGTCGCGCTGCGGGCGCCCATCCCCTCAGGCGCGGAAATTTCAGACGCAGCCTTCGTTACCACCGCATCGGACAACTACAGGGAAGAGGAAGCAGATACGGAGAAACCGTGGACTGATTGGCGGGATCCCGGTAATCAGCAGATATACGACAACGAAGTACAGTATTTCTGGAACACTTGGGATAAAGGCGGTACCACGGTACGCTTTAAATTCCGTGCAGCCCGCCGCGGTGTATTCCCCTGCCCACCCGCAACCGCCGAGTGTATGTACGAAAACGAAATCTTTGGACGAAGCGGCGGAATACTGTATGTGATTAAGTGATGGATAATAAGTAATGGATACTATGAAAGAAAAAACACTTATCGGAACAAAACGGTTTTGGTTTTTAATGTGGGGCTTAGGTCTTGCGGGGCAGTTATGCTGGAATATCGAAAATCAATGGTTTAATACCTTTGTGTATGCAAAGATCGCTAAAGATTCCTCTATCGTAACGCTCATGGTTATTACCAGCGCTTTGGTCACAACATTCTCAACCTTCATATTCGGGACACTGTCGGATAGAATAGGTTCGAGAAGAAGATTTATCTCTATAGGCTACATCGTATGGGGATTGACGACGATTCTGTTCGGTCTTACCGAATTTGTGGGACACGGACAGGTCGGGACCGGAGCAAAGGCTTCAATCTGGGCAGCAGTCCTTGTTATTTTAGCCGATGATGTTATGAGCTTTTTCGGCTCTATGGGAAACGATTCGGGATACAACGCATGGAGCAACGACATGACTACCGATAAAAACCGTGGTCAAGTCGGAGCCGTGCTCGCAATTCAACCGATAATCGGCACCATCGTCGGCACCGTATTGGGCGGTTTGCTCATCGGCAGCGAAAATAACTATCAGCGGTTGTTTTGGTCTATGGGTATCTTTGTCATCCTTGCAGGACTTCTCTCGCTTCTTCTATTAAAAGATTCTCCCGACTTAAAACCTTGCAAAACCGGTTCATTTTGGGAGCAATTGAGCTCAATCTTTAAAGCGGAAGGATTTTTTTCTCAAAAAGAATTGATGCTTGCGTGTATTACAACGGCACTTTTTTTTGTTTCGTTCAATGTTTATTTTGTCCACATGGGAAACTGGATGATTTACCGTATGGGCTTTAACGCTGGGAGCATGGGCATTATTCAAGGATTATGTTTAGTCGCCGCGTCCCTGCCGGTGATTCCTGCAATCGGGATTATCAATAAGAGGCATACTCCGCAGCTTGCCTGTTTTGCAATTATTCTGAATATCGTCGGCTTATGCATTTTATCGCTCTTTGCAAAGCCCGCAGCTTTTAACACGGAAACGGTATTCTGCATGCAAAACATTCCGCTGTTCCTTTCCGTTTTCCTTGCAGGTGCAGGACAAATTCTCGTTACGCAATCGATGACCATCTGGGTTAAAGAACTCTATCCCGAAACCGCACGCGGTCAGTTTGAAGGTATCCGTATTCTCTTTTTTGTCCTCACCCCGATGATTATCGGAACCGTGATAGGCAACATCATTGTTAAAAACGGAGCAGGCTCCATCGCGAATGAATTCGGAATCATCGAAAATATTCCCGCAGAATCCATCTATCTGTGGGGAGCGATTCTAGCGGTAACGGCGCTCTTCCCGCTCTTTTTCGCATCGAAAATGTATAACCGGCGCAGAAACGACCTCCTTACCATCGAGACAATAACATGAGAAAAAACAAACCGATAAAACCTTTACTCACACCGTGGGGTGAAGCGCTCGACAAGCGAAAGCCCTTAAACGATTACCCACGCCCTCAGTTGGCGCGGAAAGAATGGCAATGCTTAAACGGAGCATGGGACTACGCGATAACCGCCGATAAACAGATGCCTAAAATATGGGACGGAGAAATAATCGTACCGTTCTCTCCGGAAACAATCCTGTCAAATGTACAGCGGCAGTTGCTTCCGGGGGAGACGCTATGGTACTGCAGAACATTCAATTTTGAACAATGCAAACCGAGTGAGCGACTTCTTTTACATTTCGGAGCGGTAGATCAACACTGTACCGTCTATGTCAACGGTAAAGAAGCAGGTTCCCATTCGGGGGGATACTGGCCGTTCTCTTTTGATATCAGCGATTTTTTAAACGGTGATACAACGGAAATCGTCATTGCAGTTACCGACGATACCGATACCGGTGATGAGGCCTACGGTAAGCAAACCTTAAACCGAGGAGAGATTTGGTACACGGGGCAGAGCGGTATTTGGCAAACCGTATGGTGCGAAAAAGTTCCCGACACTCATATCGAAAAGATCAATATAGCTCCTCATTATCAAACCGGTGAAGTTGAAATTTCAGTTTTTATTACCGGAGCCGATACCGGCGGAAACAATGTAAACTCTTCGCATCGACTTGATGATATATATGTTAAACTTGATGATGATATACGCATTAAAATCTTTGACTCCGGTTCTGTAATTGTGGAAGACACGCTCACAACCAATCCGCTGCGGATAAAAATGCCTGCCGATTTTAAGAGTTGGAGTCCCGAACATCCTTTCCTCTATGATGTGGAAATCCGTGCAGGAGAGGATACGGTAACTTCATACTTCGGTATGCGGGAATTCGGAATCATCAACGGCAAACACGGTCCCGTTCTCAGTCTAAACGGAACGCCGATCTTTCATCACGGGCTCTTGGATCAGGGTTATTGGAGCGACGGAATGTATACGCCGCCTTCCGACGAGGCGATGATTTGGGAAATTAAAAAGCTGAAAGATATGGGTTTTAATATGCTGAGGAAGCACATTAAAATAGAACCCCTCCGCTGGTACTACCATTGCGATAGACTCGGAATGCTTGTCTGGCAGGATTTTGTCAGCGGCGGCGGCCCGTATAAACCGTTTGTCGTTCAATATGCACCGTGGCTCGGCTTCAATTTTAACGATACGAAAAACCGCTATGCCCTCCACGGACGCAAAAGCGAAAAGGGGCGAACCATATTTTTACGCGATGCCGAACGTACCATCGATTTACTGTATAATACGGTAAGCCTTTCGGTATGGGTTCCTTTTAATGAAGGATGGGGACAATTCGAAGCAGCCTCAATGGCGGAATACGTCCATAAAAAAGATCCTACGAGGCTCATCGATCATGCAAGCGGCTATTTTGATCAAGGGGCAGGAGATTTCCACAGCTATCACATTTATTTTAAGTCCTTCCGCCCGAAACCCGATCCGTTGAATCGGATTTTAGCCTTAACCGAATTCGGAGGGTTCAGCTTAGCCGTGGACGGTCATACCTCCTCCGATATTTTATACGGTTATAAAATCTTCAAAGATAGACAATCTTTAAACGACGGTATCCGGAACCTCTATGAAACCGATGTATATCCGGCGATGGAAAAGGGATTGAGTGCTTCAATTTATACTCAAGTGAGCGATGTTGAAGATGAGGTGAACGGTATTTTTACTTATGACAGGAAAGAAACAAAATTGGATATGGACTTGAGCTTACAGATTGTCGAAACGTTACATGGACTTTTCAAAAAACACTGCTCCGATAAGTAAATGATGAGCAAGACCTTCGGCGAATATAGCAGTATGGGTATGACATCAATATCGTTCATACAACCGATTGTGCCGATTATAAATGATTATGAAAATACGGCAGAGTAATACGCGCAGATTATCTAAAAAACGGCTGCTGTACGGCACGGCAGCGTTGCTGAGTGCACTCTGTATCGGCAGTTGGCTTTCGCTCTTTTTCCCGTTCCCGGAACTGGACGCTTTTATGAAGCGGGATTGGAGTACCCGCGTCTATGATCGGGGCGGCAACCTTATTCAAATCCTCGCACTGGAGGACGGCATACGGCGTGAATTTACGGCGTATGAATCGATGCCGCCCGATGCCGTCCGCATCTTTCTCGCTGCGGAGGACAAGGATTTTTTCTCCCACCGCGGCATCGATGTTGCCGCTATTGCACGAGCAGCTTATCAAAATATCAGCAGCGGAAAGCGGGTCAGCGGCGCGTCTACCGTTACGATGCAGCTTGCCCGCCTCGTCGTTCCGGCAAAAAGGCGCACGTTTTTTGCAAAGCTCCGTGAAGCTCGAAACGCGCTCCGGATTGAGCGGTGCCTTTCAAAACAGGGTATTCTTGAACTCTATCTTAACAGCCTTCCGTTCGGCTTCCAAACCGAAGGCCTTACCTCGGCAGCAAGGAATTTTTTTGCCCTGCCGCTTTCGGAACTGACTGCGGAACAGCTCTGCTGCCTCGCAGTCATCCCCCGCCGTCCCGCCGGTTACAACCCGCTTGAGCATCCCGAAGCCTGTGCCGAAAAAGCAGCCGCGCTCTACCGCTCCGTCTTTATGCAAGAAAGCGAAGCACAGGACGGACAACAAGACACCCCGCTTACAAACCGGCTGTTGCAGGCGGCCCGTACCGCACGCCGCTTTGAATACCCCTTTGGGATGCCTCATTACATCGAATACCTTGTACGGCGGTATAAAGCAGGCGATTTTCACCGACAACCGGAAGTTCCGCAAGGCGGTACTCAACCGCAACCGACAGACAGTTCGGAAATTGCGCAGGATAGCAGTCTCACACAGAAAAACAGTCAGCTACAGACAGCGCACCGGTCCGTATCGGCATTCCCCAAAGCAGCACCTCAAGCATTGCCGCCCGACTGGTATTTAACCGCAGACAGCGCCTTGTCCGCTCAGGCTGAACTGCTCCTCTGCGCTCAGTTGAAAAACAATCCTCAAGCACGCGTACACAACGGCGCCATTCTCGTTATCGAAAACGCAACCGGAAATATCCTTGCGTGGGTAGGCTCAAACTCATATTTTGACGATGAAAGCAACGGAAAAATCGACGGCGTTACCGCGTTAAATCAGAGCGGGAGCAGTTCAAAACCGTTTTTATATGCGCTCGCATTGGAACAAGGATGGAAGCCGTCGGATATACTGCCGGATATCCCGATACGGTTCGGAAAGGAAGAGGCGTATATCCCGCGCAACTTTAATAACCGGTTTAACGGTCCCGTCCGTTTACGGGTTGCGCTTGCCTCCAGCCTTAACATCCCCGCCGTCTATCTCCTCAACGAACTCGGTATCGAAACCTATCTGCGCACGTTAGAGGAACTCGGCTTTCAGTCTATCGGAGCAGACGGCGTAGAGGCAAAACTGTCGCTTGCACTCGGCAGCGTACCGGTTCCCCTCTACGAACTGGTACGCGCGTTCAGCGTTTTTCCCCGCGACGGAGTACTCCTTCCGCTGCGCTCATTTACGGACGGGAGCACTGCCGACGGCTTTTCCGTACCCAAACAGGTTTTCAGCGCAGACACCGCGCGGCTCATCTGCTCAATCCTTTCAGATTCCGCAGCGAGGGCAAAGGGGTTCGGCTTTTCTTCACCGCTGAATACCCCATTTCCTTCCATATTCAAAACAGGTACGGCAAATCAATTCCAAAGCCTTGTCGCCCTCGCCTCATCATCGGCCTTTACCGTCGGCGTATGGATGGGAAATTTTGCAGGCAATACCGTCATCGGGAAAACAGGAAGCTCCGCCCCCGCTTCGATTGCACGGAACGTACTCGTCCGGCTGCACAGCCTGTCATTAGCGGACGGCACCGTCGTACCGGCAAAAAACTTTGCAGAACCGGAGCATTGGCGCCGTGAACCCGTTTGCGCCCTTTCGGGGATGCCCGCCGGTCCGTCATGCCACAACACAGTGCAGGAATATTTGCCGTCCGCATTCGCCGCTTTCAACGAGCACAACAGGCACAATGAACAGAGTGGATTCAACAGCTTCGGCACATCCAACCGGCTCAACGCAACCAACCGGCACGGCACATATAAACGGGAAACCGGCGAATATGACCAAGCGGGCGGTGAATGCAGCTGGCATCAAATACAAAACGGACGCTCAGTTACCGTATACCCCGAAGAATACCGGCGCTGGTTTGCGAACATCACACGGCACGGTACAATCGGACAGCCGAGCAATGCGTTAACGGTCATCCGGCCGGCAGACGGCAGCCGTTTTGTCAGCAATGCTCGTTACCAAGGCATCGGTGTTCCAATCGAAATTACCGGCGGTACGGAAGATACCGTACACATTAGCTACGACGGCCGCGCTCCGCTTACCCTAAACCGCCCGTTTTCAGGCAGCCTTCCGTTGGAAAAAGGAGAACACCGGCTTATCGTCCGCTGCGGCGATGATGAGGTGTCTGTTGCATTCACCGTTGAATGAAAGGAAACATCTAACAATCAAACCGAGTTTTAAAAGATACTTTTTGAGTATTCGCTGCACGGACAGGATATCTGCAACAGAGAGCGCAACAGTAATAACGATGCCGATCAGAAATTGGGTTCTTGCAGTCAATCAATTTGCAATATTGTTAACGTTGTAAGAAGTTTTGTGTAAATGGGTATTATACAATAATCAAAGATTGCTTTGATAAAGAAAAAAAGTTACAATATGGTAATTATCAGGGTAAGGTTATCGCTGTGTACTGTACCAACAAGACCGCGAATCAATTTTTTAGAGGTGTGCAATAGTGTAAGGGGGCGGTGAGCTATGAAAGACGGATTGATACGATATGTGCAGTTGTTCACGGCTTTTTTTAAGATAGGACTTTTTACCTTTGGCGGCGGTATGAGTATGCTGCCGATGCTGCAACGGGAATTGGTAGAATCGAAGCAGTGGCTGACTGAAGAAGAAATTCTGAATTACTTTGCGATAGGGCAGTGTACGCCGGGAATTATTGCGGTCAATGTCGCGACGTTCTGCGGGTATAAGCGCGCCGGCCTTTTGGGAGCGATTGTGAGCACAATAGGGATTGTGTGCCCTTCGTGGATTGTCATTACGTTGATAGCCGGTTCCGTCTCCCGCTTTTCCGATATTGAATGGATACAGCGTGCGATGAAAGGCGTCTATGTCGCTGTTGCCGCCCTGCTTGCCCGTGCGGTTTTTACTTTCGGCAAAAAGATTATTACCGACTTCGTTACCGCGGGGATTGCTGTCGGCGCCTTTCTCGCAATGTCCGTGTGGAATATTTCCGGTATCTTGATTGTGCTTGCTGCCGGTATCATCGGGTTTTGTGCGCAGATTATCCGAAACGGCAAAAGAGCTTCCGGCCGCCGTAAGGAGGATAACGAATGAGTTTGTTCGGTTTATTTTTCCTTTTTATGTATATCGGCCTTTCTACCATCGGCGGCGGACTGGTTGCCGTCAGCTTGATGCAGCAGGAGTTGGTAGCCCGCTCGATTATCAGTTCTGAACAGTTTATTGCAATGATAGCCGTTTCGGAATCGACACCGGGGCCGATCGGTATCAACATGGCGACCTATATCGGGTACGAGTTGTACGGTATTTGGGGCAGCCTTGTGTTGACGACAGGGATTGTGCTGCCGTCGCTGATTGTGATTGTATTGATAGCCCGCTTTACCCAATCGTTTCAAAATGCGGCGCCGGTTAAGAATACCATGTACGGACTGCGGGCGGGAGCCGCGGGGATGATTGCCGCTGCTGCATGGAACGTACTTGCCGTTGCGGTATTTACATTGCCTGCCTTTTACGCTTCGCGGCAGTGGACGGAATTGGTTGACTGGAAAGCTGCAGCCGTCTTTTGTCTTTTCTTGCTTGTGCAAATACTGTTTAAGCGGCTGCATCCCATCTTTTTAATTCTTGCCGGAGCTGTTGTCGGTCTTGTGTTGTTTTAAAAGCCGTACAAATAGTACGGCTTTTATCTGCCAAGTTTGCCTTTTGCAAACGTGCATAAAAAGTCAATCGAAAGTCGATACTTTCTTTTTGACTTTTATGGGAAGAAACTATGAAAACAAAACTATGGTCTATCGGATTGGTATTACTGATATGCGGTCTTTCATCATGCTATCCGCCTTTTAGTACGCCGGTTGATGTTGAATATGCCGATATTATTATTGAGCTGGATACGAAAGAGAAAGGCCTTGTAGTATTTGCCGACACGGTAAACGGTCGTCCTGCGCGTCTTATTGGAGCGAGGACGCATACCGCCGATAAAACGGAGCAGCTGCCGCCTTTTTCTGCAAGAGATAAAGGCTCCTCAATCATACCGCTCAATCAGAAGCGTATCGGTATTGTCGGAGATATAACGCAAATAGAAATAAGGGGGCTTTCTCTTTTTACCGGTCCACCTACAAAAATAACCGGTATGGTATTCAAAAACGGGAAACATATCAAAACATTGATATGTGATCCGCATGAATTTACTGCAATGCCTCATTTTTCTGCACTGACTGAATTGGAGTATCTTGAACTTTCGGGACAGGTATACACCCTTTCCCCTCAAAAGCAAACGCTTGATCTATCGAATAATAAAAAACTTAAAGTATTGTCGGCTAACGCCGTCTTCGAAAGCATAGTCTTACCTAATTCACCGTATTTGCAAAAATTGGACATAAGCGTTAGGAAAAACGAAAGTTTTAATCTTTCCCGATATCCTAACTTAGAAGAATTGAGCCTGCGTTGTAAAACCTCTGTTGATCTTTCCGGTAATCCTAAGCTAAGAATAGTGCAGCTCAGCGGCGCTACGAATGACACGCTCAATTTGCTGCAAAATCCGCATTTAGAACAGCTCAGTATATACGGTGAACAACTTCATTCACTCATACTGCCGCAGCTGTCTCATTTAAAATATTTAGATACCTCAGGGTGCACTCTTTTAACCGCACTGGATACTTCGGCTATGCCGAAACTGGAGAAACTTGATTGCAGCCGGAACAGTTTAACTTCGTTGGATGTTTCAAATAACCTTTTTTTACACAACTTATATTGTGCCTCCAATGCAAATGAGGACGGTGAGGGCGGTATTAAAACGCTCATCTTAGGCAATTTGCCTGAATTAAAAATACTTAATTGCAGACGGAACAATTTGAACGTACTGGATATAGAAGGCTGTCCGCATTTGGAAATCTTGAACTGCAGCTATAATAACCTGCAAACGCTTGATGTTTCAAAACAGCGGGAATTAGAGAGATTGTTTTGCGCTTGGAATCGCCTGAAAATCCTTGATGTACGAACATGTCAAATACTCAATGATATGACGTGTTCGTACAATGCTTTAACTGATATAAAAATAGACCCGCACAATTTATCAAAAGCGCCTTTCGGTATTATTACGCTGGACATTAAAAAAAACAGATTGAATCGCGCAACGCTCGATGCACTGTTATACAGCCTTCCTAAAAAAAATGCCGCTTCGTATTGTGAAGTGATTTATCAGGCAGATAAAAATAAACCCGATGCGTATCCCTATGAAAATGAAGAGCCGAGTATCGAAGCCCGTATCACTGCAACGGAAAATAATTGGACAATTATAAAGCGGTAGCAATCCCCGATTTTGCTTGCACGGAAATCAATTTTTATGTCTGACTATTAACGAAGCGGCGTTGATAGTCATTACAACATAAAGACTTAAATTGAAACTCGGTATCAGCTATGCTGATGAGGTATCTTCTATTCCGAAGGATGCGAAGCAAAGCTAACCGAGTTTTTTCAGATGCCCTGTAGTATAAGAATGAGGAGGAATATAGAAATGCTTAATCAAATGGATGGAAAAACCATTGCCGTTATCGGAAACGGTATTATAGGTCACGGTATTGCGGAATTATTTGCAAAAGCCGGTTATACGGTTGTCTTGATCGGAAGAAATGAAGCAAGCCTTAATCGGGCGCTCGAACGGATAAAGACAAGTTTAGGAGAATTTGCGGAAGAGGGACTTGCTGCTGAATCTGATGTAAGTGTTATTCTAAGCCGCATTTCACTGACTATTAGATGTAATTTGCGATGTTTTAATTTAAGTCATTACAATATAAAGACTTAAATTAAAACTCGTCGGGCATCTCTAAAAATCTAACCGAGTTTTTAGAGATGCCCAAGAATTCTTCCTTGTCCGTTTGGATATTCAGGTATATACTTAGTAATGGGAGTTTTGCAGAGGGCTGGAGTTCCCTTACATTAGACATGTTGGAAAACCAGTGTCGCAAGTTATAAATGCCGTAGATCAGCGTAATACGGAGAGCGAATTTTCTTCGTTTGTTTCGGTATCTGGAACCAAGTATCCTGAATCTCTTCAAATAACGGCTGGTATGCTCGATGGCAATTCTTTGCCGTGAAATCTCCCCGTTGAACTCGATTTAATCCTTTGTCCGTTCCTTCCCCTTCTGTTCCTTTATTCGTGAGGAGAGTTTAATACTCCAAGCGCTTATTTTACGGTGCCGATAATTTCGGACATTGCGCCGAGGTCGGCGGTTTCAAACCGGTCTTCGGGCGGGTAGAGGGCACCGCCGTAGTAGATGGCGGGGTTCTTTGCCGTCGAAGGTTCGGCTACGGCTTTTAACGCTGCAAAGTGAATCTGATTGACACCGGTGCCTTTTACGAGCTTCGCCGCATTTTTCTTTGTAATGCCGCCGCCGGGCAGAATTTCTATGCGGCCTTTTGCGTGCTTAACCATCGCGGAGATCAGCTCCATGCCTTCGTAGGCGGTCGGTTCCTGTCCGCTGGTAAGTACACGGGTAAAGCCGAGATCAATCAGAATGTCAAGCGTTTTCAGGGGATCGGGCACGACATCGATTGCGCGGTGGAATACCTTTTCTTTATCGCCTGCAATTTTGATGAGCGCTTCGCACCGCTTTTCGTCAATCGTTCCATTCTTTTTTAAAAAACCGAATACGATACCGTCAGCTCCGTTGTCGATAAACAGTTTTGCATCTTCTTTCATCGTCTTAAATTCGGATGCGGTGTACAAAAATCCTGCGGCGCGGGGGCGAACCATCGTCATCACTTTTAGGTTCGTCTCTTTTTTAACAAGGAGGAGGGAGCCGAGCGAAGGAGTCAGGCCTCCCAAAAACAAGGAAGAATTTAATTCAATTCTTGCGGCGCCGACTTTTTCGGCTGCAATCGCATCATCGAGCGAACCTGCGCAAATTTCAATCGTAATAGTGCTTTTCATACCATAATTATAGAATACCCCTTATCAAAGGTCAACGATACGCGATGTGTTTCTTAGGTCTTTCTTAAAAAATAGGTTTTTCGTTTCTTCGTTGTAAAAATATCGGATATCGGCTATGATTGGTGCAGTCATTATTCATCAAAAAGGGAAACCGGTATGAAAGAATTCATCAATCTTATTCGATCGATCGTATCCGATATGAAGCTTTTGGGAAAACCGTTTATTAACTATACGCTTGCCTATATAGGTTTATCGGTCGTTTCAAATATCATGTCCATGTTTACCGGTTCAAACGAGGCGATAAACTCTTTTATCACGCTTTTAATTGTTGCCGTAGCAGTTTTGCAAACAGCCGTTATTGTCTATTTTCAGCGGGCATATATAAAGCAACAGATAGGGAATGTCGTTTTCAATTCTATTTTTGCCGTAATTCTACACCTCTATGTTATTTATTTTATTCAGTTGATTGTTATCACGATACCGGTTGCTGTGGTTATGCTTACTTTTCATTCGGCACATTCGGAAGCATCTGCTCTCTCTTCCGTTATGGATTGGATAGAAACCGGTTTGATATTTATTCTGCTTTTATACTGGTTCAGCCGCTTGGTGTTTGTACCCACTATTTTGGTTTATAAAAAAGAAAGTATGAAGATGAAGCATATTATCGCTGAAAGTAAAGCTATCTTTCGGAAGAATTTTTTCGTTGTTCTGCCGTTTTTCTTTATACTGTATGCAACGGCCTTTTATACCGGTTTTGCTATTATTGATAATCCCCAGTATACGCCGTCATTAGCACGTGTTATCTTTTTAACCTGTAATGCGTATATTTCTTCGATTTTGTATTGTAAACTGGTTATTAGCTATCAGCTGCAAATGGCAAGTAGGTATTTGCCTTATCAAACCTCTACCCTAATAAAAAATCAATAATATTTTTATGGGTGATGCCATCCCTGCTGAAATCAAAACGATCCAACGACAACACATATTTGGGAAAATTATCTTCAATCGATTTATATGCACCGAATTCCCGCTCGCGTGTTTGTTCATCGCTTAACATATAGGCGATTTGATAATAAGAGAGCTGATTATTTTTTTGTGCGATAAAATCGATTTCTCTCTCTTTCAGTTTTCCGATTTTTACTTCATATCCTCTTGAGACAAGTTCGATAAACACAATGTTTTCCAATGTTCTTTCAATATCTTTTGTATTGGGAAATCCCTGCGCTTGCCGGAATCCGTGATCGGTTGCATAATATTTTTCGTCTACTTTCAGTATCTTTTTACCTGCCATATCATAGCGGGGGACTTTTTTTATGATAAATGCATTCTGGCAATATTCCAAATAATTTAAAATGGTATCGAGCGAAACAGTCCTTTTCTCATTTTTAAAATAATTTTTAATACTGTTTGCCGAAAAAGTATGACCGATATTTTCGAGCACATACGATAAGATACGGTTAAAAATATCGACATCCCGAATGTTATTGTACTGCAATACATCTTTGACCAATACGGTGTTATACACATCGCTTAAATATTTAAAACAGGGAGTTTCCTCAAAATTAAAATAGTGCAAAAAAGGCATTCCGCCAATCCGTATATATGTATCGAAGAGCGCTTCATTTGAAAGCTGTTTATCTTTACATATTTGAGTAAACTCGTCGAAGGTAAACGGATAAATTTCAAACGTCGTATATCGCCCCGAAAGTAGAGTTGCAAGGTCTCCCGAAATAAGCGTCGAATTTGAGCCGGTTATATAAATATCGCAGTCCGTATCCACGCTGAGGCTGTTGATAACCTTTTCCCATTCTGCCACCATTTGTATTTCGTCAAAGAAAAAATAGCATTTCGTTTTTATGTGTTGTATGCGCGGTTGTAAATAGGCATGTAAAGCGTCGGCTGTTGTTACATCAAAAAACTCCGCCGACTCAAAATTAAGATAGAGCTTGTTTTCAACGGGTATGTTTTTGAGAATTTCGTCCTTTATCATCATTAAAAGCGTTGATTTTCCGACTCTTCTCATACCGGTTAATACTTTAATAACCGGCTTGTCTACAAATTGCGCAATCTGTTGTAGGTATTTCGGTCTGATAATCTGACTCATAAAGCCCCCTCCTATTATTTCGATTATAATCGAAATACTTAATAGAATCAATATGAATTTCGATTATAGTCGATAAAATATGTTGATAGCTGTTATTTTTCGATTATAGTCGATTCTATAAACTGAGGATACGGCATGAGGCAAGAAGTTTAAAAAGAGTCCTTGACAATATAATGTTCTATTTTTTTTGCACTTGATTTATGTATATGAATAATGTATATTAAACATATGGGGCGGAATAAGGATTTTGTCTATCTTAATGCTTTTGTGTGGGATACGGCAAAGAATGAAGCAAATATAAGAACCCATAGCGGGCTTAGTTTTGAACTTGCAAGCCGTATATTCAATGATCCGTTACTTTACCAAGATTATGATTATAAACATTCAGACGATGAGGATCGGGAAAAATATATAGGCAAGATAGATGGACACTATATCGTAACCGTGATAGCAACTGACAGGGATGGACTTACAAGGCTTATTTCTGCACGAAAAGCAGTGAAAACGGAGGTAAAGCTTTATGAAGAAAACGCAAAGAGAATACAAGGTTATTGATTTTCCGCCGCTGACCGCAGAGGAAAGGGCAACGCTTGAACGGCTAGATAAAATGCCTGACAGTGAGATAAACTTCTCCGATATTCCACCGAGTATGCCTGACAACAACGGCGGCTTTTATTACATACAAGCGTTAAAAGTTCCCAAAACAGCAATTCATACAAAGATTGATAATGATAATCTTGAATGGTTACGGAAAGATGGAAAAGGGTACCAAGCACGGTTAAATAATGTCATACGTTGGGCAAGAATGAATAATTGCCCGATTTCAACACTATAATAGACCTATTCTGAAACTTTCGTTTTCGAATAGGTCGACGAGTTCTAAATCGTACAAATAGCACGATTTAGAACATCGCATTTCAAGGTAACCTGTTCAGAAAGGCGAGTTTCCGGACAGGTTTATTATTCATTCTTACCTATTGCAAAACAGTATCGGATTTTATAGCAGCCATTTATTCACTGCGTCCATCAGAAAATCATTTACTTATCGCCGTAATGAGAACCGCATTGAGCAATTTTATGCACTATCACACCTCGATAAGTTCATGTTCGGAAATATTCTTTCCTATTCGTATATCTGCGATTCTCTTATCAAGAATTGCGCTGTTTTCAGGAGAATAAAACGGATCCGCTTTCACTTCAAAAGGTATACGTCTTTCTCTTCCAAGTTTTTTCAGATAAATATTGATTGCCGTAGATAGAGACATACCAATATCTGCACATACTTGCTCTGCACTCCTTTTTACATCATCATCAATTCTCAAACTAATTTGTGCCATAACTACATACTCCTCCTTTTTAGTGTATTGTATAGCAATAGAGCTTATTTGTAAAGATTTTGCATTACATGTGCTTTCTATCTTTCAGCAAAAATTGCAAGTCTTTCCCTCATTCCCCTTCTATAACTTCGCCCCCGCTTTCCAATAACTCATTCTGAACAGCCCGCACTGCTCAAAGCCGAGCTTTTCGTATACGCGGAGGGCGGCTGTGTTGGCGGTTTTTACGAAGAGTGCGAAGCCGTGCGCTTTTGCGCTGTGGGTATTGATGAGATGCGCAACGGCTGCTGCGGCTAATCCCTTGTTCCGGTATGAGGGCAGGGTGTAGACGCCGCCGATTTGGAACCAGTGAAAGCCTTGTGCGTTGGTTCCGGCCTTTGCGACAATGTGCCCGTCTGCCGACACCTTGTAGATGTATTCGGTTGCAAGGCGAGTATGCAGCGACAGTTTACAGACGGCGGGGTTTATCGGGCGGCCTTCGTAGGCAACTTCGGTATTTTCATAATCAAGCTGGAGCGGGAAGAGTTCTGTAAGATCATTCTCCGTTGCGCGTTCAATCGACAGCGCGGCATTCAGCGTGGCCTGTGCTGTTTGAAAGAATGTATCCGTACAAGGTTTGGCGCACCGCATCAGGTAATAATCTACGGCGGCGTCAAGCCGAACTGGTGTATGTTGCGCAGATACGGTTGCTGCAATAATCCGCTCAAAGAGAATTGTATGTTCGCGGATGCCGGCAACGGCATGGAGTTCCCACTGGTGTTCGCTATAGAACACGTTCTCGTCTAAAAAGAACCGACCGAAAGCTAAGACCGTTTCTTCCGGAATGTCCGTATCGATACAGTGGAACAGAAGCCCATACGTGCTGAACAGTAAGACCCCGCAGCAGATTTTTTGCGGTTGCGGACAAGTTTGCCGTTGCGGGCAGGCATAGACAGCCGCCGCCTTTTTATACCGCGGAGCATAGTCGGGGTACAAGCAAAGCCGCAGCTGCTCTGCAAGATCGATGCAGCGGTATTCGTGCTGCCGCACGAATGCAGCCGCGTCATAGATAGTCTCCGGGGTCAGCAGTTCAAAACAGTAGTGCATACCGGTTAAATGCCGCGGCTGCTGCGGCTTTGTCCTGCCTGCCGATGCTGCGGCCGCTGCCTAAGAGTTCCGCTGCGAGGGCATCCTCTGCGCGCAGTTGTCCGAATCCTGCCAGTTCGGAGTAGGGGCGGATGTAACAATAGAACGGCAGCGGCAGCTCCGGCTGTGTGGGGGCGGTAAGAGGCTGCGATGCCGCTTCGGTCGAAGTCGGTTGGTCAGCAGTGCCGGATACATTGTCCTCAGGCAGCAGTTCCGGATTGTGTTCCCGCATGGTTTGTATCCATCCGTCGGGGGCGGGCGGCAGGGGCTCTTCTTCGGAAAGGTTGAAAAACACACCGGTAAACACTCCCGGATTTTCCGTACAAAAGTGCGCGGCTAAATCGGTATAAATGCTCTCCGCATATAAAAATATCCGCTTATTGCGTCCGTAGCGGGCAACCGTTTGTTTGAGAAAGTCGGCAAAGAATGCTGCCGTCTGCGGGTCATCTTCTTTTGTCAAATACCGGTGTTCTTTTTTCCCGGCGAGCTGCAGCAGCTTGCGGTACAGTTCGATGCGTGGAATAATGCCGCGCGGTTTAAGTCTCGTGATTTCCGCAACGGTATAGCCTTGATCCGCCAAAAGAGAGGCAAGCGTTTCCGGCCGTTCGGTGTAGGGGAAGGCTTCGGCAATAATCACCAGCGCTCTTTTATCGGCGCCGCCCTGCCGCTCAATCAATAATCCCTCGATAGGATTCCGCGAAGCGGATAGATTACTCGGAGAGGAAGAATCAGGTGAAGCTGAATCGGCGGTTTGCTCGGCAGTATCTTTATCGGTACCGGCGTTTGTTTTATCGGTTAATTCGATCGAACGGACGGTCAGCGGATACTCGGTTCTGATACTTGCTTCCGGCGCATATCTGAATGCGCAATACGCTACTCCGCAAAAAAGGCACAATAACACGATGCGCAGCATTATCGATGCGATGCTGTAAAAATCGTTCAGCATCCCTTGAAAAAACGCAATCAGCCGTATTATTTCCGAAAGGCAGACAATCAGTACAAAGAGGACTAAAATAAAAAGATAGAGGACAATTCCCTGTCCGATGATAATACAGATACAGACAAAGAGGCTTAGAAAAGGTAGAATAGGAATCGCACGGCCTTTTTTTAAGCTTTTTGAAAACGGGCGCAGCACTACCGGCAGTAAAAGGAGTAGAACTACAAGCTCGCTTAGTAACAGATCGGTCATATTTTTTCCTTTTGAAATATCGAGAATCTCTAACAGCGTAATCGGTTTTTAGAGGTTCTTTAATATCTAGTAGTAATTATTGAGGAGATTGAAGCTATTGAATACATCATCAACGTCAAACATCTCGCAGCAGGCTTCGGCACGGGAGCTTCCGCTTTCGGAAATTCAATTCAGTATACCGGAATCGAAAATCGCCGCATTAAAAACGAAGGCGCCGCATAAGCCGATCGTCGGGCAGCTCCGCGCGGTGTCCGCATTAGAACTCGGTTTAAGTATTCGGGACGACGGCTACAACATTTTTATTATGGGGGCGCCGGGAACAGGCCGCCGGACGGTTCTCACTTCGCTGCTCAAGGACTATAAACCAAATACCGCCGCCTTGCAAGATATTGCGTATGCGTATAACTATCGTCATCCGTCGGAGCCTGTCGCGCTGTTTTTTCCGGCGGGGGAGGGCAAGAAGTTTCAGCACAGCCTCAAAAATGCGATTGAAGCGCTCTATAAACGGGCGCTGCAGATTGAAAAATCGGAGAACTTTTTGTCTGCTCAAAAGAAGATTATGTCGGCGGTGGACAGCGGCGAAAATTCCCTGCTTGCAAATTTTGAAGTGACGATGCTATCGCGGGGATTTAAACTCTTGCAGCTGAAAGACGATTCCAATCAATCCGTCGATTTGATTCCGCTCATCAAAGGAAAGGAGATTTCGTTTAGCGAGTTGCAGCTGCAGGTTGCGCGGAAAAAAGTTTTCCGAACAAGCGCTCAACGATTTGCGTGAAACCTATTACCGCTCGCTCGATGAGCTGGCCGATCTTTTTGCCCTGTTGCGGAAAAACCGAACGGAGGCGGAAGAAAAACTCAAGCAGCTCTACATCGATTTACTCAAACCGATTATCGCGGAGGAACTTGAAAAGCCTCGTGCGCTGTTGAACGGCTATCCTGCCGAAACCGATACGCAGAAAAAACACAATGAAAAGATTGCGTCTTTTTTAAAAAAGACCGAGGCGGATTTGATTGCCCGTGCCGTGATGTATGCAGCGCCGTTTAAGTCTCCACGGCGCAAGAAGTCTTTTTTCGGGCGGTATGCAATCAATTTGATTTGCGAAAATACGGAGGATAAATCCTACGTTATCGACGAAAACCAGCCGAATTTTTCCAATCTTTTCGGGACGATCGAAGGACACGGTGATGAAGAAGACGGGCTGCTGAACGGTCATTTACGGTTGCGCGGCGGAGCGGTACACCGTGCCTTAGGCGGTTTTTTGGTGCTGCGGCTGAAAGATCTTTTGGAAGAAGAGGATTCGTGGGTGTATTTAAAGCGGGTGCTGCAGTCGGGACGTATTGCCGTGCAAGCGCCGCCCGCCGGTACGCATACGCCTTCTCTTTTAAAGCCCGAACCGGTTCCTGCACAGCTGAAGGTTATCATCATCGGCGGCGAATATTCCTATGAGATTCTCTATCAAGAGGATCCCGACTTTTATAAGCTGTTCAAGGTGTGCGCAGAATTCGATTCGGTGATGCCGCTGACGGATGAAAACTTGGCCGCCGTCTTGGCGCTCATCGAAACCTTTGTAAAAGACCGCCATTCGCTGCCGTTCAGCGATTCGGGGTATGCGAAGTTGCTTGCCTATGCGGTTGAACTTTCGGAGAGCCGGCATTTGATTTCCGCTCAGTTTACGAAGATTGCGGATTTTGTTGCGGAGGCGAATTATACGGCGAAGCAGCAATCGTGCGAGCTTATCACCGATGAGATCATTACCAAAACAATCGAGCGGCGGCATTACCTTGCGGCCTTACCCGAAGAAAAATTCGCCGAGATGGTGCAGCTCAAAGAAATTTTAATCGATACCTCCGGCGCCGCAGTGGGAAAAATCAACGGGCTTGCCGTAGAGGAGCGCGGCTTCCATACCTTCGGCATACCGGTCAGCGTTACCGCACAAGCCTCGCCGGGTACTGCCGGTATTATCAACATCGAGCGGGAGGCAGGGCTTTCCGGCGAAATTTACGATAAGGCGCACCTCATCATCAGCTCGATTCTCCGACAAAAATACGCGCCGGATTTTCCGCTGTCGATTTCCGCTGCAATCTGCTTTGAACAATCCTACGGTATGATCGATGGGGACTCCGCTTCCTGCGCCGAGCTTTTCACGCTGCTTTCCGCAATCGGGGGCATCCCGCTCAGGCAGGATATCGCGGTAACCGGCAGTTTGAATCAACTCGGTATGGTGCAGCCGGTAGGCGGTATTTCGGAAAAGATAACCGGCTTTTTTGACACCTGCGCGATTCTCAGGTCTACCGGCACGCAAGGGGTGATGATTCCTCAGGGCAATAAAAACAATCTCTTTTTGCCGGAGCGCGTCATCAACGCTATCGCCGAAAAGCGGTTTAGGATATGGGCGGTAAGCAATATCGATGAAGGTATCGAGCTCTTGAGCGGTTGTGACACGGCAGCTGTTACCGTGCGCGTCTCTGCCGCGCTGCGGGACTTCGCGGAAAAAGTGAAAGCGTTTAGGAAGTAAGCGGGATGTCGGGCAACTCGAAAAATCTAACCGAGTTTTTAGAGATGCCCTATAGAATGCCGACAGTACTAACCAACAGCAGCGGTTCGCACTTATGCGAAACTGGTCATTAAAAGTATACCTTCATGTACACTTTTAATGACGCAGTGCAGAGATGTACTGTATATTTTCAAAAACTGATACGTCTGCCTTGCCATTATCTTATCGGCAAAAACGATATTTATCAATCCACCAACCTGTTCGGCATCACAGTTATCGGAGCAGGTCTAATACCTGATCTTATACGAAAGCTGCGGCGCTATGTCCCCCGACGAAGTATAGGCAATATTAAACTTGACGCCGGTGTCGTTAGCAGCAAGCGCATTCGCACGGGCACGTTTAAGATGCACAGCCGGCGCTACAAAACCGTAAATAAAGGAACCAACTTCTACGATGACACCTACCGACAAAAGTATTACACCTGTCGAAATTTGACGATTTATAGAGGCTTGTCTGGTAGCTTCGTCGTTTTTTCGCCTATCTCTCGCTTCTTGCCACTGCTCTTGCTTATTTTTATAATCCTCGTAACTAGTTCCATCCAAATAAGACCAACCAGAAGGAGGGCGGTTTCGATCAGCCTGCTGGTCAGCCTGCTCGCTCTCTCTGCGCAAGCTTGCCATTGCTGAATCTCCGGCGGTCCATAGACCAATACCCGCAAAGAGACATCCCCAGCCGACAATGTGTCCGACAGTCAATGCCGCGCCGTCGCCGGGATGGCCGGTTCTATATGAACCGAGCCCGAATAAAAGGTTTTGAAACCCGACACTTCCTACGCTGTATGGCGCGTTTGTTTTGTTTACTGCTTTTACTCCCAGCATCGATGCTTCAATCTCATTCAATTCTACGGCTGCGCGGTACATATCGGTAACGGCGGCTGTCGTAACATCTAATGCGCGGATGGTCAACGTATACCGAGCGCTTTTACCCAGTTGTTTTAGCGTACCTTGTATAACCGTTTCCGCACCGATCTTGGCGCCTAACTGCTGAATGGATTCGTCGCCGACTTCTCCCGAAAGCTGAAAACTCATCTCTTTCTTTATCGCTTCCAAGTTTGCACGGTCGGCAATGGTGAGCTTTTTAAGCTGCACTAACCGCAGTGTCAGTTCATCAAGCATAAAGTCGCTTAATACCGGGCTTTCTGAATGGATACCGATAATCGCAACAACGCTTTTCGGTTTAAGCGAAGCGGAAAACTGTTCCGCTGTTTCTTTTAATGCAGTCTGCACATCTGCGGCAAAGGCAAAACCGGCACACAAAAGCAGACTGATAAAAATAATTAATTTTTTCATAGTATACTTCCCGTTTCCTTTTTTATTGTTCGCCGAAATCGATATGCTGAACTTTATCAACAGAGTTTTGTATTGCAGCTTTAATATCGGTTAACATCGCCTTCTCTTTTTCGGTTTTTGCGGCGACCTTACCCAGTGCGCGGTCTATTTGCAGTTGTAAATCTTCTTTATTGATAACATACACGGCAACATATTCATAGCTTTCCTTCCCAGTCCCTTTGTCGCGCCGTCCAACCCAAAATTCGCGGCTTTTTTTCCAGCCCGTTTAAAGTAACGGACGAAAAAACACCCATCACATCCTGCAGTAATTTTTGCGCGTCTTTATCGCTGTCCTTATTTCCGCTCATTCCTTGGCCGGATTTAACTGTAATTGTTTGCGCAATTTCACGGGTAACCGCTGCGGCAATGTCGTTTTGGACCCACCGTTTTAACAGGTCAATATCCCTACCCTGCGCCGAAGCCGTCCGTACCGCTAAATCTTTATACGTGGGCGCTGCTGCGATGCGGTCAAGCTGTTCCTTATCCGTTAGAACAATTTGCGCCCATTCGGGGATTTCCGCTCCGAAAGAAGCGCCTTGCCAATCGATAATCTCAAATTTGAGATTGCGGGCATTACCGGAAGCCTGAGGCAGCACATTTTGTGTCGTTGCCGCACCTGTAGAAGCACATCCTGCTATCAGCATTAAACCTGCCGATAACACCAAAACCGTTTTGATAAAATTTTTACTCATTTTTTCCTCCATATAATAAGTAAATTAAATATAAAAAAACTGCGGATGCCTCTTTGAAAATTCTTACCCTTCATTGCAATTACAATTACCGAAAAATTTCCATAAAGTGTGCACGCAGATCTTTTTCAACTTCAACAAAGGCTTTTTTCTTCGCGCCTTCCACATTGATGTGCCCCCATCTTTTATATGCTTTTGCATAAGACGCGAGCGATTTTCCGCCGTTTTTTGTATCGATAATTTTAAGCGACAAACGGGGCGTTACAAAAACACCGGCATCGTTCTCGGTTATAGCGGTTTTAATACTTCCGCTCAGGCACAATGCGCCGTCAGGGTCGTAGATAAAACCTTCGTTTTCAAGGATTTCCTGCAAAGCGATTGTAACGGCATCATCACAATCATTTTCAATCCGAATGGAAAATTTCATCCGTTCCTTTAACGCTTGTCTTTGTGTTATACAGTCATTTTTCAGCGTAATAATTGAAGAGTGCAGTCTTTCACCGTTTGCAAAATCCAAAACGGTTAATTTTTCCGCCGTCTTTTGCAACGCATTCAGCTCTTTGAGCGTTTTTGAAAGATCGACAAATTTCGTAAAGGAAGATGATGTTTGGAGATTTTTGAGCGTAAGTTGAACATTTTTAATGCCGGTTTGCAGTTCCGCCGCATACATTTTTGCAGCTTCTTTTTTATTGATAGAAGCGCACGTATACCATTTCCCGTTCTTTGCATGGAAGAACGATTCCGTGAATGAAAGCGGCGGCAATTCAGCTTCCGAAAAAACGGAAATTTCGGATGAAAGCCTCCGCGTTTTGTCTACGGAATCGCGTGTTTCTTTTATGGAAGCGTTTGTTGTGTTGTTTACGGTTATTGTTGAATCAAAATAGAGAGTGAGTTGTGAGATTGCATCTTCGCGCGATGCTTGATTGGTATCTCCTACGCCGAGCGCGCTAAGATAGGTGTCAGATGGAAAGTATACGTCTTTGCTTAAAACCCAGAGCGGTACTTCTTGCGCATAAAGAGGGGCACATAAAACGAGGCAGAGCAGTGCGTAAGTGCGTAAGTGCGTAAGTGCGTAAGTGCGTAAGTGCGTAAGTGCGTAAGTGCGTAAGTGCGTAAGTGCGTAAGTGCGTAAGTGCGTAAGTGCGTAAGTGCGTAAGTGCGTAAATTATTGAAGCATTATTATTTTTGTCAAGTACCCGAGACCTAATTGCATTTACTTTGTACCGCATATCTATTTACTATAAGGTTTTTGCAGAGAATGTCAAGCCTAAACGATGTTGTACCAGGGATTCAGCATGAAAGAAAAATAAAAGAAAAACATCGTTTTATGTGACAGCACGTGTGAAAAAAGGGGGCGTTCAGGCACTTTCGCTTCGCTCAAAGGCCATTCACAACCCTCTTTTTTCACGCTTTTCTGATATATTCCGGTCTTTCGTTGTTTTTTTCACAGCTGAATCCCTGTCCTTATTAAAAAAGTGCGGATTTTTGAATTTCTTTGTCCTAAAAACATTCAAAAATCCGCACCTGCTCTATTAGAAAACCTCCTGTTTCACTGTTATCTCTCAAGAATTTTTTTCATGCTGAATCCCTGTCCCGAATATACGCACACGTTGACGTTATATGGATTGGGAGATAAAATAACGGAATAGCTGCTAAATATTAAAAGCGTTGAGCTATCGATACTCAAGATATGAAAATAGGAAAAAGGATTGGATTGACATGAATACTATTGGAATAAAGCTCCGCGCTAATCTTTCGGGCGTTGCCTTTATACTCAGTTTAGCAGTGCTGTTTTTACAGCAGTTCTATGCTTCTCTTGCCGCTACTATCGTTATTCACACAGTTGATGCCGTCATTTTACTTCTTATTATTGCAGAAACGTTTTTGCCGATGAGGCAGGAAAAATACTTTCAGCAGTATTTTCAAAAACATGCAATACTGTGTTTGACAACACTTCTTTTTTGCGCGGTTTTTATTTTCTTTAAAATAAAGATCGGTTTTATTTCTACGTCGCCGGAACTGATTTTGATATTTGCACTCGTAAAAAATATTTTCTTGTTCGGTAAAATCATCAAAAATACGGCGGACAGTGCGGGTGGAACAGAACGGGTGATGCTGAACCCTGCCGGAACGTTGCTTATTTCGTTTTTCATGGTTATCATCACCGGCGCCTTTTTACTGATGCTGCCCGCCGCAACCCCCGGCGCCAACCATCTTGATTTTTTGTCCGCCTTATTTACTGCAACTTCTGCAGTGTGCGTTACCGGTTTGAGCGTTATCAATATTGCAACGGAATTAACAACGGTCGGCAAGATTATCCTTATGGCGCTTATTCAGATTGGCGGACTCGGTATTATGGTGTTTTCGTTTTTCGGGATGCTTGCGTTTAGACGTAAATTATCCATTGCTGAAAAGCTGACCGTTTCGTATATGGTCAGCGAAGATGATATGTCGGGATTGTTTAAAGCGCTTCGCGTCATTGTGGGTTCTACATTTTTGGTTGAAGCAGTTAGCGCCGGTTTTTTATTTCTCGGATTTTCTCGTACCATGGGGGTGTCTGTCGAAACGCTCGGTTTTGCAGCGTTCCATGCGGTATCGGCATTTTGTAATGCCGGTTTTGCGCTCTTTTCGAACAATCTTGAATCTTTTACCGGCGATCCTATTATCAGCTTAACGATCAGCTTTACGATTATCCTCGGCGGTATCGGTTTTGCAGTCATGTACGATACGGTACGTAAAATAAGAACCGAAGCGCACAATGCGATCAGAAAGAAAAAAATCCAGTTCTTTCTTCCGCTCAATACGCAGATCGTGCTTGCAATGACGGCAGGGGCGCTGTTTATCTCTTTTGCAGCGTTTTATCTGTTGGAGTATACCCATGCCATGAAGGATTTTTCACTTGGCGAACAATATCTCGGCGCTTTCTTTCAGGCGGTTACATTGCGGACTGCGGGCTTTTCAACGGTGTCCTTTGCTTCGCTGACCAATGCAACACTACTGATGATGATCTTCGTGATGTTTGTCGGCGGCGCTTCGGGCAGCACGGCAGGCGGTATTAAGTTGAACACCGTTGCGGTGGTCTTTGCTTTTTTTCGCTCATTCCTGAAAAACGATAAGACGGTGGTTATTAAAAAAATGTCGATACCCGATGAACAGGTAAAAAAAGCTTTTCTTATTCTCGGTTTCGGTTTGACGATTGTGTCCGCTGCCATATTCGTATTGACGGTAACCGAATCGCTGCCGTTTTTACCGATGGCGTTTGAAACGGTTTCCGCCTTTGCAACAGTTGGGCTTTCTACCGGTCTAACGGCGCAGTTCAGTGTTGCCGGTAAAATGATACTGATCTTTCTTATGTTCATCGGCAGGGTAGGGCCGCTTACCATTCTCACCGCTGCCGGAAAAAAAGAACACAGCGACACCGTAGAATATCCGTACGGCGCTATTTCGATTGGCTAGGGGAGCGCATTTAAAACATTTCCATAAGTGAGGGTAATACGAAAGAAAAGAAACAGCGGAAACGTAAATATTTATATTTACTCAAAAAAGGACACAAGGGGCTTGTACGCGCGTTGTTTAGCCGTTTAGGAGTGTTCCTTGTCTTATTGGGCTTACAGGCATATATTTTATTCAGCATTCCGTATCGGTTTAAAGAAATATTTCCTTACTATTCTTTCGTGCAGTCTTTATTCATCGTTTCGATGGTGTTGTATTTACTCAATTCGGATATCGACCCTACCGCAAAGATTACATGGCTGGTTATCATTATGCTGCTTCCGGCATTCGGAGCTTTATTGTTTTGGTATACCCAAAGTGATCTTGGAAATCGTCTTGCACGGAAGCGTCTGAATAATCTTCTTGCGCTGACTCACGATAGTATTCCGCAAGATCCGCAGGTTGTAGAGGCGCTGTCGGTACAAGATAAGGGCGTGGCAGCGCTCGCTCATTATATGCGTCATACAGGGTGTCATCCGGTTTTTAATCAAACTGAAGTAACGTATTTTCCTTCAGGAAAAGCTAAATGGAAAGAACTGCTTATTCAACTGAAACAGGCAAAGCATTTTATTTTTTTGGAATATTTTATTATAGAAGAAGGTGTGATGTGGGGAAGCGTTTTGGAAATATTAGCAGAAAAGGCAAAAGAGGGTGTAGATGTTCGAATTATGTACGATGGAACCTGCGAATTTTCTACATTGACGCATGACTATCCTGAGCGCCTGAAAAAGTTGGGTATTAAATGTAAGATATTCGGGCGGCTTACCCCTTTTCTTTCAACGCGCTATAATTATCGAGATCACCGTAAAATTCTGGTTATTGACGGTCAGGTTGCGTTTAACGGCGGCGTTAATTTAGCGGATGAGTATATCAACGTTGTTAATAAATACGGATATTGGAAGGATGCTGCCGTCATGCTGCAGGGCGCCGCAGTTAAGAGTTTTACATTGATGTTTTTGCAGCTGTGGAGCCTGCACGAAAAAGAATGGAATTTTAATGAGTATTTGGAAGTTCCTGTCAAAGCCTTGCCGGTTTCCGCAGCCGGTTTTGTTATTCCTTTCGGAGATGGTCCCACCGATGAAAACAAAGTCGGCGAATGCGTGTATATGGATATCCTCAACAGAGCGCACCGATATGTGCATATTATGTCGCCCTATCTTATCTTAGACGGAGAAATGGAAACGATGTTGAAGTTTGCTGCGGAGCGCGGTGTGGATGTTACGCTGATTCTACCGGGCATACCCGATAAAAAAGCTCCATATTCATTGGCAAAAACGCATTACGCTTCATTGTTGGCTTCTTCGGGAGTGAAGATTTACGAATATACGCCGGGCTTTGTTCATGCGAAAGTTTTTGTATGTGATGATCGAGAAGCCGTTGTCGGTACCATCAATTTGGATTACCGAAGTTTATATCATCATTTTGAATGCGCTACGTATTTATACGGTGTCGACTGTATTGAAGATATTGAAACGGATTATCAATCCGTATTAAAACAGTGCCGTGCAGTAACGGCTGAAACAGTCCGGAATGAAAAATGGACGGTTAAAGCTTCCGGCATTGTTCTTAAAGCTATTGCGCCATTGATGTAGAGGGAATCTCTAAAAGGAGAATACGATGGATGTACAACAAAATTTTGCTGTTATCGGATTAGGTGAATTCGGTATTCGAATTTGTGAAATGCTTGCTGAGGGAGGCGGTTCGGTTGTTGCATTTGATCATGATGCGCAGGCTGTCGATCGGGTAAAAAAAATTGTTCCGGCGGCAATGGTGATCGACACTACCGACGAAAACGCACTCAGAAAGGCTCCGCTCGACGATATCGATGTTGCCATTGTTGCAATCGGTGATAATAAGGAAGCAAGCATCTTAACCACAACGTTACTGAAAGAGCGGGAAATTCCCTATATTGTAGCGCGGGCGGTTTCTCCGTTACATGCGATTGTGTTGAAGCGGGTTGGAGCTAGTAGAGTATTAAAGATTGAAGAAGAATCTGCCTCCCGTATCGCGAATGAATTGATTAACCCCGAAGCGCTTAATTCGCTTTCGGTTATCGAAGGATATGGAATCTGTGAAGTAAAAGTACCGAAGTTTTTTATTGGGAAAACACTGTCGCAGGTTGCGATCAAAGAAAAATTCAATCTAACCTTAATTATGGTTGTCCGCCTTGAACTCGATATCGATACGGTTGGCAATCCTTTGAACCGCGAAGCGATGTATGAACCGGATGATAATCTTGAATTACAAACAGGCGATAAACTCTTTGTGTTTGGCAGTCTTGAAAAGATTGCGGAATTTAGAAATATCTAAAATATCCTATAGGTAGGAATGTCTCTATGATTATTATCGGAAAAAAGAAATTGATCGGTGCGGTGCTTTTTTCGTTTGCACTTATTTTAGCAACTGCAATTTGGGGATATAAAGTCGGAATGCAGAGTTCGCTTAAAAGTGATTCGGAACTCGTGCTGTTTTTTGGATTTATCGGAGCAGGGATAGAACTTTGTTTATTAATTGCAATGTTTGTCTATGCAAAGAGAAAAGAAAACGACTTTTTAATGGTTGCAAAGGCTATTCAGCTGAACGGCGTATTGTCGGATTCTCGTGCAAAAAAATTGGGCAACTTAGGCATTACGCTGCAGGAAGCGCTTAGCGATGCGTATCAAATTACCGCACAAAAAAGTTTAAAGATTGCGGGATTAAACGGTCTTGTTGATGAACTCTTGCTGATAATCGATCGTCCGCTTCTGGTTGTAAGTCTGACCGGAAGTATCCTTAATTTTTCTGCTAAAGCACATGAGAAAACGGGATGTAAACAAGGCGATGCGCTTTCCGACATTGCGCCTGCCATTAGTATTAAAGAAGCAATTCAGAATGCTTCACATACGCATACTGCCGTACAGCAAGATACACATATCGTGTGTATGCCGGTGTTCTCTGCTACCGGTACTTTGTCATTCTTTTTGGTTGATTTATCCGATCAGCCGATCGTGAGCAAGGTAATGGAAAACGTCAAGCATTTAATACAAAAAACGGATACCGAAAAAAAACAGAAAAAGCCGTTTTTTAAATTTTTCCAAAAAGACCGCGAGTAACTTAGACAAAGTGTGCGAAATTTTATTTCCTTAAAATGCAACAGTTGAACAAAATATGAATTTTGGAAACTGTTGCATTCGTGCGCGAAAAACGCACACATCAATACGCAAGTTTTCGAAAGAAAACTTGACGGTTAAGGTGAGCGGCGTCATTGTAGACGCTCACCTTATACCTATGAAATTTTGCACAAAAGGAATACAACCGCTTAAAATATTTACAAGCGGTTGCCTTCGGGAACAATATATGAAACAGTTGGATTTTATAAGCGGGAAAAAAGAAAAAACGGCGATTGGGCTTATGAGCGGAACGTCCGTTGACGGTATTGATGCGGCGCTGCTGACCATTACCGGCTGTGGTATCGGTACGCGCATTGCGGAGCGGGCATTTCTAACCGTGCCTTATCCGCAAGAAGTACGGCAGCGGCTATTGGCGCTTGCTTCCGGTTCTTTTGGCGGCAGCGAAGAATTAAGCGCAATGAATGTTTATCTTGGGGAACTGTTTGCGGAAGCCTGCTTTGCCGTATGTAAAAAGGCAAAGGTCGATATAAGCATGGTTGATTTTATCGGTTCGCACGGACATACGGTTTTTCATGCCCCAAATGAACGGTTATATTTCGGCAAGAATATTAAAAGTACGCTGCAAATCGGTGAAGCAGCCGTTATCGCGGAAAGAACCGGATGTGTTACCGTTGCCGATTTCCGCGTCAGGGACGTCGCGGCGGGTGGTGCAGGGGCGCCGCTCGTTCCGTTTACCGAGTATCTATTATATCGGGAACCCGGTACGGTAATCGGCTTGCAGAATATCGGCGGTATCGGCAATATCACGCTTTTGCCTGCCGATGCCGATATGGACGGCATCATCGCTTTTGATACCGGTCCGGGTAATATGCTGATAGACGGCTTGATGCGGCTTATGAGCGGCGGTACACAAAATTATGACGAAGACGGCAAATGTGCCGCCGCCGGTGCCGTTGATTCAACCTTGCTCGACTTTCTTAAAACGGATCCTTATTTGCAATTAAAACCGCCAAAGACCACCGGCAGAGAACATTATTCCGAAGTGTTTATACAAGAGTTGTATGATAAAGGTACATCATTGCAGCTGCCGCCGGAAACAATTGTAAGGACGGCAACCTATTATACTGCATATTCAATCGCGTATTCGCTTAATACATTCGGATTGCCGATACCGCAAAAGCTGATAGTCGGTGGAGGCGGCAGCAGAAATCCCATTATTTTAGCGCATCTACGGCGGCTGTTGCCTCAATGTTCCGTGCTGACCAACGAGGATATCGGTAAAAACAGCGATTCAAAAGAAGCATCTGCCTTTGCCGTACTTGCAAACGAAGCGCTCTGCGGTAATCCGAATAACGTCCCGTCTGCGACGGGAGCAAAGAAGTTTGTCGTGATGGGAAAGATCAGTATGTAATAAACCTATTCTGAAACTTTCGTTTTCGAATAGGTCTACGAGTTCACGCACCGCACAAATAGTACGATGCGAGAACATTGCATTTCAAGGTAACCTGTTCAGAAACGGAAGTTTCCGAACAGGTTTGTTATAAAAATTTTTTTTAAAGTGCCGATAATGGTGATATGGAATCTACGAAAAATTTTTCTGAAGTGTTAGAACATCACATAGCTATACAACGGGAAGAGTTTAACAAACATTTACTTCCTCAGTTGCAGCAAAATTATGCAGCGCTCGGCAGTGTGGTAAAAATTCTCCGCAGCAATTTATTGAAAAAGGGCTTGGTCTATGACGATCCGTATAAATACGACAGCCGTATGACTGAAATAAAAGTTCCCAGCAATGAAGCTTTTGCAGACGGTGAGCGAGCTGCTATCGTCGGTTCCAGATTGGCACAGTATCAAACGATGCTCGATTTTTTAACGAACTCCTATCAATTTAACTGTTCATTCCTGACGCCGCAGCGTATTGCATCCATGCTCGCATTGAATAAAACTTTCCAGTGGTCAGCGCTCAACGAAAATTCAACGCTTGCGAATACTCGTGCACTTGCCGAGATTTGTAAATCGCTCCACTCCGTCTCCGATACGCTGACCGGCGGACTTTTACGCGATTCACTTGGACACCTTGCAAAGCTCGACACGGAGATCAATAAAACACTCCGTCAACTTGCCCGTTTACACCGTGAAGAATATAAGCTAACAATCAGAAAAAACTTACCACCCGATTTAACGGTTACGCAAGCGGATATCGTAAGCCCGATTAAATTATTAAAAACTCTAAAAAAGACTATTGCCGCAAATGATGAAAAACTTCCCTTCTATCATGAGCTTGTGATGGAAGTCATTAAAGAAGATTACGGTTCCGATTCGGCACATCTGCAACAAGAAGTATTGCGCCATTTGAATGTAACGCAAAAAGAAAATGTAAAAACCAATAAACAAGAAAATATGCGGCCGGTGCTTATAACGGGACTGCGCATCCTCGGCACCACCGGTAATCATTTCGACACTTGTCTCACCAAACTTATGGCTAATCAAGAAGTAGTATATAAATCGCGTACGACGATTTTTACCAAGTTTTTAGAAGCTTTGAGACGTGCATTCAATATGGAAGAAAGAAAACATGAAATTACCATATTGATTAAAGACCCTATCAGCAATTTGCAAAAAAAAGAAATAATCGTACTGGAAGATTTTACTGATAATTTAGCAAAAACAATTCGTATTTTTAGAGTTCTTGCATCGGGTACCTCCGACTTACAGCAGCGTTTAACCGGCATGAACAATGAACAATTACTTGAACTCTTAAACAAATACATCGTTATATGCAATGGATATTTAAAAACCCTCGGCGGATTGGATGATTATTATAAATCCACTGACGTTATACTACGCTCAAAAATGAAAGGGATAAAAATAGAATTGACCACAATTCGAAACGCAGTTATAAAAGCAAATCAATGCAGAGCGGAATACAATGCGAGCGTTGAAGAATATTTAAATATGAAAGAACTTGGATTGATTCATGAATAAAAAAAATCTGGTATTGTTTTTTGTTTTGTGTATATTTCCATTTGTTGCATGCGCAGAAAGTGAAACGTATCCTCAAAACGAATTTATTGTTTCGGTTACCACCGGTATTCCGAATTTGCATCCTCATGCTGCATATAATGCAAATGAGGCTCAAATCTTGACCGGTTTGTATGAGGGACTATGCACTTACGATCCTTATACGTTACAGCCGGTCGCCGGGTTAGCAAAGGATTGGAAGATCAGTGCAGACGGTTTAACGTGGACGTTTACTCTGCGGGATAAACTCACATTTGAAAACGGCGATCCTATCACCGCTCAAGTAGTATGCGATTCATTTATCAATTTGTTAAACCCTAAGCTTGATTTACCTTATGCCTCACTTTTAGATTGCGTTAAAGGAGTAAAAGAATATCGTACCGGAAAAAGTTCCGATATGTCGGCTATCGGCTTATGTGCGGAATCCGATACTTCATTAAAAATCTCGCTTATATATCCGGCAGAGCAATTAGCCAATATACTCTGTCATCATGCATTTTCGGCAGTACATCCTTCACAGCTCAAAGAGATAACCCGTTATGCGGGAAAGAGTTCATTTGTGAAGCCTTCCGAAGCTTTTAAACCGATCGCGAGCGGTCCTTTTAAAATAGAAAGTTTTACCGCCGAAAAAATCCGTCTCATAAAAAATCCCACTTATTGGGATTCCGAATCGGTACGACTCCCTGCAATCAGCATACTCTTAGATGAAGATGCCGATAAAATGACGGAAGCATTTAATCAAGGAACTGTTCACTGGCTTTGCGGGTCAGTCAATTTAAATAAAGTAGCGGCGGCATATACCATCCACATTACGCCGATGTTTGCAACCGAATTCTTCTATTTTAAAACAAATACAGCGCCATGCAATAATCAAACGCTCAGAGAAGCGCTACTTGCTGCACTCCCTTATACCGAATTGCGCAAGGATTATTTAATTCCTGCTAAGACGCTGGTATTTCCTCTCACGGGATACCCGACAGTACCGGGTATTGATAAACAGGATACGGCAAAAGCGGAAAAGCTTTTAAAAAATCTGCTGCAATCAGAGACGACAAAACCGGTAAAAATTCTTCTGCCGGAAACAGCATTCTACACCGAACAGGCGGCATTGTTGAAAACCGCATGGGAAAAAATAGGAATTGTAACGGAAATCACAACCGTTCCTTTTGAAGAATACTATGACCGGTTAAAAACGGACGATTATCATTTAGCCGTTATTTCGTGGATTGGCGACTTTGCAGATCCGCTCGCTTTTCTGGAATTATTCAGGTCTGATTCAACTTTAAATGATTCAGGTTGGCATAATACCGATTACGAAAATTTTATCAAGAAAGCATCGGCGGAGCAAAATCGTAAAACAAGATTTGAATATCTTGCAAAAGCGGAGCAGTTGCTGTTAGATTCGTCGGTTATTATCCCGCTTTCTCACGTCCCTGCAATCAATGTTATCGATTTAAGCGACATTAAAGGCTGGTATGTAAACGCGGTTAATATCCATCCGTTTAAATGTATTCGTTTTGCACAGCCCGATCCCTTGCCCGGAGTTGCGTTATATTCTAAGTAAAATTGCTCAATGGGAATATGCAGCGGTTCACATCAGTAACGAGCCGGTAAAACAGATTACTCCGGCAAGCAGTGCATACGTAATAAAATATTTAAACACCGCCGCGAGAATTTTGCTGTCGGAACCGGTAATACCGATAGCTCCTGCGCCGATTGCAATATTCTGCGGGCATACCATCTTGCCGATACCGGCTCCCATTACATTTGCTGCAGTAATCCAATACGGATCCAGATTAAGCGAAAGGGCGGTTTCCAGCTGCAAATTCCCGAAGAGGACGTTAGTAGAGGTGCCCGATCCTGTTACAAACGCGCCCAATACACCGATAAGCGGTGCGACAAAGGGGTACACGGGGCCGGTTGCGACAACAGCAGAGTGTGCAATATCGGAGATCATTCCGCTATATATCATCACCTTGGCAGTTGCCAAAACACTGCAGATCGTTACAAAGGTTCTCCAATATTTCTTTAGGGTAAAGCCTAACACACAGGCCATTTCGGATAACGAAGCCTTTTGAATAAGCCCACCGCAGATAGCCGCAATGAATATCATCACTCCCGGAGTATTTATCCAGCTGAACGTGAGCGGCTTGCCACCTTCTCCCTTATAAATCATGAACGAATGTTTGAAATTCTTGATGGCGTTATGCACGGGAGGACAGAGCTTTGAGGTAAGAATTAACAATATAAAGATAAGCATAAAGGGCGCCCATGCTCTCATGCCTTCGGCAAAGCCGATATGAGCCGCCGGTGTTGTTGTAGCCGACGCAGCAGTTTGTACCGAATATTCCGATTCGATTTTTGCGGCGTCACAATCTCCATTACCGTTTTTTTTGCCGAATTTTGCTGAAAGGATTACGCAGAGCATCGAACAGATTGAACCGACAATAGTCGGAAGTTCGGGACCTAACAACTGTGCAAAAAGAAGATAGGGAACAACAAACGACACCGACGCTACCAACGTAACATGCCATACACCTTTTAATGCCTTTATTCCTCCGCCGCAGATTACCACTATAAGAAATGGTGAAAGAAAGGCGTGAACAACCTGTATAAGCGCGGCATTTGCAGCAAGCTGCTGCAAGTCCAACCCCGTGATGGAGGCAAGCGTCGCTGTCGGCACTCCTGCCGAGCCGAACGCAGTCGGTGTCGTATTTGCAACAAGACAAGCCGTTACCGCATTGATGGGATTAAGCCCTATTCCGGCAAGAATCGATGCGGGAATAGCAACCGCAGTACCGAACCCTGCCATACCTTCCATAAAATTACCGAACCCCCAGCCGATAATCAGCATCAGTATTCTTTTATCATCGGAAATACCGATCAGCATTCCTTTGATCTTTTCCATAGCGCCGGTATGTATCGTTAAATTGTATGTAAAAAGAGCGGCAACAATAATCAAACAGATAGGCCAGAGAGCATACGTCGCGCCTTCGAGCATAGAGGACGAGATATGCAGGGGAGGTAGTTTCCAATACAGCGCCGCCAAAATCGCCGTTATCAGCAAGGCAATACCGCAAGCCTTACAACTGCTCATCTTGAGCTTGCTTAAAGAAATAATAAGCCAGAAAATCGGCAGCATTGCAAGTATAAAATTAATCAGTATCATATATTATTTCATCCTTCAAGGTAAACGCATCATCGGTTAATATGGTTGAACAAATCTTGATGCCGATCAAAAAAGTTCTGCATTGCGATAAGAATCATTGTACGGATTTTTTCTTTATTTTGATTAAATACGTCCTTATCGCTGAATAATTCATGCATTACCAGCATACCGTGAAAAATTTTAAGCAGAAAATATTCTTGCTGCCGGATGATATTCATAATTTCTAATTCTTGTTGGGGCGGGTAGTGTAACGTTTTTATAAATAGTTCAAAAGCTTGTTTTTCCAATTGAAAATACAGCATTTCATAATCGCGGTCATAAGGAATTTCCGCTAAAAACATCAAGTAGAGTTTTTTTTCGGGTACTTCATCAAAGAGCTTCGCCATACAAGCATCTGTCATAACCTCGGCAAGCGATTCGGTTCCTGCCGATTCCCGCACAATCTTTTCGGTTCGTTCATACCGGAAATAGTTTCCGTTTTGCATAATATCAAAAAGGATTGCCTTTGTCGTTTTATAATATTGGTATACGCCCCCCTTGGAAAGCGTCGTGTGTTTAACCACATCTTCCATTGTCGTATAGCGGAAGCCTTTCTCTAAAAATACTTTTTTTGCAGCTTCTTGTATCTCCGCTTTGCGGACAGATTTCGATTGCCGTTTAAACTTAGCCATAGAATATATACATCAGATAGACTTACTGTCTGTAGGATTGAAAAGCTTCAACAAAAGCGAGCAGCGCATACCTATGTTAAAGTCCGAGCTTATCGGCGATCCCGCACATTGCGGCAAGCGATAGTTCTGCAAATTCCTGAAACGGTATCCCGATATTTTCTATTGACATCATTGCGCCTCTGTCGGCGCCGGCTGCAAATCCGGTTGCTTTCATTTTCTTGACGATGGATTTAACCTTAACGCTCGTAATTTTTTTATCGGGATAAACAAGTGCAACGGCAGTAATAAATCCGGTAATAGGGTCGGCTGCAAAGAGCGCTTTTTCGAAAAGCGTTTGCGGTACGGCGCCCGTATCGGGATTATGAGCGATAATAGCGCTGTACATTTCCTCGCAGCCGAAATTCTGTTTTTTTAATAGTTCAACTGTTACGGGACCGTGCCGTTCAGGGTGTTCCTGCCAGTTGGAAACGTCCATATCCAAGTCATGGAGCAACCCTGTAATACCCCACAGTTCTTCATCCGCCGGCGAAAGCCGTTTTGCGAGCGCTCGCATAACAGCTTCAACAGCGAACGAATGCGCGATGATATGCTCAGTGGTAACATATTGGTTGAGTAATGCTTCTGCTGTATCTCTATCAATGTTCATAGATGTCTCCTAGGAACCTCTAAAAACTGAAAATTTTTATCGGTTTTTTCTGTAGGGAAATGATTTATCATATCACTTCTTAAACAATCTTTTTATTCGTGCGGAGAGGTTAATACCCGCCGTCCTCGGCAACGCTCTGTGTCGTTGAATTTTAATGTGCAACTAAATCCGCGTATTCCGAATGTTTATTGAACCAATCGGCTGCATACGAGCATTGAGGCCGTATCTTCTTCCCGTTCTTTTGAGCATAGTCTACGACTTCTTTAACGAGTTTACCGGCAACGCCTTGCCCTCGTAAAGAGTTATCGACAAAGGTATGGTCGAGGCAAACCGTCGAGTTGTTCTCCTGCGGGAATGTAACCTCGGCAATAACTTTTCCGGCATCATTTTCCGCATAAATTCTATTTTCTTGGCGTATAAATTCCATCGTATCCTCCTTGTGGAACGTAGTATGCCATAGAATAGAAAGAAATTTCAATATGTACCCGGCATTGTCATCATCATAGCAACAGCAATTAGACTGGGTTGACAAAGTGAATGGCTCAATTATAATAGTGCCTTCGATTCCGAAAGTTTTATAGGAGGAAAAAATGAGCAATGTCTATAAGACACGCCCGCACAGAGTACTGGTGAATCTTGTTTTTGGTGCGGGAGCCGCTCTCTTTGTGACTTTTATTGCATCAATTTGGCTTAAAAGTTTCGTATTGTTGCTATTGATAGCTTTAGCGGTTTTCGCCGGCTATATTTGGCTGGTAATTATCGGTAATATGATTGTTATAGAAACCGACGGCGATACATTGACAATAAAAAAAGGTAATAAAATCGATACCTATTCGATTTCTGCTACAGCGATACGGGCAAGAACCGTTAGTTCGGGCGGGGATACGGAATGTTCGCTCTATCTTACCCGGCAGGGAGAAAATGAAGAACTGATTGACTGCGAATTAATCGGTATTACGCAGTTTATGAAGTTATTGGATGATTTGGGAATCAATAGAGATTCCGTAACCAAACTCAGCACGGACAATACTGACAACCGGCTAAATTGACAACCGTAAAGGAGAAAACACATGGACACCATCATGAGTAATACAAGTTTTTCACATATCTATTATTTTATCCTTATCCCGATAGGGCTGCTTGCGTATTTTGCATTTGCAATCTTTAAAACAAAGAAGGATAAAAAGCGCGTTACAAATTGGCTGAATGAACATCCCGATGCGGTAAAAGTGTATATCGGTAAAACAAGTTCGGTAACCGGTATGTTGGCGAGCGCAGCTCAGCAGATAACCGTCAGCAGTGTCGACGGGGAGCGTCCGCTATTTTTTACTGAAAAACTTTCAACCGGATTCTATGTTACTCCCGGAACGCATATCGTCGAATCGTCTTTTTCAAAAACTCGTCCGGGGGTTCTGTCTCGCTCCGTTACAACAACCTACGGTGCAAGTAAACAGGAAATTACGGTTGAGGCTTCCAAATCCTATAACTATTTCTTTAACACGAAAGAAGAAGCCTACGGGTTTGAAGAATTGCATTAAAAACGAAAGCCGATTAGACTGTACGGTTTAATCGGCTTTTTTGGAAAATGCTTGTTTTTAAACAGTTCTTTTAATACGCAGGATTATCCCATGTTCTGCTGCAGAACTTCGGCTTGCGCTTTTGCTCTTCGGTCATGTCGATGCCGAGGGTGCCGCCCGGGTTCATAATGTTGTCGGGGTCAAAATGCTTTTTTAACGCGCGGAAAATATTCAGCCTATCCGTGCCGATCGATTGTTCCACCCACGCCGCAGTCATCTTGCCGACACCGTGGTGGTGGCTCATCGCAGCTCCCTGTTCCATGATATTATCAAAGATACCGAACTGATATTCTGCATATTCTTCTTTATCGCGGAATTTCCCGATGAAGATAAAATAGAGGTTGGCTCCCTGCTCATACGCATGGGAAAGGTGGGTCATACAGACCGTGTTCGGGCGGGATTTTGCAAAAGCGCGTACCTTTTCATGCACCCTGCCCATCATCTCCCATGTAACGGAGCATTCCATCGTGTCGATGATAATGCCGTAGTCCTGCAGCGATTCCCGTAAATAGGGGTCGGTAAAGCGGCCTTCTTCCCATTTGTGCGCGGGATAGCCGGTGAGGTACAGTCCGCCATACGCTTTGCTGATTTTTTTTACGATGCGGAAGAGGTTTGAAGAAAAGCCTCGTTCACCTTCAGTCCAGCCCAAGAACATACAGCGGTCATGCGCTTTATATCCGCGGAGGTTCATCAAACTTTCGAGCGGGGTGCCTTCCACGCCGTAGAGCTTCATCATCGCATCGGTTTCTTCCGGGTCGGATAGGCGGAATACGGAAGGATAGCCTGCTTCGGCTTGCATAATTTCCCGCGCGGCGTCGCGTCCGCTTTGCCAGTCCTTAAACATAAAGCTGAAATACCGGCGGTTCTCCGCAGTTAAGCGGGAAATTTTCAGCGTTACATGCGTCAGTACGCCGAACGCTCCTTCCGACCCCATCATCAGCTCATCGATATCCGGGCCGACGGCGTGGGCGGGTAGTCCGTAGCTTTTTATCACGCCGGCGGGGGTAACATAAGTCTGCCCCATCACGATATTGTGAATATTGCCGTAATAGGTTGAGTTCTGACCGGCGCCCCGCGTTACCGTCCAGCCGCCGACGGAAGAGTATTCGAACGACTGAGGAAAGTGTCCGCAGGTGTATGCGTGCCGTGCGCCGAAACGGGTTTTCGCTTCGCTCAAGATTTTTTCGAGTTGAGGTCCGGACATTCCCGCCTCAACCGTGATGGTTTGATCGGTTTCGTTAAAGTTAATCACCTTGTTAAAGTTTCGCCGCATATCAAGGCTAATGCCGCCCTTAAACGCTTCCACGCCGCGGGTAACGGAAGAGCCGCCGCCGTATACATAGAGGGGGATGTGCTGCTTTTGGCAGTATTCGACAATCTGCACGATTTCTTCATGACTTGAAGGATAGAGCACTGCCCGCGGAGCATTTTCGGTGATGTTTTCCCGCAGCCGGTAGAGGTCGTACATGGTTTTGCCGTAAGCTACGGAAAGCCGGTTGTATCCCTTGGTACTTACATTGTCCTTACCGCACACGGATTCAAAGAACGCGACATGCTCCGGTTCAAGCGGCGGTGTCGCTAATGTGTCGGGTACCGCTTCATGTCCGTCGGCGCCCTTCCGCTGAAAATCGGCATCGGTTAAGCCGAGCTCACCTTTCATAAAGGTAAAGAGCCTTTCATTCGGTTCCTTAAATTCATTTGGGTCTCCCCATTTTAAAATCGAACGGAATGAAGCCGGTGGCGGGGGAACTTGCTCCCACTCCGGTTTAAAATTCTTGTATACCTTACGTTCTGCCATATTTATCTCCTATTACGAGTCTGTCCAAAAACTTCAGTTTTTGGACAGTTTCCTTAGATTTAACTGCGATGTTTTGAGATAAGTCATTACAAAACAAAGACTTATCTCAAAACTCGTCGGGCATCTCTAAAAATCTAACCATGTTTTTAGAGATGCCCTCATGACGGATAACCGGTTACTTCCCGTATCCGTTTATATACGTGCTTGAGGATAGGATATATCTGCGTGTATATTTTATAGAGTTCATCATATAATTCGCGGTTATCCGGTGAGGGGATGAATTCCTGCGTGATATGAACCATATTTTTGGCGCTTTCTTCGATACTGGAATAACACCCCGTTCCGTACGCCGTTAAGATCGCGGCGCCCAGTGCGGAAGTTTCCGTTGTCGCACCGCGGACAAGCGGTTTGTTTAAAATATCCGCCGTGATGCCGCAGATACGGTCGCTCTGCGAGGCGCCGCCCGAAACGGCAACCCTTTGTACGGGAACCCCGCTTTGCCGTTGCAGTTGCTCCAACCCTTCCCGCAGTGAGTAGGCGAGCCCCTCGACGATTGCGCGGTATATTGCGTGCCGTCCGTGTACGTCGCCGAACCCGATCATCGAGCCTTTTGCGTAATGGTCTTTAAGGCTTGCTCCCCAATACGGTTGCAGCATCAGTCCGTAGCAGCCGGGTGGTGAGGAGTCGAGGAGGCGATCCATAATTTGCTCCGGAATAATACCGGTTGCCGTCGCCTTTGCTCGTTCTTCATAGCCGAGCTCGTCCTTAAACCAGCTGATCATCCAGTAGCCGCGGAATATTTCGATTTCCGGTACCCAACGCCCTGGATAGGCGGCGCTGTATGCAGGTAGAAAGCGAATAGGTTCCGTGTAGCGGTCGGTGCATATTTCTACCGTCGCCGTTGTGCCGAAACTGAGAGAGGCCGTTTTCGCATCGAGGCATCCCATACCGAGCGTTTCACATGCCTTATCACTGCCGCAGGCGATAACCGGTATACCGGCGGGTAGCCCCGTTTCCAGCGCTCCTTGTGCCGAAACTCGTCCGATCTCTTTCCCGCTTTGCACAACGCTGCATTTTTTATCATCGTCTATCGGAAATATCTTTGCCGTGATGTGTCCGGGGGATGCCCACTTTTGTTTTTTATGATCAAAGGGAATGTGTCCGACCAGCGAAGAAGGCGAATCGGCAGCAATTCCCGTAAGCCGGTATTGCAGATAGCCCGATACCATCAGTACCCGCCATGTCTTCTTCCAAATTTCGGGTTCATTCTCCTGTATCCAGTTGCACTGACCGTCGCTTTGGGAATGCATGATTTTTTCGTAGTAATCGACTGCTTTTAACGCAGCCTTCATAATGAAATTCGGATGATACCGGCCGCGTGCCTTTCGGGTATCGAGCCATGTGATTGCAGGGCGCAATACGTTTCCGCCTTTCCCGATGAGGATAACCGTGTCCCTCTGGGCGGTTATCCCGATGCCTTTTGCGCGGGCGAGTAAATCCGGATGGCCGGTTTTAAGCGCAGTTACCCCCGTGCAGAGTGCGCCCCACCACACTTCAGGGTCTTGTTCCGCCCATCCCGGCCGCGGACTGACGCACGGTTTATACATAATCTGTTTCTTTGCGAGCACCGAACCATCCTCTCCAAAGATGATAACACGCAAGCTCTGGGTCCCGCAGTCAATTGAGATAATCGTCGATTGGTTGGTCATAATCATTCAGCCTCCGTACTTGCACAGGCGAGTATCGGTATTTTCGTCCCGTTTTCAGCGGTAAGCTGCGCAAGACAGTCGCCGTACCGCACCGGCGCGGAGGCGGTAATACTGCGGATTTTTTCTATCATAGATTTCATCTCCTCAAGCGGAATTTCGCATCCGGTTTTTACCGGCAGGCGAATAAACTCAGGCGCACCGAATCCTGTCGTTTCTCCATTATGCCGAGCCGACTGACAGGCAACGGTAGTAGTGAGCGTTCTCATAGGACACAGCGCTTCCTGTTTGCCGTAGACAACTCCTTTAGGACAGCTGTTTCCGCTTACTTCCATTGTATCCGGTGTATCGCCAGTTGTCACGGTTAAATGACAGCCGCGCGGACACGCAATACAAATCAGCTTTTTGGTCATTCCGCCTCCTTTGCCCGATAAGCCGGCTCTGCGTTCGTCAGCGAAACGGACAGGCGCTGCGTATATGCCGGTATCGATGCAGTCTCCATTATAATTCGCTCCATCTCCGGCGGTTTTAACGACCGGTATGTTTTTTTTGAAGAGAATTGTTGAGTCTGTTTTTGTTTCCGCAGTAATAGTTAATACGGCGTGCTCCCGCTGTGCTGCAGAGCGGAAGTACAACACCGCCGGTTTTCCATCCGGTGCGATGCGGGCGGGGGTTTGATACAAGAGCGTTTTATCTGCGCTGATCGGAATTTCAGCAGAGTTTTTGCGTAGCGCAGCCGGTTGCATTTCCGTAGCGAAGGGTTCAATCCTTGCAAGCTCCGGCGAGCAGTATTCAGTTGCCGGATTTCTGCCCTCGGCGGCATTTCCTTCAAACGGCGTTCCGCTGCAGAGTAAAGCTGCCCGTTCTCCCGCAATGCTGCCCGACTCCGAAACATAGTCCACGAGGTCGTTTACGTGTAGGGCGTTTCCGCAGGAGAAAAGCCCCGGTACGGTTGTTTCCATATACTGATTAACCTGCGGTCCCTTTGTCCGTGCATCCATGTTCGGTGCAAGGCTGTCGAGGATATCGTTTTCGGGGATGAGCCCGACGCTTAAAATGAGCGTGTCGCAGGGAATGTACCGATCCGTACCGGCGAGCGGCTGCATCTGCTTATCGACCTGCGTAACGGTTACGCCCTCCAAGCGTCCTGCCCCGTGCAAGGCGCTCACCGTCGTAGAAAGGTGGAGCGGAATACCGTAGTCTTCGAGGCATTGCACGATATTGCGGGTCAGCCCCGACGGTTCGCTTTTTACTTCGTAGACGCCCTCTACACTGCCGCCGATGCGTGCGGTTTCGAGGGTGAGCCGCCGCGCCATAATGAGTCCGATGTCGCCGCTGCCCAAAATGACAAACCGCTTGCCGGGAAGGTATCCCTTTAGGTTGATAAAGGCTTGCGCCTGCCCCGCGGTGAATACCCCCGAAGGCCGGTCGCCGTGGATAAATACCTGCCGGTCGGTGCGTTCTCTGCAGCCCGTTGCGGAAATGAGCGCCGTGCAGGAAAGGTTAAAAATACCGTTCTGCGGATTGGTAAAAGTCAAATCAAAGCCGCCGCCGATTTTCCGTTCGATACGGATAACAAAGGTGGATACATATATGTCGATGTTGGATTTTTGAGCGAGCATATCGCGGTACCGCCACGCATATTCGGGACCGGTTAACCGCTCCTTAAACCGGATGAGTCCGAAGCCGTCGTGAATGCACTGCTTTAAAATGCCCCCGATATGCTCTTCCCGCTCGATGAGCGCGATGCTGCATTCGGGAGATTTTTCGGCGGCGGCAAGGGCGGCAGCCATACCGGCAGGCCCTGCTCCAATCACGATAATATCGTAAAAACGTTTCATAATGCCGCCTTTCCTTCGCCTGCCGACAGCGGGCTGTTCAGTATATACGACGAGCCGCCTTTTTTGGTAATGCGCTCAAGCGGAATTCCGGCTTCCCTATTGATAATTTCCATTACCCGCGGCGTACAAAAACCGCCGTGGCAGCGCCCCATTCCGGCTCGGCATCGGCGTTTTACCGCATCAAGGCTGATATTCTGCATGCCGAGCGCACGGCAGCTCCGTACCGCATCCCGTATCTCCCCCTCGGAGATTTGCTCGCAGCGGCAGATAATTTTCCCGTAGAGCGGATCCCGTTTGATAAGGGTATGCCGCTCGGCATCGTGCATAGAGGCAGTTTCGCAGGGGGCAGCGCGGCGCGGTATAAACTCCGGTTTTTCTTTGAGAACGGCAGGAAAGCGCCGGAGTGCAAGAGCTGCAATATCTTCTGCGATTGCCGGAGCGGAAGCAAACCCCGGCGATTGAATGCCCGCCGCATGAATCAAGTTGGGTACCTTTTCGGATGCTTCAACAATAAAGTCTTCCTCCCATGTCGCGGCACGGATACCGCTGTAATACGTGATGACATCACCCCGCGAAAGCGTTTTATTCATAGCCATTTGCTCAAGCAAGGCGTGTTCGTCCTCCGAATCGGTACCGTAGTCTTCGCGGTCATATACTTCATGCGCAGTCGGCCCGACGAGGATATTTCCTTCTATACAAGGGATAATTCCGCCGCCTTTTGAATGCTGTTTTGAAGAGTTAAAGAGATTGGGTTTTCCGATAATGGTATGCTGCATTCCCTTTTTCTTTTTATCGAGGATGATATCCATACCCTTTCGCGGATGAATGGAAAAGAAACGGTCTCCGGCAAACTCCGCAATTTTATCCGACCATACGCCCGCTGCATTGATGACGAGGCGGGTGTTCAGCGTACCGCGGTTTGTGCGCACTGCCGAAATCAATTCGTTTGTTTTGTCAAAGCCGATTATGGCGGTTTCAAAGAAAAATGATACCCCGTTTGCCGCTGCATTTTCCGCAAAGGCGATTGTTACCTTAAAAGGCGAGGCAATGCCGGAATAGGGCATCCAAAAACCGCCGTAGTATTCCGTACTCAGGTTCGGTTCCATGTTTTGTATCGTTTTTTTATTCATATAACCGATCCGTCCGTCAACACCGTTTTTTGCTGCCCGTCGGTGCATAAAAGGCACAAGAGGTTTCAGAAACGGAGTGTTAAACAGCATAAAACTGCCCGGCCAGTCGGTTTGAAAGCCGAGTTCTTTGTCGAGCTTGCGGTACAGACGGTTGCCGCGCGTGTTCAGTTTGCCTTTTATCTTTGAAGGACTGTCTGCAAAGCCGGGATGGATCATACCGTCGTTGCGGGAGGATGCCTGCATTGCGCAATCGCACTCTTTTTCGAGAACAGCGATTGTTAAATCATAGCGGGACAGCTCCCGTGCGATTGCGCATCCGACAACACCGGCGCCGATAATCACGATATCGAATGTCTTGCCCGCTAAAAGATTGTCCCGCACTTCCGGTATCCGCATCGGCGGCTCAGCCTTTCCTGCGACGGTTATATCGTTGACCAAGCCCTTGTATCCGCGCTGATGTTTGCATCTTTTTGCAAAAAAAGCGCCGACGGCGTACCGTTCTTCAACAGTAGGAGCGTCTCCGGTCAGTATCACCGAGCGACCGTCCCATTCCGCCGAAAGCTTCAGCTGCGGATACCGTGCCTTTATCTTCCGCTCAAGCTTTTGAAGATACTGCTTCATAATGATGCTCCTCCATAATCGGCGGATTTTTCTGTCCGTCAGTTTTCGCGTGAATAGGTCTAATGTATGCATTCGTCGAAATCATTTCTTCCAATAAAGTGAGCGCTTCATTCCGCTCATTGTTCGAGATATAAGTAATCAACCGAGATTTTAAGGCTGCGGCTGTCCGGATGCTCCCGATATTTTCAGTAAAAAACAGCTCCAGTTTTTGATGATAGATTTCCCGTGCCGAGTTAAAAAGCAGGAGAAAAACGATATTACCGCCTGCCTCAATAATTGCGCGATAAAAAAGAAAATCCAATTCGGTCAACCGCCGTATTTCGGCAGGCTTTAAGGCAGCGCCGAGCTTTTTTTGCTCTTCTCCGTGTATCTTATGTAATTTCTCAATGAGCAGCGAATCCGCTTGCTGCTGCGCCGTATCGGAATCAAAATACTGCTGCAACGATTTTTTCAAAATCATCCTGCGGACTTCTTCCAAATCGGCATCGATACGCGAGGCAGACTGAGGCGCAGAAAAACGATAGAGACTTGAAAGCAGCGGCAGTGCGCCTTCTTCCGTAAAGTTATTGACAATCCAGCCATGCCGCGGGCGAATGGAAATAAGTCCTCGCGCCCCCAGTTCCAAAAGGCCTTCGTGAATCACCGGCCGAGAGACGCCCATCTGCTGTGCCAATTCCCGTTCGGGCGGTAGCTGCTCTCCCGGAAGGATAAGGTGCATCAACAGCAGCGTTTCCATCTGTTCAATAAAGCGTTCTTTATTACTTTTGGCAGTTGCTTTTTTTTTCTTTTTCATGTAATCTCATATATATAACATCAGTGTGTGGTAATACCACCGATTCTTTATCTACTATAACATGGAAAAAAACGATTTGTCAAATATTTGTTAAAATTTTTTATAACTATTTTAAAAGCCGGCTGTTTAGTATGGTGCGTTAAATAAAACTATTTCGCACCACCTGCCATGTTTTTCCGTACTTCTCTTGCTTTTCATTATGGAGTTTTTTATCGGAAGGAGAGCTTATGAGCATGAAATTACGCTGTAAAGGGAAGCAAAAAGAAGCTGATAAGATTGCAGCTTTTTTGATGAATGTATCGGAGCGTTTGCTTTTTCATATTCCTCTTTATGAAATCGGTAAAGCCTTTGGTATATCGCGTGAAGATATATTGGATATTTTTATTCAAGGCGTTTACGACGGATTTTTTATATTAGACTGGATTTATCATTGCCCCACATGCGGAAATGTCGCGTATGAGGCGCCGTCTCTTCATCGTGCTTCGTCTCAAAATTTTTGTACGGTTTGCAATAAAGCCTTTGATAATATGCTCGACACCAATGTCGAAGCATGCTTTTCAATTCATCCGCGTTGTAAGATGATTGATCCCCTGTTTAGATTGAATTATATCGCTGAAATCGGTAAAAATATCCGGAACGGGCAGTATCGGACATGGGATACACCCGATGCAGTACGGGGTGTTGAGATCATTCAAAATAATTTATATCGTAAATTGATGAGTTCCGAAGTGCTTATCGGTGATCAATCGCTTCCATTGAAAAATATAACGATTCTCTTTGCGGAGATTACGAACTCGACGAAACTTTATGCTTCATTAGGCAATAAAAAAGCATTTTCATTGATAAAAGAGTATGTGAAGATTCTTTTTGGTACGATTGAAAAGTGCTGCGGCGTACCGGTTATGAAAAGCGATGATGTTGTTGTGGCGTCTTTTATCGACTCCGGTAAGGCTTTCCAAGCTGCGGTGAAAGCGCTGCGTCAGTTGATGAAGCATTCTCAAAATAAGTCGATAAACGAACAACTGGAAATGAAAATGGGCTTGCACAGTGGTTCCGCGCTGGTGGCAACGTTGAATAACCGGCTTAATTATGTCGGTTTGACTGTCAATACTGCCGCTGATATAAAAAATACTGCGCTTCCGAATGAGATTGTTATTTCAGAAGCTCTTTTTAAGAGTCCTGCTGTTAAACATTCCATTCTTTCCTTTACTAATACCGTACAAAAACAGCAGATACGATTTAAGGGAAATCCGGAAAATCATACGCTCTATCATATAAAAATATCAAATCAAAAGGGTACTCCTAAAAACTGAAGTTTTTTGAATATTTAGACCGTAAACGCCGGTAATTTCTAGCCATTTTGTACACCGTGGCGTATAAGGAATCGTAAGAGGTTTGTATGGATAGTAGACATATTGTCCCGCCTGTTACGGTTCTTGCTGCGGCATCGACAGCTGTTTTTTATACGCTTTATGCGTTTGCGTACATCGGCGGTCTCATTACATCGTTTATCTTTTTGACGGCGGTTTTATTATTCTGCGTGCTATCGGTGTTTTTAATAGCGGTATCCGTAGCGGGTAAGCTGTTGCATCGAAACTTAAAATACCGAGAGCGGCACGACCGGAATCACCGAACTGCGATTCCTATGCATTGCGTACGATTTGCAGTTCGGTTTGCGCTTTGTGCGGCTGCCGGAATTGCAATCGGCTCATATTCGGCGCTGGCTCTGCAAAGAGAACAGCGCCCACCTCAAACACTTGCAGCATTGTATATGGTACGGACGGTTATTGCGGAATTAACCGCAGAGCCTGTGCCGACGGGTGCCGATTATTATCGCATACCGGTTAAACTGATTGCATGCAGCACCGGCCGCAATGAACAATTTTCCGCATCAGGTGTCATACAGCTCTTTGTTCCGGCAGCGCTTGTCCGCGGAACATATTCAGGAGACATTACCCGCATCGGCGAAGCGGAGCAATCCGAAAAGACGATTCCGTTGCTGCGCGGTACGGCGGCTTTTGCTGACTATTTGCAAAAGCCGCAAGAATGCCGGTTTTATGTCCGCGGAATGCGGCTTGCAGTTCAAGGAAAGTTCGGTAAAACGGGAACAGTGTTTTATGCGCAGCCGGTGCAGCCGATGTTTCTCGGATGGAATTCTCCGCTTAGCCGCCTCCGCGCGTTTTTCCGCTTTGCTTTTATGCGGATGCTATACGGTTGGGGCGATGCGGGCGGACTTTTGCTTGCGCTGCTTGCTGCCGATAAAGCGTTCTTACCGGCAGGATGCATCGCGGCTTTCCGCAACGCCGGTCTTGCCCATATCCTTGCGCTGTCGGGGATGCATCTTTCATTAATCGGGATGGCGGCGCTGCAAGGGGGTAGGGTATTCGGGCATAAAAGCAGGGCAGTATGGTTTTCGCTTGCGGCGGTTTTCCTATTTGTATGGTTTGCCGGCTCCGCGCCTTCGTTGAACCGTGCATTGGGAATGGTATGTATCGCCGCTGCAGGAAAAGCACTCGGTTTAAAGCCGCCGCCTTTGTCGGTACTATGCGCCATGCTAACCGTGCATATCGCAATCGCCGGCGCTGAAGCAATAATGCTTGGGTTTATGCTTTCGTATGGGGCATGCGCCGGCATCATCATCTTCGGCGATGCGTGCGCCCGTCTTTTGGCAGGAAAAATACCTCCGGCTTTTGCAGGCAGTATTTCCGCATCCGTCGGCGCACAGCTTTTTACCGCCCCGATTGTTATTTCTGCAATCGGGAATATCGCAGCGGCGGGGGTAATTGCTTCATGTGTGGTGAGTCCGCTTGTTTCGGTTTTCCTCATAGCGGGGCTTATCTGCATTCCGCTTGCGCTTATCTTCCCGTTCACGAGTCCGCTGCTTGGATACGGATTGGACGCTGCATATCGGATAATCTTTGCGTCTGCGGATTTTTTTGCACGACTACCGGTTATTGCGCCGGAAACCGGAGTAGGGCGCTTGGCCTTTTCGACAGCGACGTTTGCAGTTGGCGTATGCTGTGCGGCTCTGGCATATATTCAGCGCAAGCGGACAGCAGCCTCTTTGCCTCGATTGACATGAGTATGGTGAGTACCTGAGGTTTATTTGTACGGAGAGTTTAATACCTGCCGTTTCTCTACCGTCGCGGACGGCGGTTCTGAAACGAGTTAGGGTGAAAACCATTACTTTTTAGCTTTTATTTTAGAATAAGCTTTGGAAGAAAGGCGGGTTCTTAGGGTAGAACCCTAAGTCGTCATTTTTCTTTACATGGGGTCGTAGGGGAAGACTTTTCTTTTTATCGAAAAAAAAGAAAAGTCTTCCCCTAACTTCATTATTTATTTAATACGCTGCTTGCATCCTATTGTGTAACGGAAGGACGGGGTTTACCGATCGGTAATTTAACGAGCCAATACTTTGCAAACTTTTATCTTGGCGCTTTTGATCACTATGCAAAAGAGGAGATAAAGGTAAAAGGCTATGTCCGCTATATGGATGACGTGCTGCTGTTTGCCGATACCATGCAGGAAATAAACGCTATGCTGCACGCAGCATAGCGTTTTTTGGAAGATGAATTGCTTTTAACCTTAAAGGAAGAATATGTCTGTCTTTGCGCACGTCGCAATCAGTCGGTGTAGAAAGTATTGTAATAGGATTTTACAGGGGCGATAGGCAGTTTCCGATGATAGCTACTGCCTGTGTAAGTATACATTATTGATATCCGTTACCCGAGAATCTTTAACAGATATCGCAGCTCGATACCTGCCCGTTTTAAAAAACCGAGGTCAAGTGAATAGCCACGTGCAGCATCGGGAAAGTGGCTGTACAGATAGTCACGCTCTGCGAAGAGTTGTTCCATCATATGTTCCGATATCGAGCGTTTACCCTGTAAGTGATCATTCAGTACTGTCAGGGCTTCTGCTTCACCGGCAAGATAGCCGCAGAGCGCTTCATATCGTTCGTTTGCAGTGTCTGATTCACAAACGGAATCAAAAAAACTATCGGCTGCATTTGTCTGCGAGCAACCGGTTCCGATAGCTGTACTGTCCGCATTTATATTTGATTTACCGGCATCGGTAAGTATCCGCTCCGCTTCGGTCATATCAGCTTGTCGGCCGTTCAAAAAGCAGCCCTCCGTCCCGATGTCGATCACTCGCTCATTTCCGGCGAAAGTATGGCGGTACAGTTCTGCGTAGCCGGAAAGCACCGGCGTTGTCCAATAGGAAAGTCCTCGCTTTCCGTAAATACACTGCATACCGGTAGAAACACTGAGCTTATACGGCGATTCGGTGCGGGTTATTTCCGCAAAGAGTTTTTTTATGGGGCTGCTTCCGGCGGCATGGGTAAGACCGTTTTGCCATGCAAAATCCAAACCGGTATGCAGTATGGGTAGGTGAGGGGCAGTCAGCGCTAAAGCAAGCTGTATTGCCGTCAATCCTACCGATCCCATCGGCGGAAGAGTAAGCGGATGCAGCGTCTGATAGAGACGTTCCAAATACTTTAATCGAGCATACTCGGTGCAAAAAAAGTATACATTTCCGCCGCATGCTTGCAGCGCACGGGGAGAAGCTGTCAGATCGGCAAAGATCGGTATGCCGTATTTGTGCAAGCCGATGAACGCTGAATCAATCCAATACTGAGATTCCACCAGTACTATTGCATCAGGTTGAATATCGGGTAAAAGCGCTGCAGCCGCGGCATCCACTGCAAGTAAAAAAAAGGAGTTTCTATTCTTGATGATAAAATCCCGTACAGTATCCAGCGATGGTCCGGCGCCTGCAATCAAAAGAGGCTTGCGGATACGCTCATCGCCGGTGAGCAACCGGAAATTACTCTTAGTCGACGGTAGACCCCATGCAGGAGAGCCTGCCAGCGAGTTCTCCGGCGATCTTGTGAGCGATTCTCTCATCGGCCTCGCCGACGATTTTGCAAGCGATCTCGCCAGCGAGAGGAGATTGCGGAATGTATTATGTGCGTAATTCCTGCCGAGGTGCATCAGCGTTATCCTGTTTTTCCAGAACCGAGAAATTACCTCATCTGCATATAAGCGCACCTCATCATAAAAGGTTTGATTCAACTGTACCCCTCCTGAAAAGGAAAGGGCAATACACTTTTTAAAGGGAAACAGCGGTAAGGCTTCTATCTTTTTTAGCACCTCTGCAACCGAATCCGTTCGGATATAAGAAAACCGTTGCTGTGCAAATGGGGAGAAATCGTAATGATCAAGCGAGAACCGCATCAATACTTGATCGCATTCCAACGCAAGGATATAAGAAGAGGGCGGCAGCTTTTCCGCCAATTCTTTCAGTCCGTATCCGAGTACCGGCGAAAGGCAGAGTATCAATGTAGAATCGGGTATCTGCAACGATGCAATCTGTGTTGTAATGGCTGCTTGAGGATTGTATTTTGAATAGAGATATTTATTTCGGTATAAAACGGAAAAGCCCCTGTCTGTTTGTATCAGCAGAGGCTTTTCATCTTTGTTGTTAATCAATCTTTTAGTTGAATACCGTGTTAAAATTGTCGGTAAAATTTTTGCTGTTCAACACAAAATCGATAAAAGTCTGCTGCCCCCATGAAAGCTGCTGATAGGCAAGCATGGCAAGCGGGTATTCGTAATACCAAACCGATGCAAACTGCCGGTATGAGGTTGCGATGTTATTTTGCGTTTCTTCCGAACCGGCTTTCTCTTCATCAAGCTGCAATACCAGCACATTTGCGCCCAGCAAAATCGGCTCGGAAATTTCCCCTTGTTTAAGTGCGAATGCTTTTTTAAAGAACGTTTCGTTCCGCACTCCCGATGCAAAGAAGGAGTCAGCCTGAGATGAAATCTGAGGTAGGATATCGGCATTACCGTAATTTAACGTCATCGGATTGCTCGTCTGTACAACCAAATCGTTTACGGAAGCTTCATGCGCAAACCCGCCGATTTTTGCCGCTTCGATAAAGGTTTTTGCCTTTTGTTCAAGGTAATCTTCGATAATACCGCGTTCATTCGATTTCATATACGAGAATACACGTTCTCGTGTTTCGTCTAATGAAAAATCGGCAGGCGTAACCGGAGCGGTGCATTTTACAATTGCATATCCTGAAGAAGTTTTAACAACGGAACTCACCTCATCGACACCGAGCTTGAGTACGGTATCAAGATCCTGTGATTCGGGGAATGTCCGGTTTATCGTTGTTCGGTACGGAGATAACAGCTTTCCATTAGAATCGGTACCCAGCTTGGTAGAATTTGTTATAACGGCGTCTTCAAACGTGATTTCTCCTTTTTGGAGCGCTTGAGCGGTTTTATTCGCATCCTCCTGCGAGTTAAATGTCAACATCAGTAAGCTATGCTCTGCAAACAGATCCGCGTGTTCTTCTCCATACGCACGGATTTTATCCTGCGGGAATTGGCTTTCCTCAAATACGACATACTTAAAGATACGCTCTTTTTCCGCCATTTTCTGCACAAAAGCGGTTTCTGCCGAGCTGGTTTTTAGGCCGAATATATTATTATAGGTACCGAAGTTGTCTTCAATATATCGCTGTGCGGTAAGATAATCGATTACTTCCCGCCGATAGGCAAGCCGCTGCTGTTCCGATGTCTGAGCGTATAGTTTTTCCGAATAAGCGCCCGTCGAATCGGTATAATATGAAATGAGCGCCTTGTTGATATTCTTATTGGGCAGATAGAAACCGGCGTTCAGGGCTTCTTCCTGTGCCGCGAGTTGAATCATTGACGCGTTAAACGCCGTACGCATAATCTGCCGTTCTATAAATTCCTGCTGGATTTTATTATCGCTTCTCAGGTATCCGCGCAGTTCGGCAGAGCGATGAAGCTGCCGGTATTCCCGTAAAAAAAGCCCGTCAGCCGTGTAGTCAAGCCGCTTGTTCTTCCATTTACCAAGCGTTGTTTTTGTATTACTGCCCCATTGTCCGCCTGCTGCCGGAACAAAGACAAATGCAATTACCGAGAACACCAGAATAATAATACTTCCGATTGCCAACGTATTCTTTTTAAAGCCCGCCATAGTTTTGTTTCCTTAATGTATCCGGATTTTAGTTTTCTTCATTTTGAAATAGACAGTTAGTAACTGTACCAGCTTGACTGTGAAATGTCAATCACCGATTCCTTAACATCACAGATTTCTTAGCGTGTCAGGAGAAATGAGTAAATTTTGAAATCGCTTTGCTAAAATAGCCTTCGTACTATCTCTGCAACTTGCTGTCCGCTTTTCGGGTCGGTCATGTCGATGCGGTGAACATTCGGGAAAGATTGGAAAAAGGTTTGCTGCCGTTTGGCGTAGCGTTTGCTGTTGCGCTTAATGAGGTCTTTCACCGCATCGAGCGGGGCGGCCGCCGGCGCATCGGGGGACAGCTCAAAAAACTCCCGATACCCGATAGCCTTCATCGCAGGATATTCGGCAGTACAGCCCTGCGAAACGAGCTGCGCAATTTCCTGTTGCAACCCTTGCGCAAACATCTCATCGACACGGGCTTCGATGCGCCGGTACAGTTCATCGCGAGGGCGGTCTAAACATATCGGGCAAAAGCGGAAACCCTCGCGATAACGGTACGACAGCTCGAATGAGCTGAGCGGCCGCCCCGAGGCGCAATACACCTCGTGCGCGCGGAGGATACGGTATTCGTCATGGATGTGGATTTTTGCTGCCGATGCGGGGTCAAAAGACGCAAGTTCCTCGTGCATTGCCGCGGCGCCGACACGCTGCATCCGTTCTTGCAACTGTGCACGTAAAACCGGATTCGCCTGCGGGGTAACCGGCATACCGTACATAAAATGCTTAATGTAAAAAGCCGTCCCGCCAAGTACAACCGGCAGGTTGCCGCGGCTTGCAATGTCCTGGCAGAGTGCATCCGCGCTGCGTACAAAGTCCGCTACGGAAAATTCTTCGGAAGGGTCGCATATACTGATAAGGTGATGGGGGAGCGTATCGAGAAGCGCTTGCGGAGGCTGAGCCGAACCGATCGGCATACCGCGATATACTTGCACCGAATCCGCAGATATAATCTCTGCTTTAATGGGATTAACAGGAGAAGCAAAAAGATGAGCGGCAAGCGCGGTTTTTCCGCAGGCGGTAGCTCCGAAAATAACCGCAACAGGAATTGTATGTGTCGATATCAAGAATTAGGAATGATCGGGGCGGTATTCTATTTTATAGTCGATAGCGCCGGTAAACACTTGCGAAGCTGCAGTGCATACAACCTTATCGTTATTCTCTTCAAGTATCGGATCTTGAATAGTTACCAGCTGAAAAGCGCGCCGTGTTGCAGCGCAGGTAATTTCGTAAATATTGCCTTTGAATTCAATCAATTCTTTTAACGGAAAAATCATAGCGCATATTATAGCGAGTTTTAGTATTTACTGCAACCGATTAGTTTGTCAATTATGTGAAAGTTAGCATATTGCCCCATCATGATATATCATCATAATGTGTCCACATCCTGATAATTTTCACAGTTCCATCATATTCGCTATCGTCTACCGTAATCTTGCCGGGAAAGACTTGATACACAAATCTATGTTTAATAGTAATTCTCCGTGAATACAGTCCCGTAAGATTCCCGATAAGCGCTTCATAAGGTGGAGGATTTGCAAACGGATTGCTTCTGACAATTTCTATCAGTCTTTTTGCTTTTGTATCCAGCCGAGCCGATTTTAAATTTTTTATGTCTTTAATGGCTTGCTTATCGTACACTATATGATACATCGGCAATTACCACAAAACATCTTTTTCTGCAATACATTCTTCCAGCGGAGTTTCCATTCCTTTTTGCAACGAAGCAGCCATTCCGGGAATGGAATTTAAATAGATGGTTTCTTGTAGTGCATTCCAATCATCTTCACTAATCAAAACAGCATTTTTGCCTTTCGTATTTGTCAAAATCACCGGCTCGGAGTGCGCATTTACTTCTGCTATAATTTTGAATAGATTTGCCCGTGCCTTTGTTATATTGATTGCATCCATACAGAACCTCCGTTGATAAACTATAAGGAACCTCTAAGAACTAACCCTAGTATAGTGTACATATTTCCGTACGTCAATTATGTGAAAGATGAGCAATCGTTGAATATGTTTCCGCTACGAGCTGCAGCTTTCGCATTCTTCCACTTCGAGGGAGCGGCTGCGAACATAGTAGACGGATTTTACGCCGTTTTTCCATGCTTCAACATACAAGTTGAGCACCTGCCGGAAGCTGTACTCGTTGGTAATATAGAAGTTCATGGATTGCCCCTGATCGATATGACGCTGGCGGAGACCGCAGGCGCGGATGCTCCAGAGCTGATCAATGGTGTGGGCGTTTTTATACAGCCAATAGGTTTCGAGCGAGAGGGCAGGGGCAACACGGGGTACCAACGAGCCTTTCTTTTCTTCCAAAAAGTAGCGCTTCATAATGGGATCGATGCCGGCGGTGGTGCCTGCGACAATCGAGGTTGAACTGGTCGGAGCGACCGCTAACAGATAGCCGTTCCGCATACCGTGTCGGGCAACTGCATTTCGCAGCGTGTTCCATTGTTCGGAATGATAGCCGCGTTTTTCAAAATACGTGCCGGTTTGCCAATCGCTGCCTTCAAAGAGGCTGTACGAACCTTTCTCTTCAGCAATCCGCATACTCGCCTGCACTGCGTAGTAATTGATTTTTTCAAACAGCCCATCGGCAAGGCGGAGGTGCGCCTCGCTTTCCCACGCAATGTATTTTTTTGCCAGTAAATGATGATAGCCCGAAACGCCTAAGCCGATAGCGCGGTACTGCTCGTTGGTGATCTTTGCATACGGTACGGGATAAAAATTGAGGTCGATTACATTATCCAAGGCGCGTACCGCCGCTTCTATGGCACCTTCCAGCTCGGCTTCGTTATCGGTGTCGATATTACCGAGGACAAGCGATGCGAGATTACAGACGACGAAATTGCCGGGCTTTGTAACGGTTACAACCACAGTCTCTCCGTCCTGTGTTTGGATTTCGGTATTCACCGTCTCGATCGGGCTCATATTCTGTGCAATTTCGGTACAGAGGTTGGAGCTGTAGATCATGCCCTTATGCCCGTTGGGGTTAGCGCGGTTCGCATGGTCGCGGTTAAAGATGAACGGCGTGCCGGTTTCTACCGCAGATTTTAGGATGAGGCGCACCAGCTCTTTTATCGGGATTTCCCGTTTTGAAATCCGGTTATCATTGATACAATCCTTGTAGCGTTTTTCCCATTCTTCACCGTAAAAGTCTTCCAGCGCGTAGCCTTTTACCGTGAGAACCTCGTGCGGGCACATCAGGTACCACGGAGCGTTGATGTCCTCATCGACAGTGCGCCAGAAAAGGTCGGGGCAGCACACTGCAGGGAACACATCGTGCGCCTTCATCCGGTCGTCGCCGTTATTGGTGCGGAGCTGCAAAAACTCCGGGATATCCTTGTGCCATACGTCCAAGTACACGGCTACCGAACCCTGCCGCACTCCCAGCTGATCGACGGCAACCGCGGTATCGTTTGCAAGTTTTATCCAGCGGATGACCCCGCCTGCCGCCCCTTGAAACCCGCGGATGGGTGCGCCGACTGCCCGCACCTTGCCGAAGTACAGCCCCATACCGCCGCCGAATTTGGAAATCTTTGCAAAGTTATCGATGCTGCGGTAAATCCCGTCGAGTGAGTCGGGAACGGTGTCGATAAAGCAGGATGAAAGCTGATGATAGGGCTTACGGGCATTGGAAAGGGTCGGCGTTGCCATGGTAACCTGCAAGCTGCTCAGCATCAGGTAAAAGCGGCGCACCCATTCCATCCGGTCATTTTTTTCATGCAAGGCGAGGTGTAAGGCGATTCCTAAAAACATCTCCTGCGGTGTTTCAAGCGGAATATGCCCCCGTGTGGAAATAACATACCGGCGCAAGAGTAAATCCAAACCGCTGTAGGTAAAAAGGTCGTTTTTATCGTTATCGATATACGAATAGGCTGTTTCCAGCTCTTCTTTTGAATAACCTGCACGGATATAAGCGCCGTAGAGACCCTTTTCTTCCAGATAGGTGAGCTTTTCGTAGAATGATCGGATGTTCCGCTTGGCAAGTTCGGCTTTCAGTTTTTCGGAAAAGTCGAGCATTAAAAAGCGGGCGGCAATAAACTCCCAGCGGGGAGCTTCCTGCGCAGTAAGCTCAACAGCAGCCTTTATCAGGATTGCCAGCAGTTCCGCTTCTGTCATATCCTGCTTACGGAAGGATTCAAACTTATGAAAGAGCAGCGTTAAACCGTACTGTTCTTCGGGAAAATCCTGCTGGATACGGGTTAGTACCGGTTGAATTTCAATGGAAGAAAAATGAGCGGCAATAGCACGCCGTGCATCCCGTTTTTTTGTCTGTTCAACACGGTAAAGGATAAAGCTCTTCACCGCTGCGTAATAATTATGTTCGATGAGCGTTTTTTCAACTAAATCTTGAATAGTTTCTACCTGTACCGCATTCCCGTTTTTGCTCAGTTCATATATATCGGCTTCGATTTCCGCCGTCAGCTGCTGCAGTACCTGCGCAAGATTGCTAACCGTTGACGTTTCCACACTATTTTGTACAACCGTATCGTTTTGAGCAGCCGCATTTGCATCATGCTGCGCCGCCGCATTCGTTACACTGTTAAACGCCGCCTGCATCGCCAATGTAATCTTTTCGGCATTGTAGGGCTCCCGTTCTCCGTTCCGCTTAATAATATCCATTCCTAATTTCCTTATTCTGCGGATTTTAATAGGAAAAATGAAGGGCGTCAAGGATCGCAAACTCGTAAAAAATAGTGGTGCCGGATAGAGCATTTTCAGAAGAGCAGGGAATGCCGCCGGTTTAAAAAGAAGCAAAATAGACGGTAATGCATATTTTTACATCGATTGAGGTTTTTTATAAAATAGTATATATTTTAAATATGCAAGAGACAGCTGATTTTTTTAATGACAGTGCAGTAATGCTTGCTGCCGAGGGATGCCATAGCGAAGCGATTGCATGCCTTCGCCGTGGCTTACAGCTTGAACCGTTCAGCAGTTTGATGTGGTTTAACCTCGGACTCAGTTACTATGCGCTTGATGATAAAGATAACTCCCGCTATGCGCTCTACGAGGCAGCGCGCTGTAATCCCTTTGATGCAGATATTTGGGATACGTTGGGAGTAGTTCTCCATGAAACCGGCGAGATGGAGGCTTCACGGCTTGCATATACGAAAGCGCTTGAGCTGGAAACCGAAAACGGCCGCATTTGGAATAACTACGGTACACTCCTTTTTAATGAAGAAAAATATGAACAAGCCCGCCGCGCCTTTGAATCGGCTCTGACACTTGCTCCCGATTCTGAGGATACGCTCTTTAATTTACGCGATACCTATACGATGCTGGGGAACAAAAAGCTTGCAAAAAAATGTACTAAAATAATCGATAGGCTGGCATTAAAAAATCCGAACACACTGGTACAAAAGCGGAATGAGCCGTGAGAATTTTTTATATCGCCGAAATTACCGGTAAAGCAGGCGTGTGGGCGGTTAAAAAAAATATCGCGGAGATTAAGCGCCGCTATCAACCCGACTTTATTATCGCAAATGCCGGTATGGCGACAGGTGCGGGCGGGCTCGGCAAACAACATGCCGGTTATTTGAGAAAGATGGGCATCGATTGTATCACCGGCGGAGATTGTATCTTTCAAAAAAAAAGATTTAGTTGAAAATCTCCCACAGATGCCTTTTGTGCTGCGCCCTTTCAATCTGCCTGAGCACAGTTCGGGAGCCGGTTACCGCTATTTTACAGCCCGAAGCGGGGAAAAACTTGCGGTTATTTCGATTTTGGGACGGGTAGGACACCATCGGCTTTTAGCGGATAATCCGTTTACGTTGATGCAGACGCTGCTTCCGAAAATAGAAAGAGAAACGCCGTTTATCATGGCTGATTTTTCTTCAACCGCAACCGCCGAAAAACAAACTATGGCGTTCTTTCTTGCGGGGAGACTCTCTGTGTTGGTCGGGTCGGGCACCGGCGCCGCCACAGCCGATGAACGGCTGATGTCCGCCGAATGCGGTGTGTCTGCTGTTGAGTCAGCCGCTCATACCGATATGCAACAGACAGCATCAGAGGCGCTGCCTAATGCGCGGATGGAAGCTGCGGAAGCATGCTATGGGCAGCAGCGCGGCGGGCGGCAAAACCGAAAAACTGCCTATATCACTGATGCGGGACGAACCGGCAGTTTTGACTCCGTCGGCGGACATGCCCCGTCCGGCAAGATACGGGAATACCGCACCGGCCTTTTTGAGTACCCGCAGGAGACATGGCAGCGGGTCTGTGTACAAGGGTTGGATATTGAGCTGGACGGGGCGGGCGGCGCCTTGTCGATAGAACGAATTCGTATCGAAATGCCTGTCGCTGCGGCTCCGTGTTGATAGAACGAATCCCTATCGAAATACTTTGCCCGCTCTGTGGATATGTTACATAGGGATTCTACTGGTTTTATGCTTAACCGGTTAGTAAGTACATACTTTCTTCAATTAAGTTGAAAAAACACGCCTTTTGAAACTCGGAGATTTCTGCGGCTGTAAAGGTATCGCTGAAAATTTCTTCGGTTTCTTTCATCAATGCACCGACGCTGCGCCGGTCGATGGGGAGTCCCTTTCCGGTGAGCAGGTTTTCAAACTCTTTACTTTTTATCAGCTGAGTGCTGCCGAACAGCAGTTTAACATCGGAAAGCAGGTTTTTCTGTGTGCGGGCGAGGAATACAAAAGAGGCGGTATCGGCAGTAATATGACCGATCGGCCCAAGCCGCTTGTAATATGAAATAGTCCATTCTTCAAACGGGACGCGCACACGAAGGATGATATGCGGGGTATGACGCAGCACATTACTGCTTTCGTCGCAATACTGAATCAGCGGCATCCAAAACGTTTCTTTCCGTGTCCGTATTTCGATCTTTGTATCGAGCGCGATTAGCGGGATAAGGCAAGAGTTTTGCATGGGCGCTTGTGCGATGTTTCCGCCGATAGTTGCAAGCGAACGAACCCCGGGGTTTGCCGCAAGGAAAATCGCCTGATAGAGAATCTGCGGCACATTCTTTTCTCCCAGCTCTAAAATGGTATTGAGGGTTGCGGTAGCGCCGAAGTCTATGAAGCGCTCCCGTTTTGCGATGGTTTCAAGTTCGGGAAGATTCTTTAAGAACAAAATCGATTCCGGCAAGGGGAAACGGTCGGTATGGCAATCTTTGAGCAATCCGGTGGTGCCGGCAAGCGGAGTAATGTCGGTATTGTTCTGCATCAATGTATACAGCTCTGCCATACTTTTTGCGGTATTGATGATATAATTATTTTTCATGCCGCTTGCCTCTCCTTGATCTGCATACCTGCTTTAACGCCGCGGTGAGCGAAACGATATCGGTACATCGGCACACGGTTCCGATATAAGCATCTCGTATCTGTTCGTCGGTAGGATTCCAATGCTTTTGCACAATACTATGCGCGGTTAAAAGGGTACCAGCGGAACAAAAACCGCACAGTGTAATGCCTTCTTTTTCAAACGCAGTGGTAATGTCTTTATATTCCTGCGTAGCGCTAAAGGCTTCAAGCGTGATAATGTTTTGCCCCGCTGCGGCAAAGACGGGGAGCATACAGGACGGCACCGGATGATCGTTTAATAATACCGTGCAGGAACCATACATCTCCTGTATACCGCTTTTCCGTACGCTGAGGATGCCGAAATCCCGTCTTAGTACGTCTGACAACCGCTCGTCGGCATCGGCTTCAATCTCTACCGCCTCGTTATTGAGGTGAAATCGTATCTTCATATTATTTTTTCCCCGTCAAAGCATTAAAGAGGTGTTCTCTCCGGATCGGTAACGCATCTATCCGTGCAGGAACACGCAGCAGTATTTGGTTCAACGCTGCAAGGTATGCAGCAGGCAGTATATTCAGCGCAGATGAATCGAAAGCGCTCATCGAATTTCCCCGTTCGGGAATATCCACGGACAGGGGAGGTATCTCATTCGGCAGCATCATCCGGTATTCCGAATAGGGGAGTGGAGTATCATCGGTTTCTACTAAAGGAAGCGCTTCCTTAGCAGTACGCGATAATGCTGTTGCAATATTCTTATGCAGATAGTTGAGGATTTGCTTTTTTTCGTAGATTTTTCCGGGACGGCATGCGAACCACACCTTCCGAATTTGTATTTCATAGCAAACGGTGTCCAGTTCGAGTTCGATAATACAGACAGCAGGTGTTTGGGAAATAAACGAAATGCTGCTTTTTCCGGTTTTATTTTCTGTAGCAGGATCATTCTGTTGTGGAGTATCGGGGGGCGGAGTATTGGACTGCGAAACATCCTGTTGCGGAGCATCGGGCTGTAAAATATTGGGGTGCGGAGCTGCAGACTGTGAGGCATCCGATTGCGCGGGGCTGGTGCTCCTCGAAATACTGATCGGCAGCGGATTGCGGAAGCGCTGCTCCTGTAAATCACTCAGGCATTGCTCAACAAGGGGGAGAACGATACCGGCTGTGTTGCCGGCAGTCGCAGGCCCTGACTCATTCATATCGGCGGTTGTAAGACCGGCAAAGGTAATATCGGATTCGGCAATGTCCAGCTTTTTCACAGCCAGCTTCTTGATAACTTTCTTTAAATCAGACCCAGCCGGTTCCGCCTTAATGGAAAGCTTGTTGTGAACATCCAGTGTCAGCTCTGCCGTATAGGTGAAGTCTGCAGCGCATCCGCTGTATTGAAAGCCCGCTGCCAAGCCGATACCGCGCCAGCGTCCGTCCCGTTTATCCGTTTTACCTCGGTTAAAAACATTATATGCGGCATATTTACAGGTAAAATCGCTTTTGCCGGTTAAGAGTTCGAAGAGGCTTGAAAAAATGGCGCTGTAATCGTCCGGCATATTTTTTGCACGCCATTCCGCCGGAGAGAGATTGTAATCCTGAATAATCTTGTTGATGTGGTTTTCCAGTGCGTTTGACACATAGTAGTCGCCCCATCCCTCAAGGATATCGATAAGGCCGTCCGCCGTTTTTGATGCCCGCACTTCTATCCGGTAGTTCGGTATTATGTACGGCCCTAATGCTGCTGCGGTCATTTGCTTGAGTATGGTGCCGATGAGCGGGCAGCAGGCGCCGGCGTTGACAATAATCGAAATCTGCATTGCGGCAATCGAATGAGTGTCGGACAGCGCCGATTTATGCTCGATAATCATCTCCGGCGTTTTAGGCGCCGCCGCTCTGCTCTCTTCCGCCGATAAATTGAGCGAAACGGTGTTCCGCTGTAGAACCGCCGCAACGGCGCACTGGCAGGCGAGGATGGACGGATACCATAAAAGCTCATTGAATGTTTCGCCGGTTTGGGTTGGGTGTACAATGACGGCTTCTTCCGCAAGTCCGGTTACTTTTGCTACCGCGGCACGGACATGAAACGGCCATTGGGTGGGTACATAGACGTCAAGGCCGTCCTCGCGGAACACCGTAACGGCGGAAAACGGTTCCGAACGGGCAGCATATTGCGAAGCGATTTTAAGCGATGAGAATACGGTTGAGGTGGCTGTTTCAAAGATTGCATCGATATTTCCGGCAGTGCACGCCTCCCGTGCAACGATAGGATAGTCAAACAGCGTATGTGTCCGCCCCGCTTCAAAACTGTCTTCGGGTATCGGCTCCAGTTCTATTGTGATGTCTTTCCGCAGCGCTTCAAGCGTTGCCTGATTATCGCCGGTAAGGATTCCGACGGCTTGCTCCTTATATTCTATCTCGTCCACTGCAAAAAGAGGAAGCGAGTGCTCGAATACTTCGATCGTTTTTTTGCGCAGGCAGCTGTGCCGCTCCGTAAAAGGCATACCCTTCCGGTAAGGGGGGCAGATGCACGGCGGAAATGATCCCTGATGATACGGGAGCGCGGACAATCACCGCATAGCGCTGCCCCTCAAAGGTAAGATCGGACACAAATTGTTCTATCATATCAAACTTCCTGTCAAATCCCTGTTTTCCTTCCCTATCGGCGGAACTTCTTAGCGGTGTCGATGACCGTATCGATAACGTACTGTACATCCTCATCGCTCATATCCGGCCAGAACGGAAGGCTGATGCTCTGTGCATAGTGCGCTGCCGCATTGGGGAAGTCCTGCGCGCGCAGTCCGTACCGCTCTTTTAGGAAGGTCAGTTCAAAGTGGGGGATAAAGTGGACTGAAATGCCAAGTCCCCGTTCCTGCAGTGCGCGGGCAAAGTCATCCCTGCCGACGGAAAGCGTTTCCGGTACGATGCGGAGGATGTAGAGATGCCACGCATTGCCTGCTCCGTCCGGCGGAACTTGAAAAAAGTCGAACGGTTCAAAGGCGCGGGTAAAGCGTTCGGCGATAAGCGTCCGTTTTCGGTAAAACTCTTCCGCCTTTTGCAGCTGAACCCTGCCGATTGCCGATAAAATATCCGGCAGGTTGCATTTGTAGCCTTCCGCGACGACATCGTATTGCCAGCTGGCGTGTTTGTCGGTGTAGCGATCCCATATTGTGCGGTTGATACCGTGGGAGCGCATCAGCTTAATGCGTTCCGCCGCTTCGGGATTACGGACGCAGATCATACCGCCTTCTCCGGTTGTGATGGTTTTGGTAGCATAAAAAGAGAACACGCCCGCGTCGCCGAAAGTGCCGCCGTAGCCGTCTGCCGTTTTTGCAGGAAAGGCATGGGCTGCGTCTTCAATAACCGCGACGTTGTATTTCTTTGCAAGGCTGTTAATCGCTTTCATATTGCAGAGATTTCCTGCGATATGGATAGGCACAATCGCTTTAATGCTCTTATCCTGTTTGAGTTTATCTTCGATTTTTTCAGGATCGATACTGTAGGAGTCCGCTTCGATATCCGCATAGACCGCTTCTCCGCCGAGGTGCAAGGCGCTGGTCGCAGTCGAGACAAAGGTGTACGGGCTGGTGAGTATTTTGGTACCCTTGCCGATTCCGAAGGCTTCCATCGCGAGCATCAATCCGTTTGATGCGGAATTAACTGCCAGTGCGTACGGGCTGTGTACCATATCGGCAAACTCTTTTTCAAAGGCGAGCGTTTCCTTGCCGGTCGTCAGCCATCCCGAGTGCAGCACGCGGATTGCCGCTTCTTCTTCTCTGCGGTCGAACGACGGTCTAAAAAAGGGTACCTCCCTTGCGGGATTTTGTTCGGTTGTATTCATGATTATATCTCCCATAAAAACTTTCGTATCCGGTATCACAATTTTTGAAAATACAGACTCTTACCGATCGTGATCAGTTTATCAGTTTTTGCCGTTTTTCGATAGGGGCTTTCTGTATATCGAATCTTTGTTCAATGAGATTAATGGCGATGTATTTAAACTTGGATAATGTTTTTTAATTATTCCTTATCCCAGTCTACTTCCGGCAGTTCGTTCACAATGTCTACGGTCTGAACCGATACGTTGATGACACTCAGGAGCAAGTCCAAAATATAGCAGGGTTTGTTATGTTCACGGGACCAATCATTCGGATCATTCTTTATTCCGGATTTTTTATCCGTCGTTACCGCGTAGCGCTCCATAATCCACTCAATTGCAGGCTTTCCGTTTACGACATACTCGTACGCTTTTTCCGGAATATTTTTTATGGTATGCCAGTGATTGTATACAATCGTGCCTTTCTCGCCTTTTTTCGGGAACTTCATCTGCTCCACTGCATAATACTTGTAGTCGGTTTCATTCTCCGGTATAACCTGTGGATTTGGCTCTGCTGCCATAAGCTCATCGTTGTATACATTCTGCATTTCGGTATTGTACTGAACATATTTAAGCGAGCTTACCTGTATGTCCGGATAGGGTTCAACTTCTTCATAATTCAAATGCAAGTCGGCAAGCTTACGGCCTGACTCACTAAATGCCCGGAACTTTTGCCGGTCGCTTACGAGCGGAATACGGGGAAGCATTTTTTTGAGGTCGGCGCTGAATGTTTCTCGGTAGGATTTTGAATGCAGGATGCCGTAAACATAATAGAAAATATCTTCACGCTGAACATTGTTTCCATATTTTTGTTGAGCACGGTTTAATATGAAGTCGCTAATTGCTTCATGTCTTACGATTTTTGCGCCGTCATCAAAGAGCGAATGCTGCTTCGTCTCAATCGTTTCGTACCAATAGAGAGGGAAGCATTGAGAGCCGGCTTCTTGAGAGTTGAGGTCAACTATACAATCTGAAATAAGTACGGATGGTTCTTTGTTACCGCCGAGACCGTTCACACAAATGACAAGGTTTTTATGATTTGGTGTGGGGAAGAGCTTTTTGCTTAAACCGGGCATTTCAATAACACTGTTAGAAAAATAGAAATTCTGTTCTATAAATGGTCTATAGATACCTGTTATAAGGTCGCTGTCTTTCAATTCAATTTTGACGTTGAGCTCTAAAAGTTTTTTTATCCCGCGCGTCCAGTTAATTTTTGAGGCATCGTTTTCCACAATATCGTCAACTTTTAAGTCTTTATTCAACTTTGTTTTTTCTGCAAAAATATTTCGTTGCTCATTATAATAGGCAATCATTTGCTGCATATTTTCTTTTAAAGCAGCTCTTGAATAATTGTAAACCCAACTATCACGGTTAGTCGCAACACCGATAGCATAAGTCGTAAAGAAAGACTGTGAGGTAGAATCAAATTTTTTATCCGCTTCTATTGGAATCCATGTTGCGAATGTATTGTTTCTCTGATTTATCCAATCACCATGTTCATTTGGAGTAAGTTGTGTGAATGGTAGATTCTCCATGCTCTTGAATTTTGTGATTATATCCAGTTTCTGTTCACGACTCAAATAGTCGCCTATGTCGTAGTAATAAATTTCCGCTCTATGGTTATTCATCTGATTTCTCACTTTTTTTTACAAGTATCGTCACTGCGATTGGTGTACGGCTGCCAAGTCCGAACACATTTCCCGCTTCCTTTTTGCGGAGTTCTCCGCTTGTTCTACAGTTGCCTCGGAGATTGAATACATAGACCTTGCTGAATTCTTTTTCGATTGTTTTTCTGAATCCGTCTTGTGCGTTACCGTCCAGCCAACTCCCATTTGAAACAAAAGCCACTATGCCGTCTCCTTTTTGACCAAGACTGTAATCGCTATCGGAGTTCGGCTTCCGCTGCCGAAAATCTTCCCTCCTTCCCTTCTGGAGAGTTCTCCGCTCGTTCTCTGATTGCCCCTCAAATTGAATACATAAACCCTTTCGAACTCCTTTTCCAGCGTTTTTCTGAACCCATCCTGCGCATTGTTGTCCAGAAAGCTCCCGTTTGAGACGAAGGCTATTACCCCGAGGGCGGGCATTGATGCGGTGATCCTATCGCTTGCCCACCGGAATGCTTTAATATAAGAGTCATAAGCTGACTTATTTAATCCTGCTTCAGATTCTTTTACATACGTGGTTGCGATACGCTCTTCAAGTTTTGGATATCTTTGGTTTTGTGCATTGTCATTAGCCGACTTCTGCCCGATTGAATACGGAGGATTTCCCATAACGACGGTAATCGGCTGTTTTTTTTGTTCATTCACACGGTCGCTGTTTTCTCTGAATATCCTGTCATCTAAAGTCGGCTCTCCGGTTTCGTAAAGCTGGAATGTGTCTGTCAAACAGATACCGCCGAACGGCTCGTAGGTATCCTTGCCGCTTAAATCGTGGTAGGCATTTTCTATGTTCACGCTTGCGATGTAGTAGGCTAAAAGGACTATTTCGTTCGCAAAAATCTCGTGCCTGTATTTCCGCTCCAAGTCCTCCGGCTTGATAATCCCCAACTGTAAAAGGCGCGTGATGAATGTACCGGTGCCGGTAAACGGATCAATTACATTAACCCTTTCGTCGCTGATTGAACGGCCGAATTCTTTATTCAACACCCACTCGACACTCCTTATGATAAAATCAACGACCGGAACCGGCGTATACACAATGCCGAGTTTTTCTACCGTCAGTGGAAAGGCGTTCTTAAAGAAAGAGTCGTACAGCTCCACGACGATTTTTTGTTTTCCTTCCGCGTTGTCGATTCCTTCGACTCTCTGCTGAACCGATTTGTAGAATCGCTCGAGTTTTTCCAAATCTTCCGGGGCTGATTTTTCATCGAGTAAAGCAACGATGTCTTCCAGTGATTTTGAAACGGGATTTTCTTTTGTGAAGCGATCATTTCCGAATAGAGCTTCAAACACGGGTTTTGTAATGATATGTTGGGCGAGCATTTCAACTGCTTCCGATTGGCTTACGCTTGGATTGAGATTCTTTTTGAGACCTTCCCAGTAAGAGGTAAATTTTTCCTTGTGCGTACCTTCGATTGAAATAAGCTTATGTATGCGCTCGATGTTTCGCTTGGCAATTTCGCTTACGTCTTTACCCCAGTCAGCCCAATAACGTCTGCTTCCGCATTTGTTTACAATCTTTGCAAAAACCTGTTCGGTAAGACTCTTGAATTTCTCGTAAAGCTCTTGCTGCAGTTCATCAAAGTCTAAAACTCCCTGTACCGCTTCCGCTCCGCCGTCGTCCTCATTTTCGCCTACCGGTTTTCCACCGAAATTTCCTCCGCCGGATACATTGATAATTTTAGGTTTCTTTTTATTCAGTTCAATTTTATTGATCGTTGCATTAAAACGGTCGTCGTGCGCCCGCAGCGCATTCAAGACGCTCCATACGATTTTAAAGTCATCGCTTGTGTCCAGAACTTCATTGGCATTTTTATTCGCCGGTACAATCACAGGAATGATGATGTAGCCGAATTTTTTACCTTCGGCTTTCCGCATAACGCGGCCGACCGACTGAACGACGTCGACTTGGCTGTTACGGCTGGAAAGGAACATAATAGCGTCAAGGCTCGGGACATCGACACCTTCGGAAAGACATCGCACATTATTTAAAATTCGGCACTCGTTTTTGTTCGGATCAGCGTGCTTGAGCCAGTCAAGTTTTTCTTCCCGGACGGTGCTTCCCATAGTGCCGTCAATATGGGAAGCGTCCACTAAAACGAGTTGCTCTCGTTCCGTTTCAGAAAGCTTTCCATAATATGCTTTTCGACATACATTAAAGCTATCTTTTAAATACTTTGAATTTTTGATACTCGAACAGAACGCAACAGCGCTCTTCATCGGTTCAGGATCGACATCGCTGAATAGCTCCTTGTCGGTAAGATAGCTTGTGCGTTTTGAAAGTACATTGATACAGCCGATGAGTTTTATCGCATCGGTCATTTTGATTTCGGAGTGTCCGTCTATAATGCTTTTTTGAACTTCCGGCGACACTGAATGTTCATCGAGTGTCAGTACGATTACCTTGTAATCGGAAAGTAGCTGCTTTTCAACTGCCGCACCGAAGCCGATACGGTAGATTTCTTCACCGAACCATTCAGGGGCATCCATAGACCAAACGAGAGCTTCATTTTCTTTTGCCTTTGCTTGCGCTTCGCTTGAATATAGCCGGGGAGTGGCAGTCATATACAGACGCTTTTTTGCGTTGATATTATCGTTGGAATGTACCTTCGTGAATGCAGACTGAGATTTATCCTTTTGTGTTATACCGGTAGTTCTGTGTGCTTCATCGCAAATAATCAAGTCAAAGAGAAATGAATCTTTTTCACGTCTGTTTATGTCTTTTTGGACGGTACCGATTACGTCGATTGACTGGTAGGTGCTGAATACGACTATCATTCCACCTTCAGTTTTCAGACGGTTTCTATAGTCAACAAATTGCCTATGAACTTTTGCAGAATCCGTCGTTGCAGGAAGAACGAGGTCTGAAATTGAATCCTCCGCTTTGTCGCTTGCATGGGCATCCGAACAGATACAGATAGGATAGAGGTTTTCTTTGCTTTGTGCCGACCATTCCTTTAAGGTTTGGCTCAAAAGTGCGATTGACGGAACAAGGAACAGCACCAGTCGGCTTTCGGTCGCCAAGACCTCCGCAATTCTGAGCGATGTAAACGTTTTACCGGTGCCACACGCCATGATGAGTTTTCCACGGTCGTAGGTTTTATAATATTGTGTTGCAGCGTTGTACGCTTCTTTTTGGTGGGAAAGTAGCTCGTATTTTTTGACACGTGCTTCATTTCCTTTTTTGCCGGCATCCAATTCTTCCCAGTTTACGTCATCGTTTTTGAGATCAATTAAGCCGATTCGCCCGATACCGAGCTTCTCGATTACATTCTGTGCCTCTGCATTAAAACCGCCATACGTGGTGTCAATCCAAATCCTAAAGCTGAAGTTTTTTTCGCCGTCTTGTGTTTGAAATTTAAATGAAGATGTGGAAACAAAGGAGTCTACCATTGCCTTATCGATTTTCTTATCTGCTTGATAGCATTTGCACTGAACTGCCCAATAATCGCCATCGTGAGCACGGCATACAATATCAATGCCCGTGTCCTTTCCACCGGTTCCGAATTGGGCTTTATAAGGAAAATCTGCCCAAAGCCATACGTTTGATAAAAGGTTTTTATATGTTGGTTTGGTTAAAAGGTAGGCTTGCATAAGCCGTTCAAACTTGTCTCCCATGTTACGTTCGGAAGTTGAGTTTTCGCGGTATTTGTCTATAATATGCTCAAATGGTAAAGCCATGCAGTTACTCCCGGAATTCTTTAATAAACTTCCGCTGCTTCCTAAACCACGGCTTTTTCCAGAGCTGTTTCCGTTGCCGCTTTTTTCGTTCGGCAGGGGAGAGCCATTCGAGCGGATGTTCCATATACACCACCGCTTTTTTACAAAACACGGGGTTGAACCGGTATGCGGTAGCAGTGATAAGCGCAATCGCTAAAAAAAGCGCGGGCAGCCAGTCTTTCCATTGTGCATAAAAAGTTGGTTGGTACGGATAGATCGGGACGGAAACGCTTAATGCATCGGTAGTAAAGAGCGGAAGGCTTGCGGTAACAGTCCCGACGGGATCGACAACGCAGGTATAGCCGCCGTTGGTAGAGCGGACAAGCGGCGTCCGTAGTTCTATTGCACGGAAATAGGCGACGGCAAAATGCTGGTATTCCGCACTCGCCGTTTTAGACCACGAATCATTGGTCAGGTTAATCAAGATATTGCTTTTTTGATTATGCAAATCGGCGCAGAGTGTCGGAAAGGCATCTTCAAAACAGATGGGCGCGGCGAAGCGGACATCGTTTCCATTTTGTGCGGTGAACGTCATCGCTTTATATTCCGTTCCCGGCGCCCATCCCGACGAAAAACCGACCAGCGAGTCGAAAAAGCGCTGCACAAACGGATGGTCGATAAAGGGAATATATTCCGCAAAGCAGATCAGCTGTATCTTTGAATAGGTGTCGAGTACCGTTCCGTCCGGTGCGATAAGATAGACGGAATTTGCGTATTTTTCGCGTTCGGCATCCTGTAAAAGCGGGGAGCCTGTTAAAATGGGAATATCCATCCGCTGCAAAAAATCGGTAAAGGATTCTTGAAATGGACGCTGCCGGTAATAATCTTGAAATTGATCATACCCGTATGCAAGGCTGCTTTCGTTCCATACGATGAGGTCAGGCCGCACCGGCGATTCGGTAATTGCCTTTTCGGTAAGCTTTTGGGTGTTATACAAATTATCAAAAAATAAATCGAGGCCGTAGACCCACGGATCGGTGTTTTGCTGTACTAACACAAGGGTGAGGTTCTGTTGCGGCGTTCTTTTTTGATACATGCGGAAAAGTCCGTATCCGTTGACCAGCAGCAATAGACCGGCGGTAAAGATCAGTGGGCGGAGTAACGGTCTGCCGTGCAGCTTGGAAAAACCGGTGGTTACATCTTCTGCTGCACGGATTATTTCTGCAAGGAGCGCGGAAATCAATGCAACAAGAAAGGTTATTCCCCATACGCCGGTAATATCTGCTATTTGAATGAGCGGCCGCAGCGATAATGTTGTCATCGAAAGGCTGCCCCACGGATAGGCGACAAAACCGCTTCCCTTAAACCATTCCCAGAGTGTCCACAAGCCCGCAAAGGCAAACGGACGCAGAGCCGGCGGCAGCTTCATTGCATAATAAAACCAGTGTCCGAAAAGAAAGCCGAGGAAGAAATAAGCGACGGTGGAAGCGCCGAGCGTAAAAATTGCAAAGTTTTCAAAATACGCCAGCCAAAAACTGGAGAACAGATGGACAAGGGCTATCATTGCGCCGAACATCCATGCCGTGCGCCGTCGGCTCGGGATGATGCAAAATGCGGTATATAACGGTATCAGTGCAATAATGCCGAAGAAAGCCGACCCGAAATACAGGTATTCATTCGGTATCCCTAGTGAAAGCAGCACCGCAGAGCATAAAACCGCTAGAAAAGATGAAATAACCGACATAATTTTGAGGTAATTTAATCATTTTTCTTGAATTGTTTCAATATAAGGGATATTATAGAAAGCATGCAGAAGATTCTACCGTTTCATGTAGACGAATATGGAGATGAGCCGGAAGTAACCGTTGCGGTTCCCGGGCGCTTTCACCTTTTAGGTGAGCATACATGGTTTGCACAGGGCAATACGCTTTCGATGGCAATCGATCATTATCTGTATCTTTGTGTTTCAAAACGAAAAGATTCTAATTATCGGTTCCTTTCTCTGTCGCTCAAAGAGCGGAAAAAAGTTGCAGCTGCCAACCTTCGGTATCGTAAAGAAGATCGTTGGGCAAATTCGATAAAGGCTGTTATTCTTTCTTTTATGGATCAAGGGATTGAGATGACAGGACTCAATTTTACCATCCTTTCCGAAATACCGGCGGATGCGGGGCTCGGTACGCCGAATGCGCTCAAGGTTGCAACGGCGATGGCGTTACGGAAGGTATTTGCGCCGCGGCTTACGAAAGCTGATCTTGTCGATATTTTGGAGAATGCAAACGTGCAGCATCTTAATACCTATCCTCACCGTGCGGATATTTTGTGCGCATTATATGCAAAGGCGGGACACTGCATACGGACAAATCATCGGCGGAAGACGGCTGATATTTATCCTTTCCCCATCAGTAACTACCGGATCATTTTGACGGATTCGCGGGTTCCCCGTTTGTTGGCGCGCGAGGAGCTGAACCATAGAATTCAGGAATGTATGGAAGCCTACGAGCGGGTAAAAAAGATGCCGGATATTCCTCAGGATTTCAGTAAGCTTGCCGAAAGTGATCTTGAAGAGCTTGCCATTCCCGAATCGGTACGGCGGCGGGTACTATATATTATCCGCGAATCCATCAGTGTCGATGACGCTATCGCCGCCTTAAAGAAAAACGATTGGGTGGTGTTTTCGCGCATTGTAACACGCTCTCAAGAAAACTTGCGCGACCGCTTTGAAATTTCCTGTCCCGAATTGGATTGGCTGGTAAAACGGGCTATGGAATTTGTAACGCCCGATATGAACGATATTGTGTGCTCTCGCTTGACGGGAAGGGGATTCGGCGGATGCACCTACAGCATTCTAAGAGCGAACGATATCCAAATCTATATTGAAAAACTGGGCGACTATGAACGTATTTTCGGATTTAAGCCTTTGTACTATAAAGTTAAGCCTTCCGGCGGAGTACGCATACTATGAGGGAGAAACTAAATGGATACGATTCTTAAAGAAGGGGTACAGCTGTATCGGGAGAATCGATATGAGGATGCGCTCGCCGCATTTTTAAAGATATCTTCTAAAGATACTGAACTCAATTTTGACTTGGCGTATTATATCGGTCTCTGTTATGCGAGCCTTTTACAATATGATAATGCGCTTGTCTACTTGGAGCAGATTATCACTGCGGGAACCGATATTGCCCGTGTATATCAATGCCGGCTTATTTTAGCCTTTATTTATACAAAAACAGGCCGTGTCCGTTTGGCGGAATTTGAGCTTTCAAAACTTTTGGATGCAGGATATGATTCTCCGCAGGTACATACCTCGATGGCGTATTTGGCGTATGAGCAAGAGAAGGTCGATAAGGCGCTTGAGCTTTATGAAAAAGCGCTGGAGCTTGATCCCGATAATTCCACTGCGCTTAATGGACTCGGCTATATTCTTGCCGATACCGAAAAAGATTTAACTCGGGCTTTAATCTTGTGCAAAAAGGCGCTCGACGCGCAGCCTGATAATCCCGCCTATTTGGATTCGCTGGCGTGGACATATTACAAGATGGGCTTTGATACTGAAGCTCGCACATATATTCAGCGAGCGGATGCACAGCTTCCCGATAATGAAATAATTAAGCGCCATTTGCAGCGTATTATGAGCAGCTAAGAGGAATATTGCGAGTCTGCTCCTAACTTTTATGTTTTTAGAAAATTGTCAAAAGGATAAGTATCATGCGTATAAAGAGACTATTGCAAACAGCCGGTTTAATGCTGCTTTTATTGTGCAGCGGTATAGCGCTGACTGCGCAAACAAACAGTCTGCAGCCTCGTTTAAGTTCCGCCGACAAAGACCACGGATTTGAAGAATTCCGCCGCGGCGTGCAGGCGTATTATCGCGGAACCTTTAACGAAGCGATTCTGCTGTTTGAAAAAGCCCTCACACATATTCCCGGCGACCCGCTTATTTTGGATTGGCTCGGACAAGCCTATTACCGATCCGGCATAGAGGGCGCCGCGCTGGAACAATGGTCGGCGGCTTCCGCTTCGGGATACGGCGGGCAGCTGTTAAAAAATAAAATAGAAGTTGTTAAGGAACGGCGCAGTTCTCAGCCCGATTTTGCAGAATCGGTGCGCTATGTAGAAACCGCCGTATTCGAGTCAAAACACGGAAAAGAAGTCTTTTTTAGGCAGCCGCTTTCGGTTGCGGCAATGGGCGACGGCAGTTTCTGGGTAGTCGCCTACGGCTCCAACGAATTGGTTCACTTCGATATTAACGGCATCGTACTTGACCGGACGAGCGGTCCCTTGCAGGGCTTTGACCGCCCGTTCGATATTTTACCGCTTAAAAACGGGAATTTGCTCATCTCGGAATTTGCCGCCGATCGGCTTTCGTTGCTTACCAAAGACGGTAAATTCATTAAGTCATTCGGCACGAGAGGAAGAGGAGACGGGCAGTGCATCGGGCCTCAGTTTTTGGCGTATGATTCTTACGGAAATATCTTTGTAACGGACTTCGGCAACGCCCGCGTCGTGGTGTTTTCTCCGGACGGGGAAGGCCTTTTTACATTCGGGCAGCGTAGCGGTATATTCCCGGGCTTTACCGCTCCGGCAGGTATCGCAATCTTGGATGATTTGGTTTACGTTGCGGATTCGGTAAAAGGCTCTATCTATGTGTTTGATACGGCAGGAAACTATATCAGAACGCTGCTGCCGGATAAGAGTGTCGTACAGGCGGAATCGATGCGGGTATGGAAAAACAATCTTTTGGTGTCCTGCGCCAATAAGGTGTATTTGGTCGATATCGGCTTGGCGAGTTTGTATACTGTTGCGAGTTTAGGTAATGCGCCTGCCCGTGTAACCGCGGCAATTCCCGATGCTAACGGCAGTCTTTTGTTGGCCGATTATAAAAACGGAAATATTCAGGTTTTTTCTCATATCAACGAACTGGCGGGCGGTTTGTTTGTCCGCTTCGACCGCGTCTATGCCGATAAGTTCCCGACGGTTACCGTCGATGTCCGCGTAGAAAACCGGATGGGGCAGCCGCTGGTCGGCTTAACGGCGAATAATTTTTTCCTCACCGAATCGAATCGGCAAGTCAATGATTTTACTTTAAAGGGCGCCGCCTACCTCAATACCGGCTGCGATATTGCCGTTGTAATCGAGCGCTCGCCTCAATCGGAAAAAGAATTGGAGCTGGTTAAGACGGTAGTTAAAGAGCTTGCCGAGGCAATGCAAGGGAAAGGAAAAATTTCTCTTGTGTCGGCTTCTCAACTGCCGGTGCTGGAGGGTAAGTTTTCTCCCGAAGCGCTTTTATCGCAGCCGCTGAAATTAAAGGCGGCGTGGTCGCCGATATGGAATTGTGATCTTGCATTGCGGCTCGCAAGTGGGGAGCTGATTAACGCGGCTCCCAAGCGGGCTATCGTGTTCTTGTCGTTTGAAGATATCGGTTCCGACAGCTTTAAACAGTACAGCTTAAACGATCTTGCTGCATATATGACCAACAACGGTATCCGTTTTTATACGGTTAATCTAAAGCCACGCACATTGCCTCCTGAGCTTTCGTATCTTTGCACAAAAACGGGTGGGATGAGTACGTATATCTATGCCGAACAGGGGCTTTCTCCGATTATTGAAGATTTAATTGCCAAACCTATAGGCTCGTATCAGCTAAGTTATACCTCTACATTGCCAACCGACTTCGGCCGTGCCTATTTACCGGTAGAGCTTGAGGTACGGCTTCTAACCCGTTCGGGCAGGGATGAAACCGGCTATTTTGCCCCGCTGGAATAGAACCGGATTACCAAGGAGCTGTTATGCAGGAAATCATCGATTTATTGGAAAACGATGCGCGGCTGAGTCCGCAGGATATTGCCGCAATGACGGGTAAGTCCGAGGAAGAGGTTCGCGCTGCCATTAAAAAATTAGAGGATGAGGGCATCATCTTAAAATATGCTGCGGTTATCAACCGTGAACGGCTTGCAAGCAGCGATACGGTATCTGCGATGATAGAAATTCAGGTTGCACCGGCGAGGGAACACGGATTTGACCGCATTGCGGAGCGGATATATCGGTACCCGCAGGTAAAGACGGTACAGCTGATGTCCGGCGGATACGATTTGCATGTGCTGGTTGAAGGAAAAGACTTAAAAGAGGTTGCCTTTTTCGTGTCGGAAAAGCTCGCGTCGCTGGAAGGAGTGATCAGCACACGTACGCATTTTGTGCTCAAGACCTACAAGGAAAACGGAACGTATTATATCGACCCCAAAAAAGATCCCCGCGAAGAGATTACCGCATAATGGATAGACCCGATAAATTTTCCAACCGAATTGTGAGCGTCGCTCCTTCCGGTATCCGCCGTTTTTTTGAGCTTGCTGCAGGAAAAGATGATATTATCTCGTTGGGGGTAGGGGAGCCTGATTTCGCAACGCCGTGGGTTATGCGCGAGGAAGCGTGGTATCATCTCGAATGCGGGCATACATCCTATACTTCAAACTGGGGGCTTGAACCGCTCCGCAAGGCGATTGCAAACTATTTAACCCGCTACGGTATGTCGTATTCTCCTAAAAATGAGGTGCTGATTACCTTTGGCGTTTCGGAAGCAATCGATATTGTGTTCCGTTCCATCCTGAATCCGGGGGACGAGGTGATTGTTGCGGAACCGTGCTATGTTTCGTATCAGCCCTTGGTAGCGCTCTGCGGGGCGAAACCGGTCGGGCTGGATACCTCGGCGGATAACTTTATCCCGACGGCGGCAGCCATCGAAGCGCTTATTACGCCGAAGACCAAGGCGCTGATTATCTGCAGCCCGAACAATCCCACCGGTACGATGATTCCTGCTGATGAGATGGAAAAGATCGCCGCCGTCGTTAAAGAGCATAAGATTTGGGCGCTGTCCGACGAGGTGTATTGCGAACTTCGGTACGAAGCGCCGCATACATCTATCGGTTCTTTCCCCGGAATGAAGGATTACTGTATTATCCTCAACGGGTTTTCAAAGTCCTTTGCGATGACCGGCTGGCGTATCGGGTTTATCGCCTGCCCGCAGGAGCTGATGGCTCAAATTCATAAAATTCATCAGTATGCGGCAATCTGCGCTCCGATTATGAGCCAATATGCGGCGCTGGAAGGATTGGAACGCGGCTGGGACGAGGTTGAGCGGATGCGGGTTTCCTACCGGCAGCGGCGTAACTTGATGATGAAGAGTTTTGATTCGATGAATCTTCCTTATATAACGCCCGACGGTGCATTTTACCTCTTTGTCGATATCCGTAGTACCGGTTTAAGTTCGGAAGATTTTGCGGTTAAGCTGATTACCGACTACAAAGTTGCTGTTGTGCCCGGGCACGTGTTCGGAAGCGGCGGCGAAGGCTTTGTCCGCTGCTGCTACGCTACCGACATCAGTAAAATACGGGTTGCGCTTGAGCGTATCGGTAAATTGCTGAAAGGCGAGCCGCTGTAATGGAAAAGTTAAAAAACATAGAAATTATCGCAATGGATTTGGACGATACCCTTTTGCGGGATGATCTGACCATCTCCGATTATACGGTATCGGTTTTACAGGCCTTGATGAAAAAGGGTGTACTGACATTGCTCGCTTCGGGGAGAAGTCCTCGTTCGGTACATTCGTATGCGCAGCGGATCGGTTCGGATAAAACGGAAAGCTATATCCTGTGCAACAACGGGACGCAGATATTGACCTCCGATATGAAGCTGGAAATCATCAGCCGCCGTCTCGGCGCCGATCTTGCGATTGAGATTTACGATTATATAGAGTCGCAAAATCTTTCCTGCCATCTCTACTTTGACGATACCATTTACATCGCTAAACGGACTGTTTTTTCGGATCGGGATGCGCATCTGACAAAAATGAAGGTTGTCATACCGGATGATTATCGGGAAATTTTGCGCACCAAGCCGGTGTATAAATTGCTCATTCCTGCGGAGCCTGATATTATCGCTGCCGTCGAACCGGAGTTTAGAAAGCGGTTCGGTACGCGGGCTGTCCTGTTTACCAGTAAGCCGTATTTTTTGGAAATCATTCCATTGGATACCGGTAAGGGGGAGTTCCTGCAAGAGCTGGCATGGCTACTCGGTATCAAAAATGAGGCAGTGATGGCATTCGGCGACAGCATGAACGACGAAACGATGATCCGCCTTGCGGGATACGGCATCGCCATGAAAAACGGCCACGACGCTATCAAAGATATTGCGTACGCAGTAACGGACTACACCAATAACGAGGACGGTATCGCCCGCTTTTTAGAAAAATATGTGCTGTAGAGTGTAAGAGTGTAAGAATGCGGTTGCAAAATTTGCGTATCCGTGATACCGTGTTATAGAGTTATTAAAAAAAGGTTATAAATACAGTGAACTACCATGGAACAAAACAATTTATTGACCGTTAAAAATTTGCACACGGCTTTCCGTATCGACGGCAGCTACTATGATGCTGTTGATGGCGTGTCGTTTGACGTTCATCCCAATGAGATGCTTGCTATTGTAGGGGAATCCGGCTGCGGTAAAAGTACCGTTGCGATGTCCGTTATGGGACTGCACGATATGCGCTTTACCCGCGTTTCGGGTGAAATTTTACTGAACGGCAGGGACTTGCTGACGCTTTCAGAAAATGAGATGAACAAAATCCGCGGAAAAGATATCGGATTTATCTTTCAGGATCCGCTTGCTTCGCTTAATCCGCTGCAGCGGGTAGGGAAGCAGATTGAAGAAGCTCTGTTGTACCACACCAGTCTCAACGAAAAAGAGCGGCAAGAGCGGGTTTTACAGCTTTTAAACGATGTCGGTATCCAGAACCCCAAGCGTACGGCGCAGCGGTTTCCGCATGAGCTTTCCGGCGGAATGCGGCAGCGGGTACTTATCGCAACGGCGCTGTCCTGTAATCCGTCGCTTATCATTGCCGATGAGCCGACAACAGCGCTCGACGTAACCATCCAAGCGCAGATTCTTGATCTTATTAAAGACCTGCAGGAAGAGCACAAGGCGGGTATCATCCTTATCACTCATGACCTCGGCGTTGTCGCGCAGGTTGCCGACCGTGTTGCGGTTATGTATGCGGGGCAGATTGTCGAACTTGCTACCGTGCAGGAACTGTTTACTCATCCCTTGCATCCTTATACGCGTTCTTTGCTTAAATCGATTCCGCAGGCGGATAAAGACGATGATATGCTGCACGTTATTAAAGGTATGGTGCCGTCGCTTAAAAAACTCAAGCATACGGGCTGCCGTTTTGCCGACCGTATACCGTGGATTCCGGCCGAAGAACACGAAGAGTCTCCGGTCTTGCACGAAGTAAGTCCCGGACATTTTGTCCGCTGCTCCTGCTGGAAAAATTTCCGGTTCGAGGGTGAGGTTTAGAGGAGGCGGATATGGCATTATTGGAAGTAAAAGATTTAAAAGTGCATTTTCCTATCCGCGGCGGCTTTTTTAACACAATTCAAGATCACGTGCGGGCGGTGGACGGCGTTTCTTTTCAAATTGAAGAAGGAAAAACCTACGGTCTGATCGGGGAGTCCGGTTCCGGAAAAACGACCATCGGCAAAGCGATTGTCGGATTGGAACAGCCTACCGGCGGCGAAATCCGCTACGAAGGAAACCTCGTAAATACGAAGGCTCAGCGGAGAAAGATTAAATACAACGAAAACGTTCAGATGGTATTTCAGGACGTTATGTCGAGCCTCGACCCCAAAAAGCGCATCCGAGACATCATTGCGGAACCCATCAGAAACTTTGAGCGGCTTTCCAAACATGAAGAATTAAAGAAGGTTCTGTCGCTGTTGCAGATTGTCGGAATACCGCCCGACGGCTTATATAAATACCCGTATGAATTTTCCGGTGGGCAGCGGCAGCGTATCGGTGTTGCGCGTTCAATAGCGGTTAATCCGCGGCTCATTGTGGCGGACGAACCGGTTTCCGCGCTTGACCTTTCGGTACAGGCGCAAATTCTCAACTTCCTTAAAGAGATTCAGCGTGAATTTATGCTGAGCTATCTATTTATTTCGCACGACCTCGGCGTTGTCAAACACATGTGCGATTACATCTATATTATGTACCGCGGTCGATTCGTAGAGGCGGGAACACGGGATGATATTTATCGCAATCCGATGCATATCTACACCAAGAGGCTTATTGCGGCAATCCCTGAAATGAATGTCGAAATACGTGACGAATATAAAAAGCGCCGTGCCGAGATTGATGAAATATATGAGCGTGAATCGGAACGTTACTTTAGTCCCGAAGGGCGAGTGTACGATTTAAAGAAAATAAGCGACACCCATTACGCTGCGCTGAAGGATTAGGGGGAGAGTATGTGGAAAACAATAGTACGCCGTATCCTTATTATGATACCGCAGCTGTTTATATTGAGTATTTTGGTTTTTTTAATTGGAAAAATGATGCCCGGCGATCCCTTTACCGGACTGGTCGGCAATCCTAACATTAAGGCAAGCCGTATCGAAGAGCTGCGGGAAAAAGCCGGTTTAAATGATCCGTGGCCGGTACAGTATAAGAACTGGATGGGACGCATTCTGCTGCACGGCGATTTTGGCGTGTCCTATACCTATAAAATCCCGGTAACGGATAAAATCAAATTACCTGCGCAAAATACCTTGTGGCTTTCGCTTTTAACCGTTGTGTTAACGTATGCCATTGCCGTTCCGCTCGGTATACGTGCCGGCCGCTATAATGGGTCTAAATTCGATAAGGCGGTGCTGGTCTATAACTTTATCACGTATGCAATCCCGACGTTTATTCTTGCGCTGTTGAGCCTATTGCTCTTCGGTTACCGGCTCAGGATTTTCCCAACGTCGGGGTTTGTCGGGCTGGATGCGATGGGACATAGCGGTCGTTATATTGTAAGCAGAATATATCACATGCTGTTGCCTGCAATTACGGCGGCGGTATTGCGTACAACCGGCATCGTACAGTACCTGCGCAACGAAGTTATCGATGCAAAAAGCCAAGATTACGTTAAAACGGCGCGGAGTAAAGGCGTGCCCATCGACAAGGTGTATACGCACCATATTTTCCGCAATTCCCTTTTGCCGATAGCGGCTTTTTTCGGCTTTACGGTAACGGGTCTGCTTGCGGGTTCGATATTTATCGAAACGATTTTTATGTATCAGGGAATGGGCTTGCTGTTCATCGAATCTATTATGTCGCGTGATTATTCTATTATCAATGCGTTGACCTTATTGTACGGCACGCTCGCCCTGTTCGGCAGCTTGATTTCCGACATTATTATGATAATTGTCGATCCCCGTATCAGAATTGACTAAGGAGTAAATATGGAAAAAACGGCATTTGATATTGATACCATAGATGAGGCGACATTAAAAGAGATGTCTTCCGTGCCGTCGTTTTGGAAGATTGTAAAGACGGAATTTAAACATGATAAGGCGGCAATTGTTGCGCTCGGTATATTGGTTATTATCTTTACCGTTATCATCATCGGCGGCTTTGTACTGGATACGGAAGCGGTTATGAAGGTAAGTTTACGGGATAAATTTTCGGTGCCCGGTAAAAAATTCCTGCTCGGTGCAGACCTCGGCGGACGTCCGATTCTGCCGCAGCTGATTATCGGTGCGCGTAATTCCATTTTAATTGCTTTCAGCGTAACCATTCTTACCGAAATCGTCGGGATGCTTTTCGGTTTAATCACTGGCTTTTACGGCGGAAGGGTTGATAACATCATCATGCGTATCTGCGACTTTATTATGATTTTGCCGGTCGTTATGCTGATTATCGTCTTTGTAACCATTGTGCCGACCTATAATATTTGGACGTTTATTTTTATTATGTCCGCTTTTTATTGGACGGGAGTTACTCGGCTTGTGCGCAGTAAAGCGTTATCGGAAAACCGCCGCGATTATGTAAACGCATCGCGCATTATGGGTACCGGTGATTTTAAAATTATGTACGGCGGTATTTTACCGAATATCGCTTCTATCATTATTGTCGATTTTACGCTCGGTATGGCGGGGAATATCGGTATCGAAACGGGGATGAGCTTCTTAGGCTTCGGGCTTCCGCCGACGTCGCCGTCGCTCGGTACGCTGATCGGCTATGCGCGTGATCCGGGAACCATTTCCGGTAAGCTGTGGGTATGGCTGCCTGCGTCGATTTTAATTATGGTGTTAATGCTGTGTATTAACTATGTCGGACAAACGATCAAACGCGCATCCGATGCAAAACAGCGTTATAAATAAATCAGGAGAAGTGTAAAATAAAAACCGTACAAATGGCACGGCTTTTATTTACCCAAGTTTGCCTTGCAAACTTGTATATCATCTGCACGTTCTCACTTTGTTGCGAACGTGCGTAAAAAGTCAATCGAAAGTTGATACTTTCTTCTTGACTTTTTATGGGAGGAGTACAATGTCAAAGAGGTTAAAAATTGCTGCGTTTTTATGCGCGGTAATGGTGGCTCTTGCAAGCTGCGGCGGTAAGACTGAGCAAAAACAGACTGCACAGAGCGGCGGGGACGATGCAGGAGATAAAACATTAAAACTGATGTTTCCGCAAATGATCGAGCGGGAAGGGGAGGCTATCCCCGGCGGTACATTCGTATACGGCTATGTGTACGATACGCCATGGCAGGGGGTGTTTAATACCTTCCTCTATCAGGATAATCCTACGTATGAAGCGATGCGTCCGCGGATCGGTAAGTTTATGACCGATGGCCCGAACCATGAAATTAAAGACAGCTACTGTGCTATGACATTCGACCGCGAGGCAAAAACCGCTACCTATCACATAAACGAGAAGCTTACGTGGTCTGATGGGGTACCCGTGACTGCTGAGGATATTATCTTTGTCTATGAATGTGTCGGACATCCCGACTATACGGGTGTCCGCTATGACAGTGATTACGAAAACGTTGTCGGTATGGTTGAATACCATGAAGGGAAGGCAAAAACTATTTCCGGCATCAAAAAGATAGATGACAAAACGGTAGAAGTTACCTTTAAAAACTTTTTTCCCGGTATCTTATGGGGCGCGGGAATTACGTATGATGCGGAACCTGCTCATTACCTCAAAGATATTCCGCTGACGGAAATGGCCTCCCACGACCGTGTACGGAAAACGCCGCTCTCCTGCGGTCCATTTGTGATTAATTCTATGGTTGAAGGGGATATCCTCGAATATGTGCCTAATCCCTATTGGTTCGGTAAAAAACCGGCTATCGATAAGCTTATCGTAAAGCGGATTGCGCCGACTTCAGCTGTTGCCGCAATAAAGGCAGGCGAGGTTGACGCCGTTCAGTTTAAAGCCGATTTATATGATCAATTTGTCGAGCTTGACGACGAAGGGAAGACGCTTTTTGACGAAAACGGAAAACCGAAAATGAAAATCGATAATATCGATATTGTCGGTAACATCGAAAATACTTATACATACGTCGCATTTAAATTCGGGGTGTGGAATAAAGAAAAAGAAATGTGCGAAATGTTTCCCGACGGTGGTAAGTTTAAAGATAAGGCATTGCGTCAAGCGATCGGGTATGCGATGGATAACGACGGTATTAATGCCATCTACTACCACGGGCTCCGTGTTACGGCAAATTCCTTTATCACGCCGTATCATCCCGGTTTTTACGATGCCTCACGGAAGGGCTATTCGTATGATCCTGAAAAAGCAAAAAAGTTACTCGACGAAGCAGGTTATAAGGATGTAGATGGGGACGGCTACCGCGAAACGCCGGACGGAAAACCGTTTAAGATCAATTTTATGTTTATGAGCGGCAGCGATGTGGCGGCTCCGATTGCTAATTACTATATCCAAAACTGGAAAGATGTCGGTTTAAATGTCGCGTTAAACGACGGTCGTTTAATCGAGTTCAATGCGTTCTATGATAAGTTGCAGGATGATGACCCGACAGTAGAGATGTATTCCGCTGCATGGGGTGTCGGTTCAAATCCCGAACCGTCAGGATTGTATGGAAAGGTTGCGCAGTTCAATCTTCCCCGCTGGGTAAACGATAAAAACGAAGCGCTGCTTTCTCAGATAAGTTCCGAAGATTCTTTTGACGAAGCGTTCCGCGCTCAAGCTTATAAGGAATGGGACGAGAATATCCTTGAAGAAGCTCCGGCGATTCCGACTGCTTACCGCATGAAATTGTACGCGGTAAACAAGCGGACAAAGAGCTGGGATCAACAGTTCGTTACCGACTGGGACTGGTGCGATCTTGCGCTGATCAGCGAGAAGCCTGCCGTCAATATGATGAAATAACGGGAACAGGGTAAAAATAATAGTATGGACTAACGGAGTAACACTGGCCGGTCGGGTAAAGACAGGTCGGTGTTATTCGTTTAAAAATGAAAAGTGAATTAAAATGGTTATGAGGTTGTAGTGCATGATACGAAAACAACAGGAATTTTGGGGAAAATTAGTTATTTTTACCGGCATTAGTTTGGTTTTTTCAGCTTTTATGCTCGCGTTGAGTCCTCGTTTTTCGTTTTTAGGGCGGCTGATTTCGGCAAGAGACCTTACATTGATGGTAACACAATACCGGATGCTTCCTAATTTCAGTTTTGTTACCCGTTTCGGTTTTGCTTTTGCAATCTTTGCTATTGCTTCCATTATGGTCTCGCTTGGGACAGCTTTTTTATCTCGCAAGGTACGGGAAAGGGTGTATCAAGAAACCGAGACTGCTCTTTTTGACACCTTTATCAACAGATTGCGCTTTTGCTATACTCGTGAAAACCTTATTGAAGCTATTCAACAGGAACTTGAATACAAGGCTGATTGCTCTGTCTTGCTTATCAATACCGACACCGATTTGGTTATATATAGCAGCACTTCTGCTTATGTCTCGGATCCTGATGTATATGCAAAGCTGGCGCATCGGTTTTCAGTCGAATGGATGGATCACTGGGGAGAAAATATTTATTTATTGGATTCGGATATGCAGATGATCACTGATAGAAAAAAAGCGCGGGGTTTGGTCATTGCATATAGTTCTGCACGGTTTTTTATTATCTGCCGCTATATCCGTGCGGTTGAACCCGAAGTTTTCCATCAGTTTTTTACGGAGTTTAAAAACTATTTCGGACGCGAAAAAACACTTTCGCAGCTCCTCTATTATTCGGAACTTGCGCAAGAATGGCAGATGGTTGCCAATACTCAGCGGGCATTCCTGCCGCAAAAGATACCGGCGCTTGACAAGCTGGAAATAGGCGTTTATTTCCGGCCATTGGTAAACGTATCGGGAGACTATTATGACATTATCCCTATTGACGAAGATAAAACCCTTGTTATTACGGGGGACGTTTCCGGCAAAGGACTCGCTGCAGCGCTTGTCATGGGTGTCGTTGTAAACACGATAAGGATTATGGAAAATAAAGAAGACCTTGCCGGTTTGATTTTTGCAATAGACAGCGCTATTAAGCGTATGAATCTGCTGGATAAATATACTGTTGTATTTTTAGGACTCATTGATACTAAGGCTATGAAGATACGTTATGTAAATGCTTCAATGGAAGCGCCGATGATCTTTACGAGGGCGGCGGAAGGATATAAAGTAAAGATGCTTGATTCAAATTGTTCCGTTATCGGAATTATTGATATCGATTCGGTGACGGTTTCCGAAAAGCCTTTATACCGTAATGATTTGCTTGTTATTACGACGGACGGAATTCCCGAAATTACCAATGAAGAAGGGGTGGAACTCGGCAGTAATGAGCTTTACATTGACTCGATTAAATCTTTTGCTTCGTCGGACGCATCGTCAATTACCTCAAAAGTAGCGGAATTGGGGCTTAACTATAGTGCTGCAAAAGCCTTCCGCGATGATACTACTATTTTAGCAGTAAAATTAAAGGGATAATGTATGGGGTTAATTTTCTTTACATATTTTGGCGCTGTTTTACTCCTTGTAAACTCATTGTATCTTTCGTTTCATCAATCGAATCGTATTAATGTTCTGTTAAATAAGATTACGGTTCCTGCTACGCTTGTTGCACTTTGTATCGCAGTTTCCATTCATTTGGTGTTTTACGGACAGGCCGCTATACAGCGTATCGTATCCGTCGGTGCCTTTTTCTTTATGGTGCTTGCATCATATCATATCATCAATATGGCATTTATCATTTCGGAACTAAAAGCGTATAAGGTGCTTCAAAAGATTAACGTAGTATTTCATCTCGCCGGTATCGGGCTTATCGTGTTCTATGTGGGCAGGTTCCAATGGAATCCGCTGAGAGGCTTCTATTTTTTACAGCGTGATGTACTTCCGGGTATGAGCGGCGTTAGACTTTTTCAATATGTGTATGTATTTCTTACCGCTGTTATTTCAATTGCAATAGTCTTTGTAAAAATGATTTTCGTTAAAAGCAATATTCACCGTCAGCAGCTGTTTTTGCACGGACTTGCCGTCGGAGTCGGCCTCGTTATATGGATTGCGGAAAGCCATTATTTTCTGATATTTTCTTGGGCTTTTTCGTTTATACCGTTCGGGTATGTTGCTATGTTGGCGTTGGACAATGCCATATTTTCGCTGACGCGTGTTTTTGATATTAAGCAAATTCTCTTCGGTCTTATCCGGTTTATCTTTTTTACTGTTTTATTTGCCGGAGCTGCTGGTTTTGCAACAGCGCTTATTATGCAGTTTATCCCTTCGGTTGGCGGTTGGATGGCTTTAATTACGGTTTCGTGTATTATTCTTTTCTTTAGCCGAAGTTTTGTTGCCGGTAAGCTTGAATATGTCTTTGGTAAAACAGCAGACTACGAAGTAAAGTTAGATGCAGAGCTGCAAAAACTCGATTTTGGTAAAGGTCACGATACGGTGTTGGAGACTTTTCCGAGAATTATGAAACAGTATATCACCTGTAAAGGCCTCGATATTCTTGTCAGCGATGAAAATATGAATTTGCAGACGGTGTATTCGGACTTTGACCATCATAATACGATGAGCGCCAATCTCCCTTGTTTTGAATATCTGCTTAATCAAAATAATGTCGTTATCACTAAAACGGAGCTTATTGCTAATTATCTCTATGAGTCTATCAGAGGTGAGCTGCTCAATATCTTTGAAACAACACAAACCGAAATCCTTATCACTATGAGAGAGGGGCAAAAACTTATCGGCTGTATCCTTTTGGCGCCAAAAACGCATAGTGCGGAGTATACCCCGTATGACATACGTGTATTGTCCAATATGTATTCATATTTCTTTTTGGTAATTTATTACCTGAGAAATATTTCCAAGCAGGATATTACCGTTACGATCGACCGCGAGGTTGAAATGTCCGATCAAATTATCGGATCCATTCAGAACTATAAGAATACGCTTGAATCGCATGGATTTTCAATGGATTCTATTGCATATTCCGCGCACCAGCTCGGCGGTGATTTTATCGACTATATTACGCTGAACGAAAAACGGGCAATGTTCCTTATTGGGGATGTTTCAGGTAAGGGTTTAAGCGCCAGTATGTCGATGGTCATTTTAAAGTCGATTATTCATACCTATTTGCAGACAATCTCAGATTTTAAGGAATTAATAACAAAGGTAAACCGATTTATAAAGGACAATCTGCCGCGCGGAACTTTCTTTGCGGGACTTTTTGGTATTATCGACTTTCCGACTAATACGATTTATTATTTGAACTGCGGTATTCCGCTGATGTCAATGTATATCAGTTCATATAAGAACGCAATCGAAATTCAGGGGGAAGGCAGAGTTCTCGGCTTTGTAAAGAATATTGCGCCTTTCTTAAAAGTACGGAAAATCACCATGCACAAAGGAGATACGATTGTTTTTACGACTGACGGTTTGCTTGAGGCAACGAACCTAAAAGGAGACCGATTTGGCAGCGATCGTGTTGGCCGAATCCTGCAGGAAAATAACAGCGCTAACCCCTCTCAGATTGCTCGTACTATTTATAATAGCCTTCTGGATTTTATTTTACGTAAAATTGATGATGATGTTACTATATTGGTATTGAAATATAATCAATAAGATAGGAGTATAATGATGGATAACTTAACGATTACGGAAAAAACAAACGATGCGTTTGTATTGCTGACGGTAGCCGGTTCAATAAATTCATACACGTATCATGAATTTGAAACAAAAGTTTACAACCTTATTAAGGAGCGCTCAATTGTACTTGATGTATCCCGCGTTACCAATTTATCCTCATCAGGATTGGGAATCCTTATGGCTGCTTCCGAAGACGGGGAGGAGGTCGGTCATAAAATTTATATTCTGAATCCTTCAGAGGTTGTAAAGCTTGCGATTGCCTCCACCGGTTTTTCGGAAGTGTTTCCTATTATCCGCTCGCTCGACGAAGTAAAATAGGCTGATACGGTATAAGGACGTGAACCATTTACAGGTAGAAGCTGATTTAAAAAATATCGGCTTTATTGAAGAGTTTATTTCTACCTCTAAAAATATTCCCGAGAGTAAACGAGCAACAGCGCTTATTATCTCAACGGAAGTGTTTGACAATATTGCCGAACATGCCGTCTTTGCTGAAAATAAAAATATTCTATTAAGTGTATCAAATATTTTCTTTCCGCGTCTTTGTTTCTCCTACCACAGCACGAATTTTGATAATTTATTACATGCGCTCAAGAGAACAAAACCTCACTTTGATCCTGATGCAAAACGGTATCGGGGATTCGGTTTATTGATGACAAAAAACCTTGCCCGTAAAGTATGTTATCGGCAAGAGCAATCCCGCTCCTGTATTATCGTATACCTATAAACACGTCGCTTAAAAAGTCGGTATTATGAAGAAAATACTTTCTATAATGATATGTCTGTTATCGTTCTTTTGTGTAACGGCTGCTGATGCAAATATGGAAATGCAGCTTCGCAGTTTCGTATATCCTTCTGCTATTCCGGCAGAGATACGGCGCCATATCGGCAATGACGCAGGCGCCTTTTTGGCCGAGTTAAAACAGGTTTTAGCGGCGGAAAAGGAAAACCTTTTGGTGCTGGTTGATAAGCGGCATTTGTTGCCGGACGGATATACGCCGCAAAATCTTGTAACACTGACTGCCGGTCGCGCCTATATGATTAACCGAAAAGATTTATCCTTGACAAAAACGGCGGAACAAGCCTTGCAAGAGATGGCGCGTGTCGCAAAGAATGACGGCGTTACGCTGGTTGTCAGCTCCTCGTACCGTTCATACACATATCAGAAAAATTTATTTGACCGCTATGTACGGGAATCCGGCGAAAAAGAAGCTGAACGGTTTTCCGCCCGTGCGGGAACAAGCCAGCACCAGCTTGGTACGGTTGTAGACTTCGGTTCCATCTCCGATGAATTTGCACAAACACGCGCCGGTAAGTGGGTACTGCAGAACGCTTCAAAATACGGCTGGTCGCTTTCTTTTCCCAAAGGATACGAAGCGGTAACCGGCTATGTGTGGGAATCGTGGCATTACCGATATATCGGTGCGGAAGCCTGTGCTTTTCAGCAAAAATGGTTCGGCGGTATTCAGCAGTATATGCTTGAATTTATCGATGCGTGGAAAAAAACAACCGAAATGAAATAAGACGATGCCTCTAAAACTGATTGTATGTTGGGTCATCATGGAATAAACTTATGGAGGAAAAATGAAGAAATATCTTATAGTAGGCGGCGTTGCCGGAGGGGCAGGCGTTGCAGCTCGGTTACGCAGATTGGATGAAACAGCGGAGATTACCGTCTTTGAGCGGGGACAGCATATCAGCTTTGCGAACTGCGGGCTTCCCTATTATGCCGGCGGCGTTATCGAAAACCGGGATGCGCTTTTTGTGATGACGCCCGAAAAGTTTAAGGCATCGCTGAACGTTACCGCAAAGATACGGCACGAGGTAACGGCGATTAATCCTTCTTCCAAAACGGTAACGGTTAAAAATTTGGATACCGGGGCGGAAAGTACCGAAAGCTATGATACGCTGATTTTAAGCCCGGGCGCATCCCCCATTAAGCCGCCGATTCCGGGAATCAATGATGACGCCATTTACACACTGCGATCGGTCAGCGATATCGAAGCAATTAAGCAAAGAATTGATAACCCTGCGACAAAACGGATTGCCGTAATCGGCGGAGGTTTTATCGGTTTGGAAATGGCTGAAAACCTGCATCGCCGCGGCATGGAAGTTTCCATTATCGAAGCGGTCGATCAGGTGATGAATGTCATCGATTACGATATGGCGGCAATCGTGCAGGCGAACATCCGCAGCAAGGGGGTCGGTTTATACCTGAAAGATGGAGTAAAAGCCTTTGAACGGCGCAGCGCCGGTTTAGCGGTATGTTTGCAGTCGGGCAAAGAGGTGGTATGCGATGCCGTCATCCTTTCGATCGGCGTGCATCCCGATACCGCATTGGCAAAGGCTTGCAATATCGAGCTTGCGCCGAACGGGGCGATAAAGGTCAACGACTATTTTGAAACCTCTCAAAAGGATATTTACGCTATCGGCGATGCGATTTCGTTTAAGAGTCCGCTGCTCGGTACCGATGTGACGGTTCCCCTTGCAGGGCCTGCAAATAAACAGGCACGCATCTGTGCGGATAATATCGTGTACGGCAATAAAAAACCGTACTGCGGGACAATCGGTACCAGCATCGCGCGGATATTCGATTATACTGCCGCTGCAACGGGATTGGGAGAGAAAGCGTTGGATAGGGCAGGGCTTCCCTATAAGCAGGCGGTAACCCATGCCGCTCATCATGCAGGGTATTATCCCAACGCATCCATGTTATCGATTAAAATTCTGTATAATCCTGAAAACGGTCGGCTCTGGGGTGCACAGGCAGTCGGTGCGGAAGGCGCGGATAAGAGAATCGATGTTCTAGCCGCCTATATCAAAAAGAACGGCACGATTTCCGACTTGGCAGAATTTGAGCACGCGTATGCGCCGCCGTTTAACTCCGCAAAGGATCCCATAAATATGCTCGGATTTATTGCGGAAAATGACCGTGATGGTTTAACAACGATTATTTCATGGCGGGATGTCTCTAAATATGCGGAACAGGGGTCATTCTTCCTTGATGCACGGACTCCGGAGGAATTTAGCTGCGGCGCCATTCCGGGAGCGGTCAATATACCGCATACTGCATTGCGTGGTAGATTAAACGAAGTACCGAAAGACCGGCCGATTGTTATTAACTGCGGGTCGGGTTTGCGGGGATATATAGCTGAGCGGATTTTGCGGCAGAACGGATATACAAGTACGGTGAACCTTTCGGGCGGTTTTATGACATATAGCGCAGTCCATAACGAGCTGTCCCGTTTGCCGTGAAATTTGATATTTAGTGATTTGATGATTTGACGAAATCGGTTTTTACCTATAGAATAGAGATATGAAAATACTCCATCGATATTTATTTTTAGCTTTTATAATAGGTGTATCGGTCGGCTGTTCTGCCGCACCGCCTTCCGTTAAAGAGGAACCTGCTCAATCCGAGGCAGTTACGGCTCCGGCACCTGAACCGGTCAAAGAACCGGAAGTACCGATAAAGCAGGAAACCGTTAAACCTACGGTTTCGGTTAAGCCGAAGCCGCCGGTTAAAACAAAGACACCGCCCGTGAAGGTAGAAGAATCTCCTGCAAAGGTTGAGGAACCGCCAGCAAAGCCGGAACCGGTTGTTGCAAAAAAAGAACCTGCCGCCAAAGTTAAGCCCGAGTCTGTCGAAGAAAAAAATACTGTCATCGCTGAGTTTGAAGGAGTTACGATTACAAAAGAAACGTACGATCAAACAAAAACGGAGATGGAAAAGATCGTCGAGAAGCTTAACCGGATTACTGCTTCAAAGGATTATAGTCAATGGCTTACATTCTTATCGGAAGACTATAAGCGACAGTATTCTCAGGCTTTGACGCTTCAAAAAGTTTCCGAAGCGCTGCCGGTTAAGGGGATAAAACTTAAATCTTTGAAGGATTACTTTACCTACGTCTTCGTTCCTTCGCGTCAGAATGTACGGGTAGACGATATAAAGTTTGTTTCACCGACACGGGTCAATGTTATTATGAAGCAGGCGAATGTTTCTTTGCTCGTCTACGGCTTGGAAAATATTGACGGTACTTGGAAGCTGATTCCGTCGAAACTATAGTGCATCTCTAAAAAATTCATCAAATTTTTAGAGGTTTTCAAAGGGTATATACGAAAATGCGTAAAAGTATTATTTCTGCGGTTTTTGCCGCGTTGATTTGTGCGGGATGGATGATGGCTATTCCCGTTGGACCTATCCCGATTGTACTGCAAAACGCGCTTGCAGTGCTTGCCGGATTACTGTTGGGACCGCTGTTTGGTGGTCTTTCGGTGCTGCTCTTTCTGGTTGCCGGAGCTGTCGGTTTGCCTGTCTTTTCGGGTGGAAACGGAGGTTTTGCCGTATTTGCAGGACCAACCGGCGGATTTTTAGTCGGGTATCTTGCCGCAGCGGTTGTCGGCGGTTTTATTATGAAACTTTACAGAGAGGAACAGCGGTGGACGCTCGCCTGCGGCATCATTGCGCTTGCAGGGCTTTTAAGCTTTCTTTCAATCTATGTATTCGGTCTTTTGTGGTTTAAGCACGTACTGAGTCTTAGCTGGCAGCATACTTTTATGAAAGGGTTTGTGCCGTTTATCCTACCCGATCTGATTAAGCTGGTTGTTGTTGTTCCCATTACGCTCAAATTGCAGCCGATTATACGGCGCTATACGGAATAACGCTTGCTTCTATCAATGCGCCGAGTGCTATACCAATGTCATCTGCCTCAGACCGATATGAATTGCTCAAACTCACCGATGTAACCAAATCTTTTGCCGGATGTGAACAGCCGGTACTGAACGGTATATCTTTCTCGGTGTATGACGGCGACTGTATTGTCGTATCCGGACCTAATGGATCGGGTAAAACCGTGTTGATGACGCTTATCGCTGGGCTGGAAATGACGTCTGCCGGTTCGATAGTCCGTAGTGGGAAAGACGGCTGTGAGCTGCGTATCGGGCTGGTGTTTCAGGAAGCCGACGCTCAAATCCTCGGCGATACCGTCGAGGAGGATGCGCTTTTCGGTATGCGGGACAGCAAGCTGTCGAAAGAAGTTATTGCGCAGCGGTTGGAAGCGGTACTGAGGCAATTGGGCTTGTACGAAAAGCGCCGTTCGCCCGCCCGCAGTTTGTCAGGGGGCGAAAAGCGGCGGCTTGCAGTTGCCGGTATCCTGATGATGGAAGCCGATGTCATCATCTTTGACGAACCTTTTGCCAACCTCGATTATACAGGGGTGGTGCAGGTAACGGCAATGATAGAGCAGCTGCAGCGTGACGGAAAAACGATTATGGTACTTACCCACGAGCTGGAAAAAGTGTTGGCGCTTGCGAACCGGCTCATCATTTTGCACAAGGGAAATCTTGTTTATAATGCGGAACCCGAACCTGCACTCCATAGCGGTATCCTTGAACAATACGGCATACGGAATCCGCTCTGCTCATACCGTGTATTTGCCGACCTTGTATGGAAAATTGGTGAGCGAAGCTCACCGGTGCTCATATAGATGACCGATGACCGTCGATAAAAACAGTTTTTTATTTCAATATACGGCTCGAAATACGGTGATTCACCGTCTCCCGGCAGGGGTAAAGTTTTGCTTATTATGTCTCTCTTCCTTTGCCCTGTACGGCGCTCCCCAAGCGGCGCTTGCCGTATATGCGGTATGTCTTGTTTTTATCGCTCTCTGTGCAAAAATATCACTGGTGGCGATAAAGAGAAATTGCCGGTTCTTGTGTATATACGCAGTGTGTATCTTCCTTATCAAAATAATCGGGATGCCGCTGACGGCAGATATGTTTAAAGCTACGGCAACGGAAACGCTGTTTTTTATGCAAAAACTTGCGCTTATCTTATTTACCGCCTCGATATTTTACGAAACTACCTCAAAGCTGGAAATTTTTATGCTTTGTGAAAAAATCGAACGATTCTTTTGCGGAAAGAAATACACCGGCGCTTTTTCGACACTCTTTACCATCACATTGATGTGCGTTCCCCGTGTATTCGAAGTATGGGCGCAGTTAAACTATGCCTATGATGCGCGTACTCACCGGCGGCGTGATTTCATAAGCGCCTGCCGTCGTTTTGCTTCTCTATTGCCGGCACTTATCGAAAACCTCTTACGCTTTGCCGTTACCGTCGAAAAAGCCCTCAAAAACCGCCGGGTATGAAGTTTCTCCTGCAGCCCTTTGACAATAGAGCCTTGTTTGTTATATTCTATACCTTAATATGTTTGTATCGGTAATGATAGATCCGGGCGGAGAGGAATCCGCCGCCCATCTTTCTGAATTATTGACTTTTTACGGATTTGAACGGGTGCAGCGGGCGTGTTGGGAATCAACTACGCTTAGTGAGAAACAGTTGGTCGCTCTTAAACGTGAAATTGATCGGGTAACCGATTATTATGATGTTATCCGCATGTATCAGTATCCCGTCGAGGGCGTATTAGCGATTTCCACGCTTGCTAAAAAGAAGTGGCGGAAAATCTTAATCCGTCCACCTAAGAAAGTCTAAGCTTCTTATGGAATATATGGGAGATACGCTAAAAAGTGCCGTCTAAAATTATGTCGCCTCATCAACCGATGTACTTCCGTGTACATCGGTTGATGGCGAATTTTGGCAACGCCAAAATATCGCTTCTGTTATAACCACCGCCCTCCGTGGCGGTAAAGTTTGCGGGGCAAACTTGTTGATTTACGTGTGTGCGTAGCGCACACGGCTAAAAACTTTTTTCGGATGTTGATTCGCAGTCCGCTTAAGCGGACAAGTTAATGAATTTCTTTGTAGAACAGAGCCGAAGGCTCTGAAACATCCTGCAAAAGTTTTTATAGGAGATGATGATGTTATTGGAAGAATATAAACCGCAGATTGCAGCGCTTAAAGCCGATGTCGACGAAATTTGGAGGCGTCTTTGACTCCGAAGCGGTAAAAAAAACGGATTGCAGAAAAAGAAGCCGTTGCGGGAGCTGAAGGCTTTTGGAACGATCCTAAAAGTGCCGAAAAACTCTTGTCGGAAATTAAAAAACTGAAAAGCCGTATCGAGCCGTGGGAAACGCTCATCGCCGATATAGAAGATTTGCAGACGCTCTATGAGCTCACCCAAGAGGCAGGGGAGGATGATAACACAGATTCCATTCAAGAAATCGATACATCGCTTACAAACCTCAAAGATCGATTCGAGAAACTCAATACGCTAGCGCTCCTTTCCGACGAGGTTGACGGGAGCGATGCCTTTTTGACCGTTCATGCAGGAGCCGGCGGTACCGAAGCCTGCGATTGGGCGCGGATGCTGACCCGTATGTATCTCCGCTGGGCGGAGCGTCGCGGTTTTTCCGTTGAAACGCTCGACGAACTGGAAGCCGATGAGGGGTTAAAATCCATTACCCTACAGATACGCGGCGACTATGTTTACGGCCTTTTAAAGGCTGAAACCGGTGTGCACCGGCTTATCCGAATTAGCCCGTTTGATGCGAATGCCCGCAGGCATACCTCTTTTTCTTCCGTCTATGTGTTTCCCGTGTTGGACGATACCATCGAGGTAAATATCAGACCGGAAGACTTACGGGTAGATACCTACCGCGCAGGCGGGGCGGGCGGTCAGCATATCAATAAAACAGATTCGGCAGTACGGCTGACACACCTGCCTACCGGTATTGTCGTTGCGTGCCAAAACGAACGCAGCCAAATTTCCAATCGGGCAACGGCGATGAGTATGCTCAAAGCGCGGCTTTACGAATACTACCGCAACGAAAAAGAAAAAGAGAACGCGAAATTCGCCGCCGAGAAAAAAGGCATTTCGTGGGGAAATCAGATCAGATCATATATCTTTCAGCCCTATACAATGGTAAAGGATCATCGTACAAAACATGAAACAGGCAATATCCAAGCTGTTATGGACGGCGATATAGACGGCTTTATCGAAGACTTTTTGAAAAAACAATGGGCGAATCAGCTGATGTATGAGGACAGTCCGGAATGAAAATAAAACGGCTGTGCGTCGCTCTGATTGTGATGGTAACTGCACTATACGGTATTGCGCAAACAAAAGATGAACTTCCCACATGGTCGATTACGGCATCAAAATTTACGCTTACCGATGTACCTGAATTGTATGCATCGTACTCGACCGCATTACCCGCAATGCTCAACCTTTTTTGTGCAGTACCCGCAAGCAGGCTCGTAACACCCGAAGAAAAAAGAGCGCGGCAGCTTGTCGATTATGCGGCAAAAAAACTTGCGCTTATCAAGGAACGGTCATCATTAATTGCAGAACGGGATTCGCTGTACCTTGCGGTAATGTCCGAAAAGGAGAAGCAGAAACAGACAGCCGCGTTCAGTAAAAAAATAACCGCGAAGGAAACCGATATTCAAAAAGCTCAAGTGAAAATCGACGAATTACTGAACGATACCTCCTTTACCGCTGAAACGCTCCCCGTTATGATATGGAAGGACGGCCAACAGGTGTTTGAGCTCCCCGAATATGCAAATGTTCCGCAAGTATTGAAGACTGAAAATATCTCCGCGGTTATTGATGGCTCGATACAGGATTTGGCAGGCTATATGTATGTGTCCGTTGTATTGACGACCGGTTTGCCGGGTATGCCCGACTACCGGTTCAGCGAAGCGGGGCCGTATCAGTCAATCGAAACAATTGCCCGTTCGTTAGCGGCGCAAATTATGACGGCGGTAAAAAATACCCAACCTGCACAGGTTTTGCTTACTGTCGAACCGGAAGATGCGGAAGTGTATTTGGACAGCGAAGCACTGGAAACGGGAAAAAAGTCTATTTATATGTATGCAGGAAGTCATCGACTTGAAGCGCTTGCTGCCGGTTACGATTCAGCCGGTAAGACTATCGAGGCTCAAGCAGGGCAAAATTATTTGCTGAATATAAAATTAAAAAAAGAACAAACGATTTCCGTCGGATTTCAGTTTATAAAACCTGATGCGGATGTGTTTTTACATACACAGTATTTTGCCGGGACGCCGTTTGAAGCTGATATTCCGGAAGGTAAAAATACTGCTATCAGTTTTTCGTATAAAGATGTAAAAACCTATATTGTACTTCGACCTAATAATTTTATGCAGCAAGGGCAGACGACCTATCAACTGCAAGCTACGCTCAATAAAGAAAAGACCAAGACATTGATTGATAGGCGGAGAAATGTCCTGTACTGGTCGCTCGGAGCCTTTTATGTGTCGCTTCCTATTTTTATGATTTTGCAGGGGCTTACTGCAGATATGGCTTCTGCCGCTGCGGATTCCCGTTTGAGGGTTAATGCAGCGGTACAGAATAAATATCGTGCGTTGTTTATAAGCACTGCAGTTATGCAGGGAATAACAATCGGTTTAGGTATTAACTATGTGATACAGCTTGGACTGTATCTGTACGCCGCTGATCAGAGTATTCCAAAAGAGGCGCGTAAGTTATAACGGGATAAGTGGGATTATTGGAGAAAAATATGGCTAAAAGAAGTTTTTCCGAAGGCTTAAAGAAGCTGTTCGGCATTCATTCCCAATTGGATGATTCTTTTTTTGAAAGCGTCACCGATACATTGGTGGAAGGCGATATCGGCGCTCAATTTGCATTTGAAATTGAAGACCGGCTCCGCGCGGAATGCAAAAAACGGAAGGTCGAGCAGCAGGAGCAGGTATTACAGGTTTTATATGATATTTTACGTCCTTTTTTGCCGGTTGCTTCTTTTATGCCGGAGAAAGATAAGACCTCGGTGTATTTACTGCTGGGGGTAAATGGAGTGGGAAAGACGACGACGGCTGCAAAGCTCGCTCAGTATTATAAGTCCCGCTTTGAAGCGCCGATTATCCTTGCCGCTGCGGATACCTTTAGGGCAGCCGCAATAGAGCAGCTTGAATATCACGGAAAACAGCTTGATGTTCGGGTTATTGCGCATCAGTACGGCGGGGATCCGGGGGCGGTTATCTTTGATGCGGCTCAGGCAGCGCGGGCGCAAGGAGGCGGGCTTGTTATCGCCGATACCGCCGGACGTCTCCACAATAAGGAAAACCTTGTACGGGAATTGCAAAAGATCAATAGAATTGCAGAATCAAAAACCGATGAGGGATGTTATAAAAAAATACTCGTACTCGATGTAACGGCAGGGCAAAGCGGCTTTAGGCAAGCTGAGGTTTTTCACGAGGCAGTCGGTGTCGATGCGGTCATTCTGACAAAATACGATTCGACGGCAAAGGGCGGTATCGCGCTCAGTGTAGGACGGCAGTTGAATCTACCGGTTATTTTTACCGGTACCGGCGAAAAATACGGAGACTTTGCCCCATTCAATGCCGACACCTATCTGCGGGAATTTATCGGTATGTCGGTATGAAACGTTTCGTTTTCTGCCTTTTCATTTTAGCGGTTGCGTTTTGTCAATCGCCGCTCGGTATTGCCGATGGGTTCGAATCAACGGAGATCGGGGCAATACCGGAGATTCCGGCAGACATCACTCCGGATGATGTTCAGACAGATACAGTCCCGACAGATACAGCGCCGACAGATACAGTCCCGACAGATACAGTCCCGACAGATACAGCGCCGGCAGATACAGCGTCGGCAGATACTACCCAAACAGAGAAGGCTTCTACTGAGACTGCAAAGGATAGCGAAACCGCTGCGTCAGCGGTAGAAGCCGGAAAAGAGGACGGAAGCGGCGAATATGCCGATGTAACTTTTGCCTCAATCCATAGCAAGGGATTAGCCGTTGCGGATGGAAACAAATGGTACTATGAAACTTTTGACCGGCAGGGACGGTCTGCTTTTGGGGTACTCTACGAAGACGGCGCTGCGATTGAAAAAAACGGTGTGGACATATCATGGCGCTGCCCGTTATCCCGAGCAGAAAAAAATACTTCGCAAGGATGCCTCGGAAGTTATTCGCTATAACGAGAAAGGAAAAGAGTTGACTATCGAGCGGTACGAAGGGAAAAACTTGATATCCAAGACGGAAAATACCTATAACGATTCCGATAAACTGATTGAACAGACAATTACCGCGGGAAAAAATAGCGACAGGTCGGTTTGGGAATTTGCCGGAGATAAGGCTGTTACTCAAACCAAATACCGTGACGGGAAGAAAACCGCCTTTATCGAGCTTGGCAGTACGCCGCATATTGTGCACCTCTATGTCGATGATAAAGAAGTGTATGTAGGAGAGGAGCAATGAAGCGTACCGACCTTGCATGGATTTTTTTTGTATTACGGCGGTTTAATGCCGCAGATACCAAGGGGCGTTCGGCAATTACCGGAATCCTTTCCGTACTTGGTATCGCCTTCGGGGTTACGGTGCTTATCGTAATACTTGCCGTGATGAACGGTTTTCAGCGCAGCTTTATCGATACCATTTTGCAGGTAAGTTCGGCGCACGTGCAGCTGTACGGATCCGGAGCGGCGCTTGAGAAGGCGCGTGCTGCGGGCGGGTTCCAGTCTTTTTATATGTTTTCGGAAACACAAACGATAATGCAGGGAAACTACGGCAGGCAGCAACCCGCTATACTGCGTGCCGTGCCTGAGACAATCTTAAGCGATGACCGCGGCTTTGCCGGTGCCATAACGATGATGGAAGGCTCTTTTGACCTCAGCGCGCCGCATTCCGTTGTGCTCGGATATGAACTTGCCCGTATGCTTTCTGTTTCTGCAGGGGATAGTATTTCACTCCTCGCGCTTTCGGGCACTGCGGATACCGATATCTTTCCTGAGGATGCGGAGTGTAGAATCGCCGGTTTAATGAAGACCGGCTATTATGAAATCGACGCTAGTTTTGCCTTTATGTCGATGGAGACCGGCGAGATGCTCTGCGGTAAACAACAGGAGCTATCCGCCGCAGTAAAGCTTCAAAACTCGGAGACCGACGGGGTATATATAGCCCGCATTTCCGCCGTCATACCCGAACTGAGAGCCGAATCATGGCGCACCTATAATCAGGCATTTTTCGGAGCCTTGCGTATCGAAAAAAATACGATGTTTATGCTCGTATTTTTAATCTTTGTGGTGGTTACGGTGAATATTTACAACGGAATGCGGCGTTCTATCTATGAGCGGCGGGAGGAAATTTCGGTGCTTGCCTCGTTGGGGGCTAAAAAAGAGCATATCCAAGCGCTCTTCATCGCAAACGGTTTTACAATCGGGCTTTTGGGCGCTTTCATTGGTTTGCTGTTGGGTTTGCTGCTTTCCGCAGACATCAATCGGGTGTTTTTACTGGCTGAATATCTGGTAAATGCCGTCATTGAAGCGGCAAATATTTTGCTGGAGCACACATTTTTTACCGGCTTTAGTATTTTCAGTCCTAAATATTTTTACATCGATTCGGTGCCTGTGCGTATTTTCTTCGACGAAGTCTTTTTAGTGTTCTTATTCGGTGTCTTTTCCGCGAGTTTTGCCGCTTCAATTGCAGCCCGAAAAATTCTTACCCTTAAACCTGCGGAGGTACTGCGCTATGAATAAACCGATTTTGGCGCTGACAAATGTTTCAAAAACCTTTCAGTCGGAGGCGGATTCAATCCGTATTTTACATAACTTAGATCTGATAATCGAGCAACCGGCAAAAATTGCCGTAGTAGGGGAGTCCGGCTGCGGGAAAAGCACTTTTTTGAATATTGTCGGCGGCTTGGAACAGGCTGATTCGGGGGAGATTATTGCAGGCGGATACGAACTGCACCGGCTCAATGAAAGCGGATTGACGGACTATCGCCGCTTTTACCTCGGCTTTATCTTTCAGTTTCACTATTTGTTGAAAGACTTTACGGCTATCGAAAATGTGATGCTTCCTGCGCTCATCGCAGGTATGCCAAAAAAAAAGGTAAAAGAGAAAGCTGCTGCACTTTTACAGGATGTCAAGTTGGAGACACGGCTTAATCATTTTCCCGCACAGCTATCCGGCGGAGAGCGGCAGCGGGCGGCGGTTGCCCGTGCACTTATCAACGATCCGTCACTTATTTTGGCTGATGAGCCGACCGGCAACCTCGACCCCGCAAATGCGCACGGGGTGCAGGAGCTGCTTTTTTCGATAGCTGATAAACATCATAAAACACTTATCATCGTGACGCATGATCAGGGAATTGCCGCCGATACCGATCTATGCTACCGGCTTGAGCAAGGGAAGTTGCAGCTTTTATGAATTTTTTATTGGCATGGAAGCTTGCGCTGCGGTATCTGGGACTGAATGCGGGAAAGACAGTTTCAAACGCACGGAAAAGTTTAATCGGCGCTGTCTGGGGCATCGGTATCAGCATCATTCCGTTGGTTATTGTGCTCGTTGTGTCTGACGGAATGATCAAGGGGATTACCTCCCGTATGATTGAACTGGGGAGCGGACACATACAGGTGCTCGACCTGCGCCCGACGCCGCGGAATGCACAGACAGCCGATGAGCGGAAGCAAAGCATCCAAGAAGTTTTTAATTCAATCCGCATGACTGCACAGTCGGCGCTCACCGGTTCTCGGCGGCAACAGGAAGGTACGGGGTTACTCATCGGCAAGACCGGCCGCAGCGGAGGCACAATACGGGCAATAGAGACGGGCTATTTTACCGAAAATCCGGCGGCACGGAACCTGTTAACGGTGGTAGACGGCAGTCTTGAATTTGACGGCGCCCGCTCCATCCTGCTCGGCAAAAAGATTGCGGAGAAAACCGGTCTTAAAGTCGGAGACAGCTGCTCGCTGCTTACGCTGCTGCCGCAGTATTCAGGCAATCAGACAAAGCCGAAACTTACTCGTTTTAAGGTTGTCGGCATTCTTTCCTCCGGTTATCAGGAATTGGATGCACTGTGGATCTTTATCCCGTTGGAGTCTGCCGATGCAGTATTGTCGCCGCAATCTTCGCTGAGCGCTCTTGTTGTCAGTATTGCAGATCCTTTTAACGACGTCTTGCTTGCGGAAGCAAAAGACGCCATTCGGCAACTGTTACCGGCGGGATTTTCGGTGTATACGTGGCAGGATTTAAACCGTTCTCAATTTTATTCATTTCAGACTTCAAAGAATCTTTTGATGTTCATTATGTTTTTGATTCTTCTTGCTGCCTCGGTCAATGTTTCGTCGGCAATGGTAATGCTCATCATGGAGCGGCGGAAGGAAATTGCAATTCTTAAAGCGACCGGAGCGCATCCGTTTTTTATCACCCTGTCGTTTTTACTCGCAGGTCTCTTTACGGGAGCAGCAGGACTCTGTATCGGCTTAACCGGTGGGATACTGGCGGCTTTACACATCAACGAGCTGTTTGTCGCTTTTGAGCACGCAATCAATATAGGGCAGACCGCGTTCTATTATATGCTGGGAAAAACGGGCAGCCCCGAAACCATCCGCCTCTTAGCGCCCGAATACTATTTGGAGTATATCCCCATATCCCTCAATGCTACCGAGCTTTATATAATCGCCGCCGGAACGCTTATTCTGTCGGTAATTGTCTGCTTGCTGCCTGCCGTGTATGCAGGTAAAGAAAAGCCCTTGGACAGTATGCGGAAGGTATAGGCGAACGGAGCTGTCAATCAACTGTACGAAATTTTAGATAAAATTTCGTACAAAAGGAAAGCAATCGCTTAAAATATTTGTGATGCGATTGCCGTGTTAATATCTCAGCTATTCCCCTGCGGCTGTCGCTTCTGCAAAAGGCGCAGGACTGTCAGGAATTTTCGGGGCGGCGGGGCGGTAAACACGGCTTTTTCACGTGCTGAAGGGAGCGTAATACGGAGCCGATACGCATGGAGCATCAACCCGTATTGTTTCCACTCCGCCTCTTTTTTTCCATACAGCGGATCCCCGACAATCGGACAGCCGATAAACCGCGCGTGGAGCCGAATCTGGTGAGTTCTACCGGTATCGATTTTAAAGAGCGCCAGCGCATATTTCCCATATACCCGCAATACCTTATAGCGGGAACGCGCATATTTTCCCTTAGACAAATCGCCTGAGGCGGCAAACCGAATGCGGCTATGTCCGTCACGGAATACCGAAGTTTCGATAATACCGGTCTGCTTTTCCGGTATGCCGTTCAAGATTGCAAGATAATATTTTTCCGTACGCCGCAGCTTAAACTCGTTTTTTAGAAAGGCTTCCGCCTCGGCGCTACGGGCGGTGATAAGGATGCCGGAGGTATCCTTATCAAGTCGGTGAACGATACCCATACGCGATAGCTCGGTAAAATTTTCTTTTCCCTGCTCCGCTTCGAGCAAGCGAGCGAATGCGTCATGGATAGGAGAAGTGTGCAAACGATAATAGGCAAGCGCCTGTACCAGCGTCCCCGTCCAGTTGCCTGCCGCAGGGTGCGTTACCATACCAGCCTGCTTATTTACCACAATGACATCGTTATCTTCATACAGGATACGGAGCGGAATGTGTTCAGGGATAAGAACATCGGGGAGCGGATTTTCCCATATCAGTGTGATACGGTCGCCCGCTTGCACAGTGCTTGAAAGTTTTGCCTGCCGCCCATTGAGCTGCACGGATTGCATCCCCATTTTCAGCTGCGAACGGGTCATGCCGGTAAGAATGCTGCTGCAAAACGCATCAAGCCTCAGCTTAGCGGTACCTTCCGGAACCTCAAGCTCAAATACTTTAGTCATAATGCTGCGCTGCCGTATCGGTCTTGCCGCCCTGAGCGGAAGGATCTGCAGCGACGTTCTTCTCTCATAGCCTTGCAATTCCGCCGATAGAACCCGCAGATAATGCGGCATCGGTCATGTGCTGCAAAGTCTGAGGTTCTACTTCAGTTGATGGTTTTATCGGAATAAACTGAATGGGATCTTCAGTAAAGGCATTTTCCCGTTCCAAACGTTTTTTTACTGCGGAACGTTTAATAGCGCGGTACGTTATATCGATTAACGCGATTGTCATTGATATACCGGCGGCGGTAAGGAACACGCCGAGCTGTTCTTTTTCAGTCAGCGCGACCGCTTTATCAGCCTGTTTGAGCGGCCACGGATAATAGGCGGGGTCTTTGGGGTGTTTTGCAGCTCGAATCATATCGTAGCCCCAAAAAGAGAGCAACGTAACAAAGGGAAGCGCCCCGAAGGACAATATTTCAAACCGTCGAAGCTCCCGCTGCCAAAGAGGGAATTCCTCTTTGGTATAGGGAACCGGCGTATAATCTTCTTTTTTTTCTTCCGCAATCAGCGGCATCTGCGCAGCGGTCATCATGCACAGAACCAAAAACGCAGTACAACGCAATCGTTTATTCATCACAGCCCGCCAGTGTATCCGATAATCGGATAAAATCATAGACCGTAAGAGATTCCGCACGGGCGGCGGGATCGATTTCGGCTGCTTTCAGCAAGGATTCCGCAGACAGCGTCTTTTTTCCCCGTGCAGCAAGGATCGTACTTAAATTATTCTTTACCGTTTTACGCCGCGCACTGAACAAACCGCGGACAAGACTTAAAAAAAAACGCGCATCGCGTACCGGCTGCGGGGACTGCTTTTTGGTAAAGCGGAGCGCCCGTGATTCGACATTCGGTTTAGGCCAAAAAGCGGCGGGAGCAATATCGCGGATCGGTTCCACATCATAAGCCCACTGGCACAGCACCGAAAACGATGAATAATCAGCGCTTCCCTGAGCCGCGGTCATCCGGAGTCCAACCTCTTTTTGCACGGTTATCACCATACGGTCAAAAAAACACTCGGCTTCGATTGTCGCCGCGATGAGCTTTGCCGCAATATTGTACGGCAGATTCCCGAAAAAAGGCTTCCGGTGCATGCCGTTGATACTCCGCTTTCCATGTTTTAAGCACATCGCCTTCTATTAAATGAAACGAATGATAGGAGCCGAAGTATGACGTTAAAAGCTGTACGAAGCCGCGGTCTATTTCGAATACGGTTAGATCGGCACCGGCTTCTAACAACAGCGACGTCATCGAGCCAAGCCCAGGGCCGACTTCCCATACAGTATCTCCGGCGGAAAGACCGAGTGCGGAAACGAGCTCCTGCCGTATATGTGCGTTAATCAAAAAGTTTTGTCCGAATTTTTTCTGCATCCCGAACCCGTGTTCATCAAGCACGGTGGCGAGTGCGGACGGCGCGTTATAGTCGGGATGTTTCATGTTCAACCTGAAGCGGCCGTGCCATCTTCCGTTCGTCAGCCCATTCACTACGGGCGCGGAATACCTCGCTGCCGTCGGCAGTTCTCACAATAGAATGCACACACACATTGTCTTCAATATGAGAGCAGCGACAACAGAGTTGTTCTCCATATTGAGCGGAAATCAAAAAATTGGTATCAAGTACGCGGAGCAATTTGCCGCGGCAAAAGTCCGCATCCATAAACGACAATGCCCAGCGGATATAATTCAGATTATTGACGTGTCCATTCATATCGATATCCAAAAGCGACGGATGGAACAACTCCTCGCGATCCCAGTGTGTCGGCAAGGGAATTTTTGCAAAAACCCGCCCTTCTAAATGCTCAGTACAAAACGTCAACGAACCGAACACCGTATCGTCAAGAACGGCAGGCTGATTGGTTTGCATATTCAGCACAACCCAGCACGTACTGCCGCGCACACACAGAGCTCCATATCGGCGCAACGAGTCTGCCGTCCATTCGGTACCCTTCCGTTCCGCTGCATCAAAATCTTTAAAGGCCGCAGACAACGAAGCTTTCTTTCCGCCCTCGGCGTAGTAATAAGCAAAATCCCGAAAACAAAAAAGTCCCTTCGGCGGCTGCGCCCATGTTTGTAACGTCAGGCAATCGAGCCAGAGCGGATATTCATGTATTTCAAAATGTTGCTTGGAGATAATCCACATCAAACCTCGTTCTTGCAGCTGCGGCATAAATATACCGGTAGAGCTATAGTGATTAGCCGCCAAATCCTGCGAAAGCGCAGCAAGAGTTATCGGCGTACAACGGTACTGCCCGTCAATGGCTGTGGTCGGTACCGTATACGGCATCATATATTTATTGTCGAGTATCATGGGCATCAGTGTAACTGCTTTTAAACTGTTGTTCAATGCGTTTCAAATACATCAGGGCAACCGCATGAAAAATATTTTTAGTGGTTGCCTTCCTTCTGTGCGAAATTTCATAGGTATAAGGTGAGCGTCTACAATGACGCCGCTCACCTTAACCGCCAAGTTTTCTTTCGAAAACTTGCGTATTGATGCGTGCGCTTGACGCGCACCAATGCAACAGTTTCAAAAATTCATATTTTGTTCAACTGTTGCATTTTAAGGAAATAAAATTTCGCACATTTTTCCAGCAGACAGGTAAACGCATCAGATAGAGTAGATAAAAACCGCGGAAAAATTGAGACTGTGAGACCATTTGAACCATCTTCAACTGTTGTACATCCATGTACATCAGTTGAAGGCGAGTTTTGTGCACGCACAAAACATCGCTGTACTGACAGGAAGTCAGTGGTTCAAAACAGTATCGAGTTTTTCATCAGGAAAACTCGAAGCTAAAAAATGTACAAGGAAGTACATTTTTTAGCGATGGCATCCGTGGCAGTTCTGGTCGAATAGTCTTAATTTTTCCACGGGGGTGTTTAAAAACGGTCTGATGCGTTTACCTGAATGCATAGTCGCAGTGCAGGCGGTCAATGAATTGCTTCATTAAATACTCGCCGCCCTCGATTGTGTAGTGGATACCGTCGCTTTGCATGAGGGATATCCATGCGCTGCCTTCAGGCTTAATTGCGCCGAGGTATCCCGTTCCGTATCGCTCGACGAGGCTTTTGAGCGAAATTCTGACCAGCTTTTTAGAATCGTATTCTTCCGCGATGGAATCGTGCACTGCATTTAGGTATTGCATCTTTTCGTTATATGCAGCGCTCCGAACGACCGGTAAGCCGAGCCAGTACAGCCGCGGAACGGAAGCGAGCGCAGTGTCGAGGTGTACTTTTACCATTTTACGGTACACCTCTTCCCATTCAGGGGTACCCGCCGTAAGCATGATGCCGCCGGTTGTCCACATATCCTGATAGTCATTCATCCCTAAAAAAATGACGGCTGCATCAAAACGTTCCCCGTCTTTTTGACCGGCAAACACGGCTTCAAGTTTTTGCGGCCAGTTATAGTAATCGGAACGGAGAAAACCGGAAGAAGGAACGCTTAATTCCCGCACGGCAATAGAGGTATCGGAACCGAGCGCGCGGGTCATACCGGCAGCGATACTGCGCATTTGGGAATCCCCGAAAAAAAATATCCGCAGAGGCGTCCGTGCAGAATGAATAACCGGCAGTGCGACATTGCGGAGCGTTTCTTTAGAAACCTGTCTGCTCAACTCGGCAGGTATACCTTCCCGTTCATTCAGCGTATCCGAAAAGCCGGGTATTGTTTCGGTGTACCCCTGTTCACCGGTTATTGCATAAAAGGCTGCAACCTCGCTGTCGTACACCCCTTGTCGGTAAAAAAACGTATCCCATTCGCCGCGCTCCGCTAATCCCGCCCCCCGTATAAACGCATTCCTGAGTACGGGAATAACGGCTGCTACCGGAATTGCTTCGGTAACGGAAACAATCGGAGCGGTGAGCGCGCTGTAAATGTTTTTTAGAGAGGCTCTTTTGATGTTTTGCACCGGATGCGCAAGCCGCTGCCCTAAAAACGGAATAAGAATAAGCAGCGCTAGCACCGCAAAGAAAAAACACTGGTTGGGAGAGTATCGGCCGTTCCACTCTTGCTGAGCAGATTCGCCGTGTTGACTGGGTTCATTCATACTTTGCACATCCTCCTTAAAAGCCGAAGTAGATAAACGGTGCGATACCGGAGGTCGACACAATGTTGAGAGCGACAAAAAACAGCACAACGGCAGCGGTCTTTACTGCAAGCGGCAGCCGCACATACCGTGTAAACCATACGCGGCGCGTCTCTTCTTTCGGGATTTGCAGTAGGAAGGCGGCGGCAAGCGGTACCAGCACAAACCAATGCACCGTGCGAATCGGCTGTGTGATATTCTTGAGCGAAGAAAGATACAACGCAATTTCCCGCACGGTACTCGACCGGAAAATCAACCAGCTGATATTGATAAACACAAACATACCGCCGAGCCGAAGCAGCTGTTTTATATCAATATCCCGGCCGGCAAACCGCACCATGCCGCGGCGCGGTTTATCGGATACAGCCGTTGCAGCAATGAGAGATCCTTGGTTGCCCGCAGCAGTGTTTATAGCGGCGGCGCGGCGCTCTTTGCCGAGTACGGCGACAACCCGCTCTGCGGCGCAGGCAATACCCTGAAGCAGCCCCCACAGTATAAAAGGAAGAGAGCCGCCGTGCCACACCCCTGCGATGAGCATTGTCCCGACCAGCGCAAACACTGTGCGGACTAACCCGTAGCGTGAGCCGCCGAAGGAAAAATACACATAATCGCGCAGCCACGACGAAAAGCTGATATGCCAGCGCCGCCAAAACTCGCTCACCGATTGGGAAAGATACGGCCGGTTAAAGTTCTGCGGCGCTTCAAAGCCGAGTAAAAGCCCGATGCCGATCGCCATATCGCTGTAACCGGAAAAGTCGCAGTAAATGACAAATGTGTACGACACCAAAGCGACAAGCAGTTCGAGGGTATTGCACTGTGCAGGATTCGCAAATACGGGATCGACGGCAAGCACGGAAAGAAAGGTGGCCAGTACCATCTTTTTATACAGCCCCGACAAGATCAACAGTACGCTGCGGTCAAAGGCGATCGGACGTTCTGCCGTTGCGTCTTGTGTAAGATTGTCTGGCAAGGCGGTAAAAAAAGCTTCCGCCTGCACGATGGGACCCGACGCCAGCTGCGGAAAAAACGAGATATAGAGCATCACTTCGATAAACGATTTAACCGGCCTCATTTTGCAAAGGTAAATATCAAAGATATAACTCATCGAACGGAACGTATAGTACGAAATGCCGACCGGTAATAAGAGTGAGTAACTTTGCAGTTGCAACAATAACGGCGTTTGGAGCTGCCCGTTAAAAAATGTGTAGTTGAAAAAGGAAACAATATTATAAAAATATTTAAAAAAACCGAGGAAGAGAATGTGCAGTACGGTACCGATTATCATCGTAACAGTACGGGGAATATAGTTTTTTTGAATTCCGAGCAGATAACCGATAAGGCCGGACAGCGCCGACACTCCAAACAGCAAGAGGCAAAAACGCCAATCCCAGCAGGCATAAAAAAAATAGCTTGCGCAGGTAAGCAGCACAATCCGTTGTTCTCTCCGCCTGAATACATACCAGTACAGAAAAAAGACAACGGAAAAAAAGAGCGCAAACTGAAGTGTCGGAAATAACATCTCTCAAGAGATTAAGGAAGCGCTGCCGGTTTGTTTGCCATCTTGCGCTGAATATCGGCGGCGCGATTCGCCGGCATCAACGAGAACCAGTATGCAACGGAAGATGTTTTGTTCGCTTTTTTTGCTATTGCCTCTACCGCCCGCAGTACATCGATAATATCTTGATCGTCCATTTGCAGTAAGTTTGCAACCGCCTTTTCAGGCTGCATACCATTGATATATCGCGCAATCTGGTCGATATTTGCTTCCCGCATATCTCGTTCCGTCATCATCTGTTTAAAAGACTTTTCTTTTTCTTCTATAATAGAGAGCCGATCATCCAGTTCCTGCGATACCTGCGCCGCTTCTTTTTCGCGGGCGGTAACATCAGCTTCTTTTTTATCAAGCTCCTGCGAACGGACATCCAAGGCAATCAACCGCTTTGCATACCGGTCGGCATCCAAATCCGCATCCGCATCAGCCGGAGAAGCGACACCGGCAGGTGTCTTTAATCCGAACAACGAGTATACCGGCGAAAAGATTCCTCGCGCATTGATTAAGCCGAGATAGCTGAACCAAAAAAGTCCGCCGAAAACCAATATAATAATCAATAAAAGTAATACTATTACTCGTCCAAAAGAACCTCTACGTCTCACCGGAGTCCTCCCTGCATATTTCAGTATCGGTAAAAATTCCAACAAATATTAGGGCATTAGGGCGTTGCCCTCATTTCCCTTATCCGTACTCGAAAGCGTTACTTTCTGATACGCATCTTTCTTATCATTCGGATGCGGTTCAAGTCCGATTATCGTAATATCAGATTTATTCGGACCATACACCCAAAAAATTCTACCGGCTGCAGGTTTGCTGTTTTCCAAATATGACTGCCAAACTTTCTTTCCATATCGTTTTGTCAGTGCCTCAATATCATGTGTACACAGTCCCGGATATTTCGGGTCAGACGACAGCTTCTTAAAACAGTTCACTAATTTTTTGAATAACATAACTTCATGTTTGTTAGCGACATGAGCTTTAATGTTCTTTTCCAAACCGTTCCAATATTCTCTCATTTCAGGAATACCCATTCTTATGTTGAACATTACTTAATATCCGCATAGGCAGAAAAATCAATGGGTTCGGAAACAAGTCCTTTATTGAAATTTTCCATGCTTGCATCCATCATTTTGAGAGTATTCACTGAAACTTGAAGTGGTTTTGTAAGTTCACGAGGTTCAAGTAATATTCTGCCATCATCATATTCTTCGACATGGAAGTATTCGTAGAACGCATTTCGCAATGTTATCCTTTTTTTTGAGTCGATTTTTGCATCATAGGATTTTAAAACTGTTGTCGGCATAATCTATTTCCTCACGGTGGGAATCCCCACTTTTAAAGTATAAGCTTAAAGATAGAAAAAATCAACAACCCTGACGCAAGCGTCGGGGTATTAAACCTTCCGCACGAATCAAGTCTCCCGTACTTGATTTTATCTACCCATCACACGCTGTTAATGTTTATAGAGATATTGAAAGTATTCCATATCGGTTGATAATATCTTTTCGGTATCGGGAAGCGCGTTTTGATATACCTCAAGGCTCTTCCAAAAGCTATAAAACTCAGGAGACTTGCCGTACGATGCAGCATAGATTGCGGTAGCCTGCGCATCTGCCGTTCCCTTTATCTTCTCCGACTCGGAATACGCCTTTGACAGGATGCTCTTTTTCTCGTTTTCCAACTTACCGAGCCACTCCGCCTTTTTTCCCTCACCGGTAGAACGGAAGGTCTGGGCAATTTGATTCCGTTCCTTAATCATTCTATTATAGACCGAAACCTGCAATTCGTCGGAATATTTTATCTCTTTAAAGATGACATCGATAACCTCAATGCCGAAATCTTTCAACTGCATATTTGCCTTCTTTAAAATTTCGGCGGCCAGCACATCGCGCCCTTTTTCGATAGCGGCATATACCACCTTTTCCGAACCGGTTACCTCCTCCAGCTTCACTTCGTCCGTATTCAATCCGAATTGCTCTTGATGGACTGTTTCGTTAATGTTGTTGGTACTGCGGACAACATCATCCAAACTGTTGACGGTGATGATATCCCGTACCGACGAATCGATAATATCGGAGAGGCGTGAATATGCGCCTTCGTAGGTTACGAGTGACTGATAAAACTTACGGATATCAGAAATACGCCAACGGCTGGTCGTATTCACCTCGATAAACTGCTTTTCTTTGGTGAGGATTTTTTGAGGGTCGCCGTCGATGCGTAACAGTTTTGCCGTATATCGATGCACCTGATGCAAAAGCGGCATTTTAAAATGAAGCCCGGCGTCCGTTTCGGTTTTGACAATCTCACCGAACTGAGTGATAATGACCGTCTGCCCCTCATTTAAAACATAAAACGGCTTTACCGACAACACAATAATAAGAATAAACACCACCACTGCGCCAAACCGCACGGTCTTTTTAGCCTTTACCGGATCTATTTTACTCGCTCTCACTGCTCCCCTCCCGAAAGATTTTTTAACGGTAAGAAATTTTTGACGTTTTTATCGATGAAGATTACCTTGTCGGTATTTGAAAATATCTTATCGAGTGTTTCAAGATAGAGCCGCCGCTTGGTAATATCGGGCGCCTTGCTGTACTCGACATACACGGCATTAAATCGGGCAACATCTCCTTCCGCCTTGTTGACCCGTTCCGCCGCATAGCCGCGCGCTTCCTGAATCATCCGGTCGGCATCTCCTTTCGCTTTGGGAATTTCCTTGTTATAGGCTTCTTTACCTTCGTTAATCATCCTGTTCATATCCTGAATGGCGATGTTGACATCCTCAAAGGCTTGCTGCACATCTTCCGGCGGAACGACATTTTGCAGCTGCACCGACGAAACCGCAATGCCGAGCCCCAGCTGCTTATACTTTTCGTTCATAATCTCCTTTGCGGAAAATTGGATGGAGTCGCGTTCCGACCCCATAATATCCAAAATGGCACGGTCGCCGATTAAGCTGTTGATTGCCGCAGTAGACACATCCCGGACAGTGTTAATCCGCTCGCCTTCTTCAACATTGAAGAGCCACGCCTTAGGATCGATAATGCGGTACTGCACCGTCCACTCAACATTGATAATGTTCAAATCACCGGTTAGCATGGAAGATTCGCTTACGATATTATTTCGGTACTGACTCCGGTCGGAGGCCATCGTGGTACGGAACCCGAACTCTTCTTTTTGAACGGTCGTAACCGGTATATGATACACCCGTTCGACGATCGGGATAATAAACTGCAACCCGGGCTGCAGCGTCCGGTTGTACTTACCGAGCCGCGTTACCACACCGTTATCCGTTGTCGAAACAACGGTAAAACTGAAAAATGCCAAGATAACGAGTACAACCGCTGCGCCTATTGCAACAAGCTGTCCGTTTTTTAATTGCTTCATCGAGACTCCTTTCGGGCAAGCGTATCAGACATTTTGTAGTACACCCCCGCAGAATATATAAGCAGTCCGACCAGAGTTTCGCCGCGATGCGGCTCAAATGGTCGTCCAGCTTATATATTCTGCGGTATTTGACTGGCTTATCTGATGTGTTTGCCCCTGTATATTTTTTAGTGATGCCAGCGATGGCAGAATTCAGAATTCATAATTATGAATTATTCTACACTACATTCTGCGGTTTACCGGAAAGAAAGCTTTTTAAATTATCCGCGGCGATATTCAGCAGGCGTGTCCGCGCTTCGCGGGTTTGCCATGCGATATGCGGCGTTATGAAGCAGTTGGGACAGCCGAACAGCGGATGGTTTGCAGGCGGCGGTTCGGTGCTCAGTACATCGGCCGCATACCCGCCGATGGCGCCTTTTTTTAATGCTGCGGCAACCGCCTCATCATCGATAAGCTGCCCCCGTCCGGTGTTGATAATAACCACATCCGGCTTTACTTTCGTAAGCGCGGCTGCATCGATCATTTTTTCACTTGCACTATTAAGCGGCGCATTCAAGCTGATAAAGTCGGCTTCGGCAAGGAGAGTGTCAAGCTCCACCTGTTTCGCCGCAGCGAGCCGCGGTACCGTTTTGGGCGAGCGGTTGACATAGAGTACCCGCATCCCCATCACAAGTGCAATTTCCGCAACCCTTTGCCCGATGTGCCCAAACCCGATAATACCGAGCGTTTTCCCCGTCAGTTCAAATGTCGGAAATGAGGTATAGCAGAAATGCTCACTGCGGCTCCATGTACCGCCGTGAACCTCATCGCTGTGCTCCTTTACGTGCCAATAAAACTGTAAGATGAATGCAAATACCAACTGCGCAACGCTGTCGGTGCTGTAGCTGGGAATATTCGTTACGGTGATACCTGCCGCATGAGCCGCCTCTACATCGATAACGTTATAACCGGTTGCCAGCACGCCGATGTACCGCAACTTAGGTAAACGCGCAATCAATTCCTTTGAAAACACAATTTTATTCGATAAGACAGCCTCACAGTTTTTTACCCGTTCATATACTTCATCGGGTGCGGTTTTGTCATATATCGTAATATCTGCAATATCCTGTAAAATACGCCACGACAGATCCCCCGGATTAAGCGTGAAGCCATCCAATACGACTGCTTTCATAATTTACCCTCCCCAAAAAGTTCTTTTTCATTATAGAAGAAAACAGCATTTTTTTCTATATGGGGATATTCAGTCCGAATGATACGAGGCAAATCTCATTGAGTTTTCAGAGATTGCTCCTGTAAAAATAAAAAAGGCACATCGGATGATCATTTACGACACCCAATGCGCCTTGTAAATTAAAACCTGTTATCTACCCATATAGAAACGGGGATGTCTCAAAAGTTGGTTACTTTTTCGACATCCCCGCGAGTTTAAAATTAAGTCTTTATACAGTAATGACTGTCAGACCCGCCACGGATGGCGGTGGTTCCCGGCAGCAGCGACGTTTTTGCACAGCAAAAACTCGCCGATGAAAAATGTACAAGGACGTACATTTTGCATCACAACATCGAATCTAAATCTAAGGAAACTGTCCAAAAACTGTTACGCAATCCGCTTTAGCGGATATGATAATTCATTTCCTTACAGAAAAAGCCGATAGGCTTTCAGATTTTGGACAGCCCCGTTCTCATATATTTTCAGGCAAATATGAAGTTCGGGATTAATACCAGCCTCTTACCTTCATCGCTTCATCAATTCTCTTGATAGATTTCATGTAAGTTGCTTGGCGGAAAGAAACGTTCTTTTCTTGCTTCAATGCCCAAATTGGGTTGAACGCATCGATCATCGCACGCTCTTCTTTCTCTTCAACTTCTTTTTCAGTCCAATAGTAGCCGTAGAGGTTCTGTACCCATTCAAAGTAAGAAACGGTAACGCCACCGGCATTGGTCAGAATATCGGGAGTAACGAGGATACCTTTCTTGTAAAGGATTTCGTCAGCTTCCAACGTGATGGGGCCGTTTGCGCCTTCGCAAATTAATTTCGCTTTAATCAGATTAGCTTCGTGCTCTTTAATCGCGTTTTCCATTGCACAGGGGCTGATAACATCGACGTTCAATGCCCAGAAGTCATCGAGAGAAATTCTCTTTGCACCGGGAACATGGAGTAAGCTGCCGTCTTTTGTTTTTGCATCGTTCAATTCTTCAAAGGTAAAGCCGCTTTCTTTGTAGGTTGCGTATGTACCTTCTTTCTTATCGAATTCTGCAACTGCAACGACTTTTCCGCCCAGCTTGATGATATTTTTAACGGTGAACCGTCCGACGTTTCCGAAACCTTGAACGGCAACGGTCGCTTTCTTTAAATCCATACCGATTGCTTTGCATGCTTCACGCATAACAACTGCAACACCGAAACCGGTTGCTTCGTTTCTTCCCTTGGAACCGCCGTAGGTGAGCGGCTTACCGGTAAATACACCGATTGTCTGCTCGCCGGTAAGCTTATTGTACTCGTCCTGCATCCATGCCATAATCTGGCCGTTGGTATTAACGTCCGGAGCAGGTACGTCTACTTTTTCACCCAAGTACTTATACAAACCGCGTACCCAGCCGCGCGAAAGTTGCTCAAGCTCACGCTGAGACAGTTCTGAAGGATCGACCGTGATACCACCCTTTCCACCGCCATAGGGAATACCGGTTACTTGGCATTTAATACTCATCCAAATAGAAAGAGCTTTTACTTCGTCGGCATTGACATTCTGATGGAAGCGAATACCGCCCTTGTAAGGACCGACCGCATCATTATGTGCAGCTCTATATCCTTTAAATACCTTGATAGAACCGTTATCCATCTTTACCGGAATGGAAATTTCAATCATCCGCTGCGGTTCTTTCAATAATTCATAGACCGCGGGGTCTGCACCTAAAGCATCACACGCTTTTTTTACCTGTGCCTGTGCATTTGCTAACGGATTTAAGGTTTCTTTGCTCATAAAACTCCTCCTCAATAAGTTTCAGCAAACAATCATATTATGGTAAAATGGAACTAAAAACTTTAGCCGTACTCATTTTACCCCACTTATATTAGATCTATTCGATAACTGCGTTTTCGAATAGGTCGACGAGTTCACGCATCGCACAAATAGCACGATGCAAGAACATCGCATTTCAAGGTACCCTGTTCAGAAACGGAAGTTTCCGAACAGGTTTGTTATCTATAAGTATAGAGCCGAAATTGCTAACAGTCAAGCAAAATTATCATATCTTTGAGAGATCGATATGCCACTGATGTTTTTTGTTTGGAATAAGTATTTTTCGCTTAAAGGAAGAAGAAAAGTGCTGCAAGAACTACACAGAGCAAAATAACTACCCCATATATCCATAAAGGTAAAGGGTCGGCATCAGTGCGAATATCGTTTTTAGGTTTGATATACCGCAGAATATGAAATTTCTTTTTTTTTATTTTTTTTGTATTATTCTTTTTATCCTCTTGTACATCAGGAGTGAATGCATAGCCGCATGAAGGACATCCATCTTTAAACTCTTTATGTGTTCCGGTAAATCCACACGAAGGACACCGCACGGAGGCAAAAAAACGACCGCAATACGGACAGATCACCGCATCACGACGAACTTCTGCATTACAATTTTCACAAAAAAACTTAGGTTGTTTATTCATATATTTAGCTTGAACACGAACAGGCGCCCGAACAGCTACAGCCGCACGACTTGGCCGGTTTATCCTTTTTTTGCAAAGTTCCTTCTTGTCCATCAACTTTCTTCGCATTTGCAGACGCAGCTGTTTTTTGTGTATCGGTTTGATAAAACCCTTTACCGGTAAAATTTAATCCAAATCCTGCGGAGAATACTTGATGAGCGGATGCTCCACATTGAGGGCAAACTATAACGGGAGTATCAGCTATTTTATGCTGCACCTCAAAAGCCGTTCCGCAAGAATCGCACATATAGTCATACGTAGGCATACGCACCCCATAACTACGAAAAATATTTAAAGAGATTTTCGTCAACGCTATAAGCTTTTAAAAAACATAGATTCCAGCATTTTAATGAACTCTGTTTCTGTAATATCGGCATTTTCTACAAAAACAGAAGAGCCTTGAACGGAAAAATCTCCATTCATGCCATGGCTCAGAAGCAACCGGACTACAAGCGCTGTACGAACATCAGTCGTTTCAAATACGGCGGAGCAGCGATAGATCGAATCCGCGTTTTTTTTTCAGATAGAGTTCTATCGACCGTATCGGTAATTCGATATCTTCTAAATCCAGCAAAGCGGCTGCGATGAGGTTGCCTGATCGAGCATATAAACCGATTTCACCTACTCCGCCCGTTTCGCTCAGAGCTTGGAACCGAGGCGGGAATATCGGCAAGTGCGGCTCGGCTATCCGCTGCAAAAACGCCGCCGAATTCCGTTGATTATCACCTAAGCACATAAAAGCTGTTTTTTCCTGCACCACTATATCCGCAACCTCGGAAGAATAATAAGTATGATTGTTCAGCGCTACCGCGCGGCGTTTTTCCCAACCGTCTTTTTTAGGAAACAGCAAATCTCCTAAACTAACAGGATAAGAACCGCTCGAAACAACGGTTGCCGACGGCGACGCCCCGTAGTCTGCTCCGATATACAGTACCGATGTCCGGTTTAAATACTGCAGAGCGGTTTTCTCCGACACAAAGGCAGTAAACAGCGCCTTTAAAAGCGGTTCGTTCCCTGCAACGGGAGCAACTATATACACATCGGCATCCGTTCCAACGGCACCGAAAGCTTGCATATCATACTCAGGCGGACGCGATACACAACCGCTGATAAAAATAACCACAGCGATAAGGCAGCTGTGTCCGACTATTTTAAAAAAACAAGACTTCTGCACGTAATTCCCTTTATTTTTATGCTTCAAATATGAAAATGGCTTAAAAGATAGTTCTTTTTTCATCATCCTTTGCCTACTATAATACGTATGAGGACACACTGTCAATTTGAAATACCCGTACGTTAGTTTCAGCCTTTACTTTTTCGATTGATTATAGTACAATAGCCCGATTTTCATAAAGAACGGGAGCTTCTACCGTTAAAATCATTTTTATAGGATAACCAATAATTCACAGGATACCGCTAAAAATCATTCTTTTATCGGTTCCCTTCATTTTTATTCTCTAAGGATAGTGCATGACAACGCCTTCATATTCAGCAGAAAATATTACGGTTTTAAAGGGGCTGGACGCCGTCCGCAAGCGCCCCGGAATGTATATCGGCTCTACCGGACCCGACGGGCTGCATCATCTGGTATACGAAGTCGTCGACAACTGTATCGACGAAGCGATGGCGGGCTATTGCGATACCATTTTGGTCGTATTGGAAAAAAACGATACCGTCAGGGTAGAAGATAACGGACGCGGTATTCCCGTCGATATTCACCCCGAAGAGGGCGTGAGCGCGCTGGAGTTGGTTTTGACGCGGCTCCATGCAGGCGGTAAATTCGACAAGGGTTCGTACAAGGTTTCCGGCGGTTTGCACGGTGTCGGTGTTTCTGTTGTAAACGCACTTTCTACCGGTATGGAAGCGATTGTATACAGGGACGGCTTTGAATATGTGCAGAAATTTGCGCTCGGTGAGCCGCTCGGTCCTGTTACCAAACGCGGAGAGACGCAAAAGCGCGGCACTACTATCCGCTGGACTGCCGATCCGACTATTTTTACCGAAACAACAACCTATAATTTTGACGTACTGGCAGTCCGGTTGCGAGAACTCGCCTTTTTGAACAACACTATCAGCATTACGCTGCGCGACGAGCGGCTTTCGACTCCAAAAGAGGTAACCTTTGCCTTTGACGGCGGTATTTCTCACTTTGTACGCTACCTGAACGAAAGCAAACAGGTACTGCCTAAGGAACCGATCTATTTTGACGGTGAAAAAAACGATGTCATTGTTGAACTTGCAATGCAGTACAACGACGGCTATAAAGAAAACATCCTTTCTTTTGTCAACGATATTAACACGCGCGAGGGCGGCACCCACCTCGAAGGTTTTAAAACGGCGCTCACCCGCGTGATGAACGAATTCTTGAAAAAGAACGCCAAGCTTTCCAAAAAGATGGAAAAAGAAGAAAAGCTGATGGGAGAAGACGTGCGTGCCGGTTTAACGGCGGTACTGTCGGTCAAAGTTCCCGAGCCTCAGTTTGAAGGACAGACGAAAACCAAGCTCGGCAACAGCGACGTACGCAGCATTGTTGACACCTTTATCAACGAAAAACTCACCCTCTTTTTTGAGCAAAATCCGACCGAAATCGATAAAATCCTCGAAAAAGCAGTCGGTGAAGCAACCGCCCGTATCGCAGCGCGCAAGGCAAAGGAAGCGACCCGCCGAAAAAGCGGCCTTGACAGCTTCGGACTGCCGGGGAAACTTGCCGACTGTTCTTCCAAAGACCCGGAAAAATGTGAGGTCTACATTGTAGAAGGTGATTCTGCAGGCGGTTCCGCAAAGAAGGGGCGCGACAGTAAGACGCAGGCGATTTTGCCGCTCTGGGGAAAGATGCTGAACGTCGAAAAAACCCGGCTCGACAAGGTGATGAGCAATGAGAAACTCCAGCCGATTATTGCAACGCTCGGTACCGGCATCGGTGAAGACTTTAACCTTGATAAAATCCGCTACCACAAGATTATCATTATGGCGGATGCCGACGTGGACGGTTCCCATATCCGCACGCTCTTACTCACCTTCTTTTTCCGCTATATGCCGGAACTGATTGAGCACGGCTATGTGTATCTCGCGATGCCGCCGCTCTATAAAATTTCCTACAATAAAAAGGAATGGTACGTGTATGACGACAGTGAGCGGGACAGCATTTTGAATGAAATCGGACGCAACGTCAGCCCCGCGGTGCAGCGATACAAGGGTTTGGGTGAGATGGACGGCACGCAGCTCTGGGAGACCACGATGGATCCCGCCCGCCGTAAGATGATGCGGGTAACCCTGCCCGATGCAGTAGAAGCTGACCGGATTTTCAGCACGCTGATGGGCGAAGAAGTAGAGCCGCGCCGCAAGTTTATCGAAGAAAATGCGGTCTATGCAAATCTCGATGTGTAATGGAGCATAAAACGTGGAAGAGATAAAAACGCCGGAAGGCGGGGTGTTAATCCCCATTCCGATTGAAACTGAAGTAAAACGTGCATATATAGATTATTCGATGTCGGTTATTGTGAGCCGCGCCCTGCCCGATGTGCGGGATGGCTTGAAGCCGGTACACCGCAGAATCCTCTACTCGATGGAAGAGAAGAGTTTGCGCTATTCGGGGCCGACGCGCAAATGCGCTAAGATTGTCGGTGATGTGCTGGGAAGCTACCACCCGCACGGCGATGCCTCCGTCTATGATGCGCTTGTCCGTTTGGGGCAGGATTTTTCACTCCGATATCCGGTAATCCATCCGCAAGGAAACTTCGGTACCATCGGCGGCGACCCGCCTGCGGCCTACCGTTATACGGAAGCAAAGATGGCGCGGCTTGCCGAGTCGATGGTAGAAGACATCAAAAAAGATACCGTTGATTTTATCCCGAACTTTGACGATTCTACGCAGGAGCCGACCGTTCTGCCGGGCAAATTTCCGTTCCTATTGGCGAATGGTTCAAGCGGTATTGCCGTCGGTATGGCAACCAATATGCCGCCGCACAACCTACGCGAAATTGCTCAAGCGGTGTCCGCTTATATCGACAATCCCGACATTACCATTGATGAGCTTGCCAAGTACATCAAAGGGCCGGACTTTCCGACCGGCGGCATTATCTTCGGCAAAAAAGGCATCCGGCAGGCGTTTAAAACCGGACGCGGGAAGATTTTAGTCCGCGGCAGGTTCAATATTGAAGTTGATAAAAAAGGCAAGGAAACGATTATCTTTACCGAAGTGCCCTATCAGGTAAACACCACGGCGCTCGTTGCGAAGATCGGCGAACTTGCCCGTGAAAAAGTGATAGAAGGGATTGCGGCAGTCAACGATGAAACCTCAGACCGCGCCGGCTTACGGCTGGTTATCGAGCTGAAGCGGGGAGCAATCGCAAAGGTGGTGCTGAACCAGCTCTTTTCCAAGACAGCCCTGCAGTCCTCCTTCGGCGTTATTAACCTTGCGTTGGTGGATGGGCGGCCGCAAACGCTGACGCTCAAACAGCTGGTCGGCTACTTTGTTGCGCACCGGCAGGAGGTTGTTACCCGCCGCGTCCGCTTCGACCTGAAAAAAGCTGAAGAGCGCGCCCATATTTTACGCGCTCTTATCGTCGCCATCGACAACATCGATGAGGTAATTAAGATTATCCGCGGCTCCCGCGATACGGCAAGCGCCAAGAATGCGCTGATGGAGCGGTTTTCGTTTGACGACATACAGGCGCAGGCCATCGTTGATATGCAGCTCAAACGCCTCACCAGCCTCGAAATTGAAGACCTCCGCAAGGAATTGCAGGAGCTTGAACTGCTGATTGAACATTTGAAAGACCTCTTGGCGCATCCTGAAAAGATTCTTGCGCTCATTAAGCAGGAAACCGATGAGCTTGCAGAAAAATTCGGCGACGACCGCCGTACCGATATTGTCAGCGACGAGGTAGAAGAGATTAACATCGAAGACCTCATCAAAAAAGAACAGATGGTAGTGCTGGTTTCCAATCTCGGCTACATCAAGCGGGTACCGATTACCGCCTACAAGCGGCAGAACCGCGGCGGCAAGGGCTCCAATTCGGCAGCTTTGGTTGAAGATGACTTTATCGACCAGATTTTCACTGCTTCGACGCATGACTACATTATGTTTATCACCAATGAGGGGAAGGCATACTGGGTTAAGGTACACGAAATCCCCGAAGCAAGCCGTACAAGCCGCGGTTCTCATATCAAGTCGCTGCTCGCCGTATCTTCCGACGAGGAAATTACCACGATTGTGTCCTTAAAAGAGTTTAGTAGCGACACATACCTGCTGATGGCGACGGCGGGCGGCATCGTGAAGAAGGTACAGACCGACAGCTTCCGGAATGCCAAAACGCGCGGCATTATCGCCATTAAGCTGGATGAAGGGGACAAGCTGGTAAGCGCAATCCTTACCACCGGTAAAGATGAGCTAATGCTGGTAACCCGGCACGGCCAGGCGCTCCGCGTTTCCGAAACCGAAATACGCGACCAAGGACGCGCTTCACACGGGGTAATCGGTATTCGGCTGTCCGGCGGGGATGAGCTGACCGGCGCGCTTCGGATTAACGGCGGCAAGCTCCTCGTGATGAGCGAGAACGGCTACGGCAAGCGGGTTGACTTTTCAGAGTTTTCTCCGCATGGGCGCGGTACCGGCGGACAAAAGGTGTACACCATTACCGAAAAGACCGGCGAGGTGGTCGGATTGCTTGCCGTCGCTGACGATGACGAAATTGTCTGCATCACCGGACAGGGAAAAACCATCCGCGTGCAGGTTTCCTCTATTAATGTGATGGGACGCGCCGCGCAGGGTGTTAAAATCCTCGATATCGAAAGCCCCGACCAGCTCATCGGGTTGGATGTGGTTGCACGCGAGGATGAAGAAGACATCGCGCCGCCCGCTTCGGAAACAACCTTCAACGGAGAGCTTGACCTCGACGGAGGGGATGCGGAGTAGACAGAGCTTAGACGTAGTACAAACCACCCGTAAAACAGGTGATTTGTACTGAGTCTATAAAAACAGGGACTTAAGCCAAGACTTAAGTTCTACGCTTCCACTAACGTTCAAGCCTGTTGCAGTTTGGACACGCCGCTCCCCTTTGAAGGAGCTTTTGTATTACGTGCGCCTTGATAATAGCCCTTGACCTAACGTAATCTAGCGCATACACTCTATTAGATGAACAAGAAAACGGTTGCTGCCTATTGTGCCGCTTTTGTGTACGAAATAATAAAAGTTTTTTATATCGCTGTCTTTTCTGTCGGCTATCCCCAAGGGATGACTTTCTTTAAGTATAGCGCACTTGCGGCGCTCTGTATGCCGGTACTTTTGTGGCTGATGCTCGCGTTAAACGAAAAAGACTTTCACTGGGCGCTTTATGCGGTTGCATTGTTCAAATTAACCGCTGTTTGCGCGGAATTCCTCTATATTTTTCAACAGGGATTTGCTATAATAGGGATTGTCTTTAACTCGGCACAAAACAGCATTAGGATCGATTTTTCAAAGGAAGTTCTGTTTTTCCTCGCAGCTGATACGGTGCTGTTGTTTTATTCATTTATAAAGGGGAGTGTGTATTATGCAAATAATACCGATTGCTAGCGGAAAGGGCGGGGTCGGAAAAAGTCTTCTTTCCGCGAATCTTGCAATTGCACTCGGACAAGCAGGAAAAAACGTTCTGGTTGCCGATCTGGATTTAGGCGCATCGAATCTTCACTTAGTCCTTGGACAGCAATCGAATGCGCACGGAATCGGTACTTTTCTGTCGGGAAATTCGTCATTTGAAAATATTATTGTAAATACGGGGTATCCGAATGTTCGTTTTGTTCCGGGCGACTCCGAAATTCCCGGCTTCGCAGCCTTAAAAGCCTCCGATAAAAACAGCTTAATCAAAAATATGCTTAAAATGGATGCAGACTACCTAATTCTTGATCTCGGTGCAGGAACGCACCTCGGTATTCTGGATTTCTTTTTACTCTCCCCTCAGGGCATTGTCGTTACTGCGCCGTCGGTTACCGCAATACTGAACGCATATCTTTTCCTAAAAAATGTCGTATTCCGTATGCTCTATGGAGCCTTTAAGCGAAACAGCCCCGGTTTTAAATACCTTGAGAAGCTCAAGTCGGATTCCGCATCTATGCAGCGAATGTATATTCCCCGCATCATCACCGAGCTGGAAAAAGTCGATCCTAAAAACACCGAACTTTTTTTATCCAATCTGCGGAAATTTAAGCCCCGGCTTATTATGAATATGCTTGACGACCCGAAAGATGCCGATAAAGCCTTAAAGATCCGCCGTTCATGTCAGGAATACCTCAATATCAACCTTGAACACCTCGGCGTTATTTACCGAGATACAATACAGGATACGGCGCTTGCATCGCGTTTACCCGTCATCTTATACAAACCACATGCGATGATTTCTCAGGCAATCTATCGCATCGCCGACAAAATTCTGCAGTCCGAAACCGAAACCTTTCAAAATGCGGCAGACTACGCCGAATATACCGACGAAACGTTTCAGTCTGCCGAATTGGAGGCTGAAACCGACTTCCGCTCAAAAATGGGCTATATCGAAGACCTCATCGGCAGCGAGGCGCTGTCGATGAGTGATATTGCCGAAATGCTCAAGAGTCAACAATATGAGATTTCCGTCTTAAAGAAAGAAAATGCTTTGTTAAAGCGGAAAATAAAAACAGCCCTTGAACAAGGGTATCGTATATAAGCGGTATGATATGAAGTGGACGATAAAACAAAACGAAAGAAATAAAAAGTGGTATTTTTCCGTCAGCGACGTAGACAATAAAGAGGATTGTGTATTCCCCAGCTATGCAGAAATAGTAGAACAGGCTAAAAAAGAGGGAGTATCTACCGAAAACCTCATCAACGCACAGCAGTTTGAACGTTACTTCGATAAAATATTGTATGGAATAACCTTGCCGCTTCCCCTCGAAATCGAACTTGATCCATCCTTTGATACACGGCTTATTATCGATCCGAATAAAACCAAGGCGACGCTCTATATACGGAAAGCAAAAAACGAACCGCACAGTATCGATAAAAAACTGATTACGACAATGCTGAATAACAGCCAAATTGCAAACATCGATTTTAAAGCGCTGGACGAAAAAATAACTGCTTTTGTCGAAGCATCTGACCGTGAAATTGAACTTGTCATCGCAGAAGGCACACTCCCCGGCCGAGGAAAAGATCGATCTCTTATTTCGCATATTACAAAGTTGGACGAGGCAGAAGATATCCTGTTCCGTAAAAAACTGCTCCATGCGGTAGGAACAGCCCGTGAGCAACCGCAGATGATATACGACAAAGACTTTCCGCTATCCGAAGCGCAAGCTCTTTCCATCGTCGCAAAACACGATCTGCTGTACGAATTTTCAAAATCGGAACTCGGAACAAGCGGAGCGGATATTTATGGAAATACTATTCCGGGCTTACCGGGCAATGACCCCTTTGTACTTGATTTACGAAATATCACGCAAACCAACGACGAACTAAAAGCCGGTTGTAACGGTATTCTTTTATCGGCGGAAAGTCCCGACGGACTCAAGCTACGTATTATCCCGTATAAAGATGCCACGGTCAAAGCTGTTATCAGTGCCGACAACATGGAAGCATCGCTCATCCTCGAATCGGGAAGAGGAGCCGGTGCACGCCTTTCACTTTCCCGCTTAAAAAAAGCCTTGGACGAGGTAAACCTACCGCCTGATCGATATACCGACAAAATACTGAGGGAGGCTATTTACGAAGCACGGCTTTCCTCTGCGCCGGTTGAATTTACCGTCAGCAGAGGCATACAGCCGGTCGCCCCGCATTCGTACCAATTTGACTGGAAGGTACATTTCGGGCATTCCAACAGTGTTTCGGTAAAACGAGGAGAAACCCTGTTGGAAACATTCTTTCAGGAAACCGGCGAGAAAGGATCCGACGTATTCGGTACTACTATAGAAATCGATAAGGCCGTACCATTAAATCTGCCTCAAACCGATAACACGATCCGTGTCATTAAACAAGGAAGAAAAATTTCTTTCGTAGCAGCTGTACACGGAGAATTGATACGCACCGGTGAAAGGCTCAAGATACTGAATTCAAAAATTATCGACACCGATGTGAATAAAGAAACCGGCGACATTATCTTTGCGGGTGATGTGATTATCAATGGGGACATAGATGCAGACCGCAGCGTAAAGGCAGGCGGCAGCTTAACCGTCAACGGAGATGCAGGTGTATCGCTGGTGTATACCAAAGAATCGCTTTTAATGAACGGCGGCATACGCGGAGAAAGCCGCGGTACGGTGTGGGCAAAGAACACGATGGCACTCCATTTTGCCGAAACCGCACGGTTGTTCGCAGGCGGTAATATCTATATCAATGAATACAGTTTCCGCTGCGTTGTTAAAACAAACGGTCAACTCATTATGAACGGAGAACCGGGTAGTTTTATCGGGGGAAACGCCCATGCTGCCCACGGTATCAATGTGCGCAATTTAGGTGATTACAAAACCGTCCGCACGATTATTTCTTTCGGGCAAGACTACCTCATAAAAGATAAAATCGAGGTATACGAAAAACAGACGCAGGAAAACCTGCTGGAGCTTGCTCGCATAGAAGCGGAGTTAAGCGATACGGAAACCCCTGCTGACCGTATCCAAGAACTGCGGGAACAAAAAGTCATCTTGCTTAAATCAAATACGTCTCTGGGTATAAAGATTTTTAAGTTGAAAGAGAATTTTGAATCGCATATTCCCTCGGAGGTGAAGGTAACCGGCACCGTGTACCCCGGCGTTATTTTAGAAAGCCATGGCAGATATTACGAAGTACGCGAACCGGCTTCTCATGTCATATTCACCTTCGATTCAAAACAGGGCAGAATAGTCTGTAATCAAATTGAAGATAAAATCGAGTTTACGGCGGAATAAGAGGTGTTTTTATGATTTGTGCTATTCAATATCCGTCGTGGATAAAACCGGAGATTATTCCGGGCTTCCCCTTTTTACGATGGTACGGACTTATGTACCTCGTTGCCTTTGCGATAGCTTTCGCGCTGTTTAAGGTACAGGTTAAAAAAGGTGAGTTACAACGATATGCAAAAAGCGAAAAGCCTATCACGAACGAAGATATCATCGACTTTTTTACATGGTCTCTATTCGGGCTGATGCTCGGCGCCCGCATTTTCGCAACGCTAGTATATGAACCGACATGGCTTTATTGGCAAAAACCGTGGTTGATCTTTTGGCCGTTCTCAGAAGCGCGGCAATGGACGGGCTTACAGGGAATGTCGTATCACGGGGGGTTTATCGGATGCTTCTTAGGCGCCTTTCTGTGGACAAAACGGCATAAACAGGACTTTTTCGCTTGGGCGGATACCGCAGCAGCAGGCATACCGCTCGGCTACACTTTCGGACGGCTCGGAAACTTTTTCAATGGAGAACTCTATGGGCGCATCACAACAAGTCCCATCGGTATGATTTTTCCGTCAGTGCCGCTGCACGATTGCTTTCCGGTCAAAGAAGCATGGGTACAAGAGTTTGCAGCAAAAGCAGGAATCGCTATACAGGAAGGAGCACAGTATGTCAACCTGCCCCGCCATCCGAGCCAGCTGTACGAAGCGCTGTTTGAAGGAGTGCTCCTCTGGATTGCGGTATGGCTGGTGCGCAATAAAAAAACCGTTTAACGGCTTTTTATTGTGCTTCTATACAATCGGCTATGGCGTTGTCCGATTTTTTATCGAATACTTCCGTCAACCCGATTATGAATTGGGATTCCGGATTGCAGCGGACGAGGCAAATATCTATCTTTTTAGCTCGTTCAAAAATATTTCTACCGGACAAATCTTTTGCTTTATGATGATTGCAGGCGGTCTTATCGGTATCGGTCTTTTAGCTCGATATAATCGGAAGCGTAACCATGGATAAACCGTTGTTACCTGAAAAAAAACGAAGCAATATTTTCACCTTTTCGCTCCTTTCTCCCGGAACACGGGTAGGATATGCGGTGATGCTGCTGTGTATCAGTGCAGCCTCTGTTCTTATGTATAATGAACGGCATCAGCTACCGATTTTGGGAATTATATTGGGATGTTTTTCGCTGTTTGTGCTGTGCTATATAAATCGGTGGAGCTTTAACTGTACGGAACAGACGGTAGAGTATCGAGTCGGCCTTGTGTTTTTTGCTTTGCGTACGCAACATCTTTTTTCCGATATAGAAAAAGCCGAAACGGAGCGCTTTACCAAAGGGATTTTTAAAACACCGTTCATAAAGTGCGTGCTGTGTTTACGAACCGGAGAAAAGAAAACAGTCGCCATTTTTCCGGCACGCAACACAGCGCTCGAACGGCAGTGGGAAACACTCACAGCCTTTTTTGCCGGTTAAAAAAGGGAGAGAATATGCGCTGTCCGTATTGCGGAAGTGTTGACGACAAAGTGGTAGAGTCCCGAACGCTCGGGCAAGGCGATTGCATCAGGCGGCGACGAGAATGCCTCAGCTGCGGGTACCGCTTTACCAGCTATGAACGGATAGAAGAAAAACCGCTGATGGTGGTTAAACGAAACGGCCGGAGAGAGCCATTCGATCGCTCAAAATTGGAACGCGGCATCGAACGCTCACTGGAAAAGCGCCCCGTTTCGATGAACGAAATTGAAAACATCGTCAGCGATATTGAAGATGCAGCGGTTATGAATAGTAAGAGCGCTAAAGAAATCAAGAGTACCGAGCTGGGTGAAATGGTACTTGCCCGTTTATACACTGTAGATAAAGTAGCGTATATCCGGTTTGCATCGGTATATAAGAAATTCAATAACCTTGATGAGTTTATCAACGAAGTACAAAAAATACATGGGCATCTCTAAAAACTCAAGTTTTTAGAGGTTCCGATATGTCAAATATGGGGAGGAAGCAGATGGATCAAGCAGTATTTCCTGAATGGACAGCCTTTTTGGGCGATACAACAATAGAAACAAAACCGATATTACGCTCGGTGGTAAAGCGGTCAGGCGATATTGAAGTTTTTAATCGAAATAAAATAAAGATAGCAATTCAAAAAGCGATTGAAGCGGTTACCGGTTCCGTAGATGAAGAAAAAGCTGATTTATTGACGGTTGCAGTAGAAGAAAAGTTGACGGAGTTGATGGCTTCGCGCCATGCACATTCGATTCCGGCAATCGAAGAAATTCAGGATATTATTGAAAATGTTTTGATCGAACGCAATGAAGCACGCATCGCAAAGGCATTTATCCTCTACCGTGCAAAACGGGAAGCTGTCCGCGATGCGGAACGGCTGATGATCGATATCGACAAAACGATGAACGGTTACTTGAGCAAAAGCGATTGGCGGGTCAACGAGAATGCCAATGTCAATTTTTCGCTCGGCGGACTCATCCTGCATAACTCCGGCACGATAACGGCGAATTACTGGCTTAAAAATATCTACACGCCGGCAATCGCCGAAGCGCATCAGACAGCCGCCTTCCACATCCATGACCTTTCGATGTTTTCGGGCTATTGTGCGGGATGGTCGCTCCGGCAGCTCATTCAAGAGGGCTTGGGCGGCGTTCCCGACAAGATTACGTCGAAGCCTGCGCGCCACCTTTCTACCCTTATTCAGCAAATTGTGAACTTTCTCGGCATTATGCAAAATGAATGGGCGGGGGCGCAAGCATTCAGCTCTTTCGACACCTATCTCGCACCCTTTGTAAAAGCCGACAAGATGGACGAAAAGAGTGTAAAACAGTGCCTGCAAAGCTTTATCTACGGGGTTAACACGCCGAGCCGGTGGGGAAGCCAAGCGCCGTTTACCAATATCACACTCGACTGGACATGCCCCAAAGACCTTGCCGATAAAAAGGCGGTGGTCGGCGGAAAGGAAACCGATTTTACCTACGGTGATTGCCAAGCGGAAATGGATATGATCAATAAGCTCTTTATCGAGCTGATGCTGGAAGGCGATGCGGCAGGTCGCGGCTTTCAGTATCCCATTCCGACCTACAATATTACCGAGGATTTTAAGTGGGATAGCCCGAACGCCGCTCTCCTTTTCGAGATGACGGCAAAGTACGGGACGCCGTATTTTCAGAATTTTATCAATTCTGATCTTAACCCGAGCGATGTCCGCTCTATGTGTTGCCGTTTGCAGCTGGATAAACGCGAACTGAGGAAGCGGGGCGGCGGTCTTTTCGGCTCCGACGAATTTACCGGATCCATCGGCGTTGTTACCATCAATATGCCGCAAATCGGCTACCTTGCGCGCACGGAAAAAAGAATACTTTGACCGCCTCGACTATCTGATGGAGCTTGCTAAAACCAGCTTGCAGATTAAGCGCAAGGTGATTCAGCGGCTGCTGGAGGGAGGACTTTTCCCGTATACGCGCCGGTATCTCCAGCACTTAAACAATCACTTTTCTACCATCGGAATTTGCGGCATGAACGAATCCTGCCTTAACTTCCTCGGAGAAACTATCGTGAGCGAAACCGGTAAAGCTTTTGCCGAAAAAGTGCTGACTCATATCCGTAAGCGGCTCGCGGATTTTCAGGAGCAGACGGGCGACCTCTTTAACCTTGAAGCAACCCCCGCCGAAAGCACCTCGTACCGGCTTGCACGGCACGACAAACAGCAGTTCCCCGACATTATCACCTCAGGTGAGCGCGATCCCTACTATACCAATTCAAGCCAGCTGCCGGTTTCGTACACCGCCGATGTGTTTGAAGCGCTCGATCATCAGGAAGCGTTGCAGCGTAAATATACCGGCGGTACGGTATTCCATATCTTTTTAGGAGAATCGATTAAAGATTGGCAGGCGTGCCGCGATTTGGTTAAAGCGGTTGCATCCCACTACCGTATCCCGTATTTTTCCATATCACCGACTTTCTCCATTTGCCCCAAGCACGGATATATCGACGGGGAGCATTTTGAATGTCCCTTGTGTAAGCGCGAAAAAGAAGCTGAATTGGAAGCCCGCTTGCGTGAACTGGAAGCGGAAAAGGAAGCGCTGGGGTAGTCCTTTTGAAGATATACACGCCGTCTGCTTTTTTGCTTGTTCAGCGAAGTACGTCCATGTACTTCGCTGAACACAAGGGGATGTCTCAAAAGTTGGTTACTTTTTCGCCATCCCTCATCAGCATAGCTGATAACGAGTTTAAAATTAAGTCAACGTCAAGAAATTGATCTCCATGTCAATTTCTTGACTGCAAGTTTTCTTGCGAAAACTTGTTTCTGCCTAGTTCCACTGCCATCCGTGGCAGCTTTGCAAAACGGACATGGATGGCAGTGGTTTTAGTAGTAACATCGCATCTAAATCTAAGGAAACTGTCCAAAAACTTGAAGTTTTTAGCGGTTCCCTCTTACACTTCTACCTTCTTTTTTATTTAAAGCCAGACCGAAAGAAAAAAGCATCCGATACCGAAAGCGATAGAAAGCAGAATGGATACTACCGGTACATGTACCGTAGTAGTAGGATAGGTAAGCGTTCCGGCATAATGGTGTATTCCGTAAATGTTAATAGTAAATATTTCGCCCAACATTGCGGCTGCTCCTGTTTCAATCGTTCCAATAAATGAAAGCATACCCATAAATAACAAGATACCTCCTACTGTCCAGAGGGCACGCATACGTCTAATGTTAAAAGACCGCACAATAGTTTGAACAGCAAGGGTTATATTTCCGATCAAAATAAATCCTGCAATAAACAGAAACAGCAGCACAATATATCCCGGAATATTTTTGACTAGTATCGTGTTTAAAAGCTCGATATTAAGCTGGAATAAATCCCGGAAGTGGAATCCCATATAATGGATAATCCAAAACAGCATCACTATCACAAAAAGGATCAGTGCGGCAATCGCGTATATACAAAATTCTACAAGTCCGCATAGCATTCTGCCAAGCACTATCCATTCAGTACGTACCGGCAGCGTGAGCATAAGATAACTTTCATCGGTGAATAGCAATGAGCGCCCATAGCCGCTGCTGCACCGGATAAAGGATGAAAGCGGAATAACCGCTAACGCTAACATGGTTAGCACAAACCAGAAATGATAAAAACCGTTTGTTACATCGTTTGTCATGGTAAGGAACAAGAGTTCAACCCCACTCATACATGCCATAAGGGCACAGTGAAGGAGAATACTTTGTTTCCGCTGTAAAAAGATGTATTTAAAAATCTGCTTCATATAAACCTCCGTAAACTCAAGAGCCGTCTTAACCGAAAATTTCGAGATAGAGCTGATAAATTGATTTTTGGTGCGATTCCCGCAGCTGCTCTGCATCACCGGATAGGGCGATCGTTCCTTCCCGTAAAAATGCAACATCGGTAAAGACGTGTTCAACATCGGTTACCAGATGCGTACTGATAATAATGGCGCTATTTTCCGTCCATGTTTTAATAATTGTCTTAATAATTTTTTCACGGGCGACTGGATCGGTTCCGCCGAGCGGTTCATCAAGAACAAAGAGTTTTGCTGCACGGGAAAAAGTAAGCGTCAGATTCATTTTTTCGATCATGCCCTTTGACATTGTTTTAATACTTTGGTTTGGATCAAGCTGCATAAAACTAAGCAGTTCCAAAGCCTTATTCCGATCAAAGTCCTCAAAAAAATCTCGATAAAATTGAATGGCATCCAACGCAGTCATTTTAGGATAGAGGCAATTCCTGTCGGGTAAAAAAGAGACCATAGCTTTTGTTGCAAGACCGACAGTTTCACCGCATATCCTGATCTCCCCTGAGCTTGCGTGCAGGAGCCCTGCAATAATTTTTAAAAAGGTCGTTTTGCCCGAACCATTGGGACCAAGTAAGCCGAGTATCGAACCATCCTGTATTTCTAACGAAATATCTTTTAGTACCGGTTTAGTAAAATAAGATTTCTTCAGTGAATCCGCTTGTAAAATAATACTCATGGGGTAACCTCCTGTGCAGCCTGCGTTGTAGCTGAATTTTTTATCAGTTCAATAATTTCAGCCCGTGAATAGCCGAGGCTTTCCAAGTCATGGATAAATGCCTTGGTGATACACGTAACTTTTTCAGTACGCAGCCGGCTGATCAAGTCTTGATTATCAATGACAAATGAGCCGATGCCTCGTTTTGTTTCGATAATGCCGAGCGATTCACAGTCCTTATATGCCCGTGAAACGGTGTTTTGATTCACTTCCATCATCACCGCCATTTCTTGAATGGAAGGAAGTTTTTCACTCGGTACCAATGTACCGTTCAATATATCGTTTTTTATTTTTTCGATAATTTGAACATAAATCGGTATATCGGTATCATATTTCATGCTCTCCTCCTTTAGTATACTATGTAACTAGTATACTAGTTTATTAAGTAATAAATGTCAAGAGAGGGGGATGTTAAGGGAAAGAATAACACATGAACCGATAAAAATTGTCTATGTAAGAACGGTAAAAGAGGTTGTAGAATCAGAAGAGAAGCACATTGCAACGTAAACAACATCCTATGCATAAAAGAAAGCCCTGCTACCGATGAGGGCAGCAAGGGCGTTTTATCTTATGAAATGGTTATATTGTTAAAAATCAATATCTTTGCCGTAATAGGCTGCAAGGTAAATCTTCTTAATATCAACAGGAGAGGTTTTGCGCGGATTGGTCAGCGTACAGGCATCGTTAAAGGCTCTTTCGCTCATCAAATCCAATACCTTGAGGAACTTATCTTCTGGAATAACGGTATTCTTGCCTTCCTGTATGGTGCGGGTAATACCAACTTTCCGGTTCAAGGCAGAGACTGCATTTGCGATATTATCAATACCTAAAGCCCCTTCCAGCTTGCTGTACCGGTCGGTTTCTTTTCTATTATAGTTGATAATATACGGAAGCATAATTGCGTTCGCCTCACCATGCGTCAGATGGAACTCACCGCCAATCTTATGCGCCATCGAGTGAACGATACCAAGCGAGCAATTGCTGAATGCAATACCGGCAACCGTTGATGCCGTGTGCATTTTTCCGCGTGCTTCCATATCGTTTCCGTTTGCGACGGCCCGCTCAAGATAGTCGAACACCAGCCGGATCGCCTCAAGTGCATAAGGATCGGTGTAATCGTCGTGAGCGGTAGACACGAAGGCTTCGATAGCATGGGTCATAACGTCCATACCGGTTTGAGCCGTTACCAGCGGCGGCATTTTTGCGGGGATTCTATCATCGACAATCGCAATATCGGGGATAATATCAGGGCTTACGAGCGGATACTTGATATTTTTTTTCGTGTCGGTAATAACGGAGAATGCGGTAATTTCGGAAGCAGTTCCGGATGTTGACGGGATACCAACCAGCTTTGCTTTTGTACGCAGCTTGGGGAATTTGAAGGCGGCTAAATCGTCAAAGTTATAGCCGGGGTATTCGTAGTACACCCACATGATTTTTGCAGCATCCATTGCAGAACCGCCGCCTAATGCGATAATCCAATCGGGATTAAAGGCTGCCATCTTTGCGCCGCCTTCTTTACAGGTCTTAACGGAAGGATCAGGCTCTACGCCGTCGATAACCGCTACTTCCATACCGGCTTTTTCCAGATAGCCCTTCGCTTCATCGATAAAGCCGAATTTTTTCATCGAGCTTCCACCGGTAACGATAGCCGCTTTTTTCCCTTCCAATGTGGAAAGAAATTCCAAGGCACCCACTCCGTGTACAATCTTAGGCGGGATACTGAATGTTGCGTACTTCATAATTTATACTCCTATTCATTAAAAGAGGCGTTATGTTGTACCGTTTTGTAACTGTATCTTAAACGGATAGTCTAATCCTCTTTTATTTTATAGATAGTATTATAACGATATTTTATTATTTAGTAAATAGGAAAACGATAAAAAAACACCGATCAGCCAAAAAAAATAGACTAACCGGTGTTCTTATTATTTATAGTAAGATAGAATTATAGTTCGATAGAAGGATTTGATTGCGTTAAAATTTCGGTTGTAACAGCTGCACCGAGGTACTTTTGAGCATACTCTCCGATAAGCGCCAATGCAGCTTTTAAGTCTTCCAAACGGGCAGGATCAAGGTTTTCCATGATGATAAACGCATTTTTTGTGTTTTCGGTAATCATTGTGCGCTGCCCGTCGCGCCAATTAAAACAGCGGCATATTGCGCCCTTGTTATCACGATAGCACAACTCACCTTCCAGTGTTTGGCTATGCTCTTCATCGCCGAGCGCAAAAAAATCGTCGCCGCCCTTTGTAACACCGAGGATTAAATCACCGTCAAAGGTATCGCTGTCTTCCGCTCCGCACGGCAAGCCGAATTGCAATGACGCTGCATTGTAAATATCTACCAGCGGATTAATATACGAAACGGGATTCTGTTTTTCTACCCGCTTCAGCAGCGCTTCGATACTGCATCGAACACCTTTCTTTGTTTTAAACTTGCGGTATGCATCACGCCAGATGGCGATAACGGGGTTTTCGCTGAATACGTTTTTTATCAAAAATTTTTCCGCATCGGCATTGCTTCGTGAAAGTAACACTTTTATATCGCGGACACTTTCGCCGCTATTATCTATACCCTTTAACAGCACCACACCGAGCTGCGCTTGAGGAAAAAGCTCCCAAAAAGAGGCATCCGCCAAAAATTTACTCATAGTATCTCCTATACAAAATGCTATCGATACTATAAAAATATACAAGTCTTTTGTAAAGAGGCCGAAAATTTTAGATATGGAAACAATCATATTGGGACTTGGGTCCAACCGCGGAGATTCAAAAACAATCCTTGCAGAAGCAATTAAACGGTTCGCGTCATTTTTAAATGATATCCGTACCTCATCCGTCTATATCACAAAGCCGCAGGATTATCTCGATCAGGATGATTTTTACAACATGGTTGTATCGGGACACTATGCAGGGAGTCCCGCCTCGTTGCTTAAAACTCTGCAACGGATCGAAGCGGACTACGGCAGAAACCGTGAAATTGAGATTCCAAAAGGCCCTCGTACACTCGACATCGATATTCTCTTTTTTGGGAGCCAAATCGTTAAGCTCGATAATCCTCCGCTTATCATCCCGCACCCTGCCGTACACCGGCGAGCCTTTGCACTCATCCCATTATTGGAACTGTATCCTGACTACCATGATCCCGTTACACGACAGCCGCTCGCCGCCGCACTCGCAGCTCTCCCCGATCAAGGCGTGCGGAAAAGTGTCTGATGCGTAGCTGAGGTTCAGCATCGCAAATTACATCTAAGAAAAACCTCTAAAAACCGTAAGTTTTTTAGAGATGTCCTGTATTGCATTGGAAGGGCTTATGGGATACACTTGGATATATGAAATACATTGATTTACGCAGCGATACCGTTACGTGGCCAACCGAAGCAATGCGGGAAGCTATGGCAAAGGCTCCGGTCGGCGATGATGTGTACGAAGATGATCCTACCGTTAAGGAACTGGAACAATATGCGGCAAGTATTACGGCAAAAGAGGCAGCGCTCTTCGTACCGTCCGGCGTATTCGGAAACCAGTTGGCGCTTTTCACGCATTGTCCCCGCGGCAGTGAGGTCATTTTAGACGATCAATGTCATATCGTACAGCACGAAAGCGGAGCCGCGAGTATTATTGCAGGCGTACAGCTGCGGACGATCGATGCTCACGGTTCTATTCTTTCACCGGAAGCAATTGAACCGCGTGTACGCATCGGGGATGATATTCATGAACCTAAAACAAGTCTTATCTGTTTGGAAAATGCGCACTCAAACGGAAAAGTGTTTTCGGTAGAGCAGATGGAGCAGGTGAGGAGATGCGCAAACCGCTATCATATTCCCGTTCACCTTGACGGCGCGCGTCTGTTCAATGCAGCCGTTTCTTTAGGTGTTGAAGCGAAGGAACTGACGCAGCATGTCGATTCTGTTATGTTCTGCCTTTCCAAAGGCTTATGCGCACCGGTCGGCTCTATTTTAGCGGGAAGCCGCAAATTTATCGACCAAGCCCGCCGGAACCGCAAAATTATGGGCGGCGGTTTGCGTCAGGTGGGTATCCTTGCCGCTGCGGGCTTAATCGCCTTAAAAGAGATGCGGTACCGCCTTGATACCGACCATCAGAATGCGGGAATGTTGGAAAAGCTCTTAAACGATATCGATAAAATAGAGATTGCGCATGACCGCAGGGACATTAACTTTTTGTTTTTCAAAAATAGCGCAGATGCACAATTGGATACGGAAGCCTTTGTCGAATATATGCATGGAAAAAATATTTTGATCAATCCTTGCGACCGCAACGGGTATTTCCGATTGGCAACACACTATTGGATAACAAAAGAACATATCCAATATATTGCGGACACAATTAAAGAGTTTTACGCCTAAATGCAATCGACCGATCAAAATACGCTTACACAGGATACACGCACCAAGATTGTACGCACAGCTTCTTTTATTGCACTCGGGGGTAATCTGTTTCTCTGCATAATGAAGCTCGCCGTAGGCCTTATAACCGGCAGTCTTGCAGTGTTGGGAGACGGCATCGATACGGCAACCGATGTCGGTATTGCCGTGATGGCAGTGCTCGTCAGCTTTATCATCAATAAGCCGTCGGACTCCCGCTATCCGTGGGGACGGCAGCGTGCCGAAACCATTGCCTCTATGGTATTGGCGTTTATCATTATGTTCGCCGGCATCCAGCTCTTTATCGCCTCAATCAATAAACTGATACAGGTATATAAAGGCGAGCTGCTTCCGATGCCGCAGCGCATTGCGATAATCGTAACGACGGTGTCTATTGCCGGTAAGCTTCTCCTCGCGCTTAATCAATATCTCCTCGGTAAAAAAGCCCAAAGCTTGATGATACTCGCCAATGCACGCAATATGGTAAATGATATTGTTATATCATCATCGGTACTTTTCGGCTTTGTTATTTCTCTGTTATTCCATGCACCGTATTTTGACCCGCTTGTTGCATTGCTCGTTTCATGCCTGATTATCAAATCGGCCATTACGCTCTTTATTGAACTCAATGTTGAATTGATGGATGGCAATACCAATAAGCAGCTTTACGAACAGCTTTTTAGCGCCGTAGCAACCATCCCGGAGGTTAAAAACCCGCATCGGGCGCGGATACGCAAAATGGCGAATTTGTGGGATATCGATTTGGATATCGAGGTTGACGGCTCCATGCCGGTAAGTGAAGCGCACAGTATTGCCGAAAAAACTTCGCTCGCTATTAGAAATGCACTTGGGAATGTGTATGATATTGTGATCCATATTGAACCGTATAATTCCGATAGGGACGGGGAGTGCTACGGATTATCGTTGGAAGATATGGATGGTATGGGAGGAGATATAAAATAGTGCGAAAAAAATGGTTCGGGGCATTTTTTTTATTGATACTACTGCCGCTCTGTTCGGAATCTCTACGGGATCAAAATAAGGCATATTTTGACTCTATTCAATGGGAAGCATTGGGAGATGATTTGGTTATTCCGCCCCTTCCCGAACCGTATACTATTGAAGGCGACCGGCCTGTTCCGTATGCGGATACTATCGATGACGGCGATATTCTTCCTTCATTGCCGCAGCTTGGGATACTGGATTATCAAAATATTCCCGAAGATGTCCTCGCCTTTTGTGATAAAATCACAGCAGCAATTGTTTCAAAATCGATTGATGATGCCTTTTTTAGTACACAAAAAGCATTTTTATCTCATCTCGGTCGTTTTATGATAGAACATTTTCCTGATTTTTCTTATGCGTTTTACGGACGCCCATCATTCAAACAGGATGGCAGTGCAATAATACTGATGCGGCTGACTGTAAAACCGGCAGCAGCGGAAGTGAGTGATGAAGTTAGCAATGAAAGCAAAGAGACCGCTGTACCGCATGATACGGCGATAAGCCAAGGTTCATCTTTACAGCAGGATGCGATTACACAACAAGATGCAGCTGTACAACAGAATGCAATTGTACAGACTGGAGAGCCGGAACCGGACGCTCTTCCTATCGAAAATACCAAAAGTATGGAAAATACCGCAGGTACTAAAGCTATCGAGGAAGGTATCGAAGAACAGCCGGAGAATATCGCTGAGGTTCCAGACTTTTTTTCCGATGACGAACAGCCGCTGTTTATTATGCTGGAATTCGGCGCAGTAAAAGAAGATACCGCATGGAAAATTTCTTATATCGATTTTAAGGGGGCAGAATATGCAGATTCCGCTCTCACGAATTGAATATGACTATATCATTGAATCATTCTTACAGGAGTTCCCGCCGCTTCTTCTACAATCGGGAGCGCTCTTTTATATGTTGCCGTCCGGCTCCTATACGATAAAAAACAGTAAGCTCTATTTTCAACCACTGCCTGAATTCATCGGGAAAAAAACATCCGTTTTTTTTGATCATAAAAAACGAAGCATTGTCTTTCATACAACTGTTTATGCACATAACGGCAGCTGCTCTATAGCGTTACCCGATATTGCATATAAATACGACCCCGATGGACAGCAAAAAAACAATGTTTTTGCAGAAATTCATATACCGGATAACTCTCCGATTACCGCGCATGAACACGAACATTTTCCCCTCGATTCGATTATCCATACTGATCTGTATTTGCCTGCCTTCACCGATTTTTTACCATCGGCTTATCAAACGGCCGCACAATATACGGCAGAAAAAACAATAACGCGGAATATGTTCCCGCTTTTTTTATACCGCCTGCACGAGTTTGAACGGCAAACGTTTATGATGTTTAACCCATATTCATCAAGCGGGCTGTATGTATTGTTTATAGACAGTAAGATACTCATCTGCGGATGCAAAGACCGCTATGCAGTTTCAATCGGGAAACGGCAATCGCTTCAGTTTGTGCTGCATTTTCCTCACCGTACCATTCATAGCAAAGGGCGAAGTCTATTTTCCCATTTTCTTCCAAAAAGCAACTGTGCTGTACTCGGCTTTGTGTTCGAAGATCTTTTCGAAGAGGATAAACGGTTTTTGTATGAGCGGGTGTATCATGAAAAGTACAACCCCTCTGACTTTTGAAAATATACGACACATCTACTTCGTTGCCTTGGAGCTGTCTTGAAAGTAACTAACTTTTGGAACATCCCCATGCTCCTTCTTTATAGTTTTTAAGCGTATCTCCCTTATTAGCTTTCATCCGGAATTAAGCTATAAAGTAAAAAGGCTACCCAAAACTAAAATTTTCGGGCAGCCTTTGGGTACAGTTATATAAACTATAACGATTATTTATTTCTTCTTTGTTGTGGTTTTAGCGGATTTTGCCGTTTTGGTCGTTTTTTTAGCTCCGCCCTTTTTCGCTTCTATTGCAGCCTGTGCAGCAGCAAGGCGGGCAATCGGAACACGGAATGGGGATGCCGAAACATAAGACATGCCGACACGGCAGCAGAACTTAACGGATTCCAAATCTCCGCCGTGTTCACCGCAGATACCGACCTTTAATTCGGGGCGAGTTGAACGGCCTTTTGCAATACCGTCTTTTACGAGCAACCCGACGCCGACTTGATCCAACGACTGGAAGGGATCGGCGGGGAATACTCCCGCTTTTTGCTCATCCACATACGCAGGCAAGAACTTCGCAGCATCATCGCGGCTTATACCAAGCGTCATCTGCGTTAAGTCGTTAGTTCCGAACGAGAAGAACTCTGCCCGTTCTGCGATTTTATCGGCTAATAAAGCAGCGCGCGGAGTTTCGATCATCGTACCGACCAAGTATTTAATCTTAGCCTCATGCTTTTTTAGAATTGCGTCTGCAACGCTGCGAATTCTTTGCTCAAGAATCGCAAATTCTTTAGGATCGATAGTAAGCGGAATCATAATTTCGGGCAGTACCGTAATACCTTTTTTGTGCACATTGCATGCTGCAGTAATAATAGCGGTTACTTGCATTTCGAGAATTTCGGGATAAGTAATTGCCAAACGGCAGCCGCGATGACCGAGCATCGGGTTTGCTTCATGGAGCTGTTCTACCCGTTCCTTTACACTTGCAAAACTGATATTGAGCGCTTCGGCCAACTTCTGCTGACCTTCCTTATCGTGTGGTACAAATTCATGCAGCGGAGGATCGATTAAGCGGATGGTAACGCCTTTTCCATCCATTGCTTTAAAGATGCCTTCAAAGTCCTTTGTTTGAATCGGAAGCAGCTTAGCCAAAGCCTTTTTGCGTCCCTCGGTAGTGTTTGCAACAATCATCTCACGGATCGCGAGAATACGCTTTTCATCATTAAAGAACATGTGCTCGGTGCGGCACAAACCGATACCTTCGGCTCCGTGTTCGATTGCAACTTTCGCATCTTCGGGGCGGTCAGCATTGGTGCGTACTCTAATGGTACGAATCTCGTCAACCCACTTCATCAAGGTCTTATATGATTCAGGCTGTTTTGCTTGTACCAATTTCAGCTCGCCGACATACACATCACCTTTGGTTCCGTCAAGGGTGATAAAATCGCCTTCTTTCAGGACTTTACCGTCATAGCTGCATTCGCCTTTTTCGTAATCGATAACGAGTTTTTCGCATCCGACGATACAGCATTTTCCCCAACCGCGCGCAACAACCGCTGCGTGGCTGGTCTTTCCACCGGTTGCAGTCAAAATACCCTGTGCAGCGTGCATACCGCCGACATCTTCGGGGCTGGTTTCCTTACGCACGAGAATTGCTTTTTCTTTCTTTGCAGCAAGCTCTTCTGCCTTAGCGGCGGAAAAACAGATTTTTCCGGTGGCAGCGCCCGGGACTGCGGCAATTCCGCTTACAAGCAATGCGGATTTCAAATTTGCCTGCTTGTAGTCAATAGCCGGATAGAAGATACCTTCGATATCGCTTGCTTTAATACGCATGATCGCTTCTTCTTTTGTGATAAGCCCTTCATTCACCATATCGACAGCCATTCTGAACGCGGCAGCAGGAGAGCGTTTACCGGTACGGCACTGAAGCATATAGAGTTTACCCTCTTCTACGGTAAACTCCATATCCTGCATGTCCTTGTAGTGGTCTTCCAAAAGAGCGCGGACTTTGCAGAGCTGGTCATAAGCTTTTTTATCTTCTTTTTCAAATTCGGAAAGTTTAATCGGTGTACGGATACCCGCAACAACGTCTTCACCCTGTGCATTAAAGAGGTAGTCTCCGTAGAATATATTTTCACCGCTGTTGGGATCGCGCGTAAAGCAAACGCCGGTACCGGAGGTATTCCCCTTGTTACCGAATACCATCTGCATAACGTTTACTGCAGTGCCTTTAATTCCGACGAGGTTTTCTACGCGGCGGTAAGTAACGGCTTTTTCGGCCATCCATGAATTGAATACCGCTCCGATAGCGCCCCAAAGCTGCTCGATCGGATCCTGTGGGAAGTCTTTCTTAATCTCTTTTTTATACAGCGCCTTAAATTTTGTAATAACTTCTGCAAGCTCGTCTTCATTTACATCGGTATCGCCGACTTTTTTACTTGCTGCAATGTTCAAGCGTCCGCGGGTATGTTTTTCTTTTACTTCATCAAAAAGGGCGTCGAATTTACTGCGGTCAATACCCATTGCCGTTGAACCGTACATCATAATGAAACGGCGGTACGCATCCAAAGCGAAACGGCGGTTCGATGTCTTTTTTGCCAAGCCTTCAACCGATTTATCGGTTAAACCGAGGTTCAAAATCGTTTCCATCATACCGGGCATCGAGACGGGAGCACCTGAACGGACGGAAACCAAAAGCGGATCGTTGGGATCACCGAGTTTCTTACCGGCGCTTTTTTCCAGCTTCTGCAAATTCTCTTTTACAGATTTTTCCAAACCGGTAGGGTATTTCTTATTATTTGAATAATACAATTGACAAACTTCAGTGGTAATTGTAAAACCAGCGGGAACGGGCAACTTTGCACGGGTCATTTCGGCTAAGCCGGCGCCTTTACCGCCCAGTAACTGCTTCATCTCGCCGTTACCTTCAGCCTTGCCGTTTCCGAAGAAATAGACATATTTTTCTTCTGCCATGATTTCCTTCCTTAATAAATAGATAAAAATAGATTAGATACATGGGCATCTCTAAAAACTCGGTTAGCTTTTAGAAATGTCCTAACATATAAATAATGCCGTTATTTTATAGTGTACGATAGTTTATGTCAACGGCTCAATCAGGGCTTAATCCGGGCTTTGTCGTTTACAGGCAAGAAAGCCAATCTTTCTGAGCTTGCGCCAATCCTGTCCATACAAAACCTCGGAATCCGAGCTTTTGCGCTGCAGCGATATTCCGTTCAATGTCATCGAAAAAAACAACTTCATCTGCGCGGATACCCAAACCTTTAAGACACTTGCGATAAATTTCCGGTTCGGGTTTTATCAGATGCAACCGGCATGAAAAGCATGCATAATCGGCGGCTACAAAGGGAGGAATTTCTTTTTCATATCGATCTAAAAATTGATATGGCATATTGGAAAGGATGCCCAATTTAAATCCTTGCTTTTGAATGTTCAATGCCCAATCGCATACCGCATTATTTAAAGTTCGCCAAGCGGCTAAATCGATATCCACCATTTTTTTTAGTAGCTCGGCATCTTTAGCGGCTTCTTCATAGCCGTTATTTTGCAGTAAGCGGCTGTACATTTCCTCACCGCTGATGATGCCGCGATCAAAATCGCTGCGGTGTGTGCTGTAAAGATTTCCAAATGCTTTCAGCGGAATGCCGGTTTCGGCAGCCAGTGTCGCATCGATAGCTTCCGTATCGGTTAAAGAAATAACATTGCCGTAATCCAAAATCAGTGCTTTAATCATGAAAGACTCCTTGGGCATCTTTTAAAAACTGATTCGTAGGTCGGCAACGCGGACACCTGAATGAGCATTTTCTTACAGAATAAGCTGATAAGCTCGCAGTTTTTTAGAGATGTCCTTATTGTCATAGCATGAATTGAATATAAAACTCAAGAAGTTCACGGTAAACGCTATGGATTCCGCATTATAAATAGAGTCAAAAAAAATAGTGATATAACCGATATAACCGATATATAACCGATGCGTGGGCTGGTAAATTTGTTCTTTTCGATGTATACTGATGTATATGGAATTTGAAAAGATTATTCCCGCCTCCGGTCTTGCGGCGGTACAGGGCGGAAACGGCTTACTAGTTGACGGCAGCGTATTTGCCGTCTTTGCAGAGCAAGCATTTAAACGCTTATCCTTTACCTTTCCTCAAGAACATTTGGAAAGTTTGCTGAAAGTTGCCTGCGATCCGGCATCTTCGGAAAACGACCGGCTTGTCGCAGTTAAACTGTTGGAAAATGCAGTGATTGCGGCAAAAGGTACGCTGCCGCTCTGTCAGGACACGGGCGTTGCGCAAGTCTTTGCATGGAAGGATTCGTCCGTGTATTCGGTCTTAAACGCTGTGGAGGGAACAACGCCTTTCGGTTCCGATACGGAAGCGTTGACTGCGGGTATCGGGAAGGCGTATAAAGAGAATAATCTGCGGTTTTCCATCAATATTCCTTCTTCTCTCTTCGATGAAAAAAACTCGGCTACCAATTTACCGGCGCAAATTGATATATTCAGCACAAACGGAAGCGCCGAGCCTTCGTACCGTTTCCTGTTCTGCGCGAAGGGCGGCGGTTCTTCCAATAAAACGGATTTTACCTGCGCGACAAAGGCGTTGCTGAATCCCCAATCCTTTGAGCGTTTTTTTTGCAGACGAAAATCGCCGCCCTTGGAACCGCCGCTTGCCCGCCGTACACGATTGCCGTTGTTATCGGTGGGTTGAGTCCTGAACAGAACTTACAGACGCTTAAGCTGGCAACGACCGGCTACTGGGATGCGGTAGCGGCGTTAAACGAAGCCGGTGGCGCTGTCCGCTGGACGGATACGGTTGGCGGCGTATGTCCGTTGCGGTGTAAGGACTGGGAAGAGCGGGCATTGCGCATTGCTGCGGAAACGGGTTTAGGTGCCCAGTTCGGCGGTTCCCATCTTGCGGCGCACGCCCGTGTGTTCCGATTGCCGCGGCACGGGGCAAGCTGCTTTGCCTCTATCGGCGTGTCGTGCAATGCGCACCGGAACCTTGTCGGTTATATCAGCCGCGAAGGCGCCTTTTTGCAAAAAAACGTTTCCGATCCTCAGCCATACTTGGAAAAAGCGGCGGCGTATACAGCTGGCGCCGGTACACACCATGGGGAGCCTGTTAAGGTTGACCTCAGCTCCATAGACGCCGCCCGCGCCGTGTTATCGAAGTATCAGGTAGGGCAGGCGTTCCTTTTTTCGGGCGAGATTTTAGTTGCACGCGATGCGGCTCATGCCCGCTGGAAGGCGCTGCTGGAAAGCGGTAAACCGCTGCCCGATTACACGCTGCACTATCCGATTCTCTATGCCGGACCGGCGGAAACACCGAAGGGTGCTGTTATCGGCAGCTTCGGACCGACGACGGCGAACCGTATGGATCCTTATGCCGACGATTTGATGAGCAGGGGCGCTGCACTGATCACCATTGCGAAGGGGAACCGGTCTGAACTGTGGCGTACCGCGTGTAAAAAATACGGCGCCTTTTATCTCGGCGCCATCGGCGGCGCGGCGGCGCTGATTGCGGAAAAGCATATTACCGCGCGTAAAGTCCTCGACTATCCCGATTTAGGGATGGAAGCCGTACAGCTGATTTCGGTGAAGGATTTGCCGGTATTCTTGATTACGGATGATAAAGGAAATGATTTTTACGTCTCCCTATAAAGAAGCTTTCTATTGGTATTGGCACGACTCAAGACTTTAAACGTATTCTTGTCATTTCTACAAAAATAGTACATATTCTGAAGCTCAATTCAGTACAGGTCTCGAATGCGGTCTCGCCGAAGGCGCAGTGCGCGGTTCCCATCAAAAAGCGCTTGAAACGGCAAAGATACTAAAACAACTCGGTGATTCCGTAAAAAAGATAATACAAGCGACAGGCCTCAGCAAGCTGGAAGTGGAAGCATTATAGGCTTCTTATCGCGGCAAACATCACATGCCGGAAGATAAAACAGGGAGTGTCGATGAAAAAAAGTTTTGTTGATACGATAAAAAAAAGTTTTGACGAACTTACGATAGCCGCTGATTATATGTTCTACTTCGGAATAGGTTACCTTAAAACGCGATATTCACGCGTCGTGCTATTTGTCTGATGCGTGAACTCAACGACCTGTTCGACAACGCAGTTATCGAACAGGTCTAATGTACTTCGGCTCCTTGGGGATAGAGATACCCGAGTGTTTTTATTTTTTAGCTTGTATCTTATCTTTTTCTTTTCGTACTTTCTGATCCAAAATATCCATCAATTTATTGACTCCTGCGTTAAAGTCATAATCCTCGGTGGAGACGTGTGCCGTTCCGCCTTTAAAATTGACGGTACATTCGTAGGTGAATTTTTTGTCGAATTTTATTGTGCAGAGAACGTCAACAATTAACTCTTCCGCATACTTAATCCGTTCAAATTTCTTGTGTACGAAGGCTTTTTGATCTTCGTCCAGCGTAAATTTTACCGCCTGTAAATTGATGTTCATAGTAGACCTCCTATACGGTATCAGGTGAGTGAAGGCGCCGCAAAAGCAGCTGTCTTGTGCAGTGCACTTTCTTGCAGGCATTCTAAAAAGATTGAACACATTTTTAGACCCCTTCTTTATTAAGTATACGTAATAAAATGCAAAAAGTCGAGGAGAATCCGCATGTATTCCTCTTTTCCTTTTGCACGAAATTTTACCTAAAATTTCATGCATTTTTTTTCGGAAGAAGGGTAATCGTACCAGACAGATAAATCAAAATCGCAGAATCACAGAGGTTATGAGACCATTTGAACCATCTTCAACTGTTGTACATCCATGTACATCAGTTGAAGGCGAGTTTTGTGTACGCACAAAACATCGCTACTATATGGAACCACTGCCATCCTTGGCAGTTCTGGTCGAATAGCTTCTCTTTTTCTGCGGGGATATGAAAAGCAGTTAATGTGGTTACCCTACAAGACAATTCTATCATTCTCCTGACGCCTTACCTTACCGTTTTTTTCCAGAACATTGAGCAGCGGGATGACATATTTGCGCGAAAGATTGGTCGCGGTACGGGCGTCTGCAATGGTGATGATGTCGCCTGCTTTTTTCCCTTTTAAGATAGCGGCAACCGCTTTGTCGTATACCTCACGGTGGAAGTGCAAAAAATTTTCCAATACGACGAGTTTGCCGAGCTTTACCAAATCGCGGGCGTCTTTCCGTACTTGCGGCAGCTGGATTTTATCTATTTCGATACCGTCGAACCCTGCTTTAAGCGCCAACTGTAACAGCTGCTGTGCCGTTTTCGACAAGGTATCTCCGCTGCCTGCCAGCTTGTACACACTGCCTGCATTGACAAGTTTGTTTTCCGCGCACAGTTTTTTCAAGATTTCTTGCCGCACCTTTACCGGCACAGCCGTATCGATTTCCTCAAGCGTAAAACCTGCCTGACTTTTCTTTGCGGTCTCTAAAATCTTTGCTTCCCATTCGGCAAGCTTCTTGGTAAAGATGAGCTGTTTGCCGCAAGCCGTAACGTCTTTTGCATCAGCCGAAAGCTCTTTCGGTTCCGCGCGGTCTTTCTCTATAAAGCCGTCGATAAAAAAGCCGCAGCTTTTCCATGACGGTAATTCCCGTCCGGCATACACCGAAAAAAACTGTTTAAAGACGGCCGCGCGGTAGGAGTCAAAGGCCGCAAGTATTCTGCATGAGGCGAGAATGGAACTTCCCCCATGCCTGATAAGGACGGCCGGTTGGTTCCAGCGTCCGGCAATCGGTTCCTGCAAGGACACCCGCGCCAGCGTGGGATCGGTTTTGTTAAAGTGAATCGCGCCGATGGCATTGGTACTGCCGGTTGCGAGTTCCAGTTCGATATGGTTTTTAATACCGGCGCCGTTTTCCTGTTTGTTAAAATATTCATCGACGCGGACAAGCAGTTCGGAGCCTTGCAGTACGGGACTTTCGCCCATGCCTGCAAGCAGCATACCGCGCTCTACCTTTTCTTTTTCGGATATTTTCAGGTTGAGCGCCGTCCTCATCCCCGATTCGGAAGAAGATACGTCGGCGTGGTGATTTTGAATGTTTTTAATCTTGCACTCGGTTCCGCCGGGATAGAGTGCAAGCTGATCGCCGACGGCAACGCTTTTACCGCGGAGCGTACCGGTTACCGTGATGCCGATTCCTTTCAGCGTAAAGGCGCGGTCGATATACAGGAACGGCTTATCCAACGGAGCGGTGCGGACGGCGCTCAATAATTCCGTAATTTTTTTCTTGAGTTCGTCGATACCGGCGCCGGTATGTGCGGAAACAGCCGTCGAAGGTAATTCCCGTCCGAGGATTTCGCGGCAATGACGATTTGCATCTTCCCGTATCAGCTCGATCATATCGTGATCGGCCAAGTCTGATTTGGTTATGACCAGCAGGATGGAGCTGATATGCATCGCTTTAAGTACCCGCAGGTGATCCGACGACATCTGCATCCATCCGTCGTCTGCTGCGACAATCAGCATTGCCGCGTCAAGTCCCCACGTGCCTGCTACCATGTTACGGATAAACCGTTCGTGTCCGGGAACATCGACGATACCGACCGTTCCGTGTACGGGATCTTCCAAGGCGGCAAAACCCAGCTCAATGGTCATACCCCGCTTCTTTTCTTCGGGGATGTGGCTGGTTTCAACTCCGGTTAAGCATTTTACCAATGCGGTTTTACCGTGATCGACGTGTCCGGCGGTTCCTAAAATATATGCCATAGTCAACGCACCTCTATAATTTTTTAACGAACCTCTAAAAGCCGGGCGAGTTTTTAGAGATGTTCTTTAATTCTTGAGCGATATAGGTATCATCGGCAGGATTTACGGCGGCAAGGTGTAACAGCAGCCTATCCTCCGAAATAATAGCGATAATCGGAATGCTGCAAAACCGCAGCGCCGTCTTTACCGCTTCCGGTTTATGCGTGTGCAGCATAATTGCCCATGACGGGAAAGCTTCGTCGGGGGTGCTACCGCCGCCGAGCGAGAAAGGGTAGGGGACAACACATGCGGTTCCGGACGGCAGTTTTCTCACAATCTTTTCGCTCCGTTTTTTTATCACGGCAGGGTCAAGCAGCAACGCTTCGGCGGCGGCGCTCTTTCCGTTATTCAGGTAATGCACGAGGGTTTCTTCCATTAAAGCGGCAACGGCACGGCCTACCCGATAGGTGCGCATCAGCGGATGGCGGGCGATGAGGGCGATTAAATCTTTTTTGCCGGTAATCCATCCGCACTGCGGGCCGCCGAACACCTTATCCCCCGAAAAACACACGAGGTCGGCGCCTTCTTTTAATAAGGCCGGTACGGTCGGCTCATCTTGTACGGCAAGTGAAATAGTGCCTGACCCTTGATCCACCGCGAGGATTACCTCAGGCGGTAAGGCCTGGCGGATGGCGGTAAGGGAGGGCTGCTCCGTAAAGCCGCGGATTTTATAGTTTGAGGTATGCACCCATAGCACCATTGCCGTCTGTTCGGTAACGGCGGCGGTAATGTCTTCAAGGGTGGTGATGTTGGTAGTGCCGACTTCTACGAGCGTACAGCCTGCTTCCCGTAGAATGTCGGGAATGCGGAAGCCGCCGCCTATTTGCACCTGCTGGCCGCGCGCAACGATAACCTCTTTTCCGCTTGCAAGCGCTTTAAGTAACAGAAACACGGCGGCGGCGTTGTTGTTCAGCATCAGCGCCGCTTCCGCACGGACAAGCGTACTCATCGCTTCGACGGCAAAGGGGAACCGCTGTCCCCGTTTGCCGTCCTCCAAATCCATCTCGATAGCCGAGTATGATTGGGCTGCTTCCTTTGCCGCATCCCAAATACCGTGCGGAAGCGGGCTTCGTCCGAGGTTTGTGTGCAGGATAATGCCCGTTGTGTTGATAATCTTCGAAATCCGCTTCCGTATATGCTTTGTACATCGCTGTCGGATGTCCGCTATACACGCATCAAAAGACGGAACGGCGGCTCCTTTTAAAGCCTCAGCCCGTATCTCTTTGATATACTCCGATACGATGGAAGATACAATCGGTCTACCGAGCTTTTCGATGCAGCCGGAAAGGTCATGATGTGAAAGCAGTTTTTCGACTTGCGGTATCTGTGCCAGTGAACCGTGCATGGCGGTTACTCCTTTTTTTCAGTGGTGATGGTGAGCGCCGACACCCATTTTGTCCGCAAAATGAGGACGGTTGCGATGAGCGCAGTTGTCATATTCGAAAAGAGATTTCCCCAAAAAATAGCGTAGTAGTGCAGGACATGTTCCGTTGCCAGCACAAAGATATAGCGCAGCAGCCATATACGGAGAACCCCGAGCAAAAGCGGCATCTTCGTTTTACCGAGTCCGATAAACGCGCCTTGGATGGTCATACAAATACCGAAGCCGACAATCGAATAAGTGTAGATGTTGAGCGCATTGTTTGCAATACCGATAATTTCCGGCTCTCGCCTGAATAAGACGGTTAGATAAGGCGAAAGCGGAATCATAATCGAAATCATTATAACGGCGATAATGATGCTGGTAATACAGCCGAGTAGGCAATCCCGTTTCGCTTTTTCAGGGCAACCGGCGCCGATGTGCATACTGACCATCGTAGTAATTGCCGCGCTAAAAGCCGCAGGTAGATTGAAGCACAGGGCATTGATATTGCTCGCGATTCCCTGCGCCGCAACAACGATGGCTCCGTATTTTTCAATCTCTTTATTGATAAGAAAAAAGCCGAGGTATAAAAAAGAATAGTTGAACATTGCCGGAAAACCGACTTTCAGAACCTCTCTGATGATCTTTGAATCGAACTTGAAGTTTTTGACATCGAGCTTGTCCGGACTTTTGTGGATGAACAATTCGTATACCATCCAGATTGTGATCGTTGTATTTGCCAAAAGCGAGGCGAGTACGCACCCGAGAATTTCGAGCCGCAATACATAAAGAAAGAGAAAATTCCCGACAACCTTCATAACAAAGAGGATGGTCATTCGGGTAAAAGCCGCTTCGGGTTTTCCATTCGCGTTTTTGATACCGTTGTATACGGACTCCAAAAAGCTGAACGGTAAGACGATGCTGTACCACGCGATGTACTGACGGACATACGGCGCTATATCGCTCTGCAAGCTCCGTGAAACCGCCACACTGATGATAAGGAGCAGTGGCGCGCTAATGATACCGAGCATAACCGCGAATAAGAATATCTGTGCTGCGACCCGTTTCCCTTCTTCGATTGCGCCTCTGCCGTTCAGCTGCCCGATAATTGCCATCGCAGCAACGCTTAATCCTTGCGATAAACCCAATACCATCGAAATAATCGGCTGCGAAAAAGTTACCGCCCCTGTTACTGCATAACCGGTGAGGTTATTGATAAAAAGCCCATCGGTGAATGGCATCATCGCTTGCACGGTATTCATCAGAAGCGAGGGAAGAGAGAGAATAAGCAATGTTTTAATAGGGTTGGCGGTCAGGATGAGTTCGCGTCGCGCTTCCGTCGATTGCTTCAGGAATGTCTTCATACGGCAAGAAGCCTATATGCCGCTATTCCACGGAAATAACGGAAGCGGTTCTGCCGTCGGCCATGTAGACGTGTTCGCGGTTTGTCGTATCGGGAATTTGCTTTCCGTCTTTAAAATATGCGTAATACCAAACGCCATTCGGCAGCGGAAGGTATAATTCGTATCTGCCTGGCATCACTTCTTCCAAGGTATACATAAAGGGATCCCAGTTATTGAATGTGCCTGCAAGGTATATCCGTTTGCCCGATTCTCCTTGATAGACAAAACGAGTTCTGCCGTTATTTTCAACAGCGGTTCTATATTCTTTTTGATACGGAATCTTTAAAACCGAAAGAGACATTCCGGCGGAGTAGTCGAAGATTTCATCGGGATTGAGCGGATCGGTAGACCAGAGACCGTTGATAACCAGCCGATAGCGCAGCTCTCTCATTTCTTCAGGTATTTGCATGATGTAGAAGAGAATTGATTTTTTGGTTTCGGTGCTATCATCGCTTCGATACAAGCGCTGGAAAGAATGAATTGATTGAAAGTTTTCATGTTCAAAGGCGATACCGACATGGCGTGCGGATCCGGCTGCCGTAAAAATGATATATTTTCCGGTGATAAGCGGCGCATCCGTCCGTGCAATTGTTTCAACAAGTTCGCCGTAGGTGTATGTGTCGATGGTAGTTTGCTCCGCCGCTTGCACCGCGATCAGTATACACAAGAAAAAAAAGACCGCCACGGCTTTTTGCCGTATTGCATTGCGCATGATGTCCTCCCTGAATATTTTAAACATCGTAACTAAATCTCAGGAAACACCGATTGTAATCACTGGTAGTTAATCGGCTGTTATCTTTGGGCATCTCTAAAAACTCGGTTAGATTTTAGAGATGCCCGACGAGTTTTGTTTAAGTCTTTATTTCATAATGACTTAAACAAAACATCGCAAATAAGCTTAAGGAAAACCTCTCAAAACTGAAGTTTTTAGAGGTTCCCTTTTCTAATAATAACATACTTCTATTTAATAAGCATCGGAAAATAATCCGAAAACTTTATATTTCAATCAGTTTGTCGTCCGGCGACTGCTCAAAGTAGGTGTGCAGTACGCGCTCCATTTCTTCCCTGCTTCGAGCCCGCAGCACCTGTGTTCTGCAATAGTGTGCAAACGAGAAGTTATCGCAATAAAACTGAAAGAACCGCTGCGCCCGCGTAAGAAAGAATTCCGGCGGCTGTTCGGCTTCGAGGTAGTGCAAAAACGATAACGCCGTTTGTTCAAGGTCGATACGGTACGGTGCGGAAGTCGAATCGCCGACACGTTTGCGGCGTATTGCTTCAAAAATCCACGGCATTTGTACCGCTGCGCGTCCGATCATCCACCCCGCGCAAGGATAGTGCTGCGCGGCGGTTTGCAGTTTCTCTGCCGAATTGATGTCTCCGTTGCCGTATACCGGAATAGGCAAATCCTTCGCGAGCGTTGCCGTGTATTCGTGGAGAGCCGGCCGCGCATAGCTTTGCCGCTGCAGGCGTGGGTGGATCGTGATAAGTTGCACGCCTTCATCAATCAACATCGTACAAAAGCGTAAAAGATACGCATAATTGATAGTAGCGCCGAGTCTCAGCTTTACGCTCAGTCTAAACGACTTGCCTTGTTCCGTAGAATATGCCTCAAGCGCTTGTTTAACCGAGCGCACCGCTTCGGCTGTCGTGTTAAGCGGCTTCAGCATCCATGCAACGCCCGCCCCCGTTCGTACAATCGGCGGCGCGGAACAGCCCATGTTTAAGTCAACCCCGCTGCCGCCGTGCTGCAGTACGATAGGTATCACCTGTGCGAATGCCTCCGCCTTAGGCGAAGTGAGTTGCCACACCAGCTTTTCCGGCACGGGGTTTGCCCGCAGATACCACTGTTCAAACCGCCCGCCCGCAAGCAGCGACGGCGCATGAATCATCTCGGTAAAGTATTCGTCGGGATCGCCGAAGGTATGGATAAGCATCCTCAATCCCGAATGGCTGATATTTGCAAGCGGCGCCAGTATGAGCTTCATCGCGGATAACTTTAGCAAAAACTCCGTGATTTTGCAATGCGTGGAATTCCGCACATTTTTTTCTAGCAACAGGGCAAATATATCAGAAGAATAGATCAAATACCGCAGAATAAAGAGGCTGTGAGACCATTTGAACCGCGGAGTGGTTCAACTCTGGTTGAATAGCCTCTTTATTCTGCGGGGATATTACATAACTCTGATGTGTTTGCCCTGATTGAGGCCTTGACTTTATTTGTAATCTTAGATATAGTACAGCACTGTTACAAATGCGGCGGTGGTGGAATTGGTAGACACGTCAGCTTGAGGTGCTGATGCCGCGAGGTGTGCTGGTTCAAGTCCAGTTCGCCGCATGAAGGCTTCTTTTGAAACTCAAAAGAAGCCTTTTTTTATGCACGAGGAATATCAGTTTCCGGTATTTTGCGTTGAAGCTGCCGTTTTTGTGTCTTTTTTTGTAAAGCTGATTGAAGTTTTTGCTGCGCTTCCCGAAAAGATGATGCGGTGTTTTGCTTTCGCGTTGCCGTATTCTCCCGGGCTTTTGGTAAGTTCATTACCGGCAATGGTGAGCGTCCCTCCGTTTTGGACGTAATCGATATGATATTCGGTCTCTTCCGAAGGGAAGACTATGGCAGCGGTTGCATCGGTTACGGTGAATGCACAGGATTTTACAATTTGTGTTTTATCAAAGGACAGCGCACCTCGCACAATATTGATTACGGCATTTTTAAAGACACATTCGGTAGTTGTTACCGATCCCATATTCAACATCGCAAGGATATGTACTGCCTGTACTCCTTCGAGGCGGATATCCGCACGGCTTACCCGTATGCTGCAATTTTCCAGCAACATCGTTTTCGGTATAAAGACATACAGTGTGCCCTGAGAAGGAGTCATCTGGCGTATCCGCAGGGTTTTTTGTGTCTCTATGCAGGACAGTTTTTTGCCTTCCGCAAGTTCAAACCGATAGGCGATGCGCTCTTCATCGAACGTTTCTGCAATCAAATGTACCTGAGAAAGCTCAATATCAAGACCGTTGGTCTTCGACCGTGCGTAGGTAAGCTCTTCGCCGAAAGCGGTTAAGGCAGATAGTAAGAATATAATTACAAGCAAAATCTTTTTTTTCATCATCTCTTTAGCATTATTATGAAGGGTTTTGTTCATTCCAGTAGTAAGTATCGGGATAATGACGTTCGCCGAATACCGCCGTACCGATACGCAACATGGTCGAACCTTCTTCAATGGCAATTTCGAGGTCGCCCGACATCCCCATCGAAAGAATATCCGTAGAAACATTCGGCAGCGCCAGTGCCGCAACGCGCTTTTGTACCTGTTTAAGGCAGCGGAAGCATGCCCGAACCTTGTCTTCTTCCCCGGAGAATAATCCGATAGTCATAAACCCGCGGATAGTGACATGGGGTAGGGCAGCGATGGCTTTTACCAGATATTCCGCTTCTTCCGGCGCACAGCCGAATTTACTTTCTTCCGCTGAGGTGTTTACCTGCACTAAGATGTCGAGCTTACGGTCTTCCTGCGCAAGCCGCTGTTCCAGTTTTTGCGCCGTATCAATATTATCGATTGATTGGATACATTGAGCATATTGAATAACCTCTTTAATCTTATTCGATTGCAGATGCCCGATAAAATGCGTCGTATGCGGCACTACGGAAAGTGCTTCATATTTATCGCGCAACTCTTGTACCTTGTTTTCGCCGATTAAAGTACAGCCGTAAGAAAAAGCCTGTAGAATCCGCTCCGGCTCGACGGTTTTAGTTGCAAGCAGCAGCTGAACTTCTTTTGGATCGCGCCCTGCCTTTTTGCACGCCACTTTAATCCTTTCCATAATATGCAGGATGTTTTCTTGAATAAGTTCCATAAAAATGTACCGTATGCTCCTGATACCCTAAAGTAAACCTGTTCGGAAACTTCCGTTTCGGAACAGGTCTAGTATATAATCCCTTTGGTATTTATGCAATGGAAAAACGGACGATGTAACACAGCATCAGGTATGCAGGAAAGGGTAATTCTCAATTCTTAATCAATAATTCCCCACCATTCATCCAGCAGAGCCCGTGCTTCTGCCTGTAATGAGGGAACCACGCAGGCTTCCAGCTGTTTGAGGTTATCGGCACGGTATATGCGCCCTAATGCCTGTACCGCTTCGCGTATACGGCTGTCCGGAATAGGGTGTTCATCTAGATAAGAAAGGATAATAGTAAACACCGAGGAGGTGGAACACACTTTTTGCCATTCGGCAAGATCGGTGATTTCTTTGCGGGACGTTATACCGGTGTTGATGCGGTAGTTATACACGGTATCGGGGCTGCCGTCGTTTACAACAATCGTTTCAAAAAGCGGCGCATCCTTTTGCGCCAAAACACTGTCTAAAAACCGCTCCACCAGCCCCTCCGTCCCATATACCGGCACGCAGAGGCTGACAAGCGGCTTGTGCTGCGCCGCACGCTCGAAGCGAGCAGCGCAGCATTGAAGAAAACTCATGTTACGGGCTTATTCCCAGCTAAAGCCGGAACCGCGCTGCAATTCTTTGGTGAATTTTCCGGCGGCATCCTTTTCTTCCGGTGTGTTCAAGTTTCCGTCTAAGTCGTATGTCAATACTTTGTTGTCATTATGCACCGGCTTACTGGACGAACCGGAAAGGTGTCCGTTTACATCATAAGCGCCGTCCGAAGCAATCACAAGCTTTTTCGGCTTAACGGCAATAAAGCGGTAAAATCCATAACCGACTCCCGAATTTGAACTCTGCGGAGGTACGGCACTCTTTTCAGCGAGCTTTTCTGCATTCTCGGAGAAGCCCTCCGCCGTCTTACCGACTTTATACAGTGCGCTGCTCATCTTAAATTCATCAATGGTGCAGGCACCTGCACCATTATGCCATTTCTTGGTCTCTTCTGCCTTTGACGTAATGGCATACAGCGTACCCTCAACCACCTGTAAGTCGTTAATTGCTTCTTCGTACTCGATATACGGAGACTGCGAGCTGCTAGTCGGCTGCGGATTTGGTATCGGAGTATCAGGATTGACGGGATCCACATACGACGAAGCATTTTCTACAACAGTAACCGATCCATCGGCATGCTTTCCTTTCAGGAATTTTTTTACCTTTAACCGGTATTTAGGAATCTGATTACCTCCTACAGTCTCTTCATATATCTGCTTTACACCGACGAATACCCCGTCCATATTTGCGGCAAGTGCGGTAAGTTGTTCGTTTTCGGCGGATATAAATGCCTGCGGCTCTTTTTCTCCTACAAAATGATCTGACCATTCTATCTTCTGTACACTCAACCTCAGGTTACCTACGACTGGCACAACATTAATGCCGTAATACAAGACATTGGTGCCGCCGGAAACATCCACTGCAATAGATACGGGCTGTACTGATTCATCCTTGATTTTCATATCTCCCGTGCTATTAAAGCCGGTATCCGTAGGCGTAAAGCGTTTAACCTTATAGTCCGAGCTTTCACGCGTCACGACATAGAGATTACCGTTTTGGTCATAGCAGAACACATCGGTAAGCTGTTGGGATGGCATGGTACTAAGTGCAGAGGATGGAGAATAGGTTTCCGTTCCGTTGTCACCTACCCAATATTGGCTGCTGCCTTTCTCCCACAGCAGCATCTTCGTTTCGGGATATGTGTACTTATCATAGCTTTTAAACCATGTTGCGCCGTCTAAATCCAAGGAAGAAGCGCTCAAGGTGTTATTTTTACGATCAAAGGCCATAATGCGGTCTTGATTGCCGTTGACATGGAGATTTTCGTTCACCTCCTCGATATTTACACCGTTATCCGCAATGTACAGAGTATCCCCGTCATACCCGATAAAGCCCACAGGATTGGAAAAATACTGCGCATCATATCCGATAGAACCGGGGTTTGCAGCAGCCGGATTAAGGCCGCTGTTATTGCCCGACAGTACGACCGGCGTTAATTGTGTAGAACCGTCGTACGTGTATCGCACTATTTTACCCAGCGCATAGAAGGCTGCTCCCCCAGTGACATTTTTTTGAGCGAGCAAGCCGTAGACGCCCTTTCGGTCGGCAAATAAGCCGGTGCATACCATTGGGCTTTTGGTGGGATGCTGCCAAAGTTCATCAAGTGCCGTTTCGGCTTTATCCGTAGTAAATGCAAAACTTCCTGCCGTCTGCACCTTATATGCGTACAGTTTTTTAACATCGTCCGAGCCAACCTTCACATCCATTGCAAAAAAGAGCGTACCGTCAAACGCGGCAACGGCATCGATAGTTACCGCCCCCCGAACATCGGGCATAGTAACTGTCGCGGGGCCGCTGAAAGAAGCATAGCCGGTATCAGCCTTTGCCATATATGCGGTAATCATAGTATCCGTGGAACTTACCCTCGTGCGTTTGAGCAAAAAGACATCCGCCGTTTTAAAATCTACGGCAAGATCGGTTATACCGGTATCGGGCAAAGTAAATCCCGTCTTTGCAGTTCCGAAGTTATTATCTTTTGTACCGTCCGCGCTAAAGCGTTCAAGATGAAGCTGTGCAGTCGGCGTACTGTCGCAATACAACACATAAACATTCCCCGCGCTGTCCCGCGCGGTCATCAGCTTGTCCTGCTGCCTTGTGTTGATATCCTGAACAAGCTCTTTTACGCTGCCGTCCAAAGTTTTCAGCTTGAGGGTAACATGGCCGTCCTCATCGCGGCTCCACAATAAATGCGGTATCTTCGTTGGAGGATATTCACGGTATTCCGCAAACCATGTTACGTCGGAGGCGGAATCTTCAAAGGTCAAGACCTTGGTATCACGATTGACCTTTGCAATACGGTTTTTGTTGCCGGCAATACAAAAGTCTATATAGGGATTTTCGCTTATTTCAGCACCGTCATCCGCAATGTAGAGGTAATCCTCATCATAACCGATAAAGCCTACGGGATTAACAAAAGCATTCTCCTCAAAGGTAAGGGACGGATCGTTTTCTCCTGCTTTGGAATGGAGCCCTTTCACGGTTTTATTTGCAAGCCCCCCTTCACTATATGTATAATGAACAAGCGCTCCTACCATATACCACTGAGGACTTCTCAATGAACTTCCATACAGCAGACAGTAGACGCCGCTTTTATCGGCAAAAAGACCGGTACATGCAGTCCACCCGCCTAGAGAACTGGGGCGGAGATTTTCCAACGTTTCTATGGCTCTTTCAACCAGTGTCAAGGATGTACCGGATAACGCTACATCGCAGGCAATCAGTTTATTTGCACTCGTTGCTAAGAACAGCACGCCGTTATATGCAGCTGCTGCGCTAACAGGGAGAGCAGTAGCTGCCACGGGCAACGTACTAATGTCAAACGGACCTGAACAGGTAAAGACATTGGGGCTGCTTTCTGTTAGCGCGTATACATTAGGAGAAGAAGTATCAAATACAAAAATGGTATTGGTTTTAGCATCAACCGTCATAGTGCGGATGCGGACAGAGGATGGCAGTGCACTCGTAATAGCGGTCTCAAAGGCGTGTTCTATAGAGCCTTCGGCGTTAAAGCGTGCAAAGAATCTTGAAGTACCCTTGTCATAGAGCACATATATCCTGCCTTTACCGTCACGTGCTATGACCGGATAACCCTGATGATTGCCGCGGATTTTAACATCATCAATAAGCTCTTTCCCGTTTGCCAGCTTGAGCGTAATTTCAACATCTTGAGGCTTGTTCAGTTTAACCTTGGAAAGAACATTCCCTACACTCTTCGGTGTTTTAGACAGCGTTACGGTAACGGGATTGTTCCCTGCCGTAACGGTGTGTTCTTTTGAACCGCGCCACTCACCTGCCGCCGTTGTAACCTTCACTTCTACGGTAATTTTTGTACCGACAGGCAGTTGGAGTGTTACCTCTGTCTTTTGTTCTCCATCTACCACCTTAGTCCCATCTGCTTTGGTAACGGTAATTTTTGTATTATCTTTGTGAAAAACCGGCAGTCCACTGGCGGGATCAACGGCACGGGCTGCCCCCCCCCCCCAATAACAACTCGTACGGTACCGGTTCCTTTTCCGGCGGTCATACCGTTACATGCCGTAAACATAAGGCATAGCGCTGCAAAAAAAATGCTTACATATACAAAAACGCGCTTTTTCATATCCTTCCTCCTCACATAAAAAATAGCCGATTCTCATTTTTTATTATATAGAACAAAACTTCCAGCTTATCCGTTATCTTTTTCGGTAACCATACTTTACCGTTTTTTTATAATGTAGTATATCCCATCCCGTAGAAAAAACATAGATCTGCGAGAATTATTTGCAAGGCTTCCTGATGCATCAAAGTCTGTTTGCAAAAGCCGGATGGGGTTTCCAAAGGGTGCTCTCTTTGGTCGTCATTTTTCTTTAGATGGGGTTACAGAGTAACCGCATTAAAAATATTTTGAGCGGTTGCCTACCTTCTGTGCGAAATTTCATAGGTATAAGGTGAGCGTCTACAATGACGCCGCTCACCTTAACCGTCAAGTTTTCTTTCGAAAACTTGCGTATTGATGTGTGTGCTTTTCGCGCACGAATACAACAGTTTTCAAAATTTATATTTTGTTCAACTGTTGTATTTTAAGGAAATAAAATTTCGCACATTTTTTCCAAAAAAACGGGCAAACGCATCAGACAGATAAATTAAATTCAGTAAAATAAGAGAGGCTATGAGACCATTTGAACCATCTTCAACTGTTGTACATCCGTGTACAACAGTTGAAGGCGAGTTTTGTGCGTACACAAAACATCGCTGCTGTATGGAACTACTGCCATCCTTGGCAGTTCTGGTCGAATAGACTCTCTTATTTTGCGGGGAACATTCATAAAACGTCTGATGCGTTTGCCCCTGATTGTTCACGATGTATTGACTATTTTCAGGTTCACGTATAATATGGAATATCTTTTTGTGATTTAATTATGAATAGGGAGGTTACCTTATGGCAGTGCCAAGAGCTAAAACGTCAAAAGCACGCACACGCCGCCGTCGAGGAATCAATATGCGGTTAAACGCGCCTCATCTTGTGGAGTGTGCAAATTGCGGCAATTTAATTTTATCTCATCATGTATGTTCAAAATGCGGGTTTTACCGCGGACATCAGGTCGTTGATCCGGATACATTAAATTAAGAGAGGATTTTCTTTATGGACGAATTATTTGTTCAAATTCAAAAGCTGATTGCAGACAAATTGGAAATTGATGCGGATAAAATTACGCTCGATTCTTCATTCCGCCAAGATCTCGGCGCTGATAGCCTTGATACGTATGAACTGGTGTATGCAATCGAAGAAGAGATGGGGATAAAAATTCCCGATGGAAAAGTAAGTGAATTCGAAACTGTTAGAGATGCTTACGATTTCATTAAATCTCAGTCAAAGTAATATTGCAAAAGATGTCGTTCTTGTTTCCTTTTACGCATGTTTTAGAAAAACACCGGAAGCAAGAACTGCTTACTTTTCAAAAAAAAGCAGGATGTAAATTTAAAAATATTAGCTTATTGGATATAGCCTTTCGTCATCGTTCGTTTTCTAATGAACACAGCGATTCTCCGATCAATAATGAGCGGCTTGAATTTTTGGGCGACTCGGTACTTGGTATGATTGTTGCGGCGGAGCTGTATCTTGCTCATCCCGATAAACCTGAAGGTGATCTTGCAAAAATTAAAGCGGCTGTCGTTTCCGAAGACTCTCTTTTTCCCATTGCACTGAATCTCAATATTGATAAATATTTGATGCTGGGACATGGTGAAGAAGTGTCGGGAGGGAGAAAGAAAAAGGCTCTGCTTGCCGATGCGGTGGAAGCATTGATCGGCGCCTTCTATTTAGATTCAGGGTTTAAGGCCGCTCAACAGTTCGTATTAAAAATTATTGAACCGCAGATGCAGTTGGTCGAACAAAATAAACATCGATATCGAGATTATAAATCCTTGCTGCAAGAATATGTGCAAAAAAAATACCGTATTATTCCGAAATATGTGCTGGTAGAGACATCGGGGCCGGATCATGACAGAGTTTTTCAAGTAAAAGTTGTCATCAAAGAGAAGGAATATGAACCTGCTCTAGGAAAAAGCAAAAAAGAAGCGGAACAGGCAGCTGCAGAGGCCGCATTGAAAGCATTATCACCGCAGATTTGCTGATTTTATAGTTCGGCAAGCGGAATATGGTATACGCTGGAGCAATTCCTACAGACAATCTCAAGCGGATCGTCTGCCGTTTCTTTTAAGTTTTTCAGTTCGGTTTGCGGTAATTTCCTCAATGCTTCCAGATAATACTCCTTTGAGCATGGGCAATCAAAAGTGATGTCCCGTGTTGCAACCGCTTGAGGGTTAAACTCTCGTAACAGACCGAAGATAATGTCTTCGCAGTTGCCGCCTTCACCGAACCAATCGCCGAGCGGAGGACAGGCGGTAAATGCCCGTTCCATACTGGTAATGGCATCTTCAATTTCTTCTTCCGTCTTTAATTGTCTGCCACGGCGTGTTCCTCCCTCTGTCGGCATCCGTTGAATAAAAAAACCGCCGGCTCCGACTACTCTGCCGATGCTGTCAAATCGGATACTTGTATTAAAAGCGGTGTAGAGCTGTTCCGATTGCTGAAAATACCATGTAAGGTCTTTCGCGATATTCCGGTATTTAATTTCGACAATACCGCGCTGCGGATCCCGCCCCTCCGTTTGATATGCTTCGGGGAACCGTGTAACGCTGAGAGTACCGTTTCCGAAGAAGGGGGCAAGATCCCAGCTTTCAAGTGGAGCAGTAATCGGAATGGGATTTTGCAAAAGGTAGCCGCGTACAGAGCCCCGCGAATCTGCTTCTACGGAAAAACCGGTTGCAGGGCCATCCGTTTCGTAGCGCAGCTGGAGTGTTTCGCGCCCTTTCATTGTTTGAATCATCAATGCGGCACAGAGGCCTGCCTGACCGAGGACAAGGGTTTCCAGAATACCCAGCCGGTGCTGTGCGCGTATTTGGTTTACGAACCGCGTGCCATGGAAAAGCCCTCCACGGAACAGTCCGTCGTCGGCAGTAAAAATATGGAGTTCATCTTTTTCAAGTTTATCAAGGTGCTGTTGCAGCGCCGTATCTTCAATAGGTGCGTATATCATACCTGTATGTTAATAAAATGAACTATTAAAAACAAGGGACTCTGCATTATGCCCCCTTCTGCTTCATCTGATCGGGATGTTCGCCGTATGGTGCATTTGCCAATAAGAGCTTGAGCCGATTGAGCTGATTGACCTCGCTTGCTCCCGGGTCAAAGTCGATGGCGGATATCTGCGCATCGGGGTACCGGCGGCGCAGTTCCTTAATCATCCCCTTGCCGGTAACGTGATTGGGAAGGCACGCAAACGGCTGTAAACAAGCGATGCTGACAACTCCCGATTTAATAAGTTCAACCATTTCGGCGGTAAGGAACCAACCCTCGCCGGCAACGTTACCTAAGTCCAAAACCCCGTGAACGCCTTTTGCAAGATTGTAAATCGATTCGGGCGCGGTAAAGCGGCGACTTTTATTCAGAGCTTTTTTCATTCCGCTGCGGTACCGCTCGATATACCAGATCATTGCGTGGTACTTAAACCGGTTAAAGGCGTTCGATTCCAGTGATGTTTCATAGTAGAGGCCGTCGAACAAGGAATAGAAAAAGAAGTCCATCAAGTCGGGCATGACGCATTCAGCGCCTTCCCGCTCAATGGTGCCGACAATATCGTTGTTGGCTGTCGGATGAAATTTTACCAAAATTTCACCGACTACGCCGATACGGGGTTTTTCCCCTTGAATGAGCGGAAGCGTATCAAAGTCATGGACAATATCGCGTACAATCCTGCGATAATCCCGTCCTGTCATATGTTTCAATTCATTCTTTATTCTCTCCGCGTAGTGCCGATGGAGCGCATTTGCGGCGCCTTTTTCCTGCTCGTATGGGCGGGTACGGTACAGTACACGCATCAGTAAGTCGCCGAGGCAGAGCGCCTTTAGCGCGCGGTCTGCTAAACCGAACGTCGGCTTAAAGCCGGAATTCTTTTCAATTTGCTGCGCACTTAACCCGATTACGGGGATATAGCCCAAGCCGGCATCCTCTAACGCCCGCCTGATAAACCCGATATAGTTTGTCGCACGGCACCCGCCGCCCGTCTGCGTGATGATGAGCGCCGTCGCATTGAGATCGTATTTACCCGACTGCAGCGCCGAAATCATCTGCCCTGCAACGATAATCGCCGGATAGCAGGCATCGTTGTTCACATACCGTAATCCGCAGTCGATTGCCTGAGGGTCGGTATCGGGCAATATGACGAGATTAAAGCCGGAGTGCCGGAAGGCTGCTTCCAATAAGTCAAAATGGATGGGAGCCATCTGCGGCGCGAGAACGGTATACCGCTTACTCATCTCTTCGGTAAATTCAACTCGTTTAAAGCCGCGATATCTCTGCGCCTTGACGGGTGCTCCCTTGCTGCGCTCGCGGATAGCGGCGAGTAAGCTGCGGATACGGATACGCACGGCGCCGAGGTTGGAACCTTCGTCGATTTTGAGTAGGGTATACATTTTCCCCCGCGCTTCGATAATTTCCTGCACTTGATCGGCGGTAACCGCATCCAAACCGCAGCCGAAGCTGGTGAGCTGAATGAGCGCGAGGTTATCCTGCCGTGCGGCAAATTCGGCGGCGCGGTACAGCCGGTTGTGATACACCCACTGGTCTACAACCCGAAGCGGGTGGGGTAGTTTGCCTAAATGAGCAACGGAATCCTCGGTTAATACGGCGAGTCCCAAGCCCGTCAGCAATTCGGGGATTCCGTGATTGATTTCGGGATCAAGATGATACGGTCGCCCTGCAAGCACAACACCGATAAGCCCCTGTTCTTTTATTTTCCGAAGCGCCGCTTCTCCTTGGAACTGGGTCTCCTTTTTTACCGCTTCCGCCTCTTCTTTCGCTTTTCGTACAGCGGTGCGGATTTCGGCAAGCGGAATATCCCAGTATTTATTGAGCTCTTCGTGGAGCCGCTCGCCGAGCCGCTTTTCGTTATAGAGCGGCAAAAAGGGGTTAAGGAACCGGATATGTTCGTCCTGCCGCAGCGCATCGATGTTGTTTTTGAGCACTTCTGGATAACTCGTTACGACGGGGCAATTGAAATGGTTGTTTGCCTTGGGGTCCTCTTTCAATTCGTAAGGAATACAAGGATAGAAAATCGTCGTAACGCCCGCTCTCAAAAGCGCTTCGATGTGCCCGTGAGAAATTTTGCCGGGATAACATACCGATTCCGAGGGGATGGATTCCAAGCCCAGCTCATAGAGTTTACGAGAGGAACGCGGCGATAATTTTACCGAAAATTTCAGCTCGGTTAAAAGCGTGAACCAGAACGGATAGTTTTCGTAGAGGTTGAGCACACGCGGAATGCCGATAACGCCTCGTGCGGCTTCCGCTTCCGGCAGCGGCTTATACGAGAACATACGTTTATACTTCCAATCGAAGATGTTCGGTAGCTTACTGTCCTGTTTTTTTGTATCTGCCTGTTTCTTTTTATCGGTTTGTTCAGGGCTACCGGCCTCTACCGGCGAGTCTTTTTGCTGTGCATTCGCCGTTTCCGCTATTTCGGCGCCGCGCTCACAGCGGTTCCCCGTAATGAAGATGCGGGTACCTGCTGCGGGCGTATTAAACCGGTTGACGGTTAAAAGGCAGTTGTTTGCGCATTTACCGCAGCGGGAAAGTTCCAGTTTGACGGTGAGCGCATCAAGTCCTTCCGCCGGCAAGATATTTGACCGGACGTGTGCATCTGCTCCTTGTTCTTTCCATTGGTCGTGGGCGAGGAGTGCGGCGCCGAAGGCTCCCATCAAGCCGCTGATATCGGGGCGTACCGCTTCTCTGCCGGTAATCAGCTCAAAGGCGCGCAACACCGCATCGTTGTGAAACGTACCGCCCTGCACAATCACCTTTTCGCCGATAGCGGCGGTATTTCTCAGTTTGATAACCTTAAAGAGGGCATTTTTAATCACCGAATAGGAAAGCCCCGCAGAAATATCGCCGACGGACGCGCCTTCCTTTTGCGCCTGCTTAACACGGCTGTTCATAAAGACCGTACAGCGGCTTCCGAGATCGATAGGTTTCGGTGCAAGGAGCGCTTGAGCGGAAAAGTCCGTAACCGGCATACCGAGCGAGCGGGCAAAGTTATCCAAAAAGCTGCCGCAGCCCGAAGAACATGCCTCGTTCAGTTGAATGGAGCTGATACAGTTATTCTTCATGCGGATGCACTTCATATCCTGTCCGCCGATGTCGAGCAAAAACTCAACACCGGGAAGAAAGAAATCGGCTGCGCGGTGGTGTGCGATGGTTTCAACTTCTCCCGCATCGACGCCGAAGGCCGCTTGGAAAAGCCCTTCGCCGTAGCCGGTAGATAAAGAGCGGGCGATATGCGCTCCGCTCGGAATTTGCTCATAGAGGGATTTCAGCATGGTTACTGCAAGATTGACAGGGTTCCCTGCATTCGATTCGTAGAACTGCCAGAGGATTCTCCCTTCTTGGTCGATAAGCACGGCCTTTGTTGTGGTGGAACCGGCGTCCATACCGAGGAACACCGGGCCGGAAGCGGTTTCAAGCGGGGCGGTTTCCGCCCGTTCTCGCCCGTGTCGTTCGCGGAACTCTGCAAGCGCCGCATCATTTTCAAAGAGGGGCGTAAGCCGCTGGACTTCCTGCATTTCTGCATCGGCGAGGGAGCCGAGCTTATTCCGCAGTATTTCCACGGTCAAGGCGGCGGGGGCGATAAATACTGTTGTGTTTGTTATTTCCGGCGGTGCACTCGGATGAGCACGGAAGCCCGTGCGTAAGAGCTGTGTTTTCGTTGGCGCCGTGCAGGCAATATCCGCTGTTTCCGCGCCGTTGTTGACAGTCCGGTGGGGTGATGCTCTCAGCGATTGATTGGAACCGGCGCTGAGCGCTGCGCCGAGTGCGACAAAGAGTTCCGATTTTTCCGGCACGATGATTTCATCGTCCGTCAGGTGCAGGGTTTCGATAAATCGCTGCCTCAGCTGATCAAGGAAGTGTAGGGGGCCGCCTAAAAAGGCGCAGCGGCCGCGGATTGGTTTCCCGCATGCAAGACCGGATATTGTCTGGCTGACAACCGCCTGAAAGATACTCGCGGCAATATCTTCCCGCCGCGCTCCTTCGTTGATCAGCGGCTGTACGTCGGTTTTTGCAAAGACCCCGCAGCGAGCGGCGATGGGGTAAATCGTTGTTGCGTTTTTTGCAAGCTCATTTAAGCCTGTCGCATCGGTTTCGAGGAGCGCCGCCATTTGGTCGATAAAGGCGCCCGTACCGCCTGCGCAGGTGCCGTTCATACGCTGCTCAACCGAACGGCCGAAGTACGTTATCTTGGCATCTTCGCCGCCCAACTCGATAGCAACATCGGTTTGCGGAATCTTTGCCTGCACGGCGACAGCTGCGGCGACAACCTCCTGCACAAAAGGCACGGAGAGCCACTTTGAAACAGCCAAGCCGCCGGATCCGGTTACCTGTACTTGTAATTGAGCGCGGCTGCCGTAAACCTTTGCCACCTCATCCAAGGCTTCCGTTACCACCAAAATAATTGTCTTGCGGATATCTGCGCGGTGCCGCTCGTATCTGCTATATATTATGGAATTATCAGCAGCAAGAATCACCGTTTTTACGGTTGTCGAGCCGACATCAATTCCCATGTGAAGTTTATCATTGAAAACCATGCGTATCATACTGCCACATTGCATAAAAAATGGCAAGTTCGGCAAAACTCATATTTATTGAGAAAATACCGATACTGAAAAAGTAGAAAGGGAGGCGTTCTATGCTTAAAAATACCGCATTCCATGATAATCTCTATCAGCTTGCAAAAATAATCAATATTACCACCGAAGGACTTTCGCTTGAACTGTCGGAAAATATGTTTTTAGAAAAGACCATTGCTGATATATCTTTTATATCCGATACATTGCAGTCGCTATTTACCGAAGTGCAGAATCTTTCACATTTGCCTGAATATCTTCCGATTATGCAGAGTCTCTATTCCTGCGAAACTGATTATTTATTGCTCTTAAAAGCATTTGCCGCTAAAACGATTGAAAAACAGATTACTTTGTCTGTTTCGGGTACCGATCTGGGGGCTTATTATAAATTACATACTGATATAAAAGATCGAATAGAAAAGCGGATTCAAGAAAGCGATAAGAATCTTGATGCGTATCAGATTGTTTCGCAAAACGAACTCAGTCAACTTCTTTGTATTTAAGTAAATCGATATGCGTATAACAGGCGGGACGCTAAAAAACCGGAAAGTTCAATGTCCTAAAGGTATTATCCGACCGGCAATGGATAGAATGAGGGAATCTCTTTTTGCGATTTTAGGTGATTTGGAAGGAAAATCTTTTTTAGATTTGTTTACCGGATCGGGTATGTGCGGACTGGAAGCCTATTCACGGGGAGCATATCCGGTCGTATTGGTGGAAAAAGACAAGGATAAATTTCCTATTTTGTTAAAAAATGCCGCGCTTGCAGACAAAAAACTTGACTGTAAATGTATGCCGGTGGAGCTTTATCTCCAGCGTTCAAAACATATCTTTGATATTATCTATCTTGATCCCCCGTTTCCCTATCAGTTCCATTATGATCTATTACATACAATTGCCGAAAAACCGATTCTTGCTGCCGGAGGGCTTACGCTGATACATCGCCCCAAAGAGAAAGAGCTTCCGGAACAAATCCTGTCATTAACCCGCATCGACCAACGCGCTTATGGGCGGTCGATAGTGGATTTTTATCGAAAAGCAAGCTCCTTTTGAAATATACGGCGCATCTGCGCCAAAACTATACATCTGTGTATAGTTTTGGCTGCGAGTTTTGCGTGAACGAAAAACATCGCTTCTCTGACAGGATGTCAGTGGTTCCATACAGTATCGCGGGGATGTATCAAAAGTTGGTTGCTTTTTCGCCATCCCTCATCAGCATAGCTGATAACGAGTTTAAAATTAAGTCTTTATACAGTAATAACTTTTAAATCTGCCATGGATGGTAGTGGTTTTAACAGTAACAAGTTTTCGATGAGAAAACTTGAAGATAACAACGGTACAAGGACGTACCGTTGTTATCGTAACATCGCATCTAAATCTAAGGAAACTGTCAAAAAGCTGTTACGCAATCCGCTTTAGCGGATATGATAAATCATTTCCTTACAGAAAAAGCCGATAGGCTTCCAGTTTTTGGACAGCCCCCTATGCTATCATATGCTTGGGGCAGGAAAAATGACATTATAAGAACCTTTGAAAAGTATAAATCGGATATTAAAAAAGTAAAGAAGATGCCGCTTTCTCAGAAGCAACGTCTATGCCTACTCATGATTAAAAAGCATATCACTGAAGTTATCCGCAAGTGTTTTTAGCTCTCTTACTAAATCTATGTTATTTTTAATCAGCACTGAAAGACCGGTTGCGCTGATAGTAGCATATAAGCATTGCTTATCATCTACAATCGGCGCCGAAACCGCATAGACGCCCAACTCAAGCTCCTCATCTTCTATAGAATACCGATTTCTGCGGATTAATTCGATGTTTTCCCGTAATGCTTTCTTTGTTGTAATGCTGTGCGATGTTGTGCTTAGAAGGGGATGCCGTCTTAAATATCTATCGAGCTGTTCTTCATCAAAAGTTGCAAGAAGCAGTTTACCCGATGCGGACGTGTGCAGCGGATTAATAATTGTTTCCATCGCAGCAATAGAATAGATTGAAGAGTTAGGCTGTATGCGCTCAAGGAGTATTAATTCTCCCGATTCCAACGTAAATATTGCAGTACTGCAGTTATATCGGTTAGAAAGCTCCTGCATTGCTTTCTTTGCTTTTTCTTTGAGAATGCGTTGTTTGGAATCATTCATCACGATAATCTTGTCGCGGAAAAAATGCCCAAGTTTATACTTTCCCGATATATCCTGTTCAACGTATTCATTTTGACGCAGCGTGTTAAGAAGTCCGTGCACAGTGCTTTTGTTAAGATGGAGAAGACTGCTGATTTCTGCAAGACTCATTTCAGTACTGCCGTTCTTAAAGCAGGCGATGATATCAATAGCACGCTGAACGGATTGAATATTTTTCGGAGATTTCGGATTCATACATTTTCCTTTTGATTCGTGCGGAGGGTTTAATACCCCGACGCTTGCGTCGTAACAAAGGGTATTAAAGCCGACTGCAACCACCTTATGAGAACAACATACCCCGACGCAAGCGTCGGGGTTGTTGATTCGTGGTGCTGAAACAAAAATTAGTATAGCCATACAATTTGAAATGGTCAAATATCTTTAGTAAAAATCAAAATCAACGAACAGCTATTTGATAATGTAGTAAAATATGAAAATATCAAAATATTATATTGACAAAAGATAATACACTCCTTAGAATATTATATAGACAAATTGCATTTGCTATTGTCAAAAATAAAAAGGGGGTGACAAAATGCAAGGACAAAAGAAAAGGTACGGTTTTAAGGATAAACTGATTGCTATGGGCCCCGGCTTTCTCATTGTAGGTTCTTTTATCGGGCCGGGAACGGTAACAAGTTCTACTCGGGCAGGAGCAGCCCACGGTTTCGCACTGTTTTGGTGCATTATCTTTTCCGTCATTGCCGTAGTTGTGGTGCAAGGAATGGCGGCTCGGCTTGGTATTGTAACTCAAAAAGATTTGGCACAGAATCTTACAGATGACTTTGCGGAACGTCCGGTGCTTAAATACATTCTTTGCGGTTTGGTAGCTGTTGCTATCGCTGTGGGCGGTTTTGCTTATATGGGCGGAGATTTAACGGGAACGGCTCTTGGTATTAGCGCTTTGACAGGTATTTCTACAAAAATTATTGCTCCGATTTGGGGTTTGGGAATCCTGCTGCTTCTCTTTTTTGCCAATGATGCTGTAAAATACTTGGAAAAGCTTTTAGGTGTGTGTGTGATTATTATGGCCGCTGTATTTTTAATCACTATGATTATTGTAAAGCCGAACATAGTTGAATTGCTTCGCGGCTGTATTCCAATAGTTCCGCAAGGAAATATTATGACTTGTTTGGCTCTTATCGGTACCACAGTAGTCCCTTACAATATGTTTTTACATGCTGCCAGTGCAAAACGGACATGGAAAACGGCGGATGAGCTTCCGCTTTGTTCTTTCGGCACCACTGTGCCTATGCTTGTCGGCGGTGTCGTAACCGGTGCTATTATGGTTACGTCTGCTACTGTAATGCGCGGTATGGCCGTCAACAATGCTATGGATATGGCTGTTCAGTTAAAACCGCTGCTCGGCGATGCTGCTCTGCCGTTTATGGCAATCGGTTTGATAGCTGCCGGTGTTTCATCTGCAGTCTGTACACCTATCGGCGTTTCCTATGTGCTGGCAGGTCTTCTTGGTTGGGAAACTTCGCGCTCCGACAAACGATATACCATTACCAACGCCGCCGTTTTGATTGTCGGCATTATCATTGCCGCTACCGGCAGCAACCCTCTTGCGTTGATTATGACAGCACAGGCTGTTAATGGAATTGTGTTGCCGGTTGTTGTGGGTATTACCGTTTATCTTACCGGACGTAAAAAGATCATGGGGCAGTACACTAATACTATTATACAAAACATTCTCGGAATAGCCATCTTTATTGTTTCTCTGATACTCGGTATCAGCAGTTTTATCGGTGTATTCTAATACAAGAGTATTTAATACGATTTTATACAAGGAGGACGTAAAATTATGCGCTACAGCAAACCTACAATTTATGACCCTAACTTTCTGCCAAATACTATTTACAGCGGAGTTCCTTCGTGGCTCAATCTTCCGGTGCTGGAATGCCGGTCGGATCTTAAAGGACTGGATGCCGCAGTCATTGGTATTCCATGGGAGGGCGGCTGTACTATAGGCGGATACTCTTCCTGTACTGAGGGGCCAAAATCCATCCGTTCCGTTTCAATCCGTTATACCGGTTTTTTGCCGGATTTTGGTATTGACTGTACAGATTACCTGAAAATCGGCGATTATGGCGATGTTGCCTGCCGTAACGGCGACTACGGTTTTACCTTTGAAAAAGTGCGGGAGCGGATTGGGGAAATTATTGATGAAGGGCTATTTCCTATTACATTCGGCGGAGATCACGGCATAGCATATCCTATTATCAGTGAAATTGCAAAACGGCATCCCCACAAGATCGGTGTTCTGCACTTTGATGCGCATTTGGACAACTATGCACGTTTCGGGGACGATGAATTATCCCGCTGTTCTCCGTTTTACCGTATGTACAATGACCCAAACATTGATCCTGAGAAAATCGTCCATATAGGAATTCGCGGCCCGCGGAATCATCGCGATGAATTTAACAATGCAAAAAAATTCGGCGCACACATTATTCTTGCTCGTGAGATCAAGGAAAACGGGTGGAAGGCTTCTATCGATGAGGCTATTGCGGTGGCATTTAAAGATACGGAGCAAGTCTATATAACTATCTGTGCAGACGCACTGGATGCATCTTGTATGCCTCAAGGCCCGCAGGATATGTGCGGGCTTAGCTCCTATGAGTTGTGCATGATGGTTCATGAAGCCGGGCTTTACGGAGCAAAAGGGTTTGATTTTGTAGAAATCTATCCGGATGTTCTAAGTTATCAGACTGCGTCCCACGATGCCTGTTGGGCTGCGCTCTACTATTTGAATGGTCTCGCAGAATACAAAAAGAATCAGGCGTAAATAGATTCTCCGACACCGGTTTTTCGAAACAGGGCGGTAAAAGATCGCTTTCTTCTAAAATCAACAACCCCGATACTTGCGTCGGGGTTGTTGATTTTTTGAGTAGCCTTTTTAAAAACTTCAGTTCCGTGGAAAGGCGGAGCCTTAGGATTAATTGCTCCGTCAGCTTGTTGAAAAAGTAAGCAACTTTTGAGATATCCCCATTGCTACAAACGGCGGGATGGAAAAGGCGTATTAGCACCGTGTTATTTTATTCTATTGCAATACCGTGGCGTTTTTTGGGGTATTGTTTCAGCATCGCGATCGAATTACGCTTATCGCCGAATACAAAACCGCCGTTCCAGTACTCAAGAGCGGCAAATAATGCATTCCCGCCGTCATTTTCATCACTCTGCGCTGTCCTAAAGGAAACATAGTCGCCGAGGTTTGTAAAATCCTGCTTATGCAGACATTCAAGCCGTTTCCGGTTAAACTCGTTCCATTTTTCTATGTCTTTAAAGCCGGAACCTTCGTCTTCTACGATGAGGTGTGCGTGTTCGGGGCTAAACTCGTACCACACCTTCACTTTCTTTTTAGGGTCGCATTTATTTCCATGCTTTACGGCATTTTTGATAATTTCACTGATTTGCTGTTCAAGCAGGTTAATTCCTTTAATTTCCAACGGAGCGGATTGAACAATTAAAAGGGTAAAATAGCGAATCTGCCGAAAATCCGAAGGGAATTCCTTATAGAGCATACCGGTCTTATCAAACAACGGATCATTTCCATCAACACGTAACTCTTTAATCATATTGTAACTTTCTCCTATTTTTATTGACTATCGGCTAATTTTTGCAGTGCTTCTTCCAAAGTATTAGTGATGGGAAAGAAACCCATCAACTTTGTTAATTCGATAACTTTTTTTACCGAACCGTGAATATTAGTAATATATAATTTTAAGTTTTTCTTTTTTAAGGTTGAACAAATATAAATCAACGCGCCGATACCGGAAGAATCGATATATTCAACTTCTTCAAGATTGAGTACGATACATTGAATCTGACGTTCAAGCATCTTGGTAATCAACTCCTTTAGTTTATACGAATTGTATAAATCCATTTCTCCGCTTATATCGACAATGTATATATCCTTGTTTTTTCGGATTTTCAGTTCCATATTCCGTTCTCCTTCACGCTATTTTACCTTAATAATCATCACCGTCTGATCATCATGCGGTGATGTCTTTCCCATAAACATCTTTATTTGCTTATTGATTTTATCGGTAATGGCTTTCGCCGACAATGTAGCGTTTGCAGCCAAAAGCTCCGCAAGAGCTTTTAATCCAAACGGTTCGCCCCGATCATTCAGTGTTTCGATAATACCGTCGGTAAACAAAACAGCGATATCTCCTTTTTCAACAGGAATCCTTTTGCAGATATAAACCGATTTACTATCTACACCGATAGGATCCGATTTTTGTTCAAGCCGCACTAATTTCTTTGTCGAAGCTTTCCACAAGAGGAGAGACTGCGTTCCGGCATTTACATATTCAATGCTTTTCTCTACAGGAATATACGTCAATAACGATATGCTTGCATAGTGGTCAATCGATATTTTTCCGGTAATACCCTTATTTAAAATATCGAGGATACTCTGAGTGTTCTGCGCCGTATTGGTGATAAGATAGAGCAACGAGCGAATCATCACCATAACGATACAGGCGTGAATACTTTTTCCGGCAACGTCTGCGGTAATACAGAAAAGCCTATCTTTCTGATTCTGAATAATATCATAGTAATCACTGCAAACGCCTCGCGCCTGATTAAAAAGCACTGAAAAATTCAAGTCCGCTGTGTCGACAATCTTCTTAGGAAGCAAGATTCTTTGAATACGGCTCGCAATATCGGTTTCGTTTTCGATGGTGTTTAATTCCGTTTCATCCTGCAAATCATATATCAGTCTCAGAGCAGCCGTTGCATAGCTGGTCAATATTTCGCCGATTTGTACATCGGATTCGGTAAACGGTGCATGCTCGGTACTGCGTGATAAAGAAATCAGCCCCGCTACCGTACCGTGATAAATCATTGGTAGCGTTAATAACGAACCCGGCAAGAGGAACGGCTCTTCTCCGTTGATAACAATTCTACTATCGTCCTGTGCATGCGGAATTAAAATCGATTGTGCCGAACGCGCGGCCTCACCGAAAAATGAATTATTGAGTGGAAATTCCGCATATCTAAAATTAGTGGCAACCTGCTCTTGCTGGTGCGGCACATCATCGGGCAGCTTATACGGCGGCGGATAATTTCCACTATACGCCTTAACGCTGAGCACGTCTTCAAATTCACCGATGGTAAGGATAACACCTCCGTCTGCAAAGAGCTGTTCTATCATGATTTTATTGATAAAACCGAGAATACCGGACGTATCGGTTCGTTGTCGTATCGCTTCGGCGGCTTTTATCAGGAACGTATTGCCGACCGGTAACAATTCTTTTGCCCTCATTGCAGTTTCATCAGGCCGTTGCGCCTTAACCAGTTCTTCTTGTATTAGCTCCGTCTGCGTTTTGAGCGTTGTATATTCCCGCCGGTAGACCGCATCGTTTGATGCAATAATCACTAATAGTATAAAACAAAGAGCGCCGAGTGCTGTCGACGCAAGAGGAAAAGATGTATGCCTGAAAAACAAAGCTGCCGCTATCGACAAGAGCATAATCACAACCAATACAATGTTATATAACCGAACTGATTGTGCACTTTTTCTATTTCTTATAGCTCGTATTATGAAAAACAAGCAACATATTACACTTACCGCAAGAAACACCGTTGCGGCGGAAACTATTTTCATAAATGCAATTCTATCATCTATTTCCGGTATCGTCAATTATAAAACTTTTCCTTGTTTTCCATTATTCTGCAGGCGCGTATTGCGGAGAACTTGATGCATTTGCCCTGACTTTTTGAATATCCTGCTTGTCTATATTGTCTTTTTTGAGTATGTTATGCCTTATAAGATAGGGAATCTCCACTACCTTCACCGAAGTTTTGAGCGGAATCCTAAAATAAAAAGATGAGGCAACGGCAATTATGAATCAAAATGATGATAAGAATAAAAAGGATCCGAACGAACGAGATCCCTTTAATTTTTTTAAGTTGAGTCCGGAACCGTCCAATAACAATAATAACAACAAGGATCAAAAGAAACCGAAACTTCCTTTTATCGCTATTATTGTCGGCGTGTTTATCGCGCTGCTTATTGCAAACCAGTTTTTGATGAAGCAAGATGCGAATGTTATTCCCTTTTCGGAGTTTAAAGATCGCGTTGCATCGGGTGAAATCGTCAAAGTCATTATGGGACCGACGTATTTTATCGGGCAAACAAAGACGCAGGCGAGCAGTGAGCAAACCCGCAGCAGATTGCCGTTTTTGTCGGCAGATACGGGAGACGCCTATCAAACGGTCGGGATCTATTCGGAATCTTTTTTACAGCTGCTGGATGAGCACAATGTCATTTATTTAGTACGCCCTAAAGAAAATAACTTTCTTGTCGACTTTTTGGTACAATGGATACTTCCGTTCGGTTTTATCTTCCTTCTCTGGCATTTTGTGATGAAGCGTTTCACCTCGAATCTCGGCGGACTCGGCGGCAGTATCTTTTCCGGAGGGCAAGCGCGATCCGCAGCTGTCGAGGAAGGAAAAGTTACCACCCGCTTTAGCGATGTCGCAGGTGTCGATGAGGCAAAAGAAGAACTGGTTGAAGTTGTAGACTTTTTAAAATACCCTCAAAAATATACCGAAATAGGCGGTAAAATACCTCGGGGTGTCTTATTGGTTGGCCCGCCCGGTACCGGAAAGACCTTACTGGCTCGCGCCGTTGCAGGGGAATCCGGTGTTCCTTTCTTTAGAATCAGCGGTTCGGACTTTGTAGAGATGTTCGTCGGTGTCGGAGCCTCTCGCGTACGCGACCTTTTTAAACAAGCACGGGAAAAAGCTCCCTGTATCATATTTATCGACGAGCTGGATGCCATCGGTAAGTCTCGTCTGAATTCCATTCATTCAAACGACGAGCGGGAGCAGACGCTCAATCAGCTGCTCGTAGAAATGGATGGATTCGATAACAGCACGGGACTCATTTTGCTTGCGGCAACCAACCGGCCTGATGTTCTAGATCCCGCGCTGCTTCGTCCCGGACGGTTTGACCGGCAGGTAGCGGTTGATCGCCCCGATATGAAAGGGCGGGAGCAAATTCTCAAGATACATGCCAAGAATGTGAAGCTTTCCAGCGGAATTGATCTCAGCGATACGGCGCGGATTACGAGCGGTTTTTCGGGCGCGGATCTTGCAAACGTGATTAACGAGGCTGCGTTGCTTGCGGTGCGCGGCGGTCGTAAAGAAGTTATTGCGGAAGACCTCAACGAAGCGGTGGAAAAGGCCATCGCCGGTTTGCAGAAGAAGAGTAGGGTAATCAAGGAAAAAGAACGCCAGATTGTTGCCTACCATGAAACAGGCCACGCTATAACGGCCGCCTTTACCGAAGGGGCGGATAAGGTACATAAGGTTTCCATTATACCGCGCGGTATTGCAGCGCTTGGCTATACCCTAAACATCCCCGAAGAAGACCGCTTCCTGCGCACTGAAAAGGAATTGCTTGCAGAGGTTGACTGTCTGCTTGGCGGGCGGGCTGCCGAATTTGTGCAGTTCGGCGTTGTTTCCACCGGCGCTGCAAATGATCTTTCACGCGCTACCGATATTATCCGCGGTATGATAACCGACTATGGTATGAGCGACCGCTTTAAAAACGTTGCGCTTTCAAAGCGGGGCAGTGGATACGGAGCGGGGGATCCTCAGCTGGTACGCGAATACTCTGAAACAACGCAGCAGTATATCGATGAAGAGATTGCCCGCATCATGGAAGAGCAATACGCCATCGTTGTAAACCGGTTACAAGCAAAAAAGTCCCTGTTGGACTATATTGCAAAGCGCCTGCTTGAGAAAGAAACGATTGATAAACAAGAATTTGAGGATATTATCAAGGCGGAATCTCAGTTACCGCACCAACCTGTCCTCGCAGCGCCGGAAACTACACTGTCTGATTCATCCGATGCAGTCGCCGAAACGGACAAGCCCGCTGCCGATGACTCGGATTCATCCACTTCTCATCAATAATCAACATAAAAAATACTCATCGGGTATCTCTAACAACTAGCTGAAGTTTTTAGAGCTACCCAAGGAGGCTTTCACTTAAAATTTTCTGATACAGTTGCTATGAATACGAAAATTTATGCTTCCATATTTACTAAAAATAGTATACAATAAGCATTGTTTTAGTAAGGATGATCCTGTGAATACCTCGAAGAAAAATGTACATTTATGCTTTTGCGTACAGCTTTCCATCTCCTATTTGCAGCAGATTGATAAAAATGACATTGCATCGCTGTATAAATCTTTTTTTTCCGGTATTCAAGCGGAAGAAAAACTGCCTCTGACTATTTTTGCAACAGGCAGCTTTTTAGAGTGGCAGAAAGGGAAGCGTCAAGCATATACGATGTTGCTTAACAATATGCTTTCCCGTAAGCAAATTGAGCTTCTGGGCGGAGGATATTACCAGCCCTATCTCTCGCTCTTGTCGGCTCCCGATGTTATCGGTCAAATTGAGATGATGACTTCTGCTATCCGTACCCATTTCGGAAAGCGGCCACGCGGTCTTTTTTTAACTGCTTCTGCATGGACACCGTCATTGATTACACCGTTTACTCGGTGCGGTATGGAATATTGTCTCCTCGATTATCGCCTATTTCCTCAATATAGAGAACAAAATAATCAAAATGCTGATTTTTCTCCTGCAATTGTTGAAGATAAAGGAAAAACGATAACCGTATTTCCGTATATTCCCGATGATCTTGATTTTCTAAACCGTACACCGCAAGAATTTTATGATAAATTAGCAAATGCAGCCTCATCTACCGGAGAATCGATGTATCTTCTTTTCTTACCGGTTAAAACTTATATAAAATGCCTCGAAAAGAATAAAGATGGGCAGAACTGGTTTTCTTCTTTTATTGATATATGTAATCAACCGGATTCGGTCATACGGCTTACCCATACGGCTGAATTGATGAAGCGGCGGCGCCCGCATCTGCCGGTATACGTCGATTCAAATACCATTCTTTGCGATACTCCGACAGGACATGCGGTAAAACATACCATTACGCTGCAGCGTGATGCCTTTAAAATTTATTCAAAAATGATGTATGTGAATATGTTAGCAAACGGTATGAAAGGCGATAAAGCGCGTAAAAAATATGCCTTGCAAGAGCTATGGAAAGCGCAAAACGCAGAGCTTTTCGCGCTGGAACCTTGTATCCCCGAATACCATAACGAATTACGCTGTATTGCCTATCGAAAACTGCTTGTTGCCGAAAAACAAACGCGGCTTCCGGGTATATTTACCGAAGGCCTTACCCGATATGATATCGATATGGACGGTTTTAAAGAAGTCTTATCGCAACGTTCATCATTAAATATGTATGTGCATCATCACGGCGGGAAGATTTTTGAATGTGATGTATTCTCTGCTTATAAAAATTATTCCGATATGCCGCTCGAGCATTCGGGGATGTTTATCGACTATCTCTTATCGGAAGCAGCCTTGCAGCGCCTCCAAGATGGGCTGCCGGAAGCGCTTACAACCGTATTTTCCGATAATACCTATCAAGAAACCGAAATTAATACAATCCGCTCTGAGCTGAAACTGTCAACTTCCGGTTTATTTGATTCCGGTATCAAGCAGCCGGTTTCTCTGCGTAAACAATACACCTTTTTTCCCGAAGGAACACAGGTTCAGTACATCTTAAAAAACGATAGTCCTTTTAATCTTTCCGCTTATTTTGTTGCTGAAATTGATATTGCCTTGGAGGAAACCGATTCTATTGTGCCTTCTTTATCGTTGTATGACTGTGATGATAATCAAAAGAAAGAACGCTGTATTACGACGGAGGCATTCAATAAAGTGTCATGGATACAGCTTGAAGACCCCGAAGGAAAGATCCAGTTTACAATGGAAGCAAATGAAGTACCCGGTCTTATCGTTATTCCTGTTTACGGTATCTGCAAAAGAGCAGCTAAGCCGGTTAGACAGCTGATACGCGGTGTGCGAATGTTTTTTTATTGGCGGACGGACTTAAATCCTAATTATGAAACGGAAAAACTGCTCTGGTTAAAAATAAAAAATAGAAAAACATCGCGAACGGCGGCTCCGGCAGCCTCACACACCGACTAACGTTTAAAACTTTAGCAAAAAACCGATGAAACAATTACCACAATCGTTTTCGTTTTCTACGCCGCACGGAACTACGCAGGTTTGGTGGCACTCGGATACCATCCGGCTCCCTGAACTTTCGGAAGAGAAGGGGAGAGTAGACGCATTGTACGTATGCGACGAGCATACGCTCCCTCTTTTACGGCAAGCTGAAAATTTTTCCGCTCAAGTGCCGCTGGTAGTGCTGTCGGCAGGAGATGCTGCAAAAAACTTAAAAAATCTTGCGCTTATTGCCGAGAAAGCTGCCGAATATGAACTTGACCGGCACGCTTGTTTTATTGCGTTCGGCGGCGGCGCAGTGTGCGACATAACCGCCCTTGCCGCTTCACTCTATATGCGCGGTGTCCGATGTATTCTGGTGCCGACAACCGTGCTCGCAATGGCTGACGCAAGCATCGGCGGCAAAACGGCAATTAACCTTTCCGGTTATAAAAACCTTATCGGTACGTTTTACGCCGCCTCATCGATTATCCTCTGTTTTCCGGTACTCCGTTCCTTACCGGAAGCCGAATATCGCTCCGGCCTTGCAGAAATACTGAAAACGGGAGTCCTCTACGATACCGAACTGTATCAAATGTTCGTAACCCAGCATGATGAGATTGTCCGCAGAGATAGCGCCTGCATTTCGAAGCTAATTCGCCGCGCAGCGGAGGCAAAAGCTCGGGTTGTCGAGCGGGATTTTACCGAACAAGGAGAACGCGCTTTCTTAAATTTCGGACATACCTTTGGTCACGCACTCGAAAGTTTAGCCCATTTTTCCATACCGCACGGAGACGCCGTCGCATGGGGTATATCCCGCGCCTTAGCCGTAGGTCTCCGTTTGCAACTCACCGATAAAGACTATGCTGATGACTTTACAACAATTCTTAACCGTTACGACTGGTGCACAGATTCTGTCTACTTTAGTAGACGGTTTAAGGATGGTTCTTTTGCTGATGCGATTATCGCACGCATGAAAAAAGATAAAAAGAACCGCGGAGGGGTGATCCGGCTTGTTCTTCAGGAGAATATCCTTAAAACACAGGTACGCGAAGTTGATACTTCTATAATACGGGAGGTACTGATATGATTTATCTGGATTGGGCAGCATCGGCAATGCCGTACACCGACGAGATCGAAGCCGCTTACCGTGAAGCAACGGCTGTGTTCGCAAATCCTTCGGCTCAACACCGTTTCGGAAAAGAGGCACGGGATATGCTGGAAAAAGCTCGCAGCCGCTGCGCCGCAGTGCTCGGAGTCCCTGCCGAAACGCTCTATTTCACCTCCGGCGCATCCGAATCAAACAGCCTCGTACTCCTTTCATTATTAACCCGTCCGGCAACCGGTAGTCTTGTTATCAGCACTATCGAGCACCCGTCGGTGCGGGAACAAGCCGCTGTCTTGGAGCACTGCGGCTGGACAGTTTTAACCGCACCTTCCGATAAGAGCGGCTGCGTTACCCCCGATGCAGTGCTCCATACGCTGCGGGAAGATACCATGCTGGTTGCAATTATGGGCGTTAACAACGAGATTGGTTCTGTGCAGCCGGTTCGCGACATTGCACAGGCTCTCAAAGCACATACAGCCGGAAAAAGACCCGTTCATTTCCATGTTGACATGGTGCAATCGATCGGGAAATTGCCCGTAGCGGAGCTTGGTCTTGCCGATGTGCATTCCGCTTCGATGAGCGCCCATAAGATCGGCGGTCCGCGCGGTATCGGACTATTATACTTAAAACAGCCCTTAAATTCCGGAATCCGCGGCGGCTCACAGGAGCGCAATATTCGGCCAGGAACGGAAAATCTTGCCGGAGCCTGTGCGCTTGCCCGCTGTCTTGAAACAACATATACGGATTTTCAGCAAAAATTTGAGCGGGCAGGGGAGTTGTCGCAATTTCTCATCGAAGCATTGTGCCGAATCCCCGAATGTTCGATTATCCCTGCTGCAAGAGCGTCGGTCGAAATATCGAATGACACAGTACCGAATAGTACTAAATGCGCCCCTACATTTTCACCGTGGATCATACAAGTAAGTTTTAAAAATATTCCGGCAGAGATTATGATGCGATGTCTCTCCGATCGCGGAATCTTCATATCGGCCGGCTCAGCGTGTTCCTCAAAGAAAAAAAGTTCGACCGATACTGGCTGCTCTTTCCGTTAGTCCCGAAATTGCGCAAAATGCCGTACGGATTTCCATCGGACATAACACGGAAAGAGGCGAGCTGGAACAGTTTGTTGCTGCTGTGAAAGAAATCGTCAAAGATTTTAATTAAGACTCAAAGGGAAAAAAGTATAAAATGATGCAATCCGATAGACCGTATCCGCAAGAACAGCATCGGCAGGTGAAGCGGGCAAAAGTGCTCGGCTACTGTATGGGAGTGCGAAGGGCGGTAGAGGCGGTATATCGCGCCCTTGCCAAGTATCCTGACAAAACCGTTTATACTTATGGTCCGCTTATCCACAATCCGGTAACGATGCGCCTTTTAGAAGCAAAGGGTGTGTGTATTGTAAACCCCGACGAGGAGCTTAAATCGCAGATTATACCCGACTCGCCAATTATTATCAGAGCACACGGCATTGCCCCGCAGAAACGACAAGAACTAATAGACTGCGGGGCAATTATTATCGATGCAACCTGCCCCCGCGTTATCGCAAGTCAACTGAGGGCTGCGCAGTATTCCCAAAAAGGGTATACGGTTATCCTTGCCGGAGATAAAAATCACGGAGAATTGATCGGGATTAAAGGATACGCCTTGTCAGTGCCGGATGGTAAGTGTATTACCGTGCAGACGGCGGCGGAAGCGGAAAAACTACCGTATGACGGAGCGCCTACCGTTCTTATTGCCCAAACTACCATTAAGCGGAAAGAATACCGTGCAATCGCCGAAATCCTCAATAGCACAATTTCTAACCTTACTGTTTTGGAAACTATCTGTCCGGCAACTGACGAGCGGCAGGAGGCGCTCCTAGAGCTCATTAAAGAGGTTGATGCAATCCTCGTTATCGGCGGCGGTAATTCCGCCAATACGCGCCGTCTGTTGCAAACCGCCCTCGACAGCGGTAAGCCGGCTTGGCTTGCCGAATCCGCCGATGATATTCCGCAGGAAGTTTACCGATATAGTACAATAGGCCTCGCTGCCGGCGCTTCAACCCCCGACAGCAGTATTAACGCAATCGAAGAACGACTACTAGACAAACCACTATGAAGTATGGTATAATATTTAATTAAATCTATCAATAATGAGCGTTCTGTCTACTAGTGATTGCTATTATAAATAATAAATTAAATCTAAGAGAAACCTGTGAGCAAAGCTTACTTACTAAAAGCCGCAAACCTATCCTATTCATCAGCTTATTCTGGCGGGATTGGGCAATGCTGGAATCGAACCAGCGACCCCAAGCGTGTCATGCTTGTACTCTAACCAACTGAGCTAATTGCCCGCATTCGATAAATAACAAAAAAGAGTTTATCTTATTTTACTATTTACGTCAAGCCCCAAAAAAGGTATACTGTTTTCCAGCTATGAATCTTGAAGCGTTTATCTTGGGTTGCGGAGGCATGATGCCTTTACCGTACCGCCATCTTACTTCGGTGCTGCTTCGCCGTGAGGGCGATTTATTCCTTTTTGATGCAGGTGAAGGTACGCAAGTTTCCCTACGCCGCCTAAATCTCCGATGGAAAAAAATCAATGCCATCTTTATCAGTCATACCCATGCGGATCATGTAACGGGATTACCAGGAATTCTGATGCTATCGGCGCAGGTTGACCGCGATGAGCCGCTCTACATTATCGGTCCGCCGAAAATTAAAGAATATGTTGAAACAAGCCGACAAGTGCTCGATATGTATATCAATTACGAAATTATCATTCAAGAAGTTACCGAACCCGGCATTGTGTATAAAACCGATGAATTTCAAGTGCGGGCGTTTTGGCTCGAGCATACCAAGCCATGTCTCGGCTACGTATTTGAGGAATTTCCCCGTCCGGGAGCCTTCGACCCCGAATCGGCACGTAGGCTTAATGTTCCGTGCGGCCCACTCTGGTCAAAGCTGCAGGCAGGATTAGCAGTAGAAGCGGCAAACGGTACTGTCGTAGAAAGCAGCCAAGTGCTCGGCCCGCCTCGAAGCGGCAGAAAATTCAGCTTTGTAACCGATACAAAATATCTACCGACTATTGCACCGGAGGTTGCAGGATCCGACTTCTTAGTCTGCGAATCCATGTTTGCAAAAGGTATGGAACAAGATGCTGCCGAAAAAAAACACATGACTTGTACGCAGGCTGCCCGCATCGCACGAGATGCTGCAGTAAAAAAAATGGCGCTTATTCACTACAGCCCACGTTATACGGATTATGACTTAAAACAGCTTTTAAAAGATGCACAAGAAATATTCCCCAATACGGTCTTATCAAAAGATCGGATGGTAGAAACGATTGAATATCAAGATTAAGCACCGGGCGTCTCTAAATGCTCATTGAGTTCTTAGAGATACCTGAGCTTTTAGAATTCCCATCCGATACCTAACTGAGGTTGGATAATATATGCTGGGAAGCCTTTTCCTTGTTTAATTTTTCCTATATTGATTGGAATTGGAATAACATGATCGATATTGAATTCAACATATAGTTTTTTGTATACGTACACATATAAAGCCGTACCGGCGTTGAACGTCAATTCCGCAGACCATCCCTTTGGGCTTGTCAGTTTTTCCGTTGTATTAGCAGTATTATAGGTAAACTGCGTATTTACGAGAAACATCGTACCAAATCCGGCATGTGCATCGAACACCAATCGATGTTTAATAATCGGTACAAAATATGCGGCGTTTAAACTTGCAAATAGCAATCCCCCACTCAACGTATACCCGTCGGTCTTATTTCTTAAATAGGCTCCGGAACCGGTAAAATTAAAACCGAAATTCCCGTAAAACCGCTTTATCGGAGCAACAGTTAGCCGTATACCACCCGCCAAAGGTGCAATATTCGTATTGAAATAGTCTTTTTTTGATAATACTTGATTTCCGATAAAGCCATTAAAAACATAGTTGCCGGAAATAAATATATCAATTGGTTTTTGAAATCGAAATATGATATCATCTTTTTCCGCTAAAAGATCGCTCGGATCGACTGCTGCAAAGGTATAGGTACCCGGATTGGTCTTCATAAAATCAAAGGCGACAACTGCATGGGTACCGTTGTCTTTTATCTCAACAATAGTTCCGTGTAAAACCGATCCGCTAAAATTATTTGTAAGAATAAAGTCCGTTTCTTCATGGAAATTTTTACCGGTTATGGTGAGTGTTTGTTCTTCCAGCTCATCGAAGTTGATAACTTGCGGAGAAACCGAAGTAACTTCCGGCTGATAAGCGATTCGAATAGCAAAATTACGGTATTCACTCGCCTCTTCTTTTTGCCCTAAAAGATTGATAACCCGCACGCGAAAACGATAATCCCCCGGAGGCAAAGAAACGTCCGCATAATTCGTTTTTACGGTACGTTTATCTATTGCACGCCAGACCTTTGTTTTTTTATCCCGCTGTTCCAGCTCAAATTCAAAACCGAAAATATCATCCAACGCTTCCCAAGAAAGCCGCTGCACAAGCTCGACACCTTTATCGGTTTCTTTAAGAAAATAATTTTTCTTTTCATTCTCTCCTTTTTTTGATTCCTCTACAGGGGAAGAAAGCTCTTGCGCCGATAATGAGATAAAACAAAAAAAGAAAATACCGGCGAGTAGCAAACCGTACTTATTTTCCATACAAAACTCCCGTCTCGTCCGTCGATACCGCTCTTGCCTTAGGTATATCTATTTGGAAACGTACACGTGAAACAGTCCCGTCTTGGAATACTTTTCCATTACTTAACCGCCGCTGAGCTCTTACTTCTGCAGAAAAAGTACCACGGGATAAACGCGCAATGTCTTTAAAGTTGACTGCCGGATCTTTTGCCTCATCTGCACGGATATCGGCCGTAAATATTGAGCGTCCTGAAGAATCCAAAAGTTTAAAACGATAATGGGTGGCATCATCCACTGAACGCCATCTAAACTCGATAGTTCGGTTTGACTTAAAGAAAGCAGCATCCAATACGGTATCTGCTTTTGGGAAACTGAATGCAGCAGGCGGAAGCGGCGGTATCGGTAGAACGGTAAACGCGAATCGCTTACGCGATGAAATGTCAAAACCTTCCGGTACAACAGCTTTTATTTCCCATGTATATTTTCCCGACTCAAGCGGAGGTGCTTGCACCTTTAATGCAGGGTTGGATGCTTCAAACACCGGTTTTGCGACACCGGATTTTCTTAATATAAGCGTTGATGAAGAGGGCGGAATAACTGATTCCCATTCAAAGCTGAAAGGATTCAAGGCCGCTTCAAGTCCGCCGATTTTTGCGCCGTTGGCAGGATAGACAAGTTCAACGGGTCTTAAATGCTTAAGAACAAAATCATGGTCAACTGCAAGCCCGTACCGTCGCGTAGAAGTTACGGATGCAGCGGCAAACCCCTGAATACTAATACGATAATTTCCATCTTTAACATTCTGTAAAGCTATTTCAACTTTCGTACCCGTAATAAATAAATTCTCGTATACCGGCGAATCTTCATTACCGATTTTTATAATACGTACTTGATAATAATCAGCCTCCTTAACAGACGACCACTCGAATTTTGTTTTACCTTCGGGGAATACAACGAGCATATTGCCGACATCGAACAAGGTCGGCTTTGCCAATGGAGAAGCAACGGTAAAATGCTTTGTTTCAGCTTTTAAAAAGCCGGCCTCACTATCGGCGACAACTCGCCAATACCACTGACCTTGCGGTAAAGAGATACCTTCAATGCCGTTACCGGATGTTTTAACGTCGGCAACAAGCTTCGAGAAATCTTTTGAGGCAGAAACTTGAAAATGCTTTTCAGTTTCGACATTTGTTTTCCACGTAAAACGGGTATCGGGACACAAGGTATCCGCAAGCACATATCCATTCGGCGGGAAAATACCGCGCAATGAATAATCGGTATTAACGGTTTGAAATTTAACGGGCGCTGAGGCAGCCATCTCGGCTCCCTTTGAATCGATCCCTGATACCGTCCAATAATAATCACCGTTCGGCAGAAGCGCTGCAGCATCGTCAAGTTTAAAAGAGTTTGATTCAACCACCCTATCGACAACAATAGTCTTCATTTCAGCGTCTTTTGCAACTTTAAGCCGATAAGATTTCGTTTCGGAGATATTTTTCCATGCAAAAGACATCTCTTTTCCGCGCGAGGTCTCTGCTGTTGCTTGAGGGAAAAGCACCTGCGGGATTTCAGCTATAGCGGCTTGTTTTTCTATATGAAAGAACGCTGTTTTCGATGGCTCAGGTGCATTTTCGACACCGATAAGATATCGAGGGGTAACACGCCAGTACCATGTACCTTCAGCAAAGTCAGACAATGTAAGTGACTGCGTATTGACAAACCGACTTAATTGGGGATTTTTCAGGTCAGGATTGTCGGCAACTTCCAATAGATAAGAAGCGACAAGAGAATTGCCCTCCCATAAGAAACGGATAGCAGGGGGCGCCGCAGTATAGCTATACTCTGCTTCGAGAGCGGGTTCCAATAATACCGGAGCAGGGGCAGCGATGATATTCACCTTACCGGATTGCACATTCGCATCAGACGATCCGGTTGTAGCAGAATAGAGCCGCCAATAGAAAGATATACTCTGTTGCGTAAGCGTATATTCCGTCAGACCGGTAACCGTATATTTTTGAACTTCATCGGAAAAATTACTGAGTGGAGAAGTTTCAAGTATTAATTCTTCACCGGCAGGCAAAGAGCTTTGCCATTGGAAGGGTACATCAACGCCGTTTCCGCTTTGATTGAGTAATCTTACATTTTTACCGGGACTGACTACTACCAGAGGCGCTTGTATTCCCGTCTGTATAACCGAACCTTGTGTCAGCAGCTCCGATTGTGCTCCTTCCTCCTGTCCGGTAACGGCGGCTTCACCTTTTTCTACAACGAGCTGCAGATTTCCCTCGCCGCTTTTATCCGCACGGAACGAAGAACCTTTTGAAATCTTTGCAGTCGTGTTTTCAGAACTAACCAACATGTTAGAAGAATCCGAAGTTTCAACCGATACGAGCCCATTCGTCAGATCAATACGGGATTCTTCGTTGTTGACAAATACCTGAATCATCGTACTCGAACCGAGCTCGACAACGTTACGATCAACAAAATACAAGGTTGCTTCCGCTTCAGGGGACGTACGTATGGTATCACCGTTATATACGGGAGAATTCTGCTGCGGGCGATCCCAAACGGCGCGGTCAAGGAACTTGCGCTGAACCGACTTATATTTAAACGTAACCGTTGCAACCGGTGTCTTATCGTTACGTGAAAACGTTCTATTTAAATTCCTCACAAATAAAAATGAGCAAATAAAAATTATCAATAGACAAAGGGCTACAACGGAAATATCCGCACCCGTATTTTTAAAATTAGGATTGGATTTTGTATTTTTTCTCGTCTTCATTAAGATTTACCTTTGCAAAATCGGGAATAGGAATTCCCAATACGTTTCTAATCTGATTAAGACTCGTCGGGCCTTTTTCACCTGCACCCGGGATACCTTTTTCGTTGGGCATATTGATGACCGCAAACATACGGAGCGGCTTCTCTTTTCCTTTTACGGTAACCGACGGCATCTCTTCTACCAGAACCTGATCATGTACCAGCTTGTAAGTGTATTCAGTGATAAGAATATCGGTTCCCATCGGCTTATTCAAAGCTTCCGTTCGTGATGCAAGGTTTACCGCATCACCGATAACCGTATATTCCATACGCTTCTGAGAACCGATTTGTCCTGCAACAACGGGTCCTGAATTAATACCGCATCCGATGCGGATAATCGGTTTTTTATCCCCTCCCCGTCCGCGGTTAAACTGCATAAGCGCCGCTCGCATACGGAGCGCCGCACGGATACAGTTCAACGCATCTTCACGTGGAGAGCCGGAACTTGTCGGCGCACCCCAAACAGCCATAATCGCATCGCCGATAAACTTATCAACGACGCCGTGAGTATTGGTGACACATTCAACCATCTGCGTCATATATTCATTTAAGAAACCGACAACCTCAAACGGTTCGAGTTTTTCGGAAATCGCAGTAAACGAACGAATATCGGAAAAGAAAATCGTCGTCTCTTTCGTTTCGCCACCGAGCGCTAACCGCCCCTGCGCTGCAAGCTCTGCGATCTCTTTATTGATAAATCTACCAAACGAATCCTTTAAGCGCTCCCGTTCTGCAAGCCCCTTCCCCATCTGCACAAAACTTGAAGTTAAAAGCCCAATTTCGTCTTGTGTCTTCGGTTTTAAATCGAGCTCATATTCACCCGCTTCAATCTGATGAGCGGCAGCGGTTAAAAGTTTAATCGGTGTGCTAATGGATTTTGATAGGAACCACACGAACATTGCCGAAAGCGCGAGTACGGCGATGCTTAAATAGAGGTTTCGTTTCGCCGTATCATTGACAGGCTCAAGCACTTGGGCAGCTTCTGCAGTGGTAAGAACCGCCGCATCTCCAAGCGAAAGCCGTGTATATGAACCGAAGTATTTTTTGCCGGTATCATCCCGAAACAGCATCTGCCGGTTGGTATCGCCGTTTTCGCGCATCTGAGTAAAAAGCGGAAAAGAGGCTACATTTGCACCGCGGCGGATAAGATCAAAATCGGGATGAATAAGCACATCGCCCGTATCGTTTACGAGGTACGTTGTTTGCAACGTTCCCTGCCCAAACCCATCGGAAAGTTTTTCCACAGAAAAGAATACCGCAAGTCCCTGTGCAAGGCCTTTTTCTCTATAGGGATAAAATAAGACCAACATCGGCTGATTAAAAAGCGGAGCAGCGTTGAGAATTTTCATAATCCCCTGCTCTACTTGAGCAGCAGCTTCTCGTTCCTGCTTTAAAAACGTTTCTACGAGTGAAGGCTCCAGCTCATGGGATAAAAAAAACATCGTATTCAGCAGCGTACGGTCGATACCGTCGGGACGTCGTGAATCGGTAACCAGAACAGCCGCAACCGAAGGGTTGCGTTCAAAATAAAACGCGGCAGCTTGCTTTGCAAAACTGCTCGAGCTTTCGGCCGTATTGATTAAATCTAAAAGCAAAAAAGCATTTGCTCTAATAGACGCAAGTTCGTTTTCGACGGAACTTGCCGCCTGCGCATTGACCGTCCGATTGTTTTCTTCGGCAGTGATTTGGACATCTTCGCTCCCGAACCATGTTACCAATAGGGTAATCGTTCCAAGTGCAATAATAAGTAAAATGGAAATCATCATAACCAATTTTACCGCTATCGGAAATTTTACTTTTTCCTTTCCAACAGTATGCGTGTTTTTTTGTTCTGACATTTATTTCTCCGCATTCGGAAATGACCACCGTTTTCCTAAAGAAAGCTCCATCATCCGAATTTTTACATTAGTACACAATATTCCTTATTATTCTATTATAACTTCCTATTTATCGCAAGGTAAATAGGAAAAGAAATATGAAACTTAAAAAAAAGAACCATGGTTATTGTCCTTTAATATATGTAACGCCGCCGGTATGGTACTATACGCCTTCTAAAAATACACTTCTTAGAGAGCTTTTTTGCTTCTTTTTGTAATGCAGTTATAGTGCTGCCAGTTTTTTCCGTACCAGTTCCGTCGTCTGGTTGGGATTTGCTTTGCCTTGCGACTTTTTCATCACCTGCCCCATCAGCCAGCCGGCGACATTGGTTTTGCCCTTTTTCCAGTCGGCGATAGCTTGTGGATTTGCTGCAAAGACTTCATCCACCAGTTTCTCGATAACACCGGTATCGCTTACTTGTGTCAATCCCCTATTTTTGATGATTTGTTGCGGATGTTCGCCACTTTCCAGCATCTCAACAAACACATCCTTTGCCTGCTTGCTGGTAATAGTCTGTGCATCAAGCTCATTTACCAGTTCGGCAATATGGCCGGGGCCGAAGGGCAGCTGCTCAAGTCCGATATGCTTTTCATTTAATACCGCAAGAACTTCCGCAAGTACCCAGTTAGCAACTTTTTTGGGATCTTTTGTTTGAGCGGCGGCAGCTTCAAACCACTCTGCCAAACTCCGCTCGGTTGTCAGCGTTTCCACATCGAATTGAGAAAGGCCGTACTCTTTTTTAAACCGTTCCCGTTTTGCAGCCGGAAGCTCTCCAACGGTTTTACATACCGAATCGATGTATTCACGGCTCAGCATCAGCGAAGGAATATCGGGTTCGCGCATAAAACGGTAGTCAAGCGCAGAATTTTTTGTGCGCTGGATAACGGTCTTTCCGCTCGGTTCATCCCAACCCATCGTACGTTTAAAATCGGCTGAATACTCTTGTCGGTCGGTTTTAAACTCTTCGAGCTGCCGCTGCACTTCATACGCACAGGCATCGCGTACCGTTCTAAATGAGTTCATGTTTTTAATTTCGGAAATCGGTGTGCGGTACTCTTTGCCGTTTTCAAATACCTTCAGGTTGATATTCGCATCGCAGCGCATCGCGCCTTCTTCCAAATTACCGTCGGTAACGCCGATAAATTTTAAAATTTCCCGAATTGTCTGCATATACTGCGCTGCTTCTTCGGGGCTTTTCATATCCGGCTTGGATACGATTTCGATAAGCGGAACCCCGCAGCGGTTATAGTCTACATAGCTATGCGCTCCTTCGATGTGAAGGCTTTTACCGGCATCTTCTTCAAGGTGAATGCGTTCAATTCTGATTGTCCTCATCTGCGGCGGTTCATTGGGAGCTGCCATATTGATTTCAACCTGACCGTTTTCGCAAATCGGTTTATCGAATTGGGTAATTTGATAGCCTTTAACCAAGTCGGGATAAAAATAATGTTTGCGGTCAAACTTACTGAATTCGTTAACGGTACAGCCGAGCGCAAACCCTGCTTTAATACCGAGTTTCACATATTCATCGCCGATAACGGGCAAGGCGCCGGGAAGTCCCAAACAAGCCGGACAAACACGGGTATTCGGCATTCCGCCGTAACGGTTTTCGCAAGAGCAAAAGGCCTTTGTCTTTGTTAACAGTTGGCAGTGAATTTCACAGCCGATAATTACTTCGTAGGATAATTCCGAACTCATACCCGTGCCGCCTCCAACGTTTTTGCCAATCGTAAGATTTTTTCTTCAGAAAGCTTCGCGCCCGCAATTTGCATACCGATCGGGCGGCCGTCTTGTGCTTTGCCCGCAGGTATCGACAGCGCCGGAATATGGGATAAATTAACAAATGTTGTAAATAAATCCGAAAGGTACATCGCAAGCGGATCGTTTACACGCTCCCCGAGCTTAAATGCCGGTGTCGGCGCAGTCGGACAGAAAATAAAGTCGTACTGCTGTAAGACCGCCCCGACCTCTTTTTTCCATACGGGCGCGGACACGGAGCGCACTTTCATAGCAATCTCCCGACAGATGATGCGATAATACATAGTTTCCGGTGATAATGCGCCGTTTTACCTCGCGGCCGAAACCGGCAGAACGGGTTGCACAGTATAATTCGTCGTATCCCTTTCCCGGATCCTCGCGTAAGCCGTAGCGGATTCCGTCAAAGCGGGCAAGATTGCTTGATGCCTCGGAAAGGGCTATTACGTAATACGTTGCGATTGCAGATTCAAGAACTGGTACGGAAACGGAGTCAACTTGAATACCTTTTGACGCAAACCAACTGCGGCATTTTTCAAATATTGCCGCAACATCCGCATCCAAACCTTTCGCTTGCGTAAATTCAACCGGTAATGCAATGCGGAGTTTTTTTAACTCGCTGTCGGTGTAGGGCTGCAAGTGTGCGCAGGAAGAAAAATCATATTGAATACTCGTTTCATCATGCGGGTCGGCGCCTGCTGCAACGGAAAGCCCCAAACCGACATCATCCACACAGCGGGCAAAAAGCCCTACTTGGTCGAGTGAAGAACCGAATGCAACCACACCATAGCGGCTGATAGCGCCGTAGGTCGGTTTTAATCCATAGAGGCCGCAATACGAAGCGGGAAGCCGCACGGAACCGCCCGTTTCCGTACCAAGCGCAAACGGAACTTGAAAGCCTGCAACTACCGCTGCGGAACCGCCCGAACTGCCGCCGGGCGTCAGCGCGCGATCTACAGGATTATGAGACGGCCCGTATACCGAATATTCGGTGGAAGAGCCCATCGCAAACTCATCCATGTTTGTTCTGCCAATCGGTATTGCGCCAGCCTCCGTTAAACGGGTAATAACCGTTGCACTATACGGGGCTCTGTAGCCGTCCAATATTTTACTGCAGCAGGTACAGAGCTTTCCGCGTATTGAAATATTATCTTTTACTGCAAAGGGCAAGCCTAATAGCGGCTTATCAGTCCCCTTGCCTTCTTTCCGCAATGCATCGGCTTTTTCCGCTAGAGCTTCCGCATCGTCAAAAAACTCAATAAATCCATGCAACGGCGTCGTTTGCTTTTCATCCGCCTGATATGCTGCCTTTAATGCACGAACGATGTCAACGGAAGAGACCGCCCCTTCTTCCAAGTACGTTTTTAATTCGGCTAAACTTGCCGTACAAAGATCTTTCATGATCACACTCCACTCCCGAGAACTTTAGGCACACGGAAATAGCCGTCCATATATTCACTCGACATCTTCTTCAAATCCGACTGTGTTATGCCTGCTACAATAGTATCGCGGCGGAGTAACCCTTCCGAAATCATTGCAGTGTCGTCTGCCTCGGTAGGCACGTCATACTTTTTGAGAATATCGAAATATTCAACAATTTGACCAACCTGTCCGGCAATAGACTCCATGTCGCTGTCGTTAGAAGAAAGGCGCGAAAGATAGAGTAAATTGTCAAATACTTCAGGAGTAATTTTACTGTTTTGAGCCATCGTTTTTCCTTAATCCATAAATATTTAAACCGAAAATACGATTAGATTTCCGGGACTTCATTTTCATCCGGACATGTTTCCCGATTTTGAGAGGATACCCGATTTAAACGGCTGATAATTTCACGTGTTTGTTCTTGCGATTCTGCCGTTTTTGAAAAAATGCGTATTAGGCTGGTGATATTATCAACCATTGCATCAATTTCAGCATTAACCTTTTCGGTAGCTTGCGTTAAACGGTCAAAACTGGTAACCGTATTTTCCCGTGTTTCGATAATTTTGCTGTTTTCATTCTTCAGCGCCGTCATTTCTTCCAACACTTCTTTCAACGTTTGTTCCATTCTGGTCGTATGAGCATCCGTATGCCCGATAAAGGTTGCAATTTCTGCAAGCATATGCTCGAAATCGGTTACTTTATTGCTGATATCGGCAAAACTCTGAGCTAAAATATCCGCAGCAGAAGCAGTTTCGTCGATAGAAGTGGTGATTTGTTTAATAATCTTTCCGGTTGAATCCGATTCGGCAGACGCCCTCTCAGCCAAATTTCGAATTTCTTCAGCAACAACGGCAAACCCTTTTCCGGCATCACCTGCATGGGCAGCTTCGATAGCGGCATTCATTGCAAGCATATCAGTCTGCTCCGCGACCTGTGTTATCAACTGGTTGGTTTCAAGCAAAACTGCAGAGCGGGCGGTAATGTCGGATATCGTCTTAGTCATCTTTGAAAAGTTCGTTTTTCCGACTTCATTTGCTTGGAAGATATTTATGAAGTTATCTTGAATAACCTTGAATTTTTCCGTTAACAGTTTTGTGTTTTGGATTAAGTCCGTAAGCTTATCCATCGCATCCTTCGATTTTTCACTTTGATGCGTAATCTTCGTATCTAAACCTTCAAGGAACGTATTTAAATAGTTAGTATTGGTTTCCGTATCAATCAAACTTGTTTTCTGTGAGGATACCTCTTCGAGTACTAACTTAATATAGCTTGAAATTTTATCAACATAAGACTGAGCGTTGTGCATATTCGAAGTCAACACGCTATCTTCGTTTGCCAAATCTTCGATAACCTTTTTAATTTCGGTGATAAATGTACCCAATTGATCGGAAGAAGCAATGACTTTATCACGCATCAACTCACTCTCTCGCTTTTCAAAATAAAATATTCTGGCAAACGACACTGCCTGAATCAGTAGGAAAAAGAGGAGCCCGAAGGGGAGCGTTGCCGATATCTGAATAATATCCATCCCTTCAAGGATATCGATCACAGAGGTAATTATCAACGCGGCAAATCCAATTGCAATAAACGATGCCTCTTGTTCTTTTTTATAAATAAGCCGCACGATAAGATACAGAATATAAAAAACTTCAAACAGGCAAATAATTTGGTGTACAAAAAGGAAGGATGTAAAAAAAGAACCTTTTGTAACAAGCGTTAGAATTCCATATAGAAGACCTTCGGAAACCCAGACAATGACAATCGCCTTATGAATATATTTCTTATATAGTTCATAAAAGTATAAGATGACGGGAACTGAAACAGTTGCAAAAGTAAAGTAATCCATACGGAGTGTTGTCATCCAAGACAAGCCGAATAAATCGCATCCAATCATCGTCCCTGTCGAGAGTATTCGTATCATAACGATAAATACGAGCATGGTAAAATACAAAATACTGATTTCTTTTGATCTGAAAATAAACAATATCAAATGGTAAAGACCGAGCGCTAACGCAAAGCTGAAAATCATTGCTTCGATAAGCTTACGTTGATATATGGACGATTCGAGGACGGATGTTTTATTAAGGATAACAGGATTGTATATACCCTGTTTTTTGTGATCAATACTCTTTATTTGAATCAAAAGGTCGATCTGCGTTTCGCCCGAGGGTAATACAAAACAAGAAGATTGCGCATCTGTAAGTTTTCTTCCGGAAGGATTATATGCATCAAGTTTTACGCCGTTTGCAAAAACTGTCAGCGAAGGGAATCGGTTTTTCAGATACACCGAAAGAGAAGGTGCTCCTTTGGGCAACAGTAGTCTTATGGTATATGTCGCATATCCGTTTGAAGGATAGGCCTTACCTTGTCCCGCTTTTTCAGCTGCCCAAGAAGACGGCACCGACATATAGACAGAGGGTTCTTTCCAATCTTCCAGAAATTCGTTCCAGAAAAAGCCATAAGTACCGTTAAGCATCACTTTACCCTGAGTGTCAAAGTTCCAGTTACGTAAATCGATAACACCACGTTGTACCGTAGGGACACTTTCTGCATAGACAGCGGTGCCCAAGCCCAAAAAAATAAAGGTCGTCAATACGACCGACAAAAAATACTTTTTATTATAGAAAGCTTTTTTAAACAGTGAACCGAGGCGGTATACCATAGCAGAAGCGGGACAAATCACTTCGGTATATTTTGCACCGGGACGAGAAATTAATTCTTTCATGCTGTAACTCTCCATAGGTATGCCGTTATCACAAAAGGACGATACTCCCCCCATGATATGGACCGGCTATTTTGAATGCGCTTAGTATAGACCAAAAATATGAATTATGCTAGCGCCTTTCTTTTTTTATCGATGGGGTAAAAATGAATGAGTATAAAGCCTAATAGACACACGGCAGCGGCGATCGGCCCTGCAATAAGTCTGATAGCAAATATCGTATCGGAGGACTGGAGTATATCGGCGCGATATCCCGCAGCGCTGAGGATTAAACCTGAAACACCGGTCGAAACAGCCTGCCCGAGCTTACTGGCAAATGTCCACACTCCGTAATAACAGCCCTCGTTGTGTACCGTATCAGATTGCCACACAATCGCATCAGGCAACATTGCCCAAGGCGTCGCAAAAGCAAAACCCACCCCAACTCCTGCACATACGAACAACAAAGCAAGACCGATTAATCCGATACGGTGTCCTATAAAAAAGATTACCATCGTAGAAATACACAATACGGCAAGCCCTATGCGGTAGGAAACATTTTTCCCCAGCACATTTGAGCATTTTGCCGCAACAGGAATCGAAATAATAGCGGTTATCAGCAATAGCCCCATAATCGTACTTGAAAATGATTCCGCTTGGTAAATGTATTTTAGGTAATACACAACCATTCCCTGCAAAAAATTGAGCGCAGTAATATGCAGCACAAAAACTGCCAGCAACACTGTGTACGCGGAATTTTTAAATACCGAGCGGTAGGCGGAAAAGAACGCTCCTGTTTTTTTCTTACCGTTTTTAGGCGGTGCAGCAGACTCTCGCACTGAAAAAAAGGTGATAAGCGTTGCTATTATGATAATACCGCCGATAGCTGCCCCTGCAACCGAGAAGCCTGAGGCTTTAGACGGAAACATATTGACAATCGGCACCACAATAACAGCACCCATTATCGTACCGATTCCGGCGCACAAAAAACGGTAGGCATTTAACGAGGTTTGTTCGTTATAATCCGAGGTTAATTCGGGGGTTAAAGCAGAATACGGAATATTCACGAGGGTCATCGTCGTATTTACCAAACAAAGCATCAACAATGCCCACCAAAACAGCGCCGTTTGACCGGTAAACGAAGGCTTGGTAAAAAACAGCCAAAGCGAAAGACCGAACGGAAGCGCTCCGAACAAGAGATACGGACGGCGCCTACCGAATCGGGAACGAGTGTTATCGGAAAGAAAGCCGACAATAGGGTCGGTAACCGCATCCCATATTTTCGCCACCATAATGGCGATGCCGGCAAGAGCGGGCGCCAGATACACCGTATCGGTAAGATAGGTCAGCGTCCAAAATCCCATCGCCGTAAAAAACAGATTTCCACCGATGTCGGCAATGCCAAAACCGATTTTTTTTCGTACCGGCAACCGTACATCGGCTAAGCATACTTCGGTTATCGGGACTTCTGCACTATCGGCAATGTTTTTTTTATTCATAGTTTTCTTACTCATAAACGATAACAATCTGCGGAAGCGCCCGCTCTTTTAAGATACGGCTTATGCCAAAAGCGATAGCTGCCCCTACGGCAAGACCGGCAGCGATACCGGCTAAAGCCAGCGATTCGTTATGCGTTTGCAAAAAGATTACCGTAAAGAAAAGCATCGAAAGCACGAGCGGAATACCGACTGCGCACAGCCCCTGAAAGCGGGCGGCCTTCTCGGAAATAAAGACACCGACCTTGTTTCCAATCCATAAATCTTTTCCCGAAACGTTCAGCGCATCGACGATGTTGCCCTGTACAACCAGCAAACCGTCTTTACTGCCTCCGCCACAGGCATGACACCCGCCGCCGCATGACGCGCATCCGCTGCGACTATCGGTAGATTTAATGGAACAAAGATCTGCTTCGGGCGTATCGTATTCAATAGTCGCAATCTGCATGCCGTTCCGTTTCGTTATCGGCATACGTATCACTCTTCCTATTCTTTCCATTAAAAGACCCTCCAAAATCAGTCGAATCGGCAATATGTGGGTTCATCTAAGCCACTTAAAGGTTATAGATTGTCTCCTGTATCACTTTTTGATAATACAGCGCTAACGGATCATCGGGAAATAGTTCCAATGATTTTGCAATATATGTTTGGGCGTTGGCATAGTTTTTTTCTTTGATTCTTTTTAACGCTTTTTCAATATATGAGGCGGTCTTTTGTTTTTTACTCTGAATATCAGGCGTATCACAATCATATACTTCATAAATAACAGTTTGTTCCGTTTCACCAATAACCGGCGAGTTTTGAATACAGCGTATGTGAAAATCTTCAGGATGCTGAAGTGATTTAAAAATCGATTCGGAAATAATAATGGTGTTGGAATAAACTTTTGTTGCAGCCTGTAATTCTTCTGCCGTATAGCAGGTATTCGAAATAACAACGCTGTCTAACCGGCTGTCACTTCCGATAATGCCTAAAAGGATATTTCCGGTATCAATTCCTATTCCTGCCCTAATTGCAGGAAGATTTCCCAATCGTATATTTTCTTCTTGTAACTTTTTCTGAATTTCAACACCGCATGATACTGCCGCATCAGGCTTCTCGGAAAATAATGCGGTAAAACCGTCACCGAGAAATTTCATAATCACACCGCCGTATTTTCGAATAATAGGAGCAACTAACGCAAAATATTTATTAAGCAATATAAATACTTCATCAGGTTCAAGCTGTTCAGATATGCCGGTAAAAGACCGAATATCAATTGAAAGTACAGTCATGGACAATTCAGAGGAATCACCGGTATTTATTTCAGTAATACTGTTTTTTTGAAGAAACATCAGTAATTGATTGGGGAAAAATCGGCGCAACGCAGTTTGAATTTTTTTCAGTTCCTCTATCAGCTGTTCAATTTGATGTATTGCATTCGCATATCCGTCAATACTCATAATAACGGTGATAATAATTGCAACCATTGCACCTTCTTGTAAGCGTAATTTACCCGAGACCACCCATAAGCTAACCAGTGTATCATATAATGCAAAACCGGCAAGAATACCTAATACCACAGCAATCCATATAGCAGATTTTTTTCTTTTAACTAATGCACGGATAACAATCACCGCATCATAAATGATAGCAATGAATATAAGCGCTTGTTGTATATATAAATACTGGGATACAAGAAGTGTCGGTGCAATAACAATAAAAGCAATTGATAATAGGCAAAGTGCGATAATCCCCCGATAAACAAATTTATACTGAATATTAAAAATCTTATTAATAAATATCGTAAAAAATAATGCTGCTAATGGCATGGAAGAATAGCGTACAATAAAATACAACTTCCATGGAATTGCAGGCCAAATATAAGCGAGAATATGCGGATAAAATACGCTAACTCGGATACTAATCGTTATAGCAGTAAATGCAAACCATAGTATATAAGGCATTTTTTTATAATTTAAATGCAGCATGATAAAGAACATACTGAACAATAGCAGTACCGTTGATGCAATATTATAAGATAAAAGATTGAATACAAAAGAGTCGTTTACAATATCCGCAGAACCGAGGATAATCGATTTGTCTGTTCCTCCATACCGGTTATGAAAATTGGATATATTCACAATAATATCAGCCGTACCGTTTTTTGACGGCTTAAAAGTTGCAATACTGATTGTTTTTCCGGGTATTTCCGTTTTTGTCGAAATGCCGGGTTGTCCCTGCCCTGCCCTATCAGCACCGTTAATAACAATAGTACAACTTGAAAGAATATGATTTACTTGGAGAGCATATACTTTATTAGGATTGAGCCCTACCACACGCAGCCCGTATGAGGCATATCCAAAGTCGCTTTTCAGTGCAGTTTCACTGAGTTTACCCGGTAACGGTGCATATAACGGTCGTGTGTTATCCCTAAAATAATAGAACTGATGAGGGGTAAAATGCCATTGACCTTTAATGTTGAATATATCCCGATCGTTATGCGCCGGCAGTGTTAATAACCCATACTGAGCCGTTACCGTATGTTCCCTAAGGTTCTGTATCGGCTTTTCTCTAGTAATAAACGTTAGTATGAGGAACATAAAAAGAAAGGGAGACGCGCCGAGAAGTATCTTTTTCATAGTAGATTAACCTCATAAACATTTATTAAATTTCTCTTACCATGGAACTTTATTTTTCCGTAATAAAAGCATGTATGGGTGCGCCAATAACTTTCGAGAAGCTGCTCCCTAACAGTTTCACTAATAATGATATTAACTTTTTGTTCAGTTGCATAGTTGTACATTCGAGAAGAAATATTTACCACATCGGAAATAACCGTTGTGTCCATTCGCTCCGGCTCACCGATAGTACCCATCATTAATTTTCCATAATGAATCCCTGATGATATCTGAAGCAGCGATAAGGATTGTTTCTGCCTATGCATATTAATTTTTCTAATAAGCTGTGTAATCTCAATAATACAATCTACTGTTTCTTCTGCAGTGCCATAAAAAAGAACCATTAATCCATCTGTTAAATACTTATCAATAAATCCGTTATATTTTTTAATAATAGGATTAGCAGCCTGAATGATGGTGTTATATAAAATTAACAGTTCTTCACGTGCTCTGCTTGATGAAAGTTTGGATTTAATACCGAGATGGATAAAAGCGATAAACATATTTTTATCAATATTATCACCAAGTGAAACATCCGTAACGTTTTTCTTATTTAAAAATTGCAAGAACTCATCCGGAAAGAATCGTTGAAAAGATATATTTGTCTTTTGGATTGATTCGATCATCTGTTCCTGTGTTTTAAAAGCTGCGGAAAAATGCTTGATAACAATAAACGCCATCGGAATCATCAACAGTAATACTCCAAAATGAGAAATAAAGGGAGCATTAATAATACCGTTTGAAATTAAACCATCAAATATTGCCGCACTGATAAACAATAAAAATGAAATTAAAAATGTCAGTGCGAACGGTTTTCGTTTAATTAACGCATGAGCAACCACTGTACATACGATTGATGAAAGGAATAAAATATAGATCTGTACAATCAGTAATGCTCCGACGAATACCGGTATTGGCGTAATGAGAGTCATTAAACCGTACAGGAGCAACGGAATAGTCAAAAAATAAAAAATTTTTGACGGTTTTTTGATAAACAGATTAAGAATAAAAAGGAATGTAAAGACAGCACACAGGGGAAACGTCAAATACCCTACCCTGTACATAATATCCGTCGATACATTCGGAAAAAAATCTCTTAATAAAAAATCATTGTAACAAAGTGTTCTAACAGCAAAGCTATAACACAGAAATCCGAAGATACCGGCAGTGGTTTCTTTCCGATAAAAGAGAAATAGAGAAACAAAGAAAGTAGCCATACTAAATAGGATAGAAAATATACCGGAGGAAACAAGCTTATCCGATACTGTTTTTGTTTGTAATGTTGAATAAAGACCGAAAAGGAAGGGCGTTTCTAAACCCGGATTTCTATCATGAAAATTCGACAAATGAATAACAATAGTCGCTTCAGTTTCATTATTGAGCGGCAATATAACCGTTTCCGAATGCCAATCAAATATTTCTTCTTTAAAACTCTTCCCGGGAACTCCCGATGTATAGAATAAGCTGCTGTTTAGATATACGGTAAAAGCCGATGAGGTACGTGTAAAATGAATCGCATATACTTTCTCGGACTCAAATCCGCGGATTCTAATTGCATACGAAGCATAGCCTTGTACCGGCTGGGGATGCGTATACGTTGTCCACCCAAATTCAATCGGCTGAAAATCCGTATACATCTCAAGAGGCATAACCGCAGAAACAAACTCTTTTTCCGCATAAGCCCATGAACCTTTTAGCGAATAGACCGTACCTTTATCGATATCTGATATATCATAAACTCCATTTGAGGCATAGAGTCTATCTTCCTTTGTACAAGAAATCGTATAAAGAGTCACGGTAAACAGCATAAGAATGAATACTCTGTTTTTAATTTTCACAATTAATCCTTGACTGTTGTATTACGGTACAGCTACTTTGCTAAATTTTCTTAATTTACTATATAAATGAGGTTGTGTCTAGGATGATTTCAAAAATGCATGGCAAACGCATCAGCCTGTTTTTTTAATTCATAATTAAGAATACCGGCAGGCTAAACACACTGAGAGTTATATGATATACTGTTTCTGCTGTGAAACGTATTAAGATTAATCATTTTTATATTATTTTATCTTTATGCTTTATTTTGTCGCGCCCCTGCCCTGCTCAGCCGCTTGCCGGTATTTGGGAAAACTCCGAACGTTTTATTGAATATACCGATAAAACAGACGAAACCGTAGAAGATACGCTGCGAATAGTCTTAAAGACCTATTACCGCTTTGTGTATGAGGATATGGGTACTTACCCTGCCAAGGTAAACCAAGAAGGCACGGGAAATATTTATTCGCTGCGTATTCGGTATCCCGGATATAAAGCTCCGGTACCTGCCGATGTATGGGTACATGGCAACGGATTATTTTCATCATTTTATAAAAAAGTTCCGTATAATCTTGTTACCGGTACACAGCAAAACGCTGCTCAATCGGAAACTGAGGAGACACCTGTAAATCCGCAATCGTCGGCTTCAGCCGCAACCGTTTTGGACGGTTTTTGGGTTGAACGAGGCTTTCGAGACGGCATCTTGATATATCAGCAGGAAGCTCCGGCATTTTTTGATGCTTTTTTCTTTAATGGAACACAGTATATCAAATTCCGCTATTGGACGGGCGATTTTGAATACAAAAAAAAATATGCAGGATTTGCATTCGATGACGGATTACAAGTAACCGTACCTAAGTTTATCCGACAATATGATACCATATACAGCTGCATAACCGATAATGGTTCAAAACTCAAAAACTATGAGAAAGGGGGTGTATCAATCACTGATAGCAGTAATGGTATACGACAGCTGACACTTACCCCTCAAGGAGGCGGGCCGGGAACTCATGCGGTAGGCGATGTGTATCCGAATCAGAAATACCTGAAGGTACAAGGGCTTCCTTTATATTATGATGAATCGGATGGCGCTTTTGCATTGGGCGAGCCTTTTTTAACCCGATCATCAATTTCAGACCTGCAAGAAGAGATAACACGGCATAACAGCCTTAAACGGCCGCCGCCCGAACCGCTCCTTAAAGCAGACGAGCTCGATTTTTATTGGGAGCGGATTAAACAAATACGCAAGCAAGACTGAACTTCAACGGCATTGACTAAGTAAAACTTTTTATAGTATGCTTAATCTCTGTTTATAGTCTTTTATATATAAAAGGCTATAAATGCTATTTCGGGATAAAACCCGATAAATACTCCATCCCGCAGCAAATGCGGGGCTAATGGCCATCAGGAGGGCACATGAGAAAGTATGAATTGATGACTGTCTTTCCCATTGAGGAAGCACAGTTCAAGCCAGGCATTGAAGATGTTCGATCCGTTCTGGGGGACTTCAGTGTTCAAATTGATTCCGAAGATTCGTTCGGGGACCGCGAATTAACGTATGAAATCAAAAAAAGAACAAAAGGTCGCTATGTATTGTTCAATATCCATGCCGAACCGGATAAGATTATCGAAATAGACCGCAAGTTTAAGCTCAATCAAAACCTTTTGACTTTTTTATTTATCAAAATTGATGAATAATTCAGGAGGGCATTGATGGCAGATATAAACCACGTCGTACTTGTCGGTAGGCTTACCCGTGATGCAGAATTAAAATACACCCAAGGAGGGGCTGCCGTATGCAGGTTTTCGGTTGCAATTAACCGACGCCGGAAAAACGGTGAAGAATGGGTTGAAGAAGCAAACTACTTCGACATCGTGCTTTGGGGCAGACAGGGCGAAGCGCTTAATCAATACCTTGTAAAAGGAAAGCAGGTCGCTGTTGAAGGCGAACTTCGTCAAAACCGATGGGAACAGGACGGGCAGTCCCGCAGTAAAGTAGAAGTTATCGCGAATAATCTCCAGCTTTTAGGGGGCGGTTCCGGAAGCGGCCAGCAGGTGAATACCGGCAATCGGGAGACATATCAGCGATCAAATGCACCTTCGGCATATCAGGCTCGGCAAAATACACCGCCGTCTAATGACGGTTATGAAGCCGATTTTGATAACGCCAATTATGACAATATTCCATTCTAAGGAGAATCAAACATGGCAGATGAAACACTGAATACCACTGAAGTAGATACAAATACACAGGAAAATCCCCGCGAAGGCGGAGGAGAAGAACGGCAGAGTAATAAAAAAGGAAAGATGTTTTTCCGTAAAAAGGTTTGCCGCTTCTGCGCTCAGAAAGCAAAAATCGATTATAAAGACCCCGATTCTTTACGGCGCTTTATTACCGAACGCGGAAAGATTTTGCCGCGCCGCATTACCGGCACCTGTGCAAAGCATCAGCGTAAGCTCGCGCTCGAAATTAAGCGTGCACGTGCGCTTGCGTTGCTTCCTTACGTTGTAGACTAAGGTCCTACACGGGGCTGTCCAAAAACTAACCGACTTTTGAGACATCCCCAAGTAATTAAATTATCCGTCGCCGGATTCCAACTCCTGGGATGCAGGGCGGTTGTCGTTTTTATTATTATGTACCATTATAACGGTACGCTTAAGGAGCTTGAAATGAAAGTAATTTTAAATGAGGATGTCAAATACCTCGGAGAAGAGGGCGATATTAAGGACGTTGCCAAGGGCTATGCCCGTAACTATCTATTTCCGCGGAATTTAGCGGTTCCCTGCAACTCTTTCACCCTTGCCCATTTTGAAAGCCGCAAGGAAGAAATAGAGCAGCGGAAGGCTGTTAAACGGCAAAATGCAGCAGGTCTAAAAGAGCAGCTTGAAGCATTAACGCTCACCATTGTAATGCCTGCAGGTCCCAACGGGAAGTTGTACGGTGCCGTTACCAACCAAACGATTTCCGACGAGTTGCAAAAACTCGGATTCGAAATCGAACGCAAGCGTATTGAGCTGCCCGGTCTTACCTTCAAAAGTGTTGGGCATTATAATGCGACCCTTAAACTATATGAAGCGGCCGTTGCGGTACTCCCCGTTGTGGTAGAAGCTCAACCTGAGGCTGAAAAAACGGTCGAAGCAAAACCTGAGAAGCGTTCGCACCGCCGTAAGGAAGAAGCTGAAGCAGAGCCGGAAGCATCGGCAGAGGCTCAAGCCGAAGTCGGCCAAGAAGAAGTAAAAGCAGAAGAACCTGCCGAAACGCAAGAATAACCTACTTCTCTTGTATTTATTATTAGAGAGAAAACGGTGTAGCATCCCAATCACAAAAGAGAAGTTCTATTCAAGGACTTCTCTTTTATTTTTTTTAGAGCATATAAATACAATTAATATAAAAACGATCGAGGAAAACAAAATGTCGGATATGATAAAGCAGCTTTCTTCTTCATTAAAAGATAAAATACCGCCGAATAATACTGAGGCGGAAATAGCCGTACTCGGAGCTATTTTACTTGACTCGGATGCTATCGGAACGGTTTTACAGTATATCCGCGCCGAAAGTTTTTATACGATTGCTCACCAAAAAATCTTTCAGGCTGCTGTCGATCTTTATAATAAAGGGCAGAATGTCGATATCCTTGTGATTAGTGAGCATCTGAGACAGGAGGGTCTTCTTGATTCCGTAGGCGGCACCGCTTATATTGCTTCGCTTACAGATGCTGTTCCCAGTACCGCGAATGTTACCTATTATGCAAAAATTGTCCTCGATGCAGCGATTCGTAGATCACTTCTAAGAGTTTCGCATCAGATTTATGCCGATGTCTTTGATCAAACCGTTGCCTACTCTTCCGTACTGGAACAGGCACAGAAAAATATCTTCGATTTAACCGATGCGGGGCAATCGGCGACCTTCCATACTCCGAAAGATCTTATCCTTGAAGCTATTGAGATCATCGAAGCGCGTGCGAAACACCGCGATGAGTTTTCCGGTATCCCTTCCGGTTTTGAATTTTTAGATAGCCTTACCAGCGGCTTCCAAAACTCGGAGCTTATTATCATCGGGGCGCGCCCCTCAATCGGAAAAACAGCGTTGGCGCTTACCATTGCCGATTATATTTCGGTAACAAAAAAAAATACCTTCGGCTTTCTTTTCGCTTGAAATGTCCAATATGCAGCTGATACACCGTTTATTCTCTCTGGAATCACGGGTATCGTCTTCCAAAATCCGTTCCGGCAATTTGCAGAGCGCTGATTTTGCAAAACTACAAGATGCAGCGGGTAGGCTCTACGATGCCCCGCTCTATATCGTCGATATGCCCAATATGAAGCTGCTTGATTTACGGGCGATGGCGCGGCAGCTCTGCTTGCAGGAAGGGGTAAAAATTATCTTTATCGACTATCTCGGCTTAATTTCTTCGGAAAATAATGCGATTCCACGTCATGAGCGTTTTGCAGAGATTTCTCAATCACTGAAAAGCCTTGCCCGTGAGCTCAACATTCCCGTCATAGCGCTGTCACAGGTAGGCCGCGATGCCGAAGGAACTGCGCCGACGCTTGCAAACTTACGGGAGTCCGGCGCGATTGAACAAGATGCCGATGTCGTTATGTTTTTACACCGAGAAAAACGGGAAAGTCCCGACACCGAACTGATTGTTGCAAAACAGCGTAACGGTCCTGTTGCGACCATCAACCTTGAGTTCATCAGTGAATGTACCCGTTTTGTTTCTAAGGCGCGGAACGGATAGCGCTGCTGGAGATAGCTAATCTACAGCAAACCTCTTCCCCAAAAAAGCCTTATTCGGCTGGCGAATTTATCGGGAGATATTCCTTCATAAGCTCAAACCGCTTTGTAAAATATTTTTTGTCTTTTTCGTTAAGCGTATCAATCCACTCTTGCGTAAAACGCTTGACAACCGGATATTCCGGTTCATTGTATTGGGTTATCAGCAGAGGAGTAACCGAAAAATCCGCCCTACCTGCTTCGTTCCGTGTACACATTAATTGCAGCATCACGGCATCGCCGGTATATTCCCGATAAAACTCAGGATCATCATACCGAGTGTGCCAACGCTGCCCTGAAATAAAATTCCCCATAGAATACATACAAAAGACCTTACACTGCTCCGAAATAGTAACGGCAGTATCGTTAACAGTAGTATTCGGTAAAAGTAAAGACCGTTCGACAGTGATTATCTCCCATGTCTGCATAACATGCGGATGATGTGCCCAAATAATGTCGACGCCCGCTTCTCCGAGCTGTTTAAACCACTTTTTTTTTTCGACTCGGAAACAGTTCGCCCATATTCTGGTTCATTGAGATGAAGACCCAATACAAATAAATCGCAAGGATATCGGTTGCGAGCCTCTTTAATGAGCGAAAGGAGCGCTGCCCTGCCCTGCTTTGTAGGTGCACTGTAATAAAGCCGATCCTTTGATGCATCATAAGAATTTAAAATCTCGGTAACGGAGCAAAAAAGGATATTCCACCCTTTATAGACAAAAGGGGTTGCTTGTATGTGGTCGTTTACAGAGTCTTTTAAGCCGGAAAAAGCGAGAAATGGAGGAAGTGAAGCTTCGGCAGCGAGCCGTTCTTTTTGTACTGTCCGTACCGCAGCAAGCGTTCCGTCAATACCGGTTGTACCGTGATCGTTCGTATGGTTATTTGCAAAGCTCAACACATCAAAACCTGCTTGAACGGCAGCGCGTAAATACGGCGTGTGTACATTAAAGCTAGGATAGGTCGAAAGCGGCAACGCATCGCATACCGGTGTTTCGATATTTACAAAACTTAAATCATCATTATGTAATATTTTTTCAACATCTTTGTATATTAAATCATACTCATTCATATTGAAATTCACTGTATGAGCCATCAGATCGCCTGCAAAGGTGAGTGCAAGCGGCAACGTATGGGAAGCGGAAGCGCTTTTGCTCGAAGATCGGTTATCATTCGTCGAAGGAACGCCATCATCTTGACTGGCTGGGCTATCACCGGTTTGCAGAGAAGCGGCGCTCACACAACATGAAAAAAGGATCGGTAACATAAACAAAAATACGGCTTGTCGGCGCATATACATATGCAAATCACTCCTAACCCCGTTAGTATGTGAGGAATATTAAAAATATTCAAGTTATTTTTATCCTTGCCTTTTTAGATAAAATATGATAAATTGTAGGCAAATGGATACAGTATCGCTTAATAACCTGGTATTTTCTAATACTGAAAACGGATCCGTTGAGCTGGATGCTACAACTCTTGCCGGATTAAAAAAGATGCCGGTCGATATATTCGATAACGTATATGTCGGTGATGTAAAGCCTCATGCACTTATCCTTTGTGTCGATGTACGTGGGTTCAGTAGTTTTCTCTGTTCACATGATGAAAAAGCCGTGTTTTCGCTTATTACCTCATTTACCTCAAACTTTTTATCCTGTGTAAACCAATTCGGATACGGATGTTCCTACTATAAGCTTCTAGGAGACGGCGCTTTAGTTATCTGGGATGAAACGACTCCGACGACGTTAGGTGAAGCCATTATGGTATTTCAAACCTATACCGAGTTTCTCGGCGAAGAACTGTTTAGGCCGTATCCAGAATTAGGGCTGGGCGGCGCCTTAGTAATGGAGCAGGTATATAAGTATGAAATTTCTGCAGAAGCATCCGCTTTAAAATACCGTGACTATGTCGGTTACGGTATAAATCTTGCCTGTCGGTTGCAAGGGCTTGCGCAAAAAAATCGGAGTTAATTATCAATAAAAAACTTGCAGACCTTAATGCCTTAACAACGGTAACTAAAGATGCTCCGGCACTGCTGGAGGAGGCCAAACGGTTGAAAGGTGTTTTTGCTGAAGATAAGTATCCGTTATATTTTTATGCAGGCGTAAATCCGGCAAATACATTTGGGTTATAATTCCTATTAAGGCAACCGCACGCTGGAAATATTGTAAGAGGGGTTCCCCCTTTGTGCGAAATTTCAGTTAAAATTTCGCACCGTTTGCTGACAATTTTCTATGTAAAAGCGATTTGTTCACTCAGTGTTTCCAGCGCTGCTTGAGGGGTGCCGTTAAAAATATCTACCGATTGCATGGCTTTGTGAATAAACTGAGAAACAGCAACAGAGCTTTCCAATTCGTGCGGTGTGCATACGCCGGTGTGAATACTTTCCTGTAAAAAAGCAATAACCGCTTCTAAAAACAGCGCATATATCCGGCGCGGTTTGCAATTATTCAACAGTTTCAGTACAGCCGTAATCGATGGTTCATGACTTGACGGATGTTCTGCTCGATAAGCCGTAAGCTTTTGAATAAGCACTGTAAATCGGCTTTTTTGCTGCTCTCCCCTATGTAAGCAATATTCCCAAAAGAGCGCAGCAGCTTCCCGAATATATTCGGGGGAAACAGGCAAAAAACTCTGCAAGTACGAAACAATGCGGATCGGCTGCGATGGAGATACGGCCGTACAAAAATGGTGATCGCGGAATACCCGCTCGATGACTGCCTGTTGATGTTCAGTATCCCGTTCGATGAACAGATAAGTCCGCACACGGGACAAAATAGTCGGGATAACGGCAGCGCGGCGCGCCGTAGTTAAAATAAAAACGGTATATTCGGGAGGCTCTTCCAATATTTTTAAAAATGCGTTTCGGGCAGACTCTTGCATTTTATCGGCATTTTCGATAATCAATACCTTTTTTTTACCGACAGGCATTAATCTCACCCATGCGGAGGCTTTCCGTACTTGATTAACAGGGAGCGTATCATACATACAATCTTCTTGCAATTTTTGGCAGAGATCGGTGATTTTTTCAGTCAGCTTTTCCAGTTTTTTTGCTTCTTCTTCCGATATGGTGGTTTCTATTGTACCATATCGGTCGATAAGATCGGTCAACGACTCTTCTATGTCAGCGAGAATCGGCGCCGCTTTAACAAAACGGGATTCATCCGTATCCCACAATCGGGAATCAAATCGGGAAGTAAGCTTGCGTACGGCTCGGACAAAAAGGTAGCGCGCTGCCGTAGTCTTTGCCGTACAGAGCGCATGGGCGGCAGCTTTTGTTTCAAGCACGGTATCTCGCGTTCCGAGGATTAAAAGATCGCTTGACGATAAGTCTTTATGCCGTTTGCAAGATTCACAGGTACATGTCCAGCTACCCGATTCGGTACACGAAAGAATCCGCGCCGTTTCCAATGCAGCAGTGAGTTTACCGCTTGATTCCGGCCCTGCAAAGAGTAATGCCGGAGGAACTTTCCCCTGCTCCAGCTCATCACTGACTAACTGAATAACCGGTTGTCCGAGTACATTTTCAAACATATATGCCTCTCACCTTAGATGCCGTTTTGGATTATCTGTAAGACATTACCGCTGTCTATCGGAAGAGGAATCAGTATCCGTACAATCATGCTGCGGGCGATAAGGGCATCGATATTAAAAAACGGCTGCAGCTGTAGAAGCGCTACGAGAATAATAAGGACAATATACGCTTCAAATAAACCCAAAAAGAACCCAAGCGCATGATCAAGGCTGTTTAAAATTTCATTATCGAAAACTGCGGATATCAGCATTTGAAGCAGTTTAACGGCGATAAAAACGACGATAAAAATCATAAAAAAAGCGATAAGCTTCATTGCTGTCGGAGAAAGTCCGCTCACCTTTGTGTGCAAAGAAAGCGGGCGATAAAACCAAAAGGCTACCGCAATTGCAAGCAAAAAAGCCGCCATTGAAAAAAACTCATCGACAAAACCCCGAACGGTAACCTTAATGATGACAATAATGCTGATAATCAATAACACCATATCAAGTATATTTATGCTCATTTTTCCGTTATCCATTGTTGTAAAAGATGTGCAATTTTGACTGCGGGTTTTTCATCGGCAAGAGCCGCCGATGCTTGAGCCATCGCTTGTAACTCTTGAGGGTTTTCTAAGAGCCGCGTTAGAATACTGCAAAGCGCGGCAGGCGTTGTATCTTTACCGGAAAGGGTGATTGCCGCCCCTTGTTCGGTAAAGAAATCCGCATTTTCAATTTGATCGCCGCGGCTGCTGCCTTTTTCAAGCGGTAATAACAACATCGGTTTCCCTGCCGCCGCAGCTTCCCAGATGGTGTTAGCGCCTGCGCGCGACATCACAAGATCGGAGGCAGCGAGGACATCCGGCATTTGCTCAACGATAAAAGGGAACGGTTTATACCGGTCGCTCAAATCAGGGCGTTCTTCCTTTAACCGTTTTTTAATCCGGTCTCCTTGGGCACGGTGCTGAGCGCCGGTTTGGTGCACAACAAAAAAAGACTCTGCTAAAAAAAGAATCGTTTGTTCTACCAATACGTTGATCTGGAGTGCGCCGAGGCTCCCCCCCTGTATAAACAGAATCGGCTTATCTCCGGTATATTGAATAAATGCTTTTCCTGCATCCGCATTGGCCTCATAAAAACGCATTCTTACGGGATTTCCCGTAACGGTAATTTTACGCTGCACTGCATTTGGAAAAAAACTTGCCGTTTTTGTGTATGAAACAAAAATTTGAGCGGCAAATCGGGTATTTATTTTTGTGGCAAGTCCGGGAGAAAAATCACATTCATGCGTAATAACCGGAATCTTGAGGCACCGCGCGGCAGCACACGGCGGCACCGACACAAAGCCCCCCTTAGAAAACACGAAGCTAGGCTTCAGTCTTAAAAGTATAATCAATGAGGCGAAAAATCCTCCGATAATTTTAAACACATCGATGAGGTTTTCAAGGCTGAAATATCGTCGGAGCTTTCCTGCCGGTATTCCGTAAAACGGGATATCCGCACTACACACATACGATCGATCGGTGCCGTTATTGGAACCTATCCAGATAATCGGTATCCCTGTTTCTTTTTTAAACACTTCTGCAACGGCAATACCGGGGAATATATGCCCTCCGGTACCTCCGCCGGTAAATATAACACAGCTCATAACTCGGCAAGTATACCAGAAAAAAGGCCGTCATACAATGCGCCGGATATTCCCAAAGCGATTTTAATATACTACAATAGAGAACTTGATTATGGCACAGATTATAGACGGCAAAAAATTAGCCGAAGCATTGACCGAAGCGGTAACACAAGAAAACGCCGTATATTGCAAAGAGCATCCGCAGCCCTGCCTCGCGATTGTATCATCGGGAAGCGATCCTGCCTCACAGGTGTATATTAAAACGAAGGTACGGGCGCTGGAAAAAGCGGGTATGCAGAGCAGGATTATTCCATATTCCCAAACAATAAGCGAGCAGGAACTAACAGCGTGCGTACAAACGTTGAATGCCGACGATACGGTTGACGGCATTTTGATTCAACTCCCACTTCCCTACCCGCTGGACAGTAGACGGATACTGGCGCCGCTCGATCCGGCTAAAGACGTCGACGGATTTACACCGGAAAACTTGGGTCGCTTACTTATCGGCAGTCAGGGCTTTATCCCCTGTACACCGCAGGGAATTATGTATGCGCTGCAGCAATACGGCATACCGCTAAGCGGCGCTCATGCGGTTATTGTCGGGCGCTCTGCGATTGTCGGGAAGCCCCTCGCAGCCCTGCTCACTGCGGCGGATGCAACCGTTACACTCTGCCACAGTAAAACGAAAGAGCTTGCCGCACTGACACGGCAGGCTGATATTTTGATTGCGGCTGCGGGACATCCGGCGCTCATTACCGGCAGCATGATAAAAAAAGGCGCCGCAGTTATCGACGTGGGAATTAACCGCGTCCCCGATCCTACTGCACCCAAAGGCAGCAGGCTGACCGGCGATATTGACTTTGAAAGCGCCGCTGAACAAGCCGGCTGGATTACCCCGGTTCCCGGCGGCGTCGGTCCTTTAACCGTAGCAATGGTACTGCGGAACACCCTGCGTGCTGCGCAGCTCCGGCACGGATGCTTGCCGGAAATGGAAACCGGAGCAGGGCTTAACACAGGCCTCGCCTGATGCTAGTTCTCAGCCGCAGCCGGGAGCAAACCGCTCGGCACAAACCCACTGCAGCGCCGGATGCGGAAGTAACGGATAGCGCGGCAGTATTGCCCGACATATTGGTATCTATCCCCGAAGCTGCTGCGCCCACACCCGCCGCCGCAGCAGAAATAACCGTAAAAAAATCGGTGTTCCGCGCCGAGGTGTTTTATATGGACAACGCGCAGGGAGCAAAGGAGACCGTAAAGCGGCAAAAAGAGCAATACCGCGATGCTCGGCATGTAGTACACGCCTTTGTTATCGGTGAAACCGGCTCGATACTCGGCTGCAGCGATGACGGAGAGCCGGCAGGCACAGCGGGACAGCCGGTTCTTGCCGTCTTAAAAGGAAGCGGAATTACCAATATCCTTGTAACCGTTACCCGCTGGTTCGGCGGTACCCTATTGGGAACCGGCGGCTTGGTAAAAGCGTATTCTACTGCGGCAAAAGAGGCACTCGCTAAAGTACACACAGAGCCGCTTATTCAAAAAGCGGAGTTTACTTGTGAATGCAGCTATGAGGATCACAATCCGCTGCTCCGTGCCGCCGCACAGCTGCCGATCAGCTTTGCACAAACGGAATTTGCACAAACCGTTCGGCTGAGCGGCTCAATTCCGCTTGAATATTGTACCGAGTTTGCTCAGCTCGTTACGGAAATCACCAAGGGCGCTTCCACGGTGCAATTTTCAGAATAGAAAACCTCTAAGAACGGAAGGTCATCTCTAAGAACGGATATATTTCAAAAGGAGAAAATCATGTTTAACAGCATCAGCGGGACGTTGACCGGTAAAACGGCAGAATCCATCTACATAGAAACACACGGCATTGAATGGGAAGTTTTTGTATCCGCCCTGAGTGCAGACCGATTCGGAGCTGCAGGGAACACGGTACGGGTCTATACATGGCTCTATCATCGGGAAGATCAGATGAGGCTTTTCGGCTTTTTAACACCGGCTGAGCGGAGCCTTTTTTTGGATTTAACAAAGGTTGACGGAATTGGCCCGAAACAAGCGCTGAAAATTCTTTCCGGTCTGGACGGCGCAGCGCTGGAAGCGGCTCTTGAGGCAGGAGACGTCGCGCGGCTGCAAAGTATCCCCGGTATCGGAAAGAAAACAGCGCAAAAGATGGTGCTTGCTCTAAAAGGTCAGCTTACCGGATTGCACGATACGGGGCGGGCGGAAACGGCAAAAAAATCGGAATTTGAAGATATTATCACAGCTCTTATCAATATGGGATATGATCGGAAGCGTACCGCGGAAACGGTAGAGTCGGTTGCGCAATCCATGCGCGCAAAAGGTGCCGATCCTGCTGCAAAAGAAGAGGAACTGTTCCGTACTGCAATTGTCAATTTGAGTTCAACATAGATAGTGCAGATACAATTAAAAAGAACGATCCCGATAAAGCAAAACGAATGATATAAAAGTATTTCCACTTGAAAGACAGACGCCGAACCATATATTATAAGAAATCTCTAAAAAATCGGATTGAATAATGATGGAAGAAAAAACGGAAGCATCGGCGGCGTTTTCGCGGACGCGAGCGGATCACGCAATAGAAATACTGGAAGATTATACGGAAGCTATCGCCAAAATCAGTAACGAAAACGGGAAATGCCGCGTTATGGATCTTGCACGATATTTCGGCGTAAGCCATGTGTCGGTCATTCAGGTGCTGCAACGGTTAAAAGCTAATCATTTGATTGAAAGCGGTACCCATAAACCGATATGTCTTACCGAAGAAGGCCGCGCATTGGCACGCGAATGTGCGGCTCGGTACGATGTTGTGCTTCAATTTTTGTTAAAACTCGGCGTAAGCGAAAAAAATGCCCTCCTCGATTCCGAAGGATTGGAGCACCATATCAGTTCCGAAACTTTGGAATGTATGAAGAGATTTATAGGAAACCTCTAAAATAGAGGCCTTATCAAAATCAGTCAAATGGTTGTTGATAAATTCTTGTGAGAGTCTTGACAAAATATCGTAGTATGTACTACATTTATGGTGAAAAATAAGTAGGTAATACTACATAAAAACAGACATTTAATGTAGTATTGACTACTAAAAAATAAAATTTTGTTTTGGAATAATTTTTCCAAAGGGAGCTTGTATGAAAAATCATACACAATGGGCAACAATTATGTTCATAGCGCTAACGTTTATTATCGGTGCAACCGGTATGATGGGATGTTCAAAAAAGAATAATGCGGTTGCAGATAAAGCGAATACAGAACGCCCCAAACGGGTGGTAACGACATTCACTATTTTGCAGGATATGTCGCAGAATATTGCGGGCGATAAGCTTTTGGTAGAATCGATTACCAAGCCGGGGGCGGAAATTCACGAATATGAGCCAACCCCACTCGATATTGTTAAGGCTCAGTCTGCTGATTTGGTTCTGCGCAATGGTTTGGGGCTTGAACGCTGGTTTGAAAAATTCATGGGCAATGTAAAAGATGTACCGAGCGTTACGCTTAGCGATGGGATTGAGCCGATGGGTATTGGGGAAGGACCGTACAACGGGATGCCGAACCCGCATTCGTGGATGTCGCCGAAAAATGCACTCATCTATGTGGAAAATATCCGGAAAGCCTTTGTGAGTTTAGACCCTGCAAATGCGGAGACCTATAATGCCAATGCAGCTGCGTACAGCGAAAGCATCAAAAAGATCGATACGTTCTTGACTGAAAAGCTTTCCGAAATTCCCGAATCGCAGCGATGGCTGGTAACCTGTGAGGGGGCTTTTTCTTATCTGATCCGCGACTGTAATATGAAAGAATTATACCTGTGGCCGGTCAACGCCGACGAGGAAGGCAGCCCGCAGCAAATTCAAAAGGTGGTCGACACGATCCGACTGCATCACATTCCGGTTGCCTTTTCCGAAAGTACCATCAGCAATAAGCCACAGTTACAAGTCTGTAAGGAAACCGGAGCCTATTATGGCGGTGTTCTGTATGTCGACTCTTTAACGTATGAAGACGGCGATGCCCCGACTTACTTAAAAATGCTTGAATACAATGCGAATGCAATTGTGAAGGGATTTGAGGATAGCCGCCGTTGAACATGTACATCCATGTACATGTTCAACGATGAGTTTTTGCAAAGCAAAAACTCACTCCTGTATGGAACCACCGCCATCCATGGCGGTACTGAATGCGCGTTCCGTGCACGAATTGAATAACTGAGCCGAGAAGGAGAGACGTATGGTGATACATTCGCTGCGGCATGCGGCTTATAGTAATAATGGAAGTAACAATATAAATGACAAAGGGGATTCCGTTGAACTGGCAGTAAAGGATGTCAGTGTAGCGTACAATAACGGACATGTTGCCCTCTACGATGCGTCGTTCACCTTGCAAAAAGGAACAATTACCGCATTGGTCGGTGTAAACGGCAGCGGTAAATCAACCCTTTTTAAGACAATCATGGGCTTTATTAAACCGATGAGCGGCTCCGTAACCATTTGCGGAAAATCGATCCGTTCGGCGCAGAAGCAGCATCTGCTTGCGTATGTGCCGCAGTCGGAAGACGTGGACTGGTCGTTTCCGGTGAGTGTGTGGGATGTGGTGATGATGGGACGGTATGGCTACATGAATTTTCTCCGCATTCCAAGCAAGCAAGATAAGGAAAGAGCTGAGCGTAGTTTGGAACGCGTGCAGATGCTCGATTTTAAGGATAGGCAGATCGGCGAACTTTCCGGCGGACAAAAAAAGCGGGTGTTCCTTGCACGGGCGCTTGCGCAGCAGGGAAAAATCATCTTGCTCGATGAGCCGTTTACCGGAGTCGATGTTAAAACGGAAACAGCGATTATCGAGCTGCTGCGTGAGCTGAAAAACGAAGGGCATCTGATCTTTGTTTCCACACACGATTTAGGTTCCATCCCTGAGTTTTGCGATCATGTTGTAATCATCAATCGGACAGTGATTGCCTCCGGTGCGACGGAAACAACCTTTACCGCTGAAAATTTGATTAAAGCATTCGGCGGGGCACTGCGGACTATTAAGATTGATCATACCGATAATCCGGAAGATACTGCTCATGAAATAAGAGTATTTACCGATGACGAGGGGGCTTTGATTACCAAGCAGGAGGGTAGACCGTATCTCAAGGGCATAAGAAATGTTGTTGAGTAGTGGCGGTTTTGAAGAGAAAGGCAGCCCCATTATTCTGCGGGGTGTTAAAAAAAATAGTCTGATGCGTTTGCCTTGATGGAGTGATATGTTATTGATTCCTTTTCAGTATGAGTACATGGTGAAAGCGATTTTGGTGAGCGGAGGTGTCGGCGGGGTGTGTGCCTTGCTGTCGTGTTTTGTTGTGCTGAAAGGCTGGTCGCTTTTGGGAGATGCGCTGTCCCATGCGGTGGTGCCGGGAGTTGCGGTTGCTTATATTATCGGTATTCCGTTTTCTGTCGGTGCCTTTATCAGCGGGATGCTCGCTGCGCTCATTATGGGCTTTGTTAAAAAGAACACACGGATACGCGAGGATGCGGTCATAGGCATTGTCTATACCACGTTTTTTGCGCTCGGTGTGCTGCTGATCTCGCTGTATCCAAGCAATATCAGCCTGACGACCATCATTATGGGAAATATCCTCGGTATTGCCGACCGGGACATTGTGCAAACGCTCATTATTGCGGGTGTGAGCCTTATCATCATTTTGCTGAAATGGAAGGATTTGCGGCTTTTTTCGTTTGATCCGTCGCACGCCCGCTCGATAGGGCTGAATACCAATACGCTTTACCTGTTGCTGCTCACCCTGCTTGCCGTTACGGCGATTGCGGCGCTGCAAACGGTGGGCAGTGTGCTGGTTGTAGCAATGCTGGTAACACCGGGAGCTGCCGCATATCTGCTCACAGATAGATTTCCGATAATGATGGGGCTTGCAGCAGTAATCGGGACACTCACCGCTTCTGCAGGAGCCTATATCAGCTATTATCTAAACGGCTCGGCAGGCGGGTGTATTGTTGCGCTGCAATTCTTTTTATTTTTGACCATTTTGTTCTTTGCGCCGCATCACGGCATCATCTCCGCGCGGCGGACGGCAGCACGTTCGATGAAAGCCTTTTTTGCACAAAAGAATGAGGTTTATACCACAGGGCATTTCTAAAAACTCGGTTAGATTTGCTTCGCGTCCTTCGGAATAGAGATTGGAGCCGAGAGGCGGAACCCCGAAAAGCCTGATTTTTGCGAAGCAAAAAGCCGCTCAAAAGAATATAAAAAACAAAACTGAGGAGAGGTCTATGTGGTTAATGTCGGTTCTAGAGCCGTTTACGTATGGATTTATGATAAAGGCGCTCGTAATAGCGGCGTTGGTTGGGGGTGTTTGCGCCCTTATTTCGTGTTATCTGATCTTAAAGGGCTGGTCGCTGATGGGGGATGCGATTTCTCATGCGGTACTGCCGGGGATTGTAGGGGCGTATCTTTTGCATATTCCGCTTGGGGTTGGGGCGTTTGCGGCGGGGCTATTGAATGCGGCTGCGACGGGGTGGATAAAAGACCGGAGCCGTATCCATGAAGATTCGGTGATGGGGGTGGTTTTTACGGGGCTGATGGCAGTCGGGCTGATTTTGGTTACAAAGGTGAGTTCGAATATTCACTTTATGCATATTTTGTTCGGGAGTCTTTTGGGAATCGAACAAGGCGATATGATACAGGCGATTGTGTGTTCGGTGGTGACGCTGGTTGTGGCGCTTATGAAACGGAAGGATATTCTGCTGTACTTGTTTGATAAAAACCATGCGCAGGCGGTGGGCTTGAATGTGCAGGCTATTCATTACCTGTTCCTTTCGCTGACGGCGCTGACCATTGTTGCATCGCTGCAGGCGGCGGGGATTTTGCTGACGGTTGCGATGCTGATTATTCCCGGCTGTATCGCCTACCTTTTGACGGACAGACTGAACCGGATGCTTCTTATTTCCGCCTGCTCCGCGGTGATGAGTTCCTTAATTGGTACTTATGTGAGTTATTACCTGAACGGAGCAACCGGCGCCTGTATCATTTTAACGGAGTCGTTCTTTTTTGCCTGCGCGATGGTGTTTGCGCCTAAATACGGTATGCTGGCGCACCGCCGGGCAACGCGGAAAGCCCGTTTAGGACTCGCTTAGTGCTTCAAAAAGCGCAAAGGAAAATCGATATCACTCCATTCTTCTTCGGTCATTACGGTTATCCCATTCCTCATGAGCAAATCTGCCGTTTTCCCGTTTCCTGCAGTGAGTATTCCGGAAAAAGTCCCATCATACACCAAACCTTTTCCGCATGAAGGGGAACGGGCTTTAAGCAGTGCATCTTTACAACCATACTGCTGTGCTATTTCTAAAACTACAGCAGCACCTTTTTCAAATGCTTCGGTTACGTCATCGCCGTCAGTGTTGATGACTTTTCCTGCTTTCATTTCTGCTGCCGAACGCGGTGTCGGTAAGCCTCCAAGCTGCTCCGGACAGACAGGTATTGCTTTTCCTTCTTTTACAAGCTGCTGCACGGCAGGAGTTATTGCTTTCTTTCCGTCATACCTACAGGGGAATCCTGCAAGACAGGCGCTTACAATGATCATACGCGGAATACTCCTCTTCGCGGGTGTATCATAATTCCGGCATTTTCAGCGCTTCCGATAATGCCGGAAGCGCTGTTTGAACTACCCTTCCTGCGGTTCCGTGGAGACGGCAGGAAGTAAGGTGATGGTTGTTGCCGGAATCGCCGGTCTGTCGGTTTGAATGCTTATCGTAAGTGCGTTTCCGTCAGTATCGACGACCGCGATAGTGCCGGGGGTAAAGTCCCCTGTGATGATTTTGACGGCGAGGACATCTTCTATTTCGGTTTGCAACAGCCTGCGCATCGGACGGGCGCCGAGCAAGGGATCATAGCCGTGCTTTATACAATAGGCGCGGGCATTATCAGTGATTCTAAGCTGTAACTGTTTTGCAGCGAGGCGGCCGGTCAATTTAGAAAGCTCTAACTCGAAAATAGCTTCTATTTCTTTTTCCGAAAGCGGAGTAAAGACAATCAGCGAATCGAGCCGGTTTAAAAACTCCGGACTGAAGATTTTTTTTGCCTCCAGTTCGGCGGACTTCTTCATACTTTGATAGTCGATGGTGCGGTTTTCTACCCGTGCAAAGCCGAGCGGCTCGTCCATCAAATTTCGCGTGCCGACATTGCCGGTAAGGATGATCACCGTATTCCGAAAGCTCACCGTATGGCCGAGGCTGTCCCGCAGTTCACCTTCTTCCAGCACCTGCAGCAACAGGTTAAAGACATCGGGGTGCGCTTTTTCAATTTCATCAAACAGGATAACGGAATACGGATTCCGTCTGATTTTTTCCGTCAGCATTCCGCCGTTTTCAAAACCGATATAGCCCGGAGGCGCTCCGACCAAGCGTGCAACGGCATGTTTTTCCATATAGTCGCTCATATCGACCCTAATAAGGGATTCCGCAGAGCCGAAGAGGAATTCGGCAAGCGCTTTTGCCAGCAGCGTCTTCCCTACCCCCGTCGGTCCTAAAAAGAGGAACGAGCCGATAGGGCGGTCAGCCGAGGCAATTCCTGCGCGGGAACGGCGCAGCGCATTTGCGATAATACCGATTGCCTCATCCTGTCCGATAATAGTTTTATGCAGCTCTTTTTCGGTTTCGGCAAGGCGCTTTGCCTCGTCGGAGCCGACACTCTTGAGCGGAATATCCGTCATCAAAGAGACGGTTTCGGCAATGTCGGCAGGGTCTACTTCAAGCATTGTTTCGTTTTCTTGGTTCAACCACCGCATTTTGATTTTTTCCAGCTGAACTTTTAAGAGCTTTACTTCGTCGCGCACGACAGCTGCCCGTTCATAATCCTGTACTGCAACCAAGTCCTTCTTTTCGCCGGCAAGCTCCGCAATCCGCTGTTCGATGGTCGTGATATTTTGCGGCAGCTCGGTAGTATCCATTTTCTTCAAAGCGCCGGCCTCATCCATCACATCAATCGCCTTATCGGGGAAAAAACGGTCGGGGATGTAGCGGGAAGAAAGCTCTACAATCTTTTTAATCGTTTCGTCGGAATAATGAACATGATGATGCTGCTCGTATTTTGATTTAAGCCCCCCAAGAATCGCGCAGGTTTCTTCTTTGGTCGGCTCCTTAATCAGCACGGACTGAAAGCGCCGCTCAAGAGCGGAATCTTTTTCAAAATACTTGCGGTATTCGTCAAGCGTCGTTGCACCGATGCACTGTATTTCCCCGCGGGCAAGCGCCGGCTTTAAGATATTGGCCGCATCGAGCGCTCCCTGAGAGCCGCCGGTACCGATGAGGGTATGCAGCTCGTCGATAAACAGAATGATATTTTTAGCCTCGCTGACTTCTTTGATGATGCGCTTGATGCGTTCCTCAAACTGTCCGCGGTACTTGGTGCCGGCAATGACGGAGGCAAGGTCGAGCGATATAACCCGTTTCCCGAACAGCGACCGAGGCACCTGTTCATTCACAATAGCCGCCGCGAGTCCTTCGACAATCGAAGTCTTTCCGACACCGGGTTCTCCTATTAAAACGGGATTATTCTTGCTGCGGCGGGATAAAATCTGCATCACGCGGCGCATCTCCCGCTCCCTGCCGATAACGGGATCAAGAAGCCCTTGGCGAGTTATCTGTGTAAGATCCCTACTGAATTCGGATAATGCGCTATGTTTCTTTTTTTCCTGCTGCTGTTTATCGCGCCGCGTATCCGTACCGTTCAACTTTTTCATGGTTTGCTGTACGTCATCCAGAAAAATTCCCTGCTGTAAAAAGAAATGCGCAAGGATACTCTCCTGTATCTGAGCAAAGGCCAGAATAAGGTGCTCCGTCCCTGCTGCTTCCTGCTGCATAATCCGGGCTTGAGCGGCGGCGGTATCGACAAGCTGTTTTACCCTATTTGACGAAGGAATTTCTCCCCTCACCGGCTCGCCTTCCCGTATCGGGGTACTTTGCTCCAATCGCAGTTGCAGCGTCAAAAAATTGACATGGAGATTCTCCAATAAGCGATATCCGCGCCCCAGCTTTTTTGTGATGAGCGCAAGCAGTATATGTTCCGGTTCTACCGTGTCGGCATTGACCCGCCGAGCTTCTTGCTGGCTAAAAACCGTCAATAATTCATAAAGATTCTGTGAAAGAGTATGCATAGTTGTCTCCCGTTTCTACAGTCTGCTTTTTGCGGAGTTTTGTATCCGCAGTTCAGCCCGTTTTAAGATCTCCTGTACTAAAATTGCGCGGATACGCTCAATACGGAGTTCATCCAGCTGAAAGGGTTCTTCAAGATGAAACGTACCGTTCAGCATCAAAAAGGCAATATGGGCGGTCTGAGTTTGATACAGAAGCGCAAGACAGGCTTCCTGACTTAAACCTTCGATAAAGCCGAGATTGATACCGAGTTTTATCTTGAACACAATATCTATCGTATCTTTTACATCGAGTAAATAGGCATTTTTCGCAATACTGAACGCCTTAATGACCTCATCTTGGATACGCCATAATTGCGTTTTTACCAACGAATCCCGCAACTCCCGCTCTTCATTGATAAGTTCCCGAATCGCAGACGTTATCATACTGATTTGTGCCTCATCGGTATAGCCTGCAGCGCTTTTCGTAGAAATGAGGTACAGATATCCCAGTAGTCGTTTGGTATTCTGCGCATAATAAGCGTGTACTTCAAAATTTTGCTTGGTCAGCGCCTCTATCCTTTCCTGTATCTTATTATTCAGTGAGTGTCCGGGGAGCGAACACAGTACCGAGCATTTAATCCCGCTGCCGATATTCATCACATCGGAAGATAAATATCCGAAATCCTGCACTGCACTGAATTCCAGCGTTTCAGCCAATGTATCGATGATATTCTTTCCCAGCGTAAAGCATTTTTGAAGTTCAAAACCCGCATAAAAGGCAGAAAGTCTGATATGGTCTTTGACATTCACCGTTGCCGAAAGGATACCGTCGTCACGAACAATGACGCCCGTACCGAACTTCTGCTCCAAATTGGCAGGAATGATATTCCGCTCTTCAAAAATCTTTTTTGCTATTGCGTCCAAGGTATCAAGCCTAATGGGATGAAAGCCGTCGGAAGGCGGCAGGTCGTAGAATGCGGATACTACAGTCCGGTATACCGTTTCCGCATCTTCTTTTCCGAGTGTCGGAGGAAAGCGGTAGTTCTTTAAATTCCGTACAATACGTACCCGCGAAGAAAGAACCGTATCGCTGTCGTTTCCGGAATAGGTATACCATGCATTCGAAGAGGCAACCATACTAGGACGATACCTCCTGCTCTCTTATCTTATCGCGGAGATAGGCCGCCAGTTCATATTCTTCGTTTTCTACCGCCTTTTGCAGTTCCTCTTCAAGATGCTGTAATGAAGCCGCCGAATCCGAAAACGTTTCCGTTTTTAAAGGCAGGTTCCCTGCGTAAAAGACCTCTCCGGACGTTTCTTGCATAAGTTCTAATACGGTATCACGGAAATAAAAAAAACAGCGGGGACAGCCGAGTATCTTCTTTTCTTTGACACGACTCAGCGGCATTCCACAATCGGGACACGCCAGAGGATGAACACTGTCACTTGCTCCTTCCGAAGCATCCAATGCGGATACAAGCCCGTCAAAAATAGCTTTAAGTGAAAGATGCATTTCCTTGTTATCAGAGTAAAGATGATGCTTTTTAGCACAAGTTCTGCAAATATACAGTTCTTTTGCCTTTCCGTCTATAATTTGCCGCACGAGCATAGCGGCGCTATGCTTTCCACATATCTGACATATCATGCTGCACTCCTCAAGGTTAGACCTATTCGATAACTGCGTTTTCGAATAGGTCGACGAGTTCTAAATCGCACAAATAGCACGATTTAGAACATCGCATTTCAAGGTAACCTGTTCAGAAACGGAAGTTTCCGAACAGGTTTGTTATATTATTTCCTTGCATATATTGATAGAAGCATACAGGCAATGATTGATAAAATCAAGGAGTCGGCAGTATTAAGGTTTTAATTTGGCACTATGCTGAGGGCTTTTCGTTTATTTCGCGGGAGGCGGTATGCCGTTGGCGCTTGCGGACAAAGGTTGCGTGAGACATCCCAAGACTTTCCGCCGCAAGCCGCACATTGCCGTAGGTTTTATAGGCAAAGTCGATGTATTCCGCTTCTATATCCGCGAGTGCGGCCTTGAGGTCGTGAACGCTTTCAGGCTGTTTTACCGGTATGTACAAGGGCTCCGCCTGCTGTTTACAGGGAGTAATAAACGTATTCATTGCCGTAATTTCGTCGCTATCGGTAACGATAACCGCCCGTTCTACAATATTCCGCAGCTCGCGGATATTTCCGGGCCACTCGTAGCCAACCATCAGCCGGAGCGCCGCATCTGAAAAGTATTTACGGAACGCATATTTCCGGTTGAGCTGTTCAAGGAAAAGCTCCGCTAGCGGGATAATGTCGTTGCGGCGTTCACGAAGCGGCGGAATATGCAGCGGGAATACCATCATCCGGTAATACAGGTCTTTTCGGAATTTCTTTTTCTTAACCATTTCTTCCAAATTACGGTTTGTCGCCGCAATGACACGTATGTCTACCGGAATCGGTTTTGTGCCGCCGATACGTTTTACCTCATGCTCCTGTAAAACCCTCAACAGCTTTACCTGCATATTCAGCGGCAGCTCGCCGATTTCATCGAGGAAGATTGTCCCTTGGTCGGCAACCTCGAAAAGCCCCGCTTTGCCGTTCTTATCAGCGCCGGTAAAAGCTCCCCGCTCATAACCGAACAGCTCACTTTCTATCAAATTTGCCGGAATAGCGCCGCAGTTTACGCTGATAAACGATTTTTTATTGCGGCGGCTTTGGCTGTGGACATATTGGGCAAACACCTCTTTACCGACGCCTGTTTCGCCGCTAATCATCACCGTTGTATCAAGCGGGGCAACCTTATCCGCCATACGGATAATCGAAAGCGTTACCTTATCGGCGGCAATAAAATCGGTTTTATCGAGAAATTGAGTTCTGATATGCTCCAATTCTTTATGCAGGCGTAACCGTTCCTCATTTCGGGATTCGATTTCTTCCCTCAGATGATGAATTTCGGTCATATCCCGAACGTTAGTAATGACCATTTCGATTTTATTGTCGAGACCGAATACAGGCGTACTGGTGATCAATGCTTGACGTCCCGTGCTAAACTTTTGCCGGAGCGTTACCGGCTTGCCTGTTCTGATAGCAATTAAAGACCCCGACTGAGAGATAGTCCCGCCCTCTTCAAGCTCTTTCATATTACAGCCGATTACATCGGCACGAGAAATACCGGTAATTACTTCATAAGCTTTATTTGCCCGCAATGTATTAGCTTCACCATCAGTGATATAAATACCGTCAAACATATCTTCAATGATGGAATCAAGCTGTTTTTCCGCATCCAAACGAACGGGGCAAGAATCTTTTCGCGAACATTTATACTCAGACATTATGCAGCTCTCCCTATAACTATTTTTATGATTTTAACGGAGTTATTTTAATATGCCGGATGAGTTCCCCTTCCATGTCATATACTTGGAACATATATTCACCGATTTGAGCTTCGCATCCGACCGTCGGCTTTTTTCCAATCGCCTGTAAATAATTGAACAGATACCCTGCAACGGTGTGCCCATAGGATTCGTCAAAATCGGCATCAAGCCGTTTATTAACCTCTTTCATACTGATACCGCCGTTTACAATATAGTCGCCGCCGGTTTCATGATTGTGTACTTCAGGATCGTTGAAATATTTACGGACGGCAAAAAGAATTGCGATAGCGATAACACCGAGCAAAGAACTCTGCATACTGCTGTGATCCATAATGAGTGCGCGAGCAATCGTATATAAAAGCACCTCGATAGCGCTTCCCGGCGTATGCTTTGTAAGCATCTTTACAAACTCGATACCGATAACCAGCTCAAATACCGTCGAAAGGAATTCCGCAAATGACGGAACATCCGTACCGGCAAACGTACTGATGATAAAGCCTTTCAGCTGTACAAGAACCCGAATACAGAGGAGCAAAATCCCAACAATAACTACCAGTGCAAGCAAAATTTCCGTGTAGCTTGCCATAAGTCCCAAATACCGTCTGAGATTTTGTTTGTTTAATGCCGCTTTTAACTTATTCATTATCGAATATTATACACTGAAATCCTCAAAAGAAAAGCGTTAATTTTAAAAAAACACCGAATGATACGAGGGTTTAATACCCCGATGCTTGCGTCGGGGTTGTTGATTTCGATAGGAAAGCGCTAAAATTTGCGCTTTTTATCATTTTACGCTATACTTGCCGTATGAGAGAGTTTATAAGCCGCGCACTGCAGAAACTACCGCGCATGAACGATTCGCAACTCCGCTCTTTTATCCAATTAATCGTCGATGACTACGCACTCTTTGACGCGATGATGGATTCGCTCACAAACGGCGTCATCATTTTGGATTCCGACCATACGATCATAAAGACCAACCGTGCAGCTTCACGTATCCTCGGTATTCCGCTTTCGGAAAGTCCCGACCGGCCGCTGTGGACGTCTATTTCCGATACCAAGCTGGCGGATTTTATCTGTATGGTAATACAAAACGAAGAAGCTAGAAGCGCTGAAGAATTCGTTATCGCTGCCGACGAAGGAAATCAGTATATTGAGCTTTCGGTGCTGCCGCTCGTAAAAGAAAAACGGGTGCGCGGTACGATTATTACCGTTGAGGACATTACGCAGCGAAAGCGCGAGGAAATCAATAATCGGCGGCTTGAAAACCTTGCGAGCCTTACCAACCTTGCGGCAGCGGTTGCGCACGAAATAAAAAATCCGCTTGCGGCAATCAGTATCCACGTCCAACTGCTGCGGAAAAACTTTAAAGCATGCAATCTGGAGATTAATACCAAAGCGCAAAAACACCTCGATGTGGTAGAAGAAGAAATCGAGCGGCTAAATAAGATTGTGGTGGATTTTCTGTTTGCCGTCCGTCCGCTCGAATGCGAATTTGCACCGGTCAACATCAATGAACTTATCAAAAATCTTTTTGCAACGTTTCAGGATGAGTTTTCCGCAGCAGGCATTGTATTCGTTTCCCAACTCGATAGCGACTTGCCGGTTATTCAAGCGGACGAACGTTTTTTACGCCAAGCGCTGATGAATATCCTGACGAATGCAAAAGCCGCGATGATGCCCGCAGGCGGAGAACTTGGCATCACCACACGGTATGACGAAGAAAACGTATATATCGCCATTACCGATACGGGAAAAGGCATTCCGCCCGACATACTGCATAAAATTTTTGAGCCGTATTTTACGACAAAACCGGACGGCAGCGGGCTTGGGCTTACGATGACGTATAAGGTGATTAAAGAGCACGGCGGGGATATTCAGGTACATTCGGATATCGGCAAAGGCACCCGCTTCACATTTATTTTACCCATTACCCGCAGCGAAAAACCGCTTTTGCTTGAGGCACACACCGTACAAAGCACCGACAGTACACGCAGCACAGGAGTATAAGGCATGAAGTTTAAAATTTTAGTTATCGATGACGAAAAAAATATCCGCGAAGGACTCCAGATGGCGCTTGAGGACGAAGGGTACGAGGTACTGACTGCGGAAGACGGAACTGACGGCCTGCAAAAAGCGCTTTCTGAGGTGGTAGACCTCGTTATCACCGACTTGCGGATGCCGGGCGTCGGCGGACAGGAAATTCTCCGCAGGGTAACTTCGGAAACGCCGGGCGTGCCGGTTATTGTGCTGACAGGGCACGGCACCGTCGAAACCGCCGTCGAAGCGATGCGTATGGGGGCGTATGACTTTTTAACCAAGCCGCTCGACCTTGACCGACTTTCCCTGCTGGTAAAACGCGCTCTCCAGAACCGCGAACTGGTATTGCAGCACCGTGAACTTGTCGAACAGGTGCAGTCGAATAAAACATTCGAGCATATCATCGGTAAAAGCGCTGCGATGGAGCACGTGTTTGAGATGATTAGGAAGGTAGCGCCCTCCCGCGCATCCGTGCTTATCACCGGCGAAAGCGGTGTGGGGAAAGAGCTTATTGCAAGCGCAATCCACAACCTTTCCCCGCGAAAAAACAACAGCTATATCAAGGTGCACTGCGCCGCGCTTGCGGAAAGCTTACTGGAAAGCGAACTGTTCGGGCACGAAAAGGGTGCATATACCGGCGCGGTCAGCCAAAAGCGGGGACGCTTTGAGCTCGCTGACGGCGGCACGATCTTTTTGGATGAAATCGGAGAAATCAATCAGAGTTTGCAGATAAAAATACTGCGCGTATTGCAGGAAAAACAGTTCGAGCGGGTGGGCGGCGAAAAGTCAATCACGGTAGATACTCGTCTTATTACGGCAACCAACCGCGATCTTGAAAAGGAAGTCGCCGCCGGTACATTCCGCAGCGATCTATATTACCGCCTGAATGTCGTCCACATCCACGTGCCGCCGCTTCGGGAACGGAAAGAGGATATTCCGCTGTTGATTGCCGCTTTTATCAAGGAATTTACGGAAGAAAACGCAAAACAGATTACCGCCATTGAGCCGAAAGCCCGCGCGGCGCTCTACGCCTACGACTGGCCCGGTAATATTCGGCAGCTGCGGAATTGTCTGGAAAGCGCCGTCGTGATGAGTTCTGACAATACCATTCGCCTATCCGATTTACCCGAACCGGTACGCGAAGCGGAGCAAACGTCTTCCATCCGCATCCAAATCGGCACTCCCCTCGCCGAAGCGGAACGGCACATCATCATGGAAACCCTCGCAGCTTATAACGGGAATAAATCGAAAACCGCCGATATACTCGGCATCGGGCGCAAAACCTTGCATAGAAAACTCGATGAATTTGCGGCACATGCTACTGATGCCACCGATTCTAGTGCGGAGTAAAACGGGTCGCACGGGGGTAAACCAACAGGCAGTATTAAAAAAAAGCTTTGTTACAGGTTTACGCCGACGACAAATCGGAAAACTCCCGGCCGTAAAAACGTTCGAACCGGATGCATATACTCTCCACCAATCTCCACCGATCTGTTTAATGCCACAAGGCAGTTTACATAGAGGGTATCCAAATAGAGAAAGCCACCGGTATGCGCTTTTGTAGCAAAATTCCCTGTCAGTATCCATGCATAGCCGGTATGAAAGGATATACGGTTTATAAACAGCGGTAAGAAAGAGATGCCGTTTTGCACGTCATAGCTGAAAAATGTAAGATCGCAGACGCCTGATATTCCTCCCGACACTTTACCGGTTCCAAGCGAAGCAAGTTTCTGCCGCATTGCATTGGTATTATATGCCGCAAAAGAGGGAAAATAATTGGTTTCCGTAACAGGGTAATGAGCAGCGATATGCGAATATGTTCCGTTTAAAGGATTAAACCGTGCATTGAATCCAAGATAACCGCTTAAAGTAAAGCGAAGCGGTACTACAGGGATATAGCCGTCAAACGATGCCTGAAAAACGGCAGCATTGGCTTTTTGTTCAACGCAGTATGCATGAGCAAGAGAGCTTGATATGGTGACGCCCTGTAAATCCTTTGCAAAAAAAGGAGAGCGTATTATGCGGGAACTGCGGACATTTCGGTAATAAAGCTGCCCTTCATGTGCAAGTACCGTATACTTGTATGGAAGCGGATAGTAGGTTTTACCGATATCGGATAGAGGCGCTATCCATGCTGCTGTTGCCATATAAGAGAGTTTAAACATTTCCCATGAATAGGAAAGCGGAATAACGCTGCTTGCACCGACGCCAAATCCGGTTTTACGGTAGGTAAACGTCTTTGTATCAAGTTGATCAAAGACATTCATATTTAACGAAATAGGCTTAAAGTGATAGGCTGCATCGGCTTTTATTTGTGTAAAAAAGGGCTTTAGCAGAAATAGCAATGAAGAATTAACTTCGATTGTCTCCGTAGGATCAAGCATAGCCAGTTTTATCCCGATACCGTATCCTCCGTAACGCCGTATATCGGCAGGAATATTGGCTGTCGGCCGTACCTTTGCCCGCCACAGCCATGTGAGCGGCTGATACCTGCTCGGATTGAGAAGCTCAAGATGAGGAAGCTTGGTCGATGCCGGTATATCCGGCTGAACAGTCATAGCGGTCGGCTGGATAGTTTTTACCGTAAGCTCCGCTTCCTTGATAGTATATAAACGGTGATAGGTACCGTGCTGCCCTACGTAAATGATGGAATGATTGCCGACCTCATTCGAGGGCTGCTGTTTTTCCGGCAGTAGAATAGGAAAGAACACACCGCCGGAAATATCGGTTTGCTGTGTTTTTACGGTGCCGCTTTTAGGGTAATAAAGGCCGAGCCGATAGAGCATATTCATCTCAGCCCAAGAGAAAGCAAGGACATACTCATTACCGCTTTTTACCGATTGTAAGTAGCGGATTGCATACGGGATGTCTTGTTCGGACAATGATGATAGCATGCCTGTTTCGGTATCGATACGTAAAATAGTACGTTTTACCCCATTTGCTGCAATAAGGGCAACCTGCCCTTCTCCGATATAACAGGGGCTATATAATGAGGCAAAGGATTGGCCGGGACCGGCCGTATATAAAACTTTTTTAACTTCCTGTGTAGTGCGGTCAATCAACACTGCAGAAAACGATTGATTTTTTAACATTATTGAACAGAGTGTCTGATTGTCAACAAAACACGCCGCCATACTTGATAGTATCGGTTTACCGATAAACCGACGTTTTTTCATATCAAAAATACGTGAGCGTTTTTGCCATGTCTTACTACTTGTTTCAACAGAATCCGAGACAGCAAGAAGGGAGCCGTCCTCCGAAAAAGACAGTTGATTTAACGAAAAATCCGCCGTAAAAAGCTTAATAGGGGCGGAGACTTCAATGGTATTATCTGCATTATCGATGTTTACGTGCGTAAAATATACTGCTTGATTGTCAAAATCATAATAGGCAAAACCGTCATGGGAAGCTGCAAGAGCGCTATATCCCGATTTTTTTGTCTGAGGGGCAAAGGGAACCGGTTCATTCAGTTTTTCCGGCATCGGAATAGTATTGATAAATTGATTCCATGCGGCGCTTACTTCTTTATCATAAATAGACTTAAATTTTCCCGGTATAAAAAGTCTCCATCCCAGTTTCCACAGTTTTGAATATGTCTCCATGCCATACAGTTTTTGCAAATAGTCGGCAAAATAACCGCCATAGATATACGGCCATAATCCGGTTGGATACATATCCCGTGCACTTGCAGCTTCCGTCCACGTTGGAGTTGTACCATCGATTTTATTCTGAATTAAATACTGCCGAATCAACGGATCATTCAAACGACCTTGTCCATGCAAACTTTCAAATGAAACAGCCGCTCCTTCTACAAAAGACATCGGTAAAATATTTAAAAGAGAAAAAGGAACGTCAAGCGTAAGGGCGTGAGTAAGTTCATGGTAAAAAACTTGCAAGAGTGTGTCGGGCAAATTACCGAGTGTTCCATCCGTACTACCGGCATCATAGATAACAATACGGCGATGCGGTCTTCGTGTAAAATATCCGTTGAGTTCTTCCGTATCGGATACAAGATACACCGGTATGCGCCCTTTGATTTTTTGCTGTAGAGCAGCACATATCTCATCGGCATAACCATCGGCATATTCTGTCAGCAGCGCTGCAGAAGGAGCCGATACTTCCTTATAGATAATTTCAAAATACTTGGTTTTGACAGACTGAAGCTGTTCTGTAAACGCCGGAGCTGTTACAGAAATGAAAAAACAGAATATTACTAATAATTTCGATATATTTTTTCTATACTGATTCACGGTTAATCCTCAAAAGTTAATCTTCAAGTTCAGAATAAAATCGATCAATGAGCTGTTGTTCACAGTCGGCATATTGTTCATTGATAAAGAGGTGCAAGTAGGTGTTTTTTAACTGAAGCCAACTCTCTGCTTCTTTTTCAGGAATAATCGGATAAAAGAACACGATATTACTTTGCGCTGCCTGTAAATCTCCGGGAGCATCACCGATTTTTAATATACATCCGTCTTTATATCCGCCGGTCTGTTTCAATGAGGCAAGCACTTGCTTTTTACTGCCGTTTTCTTGCGTAAAAATACCGTTCACAAATTTTGTTAAACCGGCTTGCTCCCATTCGGCAGTAACCGCCGCATTATTGGCAGAACTGACAACAGCTATATCGGCAACGGCATAAATGGTTTCGATACTTTCGTAAACATAGGGGAATGGAATTCGATCTTCCAGCGGTATTGAAGCAATAGTCTTATTTACATTAATCGACCATTGTTCTGCGAGTGCAAAAATAGGATGACCGATAGTTTGATATGCCTGCCTGATGCCTTCGTTTGACAACTGTCCGCCCGAATTGAGAAAGTGTTCATAGGCTTCCAATCCGTCAACGGGAACAAAATGCTTATCGATATACCGACATACCTCAAAAAAGCCCTTGAAGCGATTTATTGCCCGCTTTTTGCTGAACAGGTTTACCTTATTCCAATAGTGCAGAATCGGTTCCGCATGATCCTGCAAATTAAATATTTTTACCAGCTCCGGCCCGAAAGCACGGTAGTGCTTGAGGTTCATTGTATCCATAGCACAGCCGTCGCTGTCGATACAGACTAAAAAGTCTTTTTTCCGTTGAAAATCCATTCCCACCCCTTTTATGTTAGGACGCCGCTCATCCATCACCTTGTTATCTTTAGCAACGCAGCGCCCTGTTGTATATCTTATGGCGCCTTTTTTAAGAAAGCATCTTTAAAGCCTAATTTTTGAAAGGTTTCCAAGGCTGCGCCTCGTTCATCTTTTTTCAGCGGTCCGATATAGACCTTGTAAAAGACATCTTTCGCTGTAGAAGATTTTTCTATAGCAACGGGATACCGTTTACCGTACATTTGTACAAAGCTTTCCACATTCAGAATATCCTTAAACCGTCCGACTTGTACATAAAATGATCCCTTTGTCAAAACATTCGCAGTATAGAGTTCTTCTGCAGGCTGCGTAACAACCGGTTCAACAGGTACTGCCGGTTTTTCAGGTTCTTTCGGAACAGGGATGTATTCTCTCACCGGTTCGCGCGGCTCCGATGGCACCAGCATAACATGATTTTCTGTCATCAACTCATTTTCAGTAGTGTTATTTTCCAACTCTTTCTCTACCGCAGTTTCTTGAGCGACAACAACCTCCGGTTCGTCTTGCAATTCCTCCGTTTCTTCTGCCTGTTCTTCAGTCGGCTCAACAGCAAGAAGCTCCGGTTCAGCTACCGGCTCTTCCTCGTCTTTTTCAGGTTTCGCTTCATCGACAATTACCGGTTCCGGTTCAATTGGCGTTGACACTTCCGGTACCGGTGACAGAAACTCATTTAACTCCGACGCAGTTTCCGGAGCAGCTATTTCTGCAACTTGTAGTACCGGTTTTGTATATTCTCCGGAAGATTCGCTTCCCTCTTGCATCGGCGGTTCTTGCATGGGAGGGGCATCCGGCACCGGTTTTTCAGCCTCTGCAGAATATTCGGATGATGCAGAAAACACTGCAGGTTCGGGTACCTCGGAAACGGCAGCAGGAGCCGGTACAATTTCCGGTTCCGGTAAAACGGGTTCCGATACTTCGGCTATCGGAGCCACCGGTTCCTCCGGTACGGGTTCAGGCTGTACAGGTTCTTCAACTTCGGCTATCGGAGACATCGGTTCTTCCGGAATTGGTTCAGGTTGAGCAGGTTCTTCAACTTCAGCTATCGGTGATATCGGTTCTTCCGTTTCGGTTTGCACCGGTTCCTCTGCTGGGATAGATTGAGAATTCTCTTTTGCCGGTTTTGCAGGGGTCGCCGTTGGAACAGGTTGTTTTTCTTCAACTTTACCTAACAGTACCGGATCGGCGCCTTCCTCGGCTACAAGCGGCGGTACTGATACTCGCACACGCGCGATGCTTCCCTCTTTGATTGATAAAGCTTTTGCCACATCGGGTGACACTTTTACCAGTAATCCGTCAGATCCCATATCGCCAATAACCACGGCGCGTGATGTGGTATTTTGTTCCAAATTGGTAATTTCGATAAGCGTATACTTAGGGAATAAATCGCTGGAGGCAAAGAGCCCTGAAGGAAAATCTTCCTGTGATCCCACAGCCGCATTACCTTCCCATATTGCCCACATCAGTGCAGCGCTTAGTATCAACATACTCAGGACAGTTATTGTTTTTTTGATCATCTGTATCCCCTTTTTACCCTATAAAGTTTCCAACATACTTGTACCGATAGCTTGACCGGCGCTTTTTATTTTCCGCCTTAATTCAATTTCCGGTATTGTTTTCGGGTCGATCTTCTCTTCAAAAATGATATTTTGAGAGGAAAAAATCGATGAACTTCCATTCGAGGTTCTTCCATTCAATGACCGGTCTTTGTCTATTTACAGTATCGCCAAAAGCTTGCTGATATTCGCAATACAGCGCAACTAAATAGTCAATCGATGAATCGAAGCGTTTGAGCAGAGAAGCATTATCCTTGTACCGTTCATAGTTTTCTACTATATATTCGCTACTGGTTGCTATCATCCCTTGATCAAAACAGAAGTCAAAAAGCTCGGTTTCAAGCGCTGCCGTAAGCTCGTCTGCTCCGGTCGGTGCATCGGAATTATAGATACAAGCAAAACCGATTGTTTTCGCATATACCGCACCATACAGCATAGTGCAGCATAAAAGCACTATCGGTATCCGCTTTTTCATAGTATATTCTCCGTAATCAATATCGGCAAAATAAAAAAAGGATAAAGGATAAACGAGACAGGGTAAACGCATCAGGCCGCTTTTTTAATATCCCCGCGAAAAAATTGAGACTATTCGACCAGAACTGCCAAGGATGGCATCGCTAAAAAATGTACATCCTTGTACATTTTTTAGCTTCGAGTTTTTCTGATGAAAAACTCGATACTGTTTGGAACCACTGACTTCCTATCAGTGCAGCGATGTTTTGGTGTACGCACCAAAACTCGCCTTCAACTGTTGTACACGGATGTACAACAGTTGAAGATGGTTCAAATGGTCTCACAGTCTCAATTTTTTCGCGATTTATATCTAGGGCACCTCTAAAAACTCGGTTAGATTTGCTTCGCATCCTTCGGAATAGAGGTGCCCGTCGAGTTTTTAATAAGTCTATAAATATAAATGACTTATTAAAAACGTCTCAAATTAAAATCAAGGAAAACCTCTAAAAACTGAAGTTTTTAGAGGTTCCCTCTACTCTGTCTGATGCGTTTACCCTTTCGCACAGAAGGAAGGCACCCGTTGAAGATATTTTTAATGCAGTTGCCATGGTGTCTTGCCGTTCTTTGTATACGGATTATAGAACCTTTCATTTACATTACAAACCATAGCTTTCTCCATGTCATAATTCCATCACAACCTTTCCCCTACCCGTGCAAAAAGCTCAGCATAGTGCTGCGCATCCTGCTTGGACTGCTGCACAAAGGCGTTGTCTTCAACATAGCCGAGTACAGCATCCCGCTCCGCGCGATTCCGGTAGGTAATATCGCGGAAGTGATTGGTGTAGTCTTTTTTCTTGGTGATAAGAACCTGTGCTTCAATGTAGCGGTTCAAGCGGAGCGCTTCGTCAAGGTAGGTTCGCCAGTGTGATTCGGTAAGGGCGGAAACTCCGGCGAGCCGACAGAGTACGCTATAGGCATGTTCTGCGCGGTCAAAGGGATACCGTTCCCAGAGCCGGTCGTATTCGGCGTGGATTGCATGCCACGAAGTAAGCTCCCCTGCCCCAATTCTACTGCGAAGCCGGTCATATTCGTCCTCGCGTATCAGCTGCCCGCCTGCATTGACCCACGGGATTGTTCCGTTTTGAAGCTTGAACCGGCAGTATTCACCACTGCGGCTAAACACCTCACCGTCGGCGCCGGTTTCATCGATGTATTTTGCTAAAACGGTTACCCCGTACCATACGAGCATATCGCGGTACGCATACCATGCATCTACGCCGTGCAGAATCTTCACCGGGCGGGCGGAATGCTCGATGTTTTCGGCAGTAAGGGGCAGTTTTTTCAGCTCATCCTGTTTATGTGCTAAAAGATAGTGAGCACTTTCGGGTTGATTTCCTGCCGCCGTCCATGCAATTTCAAATATGTGTTCCAGCAGCATCATCGCGTGCATAATCTCCCCGGCGGTATCGCAGGCAAGCACCTCGGTTTCAATCTTTTGCGTCTTTGTTTTCCGTTTATCCCGTTTCTTGAATTTATCGTTATTACGGGCAAGCGCATACATATTATACATCCAAAAATAGGCAGGCATAATATCGAGGCAATTTTCCCGCAAATTATCGCTGACCAAGCTAAACGGGAAAGGAATATCCAGTTCGGCGGGATAATTGCCTTTATTCAACAGCACAAAGGACGCAAACCGGCAGTTATGCTTGAGCGTCGCGGAAAGCCCCGGCCAAAATCCACGACCGGCGATAATCTCTCCGTCATTGCCGCGGGTATTGTGGTTTGACCCTACCGTAGCGGCGGCCGCCATATTGGACTGCCCCTGAATCATCGCAGCGATGAGGAATGAGTTGTTATGATGCTGCTCATGGTAGGGAAAGATCAGGGCATTTAATACTTCGCAGCAGGAGATGGTTGAATTATCTCCCATCACGGAGTGAATGAGGCGGGCGCCGTATTTGAGCGTACAGTTATTTCCGAGCACAAAGCGCACTGCCTTAACGCCGTAGAACACGCGGCAGCCGTATCCGATAATCCCGTTGACCAGTTCAACCCCTTCCCCGATCTGCGTTGCTTCTTCTGCGGAAGACCGGATAGTCAGATTTTTTAACTTATTGGCGCCCTTAATATAAACCGCCTCGCCGAACCGGACATCCTTGATAATCTTACAGCTTTTAATGACTGCGTTGTCACCGACGGTGCCGTAATACCCGCGGGCGGAGTCGCAAGAAGCCTGCGTCAGCTTTTTCAGCTGCGCCATCAGCTTTGCATCATCGCGGTACCGCGCCCACATAAACGCATCGGCGCAAATCATATCCGCAAAGGGGAGAATTTCCCGTCCGCCCGCTTCGTTCATCACATCGATTGTAACGCGGACTGCTTCATCTTCCCCGTCTTTAACGATACCCTCACCGAATTTAGCATGATCGGTTGCCGCCATCTCATCTATTCTGCTTAAAATGACGGTATTTCCCACGATATAGTGCGCAAGATAAGCGCAATCATGCACGGCGCAATTCGCTCCGATATCGCAGGAGATAATTTTGCTGTTGGTAATCCCCGCGGGAACAATAAAATCATGGTAACGCAGATAGCATTCGGTTAAAGAGGAAATCCGCACCAATCCGGCAAAAAGCGAGTTTTTAATGAGCGACGGTGTAAAAGGGTCTTCCACCAAAAAGGTATTCCAGTTAGTGCAGGTATTTCCGTTCTTGATGAGCGTTTCCACCTCGTTAAAAGTGAGCGGTCGCCATCGGTGTTTCTCGGCAGGATTCTGCATAAAGCGAACGGTATATTCATCCCGTCCGGCAGACAGGAAGGCTTTATTTACAAAGTTTATTCCGAAATTATCGGCACTTATCACATGTACCGGCACAGATTCCTCCAAGCACTACGATTTTCGGCTGTGAACGCGAATCTTCTTTTTGAGGGTTTTAAACCAAAATGAGCGCAACCGCTCCGCATAGGAGTAGAGGCGATAGCGGAAGCCCCGTACCGGAATATCAAGAGTTCCCACCCGATGGATAATCGTTCCGCCGAATCCTGTTTTAAATCGATACAGTCCATACATGGGGTGTTTGGGATCATCGGTGGGGGGTATCCCGTAAAAATCATAGGAGAGACAACCGTACTTTTGAGCATCCTGAATTGCCTGCCATTGCAGCAGGTATGCAGGCATAAGATTGCGGTGTTCATTTGAAGAAGCGCCGTACAGATAGACTGCTCCGCTCGGAGAAAAAAAGCGTGATAATCGCGGCGAGCGGTTTTTCTTCAAAGTAAGCGATATAAACTGAAATAAGTATACGTTCGGTGTCGAATGCAGGATCGCGAGCAAGTCGGCAAAGTGAGCGGTAATAGTTTTCGCTATGAATGGCGATACCGTCCCTTGCAGCAGTTTCACGATAGAGTTCATAAAAGACCGGTACTACATTTTCGGCTTGACTTCCGGAAAAACAGCGAACCTGCACGCCTTTTTTTTCAGCAAGCCGGATATTATAGCGCCATTTAGGTTTACAATCGGCGAGCAAGGCATCGAGCGGCTGCCCTAAATCGAGCTGCACCGTATCGGGGGGCTGAATATCGGAAACCGCCTTAATGAGGCGGCATGGTGTTTTTCCGCCGGTACAGGGAATAAGCGGGAAGTCTTGGGAAGAGAATGCCTGTGCTTTTCCGTTTTTAATCGAACATTCCCACGGCGGATCAAAGCGAATCAAAAAAACGTAAGAAGGCAGCAAAGGAACAAGCTTTTCTGCAAGGTTCGCAAGAAAAATACCCCGCTGTTGCGCCGTTTCAGGAAGATGTGAATCGTTCGTAATGAGGATCGACGGCCCCATCGGAATATAGGCAAGAAAGCCGAAGGGACTCAATTGCCGCAATAAAACCGTGAGTAAAAAAGAACGAGTACCTGCACTACGTACCTCATATTGCCGATATGTCCAGCCTTGCTCCTTTTTAAATTCCGCCCAAAAGCGGCTCTGCAAAAAATGCTGCGCAGGAGTTTTCATCGTCATATTGGTACATTCTTTTATCGTCAATGTATTCATAGCTGGCAGGAACGATAGCGGAAAAAGGAGCTTTTGTCAAAGGATTGAGGTGGTTTTAGCCATCGGGGTAGTTCAACCTGTAGAAAAACTATCTGCTTACACTCCCCCGCCCCATCCGCGCCATTTTTCTGCAAACGGGGTTTGTGTTTCCGATTCGGCAGTCTTTAATTCCTGTAAAAAAGCGGCCAATTCCTCCGGGGACATTGTCTCTCTTAATTTATTGATTGTACGGATTAAATCTTGTTGGGCACCGCTCGCGGTTTCTTTTGTCAGTTGAGCATTGTTTTTTTCCACCTTTTCGCGGAGACGTTTTGCATATTCTCTGCCGTCGATGGATTGCGCAACGGGGATGCCTGCCGTCACACCGATAACTGCAAGCACTAATTTAAGTCCGACAAGTCCGCCTGCACTGCTCGCATATTCAAAAAGAAGCACCGGTAAGATAAGCGGTTTTAAACGCCTCATAGTAGAAAATAGTAAGCGCACTATATGCGATAAGGAGTATAAACGCTGCAGCAAGCCGTCTTTTGGTATACCATCCCATCGGCTGAATAAACAAATAGATGATCGCTGCAATCAAAACCAATGCAAAAAAAAGTTCGGCACTCCAAGGCAGCATAAGAAAAGAAAAAGACTCTGTATGAATTACATTGCGTAACAGATAGAACTGGCCAATAAGAATGACAAGAAAACAGATAACCGTCACCCCGCCCCGCGCACGGGTATTTGTTTTATTTTGTTTCATTTTATATATATCCCCTCGTGAATTGCCATCTCTGTGCGAAGTTTTATTGATTTAAAACTTCCCACATTTTTTTCTAGCAGACGGCAAACACATCAGGCAGATTAGATGAAAAGCGCAGAATAAAGAGGTTATGAGACCATTTGAACCGCGCAGAGGTTCAACTCTGGTCGAATAACATCTCTTATTCTGCGGGGGTATTCAAAAAAGTACCTGATGCGTTTACACCGTCAGCCTAGCAGGTTTCTATTGACGAGTCAACGGAACTGCGGTACAAAAGATATGGAGGAGTTATGCTGCAATTCAATCCGGTACATCTCGCTTTTGCCGTTATGATAATCGGTGTTATTTTTACCTTTGTATTATCAAAAAAAGAAATCAAACAACTTCGGACGTTTGCCGATGCCTTTGCTATTCCGTTCGTTAAACTTTCAAACTATATTGCGCCACAAAAACCCGCAAGCTCATTGCTGACGGAAAAGACGGAATCCGGCGGAATCAAACCGCTCCAACCCGAAGAACAAACGAAAGAAATGCGCGACATCATTAAACGAGCAGGAAATACTAAAGCAGTAAAACTCTTCCGTGAAATGGTGGAAGCCGAAGATGCACTGAAAAAGGCCGCGGGGAAAAACCGTCGCAAATGCTATCAATTTGCCGAACCCGTTGCCCGTATCCTGTATATGACACATACCTTTCTTACCGGCTGCGAAAATCTTGCCACCATTGATACGGAAAGCAAGCTGGAGGAATTTAACAGCTTTTTGAATGAGCAAGTATCACATCGTATGACTTTATTGCGGTTGATCAGCGGTTCTCTTGCCGATGAATACCGCGAACTGAATAGCGTATATGCGGCGGAGATGGAGCAAATCGAGCGGGAACAGATGATGCTTATGAAGCAGAATGTTCAATAATACAATCAACACCCCGACGCAAAGTATCGTGACGGGGTATTAAACTCTCCGCTAACAATCGATTTTAAAGACGCCCAAATCGGTTTCTCTGAGTCACCGATTATTTCCACAAAAATTCAGGATAATAGTTTTCTTTAATTTTTTGCGCTATTTCTTTTTTTACAATTTCGCGGTCTTCGGGATAGGTCATACCGAACCAGCGTTCATCGGTGGTATAACATTTGATTGTGCCGAGCCCTTTGGTAACCAGCATACTGGCGCCTTCCGGTAGCAAACATTCGGCTTTTTCGCTTGCGATGTTCTTTTTAATAAACTCTTCAAAGAATACGTGAAAACCTTCAAACGCTTTAAGGCTAAAGCCGAAGAGATTCATAGACACGGTTTCTTTACCGGTTAAGTGGGTTACTCCGTTTTCAAGCTGAGAGAGAATTACCCGTTTACCGTTCTCTTCACCGTAAGAAATCTTGGTATGCTCTTTCATAGAAACGAGCATTCCATTTTCAACGTTGCATACTCCCCGTGAGACGGAACCGGATTCGCTCATCGTATTTTCCAAAATATAGCCGACCATCGCATGATTCGGAGAATAATTGTCTAAAGTTGACAGGTGCCCTGCCATCGTTTTATAGGCTTTGCGTCCATAATAGTCGTCTGCATTGATAATGGCAAAGGGTGTTTTAACGGAATTCTCCGCGCAAAGGACGGCGTGAATAGTACCCCACGGTTTTTTACGGTTCACCGTTTGCGGAATTTCTTTGGGGTCAAGCAGTGAATCAATAGATTGAAACAGATATTCGGCATCGCAATTGCGGGCAACTCTATCAAATAAACGCTCGCGGAAATCGGCTTCAATATCTTTTCGAATAACGAATACTACTTTTCCGAAACCGTTATGAACCGCATCGTAGATTGCATAATCCAGCAATGTTTCATTATGCATCCCCACCGCATCTATTTGCTTAACGCCGCCGTAACGGCTTCCCATTCCTCCTGCTAAGACCAACAATGTAGGTTTCATTCTATTTTACCTCCATAAATACTCACTTCTATACATTCAACGCTTCAAAGAAAACGCCGATTAACCCGTTTGAGGATCAATCAGCGTTTTAAAAGTTCATTAATCACACTATAAAAGCACTTTAAATGCACATAAAATTAACAGTAACCCCTAAAAACTCAAGTTTTTAGAGGTTTTCGTATCTTTACCGTTTGTTTACATGACGGAAAATAACACGTTTTTCCATCGTTGTCATTGTCTTACCGGTGGTAGCGCCTTTCAAATCCTCAACTTCGACGGAAGAAAAACCTTTATCTCGTTTGTAATTTGAAAAGAATTCATACATAACCTTTTCAGCTTCATCTTCGTTAAACGTGTTCTTATCTTCTTCGTATACGCAATAGTATTCCGCCCAGTTATCGGTTTTATAAATTTCAGTTAGATAAAGAGAGGCATTGGCACGCCCTTCAACCTTAATTTTTTGCTTTTTAGGCTGTACAGTCTGTGCAGACAGGACAACAGCAAGCAGCATAAATGCGCACAGCGCAAGTATTTTCTTGTTCATTATAGATCCTCCTATAAAGTAATAATCGAATTCAGTATATACGGAAAAACCGTTCTTGGCAATATCGAGTGTTCAGGGCAACCGCATCAGGCATTTTTTTAACAATCCCGCAGAATAAATGAGGCATTTCAACCGGAACTGCCAAGGATAGCATCGCTAAAAAATGTACATCCTTGTACATTTTTTAGCTTCGAGTTTTCCTAATGAAAAACTCGATACTGTTTGGAACCACTGACTTCCTGTCAGTACAGCGATGTTTTGTGCACGCACAAAACTCGCCTTCAACTGCTGTACACGGATGTACGGCAGTTGAAGATGGTTCAAATGGTCTCATAGTCTCAATTTTTCCGCGATTTTTATCTATCCTACCTGATGCGGTTGCCCCCTTCTAAAAAAACATTCGAAATTTTTAACAAAATTTCGAATGAAAAAGAAAGCAACCGTTTGAAAATAGTAGCGGTACGGTTGCCTTGTTCCGCGTTATTCACATAGGGCAATCGGGGCGAAAGTTTCGGCTTTAAGTGCAGCGCCGCCGATTAAGCCGCCGTCGATATTCTCTTTAGCAAGTAAGGCCTTTGCATTTTCAGCCTTCATTGAACCTCCGTACTGAATTACCATTGCATCGGCAGCGGCTTTTCCATAGAGCTTCGCAATGACAGATCTGATATGTGCATGAATTGCATCGGCATCCTCCGGTGTTGCCGTCTTACCGGTGCCGATTGCCCAGACCGGCTCATACGCAATGGTAACCCGTGCCAGTTCTTGTGCGGTTACGCCTTCCAAGCCTTTTTCGGTTTGCGATGCACAAACAGCTTCTGCATGCCCCGCTTCGCGTTCTTCCAGCAATTCGCCGACGCAAAGGATCGCTTCAAGCCCGTGTTGCAATGCAAGCCGTACCTTTTTGTTGATCATCGTATCGGTTTCCCCGTAAATATGGCGCCGTTCCGAATGGCCGAGAATAACAACCTGTACACCGATATCCTTGAGCTGCAATACTGACACTTCTCCGGTATGAGCGCCTTGCTCATCGGTACTCATATTCTGCGCACCAAGCAAAACATTAGTTCCCTTTACTACCTGAGAAACAGCATCAAGGGCGGTAAAGGAAGGAGCAATCATGTATTTGTGCTTTCCGCCTTTGACAGCCTCCACCACACCTTTTGCCAAATCTACGGCTTCTCCCTTTGTTTTGTGCATTTTCCAGTTACCTGCAATAAAATATCTACGCATACCTTCTCCTATAAAAACTTTTGTAGGATGTTTCAGAGCCTTCGGCTCTGTTCTGTAAAGAAATTCATTAACTTGTCCGCTTAAGCGGACTGCGAATCAACATCCGAAAAAGTTTTTAGCTGTGCGCGAATGCGCGCACATATAAATAATCAAGTTTGCACCGCAAACTTGCGATAAAAAGCATCGACGCAATTTTAGACGATGCTTTTTATCTCATCTCCTATAAAAACTTTTAGTTATTCCATTATACCGTACCTTTATCGATTTTTAAAGGGTACCGTTTTGCCTGTTCCGCCGTTCTATCATATGCAACGCAAACGCAAACGGAATCAGGACTTTTTTTATTATATATTCTCGGTTATAATAAACCTGTCCCGAAACGGAAGTTTCCGAACAGGTTTAATAAACAAAAGAAGGATGATGCGATGAATGTATTTGATATAATTGGTCCCATCATGATTGGTCCATCCAGTTCCCATACAGCAGGGGCGGTACGAATCGGTTTAATGAGTAGACTACTGCTGGGCGCCCCTGCTGTAAAGGCATATATCAGACTGCACGGTTCCTTTGCACAAACATACAAGGGACACGGAACCGACCGTGCACTTGCAGCCGGGATTATGGGTATGCAAACCGATGATGAACGCATCAGAAGAAGCTTGCAAATTGCCAAAGAAACAGGGCTTGCCATTACCTTTGAGCCGACGGTAATTCCCGATGCTCATCCGAATACGGCTGAAATTACGTTAACCGATGCAGCTGGAAAAACGGTGTGCGTACAGGGAGCATCCGTCGGCGGCGGAAACATTATCATCACCAAAATAGACGGTAGAGAGGTGAAAATCACCGGTCAATCCCCGACGATTATCGTCGTGCACAATGACATACCGGGAATGATCGCCGCCGTAACCGCATTGATGGCTCAATATAAACTCAATGTCTACAAATTCAACCTTGCACGGGATAAAAAAGGCGGAACCGCAATCATGACTTTACAGATTGACGGGCGCTCCCTTGGAGAAAACTTGCAGGCTGCTATCGAGAAAATACCCGGCGTTATTAAAGTGATTTTTGTCAGACCGTTCTAAAAAACGGCAACCGATAAAGGAATTCATGGCAACCGCGCTAATACTATCTGACGCGGTTGCTTTCCTTTTGCGAGAAATTTCGAAAAAATTTCTCGCAGTTTATTTTAAAAGGAGGGTAAACACATCAGACGTGTAGACAAAATGGCGCAGAATCAGTGAGGCAGGGCAACCATTTGAGACGCGAAGCGGCGAAATTCTGGTTGAACAGCCTCACTGATTCTGCAGGGGACGTCAAAAATAGTCTGATGCGTTTACCCGGAGCAGGGAGACAACGATGCTTAGTTATGAATCAATCAGCGAATTATATAAAACAGCAGAAGCACAGCATAAACCTATCAGGGAGATTGTATTAGAAGATCAAGCAGCACAGCTTGAACAGCCGGAAGCAGCACTAATCAAGCGGATGGAAGAAAACTTGACTGTTATGCTGGAAGCAATTGAAAACGGCAGTAAACAGGGAGTTAAATCTACGAGCGGCTTGACCGGCGGGGACGCCTACCGGCTAAAACAAACAATCGACGCAGGTAAACACCTTTGCGGAGATCTTATGTCAAATGCTATTCAGATGGCAATGGCAGTATCCGAAATAAACGCCGCGATGGGGAAAATTGTTGCAACTCCTACAGCCGGTTCTTGTGGAATCTTACCCGGGGCATTAGGCGCCTTGTTAAAAGTACGCAGTATCCCGCGGAAAGAAGTAGTACTGTCGCTGTTTACCGCCGGAGCTATCGGCATGGTGGTTGCAAATAAGGCATCGATTGCGGGGGCTTCAGGCGGCTGCCAAGCTGAGTGCGGCACCGCTTCCGCAATGGCGGCTGCTTGTATTGTGGAACTCTTAGGCGGTACACCGGAGATGGCAGCGCATGCCGTGGCAATAGCGCTCAAGTGTATCTTAGGATTGGTATGCGATCCCGTCGCCGGTTTGGTGGAAATTCCCTGCATTAAACGGAATGCCTCCGGTGTTACACTTGCTTTTACCGCTGCGGAACTGGCACTTGCAGGGATTAAAAGCGCAATTCCCGTTGACGAAACCGTAGAAGCCCTTAAACGGGTCGGAGACGGACTCCCCGCAGCGCTCCGCGAAACCGCTCAAGGAGGTTTAGCAATGACACCGACAGGACAAGCCTTTGAACGGCAGGTCTTCGGTACGCGCTCACCACTCACCGGCAGTCCGTGCAGTACCTGTGGTTCATGCGGTAACTGATGAGGATAGTCTTATATTATTTTAAAAAAACTCAGTACAAAAACAATACCGAAAATGGTTATACACGACATTACCGTTGAAAAAATAACGACTTGAGCGGCAAGTTCATAATCGCAGCCAAGCTGTTCAGCCATAACTGCTGAAATGACGGCTGTAGGAGAACCGTACAGAGCAATGAGCGCCACAATTTCATTGGCGCGAAATCCAAGATAAATAGCCAACGGAATAAAGATTAACGGCATACCGATGAGCTTGCCGACAACGGTAATCAATAGATTTCTAAAATTTGCCGAAACTTTTGAAAAATCGAGCATCGCACCCAGTACGATAATGGGAAACACACTGCCTACTTTGCTTATATCCGTCAGCGACTTATCTAAAAAATGCGGAATAGGAGGGTGCAGCAAGGACATCATAATGCCTAAAACTGAGGCAATTATCATGTGGTTTTTCAATACATCTATTATCAACTTCTTTTTGTTGACAGCGCATCCGCCGTAAATTGAGAGCAGGACAACGGCTGCAGCATTAAAAATGGGGATAATAATCATAATAAGCATCGATGCCAGTACCGCGCTGTTTTCTCCTGCTATATAGGAAGAAAGCGGAATCCCAAGCATCACAAAATTGCTCCTAAATGTCCCCTGTATCATGACGCCTTGCTTTTTTTTATCTTTTTCAAAAAGAGGTACAATGACAACAAGCAAAAAGATAGCAACTAAAATACTTCCGGCAGCATACAGGACAAAGCGTAAATCGAAAACTTCATTTAAATTTGTCTTTCTGATATTATTAAACGTTACGAGCGGCAAAAAGTAAGTCAAAGCATAACTTATTTAATTGAGCTATCGTTGTCTTGCTGAAATACCCCTGTTGTTTGAGAAAATAGCCGAAAACAACTAAGAGAACGACCGGCATAACTGCATTAAATGCTACAAAGAAACTTCCCATGTACGCTCCTTACTCTACCGGTTCAAAATTGTCCAAGCGCCCGTTTTAGGTAAACGGGCACTTGGATACGTTATCTCGTTATCAGAGATGCCCTATACCTTAAACTTTTCGATTTCTCCGGTAACGTTTGCTGCGTTTTTCTGATTATTCATCGCGATAGTATTTACTTCTTGCATTGCATTGTTGATTTCCGCTATTCCGGTCGCCATTTCAGTCATGCTTTGCGTAATAATTTCCGACAGGTTGGCAAGTTTTTTGATACCGGAAGAAATATCGGCAGCTCCGGTTAGAATCTCATCCGAATCCGCTTTGACCTTTGCCGTTATTGCATTCATTCCATTAATCACATTCAAAACTTCTTCACCACCCTGCATTTGCTCCTTCATAGTACGGATCATGCCGTCTTCCTGCCGATAGATAAAGTCCATCATAGCGCTGATTTTTTCAAACTGCTCCGCTACCAACGGTCCTGCACCGTTAAGGCTTTCGATTTTATGTTTGAGTTCTTCCAAGACCTTTGTAATACTTGTTCCTTGAGCTCCCGATTCCTCTGCCAATTTCCGTATTTCATCGGCGACAACTGCAAACCCTTTTCCAGCTTCTCCGGCATGAGCTGCCTCAATTGCCGCATTCATCGCGAGAAGGTTTGTTTGACTTGCCGTATTCTGAATAACCGTAATAGCATCGAGAAGCCCCTCGGATTGCTCCGTTACTACTTTTGTAACCTCAACAACCATAGCAACGGTCTCTTTACCGGTGTGCGTTGTTTTTTCAAGGGTTTTAATCGATTGAAGATTCTTTTCAGCCCGTTCCTGTAAAGTCTGAATGTTTTTTATGATCTCTTCGATTGAAAGGGATGAACCGGAAATACTTTCAGCTTGACTGTCGATACGAGAATCAAGATTTGAAATGGTTTCAGTAATAGCATCTATCTTTGCAGCAGTTTCATTAACCTCCGTATGCTGTACCATTACTCTATCTTTCACGTTTTCAATATTTCCTGTTATCTGATTAAGCGCTGCAGCAGAATCCAGCATCCGCGTAGACAATGTCTGGCTGACCGACTGCATGTTTTTTGCCGTATCGGTTATGACCGAAAAAGAAGCGCGGATTTTTTCTATTGCATTATTCATCGATAATGCGATAGAACCGAGTTCGTCGGAATGCACTGCAGCTTGAACGGTAAAATCACCTTCCGCAACTTTATCAAAAATAGTATGGAGCTTAATAAACCGTCCGAATAAATAGCTGAGCATAAACTGATTAATTATGATCATAAGTATCAATAGAACAGCTGTCCATAAAAGAGAATATCCTAAAATCGAAAGAATAGGCGGTATAAAATCTTTTACAGGAACTGCCATGATAGTATAATACGGCAAATTTGCAAGCTGTTTTTTAACAACCACAACTCTACCGAGCAAATCGTCATCATAGTATTGAAGATTGCTATAGCCCGTTAAGTCTGAAAGAGTACCTGTTACCGTATTGATTTTTTTATTTGTAAAGTCAACATTTGAACAAAGCGATATTGTATCGGTATTATCGATAACGCCGATCCAAGATTGCGGACTCGGCAGCGATTTATTTATTTTAGCAACGGCTTTTTGCAAATCAACCGCCATACCGGCGAATCCGATTGCTTCTCCTGCCGAATTAAATATTTTTATATCAAACCAAAAATTTATTTCATTGAGTGTTCTATTGTAATCGACACTACAAAATAACGTTTGCGGATTTTTCAGCATGGTAAAAAACCATGAATCATCGGCTTCGGTAAGCACATCTTTTTTTATCTGTTTATTATTATCAACAACATAGTAACCACCCGTTAATTTCGAGGCAGCAAAGCAGGTAGAAAATTGCTCGTCTTTACTGAGTTTCAGCATTTTTTCGATAACATGAGCACCGGTTTTTTCATCTTTTTCATACGCTTCAAACCAATCTATCAAATAAGGCTCTTCCGCTAAATCTTGTGAAAGCGCTAAGCCAACCGCAAGATTTGTCTGTAGCTCGGAAGACGAAGCATCCAACATAAACGGTACGTTTTTGTAAAAATTACCTTCGATATATGCCCTTGCTTGCATAACGCTAAAAGCGAGTGCTCCGCAGACAGCAATAATAAGCGTCGTTACCAAAAACAAATTAACTGATGTCCGTATTTTCATATACTCTCCCGCATAGCTAGAAAAAAATGAGTGTGCGGTAAGTATACCGTATTTTCTTTTTTATAGCTATAGAGCGCACCTCATACAATCTGATGTGTTTACCTTGAGCCAGCCGGTGGCGTTTTTTTTCTTTTTATGTTACATTAAAAGCTCTATGGATTATTACGCAGTGCAGGTAAAAACGGGCAAGGAACCGGAGCTGTTAAAGAAAATACGGAAACTAAATGAAGAAAACCATGAAATAGAAGCCTATTTTCCGCGCCGCGTACTGTATATTAAAAAGAAAGGTATACGGCATAAAGTTGATGCACCGGTATTTCCCGGCTATATCTTTTTAGAAATCGATGACTTATCGCTTCCGCTTTGCTGGCGGCTCCGTAAGACGCCGAATTTTTATCATTTTTTACCGAATAATCAAAATCCGCTGCCGCTTGCCGATAACGACCTCTCGCTTTTGCGTCATTTTCTTTCGTTCGGAGAAATCACCGCTCCATCTAAAGTGTACTTCGACGCGAATGCACGGATATGTGTTGTAGAAGGGGCGCTGAAAGGGCTTGAAGGAAAAATTATCAAAGTTGATAGAAGAAAGCAACGGGCTAAGGTACTGCTCGACATGTACACCGACAGTTTTCCCATTGATTTAGCTTTTGATGTGATAGAGCCGGCGGCGGCCGGTTCAAATGGAGGGGAGAGATGACTGCTCCAAACAATAAAGTACAGCCGACCGTGTATATTATCGGGGCGGGGCTGGCGGGCACCATGATTGCCCATGAGATAAAACGAAAGGGCGTATTCGGCCGCGTCGCAGCGTTCCTTGATGATGATCCGCAGAAAATCGGCAGTAAGATTGAAGGGATACCGGTACTTGGGCCGATTCAAGATGTTGCCCGCCTTATCAGAGTGGAGGCGCGCGATGAACTGCTGATTGCCATTCCAAGCATAAAGGCAGAGCGGCTGCGTGAAATTTATGCGATTGTAAAAGAGGCAGGATTTACCACCATCAAATTACTGCCTGGCATTTCGCAGATTGTGGACGGCAATGCGCACCTTGTACAAGCACGGGAGATAAACCCGCAAGACCTGCTTGGACGCACACCGATAAAAATCAGCCTAAAGAACAGCCTCGCCTATCTGCGCGGAAAGCGGGTATTGATAACCGGTGCAGGCGGCTCTATCGGCAGCGAGCTTGCACGGCAGCTCCTTTCAGGCGGAGCCGAGCGGCTCTACCTATTCGGGCATGGGGAAAACTCAATCTACCAAATCGATAAGGAGCTGCGCCTCTTACAGGAAGAAGGGGTCGGCGACAAGGCGACGATCGTGCCCATCGTAGGCGAGCTGAAAGACCGTGATTATATGCAGTATATCATTGAGAAGCTCCGCTGCGATGCGGTTTTCCATACGGCGGCTTACAAGCATGTACCGCTGATGGAAGCGAACCCCGTCGCCGTCATCGAAAACAACGTGTTCGGTACCAAGAACCTGCTCGACGCCTGTATCGAAAACGGTGTTAAACGCTTTGTGCTTATCTCGACGGATAAGGCGGTTAATCCCGTATCGATTTACGGGGTTTCGAAGATGCTCAACGAGAAGATGGTACTTGATGCCGCCGCGCGCGTCAAAGAAAAATACGGCAGTCCGGATTATGCCTATATGTTTGTCCGGTTCGGAAACGTACTCGGTTCGCGCGGCTCGATTTTTCCGCTCTTTGTCGAACAGGTAAAAAAAGGAGGCCCCGTAACGGTAACCTCCCCCGATATGATGCGCTTTTTTATGACCATACCCGAAGCCTGCTCGCTGGTACTACAGACGGGCGGAGTGGGCATCAACGGGCAGTCATACTTACTGGATATGGGCGAACCGGTGAATATTCTGGAAACCGCCCGTCAACTGATACGGTACATGGGCTACGAGCCTGAGAAGGACATACCGATAGAAATTATCGGGGTACGTCCGGGAGAACGGCTGGAAGAGCCGCTCACTTCCGAAACGGAGTACACCGAGCCGACCGATTACCCGAAAATTCTCCGCCTCCAAAACCATGAAGAATACGGCCGCGATACCCTTAGCAAACTGCTTGCCGCACTACAACCCGTATGTTGTCCTTCGGGAGAGACGGAGCTTTATCGGAATAAAGAATACCTGACGCGTATACTCTGCGATGCATGTCAGTCGCTTAGGGATGCGCAGTAAAAGCACTTCCCGCACATTAAATCTAAAAGGTTTTATAGGAGATTCGATTATATGAAAAACACACATCATCAATCTTGCACCACCGTGTTGGTCGGTAAAAATGCCACAGTTGACGGTTCGATAATGATTGCCCGTAACGAGGACTTCCACGAAGCGATTTCAGTTAAGCTTTTTACCGTGATGCCTGCAAGCGAGATCAAAAACCGTACCTATACGTCGAAAAACACCGGTGTTACCGTTGCGCTGCCGGAGAAGGCGCTCCGCTGCACTTCTACGCCTCAGGCATTTCAGCTGCTAAAGGGCGATGAAGGCGAATACGGTGAAGCAGGCATCAACGAAAAGAATATTGCCGTCAGCTCCACCGAAAGCGTATACGGCAATCCGCGCGTGCTTGCGTTCGATCCGCTCGTGCCGGATGGCATCGGAGAAGATGCTATCCACAACATCGTAGCGCCGTTTATCAATTCCGCGCGGGAAGGGGTCGCCTTTTTAGGAAAATTGATTGCGCAGTACGGTTCGGCGGAAGGCAATGGAATCCTTTTTGCCGATGCGGATGAAGCATGGTATATGGAAATCCCGTGCGGACATTACTGGGTCGCGCAGCGTATCCCCGATGACTGCTATGCGGTTGCGCCCAATCAGGTCTGTATCGAAACCATCGATTTTTCAAACGAGCGTGATTTTATGTGGGCGGACGGCATTCAGGCATTTGTCGAAGCGCATAATCTCAATCCCGACCGCGAAGGTTTTAACTTCCGGCATATTTTCGGTACCTCAACCGAGAAAGACCGTGTGTACAACACGCCGCGCGCATGGTTTGCACAAAAATACTTGAACCCCGAAATAGAGCAAAGCCCCGTATCCAACGATATCCCCTTTATCAGAAAGGCGAGCAGGCTGATTTCGGTAGAGGATGTTCAGTATATCTTAAGTTCGCATTACAACGAAACCGTCTACGATCCGCTCGGCAAAGCGGGAACCGACTACGAAAAAACACGATTCAGAGGCATCTCCCTTTCCCGCACGGCGGAATCCCATATCCTCCAGCTGCGTCCCGGCGTACCGGAAGGCATAGCCGCTATTCAGTGGCTCGCGTTCGGCACCACCGCCTTTACCCCCTATGTGCCGTTTTTTACCAACATCAACGACACGCCGAAAATCTACAAAAAAAAGACGGCGACCGTTTCGCTCGATAATGCGTATTGGCTGTTTAAAATCCTCGGGTTCCTCACCGAAAACCGCTATCCGGCATTCCGCGACGCAAATACCACCTATCTGAACGAGATGCAAACCTACGGGTTTAAACGAATCTATGAGGTTACCGAAGCAGGCAAAGCCCTGACCGGAGAAAAACTGACCGAATTCCTCACCGCGGAAAACGAAAAGACCGCCGCTTATGTCATCAAAAAGACCAAAGACCTGATCGCGCAGCTGATGCTGGAATCGTTCAACTACTCAAAGCTCAGCTTCAAAATGGATAAAAACCTGTAAAAACTCAGGGCAAACGCATCAGACTGTTTTTTTAACAGCCCTGCAGAATAAACAGGCTATTCGACCAGAGTTTCGCCGTTCCACGGCTCAAATGGTCTCACAGCCTATTTATTCTGCAGTTTTGTCTATTTCTCTGATGCGTTTGCCCTTTTTCTGAAAAAAATTGTGCAAAATTTTAGATAAAATTTTGCACAAATGGAAGGTAAAAATATGCTTACGATACGGAATGTTTCAAAAACGTATGGACGGTCGGCGGGAAAAGCGGTTGATAACCTCTCTTTTGAGGCGAAAAGCGGGGAGATTTTCGGCTTTTTGGGGCCGAACGGGGTGGGAAAAACGACGACCATCAAAATGATCACCGGTGTCATTGCGCCCGATTCGATTACCTATTACACATTAAACAGTACCAATTAAAAATTGATTCCCTATTATTTTTAGCTTTATACCGCAGTACACTGCAGGCCATCCGGTTCGATTCCGGTGCAGCCGCAGCAGTCTGTGTCCGCCCTTACGATCTTTTACTGTAACCATGGTTCTTTTTAAGCAACCAGAGTTCTTTTTTCATTAAAATTGCTTTATTAAGAAGATTTTTTCTATCATACATACTATCATACATAATGGATAATTGTTAATTGATAATGCGTAATGGGTAATTTGTAATTACACATCACCAATTACCCATTAAAAAGACAGGAGGTTTATATGACAAAATTGAGAACCGGCACAAAGGCGCACACCTTGAGAGGAGCCGCGGCGCTCATCATAGCTGCACTTTTTACGCTTGCAGCGATGGCTTTTACCGCTTGTAAACAGCCGACGGTGCAAACGGCAACGTCCAAGTACAAGGTAACCTTTAACGTAGACGGGGGGCACCCTTACGGCAAAGATAGGTGAAACGGAAATAAAGAGCGGTAACGAAGTAGAAGCGAATAAAACCGTAACCTTTACCGCAACGCCTAACAAGGACTTCAAAGTAAAGGGCTGGACGCTCGATGGAAAAGCCGTAGAGAGCAATACCTCCGACTCCTATCCGCTTAAGATCGAGAAAGCGGTAACCGTAAAGGTGAGCTTTGAAAAACTCCCTCCCGGCAAAGCCTCGTATACAGTAAAACACTATCAGGAAAAAATAGAAGGCGGCTATCCTGCAGAACCGGCAGAAAGCGAAAATCAAAACGGCACGGTAGGAGCCAACGCCGCATACACGGCAAAAAACTACACAGGCTTTACCTACAAGTCTGCGCTTACTAAAGTAAACAACACCGTACAGACAGAAGGTACGATAAATGCTGACAGCAGCACCGTCGTAGAACTCTATTACGAGCGCAATACGGTGAACGTAACCTTTAAACTTGCAGGCGGCAATGTCAGCGGCAATACGGCCGATATCATAAAAACAGGCAAATACGGAACAGCCTTGACCGCACCCGCTCCCGAACGAGAGGGTTACGCTTTTAAAGGATGGTCTCCCGCTCCGCCTTCCCCTTTAGCATTCCCCGCCATAAATACGGAATACACGGCACAGTGGAAGATAAACAAATACCCCGTAACCTTCAGCGTGGACGGCACCGGCGGCACGCTCAAAGCAACGGCGGACGGCGTAGCGGAAACGGAAACGAGTCCCATAACCGTCGAGCACGGCAAAACCGTAGCCTTTACGGCGGCGCCGGCCGCTGGTTACCGTGTAAAGGGTTGGACGCTTGACGGAACAGCCATCGCCGAAGCAGGCACAAACACGGAATACACGCTTACTGTAACAAAGCCTGCCGCCGTCACCGTAAGCTTTGAGCCAAAAAAAGCCCTACTCACCCTTGAGGCAGGCAAAAACACCGTCAAAGTGAAAGCAAAGACGGCTGACGGCAAGCCCATAACTGTGGAAGGCTGCAACGAGACCGAACTTGCAAACGAGGCGGAAACCACACTGACCGCAAAAGTGGCGGGAACACAAATTGCCCTCATAGGAGAGCTCATCGAGCTTAACTGTAGCGGTGATGAAAATGTAGGCGGTAATAGACCGCTCATCGCCCTTGACGTCTCAGGCTTAACCGCCTTGCAAAAGCTTAACTGCCAGTACAATTATATTACCGCCCTTGACGTGCAAGGTTTAAAGGATTTGCAAGAGCTTAACTGTCGGCACAATAAGATTGCCGAGCTTGACGTGCAAGGCTTAACTGCATTGCAAGAGCTTTACTGCAACAGCAATCAGCTTACCGCCCTTAACGTGCAAGGCTTAAAGGATTTGCAAGAGCTTGACTGCAATGACAACAATCAGCTCGCAACCCTCAACGTACAAGGCTGTATCGCCTTGCAAAAGCTTAACTGCCAGTACAATAAGATTACCGAGCTTGACGTGCAAGGCTTAACCGCTTTGCAAGAGCTTTACTGTCGAAGCAATAAGATACTTGAGCTTAACGTGCAGGGCTGCACTGCTTTGCAAGAGCTTAAGTGCGGAGGTAATCAGCTTACCGCCCTCGACGTGCAGGGCTTAACCGCTTTGCAAGAGCTTAACTGTGCAAGCAATCAGCTTCCTGCCCTTGACGTGCAAGGTTGCACCGCTTTGAAAAAAGCTGGAATGCTTCAGAAATAAGCTTAATGCCGATGCGTTCATAAAGCTCTTTAACGATTTACCGAAATGGGAAGAAAGCGACGGGGCATATGCTATACTTTATCTTAAGGATGCAGGCGTTGACGAAGGCAACTGCAAAAACTTCAGCACTCCCGAAAGCCTTAAAAAAGCCTTTGACAATGCGAAAGACGCAAAGCACTGGAAGATGCAAAAAACGAATCGCTACGGAATCCCGAAAGACATTTAAGAGAATGGGGAATTGATTTAATGGGTAATGGGTAATGGATAATGGGTAATTATGAATTACACATTATCCATTACACATTACAAATTACAAATTACAAATTGATTACACATTAGAAATTAGACATTAAAAAAACAGACTGACCGTCTTCAAACCGGAAAATCTTGGCTTGGGGGCGGTTTTTTTGTATTTACTCTCCCCTTAAAACACAGCGGTAACTGTGGTATAATAAAGGACGAGGAGGTTTGCTATGCCTACAATGACTATGACACATAAAGCGTACCGGGAATTGGAACAGGCGGCGCAAATGAGCGGAGCAACTAAAGACGCAGTTTTGGAAAATGCCCTGAGCTGCTACCTTGCTGAATTGCAGGAAGACGCCGAAGACGCGGCACGTGCCGAAAAAGCGTGGACCAACTTTGAAAAAAGCGAGGAAAAGACATATACCATTGCCGAAGTGCGGCGCGAGCTGGGATTATGAAAGTCATTTTGACGGACACATTCAAAAAGCAATTAAAAAAGCTGGATGCTGCAATCTCAAAGCGTGTTTTGGACTACCTTGAACAAGTCGAGCTTCTCGATAATCCGCGTTCCCGCGGAAAAGCGCTTACTTCAAACCTTGCCGGCCTATGGCGCTACCGTGTGAGCGATTACCGCATTTTGTGCCGTATCCGTGATGACGAGCTGATTATCACCGTCATCGAAATCGCTCACCGCTCAACAGTGTACCGATAAAGAGAAAACAAAAAGTAAAAGGGGGGGGGGCTATGGCAAAACACAACCGCATATACAAAGACTCGGTGTTCGTCGACCGTCAACGACTGTACATCCGTGTACAGTCGTTGACTTCGAGTTTTGAGCAAAGCTCAAAACATCGTAATGCTGGAACCCCCGCCATCCGTGGCGGTTATATAGTATGAGCACTTTTGCAAATAGGCGGAGCAGATGCAAGGAGTTAGGCAAAAAAGTACCGCAGGCGTATCGGGTATACGTCGAGGACACTTTTTTGCCGTGCGACGCAGCAGATGCCCGCATATTTGCAAAAGAGAATTTTTTATCACTCTATAATGCTTTGCATGGAACAAAACTTACGGCTGTAGGAAAGTTAAAAAATATCAGGCTTGAGCAAGTTCTTTATATGGCATTCTATAATGACGTATCCTATCTTGTAGATAATAGAATAATAGTCCTTGCAGAACACCAGTCTAATCAATCGGTGATAGGTAAACAATGGATAATGGATAATTCCTTTAATTGGTAATGGGTAATTGACATCAGAACTACTGTGAAATACAGAGGTCCCAAATCAGAACCGCCAAGGATGGCGGTGGTATTAAACAGAAGTGATGTTTTGACGTAAGGCAAAACTCGCAGTCAAAAATGTACAAGGATGTACATTTTTGACGTTTCCTCCTCCCGTGCTGTAGGCTTTGAAAAGAGCTTTAAGTTCTATTTTATCCACCGTTGCGCTGACTACTCTTACCAGATGATTCTCTGGCACCAATTCTTCTAAGCTCGGGGGCAATAGCCACTGTTCACTTTGATCATATATCTTAAACGTTATTTTACTACTGATGCCTCTACTCATGCTCTGATTCTACCATACTTGCATACTTTTTGGACAGCCCCATTAATCGTTATCCATAATAAACAAGGAATTAGTCAGGGATTCCGCATTATAACTACCTAAAAATGTTGTACACAGCACCATCCTCTTCATAATTATACTTCATTATACTTTGCCCTCAGTCTTGCATTTCCTCCTGCATTCCACACATTGCATTTTATATCCAGATACCCTATACTTTCTACAGGTATGGAAGACGAACTACAGATAACCCTCACAAACGATTATGCGTTTCTTTCCATCGTACATCCGTGTACGATGGAAAGAGCGAGTTTCAGCACAGCTGAAACATCGTTTCTGCTGTAACCAGCGGCATCCGTGCCGCTACTGAAACTCAGTTGCGCAAAAAAGCTTAATTGCTCAGCTTTTTTAGAACCACACGTGGGAACCAAGGCGGGTTCTTAGGGCAGAGCCCTAAGTCGCCGTTTTTCTTTTGGGGGTTATAGGGGGACTTTTCTTTTTATCGAAAAAAAAGAAAAGCCTCCCTAATATGTTCTACTGGGCAAAAATGTACACGGCGGATTTTAAAGCCGGAGAATCGTATGATAAACTGCATAGATGTATCGCAATCAATATTATTGCAGACGGTTTCAGGCTCAATGACGCTATTCATTCAGAGTACCTGTTACAAGAAAAGACAGCACATAGCATACTGACGGATGTGCTTGAGGTACATTTCTTGGACTTACAAGCAGCAAAAAGGGCGAAAGCAGAAGGGAAAACGGAAGGTAAACGAGGTCAGCTTATTAACTGGCTGCGTTTTATAGGAGCAACTAATAGAAAGGAGCGAGCGATGATAGCAACAATGTCACCGGTATTACAAATGCTGAATGAAAAAATAGACGTATTAACTTTATCGCCGACAGAACGAAAGCTGTATGAGTCAAGAATGAAGCTGAAAAGCGATATAGCGACCATTTCAGAAACTCAATTCAGTGCGGGGGTTGAACGCGGTCTTGCTGAAGGTAAATCGCTTGGTCTTGCTGAAGGTAAATCGCTTGGTCTTGCTGAAGGTAAATCGATCGGTCTTGCTGAAGGCGAAGCAAGAGGTTCTCGACAAAAAGCTCTTGAAACAGCACGCAATTTACTTGTGATAGGTTTATCTATTGAAAATATCGCAAAAGTAACCGGATTAACCGTACAGGAAGTAGAAACACTTAATTCATAATTCTTAATTTAATTACCCATTACCAATTATTAAAAGAGGGGGTAGCGGAGGATACTTGCCGCCGCTTGTACCAAAAAGAAGCAAGATTTGAGGGGAACCGAAAATCCTTGCTCCGATACGACAGAGAAGGCGGCAAGAGCCGGAGCTCAGGGGGAGACTTCCCCCACCTTATAGATAGCACAGTATACAGTAATTACACATTACCCATTACAAATTATCAATTAACTAAGGTGGCAAGATGCTTACGATACAAAATGTTTCAAAAACGTATGGACGGTCGGCGGGAAAGGCGGTTGATAACCTCTCTTTCGAGGCGAAAACCGGAGAGATTTTCGGCTTTTTGGGGCCGAACGGAGCGGGAAAAACGACGACTATCAAAATGATCACCGGTGTCATTGCGCCCGATTCGGGGGATATTCTCATCGGAGGTACCGATATACTGAAGTATCCGCTGGAAGCAAAGCGGAAAATCGGCTATGTAACGGACAATCCCGAAGTATTTGTGCAGTTTAAGGCGCTTGAATACCTCAACTTTGTCGCAGACGTGTACGGTGTTTCAACCGAAGAGCGGCAAGAGCGGATTGCGGAATATACTGCGCTTTTTGAAATCGATACGGTACTGAATACGCGCATCGCGAGTTTTTCACACGGTATGAAGCAAAAGCTGCTCATTGCGGCAAGCCTTATCCATCAGCCGGAACTGTGGATTTTGGATGAACCCATCGTCGGGCTTGACCCTCAATCCGCGTTCCGCCTGAAAACCCTGATGCGGAGCTACGCCGATTCGGGAAAGACGGTGTTTTTTTCCACGCATATCATGGAAATTGCCGAAAAGGTATGCGATAAACTCGCGATTATCAACAAGGGACAGATGCTGTTTTGCGGATCACTGCCTGAACTGCAAGCACAGCGCGGCACAAACGATTCGCTTGAGCGACTGTTCCTTATGATGACGGAAAAAGAAAAAGGTACCGCAACCGTTACTCCTTTGTAAATGAAAAAGCAAAAAGCGCTCAACCTTATTGTATTTCGCCGCGCTCGACGGAGAATTTTCCTTCTTTCTTTTTTGCTTCAACTTTTATATCCCCGATGGGATTCCATGCTACAGCAAAGGTTATTGTCGGACTAAATTCATAATATTTACGAGGGCCATTATTTTTTAACTGAGGTTTGATTTCACAGTTGAGTTTTAATGTCCAATCCTTGAGGTAGTGGGTAAAGCCTATATCCAGCGATTGCAGTTTAAACCCCGACGCTTCGCGTTTTGCTCTATCCCAAAAATAAAATGATTGAGCCAAATCGGTAAGTATATTGGTATTCCCGGGAATAACAACCGGCAAATTGAGTGCTTTTTGAAAATACCGCGCAATAACATTATTTCTACTTGATGAGCCGAAAGAAAGATCCCAAAATTCATGAATATTAAAAATAATCTTAGGTGCAAACGTAAAATAGCTGTCGGTAATACGGACTAAATTAAACTGTAAGGTTGACGACAATCCAAGTTGTATTTTGATACGGTTTTTCCATGCGTAGATAGTAAAGGGATTGGAAGCATTGGAAAATGAAAATCCAAAGGCAAAGGGAATAAACCGTTTTTCCGTACCGTCCAATACCCATCCGCTTCCCGGTAAAAGTTTTTGCGGTACTTCCGTGCTTTGGGTATAAAAGGCGGAAATATATTTCCATCCAAAGGTGATATGCAGCCGTTCATTCTTTTTATCTTCAATATTATAAATATATGTCTGTGCTGTTTTTATATTATAAGGCAATGTCCAATTCAGTTCCATTTTAAACGGCTCCCAGAACCATTTTTTTTTCGTTTTTTCTTTCTCAAACAATTTTGTCGAAGCAGCTAAGGTTCCATAAGGAAATGACACATTGAGCGAAGTGCTATAGGCTTGCAAAAGAGGCGGCAGGTTTATAGAAAAAGTAATTTTTTGCGTATACTTTTCCGCAAGCATAACACCGAATACCGCCGATCCCGTATGGGCAGTGATAAAATCTTTATTCCACTTTATCTTCTGTGTCTCCCATTGAGGATTACTATAAGTACCGGTAAATGTATTTTTTGCTAAAATTTCCGTGATACTCCAACTAAACGATATGGGTTTAAATAAATCGGTATACACAAAAGGATTGACGGTTACTGAGTTTTCATTCTTCAACGTGTATACATTCGCTTTAAAGTTATTGAGTTCTAAAATAGGCTGTTTACTCACATCCCGTGTCCAAGGATGCCGCTGATAATTTCCCGAAACAATAAGGTTACTCGAGAGCGAAATAAGATTTTGAGAATAGGATAGCGTCCCCCTTAAACCGGCGCTCCCCTTCAATTGATAATATCGCGATTCATAGTCCTTCCATTTTATGTCTTCGGGATTCTTCCATTGAGAAGAAGCAAAGGTTGTTTCCTGTAATGCAGAAAAATCGCCTGAATAACTGAGTGAATATTCAATACTATGATCGAATTCCTTACCGTATACCGGCTTAAATACCGGAATAAAAGTATCAAGAAATTCCATTTTGTCTTTTTTTTGATTTTCTGCCTGTGTCGAATCGGTATTTTCATTTTTCGACGTATCCGATGATGTTTTATCCTGTGTTATAAACGGATGAGCAATACCTTCCACATCAGGAATTTTTTTTGCCGGCGCTCTATTAAACATAGTATTGGATAACAGTGTTCCTGAAATTGAAATTTTTCCTTCCGGCTTAAAAAGCGACGGATAAAAGAAAAACCGCTGTGGCGCATACGCTTCTTCACCGACAGCTCTCGGGTTTGTTTCTTTTGAAGAAAAGTTAACGGTCAGTGATGCGGTATCCAGATTAAATGAAGAAATCCATGGGCTGATTTTCTTAAATGACGGACGGATAGAACCGTTAAGCTTCCATGAATAAGAACTTTCCGATCCTATATCGGTTCCTTTTGCTAATTTTTCTTTGTTCAAAAGATAATTAAACCAATTCATATCCTCCGATCGGTCAAAAAAATCTTTCTTAAAATAAGGGTCGGAAATAAAGGGCATATTTATCGAAAGTTGAAACGGCGCCTGAGAAATTCCAAAATTGATATGCGCTCTGTACCGAAACGGTAACTGTCTTCCCAGAAAAAAAGCTTTTATTGTAGTGCCTTTTCCCATGTGTATCATAAGTAGTATGTGAAATACCGTCACTGCCGATTTTCTTCAGAGGAAAGAGTGTCCGAGACATTCCCAAAAAAAGTGAAAAATCAAGTTCTCTAATCGGTGTGTTTTTAGGAATTGTCTTTCCGTCTATGCCGATTAAACCGCCGAGCTGTGAATAGGTATCTGCAATCAGTTTAATATATGCAGGGCTGATATCGGGTGCATCTTCTTCCAGATTCTTAAAAAACAAACCAATCCGTTCTTGTTTTTTCAGTCGATCGCTTTTCATAAAATTGGAGAATGAACCTGATTTCTTTGAATCGGTATCGAACGGTTTCCGTCCAAGTAAATACGTTGTCGTTTGTACAAAGTACCCTTCCCTATTGCGAAAACCGAACACGGGATGAAAAAGCATTTCATCGGCAGGATGATAAAAAAACGGCAGATACAATATCGGTACAATGCCAATAGAAAAATAACCGTTAGCAAAAGCCAGTTCATTACCCGGCAGCATCCAAATTCGGCTTGCACGGATAGACCACAGCGGTTCTTCGTCCGGATCGGGATTTGTACTTAGTACGGCATCTTTAAATCCTGTTGCACCGCTCGAATCGCGTCCGACTGTTGTCGATTGAATAGTAAAAGGGTTTTGACCTTGTTTCCGAGGTGCCTGTTTAATCGTACCGTCGAGGAATATACCTTCCATCTCGTCGATATTGAATAGCAGCAATTCGCCGATAAATTCTTCTGCGCCATCGGAACCACCGGTCTTTCTGCTATACCGGACATTCCCTTCCGCCTCAATCGTATTTTCAGAGCGGTTATACACCAACTTATCCGCCTCAATCGTAGAAACGGAGGAGCCTTCTTTTACCGAAAGCGAAACGCCGCCGGTAAACACAATAATATTATCTTTTTTTTCTTCAACAGCCTTTTGAGCCTCTTCGGTTGTTACCTGAGTTTGAGTACCGGATGGATTTTCCGTGTCATTGGTTTGTTCTGCCGAAGACTCCGTGTTTTCCGCAGCGGGAAGTTCACCGCTGTTTCCCTGCTGCACGTTATTCTGTGAATCATCCTTGTTTTGTTGAACAGCGTCTGTCGCCGGATCAGTACCTATTGCAGCAGCATCAGTCTTTATTGCAACAGAAGTCTTCTCCGCCGTTTCATTTTTTTTCTCTTGTTCCGTTTTATCTTCGCTGCTATTTATATCCGCTTCCTCATCGTTTTTATCCGGTTCGGTGCGATACTGCGCCTTATTCTCTTTTTTGAATATCTCCATTACACGCACGGAATTGATGGTAATAACCTTCGGCTCTTTCGCGATCTGCGCGTAGGGAGAAGAGAGAATGAATAACAAAAGACAAAAAACGGAAGCAAGCGACTTTTTCATTATACGGATGTCTATAAAAACCTATGAGCTTTTTTGCCGATACCGGTCAAGCATCTCTTTGATGTAAAAGCCCGTATACGAATTTTTCACTTCGGCAACTTCTTCCGGCGTACCTTCCGCAATAACGGTGCCGCCGCGGGAACCTCCTTCGGGACCGAGGTCGATAATATGATCTGCTTGCAGGATGACGTCAAGGTTATGCTCGATCATAAGGGCGGTGTTTCCTTGCTCGACCAGCCGCTGGATAACCTCCATTAACTGTTTGACATCCGCAAAATGCAGTCCCGTCGTCGGCTCGTCCAAAATATAGAGCGTTTTCCCTGTCGAGCGCTTGGAAAGCTCATGCGCCAGTTTAACCCGCTGCGCTTCGCCGCCTGATAAGGTAAGCGCCGACTGTCCTAACTTGATATAGCCGAGCCCTACTGAAAGAAGGGTCTGCATTTTGCGGGCGATCTGCGGCACGGGAGCAAAGAACTCGGCGGCTTCTTCGATGGTCATATCAAGTACATCCGCAATATTCTTTCCCTTGTACCGAACATCGAGCGTTTCTTTGTTAAACCGCTTCCCACGGCACACGTCGCAGGTGATATACACATCGGGTAAAAAGTTCATTTCGATTGCGATTGCGCCGTCGCCCTGACAGTGCTCGCAGCGACCGCCCCGCACATTAAACGAAAACCGCCCCGGCTTATAGCCCCGCGCCTTCGATTCCGGCAAGTTTGCAAACAGGTCGCGAATCGCGGTGAACACCTCTACATAGGTCGCAGGGTTTGAGCGGGGCGTCCTGCCGATCGGGCTTTGGTCGATATTGATAACCTTATCGATATGTTCAAGCCCTTTTATCTTTTTGTATGCGCCCTCCGGTAAGCCGCTGCGCATCAGCGCGTTGGACACGGCGGGGTACAGCACATCCGAAAGGAGTGTGGACTTTCCCGAACCGGAAACGCCGGTAATGCAGGTAAAGGCTCCGAGCGGGATGGAAACCGAAACATTCTTTAAATTATGCTCGGTTACCCCCTGCAGGGTTAAAAAGGAGCCGTTCCCCTTCCGCCGTTCTGCGGGGAGTTCCATGCAGAGGGTTCCTGCAAGGTACTGACCGGTAAGGCTTTCCTTTACCTGCATCACCTCGTCGGGCGTCCCCGCCGCTACGACAGCGCCGCCGTGCACCCCTGCGCCCGGGCCTAGGTCTACGATGTAGTCGGCGACGCGGAGAGTTTGCTCGTCGTGTTCTACTACGATGAGCGTATTGCCGAGGTTGCGCAGGTACAGCAGCGTATCGATCAGCCGCTGATTATCCCGCTGGTGCAGCCCGATGGACGGTTCGTCGAGGATGTACAGCACCCCGATTAAGCTGGAGCCGATTTGGGTTGCAAGCCGTATCCGCTGCGATTCCCCACCGGACAGCGTCGCCGCCTTCCGTTCAAGGGTAATATAGTCGAGCCCCACATTTTTCATAAACCGGAGACGGGAGGTTATCTCTTTTAAAATCTGATGGGCGATGGTCTTTTCCGTGGCGGTCAGTTTGAGCTTTTCAAAAAACGTAATTGAATCGCCGACGGAAAGGCTGCTTAACTCGTAAATATTTTTACCGCCGACGGTAACGGCCAAGGCTTCGGGCTTTAACCGCCTGCCGCCGCAGTATTCGCACGTTGTTACCGCCATGTATTTTTCATAAGACTCCCGCTGCGCTGCCGAATACGCTTCGTTATACCGGCGCTGCATATCAGCATAGATGCCGAGCCACGGACGGCGGTACTTAGACTTCCCCGATCCGTCCTGCCGTTCGTATACAAATTCAATCGGCTCAAGACCGGAACCGTCCATAATAACCTTTAAATCTTTTTTTGATAAATCTTTTACCGGTGTGTCGAGTGAAAAACCGAAGCGGCGGGCAAGCGACTCAAAGCGGGCGCGGTTCCACGCAGAATCGGGATTGTAGGGCAAGAATGCCCCTTCGTTAAAGGACAGCGAGGTATCGGGAACCATCAGCTTAAAGTCGAAACGCTGCTTATGCCCCAGCCCGGTACATTCGGGGCAGGCGCCGTAGGGGTTGTTAAACGAAAAAAGGCGCGGCTGTAGTTCCGGCATCGAAATACCGCAATCGGGGCAGGCATTCTTTTGCGAAAAGAATACTTCGGTTATCGGGTCGTCCGCAGTCTTTTGCCGCAATGCGATCAGCGTCCCGCCGGAGCTTTCCAATGCAGTTTCCACCGACTCCGAAAGCCGCTTGCGGACATCGGCGGACAGCTGAATACGGTCGACGATTATCTCTATGGTGTGTTTTTTCTGTTTGTCGAGCTTAACGCCGTCTTCCAGATTAACCGTCAGTCCGTCGATGCGCGCCCGGAGAAAGCCTGCCTTTTTGGCGTCTTCGATAATTTTTTGGTGTTCACCCTTCTTGCCCTTGATAATCGGCGCGAGGATTTGAACGCGGGTACGCTCTTCCCAGCTCATAATCGCATCGATAATTTGATCGACCGTTTGCTCCTGAATCTCCTTTCCGCACTGCGGACAATGCGGGTGCCCCGTTCGGGCATACAGGAGACGGTAGTAGTCGTAAATTTCGGTTACCGTGCCGACCGTCGAACGCGGATTGCGGTGCGTAGTCTTTTGTTCTATGGAAATAGCCGGAGACAAACCTTCGATATAATCGACATCGGGCTTATCCATACGGTCTAAGAACTGCCGCGCATACGCCGAAAGGGATTCCACATACCGCCGCTGCCCCTCGGCAAAGATGGTATCAAAGGCAAGGGAACTTTTTCCGGAACCGGAAAGCCCCGACACTACAATGAGCTTGTCGCGGGGCAGCTCCACATCGATATTTTTGAGATTGTGCTCGCGCGCACCTTTAACAATCAGTTTATTGGCGTGCGCACGGTTCTGTACTTCATTTTCTTGCATACTAGAGGGAACCTCTAAAAACCTCAGTTTTTTGAGGTTTTCCTTAGATTTAATCTGCGACTAACGGTATCCTGCATTTACTTTGCTTTGCCTTGATTCGCTACCGCGTTTATCTTGGCATTAATTTTTTCTTGATCGCCCAAATAGGCCTTGCTCATCACATTAAAATTAACATCAAATTCATAAACAAGCGGGATACCGGTAGGCAGATTTACCTGCACAATCTCTTCGTCGCTGAGGTGCTCGAAGTATTTAATGAGTGCACGGAGCGAATTTCCGTGTGCGGCAATCAATACACGCTTACCGGCCAGCATATCCCTTTTAATTACCGATTCAAAATACGGAACAGCCCGTGCAATGGTATCTTTCAAGCTTTCGGTACGGGGCAGTTCCGCCTTGTCGATACCGCGGTATGCCGTTTGAAGATACGGGCAGCGTGCATCGTCTTCCGAAAGGACGGGCGGCGCAATATTGAAAGAGCGACGCCAAATCTTTACCTGCGCTTCTCCGTATTTTTCAGCTGTTTCCGCCTTGTTCAATCCTTGCAGATCGCCGTAATGCCGTTCGTTCAGCTTCCATGTTTTAACGACAGGAAGCCAGTTACGGTCAAGTTCATCCAACACGAATTGCAGCGTATGGATTGCCCGTTTTAAGTATGAGGTGTAACAGACATCGAAGTCAAAACCGGCTGCGGCAAGCGCCTTTCCACCTTCCTTTGCTTCCTCTACGCCCTTGTCCGACAATTCCACATCAGTCCAACCGGTAAACAGGTTCAACTTGTTCCACTCGCTTTCACCATGCCGTATAAGCACTAATTTCATTCCTTACCCCCCTTGGCAATTCCGATTATCTGCAAACAGGCTTTATCGGGATTTCCTTATAAAAAAACGGTAATTCATATCCGAAAATATCGGATATTCCTTTTCTCTTTTAATTAACCGATCAGTACCGATCGAGCCGGAACCGAGCGAATCATACACATCGGTAAAAGTAGCAAGATGCTCTTCGCACTGTGCAGCAGCGTATTCGGCAGAAGTTTGAGCATCCGCCATCAGCGGCCAATCAGTCGACTGCGCAAGCAGCAGCTCCTTCGCAGCCAAATTCAGCATCCGCTCTTTAAGACCTTGATCATCAGGGAAACGCCCTGCAAGGTCGATCATCCGTTCGCTAGCCTTTTGAATACGGGGAAACATCCAATCGTTTGAGCTATTTATCAGTTCATCCGCATATCCGCTCGGCAGGTTGGAAGCATAAAAAGGATTAATGCTCTGTATCCGCCGCACCTTTTTCAGGTATTCGGTAGGTAAGGCGCACTGCATATCGTGCCGCTGTGCAAGTTTGCGGAAGACCGATTCCAACCAGAGTATTCCTTCCTTCCACGTTTTTCCGAGAAAACGAAGCGGAAGCACGGAAACGGAGCAGAGCGGGTCGGGAGCAATATCAAGCAGTTTTGCGACCTCCGTTAATACCGCATCACGGTTTGCAAGAAACCGTTCGGCGTCTTGTTCCGCCTGTAGAGCACCGGCTGTTGCATCATAGTCGCCGCCGCCTCGCCGGTGATAACAAAAGCCTGTTGTACGTCGGCCTTCCTTTACATCGAACAAAGGGGAAAGCGCTTTTCCATCAAGTTCAAACCCTGCATCTTTATCGGTATCGAGGTAATCGGGGTGCAGATAAAAACCGGTTTCGGGATGCGCAATATCGGCGCATGCGGCGCTGTCTTTTCCCAAAAACGAAAGCCCGCTTTCTCCCATTGCTGCGGAAAAGACGCCGTTTACCGGCGGTCGGTCGGCAAATAAGAAACTCTGGCTTTCCAATACGGTATAATCGAGGCCATACGATTTGATAATGCTGTCTAACCCCGTGTCATACCCCATTGACGGAAACCAAAATCCTGCAGGCACCGTTGCAAAATGCTCCCGAAAACTACTGAGACCTTGTTCAATCTGCATGGTAAGCGCTTCCGGCATATCCTGATAAAACGGGAAAAAGCACGGCGTTGCCGATGTTGCAAGCAGCTCAATATATCCCTTGTCTGCAAAAAAATTTATTCCGCTTAAAATATCTTTTTTATAACGAACATGAAAATCTTCCCGATTCAGCGTTAAAAACTCAAGGTACTGTCGCACAAGAGCTTCCCGAGGTAATCCTGCCGCCCGTTTCAATTCCTGTTGAGCAAATGCGATATGCCGATCCAAATATGCACCGTATCGTTCTTGACATAAAGGGGACTTCAGCATTTCGCACAAAAGCGGAGAAATTACCAACGCACACTTAAACGGAACAGCATCAGCATCCAAACAGCTGCACATCCGTAAAAACGGTAAAAAACCGTATGACATCATTTCGTATAACGGCGCCGCTTCAAGCAACTCGTTCTCATCATCATGGCGGATATACGGTACGTGAGCATGAAAAATAAAAAGTAACGTTTTTTTAATCATCGGGTACCTCGAATATAGATTCGTCGAACACGGGGAGACCTCTAAAAACCGAAGCTCTTTGAGGCTCATTTTTCTACCTAAATGCCTGCCGGTAATGCTGAAAGTGGGACTTCTTTAAAGCAGCCAATCCCGATAAACCGATTATCTTATCCACCGCATTTTGTGAAATACAAAGCCGTTGCGGAATATTCTTCCGCTGCATACCGACGATATTCGATTGCGCTAATATCTGCTCACGGCCATTCGTAAAATGAGCCATTAAATCGATACGATGCAGGTATTCGTCAAAAGAGACATGCACATAATGCCTGCGGTCTTCCTTGAGCACCTGTATATCAAAAAAATCCAACGATTTTGAAGTGTTCTCAGGATCGAGGGAATGCACTCGCAGTGAAAAAAAAGAAAAATCTTTTTCCTCCGTTAATTCGGTAAAAAGGCGTTTATGGAAATCCCAAAAGACAAAAAACCACAGCGGATTTTTTAAGAGAACCCGTATTTCGGTCAGGTTATAACTGTATGCCGCCTCATGAGGTTTTATAGCCGCCGCAATGGAATCACCACTGTATTCATCATTCGCAAACCCATCATCAAGATCGAGCAATTCACCGATCAAAAGATGCCGCGTCAAATCCGACGACAAAAAAAGCCCGTATTGGTCTGCCAATGTAAAGAGCGCATCCGTTGACAGTGTTTGCAAATAAGATCTGGTAAATTTCACCGCACTCCCACTCTCCATTGCGGCATCATCTAAAATATTCATATTTATGTCAAGACTCAAGTCTTTTGAAAATATACGGCGCAGAGCATTGGAGTACAAGTGCTCAATATTTTGCTCAGCAGCATTAAATGACGAGATGTGCCCTATATATTTTCTTTGATTTTTATAATTGTAGACGTTATATAATCCTGCGGGGTGCATTTTTTTTCGGCCATTAAATACGAGAACAATTTTGAAACAGCCATATATCCTTGCTGTTCAGGTTCCTGGCAAATGGTAAAATCAATAAATCCGTCTTTCACCAAACGCTTTGTTGCCGGAATATCGTCAAATGATAAAATAGAGGGCTTTTTTCTGTTTTCCGAATCTTTATGCCATCGATCGACTGCCTTACAGACCCCTTCAACCCCAGCGGCGGCAATAAATATGCAGTTTGTTTCCGGATATTTTTCCAATGCGCTCATTGTCGTTTCGTATGCATACGTATCGTCATCAAGTGATTCAAAGGTACTTAAAACCGTATAAGAAGATTTTCTTTCAATTAAACCTTGGATAAAGCCTTGAATGCGTTCATTATGGCCGCGAATATGAAAAGAGCCGGTAACTATTAAAATGTTCAATTCGCTCTTTGTTAACAACGACAATAAACCGGCGGCGGTGTTTCCTCCGTTCGTATAATCAGGGCCCACATAGCATAGACGATCGGTATCAGGAATATCGGTATTGACACTGATAACCGGTGTTCCTTTTTCGATAAGAGTTTGTACGGTATATTGAACTTCGGGTATATCCATAGTGGCAATACATAAACCTGAAAGGTTCATGGAAGCTAATTTTTCAATCGTATGAATATGCGTAGCAATATCAAATCCTTTTATATGTTCTATGTGAAGGGACACTCCGAAATCGCTTAATTCTTTTTCTGCGCGGTGAAAACCGGCAATAATACCGTCAAAAAAAGGATTTCCCACATCGGGAAGTAAACAGCCGAATTTTATCGGCTGTTTACGGGCGGCAAGAATTTTTCCTGCCATATTCGGTGCAAATCCCATTTCATCGGCAATGAGGCGGACTCTTTGCGCGACTTCGGGATTTACTCCCATACGTTTATGCAGTACACGGTCTACCGTCCCCCGTGAAACGCCCGCCGCCGCCGCGATATCTTTTATGGTAACCGACACCGTTTATCCGTTAAAAATAACTTCGTTGAGAATGTTTTCGTATAATTCCTGTTTACCCGAGGCAGGATGCACCGTATCATAGGATTCGGCAAGGGCAGCAAGACTTTCCATGGTCATTTTGCCCGCCGCAAATTCGGCGCCCTTTCCCTCTGCAAAAGATACATAGCGTTCTTTAACCAATGCATCGATTCGCCCGTCTTCAATAAGGGCGGCAGCTTTTTCCAAGCCCAGTGCAAACATATCCATACCGCCGATATGTGCGATAAATAAGTCTTCCGGTGCGGTCGAGTTTCTTCTGCGCTTTGCATCAAAGTTTAAGCCGCCCGTTTTAAAGCCGCCCATACGCAGCACCGCCCGCATAGCTAACGTCGTTTCATATATGCTTGAAGGGAATTGGTCGGTATCCCAGCCGTTTCGGCTATCACCGCGATTTGCATCGATGGAACCGAGCATCCCCGCATCAACACATACCGATAATTCGTGGTAAAAGTCGTGTCCTGCAAGCTCTGCGTGATTTGCTTCAATATTCAGTTTAAAATCCTTTTCCAAACCATAGGTACGCAAAAAGCCTATCACTGTTTCCGCATCGAAGTCATATTGATGTTTTGTCGGCTCCATCGGTTTCGGCTCGATATAAAAACAGCCGGTAAAGCCCTGCTTACGCGCATAATCGCGTGCCATCGTTAAAAAACGGGCGAGGTGTTCTTTTTCAGCCTGCATGTCGGTATTCAACAGCGACATATAGCCTTCACGTCCGCCCCAAAAGGTGTAGCCTTGTCCACCGAGCTTTATCGTTGCGTCTATTGCGCATTTCACCTGAGCTGCAGCGTGGGCTACAATGCCGAACTGCGGGTTTGTCGCAGCTCCGTTCATATAGCGCGGATTACTGAATACATTGGCCGTCCCCCACAAGAGTTTGACGCCGGTTGCTTTTTGCCGCTCATATAGACCGTCGGTAATTTTTATAAGATTTTTTTCACTTTCAGCCGGACTTTTCCCTTCGGGGCTTATATCCCGGTCATGCCAGCAATAATAGGGCGCTCCGATTTTAGTAATAAACTCAAAGGCCGCATCCGCTTTGTTTTCGGCGTTTGTCATCGCATCGGTGCTGCTATTCCATGGAAACTTCATTGTTCCCGCCCCAAAGGGATCTTCTCCTGCAGCGCAAAAAGAATGCCAGTAGGCTATTGCAAAACGCAAATGCTCTTTCATCGGCTTACCTAAAACGATTTTATTTTCATCGTAGTATTTAAATGCAAGCGGGTTTTTCGATTGTTTCCCCTCAAACCTTATTTTACCGATACCGGGAAAGTATTCGGTACTTCCTTTAAAATATGACATATAACCTCCAAATAAAATTTTTGCAAAAAAAATGCCGGCCTTCAAAAAAATTTAGCCGTATACATAAAGGGGCGTCAGCTGCCCCAAAATCTCATTATAATCGCGGTACGCCTGTTCATATTCGCAAACTGCGCTACCCGGTTCCGCCGATTTTTCTTTGCTCAACTGAATGTGTTCAGCGCAAAGGCTCTTTATCCGCTCAGGTGTACCACCTTCAAGACACCACAGCGCTTGTACGGCTGCGCCCATTGCGGCAGCTTCTTCCGATACGGGAACGCTGACCGGCACATTCATAATATCAGCGGCGATTTGCCTCCATAAGGGACTTTTTGCGCCGCCTCCTATAAGCCGTATTTCTTTCGGTTCAAAACCCAATTTTTTAAAGACGTCCAAGCCTCCTTTCAGGGCGAAGACAGCGCTTTCCATTGCGGCGCGGCAGATGTTTTCCTTATTCGAATTTGTCATCGTAAGACCGGTGATGCTTGCCCTTCCTTTCGGTAAATTCGGTGTACGCTCTCCGTTAAAAAAAGGAAGAACCCGTACTCCTTGAGCGCCCGGCTCAGCTGCTGCGGCAAGACGGTTGAACTCGGTTACCGGTAAGCCGAAGAGAGAACGGATTTGTTCGGTTGCAACCGTGCAGTTCATCGTACACAAAAGCGGAAGCCATCCGCCCGTTGAGGAACAAAAGCCTGATAAACCGTGTTCGGGGTCGGCGATGGGCTTGTCCGAATAACCGTAGAGCGTTCCCGACGTCCCCATACTCATCGTTAAAAAGCCGTCGCTGACCGTCCCCGTCCCGATTGCCCCCATCATATTATCCCCGCCGCCGGAAGAAACCGGAATACCTTCAGGAATCCCTAAAAGACCGGCGGCTTTCTGCGATACCGTTCCGGCTTTTGTATCCGAAGCGATAAGAGGCGCAAGTAAATCGTATAAGCCTTCATCGATAAGAGAACAGAGCGTGCGCGACCATCTGCGTTTTGCAGGATTAAACAGCGCTGTCCCCGAGGCGTCTCCGGCTTCCATAACATAGCTTCCGGTTAGTACGTAATTGATGTAATCATGCGGAAGCAAAATAGAGCGCACGTTTTTCCATGCGTTGGGAAAATGTTTTTTTAACCACAATATCTTGGGAGCAGTGAAGCCGGGTAACATGAGGTTGCCGACTTCTTTTATAACTTCGGCATTCCCCCCTGCTTTATCGGTTAAGATGCGGCATTCTTCAGCGGTTGACGTATCGTTCCACAGTTTTACGTTATAAAGAGCTAATCCGTCTTTATCAAGAGGGACAAAGCCATGCTGCTGACCGGAGACGCCGACGGCCTGTATCTGCGAACGCAATTCACACGGAAGTTTTTCAAAGACGCTTTTTAATGCCGCATCGTACCATTCGGTTTTTTGTTCGCGGGTTCCGTCCTCTTTGGAAATCAAGTCCAAAGGACAGGATGCTTGTGCGACAATACGTTTTTGTTCGTAATCGTATAAAACCGCTTTTAAACTTTGCGTTCCTAAATCAATACCGGCAACTATGTTCATATTTCCCCTGTCCTCTTTGGTACTCATTTACAATCTGTTTTTACGGATTAGACTGAACTTTTTTCACGGCGTTTTGAAAGGACATCAAAAGCAACCGCCGCTAAAAGTACAAGTCCCTTTACCGCCTTCTGCCAGTTCGAGTCTATACCTAAAATGGACATTCCGTTGTTCAAAACACCCATAAAAATAGCTCCGACAACCGCTCCTCCGACCGTTCCCGTTCCGCCGTATGCCGATGCTCCTCCGATAAAACATGAACCGATCGCATCGAGTTCATAATTCATACCGGCCGTAGGCGCTGCCGAATTAAAACGGCCGACACAAACCAGAGCGGCAAGGGCTGAAAGAAATCCCATATTTACATATACAAAAAACAACGCTTTATTTGTATCAATACCCGACAGCTTAGCGGCTCGCTCGTTACCGCCCATCGCATATAAATACCTGCCCGGTACCGTATTTTGAGTAATGTAGGTATAGACAAGAACAACAACGGTTAAAAGAATTAAAATCACCGGTATTCCTTTATGGCGACCGAGCAGTGTTGCTAAAAACAATACAATTGCAGGAATCAGAATAATGCGTATAAGAAATATTCCGAAGCTTTCAGTTGAATATGCTTTTTGTTTTTTTTGTATACGTTGCACAATTTCCTTTACAATGAAAATGAGACAGCATAAAATTGCCGTTCCGACTGTTACGGAAAATATCAATCCTTTATCCTTTGTTATCGGAATAAAGCCGGTAAAATAACGTAAATAATTTTCCGGAAACGGCGACAAAGTTAAACCGTTAAGAATAATTAAGGCAACGCCTCTCCATAAAAGCATACCTGCCAATGTTACAATAAATGCCGGGATGCGTATGTATGCAATCCAAAAGCCGTGCCATGCCCCGATTGCCGTACCGGCCAATAAACATAAAATCATCACGACATATATATTCCAATGTAAAAGAATAATTAAATGGGCAGCTAATGCCCCGATAAGTGCGACAATTGAACCGATCGATAAATCGATATTGCCGCCGCTGAGAATACAGAGCAGCATTCCGGTTGCTAAAATAACAACATAAGAGTTTTGACTTATAATATTTGAAATATTTGTCGGGGCAAATAAGGAACCGCTGTCTGCAAAACTGATCAGGGCATGAAATAAAATCATCAATGCAATGAGCGCTATAAACATTGTGTTTTTTTTCAATATATTCTTAATCGAAAGAGTATTAAGCATGATTTGTGTTCTCCTTTTTCGTTTGGACGATACAAGCCATTATTGCTTCTTGTGAAGCTTCTTCCCGCGGAATTTCTCCCACAATTTTACCCTCATTCATAACATAAATCCTGTCGCACATACCTAAAATTTCCGGCAATTCCGAAGAAATCATCAATACGGATTTTCCTTCTGCAGCCAAGCGGTTTATTATGCAGTAAATTTCATATTTTGCGCCCACATCTATACCGCGCGTTGGTTCATCGAGGATCAGCACTTCGGGTTCGGCAAAAATCCATTTGCCGAGTAACACTTTTTGCTGATTCCCTCCCGATAAATTTACTACGGATTGTTCTATTCCCGTACATTTTGTTTTGAGTTGTTCAACACATTCCCGTGCAGCCTCATGTTCTTTATCGATTTGGATAACATTGCGGCGGCTTACTTTCCGTATATTTGCTAAAGTCGTATTTTTGCAAATGCTTGTATGTAAAATTAAGCCGTTGCCCTTTCTGTCTTCCGTTACGTATGCCACTCCGTGTTTTATTGCATCTTTTACGGTTTTAAGCCGGACTTCCTTCCCGTTTATAAAAATCCGTCCGCGGATATTCGCGCCGTAGGAATGTCCGAATACACTCATTGCAAATTCCGTTCGCCCCGCTCCCATAAGACCGCTTATACCGACAACTTCACCTTTGCGTAAATTAATATTGATATTTTTACATACTTCCCGTTCCGCATACAGAGGATGTTCAACCGTCCAGTCTTTTACTTCAAACCGAATATCCCCTATACAAGGTGTGCGCGGCGGAAAACGTTCCGACAGATTTCTACCGACCATTGCGTTGATTATTAGATCTTCGCTGCAATCATCCGTTTTTTTATCAAAAGTTTTTTATTACAGAGCCGTCTCTGATAACAGTTATTTTGTCCGCAACAAAGGATACCTCATTCAATTTATGTGAGATAATAATTGATGTTATATTTTTCTTTTTAAATTCAAGTAATAAATGTAATAATTTTTGTGAATCCGTTTCGTTTAACGAAGCTGTCGGCTCGTCAAGAATGAGAAACGTAATATTTTTTGCCAAAGCTTTTGCAATTTCAACTAATTGCTGTTTGCCTATTCCGATATCTTTAATCAGCGTCCGTGACGATTCATGCAGCCCTACCGTCCGAAGCAGCGCATCGGCTTTTGCAAAGGTTTTTTCCCAATCAATTTTAAATGATTTTCCTTGCTCGTTTCCCAAAAAAATATTTTCAGCAATACTGAGGTGGGGAACAAGAGCCAATTCCTGATGAATAATGGCGATACCTTTACGTTCACTGTCTTTTACCGAATGAAACGTACACCGTTCGGACTCATATAGTATATCACCGGTATAGGTACCGTAGGGGTAAATGCCGCTTAAAATATTCATCAGTGTTGATTTGCCGGCACCGTTTTCACCTACGAGGGCATGGATTTCACCCCGCGTAATTTTCAGACTGACGTCATTTAGAGCTTTTATACCTGCAAATGTTTTTGTAACATTTTTTATTTCCAACAGCGTTTCCGTCAAAACAGTCTCCATTTTGTTTCCGTATTTAATCGCAATCCAAAAGCAGTGCCGACAGTTAATCGGCACTGTTTAAGTCCTCAGCACAAATCGGTTTTAGTTCTTCAACTGCGCTTCGGTATAATAGCCGCTTTCAACCAATAACTTTTTATAGTTATCGATTGTTGCAAAAACAGGTTCGCACAAAAATGAAGGAATAACTCCGGTACCGTTGTTATATGTTTTTGTGTCGTTAATCGGAGGTTTTGTTCCTTTTACGAGAGCGTCAATCATCTCCGATACTTTACCTGCCAGTGTTCTGGTATCTTTAAATACCGACATACTCTGACGGCCTTTCAACATATTTTTTACCGAAGTAATATCACAGTCCTGTCCCGTAAGCAGCGGGAAGTTTTCCTTCGTGTATCCGGCCGCAACAAGTGCATTGGTAATACCCTGCGCAACGGAATCGTTTGATGATAATACCGCGTGCAGTTTTGTGCCTGTCGGACCGTAACCGTAGGCACTGATCAAATTCTCCATTCTTTTTTGAGCTTCTTCAGTTGACCAGTTGGGTGTTGCAACCTGAGCTTTTTCGGTTTGTCCTGAACGGACGACCAAGACGCCTTTTTTGATGTAAGGATTTAGAATATCCATTGCACCCGGGAAAAAGAAGTTCACATTGTTATCGTCTGTGGGGCCGGTAAATAATTCGATGTATACAGGTTCTTTTGCCGTGTCCAATTTAAGCGTGTCGCGCAGGTAAGCTCCCTGAAATTGACCGACCTTGTAGTTGTCGAATGTTGCATAATAGCGTACCGCATCGCTGTTCATAATAAGTCTGTCATAAGCAATAACGGGAACGCCGTTTTCTTTGGCGGTTTTAAGAACTTCCGTGAGCGATGAACCGTCGATTGCTGCTATAACTATTACTTTGCAGTTTTTAGTCAGCATATTTTCAATTTGAGATGCCTGTACGGCTATATCGTTGTTTGCATATTGCAAATCGACTTTGTAGCCCGATTTTTCCAACAACATTTTAATATTGTCGCCGTCCTGAGTCCATCTCTGCAGATCCTTTGTAGGCATGGAAACGCCTATTCTGGGTGCTTCTGACGTTTCTGTTGTGCCCCCCGCAAATAAGGCTCCTATTCCAGTCATAAAGACCATAAGAGCTATACCGATTTTCCGTTTCATACATTCCTCCTAATAAAACATCTAATCGAAAATATCAAACCGTGCTCGAGCACGGTTTTAATTATTCTACAATGCTTTCGACATATTGTCAAGGAAATGTATTGATAATTTATACATTTTGTCCCGAATTACCCTATCGTTTTCCATTCTGATCGTACCGTTTCATTGTCCTTCCTCCTCTCTTTTTCGGCAATTTTAGTACTGCACTTTTATTGTATCACTCCACTTCATGCGTCATCGCAAAAGAATGGAGTAATTTTATAAGCTCATTGTGAGAAAGGGGGCCTAAATATGATATAACAGCGGAGGATATCTCGAGCATTATGGATATAAATTATGTATCGGTTTTATGGGGAAAAAAGATAAAGAGAATAGTGAAATCAGCAGTATAAGAGAAACGCAGTAGATGCGTCGTCTATTTCAAAAGGAGGTTGCGTCTTTTAGGTATATCCTATAGTATGGAACACCGCTAAATTCACAATCGCCCTTTCGGCGACGCACCTATGCGTATCAAAGATGAGCAAAAAAGATGGATATAATCGATTTTATTTACAACATTGTTAAAGACCTCAATTTACCTACCACAATCCTGATATCCTTTGCGCTGATATTGATAAGCGGATTTTTGGTCACTCGATTCACAAAAAAGCTCCAACTGCCGAAGGTAAGCGGCTATATTCTTGCCGGAATATTGATTGGCCCAAGCGGATTGCATTTAATTCACCGGCATTTTATCGTCAACTTGGACGTTATTTCGATTATCGCACTCAGTTTTATCGCTTTTGATATGGGGCGCTACTTTAAACGGAGCGACGGCAGAAAGGAATTCCGGAATGTCGTATTTATCACGCTCTGCGAATCTCTGTTAGCGGGATGCTTGGTTACCGTCGTTATGATCTTTGTCTTTAAAATGAAGCTTTCATTCTCACTCTTACTCGGTGCGATTGCAACCGCGACCGCTCCCGCCAGCACTATTATGACGATAAAGGAATACAATGGAAAAGGCCCGTTTGTCGATCTGCTGTTGCATATCACTGCTTTTGACGATGTTGTTTGTCTTTTTGTGTTCAGTATCATGGTTGCCGTCGTCAATGCACAGGACAGTGCTGTGTTTAATATTATGAGCATTGTGAAGCCGATTGCTCTTAATGCCGCAATGCTGATGTTGGGATTCATGACCGCTCTGTGTATGGAGTTTCTCATTACGGAAAAACGGAGCTTTGACAATCGCCTGATTTTAGCTGTCGCGTTCCTTTTTTTAATTTCCGGCATCTGCTCATACTTCGAGGTAAGCCCGCTGCTTGCCTGTATGGTGTGCGGCGCAGTGTATTACAACCGGACAAATGATAAAACCCTGTTCGACCAAATGAATAATTTTTCTCCTCCGGTGATGAGCAGCTTTTTTATCATCTCCGGTATGAATATGGATCTCACCATTATTGTAACGGCGGGGATTATCGGAGTTGCGTATTTTTGTATCAGGATAATCGGAAAGTACATCGGTGCATACACATCGTGTAAAATGCTGTCACTCGATAAGAAGATAACGGACAATATGGGGTTTGCGCTGATGCCGCAAGCAGGTGTTGCCATCGGGCTTGCATTTATGGGAAAAGCAATGTTGCCGGAAAAAGACGGTCTCATCCTGTTTAACATCATTTTAGCATCTTCGGTGTTATATGAATTAATGGGGCCGGTAACGGCGAAGATAGCGCTGATACGCTCAGGCTCAATTGAACCTCAGACTTTCAAAAATCATTGAAATGATTTACGTTTTACATTATACTGCCTGACAATTACTATGAAAGTCGTTATTCTGTATGAAAAAACGGGAAAAAAAATATCCGAAACCGCCGCTCATATCATTGAATCGCATGAATGTGATGTTGTATATCGCCAAGTCGATACAATTTGGGATAATGGCAGCTATTCTCCCACCGTATTGCTGCATGATGCTTCACATATTTTATTTATTTTTGGTAAGCATACGTCCACGCTCAATCCTGCATTTATTTTCTTTTTAGGTCTTGGTATCGGAAAAAAATTTACCTATCTTAACACTTGGACAAGAAAATGCCGTATCCTTGCCGGAAAGCTGCAAACAATTTATCATTCCTCTGGCGCTTGATCTATTTGAAGATTATTTTATTAAAGAACAACATAATTTCCTACTAGTAGAACGCAAGCGAATTGCCCGCGAACAGTTACTGGATAACGGCTTTCCCTGTTGTGAGTCGAATTTTACAGAAACAGTAGAAGAAGGCAAATACGAAATTGTCCGGCTCTTTTTAGAGGCAGGCTATAATGCTTCGCAGCGAGACACGCGCGGCACCCCGGTACTTTCACTCGCAATTAGAGACTCACATTATGAAATTGCCTCATTACTGCTTGAATATGGAGCAGAGATCAATCTCTGTTCCGAAGACCGTTCCTATTCGGCATTGATGGAAGCTGCTCAAATCGGTGATTTAAAAACCGCAAAATTGCTTCTCTCGAAAAATGCGGATACAAATATTCAGAGCAAGGACGGTCAGACAGCATTAATCTTTGCTGTCGGTAGAAAGGATATCCCTATGGTAAAGCTGCTCATAGAACATCATGCCGATTGGAATATCGCCGACCGGCTGGGCATGTCCGCACTCGGTTATGCAAAACTATTCAATAATAAAGAAATTTTAGAAGCCATGCAGCAGCCTTAGCTGCGTTCCGACACTATCATTATCAATAAACCTGTTTGGAAACTTCCGTTTCTGAACAGGTCTAATGTCCCTCAAGATTATCAGCCGTTCTATTCGGCTAAAAGTGCATTATAAGGTGAATGATTATGAAAGAAAAACTTGAAAGTTTATCGGTTCGTTGGAAAGAATTGGAACAAGAAATACAAGACCCTGCGTTGATTAAAAATCAAAACCGCTATAAGGAAGCGATGCGGGAACACGCCTATCTTTCAAAGCTGATGGAAGAATATACGCAGTATCTCCGGTTGGAGAACGACATCGGGCAAACCCGCGCAATGATGCAGGAAGAAACCGACCATGAGCTGAAAGAGATGGCGCGGGAAGAGCTGCATAACTTAGAAGCTCAGCTGGAGCAAAGCGAGAACAACCTGAAAGTGTTGCTCATTCCACCCGACCCGCTGGAAGAAAAAAACATCATTATGGAAATACGCGGCGGTACCGGCGGAGAAGAGGCGGCGCTCTTTGCAGCGGATCTGTTAAAAATGTACACGCACTATGCGGAACTGAAAAACTGGAAATACGAAATTCTTTCTTCCAACGAAACTGAACTAGGCGGATTTAAAGAAGTAACGCTGTCCATTTCGGGCAAGTATGTGTACGGAAGTCTCCGCTATGAATCGGGTGTGCACCGTGTACAGCGCGTACCGGAAACGGAAGGTTCGGGGCGTATCCACACAAGTGCGGTAACCGTTGCGGTTTTACCCGAAGCGGAGGAAACGGAAATCGTTATCAAGCAGGAAGACTTGCGCATCGATGTTATGCGCGCAGGAGGCCCCGGCGGTCAGTGCGTCAACACCACCGACTCCGCCGTGCGTATTACCCATATTCCGACCGGTCTTGTCGTTATCTGTCAGGATGAAAAGAGCCAGATTAAAAACAAGGCGAAGGCAATGCGCGTATTGCGGAGCCGCCTCTACGATATGGAAGAGGCGAAGAAGCAGTCCGAGCGGGCGGAAGACCGGAAAAATCAAGTCGGTTCGGGAGACCGTTCAGAACGCATCCGCACCTACAACTATCCGCAAAACCGCGTAACAGACCACCGGATTAACCTAACCCTCTACAAGCTCGATGCGATTATGCAAGGGGACCTCAACGAAATTGTCGAAGCACTCTGCATCGCCGCCCGCGAGCAAATGATGAAAGCTCAAGCATAACCGGATGTTTACCGTCGCCGATGCCCGCCGCTACGCTGTCGATTTGTTTATGCAGTCGGCAATACTGAAAACGCAGCCCCGCTCGTCTTTAACGCTCGATGCGGACGTCCTGCTGCAGCACTTCCTCAATAAGCCGCGGGCATGGCTTTTTGCCCATGATGACACCGATATTTCCCCGATACGGGAAGCCTTTTGCATAGCAGCGAAGCGGCGCTGTACCGGTTTACCCATTGCCTATATCACCAGCGAAAAAGACTTTTGGGGGCTTCCCTTTCACGTAAGTCCCGATGTGCTGATCCCCAAGCCCGACACCGAACTGCTGGTAGAGCGGAGCCTCGCTGTCATAAGAGAAAAAACGGCGGCTCTCCGGCAGAATCAAACCTTGTTCATACTCGACCCCTGCACCGGATCGGGCTGCGTGGCAATTTCCATCTTACATACGCTTGAGGAAGAAGGCATTCGGAATATCTGCTGCATTGCTGCCGATATTTCCCCCGCAGCCCTCGCCATAGCCCGCCTCAATGCACAGCGGCTCCTTCCAGCGGAAACTCAAAGGCGGCTTTACATCTTCGAAGGAGATATGCGCGCATTGCCGGAAACCATCATCCGCTTTCAGAAGCTACTGCGATTGGGAGCAAACCGCTGTTCCGAAACCGCCGGAGAAATCTTCTCCCCGCCCCTGCTCCCCAATATTCTCCGCTTCGACCTCATTGCTGCCAATCCGCCGTATGTCCCCTCCGCACTGACGCAAGAACTGCTCAAAGACGGCCGGAATGAACCGGCATTAGCCCTCAACGGCGGCTCCGACGGTCTTGATTTTATACGGATTTTGACAAATAATACCCGTACTGTCCTAAACCGCAACGGCGTCCTGTTAAGCGAGGTAGGAGAATACCATGCCCAAGCCGCCCGTCGGCTCTTTGAAACCGCAGGCTTTTCGGACATCCGTATCCATCAGGATTTAGCAGGCCAAGACAGACTAATCGAAGGCGTATCGGAGCAACCGGGGGTGTCTCAAAAGCCGGTTACTTTTTCGCTATCCCTGACGGGACATTCGGAACGAAGCTGCCGGAAACCGGATGCTCTGAATTAGTTTTTTCGCAGCAACGAAGGAGATACCCGCATATTTGCAAAAGGGGCTTGACATGATAGCAAGTGACGTCATAATCAACTCAGCAACTCAGCAACTCAGCAACTCAGCAACTCAGCAACTCAGCAACTCAGCAACTCAGCAACTCAGCAACTCAGCAACTCAGCAACTCAGCAACTCAGCAACTCAGCACTAGATAGTTTTTCATCATTTTTTCAACGTAAAACTCATCATCTTTTTTTATCAACAAAAACGAAACGGCATCATCTTATCTGCTTTTTTCAGTTGATACACATCATTAACAGTACGTATTACCGCAAAAGCGGAGCAGCGATTTGGTTCGATTCCGGGTAATTTATTCAATTTGTAATGAGTAATGGATAATTGGTAATTGGTAATTGGTAATTGAATTACAAATTACACATTACCAATTACAAATTGATTACGCATTACAAATTACAAATATTGACTATTCAACAATGATAATTTTGGAGGAATATTGCAGATGAAAAATATAAAATTAATGAACGGAAAGCTTTTAAGCGGAATAGCAGCGGTACTGATGCTTGCGGCGTTAGTAGTTGGCTGTAAGCAAACTGTAGATACGCCGGTAGCGGTAACAGGGGTAACGCTGAATAAAACTGCGCTGACGCTTGAGGAAGGAACAACCGAGAAACTGACTGCAAAGGTGAACCCTGAAAACGCAGCGAACAAAAAACTAACGTGGAGTTCCGACAATAAGGAAGTTGCGGAAGTAAATCAAGACGGTACGGTAAGGGCAAAAAAAGTTGGAATAGCTAAAATTACCGTAACAACCGAAGACGGCGGTAAAACAGCTGACTGTACTGTAACGGTAACACCGCCAAAATATCAGATCACTTTTAGTGTGGAAGGCGGGCACGGCACGCTTACAGCAAAGGTGGGCGAGGGAGCAGGCGCAGTCGAGCTCAAGACGGGGGCTCAAGTAGAACAGGGTAAGACCGTAACCTTTACGGCAGTGCCCGAGGCGAACTACACGGTGGAAAAGTGGACGCTTGACGGTGTGCACGCTCCCGAAGCGGGAATCGGCACAACCTACACACTCACCGTAACAAAGCCCGCCATAGTCAAAGTGAGCTTTAAGCACATCAGCCACGAAGTCACTTTTGGCGTAGAGAACACGGAGGCGGGAGTTCAGGGCGGAACGCTCAAGGCAAAGGTCGAAGGCACGGAAGCCGACATAACGGTAAGCCCTGCAAGCGTTGAGCTGCATAAAACCCTCACCTTTACGGCAAAGCCCGACGCTCAGTTTGCCGTAGATGCGTGGCAGGTTTTGCCTGAAACTGCATTGCAATCAGGCGGCACTGCCGGAAGCCCGACGGCAACGGTGGAAGTGAGCGCTGCGGTAACGGTCAAAGTAAAGTTCAAATATGTGGGCAATACGCTCGAGCTTGAAAGCCAAGCCTTTACCAAAGGAAAGACGGAAAGTTTTACCTATAAGCTCGTCAAGGCGGGTTCGGGCAACTACACGGCAGAGCCGGAAGACCCTGCCGTCATAAGCGTGGCTCTTAACGACGCTACGGGCGAGGCGGCGGTGCAGTGCGTGGGCGTAGGAAGCACGCGCATAAAAGTGAAAGACAACTTGAGCGGAAAAGAAGCAGCTTCGGGCATCATCACCGTGCCGGAAGGGGCATTTCTTACCCTCAGCCCCGACAAAAAAGACATCAAAGTTAAGGCAAAAACTAAAGACGGGAATCCTATAAAAGTGACAGGCTGCACCGTAACAACGCTTGCAAACGACAGTGAAACCACACTGAATGCAACGGACACCGCCGTCATACTCGAAGGAAACATCATCGAGCTTGAGCTCTATGAAAATAAACTTACCGCCCTTAACGTGCAAGGGTGTGCCGCATTGCAAAGGCTAATCTGCGGCGACAATCAGCTTGTTTCTCTTAACCTGCAGGGCTTAACCGCTTTGCAAAGATTGGAATGCTACAGCAATAATCTCACAGAGTTTAACGTGCAAGGGTTAACCGCATTGCAAAGGCTGCTCTGCTTCGACAATCAACTTTCTTTACTTAACGTGCAAGACTTAAACGCTTTGCAAAAGTTGGAATGCAACAAGAATAAACTTACCGAGCTTAACGTGCAAGGGTTAACCGCATTGCAAGAGCTGAACTGTGAGAACAATGAGCTTACGTCCCTTAATGTAGAAGGATGTACCGCTTTGAAAGATTTGTACTGCGGCAGCAATCAGCTTACTGACATTGACGTACAAGGCTTGACTGCTTTGGAATTACTGAAGTGTGGCAACAATCGGCTTAGTGCCCTTGATGTACAAGGCTTGACCGCATTGCAATGGCTGAACTGCGAGAACAATGAGCTTACGTCCCTTAACGTGCAAGGCTTAACCGCTTTGATACGTCTGGAGTGCCATCGTAATCAGTTTACCGTCCTTAATGTGCAAGGATTAAGGGATTTGGAATGGCTGCGTTGCTACGGCAACAAGCTGAATGCCAAAGTGATGACAAAACTGTTGAACGATTTACCGGAGCTCCAATCGCTGCACAATCCTTCACTGTGTTTTCTTTACACCGAACAAACGGGCGTAACCGAGGGTAATCACAAGGACTTTACCGCTCCGCCTGAATTGAAAGCCGCTTTTGACAACGCAAAAGACAATAAACACTGGAATATGTATAAAATAAATGAGCATGGGCATGAGGACGAGCTTGAGTAAGGCACCGCCCCAGCAAGAGCTGGGGGCATAAGGGGAATTTGGGGAGGCTTCCCCAAGCCCCGCTTTTAGGGGCGGGAGGAAACTTTTTCGGATAAAAGTTTTTTTAGGGAACCTCTAAAAACCTCAGTTTTTTAGAGGTCTTCCTTAGATTTATTTTGCGAAACTTTGTTGGTAGTACCTCCCCCCTATGTCCCCCTTACAACACAGGAAGGATTGCGCACATTAGGGTAGAAGACAGCGCTCCATCCCCTGCACAACTGGATATCAGCGTTTTTTGTACGGACGGCATAGTCAGTGACTATTCCATTCTTCCATAGACGAGTTGCGGTACAAAACAATCGGCATGGTCAACAAAGTGCTGACGGTTATCTATACCGAACGCAAAACCGTGTAACCGACCACCGGATTAACCTAACCCTCTACAAGCTCGATGCGATTATGCAAGGAGACCTCAACGAAATCGTCGAAGCGCTCTGCATCGCCGCCCGCGAGCAAATGATGAAAGCCCAAGCATAACCGGATGTTTACCGTCGCCGATGCCCGCCGCTACGCCGTCGATTTGTTTATGCAGTCGGCAATACTGAAAACGCAGCCCTCGCCATAGCCCGCCTCAATGCACAGCGGCTCCTGTCGGCTGAAACACAAACCCGGTTGCACATCACCAAAGGAGATATGCACACATTGCCGGAAACCATCGCCCGTGTTAGTGAATCACGCTCTCCATCTTCCCTGCTCCCCAATAATCTCCGTTTCGACCTCATCGCTGCCAATCCGCCGTATGTACCCTCCGCACTGACGCAGGAACTACTCAAAGACGGGCGGAATGAACCGGCATTAGCCCTCGACGGCGGCTCCGACGGTCTTGATTTTATACGGATTTTGACAAATAATACCCGTACTGTCCTAAACCGCAACGGCGTCCTGTTAAGCGAGGTAGGAGAATACCATGCCCAAGCCGCCCGTCGGCTCTTTGAAACCGCAGGCTTTTCGGACATCCGTATCCATCAGGACTTAGCAGGCCAAGACAGACTAATCGAGGGCGTATCGGAGCAACCGAATCAGACAATATAATTCTCATAGCGCACAGTGTAAGAGATCTACTCATTCATGTTATTTCAGAATAAAACAGCTTGTCCCCATCTCTTTTTATGCTATAATAACAAAAGAAAGGCAGGAGAAATATACTGTGGAAAAAGAATTTGACGAACTAACCATAGCCGACGATTATATGTTCTATCGTGTAATGGAAGATCCTGAAATTTGCAAAACGCTTTTAAATCGTGTTTTACAGGGAAAAGTAGAAACCATAACCGAAATAGAATTACAAAAGACAATAGATGACGCAGGACGAGCTAAGGGGGTTCGGTTTGACGTATGGGCAAAAGATTGCAAGGGGCGCATTTACGACATAGAAATGTCGTTTTCCGATAGACATCCGTGTCTATCGGAAAACACGAGTTTTGCCGTTCGGCAAAACGTCGCTACTGCATGGAATCACCGCCATCCTTGGCGGTACTGTGATACATTTTCAGTAGCGGCACGGATGCCGCGCGTATTAAGCAGAAGCGATGTTTCGATTTATCGAAACTCGCCGTCAAAAGTGTACAAGGATGTACACTTTTGACGAAAGCAGCCATTGATGTTAGCATATTGGGGAAGAGCAAACCATACGAAAGTCTGCCCGATACGTTTATACTCTTTTTCTGCACGTTTGACTATCTTGAAAAAAACACTGCCAGTTTATACCTTTAAGACGATATGCAGTGAAGATAATCGGATAGAACTGGGCGATGGGATAACAAAGATCATTATAAACAGTAAAGCGGCGGAGCACGAAAAGAATGAAAAGCTGAAAATATTTTTAGAGTACATGAACGGAAAAGTCAGCGATGACGAATTTATCCAAAGACTGGAGCGTCGAATCAAGGAAGTAAAGGCAAGTGAAGAATTGAGGAGGGAGTATATGTTAGTGAATACTATCGAGCGTGATGCGAGAAATGATGGATGGAAAGCAGGTATTGTGCAAGGTCTTGCCGAAGGTGAAGCACGTGGTTCCTATCAAAAAGCCCTCGAAACGGCACGGAACTTACACGCTATGGGCTTATCAAGTGAAAAAATCGCACAGGCGACCGGTTTAACCATACAGGAAGTGGAAGCACTATAAGAATGCTTTAGAACCAAGGCGGGTTTTTAGGGTAGAAGCCTAAGTCGCTCAGTAAGGGGAGTACTTCCCTGTACCCCCTTAGTACGAGATTTACGTTTGACGCAAATCTCGTTTCTGCATAAAACCACCGCCATCCGTAGCGGGTCTGAATAGATGGGGGCGTAGCCGGAATGAACCGGCATTAGCCCTCGACGGCGGCTCCGACGGTCTTGATTTTATACGGATTTTGACAAATAATACCCGTACTGTCCTAAACCGCAACGGAGTCCTTTCAAGCGAGGTAGGAGAATACCATGCCCAAGCCGCAAGCAAGCTCTTTGAAACCGCAGGCTTTTCAGATATCCGTATCCATCAGGATTTAGCAGGCCAAGACAGACTAATCGAAGGCGTACACGATGATACAAAAAGTTGAAAACCTAAGCAGTCTTGAACATTTTTTTGCGCAGTATCCCTGTTATGCGGAAGAGGAAAGTCCTGAAGACGCCGCACGGATTACCGCTGCGTGGAATCTTTTGCTTACAAACCGTATATCCGATACGGCAGCTGACGCCCCCATTCCGCACGACGCCGCCCATTCGCTGCGTATGGCGCACAGCCTTGCCGCGCTTGAAATGGATTCCGAAAGCATCATCTGCGCGCTGCTGTACAGCGAAGACGGCAGCTTTACGTTACCGGATGATCAACTGCGTGCTCAATTCGGAAATACGGCGGCGGATATTTTGAATGCGGCGGCAAAGTTCTCCGATGTGAAGTTGTATAATAAAAGCAAAGAACATACCGATACCGTGTGCAAAATGTTCTTCTCCCTCGTAAGCGACTTACGGGTTATGATTGTCCAACTCGCCGATCGACTCAATAAGATTCGGTATATTTCCGAATACCCTACGGAATGGCAGCGCAGTATCGCCCGAGAAATCAGTGAAATCTGGGCGCCGCTTGCCCAGCGGATGGGTATTTCCACCGTTCAAAATGAGCTTGAAGATTTAAGCCTCAAATATATCAACCGCGAAGCCTTCGATCAGATAAAAACCGTTGTCGCAGCAAAGAAAAAAGAACGGGAAGCCTTTTTGCAGAGCGCCGAAAAAACCATCTATCAAACGATGGAGAAAGCGGGAATCAAGGTTAAGGTGCAAAGCCGCGCCAAACATTTTTGGTCTATCTATCAAAAAATGAAAAAGCGGAACAAGGCGGCGGATGAATTGTACGACCTCCTCGCCGTGCGGATTTTATGCACCACAGTGAACGAGTGCTATACCATCCTCGGTCTGATGCATACGGTATGGAAGCCGCTTGAAGGCCGCTTCAAGGATTACATCGCGATGCCGAAAGCGAACGGCTATCAAAGTCTCCACACCACCGTTATCTGCAAGGGCGGGCAAACCTTAGAAATCCAAATCCGTACGCACGAAATGCACGAAATAGCGGAGCGTGGGGTTGCAAGCCACTGGGTGTATAAAAAACACAGCAAGAACAAAACAGCGAACGAGCAGGAATTATCTTTTGTGCAGCAGGTCAAGTCGCTCGCACAACAGCGCTTTAATAATGAAGAATTTCTCGCGGAACTCAAAAGCGATTTATTAAGCGATTCGATTTTTGTCTTTACTCCTAAGGGTGATATTATCGAGTTGCCCGCCGGTGCAACCGCCGTCGATTTTGCATACCGTATCCATTCGTCGATAGGGGAAAAACTCGTATCCGCGAAAGCAGACGGCGCCATCATCCCGCTTTCTCGCCCGCTTAAAAACACGCAGGTGGTGGAGGTTATCACGCACCCGAACGCGCACCCCACGCACAACCAGTACGAAAACGCCCATACGACGCGGGCTCGCCAAAAAATCCGCGCATGGCTCCAACTGCACGAAAACCTCCTCCACACTGAAAAAGAAGAAAAAGGACAGCGAACGGATATTGCCGAAGATGCTGCAAAAGAAGCGCCGCGGCCGCCCAAAGAAACACCGGAAGAAGCTGAAACGGCAAAACGGGAACTCGAAGCAGCGCAAAAGGATCCCAAGAAGAATCCAGCATTGCGGATACGCATCGGCGGCTCTACCAACTTTCCCGTACGTTTTGCAGGGTGCTGCAAGCCGACCTCCGATTCCGTCATCTGCGGCTATGTCGCCAACGGCAGAGGAGTTATCATCCATCGGAAAAACTGTACCAACCTCAAAAGAATCCCCGATTTGGAAGCCCGCCTCATCGATGTTGAGTGGGATATAAAAGAAAGCAAACAGAAAAATCCTGAAAAAGCGCAGAAAAAGATTAAGCCGCATAAGTAATCCGTTCGATATTAAAGATATGAAAAAGAACGGTATTGTTACGGTTATTGTGCTTATCGGATTCCTGTTTCCAGTGTTCGGGGCGGATTTAGAGCTTGACCAAAGCGATCTTGCAGTTATTCAAGACCCTAAGGGAGCCGGATATCACTTTTATATTCGAAAAAAAGCCCGACATCGCTTCCATCCTGATGACGGAGACCACAAAGGATCCTCAAAACAGGCTCGATAACTTTGCATACCGTGATTTTCAATACAACAGCATTAATGGTGATGAAAAACGTATCCTGAACGGAAAAGAGCTGGATACCCGCGGAAAGCGGCTCTACAGCTTGATAGACTCCAGCCCGGAAAAAGACACGCCGCTCGGCAAGGCGTTTCACATCTGGGTACCGTACATTATCTGTTACGGCTATGAATGGGACAGACACGGCGAAGTGCAGGTATTGGACGGCACGTTTTTTAATATCCGCGCATTTGAAAAACCGTATGCTGATTATACCGGCTCTTTTAGCGATAATCCGTTTGTATTACGTGTAACGCAAAAATCGATTAAGGAAGTGCATGATCCGGCTTTTAGCGAACCGGCCGCCGCTTCTTTTTTTCGGAACTCGCCCGCTTGAGCGGCAATAAACTGATCTATTCGGAGAACGTTGACGGTATTATGCCATCAATTGAAGTAATCCTGACGCCGAAGAAACACAAGAAACTCGATGTAGTATTTGTTATCGACGCAACCGAAAGTATGAAGGATGATATAAAAAAAGTCAGAGAGCTGCTTGCGGCTTCGTTGAAAAAGGTACTTCCCAAGTATGATTCCTACCGGATAGGACTTGTCCTTTATAAAGACTACTATGATGATTTTTTGACTAAAACCGCAACCGATTTTACCTCGGATATCGATCGTTTTTCCGCTGCTCTTAGAAGTTTTAGCGTATTCGGCGGACGCGACATCCCCGAAGCGGTGTACGAAGGCATCGACGCGGGACTCGACCTTGAATGGCGTACTGATGCGGATACCGACCGCAAACTGATCCTCATCGGCGATGCGCCTCCCCATCCCCGCCCTCAAGGTTCAATTACCAAGGATGGAGTTATCGAAGCGGCAAAGGCAAAAGACGTAAAACTGTTTCCGATTATATTGCCGCATAATAAAACCTACTAGACCTTTTGAAATATACGGCATATCTGCGTTGTCGCATCGTCAAAACTATACATCCGTGTATAGTTTTGACTGTGAGTTTCGGCAAGAGCCGAAACATCGCTACTGATATAAACCAGCGGCATCCGTGCCGCTACTGAAAATCCTCAACGTATCAAACGGACACGGATGTCCGTGGTTCCACGCAGCAGCGATGTTTTTGTGGAACAAAAACTCGCCATCAATGCGTCCATGGAGGGACGGGGTACTAATCAGCAGTGAGTTTTGTGCACGCACAAAACTCGTCTTTTCCCGACATACACGGATGTATGTCGGGAAAAAGTGTACACGGAGGTACACTTCCGGACAGGCTATTTTCAAAAGGCTTACGGAAAGGCTGTTTTACTATGTTGCTACTCTGTTAAAAACGCCGCTTCGTATTCGCCGTTAGTAATAGTGCTGATAGGTAAACTCTCATAGCGGATATCGTATACGTCATTCATATCTGTAGAATAAGTAACATGATCATATTTTTCATATAAGAAACCGATCCGGTGATCCTGCTGCATCACCATTGTCGAATACCCGCTCTCTCCGGTAAATACTTGATATTTTTCCCACTTGGTACTGTCTGCCAATGCCGAAAGACTGATATTCTCTTCTATTACGCGCCAATAGATACCTACATTCATACGGATGTTCGGTTCGTCGCTCTTAGGGTGCGGTTTTGAGGATAAGGGAATAGACTGTAATGCAAGATATACCGGCGCTTTCGTATCGGCTTTACGGGCTTGTATAATACATATTTCACCATTCGTACCGCGTTCCGTTCCGAGCTGTGCTTTTTGTCCGCTTTCCCAACGTCCGCTTGCTGTTTCTTCATTTGTATAAGTGAAGATATTAAAAAGACGTCCGTTTTTTGTGCGACTTGAAAGCAATACTCTACCGTCGGGAAGCTCTTCAACCTTGGCTTCATCACCGTTCGGTATCGGCGACACTGTTGCATCACCGAGAACCTGCCATGTTTCGCCGAAATCGTCAGAGTACAATACGGCATTTCCGAAGAGAGCTTTTGATGTCTTTTTAACTAACAGTGCTGTATAAATACGATAATAACTACCCTTTTTTATCTTGCGAGACTGCATAATCTTCCCCGAACCGAAAAAAAGTGTTCCCCAATTGTCGTTTAAACCGTAAATAGAAGTTGTAATTTCCTCAGGCGATGTAAATGTTTTACCTCCGTCTAAGGAACGGAGCTTAACAACTTTAAGCCGTGTATTTGCATTTCCTGCCTTATAATGTCCGTAGCGGGTATCCCCGTGAGCGCAAATAATCAGTACATTATCCGACTCTCTATCCGCCACGATAGCGGCATCTCCATAACCGTATTGCACGGGATTATCCGGTGCATTTGTAATTTTTGTACTGCTGCTATCCCATGTCAAGCCGTTATCGGTAGAGCGTTTAATTATTACATCCACGCGATGGATATGGGAGGCTTGACCCCATTCCCCATTAGGCCCGAACTTACCGATATCGGCAGTATGATTGTATCGTAAATCCGTAACGGCAATCAGCGTCCCATCTTTTGTCTGTGCCAATGCCGGAATTCGAAAATAGTTTGTCGATCCTTCAGTGTTCTTACTTTCCCATAAATCCTGTTTTGAAAGAGTTTTAGGAGTCCATTTTGCATAAAGCGTTATATCTGCCGTAACGGTATCGGAGGCCGTATTCCATTGAGCATTGCAATTTTTATCTTTATACCAGCCGGAAAAATTCCATGTCCGGTGCGTAGGATTCGGTATATCAGTTGCAGGGATAGTATGATTTTTAATAACAGTTATCGGAGTGAGGGGTGATGTAAGATTGCGCGTATTAAACGTTACCGTATACAACGGTTCAATTGGAGTAAGCGGCGAAGCATTACGCCATTTTGCGTAGAGCGTAATATCTTTGGTAACCGTATCGGTGGCATGGTTCCACGGCTGTGTACCGGCAGCATCTTTAAACCAGCCGCCAAAGCTTTTATTTAAAGGGATGGCCGTAGGTGCCGGTGTCTGCGCTGCGGTCAGTTTACTTCCTTCCGCAACCGTAAGCGCTGTCGGCGCCATACCAATACCCTGCGTGTTAAAGGTTACCGTGTATAGCGGCGTCGAAGGTTCAATCGGTGTAAGCGGCAAAGCATTACGCCACTTTGCATAGAGCGTAATATCTTTGGTAACCGTATCGGTGGCATGGTTCCACGGCTGCGTACAAGAAGTGTCTTTAAACCAGCCGCCAAAGCTTTTATTTGAAGGGATGGCCGTAGGTGCCGGTGTCTGCGTTGCGGTCAGTTTACTTCCTTCCGCAACCGTAAGCATCGCCGGAGCAGTACCGATACCCTGCGTATTAAACGTTACCGTATACGTCCTCAGAGAAGGATTGCGACAGCCGGCAATTATAAACACACCGGCAAGAATCAAAACAAGGGGAAAAACTCTTTTCACACGCGGCTCCTTTAAAATCGCTTTTTCTAACACTATCAATATGATTAAAAGTAAAATGCAGCCTACATACAAGGAATAAGATTATAAGAAGTTACAGAATTACATTATCTTGCATAGAATGAAAAATATGCGTACACTCCCTTAATATGGAGAGCTTACAAACCGAAGCGTTGCAGCGGGTTGCTGCGTTTAAAAAACAAATGGCCGTATCCGTGATCGGGCAGGAACGGCTGATCGACGATATTCTTGTTGCCTATATTGCAGGCGGACATGTGTTGCTGGAGGGTGCCCCCGGCCTTGCCAAAACCTTAACGGTACGGACTTTCGCGGAGCTTTCTCAATTAAGTTTTAAACGCATCCAGTTCACACCCGACTTGCTGCCTGCCGATCTCACCGGAACGCTCATCTTTGATTCTACCGCACATCGCTTTGCGGTACGAAAGGGGCCGCTTTTTGCGCACGTAGTGCTGGCTGATGAAATAAACCGTGCTCCTGCAAAGGTTCAATCCGCATTGCTCGAAGCGATGGCGGAAGGTCAGGTTACCATCGGCGAAACGAGCTATCCCCTCCCCGAACCGTTCTTTGTGCTTGCAACCCAGAATCCTATTGAACAGGAAGGCACCTACCCCCTTCCCGAAGCGGAGCTCGACCGCTTCCTGTTTAAACTTTTTGTCCCCTACCCTAAACCGGCGGATGAACTCGTCATCATGCTGAAAAGCGAGAACATCACCGCTTCGGTAAAAAAAATGCAAGCGCCCGAAACCGAATCGATTCTTTCCGTCGATATGCTCCATACCATCCGTAGAGGCGCCGAAGCAGTCCGCTGCACCGAAGGTTTACAGGAATACATTATCGCGTTGGTTACGGCAACCCGTCCCATTATCGAAAAACGGGAAGAGCTGCCCCGCGGCAGTTATCTTAGCTATATCACCGTCGGAGCCTCTCCCCGTGCGAGCATCGCCCTTTATCGGTGCTCAAAGATACGGGCATTTTTAAACGGACGCGACTACGTTCTTCCCGAAGACGTAAAGGCTCTCGCCTACCCTATTCTGCGCCACCGCTTAAAACTTTCGTACGAGGCAAGCGCGGAAAATATCAGTGCAGATGAAATTATCGCCGAGCTGCTCGAGCTTATTCCGCAGCCGTAACATATTTGGAGGAACTATGAATAAAGAACTTGACGCCGTAGCGCTTTCAATACGGAGCCTTTCAATCGATGCAATCGAAAAAGCCAATTCCGGCCATCCCGGGCTTCCGCTCGGAGCCGCCGAACTCGCAGCGATGCTGTACGCAAAAATTTTACGGCATAATCCGAAAAATCCCCAATGGGTAGACCGCGACCGGTTCATCTTGTCGGCGGGGCACGGGTCTATGCTCCTGTATGCCGCGCTGCATCTTGCCGGTTACGATCTTTCGCTTGACGACATCCGCTCTTTCAGACAAGTCGGTTCCCGCTGCGCAGGGCATCCCGAATACGGGCTCACCCCCGGCGTCGAAGCCACCACCGGGCCGCTCGGTCAGGGCATTTCTACCGCAGTCGGGATGGCGATTGCCGAAGCGATGCTGGCAGCGCGGTTTAACACCGAAGAGTACCGCATTGTCGATCACTACACCTACGCGCTGGTGGGAGAAGGCTGTTTAATGGAAGGCGTTTCTTCGGAAGCATCGAGCCTTGCCGGTACGTTGAAACTCGGTAAGCTCATTGTATACTATGATAAAAACAATATTACGATAGACGGCTCCACCGATATCGCCTTTACCGAAGATGTTACAAAGCGGTACGAGGCTTACGGTTGGCAGGTGCTGCACGGTTCGATGTATTCTTACAGCGATATAGAAAAGCTCACTGCGGAGGCAAAAAAAGATCCCCGCCCCTCGCTCATCATACTCGATTCGGTAATCGGAAAGGGAGCGCCCGCTGTTGAGGGAACCGCTGCCGCACACGGAGCGCCGCTCGGTCAAGAGAAGCTGGCACAGGCAAAGAAGACGTTGGGGCTTGATCCTGCAGAACAGTTCTTTGTCGCCCCCGAAGCCTACCGTTATTTTGAAGAGCGGCAAAAGGAATTCGCTCAAGCGGAAGCGGACTGGAATAGCCGCTTTGCCGCATGGAGCGCCGCCTATCCCGACCTGCGCAAAGAATGGGATCGAAGCTTTGTACAAGGCGGTATCGACCAAGCCGTACTGGACGGCGTTGCCGATCCGGTCTTTAAAAAAGATGAGATGATTGCGACGCGGGCAGCTTCCAAAACCGCACTGAACGCTTTTGCAAAGGCATTTCCAAATCTCGTCGGCGGTTCGGCGGACTTGCAGGGACCGAATGCAGTCGCCTTACAGGATGCCCAATCGTTTACCGCCGCAACACCGCAAGGACGGTACATCCACTTCGGTATCAGAGAATTCGCGATGGCAACGATTACCAACGGTATTCAGCTACACGGCGGCTTCCGCGCCTTCTGCGCAACCTTTGCCGTGTTCTCCGACTATCTGCGTCCGGCGCTCCGGCTTGCGGCGCTGATGCGCATCCCTTCTATTTTTGTATTAACCCACGATTCCATCTTTGTCGGCGAAGACGGCCCGACCCATCAGCCGGTGGAAACACTCGCAAGCCTCCGCGCCATTCCTAATCTACTGGTACTCCGCCCTGCCGATGCGGAAGAAACCGCCGTCGCATGGAGAATTGCGCTTGAGCAGAAAGATCGTCCAGTCTGTTTAATACTGAGCCGCCAGAATCTGCCCATACTGGAAAAAGCCGAACCTCAGTGGAAAGCTCTGATGAAAGCTGTCGGCAGCTATATCGTAAAAGGCACCGACGGCGATCCTGAGATAACCGTGCTTGCAACCGGTTCCGAGGTAAGCCTTGCCTGCGAAGCCGCTCAGCTTGCCGCCCCGAAAAAAGTACGAGTTATTTCCGTTCCGTCGAAAGAGCTGCTGGAAGCTCAAACATCTTCCTGTAAAGCACAGCTAGTCGGGAACAACGGCCGTGTAATGGTTGCGGAAGCCGGAGTTAAACAAGGCTGGGAAGGCTGGGTACAGTCGCCGGAGCAAGATATTTTCTCGATAGAACGTTTCGGCGAATCGGGACCCGCAAAAAAAAGTTGCGGAGCATCTCGGATTTACCGCCCAAGCGCTTGCCGCTCGTATCAAAGAATAGTGAAAATCAAGTAGGAGAAAATCTATGAAAACAATTTTGAAAACAGGTATTTTGCTTGCAGCAGCGGTAATAATTGCCGCTTGTACGACAGCGCCGGCTTCATCGCGAAAAACAGAAACCGTAACCATCACCGTTCCCGAAGGCTCAACACTATCGATTAGAATAAGAACACAAGACGGCTCGGCGGTAAGAGTACAGGGCGCCGATAAAACAGTGATTCCGGGAACGGATGAGGTTCGCGAACTCAACGAGGACAAACCGATGCAGCTACTGAAAGCTACGGGAACGACGGTCGTATTCACCGGAGACATCCGCGAACTGGATATTAAAGATAACGGCACTGTAGAAAACATCGATGTTTCCCGCTGTCCGAATATCGAAGTACTGTACTGTGCAGGCAATAAAATAGCACAGCTGCAATTATCCGCAAATAAAAACTTAAAACGACTGCAATGTTATAATAACCGTTTAAGCGGATTGGATGTTTCACAACAGACACAGCTCGAGCTTTTATGGTGCGGCATCAATCGGTTGTCGGCATTGGACGTATCAGGTTGTAAAAAACTCACACAGCTGCGGTGCTATATGAACGCAATCGAAACGGAAGCAATGGACGCTTTGCTGAAAAGCCTTCCCGCAGCAATCGGAAACAGCACCGTCGTTCGTGAAGCACGCATTTTAGCGGTGGGAGATAAAATCAAGAACGGCAAACCATCTGCCGCCGCATTACAGCAAGCGAAGTCAAATGGTTGGGTTATTCTCGATAGTGGAAATGCCCCGATAGAACCGTAAGCGCAAGAAAGACTCGGCTGGAATGGATAAGCCGCTCAATACCGCTATCCCATCTTGACGAGCGAACACATACCAAGGCTGCTCACCCTATGCAGTCTTGGTAAATTTAAAAGGAGAGAGAGAATGAAACATATAAAAAAATTTACAGCGCTTTTAGTCTTGAGTACATGCTTTGCCCCCGTTTTTTCCCAAACCATTCAAAACGGAATACTTGATCTCCGCAATAAAAACTTCAATGACACTCAAAGTATCGTGATAAGCGGAAAGATGGGATTCTATAATCGCCAGTTACTTTCTTCACCGGAAGATGTGCGTAACCCTACGGTATTTATCGAATGTCCTAAAGAATGGAGTTCAACCGTTTTATCCGACGGGACAAAGATGTCTGCGTTTGGATACGGTACTTATACTCTACAAATTTTATTACCGGAACGGCATCCTGAATTAGCAATACAGTTTTCTTCTCCGGTTTCCGCATGGAGTCTCTATGTAAATGAAGGATTGCAAGCCCATTCAGGAAAAGTAGGAGCTTCACAGGAAACGTCTGTCCGCGGCGAAGGAAACATTCTCTATTATATTCCGAAAGACATAACCGAAGTATGCCTTGCCATTCAAGTTTCAAACTTTTTCCATTCACGCGGAGGTATTTACCAAACCATTAAGTTTTCGACAAAGACAAAAGCCGACAGTGCCAATTTTGCATTCCTTTTTATTGAGATTTTTGTTTTTGGGTTTGGTGTCGCAATTATTCTGTATCACCTTGCGCTTTATCTATTTCAACCTGATAATAAAAGTATCCTATGGTTCGTGTTTTTCAGTATTCTCGTCGTTCTCCGCAACATGGTAAAGGGACCTGTCTTTAGAATCCTTTTTCCTTCTTTATCGTGGAACATCGATACTAAAATCGACTATCTTACCTTTGCATTACTCAGCTTTTCCGTAGTCGGTTATTTTGCCGCGCTCTATCCTAAAGACACCCATAAAATTATCAACCGTATTATTATGATTGAAGCATTGGCATACACAGCTTTTATTTGTGTAACGCCGTCTTATATCTACGGAAAGCTCATACAAGTTCATCAATTAGTGATTGTTATGATTATCGTTTATGTCATTTATTTGATCATCAAACTGCTCATACGTAAACGGGAAGGTGCAATATTTATTGTTATCGGTATTATCATTTTGACTATTTTTACATTAAACGATTTGTTTTACAGTATGATGCTTGTACCAACAGGGAATTTACTACCGTTCGGTTTTTCCGCATTTTTATTAGCGCAGGCATTCGGGTTTGCATGGAAAACACATATCTATAATCGTCAAAGCGAGGAGATAAAAATCCAACTGTCAGATTCCGACAAACAGAAAACGCTTTTATTTAATGAAATTCGACATACCAGCGACAAACTACAACAACAAGAAACGGTTCTGTCACAAAACATGGACGGAGCAGAACAGTCGATGCAGGCATTATCACTTCAAGTACAAACGTTAAAATCTGAAATGTCCGAACAAAGTAATCAGCTCCGCAGTACGCAAAATGCAACCGACAGCTTTAATGCTTTTTTGAATACTATGCGCCAAGGAATTGAACGGCAATCCGATGCGGCAGAAGAAACGGTAATGCAGATTAAACAGTTGAACGATGCTACTAACGGACTAACGGAAAAGTTCAACGAAATAAATCATAACTTTTCTTACATCCGTGAAGCAAGCGATGCCGGTAAACATCATTTAATAACGGTTACGGATATTATCAATGCAATTTATGAAAGCTCGGAAAGCCTGCTGGAAACAAACCAAATTATTACCGCTATCGCAGAGCAAACAAATTTATTGGCAATGAATGCGGCGATAGAATCTGCCCATGCCGGTGAAGCGGGAAAAGGATTTGCGGTCGTTGCCGATGAGATACGGAAACTTGCGGAAAACTCCGCGTATGAAGCCGATAATACCGGTAAGATTTTAAAGCACATCAATAAAAGCATTAAAGACTCTGCGGAAGCTTCGGAAGTATTGCGAAAAAGCTTTGACAATATCAATACGCAGGTCAATAACTTCCAGACGATACTAGGAGATATTTCATCCTTCTTAAAAGACGTCGATATACAGGCAGAAAAAATGAACAGCGCTATGCAATCGCTGGCTGATCAATCCGTTGATGTTCAAGAGGAACAAACCGAAGTTTCCGAACTCAGAAATAAAATCAATGAAAGCTTTACCAGCTTATTGCAAGCAACCGAAAAAGTACATACGGAAATCGAGGCTATGTTCACAAATATTAAAAGCTTAAATGATGCAGTTGAGACAACACGCGGAGTAGAAGCCGAAACGAGCGAATCGATCGGTACGCTCAATGCACTGATTACGCACACCGATCATCTGCAAAACATCCAAATGAATGAATAGCTGAAACGAATAAAGGCATCTCTTAAAACTATATCTGAGTTTCTAGAGATGCCCATGTTCTACCACGTAAACGTCCCTTAAAATTGAACAACTGAACAAAGTGTCAATTTTGGAAGTTGTTCAATTAGTGCGCGATAGCGCACATATAATCTACGATGTTTGCCGAATGGCAAACTCGCAGTGTTTTTCAGCCGCGCCATTTTAGCGGCTGAAAATAAACGTCCCTTTTACCCATATAGCGCTTATCTTGTGTAAGGCTGCAAAGTCTCCCTTACCGTCATAGCCTTTGGTGTACAGATCACCGCCGAGTGCAACATTGATATTATCGGTGAGGGCATAGCTAACCGAATAGGTGCTGGATGTACTGCCGTAGTTTATATCGATAACGCCGCTTGCCGAAAGTTTGAGCGTGTCGCGTAAGAATGTTTTACTCACACTGAGGCTGACAAAGCCCTTGTGCATCGGCCGCTCTATATCGTCTTTATGATTGAGGATGAGATCTTCAAAATACTGGGCGCTCAGCGTCCACGAACTCTTGATCCAGTCAATACCGGCAAGCATCAGCAGCTGGTGTTTTTTGACCGGAGCATTAAATTTAATTGGTACATCGACCTTTGAATCTGGATTAAGCAGTTCTACAATCGGCAAAGGTGATAGCATTTCTTTTGGTTCAAAGTATCGTCCGCCTACCCACGCGGTTTCTAGCCGGATTGTTACATCGCCTGCAGGAATCGCCGCATCGATACCAGCCATTCCGATACGATAATACTCCTCATTTAAATTGGTATAGAGCGCTTTCGGAACGTATGGATTCGAACTGGTATTATGTGGACTATCAGGATTACGAAGTTCTTTTTTAACATACCCGCTTTTTGCATAGCGCGGATTTTTATCCCAGCCGTAGAAACCGGAAACGGAAAAATCGATACCGGGTAAAAAGAAAGAAAAACGGGCGGCCGCTTCCGTGTCGGTAAACATCTTTGGTTTTGCACTTTGGGTTTTTGTATACCGAATTGGAACGGAACCGAACGGCGTCTTGTAACTATCCGGTGTGTCGATATAGTAGAGGCCGTTCTTTGCACCGTCTTCAAAGCCGAAGCGCGGCAGTTTATTCGGGGTAAAAAACGGTACGGCAACCGCTTCAAACGTAAACAGATCGTGAAAAAAACGCAGGCGAACACTATCAGACGGAAACCGCGCAGCATCGCCGCTAAAGGAGATAAACTCCGAGCTGTCCCGCGCACTTAACACATCGGTGAGTTTAAACCCATCCGCCTGTCCCCATGCAATAACCTGCCGTCCGACACTGATATCCCATATCTCACCCGAATAGCGGTAATACGCTTCGTTCAACCGGAAGCCGGTGCGTGCGGGGTTGCGGTAATTGTATTCAGCTGCGGCGGACATAACTGCATAAGAAGAACCGGCAGAGACCTCACCGTTTATCCGGGCAATCGAACGGGACGCTCCGTATTCGAGATTTTTTTTAACATCGTTCCAGCGAACTCCGTGCAGCGTTTCAATTTTGCCGCTTACCGTAAATACCGGTTTTGCACTGTCATCTTCCGAATCGATAGAAAATTCGTCATCTGTTAAATCGTCAACTATGTCATCGGCTGCTTGAGATTCAACCGCATTGCCGGATGAAACTTCCGCTGCGTGAGCTGTTCCTTCCATACCGTCTCTGCCCCGTATATCCGCTGCTTCCTGCGCAGTGCAAGGCAGCAATAGTACCACAAAAAACAGCGTACAAAACGCAATAACCGCTCCGTGTTTTTTTGGTATCGTTTTCATGTTGTCATACCTCTCCTTATCGACATTCTTCAACCTTATCGGCTACCGGTTTACCGTATTCCCGTTTCATAGCTGCTGCAGAAACAACCCACTGTTTACCGTATTTACAAGCATCGATTCCGTTAACAAGCTTACCGTAAGAAATCGCTTTTCTCAATGTACTTTCATGTAAGCCCCAGAGCTCAGTTGCATCGCTCAGCGCGATTAAACCGTCGAACGGAGTTGTTACCGTTTTTCCATTCTCATACAGTTCATCGCACGATAAATCAAGTTCATCATTCCAGACAATACCGTAGCCGCCCGTATCAACTTCCACCTCGGCAAAGAGAGCCGGTTCATTTTTGAGTACCTGAAATACCGTCCATTTATTAAAAAGCGGCTTCACGTCATATATCTTTGATATGCCTTCCGAAAATTGCACCTGTAAGCGATAATCCGACAGAGGATGCACCGCTTTTATTTTATGAAACATACAATTTACCCTCTTTATTCAAGTGGGGAAAGCGGCTTAAATTCCTGTGTTTCCCACATACGTAAAAGATCTTTTCGATGAATGCCGACCCATTCCCGTACCATCGATAATGCTTTCGGAGGTAAATGCCCTTCTAATATTTCTCCGTTTTGTATATCGATAGCAGCCATATCGTCCCCATATAATGCATGAATATGCGGCGGATTATGTTCTGATTGCTGAAAGTACATTCGGATAATAATTCCATAAAACCTTGATAATACAGGCATATCTAATACCTCCTACTTTTAGTATTTACACTATATTCACGGTATCGTGATATTGTCAATGGGTTTATCAATCCTATCAATTTACCGGTTGCCCGTATTCCCGCTTCTCAGTGTACTTTCATGTAAGCTTTAGAAAGAAAACAGAAATTGTATTAGCATTACAATGCCTGTTTGAACCAGAGAAAAAAGCGGCACTATTATAAACGGCCACAACAAAAAATGCTCCGGTATTCCTATAACCTTCATCCAATTTTTTGTTTGATATATTGGGTTATCTTCTGTTCCCGGAATGACAATCAGCTTAGTCCACTTTTGGAATAAAAGACAATCCAACAAGAAAAAATCGCCGAAATTCACAATAATCCAATGAATATATGCAGTCCAAAACAATGCCTTAAACGTATGAATTCCGACATGCAATGCGCTTATTACTCCATAAAGCCAGCATGCTCCCATTACTATCACCGTAAATATTTTATTTACCCGTTTTTCTTTCTTATTCATTGGCTCAGGAGCAGCTTTTTGAATCCCCTTAGGATATGAATCCATCAAATATCTCGGGTTTGCTATTACAAGAGCCGCCGCCGAACCGTTAAATATGGCAGCCATCGCTATGCCATCCAATACTGCCCTGATTATATCCATTGCCCTCCCCTTTTTGCTCCCTCTCCGTCAGCCTTTTGAAATAGCCTGTTGAAAAGTGTACTTCCGTGTACACTTTTTCCCGACATACTTCCGTGTATGTCGGGAAAAGACGAGTTTTATACAAAACTCGCTTCTGATTAATATCCCGCCCGTCCTTGGGCGTTCTGACGACGAGTTTGCACTGCAAACTCGCTACTGCCTCACACCACGGACATCCGTGTCCGTTCTGAAACTACAAGGCGCGAGCACAAATTAACCGCAGGCACGGTAAAAAATGTACATCCCTGTACATTTTTTACCTACGTGCTTGTAAGGCAAACACGCTACTGATTAGAAGCACCGCCATCCTCGCTCAAAAATGTACATCCTGTACATTTTTGAGCTGCAAGTTTGCGGAGCACACTTGTTACTGCATGGAACCATCGGCATCTATGCTGCTTCTGATACGTTGAGGATTTTCAGTAGCAACGTTTTGCTTTTGGCAAAACTTGCAAGTTTAAGCGGCAAGACCGCTTAAACGTTGGCACGGATGCCATTGTTCGGGAATGTACATCCTTATACATTCCCGAACGGCGAGTTTGCTTTTGCAAACATCGCTTTTGCATAGAACCACTGACATCCTGTCAGAGAAGCGATGTTTCGGCGATGCCGAAACTCGCTGCAAAAAGCGTACAAGAATGTACGCTTTTTGCAATGCGACAACGCAGATGTCCCGTATATTTCAAAAGAATCCTTTTTCGCCCTCTCTCCGCTAGCCTTTTGAAATAGACTGTTAAGCAGTTGTACATCCGTGTACAACTGCTTAACGACGAGATTTGTGCATAACACAAATCTCGCTCCTGTATAAAACCACTACCATCCTTGGCAGTTCTGAAGATGCTAGGAGCGTACAAAAAACACCCGCAGGCGTACTTTTTGTACGTCGAGGACTGTTTTTTGTTAAGCGACAACGCAGATGCCCCGCATATTTCAAAAGGATTACCTGATTTTGCCTTCTTCTAATGAATTCACTCTAAAATATGAATCGGGGATATTTTTGTTGAACTCGTGCTTGAGCGTCTCGATAACGGTTGTGTGTTTTTTTTGCAGGTTGTTCATTTCCATTTTGCCCGCAGTCCAAAAACCGTCTTTTTTCTCGATGCCGCTTACCGTAAGCACTTTCAACAGCGAACCTTGCTCATCGTAAAATTCCGCCTTTACCTGCACCAGCGATTCCTTATCAATCCACGAAACGTATTTTGAGTACATCGATTTTTTCACCGGAACCGATTCAACCTTCCAGCAGTTTTTCCCGTCTACGGTTTCTTCTGCAAGCAATGTGTACGTGTAGTCATCGATCTTGTGCCCGCTTATGTCATCATAGGTAAAATCGGTACCCATAAAATAGTCCTGACTTGAAGAACCGGAAATGCGCTTTGACTTTTTAAGCGCAGGCATATAGAGCCAGCGGTCATCGTTTTTCGAAGCATCATCATACGAGAAAGAAAGATAGCCGACGCCCTTTACATCGGCAGGCAGCATAAACACCATCACCGTTTTTTTCTCACTGCCGTAATCCTTTGAATATGCTATAACTTGGCGCACCCGCTTTTTACCGCTGGAATTGATCAGCGTCATCCGCATCGTAAATGAATCTGTTGTCGCCTTTTCGCGCTTATCAACCTTTTGCATAATCTCTTTACCCGTCAGCTGTTGTGCAAAAGCAAGACTCACCGCCACTGCTGCAAACATAGTCAGCGCGATTACGTGTTTTATAATTTTCATACATCCTCCTCTTTTAATTGGTAATTTGTAATGCGTAATTGGTAAGGTAATTACTGCTGCACGTAAATCGCTTTAATTACCAATTATCAATTACGCCACTACCCATTAGTTTCCTCTTTCCCAAACGGTTTGCTTATGTAAATCAGTACCGGCGTCATCAAATAGTCGGCGGCGAGCGCAGACAAAAGGCCCACAGCGGCTAATACGCCGAGACGTAAAATTGCAGCAATATTACACGTAAGATACACTAAAAATGTGGCAGACAAAATGATCGTGGTCATTGCAAGCGTTTTTCCGATGGAATAGAACGTCCCGAAAATAGCGCGATTATATGATTTTTCTTTTTCAAAAAGATACTTTGCGTGGTTGGTAAAGTGAATAGTGTCATCAACGGCAATACCGAGGATCATCGGCATAATCGCCATCGTCATAAGGTCGAGCGAAATACCGAGATAGCCCATAATCGCACCGATGACAAGAACGGGAAAGATATTCGGGATAAGCCCGATGAGTCCCATTTTCACACTGCCGAATACGAGCATCATCAAAATTGCAATCGCAACGAGCGAAGTTAAAAATGAGTACAGCTCGCCGAATACGATTTTATTGTTCAATTCCGCAAATTGCACGGCTCTGCCGATTAGATGACAGTCCGCCTGCGGAAATAGTTCCGCACATGTTTGCTCGATAGTTTTCAGATTTGCCGCAAGCTCGTTCGCATCATACGAGGCAACATCAATCGACATACGAAGCGTACGAAACTCTTCGTCAACCCAACGCGATGTTTGTCCGCCTGAAATTTCATACAAGAACAAGAGCTGCGCAAGCAAGTCTTCGTCATCGGGGATTGTGTAAAACGCAGGATCGTCGGAGTGCATCGTTTGATTCATCTCTTTGACAACATCCAAAATCGAGAATATCTTCGGCACACCGTTATTCATTTTTGTTAATCTGAACGTCCCGATGAGTGTGCTCAGCTTATCGAGTTTTTTAAGTACATCGGGATTCTTAACCGCATCATCTTCATCAAAGGTGAGCATAATATTGTAATTAAAATAAGAGCCGAGCTGCGACTGCGTAATTTCATAAAGACGCTTAATATACGGAATGCGCAAGCCCATAAATTTAAAGCTGTCCATATTGACATCTATTCTGAACAACGCCGGAATACACGCCGCAGTGATGAGCATAAATGCAGCGATGATTGCTTTGCGTCTTTTGATAACGGAATGTCCGAAGCGTTCAAACCATTTATCCAATTTTTGCGCGCGTGCAGCTCTTTTTGTATGAGCGAGTGCCGAATCTTTACCGGCTTCAATATCTTTACCGAAACTCATCAAAATCGGGATTAACACGCTTACATAGATATACACAGCGAATACCATCGCGGCGCTTGCGGCCCCCATCCAGCGCATGGGGCGAAGGTCAGTCGTTAAAAACGACAGCACCGAAACAACGGTAGTAACGACAGTAAAAAAGAGCGGCCAGCCGGTATTTTCAATTGAATCGATTACCGCTTCTTTGCGTTTACCAAGTTCATAGAAACTTGTTTTAAACGAATTGACTAAGTGAATTGAATAACCGACCGAAAGCGCCATCGCAAGCACAATCGGAACCGACATCATTTCCGACTTTCCCGAAATGTGTAAAAAGCCCATAATACCGAGCACCGTGGTAATGCCGAAGAAAGTCGCAAATAGCGGCACGATCGTTCCTCGGAGCGACCGAGTAAATACAATGAGCAGAATAATCATACAGAGAAAACTCAAGCCGACGCTTTTTGTGGTCTCCTGTCCCATCACAACTTTTTCTTCCGTTTCGGTATAGGGAAGCCCCGCAGGTTTTATAGTATAGGCGGCGCGTTGATATTTGGGATCGGTAACAATGTCGATTGCCGCTTCTCCGATAACGTACATCGGAGCCTTTGTCGAAGTTTTACTCCACACCTCTTCAGGTGGCGTCGCCTTGAGCGACAGTACCAACCACGTTTCCGTTGCATCCTGCGTTACGAGCTTATTAACAATCGACTTACGCGAAAGAATAAAATCCTTCGCTTTTTGTAGATCAGCAGGATCGGATGGAATACCGTCCCGAAACGGATTGGTGATTTCTATGCCTTCGTCCGTACCAACGGTAATATCCGTATCGGTAATCGAGGTAATGGAATCCGCATACGGTACTTTTTCCAAAAGATCGGCGCCGATATCTTTAATCGCTTGGAGCACCTCCGGCTTAAATACATCGTCTGATTCAAAAAGCAGCACGATCGAATCGTTACTGCCGAACAATTCCTTAAACCGCGCATCATTCTTTTTTGTGCTTTCTTTTACGGTTAAAAACTCGTCTTCATCAGCCGAGCCGACCTTAAAACTTTTTACGCCTATAAGCCCCGCAACCGTTACAGTCGCAAGCAGAACCAAACAGAGCCAGCGGTATTTTAATTGAAATTCCGCAATTTTTTTAAAAAAGAAATGTATCCCTTCAAGTTTCATCTAAGAAGCCTCTTATTGATAACTAAAATAGTAAACAATGTTTACTATTTTAGTATAGAATTCTTCTAAAAATTGTCAATAGGTTCGATTGTATTCCTCGCGTGAATGATGCAGTTGCATTCTTTCTATGTGAAATTTTACCTAAAATTTCACATAATTTATTTTAGCAGAAGAGCGATTGCGTCAGAAGTGTAAATCAAATATCGCAGAATCAAGAGGTTGTGAGCCCATTTTAACCGCGAAGAGGTTCAATTCTGGTTGAGCAACCTCTGATTCTGCTGGGGGGCTAAAAAGGCAGCTGGTGTGATTGTCCTGATTGTGTTTCCGGCTGCATAATTTTATTCCAGCAGAAATACATGACATCGGTTAATATATCGATAAATCCTTGAGCTTTTTCATAAGAATATTCATGGGTTATAATCTCAAAAAACGGCGTTAAGGCAGTGCTGTAAATCAAATGAAGCTGGTCGTCGCTTAAAGGACGGATATTGATTCCATGTTTTTTAAAATCGTCGATGAATTTTTTACATGCTGCAACATCCGCCATTACAAATTCATGGCGGATATTTTCATATTTTGTTCCTGTAGCACGATTAAACAACAGCTTAAATTCGTCAAAGCGGTTATAAACAAGATTATATAAATTCCATATCGATGTGCGTATAACCTCTTTTATTGCCGTGTTATTTTCTGCCTTGAATAGATCAATCACGATTTCGGAAAAATCGGTACCGATACTTAATGTTTGCGCAATAAGTGGCTGCACCAGTGCTTCAAAGATTGCAGCCTTTGACGGAAAGTGTTTATACAAAGCGCCGGCGGTTATTCCTGTCATTGCCGCAATTGAGCGCATCGACGCTTTTCCAAAGCCTTTTCGCAAAAATTCCATTTTTGCATTTTTGAGAATTTCAGTATAAGTATTGCGCTTTTTTCTCGATTCTTTCATCACTGATAGTATAGGTTAGTATTTGCAAATTGTTAAGAGGCAACTTCCACAACCTCAATTCTTAGTCGGCGGGATATGCTGCAACAACTGCATCGTCCGGCGGTTAAACCACGAAAGGGATCCGTCATAATTCACGCTGACAATGTATGTATCCGTCATCAACGCCTTGCGGGATAACGCATAGTCCCGCGGAAGCTGCCGAATCGATCTCCGCTTTTTATCGTAATAGCTCAGTTGATTTTTCCCGAGGTTGGTGAGCACGGCGTATCCATCATCGTAGAGCGAGGCTTGTAAGTTTTCATCACCGTACGAAAGCGCCGCGGTAAAAGCGCTGCGGGCGGGATGCGCCGTATCGATTTTCATCGTCATTAAATCGGTTTGCGCCGCTTTCTCCGTTTTTAACCGAAAGCATGAAAATGTATTGGGTACCTTGTTATTTGCCTGTGCGGAAAACGCAATGTCCCCGTCCATATTAAGCGGGATGGTTTCGCTCGTTCTGATGTCAATCAGCAGGAGCGGTTGACGGATAACACCGCCCGTACTTTTGGTAATAAGCACGAATGTGTCATCAACTTGTACTGCATCTTGCAATCCGGCTGCTTGATACGTAAATAACTGCTTTCCGCTTTTACCGTTCAATAGAACAAGACCGCTAAACGCCCGTACCGCAGCAATAGTATCTTTATAAACCGAAACCGAATTGAGCCGTTCCCGCGGACGGTAAAGAATAGTCGGTGTTTGTCCTTCCTCTGCATAATACAGCGGTGCATTTTTTTCCGCAGACCAAAATAAAAAGCCGTTCCCGTATACGGTACACCGTTCGCCTGAAACAGATTGGATAACGGGTTCCGGCTCATCCGTCGGAGAAGCGGCGGCATACAGCGTCGAACCGCTCAACATATAGATTTTAGAATCTTTCGTACATATATCACTAACTTGAATTGAAGTATCGATGTTCAACTCCGTTAGCGAAATTGTCGCATCACTATTTTGCTTTAAACGGTATAGTCTACCGTCATCGGTTCCAATTACAACCGTTGCATCGACATGCCTTGCTGCCGTGATAACTGCGGGATGCGGAAGAGTAAAAGCGGGGGATTTTTTATCGCCTTGACACAAATGCCATGTTCGCCGCGCGTCTCCTTTTTCAATCCATACCGGCAGGCTATCCGTAATCTTCCCTGCAAACAGCGCCGAACGAGCAGGATAATTTTCCAATACCTCACCAGAAGCAGCCTTTACCACCACAACATTCCCGTTTTTATACCCGATAATCTGAGTATAATTTTTAATTAGTTCAGGACTTTCCAACCGATCTTCTGTTTCGTACTGTGTCAGAATGGATTTTTTCGCAATATCGGCATACACAAGCCTGCCGGTTTCTCCGTATGTTACGATGCTTTTTTCGCTCGGGCCGGTCGCAGCAAGCAGCACAATTCCCGGCGGACGCGGATACACTTTTTTAATCTTTCCGCTTGCATCAAGGATAGTAATGCCTTCCGTCGATGCGGTTCCGATAAAGAGATATGTCCCCTGTGCCGACCACGATAGTGAAAGAACAGAGCTGGTAAAGCGTTTTGCGTACAGCTGTTTTTTTGTTTGCCAATCCCAGAGGGAAATAGTATGAATGCTGAAACCGTCCGTTTCATAGACGGCAATCACGTTTTTTTTAGGATGTGCAGCTATGCGCTTAATCGGCATAGTCGATACCTGCCACGTTTCGGGCTTCATCGTTCTATATGAAAAACGGGTAATAAAGCCGTCTTTTCCTGCAGCAAAAAAAGAATGCGTAATGGAAGAGTCGGCGATAGCGGTAACCCCGCCTTCAAATTGATGAGAAATACGTGCCCGTTCCAGACTGTTTTTTACAGAAGGGTCTTGTCCCCCTACACCATTTTTTTGCATCGCCGTATCGGCAAGATTTTCATCGAGCTCAGATTCTGTCGCAGATTCTGCATTGGCATCGGTATTCTCCGATACCCCCTTGCCATTCTGCTCTCCGGCAGCACTTTCTCCCGCTCCTTCCGGAACAGAATCTTCCGTGCGAGGTGATTCATCAGAAGCAGATACGGCACCGGTTGTGTCAGATTTCTCCGGCGTTTTTTTCGATGTATCCTGTGCAGCGGTGGATGATTGCTCTCCGGCATTGGTAGGATTATCTGATTGGGATTGGTGCTGTACACCCGAATCGTCATCGTTATCCAATGTATCCGTTTGCAATTGTTCATCAGCAGCGGTTTGTTCAATCACCGATGCTGCCGGTTTGGTTGACGCAGCTGTTGAGCCGGTGTGACCGGTGGTCTGTGCCTGTATACTTACACACACACATAAAAATAAAAACAAAAGCGGAATGCATCTAAACCACCGGCTCATGATCATCTCCTTCGGCATGAATATTCTTATAGGAAAGATAGGGACCAAGCCACAAAGCCTGAAACACTTCTTTTTGCTTTTTCGCTTTGCGATCTGCTTCAATCGAACGATAAAGAGTCAGCGGAATACGCATCACAGCAACTTCTTTTTCCCGTAATCCATGCACATGAAACTCAATCGTCTCATCCTCGAGTTTTTCAAATAGGATTTGAATTTGTTTACCCTTGATATTCTTTCCGTTATCCAGCAAAAAGAATTTTACCGCTTCCACAATTTCAGGGTCTAAGCCGGAATCAAGGACAGCAATCCGGTCGGCAAGTTCAGGATAACCGATAACGGGTGTTTGTCCTTTTTTCAGAAATTCAGTCTTTAACTTTTTATTATTTTCCGCATCGATTCGGACAGCGCCTGCGCAAAAAGCGAGGCATTCCATACGCTTCTTTTCGGGTACAAACAGCAATGTCGTCTTTTTTGATTTCCACACAAATTCTGTTTCAAGCTCGATATTGACTTTTGAATGGCAGGACGGACATATAAAAGACAAAAAGGAGCCTTTCTTTATATCTTCTTTGATTGCAGGGCGGGCATCAAGATCGATTGTTTTTTCATATTCCACGTCAAACGAACAGTCACATTTACAGGTAATTTTTTGCATAACTCCTCCTATAAAAAGTCAATAAAAAGTTTCAACTTTTTGTTGACTTTTTAAGCACATTCGCAATGAAATGAGAATGTGCAGTAGATATACAAGTTTGCAACGCAAACTTGAGTAGATAAAAGCTGACGGTATCTTCGGCAGCTTTTATCGTACGGCTCCTCACGAGATGTACAAGGAGCATCAAAAATAGATCCTTTCCACTCCCTGTTATTTCATAATATATAAGATATCCGCCCAAAGTGCAAAGAAAAAAAGCACGGCGATAAAGGCAACTCCTACAAACTGTAGGTAATATAACACACGAGGCGGAATTTGCCGACGGACGATGCATTCAATAAAGGCAGTAAAGATCAATCCGCCGTCAAGAATAGGAATGGGCAAGAGGTTCATTAAAAAAAGAGACACGCATATTACCGCAACAATTTCTGCGATATTCACAAAGCCCGCCCGTACATTCTCACTAAAGCCGTCTGCTGCAAGACCGCCGATCATCGAACTGATTCGTACCGGCCCTGCAACCGCTTCGGTCATACTCACGCCCTTAAACAAAAGACCGAGGCTTTTCAGCGTAACAACCGTCAGTTCTCCGGTTTGCACCAGCCCTTTGCGCAAACTGGCAATAAAACCGGTTCCTTCTTCATTTACAGTGATATATTCCCAATTCAAACCGAGATCGACGCTGCCGTTTTCCGTGCGGACAAGGTTTACCGGCAGCTCAATCCGCTCACCGGCACGGATAAGCTCAAAGAGTGCGGTCTTTTGCGTATAGTCGCGGAAAAAGTATATCAGCGCCATCTGGTTATCGAGCGTCGTGCCGTCAATACCGGTAATACGATCACCTATTTTTATTCCCGCTAAATCGGCAGCGGAATCTTTCCGCACGGATGCAACTTCGAGCGGCACATAACGGTAAATACCGACCTGCCCCGCACCGGTCTTTTTATTCAAATCAGGACGTATCGTTGTGCTGAGCTGCTCGCTGCCTCGTTCAATCAGCATTGTAAGCGATTCTTCCGGATGCAGTGCGATAATCTGCTGAATATCGGCGAAGTTCGCGGTCTTTTCATCATTAATTTTAAGAATACGATCGCCTATTTGTAAACCGGCTGTCCGCGCAGGCGATTGGTCGCTCGAATCGAGACAGTATACCGGCACGATGCGGTTATCAGTGGTATAGTATGTCCTGCCAATCCCGCTTATCATGGCAAGCGCAACGGCGGCAAGCAAGAGGTTGGCAAAGGGTCCCGCAAATGCTATCAGTATCCGCTTAAAGGGATGTGCGGCAAACAAGCTCCCCTCTTCCTTGGGGACAGTCGATAGTTTTTTTTCATAAGCCTCTCTAAATGCGTGTTCGCCTTTCATGCCGCAGTAGCCGCCGAGGGGAATCGCCGATAGCCGGTAGTCGGTTGTACCGAATTTTTTATGCAGCAGTACCGGTCCCCAGCCGATGGAAAAGCTTTCTACCGACACTCCGCAGAGCTTAGCAGCGATGAAGTGCCCCAGCTCATGGATAAATACAACAATACCGAGTACCGGCAATCCGATCAAAAATTTTATCATCTATATAGTCCTTCGCAGGGTAACCGCATCAGGTTATTTTTTTTACACCCCGCAGCATCACAGGGATTGTTCGACCAGAGTTTCGCCGCTTTGCGGCTCAAATGGTCGCCCAATCCCTGTGCTGCTGCGGTATTTGAACTGCACACCTGATGCGGTTATCCTTCTTTTCTAAAAATAAACTGCGTGAAATTTTAGATAAAATTTCACGCAAAAGATACGTCCATTACAGTCCTTTGCTTAGCGATATCATCGGTGATAGTCAACTCGTCAAATTCTTGTTCAATATATTTGCTCCCGTCTTTCCTTTATTATTATAGCAAAAAAAGAGATGGGGACAAGCTAGATATTCTTAACATACATCCTTAAAGCAATTTTTACCACCTCTATCATATACTGGTAAGTTTTGCGGAGCGAAACATTCTTTGAACCGCTGAAAATAGTAACTTATATAACCGCTGTCAGTGTGATACGGCTGTTATTATTTCTTTTATTTTCTGATAAGCATCTTCTTTATCTAAATGGGATAATCGATACCGTTTTTCTTTTTTTAAATATTCCATACTCAACCGCACGGCGAGCTCTTCAAATTCAGATTTCGTTTGATTTTGATTATTTCCATTGCGTAGGTTAATTTCATACAATTCTGTCTTCTCCAATAAACAATCGATAACGCAAGAATTATCTTCTTTTGAAAATACGCAGCAATTTCCATCATTATATTCAGCATAAAACCATATTTTCCAATGTATACTATTAATCGTAAATCGGTAATGTTTTTTACTTTTATCATCACTATATTTTGCCAGATTTTGCGTTAAAAATTGCGATTGTTCAGGTGGAATAAGTTCTAAATAAAAGATATATAGTTCCAAATCAATAAAGGTGGTAGCTCTTGTTTTCGGAACTAATATCCAGTTATCTTTTTTATCATCCCATTGTATATTCTTTTTCTTACAATAGGCTAAAATTTCAGGATATTTCAAGAATTTATCTAAATCATAATCTAATTTACGCTTTCCACCTTTTATATCATCGATACATTTGGTAATCATATCTTTTTCTGCATTCTGTATATTGGATTTATCTTTCAGTATATCAAGAAAAGATTGAAAACCTTTATTATTCTCATAAATCAGCGTTTTCCAATCCTTATACTCCCAACAAAAAGAATAATTTGTATTTCCTCTAAATATCTTAGGATAATTATCCGACGGTAGAATAGTCAGTAACGCTCTTCTGGTGATATCGAGCTTCCGATCCTTATGGCCATTATAAAATATCTGCCTAACGGTTTTATCGTATTCATCAAAACGTGCTACATCAAAGGTGCTGCTATCGAGTACCCCATCTCTACAGCTCCATTGCAATAGCGGCTTTATTTCACCCTTCCATAGATGATGATCTTCTGCTGCCCAAAATCGCTTTTCATAGTTTTGTCTTTCTTTTCCTCCGGTTTTATACAAAGCTAATTTAAATGCTTCTTCATCGGTTAATAAGGTTTTTGAAATTTTATCTTTAAATTCCAATAGAGATGTTATCTCAGCATTCGGCAACTTCTTTATAATGCTGAGAGCTTCAGGTAATTGTTCGGAAATAGCCTTGCTTACGTTCTCCACGCGCGAAAGATTAAAGAAAAACCGTATTACCCGTCTAATATTTTCTATATTCGATTGACCAAACCGAGAGATATATTCAATTACCGGTAAAATCTTAAATAATATAATCTGATCGTTTTGCTCCTGCGGCGCTAGGTATGAGTCAAATTTATCAATGAGTTCTTTATCGAAAAGAAACGTAATAATAGAAAAATACTTTTTCACCGTTTTAAGATCAAGCTTTCTCAGTTCGGTACTCGGCATAGAGTCGACCATATTTTGGAAAGCTGTTTTATTATCGTTTATTATATCAAATTGCAATAATACAACCCATCTAAAAAACTCCTTTAAGCCGATATCTGCAGTATCATTTTCATCTCGATTTTGCCAAAAAAAGTCTTCCCATTGTTCCCAGTCTTTGCTAGCAGATTTTTGTTTTTCGTCATCCGTAATCTTTGATAACATAAGGGGTTTTAGATTTTCAGTTTCGGTAAGCGGTTCACCGGTGGTATTAATAATCACGAAGGTTTCTTCGCCGTTTCTACGATTTTCCATATCATAATACAGAAAAAATATCTTATCTATTAGAAACTCTCCGAAAGCCTTATAGTTATCTTTTATAGTTTGAGACGTTAACCGTTTATCAATGATATCTAAGGCTTTCAGCATACTTTGTATACTAGGATCCACATCATAGTCTTTAAAATACCACGGCTGTTTTCGTATATCTTCAACATTCAGGGTTGTATTATCCCCGGCAAAAAAATTACCGGCAAGATCGAATAAAAAATAGAGCGTATTTTCCCGTATTGCATATTGTAAACGAGGCTCTTTGTTATCAGTAATATACTGCTCAAAAGAATTTTCCGTTCGCTTATTGAGCAGACCGAGTAATAAAAAAAGCGTTGTAAGACGCTGTTGTCCATCGCATAATTGCAGATAATGGGACGGCTCCTCGTATCCATATATGAGCCCCATAGTGATATGCTGATTTTTATCTTTTACAAAGAGTTCAATAAGGTTATCCGTAAAGTTTTCTACAAGACCGGCTTTGTCTCCCCAGCAATAATCACGTTGTAAATCGGGAATAATTATCTTATTCTCACCATTGAATATATCCCCTAAGCAATATTCTTTCCCTGTCTGAAAGGTTTTATTTTGTGTAACCATAATACTTTTTTATCTCCGCTATTATTTTCTCTTTATTCTGCTCTATTTCTTTATTTCCCCAACAGCTTCCTGCAAATACGGACATAGTATGCAGTAAATGACGGCTTTTAAAATTTTCAGAAAAATCAAAATACATTCGTTTTTTATCTTCAAAACTCTTGTTGCCGAATGCGGAATTCTCATTTTTGTAAAGCAGGACAAGATTTCCGATACAATGTTCATTTTTTCCGGATGCTTTTGATTGTGGTAAAATATGCTCTAATGATTTCTTTCCGTTATCCCAACAGGAAAAATCAAAAGCTCTGCCGAGTTTCGTATCTTCTTCAATATTTAATCTAAAAAGTTGCAAATACGCATATTGTTTATAATCATTATTATTGTATAAATCATTATCAGAAACTGCGTTAATTAAATCCTTTACATCATTCTCAATGATCGGTTCGTCATCTTCAGCATTTTTTTCAGCTGCTAATGCTTTTTTGATATCATTATAGGTAAGACTTAAAAATACATATTTATACCATTTTTCCAATTCATCTTGTGTAATATGATCGGAAAAATAATCGACAAGAAAGTTTATTCGATGCTTCTTGTTAAATATTTTTATTATTGCGCCGATTTTATTATGCAACTCCACCGTGTTGCCAGTGCTGTTATATACATCTTCGAATTTCTTTTGTAACCGGCGTAAATCATAAAAAAGATCATGCGCTTTTTGAGCTGAATTTTCTTTTAAAAAGAGACTTCTAAATTCTGCAAAAGAATAATCTGCATTTTTTTCTTTGTGTATTTCATAATATGTTGTTAATAAAAGACCGAGCGTGTTATTTGATTGCTCTTTCATGCCGTAAAACTCTTTTACGCTATTATTATTCCACCAATAGAGCCATCTATCCCACTCCCGTGCATATTTTCCGCGCAATAAGACTTGTTCCCATCGTTTTGCTGAATCTTCATCACTATTGCTATCTAACGATACTAAACGTAATAATTCGGCTTTTATGAGTTCCTCCGGTGTCATCACCGCTTTATTGCCGTTCATCATGGAGAAAACGGTTATCGCTTTATCGTCCGGTATAGATATGCATAAAAACTTTATGTTTTCATACAAAAATACTGCTAAATCGTGCAACTCATTAGGAGTTTTCTTTTTTAAAACTTCATGTATTATCCGTATTGTTTTCTTAAAATAATATATATCTTGATGTTTTTCGGTTTCATCTTTTTTTGCTTGTTTTACCAATTCTTCACGTGACTGTTGAGCAACTTCTGCAATATTTTGAAGAAATGAATCGGATTCTTTACGGATTTCATATTTTATTTTGAATATACGGTCTGAACCAAGATAGCGTAACAGGAGATAAAAAAAGGTTGTGCGCTGTTGTCCATCATCTATTAATATCACTTCATTATTTTTAGGTTTAGTAGTAATAATACCTTGCAAAAATAGCTCTCGCTTCTTTTCAAAAGCTGCTATAATACTGTCAATCATGTATGCTGCCGAATCTTTCTTAGAATCACGTTTTTTACCCCATATATATCCGCGTTGATAATAAGGAATAATGAAAGTAGAAGTTAGACTTAAATACTCGTTTAATGACTTTATTGAATTTTCCATATCCACACCTATCTTTATCCTACCACACTGCTATTCCATTTTCAACACACTACCGAAATTATCCTCGGTGTAACAAATAGAGACGATCTCACTGGAAATCTTATAATGCAAGCGAAGAACGCTCCGACAATTCTGATTTTGAAGCAGGCTGGAACATCATTTTAGAAACGATAAAAATACTCAAACCGAATACTGTTGTTTCATTGGGTGAAAGGCTTTTGATGTATTAAGGAATTTAGAACACGAGGGGATTACCGTTAAAAAAGAAAAATGGGGAAATGATAAAATCAACAATGCCTATCCTCGCTATTTCCGCATAGAGTTTGACGGGCACCCTATCGACACTATTTTTCTCCGGCATATGCAATGTAGGTAAACACTTGAATTATTTCCGTATGGTTGCCTTGTATTCTTACATTACATGCGTGATAATGGCGTCTGCGCGGCGGCGGGCGGATTCGTCAATGCGCATAACCTCCGTTATATCCTTCGGCGCGGCGCTCCAATCTTCCTGCATCACCTGTGCGGTAATCTCCGCTAAATGCACAAACCGGATTTGATTGCGCAAAAACGCCGCGACGGCCTGTTCATTGGCGGCGTTGAATGCGATCGGGTACCCGGCCTTTTTACGGGCGGCGGTAAACCCGAGCGATAGCATCGGAAAATCCTCCGTCCGCGGCGGCTCGAAGTGCAGGTCTAAAGGCTTGGTAAAATCGAGCGGCGCAAGATAGGGCGGCGGCTCTTCAGGATAGCTGAGCGCAGCAAAAATAGGGTTTCGCATATCGGGCGGAGAAAGCTGCGCATACACTTCGCCGCCGGTAAGCTGCACCAGCGAATGCACAATACTCGTCGGATGCACCGCAACGGTAATACGGTCGGCATCCATATCAAAAAGATGCACTGCTTCGATTACTTCCAAAGCCTTATTGGCAAGGGAGGCGGAATCGATGGTGATCTTAGCCCCCATCGCCCACGTCGGGTGTTTAAGCGCGTCCTGCAAGGTTGCTTCTTGAATACGCTTCCTCGTCCATGTTCTGAACGGGCCGCCAGAAGCGGTAATGATCAAGCGTTCAATAGCCTCCCGCCCGTGCGCTTGTATTAAGCGGTAAATGGCTGAATGCTCGGAATCTACCGGAATAATAAGGGAATGATACTTCTCGGCTTCTTTCTGCAAAAGGCGCCCCGCCATCACAATGCTTTCTTTATTCGCAAGCGCGAGTGTTCGATGAGTCCGAACCGCAATGAGGGATGCCGGTAATCCCGCCGCCCCCGCAATACCGTTCACGACAATATCGGCGGGCGTTTCAGTGAGAAACTGTTCAAGGCTCTGATGTTTTGTATCATAGTTTGCGGCTGCGGCAGAATCCGTTACCGCAAAATCCTGAAAATGAAATTCGGTACATAAGGCATCCAATACATCGGTCTTCGTGTGTACGGAAACGCCGACAAGTTCAAAACGATCCGGAAACTTGCGTATAATATCGATAGCATTTTGTCCGATTGTTCCGCTTGCCCCAAGCACAATTATCTTTTTCATTATTCCACCCTATATAATGAGACATCTAAAAACAGATGGTTGCTTTTTCGAGATGCCCGACGAGTATTCAACCTGTTCGGAAACTTCCGTTTCCGAACAGGATACCTTGAAATGAGATGTTCTTGCATCGTGCTATTCGTGCGATTTAGAACTCGTCGACCTATTCGAAGACGCAGTTATCGAATAGGTCTATTATATCCCAACGAAAAATCGATAGCAAAGGTAGAATATCGGAGCAGCAAGTAGAATAGAATCAATACTATCGAGAATACCACCGCGCCCGAGTATGAGCGCTCCTGAATCTTTTACCTCAGCGGAACGTTTAAAAATGGATTCGATAAGATCTCCGATGATGGCGGCTACTCCGGTACAAAAACCCGTTATTAAAGAGCCGCTCAAACTCTTTCCAAAGTCGGCAGGGAACAATTTAAAAGCAAGAAAGCCGACAGCAGTTGAGGCGATGAGTCCACCGATAAAGCCGACGATGCTTTTATTCGGACTCGCCGGTACAAAGCCGCGGTTTCCCTTCCCGAACAACACACCGAAAAGCCATGCAAGCGAATCACAAGAAAAAACCATCAATAAAAATACGGCGATAATATTCGAAGCTGATGTCCAGCGCGTCATAGCGGAAAGGAATACGATCAAAAATCCCGGGTAAAAAATCATAAATACGGCTGAACAAACCCGTTGGATACTTTTTTCAAACGGTTTTGAAAACGAATAAAAAGCTTCAACAAAGAAGATAAAATAGAGCGCACCGATGCCGATCAAGACCATCTCGACACGAGAAAAAAGTCCAAACATAAACAGATATACAGCCACTGGGATAATCATACCGGCTAATAAGACAATTGGTGTAGAATAGACGGCAATTTTTCGGGAAAACATGGTGCGAATTTCTATGATTGAAAGAGCGGTAACAGCAAATATTTCGAGATGTAATATCAAAAAATGTTGATACGGCAAAAAATATACCGAACTGATTACAAGAGGCAAGCCGACGACAAACATTATTATCCGTTCAATAATCTTTTTCATACGATCCTTCCGAAGCGTCGTGTGCGTTTACCGTAAGCGTCTAATGCTTCCTGCAGATGAGTGGGTGTAAAATCCGGCCACAAGACATCCGAACCGTAAAATTCGGCATACGCGGTTTGCCATAATAAGAAATTACTTAAACGCTTTTCCCCGCCGGTACGGATAACAAAATCAACAGGCGGAACTCCTGCCGTGTCGAGCAACTGTTCAAAGGTATCTTCCGTAAGCGCTTCAAGCTGTTCGCCGCTCAGCTTTTTTATTGCACGAATAATTTCATCCTTACCACCATAGTTAATGGCAAGTTGCATGGTTGTTCCCGTATAGTGTTCCGTTTTTTTCATTATATCGGCAATATCCGCTTGAATTGCACGCGGCAATGCTGTCGCATTGCCGATATGCCGTACCTTAATATTGTTCGCAGCATAAAAGGCGAGTTCCGCACGCAGATGTTGTTGAATAAGACCCATCAAAAAACCGACTTCTTCCTCCGTGCGTTTCCAGTTTTCCGTCGAAAACACATACAGAGTGATGTATGGTATATGTAAATCTGAGACAGCCTTGACAATTCGCTTTGCCGCTTCCAGTCCTTCTTGATGTCCTTTTGTACGAGCTAATCCCCGCTGCTCGGCCCATCGCCCGTTGCCGTCCATGATGACGGCAATATGCTGCACTATCATTAACCTTCCATAATCTCTTTTTCTTTTTCAGCAAGGAGCTTATTGATATCGCTGATATGAGCGTCCGTTGCTTTTTGGAACTTTTCTTCGGCTGCCTTTAACGCATCTTCACTTAAAAGTCCCTCTTTTTGCTGTTTTTTTGCATCATCAATTCCATCGCGCCGAATATTGCGGATTGCAACGCGGCACTGCTCTGCAAAGTTTTTCGCTTGTTTTGCGAGCTCCTTTCGGCGTTCTTCGGTAAGCGGCGGAATTGCGATACGGATAAGTTTACCGTCATTGGCAGGGTTTAACGAAAGCTCCGATTTAAGGATGGCTTTTTCGATTTCTCCCAATAACGATTTATCCCACGGCTGAATAACCACTAAGCGAGCTTCCGGAATAGAAATGGTCGCCACTTGATTGAGCGGCGTCGGCTGCCCATAGCTATCCACCCGTATTTTATCAAACAAAGAAGCGGAAGCACGGCCTGTCCTAAGCCCGTTAAATTCATCTTTCAACGCCGCAATCGACTTCTTCATTTTGTCTTCATAGACACTATGAATATCGCTCATATCCGCCCTCTATTGACCAAGCTGCCACAGCACAAGCTTTGAAAGACTGATATTCGCACCGAGCTGCTTTCCTACTTCTTTCATCTTTGCCGCTACGGATACCTTGTCATCCTTAACAAAGGCTTGCTCAAGGAAGCAGATTTCGGCTAAATGCTTATTGAGCTTTCCTTTTACGATGCCTTCTTTTACGTTATCGGGCTTCTGCAATTCGGCAACCTGTCCGCGGAATACTTCAAGCTGCTCGTCGATATAGGCAGCATCGACATCTTCTTTCTTTACATAGAGCGGGGTAAATGCTGCTGCGTGGAGACAGCAGTCATACGCAAAGTCCTTGAATGCTTTCTCGGCAAATACAGCGGGCTTATCGGATTTCAATACGACGATAACGCCGGTTTTTTTGTCGGAGTGGACGTAGTGTGCAATGTATTCGTCGCTGCCCGCTTGTACGGCAGTTAAGCGCCGCAGACCCATATTCTCGCGAACGCGGGTTGCAAGGTCGAGTACCATATCGCTCAATTCTTGTTGAACATCGGTATAGCCTTTTGCAAGAGCAGTCTCTGCAATTTTATCGCCCACTGCGATAAAATCGGCATTTTTTGCAACAAAGTCGGTCTCGCAGGTTAATTCCGCCATCACCGCTTTAGAATCGGCGGTTTTAACAACGATGATACCTTCGCTGGTCGCGCGGCTCGCACGCTTTTCAACAGCGGCAAGGCCTTTTTCTTTTAAGTATTTTTCCGCTTCTTTTGCGTCGCCGTTACATTCCTGCAAAGCTTTTTTACATTCCATCATACCGGCGCCGGTCTTTTCGCGCAGCGCCTTTACATCAGATGCTTTTATTTCCATAATTAATTTCTCCCTCAATCTTTGTGCATGGTAAGATACCGCTGAAAGCATACACACCGTTCAGCGGCAAGTTTTACAAGGTAACCTATTCAGAAACGGAAGTTTCCGAACAGGTTTATTCTTTAGCGGTCGCCGTACAGCGTGTCTTCGTCGATTAAAGAGCTGCTGCTGTCATCCGCTTCTTCTTCAGTTTCGTTCTTTTCCGAAGGGGTATAGTTGGAATAATCCGTAATTTCTTCATCTTCGCGATCTTGATACGGATCGATACCGGAATCGTTGAATCCCTCGTCTCCGTCCTGCAAGTTTTCGATAATCTTGAGACCGCTTTCGTTATCTGCTTCGATAACGGCATTCGCAATAATTTGAGTGAATAAAGAAATCGAGCGGATGGCGTCGTCGTTACCCGGAATCGGATAGTCAATCCCTTCGGGGTTACAGTTTGTGTCGACAACTGCAACAATGGGGATTCCCATGCGGCGCGCTTCGCTGATGGCAATAGTCTCTTTCCGCGTATCGATGATAAAGATGATGCCCGGCAAGTCTTTCATCTCTTTGATACCGCCAAGGTTCTTTTCGAGCTTTGCTTTTTCTTTCTGCAGCACTGCAACCTCTTTTTTGGTAAGGCTGTCAAAAGTGCCGTCGTTTTCCATTTTTTCGATTTTCTTGAGACGTGCAAGGCTTTTCTTAATGGTAGAAAAGTTTGTCAACATTCCGCCGAGCCAACGGTTATTAACATAGAACATTCCGCAGCGTTCAGCTTCTTTTGCAATGGTTTGCTGTACTTGTTTTTTAGTTCCGACAAATAAGACGGATTTTCCTGCTGCGGTTGTCTTACGCACCGCCTCGTATGCCTCGCGGATTGCAGTGATGGTTTTCTGCAAATCGATAATGTGGATACCGTTCCGTTCCGCAAAAATGTATTTCTTCATCCGCGGATCCCAGCGTTTTACCTGATGTCCGAAGTGAACACCGGATTCAAGCAGGTTTTTCATGGTTACTACTGCCATGGTTACTCCTTCACGAGCTTTTTTAAGCCCATCCTTCTCTATTTCTCTAAAAAATGCACTCCGAACGTTTCTAAAAATATGGTAAGATTTTAGAGGTTTCCCACTGCATTTTAGGATATTTACACAGCTGCTATTTTTTTAAGTAAAGCTATAGCCGTGCTCAGTCAAAATATCATATAACTCATAAATAGGCAAGCCTACGATTCCGCTGTACGAACCTTCTATTTTTGTAATAAAACACGCCGCCGTTCCCTGTATGCGGTAGCCTCCGGCAGCGCCTTGCCACTCTCCCGTACTGAGATACCAATCGATTTCGGCCTCCGACAACGCCTTAAAAAACACCTGCGAACTGCTGATTCGGGTTGAAATGTGCTGTAATTTTTCGTCGTAGCAACAAATCGCCGTGATAACCTTATGCGCAGTATTGGAATACGATTGCAGCATCTTGCGGGCATCGTCAATATTGGCGGGTTTTCCCATCGGCGTACCGTTAGAAAAAATGAGCGTGTCGGCAGAGATAATCCACGGCGTATTGATTTTGAGCGGAGAGCGAAGCAGCGCCTCTGCCTTCCGCAATGCAATCTGCTCTACCGCTTTTTCGGGAGAAAGATCAAGGGCGACAACTTCATCAGCCTCCGACGGGATACTGATAAATGGTATATTCAAATGTTTTAAAATATCCTGCCGTTGAGGCGATTTGGATGCAAGGATAATGGGTTCCATTCCTAACAGTATACGAGAGGAATCGTAAAAAAACAAGCAAGATCAGAAACAGTACCCTTAGTATAATACTGTTTATTATACATCTGTACGAACGAAATATTATCCGTAACGCCTGCAAAAAACCCTACATGAGGTAGAAAGTAAAAACTTACCCCGACGTTAAGGCCGAGTCCCAATAAACCAATGAGGCTGTCTCTTATCTCAATTCGTTTAGATATGAGAGACACCGCATGCCTACTGCATTAATTCACGCTGCACACGTTGCACAACATAATCGACAATGCCTTCAAGCGGTATGTTCATCGACTCTTTATTCGAACGGAACTTAAATTCAATATTAGGCAGTTTCTTATCGCTGATAACAAGCCGGATAGGCAAGCCGATTAAATCCATATCCTTGAACTTAACCCCCGGCCGTTCTACACGGTCATCCAGCAATACCTCAATCCCACGAGCTGTGAGTTCATCGTGCAGCCGGTCAGCAGTGGCTTTCATTGTTCCTTCATACTGTATCGGTACGATGCCGACATGATACGGGGCAACGCTCATCGGCCAGATAATTCCGTTATCGTCGTGATGCTCTTCGATAATCGATGCCAGAGCACGGTCGATGCCGATACCGTAGCAACCCATTAAAGGATATTGCTGTTGACCGCTTTCGTCAAGGTAAGTCATATTCATACTCTTGGTGTATTTTGTACCGAGTTTGAAAATGTGTCCAAGCTCATTGCCTTTTTTGCTGTAAAACGGCGTTTTGCACAAGGGGCAAAGATCGCCGGCTTTTACAATGCGGACATCACATACCAAAGCAGGAGTAAAATCCCGTTTCGGTTCAACATGAATATAGTGCATATCTTTTTCCAATGCACCTGCGACGGCATCGTGCATCATCATGACGCTTTCGTCAGCCAATACGGGAGCCTTGGTTAAACCGACAGGACCGGCAAAACCGACTACGGTACCCGTAATATCTTCCACATCCGCATTGGATGCAAGTTCAACCTCCGCCGCTTTAAGCGCAGCCGTCAATTTTGCTTCGTTCACTTCCAAATCGCCGCGGATACACACTGCGACAAACTCAGAGTCGATAACCTCGGAATCCTTTACATGATAGATCAACGTTTTGATAAAGGCCTTCGGTGAAGTATGCAAGAAAGCAACTAATTCCTCTATTGTGCGGGCATCGGGCGTCGGCAGTTTAGTACATTTTTCCGACGTTTCGGGAAGTTCGGTGTAGGGATCGGGTGCACAGGCTGCCTTTTCTTCGTTTGCCGAATAGCGGCACTGCGGACAAAGGATGAGCGTGTCATCCCCGATTGCGGATTCAACCATAAATTCCTCGGAGCCGCTGCCGCCCATAGAACCGGAATCCGCCCGCACCCGAATAATGCTTAGGCCGAAGCGGCGGAAAATCTTTTCGTATGCTTCGCCGAATGTACGGTAGGTTTTATCCAGACATTCAGCATTCGTGTGGAAGGAATACGCATCTTTCATCGTAAACTCACGGGCACGCATTAATCCGTAACGGGGACGAATTTCATCACGATACTTAGTATTGATATGATACACCGAAAGCGGATAATCCTTGTACGAACCGAGCTCGTACCGCATAAGGGCGGTAAACGATTCTTCATTTGTAGGGCTGACAACGAGGTCTTGACCGAGCCGGTTCTTCATCCGTAACAGGCCGTCCCCCATCGTGTACCAACGCTTGGATTCCTGCCAAATTTCCCCCGGAGCGACAACCGAAGCCTTACACTCCAAACATCCGGTAGCGTCGATTTCCTCCCGTACGATATTTTCAACCTTCCTAAATACCCGTAAACCGAGCGGCAGATAATTAAACAGCCCGTTGCCCAATCTGCGGATCATTCCGGCGCGTAATAATAATTGATGACTGATAACAACTGCTTCCGCAGGCGTTTCCCGTAATGTGGGAATAAAAGTTTGAGATCTTTTCACACTATGCCTCACTCAGGGTAATCGCATCAGCCTTTTTTCGGGATATTCCCGCAGAAGAATGGAGGTTTATCAACCAGAATTTCGCCGCTTTGCGTCTCAAATGGTTGTCCAACCTCCATTCTTCTGCGATATGTGCCTATGTGTCTGATGCGATTGCCCTTCTTCTAATAAAAAATAACCGGTACGAAATTTTAGAAAATTTCGTACAAAAAGGAAGTCAACCGCTTGAAATATTTCCGATCCGGTTGCCCTGATGCCTCACTATCTTAAACTAAGTTGAGAGCATATAGATTTTTTTTTTTTATGTAAAGAGAGTAGGTATACAGTAATCAACCAACCACATTCGGAAATAGTTCTTAATTCTGCGGTAGGACTATATCCTCCGGAGCACTCCCCTCAATATGCAAAAAAACCCTGTTTGGCATACAAGCATTCCAGTCGCCCACATTTTTGAGTGCTGCGGCCTTTACACAGGTTTTATTGGGACACGGAGAATCGGAAATAAAAGCAGTATTGTTTTCTATACGGACGGTCGTATTGCCGATTGCACCGGGTACAACTACCGTGCGCGTTTCGGTAAGCGGATATATCCATTTACCGCTCGGGGTTTCGATCACCAGCCGCTGTGCACGATTCTCTCCGGTATAGAGAAGAAAACCTGCCCATAAAGAAACCGTAATAATGGAAGCAAAAATAAAATAATCAAGAACACGCAAACGTCGGAAAATAGGAATCATACGCTGTACTCTTTTTTTGTTTTTCGAGTTAAAAGCGCTCGTTGTATCTTGCCGTTAATACCTTCTGCAAAAAAGGCTTGCAGCAAATCTTTGTTATCCATTGTTTTTTGATATCCGAACGCAATCTGTTTTTTGGGGTCTGAAAAATCACGGGAAGACCGAGTGCTTGTCAAATTGATAAACGCAGTAGGGTATTCATTCGGCTGCAGCGCAATATGAGCAGTAGTACAGGTAAGCGTCCTCATCAGTACTGCAACCGAAGTATCCAATTCTGAGGCGGCAACCGGTTCAAAGGAGCCGAAAGTAAGCGCAAGAATATTTTTATACCCCTGCTCACGGGCAATCCAAACGGGGGTATTGTCCATCACACAAGCATCTATCAACATTTCATTCTGCCGCTTAACAGGAGTAAAGAGTCCGGGATAAGAAGAACTCGCCCTCATTGCATCCGCTAATAGTCCTGAATTGAATACAACTTCTTTTCCGCTGCAAAGGTCAAAGGCATTGCAAAAAAAAGGAATAGTACAGTCATCAAAAGATTTACAACCGGAGAGTTCCAAAAAGAATTTATGCGCTTTTTCTCCCGAATCCGCTCCCGTGCCGGAAAGCATACGGGTAATCAACGTACCATAGTGAATAATCTGATTAAGGGCGTGTTTAAAAAGCGGAATATGCACACCGCCTCCGCCGACATATCGGTTGACATCAAAGGATTCTTCAAAAACGGCTTCCATTTCACGTACCGTTTTTCCGCTTGCATATAAGCCGCCGATAATCGAACCCATCGAACAGCCGACAATACAGTCCGGCTTAGGGAGATTCAATTCTTCAAGCGCCTTAAAAAAGCCGATATACGCAAGCCCTGCGGCTCCGCCTCCTGATAACACAAGTGCCCATTTCATAGTAACTGATAGTATACAAAAAAATACGATATACGCCTATAGCGCATTTACCACCTGCTTGAAGAAAGTTATAAATTATAGTATCTTCTATTTATTGATTATTGACGTTCGGCGTTATCAATTTTAGCGGAGGATAGATATGGCGATTACTGACGCGCAGTTTCAATTGGTTACCTTTCAGCTCGGCGAAGAGCTTTACGGTGTTGATATAATGGATGTAAAAGAGATAGTAAAGATTCAAGAAGTTCGGCAGATCCCGAATGCACCGTATTACGTCGAAGGTTTTTTCCATTTGCGGAATGAAATTATACCGATTATCAGTTTGCATAAACGGTTCCATCTTAAAAAGGCGGATTTTGACGGCGACGATGAATATTTAGGAGGATTTATCATCCTTAAAATCGGAAAATATAAGATCGGTATTGTAATTGATCGCATCGCACGTGTTATTATGGTACGGCAAGAAGATGTTCAGCCGCCGCCTCAGATGATTACCGGTATCGGTACCGAATATATCAACGGGGTTATCCGCCAAGACTCAGGGTATCTCATCCTCTTGGATATCCGCAGATTGTTTAATCCGAAAGAATTACAGAAGCTCACTTCCTTCTAGTATGTCGATACCCGTTTATAGCTCTACCATCCGCCGCTCGGAAATGGATGCCGTACTCACCTGCATGGTTGAAGAAAAAATCGGTCCGGGTGAGATGAATCAAAAACTCATTAAATTGGTACGCGAACTCTACGCGGTCGATGGTGCTATTGCTTTACGCAGTCCGGCGATGGCATTAGTCTATGCGCTGAAGATGTTCGACCTTCCTGAGAAAGCGGGCGTACTATTATCGGCGCTCGCTCCTTCGTGGCAGTATCTCGAAGTAGCGCGAAACGGATTTACACCGATTGTCTTGGATGTCGATCCCTTGACCGGCTTGGTTACGCTCGAAGCGATTGAAGAAGGGATCAAGCAAGGCGGTAGAGTGCTGGTACTGCACGAAACGCTCGGCAATGTACCCGATATGGAAGCGTTTACCGCCCTTTCAATTCCGATTATCGAAGATATCTCCCAAAGCGCCGGCGCCCTGTATGGGGAAAAACGGGCGGGAACATTCGGCTCGTTTGCAATACTGGGGCTTGAAGAACGGGATATTTTAACGGGCGGCGGCGGCGGTATCCTGATTGCCGTAGAACGGCGTAATGCCTCCGTGTTAAAGAACATGGCAGAAACCATTCCGATAACCGATTTTTTACCCGACATCAATGCATCCCTCGCCTTTGTGCAGCTTAAAAATATGGAAAAAAATCTCCTACTTCGTGACGAAATGAGGGAGTTGTATCTCCGTGCGCTTTTACAGACAAGGCATAAGCCGCTCGTATTCTCCGAAAGAGTAAAAAATCCCGTCTATTCCTTTCCGGTAATTCTGGAAAGCGGCTTTAAAGATGTAAAACAGTACGTTAACCGCAAGGACATTGACATAGAGCTCGCCTTTACCAATTCTATTGCGGACTTTTTAAAAGAAGAAAATAAAAGCATCAATGCGGCGTCGCTGTTGCTGCGAACCGTGCTCTTTCCGCTCTATCCTCGGCTCGGGCTCAATAATGCGGCAAAAATTGCAAAGGTATTGGGGACACTTCCGTAACGGACACGTATGCAAAAGAACGCCATTATCATCCTGACAACCTATAAACCGCACGCAGCGGAGATATCCAAGGAACTCTTGGGCTTTTTGCAAGAAAACGGGATTCAAGCTGATATCTACGAATATGACGGCTTACCACCGGCAAAACCGATACGGAAGCGGTATGATTTTGCCGTCAGCCTCGGAGGGGACGGTACGGTGTTGTTTGCGGCACGGTACTGTGCACCGAAAAAAATACCGGTATTTCCCATTAACCTCGGTGAATTCGGCTTTATCGCAGGCGTTGAACCGGCGCATTGGAAACAAGCGCTTGGAGAATACCTTGCAGGAAATGCGGAACACCACGAGCGGCTCATGCTTTCTACCGCCGTGTATCGTAACGGCGAATGTGTCGGCTCCTTTGATGCGCTCAACGATGTCGTTGTTTCAGGCGGCGGCATTGCAAAGCTGATCAACCTCGCGCTTTCCTTTAACGGTATCTCTTTCGGCATATATCGGGCGGACGGCGTTATCGTGTCGAGTCCGACCGGTTCTACCGCATATTCGGCAGCCTCCGGCGGACCTATTATGGATCCGACGGTTGCCGCCTTTGTTCTTACGCCCATCGCGGCATTTTCCCTGTCAAACCGGCCGGTCGTACTGCCTGCTTCCGGTACAATGCGTATTGAGGTTTTGCATAATCGTCAAAAAGATGTTATTGTATCCATAGACGGACAGGAGTTGTTTCCGCTCTGCGAAGGCGACAAAATCGAAATTCAAATGTCGCGCCACCGGTTAAAACTTATCGGATGTTCGCCGGAAGCGTTTTATACGGCGCTCCGGTCAAAATTAGCGTGGTCGGGAAGTCCGTTGCAGGAATAACACTGCGGCGCGGAGGTTGATGTGCTCGAAACCATTTCGGTAAAAAATATTGCGCTTATCGACGAGCTTTCGCTCGATTTTAACGCTCATTTGAATGTGCTATCGGGAGAAACCGGTGCGGGAAAATCCATTTTGATCGGAGCGCTCAGCTTTTTGCTCGGCGGGAAGGTTACCGCAGATATTATCCGCACGGGCGCTGCCGAAGCGGCGGTGTCCGGTACGTTCTACCTTGCAAACGCCCATCCCGAAGCCGCCGCATGGCTTGACGAACGAGGCATCGAGCCTGAAAACAACCGGATATTATTACGGCGCACACTGAAAGAAAACGGCCGCGGCGGTATTTGGATTCAAGACACGCAAGTTTCCCGCGCCGAGCTTGAAACCTTTACATCCTTTTTGGTTGATATTCACGGTCAGCACGACCATCAATCCCTTTTTAAAACAGCGGAACACCGCCGCTTCTTGGATTCCTATGCAGGTATCCTCGATGAGGTGCATACATTCAGCCTCCTTTATACCCGCCTCGCCGAAATAAAAGCAAAACTGGAAACGATAGGGCATTCCGAAAAAGAGCGTACCGAACGGGTAGACTATCTTGCATTCGTCATCGACGAAATCGACAACGCCCGGTTACAGCCGGAAGAAGACGATGCGCTTGAAGCGGAAGAAACAAAGCTCTGCCAGTATGAAAAACTGTATGAACAGGTCGAGACGCTGCAAAACCTGTGTACGCAGGAACAAGGCATTGTGCCGCAGCTTAAAAAACTACAGCATATCTCTGACAGCGTTGCCGCTATCGACCCCGCCGTTCACGAATATGCCGAACGGATAGAAAACGCCTACTACGAAATGCAGGACATCGGCGAATTTTTCAGCTCCTATCTTTCAAAACTGGTATTTGATCCCGACCGGCTGGAACAGGTGCAGGAGCGGCTGTCTCTTATCAATAAGCTCAAGAAAAAATACGGCGCAAGCATCAAGGATATCCTCGCCTATCGAGACTCCGCACAAGCTGAACTGGATTCTCTCGGCGAAAGCGAGCAAGATAAAACCGCTCTGGAGAAGGAAGTCCCCGCGCTTGAAGCAAAATTATTTGCAGCCGGTACCGCCTTGTCCCAAAAACGGAAAGCCGCCGCAGCGGAGCTTCAACAAAAAATTCAAACTACCCTCACCAACCTCGGTATGCCCAAGGTGGTATTTACCGTGCAGGTTACCGCAGCCGAACCGAACGGAAACAAGCAGACAGCAGGGCTTTACGGGTTCGATTCGGTAGAATTTTTAATCAGTACCAATCCGGGAGAGCCGGTCAAGCCGCTCAACAAAATAGCGTCGGGAGGTGAACTCTCGCGTGTCATGCTGGCGCTCAAAACCGTTCTAACCGCTGCCGACGAAGCGGACACCCTTGTGTTTGACGAAATAGATACCGGCATCGGCGGTGAGGTTGCCCGCACCGTCGCGGAGCATCTGAAAGAATTAGCCGGTAATAAGCAAATACTCTGTATTACACACCTTGCAGTTATTGCCGCCGCTGCCGATACTCATATTAAGATACTGAAGATACAATCCGAACATACAAGCCGCACATCTGCCAAAACAATAGACGGAGAAACTCGTGTTGAAGAAATTGCACGGATGCTTGCAGGCGATGAGGTCAGTACCGCTTCACGTATTCACGCAAAAGAGTTATTATCAAGGTATGGAAATATAGGATAACACGATATGGATAATCCACAGCAAGGTACAAACATATACGAAGAACAACTCCGTTACTATCAAGAGGAAATCAATCAAATACTCAAACAGGAAAAAGCGATGGCAGAGCTTACCGCAAAAGATCCTGAAGGCAGTATGTATAAAAAAATCATGCTTGCCGATGAACTGATATATATGGTAACACTCTATTTGGCAATGTATCAAATAGCGGTTTCCTTTTTGAATCGGAAAAACGAAACCCTGCTCAACGAAGCGCGGAAGGCCTTATATAAGGTCATTATCAATCTTGAAGAGATTGTTTCAAACTTTATCGATGCTCCTTTTTCCGACTATGAGGAGAAAGTACGAAAGATCGAACACGTACCTCAAAAACAACGGTTTTATTTAATCAGAAAATTGGGCTTGGCGATAGACCTCGTCATTCGAGCATACAGCGATAATACCAAATGGAAATGGTCATTTGTGGAACTCCAAGGGCGGTACGCAACGGTTGCTAAAAATATCCTCGATTTAAAGGACACTGCGGAGACGGGGTTTGATCCTCGCTCACCTGATTACGAAAGCACGATGTTCCATCTAAAATTAGTAAAAAAACTGCTCTTACAGGCAGCCGATCAATACCGCGCACGCTACGAAACAGCAACTTCCAGTATAGAGGATTTCAGGATTGCTATTCAGTATTTGGAAGCTACGCGGCGTATACACATTTTGCTCAATGAGCGAAGCGCAGCGGAAGAAGTAAAACGGCAAATCGGAATATGGTCTGAGAAGATGGAAAAAGATTTACAGCGGCGGAAAAAAGTATAGACAAAAGAGAAATAAAATGTTTAGCAAAGAAATTGTATGTAAACTTTTTGAAGCGTTTTCCATTCAGCGGTGGAACGATTTAGTCCGCCCCTTCGATATCGTCGAAATGGATAAGACAGCGGAAAAAATGTTTCTCAGCTTTATCATCGGCAAATATGAAGAAAAAAATGGGAAAGCGGTCAATTGGCTGCCCATCATTAATAATTCCTTCTTTGAGCTGCTACGCCGAATTGCGCTCTGCGATATGAAGTCGCCGGTACAGCGCATTATCCGCTCGGAATATCCCGAAGAATATAAAAAACTGAACCGCTGGGTACTCGATAAATACAAGACGATTATCACCGATCCGCAGTTTCTTGATGAATTTGCAGCCTACCTTTTTGATCCGGTTGACCCTACGGATATAAGTTTTCGGGTACTGCGCGCTGCACATAAGTATTCGGCAATGCGCGAGCTAGATATGATCCGCATGGTGAACGAACCTTTCCGGCTGACTGAAATCGATAAATGCTTGGAGACCGATATTGCCGATTTTATGGACTTAAAGGGCGTACAGCTTTTGACAACGCGGCAACAACCGTACTATTTTATTACGGAAATTGAAAAACTGCGCTTCCAAACCCGTTGGAATCAAACGCCGCGGGTTCCGGCGACGACGGTACTCGGGCATTCGTACTTTGTTGCCGCGCTGGTTTTCTTAATGAGCCGCACGCTTAAGCTACCGCAACATCGGCTTTCGATTAACTTTTTTGCAGCGCTCTTCCACGACTTGCCGGAAGCGGTTACCCGCGATATTATCTCTCCGGTAAAGCAAGCGACCGATCGCCTACCCGAAGTGGTTAAGCATATTGAAGATGAAATTGTCGCAAAGGAATTACTCCCGCTGATGGACGACTTTTACCGCGAAGAGGTACTGTATTTTATTCAAGATGAATTTGAGAACCGCATTAAACTGGACGGTGCTGTTCGCTGCGTAACAAGCGAAGAGCTGAACACAACGTACTCGGCGCCTCGGTTTCGCGGGATCGACGGTAAACTGATCCGCGCGGCGGATCACATCGCGGCCTTCGTAGAAGCCGACAGTTCCATCCACTTCGGCATCCGCTCCGAGCAGCTGGAAGAAGGCAGGGCAAACATCCTGCAGCACTACGGCAAAAACACCGTTATCAACGGCTTTTCCCTAGAAAGCTTTTTTGAATCGTACCGTTAAAGAAAGGGTATGATACAAACCGTTAGGCTTGATATTTTTAGAGGATCCCTTATAGCTATGCACTATAAAGTTTTATTCAGAATAGAAAAGATTCGGTTGATCGCTAAATTGCAAAATAAATTAGTCAATTACCGAAATTATTGCAAAGAAACCGGCGATACGGCGGAAATTGAAATCGTGTTTGCCGGAGATGTTGTGCAATATTTTAAGAATCTTGAAAATGATTTTACGGACTGCGGTTGCGACATAGCTCTGTGCCATAATGCCTTAGCGGGGCAGGGGATGGACGACATACAGTATAAAAATATCAGAACCGTACGTGCCGGAATCGGAGAAATCATCAAACGGAAAGCGGAAGGCTTTATCGAGTATACGATTGAGTAAAAAAATTATTCTGTGTACTTTCGCTCCTCGTTTTGACTCTCCGCTGCGAGGTTTAGCAGCGCCTGCCGTTCTTTTGCGGTAAGGTCGCGGAACTCTCCTGCTTTCAGGGTTCCCAGCTCGAGGTTCCCGATGCGAACCCGCACCAGCCGCTTTATCGTACAGTTAAAGGAATCCAGCACGCGGCGGATTTCTCTATTTTTCCCTTCGACAAGTACAATCCGCAGCTTACGGCGGTTCACGGCAGCGGCTGAACGGCATTTGTAAAAAATGCCGTCAACGCGGATACCGCGTTCAAAGCGGGTGAGCAGCTCCGGCGGAAAGTCCTGCGTGGTTTCGATGACATATTCCTTTTCGATCTGCGCTGACGGGTGTTCTATCTTTGCGGCAAAATCCCCGTCGTTGGTAAAGAGGATTGCCCCGCTCGAAAACATATCGAGCCTGCCGATGTTGTAGAGCCGTTCGCTGTAGGTTTCTTTTAAAAGATCTGCGGCAGTGGGGCGTCCTTTCTCGTCGGAGAGCGTGCAGACAAAGCCCGCCGGTTTGTTCAAAAGTACGTAGCATTTGCGCGCTTCGGGATGCACCGGCTTTCCGTCAAGGAGTACCGTATCACCTGTGCGAACCTTGCTGCCCATGTCGGTAACAAGCGTTCCGTTTACGGAAACGCGCCCCTCCGCGATAATCTTTTCGCAAGCCCGCCGCGACGCAACCCCCGCATGGGCAAGATAGACTTGCAGCCGCATCTCCTGCTTGTCGCTTTTTCCGTTATCTTTAGTAGTTGTACCGCTGTTGAAATATTCGGTTCGCTTGCCGCTGTTTTCGTCGTCTTTGTTAAGAGTGCCGTTATCGAAAGGTCGAGAGCTGTGAGAAAAATGATTGTTATCGCGCAAGTTCGAACCGCTCCTGTTCAGTCTCATCCATCTTTGGTAAGTCCGCAATGCTGTTTAAACCGAATACTTTTAAAAATTCCTTAGTCGTGCCGAATTGCACCGGTTTTCCGGGAATGTCTTTTTTCCCCACTTCTTTAATCAGCTCTTTTTCTACCAAAAGCCTAATCATCGTGTCGGCGGAAACCCCGCGGATTGCTTCGATTTCGGCACGGGTTATCGGCTGAGAATAGGCGATAATCGACAGCGTTTCCATCGCAGCGCGCGAAAGCCGGTTTTCGTTCTTTTTGCCGTAGCGGTCTTTCAGCGCATCCCAAAATTCTTTTTTAGGCGTGATAATCCAGCCGCCCATCATCTGTGTAATTTCGATACCGCTCGAACCTTCCGAATATGAATCTTTCAGATTTTTAATACATTCTTTTACGACATCGACCGATAAGCCGGCAATTTTACTGATTGCAGCGTCGTCAAGCGGCTCTCCTTCCAAATAGAGGATTGCCTCTACGAGGGCTGTTTCTTTTTCCATTTTATACTCCATCATCATTGCGGGCAGCTTCCCACGGGCGTATTTTTATATCGCCGAACATCCTGTTTTGCCAGATACTTGCCATCCTGAATTTGACCGCCTCAAGCAGCGCCATAAAAGCGCAAATGACATCCAGCAGATTTCCTTTCCGTACAATCAAATCGGTAAAGAGGCATTCACCCTTTTCTTCCAAAAAATTCATTCATCAGCGTCAGCTTTTCATTTACGGACACCTCTTCGTACAGGTCAAGAATTTGTTCCGAGTTATAATTAGACATCAGTTTTGAGAACGTCCGTAAAAGCTCCCACGTATCAACCCGCTCCCACAGGTTTTCTTCGGTAAAGGGAAGCGCGTGCTGTATTTTCTTGCGCTCAAAAAACCATTCGGCCTCGCTTTCTTTTTCTTCCATTAAAACCGACAGTTTTTTGAATTTCTGATACTCAATCAGCTTGTTGACCAATTCCATACGCGGGTCTTCGATATCCTCATCGTCCGGATCAACCTCGACGGGAAGGAGCATCTTGCTTTTAATGTAGACAAGGTGCGCCGCGAGTTCATAAAACTCGGTTAAGCTGTCCAGATTGAGGCTTACCGCATAATCGAGATATTCAAGGTACTGTTCGGTTATGTCCCCGATGGGGATATCGTAGATATTGATCTCATTTTTCTTAATTAAAAAGAGCAGAAGGTCGAGCGGCCCTTCAAAATCATTGACTTTAAACGCAGTTAGCGCCTCGTTGTTCTGTTCTTCGTGCTTTTCATCTTCGCCAGTTATCATGGGGGTTATTATATCGAAGAACGGGACTTTTGAAAATATGCATACCGTCTACGGCGTTGCTGCACAAAAATAAATGCTCAACGTACAACAAGTACGTCTCCGCTTTATTTTTGTTCGTGCCTTGTATCCGGTACCCCTATTTTCAAAAGGCTTACGGAAACAAAATATACGGCGCATCTACGCCAAAACTATACATCCGTGTATAGTTTTGGCGAATGCTCTGCGCCGGGGTTGTTGATTTTGTAAATCTAAGATAGCAAAGAAATAAATTAATACCGTTCAATCCGCCCTTCGGGGTAATTGACAGCTTTGACCTTTGTTACGATATTATCGAACTCAGCTCCTTGCGGTATCCTTATCTTTTTGCAACAAGTTTCGCTATGATCTTTATGACCAAAAGCATTGTTGCCTATTGTAGTAAGCTCATTACCTACAATTGTGATCACACTTGCAGTACAGCCTAGAAAAGCTTCCTCACCAATTGTTTTGAGACCACGAGGAAGCTTTACTGCTTCCAAGTTTGAATATCCTCGAAAGGCGTAATCCTCTATTTCGATAACGGAATCAAGAATATTCGCCTCTTTTAGCGCGGGGGCTGCCCACACCAGTTTTTTCTTATCCTTGCTGTAGATGATATTTTCTTCGGCATGATAGATGGTATTGTCAGCATGTACCGTGAATGTAGCCAGTTTAGGGCACTCTGTAAACGCCGTTTTATCAATCTTAGTAACTTTTGCAGGAATGTCTATGGCTTTGAGTTCTGTACAGCCGCTAAAAGCATTTTCACGGATCTCTTCCAGCTTCTCCGGTAAAATGACATTTGAGAGCTCTGCAGCTCCTGCAAAAGCATTCGAATCGATTACGGTAATATTTTCAGGAATAATAATTGAGCCTTTTGGGGCTTTTCCATGCGGATATGCATCAAGTGTTTTACCGTCAGCTGCAATGTTAAAGCTCTTATAATTGGTAACGGCATAGACTGTTGTATCTTTGGTAAAGGTATACGTTGTATCCAGTTTTTCACCGTTTCTATCGTTGAGCCGCCATTCGTAGATTTCATAGTCTGCTGCCGGCCAGTCATCTTTTAAGATAGCCTTTGCTTTTGCTTGTGCTTCCACGTCTGCCCATGTTGCATCCTTGTTTACTTCGATAGTGCCCAACGTATCTTCCTTTATGCGCTCGTCTCCCTCTACAGTAATCCTTAGCTTTCTCCACTGTGCAGTGTATGTCTTACCGTTAGCTTCTAAGGTGAAAGTTGCTGGAAGTTCCGGATCCCACCCCGCAAATATGACATCTGCTTTTGTCGGGTCAGTTATAGAAATAGGCGCCCCAAAACGTCCCGTCAAGGTATTTCCCGATGGAAGGGGCGGTACAAAACTGCCTCCATCCAAGTCGAAAGTAAGTGTGATATTCTTCCGGTCATACTTAATCTCTACAACGGTTGTATTGTCAGCCGCAATTTTCTTCTGATCAAAGGACTGTGCAGTAAAACCCTGATAGGAATTTGCAGTAGCTTTTGTATCTGTGCCGACATCTCCGTGCAGTGTTTGATCATCTTGTGTGTTGTGCGTGTAGTTATCATCGTTGACATTTTGCAGTAAATGATGCACGTAATATTTTTTTCCCGGTTTTTTTGCCGACACTGCAAAAACAACACTATCATTGTTAAATACCGTTTCGTCCGTTACGGCAGTTCCGCTCGCATTGTTGAGCTTCCAGCCGCTCAGCTCATAATCATCATGACAGCTTATTTCGATTGTGCTCTTTATTGCAGCCCATTTGCTGCCTCTTGCAACTGTTAATGATTTTGTTTCCGGTTTTTTGACGGTGATATACTGGTCTCCTTCTACTTTGATGGTAATGACGTTGCTACCACTGTGACCTCTACAGCTTAAAAACATCACTGCGCTTACAGTCAGCATAAGCACAGAGAGGAAAATATGCTTCATCTGCGGCAGCCGGTATGTACGTTTGGCTGCTGAATGAGCGGAAATGTGGTTTTGATCCATGGTGACTCCTTACTGCAGGTGGTTCCCGCGTATCTATTTTGTGTTTTGACTATACACGGTATTTTCCTTCGGTTTGTAAGCTCGGAGCGGCAACCGTGTATGTACCAAAGAATGTAGCTATTCTACAATCAAACTGCGAAAGCTAGCATAAAAGCTATACACACGTCAATACATACGGGAACCTCTAAAAAACTTACGGTTGTTAGAGGTTCCATATAGGGCTGCAACAATGTATTACGTTAGATTGCAAAAGAGATATTGCAATCTAACGTGAAAGATTAATCATTTTCAATAGGTATATTTTTCCGTTACCGAAGACTTTTCAATCATACTTCGGTACAGCGCCGATTTTTGTAACAGCTCTGCGTGCGTACCTTCCGCATCAACTTTGCCTTTATTCATTACGATGATTTTATCAGCGTTCTCGATTGACTTTAAGCGGTGCGAAATGATAATCACGGTTTTGCCTTTTATGAGTGTGTTGAGGCTTTCCTGTATTTTCATTTCGTTTTCCACATCGAGCGAGGCGCTGATTTCGTCAAGAATGATAATCGGTGCGTTTTTCAAAAGGGCGCGAGCAATGGAAAGACGCTGACGCTCTCCGCCGGAAAGCCTGCTTCCATTTTCACCGATGACCGTATTGTAGCCGTCCGGCAGCGCTTCGATAAACTCGGCGCAGTTTGCAAGACGGGCAGCTTCTTTTACGTCGTTATCGCTTGCGTTTTTATTTCCGACGCGGATATTTTCCATAATCGAGGTATTGAAAAGCCCGACATCCTGAAAGACAATCGAAATTTTATCGAAAAGGCTGTCGGTATCGATTGTTGCAATGTCTTTGCCGTCGATGAGAATTTGTCCCTTGCCGTAATCATAGAGACGGGACGCAAGCCTCAGTACGGTTGTTTTTCCGCAGCCTGATGGACCGACAAGCGCGGTAACTTTATTTTGTTCCGCGGTAAACGAAATACCGTCGATAATCTTTTGTCCGTCGTTATACGAAAACTCCACATCTTTAAATTGAATACCGTAATGCTGCAAAGAAGCAGGTTCGCCTTCCTGCGTTTTTGTTTCGCGCAGCTCGTTTATGCGCTTAACCCGTGCATCGATATACATCATCTCTGCAAGGTTCGCTTCAACACCTGCAACCGCATCCACCACACGGGCAGCTGCAATAATATAGCCGATAAGATATAAAAGCGAAGCCGTGCCTGCCAGATACATTTTTAGTCCGAAAAATACGGTAACGCCGATGGAAAACTTTAAAAACAGCAGTGCGATGTTAAGCGGGATCGCTTGATGCGCTTCCACAGTTAAGTGCAATTTCTCTGCTTCATCAACATTGCGGTTCAATTTTTCCATTGTGTCTTCCGTAAGCCCGTAGCTTTTAATTTCCTGTTGCAGTTCTATCGCTTCTTGAAAAAATTCCGTGCGCTCACGCTGTTTATGAAAGTCCCGCGTTGTCTCCCGTATTTGAATTTTTTTCGACAGGATCAATAAAATAAAGCTGATAATAATCGGGACAAATACACATAAGCCTAATCCCGGATGAGCAGTAATCATCACTGCACCGATTATAAGCAAATAGAACACAAGACCGATTGTTTGAGGAATTGCGTGGCTGAGCGCATGTTCGATTGTAGCGACATCGGTCATCACCGTTTGTGATAAGTCGGAAACATCGTGTTTGGAAAAATACGCAAGCGGCAGCGCCTTGAGCCGGTCTGCAATATTCACGCGCAGTTCTTTACATTCTTTAAATGTCGCGGTGTAGAGCGTATTGTAATTGATATGCACAAGCACATACATCACAACCGCAAGCGCAGCAATAATACCGATATAAAATCCCGCCGACTGCAGCGTTCCGTCAAAATAGTTTTGCAAAAAGAACATCATTAAAAACATCGGTAAAATAAATGCAACATCCGCAAGCATCGACCATACCGATGCCGTAACAATTCCTTTTGCCCCCGATTCGGTTACCCCGAACCATTTTTGTAATTTAGTCATATATAACTCCCTAATTAGGAAAAAATCTCTTTCCTTCCAACGCTTTTGCAAATAGGTGAGGTAAGTACGAGGAGCGAATAAAAATTAACCGGAGGCGTATCTTTGATACGTTGAGGATTAATTTTTATGCAGCGACAAAGTAATTACCCGCATATTTGCAAAAGTCTAGACCCTCCAGTCATTCGCCTTAGAATACAGTCGTTGTAGATGGCTGTATTTTCCGCCTTTTTGCATAAGCTCGGCATCGCTGCCGCGTTCGGCGATGTTTCCGTCTTCGACCACGAGAATTTCGTCGACGTTTCTAATCGAGCTCAAGCGGTGCGCAATCATAATAACCGTTTTGTTTTTCATCAAATTGGAAAACGCCTGTTGAATTTCGTATTCATTTTCCGGGTCGGCAGCGGCGGACGCCTCGTCCAAAATGATAATATCCGCATTTTTCAAAATAGCGCGGGCAATCGCAACACGCTGAATTTCTCCGCCGGATAAGTGTACACCCTTTGAACCGATAACCGTTTTTTCACGTTCGGGGAATTTGGCTAAAATATCTTCGCAGCGGGCAAGCCTAAGCGCATTCATCACCTCTTCATCGCTTGCATTTTTATTCCCCATTTTGACGTTTTCAAAAATACTTGTTTTAAAGAGCTTCGAGGTTTGGAACACAAAGGCGATACTGTGCATCAGCGCATTCCGTGAATATGACGAAATATTTTTTCCGCCGATTAAAATTTCACCTGAATTTATTTTATAAAAACCAGAGATCAATTTTGCTATTGTACTTTTTCCTCCGCCTGATGATCCGACCAGTGCATAGGTTTTATTCGGTTCCAATGTAAAACTGACATCATTTAAAATCTTTTCTTCCGTGTAACCGAACGATACGTTTTTAAATTCAATACCGAAGTTCTCAAAGGTTTCTTCCGTACCGTGTTCAAGGTTATCCTTTTCCATATCTGCAAAAAGATTTTCGAGTTTATCTACAACGCTTTTTGCCTGAAAGTTATACATACCGACATACATCACGCGCATAAATGCCGAAAAAAGCACACCGGCGATACAGACAAAAAAGACGAGCTTTGCAATGATAAGGTTAGCGTCCGCCCCCTTGTTCATAAAATAAATAGCGGCAGGAATAGTGAATACCGCGAACAGATTAAACAGCACTTGAAACATCACATACGGCGTACGGCAGCTGAGCGTGTACTTGTATGCTAAATCGGAATAGCCGGTAATTGCTTCGTAAAACGCTTTAAAAGATTCAACCGTGCTTCTAAAGATTTTGACAATCTGCATACCGCGGACATATTCAACCGCTTCGGCATTCATCCGTTCCAACGCCGCTTGATACTTCCGCATAAAATCTTTATTGCCCATCATAAACATCATCTGCGCACCGCCGATAAGCGCAACGGCAAGCAGCAACAGACCGAGTTTTACATCAACTGCAAATACAATGATAAACATAAAAATCGGCGTAAACAATGCGGAAATATTATCGGGAATTAAATGCGCAACCAGCATGTGCGTTTCCTGCGCATTGTCATCGATCAGCTTGCGGATTTTTCCCGACGGGTTCAGGTCGAAAAACGAAAACGAAGCATTCATCAAATGATTGATTGCCGTTTTGCGCAAATTCGATTCAAGCCGGAACCCAAGTACGTGCGACGCCCACAAAGCGCAGAAATATACAACCGAATAACCTGCCAACAGCGAAACAATCACCGTTGCGTACATCGACCCGTCCGTAACGTTTTTGGTAACCAAAAGCGCGTACAAAAACTTCCATAAAAACCAAAATGCACCCATCTGAGAAGCAACTCCCAGCGTAGCGCACACCACCGAAATATACGCACAGTGTATTTTCTCCGGCGTATATTTTAATAACCTTTTATATGTGTCCATTTAGAACAACCTCCTTATCTTTTACAAATATACGGGACATCTGCTGCGTTGCTTCAAAAAAATTAATCCTCACCGTACACAAAGTACGGCTCCGGTTAATTTTTGCTTGCGCCTTGCATCTGTACCGTCTATTTGCAAAAGGCTTATTCATAAAATTAATTTTGGGCGTTCCGGTTCCCGCGTATCCCAGTAGCCACGGAGGGCTGTGGAATACGCTATTGCGAGATTTATACAATAAATCTCGCAGGTCAAACATTGACACGGATGTCAATGTTTGACCGACCGTCGGGCTTTACGGGGTTCCGCTAACGCTCCATTCCTTCGGAACAGCTGCGCTGCCCCTCCAATCCCTAACGCTTATTACCAATTACCAATTATGAATTTCCCATACCCCTTTAGCCTTTTACTTGTTCCATCCAATATTGTTTCCACCCGGCACAATGGTATATGTTAAAGTCGAGTATATATTCTACCGCTTCCGATTTTTTTAAGTTATGATAAAAAACTTCTTTTAGATTTTCAAAGTGAGACGTTACCATGACATGAATAAAAAATCGTATGCGCCGCGACATTTTAACGCCGTCTTGTTCCAGCCATTGAAGTGTTTCTCTTTCAGTTACATCGATTGCTTTATCAAAAATATGCTCACAGGAGCTTCCCTTCGAACAGCAGACAATCAATTTCATCGCATCCCAATGAGCATAGAAAAAATCTATCATCCTTAAAAAGCGGCGTTGCGAAAGCTCGGTAATTGCGGAAAGCTCGCCTGTTTTCATGCCGAATTTTTCAGCATCGAATACATCGTGATGCGTTACGATGGCTAAAAATTCGTCGAATACGCCGCTTACAAGAGCTTCGAATATGCCGTCCTTATTATCAAAAAGGTTATACAGCGCCCCTGTCGTAACCCCTGCTTTTTCGGCGATGGTGCGCACATTGGTATCTGCAAAACCATTGGTAAAAAACTCCTGTTTTGCAGCGCGCAAAATCTTTGCCCGTGTGTTTAGTTCATCCTTATCGGCTAATATTTTTTCCGCATAGTTGTTCATAGTTCTAATCAACATACCCCGCTGCAGAGCATTGCCGAAAAACGGCAGGTATAAAACCCTCCGCATGAATAACTTTTCTACTAATTAGTAACAATGTTACTAAAACAAGCTAAAAATGTCAAGCGTGGGTTACTTTTATAATGCAAAATAGGGAAATCACTATGTCTATAAAAAAACTATTTTTTGTATAGACAAAAGGACGTCGATCCGTTTTTCTACTGTAAAATGTTTATTTGTACGGAAAAGGGTAATATCTCGGCCTCTGTACCATAATAACAATTACAACTACCTTACGGACTCAGGGCTTCAGCATGAAAAAAATTCTTGAGAGATAACAGTGAAACAGGAGGTTTTCTAATAGAGCAAGTGCGGATTTTTGAATGTTTTTTAGGACAAAGAAATTCAAAAATCCGCACTTTTTTAATAATGACAGGGATTCAGCTGTGAAAAAAACAACGAAAGACCGGAATATATCAGAAAAGCGTGAAAAAAGAGGGTTGTGAATGGCCTTTGAGCGAAGCGAAAGTGCCTGAACGCCCTCTTTTTTCACACGTGCTGTCACATAAAACGATGTTTTTCTTTTATTTTTCTTTCATGCTGAATCCCTGCTTACGGACTTTCGGCACATTGTTTTTTTTCGATAAATGGTCTATACTTTACAGTCAGTTCGGCATACATCAGGGCACCTCTAAAAACTCGGTTAGATTTTTAGAGGTGCCCGACGAGTTTTAATTTAAGTCTTTATATAGTAATGACTTAAATTAAAACATCGCAAATAAGCTTAAGGAAAACCTCTAAAAAACTGAAGTTTTTAGAGGTTTCCATCAGTGTGCATAAGAATACTTTACCAATTTGATAGGAGCATCCGGCTATGAGCAAAGGATTAAAAACAGGGCTTATCGTTCTCGGCATTATTGTGCTGATTATTTTTTCACTGTACGGTTGTGTAACCCGTTCGTATAATTCGATGGTAGCGGCGGATGAAAACGTTAAAGCGGCATGGAGTCAGGTAGAAAACGTATACCAGCGCCGTTTCGATTTAATCCCCAACCTCGTGAACACCGTAAAAGGCTATGCGAGCCATGAGGAAAAAGTCTTTACCGAAATTGCGGAAATGCGCTCTAAAGCAGGTGGTGTTATCAATGTTTCGGACGACGTCTTAAATAATCCCGAATCGTTTGAAAAGTTCCAAAAAGCACAGAGCGAGTTAGGCGGTGCACTACAACGACTGCTTGCCGTCGCAGAAAATTACCCCGAATTAAAAGCAAATGAAAACTTTCGAGACTTACAAAGCCAGCTTGAAGGAACCGAAAACCGTATTGCCGTAGAACGGAAGCGTTTTAATGAAGCGGTACAGACATATAATTTACAGATTAGGCGTTTTCCGCAAGCCTTTCTCGCTAATATGTTCGGCTTTAGAGAAAAGGCGTATTTTAAGGCTGATGAACAAGCTGCAACTGCGCCTAAAGTTGAATTTTAACTGATTATCGATTAAGGAAGGGATGCAATGAAAAAGAATAGGCTGTTAAAACTGATGGATATTTCTCCTACTCAAATGAGAGAAATTGCGGATACGGTTGCGGAGGCTGAGAAAAAGACAACCGGAGAAATTGCCCTTGCGGTTGTGTACCAAAGCGATTCCTATGCCTTTGTAGAGCTATTCGTTGCATTTTGCGCATCCTTTCTCTCTTTTCTCATCTTGTTTTTATGCGCTGCCCCCATCTGGAACCTGTTGGAACGCACTGTTTGGTTCCCTTCTCCTGCCCAGTTGACAGCAGTTATCGGCAGCAGTGCAGCTACCGTTGTGCTTATCGTTTATTTATTGGTAAATATTCCCGCAATCGACCGGCTGATTATCCCGAATGCCTTAAAAAACCGCCGCGTCTATGCCCGTGCACTCCAACACTTTGTGGAAAGCGGCATATATAAAACTACCGGACATTCAGGCGTTCTCATCTTTGCTTCCGTACTGGAACGGAAGTTTTTTTGTCATCGCCGATTCGGGAATTGCCGCAAAAGTAGCTCAAACCGAATGGGACAGCATTTGCAAAATTATGACTGCAGGATTAAAAGAACGCCAGGCCGCTCAAGCCTTTATCTCTGCCGTAAAAGAATGTGGCAGGATTCTGCAAGAACACTTTCCTAACAAAGCGGAAAATCTCAATGAGCTGCCCGATGGGCTTGTTATTTTAGAATACTAACCTCCTTTTTTTGCAAATATACGGCACATCTGCGTTGTCGCATCATGAAAAGTGTACATCCGTGTACACTTTTCATGACGAGTTTCAGCGATGCTGAAACATCGCTTCTGATATAACCAGCGGCATCCGTGCCGCTTCTGAAACTAGATATCGGATTCAGAATGGATATGGATGAAGAGAGTTGTTGCATTAAAACGGCGGTTTTCTAAAGATGAATTGTCCCCTACCCTTTTCGCCTAAAAATTCGTTATTCTTTACGATTAATTCCCCACGGCTGAATACGGAATCGATTGCACACTGCACCTTCATCCCTTCATACGTGCAGTAATCGCAGGCGCTTTTCAAATTTTTCTTTGTCAGCACTTCTTCGGCATTGGGATTGATCACCGTGATGTCGGCATCGGCGCCGGGCAACAGGCATCCTTTTTGAGGATACATACCGAAGATGCGGGCAGGATTTGCCGCCATCACCTGTACGAAACGCTCCAACGAAATCCGCTTTTTTTGTACGCCTTCGGAGAAAATAATCCGCACCCGCTCTTCGATCCCGGGAGCGCCGCCCGGTCCCTTGGTAAAATCGCCCTTGGTGTCCATCTTTTCTTTTAACAGGAAGGGACAATGGTCGGTTGCGACTACTTGGATATCGCCGTTTGCAAGCCCGATCCAGAGCGCTTCTATATCTTGCTTTCTGCGCAAGGGCGGCGCCATAATATATTTCAGCCCTTCGATATTTTCAGGATCATCGGGGCTGCCGTTCTCGTTTCCGTATTTTTCTTCCGAAAGCGTCAGATACTGCGTACAGGTTTCAACAAACAGCCGATTAACGTGCTGCCGCCCCTCTATGACGCTGATAAGCGCCTCTCCCGTAGAAAGATGCACAATGTACAGCGGGGCATCTTCCACCATTTCCGAAAAATGGATAAGGCGAGAAACAGCCTCGGCTTCCGTTTCGTTAGGGCGGCTGCGCGCATGGTAGATAGGCAGCATTTTATTTTCTTTTACGAATTTCGAGCGGAGATAGTTAATAAGCGAATCGTTTTCCGAATGTACGGTTAAAATTCCGCCCGCTTCCTTCACGGTTTGCAGCAAGCGGTAAAAACCCGTGTCATCAATTTTAAATCCGTAAGTCGTATAGGCCTTAAAGCTCGTAATACCTTCGTTTTTAATGATACCGGATAATTCCTGCAAGATAGCGTCGTCGACATGCTGAATAACGCCGTGAAAGCTGTAGTCGATAACCGCTTTTTTTGCAAGCTCATGGTACCGGTCAATGGAATAATGCAGGTTGCATCCGGCGGGGCCGAAAGCGATATGGTCGATAACGGAGGTCGTACCGCCGCAAGCTGCTGCAACGGTACCGGTGTAAAAGTCATCGACGGCGCGATATTGCGGGGATTGCTGTAACTCAAGATGTGTGTGCGCATCGATTAACCCCGGCATAACATAACAGCCGGAAACTTCATATACGGCATCAAAATCAGCAGGGGGAAAATGCCCAATTCCGGTTATCTTGCTGCCGGTTATCGCAATATCCGCCTTAAACGTATCGTTTTCGGTTACGAGTGTACCGCCCGTTATCAATGTCTTTTTCATATAGTAAACCTCCATTTACAAATTGACTGTAAAAACGCCGGAAACGCCGCGAAAGTCGATTGCTTTCGGAACGCTCCCGGCGCATAATCGGCGTAAGACTAGTCTTCCACCATGATTTTTAATATCACCTTATCGGTTTCCCGCATACCGTCGGCTGCAACAGAGCCTACACCGGCAATGGTCTTTTCTATATCGCCTTTTACGATACCCTCGCCCGGTTGAAATACCCTGTTTTGCATTGCAAGGTAATGAGCATTCAGCGCTGCATCGACCGATGAGGCAATCTTTGAAGCGCACGAGGGCTTGGCGCCGTCGCAGACAATTCCCGACACAACCGCAAGGGTATTGGTAATTGTCCCGCATACCTGTTCATAGCTGCCGCCTGAAAGATATGTAACGGCAGCCCCGCTTCCGCAACCTGCACTGACAGCTCCGCAATAGGCGGAAAGCCGTCCGATCCGCGTCTTTTGATGAATCGCAATCAAGTTACTAACCAGCAACCCGCGTAACAGCTTATCATGCGGGAGCTTTTTTTCTTCAGCAAACACGATAACCGGTAACGAAGCAGTCAAACCCTGATTACCGCTGCCGGAATTGGTAACAACCGGCAAGGTACAGCCGCTCATGCGGGCATCGGAACCTGCGGCGGCGGCGGCCTGTGCACGGATTTTTAGGGTAACGGCTTGCTCCGCTTCAGCAGCCTTCAAGAGATTCGCGCCTGCGTTAATACCGTAGCGATGTTCCAAGCCTTCCTGTGAGATGCGGGTATTATAGTCGATCTGCCGCTCCAGTATCGGGCGGACGCGGTCAAGGTCTATCGTATCGGCAAACTCAAGGATCTTTTTTACCGACAATCCCGCGCGGTCGGTCAACGCGGCATTTGCACTGGCCGGATCAAACGGAATAGATAATACGTCTTTTCCGTTTTTGGTTGTATGCACGATATTCGTATGCTGATGGATAATCTCAACCGATGCGCTGTCGGCGCCGGCAAAAACTTCTACAATAAAATGCAGAGAAGCGACCGTATCCAACAAGGACACCTTGCAAGGAACTTTTTCCAAAAATTCCTTGGTACGGGCGATATCGGCTTCGGTTATGTCGGCAAGGACCTCAAGCCCCTTATCGGGATTACCGCCGATAATACCGATTGCCGCCGCCGCCGGAATACCTTTCATGTTGCCCGAATTGGGGACGGTAACGCTCTTTACATTTTTAATAATGTTACCGCTGCTTTTAATGCACACGCGGTCGGGAATTTTCCCGAGCAAAGTACGGGCATGAGCGCCCGCATATGCTATGGCAATCGGTTCGGTACAGCCGAGCGCGGGAACCAGCTCTTCTTGAAGGATTGCAATGAATTGATTACAGTCAATGTCCGTGAGTTCCATACCTTACGCCTGTTTTAATGTTCCATCGGGTTTATAGAATACACCGCGCAGAATAAGTGCGAGCGCGCCGTCTCCGGTTACGTTGCATGCCGTTCCGAAGCTGTCCTGCAAGGCAAAGATGGCGATCAACAAGCCGGTACCGATTTCGTCAAAGCCGAGTACGCTGATAACGATACCGAGCGAAGCCATAACCGTTCCGCCGGGTACGCCGGGCGCTCCGACGGCGAATACACCGAACAGAAATGAGAACAAAATCATTGTTCCGACTGAGGGAACCGAGCCGTACAGCATCTGAGATATCGTCATTGCAAAGAATGTTTCGGTAAGAACGGAACCGCACAAATGGGTTGTCGCTCCCAGCGGAATCGCAAAGTCAACGATATCAGCAGGTAAAACACTGGATTTATGTGCACAGCGTAGCGCAACCGGCAAGGTCGCAGCGCTTGACATCGTACCGACAGCGGTGGCATACGCAGGGCCGTAATGCTTTACCACTTCAAGCGGATTCTGCTTGGAAACCGCACCGCCGATGAGATACAGCAGCGTCATCCAGATAAAATGACCGATCAGTACGATAATAATAACCTTTAAGAATACGGGAAGCTGGCGGGTTAAGCTGCCGCTGTACGCAAGCTCGGCAAAGGTTGTCGCAATGAAGAACGGCAGCACCGGTACGATAACGCGGTTGACGATTTCGAGCACCATTGCCTGAATCTCTTTTAAGAGCTTTTCAACCGTAGCGGCCTTTGTCCAAATAACCGAAATACCGGCTAAGATAGCCAATACCAACGCAGTCATAACCGGCATAATCGGTTGAATATTCAGCGAGAATGCCGTCGCCGGTATGTCAACCAATTCGGCAGCCTGTGACGGGATATGCAGGAACGGGATCAGAATATATCCGGCTACAGCCGAGAACAGGGATGCACCGACTGCGGATAAATACGATATCAGCAAAAAGACGCCGAGCATTTTTCCCGCATTTGCTTTTAAGTCGCAAATTGCCGGAGAAATAAAACCGAAGATAACGAGCGGAACGGCAAAAAAGATCAGCGAACCGAGTAACCTTTTAATTGTCGCGATGATCCCCATCACCGGAGCGGGTACAACTAACCCGAGTACCACACCGGCAAGAATCCCCAATGCAAGCTGCGGTAACAGTCCCAATTTTCTACCGCTTTGTTTTTCCATAATAGAAGCCTCCATAAAAATTTTTTAGGTAGTGATTGTCCGTCAATTAACATGAAGCGGATCAATTCACAACAAAGGATATTAAACCTGTTCGGAAACTTCCGTTTCTGAACAGGTTACCTTGAAATGCGATGTTCTCGCATCGTGCCATTTGTGCGATTGGGAACTCGTCGACCTATTCGAAAACGAAAGTTTCAGAATAGATCTATTATATACCCGCTTTTTTCCATTTGTCAAATTATAAATGAGGTAACAGTGCCCTGTATTAAGCGAAGAAGAAATACAAGCAAAAATGGAACAGGAAGCACGACGGCAGCGGATAAGCTATCTTTTACTCTTACAGTTAGAGGTTATTGATTCGTAATGTGGTGCTGTGATAAACTGCTAGGGTATGTACTGGAGGCTACCTAGAGAAGTGCTGATTAAAGCGAGGGCGCATTGAATTAGCACTTTCTCAGATTTATTTGTCTGATGCATTTTCTCCTAAAAATAAACTGTGCAAAATATAGCGGAGGCATTTATGAAAGGTTTTGAGATTACATTTCCGGACGGCTCAAAAAAAACAGTTTGTTGAACCGATTTCCGCGCGTGCTGCATTGGCATATTGTAAAGAGCCGGAATCGGTTGCATTCGGGATGAAAGTAAATAACGAATTAGTTCCGTTAAACAAGATGATCGATGTGCGCGCTACTATAAAGCCTGTCTTAAAAGGAACTTACGAAGGATCGAATATTTACCGGCGCACGCTGTGTTTTCTGTTAGCCGCTGCCGCACGGAAAGTATACCCCGATTTACGACTGTTGGTTGGGCACAGTTTCGGCTACTCGTACTATTATACCTTTGAAGGCGCCCATGCTTCCGATATCGATCTCAAAATAATCGAAGATAAAATGCACGAGATGGTTGATGCGGATTTACCGATACAAACGCAATCCGTCGCATACTCCGAAGCGCTGGAACTTTTTGCAAATACCAATCAGCCCGATGCGTACCGGCTGCTTTCCTATAACAGTAAGCCGAAAATCACGATCAACATACTCGATGATTATTACGACTTATACTTCCAGCCGTTGATGGATCGTGTCGGCTATTTAAAAGTATTCGAATTGATGAAGTATGAAGACGGCTTTTTGCTGCGCTTCCCTGCAACTGCCGATACCGACACACTGCCTAAATTTAAAGATATTCCGCAGCTTTTTACCGTATACAAAGAATATAAAATGTGGGGTAAGATGATCGGCGTATCTTCGGTCGGGCAATTAAATGAAATTATCGAAAGCCGTAAAACCAAAGACTTCATTGAAATTACGGAAACGTTGCAGAATAATAAGCTGGCGCATATTGCCGAGCAAATTAGAAACAGAGGAAACGTCAAAGTGATTCTGATTGCAGGGCCGTCCAGTTCAGGAAAAACGACCTCCGCAAAAAAACTTTCAATGCAGCTGCGCGTCGTAGGCTATGAACCTTATGTTATCAGCCTCGACGATTATTATGTCGGCAGGGATAAGACGCCGCGTGATAAGGACGGAAAGTTTGATTTCGAATGCCTTGAATCTTTGGATGTTCCGCTTTTAAATGAGCTGTTGCTCAAACTATTTGCGGGTGAAGAAGTTGAGCTGCCGTCTTATAATTTCAAAACAGGTGAGCGGTTTTATACCGGAAAAAAACTTCGCCTCAATAGCCGCTCTATTCTCATCTTGGAAGGAATACACGGATTAAACGACAACCTAACCCCGCAGATAGACGCTTCGCTTAAATTTAAGATATATCTTTCGGCATTAACACAGCTGACCTTAGATGATCATAACCGGATACCGACTTCCGATAACCGGCTCTTGCGGCGTATTGTGCGCGACGCTCAATTTAGAGGCAGCTCCGCATCGATTACCATCGGTATGTGGTCTGATGTGCGGGCGGGAGAGGCAAAGCATATCTTCCCGTATCAAAATACCGCCGACGTTATCTTTAACACAGCGCTCGATTATGAGCTTTCGGTACTGAAAATTTATGCGGAACCGCTGCTCCGTGCGGTAAAACCCACCGATCCGGCATACAGCGAAGCATCTCGACTGCTCATCTTCTTAAACAACTTCCTTTCGGTCTCTCCGTCCTTCGTGCACGGGCAGTCCATTTTACGGGAGTTTATCGGCGACAGCGACTTTTCGTACCGATAAGTGGGCATTCCCGACAGAAGTTCTGTAAAGAAACGGTTTATCATATCCGCTGCTAATGCGGATTGCGTAACAGTTTTTGGACTGCCCCTTTTTACTAGCTTTTTTTACAGCTGTCTTAGGCTGATTCCTATCACAAGTCCTATAGCAATCATTGCGGTCCACAAGGAAGAGCCGCCATACGACAGAAATAAAAGCGGAATACCGGTAATCGGCATAAATCCCATAACCATCCCGATATTTACAACAAAATGAAAAAAGAGCATCGCAACGACACCGGAGACAATGAGTTTGCCGAATAAATCACTTGTCTTTTGAATGATAAAAAACATCCGTAAAAAAATGATTGCATAAAGTCCAAATACCAAAAGCCCGCCGAGAAATCCCCACTCTTCGGATAAAATACTGAAAATAAAATCGGTACTTTGTTCCGGCAAAAAGCGGTAATGGCTTTGCGTTCCTTTTAGAAAACCTAAGCCCGTTTTTCCGCCTGAGCCGATTGCCGTCATCGATTGGAGAATATGCCAACCCGCACCGAGCGGATCGCTATTAGGATCCAAAAAGATAATGAGCCGTTTCATCTGGTAGTCTTTTAATACTCTGCTCCCAACCAATGCACCGGATAAAGAGATGGCGACAATACCGAGCACATAGCCAATCCAGTAATAATACCGTTTCTTTAAAAGGATGTATCCGATTGCAGCAATAACCCCCGCCCCGACAACGGAAAAAATAATCAACAGCATAATATTTTTATTGCCCAATACTTTAACCGCAAGGGAAGATTTGTGTAAAATAGTCCGCTCCCAAAGAGGCAGAAGCGTGAAAACAAGCGTACAGATCGTTGTTCCCAATAAGCCGAACACATATCGAAGCGGAAAACCGGCTATAAAACACATAATTAAAAAGATGGGAAGATAAACGGAAGCTGTTCCAAGATCGGGCTGTAATAAAATCAACCCCATCGGTACGAACATAATAACCGCAGCCTTTATAAATCGGCGAAGTTCGCTCTCATTCTGAGATCTTGATAGATACCATGCAAGAAATACAATATAAATAATTTTTGTAAATTCGGAAACTTGTATGCCGAAATCTCCGATTCCGATCCAGCTCCGTGCACCTTTAACGGTTTTTCCGAACAGTCTTGTGTACACCAATAAGAGCATCGTAATAATATAAATCAATAAGGCACGATCGGCGATTTTAGTATAATCGTATATCGCTACCGCAAACAGTAAAACCAAGCCCGACACTACCCAAATAAGCTGTTTAACATATTCATGCGAAACCGATATGCCATCGGAATTAACCCCGGAAGAATAGATAAAGAGAATACCGACAACCGATAAGCCGATTACAGCTAAAAACAGTATATAATCAAAATTAGTAACTTGTCTCAAATTCATTCTTGCCTTACCCTTACCGCCGGTAAAAAGCGCCTACCGCCGAGAGCCTCAACCGCTTCTTCATACGTTTGATCTGCAAAGATACCTTGAAAGATAATATTCGTGGCATAAGGCGCCCACCACTCCCATTTGTTTTGCGCTTCAACCAATACTACTACTATCACCGCGTTTTCTGCCGAAGCATTGTAAGGTCCGTAAGCCGCCATCCATGAATGCCAGTGATCCGCAAGACCGACTTCTGCAGTACCTGTTTTTCCTGCAAGCTGCACGATTTTATTATGCATAGGATATTGAGCTGTCCCATCCGTAATGGTATACCGCATATCCGCCCGTACCTGTGCGAATACATCCGGAGAAATATCACTTTGCTTTAATATCTCCGGCTTTTTTTCAAAAATGAGTTCGTTGGTACCGGGGGCTCGAACCTCTTTTAACAAATGCGGCTTATAGATTATACCGCCGTTAACAACCATTGCAACCATATTTGCAACCTGTAACGGAGAAGCAAGCATAAATCCTTGTCCGATGGCCATATTCATCGTATCTCCGCCAAGCCATTTTTCATGGAATTGCCGTTCCTTCCATACCGGATTGGGTACTTGACCGATCGCTTGACTCGGCAAATCAATTTCAGCAGACTTACCATACCCAAAATCGCGGACATACTCGACCATCTTATCGATACCGAGATTATCGCGGCATACCGTCCAATAATAAATGTCGCACGACTGTGCGAGTGCATTTCGCAAATCCAAATAACCATGCCCGTAACGCTGGTGGCAACGGAACAAGTGATTACCGTATTCTACTTTACCGGTACACTGTATTTTTTTTTTCAGGAGGAAACGCCTTTTCAGAAAGAATAGCGGTAGACATAGCAATTTTAAAGGTCGAAGCGGGCGGATAACTTGCATTAACGGCTCTGTTCAAGAGCGGATTACGAGGATCATGCAACAGCTGCGCATACATCTCATTGCCATTATCATTCAAAAAAAGGTTGGAATCAAAAGAAGGATACGAAACCAGCGCAAGAATTTCTCCTGTTGTAGGCTTCAGCACAACAGCAGCCCCAATACGTTGACCGAGGGCATCTTCCGCAAGCTTTTGAATTTTCCGATCGATGGTTAAGATAAGATTGTTTCCCATTTTAGGGGGAGTAAATGCAGTATTGTTTTCAATTAAACGTCCTCTTGCATCAACCGTACGATATTCGCTGCCATCCTCTCCACGTAACCACTCATCATAGTATTTTTCGATACCGGCCTTACCGATTGAAGTATTCGCGGTATAACCCTTATTATAGAAAGTCTTGAGTTCTTCTTTTGTTATATCACCGACATAGCCGAGAATATGGGAAAATGATCCCGTTTCAACATAATTACGCACCGGCTTTGAATGCCACGAAACGCCCGGAAGTTCGTCGATATTTTCTGCAAGTGAGGTAATGACTTCATAAGGAAGATTAGACCGTATCGCGATACTTTGAAAGGAACTACGCTTTGCCGGTAATTTCTTTTCAATATCTGCAACGGGAATTTGCAGAATATTTGCAAGGCGGGCGATAACCGTCGCAAATGCCTTTTTCGGAATTTCGCCCGGCGTTACCGACACGGCAAAGGTATTGGTGTTAAGCACCATAGGGATATTTGCATTACGGTCAAAGATTTCCCCGCGTTGCGCCGGTATACGCTCTGAACGCTGGGATATTGTTTGAGACTGTTTTCTAAATTGATCGCCTTGAACAATCTGCATCGAAAATAATCGAAAAAGATATATCACTAAAATACAGAAAACAAAGACACTAAAAAATTTCAGCCGTCTATCAACTTGTTGAAAATCCTGCTCATACATGGAACTCAGAGCTCCTTTATTTCAAACGCATTCGGAAATAAACCGAACAACATAAATAACAGCGGTGCACAGAGAGCGTTTTCTGCAACTTCAATCCAAAAGGAGACTGCAAATAGGTTATAAATCTGAATACTTTGTCCAAACAGTACATGCAATATCAATATGATTCCGGCTTTTAAAAATGTCGCCGAAAGACCGAGTACGAGCGGAAAAAAGAAGCGCCGCACATTATATTTTCCGTACAATATACCATAAAGAAATCCGAGTACGGTAAACGTAAATGAATGGAGTCCCATCGGCGCCATGGAAAGAAAATCAAAAATGAGTCCGGAAAAAAAACCTGCCGTAATACCGACGACTGTCCCGTTATACAGCGCAATATACACCACAAGAATTAAAATTAAATCCGGTAGCGCCGACAATAATTGAATATGGGACAGAATAGCTGTTTCAAACACACCGAGTAAAAAGGCTGCTGCAATCGTCCACAGAATAACTTTCCTCACTGTGCTGCCTCCCCATCAGAACCCGACAAGTTTAACACGAATACATAATCGAGCCGGGAGAAGTCGATAATCGGCTGTACCGCGAGCTCAAGGTAGGTTTCATAATCATGCACCTTAATACCGGTTATAATGCCGATGGGACTATCTTTAGGGAACAGATTGTTTTCTCCTGAAGAAAGAATTCTATCGCCGATAGCAATTTCGTCTTTTGCCCGTTTTTGTACATACTTCATAATAAGCGGAAGATCGGCAGTACCCTGTCCGTTAATCAAACCCCGGTGCTTTGTTGTTTGAACGGAGGCGGCAACATAACATTGATAATCATATATTGGGATAATCATACTGCTGTCGCGGCCGGTTTGTACGATTTTTCCTACCAAACCGACATTGCTGCCTTGAAATGCCAATACCGGCATATTCTTACGCACACCATGCTTTGTTCCGCGGTTAATGATAATACCGGAATAGAGGTTGTCGGGATCAAAGCCGGTAACCTGCGCCGGAATATTTTTATATGTAATCGTGTCCGCAAAACCGAGCAGCTCCTTTAACTCTCTGTTTTCACGGCGGATGTCGGCATTTGATCGCTGCAAAAGCTCATAATCTTTGAGTTTTTCGCTCAACGCCACATACTTCGAACGCAGCTCCGCAAGCTCCCGCACAGCCGACACCGCATCCGTCACAAATGATGATATCGAATGTACGGCATTTTCCGTCCCTGCAGCCACCGAAAAACCGACCGATTTAAAATCGACAATAAACCGACCGCCGGAGAATGTCAGCAACACCGAAGATATGATAAGCAGCAAGATCAATAAAAAAACATCAAGCTTTATTTTAAATGAAAATTTTTTTTTCATTGCATTAGCGGTTTAGACTCTCATACAAACTGCGGTTACCCGACATATCCTTATATACGTCATAGTATAAACCTGCACCGATCGCCACGCAGTTCATAGGGTTTTCGGCAAGGATGACCGGAACATGCGTTTCTTTGGAGATAAGCTTCGGTAACCCTTTCAACAGGGCGCCTCCGCCGGTCATAACGATCCCCCGCTCTACAATATCGGCTGCCAGTTCCGGCGGCGTCTGTGCGAGTGTTGTTTTTATCTCTTCGACAATCTGGGTAATCGGCTCCCTCAGCGCCTCGCGCACTTCTACGGAATCGATTTCGAGGCGGCGGGGAAGTCCGGTAATTGCATCAGTTCCCTTAATTTCTACTCGTTCCATATTTTTTTCGGGGAACGCATTACCGATTTCAATTTTAAGGCGCTCGGCAGTCTGCTCTCCGATGATAAGGTTATGCACGGAGCGGATATGCTTAATGATAGCCTGATCGAATTCATCGCCGCCGACACGGATGGCATTGGTAACAACCATACCGAGCAATGAAATAACCGATACCTCAGTCGTACCGCCGCCGATATCGCATACCATATTACCGGCAGGTTCCGTAATCGGAATTTGAGCGCCGATGGCTGCTGCAAGCGATTCTTCAAGCACCTCGACGCTGCCCGCACCTGCTTTTAAGGCGCTTTCGTGCACGGCGCTGCTTTCCACATCGGTGATGCAGCTCGGGATTCCGATAACCATACGAGGCTTAATAAGCCTGTGGCGCGGCAAAATCTTGGAAATGAAGTACCGGATCATTTTCTCCGTCGTATCTTTATCTGCAATAACACCGTCTTTCAGCGGTCGTATAGCGATAATATTGCCCGGCGTCCTCCACAACATCCGTTTAGCTTCGGCGCCGACCGCCACGACCGATTTTGTTCCGCGTTCTACAGCAACAACTGACGGTTCATTAACGACAATACCCTTTCCTTTTATATAGATAATAGTATTACAGGTTCCCAAATCAATGCCGATATCGGCAGAAAATCTTTTAAAAAAGCCCATATTCCGTACGTTCCTCCTAGCTTATTTTATATTCAATTTTGCACGTGTTTCCGCATGTATGGGATTAAGCCGTATCGCAGATCGCCACTCATACCGCGCCTTAATCATATCACCCTGCATCTCATGTATCAGTCCGATACCGTAATGAGCATCAGCAGAGTTGACATCTTTTTCAAGTACAAGCTTGAATTGCTCTAAAGCATCTTCCGGTTTATTTTCCTCTAAAAAGAGCAACCCGAGTTGATTTCTACACCGTACTTCCAACACGGCATTGCCGGTTTTTTTTATGGTTTCAAAAAGATAGAGCTTTGCATTTTGTAGATCACCCTTCTTTTTATAGTTCTCCGCTACGGCATATAGTATGAAATCGGAAGGGTTTACCGCAAGCGCCTGTGTAAAGGCCTCTATCGCCTTATCGGTATCTCCTAATAAAGAAGCCGCCATACCGCGGAACTCCGACAAATCGCTTGCCTCGATACCGCCGGTATATGCTTCATCCAAATACTTCACTGCAAGATCGGCATAGTAATAGCCCTGTTGATAATATGCCTTCCCGAGTACATAAGCGATCTTAGGGATGTCTTTATCTTTAGTTAGATACAGTGCGCGGCGCAAATGCACGATAGCTGCGGTAAGATAATCTGCGCCGATGGATAAATCGGTCTGCTCGGCAAAAAGGTAATATGCGGCAAAACCGTGCAGTGCAAGCGCAGTTCCATCCATCGGGCGTTTCTCTAAAATTTGAGCGGTTTTTGCATACACTCCCGCATAATCTTTATTTTCCCACTGAGTATATACCGTACGTATCGACGGCACACGGAAATAACGCGCCCGATAAACAGTAAAAAAGAAGAGAACTCCGGCAACGATAAGTGCAATACACAAAAAAAGAACGGCATATCTTCCGATATGCGGTTTCGATGAATGCTGTGTCTTACCGTGGTGCCTTTTCATACGTTCCTAACTAATGTCCTTCATAACGGAATCTATCCGTATAAATAAAAATAGAGAGCCATAAGCCGGATTCTGTCTGCGAACAGGGTAACCATCTATCTTATTGCTGCATTACTACAGCAATTTCCGCAATCAACCCGTAAATAAAGGATCGGATATCCTTTACTATTCAATTTTGCTCCTGATGAGGCTTGCACTGCCACCCCGTTACCGGAAAGCGCGGTGGGCTCTTACCCCGCCTTTTCACCCTTACCGTTTTACCGGCGGTTTATTTTCTGTTGCGCTGTCTGTCGCCTGCATTTTACAATACAAGTGCCCGGTCGTTAACCGGCATCATTTCCGAAGGAGTCCGGACTTTCCTCCGTATATCACGGCGGTTACCGGCTCTCTATCCTATTACACTATTAATCTTCGCTGCTGTCTGATTCAGCCTCGTCATAGTCAGACGAATCATCCAAATCGGCTAAGCTTCCCATATCCATATCGTCAAAAATCATATCCTCAGCAGCATCCTGCTCGCTTTCTTGATAATACAGAATTCTACTGCAATAGGGGCAGTACATGATATTTTTTCCTTCCCGCACTTCAATAGCAAATTGAGCCGATAGGATCATGTGACAGCCCATACAGACATTACCTTGAACGGGGACGATACCGATACCTTGCTTGTTTTTGATGATACGGTCGAATTTAAACAGCGTATCGCTATCCAAATCGGGAGCAATCCGCTGCTCCCCTTCAACAAGCTCAGCCAACTCGTTTTTCTTTTCGGCAATTTCTTTTTCAATCATCGCCTTGCGTTCATCGAGTTCCTGCTCCTGCTGTTTAATCAACGCCTCTTCGTTTTTAATCTCTTCGTCAAGACGTTTGTGATTGGCTTCGTTTTTAAGGATTTCCTTGCGAAGTTCGGCTTCTTTTTTAGTGGCATCCTGAATTTCACGATCAAGAGCATCATATTCCCGCTGTGTGGAAATAGTATCCATTCCTTTCTCGGCCTGTTCGCGCTTCTGTTCGGTTTCAAACAACTCTGCTTTTAATGCCCCGATGGTTTGCCGTATTGCTTCGTCATCGGTATTCTTCTTAATATAATTGGTTTTATACTGCGCCAACAGCTCTTCCTGCTTTACCAACAGTTGAGGCGCCTCTAAAATCTCACTATCAAGCTGATTCTTCCGTGCAAGAATATCCTGTAATTCACGCAGTTTATCAAAAATCTCCGCTGTAACCATCGTCACTCCCCTATATCAAATATTCCCTATGTATCCAAATAATCTTTTAATTTGCAGCTCTGTTTAGGATGCCGCAGTCTACGTAATGCCTTCGCCTCAATTTGGCGAATACGCTCACGGGTTACGTTAAAATACAAGCCGACTTCTTCCAAGGTCAGCGCATAACCTTCATCAAGACCGAACCGCATCTTAAGCACTTCTTGCTCCCGCAGCGGCAAACATGATAACACGCCGCGCAGCTGCTCTTGCAAGAGAATATACTCCGTCAGGTTGGATGGATTTTCGACATCCTTATCTTCAATAAAGTCACCGAGCGAAGAATCTTCTTCCTCTCCTATCGGCGTTTCAAGTGAAATAGGTTCGCGCGCTACGTTTTTGACCTGCTTAACCCGCTCGACATTCCAGCCAAGCTGTGCAGCGATCTCTTCATCAGTCGGCTCCCTGCCGAACTTCTGCATCAGCTGCCGCGATTCGCGGGTAACCTTGTTGATTTGTTCAATCATGTGTACCGGCACACGGATAGTCCGCGCCTGATCGGAGATGGAGCGTGTGATTGCCTGCCGTATCCACCATGTCGCATACGTCGAAAACTTATATCCTTTGCGATATTCAAATTTTTCAACCGCTTTGATTAAGCCGATATTGCCTTCCTGAACCAGATCGAAAAAGTGTAATCCTCTATTGGTATACTTCTTTGCAATCGATACAACCAAGCGCAGGTTTGCATTAATGAGCTTATCCTTTGCCTTTTTCAGCATTGCATGACCATGGCGTATCTCTTTCGCAAGTGCGATAATATCTTCCGTCGGCGCTTCAAAATCATATTCGATTTTTCGAACCTTGCGAATGAGCGTTTGAATATGCGTATAAATATCACGGATATCGCTTGCCGTCATACCCAGCTCTTCTTCCAGCTTCTGCCGTTCACGCGGAATAGCGAGCCGTTTTCCAAGCTTTCGTAAATCAGAGTACGCCCGTATACCGAGCTGACGTTGTTTCTTTTCACGTCGGCGCCGATACTCCCGTATTTTCCGTGCAGCCTCCAAAAAATGATCCGAAATTTTTTCAATTTCTTCTGTTTGAAATTCAATTTTCTGTAAATAATTCAGGATTTTTTTTCGTGTTTTTTGCAGATCTGCATCATCCAGAAAACTGGCAAGCGTCTCTTTATCGTATAGTTTCTTTTTTAATAAGATATAAGCCTTTATATCGGAATAGATGGGTTTTAATTGTTCGCCGTACGATTGGCGGAGCCGTTTTTTTTCGGCATCTTCATAGCTCAATTCTTTACGCGGCTTATTGCTCTCTGAAGAACTGATTTTGGCAAACGCTTTTTGAGCGATCATCTGAACTTCGGAAATCAGCACACCGGAGTTTTTTATCGCACTTTTGATGATATTCTCCCCGTCCTCCATCGCTTTCGACAGAATAACTTCCTGTTCGGCTGTCAGCAAATTTTCTTTGCCGATATCACGTAAATAGAGTTTAATAGGGTCGTCAACAATCGCTTCTCTATCGTTATTCAAAAGCTTTTTATGCGTTTCTTCGGGTTTTGAAAATTCAGCGTTGTTTTCAGGTTCAAGCTCGGCTTCTTCAAACAGCTGTTCCTCGCTTTCAAGCTCTACTTCATCAAGCTCATCCGCGAACATATCATCGGTTTCTTCGGCGACCTCATCAACTACTTGTATCTGCTCCTGTTCGAGCAAATCTAGAATTTCATCCATTACAGCTTCGGACGAAGTCATTTTTTCAGGCAACAAATCGGTCAATTCATCCCATGTCAATGACTTGCGTTCTTTTGCATGGGCAATCAACTTTATAACAATAGGATCTTCGGAGATATCTATCATTTACGTCGTTTCCTTTAATTCTGCAAGCACTCTGTCGATATGCAGTTTCTCACTCAGCAGGTCATTGGTATGCCGAATGTCATCAACATTACCGCTCTCATGCACTGCTTGCAATTTACGGATTATGAGCTCCTTTTGCCGCTGTAAAGCATTTTGTTTAATATAGTAGATACCGTCATACACCAGTTTATCAGGATTTTCTGCAAATTCACCTTTAATAATTGCACTGCTTACGGCATTCCTTAACGTTTCGGAAGGACAATGCGCTAATAAGCTGTCATACGTATTTGCATCGGCGCGATAACATTCTTCTAATACAATAAACAAATCCTTCGCAGCAGGATCCTCAAAATCATCGGAAGTCAACTCTGTCCGCATTTTTTTAAATAGATGAGGATTTGCAGCTGCTGCAAGCACGATCCTCAGCTCCGCGGTCATTTTAAGCGCAGTGCGCTTTTGTGTTTCACTTTTTCGTGTAGGCGGTACCCGTTCTTGTTTTTGGTCATACTGTATATAATCAGTAAATAACGCTTTTGAGCTTATACCCAAATCCGCCGAAAACTTATGTATTGTTGACTCTTTTTGAATATCGGATTCCAACACCTCAATATAGGGGAATAGAAAGGCAGCAGCTTGAGCCTTTCCTTCAGGACTCACTACATCAAACCGCCCAACGGCAATTTGAATAAGATAATCACTGTCTAAAATAGCATTTTTCACCAGTTCCGTCAAGCTTTCGGCACCCTTATGCGCCAGTATCTCAGCGGGATCCTTTCCTTCCTTTATCATCAGCACCCGCACCTGCAAATGTCCGGCACGGCAAAGCTTTATCGCCTTGTATGTTGCCTGTTGTCCTGCAAAATCGGAATCGAAAGAAAGAATGATAGTGTCGGCAAAGGATTGAATAAGCTTTACCTGATCTTCCGTCAAAGCAGTACCCAACGGAGCGACGGCATTGGTAATACCTGCTTGATGAAAGGCGATAACATCCATATAGCCTTCGCAAAAAATAACCGTTTTTTCTTTTCTAATTTGTGCGAGTGCCTGCGAAAACGCAAAAAGCGTCTCGCCTTTTTTATACTGCGGTAAATCTCCGGTGTTAAGGTACTTCGGTCCATCGCCTTCCAGAATCCGCCCGCCGAAAGCTACCGGCTGACCGTGCCGATTACAAATCGGAAACATAATTCTGTTAGAAAAAAACGAAACTTCGGGATAGTTTTTGGAAAAGAGTCCCGACTTCGCCAAGAACTCCGCGGAATATCCCTTTGTCTGTAAAAACTTAAAGAGCCACCGACGGTCAGCCGGTGCATACCCGAGGTTGAACTGCTCGATCATTTCGGGACTTACCGCCCTCCTCTCCAGATACCGGAGCGCGGAGGCGCCTTCGGGAGTGTTCAGCAGGAAATAATGAAAGGTTCCGCTCACTCTTTTGTACAATTCGAGCACTGTTTCTTTAAACGAATCTTCCGGTGCAGGACTGTAACTGCCTTCCGCATACACAACCGGAATACCGGCACGCTTTGCAAGCGCTTCCACCGCTTCGGTAAAGGACAGCTTTTCCATCTCCATAACGAATTTAATGGTAGATCCGCCCGCACCGCAGCCGAAGCAGTAATACATTTTTTTGTCGGGGATAACATGGAAGGACGGTGTTTTTTCACTGTGGAAGGGGCAGCACCCCCACCAATCATGCCCGCGCTTTTCCAAATGAGTATAGTTTTCGACGATCGACACCAAGTCGGTATGATTGTTTACTGCGTCGATTGTTTCGGTGGTAATTTTTGCCATCGCGGTCAGCGCCCCGCAGCCCGTTTTAAAATAATCGCGCCTGCTTTTGCATGTTCCGTTAAATTTCTGGTAAAAATATGCGTACCGGTCTCCGCATTTTCCAAGCGGAAGTAGAGGTACCCGCTTTTTTCGGGATTACAGGCGGCGTATAAGGCTGTCATACCCGGATTGGAAATCGGCCCCGGAGGAAGCCCCCGCCATTTATAGGTATTATAGGGATGATCTATTTCCAAATCCCTGTTCAACAGGCGGTCAGGGTGAGGTTTATGCTGAATCTCCGTCAAGATATATTCAACGGTTGCACACGATTGCAAGCCCATACCGATTTGCAACCGGTTTGAAAAAACACCGGCAATTTTTACGGCTTCTTCAGGTACGCGGTATTCCCGCTCGATAATGCTTGCTAAAATAACCGCCTCGTACCGCTGAGCAGGATCATCGGGAAAATGAGGAATATCGGCTGTTTTATGGAAGAAATTATCCAGCATCACCGTGATAACTCGTTCCGCCGTTTCGTCGTACGAAAAAAAGTAGGTGTCGGGAAATAAAAACCCTTCGGCGGAAGCACCGATAATGCTGTATGATTGCAGCAAAGCCTCGTTTTTTGCTGCGGCAAGGAAATCATCGGCGGCGACAACCTGCCGATCTTCAAGAATCGCTGCCGTTTTTGAAAGGGTCAGACCCTCCGGCACGGTAACCTTGATCAGCTCTTGTTTTCCCGCTTGTAAATAGGCGCAGAGTGTATGTACTGACCAAGCGGGAGAAAGTTTATATGTTCCGGCTTTAATCGGTTTATTAACAAGCCGGAAATACAGGTATGCCGGATACTCAAACCGGATGAGCCCCGCCGCTTTTAAATCGGCAGCAATTGCCCGCACGGAAGCGCCGCGTTTAATGGTAAAAAGCTGTTCAGCTGGATTTGTATCAAAAGAAGCAGGAGTATAAAAACCGGCAACCGTACCCACTGCGATAAGAAGGATACACGCCAACACAAACATTATTAAGCGAAAGCGTTTTTGTTTCATAGATATTGCTTGCATTACCGCCCGCCGTAGAGCTGTTCCGCTTCACCGATGGTAAGATTTCGATAAATATACTTTTCAGCAAAAGCATTCAATGAATACAGCTCATCGGGCAGCGGGAGATTTTTCCTAAAAAAAGAAATAAGCGCTTTGAGTTCTGAATCTGAGAATTGATAAATCGGCAGCTCATCACTCATAAGTACAGATCCGTTCCTTCAACAGCGCTGAATATTTCAAGCGTACCGGCGCCTATATAGTTGCAGTAATGCTGTGCACTTGATTCTATCGCTAGAATCTTTTTATCGTTATAGGTCGGTTCGTGATGGAAAAGCGCTAATTTTTTAATTCCCCACGAAGTTGCAAAATCAATAGCGAGGGAAAAGGTAGAATGCCCCCACCCTATTTTTTTCGATGGAATCGGTCATCGTATACTGAGCGTCGATAATCAACAGTTCTACATCACTGTAAAATGCGATATTGGCATCGTTTTTTTCAAAGTCTTGAGGACGAAGTTCCGTATCGGTTGAAAAGATGATCTTTTTTTGATTATCGAAAATTGAATATGCCACACACCCGCCCGGATGACGCACACGATGCCAACCTATCCGGGTATTACCGATGTGGATGTACGGTTCGTCAGGGGCAATACAGCGGAACTCAAACTTTGCAGTAAAGCCGCCCTTCCCGAACATAGTTATCGGGAAATACGGCCACTTCATCTGCTCTTCTAAAAATTCCCGCATTTTAGGGCGAGTGCTATATATGATAATGGTATTGCGTGAATCATACGCGGGGCCAAAAAAGGGAAGGCCTTGGACATGATCCCAATGAAAATGAGAGAAAAAGAGATGATAGGTTTGCGGACGATCAAAATAATCAAAGCGATTTTGCAAATTGATTCCCAATTCACGGATACCGGTACCCGCATCAAAAATGATATGATTACACTCTTCGGTTTCCACCTCTACGCAGGTAGTATTCCCACCGATAGTTCCAAAGAGCCATGGCGGTAATGAAGCAAGAAAACGTTCCCGTGCATCTTGATCGGTAATGTCTTTTTCGGTTATCCGTTGAACGACGGCAGAAATTTTCGCTTGAATTTGCGCTGCACTCAACGGAGTTGCAATCGAACCGCGAACGCCCCAAAAATGTACCCGCATACACTCCTCTATTTTTCGGTGAAATCCGCGCTTTCACCGGTTCTTTTTCGTCGAATGACAGGAAATTGTTTTGCAGTATCAAGCAAGCCTTGAATTTCTTCCGCCGAATACCGTTTACCGCGATTTATTCCCGAACAGCTGCGGGCATTTACATTCCAACGCTGCTCATTTTCGAGTAAATAATCCCAAAACGGATATGACGAACATTGAAAAGGCCGATAGTTATATGCAATACAGCCGTTATTCCATAAAATACAATCGTAATTAGGCAGCTCTTTTAAACAAAGATACTCGTATCCATCCCCTTGGAGTACCCACCGGCAATATTTTTGAATAAAAGCGGATCGTTCCAACGACGCCCATGTCTGCAAATTCTGAAGATCGCGAGGAGATAAATACACAAACCCCGGATCATATCGACAACATGCCGAACATCGGTCGCACGAAAAGCATAAGCCGTCTTTCCAAAATAATCCTTGCTGCAAAAACTACTCCGTTACAATTATTCTATTATTATATATGAAAAATCCTGCTATTTCAAGCATTTTTTTGTTTTGCTGCGTTTTTACTATGTGTTTTGGTATGAATTTCCGACGTATGTACTTGCGAAGATGCAATAACCGGCTTATACTAAAACGATATGCGGTTTTTTGATAGGTTTTTTCGCTGGCTAAAGAGACCTCAAATATATGCGCTGGTTGGCGGCAACGGTACCGGAAAAAGTTTTAGGGCACGGATGGTCGCGCAAAGATATGGAATTGATTTGATTATCGATGACGGATTGGTTATTAAAGGCGATAAAATACTTGCAGGGCATTCTGCAAAACGGGAAAAGACCTTTTTGGCAGCAGTAAAAACAGCTGTCTTTGACGATAAACAGCATCGTGATGAAGCGGCAAAAGTGCTTCATCAATTAAGCCGTAAAAAGGTGCTGATTTTGGGAACGTCGGATAAGATGGTTAATAAAATTGCAACACGATTGCAAATTCCGCCGCCGCAAAAAATTATCCGTATTGAAGATATTGCAACGAGGGAAGAGATTGAAACCGCTATCAGGAGTCGCCGTGTTGAAGGAAAGCACGTTATTCCCGTTCCCTCTGTTGAAGTTAAACGGAACTATCCGCAAATATTTTACGATAAAATCAGGCTGTTGTTCCGTAATGCACATATTGGGCGCTTAAAAGAAGAAGAAACGTTATTTGAAAAATCGGTTGTGCGTCCCGAGTTCTCAAAGGTCTATGCGGCACAGGTTTCCGATACCGCATTAAAAGAAATGGTGATACAATATGCGGCGCAGTACGATAGTGCGGTACATATTAAGAAAATAACCGTTCAAGCGGAAAGCAACGGTTACAGAGTTATTATGATGGTCGATATGCCTGCCGGCCCCGATTTGGCGGGCAGGATATTGGCGTTAAAAGACTTTATCATAAAAAACATCGAGCGGTATTCCGGAATTTTTATCGAAGATTTTAATATCGTATTGAATAAGATGATTGATGTACAAACGGAGAACTAAGATGGCACGAACATTAATTCCATTATGGCAAAATTGGCAATTTGCAGAAAACTTTACGGAGCAGTATATACAACCCGATTGCGACGAAACTCATTTTACCGAAGTGCAGCTTCCTCATACGGTGAAGGAATTACCGTACCATTATTTTGATGAAAAAATATATCAATTCGAATCATGTTATCGAAAAAAATTTGCTGCCCCTTCTCAGTTGCAAGGGATGCGTCTTTTTATCGACTTTGACGGCGTAATGTGCTATGCGAAGGTCTTTATTAACGGACAGTTTGCCGGTGAGCATAAAGGCGGATATGTTCCTTTTTCCGTAGAGATTACTCAATACGTTGAGTATGGAGAAGCTGAAAGCAACGTACTCGTCGTATATGTCGATTCGACGGAGCGGGCTGATATTCCTCCGTTCGGCGGTATGGTAGATTATCTGTGTTACGGGGGCATTTACCGCGATGTTACCCTACGTGCAGTACCCCATTGCCATATTGAATCGATGTATGCCCATCCTGTTTCCGTTTTAACGGCGGAAAAAAGTTTGCAGGTTGATATTGCGATTGAACACAGCGAGCGAACAAATCAATCGATTGATATTTCGGTAGCGCTTTTCGATTCCAGAAACCGGAAACGGGCAGAGCTGAGCAGAAGTCTTGTCGTATCCGTTCCGTTGCTTTCTCTATCGATGATAATGGATGAATTAACCGGCTTAAAACTATGGACACTTGAAAAACCTGAGCTGTACCGCGTCGAAGTATCGTTACTGGAAGACGGCATGGTATGTGATGCCGTATCGACCCGTATCGGATTCCGCACGGTTGAGTTTACGCCGGAAGGTTTTTTCTTAAACGGCAAACTGCTCAAGCTGCGCGGTTTAAACCGGCACCAGTCTTTTCCGTATGTCGGTTATGCAATGCCGAAGCGAGTGCAGCAAAAAGATGCGGATATCTTAAAATATGGACTTGGCGTTAATATCGTCCGTACCTCGCATTATCCGCAGTCACCGTATTTTTTGGATCGATGTGATGAGATGGGCTTATTGGTTTTTGAGGAAATCCCCGGTTGGCAGCATATCGGCGATTCGGCGTGGCAAGATATCAGCTGTGAAAGTGTCCGGAAGATGATCATTAGAGATCGAAATCATCCTTCTATTATATTGTGGGGAGTACGCATTAATGAATCGCCTGATTGTGCGGCGTTTTATCAGCGCACAAATACGATCGCCCATGAGCTTGACCCGTACCGGCAGACCGGCGGTGTCCGCTGTATTGAGAACAGTGAATTTTTTGAAGATGTCTATACGATGAACGATTTTATATATGGTTCTCAAGGATTGCCTGTTGGCAATGGAGCGGGAATTGCGCGAGCGCTTCGTTCTCAGCGTGAGGTTACGGGACAGTCCGATGTGGTGCCGTATCTGGTAACCGAGTTCGGCGGACACATCTATCCGACAAAGCGGTTCGATCAGGAAGAGCGCTTGGTTGAGCATGCAAAACTCCACCTTTCGGTGCAAAATGCCGCCGCGCTCGACCCGCAAAAATGCGGTGCAATCGGCTGGTGCGCTTTTGACTATAATACCCATGCGAATTTCGGTTCGGGCGACCGTATTTGCTACCACGGTGTGATGGATATGTTCCGCCTTCCTAAGTTTGCTGCAAGCGTTTATGCGAGCCAGCTGTCTGCGGAAGTACGGCCGGTGTTGGAACCGTTAACCCGTTATACCGTCGGCGACCGTGCAGTCGGCGGAATTGCGCCGCTTATCATCTGTACGAACTGTACCGCAGTCCGGCTGAGCATCGGCGAAAAAGATTTAGGTCTGTTTTATCCCGCTTTTGACCGATATCCCGGGCTTGCGCATCCGCCGGTTGTTATCGAGAACCTTCCAAGCGTGTGGGGCGGCGGATGGGAAGATGCCGTATTCATCGGCTACCATAACGGTAAAGAGTGTATTACCCGCCGCTTTACTGCAAATCCCGTTGCGACGCAGCTTGTGCTTACCGCCGATGAGACAAAACTTCGGGCGGACATACCCGATGCCGTCCGCTTTGTTGTGCGGCTCCTTGATCAGGCGGGGAACGAACTCCCTTATAGTTCGGAGGTTGTGCAGATTAAGCTGAAAGGCCCCGCCGAGGTTATCGGCCCTAAGGAGTTCGCCCTCATCGGCGGCGCCCGCGGCTTTTGGATTAAAACGCTCGGAAAAGTCGGCACGGTAAAGGTGTCCGCACAAACCGGTGAATTTAAAAGCGAAACCGTTTCAATCCGCATCCGGTGAGGTTGTAGGTATCAATCTTTAGGTAAAGTAAAATTTTAAGGGTAATTGACAAAGATTTTATTTTGCGCTATAGTCTTCAAGTATTTTTACGGCGGTATAGCTCAGTTGGTAGAGCAAACGGCTCATATCCGTTAGGTCATAGGTTCAAGCCCTATTGCCGCTAACTCCTTTTACATTTACACCGAAGTATCGCCGAAAGGCAAGATAAATCTTTCTGTTACAGTATTGGTGTTCATATTTCCGCTTTATTTCTCACAGTACGCTAAACGCAAGCAAAAATAATAGGTGTATTTTCATCGTACTAATCCCTGCACCGTTCCGTGCTGTATCGTCTGCTCTGACCGTGATAATTCCTGTTCATTTTTTCTGTATGTTACTTAACGCCATGACACATTACCCATGAATAATATGAAGGGTTGTTTTTTTTATACGGGCTGTATATACTGTTTCAATGCTTTTTTATTTGTCGGGGCTCCTTTCTTCATTTTACGGCCCCATGCGGCTTTTACAGTCATATCTTGTACTTATTTCGATTGCATTTTACGTAGGCTTTTTTTTAACGGTATTTATTTTACCGCGCTTTTATGCGCGTTTACCGAAAGACAGGGGAAAGGAATTCGGTATTGCTCCTGAGGCTGCAAAGGGTAAACCGACCGGCGGCGGCGTTGTGTTTATTACGATTTTTGTCGTGATGATTTTTCTGCTGATTATTCCTTCGGGTACGCAAATCGCCGTACTGGTTTTAACATGGTTGGTAATGCTTACCGGTTACCTTGACGATCGGTCGGTTAATCCGTGGGGAGAATACCGGAAAGGTGCGTTGGATTTAGTGTTGTCGCTGATTACCACAGCGGTGCTCTTTCATTGGTATTTCGATGATTCCATTTTTTACTGGATTCCGTTTATGAGTCAAAGTATCGCCGTGCATCCCGCCGTGTTTTTTACCGTTTCGGTTTTAATTTTATGGTTTTCCATCAATACGACGAACTGTACCGACGGGGTGGATGGTCTTTCCGGCACGCTCATTTTGATGGCGCTTATTTCGCTCGGTATGGTTTTCTATTTTATTATCGGGAACGTAAAAGTTTCGGAATACCTGCTCATTCCGCATCGGATAGACGGCGCACAGTGGGCGCTTATCTGCTTTAGCCTTTCCGGCGTGCTGATGGGATACCTGTGGCATAACGCATATCCGAGTAAGGTGATGATGGGAGATGCCGGTTCCCGCGCCCTCGGCTTTTTTATCGGCGTGTTGGTCATTATTTCGGGCAATCCTTTCTTGCTGTTAATGACCAGCGGGATGATTCTACTGAACGGCGGCACAGGTCTCGTTAAAGTAGCGTTATTGCGCTTTTTCCATATCCGTATTTTTAGGAATATCCGATTCCCGCTCCATGACCACATGCGGAAAAATCTTCAATGGTCATCGACGCAGGTATTGATAAAATTCCTCATTTTACAGCTGCTCATTACGCTTGCCGTATTTGCAGTCCTCTTTAAAATTCGCTAATCTCTGTGTCTGAACCTGATAGCAAGAGCGCTGTGTGCAGCTCATACGATGTACACAATATCAGCACAGCTGTGCAGGATGAGCATGGGCCACTGTTTATCCGGAGTAAAGCGCTTATCGGAACGGAAGGCGTTGAGCTGCTCCGTAAGCTGCGGATTGCGGTATTCGGTATCGGCGGCGTTGGCGGGTACACGGTCGAAGCCCTTGCCCGCGCAGGTGTCGGGACGCTGTACTTAATCGACGGCGATACGGTAACTCCTTCAAACCTTAACCGGCAACTCTATGCACTCCATTCCACCATCGGACAGTACAAAACTGCCGCAGCTGCCGCACGTATCACCGACATAAACCCAGCGTGTACGGTTCATCAGATTGTGCAGCATATTCTCCCCGATGCGGACGGATTCCTTTCTTTCTTACCTTTTTTATCTGACATCGATTGTGTTGTCGATGCGGTTGATACGATTTCGCTTAAAGTCGCACTGGCGGCAGAGGCAGAAAATCGCAGCATCCCAATCGTAGCGGCGATGGGTTGCGGGAATAAGCTCCGCGCGGATTTATTTCAATTTGCTGATATTTACGATACCGCCGTTTGCCCCCTCTGTAAAACCATGCGCGGTCTTTTAAAAAAGCGGGGCGTAAAAAAGCTGCGGGTACTGTATTCCAAGGAAGTTCCCGCTGTCCGCAGCCGTCCGCCAAGCTCGGTTTCATGGGTACCCGCTGCTGTCGGTATTTTGCTTGCAGGCGATTTACTCAATCAGATACTCCGATACTAAATCCCATGCGGTGCGGGAAATATCGGTACATTCGGCCTGTTCGATAACTGCGTTTCCGAATAGGTTTATCAGTTACTTTTCCAGCACGGTGATTTCAACACGCCGATTCCGCGCCATGTTCGCTTCCGTGGTGTTAGGCGCAATCGGCTTTTCCGCACCGAAGCCGCGGGTAAAAATATGGTGCTGCTCCCTTACACCGAGTTCTACCAGATAATTTGCAACCGCTGCTGCACGCTGCTCGGATAAGATTTGCCGGTCTTCGGCTTTGCCTGCCAACGCGGTATGCCCCGAAATCAACAGTTCATAGTCGGGATACTTGCTTAAAAGTTTCCCTATTTTTTTAATCTTTTCTTTTTCGGCCGGAAGGAGACGCGCTGAATCGGCTTCAAATTGAATATTTTCAAGACTGATGGTAATGCCCTCATCGGTTTTTTCTACGGTCGTATTCGCAATGCCCATGTCACGGATATTTTTATCTAGTATTCCTGCTATTTCTTCTTTATCCATACGTTGTAACGCGGTTATTTCCGCCTTTGCACTACCGCGGTATTCTATCACTGCTCCGGTGTTTAGCTCCATCATTATGGTAAATACTTCATCATAATAGGGAAGGATTCCTGCATCATTATCCCAATACAGCCGCTGTTTTGAATACCCCATCGTACGGACGGGATAGAGCATCGGCAGCGTTGTATTTCCGTTTCTTTTATTTTGGATATTTTTTATCGGAATATCATAATAAAGGTCATAATTTACTTCTATTAATTGATAGGTTTTTCCTTCACGCTGGGTAGGCCCTTGGTATGTATACGTAACATCGATGGGAACGACAAACGGTTTTTGAATGTTAAAGTTATCCCGCAGGTCGTGCGCTTCGCTTGCAGAATGCCGCCAGCTTTCACCTTTTTTTACATCATACTGAGGAAAAACCGGAACATCTCGAACCACCGGCATAAAATACTGCTCGCCAATAGCATAAATACCAAACTCGTCTCTGCGGAATACGCTCGGATATTCGCGTCCCCACGAGAACGTCCGGTTGCTGTTTTGCTCGCTCGTCATAAAAGTACAGGTATGAAGCGCAGAAGAAGGCTTGCCGTTTGATGCCGGTTGAACATCCGAAACTTCCACAGTAACGCGATTGATAATATAAGCCTGATGTGCAAACCGTCCATTCAAGTATACGTCTTCGGTAACCGTAGAATTAATCCGGTAAGTATCACCATCCCTGAAGTTGAAACGGAAGATTTCGGCATGCAGCGGAGAGAATGCACTGAACGTAAAAGAAATTCCTAAAAATAGAAAGCGCTGAAATTGCATCTTTGAGAGATTCTTTAACATATTCATCATAGTATTGGAAAAAGAAAAAAGTAATAGCATACCGTACCCTAATATTTTCATAATTTTTTGTAAATATGTAACCTTTCTTTTTTCGTCTGTTTAAGTGGTGTATATTGCGATACGTACTATCAAGAGAGTATTCAATGTACCTCCTTTACAGTTGCCCTGTAGGATTTTTTCCTCCTTTTGCCTACAGGGTTTTTTCTTTTTTTTCCTTCCCTCTCCAGATAATGAATAAACCTGTAAGGAAATGGTTTATCATATCCGCTAACGCGGATTGCGAATCAAGCCTAACGGCTTGTTCTGTAAGGAAATGGTTTATCATATCCGCTAACGCGGATTGCGAATCAAGCCTAACGGCTTGTTCTGTAAGGAAATGGTTTATCATATCCGCTAACGCGGATTGCGAATCAAGCCTAACGGCTTGTTCTGTAAGGAAATGATTTATCATATCCGCTAACGCGGATTGCGAATCAAGCCTAATGGCTTGTTCTGTAAGGAAATGATTTATCATATCCGCTAACGCGGATTGCGAATCAAGCCTAATGGCTTGTTCTGTAAGGAAATGATTTATCATATCCGCTAACGCGGATTGCGAATCAGCTTTTAGAGGTTTACCTAGTGAAGATTTTTCAAATAAGTCGGTATGTCCGAAAAATTAAGGTGTAGACCGAATTTTATAAAGCAGAAAGCTGCGCCTCCTACGATCAGAATACCGAGTATGATAAACAAAGCTTTCCGTCCGTTTTTCTTATCGGCAAAGGGATCGACGGGAACAACGATGCTGCCGAACGGAATAGTAGCGAGTTTGGTAAGTTGAGTTCCGAACGGAATGTTGATTCGCGTGCGGATATTTACCGCCCATCCGTTTGCTTCAAGAATCGGCGCGATACTGCGTTTTCGCAATTTCATCGAGGCTAAAATCATCGACGGGCCGGAAATACAGAGCAAAATTCCGATAAGACCGAGCGGAACCCAAAAACCTAAGCCGAATAAGGCTTGCAGAATGCTGCCGATTAAGGCTGATATACCGCCTAACGCAGTACCGATCAAGGCAATGGTTCCTAAGTCGAGTTTTTTTACACCTATCGGTGCGACAGGTGCTGGAGAGGTACTTGCGGCAGCTTGCTTGTCGGCGGTCGTAACGGTGGCTGCTGCCTTGGAAAGTAAATCGGCAGATTTTGCTTCGCCCGCTGCAGCCCGCGCTGCAATTTGGGTCTCAATCATTGCAGCGAGTTGCTTGTACGGCATAAAAAATGCTTGCCTGACACTAATCGGGTTAGCAATAACCTTTGTAACAACCGCATTCCAGTCTTTTCCGGCGCGATCGTAGAAGATACCGTTTCTTCCGACTACAATATTTTCGCTATCTCCGTTTGTAAACAAGGCAACAATCTTTTTGCCTGATTCTCCTTTTCGACTTATGTCGCAGTATACCAAATAGGCGCCGGAAAGCGTATCCAACGTTGCATGACGAGCATCGCTGTTAAGCTCAAAGCATAAATCTGCTGCGCGTGCATCAAAATACAATGCACCGGCTTGAAAGACGGAGCCTTTGCCCTCATAAAAAAATCGCTGAAGCTGATATAGTTTTTCAGCACTGTAACAAAATCACGGCGGAGAAGTATCAGCTTTTCCAAATTGGATAAGTTTCCTCGTTCTTTTTCGATGGTTAGTGCATACCGAATAAATGAAGAAACCTCTCCTTGCTTTTCACCGTTTACGAGCGCTTGCAAGAATGAACGATCGAGCAATGCTACCGAAGATGTCGGTTTGCTGTTTAAGCGTTCTTGATACGGTGTCAGTTTCTGTACGATAAGGGCGAATTCATCCTGCGTAATACATTCCTTTTGGCCGAGCAGCGGGATGACAGCATTGTCTGCAAAAGATTGAAGCTGTTTCTTCCATGCGGGATTTACACCTTTCAACAGCGGCAGCGGCTTATCGGCAACAGCGGAAGCAAGCGGCAGGGAATTGAGCGTTTCATTAGTGCAACGGATAACCTCCGCTGCAAGTTGTTGGAATGCCTGTTCATCGGCGGATAAGGCCGCTGCTTTATCGGGATCATATTCGGTTAATTTACAGCGAAGAAAATAATCCTCTGCCTTTTCTTTTATAGCGGTAAGCGCTGCCGCTGCTTTTTGCGTACGCTCCAAATCGAGGGGCAAGATACCTTCTTCTTCTAAAGACGTTTGCCATGCTAAAAAGAGTTGCGCATCGGTTATCAGATCTTGTTGGATGCGTTGCTGCAACCCGTCCTCAAGCGCACCGTTTGCAATAGAGGAGGCCACCGCACTATTGATGATCTGTTTTAGTTTGTCATCATCGGAAGCATCGACCGGTATCGGTGCATTGCAATCCGGTGTATGGGCATCAAAAAATTTTTTTTGCGTTTCTATATCTGCTATCGAAATTTCCTGCGCATCATTCTTTTTGATGTGATCCAGTAACCAACGGGCACTGGAGCGAAGCATATCATCTTTAATTGAAACAAGCGGTACCGTATCTCCTTCTTCCAGCAATAAAGAAAGATCGGAAAGTTGCGCGGCGATCCAATCGGCAGCTGCCAGAATTTCAGGCGGACGGATAAAGCCGTCCGTATCACTGTCAAGTAATGCAACCGTCTTAGAATCGAGAAATATCCCGTGTGTCGGCATCGCCAGCACCGTCCATAATTTCAAGTCGAGTTCACGCAGATGCGTAATATCGTCTGCATCCTTCAAGAGAACCTGTGTAACACCGCCGAATCGTGAAAAATTCCACCGGTGTTGGTCAGCATTTTTTTGTAGTAACATAGTACCTCGTGAAGATATTTTCGATGATTCCGTTTGAAATGTCAATGTAGAAGGAAACTGTCCAAAAACTGTTACGCAATCCGCGTTAGCGGATATGATAAATCATTTCTCTACAGAAAAAGCCGATAGGCTTTTAGTTTTTGGACAGCCACATGATAAATCATTGCCTTACCTGATGCGTGTATCCTGCGACATTCCGCTTGACAGGATACTTTATTTTAAGTAAAGTTACAATTCTTACTAGCAACTGCGTGACGTATTTCAGTTACCGGCAATGCGCATAACGGGATGTAGCCTAGGGGCTAAGGCGTCTGGTTTGGGACCAGAAGATCGGGGGTTCAAATCCCTCCATCCCGATAGTTTATTCCTTGCTATATATAGACTTATAAAACTGATAATTTTGCTTGATTTTTAATGGGTCAAGTAAAGGTCAAGTCGGAGGTTTATATATGGATTATCATGTCTTTAAAAAGCCGGTCAAAACTTAGAGTGCGTCCGCTTCGAGGTCAATCCCGCGCAGGGCGGTAATCCGTACCCGAACCAGACTGCCGGCAGTTATCGGCTGCCCTTCGCTGTCTTTTTGCGTTTCGGAAAAATTGACGACCACTGCGCCGTCTACTTCCGGCGCTTGGAACCATGCCCGTCCGAGCGCAATACAGCCCTGTGTGTTCTCTTCTTCGCTGTTTTGTTCCTGCGGGATAATCTCTTCGATAAGGACGTCCGTTTCCAGCCCGCAAAAAGCAGAGAGTTTTTGTTCGGTAATCTTTAATTGCAGTTCGTTAAGGGCAGTCTTGCGCTGTTCGGCAATTTTTGCCGGTACCTGTTTTTTCATATCGGCAGCCTTGGTTCCTTCTTCCTGTGAATAGGCGAATGCTCCCGACCATAGGCTCTGGGCTGCCTGCAAAAAGGCTGCCGTCCGCTCAAAATCGGCTTGCGTTTCTCCCGGAAAGCCGGTTAAAAAAGTAGTACGGATAACCGCCTCCCCGTAGGGGCTTTCCGCGGTGCGGAAAGCTGCGCGGATATTTTCTATCAACTTGAGATAGATTTCGGCAGAACCGCAACGGTTCATCGCGCGGATAATCGGCTCGGAGCCGGACTGAAAGGGTATGTCAAAGTAGGGGAGAAAGCGAGTATCGGCAGTCATAATCGGCAGTATATCCGGCGGGAAATGATCGGGGTGGATGTAAAGCAGCCGGATGCTGAATTTTCCTTCAATACCGGAAATGGCCTGTAAAAGCTGCGCCAATCCCGAAAGCCCCTGCTTTGGTTGAGTCGGCAATGTGGGTAATCCGCTATTAAGCCGGTTGCTGAGCTTATCTAGAGGCGGTGCGGCGTCATACACTGCAAGGTCTTGCCCGATGAGGTTGAATTCTTTATATCCTTGCTGCACAAACCCCTGTATTTCATTGATGATACTGTCAAGCGGGCGACTTCTCACTGAACCGCGTATCAGCGGTATCGCGCAAAATGAGCAGCAATTATTACAGCCTTCGGTAATTTTGATAAAGGCAGAGCGGGGAAAGTTGAGTAGTTCGGGGCGCGAACCGCAGCATACGCCTTCTTGCGCCGGTTTAAGAAATGGGCGGCTGTGTTCGGTAGACTGTGCCGGTTGATCTTTGGCCGGTAATGGCTGTTCACACTGGAGTTCGGGTTGAACCGGAAAAAGCCGGTCGATAAGTATGGGAAGCTGCGATAGGTCGCCGTTGCCAAAAAAGGCATCAGCTTCTTCAAAGTCGGTTTTAAAGATGTCGCCATACCGTTCCGCCAAGCAGCCTGCCAGTAGAATTTTTGCCTGAGGGTAGGCCGTGCGGGCAGTGATAACAGCTTCAATCGATTCCCGCTTTGCAGGCTCGATAAAGCCGCACGAATTGACAATGATGAGATCGGCGTTTTCCGGTTCGGTAGTTTTTTGCCAACCTTTATCGGTTAAGATACCGATAAGCAGCTCTCCGTCTACTTGATTTTTAGCGCATCCATGCTGATCAAGAAAGAACCACTTAGTCAACTTCCATTACCACAAATTTATAGCGTCCCGCTTCATCATCCTTGATCCATTTTAAATCCTTAACGATGACTTCGCCCGGACGGCTGACTTCTATATCGATGGTTTTTCCACCTGCAATAATTTGCATTTTAACGGCGTTTCCATTTGATGCCCAGATACGGATACCGTTATTTGCCTGAACGGTCAGCTGTTCCGATTTTTGATAGTACCGTTCGTCTCGATTGGTTTTATCCTGTTCGTAGCGGAAGAGGCAATAGCTTCGGAATGTTGCATTCAGAGTTACCGGATATGCTGAGCCGGCGTCGAACAGTACCTTGTACTTTGCAGATTCGGGCGGAGCTGCCTGATCGGAGATTTTTATTGTGGATGCTTCTGCAGAAACCGGTTCGGAAAAACCTGTGGTAAGTATCTCCACCAATGCGCCCTTCGATTCATCAGACGTATCAATATCTTCAACTGAAATTTTCACATCGGCGGTAACATCGCCGTTCAGATCCAACACAAGGCTCTGACCTAATGCAATGATTTGTGTTCCGATATCCGTTGCAAGATACAGTTCAGGCGCTGTTTTCTCAACTTGTATTTGATAATCTTTTCCATTGATAGGGACTGTAATGGTATCGCCTTGAAAGACTCGTTTTTCAAAGACTTCTTGAGAAAGGGTGTATGAAGCCTTCTCTTTTTTTTCTATAATCTCCGTTTGTTTAGCCGGTTGTACCGGTTTGTTTTTTATCGTGGTATCGATTTTCGTAATCAATATTCTACCGACAAAAAATACTGCTATTAAAAGAAGGACTACTCCTATCCCGATAAATACGCTGCGTGGAACGGTGAATGACTTTTGAGGGATCAGCGTTTCAGGCGGAACCGCTGTTTCTTGTATTCGTGCCTGTTTATACAGTGTAACACATTCATTTGGATTTAAGCCTAAGTATTCTGCATAGTTCCGTAAAAACCCGACAACATAAGGCTCCCCGGGAAAGACTTCATACATACCGGTTTCAAGCGCCTCTAAATAGCGGCGGGCAATATTCGTTTCCCGCGAAGCCTGTTCAAGGCTTATCTGTTTTTCATTGCGTGCTTTTTCTAATACATTGCCTATATCCTGCATCTATTTCTTTCCTTATGTTATTCTTCAAATAAAAAATTATTCATCATATCCGCATTCGGCGGTATATCATATAAAAAGCGGGAATCCGGAATGCCCGTATTCAATCGATAGTATGAAAAATCAAATGTGATCTTGCTGCCCGAAATAGGCCATGCTTCAATTCGCCTAATCAGCTTTGTTTCAGGCGAAACAAGGAGCCGGATATTCCTAAAAGTTTCCGAAGCAGAACGGCGATTAAGTGCAAGTACCACGACTTGCTGAGAGGAGCCTTCTTCCAACGGCTGAGGTTCTGCTCCTGTTTCATAAGCAATTGTGTATGAGCGTTTCAGCAGCGATAGGCCTTGGGGAGTTGCAAGGTTGGCTGTACCCGCAGAAGAATCTTTTTCTATCGTCTGGTTTAAAACCATCCGATAGGAGGGAACATAGATGGTCAATGTGTCGCCGGTGAATAGAATGACCTGCTCGTTCGGTTTGGTGAAATCAATGCGCAGCCGATTCGGCCGTTTGAAGTAGACGGTGGCTTCCATTGTCTGAACTTTTGAACCGGAGCCGGTTGAAACGGTGAGATTTGCTGTGTAATCGGAGAGCGCAGCGTATTGTTCAGACATTCCGGCAAAAAATACGCTCGCGGTCGTAATGGATTGACAAAATGCTGTTATATAAAAGCCGAATATAACGACAGTAAAAACGATTGTTTTTTTCATCCGATTAGTAAAGCAGAAATGAACGATAAAGTCAATATTTGCGAATTTTCTCTCGAACCTCGGCTTGGAGTATCCGATAAATACAAAAGCGACAAAACGCTACAAAAGGACATATCCGCTTATATCGTTTTTTCGTAGATAAAAGCCAGCTTGTTTCCGAACCATGCAAACCGGTCTAAAACCTGTGTACGGATAAAGCCTTGTTTTTCGTAAATCCTAATAGCCTTATGCCAATCTTCATGCACAAGCAGGATAATCCGTTCCAACTGCGGAAAAACGGCAGCAATACGTTCTATAGAAGCTGCGAAAAAACTTTCGGCAATGCTTTGTCCGCGCACCTCCGGCAATAACGCAAAGGAAGAGATATACAGCGCAGTCCCTGCAGGCTGATGGCGCTCGCGTACCGAATGACCTAAGGCAAATGCGTCCGTTCCAATCTTTTCCGAATCCCATAGTTCAGCCGTAAAGTACCCGCATACCGACTGTGTAGCGGTTTTAACAAGGACATAATTGCAATCTACAGCATACACGATGCGGTCGGCAAATACACTTTCGTCCTCAACGATATTTTCTTCAAAGCTCTGCCGTTCAACCTGCATCACCGCCGCCAAATCCCCCGACTCCGCTTTTCTTACACTATACCCTTTCGCTACCATTATCACCAACCTAGTATCTCTTTACGGTGCAGCAGACCTATTGCCCTAAGATTTTCTTCTGTAGAGCGATGCACATCACTCAATTTTTTAAAATCGATAGCAAAGCAATTCATTGAAAAATGCTGAAACACATAGACCGGCGCATCGGGCTTGCCGCCGTATTGCTGCCGCAGTTCTTCCGCATAAGCGGTAAAAAGAGATTTTTTTCGTAATTCACCGTATCCCACTAGCCAGAGCGGACACCCCAGTACACGTTGCAGGGCAGCAGTATGAGCGGCAAGCCATATTTGCGTTTCTTCAAAAAGGCTGCGGAATTGTTCGCCGCCGTGCTTGAGGAGGTAATTAAGCTCCTTTGTCTTTGCCGTATGAACGGGGGTTTTATTGAGGATGATAACATCTCGCCTAAAATCGATGTTGAGTTCGGGATTGCGGCGAAAAAAGCCTTCCGCAACCTTCCCTGCCTGCCCCACCAGATAGCGTTGATTTTTATGCAGCTGCTCATTCTTTCCCGGATTATCGCTGATAATAATCAGTTTTATCCTATCTGACGCTTGTACTTCGTCCAAGCTATGATTATACACGATGGGCGTTTCTTGCGGGTAGGCAGGGGTTTTATTTTCTGCCGCAGCTGCCTGCTGTAACAGGTGAAGTCTCCCCTGTCCCGCCGATTTTTGCACAGATGACACAGCTTCATCCGGTGCAGCATATTCATAGCCGCAACGATTCAGCCATTGCCGACATGACGCTTTAAAGTCGGTTCTAAAGGCGGCAAAAGCCTGCCATTCTCTATCGGTCATCGGATTACTTAGCTTTTATCTGAGAGAAAATTTTCCTGAACACATTACTGCTTAATTTTTTCTTGAGGAAGCCGAGCTTTGTTTCGGAAATGACAATCGCAATAAAAATGAGAACACAACCGATTAAAAGCGAGACTGTAACCTTCTCATGCCAGAACACAATAGCAAGGATAATACCGAATACCGATTCGAGGGAGAAGATGAGCGCCGCCGTCGATGCAACAACCTCTCGTTGACCGATCGCCTGCAATATATTAGTAAGAGACATACAAATGATACCTAAATAAAGAGCTGCAAAGATGGAATGCCCATTCCAGACGATTTTAGTACTGTCTTCAAAAAAATAGGTATATAAACCTGCATACACAGCGCCGAAAAAAAAGATTTCCAATCGTAAGCAAAATCGGATCCATGGTGTCGACATACCGGCCAAGGTACACGAGATAAGCAGCAAAAACCACACTGCCTATCAGTGCAAGAAAATCGCCGAGATTTAAGCCGACATTGGAAGCTTTTAAAAGATCCGGCATCGAAATAAAGCCGATGCCTACCAAACAGAGCACTGCTGCAATAACGTGATAGATATTCGGCTTTCTCTTCCATACGAACCATGCAATAAACGGAGTGATAACGCAATAAGTCGCAACCAAAAAACCGCAACGCCCCGGAGGGCATCCTACGGCAATCGAAAGATTTTGCATCAGATAACCGATTGTCATAAGGAAACCGAGAACGGCGCATACGACAACGTAGGAACGGGACAAGTTTTTTAATCGTTTGATAAAAACCAGCATCAACACTCCTACTCCGATAGCGCACCGCATAAAGACCAAAAAGGCGGGAGGAAAATAGTCATTCGTACTGCTGATTGCGACAAAGGTCGTTCCCCAAAACAGCGCCGCAACAAAGAGCGCAATATGTGCGCCAATCTCTTTTTTTGTAAGCTTACTCATAGGTTAATCCAACCAATATATTTTATCGGGAGCTTGTTCTCGTAAAAAAATTTTTCGATACCGCTGCGAATGCTCCACCCGTACATCATCAGGAAAATACACATTATGCAAAAACCATACGGTATCCAAAAGATCTCCAAACGAATCGGAGCAGGAATATCGGTAATACAGTGGGGATTCTTCAAGCAGCGCACGCATCGCAAGGTCATGCGTATGGTACGGATCGATTGCTTGTCGCAAATTACTCCGCAAGCCTCCATACCACGCATGCGTAATCGCCAATAGATTAAGCCGTTTGTGAGTATCCATATAATACAACTCGTACATACCGGCAATTGCAGGAACGGACGTCGTTATCTTATATTTATCCGCACGTGTTAAGGCCGTCCATGTCAGCGTATAATAGACATCATTCTTGTCGTCTTCTTCTTTTATGATAATCGGTTTTAATTCAAGCATACTCTTAGAGGAGTATAGCATACTCCGCTCCTTTTGAAAATATGCCGCACACCGTCTACTTTTAGTCCTTGACAGCCTAATGTTTTTGTTTGACAGATGCGGAATTTGACGGTATACTTTTCTTTATAGGATAATTTTTAGGAGGCCGTAATGGCAAAAGTTGAACTGAAAGGTATCGGCAAAATTTACGATGGAAACGTCCGTGCAGTAGAGAATGCCAATATCGTTATCGAAGATCAGGAATTTGTTGTATTCGTCGGACCGTCCGGCTGCGGTAAATCGACGACACTCCGTATGGTAGCCGGACTTGAAGAAATCAGCGAAGGCGATTTGTACATAGACGGCGAACGCATGAACGACGTCCCTCCGAAAGATCGTAACATCGCAATGGTTTTCCAAAACTATGCGCTGTATCCGCACATGACTGTCTATGACAACATGGCATTCGGATTAAAGATACGCAAAGTCGATAAACAGGAAATTGAACGCCGCGTACACGAAGCCGCCCGCATTCTCGACATTGAAAAACTGCTCGACCGTAAACCCAAGGCACTTTCAGGCGGACAGCGTCAGCGTGTCGCAGTAGGACGCGCTATTGTCCGTAACCCCAAGGTATTCTTATTTGACGAACCGTTGTCCAACCTCGATGCAAAGCTCCGTGTTCAGATGCGCGCCGAGATTTCCGACTTGCATAACCGCTTAAAAGCCACGATGATTTACGTTACACACGATCAGGTTGAAGCGATGACCATGGGTGACAAAATCGTTGTTATGAAAGACGGAAAGGTACAGCAAATCGGCTCGCCGCTCTATCTCTACAACCATCCCGTGAATAAATTCGTAGCAGGCTTTATCGGCTCGCCGCCCATGAACTTCTTAAACGTTAAAGTCATAGAAAAAGACGGCGGCATCGCTATCGACGAAGGCACCTTTGTATTGACACCTACCGAAGATCAGCAAAAATACTTAAAGAAGTACGTCGGCAAAAATGTATTCTTTGGTATTCGGCCGGAAGATTTACAACTTGTTGCCGAAAGTGACACTGCTAAAAACAGCATGACACTCAAGATAACCGTTAAAGAACCGCTCGGGGCGGAAACACACCTCTATCTGGCTTCAAATAACCAGCAGATTATCGCTCGTACATTCAACGCGGTCGAAGCGGGAATCGGTGAATCGCTTCACTTTGTTCCGAATATGGAAAAAGCGCGCTTCTTCGATAACGAAACGGAAGCAAATATCTGCGAGGACGTTCAAAAGCAATAAAATGCCGCATCCGCCGGTCTACCCGGCTTGCTGAATACTCTTACACAGTTTTTTGAGATAAAGGGGATGTCTGAAAAGTGAGCTGCTTTTTGGACAGCTCCTTTTTTAATCAACAAGCCGGAGTTGTTACCCTGAGTTGTTACCCTGAGTTGTTACCCTGAGTTGTTACCCTGAGTTGTTACCCGAAGCTTGCCGATTTTTCCCCAGCGTGATAATATATTTCCCATCCATTTATGATAAAGAAAAGATTAATTACGTTTTTAGCACACTCGAAGCGCTACGTTTATTTAAATGTTTTGTGGCAGTGGATCGCCCTTGTTTCACAGATTGCGGCGGTATTTTTTATCGGGCGTCTTTTGGAATCCTTATTCAATGGTACGATTACCTCAAAAGAGATGATAACGGCTGGCGCTGTTTTTGTTGCGGCGCTTGCAGTGCGGGCTGTTGCAACAAAATATGCAACCCGCTACGCCTTTCTTGCCGGACGAGATGTTAAAACAACCTTGCGGGATGCCCTTTACGCGAAACTGCTGAAACTCGGCGCCGCCTATCGGGATAGCATCGCTACTTCGGAAGTAGTACAGCTCGCCTCTGACGGGATCGAACAGCTTGAAATATATTTCGGTAGATACCTGCCTCAGTTTTTTTACAGTCTCCTTGCGCCGCTCACCCTTTTTGCGGTGTTGGCGCCGGTCAGTTTTAAGGCGGCGGTCATTCTCCTCGGCTGTGTTCCCCTGATACCCATTTCCATTGTCGCCGTGCAAAAAATCGCCAAGCGGCTGCTCAGTAAATACTGGGGCGCGTATGCGGGACTCGGCGACAGGTTTTTGGAAAACCTTCAGGGACTGACAACGCTGAAAATATATCAGGCGGATGAGGCAAAAGCCGAGGAGATGGACAGAGAAGCGGAACATTTCCGGCGTATCACAATGAAGGTGCTCAGTATGCAGCTTAACTCCATTACCGTGATGGATGTAATTGCCTACGGGGGAGCTGCTGCCGGTATCATCACCGCAGCATATCAATTTGCCGCAGGGGATATTTCGATTGCGGCGGCATTCAGCATTATCCTCTTGTCGGCGGAGTTTTTTATTCCCCTCAGATTGCTCGGCTCTTTTTTCCATATTGCGATGAACGGAATGGCCGCCTCTGATAAACTTTTTTATATTCTCGATTTACCCGAACCTGCGGAAGCGCACGGCGCCATCGACAGCGCCGCCGGTATCAGCGTCCAAGACATCTCGTTCTCTTATACCGAACAACGGGCAATCCTTACAGACATCAACCTTACCATTCCACACGGTTCCTTTATTGCCCTTTCAGGGGAATCCGGATGCGGCAAAAGCACGATTGCGGCGCTCCTTTCCGGTAAACATAAAAATTATACGGGGCGCATCCTATTCGGCCAAGATGAGCTGAAAACCATCGATGAGCGCCGCATTATGCGGCATATTGCTGTGGTAAAACACAATGCGTATCTTTTTAAGGGAACCGTCAGGGATAATTTGCGGATTGCAAAGCCGAACGCCTCGGCTGAAGAGATGACCGCCGCGCTCAAAAAAGTAAACCTCGCTGATTTCTTAGATACGCAAAAAGGCTTAGATACCGAGCTGCAGGAAGGCGGTATGAATTTTTCCGGCGGGCAACGGCAGAGGCTTGCATTGGCACGCGCCCTCCTTTTCGACAGCCCCGTCTATATTTTTGACGAAGCAACTTCCAATATCGATATCGAAAGCGAAGAGCGGATATTACAGATTATCCATGAACTGAAACAGACCAAGACGGTGCTGCTTATTTCGCACCGGTTAGCAAACAGCGTAGACACCGACTGCATCTACTTTATGGAACACGGGCGGATTACGGAAAAAGGTACCCACAGCGAATTGATGTCCTTAAACGGCCGCTATTGCGCGTTGTACAAAAGCCAGTCGGAGCTGGAACGGTATGGCGGCACCGCCCATACTCAAGCAGTGCAGAAGGAGCGATAAATGAATACATCAAAACGCAGAAGCGCCCTTACCATAATGGACTCGCTGATTACCCTTGTCCGTCCACTCCTTCCCGTTATGCTGCTGGCAATTACCGCAGGAGTGCTCGGATTTTTATGCGCGATCTTTATCACGATCCTCGGCGGCGAAGCAATTATCGCGGCGCTCCCTACCCATATATCAGCCGGAACGCCCCTCTTGGGACTCAATCTGAAGCACATCGTGATGATATTGATCATCCTTGCGATTCTGCGGGGAGCGCTCCGCTACGGAGAGCAATACTGCAATCACTATATTGCGTTTAAGCTTTTGGCCATTATCCGGCATAAGGTATTCAGCGTATTACGGAAACTCGCGCCTGCGAAACTTGAAGGCAAAGACAAGGGGAATTTGATTTCCCTGATTACTACCGACATCGAGCTGTTGGAGGTGTTCTATGCACATACCATCTCCCCCATCATTATTGCAGCAGTAACATCCCTTTGTATGCTGATCTTTCTCGGCAGCCGCAGCCTCATCGCAGTACCGGTCGCACTCGCAGGATATATTACAATCGGTGTGATTATTCCGCTGCGCAACGGCAAGCGGACAAGCGAACAGGGACTTGCCTTTAGGACCGAGTTCGGAAATTTGAATAGCTTTGTCCTTGAGTCCCTGCGCGGCTTGGAAGAAATTATCCAATACGGGGCAGGGGAACGTATTCGAACCGAGCTGCGGCAGCGCTCGGATAATCTCGGGAAAGGCGGGGAATATCTAAGTACACAGGAAGCACGGCAGCGTATTGAAACGAACACGGTCATTTTGTTCTTTACTTTTGCTCAACTTTTTCTTTCTATTGTACTCTTCCGGCAGGGAAGCATCGACTTTGCCGCCGCCGTAGGAATAACACTCGGCATGACCGCCTCTTTCGGCCCCGTGCTTGCTCTTGCGCAGCTTTCCAATAATTTACATCAAACGCTCGCAAGCGGCGACCGTATCTTGAGCCTATTGGAAGAACAGCCGCTCGTAGAAGAAATCCCTGCTGACGGCAAACCGCGCTCATTTGAAGGAGCAGCAGCCGATCATATTGATTTCAGCTACGGCAACGAACAGATATTGCACGATTACAGCGCCGTCATTCAAAAAGATAGCATTACCGGCATACACGGCGCAAGCGGTTCGGGCAAGTCTACCCTACTTAAACTGCTGATGCGGTTTTGGGAAGTGCAAAAAGGCGCGATACGCATCTCCGGCGAGGACATAAAAACCGTTCCGACCGGAGCGTTGCGGGCGATGGAATCCTGCGTTACACAGGAAAGTCAGCTCTTCAAAGGCACGATTGCCGACAATATCAAAATCGGTAAGTTGGATGCGTCGGAAGAAGAAGTTATCGCGGCGGCACAAAAAGCATCGATTCACGACTTTATTACCACCCTTCCAGACGGCTATAATACGCCGGTCGGGGAACTCGGCGACACCCTATCGGGCGGAGAAAAACAGCGTATCGGACTTGCCCGTGCATTTTTGCACGACGCTCCCCTACTCCTTCTCGACGAACCTACCAGCAATCTGGATGCCCTTAACGAGCGTATCATCCTTAAATCGCTCAAGGAATCCGGCGCCGGAAAGACAGTTGTCCTCGTTTCGCACCGTAAGTCAACGCTGAATATCGCCGCCACGGTTATTAATATCGCGGCAACCGCATCAGACGGTTTTTAAACAGCCCCGCCTCTTTATTCTGCGATATTTGATTTACTCGCTGATACGGTTACCTTTCTATCCTATTTTTGCGTAAGGCTGAATACACCGTCCCAGTTGTCCGCAGGAGGCTTTTGGATAAAGGCCTCGCATTTACGCAGATAGGCATCAGAGGGACCATCATCCGGCCGCTCTTCGCGGAGCGCTTTAAAAAGGCGAGCTGCTTCCTTCCAATCCCGCCGGTCGAACACGCAATGAGCCTCTTCAAAACGGCGCAAAAAGTCGAGCGTTGCCGAATCGACAGCCTCCTTCAATTCAACCAGCTCCCATAACTGCACCGGTGTATTGATACCGACAACGCGCACACGGTCGAACCGGCGGGTAATAAATTCGTCGCCGATTTCGTTTTTCGTCATATCGGAAATCAAAAGCCATGAACCGTACTGCTTGTTTACGCCTTCCAAACGGGCGGCAAGGTTGACGGCGTTACCCATAATCGTATAGTCCATCTTCCGTTCGGTACCCATGTTCCCGACAACCATATCACCGGTGTTAATCCCGATGCGGGTTAAAAGCGGATTAGGGCTCATCCCCTCGCGCATAAAAAGCTCGTTCAGTTCAACCTCTTTACGGTGCATCAGCACTGCGGCATGACAGGCGAGGCGGGCATGTTCTTTATAATCTACCGGAGCGCCGAAGAACGATATAATGGCGTCCCCTTCGTATTTATCGATAGTGCCGCGCTGCTCTAAGATAATATCACTCATACCGGAAAGGTAGATATTCAGCAGCTTAACCAGTTGTTCGGCATCGAGCGCTTCACTTATTGTAGAAAAGCCCTTAACATCGGTAAACATTGCGGTAATCCATTTTTTCTGCCCGCCGAGCTTCAGCATAGAAGGATCTTCTATCATCTCATTGATAACATCGCCGGAAAGGTATGTGCCGAATGCTTTGCGGAGAAAGCTCTTTTCGCGCTCACTGATGATGAACGACACCATCGAATAGGTTAAGAACGATACGAAGAGTGCCAGTACCGGTGAGATAATAAAGATATAAATACCGGTAAAGTGGAATATGAGTTGATTCACCATCAGCACGACGAGGGACAGCACAACTCCTGCAATAATCTGAACAAGGGTGCTGAACCGGCGGATAACCACAATAATACCGAAAGAAAACGCAATCGCGAGCAGAGCCGACACCCAAACCGGCGCTTGCTGTAAGAAATCACGCTGCAAAATAGTATTGGCGACCGCAGCGTGCGTACCGACATTCACATATTCGCTGTGAAACGGGTTAACACCGATATCGGTTGTACCGGTACTTGACCACCCAATAATACAAAAAGCATCTTTAAGTTTACCGGCAAGCGCCGTTTCAAGCTCCGTATGCCGGTTATACGATGTGGCGGCGTTTGCATAGAGCGTTCCAAAATCGGCTTTTACCTGATCGTAAAGTTCCGCATCTTCAGGATTCCCTGCCTGTTTTGCCTCGTCGAACAAAAGCGCTACCGACGTACCGTAGTCCATTTCAAAAAAGCTTTTTACCGTATCCCAATAGGTCTGCACAGCAGTAAGCCAAGCTTCCTTATCCTGCACAGACCCCGATTCCAAGGCAGTACGGCGTAGTTCTTCGCTTTCATCCCATAGCTGCATACATGTATCGATCGGCGCGTAGCCGGGGCCGAGGTTCCATCCTTGATTTGCCCGTAACAGGCGTAAACTGCTTGCCGTTTTTTCTCCGCTTTCGGCATAATCAATCAATAAATAGAAAGGAACATGAGTAAAGCTGTTTTGATAGTTTTTTTTCGGCCATCGAATCAACATCATACCGCTTGAATCAAGCGGTATTGAAATATTTTCTTCTTTACCGTCATACACGGCGCCGATCAACGTAACGAGGTTTTTATCGATGACAACTTCGGGAGAACCCAGTTTCCGCAACAGCGGAGAAAAGGCAAGCTGCATAAACACCGTACCGCCGATATTATCCGTCAACCGGATACGCCGCCTCACGCCATCGCTATCGATATGCACATTGGTAAAGCCCGCTCCCGCCGCCATTCGGCTGATTTCCGGTATCGGTACCAAAGCGCTGTGCCGACCTTCCGTGAGGGGAGCGTTCACTTTGAGCTTAGGATAGGTAAAGCGCTCCTTCGCAATCGCATATAAATCTTCCGTACCCTCGCTTGGAGGATCATCCTGCATATTAACCGTAATAAACGACGAACCGAACAGCCGCATTGCCTGTCCCAAATAGCTGTCGTTCTCTATCGCAACCTGCTTTGTATGCCGGTAGAGAGTGTCGCGCGATTGATCGATTAAATCTACCAATTCGCTCCCGTATATGCCCGCCTCCGGCAGTGTAATTTGGTTATTGGCAAGCGCTGCAAAAATATCCTGTACATTTGCGCCAATCTCTTCAAAAGAAGCGGCAAACTCGGACTTTAACGTACCGTTTAAATAGGTAAAATCCACACTCATCGGACTTTTATCGATATACTCAATATCGAAGACCGCAAATTCGGCGCCGAGTTGCGTCAACGCTTCCAAGCCTTTTGCAATCGTATTGCGCGGCCACGGATATAAGCCGACTTTTTCGATAGACACATCATCGATATCCAGCAGCACAATCGAAGAATCTTCTTTAACAGCGGACTTTAATCCCAAAAAGAAATCATACAGCCGATTTTCAACACCTATCCAAAACGGAAAAAAATATAATCCTGCACACAGCAGTCCGACAATACACGGTATAACCACCGAAGACAAATGAGTTTTTTTCTTCACTCTTTACTCCCTATTAAATCTATAGTATGATATGTACGTGAGTTATACAATGGGAAGATGTTAAAAACTTTGTTTTTTATAAAAGGGGGGACAGCATGAAACGTACTTTATATATTGCCGTTGCGATGTTACTTATCGCGGCAGCAACATTCGGTCAAGCAGCTGAAAAGATCGATAAAATTTTAGAAACCGAAGCCGCGACCTTTGGACAGGCTGCCTATCTGATACAGACAGCTTTGGATGACGGTTCCGACGGGCTTGATTTTGAAACAGCTTTTGAGCGATTCAAAAGCGAAAATCAAAATTTGATACGGGATTCGGTTACGGCGGAAGATGTGATACCGGTCAAGACCTATGCCTTTTTATTGATGAAGGCCTTCGATGTAAAAGGCGGTATGATGTACCGTATCTACCCCTGCCCTCGATATGCATATCGTGATCTGCGGTACCTCGCAGTTATCCAAGGCAAAAACAATCCCGACGCTTCTATGACAGGAGCATCAATGCTGCAAATACTCGGCCGCGTCGGTATGGTACAAGGCGGTGAATAATGAAACGTATACTAACCTTTCTCATTATCGCGGGCGGTATGACAATGTATGCCGCTGCATTGGACTTCGGATTCAACCTTTCAAATAGTACCGACTTAAACGGTACCAATAAAGCTTTTAACATATCGCAGGCGAATGCCACGGAAGCATTCATTGAATTCCCTACGGGAGATTTTTCATCGATATATATTTCCGGCGAGGCACGGTTTTCAGGTACTTTCCCGATTAAGCCTAAGGGAGCGGTTCAGTTACTTCCGCTTACCCAAGCATTTAGACTGAAAAGAACGGATTGGTCGGGCAATACGGCTTTCAATACGATTGGCATCCAATGGGCGCTCGGACGGACCTCATTCAACGAGTATTCAAATAAAATTCTGCGCGGTTTATTTGACGGGGCAAAAGTCGGTCTTACAATCAAGAACGCTGATATTGCTTTCGCACTCGGCTATACGGGCTTAACCTATAAAACCGATGCGAAAATAAGGATAGATAAAGATGATATTGAACGTTTGAGCAATAAGGAAAAGGCACTTGCTCCGCAGCGGTTGTTCTTGCTTCTTTCAACCGCTTTCCAAGGACTCATTCCTTCGCATACATTCGGTTTCGATATGTTGGCGCAATTCGATTTACTCAAGCAAACCGGAAGGACTCATACGCAGTATTTTATACCGTATATTCACGGACGGATAGGTCGGAATGTCAGCTGGAGATACTGGGCAGCAGTTCAATTCGGTGAAGATACGCAATTATTTTACTCTCTCGCATCAGGTCTTTCCGTGCAATACTTCAACCCCGATTGGCGCTATTTTACGATAACCGGTAAGCTCGACTGGGCAGCAGGCGACTATGACGGTACGGGAGCAATGCGATCATTTATACCGATTACAGACATAAAGCAAACCGTCATTGCCGATACGACGGTAGGTCGATTCAGCGATATACTTACGGCAGGACTTACGGCAAGCGTTCGTCCTGTTCGGGGGCTTTTAACGGAAGTATCATACATAGCGCTGACTTCTCCGAATATCAAGAAAACGTCGGCTTATGTCGGTTCCGAATTATCGGCGAAACTCGCCTATCAGTTTTATGATGATTTTGATGCATCATTCGTCGGCGGTATATTCGTACCCAATAAAAAGATCATTATGGGATATAATTTACAATGGTTAACGAAATTCGCATTTACAGTTCATCTATAAAAGATAATTTTTTAGGAGGGTTACCATGAAAAAATCTTTAGGAATTTTAATACTCTGCATAGCGGGGATTTTCTCGCTCTCGGCAGCAGCTACTCTGACAGCAACAATCACGGAAGTTGCGGGGAAGGTTGAATGTAAACTCCCCGGAAAAGATTGGAAAACCGCAAAAACAGGTGATGTTTTACCCGCAGGTTCTTTTATCTCTACCGGTTTTAAGAGTACCGCCATTCTTAAAACTGAATCGGCAACACTAACAGTAAAGCCCGTTACCCGCTTAACCATTGAAGAGCTGGTAAAATCCGAAGGAACAACAAAGACTCAGATGTTTTTGATGGCAGGACGTGTTAAGGCTGAGGTTACACCGCGTGAAGGTGAAAAAGCGGAATTTAAGGTCAAAAGTCCGACTGCGACCGCTTCCGTCCGCGGTACCGGATTTGAATTTGATGGGCAAAACTTACTTGTAGATCACGGCGCTGTACTGCTTGAAGCGGAATCCGGCGTTGGTATCCCGCAGATTGTAGCAGGCGGGGAATGGACGTCAATCAGCAATACCGGTACGGTATCCGTACCTGTCGCGGTTGCAACAAGAAGTTCAAGTTTGAGTACGAGTGAAGCAAATGTCGGTTCGGATCCTTCGAACACTAATGAATCAAATACATCGGTAAGCAATACCCCGTTGCCTGATAATCCTAAGCCCGATAATCCTAAACCTGATGATCCTAAGCCCGATGATCCTAAACCTGATGATCCTAAGCCGACCGGTGACGTAACAGTCGATATAGAATGGGAATGATTCATTAAAATATTTTACCGGCAGCCGCCCCCTCAGCTTTTCTTATCATACAAACGATGAGGTATAGGCTGCCGGTTTTTTAATTCAAAAAATATACCGGATTCGGTAATCGATGGTATAAATAAAAATATAGGAAGTTATGGATATCAAAATCATCTGCGCCGATATAACTACACTTAAAGTAGATGTAATCGTCAATGCGGCAAATACATCCCTGCTCGGCGGTGGGGGCGTTGACGGAGCTATCCACCGTGCTGCCGGATCCGAATTATTGGAAGAATGCCGTGCGCTCAAAGGGTGTAAAACAGGACAGGCAAAAATTACGCGCGGGTATCAGCTCCCTGCAGAATACGTTATCCATACCCCCGGGCCGATATATCAAGACGGTAAGCACGGGGAGCCGGAGCTGCTTGCAAGCTGCTACCGCAACTCGCTCATCCTAGCCGCAGACTTTCACTGTAAAACAATTGCGTTTCCCTGTATTAGTGCAGGCGTATACGGCTATCCTATGGAGGAAGCAGCAGCAATTGCTCTTTCTACCGTTTATGCCTACTTAATGGAAACAAAAAGTAATATGACTGTCTACCATGTTTGTTTTAATAAGCAAGCGGAAAACATTTATCGGCTGCTATTGTCAAAATTAGATAAAAATTGCTAAGACAGGGAGGCTTATTATGACCGTATCTCAGTTACACAAAGCGCGGTATACATATACGCCGCGTTTCCCCGCTATTCTCGAGGAACCGATTGAATCGATTGCAATGCAAAAAGGACAAGCGACAACATCCATGGCACATGCAGAGGAGATAAAACCGCTGTTTCCGCACACGTATGGCAAACCGGTTATTCATTTTGTCAAGGGAACAGCACATATTGACAAAAAACCGCTCAGGGTCGGAACAATTTTATCGGGCGGACAAGCGCCGGGCGGACATAATGTCATAGCAGGCTTATACGACGGTCTAAAAAAGGCAAACCCCGGCTCCAAGTTATTCGGTTTTTTAGGTGGGCCGGAAGGATTGATTATCGGAAACGCTATCGAAATATCCGGAGAGATTGTCGATCGATACCGGAACACAGGCGGCTTTGATATGATCGGTTCGGGGCGTGCAAAAATCGAAACACCCGAGCAAGTTGCCGGAGTGATAGCAACGGTAAAGCGGATGGAGCTTGATGCAGTGGTCATTATCGGCGGCGATGATTCAAACACAAATGCAGCCATATTATCAGAATATTTTTTGCAACACGGCATTGCAACGCAGATTATCGGCGTTCCTAAAACCATCGATGGCGACTTAAAGTACGATATGCTGGAAACTTCTTTCGGGTTTGACACGGCAACCAAGATATATTCCGATCTTATCGGCAACATCGCCCGCGACGCAAATTCGGCAAAGAAATACTGGCACTTTATCAAACTGATGGGTCGATTTGCCAGCCACATCGCTCTGGAATGTGCGCTCCGTACCCAGCCGAATATCTGCCTGATTTCCGAAGAAGTTGCCGAAAAAAAAATGACCCTCAAGCAGATCACCGATATAATCGCCGATGCAGTGATAAAGCGCGCAAACCGTAAGGAGAACTTCGGTGTCGTGCTTATTCCCGAAGGTGTTATCGAATTTATCCCCGAGATGAAACAGCTCATCAAAGAACTCAACGCAGCGATGGCGCAGTATCCCGATGCATTTAACACGCTTGAAACTTTTAAACAACAAAAAGCGTGGGTAGAGCAACACATTAATCCCGAATCAGCCGCCTTGTTTGCCTCGATGCCGGAGGACATTGCCGCGGAATTTTTAACGGATCGAGACCCGCACGGCAATCTGCAAGTGTCGCGGATAGAAACAGAGCACCTGCTGATCGGCTTAGTAAAAAACCGGCTTGCCGAGTTGAAAAAAGAAGGAACCTATACAGGGAAGTTCAGTGCACAGGCTCACTTCTTTGGATATGAAGGGCGGGCGGAATTCCCTTCAAACTTTGATGCGGATTATTGCTATGCCCTTGGCAGAACAATCTTTTTGCTGATTGCGAACGGACTGACCGGCTATATAGCATCGGTATACAACCTCACAGCGCCGCCCATCGAATGGAAACCCTGTGGCATTCCGTTAACCAAACTGATGGATATGGAATTGCGCTCGGGAGAGAAGAAGCCGGTTATCAAAAAGACGGTTATCGATTTGAACGGTAAGCCGTTTAAAACCTTTGCGGCGCAGCGGGAACGGTGGGCGGTAGAAACTGCCTATATTTTCCCCGGTCCTATTCAATATTTCGGACCGTCTGAACTATGCGATGTTCTCTCTAAAACCTTACTTTTGGAGCATGAAAACCGGCAGCACTCCTCATGAACAAAACAGGTGATACGAATTCAACACCCATAGTGCATCAAAAAAATTTCAACGATTTTTATCGATGGCTTGACGGCTTCATTAACTTTGAAAAACGGCCGCATAAAAAGACCTTTTCGCTTGAGGTTATCGGCTACTATGCAGCGCTTTTTTCCAACCCGCAAACAGCGTATAAAACTGTACACATTGCCGGTTCAAAGGGAAAGGGTTCCGTTGCGGCGATGTTTTCAGCCTTGCTCACCGAAGCCGGTTATAGGACAGGCCTCTACACGTCTCCCCATGTAAACGACTTCCGCGAGCGGATAACGGAAAACGGCCGTTTTTTCGATAATTCCGCCTATCTTAAAGCGTTTCGTACCGTACGAGAGGGCATACAACCTTATATCGGGAAGGAGAGCGAGCCGCAACCGAGCTGGTTCGAGCTGGTAACGCTGACTGCCTTTGTGCTGTTCCGACAAGAGAAACTCGACTGGGCGGTGTTTGAAACCGGCATGGGGGGCAGGCTTGACGCTACCAATATCGTACAGCCGGAACTAACCGTGCTGACACCGATCGAGCTTGAGCACTGCGAATATCTCGGTCATACCATTCCGCTCATTGCGGCGGAAAAAGCGGGCATCATTAAAGCATGGTGTCCCGTTTTTTGCTCACGTCAGCAACCTTCCGCGCTTGAAGTATTCAAAGAACGGGCGGCGGCACTCAATGCTCCGTTTTTTTATCTACCCGATTTTATCGAAACGATTGAACACCGGCTCACACCGCATGGCCGCGAAGTTACCATCCGCTTTTCCGCCGCGCATCCGGTAGGGGCGCTCTTTAAGCGTCCGCTGCACACCATACTCCCGCTTTTTTACGCCCGTACAGGCGGAGAACGCTGCCCTCGCTGCCGCCGCTTTTAAATACCGCTTTCCCGACGCACCGGAAGACTTAATCGAAAGCGGGCTTTCAAAGGCATGGCTCCCCGCGCGATTCCAGCTTTTAAGTACCAAGCCTTTAATTGTCCTCGATGGCGCACATACGCATAACAGCATACGGACTTGCGCAGACACGTTTTTTTCTCTCCTCAACAACGGATCCGGCGCTTCGATTCCCTATAACGACAGTACATCCGTACATTCCGGCCGCTCAGCAATTCATGCTGCCCCTTCAATCGCATACTCCGGTACCCTGCCCGTATCCGGCACTATACCCGCATACTCTGATACTCAGTCCATACCCGACGCACCACCGAAGACCAAGCCGATACTGGTGTTTGCCTGCGCCGCAGACAAACACCCCGCCGGTTTTGCGCCGATATTCTACGGCAACATTGCGCACCTCTACCTCACCGTGCCGGGCTCGTTTAAAAAGGGCAATTTAGAAAAAACCGTCGGCGCATTTACGCAGGTTTTCGAAAATGAGAACAGTGTTGTAATGGAAGCGAGCGAGGATTTTAACGCGATATTAAAGAAGGCCTTTACCCAAAGCATTACCGAAAATCGGCCGCTGTTGATTACGGGTTCATTCTATCTGGCGGCGGAAGCGCAACGAGTATATTCCGCTGAGGGTTTTCAGGATCGGGAAACTCAAGGCTGACCGCGTAAAGCTGCAAACTCACCGGTGGAGCTTCCGCTCCCTGCGGCGCATACAGAGGGTCGCCTACAATCGGAAGCCCTGCTGCAGCCAGATGAGCGCGCACTTGGTGCCGATATCCGCGGGAAAGGCGGCAGCGCACGCGAATCAGGCGACGTTCTGCACCGGTTTGAGACGGGCAAGATTCACAGGCAATTTGAGCTACCGTATCGTTTCCACCGATCGAGGACGGCAGCATATCGACCGCTTCGATGACCGTCGTGTACAGCCGCCCGTCTTTCTTGTAATGCCGTGAAGCAGAAAAAACAGGAGCAACCCTTTTTGCGCCGGGGCCGAAATTCCTAAATTGACTTTCCAGCGTAAGCGGTAACTTTGCGGCTATCCGTTCCTGCGCAGCTATCTGCTCCTGTACAGCCATTCTCCTCTGTGCGACAGACAGCTTTTTCAGCCTAGACAACTCCGTTACATCGAAACCATGCCCGTTATCTATTTCAGGGGATAAAGTCGGCTCTACGAACGCGCAATAAGTTTTGATCATCCGCCCCGCTTCCTGCCGGGCAGCAAGAAAATCATATACCGCCTGATCCTTTGCAAAAAGCACAAGACCCCGCGTATCCGTGTCGAGCCGGTGCAGCAGTCCTGCCTCGATCGCCTTTTTACCGCGTACCTGCACCTCGGCAAGCGGAACCTGCACATCGTTCTGCGCAGCATTAACGAGTGCATCGGTTTGGTTATCATCGGACGGGGCATTCCCCTTTGCCTCAGCGCTATGCAAAAACCAGTACACCAGCGTATTGCGTTCATCTGCTCGAAGCGGCGCGGTGGGAAGATGCGGGGGCTTATACACAACCGCCCAATGAGCGGTTTCCCGTACAATACAGGGGGCCGTTCGAGTATAATCGAACGCCGCCGTTACGGAACATATAGAACATATATCTGTAGAATTTTGCAGAGCTGACTCCTCGGCACACATATCAGGGCATCTCTAAAAACTATATCCTGCGGTTATGCACCTGTCAAGCAAAGCTTACACTACGATCAGGTCAAACGTATTTTGAAAAATCTAAAACTATCGACCTCTTGACACTTGCAAAAAAATAACTGACAATAAGCCGGTATTCCAGTAAATACCAACTTTGAACAAAGGAAGGGGGTCGTTACCATGCGGCACAAATTATTGATACTATCACTGGCTTTAGGACTGCTTACAGCTCCGTTTATCTGCGCACAAAATAAAGACGCTGCAAAGAAAAATGATAAGGGCAGTGAGTCCGACAGTATGATTACCGTCGAACAGGCATACCTCAATTCAATTGAAGGCGTTATGATTAAGGAAATGGTTGCCGCTGAAGGACGCGATTCGAAGAGTGTTGCCTTACAATACATTGAAGATGCATTAAATCAGGGGCGTCAATCGGAAGACATTCAGGTGGCTTTAAGTACGTTAGCAACCGAAGGTCTTTCAACCGTTGTAAGAGAAGATGGCAGAATCGTAAATAACTATCCGGATATAAGACGCCGCGCATGTGAGTTGCTTGGGCAAATGGGAACCGATAAAGCTAAGGATACATTGGTCACTGTCATGTACACCGACAACGAACCATCCGTTATCACAGCCGCAGTAAAATCGCTCGGCGAAATCGGAAAAAATGACAATGATGAAGTATTCAATATGATTAACTGGATTGCTCGTAAATTCGATACGGTTAATCCGACGAGTTCTCTCGCACTTGAAATACTCAATACCTTTGAAAAGATGTCCGGCTCAATTATAAACAAAAAGGATATGTTTGAAACGGTAATGCGCATTGCAAATAACTATAGCTATGTAACGCCGGTAAGAACCAGAGCCTACGAAGTAATGCGCGGCATTTCAAATTCCAACTCCAATACGGATCAAAAAAAGAATAAATAATTCCTGTTGGGCTGTTTATTCAGCTGGAGGGTTTAATCCCCTGTTCTTTACACCGAACAAAGGAGATTAAACCCTGCTGCAAGCCACAAGCCGATTGAGCTTTTCCCGATACCTTGTATGTTCCTGCTTAATCGGCTATCATAGCAGCTACAGAGTTTTGCGTATCCAATGATTTGCAGCTTCTCTGAACACAGGTAAAAAGTTAATAATGTTCCTGTTGAGGTTTTAATGCAACTGACAAATATGCAGTTTATCCTTTTCACAATGCTAATACCCTGTACCATATCAGCCTTTTTTGTATATCTTGTGATTCTTTTTGCAAAACGACACAATTTATACGATGACGTCGGCGGTAGAAAAATACACACAGGGAAAATTCCGCGACTAGGCGGTGTCGGTTTCTTTTCTGCCTTTGCATTGAGCGTCTTTATCGTCTACTTCAAATTTCCAAGCAATATCGTTATAACCCGCCAATTCACGGCCATTATCGTCGGGGGCTGCTTAATTTTCTTCATGGGGCTTTGGGATGACTTAAAAAAATTGGCGGGCTATCTATAAACTTATTGTTCAATTAATTGCCGCCGGTATCGTCGCGTATGCCGACTTCCGCTTTACCCGCATCAGTTTTGGCCCTCTCGGCCTTTTCATCCCCTTCGGTATTTTTGCTTATCCGATAACGATACTCTGGATTGCAGGGGTTACTAATGCCGTAAACTTGATGGACGGCATCGACGGACAGGTAGGTTGTTTGAGCGTTTCATTGCTGATCAGCTATATTATCCTATTTTTCAAAGACTCATCTCCCCATTTTTCTATGATTTATACCTGCATCATATTGGCCGCTGCGATTATAGGTTTTTTATTTTTTAATCTTTCCCGTCCTAAAGCGAAGATATTTATGGGCGATGCGGGGTCTCAATTCCTCGGCTTTGTGCTTGCAATACTCCCGCTGGTACCCAGAAACGACGGATATGAAACTGCAGCACTCCCTTTTGCAATTATTTTTATGATGCTGCCTATTTTCGATATGATCGCTGCAATTTGGCGACGGATACGGGATAAAAAACCGATACGGGAAGGTGATAGGCTGCACCTTCATCATAAGCTGATGCTTATCGGTTATTCGCCGCGAGGGGCATTGGTTACTGTGATGATTTTACAGATCATTATAGATATATTCGTAACGCTTGCGGTTATTTCACAAGGACTTATGGCGCTGGTAACGCTCATCGGACTTTCACTGGTGGGGATATTATTCTTTACGCTCATTCATTTTGAAAAAGAAAAGCACCTTGCCCATGACGGTACATCGATACCGAAGAATACGCAGTAAATTTCTTCCTACTATATCGCTGAAAATCAATCTTCCGTGCACCGGCGTTTTATTGAGACATCTCTACAAGCTGTAGTTTTTAGAGATTACCACCTGTAGGAAACGGCTATAAAGGAGACGATTATGTGGAAAAACTTAGATGCATGTTCCCTGTTTCGCGATTTGCAGGAAGCAGCAATACCGAACATCACGCAATTGATGAAAGGAGACAGCGGCGCATACCGAATCGAACAATATTCCATACCGATGGCGGCCGGTATGCACTACAATTATGCTGCAAAACAAGTGGACGAAACGATCCTTACCATGCTTGGCGTGCTTGCGAACGAACAGCAAGTAAAGTTGAAGTATGAGATGCTCCTTTCAGGCGAAGAAGTCAACACCGGAGAACACCGGAAAGTCCTGCATCATCTTACGCGCGGACAGCTTGGGGACGATGTTATCTACAACGGTAAAAATATGCGAACCTTTTATCTTGAGCAGCAGGAAAAGGTGCGTGAGTTTTCAGAAGCGGTCAGGAACGGTTCCATCACCGCTCCATCCGGTAAGCCCTTCACCGATGTCGTGCAGATCGGTATCGGCGGTTCAGACCTTGGGCCGCGCGCGTTGTACCTTGCGCTTAAAGCATGGGGAGAGCGGCATAATAAGCTCAAGCTTCGCGCTCACTTTATATCGAATGTAGACCCTGACGATGCGGCGGCGGTACTTTCCGCTTTAGACTTGTCAACGACGCTGTTTATCTTGGTTTCAAAGAGCGGCACCACGCTCGAAACGCTTACCAACGAACGCTTCGTCGGGCAATTTTTGCAGGAGGCGGGACTAAACCCTGCAAAGCAAATGGTTGCCGTAACAAGCGAAAGCAGTCCGCTTGCCAATAATCCATCCTACCTTGCATCCTTCTATATGGATGACTTTATCGGCGGGCGGTACTCTTCCACCTCTGCATGCGGAGGTGCGGTGCTTTCGCTGGCATTCGGGGCGGATACCTTTGACGCCCTCCTTGCCGGAGCCGCCGCTGCGGATAAGCAAGCCCTCGAACCGAGCCATACCGGAAATGCCGCGCTTATGGATGCGCTCATCGGTGTCTATGAACGGAATATTCTCGGCTACGGCAGCACCGCCATTCTGCCCTACAGCCAAGCGCTTTCCCGCTTTCCAGCTCATCTGCAGCAGCTGGATATGGAATCCAACGGAAAATCGGTGAACCGCTTCGGCAAACCGGTTCACTATAAAACAGGACCGGTTATCTTTGGGGAACCGGGCACCAACGGGCAGCACTCGTTCTATCAGCTGCTGCACCAAGGCACCGATATCGTGCCGCTCCAGTTTATCGGGTTTGAAGAAAGTCAATACGGGAAAGACATTACCGTGGAAGGCTCTACCAGCCAGCAAAAGCTGCTTGCCAATGTTGTCGCGCAGATTACCGCCTTTGCATGCGGCAAACAGGATGATAATGCGAATAAGAGCTTTGCCGGAGGGCGCCCGTCGAGTCTTATCCACGGAAAGGCGCTTACACCGGAAGCGCTCGGTGCGCTGCTTGCTCATTACGAAAACAAGGTAATGTTCCAAGGCTTTATCTGGAATGTCAACAGTTTCGATCAAGAAGGTGTCCAGCTCGGTAAGGTACTTGCCAAAAAAGTTTTATCGCACGATATGCCGCCCGAACTCGCCGCCTACGCCCGCCTCTTCGGACTATAATAGGCTGAGGGAATTATCACAACCGGTATGCTCAAGATCGTATCCGCCGAGTTCATCAAAGGGGCAATTAACAGTAAACAGTTCCCGCAGATAGGCGTTCCCGAGTTTGCTTTTTTCGGACGCTCCAATGCGGGAAAGTCTTCGCTGATAAACATGCTCCTTAATAGAAAGAACCTCGTAAAAACAGGCTCAAAGCCGGGCATGACACGAGAAATCAATTTTTTTGCGGTGAATGCTCCGGCAGGAAAGCAGCCAAGTGCGGAATCCTTTTGCGTTGCCGACTTACCCGGCTACGGCTTTGCGCAAGTATCCCAAGCGGAACGGAAACGGATTGACGCTATGCTGTATGATTACTGCACAACCCGCTCCACACTTAAAACGGTATTTTTATTGATGGATATCCGGCGGGATCCTGCTGAAATAGAACTGCAAACCTTGCAGTTTTTCAGGGAATACAACATACCCGCTGTCTTGACGGTAACCAAAGCCGATAAGCTCAGTAAAAAATGAACAGGCAAAGCAGATCCTTGCCCTTGCATCTTTCTTTGAATGCAGCAAGGATGAAATAATCGTAACCTCTGCTGCAAAAAAAACGGGCAGAGAAAAGCTCTTACAGCATCTCTCCGCCTGTCTTCTTGTGTAAGATTCAATGCATATTCTTTTTGCTTCAGATACACATATTTTGTATCCATGTTGGTTTCTTCAATATAATCGTCAAAAAAAGATACTATCAAGGAATCATCGACCGATAATTCACTTAAGCGCTCCATTATTTCCAATTTTAGCTTTCATTATCATCCCCCAAAAAAGGAAAAATTATATGTAGTGAGCTTTGCCGTCAGCTTAATTCGCGTGTTGAACGGCGCTGTGCGCCGGACGACAGGCGGATGTTCCGCCGCCCGTTGAACGGACGCGCATGTCCGTTCAACATTGTTTTAAACCGCAAACGGCTTGGCCGTTTGTCGGCTTTGGAAACTATGTTAGGTTTTCTTCTACATCATAATGATTTTTGCATTGAATAATTTTTATAAGTCCATCCTCTATTTTATGCACAAGCCTATTTTTCTCATCTATTGTCCTTGACCAATATCCGCTTAAATTTTCTTTTAATGGCTCATGATGTCCTATCCCATCATTACCGTTTCGTTCAATATCAGCAAGAAGTTTATTAATTTTCTTCAGCGTCTTTTTGTCTTGCATTATCCAATATGTATAATCCAACCAAGCATCATCTGAAAAATCTTTATGCATTTTATGCCTGAACAAGTTCGCGTATTGAATGCTGTGCTTGCGCTGCAGTCTTGCCAATATACAATGGCTGTGATAGTATGCCCACCGTGATACGGTTTAAAAAGTACCTGCTTAGCTGGTTCGCAGTTTGTGTCGGCGCTTTATGCTGTTCCTGCTCTCACGATCGGTTCGGTTATCTCTATACCGGCTTACGTGAACACCGCAAAGAACAAAAAACGTTGGTCGCTTTATTAGAAAAAAAGAGCAGGATGCTCAAATACGGTTCGCCCTTATCGACAAAATTACTTCTCATTTGCAAGCTGAGCATAAAATAAAATCACTGGCAGTGTTCCTGCAGTCCGTTATTGACGCGGAACCGGACAATCCCTATAATGCCTACTTTCTTTTACGGCTCGCGGCAGCGTATCGGGAAGCCCAAGAGGACGCTATTGCCGCGTATTATTTTGAATATGCCGTTCAAAATTATTCCGATATGACGGTGAACGGACAGTCAATCCACTTACTCTGCCTAAAAAATCTGATAGAGCTTGCAGGAACCGGCAGAAAATCGATTGTTTATTATTCTCGGCTTTTAACCGATTTTTATAATGAGTTCGATCCTGCGCAAGCATATTTTATGCTCGCGCAGGCTTATGAAAAACAAGGGGAATGGCAGCTTGCAATCCAAGCTTATACGCAATTTTTAGATCTGCACCGGTTTGATGTTATTATTCCGGGTATTCCCGACACTTACGGCTATGCACGTAAGATTGTCGACTACAGCGCTTCGACAAAAAGCTGGACGTTCAATACTCTTGATGATCTTGTAAAGACTATTAAAACGGCGATTCGTGCAAGGGACTATGCGACATTGGAACGATGCCGCTCAAAGGTTAACTTCTTTGCAATGTCGTGGAAGCAGGAGTTATCCGATACGCAACAACAGCCCGATACGAATCTAAAGGATTTTATGTACGGCAGCGCGATCAGTATTGCCTCCGAGCTGGATCCATCCTCCACTCCTTACGAAGCTTATTTAAGGACTTCCGGTTGGAACCAATATGTCCGTACATGGTACCTCTACTTTAGGAAAATAAACTTCCCTGCCGATCCGGCAATCCACGGCCGCTGGGAGTGGGCAGGTATCTACTATGGAGAAAAAGTTTAAGGATGCATTTAACCGGTAAAAAACTACATATAAAACACTTCTGCGTCGGCATCATAGCGGGGACATTGTGTATTCTCCCTATCTATGCGAATATCCAACCAAAGCCGATAGGGGCGGACACAGAGACGTATATAAATAAACCCCTTTTGCAGAGTTTTCAAAGCAACACGTTTTTACACAGTACCCTTGTTCCTCATGATCATCCGTTAATCGAAAAATTCCGTAAGCAGTATATGTGTGCCGACGGCTACAACTACCTTTCAAAAATCATGAAGCGTTCTGCTCCGTACCGCGATTTTATCATTGGGTTGCTCGAATCCGAAAATATGCCCGCAGAACTTTTGTTCCTGCCTGTCATCGAATCGGGTTTTTTTGAAACGGCAACTTCAAAATCGGGCGCCGTCGGAATTTGGCAATTTATGAGGAACAGTGTCGGCGGCTTTAACATCCATATCGACGATTGGGTTGATGAGCGGCGGGATCCATGGAAAACGAGTGTCGCTGCGGTCAAAAAGCTGAAGTGGAATTACAGTCAATTCAATGACTGGCCGCTTGCACTCGCTGCCTATAACAGCGGAGTGGGAACAATACGAGCAGCGATCAAAAAAGGAGGCAAGGCAGACTATTGGTACCTTGCAGAACACGGTTACTTAAAAAAAGAAACACTCTACTATGTGCCCAAATTCCTTGCCATTGCAGAAATACTTTCCCGCAGCGATGAGCTGAACATCGATTGGGGAAAGACAGAAGAGCATCAACCTACTTCCACAATTGAAATCAAACGGGCAATCGATGTGCGGCTACTTGCAGAGGAACTCGGCCTTGAATCCGAAGCGATTAGAAAACTCAACCCCTCGCTCCGTTACTTTATCACACCGCCGAGTATCAAATATCAGCTGCGTCTCCCTTCGGCTTATACCGAAGCGGCGCAAACGGTGCTCAGCCAATCGGATAAGTTGCTGATAAAATACTATCAGTACCGTGTAAAATCGGGCGACACGCTCTATGCGCTCGCAAAACACTATGGGGTCAGCGTTCAAAGTATCTTGAATTATAACACCGGCCTTAAACCGGAAACGCTGAAAATCGGAAAGACTATTTTGATTCCTGCATTAAAATCAGTCGGGGCGTATACGGGCAAGAGTGTTGCACAGGCGGGAAATTTTGACGGCACGCATACCATCCGGCAGGGCGATACCCTGTGGTCGCTCGCATTAAAATATTCGGTTTCAGTCGAACTTTTAGCTCAAAAGAATAATCTGACGGTAAACAGTGTCCTCAAGTTAGGGAATACCCTAAAAGTGCCGATACTGTAACGAGGACGTATCTATGAAACATTCATTTTCCCTTACCGTTTTCGTTTTATTTGCTTCAGTTTTCTGCTACGGCTATCCGTCGGGGATGGAATCCCAAACAGTACAAAACTGGGAAACAGCTCAAGTAGATTCAAAAATCACACTAGATTTAAATAAAAGCGGGTTGTACCTGCCGACCGATAGAAATGCGGCAATACGGCTTATCCAGCAGAACCGCTCTTCTCTCTTAAAGAATGCCTATCTTTCCATATTAGTGGATTCTTCCCACAGGGTCGGCAACTATCTGGCAGAAGAAAAAATTTCATTCACCGATATAAATACTGTTATTAACAACGGTAAAAGCACAGCGCCTATTCTCTCTCAAGAATTACAGACGGCTATTGTTTATCATCAAAATCCTTTACAGGAACTTGCCAATCTCTTTGTAAAACACAATGCGCCGTATACCCCTTCGTTTTTTCCCCTCGGTACAGCGAGTAAGGTATACACCGGCATTTTAATCGATGCCCGCGGTCAGCTGCCCGTACATGGCGAGTATTCCAGTGAGCAACTCAATCCTTGTCTGTTTCCGAAAATCTGGAATAAAAATATGAATCTGATTTACGAGAAAAACATCGTTAATCCCGCTCAGGCAAAAAAACAAGGCATTGTTTTGTATACCGGTACATTGGATGAAAGCGAGTACCGGGACAGGATCGGCACGGAACCTTTAAGAATTATTGCACGCGGCGTTTTCGGCGATAACCGAACTGATCCTATCATCAGCAACGAGGATGCGGAGCGAATTCTAGCCAAAAAAGAAAATATCGAGCTGCTGCGCCAAGGAAAGATTGTTATTGTGTGTGATAAAGACACGTTACAGGTTTCTCCGACATATCCGCTCGTCGATGAACAGTTCTATTTTATGTACCGTGATATAGAAAAATTCTTCCTCGACCGCGAACCGGAAAACATCGCCGTCAAAGCGCCTAAAAATATTATCAAAATTACCATGTATGATATCCGGTTTGTGGCGGATTCGCCTGAAATTCTTCCCGACGAAACAGGCCGTATTGATGTAATTGCAGAAGCGCTTAAAAAAGTCGGCCCGAATACGCACTTCTTAATCGAAGGTCATACGGCAGATCTTAACCGCCCTGAAGGTGAGCGTATTCTTTCCCTTCAACGAGCCGACAAAATTGCAGAAGAACTTGCAAAACGGAGCATCGAAGCAAATAGAATGCAAACTGCCGGATACGGAGCAACCCGTCCTATTGCACCAAGCGATACCGCCGAAAACAGGGCAAAAAACCGCCGCGTCGAAATTACCATCATGCGCGACTAACAATCGGGCATCTAAAAACTCATACTTTGGAGATTCCCAAAGCATTATTTATCAATACAAGGAGTGTGTAATATGAAGATAAAACATACTATATATTTATGCTGTGCGATTATGGCGCTCTGTCTTGCTTCGTGCATGACTGTCCCTAAAGAATCCGAAATACCGGAAGAGGCAAGCGCAGCGGATTTAACACAAAAAGCGCAAGAAGCCTTCGATTCCGGTAACTACCGCGCTGCACGTGTCTATTATGAAACTATACTGAAACGTTTTGCCGACGATGAAAGCGCTTGCATCGCCGCTCAATATGAAATTGCACACTTGCATATCAAACGGCATCAATGGAAGGATGCATATACCATACTCGAAAAGATCATTGCTCAATATGAAGGACCGATGGCGATGCATTTGCCGCCCGATTATTATAAACTTGCAAAAATCGACCATACCCGCGCTGCAGAAAAACTCGGCATTAAAACAAAGCAGTAGGATCCGCCGGTTTTTGCGCTGTGTTAATATTTTATGGTATTGAACGGAATAGACCGGATACATAATTTCGATTCTCTTTTTAAGGGGAGAAAGCTCGGCGTTATCACATCGCTGTCCGGTCTTTCTAAAGATTTTATCCCTTCGTGGAAAATACTTGCTGAACGGTATAGGGTACGCGCCCTCTTTGCACCGGAGCACGGGCTTTACGGCTGCGAAGATGCCGGCACGGTATGGGAAGGCGAGAACAAATCTGTTTCCGGTATTCCGCTCTACAGCCTCTATCGGCGAGACGGGCAAGATTTTAAACCCGACATGCTGGTCAATATCGATACCTTAGTGTACGACATTCAAGATGTCGGCGTCCGGTTTTATACCTACATCTCTACATTGATACTCGCAATACGGGCAGCATCGGCTCACGGTAAGGATTTTATCGTTCTCGACCGGCCTAATCCGCTCGGCGGCGTTAAAACGGAAGGTAACATCGTAAAAAAAGACTTTGAAAGTTTTGTCGGTATGTACCCGCTGTGTATCCGGTACGGTTTAACCGCCGCCGAACTTGCACGAATGGTACATACCGAGGAACAGCTGAGGTGCTCACTGCACATTGTGCCGATGGAACACTGGCGCCGCGATATGCTTTTTACCGAAACCGATCGCGTGTGGATACCGCCATCCCCCAACCTACCGCACTTTGACAATACGCTCGCCTATCCGGGTACCGCGCTGTTTGAAGGAACCGATGTATCGGAAGGCAGAGGTACGGCAAATCCGTTTACCCTTATCGGCGCTCCGTACATAGAGGGGGAAAAACTTGCCGATACGATGAATGCGGCAGGGTTACGCGGCGTACATTTTTTACCCGCCCGTTTTACCCCTTCCGCCTCCAAATATGTAGGCGCGCCATGCCGCGGCATACAGCTTTTTATCACCGACCACAAAGCCTTCGAGCCGGTTAAAACGGGCGTAACGCTCTTATTTGCCGTTAAAACCGCCTATCCCGATGATTTCCGATTTTTACCCCCTGCGGAAGCAACCGCCGCGGAGGGGAACATTTCAGCGTCGATAGACCGGCTCGGCGGAGACAACCTATTGCGGACAGCCTCTTCCTCAGCCGAAGTGTGCAGCATATTTGAAAAAGAAGCGGAAGCTTTTTACCGGCGTATCAGGCCGTTTTTTATCTACTCGTAGGAGAGAACAGCTATGAACAGCACAATATTAACCGAGTATATCGGACAGATGTTTGCCTGCGGTTTTCCGGGAACGGAAATGCCGGAAGACTTTATCGCATTGGTAAAAAAATATAAGGTCGGCAATGTCATCCTCTTTAAGCATAATATTACAAGCCTTGCACAACTGAAAAGGCTCTGCACGGACATACAAACCTTGATTACCGCTGAAACCGGACACCCTGCCTTTATCACAATTGACCAAGAAGGAGGAGCGGTTTCACGGCTTGCTGAAGACTACTATAACGTACCCGGCGCAATGGCGCTGGCGGCAACCGGCGATGAACTGAACGCCTACACCGCCGGTAAAATCACCGGGGAAATTCTCCATGCCCATGGCGTAAACTTTGACTTAAGCCCTGTGCTGGACGTCAATTCCAATCCGCATAATCCGGTTATCGGGGTACGCAGCTACGGAGATGACCCTACCCTTGTCGGCCGCTACGGGCTGCAGATGGTACGGGGACTCACCGCAGGCGGCGTACTCAGTGCGGCAAAGCATTTTCCCGGGCACGGCGATACATCGGTCGATTCGCACCTCACGTTACCGACCGTCCGTAAATCAAGAGCTGAACTGGAACAAACGGAAATAGCACCTTTTGCGCAGGTCATCAAAACGGGGCAGCTTCCCGCAGTTACCATCTCGCATATTCTCTTTCCCGCCATCGATGAACAATTCCCTGCGACCATCTCAAAAAAAATCGTAACCGGTTTATTAAAAGAAGAACTCGGATTTAACGGGTTGGTTATCAGCGACTGTATGGAAATGAAAGCGATGCAAACGTACTTCGGCACCGCGGAAAGCGCTGCGGCGGCAATCAACGCAGGTATCGAACTGATTTTTATCTCCCACACCATACCGACTGCCTGCGCCGCCATCGAAACGGTAACGCGCGCCTGTGCAGAAAAGCAGATTTCCTTCACGACCATCGAACAGGCAGCCGAAAAGATTATCGGCTTAAAAAAGCAATTCAAACCCGCACAGCCGCTGCCGGAAAAAACGATGGAAGAATATCGGAAAACCATTGCAAGTCTTCGGCGCAAAACGCTGACGGGCTATCATCTCCCCGAAAGCGGATTTCCTAACCTCGGGGATAAGCCGTTTTTTGCCGGTCCGCAGCCGTTCATTGTTACCAATGTGTCGAACGATGTCGATAATTCAATCAGCTTTGCACGCTCCATGCAAATCGCATTCGGCGGCACCGGTATTGATACGTCGATCGACCCTGACGAAGCGGAAATCGCGCGAATCGTTGCGCAGGCGGAATCGGCTACCGGTATCGCCGCAGCGAGCTACAATGGACACGTAAAACAGGGACAGCTCAAATTGATCCAAGCCCTTGCACGTCTGCATAAACCGATGATCGCCGTTGCCCTACGCAATCCCTACGACCTCGGCTGCCTGCCCGATACCGTCTGCGGCCTCGCTGCCTATGAATACAGCAACGCAGTGCTATCCTGTATCACCGAGATGCTCAAAACGAATGCCAAACCGGAAGGGCATTTCAGCGTTACTATCCCAAAGGTTGTGCTTGAATAAGTAAAAGGTAAAAACTATGGCTGATATGTTGGTAAACTTGCTCCGGCTGTCTCCGGCAGAAGAGCTTTACGCAGAATTGCAGCGGAAATACGATGTGCATATCCGGCGCGCGATGACGCCTGATAAGTTCCGAATCGTTGAATGGGTAAAAGAACATTCCACTTTAAGCGCAGCAGGCGAATGCGATACCTGCTTTTCCCGCATACCGGTGAGTTGCTTTATCGCTACCCGCGGGCAGAACATACTCGGATATGCGTGCTATAACGCAACCGCGCCCGACTTTTTCGGCCCTACAAAGGTATTGGAAGATGAACAGGGGAAAGGAATCGGCAAAGCGCTGCTGCTCGCATCGCTCCATGCCTTACGCAACGAAGGGTATGCGTATGCCATTATCGGAGGAGTAGGCCCCGAAGCCTTCTATCAAAAAACCGTCGGCGCCGTTTTAATTGACGGCTCTACGCCCGGTATTTACAAAGACTTTCTACCGAAACTCTAGGGCTTAGTCCCCTGCCTCAAAGTTACTCAAACAACTCGGCAAGTTCTGCGTTGCTCATCTTGCCGATCCACGATTCGCCGCCGCTCAAGGTCATCTGTGAGATATGCCGCTTCTTCTGAATCATCTCGTCGATTTTTTCTTCAAAGGTACCGGCGCAGATAAAACGGGACACAAACACGGTGTTGTGCTGCCCGATTCGGAATGCGCGGTCGGTCGCCTGATCTTCTATCGCAGGGTTGTACCAGAGGTCAAAGTGGATAACGCGGGTCGCGGCGGTAAGGTTTAAGCCGGTGCCGCCTGCCTTGAGCGAAATAAGAAAGATGCGCTGCGCCGGATCGGTTTGGAACGATTCGACTGCGGCCTTTCGTGCGGTAAGCGGCATCTGTCCATGCAGCAGCAACGGCTCATCTCCGAATTGCTCCTGTATCAGCTTCCGCAATAAAAAGAGCGTTTGCGTGTATTGGCTGAAAATCAGCGTCTTTTCGCCGGCGTCCAATATTTCGCCGAGCAGCTGCATCAGCGCCGCAGTTTTTCCGGAAAGCCCTACATCGGTCTGAAAGCTTTCGTCGTAGACATGGGGATGGTTGCACACCTGCTTTAAGGCGGTCAGCAGTTTCAGTACCAACGCATTCCGCTTAATCCCGTCTTCGGTCTTCAACACGCTTTTCAGCTGCGTTTCAACAAGGCTTTCGTACAGCGCGATTTGCTCCGGTGTCAGGCGACAGTATTGCGGCGTAATCACTTTTTCGGGTAAGTCGGAAATAACGACAGGGTCGGTTTTAAGGCGGCGGAGTAAAAACGGCGCGGTAATCTTTTGGAATGATTCCGCAGTCTCCGCATCGCCGTGCAGCTCGATGGGTATGCGCCATTTTTTACGGAAGGTTTCCGCAGAGCCGAGATAGCCCGGAATGATAAAATCGAACAAGGCGCGCATATCCTCAAGGCTGTTTTCAACCGGCGTACCGGTCATCGCGATGCGGGACTGTGCCTGCACAAGCCTGAGCGCTTGGGCGTTTTTGGTCTGTGTATTTTTAACCGCCTGCGCTTCATCGATAATCAGGCAGTCAAAGGTCTTTTCGGAAAGTTTTTTTACATCCCGCTGGAGGGTCTGGTATGTCGTAATGTGAATGTCAGACTTCGCGGAAAACCGCCGCCCCTGTCCGTGCAAGATTGTACAACGAAGCGACGGAGCAAAGGTGTGCAGCTCATGTTCCCAGTTCGGTAAAAGACTCGCCGGAGCCGTGATAAGGATGCCGCTATGCTCAAAGCCCTGTTCTTTTAATTTGAGAATGAGGGCGATAACTTGCAGCGTTTTACCGAGTCCCATATCATCACCCAACAGACAGCCGAAACCGCTTTTAATGGTAGAATAGAGCCACTGAAACCCTTTTTCCTGATACGGCCGGAGCCTCGCCTGCAATGTGCGGGGCACTGCGGCGTTTGTTTCCTGAAAGAGCGAATAGGAAAACGGCGCGCCGTCCGCCATGACGGTATCTCCGGTCAGCGTCCCTTGAATGACCTCGTTGATGTCGGGTCTTTCGTGCTGCATGGTTTCGAGAAGGCGCGCCGTGTGTTCGGGATCGACAAGGATGTAGCGGTCGTTGAATTTCACCAAACCGCTGCTTTGCTTCATCAATGCGCGGAATTTCTTGGCGCTGATGACGGTATCGCCGAGCATAATGCTGCGGTCATAATCCATCAGGTTATCAAGGCTGAGGTACGACTGTACGGCGCCGGCTCCTTTTTGTCGTTTCAGCTGGAACACCGCCCGCGGTTTCAGCGCCCGCTGCAGCGTCTTAGGCAGTACAACCTCTATCCCAAAACGGGAGAGGAGCGGCGCCGCCGTCCGTAAAAACACCGCCGTCTCTTCCTGCGTAAGCGGAACCGACTTTTGCCCGATCATCTCCGTTAATTTCGGCAGATATGCGGAAAGCGCAATCGCGAACTCCACCGTTTTGCTTTCCAGCTGTACGGAGTCGGCGATACGGGAAAACGGTACGAACCGGTTGTTCGTTTCTTCGCTGTGGCAAACCTCGGCGGAAATTTGAAAGTCGGATTTTTTCGCTTCCTCTAAAATGAGCCGAAAACGGAGGCTGTTGCTGTCGTAGTAGAGCGCGGCAAGCCAGCGGGTAATCGATGCGGGAAGACGGCGCATACCCGGCGCCTTCGTGTTGATAGTCGCGCCTTGGAAAAAGAGAGCCGCAATTTCCTGTTCCGCTTGGCGGATACCGGCGGGCATAAAACCGGCAGTATGTACATATTCGGTGAGGAACGCCGTCAGCAGTAGTTCGGCGCAGTACCGCCTGCCCCAGCTCTTAACTTGCGGAAAAAATGCTTCGGTAATAAAGAGAGCGCAGCGGTCGATTGCAGCGGAAACAGCCTGCGCCGAAGTCAGCGGCTTCCAAAATATCGCCAGTTTCCGCGTTACCGGATCGAGGTATACCGCCGGCAGCAGTGCGGATTCGGCAACGAGCCGCTCTCCGAGCGTCAGTACCGTATATACTACTTTCATGCCGTCAGGAGAATCCGCGGCAGGCGTAACACCGCGCAGGAGGTGAAGTGCTTGCACGAGCGTCAGCGCCGCCTCCGTACCGTTCGGAAGCCGCACGCGGAGCTGCAACGCTGCTTCTTTCTGCAAGGGGAAAGCCGGAATACCTGCCGTTTTTTGCTTCGGCAATTTTGCCGTATCGAGCCGAACCGGCGTGTACAAAAGGCGGCTTGAACCGCACAGCGCTGCCGCCGAGGCGCAGCCCGTACCGGATTTCATTAAAACGGCAATCCGCTGTTCAAGCGTCAACTCGAATTCTTTGTTCTGCCGGACAATCAGTTTATGGTATAGCTCTTTAAAGGCTGCCACCAAGTCATCATCATAAAACGGTGTAAGCGGCGGAAGCAGCGCGGAAATCAGCGATAAAAACGATTCTTCAAGCGGAAAGCGGGGAAGCTCCGCCGGTACGTCCGGCGCAGGCTCATCCGCACAGCGCAGGGATAACGGCACCGGATGTTCGCACTCAGATTCCGACGGCACCGGAAGAGACGATGCTTTAGCCGCCGTACCCGCCGCGCCGGATTGCCTCGCTTTCCTTTGCGCTCCGGCAGTTGAGGCATTACCGGTTGCCGGTGTTTCAAGCGCGGTATCGGATACTTGACCGGCTGTTATTCCACCGACGGCAACCGTATCAGCATTCGGTGTTTCACACGCTGCAGTACTTGCCGTCGGTGTAACACCCATTGCCGTATTCGCTACAGGGGCAGTATCATCCGCCGATGCTACGCACTGCTCCGGTACGACGGTTAGAGCCGGTTCGGCGGACATCTCCCGTGCGACGGGCAATATCTTTTTCCGCAGTTCGGCAAGATCAATTCCCGCAAGCTGAAAGAGGAGCCGCGGATCGTGGTCGATTTCTTTTGCGAGTATATACAGCACCGCGGCAATGTGTTTACACAGAGAGGCTGAGTCGGGACAGGAGCAATCGCTTTCGATAAGGCTCCAGCGGCGGGGAATAAACCGTATATCTTTTGCCTCAAAGAGCGTTACAAGGCGTTCCGTCATCGTACCGCTTCCCAATGCGATGAAGTCGGCGGGATGCTCCGTTAAGATTTTTTCCAATTTTTTACGGTTCGGTTCGGAAATAGGGGGAAAGGTGAGCGAAATATAGTACCACGGGTCGTAATGCCCCGCGACGCGGGCTGCAACTTTATTGCCGGTAATAACGAGGGAATCTACCTTACCGGTATTCGCGTAACTTTTCCCCCGCGACACCCGCCCGTCGCCGTCATAACTTTCGATCATCCGTAAAAACCATGCGCCCCACGGCGTTGTTCCGTACTTACTGCGTGCCATAGGACGATTTTATAGGATTTTAGCCTAAGATGCCAGCTGCGGCTGCACGCAATCTAAGAGAACTGAGAATCTCTCAAAATTACTCTGATATATCTCAACAAACTAACATAGAACTTACACCGGCAGCGGCTCGATCTTCTCTTTGTAAATACGATGCATAAAAAAGATGCACGCGATGATGGAAACAACTTCGGCAATAAGGTACGACCACCAGATGGCATTGATATCGCCGGACAGCGAAAGCAAATATGCCGCCGGAAGGAGTGCGACGATTTGGCGTACAAAGGTCGCAATCATGCTGTAGACTGCGTTGCCGAATGCTTGAAATACCGAAGAAAAGGTGATACCGAGCGCTGCGCCGAGAAAGCTGCATGCGATGATGCGGATTGCAGGAACACCGATCGCGAGCATCGCGGGGGATGCATCGAACAGCCCCAAAAGCTGTGCAGGGAACAATTCAAAAAGCACCAGCCCGAATAGCATAACCACCATCGCAAGCAAAAGACCGTTCCGTATCGTCGCCGTAATCCGCTTTCTGTTCCGTGCCCCGTAATTGTACGCGATAATCGGCACCATGCCGTTGTTCAACCCGAACACCGGCATAAAGATAAAGCTGTTCAGCTTAAAGTACACGCCGTACACCGCAATCGCAGTGCTCGAAAAGGCGCTCAAGATGATGTTGAGAAAGTAGGTGGTAATCGATGTTATAGAGCTGAGAAGGATAGACGGCACGCCGACTTTATAAATTTCCGCAACGATGCGCGGCTCGGGAAGCAGGTTTTTAAGCTTAAACTGAATTTCACGGTTTTTTGTTACGTTAAAGAAAACCGAAACACAAAGACCGAGTATCTGCCCCAATACGGTTGCGAGCGCCGCGCCCCGGATACCCATTTTAGGGAACGGCCCAATCCCGAATATCAGCAGCGGGTCGAATACCACATTGAATACGGCGCCGGAAAGCTGTGAATACATCGTATACAGCGTAAGCCCCGTTGATTGGAGCAGCCGGTCGAACGTAATACCGAAAAAGAGCGCAAACGACATACGGAGCACAATGTCCAAATACGCTTCCCCGTAGGAAACAATTCCGGCGTCTACTCCTTGAGAAGCAAGGTAGGGGCGTACCAGTACAATCCCCGCAATAAAAAAGACGATAAAGTTACAGGCCGCCAAAAAAACGGCGTTCATTGCGGTTTTATTGACATCCTCTTGATTCCGCTGACCGAGCCGTTTGGACAGCAGCGCATTAACGCCGACACCCGTCCCTACGGCAAAGGAAATCATCAGGTTTTGGATGGGAAAGGCAAGCGATACGGCTGTCAACGCATCCTCGTTGATTTTTGCCACAAAGATACTGTCGACGATATTATACAACGCCATAATGAACATCGAAAACATCATCGGCAGCGACATATTGAGGATGAGCTTCATAATCGGCATAACGCCCATCTTGTTTTCAGCAGGACCGATAACTCTTGCCTTTAGTTCTTCCATTCATATCACCTATTTAAAACGGTTTTTGTCCAGCATTTTGTTAATCGAGTAGGGCATCCAAGTCTGCACAAATCTTCTTTTTATCAAGCTTTTGCCCGATAATGCAGAGTTTAATCATCCGGTCGCCGACTTTTTCGTCCCATTCTTCCCTCATCCGAGGTTCTCGGGCGAGAATTTTTTCCTGTTCGCGCTTAGAGGCGGTTGCGAGCCATCTGCCGGAAGCCCCCGCTTGAATTTGCCGTCCCGAAGTTTCAAAGACGTATGCCATATCCTGCTCATCGCTGAACCAGACGACGCCCTTGGAGCGGATTATATTACGCGGCCATACTCCTGCATATTTTTCAAGCTTTTCCCTGCTAAACGGACGGCGGCGGTAGTACACAAAAGAGCCGATACCGTACTCATCCTCATCCGCGCCTTCATGTTTATGTTCGTGATGATGGTGGTGGTGATGCCCGTGTCCGTGTTCTCCATGCTCATCATGTCCGTGATGACCATGTTCGTGATGTTCATGCTCATGATCACAGTGTTCGTCATGGTCGTGGTCGCAGTGCTCATGGTCATCATGGTGGTCATGATCGCACTCTTCATCGTCATCATCGTACTCTTCCGCACGTTTTTCCAGTTCGGCGACCCAGCCCGCACTTTCAAAGACTTTTTCAAAGTCAAACCGCTTTGTCGCAAGCAAATCCTCGAGCGGCACCTGACACCGCGTTGTCTCTATCACCTTAACATGGGGCTGGAGCTTAGTAACAACCGCTCGCACTTTTTTCATCTGATCTTCCGTTACCAAATCTTTTTTGTTGATAATGAGTGTAGAGCAAAACTCAATCTGCTGAACGAGGAGTGATTCTATATCTTCTTCTCCCATATCCTTTTTTAACAGCTGCGCTCCGTCGGAAAACTCATCCACCAGCCGCTTTGCATCGACAACGCTGACGACATTATCCAAGTAGCCGTTTTCGATTGTTTCAATAGCCTGCGCAATCGGCATCGGCTCGCATACGCCGCTCGATTCAATCAGAAGGTAGTCGTACTTTCCCGACGCAATGAGGTTTTCAATCTGCATTACAAGGTCGGTTTTAAGCGTACAGCAGATACAGCCGTTGGTAAGCGGCACAAGGCTGCTTTTATCCGTGATATTGGCGTCCTTCTCTATCAGACTGGCATCGACGTTGATTTCGCCGATATCGTTGACAATGACTGCTACCTTGTAACCCTTTTGGTTCGCAAGGATCATATTCATCAAGGTCGTTTTGCCCGCGCCCAAGTATCCGCAGAGCAAGGTAATCGGTACTAATGGTTTTTTCATATATTTCTCCTATCTAATTAATTTCTCCTATCTAAAAACAATAAAACATGAATATACTATAAAATAATATAAAATGGAAGAACTTTTGAAAATAGCCTGTTGAACAGGAGCATCCTTACGGCGCAGTAGATGCGTCGTCTATTTCAAAAGCCGTCTGATTCGTTTACCCTGAGTAACTGCTGCGGATACTCAATTGACCATAAAAAAAGCCCCTGCGGAGGGGCGGTTTCTCCTGCATTTCGGCGGTCTTTTGAGCGGAGAACAGCCTCAAAATCCTCTTTCGTACCGTTCTGCTGTTCATAATGCAGCAAAGTTCCGGTTATCGAGCGTACCATGCGCCACAAAAAGGCATTTGCTGAAATTTCAAACACGAGAAATTCCCGATCGGTAAAAAACCGCGCCGTATAAATATAGCGCGATTTGCTTTTACTTTGATCCCCTGCAGCGGAAAAAGTCGTGCAATCCAATTCTCCCGACAAAACGCTTGCCATCCGATTGAGTAGGTTAATATCCGGTTCGCGCCGTATATGCCAGCAATAGGGTAATTGATGTGCAAAGGCTGTTTTCCCGCAGTGAATAAAGTACCGGTACGTGCGGGATCGGGCGCTAAAACGGGCGTGCAGGTTATCTGAAACATGAAACGCTTCCATAATCCGTATATCCTTAGGCAACGCGGAATTGAGCGCCGGAATAAAGCTATCCGGTTTAATCCGCGCTATATCGGTAAAAAAGTGCGCAGCTTGCCCGCAGGCGTGCACTCCCGCATCGGTTCTCCCCGAACCGAAAAGCTCGACGGGGTGTTTATGCAGCAGCGCCAGCGCCCGCTCAATTTCGCCCTGTACGGTGCGGAATGATTCTTTTCCGTGCTGCAACTGTTTTTGCCATCCATGGAAACGTGTTCCGTCGTATGAAATACGGAGCAGAATATTCCGCCGGAGAACAGTCGGCTCAGCATCAGTCGTCGTCATCGGTTTCGTTTAATTCACGTTTCAGCGTATCATAAAGGGTGCGGGCATGTTCCAAAATCGGGCCGGGCTTACTTTTGGAAGATTTTCCGAGCCCGAACATCTTTGCCAACGCAATTTTATGCATTTCCAGCCGTTTCAACCGAGTTTTGGTATCTTTTCTCTGCCCGTACCGATATTCCAATAAGGCGCACAAATAAATAACACCGTCATACCCGTAGTTTTTATCTACATCGGGACCGAAGGATTTTAAGCCTGCAATCATCTCTTTGCCGGTGGTCTCCAATTCAAGCGCACGCCGATACAAGAACAATGCCTTTTGATAAAAAAGGTTGGAAATATACGTGTAGTTCTCTTCCGGTTCTTTTTCGCCGAGCGTCGAAAAAAGCCATGCCGCACGGATCGCACATATTGCCTGTTTAATAGTAGGAGAATACTTTGCAGTGAAATGATCGTAGCAGAGCAAAGCAAGATAATAGGAGGCGGCTCCTTCGTGAAGCGTTCTAGCAGTATTAAAATCAACGTGCCCGAAAAGACCTTTTACCGCACTATAGCGTTCGTTCATAGCTTCCAGCAGCTTTTCGGCAATCGGCTTTTCGATAACTCTAAAATCTTGTGTAAAGCCCGTGTACAAACACTGCGGGCAAACAGTCATGCTGTAGATAAGCGGATAGACCTCTCCGTATTTTGCCGACGGTTCATATAAGCGGCGTAATTCTTCCGTTAAATCACCGGCAATAACGCGGCCACCCCCGGAATACATTTCTTCTCGTTTAAACTTTGCCCCGCATACAGGGCATTCAACCTGATCCTTGGAATAATAAGAAATAGCTACTTCTTTTTTGCTTTGCTGATCTTCTTCACGTTTCATACTATGGATCTCCTTTTAACCCTACCGGCTACCGGTAAAACCTCACTTTTTACCGCATCCGATTAACTTTCCAATATAACACCTGCAATAGCCATATTACTTTCATGGGTCAGCGAAAGATGAATATGAGTACCATGGATACGCTCAAATGGTATAGCTGCATCGTCAAAGAGCATTAACTCCGGTTTCCCGTTCGGATTATTAGTAACAAGGATATTTTTCAATGTTATCCCCTTCAATCCGCTGCCAAGCGCTTTTCCATACGCTTCTTTTGCAGCAAAGCGGGCTGCCAAAGAATATGCGGCAGCCGAGCCTCTGCTTTTGGTCTCCATCAATTCTTGCGGATGAAAAAAGCGAGCAAGCAGTCCCTCATACTCCATCCACCGCCGTATCCGGCTTATATCAACAGCATCTATTCCGAACCCGACAATCATCTGTGCATCTCATCATCTTCCGATACTTCTGTAAACTCCACCGTTACCTGCACCGATTTAGGATTCACTTGCAGTATCTGCAACTTTGAATACTCTGCCGATAAAACCGGCACAACGGGCAGCGTATAAACACCCTGTTCGGTAATGCTTTCGCATGAGACCGTTAATATATTTTCGGAAGGGATCCATGTTTCCAGAAGTTTCTTGGGACCTTGTATCTCCAAACTACCGGTTTTTGTATCGGCGATTATCGACAGCTCTTTATGCTGCTTTTCAAAATAGATAGGGATATTATCAAACTTTTTTTGGATAGTTGTTTCGTTAATTTTAACGGTGGACTGCACTTGAGCCTTGCCGACAATAGAAATCAGAGGATTGTTATTGATGATGGAAGCTGTTCCCGAAAAGCCGTTTGTACGTGCTTCTATCGAAAGCGGCTCAGTCACGAGTTCGTTGATTTTTTCAACGAGTTCGGCAGGTCCTTCAATTTCAACAGCCGCCGGTTCCAGCGAACTTTCGGTTACTTCATATCCATCGGCGGGAATCCCTTTTAAAGAAAGCATAACAGGCACCTGTTTGCGTATACTTGTCGCCAATCGAAGCGTTAAAATTGACGGTTCCGTACTAATTTCCATATTACCGAGCGGCGTTACCGTTCCTGCTAACCGAGTTTCGATCGGTATCCGATAGGTTCCTTCAGTTTTAAAATCCGATATATTAATAAAAGCAATGATATCATTTTCACCGATGGAACCGATTCCGGTCGCATCCCCCCAAACGGTAACCTTTATCTTTGCAGGATATTGTTCCGCAGGTGCGAGGGTCCCGTCATTTTCAACTGTAAGCGGTACAATGAGGTATCGTTTATCCAATAAGGTTCCGCGATAAAACTCCGACAGGAAAACAGCAAAGACAAGACAGATAATTTTAACCGGCCAATTTTCGGTAAGCCGGAGCAGTATTTGTTTTATGTTCATGAAGCGCTTCCTTCGGATTTCTCGGTAGTTTGAGTTTTTGACTTGACCTTGAGCAGATAAGTCAGCTCCGATTCAATATTGTCCGTTGTAAGGTCGTAATACAGTTTTGAATCGTACGCGAGGCTGATCGCTCCCGATTCTTCGGACACGATAAGCACAACCGCATCAGTTTCTTCGGCAATACCGAGCGCTGCACGGTGCCGTGTCCCGAAGCTCTTGTTGATATCTTCCTGTTTGGTGAGTGGTAGATAACAGCCCGCCGCGATAACCCGCCCGTTATCGATAACAACCGCGCCGTCATGCAGTGGAGTATCAAATTCAAAAATAGTAACGAGAAGATTCGAGCTGATTTCCGCATTGATTCGGGTTGCGGACGGATTTTCGATAATCTCTTTTAAGTTATTCTGCCTCAAGAAGATAACCAGCATCCCGCGGCGCTCTGCAGAAAGGCGCTCGGCAGCAGTTAATACATAATCGATATGGCTGTGTTGGGAGCGGGAGCGTCTGAACCAATCGTTCTGCCCCATCGTCAAGAACATTCTCCGCAGTTCAGGCTGAAAGATAATCGCAGCGCCGATGACAACCCCGGTCGCAAGCGTATTCAATATCCAAAGCAGTGTCGTCAGGTGTAGTAAGAATGCAACCGCATAGATGAGAAGCATCAACAATGCACCCTTACCAAGCTGCGCTGCCTGCGTTTTAATCAGTATCTGATATGATTTATACATCAGAAACGCAAGGAGAAGTATGTCCAAAACCGGCCCGATATAGGTGAGGTAGAACGACAGCATATCCCTAAGTAGTTCCATATTTTTGCAATTCCTTTAACACCAATAATAGTTCCCGCGTTTCCGCAACATCGTGAACCCGTACGATCGATACGCCTTGCTGTACTGCATACATCGTTGCGGCAAGCGTTCCAGAAAGCCGTTGTTCGGGAGAACCGCCGGTAACGGCTCCGATAAACGACTTCCGCGAAAGACCTGCTAACAGCGGATAGCCCAAGCCGGTAAAGCGGGCGCTGGCCGCAACCAGCCGGTAATTATCTTCAACCGTCTTCCCAAAGCCGATACCGTAGTCGATAATGATACGCTCTCGCGCTATGCCGCAGTTTAGAGCATACTCAATCCGTTCTTCAAGATAATCCCGTACTTCCGTTACTACATTTCCATACTGCGGAATACGCTGCTGCATTGTCGGCGGCGTTCCTTGTTTATGCATAAGAACCACCGCACCGCCTTCGCCTGCAATCAGCGTACCGAGTGAAGGATCGTCGGTTAAAGCAGAAATATCGTTACACAGCGTTGCGCCTGCCTTAAAAGCAGCCTTCATAACCGCCGCTTTCCGTGTATCTACGGATATGGGAATAGCGCTGTGCCTCCGGACAGCCTCGATTAAGGGGATAACCCGCTCGAGTTCTTCTTCCTCGCTGATATAGGAAGAACCGGGACGGGTCGATTCCCCGCCGATATCGATAATATCGGCGCCTTCTGCTTCCAATGCCAATACCCGCTCCAAGCCTTTTTCCACGCTTACCGAACGGCTCGGTTCATAAAACGAATCGGGCGTTGCGTTAACAATTCCCATGATAAAAGCCGGTAAATCGGTTTTTATTATCTGCCCTTTTCCGCAATCAAGATGCAACCGCATAGCAGATTATAACAGATTTTCCGGCTCTTGTCCTAGACTTCGCACACAGGGTAAACGCATCAATGTGTGTACCCGTTGCTCGATTTGTTGTTTTACTCCATATTTTTTGATACAATGCCTCACCATCTATGAGTACCATCTACACGCCCGATCAGGCGGCGCAAGAATGCCTGAATGCTTCTATTATACAGCTTTCATTTTCCCGCCCGTGCAAGGGAACCGGCGAGGCAAAGGCGCGGTTCCGCCGTATCACGGTAAAAGGGAAAGCCGTGTATCAGCTGGAAACCGTCAAAAACAAGCAAGCATTTCAAAAAACGATTGAACCTGATGTATTATCCGGCGCAATCGCGGAATGTTTTACCCGCTTTAAGGCTGTGGAATGCCGCGGGCAAAAAGAACAGCTCTTTTTTTTGCAAAACAACAAGGGAATCATCGCCCTTACCAAGCGGCTTCCTTACTCCGCTCTGCTCGCAGAAAGCAGCTGCGGCGGACACGATAAAATAAAGAACTATCTTATTCCCGAAGGAACACCGCTCCCATTCTTAATCGAACAGGGGGTGATGAATGCGGAGGGAGCCGTCTTAAAGCAAAAATACCATAAGTTTCGGCAGATCAATAAATTCCTCGAATTTATCGCCGGGGTCGAACCCTTTATACGGGATACGGTTACCCGTTCCGGCAAGCCTTTTTCCATTACCGATTTCGGCTGCGGTAAGGCCTATTTGAGCTTTGCGCTTTATTATTATCTGCATGAACAGCAGGAACTTCCGGTACGGATTCACGGGTTGGATTTAAAGACCGAAGTTATCGAACACTGCTCCGCGCTGGCGGAACGGTGCGGCTACATGGATTTGGACTTTGCCGAAGGGAACATCGGCGACCATCCGTTGCCGGACGGTACCGGAATGATGGTATGCCTCCATGCCTGCAATACGGCAACCGATTTGGCGCTTGCTCAAGCTGTCCGCGCACAGGTACCGATCATCTTTGCCGTTCCGTGCTGCCAGCATGAACTGTATGCCCAGCTTAAAACCCGAAAAGAAGCCTTCCGCACGGAAGATCACTTGCTGCTCCCCTTTATGGAGCACGGTATTATTACCGAGCGGTTTGCGTCGCTTTTAACCGACACCGTGCGGGCGCTCCTTCTACAAGCCTGCGGGTACACCGTGCAGATTATGGAATTTATCGAAACGGAACATACCCCTAAAAATATCCTGATCCATGCGGTAAAAAAAACACAAAGCGTCGGCCAAGCGGAACGGCTGAAAGAAACAGCGCTCCGGCAATACCGCCGCATCAAAGAGAGCTTTTGTATCAAACCGACATTGGAACAGCTATTGAAGGATATGATTCCGGCAAAACAACAGGAGAACTTATGACCTCACACAACAATACCGACAAAAACGAACAAGACTCAGCCATTCATACTGCGGCGATAGCGGCACAGCCGGAAACAGCAGCAGCAGCCGAAGCTTTTGCAGCGCTTTTTACTACCATTAAACGGCTACGGGCGCCGGGCGGCTGTCCGTGGGATATCGAGCAAACTCCGATGACGCTGCGGGCAACGCTCCTTGAAGAAACGTATGAAACGATTGAAGCACTGGAAGAAGCCTCGGCGGACAGCTCAAAGTCCGTCCATGCGGCGGAAGAACTCGGCGATGTACTTTTAAACATTGTGATGATTGCGTATATGTTTGAGCAGGAGGGAGCTTTTTCCGTCGCAAAGATGATCGGCGAGCTGAACGAAAAACTGATAAGGCGGCATCCCCACGTATTCGGGCAAACCGCAGGCTTTCCCGATCCCGACGATGCAAAAAAGCCGGTTACGGCGGAAAAAGTGCTTGCGCAATGGGATACCATCAAAGATACCGTAGAAGGCCGTGCAAGCGCCTCCGCATTGGATTCTATTCCGAAAACCTTTCCGCCGCTCACCCGTGCGTACAAACTACAAAAACGGGCGGCAAAGAAAGGCTTTGACTGGGATACGGCAGACGGACCGCAGAAAAAAACAGAAGAAGAACTTGCGGAATTTACGAACGCGCTTGCACACGGCACGCATGAAGAAGCGGAAGCGGAATTCGGCGATCTCCTTTTCAGCTTGGTGAACACCGCGCGACATTTGCATATCGACCCCGCAGTTGCGCTCAGCCGTACCAATGCAAAGTTTGAGCGCCGCTTCCGCTTTGTCGAAAAACGCATGGCGGAATCCGGTATTCCCTGCTCCCACGACACCCTAGCCCTGATGGACGGCTTTTGGGAAGAAGCCAAGCGCATGGAAGCGCAAAACTCATCCGCCCTGCGTAATAATGAATAAGATAACGCTAATGCCGCACTATAATTGCGCCGTCGTATTAGGCGCTACGGCAACGGGAAAAACAGCGTTTGCCGTAAAACTTGCGCAAGCAAAAGGCGGCGAAATCATCTCCGCCGATTCCCGGCAAGTATACCGCGGACTCGATTTGGGCACGGGGAAGGATTTACGGGAATATGGCAGCGTTCCCTACCACCTCATCGATGTCTGCGATTTAAGCCGTGAGTTTACGGTCTTCCATTTTCAAAAGGAAGTGTACCGCATCTTTCCGCAGCTTGTTGAAAAAGGCGCCTTACCGATTATCGCAGGCGGTACGGGACTATACCTCGATGCAATTCTCCGCGGCTATGAGCTAATCCCCGTGCCCGAAGACCCCATATTACGCAAAGCGCTGGCGGCAAAAACGCTGGCGGAGCTGCAAGATATGCTCGTAGCGCTCAAGCCGGATATCCACAATAAAACCGACCTCGAGCAGCCCGACCGCCTTGTCCGCGCTATCGAAATTGCCCGTTACCGGCAGGAGCATCCCGAATCCGCCGCCGCGCATCTGCATGCGGCGCCGTCCATCAAGCCGAAAATCTACGGTATCTCGTTTGAGCGCAGTGTGCTACGCGAACGAATCCGCCGCCGCCTCATTGCCCGCATCGATGCCGGTATGATAGAAGAAACCGAACAAATACATGCGCAGGGCTATTCATGGGAGCGGCTCGAAAGCCTCGGACTGGAATATCGCTTTACCGCGCAGTATCTACAGGGAAAAATCGAAAGTAAAGAAGCCTATATCGAGCAGCTCTATCGGGCAATCGGGCAATTTGCAAAGCGGCAGGAAACATGGTTCCGGCGCATGGCACGGAACGGCATCGAAATAGAATGGATTGACGGCAATAAGGCGGCTCAGCTGACAGCAGCGGTTATTTCAGAAATGGGACATTTCTTATAAATCACCAAAAATGAAGGCAGATAATAACAAATTTCTTAAAACAGGTCAATTGACTAAAGCACGGTTATCAGTATAATGATATGGAACTATGATAGATCGTTCTGTTCAAACCATATTGCAGCCCGCTCTTGTCTTTCTTAAGCAAGGAGACCTTGAGCAAGCGCATATCAGTCTTGGACGGCTGCTTGAACAGGACTTAGAAAACCCTCAAGTGATGTACACACTAAAAGGGGTTAGTTTCTGGCTTGATCGGGTGCGTTATTCACAAGCATTAGCCGATGATTTCTTGCGTGGTGAGTATATTATTTCTCAATGGAAACCCTTTCTCGATTACATAAAGGATAAGGGAGACTTTAACGAGCCGATTATCTATGCGCTCAAGTGCAGTGTGTTTACAATTGCGTTACGGTTGTACCGCTCGCTCCTAAACGGAACTGAACCGGTACATAATACGGCAGAAATATATCGGAAAACAGGACTTTGTTATAAAGCCCTTGGAGATTATGAAACGGCGATCAGCTGTTTACGATATGCAGCCGATCTGAACACCAATTCATCAGCTATTCCGGCGGAACTTGCTGATGCTTATGCTTTAAGCGGCGAAGTACGGCTTGCGAAGATTTTTTTCCGGGAAGCACTCTTTAAAAATGCTTCAGAAATAGAGTTATGCTTTCTTGAATCTGAAATTATCAACGCGCTCGTTACTAAAGTCGCAACCATTGGTTTTACAGGAGAGGAGTTGTTGGAATGGCTTCCTGTTTACGGTACGCTTGATGGCGTACTCAATGTAAAACGTGAACTGAAAGCCTTGGAACTGGGGAAGCTGAAGCAGTCTATCTATATGCTTGAAAATGAGCTGAGGCAGAAAGACGTAAAAAACAAAAAACTTCTAGTCCCTCGTTTAATTAATTACTATTTTTGGCTTATAGACCATTATATGAATGGCACTGTCGAAAAGACCAAAATAGATGAGATTCTTCTAAGAATTAAACTGCTCGACGAGAAAATCTATGACCGCTATATACGGTAATGACACAGTGAGGTGAATATGTCAGATGTATTAGAAAAGAATGTCCGCGATATATTTAATGAGGAAAAATGGACACGTGCTGCCATTACAAATTATTCCATTAACAATTTTAAAGAACTTGACACGCTGATTGAAGACGCAAAACGAAATCATCATTTGGATGAACTAAAAGAACTATCCGATGAGCATCTCTCTCATAACAAAACAAGTATTACAGCATTGTATATTTCGAGTATTATTGCACTTTCCAAGCAGTTGCTCGATGACTCTTCGCTCATAACGCTGGTAACCATTTTTATCGACAACCATCGGATGCAGATCGTTGAATACCTTTGCCGGCGGGTACTTGAATTTGGGGACTCAAAATTTGCGCTTCGAACGTTGGCAAACTGCTACAAAGAATCCGGCAATGAAGATATCTATGATATTTGGGAGCGGCTTGTCCGTATCGACTATGAAGAAGCGGATATTCCGAAACAACTTGCCGAGCGGTATCAGCAAATGGGCGATACGGAAAAAGCCGTTGAATATTATAAAAAAGCCCTGTACCGCTATATCAACCGGCATTCATACACTGCCGTAAAAGAAGTATGGGCACGTTTGGTGGAGTTGGTACCGCAAGAAATCGACTTTTTCTATCATGTACAACGGAAAATAGCGGATCATCTCGGTGCGGAACGAGGCGCCGCGCTTATGCAGGATTTGTACGATTATTATAAAAAAGAAAAAGATTGGAATACCGCTATCGATATTTTAAAACTGGTGCTCACCAGCGACGATAAAGATAACTGGGCTCGAAAGGAAATTGTCGAATGCTTTAGAGAAAAATATGCATCGCACAGTCAGCTTGAAGAATACATAAAAGTATCCAATTTGACACAAAGTTGGCGGAATGTTTTTGAAGCCATCGATGATTTTGAAAAGCATATTTCTTTTGATGAAGGCTGTTTTGTATTCCACCGGACATGGGGTGTCGGACGTATTGCAAAAGTTAATAACGATGAATTGGTTATAGACTTTGCAAAGAAGCGCGGACACACAATGAGCCTTAAAATGGGCATCACCGCTCTTCAAACACTGGATAAAGATCATATCTGGGTATTAAAATCGATTATGAAGCGCAATGAACTCGCTGCGAAGGTGAAAACAAATCCCGAATGGGCGCTAAAGACCATTATCCGCAGTTTTGATAATAACTGTGATTTTAAGCGGATTAAGCATGAGCTGGTTCCCTCGCTGCTAACCGACAAAGAATGGACAACGTGGAGCACCAAGGCACGAAAAGTCGTTAAAGAAAATCCCGAATTCGGTATAAATCCTACCAATATCGATTTCTACACTGTACACACTCGTCCGATTTCGCTTGAAGAAAAGCTTTCGAACGAATTTAAAGCGCAGAAAAACTTCTTTGAGCGGGTTGAAATCATCTTTAATGTTATGGAAAGCGGTGATACGGACTCAGACAGCTTTCAGGATATGATCAATTACTTTGATGCCTTCCTCAAAGCCTTTAGTCAAGTGAATGAACAAGTGATTGCAGCCTATTTAGTTATGTCAAAACTCACTGCAGCGCTGCCGCACCTGAGCGTAACACAACATCATAATTTCGCGGAATTATTCGCGCAGATAGAGAACCCTGCTGCCATATATCGCGGCATAGAAAATAAAGAACTCCGAAGTGCATATCTCCGCAACATCAAGAACCTTGTTCCGGATTGGAGCGATCAATATGTCCGCCTATTTCCCGTGGTACTTTCTGCAGAAGTACTCAATCCGCTCCTTGAAGAATACCCCGAAAAGGTAAAAGAGTTGGTTCTGACGTGCTTCAAAGACTATAAAGAATACCGTGAAGCGGTTATTTGGTTCTTCAAAAATGCTCAGGAAGAACAATGGTTTAAAGACTTGAATATCGACTATGAACACGAGATTATTGTTCTTATTCACATCCTCGACATAACGTATCGGGAGATTGCAAGCCGACGGAATACAACTGAAAATCGGAAAATCAACAAGCAGGTACATACGATTCTCTTTGGTAAAGATGCCTTGCTCGAAAACTTTATCCTCGACCACGATGAAGATGCCGTTACAAGACTCTATACACTCGTCAGCGATATTAAGGACTTGGATCCGCCGATTAAAATGCAGCTGCGTAACCGTATCCTTGAAAAATACAAGAACTTTAAGTTCTTCGACGAAGTGGAAAAAACGGTTACGGGACGCGGTTTAATCGTAACATCCAAAATGCTTGAGGAAAAGAAAAAAGAACTCCAGCGGCTTATTGAAGTTGAAATACCGCGTAACTCGAAAGAAGTCGGGTTTGCACTCTCCTTGGGCGACTTGCGTGAAAACTCCGAATACAAGGCTGCAAAAGAGGAGCAGAATAGACTTAACAATACGGTAAGCCGCTTGCAGGAAGAGCTTGAACGTGCTCAAGTGTTTGATCCTACAACCATTACCACAACACGGGTCGGTTTCGGCACCATTGTTGTATTGGAGAAACCCGGCAACAGCGAAAAAGAGACCTATACCATCCTCGGTCCGTGGGAGTCGGATCCTGAAAACGGCGTAATCTCATATATGTCGCCGCTCGGTACGAACCTGTTAAACCACAAGGTAGGGGAAACACTTTCGTTTACAGTAAATGAAGAAGAAAAGACATACAAAATCCTTGATATTTCTGCGGCAGCTAATTGATATGAAAGGACATCTTAAAACTAACCACATTTTTAAAGATGTCCGATAATAAACCTGTTCGATAACTGCGTTTTCGAACAGGTTTAATATAAAAAGAGCCTCTGCAAAAATTGGAAATGCCCGTGTTTGGAGGCGTTCTTTTTAGATAACTGTAAAGGGGAGTAATAATGAAAAAAATAAGGATTTTTGCCGTTGCAGCGATCTTCTGTTTAATTGCATTTACATTGAGTGCTCAGACAACTCGACAAGAGACTGCTGATGTAATCGTCCTTATGGATACTTCCGGTACCGTGTTACCCTATTACGAGGTTATCAATAAGCGTGTACTACAATCCATCATTTCAAAATTTGTACGCATAGGGGACTCCTTTCATCTTATCTCATTTAATGCGGTTCCCCAGTATGAAATGTCACAGAAAATCAATACTGAAGCGGATTTATCCCGTGTAGTTTCCCGTTTTATGCTTCTATATCAGCTTGGTCAAAGCGCCGATTTTTTATCCGGTATCAATTTTGCCGGTCAATATATGACGCAACTACCATCTCAGCAGGAAAAGATCCTTATTGTTATTTCGGACGGTATTTTTAATCCGCCCGCATCAAGCCCGTACCGGAATTATACCGGTGAACAGGTAAAGACTGAATTAGCAAAAGTTTCCGCTTCCATCCGTGCAAAAGGCTGGAAGGTATACTATGTAAAACTCCCCTTCCCTTCCGATGCGGTTATTAAGGACTTGGACGGAGCCTTTTATGCAGGTAAGCTGGATGCGGCAGGTTCGCTTGATCAATCAGGCGTCGATAGTGCAGTAGCTTCTTCGGGTACGGCGTCGAGCAGTACAGGTAATGCTTCGAGCGGGCAGAAAGGATACGCATCCGATACCGGCACGAATGCACAAAATAGAGCGTCAACAGGAACCGCAGGACAGCCTGCCGGTTCAAGCACAGGGCAAGGGATAACCGATTTTGCACCAGCGGGTTCCAATACCGGTGATACCATCGCTCAAAACCGAGCGGGTACACCGGATAGTTCAAGTACGGCAGGGAAAACGGCTGAAAATGCTGACGTATCGGCAAACGGTGGACAGGACAGCAGCACAGGCGCCGATTCTTCCGGACAAGGGCTGAAAGAGTACACCGATGTTTCTCAAGCCTTTACGGAAAACCTCGGTATTGAGCCGAGCAACTTGCCGGACGAAGGCGGAGTAGAATTCAACGATACGACGTTTCCTCTTCCGCACATTATCTTTCCCGAACGTATAGAAACTTCCGGTAATACTGCCGCACTGCCGCTCACTATTATCAATGAAGTGGCAGAGTCCGTTGAAATACAATTGCAAAGCGTTTCTTTGACAGCCGACAGTGAAAGCCAAAAGCAACAACTGGAAAATATCATTGTTCGTATTCCCCCTGAAGGAAAAAGCGAACTTACCATACGGATTACGCTACCCAACAGCTTACGTAAAGAAGGCCAACACCGTACCGATGTACGGCTTGACCTTACACAGCAAGATAAAACATTTTCCCAAGCGGCAGCCGTAATGCTCACCGTTAAACCGACATTCGTTCAATCACTGCTGCAGGGCAATCTTCTATGGATATTGATCGCTGCGCTGGTATTTACCCTTATTCTGCTGTTAATTATCTTTATGCTTCGCCGCAGGGCTTCCGAACCGGTTAAATACGCCGCGCGGATGGTCGGACAACAGTCCGATTCAAGACAGCAAAGCAACACTGCTCGGCAAACCGATTTTAATAGAAACCGGCAAGAAGCGCTTACAGCTTCCCAAACAAAATATTATCCCGAACAGCTGGGAAACAAAGCCGATCCGCGCGACACCCTGAATACCTTCGGTTCCCAAACAGCTGCCGCCGCCTCGGCAGCCCAGAGTGAAACGGCAGCTCAATTTGATCACCTTGCACAAGAACGATCCCGTGCCGCCGAAGGACGTTTTGCTCTGTTAAACAGCGCAGAGAGCCATCTCAACCGCCGACCGGGGTTGAATCACGGCTATTATAGCGGTCGCGTTAGTACAAAGCCTTCGCAGTCGGGCATGACGGAGCTATTCGTCTATAACCAAACCACACTAATTGGAAAACGGAATATTCACGTGATGAAACAGGGAACTCGCCTGAGTATCGGCGGCAGCAAGAGTGATGATTTTTTAATCTTCCTTGTACCCTTCCCTGCCAATCTCGCACAGGTACAGTATGATGGAAACGATTACCGTGTTTCGATTTTAAAACCGGAATACTTCCCCTACGAAGCATCGAATACGATCTATCCCTGCATCGGACGGGATATAACAGCTGTGTCTAAGAAAGGCTATCATGTTACGTTCACGTTTAGAGGCTATGAAGACCCGATGATTAGATTAAATACGCTTCTTACGTCGATCAACTACACTGAGGAGCGCTAAAAAGCGGGGCGCATAGCCCTGCATCAGGTCTATAGCCATACAACAGCACAGAACAAGCCGGATACAGCTTGTCGTATTTAGAGTAACCTATATCTGTTTCTAAAATGATGTCTGAAAGAATTGTCCATCCCTTTCCGCCGGTGTATAGCTCCGAATCGCGTATTCTTATTTTAGGTTCTTTTCCCTCCGCCGCATCCCGTGCGCAGGAATTCTACTATGGTCATCCGCGGAACAGATTTTGGCCGCTTCTTGCCGCTTTACTGGGCGTGGCGGAACCACCACATTCGATAGAAGAAAAAAGAGAGATGCTGTTGCAGCATCATATTGCGCTGTACGATGCCGTTACCGCCTGTACAATTACCGGATCTGCCGATGCAAGTATACAGTCCATCATACCGGCGGATTTAAGCAGTATTTTCCAAGAAGCACCGATCCAAGCAGTCTTTGCAAACGGTACGAAAGCGTACGAAGTATGTATCAAACACATTGGAATTTCGGCTATTAAGCTCCCGTCTACAAGCCCTGCAAATGCACGGTTCAGCTTTGCAGAGCTTTTAGCCGCATGGAAACAAATACTGCCGGAAGCAGGGCGAATACATTAGGTCGTTTTTTAACACTTCTGCACCGCCACGGCACGAATGCCCTATCAACAGAGATAACACATTCGCAAAATTACCAGCCTATATTATTCTGCTTACTCGGTTCCAAGGTTGTCTACGCTGTAATCGTACACCGTCCAAATGTCATCGCGGGAGGCAAGGTTATAGGTAAAGCGCTTCTTTTCGCGAAAGCTGGTGTAATCGAACCATTCGATAACCGTAACCTCCGCTTCAGTCGTGCTGTAAGTTGTCCGCTCAACAGTAAACTCTACCGGAATCATTGCGATGTCTTTATCGGTACGCGACTGCATAAGATCGTGCTTATAAGTGTCGATCATACTGATACGTCCAGCTTCTGCTTCCGCTTTATATCTGCGGCTCCGTATCGGATCGCGGGCAATCATGCGTTCAATATCAAGATATAGGAAGAATTGATCCCACTGCGATTTTTGGCGGGCAGTCAGCATATAGCTGATAACCTTGTCGGGGGAGATCGGCTGAGGCTGAAGCACTTCCCGTGAAACAGAGGCGATCGGAACTGCTCCAAGGGCAGCAGCCGAAGGAGAAGGCTTTATTTCAAGTCCGAGCCTATTGGAAGATACATGAGCTTCGGAGGTATCGCTTAAACGTTTTAATTCGGGATAAAAATCGGCAGAGAGCATATATGCGCCCGGACTTTCAATCGTAATATAATCTTTTACATTCTCAACAAAGGCATACGTTTCCCCGGTCTCTATCGTAATTTCTCGGAAATAAATCTGCTGATTGGTATTCCGTTTCCGAATCCACGGCTCAGTATGGGCAAGGCTTTTGTTTTTGGTATTTAATACCGAAAAATCAATGCTAAACATACGATCATTTGCCAGTTTAAACCGCAACGGTTTGCTCCCTTTATTGGTAATGGAAACCTTTACAAAAATAGGTTCCGTTCCATCGTTTCCGGGATAATATACGCGACGATCGTAAAATCGGATTGCAACATCCGCATCAAAAGATTTGCTTTCAGTGTCCGTTTCGGCGGCAAAACACCATACTCCGAATAAAACGGCGGCGACTACTATTGAGACTATTTTCTTTGCTGACATATTCCTCTTCCTTAACGGCATTGCATATCTACGATGCCCTCTTACGCTTATATCGGCAGTTTAATCCATTCTCTTTATGTCGAATTGACGTACCGCATTGCATATTTTACGATTTTATGGCATATACCGATTATGACTTCAATTATTTCATGGAACGTAAATGGCATTCGCGCCGCACAAAAAAAAGGTTTTTTGGAATGGCTTTATACCGAAAATCCTGACATACTGTGTTTACAGGAAACAAAAGCTCGTAAAGAGCAGCTGACTTCGGAACTGATCAACCCTGTTTGGAAAGAGGGAGTTTATAAAACATACTGGCAGGCAGCCAAAAAACCGGGCTATTCGGGAACTGCCGTATTCTGCAAAAAAGAACCGCTCAATATCCGTACGATGAACATTTCTGCTTTTGACGATGAAGGACGAGTGCTTGTAGCCGATTTCGAAACGGTATCGGTTATTTCCGCCTATTTTCCCAATTCTCAAGAAGGAGGAGCGCGGCTCGGCTATAAGCTCGACTTCTGCGCCGCAATGCTTGAGTTTTGTAATGCACTGAAAAAGGAAGGGCGGCATATTGTACTGTGCGGAGACTACAATATCGCTCATACCCCTATAGATCTTGCCAACCCAAAGGCAAACGAGCAAAACCCCGGTTATCTGCCCGAAGAGCGGGCATGGATGGATACCTTTACGCAGGCGGGATATACCGATACCTTCCGACATTTTTGCGCGGAACCTCACCAATATACGTGGTGGAGCTATCGTTTCCACGCCCGCGAGAAAAATATCGGATGGAGAATAGACTATCACTGTGTAGACAACGCCTTTTTACCGAACATCTGCGAATCATCAATTAAAGCGGATGTACTCGGTTCCGACCATTGCCCTATTAAGTTGGTGTATAAAGAATAAATCGCTCGTTTTGGGGAAAGCTTTCCGTATAAACCACTGTAACCATACCTTGACATTTTTTGTGTCATTATTATGATACAACACATGAAAATTTTATTAACTTTTTTTTATCTGAGTGCCGCTACTCTTCTATTCGGTGGTGAAAGCACTGTGTTATATCGCCAAATAGTCAATGTTAAGGCTCTTTCCAACGGTGCAGAAAAAACAATCTATAGCACCATAGACAAAGAAACAGCTGAAAACCGAGTAATGCTGATTGTAACCGCCCTTCCGTCAGGGGACATTGAAATACGATCCGATAAGTTCAAACTGGGAAAAATGCCGTTCTCTTCATTTTTTCAATTTATTATTCCTCATGAGGAAATAATACAAAATGCAGACGGCGCATACATTATTGACGGTCTTACCGGAATTTATAAGGTTGCGATGTCAAAACCTCAGGCATTCTTGACGGGAACACTCAGTCACGAATACTGTGACCTTACCTTGGCGGTAGACGGTATGGGGAAAAAGCTCTCCATGCAACTCTCTTCCGTAAGGGGCCAAGCGTTCGATAATTCCGATAATGGCAATAAAGAAGACAAAATCTCACAAAATGAGGAGAATACATCCGATTCTTCTACTGCTCAGAACTAATAGCCGCTACTCCTTCCGGTGCCTTTTTTTTCGTCGGGTCGGAAGCGGTTTTTATTTTAAAAATAAATACATAATATTTTATGCATATCAGCAATATGATGATAATACGAGCATAGATATTATTTGAAAAATAAAACCCTGCAATCAGCATTGAAGAAGCGAAGCTTAAAATAACTATTTTGCTTTTGAGCGTCATCGAGCGGGTTTCATTAAATCTTTGAACATGATTTCGATAGAGCTTAGTAGAAAGCAGCCATTGATGCAGACGCTCTGAACCTTTTGCAAAACAAAAGACCGACACAATTACAAAGGGGGTCGTCGGCAAAATAGGCAAAGCCACACCAAGTACACCGAGTCCTAAAAAAAAGGAAACCGGCTATAATCCAAATATATTTCATAGTATCTCCCTACATCCTAAATTCTTCACCGAGATAGACCTTTCGTGCAATCTCGGATTCCAAAATGATATCACGCGATCCTTGTTCGACAATTTCGCCCTTATTGATAATATAAGCGCGATCGGTAATTTCCAAGGTATCGCGGACATTGTGATCGGTAATAAGCACTCCGATATTTTGACGGGCAAGCAGTCTGATAATCAGCTTAATGTCGTGTACGGCAATCGGATCAATACCGGCAAAGGGTTCGTCGAGCAATAAAAACTTCGGCTCGATAGCTAGCGCCCGTGCAATTTCGGTACGTCGCCGCTCTCCTCCCGACAAGGTGTAGGCAGGTTGTTTCCGATTGGCAGTGATTCCGAATTCTTCTAATAACGAATCAAGTTTTTGCTTCCGTTCCGCACGGCTTAAATCTTTTCGTGTTTCCAAAATAGCATCGATATTTTGCTCGACGGAAAGTTTACGGAATACCGAAGCTTCCTGCGGCAAATACGATATACCGATACGGGCGCGCTTATACATCGGAAGATCGGTAATGCACCGGTCATCAAGGTAAATACCGCCGGAATTCGGCGTATAAAAACCGACAATCATATAAAAACTCGTCGTTTTTCCCGCGCCATTCGGACCGAGCAATCCGACAACTTCTCCCTGCGCCATAGAAAAACTAACATCACGAACAGCTCGTTTTTTACGAAATGATTTGTTCAAACCTTCCGCGCGCAAGATACTTTTAGAAATGCCGGAATTCACAGAATACTGAAAGTCACTCATGGCGTTTTTGTTTCTTCCTTTGCAGCAATATCTCCCTCTGGAGGAGTTTCCGTTTTTTTTGTTTCTTTTTTTTCTTCTTTTTCTTCGGTAACCGAACCGCTCACCTTGCCCTCAAGCTTAATATCCTCAGTATCAAGATTGACTGAAATCCGAGCAGCCTTAAATTCATCTTTGCCCTTTTTAACCGTAGGCTTTCCTGTTAATTCAAGCATAGAGGTGTTCCTGTTATAAACGGCAAAAAGCGAATCACAGGCAATATCCTTACTCTTTAATTTTACAGCCATTTGTAAAAGGATAATTTCGGTTTTTTGATTATATTCGATACGTTCGGCGGCTGTTTCAACCTTATTTTTGGTATCCTCGACCTTTGCTTGCCCCATAAACTCAGCAACTTCCGTTTCCCGATCATAAGAGAGTGATGCGGCTGAAAACGTAAAGCCTTTTTCGGCATCTTCGCCCGTTACACTCCCGCTCGCTTTGATATACCGGTAATCTTTACCGTAGAGCTCAATACGCTCACCGTAAATATTGAGGGAATCTACGCTGACTTTTGCATTACCGGTCAGCGAGGTTGCGTTTTTCCCTTTTTCGCCGGATCCCTGCATTTTATCGGCAGAGAAGGTAATTTTCACCGGCGCTGCCGACAAAAATGAAACAATCAAGAAGAAATAGACAAAAGCGCACAGCAACGGTCGGAATCTATGCATAGCGAAGCGATGAGGAATGATATACACCGTACTTATCAATAATTCGGCTATACTTTTTTAATGTGAGCCGGTTACCGAATAGCCTGCATCGGTTACGGCAGCTTTGAGCGCATCGATTGTTACGGTATCGGGATAGGTAACAGAGGCAGTCTTTGTTTCCAAATCGACTTTTGCCGATACCCCTTCGATAGCGTTCAATGCTTTTTCAACCCGAGCAGAGCAATGCCCGCACGACATCCCTTCAATGGTTAACGTAATATTTTTCATATTGGTATTCTCCTTATGAGTTATATTTTCCTGTTTCATCGGCAATTCAGATTCCGTTTTAGCTTCCGGTTCGGCTACAGAGCAGATGAAGCTATCGGTTCGTACACTGCACACAGTAGGCTTTGCATCATCAAGCTTTTCACCGACAGAAGCAACACAGCAGTATTGCATATTGCCGACATCCTGCGCAATGTATTTCGGACGGAATCTGTTCAACCGTAATGCATTGGTAACTACCGTCACCGAACTGAAGCTCATTGCGGCGGCGGCGAACATGGGACTCAGCCTGAGTCCGAACAGAGTATAAAAGAGACCTGCCGCAAGCGGAATACACAGCGAATTGTAAAAGAGCGCCCAGAACAGGTTTTGCTTAATGGTACGCATAACAGCCTTGCTGAGCTGAATTGCAGTAACCGCCGTTTCGAGGCTGTTATTCATCAGAACGATATCCGCGCTTTCGATAGCGATATCCGTGCCGCCGCCGATTGCGATACCGACATCCGCAGCAGTCAGTGCAGGCGCGTCGTTAATACCGTCGCCGATAAAAGCCGGTGAAAACCCTTTCGAGCGATAATATTCGACTTTTGCTTTTTTGTCCTGCGGCAACAGTTCCGCTACGACATCTCCGATACCGACAATCTTTTGGATAGCCTCTGCCGTCCGTTGATTATCCCCTGTGAGCATAACGGTATGGATGCCCATTTCGTGGAAATCGTGAATGGCTCGAATACTGCCTTGCTTCACCGGATCGGCGACGGCGATGAGTCCGACACATTCATTCCCTATTGTAACCAGCAACGGAGAAGCGCCTTTTTCGGCAGCTTCCGTAAGTCTCGCCTGAATCGCTTCCGATACCGGAATGCCTAATTCGCTGCAGAGCTTCATATTTCCGGCGCCGATTCTTACATTTCTGATCGATGAGATTCCGTTAAGTTCATCGACTATAGCAGTGCCGTAAATTCCTTTTCCATGCACTGCCACAAAACCGCTCACTTTAAACGGCGACAGTTTTTTTTCTTCTGCAGCTTTGATAATTGCATGAGCAAGCGGATGTTCGGATAAATGTTCAAGACTATAGGCAATCCACAAAATATCATTGTCGGTGTACTGGTCGGAAAACACTTCAATGTGCTGCAATGTCGGCTTTCCTTCCGTAATGGTTCCCGTCTTATCGAGCAGAACAGCGGTAACGCGATGAGCAAGCTCCAGCCCTTCCGCTGAACGGATGAGAATACCGAGCTGCGCGCCCTTACCGGTACCCGCCATAATCGCAGTCGGCGTTGCAAGTCCGAGTGCACAGGGACAGGAAATAACCAGCACGGAAATAGCGGTCGAAAGAGCGAACTCAAAAGAAGCGCCTGCGATAAGCCAGCCGATAAAGGCTGTAAGTGAAATCAGCATGACAATCGGTACAAAATAACCGCTGATAACATCAGCAAGCTTTGCAACCGGCGCCTTTGACGAGGCGGCTTCTTCGACGAGCGCAATAATCCTCGCCAAAGTTGTATCATTTCCTACTTTATCGGCACGGAAGATAAAGCTGCCCGATATATTATGCGAGGCGCTAATCACCGAATCCCCAACCGTTTTTTCAACCGGCATACTTTCCCCGGTAACAGCCGATTCGTCAAGCGATGTACTTCCGTCTATTATAGTGCCGTCAACGGGCAGCGTTTGTCCCGGGCGGATAACGATTGCGTCGCCAACCGCAATATTTTCTACCGGAATTTCAATTTCGATCCCATTCCGTAATACTTGCGCTGTTCGGGGTCGAAGCTGAATCAATTTTTCCAGCGCTTCTGAAGTTTTCTTTTTTGCCCGTGCCTCTAAAAATTTTCCCAAAGAAATCAGCGTTAAAATCATCGCCGAGGATTCAAAATAGAGATCCTTCATATAGAGCTGCACAACATCTAATTGCCCATGCCCTAAGCCGTATCCGATCCGGTATAGCGCAAAAACTCCGTAGATAACCGCAGCGCCGGAACCGACAGCGATAAGGCTGTTCATATTAGGTGCACGGTGGAATAGACTTGTAAGCCCGTTGGTAAAAAAGCGGCGATTTAATACCAGAACCGGCAGCGTGAGCAGAAATTGTGTAAAGACAAAGATGAGGGCATTTTCAGTTCCTGCAAAAAAAGACGGAAGCGGCAACCTGAGCATCCGCCCCATCGACACATACATCAACGGAATCAGAAAGAAAAGCGAAAAGACAAATTGTTTTTTTTCGGCATCGGCGATTTCCGAATCAGCCTGTGGAGCAGACGGACGCGCCGTATTGTCTTCGGCAAGCGGGAAGGCTCCGTAGCCGATTTTTTCTATGGTTTGTATAATGGTATGCGGATTAACGGTATCGGGATTATACTTGACAGCCATCCGCTTTGTTAGAAGATTTACCTGCGCCGTCTCTACGCCGACAAGACGGCCGACAGCTTTTTCCACATTTGCGGAGCAGGCGGCACAGCTCATACCGGTAACGGTAAAATAGTGCGTTTGCATACCGCTAGTATAGTAGAATACGGTGGTAAAGGCAATGCTTATTCTTGACCTTGTTCTTACCCTCGTGGTACACTTTTTTCAATCAGGAAACAACTAAAAGGAGATCTATGTATGAAAAAACTGAAGCTAAAGAGTTTATTAGTATTCCGTTATGCAACACCGGTAGTGACAGCTCTTGTCATGTTGTTTACGTTGCACGGCTGTTTTTTGTTTGACGGAATGATCGTACCGTCAGAACCGGTTCCTGAAAGATCTCTTTCCGTAGGTGATAGAGTGGGCAACAAAACGATCGTGTGGGAAAATACAGGTAGAGGATCGTGGCGATTTCTTGCAATGGGAACCCCTTCCGAGCCGATGCCGTGGGATTTGAACAGCTCACGTCATATAAGCACAAAGAACATAGGCTCAAATATGGGAGACGGAAAAGAAAACAGCATTTTCTTAAAACGCGAATTTGAATCGAACGATTCTAAACTGCATACTGCAAAAAATTCTGCAGTTATATACTGTATTGAGCGGGGTGGTTGGCTCCCCTCACGAGATGAGGCTGAAAAAATAGCTCAATTTACCAGCAAAGATTTTTGGACATCTCACTGTGAGGCAAGTAGCAAGGCCTTTTATTATAGCCCCCTTCAGAAAGGATTGCAATCAAAATGGCGGAACGATCGCGAGCAGGTTGTTGCGATCCCTGTATATTACCTTGATGCACAGGGGAATATAACGGAACCGTAAACAAAGGCAACCGCATCTTTCGATACGGTTGCCTTTTAATTTTTTTCACCTCGTTATCAGCTGTGCTGATGAGGTATTTCTAAAAACCAATCAGTTTTTTAAAATACTCTACAGTAAATACGCGTACTGCGTCTTTACCGCATTGATAATCTGCAAGAGTTCTTTGGGAAGAGCGGTTTCCGTTGCAAGCGTGATGTCGCGGACTTCTCCGGAGAGCCGCACTCTGCATCGGCTGTGCGCATCATCAAGATAGAGGAAGCCTTCATTTGTGCTGTCAAGGAAATCTTTTTCCGAGTGGAACAGCGTGAATTTATCTTTGTACGGGGCGCTCTCGTAGGGGCAGAATGTCGCGCAGTTGCCGCACTCGTTACACATACCGTCCACGTGAATAATCTGCTTCATACGCATACCGGGTACCGTGAGCGCAAGGTTCGCACGGTTCGGGCACACATCGACGCAAGATTCGCAAACAGTCGAGCATTCCAAACAGCGGACACTTTCTTTTGCAACGCCGTCGGAGGCGGCAAGGTTCATCGGCATTAAAATTGCCCGCTTTGAATACGCCGATGCGGTAACGGGGTTGTAGTTCAGCGATGTAAACTGAGCCGTCCACGCCTGCGCCTTTACCGAGTCGATAATCGCCTTTGCCGCTTTGGTTGCATTGGCAATAGCTTGTACAACCGTGGCAGGCCCTGCGGCGCAATCCCCGATGACATATACATTTTTCACATTCGTTTCAAACGTAGCGGGATTGTATTGCGCTCTTCCTTTTCCGTCCAGCGCAATGCCGGATTCCGCAAAGAGATCGGTGTCGATTTTTTCACCGATAGATGCGATTACGGTGTCGGCGGGGATGTCTACAAACTCGCCCGACGGTACCGGTTTTTGCCGACCGTCTGCGCCCCGTTCACCGAGCTTCATCTTTTCGCAGCGCAAAATTCCGTTTTCATATGAAACAGGCGCAAGCAGTTCTTTAAATTCAACCCCGTCTTCCAAGGCGAGTTCCAATTCTTCCGCATCGGCAGGCATAAACTGCTTGGTTCTGCGGTATACGATAAAGGAATGTTCAACACCCTTCGTGCGCTTTGCAACGCGGGCTGCATCCATCGCGGTGTTTCCCGCACCGAGGATCACGACGTTTTTCCCCAGCTTGAGCGTTTCGGGCGCTTGCTTCGCCTGCTCAAGGAATTCGATAACATTTGCCGCCGCGCCTTTTTCTAACAGTAGCGCACTCTGCTTCCACGCGCCGATAGCAAACACAACATGGGTAAAACCCTGTTTTTTCAGCCCTTCAACGGAACGCTGTTCGCTGTTATATATGAAGGAAGCGCCGAAGGAGGAGGCCAGTTCAACATCCTGCCCGATCGACGCGGCAGGGATTCTGAACTCAGGGATGACGTACTGAACGATACCGCCGGCGCGCGCTTTCTTTTCAAACACGGTAACGTCCGCTCCGTCGCGGGTTAAGAAATAGGCGGCTGCAAGACCGGCAGGACCGGCTCCGATAACGGCAACCTTTGCTCCGTTTTTCTGCGCCGGTTTTTGCGCCTTTATGTTTTGTTTCAAAGTTTCGATGGCATGGCGCGCCGCTTCGAGTTTAACGGCACGGATATGCACATGATCTTCATAGAAATTGCGCGTACAGCCGGTCATACAGCGGTGATTACAGATCGTACCGGTGATGAACGGCAGAGGGTTTTTATCAGTGATAACACGGAGCGCTTCTTCGTATTTTTGCTCGCCGGTCAGTCTGATATAGGCAGGGATATCCTGATTGATAGGACAGCCGGAAATACAGGGAGCGGCAAAGCAGTCGGCAAGCGGCACCTTTGCAGGAATCTTGAGGAACGCTTCGGGCTTAACCGATTTGCGATTGCGTGGGTTTTCAACGACGGCATTTGAAAGGCGGCGCAGTTTTTCAACATCGATGGAGAAATCCTTGTTAAACGGCTTTGCTGTCAACTCGCCGACCAGCTGCTGACAACGCGCATATCCGCCCGGTTTCAAAATCGTTGTTGCAATCGTAATGGGGCAAATCCCCGTTTCATAAATATCGGCAATATTAAAATAATCCGCACCGCCCGAATAGGAAATACGGAGTTTTCCGTTAAAGACTTCCGAGAGCTTCAGCGCAACGGCGATGGACAGCGGGAACAGCGACCGCCCCGACATATACATTTCCTGTCCGGGCAGCTCCCCGCGGGCAATGTCTACGGGGAAGGTATTGGTAATCTTAACCCCGAACATCAGTCCGCGCTTATCAGACTCCTGCAGCAAACGCTCAAGCATGGGTACCGCATCGCTGAACTGTAAGTCATCTTTAAAGTGATGATCGTCAAACTGAACGTACTCATAGCCCATCTTGTTCATACGGTCGCGGGCAAACTCGTAGCCGAGCAGCGTGGGGTTACACTTGATATAGGTATGGAGATGTTTTTCCGTGATGAGGTACATCGCGATGCGTTCGATTTCGGCAGGCGGACAGCCGTGCAAGGTGGAAAGCGTAATCGAGGTACACACCTGCGTCGGCAAGCTGCGGAGAAATGCTTCCGACACGGATGGGAACAAATCGGTATGGCTTAAAAGGTAGTCGGTACATTCCTTCCACACCGGCGTATTCGAGGCGTTTCGCATTCCTTCGATAAAGGCGTCAACTTTCGGGGTCTTAATCCCTTCAAGATCGTAGCCGACGCTCATGTTAAAGATAAAACCGTCGGGGCTGCCGAGACCGTATTCCTGCGAAATCACTTTAAGCGCAAACCAGGCCTTTACGTATTCGTCAAAAGCCTGCGGTACGCGCAGCTCGGTTGACCATTCGACATTGTAACATTCGTCCGCCGCATTGATACACGGCTTCGCAACCGGCAGGTCTTCTCCGTCTAACTTTTGCACAGTCTTTAGCTCGAAGAACCGGCAGCCCGCAGCATACGCAGCAACGATATTTTGCGCCAACTGTGTGTGTGGCCCCGCAGCCGGCCCGAGCGGATTTTCAAACCGCTGCCCGAATAGCTCCAGATAGCGTTTGGAATCGGCGCGGTACAGTTTTTTAACACCGAAAATCGTCCCCTCGGTTTGATACTCCGTTTTAATCCATTCCATCAAATTCTTGAATGGTATCGGGTTCATTCTATCACTCATACCCTATTTTCTCCCTTGTATCATCATAAATTCGATACAATTGCAGTCCGTATAACTGCTCCGTTTACCTCTAAAAACTTCAGTTTTTAGAGGTTTTCCTTAAGCTTATTTGCGATGTTTTAATTTAAGTTACTGTACTATAAGGACTTAAATTAAAACTCGCCGGGCATATCTAAAAATCTAACCGAGTTTTTAGATATGCCCAGGTATCCGGCAGATGCATACTCTTGTGAATACCGGCATTTTTAATTATGAATTGATAATTCATAATTAAAAATTATCATAGGTTTACAACCTCTTCCACAGGGCAGCGCTGACTTCCCGCGCTTTGGCAAAGACGGCTTCTTCGTCGGCGACGGTAACAACGCGATCCTTCATCAGCACCTTGCCTGCCGCGATAGTGGTTACCACGCTGCGGCCGTTCATACCGAACAGAATGTGGCCGTTCGCGTTACCGGCATGGAGAGGTGTCAGCGGGTTATAGTCGGTAACGATTACGTCCGCATTCGCTCCCGCTTTCAAGACGCCGAGTTCGCCATCAAAGTACCGCGCGGCAATCTTTACATTATTGGTAAACAGCATTTCGGGGATTTCCGTCCATGCGGCGGTGGCATCGCAGGTGTTGTGCTTGTGCAGAATATTTGCAACCTTGTACGATTCGAGCATATCGCTCGTATATCCGTCCGTACCGAGTCCGATCAAAATGCCGCGTTTAAAGATTTCCAACACCGGCGGACAGCCGACTGCATTACCCATATTCGATTCGGGGTTATGTATAACCATCGTATCGGTTTCTTTCAGTAAATCCATTTCCAAGGGATTGATGTGGATACAGTGTACGGCAAAGGTATGTTTACCGAGGATATCAAAATCGTAGAGGCGCTGCACAATCCGCTTTCCGTGTTTTTGTACCGAATCGAATACATCGGACATACCTTCCGCAACATGGATGTGGTACCCTGCTCCCGCCGGAAGCTGAGAAGCGCAGTATTCGAGTGTTTTATCGGACAGCGTGAATGCGGCATGGAGTCCCATCATCGCTGCTTGCTTGGGATTTTTCTTTTTTTGACAGGCGCGGATAAAGTCGGCATTTTCGGCAACCGCTTTTTTCATCTCAGCCTCGCCGTTCCGGTCTGAAACTTCATAACAAAGGTTCACCCGTAAACCGAGTTCTTCGGCGACATCCGCGAGGGTAAAAAGGCTCCCCGTGGTTTCGCCGTAGCTTGCGTGATGGTCAAAAACCGTCGTTACGCCGTTTTTAATACAGTCAATCAGCGTTGTATACGCGCTGTATTTCGTATCCTCTAAAAGAAGGTTATTATCAAGATGCCACCACAGCCCTTCCAAAATATCCAAGAAATTCTTCGGATTGTAATTTTTTAACGCAACGCCGCGGGCAAAAGCGCTATAGATGTGATGATGCGTGTTAATAAAGGCAGGTATGATGCACCGCTTTTTTGCATCGATATATTCCGCTGCGGGGTACTTTGCCCGCAATTCGGCATCGGCGCCGACTTCTTTGATTGAACTTCCCTCAATGCAAACACAGCCGTTTTCGATAAAAGGCTTGTTCGGATCGCGGGTGATAAGCATACCGTTTCCAACTAATAACATAGAATGATCCCTCCACTTTTTATGTTCGGGTAAACGCATCAGATTTATGTTTTTTCATCCCCGCAGAATAAGTGAGTTCGTCCAACCAGAACTGCCAAGGATAGCATCGCTAAAAAATGTACATCCTTGTACATTTTTTAGCTTCGAGTTTTCCTGATGAAAAACTCGATACTGTTTGGAACCACTGACTTCCTGTCAGTACAGCGATGTTTTGTGCACGCACAAAACTCGCTGTCAATTCGCCCAAGGATGGGCGGGGGATAAGTCAGAAACAAGTTTTGTTCCAAAACTTGTCCTCAACCGATGTACATGGACGTACATCGGTTGAGAGGTACACGGATGTACAACAGTTGAAGATGGTTCAAATGGTCTCACTGCCTCAGTTATTCTGCGAATTTTGATATTAGCTATCTAATGCGTTTACCCTTCTTCCAGAATAAACTGCGCGAAATCTTCTTTTTTTTAAATTTCGCGCAGTTTAAGGAAGGCAACCGCTTGAAATAGTTCCGCTACGGTTGCCATGGATACGCAACACAAAGATATTTGCACTATACTTTAGTATCCCATAGAATTGGATAAAACGCAAGGAAAAACTAAAAATATTTTGGAGAGTCTAAATTTTTTTATGATTAATTATGTTTGTTTTTTAGTTTATAGGCAAATAGGTTCAGGATAAGTGCCGCGGAAATATTGCTCTTGACAATTATCTCCCCTATAGAGATAATAATATCTAATATGAAAAACAGTTATTCGTCTCTTTCCATAAGAGCACAATTATTAATTATGTTGACCATTCCCTTTGCAATCATTGTGTTTTTGCTGTCGTTGGTATGGTTTGTCCAAGCAAAACGGATAATCACCGTAAATGCACAGGAAACGCTTATTGCGGAGAAAAATTACTACTTATCGCTTCTTAATACGTTCGTAACGGAGCGGGCAAGGATATTGGAAACAACCGCCCGTGAAGTTGAGCGGCATCTCGACGATCCTCAGGCGATGTATGACGTAGCCTCTAATATCGACAAAAATTTTCATGAAATTTTATTCGATATATACGCAGGGCTTGAAAACGGTGTATATATCGACTCATCCGACTGGCAGCCGCCCGCGGATTTTATTCCCAAAAAACGGCCATGGTATACGGTTGCGATACGAAATAACAAAACCTCATTTACTGATGTTTATATGGACAGTGTGCGGAATATTCCGATGATCACGATGAGTACGCCGCTTGTTCGAAAAGGTGTTACGGTCGGTGTTCTTGCGACGAATATTAAGATTGATAAACTGCAATCGCTGCTGATGGAGCATGATAGCGGCGGAAAAAGTACCGTATTCATTGTTGATCAAACGGGGCATTTTGTCGTACATCCCGACTATTCGTTTAATGACACAGTCGATAGTATCACCGATAAAAGGTATAAGGCCTTTCTTGGCGATATGCAAAACGATACCGATAAGCTCCTCAGAATTAACGTAGGCAAGGAGTATTATCTTTCTATTCCGCACTATGATTCTCTGACAGGTTGGATATTCTGTATCGCCGTATCGGAACAAAGTATTTTCGCTGATATATATACCATGCGGCTTAAAGCATTTTTGTTCGGTACGGTTGTCTTTTTGATATGTGCAATCGCTGTTTTTATTTCGCTTTCGTATGTTGCTTCTATGTTTAGACAGATAAATAAGGCTCTGGAAAATATAGCGGAAGGTGAAGGTGATTTAACCGTCAGTTTGTCTGTCCATACCTCGAAAGAATTTAGCGCTATGTCGTCGTATTTTAACCGGACGATAGAAAAGATAAGAACTTCCATCAGTACGGTAAAAGCGAATACGGATAGTATGAGACAGGTCGGTAGCGAGCTTGCCGGTAACGTAACCCAAACGGCAAGTGCAATTCATGAAATCAATGCAAATATCGTCGGCGTTAAACAGCAATCGTTAACACAAAGTGTAAGTGTTACCGAAACCGCTACAACCGTTGAAGAAATCGTTAAAACAATCAAACAGCTCAATGGTAGTATTGAAGCGCAAGCAGGAAGCGTTGCTCAATCTACCGCTTCGATAGAACAGATGGTCGCAAATATTGCTTCTATCACACAGATATTAAATAAAACTTCCGATTCCATCAAAGACCTTGTAACAGCTACGAACGCCGGTAAAGAAACCATTGTAACATCGAACGGCGTAACGCAAAAACTTGCCGAAGAATCAGGTTCGTTAATGGAAGCGTCCAGCGTTATTCAACATATTGCCTCACAAACAAATTTACTTGCAATGAATGCGGCTATTGAGGCAGCCCATGCAGGAGAGGCGGGGAAAGGCTTTGCCGTCGTTGCCGATGAAATCAGAAAACTTGCTGAAGAATCTTCCGTTCAGGGAAAAACGATAACGGCAACGCTTAAAATGTTAAGCGGTGAAATTGAAACGCTTTCGGATTCTTCTAAAACGGTTGAGGGCAAGTTTAATGCTATTTTCAATTTGGCGGATCAGGTAAAGGACATGAGTAATCGGCTTACCGAAGCAATGCGCGAACAGGAAAAGGGCAGCAAAGAAGTGCTGACTGCTATCAAAAATATCAATATGGTTACAATGGAAGTACAGGCCGGTTCCGAAGAAATGCTCAAAGGCGGAGAAAGCGTTACGCGAGAAATGCACAAACTCGACAACTTAACGCATATTATCACAAATAGTATGAACGAGATGGCTTCCGGTACCGAACAAATCAATAATGCCGTTCATGAAGTGGATGAAATCAGCCAGAAAAATAAGAAAAGTATTGAGATGTTGGCGGAAGAAGTTTCCAAATTCAAAGTTTAAAACCAAGTAGGGGATATCAGGGGCATTACCCATTATTTTTTCTCTTGCATTATCTCATTTTTAGCCCTATAATTATAAATATGCCGAGCCGACACACCGCATATCCACAGTCAAAACCGCCTCTCACCAAAGCACAAAATATACTCTCCGTAAGCCTTTTGCAAATAGACGGTATAGATGCTAGGAGCGCACAAAAAACACCCGCAGGCACGGTAAACAATATACGTCCTTGTACATTGTTTACCTACACGTTTGCAATGCAAACGTGCTACTGCATAGAACCACCGCCGTCCGTGGCGGTTCTGATACGTCGAGGACTGTTTGCAGTAGCGGCATGGACGCCGCTTGTATTAACCAGTAGTGAGTTTCGTCTGTATGCGAAACTCACAGTCAAAACTATACAAGGATGTATAGTTTTGGCGATGCGACAACGCAGATATGCTGCATATTTGCAAAAGGGGCTTGACACGCCTATAACCAACAGCAAAATTTCACAGCTCACAGCTCACAGCTCACAGCTCACAGCTCACAGCTCACAGCTCACAGCTCACAGCTCACAGCTCACAGCTCACAGCTCACAGCTCACAGCTCACAGCGTAAATTATATTATATAAAGTTTTTGTTATTCCGCGCGGCACGTTTTCATTGCCGATGTTGTCTATGAAATGCGCCGCTTTACGTTTCCACTTTGTATTTTTCTGCTGTCTTTTTTTCTGCTACACGGCATTACCGGCGCAGATCGTTACGCTGCAGCAGCCTGTTACTTCACTTTCTGTAAATACCGATGACACTAGTTTAGCTGTATCTGATGCCGCTTCGATTTCAACATATAACACATCCGGCTATACGCTGATATCCAGCATGCACGATGCAGATATTAACCGGAATCTTTTTTACCAAGAACAAAACGGTGAGCTTTTAATCGCCATGACCCATGCAGGAAAATTTATGCTGTACCGCCCATCCTCCGGCGATAAGAAAGTATACGGCAAAACCGAAGAATATATGCTAACCGACTACGGGGATGGAAAAACGATCAGCTGCAATGCTTTCAGCAAAAATACGAATTACAGTGCAGCTGCGTTTACGGACTTTTCAATTCAAATTCATTTTAAATTACGTTTTATACAAGATATGATTACGAGGACGGTAGAAGGGCATCAATCGGAAATATACGGACTCGAATTCAGCAATGATGAAAAATACCTTGCTTCTATTGATAAAGACGGAACAGCCTATATATGGAATTGTTCCAATTACAAGCAAGCAGCGCGTATCGATAATATATATACAAAATCGGAGATACCGGTTTATTTTACGGCTGACAGTTTATCCGTTATCAGTCCGGAAGATAGCACATCTTTAAGAATTTCCGACTTACAGGGACAAAAGGTTACGAGCATCAATACCGGTAAAACAATCCGAGCCCTTCTCCCGTTATCCGAGTCCGATACCGTTGCTGTTTTAAATGATAAAAATGAAATCGTTATCTATAGTATTCGGTTGCAAAAGTCTGTCGGACTTATGCGGCTGCCTGAAACGGAAACATCCGATATCACCGCCTTCGATTTTTGCCATACCGAAAACGCGGCATTTGTAGGCTGTGCAAGCGGTGCGGTATACAAACTGAAACTTGAAGAACAACAAAAATCGGGGGATAAAACACAGGGAAGTGAGTCGCATAGCGCCGCTTCCGGTGATCCTAAGGCGCCGGAAGTACCGCAAAACCAAGACGGTCAAGCGGTTCAAGAAAAGCCTGCACAGAAGTCACAGCCTGCAGCAGAAGAAGAGCCGGAAACGAACAAACCGTTTAAACCTTCGCTTAAAAATGAGAAAAGTCATTTCCTTACTATTTCTACATTTATGGGCTTTTTACAACCGGAAAAGACAAATTTTCGGTTCCTTTTTGGGGCTGATGTTGCATATCGAAATACGCACTTTACCGCACCGGTGTATGTCGGCGTAGGGCTACGTGCTCAGATGGCGCTTCCTAAACGGCCTTTCCCCGTTCAGTATGAAGATTTTAACGGTAAAAGGATTGCGTCTCCGTTTTTATGGATGGGGGAGTTATATATTCCTGTCGGAATAGAAGTAGTGTTAGACCGCCGCGGCTATGCCGTTTTGTTTGAAGAAATTGCGCTTATGGCACGGTTAAGTGCACTTGCCCGCCCGAAAGTTACCGCTTCCAAACCGTTTTTTTCATACGGGGGAAGATTGACAACCGGTATCAGTGTAAAATTTTTTACGTTTGCTGTGGCGTTAAATTATGATTCACTTTGGAAGTTGTTTCCGGAAATCAGTATAGGCGGCAGAATCGATTTTAAAAGCGGTTCTAAGACCAAAGGAGCCGATCTATGATGCAACGGTCTATTTCTCTTGCAGCAGTACTCGGTATTGTTCTCTTTGTTCTGTCTTGTAAAACACCTCAGGATGTGCTCAACGATTACAACAAACATTTTGAAAAAACACCTGCCGTTACGCAAGATATTCTTGACGCCGGTAATGCCCGCCTGATGCTGCAAGAACTCTATAAAGTTGATATTGAGCATACGCTCGTACTGACTGCACCCCTCGGCTGCGAAAGCTATACATGGAGTATTACCGATGTCGGCAAGCAAACGTCACATATAACACAGTCGGGCATACGTCTGAATGTGTATATTCCGGACACTAAATTGCATGCAGCAGTGCTCAAAACAGACGGTCAAAGCCGTATATATGATGTAACACTGACGGTAATGTATAAAGGAAAGGTCTATTCCGATACCGCCGTTTTAGTTTTGTATGCAGCAGACTGAAAGGCAGTCTGATTATGTAAATCTAAGGAAAACCTCTAAAAGCTGAGGTTTTTAGAGATTCCTATATAAGGAAAGAACATCTCGCAAAATAGCATTGTGCTGAGATGTCCTATTTTCAATCTTGATAAGGAGGTTTGTATGAGATTGAAAAACAGATATGTAGCTGTACTGGCAGTTTTAACATTGTTCATTGTTGGATGTTCGCATAATTTAGTCGGACGGATGTCGGGAGACGGCAACGCTGAAAGCACTGTAACTTTTTCCGTTACGGATATACCGCCGAATTATGCTAAAATGATTCAGCAAGCACAAAATCCTGCTTCCCGCAGTATTTATCCGCATAATCCCTACACTCTTGGCACATCGGGGCTTACGTTTATTCTTACCGGAACATCAAATGCAGGAGATTCTTTATCCGAAACCATTACACTTACCGGTAGCGGTCCCTACACCTTTACCAAGCCGCTTGGCGCATACGTATGGGATTTAACTCTGACTACGTATAAAGGCCCTGCCACCGATAACATAAAAGTATTAGTAGGACACTGCACAATAGATTTGACAACAACTAACGGAACAGCAACTTTTAAGATGTCGACCAAAGGTCTTACAACACCGGGAACAGTAAAAATAAGCGGGACGGTAAAAGATCCTGATTCTCTTTGTACCTATTATGAGATGGGAATTTACAATGCATATTCGGGAAAATTGATTACTGAATATACCCCGGTAGGAGCGTCAACCCCCACTACTGTTGATACTGTAAAAACAGAATCGAGCATTACCCATAGCGGTACTCCGGTTACCTTTGATTTCTCGTATGAGAAAAGCCCTGCGGTAACGCTGAATGCCGGCGTTTATGACTATCGTATGGTTTTCTATAAGGGCACACCCGGCAATTATACCATTATCGGTTCATGGGGGGATGTGCTTATTGTAAATCCGGGACATGATCTTGTGGAAAATGTTGGAGAAATCGATCCTCTCAACAAAAAACCGGAACCTCCAAGCAATTTACGGGCATATCTTGTAAATAACAGCGAAGATACGGAGGGTCGGTATTTTTACACAAAACTTACATGGGATAAAGGTAAATACGAAACGAACTATGAGCTGCGGCTTACTCCCTATAGCGGCGATCCTCTTACAGCAGGTACCCCCGTTATTTACGGCTTTAAGTCAACATATACAACGCCGCCTGCTAACTTAGAAGAGTTTGTAACATCAGATATATACCATTCCGGAAACCTCATATATGGGAGCGAAGAATGTACGCTCAAACTTGAACTCGGCAAAGTATATGATGTGGAAATACGCGCGCACAACTATCTGGGAGAAGCCCCTGCAACTCCGACATGGGTAACAAGAGAAACAAGTGGCGGTACAACTCCTCCGAATTGTGTTTTATTTGACGGAACGATGGGTCCGCATATCAGCAGATATCGCATTACCTATAATCTGAACGGAGGGGAACTTATTCTTAACGGTCAGCCGACCAATAAACCTATACAGGGTACATATTCAGAGTATCATTCCTATACGGGAGCTGCGGTATCGTTAATGACGATTGATTCGACTCCTTCTCCTCTTCCTCCTACCGCAACAGGTAATTATCTTACAAGAGGAGCGGTAGCATTCACCGGATGGGGCAAAATTCCAAGTGCTCCGCCATATAATCCGACACCGCTTACAACGTATAACGGATACGAGAATATAATTGCTACAGCATCATACGGACACTCGTTTAACGGCACCGTGGATCTCGAAACATTGACAGAGATGGATGCAGGCAATATTATTTTTGAGCACGGAGGTCCCTCTTTGAATCCGTTGACCCCTGTAATTCCTGATGCAAGTTTTAATGTCGATATTCCTAAAAAAACAGGAAGTGATTACACATGGGTTAAAATTTCGTTTAAAACGCCTGCCATTCCTGCAACGGAAGAGTATAGCAATATGCAGTGCACGCTGTACCTTGGAAACGGCTTATATATTAATAAGCAAGACCTTAGCAGCGATCCTACCGGTAAATTCTGTATCTTTTCAACGCAGGAGCATATTCCGCAAAAAATTACCTTGCAGGTAAAAGCGACAAATAAGGCTCATCAAATTGTTGGAAAAACATTCTATATCAATTTGCACTAATCTAACCCTTTTCCGATAAGGGTACACGGGGAACTGCCGAATGCGGCGGTTCCCCTTTTTTATTCGTGCGGAGGGGTTAATATCCCGATGCTGCCGTGTTGGAGTATATTGATTACATTTCTGCAGAGTTTCCAGCGGCTGTACCGGCGGCGATTCATGCGTTAGATAGTCCTTGATACGGAATAAGGTATACAGCGGAAGGCTCCACACACGGGTAGAGCCAATCACATTACTACCCACATTTTTAAGAGACGTTTTAATCGCTGTCTTAGGTTCGTATCGGGAACAAAACAGCTGGAGGCTTTTTGCTTTGGTATTATCCGCAGACTTTACTTCAATAGGGACGACGGCGCCTGCATAATCGGTTAAGAAATCAAGTTCCGCATCAGCCTTTGTCCGCCAAAAATAACTTTCTATGCCCAGACACTTTAGCTGAGTAAGGCAGTAGTTTTCGGTCAGTGCACCTTTGAAATGTATATAAGCGGAATCTCCTTCAAGAATGGTTTTAAAATGGATGTTCGATTTTTTACGGAGTAATCCGACATCGGCCATATATACCTTAAAATAGGTGTTATCCGCCATTCCCGATAAGGGGAGTTCCGGCGTTGGCGTCATATTCAGTTTATAGGCAATGCCTGCGTTTACCAACCATTCAAGTGCGTCTTCAAGGTCTTTTGAGCGCGCGCTTTTTTTTACGCGGGAAAAAATGAACTTGTTGTTATCCCGCGCTATTTGCGAAGGAATCGCCTCCCAAATAAGCCGTATTTTTGTTGCCGTTTCTGCGGTCGTATGCTTGCCGAAATCTTCCGCATAGCCTTTTAAAATTTGTTCTTGTATTTCTTCTACTTGACGGTAATCATGCGTGTCAATCCACGTTTGCACGGCTTCCGGCATTCCGCCGACGATGTAGTAGTTTTTCAGATATTTTTCCATCGGAACCGTATAAAGTGCAGGCAGCTCACAGTCAAGCTCATATTTTCCGATACCGTCTATATATTTCGACCCGCCGTCTGCAATGACAAATTCTTCAAAACTCATCGGATACATTTCAAGCCGGTCGACCTTACCTACCGGAAACGATATCCCTTCTTTACGCAGCGCGACTCCCAGCAGCGAACCCGCTGCTATAATGTGCAGCTCCGGCTTTTCCTCGTAAAAGTATTTAAGCGTCTGTATTGCCCGCGGACAATCTTGAATCTCATCGAAGATGATCAGTGTTTTTTCGGGGAGAATTTTATGTCCGTACACGGCGGTTCCAAGCTCATCGATGATTCTTTCAACATTAAAATCGAAATCAAAGATTGACTGTAAGCCCATATTTCCATCAAAATTAAAGTATGCCGTTTCTTCAAATGCCCTTTTACCGAATTCACGGATAAGGTACGTTTTACCGCACTGCCGGACACCGGTCATCAGCAGGGGTTTACGGTTTTTCTTATTCTTCCAGTTGATTAGTTGATGTAATATCGTACGTTCCATAAATACGGCGCCTCTCAGTCAAAGATAGCGTTTTTCGACCGAATATTCAATAGATATCTGCGTTTTTCGACTGAATATATGGTACACATATGCGTTTTTTCGACCGAATAAATGTATTTTTATTGCATTATTAAACCGAATAAGTGCGGTATATACGAAGACGTTGCAGATGGTCTAGCTGAAGGTAAATCCCTTGCATTTTCCCGTTTTTGCTTCTATAATAATCCCTATGTCGAGCTGTAGAACCGAGTTACCACTGTATAAAAAATCTCTTTCCAAACTGCAGATACTTTTGTCAGGGCAACAGTCTACCGTAAGCCTTTTGAAAAGAGGCGGCGTAGATGCTAGGAGCGCACAAAAAACACCCGCAGGCACGGTAAACAATATACGTCCTTGTACATTGTTTAGCTTCGAGTTTTTCTGATGAAAAACTCGATACTGTTTGGAACCACTGACTTCCTGTCAGTGCAGCGATGTTTTGTGCACGCACAAAACTCGCCATCAATGCGCCCAAGGATGGGCGTGGGATAGGTCAGAAACAAGTTTTGGAACAAAACTTGTCCTCAACCGATGTATATGGACGTACATCGGTTGAGAGGTACACGGATGTACAACAGTTGAAGATGGTTCAAATGGTCTCACAGTCTCAATTTTTCTGCGGTTTTTATCTACTCTACCTGATGCGTTTACCCTTTTGCCGGAAAAATGTGCGAAATTTTAAGCAAAATTTCGCACAGAAATAAAAAATATTCGCAATGGAGATCACTATGAAACAAAAACGATTAACAAGCTTTTTCGTATTAGGATTAGTGGCTGTGCTACCGGTACTATTTACCGGATGCCCCAAGTTATCGGATACCCCCCCCCCCCGTAACTGAACTGCATTTTGATGAAGCTACTATACAAGTTGAAGTAAAAAACAACGATACGTTAACGCTCGTAAAAAACGGGGATCAAATCCAAATCGGTGCCGAATTAAAAATACGAGCAAAAAACATACCATCCGATAAGACACTTGAAGAATGGAAAATTAACGGAAAAACGGTTGCCTCAGCAACGGAAACATTCAACCATACTATCGTTAAAGAAGATGCCGACAGCAACGGTAAAACACACATCACCTATACCCTTAAAAATAAAGCTGCATTGTTAAGAGTACATTTTGATACGGCAAAGGTTACGGTGGAAGCGCTTACTACAGGTGCTTGGAAACCGCTGAGTTCCGGATCGGAAATAGTCGACAACACTCAGCTACGATTGACTGCGATAGGGCTTCCAGCCGACAGTACCGTACAATCATGGACGGTCGGAAAGACAAACATCCCGGCAGAAGGGCATGAACTTACCTATATCGTGCGCAAAGCCGATGCTAACGATAATAATATCGTAACAATTTATTACACTGAAAGAAAGATCGTCAATCTCAAAATAAATTTCGATGCTGCACAGGTAAAGGTTGAAGCGGAGCAAGCAGGAACATGGAATACTCTCACGAGCGGTTCGACAGTTCAAGAACACACACGGCTGCGACTGACTGCGATTGGGCTTCCCGTCGGCACTCCCGTACAGGCATGGAAAGTAGGAAATACAATCGTTCCGGCAGAGGGGTCTGAGCTTATCCATACCGTACGCAAAGTTGATGCTGACAGCAGTAATCGTGTAGCGCTTGCATATACTGTCAAAAGTGACAAATTGATAATTGCCTTTGATAAGGAAAAGGTGAAAGTATTTACCAACGAGGGCGGTATCGTTAGAGACGGCAGTGAGCTGACGGTTGGGATGAAATTGAACATTGCAACTCAAAATCTTCCTACAGGGGAAATTGTAGATACTTGGAAAATCGGGAAACGGAACATTTCAGCTGATTCAAATGACTGTAAGTATACCGTAATGGCCGAGGATGCCGAAAGCGGTATTATTGCCATCAGCTATACGACAAAGGCCGCAAAGAAGTTTACCCTCAACTTTGACAAAACAAAGATAACGGTGCGAGAGCGTAAGGAAGATGGGCCGTGGCAAATACTTTCAAGCGGTACACAGGTGGAAGAAGGAACGAGAATCAGTATTAAAGCCACTGACATTCCGGTAGGTCATATCGTAGATATGTGGACTATCGGCAAGCGTACCTTTCCTCCCGAGCATAAGGACGAATGTTGGGCTATTGTGAAGTCCACCGATGCCGAAAGCGGTGTCATTACCATCAGCTATACGACAAAGCCCGCGCAGAAGTTTACCCTGAAATTTGACGAAGCCAAGATGACGGTAACAATACCGCAACAGTACGGACAGGGACAAAGGCTTTCAAACGGTGCACAGGTAGAAGAAAGAACAGGACTCAGTATAGAAGCTAAAAACCTGACAGATCAGATCGTAGATGAGTGGAAAATCGGAAAGAGCACCGTCACTTCCAGTGATAAGAACCAGTGTTGGTATAATGTGCAGTCCGCCGATGCCGAGAGCGGCACCATTACCATCGACTACACGACAAAGCCCGCGCAGAAGTTTACCCTGAGCTTCAATGAAGCAAAGATGACGGTGGAAATACCGCAGCAGGACGGATCACAGCAATCCCTTTCAAACGGTGCACAGGTAGAAGAAGGAACGGAAGTCCGTATTGAAGCCAAAAACCTTCCGGCAGGGCAGATCGTAGATACGTGGAAAATCGGAAAGAGAACATTTGAGGATAAGGCTGAATGGAACGGAAACCGGTGGGGGTTCCACGTAGGTTCAAACTATGCCGAGGGCGACACCATTAGCATCAGCTACACGACAAAGGCCGCTAAGAAGTTTACCCTTACCTTTGACGAGTCAAAGATGACGGTGGAAATACCGCAGCAGCACGGGCAGGCTCAAACGCTTTCAAAAGGTACAGAGGTGGAAGAAATGACCGGTATCATCATTGAAGCAAAAGACCTTCCGATAGGACAGATCGTAAATACGTGGGAAATCGGGAAGAGAACCTTTGAGGATGAGGGTAATTGGGGTGGAAACCGGCACTGGTTCTGCGTGAGTCCTGATTATGCCGAAAGCGGTGTCATTACCATCAGCTATACGACAAAGGCCACGCAGAAGTTTACCCTGAGCTTTAATGAAGCAAAGATGACGGTGAGAATATGGCAGCAGTACGGACAGGGACAAACGCTTTCTAACGATGCAGAGGTGAAAGAAAGAACGCAAATCAGCATTGAAGCCAAAGACCTTCCTGTAGGCAAGATCGTAGATGAGTGGAAAATCGGGAAGAGAACCTTTGAGGACGACAAGGGTAGTAACAGGTGTTGGATCCGCGTAGATTCCGATTATGCCGAAGGCGGCACCATTACCATCAGCTACACGACAAAAAATGAATAGCAGATGAATATGATTTTTCCGGAAAATGAGTAAAAACATCAGACAAAGTAGATAATGGAAGCATCCCCTTGCCGCTTTTGGGGCAAAACTTGTCCTCTACCGATGTACATGGGGACGTGCATCGGTAGAGAACACACGAATGTACGTGGAAGTGTATTATTGGGATGCAAGGGGATGGCGAAAAAGTGATCAACTTTTGAGACATCCCCAGCCTTTCCGTTAGCCTTTTGAAAATACCCTGTCCGGAAGTGTACATCCGTGTACACTTCTGGACGCGAGTTTTTGCTGTGCAAAAACGTCGCTACTGCACGGAACCACGGACATCCTCACCCAAAAATGAACATCCTTGTTCATTTTTAGGCTACAAGTTTGCAGGAGCAAACTTGCTTCTGCTTGGAACTACGCCCGTCCTTGGGCGTTCTGATACGTTGAGCATTTTCAGAAGCCGCACGCGGTATACACCCCTTCCGTTAGCCTTTTGAAATAGACTGTTAAAAAGCGTACGTCCCTGTACGCTTTTTAACGACGAGATTTGTGCATAGCCCAAATCTCGCTACTGTATAAAACCACCGACGTCCATGTCGGTTCTGAAACACCATTTGCCGTAAGCCTTTTGAAATAGACGGCGCAGATACGAGGCGCGAGCAAAAATAAAGCGGAGACACGCCACAGAATGTACGTCCTGTACATTCTGTGGCTACGAGTTTAGCCTTACGTCTAAACGCGTTACTGATTTACTCCCCCGCCATCCGTGGCGGTTCTGATACGTTGAGCATTTATTTTTGCGCAGCAACGAAGTAGATGCTCCGTATATTTCAAAAGGTTATTAGACGACGATATTTACAAGCTTATTCTGAACCACGATAACCTTTTTAGGCTGTTTATCGCTGAGGAAGCGCTGCGCACCATCTGTTTTTAGAGCGAGTGCTTCAAGCTCTTCCTTAGGCAAATCGACGGCGGCTTGAAATTTATCGCGTACCTTTCCGTTAATCTGCACGACAATCGTACATTCGGAATCGATGCAAAACTTTTCGACAAACATCGGCCACTGCGTATATGCAATTGTTTCCGTATGGCCTAACTTCTCCCACAGCTCTTCGGCAAGGTGCGGTGCGTAGGGCGCAAGCAGCTTGACAAATGCCTCCCATGCAAAGCGGGGTACAGTTTGATATTTTCCAAGTGTATTGACAAAAATCATCATCTGGCTGATTGCCGTATTGAAGTTGAGCGATGCAGTATCTTCGGTTATCTTTTTAATAGTCTTATTGAGAATCTTGGTAATTTCCGCATGTTCCGGCGTACTCATGTCGTTCACCGGAGAAGAAATCAGCTCTTTTTCGGAAATAGCCCAGATTTTCTCCAAGAAGCGGAAAATACCGATCAGCCCTTGCGTGTTCCACGGCTTGGACATATCGAGCGGCCCCATGAACATCTCATACATACGGCACGAATCGGCGCCGTATTGAGCGATCATCTCATCAGGATTGATGACATTTTTTAGGCTTTTCGACATCTTTGCGATAACCCGCTTCAACTTTTCGCCGGTGCTCTTTTCTTCAAAAGCATCATCGCCGGTCTGCACAACCTCATCAACCGGCACGAGCGATCCGTTTGAACGCTGATACGCAAAGGAGGTAATCATCCCCTGATTCACCAACCGCATGAACGGTTCCTTGGTATGCACCACGCCTAAATCGTACAGTACCTTGTGCCAAAAGCGGGCATAGAGGAGATGGAGTACCGCATGTTCCGCGCCGCCGACGTAGAGATTAACAGGCATCCAATACGCTTCTTTGTCCTTGGCACAAAAACGGTGTGCATTATGCGGATCGAGGTAACGGAGATAGTACCAGCAGGAACCCGCCCATTGAGGCATGGTGTTTGTTTCGCGGCGGGCGGGGGCTCCGCAGTGCGGACACACGGTATTCACCCATTCGGGTATCTTGGCAAGCGGACTTTCTCCCGTGTCGGAAGGGGTGTAGCTATCCGTTTCAGGCAAGGCAAGCGGTAAATCCTTTTCGTCCAGCGGAACCACGCCGCATTTCGGGCAATGCACCAACGGGATAGGCTCTCCCCAGTACCGCTGTCTGCTGAATACCCAGTCGCGGAGCTTATAATTGACGGCCTTTTTGCCGAAGCCGTTGGCGGCAGCATAGTCGGTAACACGCTCTATTGCTTCCCGTGTCGGCAGTCCGGTAAATTCTCCTGAATTTACCGCATAACCGTCGGCTGCGGTACATGCTTGCGGTACTGCACGGTAATCGCCCGCCGCTCCCTTTTCCTTCCATTCAGCCTCTGAGGCAACCGTTTGAATAACCGGCAGTGAGAAAACTTGAGCAAACTCCCAGTCGCGCTCATCATGCGCCGGAACCGCCATAATGGCGCCGGTTCCGTAAGAAACCAAAATATAATCGGAAATCCAAATCGGAATAGGTTCTTTTGTCAGCGGGTTTACCGCGTATGCGCCGGTAAAGACGCCCGTTTTCTTTTTTGCAAGTTCAGTCCGTTCAAGATCGGTTTTCTTTGCCGTCTCGTCAATATACTGCTGCACGGCGTCTTTTTGCTCCCCGCTGACAATGTGCATGACGAGCGGGTGTTCCGGAGCAAGCACGAGGTAGGTCGCCCCGAAAATAGTATCCGGCCGAGTAGTATACACGGTAATCTTTTCGTTTTCATACGGAGCGGCAAGGTGAAAGTCTATTTCTGCTCCGGTGCTTTTGCCGATCCAATTCCGCTGCATCATCTTAACGGACTGAGGCCAATCCAGCTCTTCCAAGTCTTCAAGGAGCCGCTCAGCATACGCGGTGATCTTGAGCATCCACTGCCGGACATTCTTGCGGACAACCTGTGTGCCGCACCGCTCGCAGCAGCTTTCTTTTACTTCCTCATTCGCAAGGCCGGTTAAACAGCTCGGACACCAGTTAATCGGCGCTTCCGTTTCGTAGGCCAAACCTTTTTTATACAGCTGTAAAAATATCCACTGTGTCCAACGGTAGTAGTCCACATCGGAAGTTGCAAGCTCGCGATCCCAGTCGTAAGAAAAACCGAACGCCTGTATTTGCCTCCGGAAGGTATCGATATTTTCTTTTGTCGTAATACGCGGGTGAGTACCGGTCTTAATGGCGTAATTTTCCGCGGGCAAGCCGAAGGAATCAAATCCCATCGGGTGCAGTACCGCATATCCGTTCATACGGAGATACCGACAATAAATATCGGTTGCCGTATACCCTTCCGGATGCCCGACGTGCAAACCTGCTCCCGACGGATACGGAAACATATCCAATACATACGCCCGTTTTTCCGGCGGATAATTTTCGTCCTCGGTTACCTTAAACGTCTTATGATCTTTCCAATATTTTTGCCATTTTTTTTCAATATCGCCAAAAGGATACGGCATTATACAACTCCTTTGAGTAAAACATTTTAGAAATTTTCCTTAGATTTAATGCAATAGCATTTATTTATTCATTATAGAAGGATTACTTTTTTGCTGTTGGTTTTGGTAATACCGAATACCCGCAAAATATTGTCCGTGGTATAATCCGCATGGGCTAAGTTATTGTAATAATCCGTAACGGTTTGCAGTTCTTCTTGAGAATCATCGTAGACTGCAAAGGCAGCTGCGCTGCGGAAAGCGCCTGCCTCAAGCAATTCCGTCAAGCTCTTTCCGCCATTTTTAGCACGCCGTTCTTTATCGACTACCGCAGCGGCACCGTCATATCCGATTGCACTGATAAAATCATTTTTTGTCATTTTACACTCTCCACTTAAACCTTTTTAAATCCTTCCTTCGAAACGCCGCAGAGGGGACATACCCACGTTTTGGGCAAATCTTCAAATCGAGTACCCGGCTTAATATTACCTTCAGGATCGCCGGTTTCAGGATCATACTCATAACCACATAAATCGCATACATATTTATCCATACTCTACTCCATCTATTCCTTACAGAATACTTGCAGGTCAACACTATACGGGTTTTAGGACGATTTTACAAGTAGGTGCAGACAAAGCATATCAACAATAAAATAAGGGTATAGCACAAAATTGGGTATAGGGGAGAGCAATCGAAAAGCTATTGTATCGCGCTCATAGGACATCTTCCTTCATGCCTTTACTTGTCAGTGGTTGCATTTTTTCTAATACATTTTATATCTGAGCATCTCTAAAAAGAGGTTCTTGTTAGAGATGCTGTTCTGTTTATTTAGCTTCAATAAAATCTATTTCTATTCCATTGGGATCGACCGCTGTTAATATCTTTTTACCATCTTTTACCGTTCGCGGCTGCATAATAATACGGACATTTTTAGAGCGGAGATATTTTTCCGTCTCTCCAATCTGATTTACACTGAAAGTCAACGAAATAGAGTTTTCCTTTTTCACCTTTGAACGATCATTATGGATCAGTTCCAACCGGCCATTCGACTTAGGATCGTACAAAAAGGCAATCTGCTTCCCCGGGGCAGCAGACATCATAGACTCAAAGGTAAGTCCGAGAACCTTTTCATAAAACTGCAATGATTTTTCCATGTTGTCGGTTCTAATAACCACACTGTTCATCTGCATCTTTTACTCCTTGGCAAATATCCGTATTCCGGTATCTGCGATACTTACAGTATACCCAACAATGGACAATTTTGCAAAAGGAATATCTTCTTCCGGAAAGATTAGAGGCAGCATCATTTATTTATAGTATACGCGTTCTCCTGCATCTTTAGGGATTCAACGTAACACGCAGTTTTACCGGATTATGGTCTGTATACCGGAAAGATTCATCGAGTGTCTCCACCGATAAAAGAGAAATATTCGGAGACAAAATAAAGCCGTCAATAACGTAGTACGGCCACTTTTTGCGAATATTTTCGTCGGTAAGCGCAGCCGTATACGGCGCTTTGTTCAGGCGACACGAGGGAACTCTGTCATCGACGGCAAAGTGCCAACCTTCAGGGAGTAAGCCTGCATCCATTATACCGGGCGCCCAAAATTCATCATAGAGGGGATACAACGACCGTGTTCCCGGAAAGGTTTGATTAAAATCTCCGCCCGCTATCACATAATTGCCCGCTTCATATTCAGCGCGAATAAAATCGGCGACCGCCTTTGTCTGCGCAATCTTTCCTTCCCCTTCATCATAAGCTTCCAAATGTAGCACGGCCGTTACCAACTCTCTGCCCGATTCGAGGGGAAAACGGGTTATCAGCATACAGCGTTTTAAATTAACCGTACTGACCGGCCACTTAAACGGTACCGGCAACGCAAAACGATAGGTCTCCGTAAAGGGGTATCGCGTAAAAAGGCCGACTCCGCTCGCCACTTTTCCGATTGGGGGAATCGGATACGGTACATACGACGCCTTAAAATTATAAGTATAGGTAAGCGCCGTACCAAGCGCCTCGGTAAGCGCCGCCGTTTGGTCGATGTAATAGGAACGCTTTGAGGACTTATCCATTTCTTGAATAAAGTAAAAATCGGAAGGATACCGTTTCAGTGTCTCGATAACTCCTGCAAGGTTTTCTTCGACCTCTTTCTTATCCGAAGGGCGCACCATAGTACCGCCGTCCATAAAAAAATCATGCTTTGCGCCAAGACCGCAATAGCCGATATTCCAACTGATAATATCGATCGGCTTTGCAAGCGCAACGGTTTCTTCCGTAAGAGCAGTTTCTCCGATGATTTCAGCAGGCTCTTGAGCTTGGGGGCGATATTCCGTTATCGTAATAAACAGTAGCAGAATCCCGAACGCTATAGCGGCAGCCGCTGCAATCACGCCGATTACTTTTAACACAAAAAAAATAATTCGTACCAAAAACGTTTTCATTCAGACCATCCTTTACATAAAGCTGCCGGTTCTTTCGCGACATCGATTAACCGGTGAACTCCTATTTTTTTTCTTAACAATAATTATCAGCTTTGATATTCATTCTGTCAACATTGTTTTATCGAGGTAAATGCATCAGGCCGTTTTCTTAGTAACCCCGCAGAAAAATTGATACTATTCAACCAGAACTGCCAAGGATGGCAGTGGTTCCATACAGTAGTGATGTTTTGTGCACGCACAAAACTCGCCTTCAACGGTTGTACATGGACGTACAACCGTTGAAGATGGTTCAAATGGTCTCACAGTCTCAATTTTTCCGCGGTTTTTATCTGTTCTACCTGATGCATTTACCCATTTATCGGAAAATGTCCGAAATTTTAAGCAAAATTTCGGACAGAAGGAAGGTAACCCCGCGGAAAATATTTTTAATGCGGTTACCCCATCAGCATAACCGAAAGCAGCGAATCCCGATCAGGCAGTACGGAAACAGCAGCTTCCCGCCGCACCACAATGCAGTCCTCAGTTTTTACCTGCAAGGCGGGAACTCCGGCAGTTTCAAGCATACCGTTTCCGGAGATGATAAAGAGGCTGCACCATCCCGTTTTTGCAGCAGGGGTATCAAATGCCGAAAACGAAATAGTCTCCGTAGTGGGAAAATCTTTTTTTTCAAGCCGAAAATACGGACATACCGTTTTTCCGCTAAACGGATGTTCCGGCGTCAGTGTAGACTTAGGCAGATACCGCAATACATCAAGTCCTTTTTGTATATGTACCTCACGGGGACGTCCCCAGTCATAGAGCCGATAGGTTATATCGCTTGACTGCTGCACCTCTAAAAGCCGCAAGCCGCCTTGTATCGCGTGAACGGTTCCGGCAGGGATAAAGATAAAGTCCCCCTTCGAGACGGGAACGGATCGGAGACAGCGCTCGAGCGTATTATTCCGAATGGCCGTTTCCAACTCGCTGCGGCGGTAATCCTTTTGCAATCCGTAAATAATCTTTGCATCGGGAACCGCATCGAGCACATACCAGCATTCTGTTTTACCGGCGCTGTGTTCATGGAGGTGCGCATAGTTATCGTCGGGATGCACCTGCACCGAAAGCGTTTCGTTCGCCTGAATGATTTTAATCAAAAGCGGATACGAAGCGCCGACGATCGCGTCAAGCAGTGTTCCGCCTATCTGCGCCGCCGCATCATCTACAAGAGACTTGCCCGCCGGATGAACGGAGACAATCCACCGCTCATATCCCCAGACCTTTTCGGAAACAAAAGGCTGTGTTTTAAACATCGTTATATTCTGCTGCATATCATCCCCCTCAACTGCATCTCGTCGGGGTTGTTGATTCCGAAGGATGCGAAGCAAATCCAACCAAGTTTTTAGAGATGCCTACCTTACAATAAAGTGACCGGATCGACATCCGTTTCGATATACACACCAACAGCCGCTTTGTATTCGGTGATAAACCGGTACACGGCTTTTTGCATCGGTGCGAGCGTTTCGGCGCGCAACAGCAGCTGCATCCGGTGATTGCCCGCTACGAGCGAAAGCATACAGTCGGACGGGCCGAGTATTTCTATGCTTTCCGCAGCATCCGGCGGAAACAGCTGCGGTAAAAGCTCCCGCGCGCCGAAAGCGGCTTCTTCCGCTTTGTGTTGATCTTTGCTGCGGAACACCAGCCGGATAAGGCGGGCAAAGGGAGGAAATTCCAATGCCTGACGCTGCTTTAGCTCCTGTGTATAAAAACCTTCCACATCATTGTGCTGCGCACAGACAATTGCAGGGTGATAGGGATTATAGGTTTGAATGATAACTTCCCCGTCCGGAACATATCGCCCTGCCCTACCCGCTACCTGCATGATGAGCGAAAACGTGCGCTCGGCAGCTCTAAAATCGGGCATCTGCAAACCGGTGTCGGCAAGTGCAATTCCGACCAACCGCACGCCGGGAAAGTTTAACCCTTTGGCAATCATCTGCGTGCCGAGCAAAATATCGACGGCGCCGTCCCGAAAGTTATTTAAGATGTGAACCGCCTGCTTGTTTTTTTGCAGCACATCGGTATCGATACGCTGAACGGTGCAATCGGGGAAGGTTTTCCGCACCTGTTCTTCAATATATTCCGTACCGATGCTCGTGTAGCCCGCCTCGATGGAGCCGCATTCGGGGCAAGCGCTCGGCGGCTTTGCCGTCCATCCGCAGTAGTGGCACTTCATCAACCCCTCGCTTTTATGAAAGGTGAGCGGCACCGAACAGTTTTTACACAAAAGCTCGTGTCCGCAATTTTTACACTTAAAGAAATGAGAGAACCCGCGGCGGTTCAAAAAGAGAATGGTCTGTTTTCCTTGGGTTTTGGTGCGGCGCATTTCATCGATCAGCGCAGCGCTTAAGGCTCCGGCCGTATGCAACAGCGATTCGATGCGGATATGAGGCAGAGCCCCGCCGGAAAGCCGCTCGCTCAGCCGCAGAGTACGGATTGCGCCGGTTTTCATCAAATGCCAAGCCTCTACCGACGGCGTTGCCGACCCCATCACCAGCGGGCAGCCGTGTTTTTTTGCAGAGGTACATCGCAACCTGCCGTGCATGGTAACGGGGCGCAAAGCCTGACTTATACGAACCGTCGTGTTCCTCGTCGATGATGATGAGTCCCAAATCGCGGACGGGGGCGAATATGGCGCTGCGCACTCCGACGACAATTCGCGCCTCGCCCCGCGCAATACGCCGCCATTCCGCAAGCCGCTTGCTGCCGGTCAATCCCGAATGGAGCACCGCACAGCGGTCGCCGAAACGCTTTTTGACGGTTTCCGCAACCTGATGGCTCAGCGTGATTTCGGGCACAAGGTAGATAACCGATTTTCCGGCAACAAGCGCACGCGAGGCGGCCTGCAAAAAGACCTCGGTTTTACCGGAACCGGTGATGCCGTACACATAGAAGAACTCGCCGCCGGTGCAGCCGGAAATCGCTTCTACGGCGGAACGTTGTTCATCCGAAAGCGTGAGTGCCGAAGCGGAAAAATCGGTTCCGGCGAATTCAATCCCGTCGGTATTCAGCTCCCCCGCTTCTCGTTTACCGGAGGGCAGCATCGCAGACAGCGCAACCCCCTCGGCGCAGATATAAAAGCGGGACATCCAACGGGCGAGCGCCGCCTGTTCATCGGTAAAAAGCGGTTCCGCATCGATGATGCGGTCGATCGGCTTTATATCGGCTTCGGCAAAAGGACAGCTTTTCGGCAGCGTTTCATGTTCCGCAACGATAAAACCGACGAGCTTGCGCGAGCCGAATCGAACCGCCGCACGTCTGCCGGCCAACGATTGTTGCCCATCCGCAGCAACAGGATTCCGGTAAAAGAACGATTGATATAATGGAAGTTTAAAGACAAGCTCAAGCCACTGCGCCATAGACTAGCCCTGCGCCTGAAGTTCGTGCAGACGGGCGCGGAACCGCTTGAGGTCTTCCCATGCGGGGCGTTTAAGGCTTTCGTCCCGAAGCAGGGCACTCGGATGATAGGTCGGCATCAGCGGTATCCCCTGATAGTCGAAAAAACGCCCCCGCAGCTTGCCGATACCATCGGAGGTTTGCAGCAAATGCTGTGCGGCAATGCGCCCCATCACCAGAATCATCTTAGGGCGGAGCAGCCGTATTTGCGCATCCAAAAAGGCGGCGCAGCAACTCCGTTCCTCCGGCGCGGGGTCGCGGTTCTGTGGCGGGCGGCATTTGACCACATTGGTGATATAGCAGTTGGTCTTACGCGAAAGCTGAATAGCCTCCAGCATCTTGTCGAGAAGCTGCCCCGCCCTGCCGACAAAGGGTCTGCCCTGCCGGTCTTCGTCCGCGCCCGGCCCCTCGCCGATTACCATCACCTCAACGGAGTTGGTCAGGCGGGACAGCTCTTCGGGGCCTTCCCCCGCCACCGGATGAGTACGGGTTTGCCCCAAAACGCAAGCGGAGCACTGGGCAACCGCAGCGTAGATATCCTGCATCGACCGGAACGATGCGCCGGAACTGTCTGCCGGAGAATCTTCATCGGCAAAAAAGCCGCTCCGTTCATTGCCGATACCCGCGGGATGTGCCGCAAGCGTAACAGCCTCGCCGGATGAGTCCCCACCCGTTAAATCCGCAGAACTTCGAGCGACCGGCTCCGATGCTGCAGCAAATGCAAACGATTGGGGATACGGCGCATCGCTGCGGTATCCTTCAATATATTCCGATGCAGTTCTAAAAAAACGATATAATACTTCACACGTTTCCATAATCAACTTTCCGTTAGCCTTTTGAAAATAGACTGTTAAGCAGTTATACATCCGTGTACAACTCATGACGCAGATGCCCCGTTTTTATGACTAACCCTTCCGTCAGCCTTTTGAAATAGGTGGAGCAGATTCGAGGCGCGAGAAAAAATTAACCGCAGGCGTATCTTTGATACGTTGAGGATTAATTTTTTCGTAGCAACGAAGAAGATGCCCGCATATTTCAAAAGACAAGGTTGAACAACCTTTTTTATTCTGCGGGGTTACTAAGAAAACGGCCTGATGTGATTACCCTACCATATTTGCGGATACTATACACGGAATTGCAAGAAAATGCAAAGAAAAACCACTGATAAGTTGCGCCTTCCTATTCTTCTAACCTCATACGGAAACTGTAGTATTTTACGCTTTTTAGATACAGTTGGGAAAAAATTGATTTCCGTGCCCCTTAAATGATTTTATTTTTTAGTGCTGAATAGTTACAATTTTTTTATTTTATTTGACCTATTTTCATATTTACTGAAAGAAGAGCTTTTGTCGGCGGTTCTCGACCAGAATTTATATATATCAAAATCTTTATCTTCCAGTTTTTTTAAGCAATTTTTCTCCTTTAAAAAAATCGCTTTTAAAATCACTGTTTGATTTACTGTTGAGCAATTCTTTTATATTTTTGATTGAAGTTGCATATATGATTTCATCTTCAAAATTATTTACTTGAGGAATTAAAACCGTCTCGATGTTTTCCCGCTGAAGCATATTCAGATTTTCATAAAGTGTATGCTCCGTATCAGCGGCATCCGTATCAAAAACTATAATAACTTTAGACTCCCGAGGTATAAGCCGTAAAAGTGTATTACTTATTTTCCGTTGATGTAAGACGCTCACTTTTCCCGATAAGATATATTTTCCTTTTAATATCTTTACAGCTTTTTCTTCCATTTGACCTTCAACCAAATAAAAACACACTGTACCGGCTGCCATAATCACCGATCCTCATTAAGATATTCGATTGAAAGAATTTTATTTATATCCGGAGAGATATCGAGTACATCATTTTTTACAATATTTCTTAAAGATATGTTATTTTTTTTTATTTTTTCTTCGGGGTGAACGACTTCTATCTTGTCATTTTTTCTTAGAAATATAAACGAATGTATAGGCAAATTCATTTCCAAAATATCTGCATTATGTGTCGTAAAAAATAATTGCGTATTCGGTTTTAATAAAGAAATCATTAAGCTTAAAACAGATTGTTCAATATCGCTTTGTATAAATGAAAATTGTTCATCACAATAATAAAAGCCATGCGTACCTTCGTATAAAGCGCTAATAAGAAAAGCTATATCCAAACCGGCTTTCGTTCCGCTTGATAAAAAATTCTTATCAACAACTTCCCCGTTTTGTACAAAGAGATCGCCGGTTTTACTTTTTATAATATAGCTTTTATCAACTTCCATACTCTTTAAAACCTTTGTAATAGAGGTATCAAGCGTCTGCAAAACCGCATTTAAAATATCCAAATCCAATATATTGGCATTATCCTTGAGTAAGGATGAGCTTTTCTCATCTCTAGGAAATGTAAATAGCCACCCAAACTGAGGTAGCTTTTCTAATTTTTCAATATTATCTTCTCCGTGTAATTTTTGGAGTTTTTTTACACACGTTTCATACGAATCGTTAACTGCTATTTCGGAAGAAAAGACATCAAGTGAAACTATTTTTTCGGGCAGAAATGTGCAGACAGCTCTGTATAAAACGTTATCATCGACTAAAAAATCGATAGAAAAATATGCTTCGCTTTTTTCATCTAAAAAATTATCGTCAAATGATTTTATATTTTTTTTTGAAAGAAAGTTAAAAATATCAACGAGCGCTTTACCGAGAGATGTTTTTCCGGAAGCGTTCGCTCCCATAAGAATATTAACTTTTTTTATAACGAAAATTCGGCTTTGTTTCCAAATATTCATTTTCGATAGTGGATTTTACTAATTTTTTGGGATACGAAAAATTGACTTTAAAATCTTGAAACCCGAAGAGATTGTTAAGCTCCAAGTTCATTACAACCATAATAATAGTCCTTCTGTCTTATTAGTTCCATTTTTCAGAACTAATAAAACTATACTATATATTTTTTTATACGTCAATTGTAAGCCTCAATTATTCTGCGTGGCTAGTAAAAAAACGGCCTGATGTGATTACCCTACCATTTGTGCGAAATTTCGTAGGTATAAGGTGAGCGTCTAAAATGACGTCGCTCACCTTAACCGTCAAGTTTTCTTTCGAAAACTTGCATATTGACTTGTGCGCTTACCGCGCACCAATGCAACAGTTTCCAAAATTCATATTTCGTTCAACTGTTGCATTTTCGAGAAACAAAATTTCGCACATTTTTTCTAGCAGATGGGTAATCACATCGGGCAGACATAGATAAAAATCGCCGCATATTTCCTTTTGAAATATGCGGGCATCTACTTCGTTATTTCACAAAAATCACTCCGCAACATTTCAGAACCGCCACGGACGGCGGTGGTTCTTTGCAGCAACGATGTTTTTTGCTCTGCAAAAAACTCGTAGCCCACGAATGGACATGGACGTTCATTCGTGGGCGTTTCTGCGGGGTTACTAAGAAAACGGCCCGATGTGATTACCCTACCATATTTGCGGATACTATACACGGAATTGCAAGAAAATGCAAAGAAGTAGTGAATATCACCTATTACATACAAGAGAAGCCTATTTCAGCCTAAGCTTCAATACATGGTTTTGAGAAATAAGCTTCCAATGGGGCTGGCTGCCTATTTTATCCGTTATCGTAAATTTATTTTCGTAGCCTGATGGAATAGTAAAACTGGAATCGCCCTTCACTATTTCTCGGTTGTTTTGATAGCCGCCGTTCGTACTATTTAACGTAATACGTGCAACTTTTTCCGTAGCAGTTAGCTCAGCGGTCAGCGTGATAAAGGCAGTATTCGTCAAATATATGTCATTCTTGCTTGGACCAGTGGCTCCTCCGCTTGGTTCAACATTAATAACCGTAGAACCCGACATATTGAAGACCGAATCGTCAATATATATAGCCCCTCCGTCCCTTTTGGCAGTGTTGCCGATAACGGTAGTATCTTTAAGCGTAAGCTCTTTATCGCTATAGATACCGCCTCCATTTCCAACGTTGCTATTCTGGTTAGAAGCTTCATTATTCTCTATCCTAACACTGTCCATCGTACACGTTCCTGCATTAACCATTCCGCCACCGTAGTATTGTACGTTGTTATCCTTTATCTCAGCATGGTTAATAGCTGCCGTTCCACGGTTATACACGCCCCCGCCGTAATCAGCCGTATTTTTAGAGATGATAACAGGTTTCTCACTAGCCTCATTGATAGTTAATGTACCGAGTTTAATATCGCCTGAATCTTTATCTACAAAAATACCGCCACCGTTACCAACGTCTGCTCCTATCTGCATAGCAGTGTTACCGCTAATTTTTGTACCTGCTTTTAAGATACATTTAGCCTCCGAATTGACGAATATACCACCACCCTGTACCGCATAGTTCCCTTTGCTTGTATCGTCGTCGCCGATGGTACATTCTGTTATAGTAATCGTGGAACCTCCGTTATAAATAGCTCCACCCCCGCCGTTCGCAATTACACCGCTCGCTGAATTCTTTGTAAAAGAACCTCTCGATATAGTAAGAGTTCCCGCTTTAACGTGCAGACCGCCTCCTCTCAGTGCACTACAGTTATTAACAGTTACATTTTCCAACTTACATTGGACGTTATTACCGTTATACAGATTGATACCTCCCCCGTTAGCTTCTGCTTCACAGTTTTCAATAGTCGTATCTTTTATGCTCACCGTTCCTTTCGGCTCTTGAATATTGATACCGCCGGATGACAGGCTGCTTTTTCCTTTACACTTTTCTATTCTACAGTTTTCGAGTATTAAATCTTTGCCTTTATTAAAGTAAATACCGGCTGCATTATATTGGGTCTTACAGTCCTTAATCGTTACATTCTTCATTGTAAGGGAACTATTATCATCAACATAGACGGCATATTTTTCGGTCTTGGTTAGGATTACGCTTTCAAGCGTTAAGGTCTTACCGCTATCCACCTCAAAAATACCTTTAATCTTTGTCCCAGCAGTCCCTCCATCAGCTCCGGTACCATGTGCATTCAAAGTATACCTATTGCCCTCGGTTGATTTTACGGTGATATTCTCTTTTACCTTTATTGTAGATTCCGTGCTGGTCCATTCATACGTAATATCGTTTGCTATTTCGATAACGGCACCGTCGGAAGCTTCTTGAACTGCTTTCCGTAAGGCTTCCCACGTGGTTATTGCCGGACTCTGACCTCCAACAGCCTTAAACTTGACGATAACGGTTACGTTATTCTGCACCGTTAGAGAAGCATTGTTATTATTGCCGGAATCAGGAACCGCACCCGTCCAGCTATCTACTTCATAGCCGAGAGCCGGTTGTGCGTTAAATCTTACCTCACTATTGTAGGGAACATCGGTAAATTGTTTGTGCTCCGTGCCGCTTGCTGTGTCATATTGGGTGTCATATAAACCTATAAGTTTTCCGCCCTGTCCTCCGTCTACTTTAAATGTTACGATATAGGTCTTTGGCGTCCACCGCGCCGTGTATTCCGCATTTGCTGCAGGGAATACGAGCGATGCAGGCAGTGTAGGATTCCAGCCGTTAAAGGTATAGCCTTGTCTGGTCGGTACAGGCGCGGTAAACGTTGCTCCGAATTTACCGGACAGAGGAACATCAGCCGTACTACTGCCGATTTTCCCGCCTGCGAGCTTAAAGGTTACGGTGGTTGTTTTCCTCGTATATTTGACTTCAACAACCGTATTTCCGTCTCCGGTAATCGTTTTTTGCTCAATGGGGATCGGCTCAAAACCGGCATAGCCATTTGCCGTAGCCGTTGTCAGTGTCCCCGTAGTACCGTGCAATGTTTGAGTATCACCGAAAACAATCGTGTAATCATCATCATCAATATTTTGCTGATAGTGCTGTACCGTGTACGATACACCTCCCTCTGGATCCCATTTTGCATAGAGGGTAATGTCGGATGTTACCGTACCGGAAGCGAAATCCCATGCAGTTGTACAGGCATCGTCTTTGCACCAGTTGCGGAACGTATATCCCGCCGGAGCAGTCGGTGCGGCAGGTTCAGGCGAAATTTTAAAACCATAGAGTACCATTTGAGCAGGAACCTCGCCTCCGCCTTTGGAATTAAAGGTTACCGTATGTTCCTTTAAGACTTTATAGTACACCGTTTTAGAAGCGCTCGGCTTAAATCCTACTCCGGCTGTATGATAGGTTAATGCATACTGTTTTTCGCTTGCTCCGTGTAACGGCATATCTACGGTAACGGGAGAAGTTCCCGCCTGCTCAGGTGTCGGTGCCTGCCCTACCTCCGTCAGCGTATAATGAATCCTTACGCCTGTAGCGGAAACACTGAGCGTAATTTGAGCTTCCGGCGCTAAAGCGGCAGCTTTTATGACAATCGCCTGATTCTGTGCAGTTCCGTCACCCGAAAGAGAATCTATCTTTGTCCCCGTAATGACAGTAACTTGCGCCTGTTGCGGCTCATTTAACTGAGTCCTTGCCGTAACCGATTTTGAATACAGTCCTTTTTCGTCCTTCAATCTAATCGTATAGTCTTGTTTTGCACTACCGGGCATTACTTTAACATCGGTTTTAAAATACAGCACCCAATCAGCAGGAATAGCTTCCTCATCGGGGGGGCGCTAATTTTGTTACTTTATCTTTACCGATAAACGGACCGCCGTCTTGTACTTTCAGCTGTTTCTGAGCGCCGTCAACCGAAAGAGGATACAGTGAGCCGCCAATTTCAATGCCGACAATATCTCCATGCAAAAGTTTGTTGCCGCACAATTTTTCCATTTCGATACTCGGCAGTTGCAAGCACAGGACGTAATAAGAAGTTTCGGAAGGCGAAGCGGTTGTTGTCTGTGCAATAACACATTTGTCAATAGCCGGAGGAGGAGTATTTACTTTGAGCTTAAACGGGACGGTTTGTTTGAATACTCTGCCGTCCGTGGTATAGAGCTTAATAGAAGGAGTTATATTCCCCTTGCCCCATTCATACTTTTGTAAAAAGGCAGGAGTATAGGTAAGCTTCAGCTCGGTATTTGAAATTTTCTCGAACTGATAATCTTTGCCGGATTGAGGTGCAGCAGCTCTTTTATCGGATGTATTTTGAGTTTGCGGAAAGGTGATAATATCGGCAGGGCCATCGGAATCTCCCGGCATCCTAAAATGAAAGTTTTTAGGATTGCGCAGGGAAAATGTAACCGTTACAGCTGCCTTAGAGGGAACGCATTGCGTACCTTCAGCATCGGTTTGAGCTACCGTATCAAACTTATAACCTGCGATAGATGCTTCGGTTGACCAATAGCTTAAATACTCCTCTATATCTGCCGTGTAGTTTTTACAGGCAATGGAAAGGCAAAGAGCCAGAGTTGAAAGAATAACGCCTCGCATAACTTTTTTCATTTAAAACCCCGACAGAATTCAAAACGGCGATAAAAGCACTATTTTTGCATTTTACATCATATTGAGCAAAAAAGAAAGGCAAATATTTACAATGTTTCCACTGCGCTTGACGCGAAAGTTCACTGCCTGCCCAGACGGGCAAGAATACATGCGCCGACTACCGGCTCAAACCGGCGGCGGATAATCCGCACCTGCGGCAAAGCATCAGCGATATAGGCGGCGGTCAGCTTTGCGAATGAGACTTGATGCTCTAAAATGCCGCCGGAGAATACCAGTTTCGCCTCTGCTCCGTCGAAGAGGGCGCCGTATACGCTGCGAGCAAGGAGTGAGAGGTCTTGAGCGGCAGTTTCCAGAATACGTGCGGCAACTGCATCCGATTGCTGCGCCGCCTGAAATACACAGGGCGAAAAAGAGGCCACCCGCGATTTATCAAAGTTTGTGTACAAAAAGGGGAACAATTCCCGTATGGTATTAACGCCGTAATGTTCAAACAGCATTGGCGCCAATATGGTGCGCACTCCGCGCCGTTCCAAAGCGGCGGCGGCAGCTTTAATCCCGTCCAATCCTATCTTAAAGCCGGAACCTTCATCTCCAATTAAATGCCCAAGTCCGCCGGCGCGGGCGGTTTTACCGGTCTTGTTCAATCCGGCGGCAATGGAGCCGGTACCGCTCACCACGATAATGCCTTCCGCTGTTCCGGTGCCGCCTGCAAGCGCCGCAAGCGCATCATTGCAGAGATACAAGGGGCACCGGATTCCTTCGCCGGTAAAAAAACGGCCGAAATCTTCGGTTTCTTGCTCCGTGCTCATACCGGCGGAAGCAAAGCAGCCTGCGGCGCAGTCCTGCACATCGATACCGCTTTCGGTTTTTAATTTTTGAATCAACTCGCGGATATTGTTGCAGGCAGCGTCGAACCCTACCGCGTACCGGTTGGTAGAGCCGCCCTTTACCTGCGCAAGCAGCTGATCGGTTCCATCACAGATACCGAGCCGAGACTGTGTTCCCCCTCCATCGATTCCAAAAAATAAGCGCTTCATTATTTACCGAACTCCTCGCTGTTAATATGCCGCACAATAGGCTGTTTACCTTCGCTGCCCGTGTTTATACGCATCGAGCGCATTGTTGATATTGCCATTCCCCTGCTTAAGCAGCGTTTCGGCTTCCTCTTTCGATACCTCAAGCGAAGCCATAATCACCGCCGTCCGTATCTTTCGCCCTGAATCCTCAAATATCTGTGCGGCACGCGCTTCCCCGCATCCGGTAATTTCGTTAATCAGCCGCTTCGACCGTACCACCAGCTTTGCGTTTACCGGCATCAAATCGATCATAAAGTTATTATATACCTTCCCCAGCCGAATCATCGCTGTGGTGGTAATCATATTCAGCGCAAGCTTTTGCGCAGTGCCCGACTTCATTCGGGTGGAGCCGGTAACGATTTCGGGTCCAACCGGCAGATAAATGGGATAATCGGCAAGCTCGAAGGTGCGTGAATCTTTATTGCAGCTTATTGCACCGGTCGGGCTGCCGATCGAACGGGCATACCGGAGCGCCCCCAGTACATAAGGGGCGGAACCGGAGGCGGTAATACCGACCAACATATCGGCTGCCGAAAAACCGGCACTGCGCAGCTGATCGATACCGTGGTTTTCATCATCCTCGGCGCCTTCGATGGAACGGCGGAGCGCAGCATCGCCGCCTGCGATAAACCCCTGCACCATATCGGGAGACACGCCGTAGGTGGGCGGGCATTCTGAGGCATCCAACACCCCCAGACGGCCGGAGGTTCCCGCACCGAGGTAAAACAGCCGTCCGCCCTTTTTAAACACCTCAACCGCGCAATCGACCAGCCGCGTCAACTGCGGAATCGCCTGCGAGACCGCCTCGGGAACTTTTTTATCTTCATTATTGATAATCGTTAAAATTTCTGCCGTACTTTTTATGTCAATTTGATACGAAGCAGGATTGCGCTGCTCCGTTACGGGAATTTCTTTCATTGCTATCTCCTGTAAGCAAAAAACATCTTGCTGATTTTAGCTCAATCTTCAGTTTTTGTGTAGCAGAAATCAACAGTCTCGACGCAGAGCATCGAAACTGTTGATTGTGACTGCCGAAATTATACCTTTCTTTCCCCTAGCCAAGCCCTCGATAAACTCATACAATAAGTTATCTTTAAAACTATAGCTCTTAGATATCATGGTATCTTCTAAAAACCGCAAGTCTATCGGCTTGTTCTGTAAAGAAATGATTTATCGTATCCGCTCGTGCGGATTGCGAATCGGTTTTTAAAGGTTTCCATCATTAAGAGCGCGTATTCTATGGTAAAATTATATATGGAAGAAACGTGTAACTATTTATCGGTTTTAAATCCTGAACAAGTTGAAGCGGTGTGTCATACCGGCTCGCCGCTGTTGATTTTGGCAGGCGCGGGTTCTGGGAAGACACGGGTTATCACCACAAAAATTGCGTGGCTTATTGCAGAACAGTGTGTGCGCCCTGAATCGATTTTGGCAGTTACTTTTACCAACAAAGCTGCGCGGGAAATGGCGGAACGGGCACGGGTACTGGATGAACGCGCAGCCAGGTCGAGTATCCGCACCTTTCACTCTTTCGGTGCGTGGATGCTGCGCCGGTATGCCGAATGGGCGGGACTTTCTCCCAATTTTACGATTTACGATGATGATGATTCGGTAACGCTGTTGATGAAGGCGCTGCCTCAACTGAATAAGCAGGAGGCGCAGCGCTTTATACGGAAAATCTCCCGTGCAAAAGATTATTGCCTTCTACCCGATAGCCCGCAACTTGCCGCAATCGACCCCGCACCGGAGTTTGCGGAAATCTACCGTGCGTATCAACAGCGGCTCCGCGAAACGGGGAATGCCGACTTCGGCGACCTGATTATGCTGCCGGTCCAGTTGCTACAAGATCATACCGCTATTGCGCAGCAGCTGCATAGACGTTTTACAGTGATTCTTGTGGATGAGTATCAGGATTCAAATGATGCACAATTCCGGCTGCTGCGGGAATTAACCGGCGAAGATACGTATGTCTGTGTTGTCGGTGATGATGATCAGTCCATTTACCGATTCCGCGGCGCTGAAGTGCAGAACATCCTCACCTTTGACCGTCAATTTCCGCACACAAAGATTATCCGGCTGGTGCGGAACTACCGTTCGTATGAACCTATCCTGCAAGTTGCCGGTTCTATTGTGTCCCGCAATGAGGGGCGGCTCGGTAAAACGCTGATTGCAGCGCGCGGAACCGGCGGACAAAAGCCGAGCCTTTATTACCTACCGTCTCAAGATGCGGAGGCGGAACTCTGTGTGCAGCTCATCAAAAAGGCGGTGCGGGCGGGCGGCTCGTACTCAGACTGGGCAATTTTGTACCGCACCAATGCGCAGTCGCTCAACTTTGAAACTTCATTCTTACACGAAAAAATTCCGCACAAGGTAGTCGGTACGCTCAAGTTCTACGAACGCGAGGAAATTAAGGATGCGCTTGCCCTTTTAGCGCTTATCGCAAACGGCCGCGACGAAATTGCTTTCCGCCGCATGGTGAATAAACCCGCACGGGGAATCGGCGAAACCACACAGAATAAACTGGTCGCGTATGCCCGCGCAGCATTTGCACGCTTATCCGCACATACAGGTTCACTTGCAAACGCGGAAGAAGCTGCAACGACAGGTTCATCGGCACTCGGCAATTCACCGGAACAAGATAACGAAGATGCACAACAGGAGTTCACTCAACTGCAAAACAGCTCCGCGCAATTGCTGCAACCGGAGTTTGCCCAATTACAAGATACCGCTGCCCAGCCTCTGCAGAAACAAGTACAGCCGGAGCTGTCCCAACTGCAAGTGCCCACTCCCCTGCCCTCGCAGCAACCGGCTGAAGGGGCACCGCAACAGCAGCCGCAACAAGGAGCCGACTATATTACCGTGCTGCTCGGCGCAGGAGCAAAGCTCCCGATATCTAAGAAAGCAGGTACCGCACTGCAAGAGTTCTTAAACACATTGCATGCGCTCCGAAACCTCCTTGCCGAATACGATTCTGCGAATCCCGATACCGTCTTTGATACTGCGAATGCCACCGGCACTGCGGCGTTTGACACGGCAGTGGATACCGACGCACACGCTAACAGCCTGCGGTCTGATGTCCCAACCGGCAGCACCAGAAACACCAACACCGCTGAACAGGCGCTTATGCAAAATCAGCGGCAGCAGGGAGAGCGGCTCGCGGCCTTTGTGTTGGCAGTTATCGAGCAAACAGGTTTAGGCGTCTTTCACCGGAATCAAGACGAGGTGATGGGCACGCAGAAAACAGCGAACCTGCAGGAACTTGCCAATACCGCCTCGCTATACCCCTGCTCAACTGCCGGACTGACTTCCTTTTTAGAGCATATCGAACTGGATCGCAGCCTTGCGGAAACCGAAGCAGGAGCCGATGCCGTGCAGCTTATCACCATGCACAACACAAAAGGACTTGAGTTCCGCAATGTAATTATCACCGGTCTTGAAAACGGTATTTTTCCACGCAATGACGAAAGCGCCGAAGATATGGAAGAGGAACGGCGGCTGATGTATGTTGCCTGTACCCGTGCACAGGATGCGCTGTATATGACCAGCTGCGCGGCACGGCGGATGTACGGGAAGCTTTCATTTATGGAACCGAGCCGCTTTTTAGCGGAAATCGACAGCAACCTTATCGACGTGATAGGACAGTCCATATCCGGCTCAAGTACCCCTGCCGATGAGGAAGCCACATTGTGGAAGTGCGGACAGCGGCTCTATCATGATGACTACGGCTACGGCTATATCGTACAGTCGCGGCAAAGCGGCAGCGAGTTGGTTATCACCGTACAGTTCGAAACCGGCAGCCAAAAACGCTTTTTCCCTGCGTATCAAAGATCTCAACTTTTTCGGGTCGACTAGTCTTTTGCAAATATACGGCGCATCTACTGCGTTACTGCGCAAAAATAAATGCTCAACGTACAGCAAGTACGTCTCCGCTTTATTTTTGCTCGCGCCTTGTATCTGCACCGTCTCTTTGCAAAAGCTTACGGAAGTTTTTTTTTCGAAAGCGCCCTTTTGCAAATATACGGCATATCTACTGCGTCGCATCATTAAAAGTGTACATCCGTGTACACTTTTAATGGCGAATTTCGGCTTTGCCGAAATATCGCTTCTGTTTAAACCAGCGGCATCCGTGCCGCTTATGAAAATGCTCAACATATCAGAACGCCCAAGGACGGGCGTGGTTCCACGCAGTAGCGAGATTTGAGCTCCGGTCAAATCTCGTCGTTGAGCAGTGCACACGGAAGTACACTGCTCAACAGCGCCATGGAGGGCGGTGGTTTCACGCAACAGCGATGTTTTTGCGATGCAAAAACTCGCGTCCGGAAGTGTACACGGATGTACACTTCCGGACAGGCTATTTCAAAAGGCTTACGGAAAGTTTCTTTTATACGAAGGGTAAACGCATCAGATAGATAAATCAAAATCGCAGAATAAAGGGACTATGAGGCCATTTGAACCGCGAAGAGGTTCAACTCCGGCCGAATAGTTTCTTTATTCGTGCGGAGGATTTAATACCCCGACGCTCTGCGTCGTAACAAAGGGTATTAAAGCCGACTGCAACCACTTTATGAGAACAACATACCCCGACGCAAGCGTCGGGGTTGTTGATTCTGCGAGAATAGTTAGAAAATCATCTGATGCATTTGCTCGATTATCTCGACAAAAAAACAAATATACGGTATGCTTTTACATACAAGCTTTATTATTAGGAGAGCATCGTTATGAAAACTTTACATTGCGACATTTGCAAAAAAGAATTGGTTAATCCTATAGCCGGAAGAACCTATTGGCATATCCGCGAATATGATATTTGCGAAGCCTGCAAGGACACCATCGAAGCAAAAATTCGGCCGATTGTCCGCCAACATGTACCTTATTCCCAAGATTGGTATGAAGATCAGTTTATATCATTGATCGAAAAAGGAGTCGCTGCACGCCATCCGTAAAAGAAGCGGTGGTGTAACATTATATTACCGAAAAAATGAATAGGGGATTGTTCGAGTTATAGGATATTTTGGATGGTTCCCTGTTCTAGAGGAAAGCCTCTAGTATTCCGTCGCCCCTAGGTTTGTGTTAAAAATGAGCGTTGTCTATCGTATCATTTTATGATATTCTAACTGAATATGGCTGTTTTACTATTATTTTGTATTCCGCTCATTTTTTTCTCTTATGCCTTTCAATTAGAAGAAAAAAATAAGCATATCTTTATGTTTTTTGTCGGTATTGCAGCGACAACGCTGTTCTTACTGATTGTGTCTTTTTTTTCTGCAAAAACGGATCGCTATATCGGTTCGTTAGGAAGTTATTTTTTTTACTCCTTTTTTGTGGATACCTTTATTCCCTTTTGCATTGTACTATTGATTGCGCTGATCTTTTCCGGTTTTAACGTTTTGCCGATTCCGGCAGCGCTGTTTGGTCTATTTACCGTAAAAATATATCAGCAATTATTTCTTGCAAGTACGCATCTCCGCATTATGCCCATCGTACTTTGCATCATTCTGTATACAAGCGCTCTTTTTATTCTGGATGCACTCTTACATTTTTGCGCCGAAATTACTTTCTACTATGCCGTTGCTTGTACACTCTGCTTCCTTCTATTTATGGGGATCCTTATGTTGGGCACTTTTGCGCTGGGGCTTTATTATTTTAAAGGGGACCCAATAATCTACGGTTCGATTTTAGCAGGGCTTGCTTTAATCGGTACGGTACTCCACTTTATACTATACCGAAAGGGAAACGCCGGTTAACAAGCGGACAAAAAATGCAAAAAAAGCGTCTACCCCTTGTATATTTTACCTACTCTGCCGATACTGTAGGCAGAGTTCTTCATCCGCTGCGGAATTGATGCTCCATTATTTCAGGTTTGAGGATTACCGAGTTGTTTGACAAAGTTTTCTTTTCAGACTATAATGGGTATGATTTCTTAGAATATCGGCGGAAATAAAAGGAGTTGTGAATGAAACAAGGCGTTGTTATTACGGTCTTTGTTCTGATGTTTGCAGTCGTTTGTACTCCATTGGCAGCGCAGGATAGCGGTGTTAATTATCAAACGTATATGGTGGAGACTTTTGACTCCCCCGAATCATCAGAGATAGCATGGAATGGTATTGGAAGTAAATTTATCACTGAAGGTTATCCTATCTTAAAGTATTTTGACGGAATGCCGAATGCTCTGCGGGTTATGCAATCCGATTCCGATAAAGAATACAAATTTTTAGGAATGCAGTTTAAATTTAACCGCCAGGGCGATAACTGGGTCGATGTTTATCCGACGAAAGGTTCCGGCGATGATGCCGCTCCTTATGAAATTCCCTTAAAAGGGATTGTTCAGAGATTCGATCTTTGGGTCTGGGGTGCAGGCTATGCGTATGACCTCGAAATTCTGGTACGCGATTGCAACGGACGGATACATACATTACCGGTCGGAACATTAAATTACCATGGATGGAGAAATTTAGCGGTTACCGTTCCCACGAATATTCAACAGCGGTCACGCTATTTATCACAGCTTAAATATATGAGCTTTGTCGCATTTAGAATCCGCACTCAGCCTACAGAGAACGTTGATGACTTTTATGTTTTCTTTGATGAATTCAAGGCATTAACCAATACTCGTATACCTTCTTATGACGGATATGAGTTAGAAAAGGCTCAGTTTGGAGATGCCGATTCAAATAAGGAGGGCGGAAAATAATGACAAAAAAATATGTTACCATCTTAGCATTATTATCAGCGCTATCGTTGTTTGCATTTGCCCAAGAGAACACACGCGATGCATCATCCTTGGATCAAGCAGATCCTTCTCGTATCGGTGTTGAATCTGCAGAACAGCGTTTAAAAGAAGTATCGGTCGATAAGTTTGAAAATGAAGGTTCTTGGACGTGTTCCATGTCCTCGGATGAGGGTGTTATTCAAGGACGTTTATTTGATGGCGCTCCCAAGCAAAAGAAGCCGATTCCGGAAGAAGAGAACCTTAATTTACCCGATAGCAAAGTTTATGGTACAAAGGTGTCTTTCTATCGCCGCGGTTATAATAGCTTTGAAGTCCGTGCTGTCAAACCGATTCCGGTCGAAGGCATTACGAAAACCGTCAGCGTTTGGGTTGTCGGAAGAAGCTATCCGCACGTTTTAAAGCTCATCCTTGAAGACTATATGGGACAGCGCTTTGAACTCTATGTAGGGAAGCTGAACCATGCAGGATGGAAGCTAATGACCGTTGCAGTTCCTCCCCAGAATGCAGCAGGAACGGGAATTGTACAAAAAGATTATCACTACGGCACCAGCATGGGCTTAAAGATTGTAGGTTTCCGCATTGAATGCAATCCGTGGGAAGCTTATGGAAATTACTACATCTACTTCGATGATCTCCGTGCCGTTACCGACCTTTATGAAGTCGATATGCGCGATGATGACGATATGAAAGACAGCTGGTAAACCGTTGTTCTAACTCGTATCAATCGATTGAAAACCGGTATCTATTCGATACCGGTTTTTTTATACACATGATAGCGCCCTGCCTTTGTATAAAAGACTATTTTTTGACATTTTTTTAAAAACGATAGGATATATGATGCATAGACTCCGGCGCCTAATTTTCTTACATCGGTACTGATAAATGCATCGGGCAGCTTTGCCATAAACGGCGCGATCAAGCTATTGATACCGTGAAATTCCTCTTCTCGATGTATCTTTAACAGCTTTTTATCAATAATACGCGGCCTTTTATATCTGCTTCGCCCCTTCTTATCATCTATTTTGATAACTTCACAATCGATATACAAGATTTGTATCGTAAGATTTGGATTATCAAGACAGTGAACAATCCCTAACAGCTCTCTGAAAATCTGATAGAAATTGCCGTGCTTAGGACTTTTACGGCAGCTGCGCTTAGAGCCGTCTGCATTGAGCATCAGTATATATGCATTTTTGATGATGGGATAGACAATCTGAATAGGATACAGCGGCAAAAGCTTTTCCAATTTAGCCCGCAGTGCGGAAAGTTTAGAGGTTTGTATTTCTATTATCCGCCCTGCATCGTAAATATCACAGATAAATCCCTGCAACGAGGTTTCCTGCACGGCACCGGTACTGCTATACAAGTCTTTTAGGGTACGGTGCAGGTGTGTTTCATTATAAGTGTTAATCATTCGTTAGAGGTATGCACGTAATTCAACCGCATCCAACTGTTCCAATATGTAATAAATTGTAACAATACCCCTTTCTTCACGGGTGCGTTTTCCGCATACCTGATACACAATCATTTTATTTGTCGGGAGCGGCGGTATTAATCGCCTACCGTTGATGTCGTACAGAGATCCGACCATAAGCTCATCGGAAACTTCCTGTGTATCGCCATCGGGAAATATCATATAATATTCATAGAGCGTCATATCGACACTATAGCAGTTTTTTTTTAACTCGCACAAGAGAGAGATGAGGGTGTCCAAAAATCTTCTCCTAAAATCAACTGCTTGTGTCATTGCAAAAGACATTACCTTTTGTTATGCTGTCGGCATGAAAATAGTTGTAATATTGCTACAAGCATTGGGGAGCCTCGGCTTCATTCTATACGGCATGAAACTGATGAGCGAAGGTATTCAGAAAAGTGCCGGAGGAAGCCTTCACCGAATCCTCAATATGATGACCGGTAATCGGGTTCTTGCCGTCATTACCGGTTTTGCAGTTACTGCTATTGTTCAATCATCAGGCGCAACCACCGTTATGACCGTCTCTTTCGTCAATGCGGGGCTTCTCTCATTGACACAGGCAATCGGCGTTATATTCGGCGCCAATATCGGTACTACGGTTACCGCATGGATTGTCGCGTTGGTCGGCTTCCAGCTCAAGCTTGCCGAAATTGCCATTCCGGCATTCGGTATCGGCTTTTTTCTTACCTTCTTCAAAAAGTTCCGTCAGGAAAGCTTAGGCGAAGGCATCATGGGCTTTGGGCTTCTCTTCACGGGACTCGGCATTCTTTCTTCCCTGATGCCGGATATTTCCGCCGATAACCTTTCGTTTTTATCGTTAGCTGCCGATGGCAGTATATACAGCATTATAATCGGTTTTGTTGCAGGTTTTGTTTTAACGGTTGTGTTACACTCCTCGTCGGCAACCACCGCTATTATTTTGACCATGGCTTATGGCAACGTTATCGGTATGGAATTCGCTGCGGCAAGCGTACTCGGCAGTAACGTCGGTTCGACAATCGACGCAGTTGTCGCAGCAATCGGCAGCAAGCTCAACGCGCGTAGAACAGCTATGGTGCACGTACTGTTTAACGTATGCGGCGCACTTTTATTTTTAATCTTTTTTAAACCATCACTCGCACTGTTGTATCGTTTAACGCCTGAAGGCAGCAGACTTGCAGATATCACCATCCGGCTTGCACTCTTCCACTCGCTGTTCAACATCCTGAATACTTTGATTGCGCTCCCCTTTGTTTCATATATTGCGCGCTTCGTAGAATGGCTTGTCAAAGACAAAGGAGACGAATCACCGGAACGGTATCAACTGGTTATGCCGAACGAAACGGCAATTAAAGAGAACATTGAAGCTTACATTCTGCAAGCCGAACGCGAAATCAGTGTAATGTCTACGGTTGTACGAAAGATGTTTGACACAATCCGCCCCCTGCTGGAAGACGATCACAAAGGCTCCGTTGAAGCCGTCATTGAACAGCTCGTACAGCAAGAAGACTATGCAGATCAAATGCAGGAAGAGTTATCCCGCTTCTTGATTGCAACCTCCCGTCTGTCGCTCAGTGTTAAAGCGGAGCACAATGTACGGCTGATGTTGACTATCGTCGATAATCTCGAAAACATGACCGATCATATCTATGAATTAGGACTACACATCGAAAAGAGCAAAAAGAAAAAGCTCAATATTCCGAAAGAAGATATGGATAAGCTTTTGCCCTATCTCGGCGTCGTTAATCAATTTATTCATTTTGTACACGATCACTTGAATAAACCGTTGGCACAGGATCAATTGGCGCTTGCCGATGAAATGGAACAAACTATCGATGCAATGCGCAGCAACCTCAAAAAACTTGCGCGGAACCGTCTGGAAGAAGGCGGCAATGTTAAGGCGGAACTTTTGTATATCGATATGGTGCGGACAATTGAAAAGGTCGGAGACTGCGCGTTCAGTATTTCCGAAACGCTCAGCAAAACGATGTAACAATTGGGAACATCAAAAAAGGGCAGCCGCTTGCACTATTTCAAACGGCTGCCCTTTTCTGCACGGCGGGTATTCAGTACTCGGTGCTCTCGGTATTACACCACGCCCCTACACTCCCGCCTTCTCCAGCGCGATGTGCCAGCAAAGCCCATCGCCCATGTCAAGCTCGGCGGCAGGCTTTCCTGCAGGCAGCTCGCCCCCAAAGACCGCCTCGACAGCCAAGGTCTCATTCATCAGGTAGTCCTTGTTTGCCTCGAACGCTTTTTGCAAGAGGTGCTTCCCGTCCGTATCAGTGCCGGAAACGGAAAGCGTAATCCGGTCGGTTACTTCAAGCCCGGACTCCTTCCGCAAGTTCTGCACCGCGCGGACAAGGTCACGGATATAGCCTTCCAGCAGCAGCTCCTCGGTTACCTGCGTGTTAAGCGCAACCGTCAGCGTCCCTTCGTTCAGCACCTTGAGGTTCGCCTTTTCAATGCGGTTCAGAATCACCTTGTCGGAAGTCAGCTCAACGGCTTGCCCCTCAACATCAATGCTCAAGGTTGCGCCGTCAAAGAGGCTTTCAATCTCCGCGGAAGAGAGTTTTTCAATTTGAGCCGCTGCGGTTTTCATCTTTGCGCCGAGCTCTTTTCCCAGCACCTTAAAATTCGCCTTGGCGGAATACTCAACCAGCTCATCTTCTTTGTCGTGGAAAATCACCTCTTTCACGTTCAGCTCTTCCATAATGCTGCTTTCCATTTCACGTAAGACCGACTTCTCCTGCTGGTTCTTCGTAACAATTTCCACCGCTTTGAGCGGCTGGCGGATTTTCAAATTGAACTGATACCGGAGCGCCCGTCCCATCGACACGGCTTTTTGTACCGTCTCCATCTTAAACTCAAGCTCGGTATCCCGCGCCGCTTCCGCATAGACGGGGTAATCCGCCAAGTGTACGGAAAGAGGATCATCCGCTGTTCTCAAGTTTTGCCAAATCGATTCGGTAATAAACGGTACAACCGGAGCCGCGACCAGTGCAAACTTCTTGAGCGCACGGTACAAGGTCTCGTAGGCTTGCGCCTTATCGCCGTCGTTTTCGCTCTTCCAGAAGCGGCGGCGAGAGCGGCGGATATACCAGTTGTTCAGCTGATCGATATATGCAACAATCGGGTCAATCGCCTTCGTAAGGTCGTAATCGTCCAACGCCGCCGTTACATCAAACACAAGCTTTTCAGTTACGGAGAGAATCCAGCGGTCAAGCGGATTGTTCAGCTCTTTCACAAAGGCAGCGATGTGCGCATCCGTGCCGTCGAGTTTCGCATGGGCAGGCGGTGTAATACCATCGATGTTCGCATACGTCACGTAGAAGCTGTAGCTGTTCCACAGCGGAATCAAAATACCTTTCAGAATATCGCGTACACCGTCATCGGAGTATTTCAAATCCTCCGCCTTAACCACGTTTGAGTGCATCAGGAACAAGCGCAGCGCATCCGCCCCGAACTGCCGGACAACCTCATTGGGATCGGTATAGTTCCGCAGCGACTTAGACATCTTTTTCCCGTCGGTTGCCAACACCAGCCCATTGACAATACAGTTTTCAAACGCGGGGCGGTCAAACAGCGCAGCCGCCAAGACAGTCAGCGTATAGAACCAGCCGCGGGTTTGATCCAGTCCTTCGGAAATAAAATGAGCGGGGAAGTGCTCTTCAAAGTATTTTTTATTTTCAAAGGGATAGTGCACTTGCGCATACGGCATCGAACCGGACTCAAACCAGCAGTCCAGCACTTCCGGAACACGGTACATCGTTTTGCCGCACTGCTTACACGGTATGGTAATCTTGTCAACAAAGTGCTTGTGCAAGTCTTCCGGATAAACACCGCTCAATGCTTTCAGCTCATCGCGGCTTCCCACACAGAGGGAGTGTCCGCAGTCGGGATTGGAACACTTCCAGATCGGCAGCGGATTTCCCCAGTACCGGTTCCGGCTGATTGCCCAGTCGCGGGCGCCTTCAAGCCACTTTCCAAAGCGTCCCTCTTTGATATGAGCAGGCTGCCAGTTGATTTTGCTATTCGCCCGCAGCATCGCGTCCTTTACCTTTTCCACCGAAACAAACCAGCTGCTGACGGCACGGTAAATGAGCGGGCTGGAACAGCGCCAGCAGTGCGGATAGGCGTGCAGAATTTGATCCCGTTTCACCAGTTTCCGCTCAGCCTTCAACCGCTCCATAATATCTTTATCAGTATCTTTTACAAAGCGTCCCTGATAGTCCGGAACCTCCGCCGTAAACTTACATTCAGCATCTACCGGGCAGATCATCGGTATTCCGCTGCCTTTAAATAACGTGCTATCCTCTTCACCAAATCCCGGCGCCGTATGAACAATACCGGTACCGTCTTCCGTAGAAACAAAGTCGCCGATTAAAGTTTGGAACGCACCCCGTCCTGCATCATCGGAACTGCCGTCCTCTTTTACGGTCAAATTCGCAAAATACGGGAAAAGCGGCTCATAGCAGATACCTTGCAGCTCTGCGCCCTTTTTCTTCCATATAACGGTGCATTTTTCCGGTTCGCGGTAGTACGCCGCTAAGCGGGATTCGGCAAGAATATAGTGCTCACCCTCATCAGCTATCAACACATAGTCTATATCGGCGCCGAGCGCAAGCCCAAGGTTGCTCGGCAGCGTCCACGGGGTGGTTGTCCACGCCAAAAGATAGGTATTCGGCGGAAGCGGCTCCGCAGCAAAGGTTTTCGCCGCAGGGGTACCCGCAACCGTATACCGCGCCTTAAAGCGGATGGTAATCGCAGGATCGTGTACATCCTTATACCCGCCAAGATTCAGCTCATGATTGGAAAGTACCGTGGAACAGCGCGGGCAATACGGCAAAATATAATGCCCCTCATACAACAGCCCCTTCTCCCACAGCTGCTTCATCACCCACCAAATCGACTCCATATACGCCGGTTCCATCGTCTTATAATCGTTATCAAAATCAACCCAGCGTCCCAGCCGATTAATCGTATGCCGCCACTCCTTCACATAGCGCAGCACACTCGCCCTGCACGCCTCATTAAACTTGGCAATACCGTACTTTTCAATGTCGGTCTTCGAGTTCAGCCCCAGCTCTTTTTCGATCAAGTTTTCTACCGGCAGCCCATGACAGTCCCATCCAAACCGCCGCTCAACCTTCTTCCCCTTCATCGTCTGATAACGCGGAATAATATCCTTAATCGTGCTCGGCACAAAATGCCCAAAATGCGGCAGCCCCGTTGCAAAGGGCGGGCCGTCAAAAAACACGTACTCATCAGCCCCCTCACGCTGTGCAACAGACTTCTTAAAAACATCGTGGTCTTCCCAAAAGCGCAAAACCGCTTCTTCCTGTTTCGGAAAATCCACCTTAGGATCAACCGGTGTATACATACCTCATACTCCTTGTCTATAAAAGGCGTTATCCGGAACCTCTAAAAACCTCAAGCCTTAGCAATGTCCCTCTTTCACTAAAACGCACATCTATTTATTCTTACTAGTTTCAATTTTTTGTGTTGTTATGTCAATATTTGGGCGGCTTTTTGCTTACGCAAAAACCGGTCTCCGGCTCCAATCTTTTTTCCGTTCCTGCATCATCGGAGGCAGGTTTTTCCGCTTCACTGCAAAGCCTTCCTGCTGTTCTTTTTCTGCAAAACGTCCACGGATGGACGTGGTTCTGCTCAGCAACGAGTTTGACATTTCGTCAAACTCGTTATCAGGTGCTGTACACGGATGTATAGCACCTGATAGGGGATATCCGCCTCCGCCCTTCCGCTGAACAGTCCCTTGACGGCATTTCCTCCGTTAGTATATAGTACAAGTAAGGAAAGTAAGGAGATGTTTTATGGAACTGGCAAAAGTAACATCGAAAGGGCAGATCACTATTCCTCTTGTAATACGAGATATGCTTGGGTTAAAAAGCGGTGATAAAGTTTTTTTTGAAGAAAGCAAAGGAAAAGTGTATATTGCAAATGCTTCTCAAATAACTTTGTCAAATATTCAAACTCAAATGCGAGGAGAGGCAGAAAAAGAAGGCTTTCAAACGGAAGATGATGTTGTTGCATACATCAAAGAATTAAGGAAAACACGTTGAGAGTTTTCGTAGATACCAATATCATTATTTCTGCGATACTTTTTCCCAATGCTAAAGTTGCTAAGGTTTTTTCTCATTTAATTGAAAAGCACACGGTAATAATTGCTTCATACATAAAGGACGAATGTAAAGAAGTTTTTGAAAAGAAATTTCCATTAAAAAAAGAACAGTTGAATATTTTTTTTAATGGAATCAGGTTTGAAGAATTTAAGACTCCCGAAAAAATCGATGAAAAGAAATATCCGGAAATTCGAGATATAAAAGATTTACCGGTTCTTGTATCTGCAATTTTATCCGATTCGGATATTTTAATCACAGGTGATAAGGATTTTGAAGATATAAAAATTGATAAACCACTCATCTTTACACCGGCAGCGTATTTTGAATTGATTTAAGATAGCGCAAGGGTCGTGTATACATACCTCATACTCCTTGTCTATAAAAGGCGTTATCGGGAACCCCTAAAACTTTAATCTTTAGAAATGCCCCTCTTTCACTAAAACGCAAATATGAGAACCTCTAAAAACTATACCTGAGTGTTTAGAGATGCCCGTCTATTTATCTGTGTAGTTTCAATTTTTTACGTCATTATGTCAATATTTGGGCGGCTTTTTGCACAGTTTTAACTATTGTAGCCGCCGAAGTTATACCTTGGAGTCATTATCGTTGTCCAACGATAAATATACTTGACGATATATCCTCATCAGTATATATTTTCCCTATGGGAAAAACAATTATAAGCAACGATAATCGTTTTGAGTGGGACGAAGACAAAAATCGTGCTAATATTGAAAAACATGGAATCGCTTTCGAAGAAATATTGGAAGTATTTGATGATCCTGCATTTTTAATCGGATATGATTTTGAGCATTCTGAAACAGAAGATAGATACTACGGAATTGGTAATTTGAATGGAATATTGATAGTATTGGTCTTTTTTACTGAAAAGAAAGACAGAATACGGTTAATATCCGCACGGCAAGCAGAGAAAGACTTGAGGGAGGAATATTATGATTATTTCAACAAAATTAACGGCTGAAAGATTGGAAGAAATAAAAAATCACCCTATATCGTATGATGAGGATAGCCCCAAACTGACAAAGGCACAAATAGCCAGACTCAGACCGGCGCATGAAGCATATTGGAATGTAACGCCCGTTAAAAAAACAATTTCTATAAAGATCGATGCGGATATTCTTGCGGCACTTCAATCCGGAGGTAAAGGCTATCAAACAAAAATAAATAGTATTTTAAGGAAAGCTATTACTACCGGTGATTATTAATCGATCCTGATAGTTTTATATAATAATCGCCGGTTACTCAAGCTTATATTGCAACAATAAAATCCGCAGCGCTTCTCGGTTGGCGACGCCGAAATATTTACAGGCTGCAGCCATATCTTTTTTGACCACTGAGGTGCTGACATGATAGCGATTTCCCAGCGCTTCGTAGGTTTCCCCTTGTTTAATCGAACCGAGGATGAATGCAATTTGCCGTTCCGAAAGTTCATAATCCGATAATTTTAAGGTTGAACCTTTCGGTGGCAGGGTAATGGCAGTCGTTATCGTTTCGTCCGGCAGCAAAAGATACGAAAGCTTTCCTTCGAGTTTTTGATACAGTACAACGCAGACGGTAAGCCCGAAGAGGGTTCCTAAGATTTCAAATATAACGAATGCAAATCCGAGGACGGGATAGATTGTGATAGTAACCAGCAACCAGTAACCACCAAGCAATATCACCTTTTTTTTCCGATTAATGGCAAATTCTCCATTAACAAAACAGATGATAATACCGATACAGAACATCGAAGTTCCGATTCCCATAAAGCCGACAAGGACGGCATTTCCTGCTTCGACAAAAAAGACGATATAGGTTAAGAGCTTTTTTTCGGGATGAACGATAAGGATAATGGAAAGACACACGCAGAAAGCATTCAGCGCAGCTTTGATCAAATTCATATACGGTATAACAGATACGTATGGAATAGCAACTTTAATATTCATTATCATTGCAAGGGTCATCATACCGGCATTTAAAATATATAACAGACGATCAGGGCTTAGTTTTTTACTCATAATCGGCAGTACCATATCAAAAATAATGCAACAATTCTAGACTTGCGATTGTCTTCCCTCTTTTTTCTAGCAGAGGGGCAATTGTATCAGGCAGAGTAGATAAAAATCGCAGAATAATTAAGACCGCGAGACCATTTGAACCGCGAAGAGGTTCAACTCTGGTTGAACGGTCTTCATTATTCTGCGGGCTTACCAAACAACACTTTTGATGCGATTACCTGAGCTGCTTTCCCTGTAACCATGGTTCTTTTTAAGCAACCGCGGTTATTTTTGCGCTAAAAACGTATCTTATATGGAAGATTTCTGTTAATATATTTAGATTTCTTTTCAATATATAAGATATAGGTAGTTGTTCTATGCGGAAATTTTATGCCATTTTAACCGGAATATTGTTTACTCTTTTGTTTGCATCCTGTAATCAGTTTACCGCAAATATAGACGACTATCTCAGCTATTGGGCATCGGAAGCGTATATTACCGATTCAAGCATAAAGGCGGTATTACAAAACGACCTCAACAGCATACCGAGTGTCCCCTCGGCTGAAGATGTTTCCGTCACGTTTAAGCTGAAAAATCCTAAATCTTTTTCGCTCGATTTACCTCCGGCGGCAGCCCCGGCAAAAAAGGTGGTTGTGTTTGAGCATTTAACACAGGCTCCGGTAGCGGGTACGGATTATACGCTCACACAATCCGAAGACCGACAAAGTCTGACCCTTACGTATAAGGCTTCTTTTTTAAAAGCGCATGAATGGGGTGCGCAAGACCTTTCTTCCACCCTCTCCTTGTATGCCGCAGACGGCCGCCTCTTTAAACAAACCTACACTCTAAAGCTAAAAGCGAATACACCCCCTCAGAATCCGAGTTTCACCGTTGCAAAGACAACCGGTTCGCCTGCTTATTATGTGCTGTGCATCAAGGTGCCGGATATGGATAAGAGGGTGCCGGGCGGGCTTTTGCATAAAGATCTTGCCCGTATTGAGGTCAACGGAACACCCTATACGTTTTCGGCTAATGAAGCGCAAACCGCATTTACCAAACCGGAAGCTGATGTCTTTATTACGCATTCCGATGCAGAAAAGCTGAATGAGCCGGACGCCGATGATGTTCCCGCCGACAGCAGCTGGGTACTGTACTATAAAACCGATGTTGAAGTGAAAGACGGCGCTGCAAAAAAAGACTATACGATTAAACTTATAGACGAAAGAGGCTTAGCTTCCGACATACTGAACGCAAGTACAAAACCGAATAAGGCGGAAGCAGAGAATATTACCATCACGAAAGGAACGAAAATTTCCGGAAGCGGCAGCGAAGCCGATCCTATTATCATCGGTACCGGCAGCGCCGGAGCTGAACTGACCGCGTCTTCGCCGACGGCAAACACGACGGTGCACTGTACGCTGACCGATACCGGCAGTTCAACGCCGATAAAGTATGACGGCAATCCCGTTACCGTACCGCTTCCGTTAAACGGCGCCGGTGAAAAGAAGTATAAGCTGGAGTATTACACGGACGGCACTGACTTTGCGGCAACGCCGGTGCGGACTGTCTATTATAAGGTTGTGCAAGGACACACGGTAAGCTTTGATGCAAACGGAGGAGTCTATCCGGACGGTACTACCGCAGTTTCTAAGATTGCGCTGCACGGCGCTACAGTTTCAGCACCCGACCCGCGGCCGAAAAAACAAGGGTTCGGAGTAACCGGCTGGTATAAAGATAAAGCCTGTTCTGCAGGGCAAGCGTGGAACTTTGCAACGGACATGGTAACCGGTGATATGACGCTCTATGCGCAGTGGACGGCAGGTGCAGATACGCCCTATAAGGTAAAACACTACCAACAGAATGTTAATGATAATAATTATCCTGCCGAGCCTACCGATACGGATGATAATGCAACGGGTACAACCGGCGCGAATGCTGCCGTAACGCTAAAAAGCTATCCCGGCTTTGAGTTCGATAAACTTGAACCGGCCTCCCCGACCATCGCTGCTGACGGTTCAACAGTAGTAAAAGTATACTACAAGCGCAAGACCGTTCATTTGACGTTTAATCCAAACGGTGGAAAAATCGACGGCAGCACAGATAATAAGACGGTATCAGGTAAATACGGCGCAACGCTTACGGCTCCTACTGCGCAAAAAACCGGCTATACTTTTAACAGCTGGAAGCCGGAAGGTAGCGCACCGGCGCTGACTTTGACGTTCCCTGCAGCGGATGCAACGTACACGGCGCAGTGGACGGCAAATACCTACAAAGTGCACTTTGACAAGAATGACAACGCTGCCACCGGAACTATGGCCGACCAGCTGTTTACGTATGATGATACGACTAAGGCGCTTACTAAAAACAAATTTATTAAAAGCGGTCATACCTTTGACGGCTGGGCAACAAGTGCAGACGGTTCTACATTCTATGCTGATGAAGCACAGGTAACCAATCTTGCGACGGCTCAAGACGCGATAGTAACGCTCTATGCAAAGTGGAAGAAGGCTCGCTACAACGTAACCTACCGCGTAGAAATCGTAGACGACAAAGCGGGAGGAAAGATTAAAGCCGATTCAGGTAGCTTTGTAGAAAACGGCAGCACATCAGTTGAAGACGGCGGAAGTGTAGGCTTTACCGCGGATCCCACCAATACAGACTGGGAAGTTGCGGAATGGAAAAAGGGCAATATCGTAGTAAACGGAACAAACTCAACCTATACACTTTCCAACGTAACCGCAGATACAACCGTAACGGTGAAGTTTTACCAGTCGCACATAAAAAATCCGGCAACGTGGAAAGACCTTGCGCGTGCGGTTAAAAGCGCACCCGATAACGCTACCCTTACCATAGACGGCGAAATAAAGGCGACGAGCGATACCGGCAACAACGGCGAAATCGTTATCAACAAAAACCTGACGATTAAAAGGGCGACCGGCGCATCATCCGCCGTGATCGACGCAAACAACAGCACCGGCGGCAAACCGAAGCACCGCATCTTCAAAGTGGAAAGCAACAAAACGCTCACGCTGGAAAACCTGACGCTTAAAAATGGTATGGCTGAGGGATCCGATGGACCCGGCGACGGAGGTGCAATTTACGTACATGGTGCAAGTGTCAAAATAACAGGCTGCACCCTTACGGACAACACGGCGAACAAGAATGGCGGCGCAGTGTATGCAACAAAACGCGACGATAATGCTGCGCACGTAACAATCAGCGGCGGTTCCATCAACGGCAACACGGTAACCGACGACTATGGCTTCGGCGGCGGCATCTATATCAACGATGGCTGTGAATTGACGCTTAAAGGCAACGTAACGGTTAAGGGCAACAAGGCCGCGAGGGGTGGCGGTGTGCGTGCAAACAAGTCAACCGTTACCATGAACAGCTGCACCTTTGAGGGCAATGAATCGACACACGGCGACGCGTCAAACGGCTGCGGCGGGGTGTATGTCCACGGGGCAACCGTCAGCATGCAAAGCTGTACCCTTAAGAGCAACAAGGGAAACGTGAGGGCTGGCGGCCTGCTGGTCGAGGGGGGCGCAAAGGTTACCATGGATGGCTGCACCCTTACGGGCAACACGGCAACCACAGGCGGCGGCATCTATATCACCGGAGGCAGCAGCATCGTAACGCTTAACAACGGCGTACAGATTAAGGACAACACGGCAACCACAGGCGGCGGCGTTTATGTACAGGACGGAACCTTTAAGATGAGCGGATCCGCAATCGTTACGCCCTCTACCGGATCAGAGGCGAATGATAAGGGGAAAAACGACGTGTATTTGAAGACCGGAAAGACGATAACCGTTGACGGCATTTTGTCACACGCGCACGCCGCGCGCATTACACCGGAAAGCTACAGGGCGACGACGGTGCTTACGGGCAATATAACAGGCGGCTCACCGGAAAACCGCAAGAAGTTCATCGTTCCGCCGGAGAAAGTTACGGAGGACTCGGAGAACTGGAATGTATTTTGGTATATTGCTGACAACGGTAACTTGAAAGCAGAAGTCGAGGATCCTGACATGTTGAAAACGGTAATTGATGGTAGCCCCAACAATACTATTATAAAGCTGGGGAATATCAGCGACCTTAAAACGGTTGAAATATGGGGTTATAGAAAGATTATGCTCAAGGCTGATAGAGAAGTAACCTTAACATGTCCTAGCAAGGGGAACGATTATAAACACTTACAGGTACAAGAAAATGCGTCGTTAATATTAAAAGGGCCGATAACGCTGCAAGGAGCTGATTACGGCAGTAATAGTCAATACGCGCTTTTTGTAGAAAGAGGAGGCAAGGCGGAAATCAAAGGCGGCGTAACAATTACCGGCTTTAAAAATGGCAACATAGGTCCTGTGGTTTCAGACGGAAACCTTACCATGTCAGGAGGAGAAATTAGCGGCAACAAAGCTAAAAACGGAGGCGGCGTATATATACATGCCGCCCACAGAATCTTTACGATGACCGGCGGAACAATTAAAGGAAACATAGCAACCGAACACGGCGGCGGCGTATATGTGAACGCGGACGGTTATTACAACATGTACGGGAAGTTTACGATGACAGGCGGAAAAATAGAAGGAAACACAGCCGACAAAGGCGGCGGCGTATTTACACATGGAATTTTTACGATGGGTAAGGAAGACGGCGGAACTGGCGGAACAATTACCAAGAATACAGCAACCAACGACGGCAAGGCGGTAATGCTTGATCATCACTTTTACTGGGAAGCCGGCGAGATAAAGGACAACTTAGGCTCCGGCTCGGTAATTGGAGGTAATACTTATTACTATTTGCACAACACTTCCGGTAATACGGAAAGCTAAGGGGGGGGATTTGACAACGGCGCAAAGTCCGCATTGCGGACTTTGCGCATACTTCCTAAGTACAATTTTCAACACGAGTTTTGGCAGGCTTACGCCTGCCAAAACATCGATTACTTAACGCTTTTCCGTCATCCGAGGCGGTTCTCTACGGCAAGGGAGGGGGATAATTTTTAATTAAGATTTCAAGGGAACTATGGGGAACCTCTAAAAACCTCAGTTTTTAGAGGTTTTCCTTAGATTTAATTTGCGACGTTTAAACTTAAGTCATTATTGTATAAAGGCTTAAGTTTAAACTCGTCGGTCATCTCTAAAAGCTAACCGAGTTTTTAGAGATGACCTATGGTATAATAAAAGACGAGGAGACTTACTATGCCTACAATGACTATGACACATAAAGCATATCGGGAATTGGAGCAGGCTGCGCAAATGAGCGGAGCAACCAAAGATACGGTTTTGGAAAATGCCCTAAGCCGCTACCTTGCCGAATTGCAAGAAGATGCTGAAGATGCTGCACTCGCCGAAAAGGCGTGGTTTGACTTTGAAAAAAGCGGGGAACCTGCAATCCCTGCTGAAGTTCTGTACAAAGAGCTTGGACTATAATTAAAATGAAAATTGAATACGCTCCGAAAGCAGGTAAACAGTTTTCAAGTCTTGATAAGCCAATACAAAACCGCATTAAAAGGTATATGAGCGAAATTGCCGCGCTCGGTAATCCGCGCTCCCGCGGAAAAGCGCTTAGTTCAAACCTTGCTGGTCTATGGCGCTACCGCGTGGGCGATTACCGCATTTTGTGCCGTATCCATGATGATAAATTGGTTATCACCGTCATCGAAATCGATCACCGGTCAACAGTGTATCGATGAGATAATGTGTGTGTGGGGCTAAATCTTAATTATAAATTCATGATTAAGATTTATTTTATCGCTTCGACCTCTGCTTGGGTAAGGCCGGTCGCTTGCGCTATCTTTTCCCGAGAAAGCCCAAATTGCAGGAGATTTTTTGCCGTTTCGAGCGCTTTTTGGTGGGAACCTTCTGCAAGGCCGAGCGATTTACCGCGTTCGATCCCTGCCTTGAATTGCACTTCAGAAATAGTTGCTATGTCGCTTTTTAGCTTCATTCTCGATTCATAGAGCTTGCGTTCTTCAGGATTCAAACTGAGTATATCGATTTTCTCATTCAACATCTGCAATACCGGTGAAGTTGTTGCTAACATAGTTCTTACCTCCTTGTCATCCGTTTCTATAAACCGTAACCAGTTTAGCAGCTTTTCTTGCTTTTTGGTAGTGATAGTTTGCCGTATTTCAGGTCCTTTTACTGCCGACAAGTTGAGGAAATGTATCTCCAGTAAGTCAGTAAGTGGCTGCTGTGTTTTTTGCTCCAGTATACTATAGGTAGAATGTATTTCACTATTGAGCTTAAAACCTTGTGAGATCAGATTAATAGCAATGCATCTTGTAAGACTGGTATACGGTTCTCCTTCTTTAAAGCCTTCAATGTACATTTTAGACCAATAGAACAGTGTTCGAGGAATAAATTCGGCAGACCAAGAGTTTTGTATTTCAATGTCGATAATTGTTCCATCGGTTAAACGAAGCTTGACATCAAGAATTCCCGTTTTATCGGTGAGTTCATTTTTGGTAAGCTCTTTGTCCAGTAGTTCAAGCTCTGCAATCATACCACTCGGCATATCCAGTACGCATTCAAGAAAGTCCTGCAAGCAGGCTTTATTCTCTTCCGAGCCGAGCAAGAGCTTAAATAAATAATCGTTTTTAAGTGTTAATCTATAGGTGTCTTCCATTTTTGCCTCCATACCCTTTATATAAAGCACGGATGTAAAAATGGCTTGAAAAATACGAAAAATTCATAATTATGAATTATAAATTACAAATTAGACAAAAGCGTTTGCGTTGAAGGTCATTGCCTTGTACAAAAAGCTCTGCGATACGAACCGTGAGTTTGTTATGTCGAAACAGCTTTTAAAAAGCGGCACGAGCATCGGGGCAAATATTAAAGAAGCCTAGCAAGGACAAAGCAAGGCAGACTTTTATGCAAAGCTCTTGAGATAAAGGTGGGTTCTTAGGGTGATAACCCTAAGCGGTTATTTTGAAGATAGGAAGGGTTGAAGGGGAGGAAAGAAACTTTTATCCGAAAAAAGTGTCTTTCCTCCCCTTACCAATTAAGAATTGATCGCTCCTTCCCCTATAGCCTTGCTATTTCTTCAGCACTTAAACCGGTTACTTGCATAATCATTGCAGTATCAGAATGGAGCTGCTTTAAAATTCTTGCACTTTCAACAGCTTTGTTATGAGCACCTTGTTCTATACCTTGTTCTATACCCTGTTCTATACCTTGTTCTATACCTTCAGCAAAGGCTATTTCACGTTCTTCTGCACGTTGTACGGCAATATCTTCTTCATAATTATATTCGGCCAGCAACATGTTTATTACCTCCTTCGTCTTCCGTTCGAGATATTCTCGCAAAATATTATTTGCTATACACTCCTCAATGGCTTTTTGAAAACCATATACCGGATCAAGCTCTTTCCATTTTCTCACTGTTTGGACAAAAATGCTATATTCATTGATGGGTTTACACAGCTCCAAGAGCGGATGTTCATTGTGCCGGTTTATGTTTACCACTTTGACAATTAATTCCAAGTTTGGTTGTTCCGTCTGTTCCTTAAATGCGTGGGATAGTTTAAGCGTCGCTTCTCGAGTATAAACTTCTTTACCGTTATAAAAAACATAAAATTCCGGTGTCGGGATAGTGAGCAGTTTACGGCTATACTTTTCCTTTGATTCAAAGAGTTTTTCATACAGACGGCTGACATACTCAAGGCAGCGCAATGGCATATTAGGGTTGATAGTCGATTGATGTTCGGCAAGGACAATAATTTTGTTTTCGACAAGATACGAGACATCATTGGCAAAGCTCATATACATCACTTGTTCAAGCTTGATATTTTCTAGTAAGGCAACATCATGCACCTGAGTACCGTGCAAAGCATTGTATAGAGACAAAAACCGCTCTTTTGCTTTTTCATCGGTGCTGAATAGATCGACAAAAACAGAGTCCTTATAGTTACGGTTATCCGGTACGGTTTCTAACATGATAGTAGTATAGCATACAAAGCTCGATAGTGTAAGGTCATCGGAGTCAGAGATACCGCATTATAAAATCTGAATCAAAATAAGGTGTTTAAGCTCCTCTTTGCAAAAGGTATTTCAGAAGCGGCACGGATGCCGCTGGTTCTACGCAGTAACAAGTTTGCCTTGCAAACTTGCAGCTCAAGAATGTACACGGATGTACATTCTTGAGCGAGGGTGTTCTGCCAGCACGATAATCTTATTGTCAACGAGATACGATACATCGTTAGCGAAACTCATATAGAGTACCTGTTTCAGCCGTATGTTCTTTAGAATAGCAGTAGATTGGTAATCAGTACCGTGCAGCGCGTTATAGAGCGCTAAAAAGTTAGCTTTTGCAGTCCTGTCTTCGCTGAAAAAGTCGACAAAGACAGAATCTTTGTATCGGCGATTATGCTTCTTCATAGTAGGTTCCTCCATAAGGCATATATAACTACTTATAGAGCACGGATGAAGAAATGGCTAACAAAATGGGGATAATTCATCATTTTTAATTAAAAATTACTAAATGGAAATACGGACTCCGATGATGCAGTTGCAGTGGAACCAGCCTCTGCTTTCAACAACAATACCAATCCGCGTCAGGAGCAAAACTAAGGGGGGCAATTGGTAATTGGTAATTATGAATTACAAATTGATTACACATTACAAATTAAAAGAAATGAAACCTGATAATGTGATTGTTGATAAATCTAAGGCGTTTGCGTTGAAGGTCATCGCCTTGTACAAAAAGCTCTGTGATACGAACCGTGAGTTTGTTATGTCAAAACAGCTTTTAAAAAGCGGAACGAGCATCGGGGCAAACATTAAAGAAGCCCAGCAAGGACAAAGCAAGGCAGACTTTTATGCAAAGCTCTTGGGATAAAGGCGGGTTCTTAGGGTGATAACCCTAAGCGGTTATTTTGAAGATAGGAAGGGTTGAAGGGGAGGAAAGAAACTTTTATCCGAAAAAAGTGTCTTTCCTCCCCTTACCAATTAAGAATTGATCGCTCCTTCCCCTATAGCCTTGCTATTTCTTCAGCACTTAAACCGGTTACTTGCATAATCATTGCAGTATCAGAATGGAGCTGCTTTAAAATTCTTGCACTTTCAACAGCTTTGTTATGAGCACCCTGTTCTATACCCTGTTCTATACCTTGTTCTATACCTTGTTCTATACCCTGCTCTATACCTTGTTCTATGCCTTCAGCAAAGGCTATTTCACGTTCTTCTGCACGTTGTACGGCAATATCTTCTTCATAATTATATTCGGCCAGCAACATGTTTATTACCTCCTTCGTCTTCCGTTCGAGATATTCTCGCAAAATATTATTTGCTATACACTCCTCAATGGCTTTTTGAAAACCATATACCGGATCAAGCTCTTTCCATTTTCTCACTGTTTGGACAAAAATGCTATATTCATTGATGGGTTTACACAGCTCCAAGAGCGGATGTTCATTGTGCCGGTTTATGTTTACCACTTTGACAATTAATTCCAAGTTTGGTTGTTCCGTCTGTTCCTTAAATGCGTGGGATAGTTTAAGCGTCGCTTCTCGAGTATAAACTTCTTTACCGTTATAAAAAACATAAAATTCCGGTGTCGGGATAGTGAGCAGTTTACGGCTATACTTTTCCTTTGATTCAAAGAGTTTTTCATACAGACGGCTGACATACTCAAGGCAGCGCAATGGCATATTAGGGTTGATAGTCGATTGATGTTCGGCAAGGACAATAATTTTGTTTTCGACAAGATACGAGACATCATTGGCAAAGCTCATATACATCACTTGTTCAAGCTTGATATTTTCTAGTAAGGCAACATCATGCACCTGAGTACCGTGCAAAGCATTGTATAGAGACAAAAACCGCTCTTTTGCTTTTTCATCGGTGCTGAATAGATCGACAAAAACAGAGTCCTTATAGTTACGGTTATCCGGTACGGTTTCTAACATGATAGTAGTATAGCATACAAAGCTCGATAGTGTAAGGTCATCGGAGTCAGAGATACCGCATTATAAAATCTGAATCAAAATAAGGTGTTTAAGCTCCTCTTTGCAAAAGGTATTTCAGAAGCGGCACGGATGCCGCTGGTTCTAGCAGCAGCGATGTTTTGCCGAATGGCAAAACTCGTGTTTTCCGATAGACACGGATGTCTATCGGAGAACGACATCTCAATATCGTAGGATGTACCCGATCCGTCTTTTACTAATACGTCAAGCCGGACGGTTTTGGCTCCGGAATTAGCGGTAACGGTATTTTGGGACGATAGATACGTGATTTTTTCGATTTTAGCATTAAAAAGCATCTCAAGAAATTCTTTACAGATAGGTTCATACTCCATAACCTTACAGAACATGAAATCATCTGCAATGGTGAGGTCTTCAAAAGGTTTTTGTGTCATTCACACCTCCTATAGTCCTTATACGACTTTTAGAGCAAAATGGCTAAGCAAATCCCCTTTGTTTTTAATGAAAAATAGAAATACGGAGTAACAAGGTGGCGGTGGTGGCAAGCTAAGCTGAGGATGAACTTTCCACGAAAGCGGCTAGTCGGCATACAAAGCTTTGAAAAACTCCTCAGGGATGGCTGTTTATTGATAAAACGCCGTTCATTTGGCATCTGATCCAATCATCAAATCCGTATTTTCTCAGCCGTCCGCAAAGGTTCGGTAAGAGTCTTTCCCTTATCCCTAAAAGTATGACGGATTATCTAAGTATGCCCAGATGTCCATAAAAGTATCGAGATAGGCGGATTTCCGACGTTTGGTATAAATCCGGGTGAAAAGCGCTTCCTCGGCTTTTTGCACTTCCATCTTGTGAATCTCAAGATAATCGCCGGCGGAAAAGCCTGTTTCATCGGCGTAGCTGCCGGGAATAACTTCCGTTATCCGAAAAGACTTTTTTCCGCCGGCGCTTTCAAGGTAAATACCGTACACCGGCAGCATAGCCCGCGCGCGGCTATCCTTACGATACACCTGTTCGGCAGGCTGTTTAGGACGGGCTTCCAGCTGTACATACCAATCCTGCCGTGTTTTTTCCCAACGGTGTTCGCGCTGTTCCGCCCCGCCCATATTGCCGGCGGCCTCACTTGTAGTGCCCACCGTATCACCGGTACTGATATGTGCAATACCAGCCTCGCTATTACCCGAGTTGCCGATTGCATCGGGGGCGGTACTGTCTGCTCTATTACCGGTACTGCCTGCCGCATCGGTGCCAGTGCCGTGGGAAAGAACACCGCTCGCGGCAGAAGTATGCAGGGGAGCATAGCCTGAAATCTTAACAATCGTACCGGTAGCCAACCGCATCAGCTCAGTCTGCAGCGCTTCCAAGCTGGGAACCGCCCGTCCATTCAGATGAGTAATAACAGCGCCGGCGGGAATAACAGATGCGGAGGATCCCGGCACTGCATAGACCAGCTCCGTACCGGCCTCCTGCTGCGGCGATTCCTTTACGGAAACTCCATAGCAGGACATCCATGCGTGGACAGTTTCGCCGCCTGCGTAGAGCTGAGGGAGAATCAGGCGCAGCAGTTCAACCGGTATTGCAAAGTTTAAGCCTTCGTTGCGTTCAAGCCCGGCAAACACAATTGCCTGCACCCTACCCGCCTCATCGATAATCGGCCCGCCTGAGCTGCCGTGATTAACGGGTGCATCAATCTGCAATACGCTTCCCAAAGACAGCAGTCGCCGGTTTTGCGCTGACACGATACCGGAAGTAAGCGTCTGTTCCAATCCGGCGGGCGAGCCGATCGCATAGATTCTGCTGCCGATATTTAAGTCTTCCGAAGAACCGAGCTGAAAATAAACTTCGGGATTAATCTCCGTTTTAAGAAGCGCAAGGTCAAAGATTGTATCCCAGCCGACTACCTTTGCCGGTATCCGCACCGTAGGATTTTCCGCACGCTTAATGTACACACGGGAAAATCCTTCGTATTCGGGATCAACTTCGCTTTGAATAACATGATAGTTTGTAATTAGGTAGCCGTTAGCGTCGATAAAAAAGCCCGAACCGATCATTCGGTCGGCCATCCCTAAACCTTTTTTAATCGTCATACCGCGGTCAACCCACACTGTTACGGTTCCTTTCATCATTTTTCGAACCGTTTCCAACGACGGCGCATCATGTCCCCCGTCGGATAAGCGGGCGGTAGCCTGAATCAGTGCATCGAATTTTTTTTCCTTCCATTTATTCCGCTGCGCCGACACGAGTTTTTGCTCAGTCCACTGCACCGGCGCTTCTCCTAACGCAGTAAGCGAGCGGAATAGTTTGAGCGCATCTTCCCATTCGCCGTTCTCTACATCCTTAAAAAATAGTGCTTCAACAGCACTCTTGGACTCTTGATACAACGTGTTTGTTTCACCGGTACTTTCGGTATACAGCGTTAAACGCTTTGCCCGTAGGAGAGCATCGAGCGGTTTTTCTGCGATAAGGGCACGGACAGCTTCAATCTCCCGTGTTACGCTGCGGCCATCCGTGTAATCGACACTTTGAGAAAAAGAAGGAGTAACTGATGTACAGGCGTCGAAAGTAACCACAAGTACAATCAGTGCGTATATGTTAAATGAAAACCGGCTCAATCTCACTTTCGCCCCTCGACCTTAACAGGAACTGCCCGCTCGGGAACGCGCAACATTTGAACGAACACGGCGCCTTCGGAACGGACGGCATAGAGCTCATAACTTCCGATTATCACCGTCCGCGCTTCCATATAGGAATTAGTATCCTTGAACAACTCTGCCAATTTTTCAGCCACTTTATCCGAAAAAAGAGGGACGCATTTCGAGCCAGTATATATTCTGCGTAGGATCTTTTATCAGCGGCACGCTCGTTTTTCCGATAGTCAACCGTTCCGGCGTTCCTTTTTTATAGTAAACCGATACCGGAAGCCCCGAATACCGATGCTTCCACACCGTCTGCGCATTTCCCGACGGAAACTGCGTATACTGAATTTCCGGTATTCCGTCTTCATTTTTATCCCAATTTTTTATGATAGTACCATCCGTCTTATACATTTCATAATATTCAAACAACTTATTTTTATTGATATCAACCGAAATTTTTTCGAGCTTTCCCTGCTTGCCATATTGCTCCAGCACTTCAAAAAATCCGTCTCCGTCATAGTCATACTCTTTTTGAGCAAGCACGCCGTTCCGGTACCGAGCAAGCGCAAGCGTTTTCGTTCCCGTCTTTATTTCAGCCGAAATAATCCGGCCGTCTTCAAAGTGCATCCGCATAAGCGCATTGTTATCCGACGGCGCAGGTTCTTCACTGTACAACACCGAAAAGATAAAATCGTGTTCTTGCAGCAGGCGGGCATTATTGCGTAACCGCAGCGTAAAGAAAGCAGGAGCTTCCGCATCGGTATCGCGCAGCCTCAAATCAAGTTCAGTCTGAGAGACCGGTTCCCATCGGAGTGCAAGCGGACGCATGATATATTCCCGTCTTTCCGCCTTCTGCACAATCGAATGTACTGCGGGATAGCTATCATATTGAACGGCATAACCGTTTTTCGGCGTAAAGATGAGATCAGGGGCGCCGAAATTACACTGCACCTGATATTCATACACTTCATCCTGATTCAGATCAAAATAGGCCGATACGGGGCGTCCTTGTTCAAAGAAAACAACTGTATCGGAGATGCCGTCGCGGTTATCATCCTCTAAAAGCACGCCGCTAAATGTTTTAAGACGATTACCGATTTCTTTTCTCATAGCATTCGTACCGGTCAGTCGGCACAACTCAATCAGCTGATCGGAATACAAAGCGGATGTGGGCGCTTTACCATTTGTCCTTTGCGGCAGATGAGCGGCAACGGTTACGGCAAAAAACTCTTTAATGGCGGTCTTTTCATCAATAACGCCATACCGTAGTTCAGCTAAAACCGCAGCAAGCTGTGTCCGTGCATCAAGATTCCGGTTATCCGCCTCATACATACTACGGTAAACTTTTAAACGGCGGCTGTTTTCCTTAGGGTTAGGATCAAAGGGAGCGGCATACACTGCCAGTGACGGCTCTTGTTCAATCCAGACATAGAGTTGCTGCAAAAGAGCGTCGGCAAGTTTTTTCCCTGCGCGGGTCATCGCTTTATCCCGCTCCTGTAAAAAGAACAGCCGTGGGAAGCGAACATCAAAACTCCAGCGGCTCAACGCGATTTCGATTACATCCCGCGCCTGCCCGTCACGCCCTAAACCGTAGAGTGCAGCAGCACGGTAAAAGTCACGGTCGGCGGAATCAAACGCAAGCGAGTCCAACACTTGAATCGCTTCACTGTAGTGTTCCGTTTCAGTATAAAGACGGGCGAGCAATAAAACGAGATTGTCGCGGTTATAGATACGCAACTTTAGCCCCGAAGTCAGAGCCGTTTCCGCAGCATCAAGGCATTGTGCGCGGGTACCGTCTAATTGAATAAGGCATTGAGCTTTTAAATAGAAGAAATCTGCAAAGGAATCGTCAAACGTCATACCTTTTTCGACATATTCAAGCGCTTCCGCATAGTTTGCATCGGTATAGAACTCCGCTGCTTTTTGCAAATATTGCAGCGCATACGAGGTATTCATTTGCTGCAGTTCACGGTTTATCGTTTGCGAATATGCTGCGGTAACAGGCAGTAAACATACCAGCAGCGCTTCGATTAAAAGGATTCTCCGTTTTATAGTTTTGAGCATTCTATTGTTCCTCCACAAACCAGTTTCTATATCCAAGGAAGCTACCATACAGGGCGCGTATGCGAGTACGCCTCCGAATACAAGTATCCTCTATGATAATCGGCAAAAGTTCGCGAGCAAGTGAATCAACCTGCCATTCATTTAAAATTTTTTTTACTTCTTTTTTTACATTTCCGGATTTCATTTGAATCCGATCGCCGCCGCGCCGTGACCTAATGGAAATGGGAAGCGTAAACGGGCCTATCCCGCCGCTTGTATCCTCGCTATCCCGCACAAAGATACCCTTCGCAGTGTGATACACTTCCAACTGCCCCAAAGGATACGCATACTCGCCGCATTGCGGAATAGTCAGAACGTATGTCTTTTGATTATAAAGCCTACGATAGGCAGCGCTGTCAAACAGCAGGATACGCTCCCCGCGGCGTTCCAACCGAAGCACACCGGCAGCAGAAACTTGTGAGCGAATTTCCGGCGCTGCCGTGTGTGCGGACGAAAGCCTGAGGAGTATTCCCAGCGGAACCCGTGTCCCGATCCCGAGTCGGCGGCACCCCTGCTCAAGCGCCCTGAGCCGCAGCGCGGGATGGAGCGAATCGAAGAAATCCGCCGCGATTGTAAGCGCACCGTGTTTGCAGTGCTCCCAATCCGCCGCGCCGTCCGTACCGGTAAAGTTCGCACGCGCCGCAGCCAGCGCTTCTTCGCAAAATGAGCGATCCAAACTAACCCGCTGCAGCGTTTTATCCAGCCCGGTGCGCCATCCGCCGAAGGCCGCAGCCAATGCCGGCACCAAATGATGCCGGATTCGGTTACGCAGATACGTATCTTCCGTATTGGTGGAATCCTCACGCCATTCAATACCCCGCTTCCGTAAAAATGCTTCTATATCGCTCCGTTCTACTGTGATAAGCGGGCGTAAATACCGTCCGCGCTGCACCGGCATTACGGATAAACTCACCGTACTGCCTCCTTGAAAGAGCCTCATCAACACCGTTTCGTATACATCACTACGGTTATGCGCTGTTACGATATAGTCGGCGCCAACGGAAGCGGCGGTTTCTTCAAAAAGCCGGTATCGCAGCGCACGTGCGGCATCTTCGATTCCCCTGTTACGCTCTTTTGCATAACGCGCAACTTCTCCTGCAGGGATTTCCGCAGCAACACAGGGTACCGGCGGCTCCAGATGGCTGCACAACTCGGCGACAAAGGTTAAATCGGCGGCGCTTTCTTCCGCACTGCGGATATTATGGTTAACCGTAATTACGGTTAACCGGCAGTGAAGCCGCACCTGTAATTGATGAAAGGCTAACAGCAATGCCGTAGAATCCGCACCGCCTGAGCAGGCAAGGAGAAACCGACAAGGAATATGTGTTAAAAACGGTTTAAGATTATCAAATACGGCATCGACGAGAGAATCGGAACACATACAATGAGGAGAATAAAACGTTTTTGAGGAAAATACAAGAACAGAACAGAAAAAAAGTGCAGGTATAAGACCTGCACTTTGATAAGGAGATTACTCTTTTGCTTCCGGAGTAGCGGCATCCGCGGGGGCGGCATCTGCTGTTTCATCCGTAGCAGCAGGGGCTTCCTCTTTGGCGAATTTAACCATTGCAACCGCTAAATCTGCATCCGTCAAAACCTTAACGCCTTCGGGAACTTTAATATCTCGAACGTGAATCGCTTCGTTAGCGCCGAGTTTTTCAACATCGACAACGATGCGCTCAGGCAAATCACGCGGCAAACATTCAACTTCAAGTTCTGCAATACCGGTTTCCAGAACAGCACCTTGACGACATGCTTCGGGAGATCCTGAAAGCCGAATCTGAATTTTAGTCCGCAACAGTTGACCGCGTTCAACGGCATAGAAGTCTGCGTGGAAAACTTTATCGTTTACGATATCATATTGATAATCTTTGATGAAAACTTCAAATTCATCTTTTTCATCAACTTTAATGGTAATAAGCGTACTTTCGGTAACTGTTTTGAATAATTTTTCAAAATCGCGATAGGGGACATCAATAGCTGTTGAACGACCTGCATTATCATAAATAACTGCAGGCAAACGATTAGCCCTGCGGCACTGCGCAGCAGCGGCTTTTCCAAAACCTGTTCGGCGGCAGGCAGTCAAAACTCTCTCTTCCATAATCAGGAACTCCTTTGCATATAAAGCAAACAAGAGGCTCCTTCTATATGAAAAGCCCCTTTTTTATATTTACATTCATATAAAGTCAATACGGATTATTTTGCAACAAAACAATCCATATCTCCTTCAGACTGGGACGGTAGGATTCGAACCTACGGAATGACGGCACCAAAAGCCGTTGGCTTACCACTTGCCGACGTCCCATTATAAAAAACCGTACATTCACGCACAGTAATTTCCATGTTTTTACAAACCGATCTGCATACCGTCGGTTCTAGCTTTCTGCACAAGCCTCGTATGCGGAAAGTATTTTTTCTTGCAGTACCGATCGGAATTCAGGCGTTATCGGATGCGCAATATCTTTATATGCGCCGGTCTTAGTTCTGCGGCTCGGCATCGCAACAAAAACACCCTTCTCTCCCTCAATCAGCTTCACATTATGCAATACGAAGCAATCATCAAAGGTAACGGTTGCATAGGCCTTTAACTTGCCTTCAGCTACAGTCTTCCGAATTTGGACATCAGTGATCGTCATACTATGCCCCTCCTTACGGTAGACTCATTATACACCGCAAAGTATTCTTAGGCAAGTAAAAGAAACGGTTGACACCAGCTCCATCTTTTTGCCAAGCATTGAAAGGCAGAAGCCATAAGATTTTTAGAACTAAACAATCCAAATACGGCTGAACCCGAACCGCTCATCTGCGCAAATTCCGCACCCTGTTCATGGAGTTCCTTACGCACCTGAGCAATAACAGGATAACGTTGCTCAAGCACCGGTTGAAAATCATTTACAAAACGCCATGTTTTAAACGGCGCACGGTACTGCGCAACCAGCTTTTCGTATCCCCATGCTTCATATTCACCTGAAAGCACTTCCCTTTGTTTATCCAAAAGCGAATAGGCTTCTTTCGTTGAACTCTGCACATCCGGCCAAATCAGTATACCGAAACAGTCAGTACGAGCTTGTATCGGCTCAAAAACCTCTCCACGCCCCGTAACAACCCCTGCCGGATCCTTTAGGAAAAACGGCACATCGCTCCCAACCTGCAAGGCAAGTGTTGTAAGCTCGGAATCGCTCAACGGCATTGCAAAAAGCTTATTCACGACCTTCAGCAAAGCAGCTGCATCGGAAGAACCTGCCCCCAACCCGCTTCCTACAGGAAGATTTTTTATTAACCGAACCTTTATGCCGCCATTGATTCCTGTTGCACCTTTAAATACTTCCCATGCTTTAGTCAATGTGTTTTCAGCAGGCAAAGGCAATAACGGGGATTCGACCGTACAACCGTGTAAATCGCTCGACTTTTCTAGAGAAAGATAATCCGCTATTGAAATACGCTGAAAAATACTTTCGAGGTTATGAAACCCGTCTTTTCTTTTTGCCAGAACCTTTAGATGAATATTAATCTTTGAATATGCACAAAGACTAATTGCATCGGCACTCATGCTTGAAGCATTATTCATATAATACGAGTTTTGTCAATACTGCAAATTTTTTTGAAAATATACGGTGCATCTACTTCGTTGCTGCACACAAATTAATCCTCAACGTATCAAAGATACGTCTGCGGTTAATTTGTACTCGCGCCTCGTATCTGTACCGTCTATTTTCAAAAAGCATTTGTTCTACCTAACCTCTTTATTTTACGATTTTGATCTATATTGTCTGATGCAGTTTGCCCTTCCTATAAATTCGACAACCGCAGTCTTTATCAAAAGGCGAGGATTGGCGAATTGCTGCACTTTTGCAACGAAATGAAAAAGTGCAGTCAATAGGCGACGTTTGCGCTTACGCAAACTCGCAGCGTTTTTAGACAATGCCAACTGCATTGTCTAAAATAAGCCTTCTTTAAAATGCAACAGTTGAACAAAGTTTCAACTTTGGAAACTGTTGCATTTGTGCGCGGAACGCGCATACGTCAATACGCGATGTTTGCGTAAGCAAACTCGACGTGTTTTTCAGCGGTACCATTTGTACCGCTGAAAATAAACCTTCTTCTAAAACAAACCGTTCGAAATTTTAAGTAAAATTTCGAACAGAAGGAAGGCAACCGCTAAAAATATTTTTAATGCGGTTGCACTGATACTCTTAGATTTTGAGTTTTTTATACGTTTCTTCGAGCGGGTGCACTGCGCCGCCGAATTTCGGAAAGCTCGGCACGGCATCGCCTGACTTCCGCGGGACAAGGTGTACATGCAGATGGAAAACGGTCTGCCCTGCGCATTGGTTATTTGCATTCAGCATATTGATGCCCTCATACCCGCAGTCAGTTACGCAGTGATTGGCAACTTTTTTTACCGTATCCATTACGTGATGGAGCGTTTCTTCGTCCGCATCCAAGATATTTGTAACATGCTTCTTTGGTACAACGAGCATGTGTCCGTCGACATCTTTTGCAATATCCATAAAGACAATCGTATGTTCATCTTCATAGATTTTCATACACGGAATTTCACCTTTAATAATCTTACAAAAAATACAGTCATCCATCGCTATCTCCTTTTCTTTCCATTTTAAAAGGAAACCTCTTTGCCGTCAATCATACGTCTTTTGAAAATAGACGACACATCTACTGCATCGTCTATTTTCAAAAGGCTTACGGCAAGCTTATTTTTAACAATCAAAGCCTCTTTATTTTGCGGGAATATCCGGAAACCGTCTGATGAAGTTGCTCTCCTTCTGTGTGAAATTTTGTCAAAAATTTCACACATTTTATTTTACCAGAAAGGTAACCTCATCAGACAAATAGAACAAAATCGCAAAATAAAGAGGCTGTGAGACCATTTGAACCGCGAAGAGGTTCAACTCTGGTTGAGCAGCCTCTTTATTTTGCGGGAATATCCGAAGACCGTCTGATGAGGTTACCTTTTACTTGACTGATTTTTTCTTTTGTGTTAGCGTTTTTGCATGAACGACATCACAATGCCGCAATTGTTGCAACAAATTACAAAAAAATATCCGAATATTGCAGCTCAATATTCAAAGAATGAGTACGGCGATTTTATCCCCCTCTCCTACTCCGATGTTTTTGATCGGGTATTGAGTTTTGCAGGCGGTCTTTTATCCCTCGGAATCGCACGAGGGGACAGAGTCGGCCTTATCGCCGATAACCGGAAGGAATGGTATCATGCCAGTATGGGGATTATGGCGATCGGAGCTGCCGATGTTCCGCGCGGCTGTGATGCAACCGAGCAAGATTTAGTACGTATTTTATCCTTTGCTGAATGTACGGCGGCGGTCATAGAAAATCGGGATCAATGTATAAAAATTCTTAAAAATCAGCCGCAGTTCCCGCTGCTTAAAACGCTCATCATTCTTAATCCTTTTGATATTCACGATGAAGAGCTTAAAACAAAGGGCGATATTTCGCACTTCGACATTTACTGTTATGACGAGATTATCGAACGAGGTATGGCATATCGGAAAGCACACCCCAATACGGTTGAACAGGAGCTGGAAAACGGCAGCGATACCGAAATCGCTACGATCATTTTTACCTCCGGTACGACAGGCGAACCTAAGGGCGTTATGCTGACGCATAAGAACTTTATTGTGCAGTTGGATGACCTTAAAACACGGGTTATCCTCTATCCCGGTGAAAAAGCGATCGTGGTTCTGCCGGTATGGCACAGTTTTGAGCGGCTCTGCGAATACGTTATTTTGGCTTCCGCAGCGGGGATGGTGTACTCAAAACCGGTGGGAAGCATCTTGCTTGCGGACATTGCAAAAACCAACCCCGCGCTGTTCCCATCGGTGCCGCGGATATGGGAGTCCGTCTATACCGGTGTTTTTAAGGCGATGAAGCAAGCAGGCGGCATTAAGCAAAAACTGTTTAACTTCTTTGTCGCGGTAGGCTTGTTCCATGCGCACCACGCGCGGAATGTTAAAGGGCTTAATCCTCATTTTGTCTTTTATACAAAAATTACCCGTCCGATTGTTTCCTTTATACCGTATCTTTTCTCTCTGCCGCTCTATGCGCTGGGCAATGCGCTTGTGTTTAAAAAGATTCGCACTAAACTCGGCACCGGCTTCCGGCAAGGGGTTTCAGGCGGAGGGGCGCTGCCACCGAATATCGACGCTTTTTTCTGGGCTATCGGCGTAAGCGTTACCGAAGGCTATGGTTTAACCGAAACGGCGCCGGTTGTGTCGGTGCGCCCGCTCGGACGCCCCGTGTTCGGCACTATCGGGAAGCCGCTGTCGTGTACAACGGTAAAGATTGTCGATGATGACGGGAACGAGCTCCCGGTCGGGCAGCTCGGCACGGTAATGATCCGCGGCACCAGCATTATGAAGGGCTATTACAAGCGGCAGGATTTAACCGATGCGGTCATCGACAAGGATGGCTGGTTCGACAGCGGCGATCTCGGCCTTAAAACACTTGACGGCGAGCTTATCCTGCGCGGCAGAAAAAAAGGATACGATTGTACTGCGCGGCGGCGAAAACATTGAACCGGTACCGATAGAAATGAAGCTGCAAGAATCTCCATTTATCGCGCAAGCCGTAGTCCTCGGGCAGGATCAGCGCTTTTTAGGAGCGCTCATTGTTGCAGACGAAACCGAGGTTAAAAGCTATGCGGCAGAGCAAGGGATACTGGCGGCCTCATTTGAAGAACTGCTGGCAAAACCTGAAATCAAAAAGCTTTTTGAGCAGCAAATTGCCTCGCTGATAAACCATGAAAACGGTTTTAAGCTGTTTGAACGGATTAACCGTTTTACACTCCTTGCAAAACCTTTTGAGGCGGGCGTGGAACTTTCGGCAAAGCAGGACGTAATGCGCTATAAGATCACTACTTTATATAGTAAACAAATCGATACTTTATTCGCCGATTAACATTATAACTCTAGGACAACCGGTCGAATAGTATCAATTTTTCTGCGGGGTTGTTAAAAAAAATGCCCTAATGCGTTTACCCTGATTATATCTCTTTTTTTCCTTGCATTTTTTGCCTATCCGTTTTACACTACAAGGTACAAGGAGTATGCAAATGACGCAGAAGAAAGTTTTTAAAACATTATTTGTTGCATTGGCGGCAGTATTTATGCTGTTCGTATCGTGTAAAACAACCGAGACAGAACACGTTCCAGCGCCCGTACCGATGCAATACAGCGCTATTGAAGCAACAGCGCCTGCTAATCAGGTGGATGTGCTGTTATTCAACGACTTCCACGGTAACGTCGCGGAAGATGCCCGCCCCGGTAAAGGAAAAAATGCCGGTATGGCAAAGCTGCTCGGCTATGTGCACACCGCACAAAGGGAAAACCCGAATACGATTGTCGTAGCGGGCGGCGATAACTACCAAGGTACCGCGATTTCCAATTTGACCTACGGTGCACCGGTTTCCGCAATGATGAAGGCGATGGGCGTAGCTGTTTGTGCAGTCGGCAATCACGAGTTTGACTGGGGCGTAACGCACATGAAGGAATGGCAGAAAGACGGCAATTTTACCTTCTTGGCAGCGAATATCGTCGACAAAAACACCAAAAAGCCTGTCTCGTGGGCAAAGCCGTACGCGATTATTACCAAAGGCGGTTATAAAATTGCGTTTGTCGGTCTAGCTCATCCCGATACGGTAACCCTCACAAAGGCTGAACACGTAAGCGGTTTGGAATTTACCGATCCTGTGAGCGCCGGACAGCAATGGGTTGACTACCTGTTGGCAGGAAAGGCAAAAGAAGGAAAACCGGATGCCATCATCGCATTAACCCACATCGATTCCGATCAGAAGGGGGAAGAAATTACCGGAAAGGCAGTCGCGCTTGCTCAAATTAAGGGATTAAACGCGATATTGTCAGCGCACAGCCATCGTCCGGTACAGGGCGTTGTAGAAGGTATGCCGATTATGCAGGCTTACTGCTACGGACGTGCAGTCGGGAAACTCAGCATCACCTTTGATGAAAATAAAAACATCGCTTCGATTACCCCTGCACTGGATGAAATTTGGAAGCATAAGGATACTATCGTTGAAGATGAGGAAGGTAAAACCGTGTTTGCGAGATACGATGCCGACTTAAAACCGATTTTAGGCGAAGTTATCGGTACTGCTGCTGCCGAGTTTACGCACGAAAGAAAGGATAAGGGCAGCAACACCTTGCTTGGCGTATGGGCTTCCGAAGCTCAGCGGAAAGTCGCAAAAGCAGACGTCTGTATTCAAAACGGTGGAGGATTACGCAGAACGCTTGCGGCGGGAAAGATCACCGTTGGCGATCTGTACGAAATCATGCCGTTTGACAACTACTTGGTAGTATTCGATCTCCCCGGTTCTGAAATCAAAAAGGCAATTGATCACGGTATTATGAACCCGAATATCACCGACGGACAGTTTGCAGGATTAAAGGTTGAATACGACGGTACCAAGCCTTTTGAAAGCAGAGTAACTTCTATCGCATTGGCAGACGGTACTCCGCTCGATATGGATAAAACATATAAGGTTGTTGTCAATGACTTTATGTTTACCGGCGGCGATAAATACGATTTCTCGAAGGCAACGAACGTCGTCGAAACATACGTTCCGATCCGCGACTGCTTAATCGATGAAATTAAAGCGGCAAAAACCATTACGCCGAAAGCTCCGGATTACATCAAAGATATCAGCAAATAAATGGTGCTGTAATCGGCTTATATTAAACCTGTTCAGAAACGGAAGTTTCCGAACAGGTTTATTTTTTAGCGGTTTTCCCCTAGTCTTTCTCTTCCGCTAATTCAAGACTTTCGACCGTCGGTTTGAATACTTTACTGCAAATAATAAAGCAGATAAAGCTAATCGCCAATCCCGGAATGATGGGATCAAGGCCGAAAAGCGAAGTCTTCGTTTGTTCAAGAATAATAACTACAATGCTTCCGGCAATGAGTGAAGCTATAGCGCCGATATTCGAGGCATGCTTCCAGTAGTGCCCCATAACATACGGGAAGAAAGCCCCCGCTGCTCGTAGCGTAAACGAGAACAGCAGTAGTTTAATGATGCTGCCTGTGTTAAACAGGGCGATAAGCATACCGAATATACCGACTATCAGCATGGTGATTTGCGTAACCCGCATAACGTCTTTGTTTGTCGCATTCGGTTTAATATAAATTTTGTAAATATCGTTTCCGAATATGGAACCGGCGCCTAGCAAGTCTGAGTCGGCGCTCGACATCGTTGCAGAAATAATACCGGAAAAGAGAAGTCCTACAATCAATGCAGGCATTGTCGCCATTGCTAAATGCGGCAGCGCGTATTTTGGACCTTGGCTCAGTATGATATCTCCGTCTATTTTTTTCATATTGATAAGCGCCAACGTAATGATACCGAGAAGCGTTGGAATAAAGGCATATACAAAGTTCAGTATTGCAGAAATAATTGACCCTTGTACGGCAGCTTTTTCATCACGAGCAGCATAATAGCGCGAGACCGCTTCTTGCCCAACCGAAAACGATGCAATATACATAACGATCATTGAAATAATTGCACCGATACCGATACCTTTAAACGGATTGAATGTGTCGGGCGGAACATTTGCTACGACCGCCTGCATACCGCCTGCAAGATTCAGGGAGAACGGCAGTGCAAGCGCCATACCGAGAATAATCAAAAACACCTGCACAAAGTCAGTAATGGTAACGCTCCATAGACCGCCCATAATCGAATATGCGGTAACAACAATGGCAACGATAATGACCGCTACGGGATAATTGATATTCAGCATAAAAGATACGATTGTTGCCGAAGCGATAAACTGTGAGGCCGTTAAACCGATCAGCGGTAAAATCATAATAATTGCTGTAATCAGCCCAGCCGAACCGCTGTACCGGCGTCTAAAATATTCAGGTACGGTTTTAACCATTGTCCGGCGCAAACGGGGTGCAAATACTGCAAGCACAATATAGGCAATACCCATCGTTGCAACGTACCAAAACGCACTCAAGCCCCAGTTGGTGAAGGACTTTTCGGCGACACCGAGTGAGCTCCCTCCACCAATTTCTGTAGCAGTCAATGTTCCTGCCATTAAAATCGGTCCGAGCCGCCTTCCGGCTACCATAAAATCTTCGTTCGTTTTAATCTTTTTTGAAGACACCCAACCGATAAAAAGCATCAATAAAAGATAGGCGACGACAATGACCAATACCATCGTATTCATGGTTCCTCCTATTATGGGCATCTCTACAAGTCAACTAAAATTTTCGAAATCCCATAGATACATACTACTATAGTTTTTTATAATTCGCCACTTTTGGTTTTCACATATTCCGAAACAAAAATAATTTGACAAGCTTAGAGAAATGGCTTATGTTTATCAAAACAGACGATAAGGAGGTAAGGCAAATGCTAGCACAGGGAAATCCGGTAATGACGAAGGCAAATCGAGTGATGGATATCTTTTATCTGGATGAGCAAGAACGTAAGCGGTATGAGGCAGCGTGGGAATATGAGAGCGACCGGCTATCAATGATAAGCGAATCTGAACGGAAAGGTCTTGAACGAGGTAGAGCTGAAGGCGAAGCACACGGCGCTCATCAAAAAGCACTCGAAACGGCAAAAACGATGCTTACTATGGGCTATCCGCTCAGTGATATTTGCAAAATTGCCGGACTCTCCCTCGCCGAAGTAGAATCACTTAACTAATAGGTAATCAGCCGATTATAGTATACAATTGCTATAACCGGCATTATATTTTGTAGAGCGATTATCCCAACATTATGAGGAAAACGAATATTTACTTAAAGGCTAAAAAAATCTTACTTCTGGCGCTTGCCTGCCTATCCGTATGTATTCAGCTTTATGCGCAAGATACTACAAAAAATGCAAGCGCCGAAACGGATGCGAAAGATAAGGGCTTGGCGGAGTATTACGATACGCAACTTAACCTGCCGAAGAATCAGGTAGTAAAAGCGCGGGTTATCGAGATTGTCTATGATGACCTTGCGGAAAGTAGGCCGGATGTTCCGATTGAATCCGACTTCCGGTATCAGCATTTAAAAATAGAAATTTTAACCGGCAAGCATAAGGGCGAAGTGTATACCGTTCGAAACACTATTGAACTGGCAATTCCGTACCGGCTTATCTTCCGGCTCCATGAAAAAATGATACTGCAGGTGGACGAAGATGAAGAAACCGGAAAGATAATAAACTTAAAAATCTATGAGCGTGCACGGGACACAAAAGTCTATGCACTCATCGTACTCTTTGCAGCGGCGCTTATTATCGTCGGCAAAAAAAACGGTCTCAAAGCATTGATTACGCTCGGCATTACCGTAGGCCTTATTTTCGGTATTTTTCTCCCGTGCATTATACGGGGTTTTAATCCGATCTTATTGGCGCTTGCCGTATGCAGTTCCGCAACGGTTATCACGCTGCTGATCATCAGCGGCAACAATAAAAAAACATATACGGCTATCATAGGTACAATCGGCGGGGTTATCATCGCAGGGATATTCGCATTTATTGCCGGTAAGATACTTATGCTGACAGGGCTTGGAAACGAGGACGCGCAAATGCTTGCCTTTATACCGCAGCACCGTAGGATTGACTATCAGGGGTTGTTGTTTGCAGGTATTATGATCGGTGCGCTCGGCGCGGTGATGGATGTGGCAATGTCCATCTCATCGGCAATGTGGGAGATTATTTCCGTAAGCCCCGACATATCAAAAAAGCAACTGATAAAATCCGGTATGAATATCGGCCGAGACATTATCGGCTCAATGTCGAACACACTGATTTTAGCGTACGTCAGCACCTCCATTCCGGTACTGCTGCTGTTTATTCTATTCTCCAACGGATTTACCGAAATTATCAACCTCGAACTTTTAGCCTCTGAGGTACTGCGCGCAGTTGCCGGAAGCATCGGGCTTATCTGCACCATCCCGATTACGGTGCGCCTTGTAGGGAGATTTCATCGTAAATTGTAATGAGGGAATAAGGTATAAAACAGTTATTTTTTAAATAAATCGCTGTGAGTGCCGGTTCTCGTTAACTCAAGAATGAGCGAATCTTCGATTATTCTATAAATCAATATCCAATCAGGACGGATATGACAGTCGCAGTAATTTCTCCACTCACCGGAAAGCGAGTGATCTTTGTATATCCGAGGCAACGGTTCTCCCGTTTTTAACAAGTCGATTACTTTTTCAAGCTCTTTTGGATTATAGCCTCGCTTAACGGCAAGCTTATAATCTTTTTTAAATTGAGCTGTATATCGGACATTACGCATTTAAAGCATCCATCAATTCTTGGGTAGATATATAGAGAGGGCTTAAGTTTTTTCCCTCTTGAGATTCTTTTAATATCTGTGCAGTTTGCTCATTGGGAATTTCGTCATAGTCGGTAAAGATTTCAATATCTTTTTTAAACGGTAAGAGGCTCTCTAATACCTGCAAAAAACGCTCATCTGCATTTTTTAACGTAATAGTCATAATTGCCGGTCTCCTTTAACATAACTATATACTATTTATCGATAATAGAAAATAGAACATATCCCTCGTAATGCGGTTACCTCCCCGTATTTTCCACAAGACGCAAAAGCGCCGAGCCGAATTTTTCTGCTTTTATTTCGCCGATACCGAATACGTTTAGCAATTCACGTACCGTGCGCGGCTTTTTGAGGATGAGGTCTTCGATTGTTCTATCGCCGAATATAACGTAGGGTGGAACATTTTCTTCTTCGGCGGCATGTCTGCGCCAGTCTTTTATCGCTTCATACAAGCCTGCATCATCAGCACTCAAGTTGCGCAAAAATTCGCCTCGTTTATATTCTCCTTTTTTATGTGCGATACCGTTCTTTTTAGAGTCAATGCCGGCCTTTTTAGATTCTGCCTGATTCATCCCACTCTGCCCAATAAGATCGACCGGAAGTTCGATTTTTGCGCGGGATGCAAGCGTCCGTTTACCGTTCTCGGTTATGATGAGCACATTGTAATCACCGGTTTTTTCGATAAGTCCCGCATAGATGAGCGCATCGGACAGCGCAAACCAATCCTCTTTTGAAAGCTCCCGCCCGATTCCCCATGTTGACAGTTTATCATGTCCGTTTTCGAGAATCCGCTTTTGCTTTGAGCCGAGCAGCACATCGACAATATACAAAAGCCCGAACCGCGATTGCGTGCGGTAAATGCAGCTCATAAATTTTTGCGCTGGAATGGTAACATCTGTCAGCGGAGACGGCGGCGCGGAACACACATCGCAGCATGGAAAAGAACCAGTCTGTCCGCCAACGTTTTCGGATTCACCTCCGATGTGTTCCGGTTCTACGTCAGGGTTTTCGGGTTTCCCGTTAGCTGCCGCCGGAACAAACCGCTCTCCAAAATACGACAACAGGAAATGACGGCGGCATGTCCGCGCCGAGGCAAAGTTGAGCATTGCCTGCAAGAGCCGTTCGGAGTGAGCGCTATCCGCAGCCTCTTCAAAGAATAAACGTATCTTCCGAGCATCGCCTGCGCTATATAAAAGCAGGGCGTGGGAGGCAAGTCCGTCGCGCCCAGCACGTCCAATCTCCTGATAATATTCTTCGAGCGATTTCGGTAAATCATAATGGATAACAAAGCGGACGTTCGGTTTATCAATTCCCATACCGAATGCAACCGTTGCAACCATAATCCGTACCTTGTCGCGGATAAATTGCTGTTGATGATTTCTTCGCTCTTCGTCGGAAAGCCCTGCGTGATAATTGAGCGCCGAGTAGCCGGAAGCCGTCAGCTGTTCGGTGAGCGTATCAACTTGCTTGCGCGAAAAACAATAAATGATTCCGCTTTCACCGCTGTGTTGTTCAAGGCAGTCTATAACCTCGCGTAGCGCATTTCGCTTGGGACGCACTTCAAGAAAAATATTTGCGCGGTTAAAACCGGCGACAAAAACTTCCGGCGTTTTCATACGGAGATTTGACGCAATATCTTCCTGCACCTGTGCTGTTGCAGTTGCCGTAAGCGCAAGACAAACCGCATCTCTAAACTGCACACGAACATTTGCAATCTCCAAATAGCCGGGGCGGAAGTCGTGCCCCCACTCGCTAATGCAATGAGCTTCGTCAATGGTAATGCAGCTAACCGGTAGGCTTGCATCATGCAGTATAGACTGCGTGCGCTCCGCCGTAAGCGCTTCCGGAGAAAGGTATACCAGTTTAATACTCCCCGATTTAATACGCTGCACCGCATCGAGATACTCGCCCCATTCAAGCGAGCTATTCAAAAAAACTGCACTCACACCGTTTTCTACGAGGGAAGCAACTTGATCCTGCATGAGTGAAATGAGCGGAGAAACAACAAGCGTAATACCGCCGAACAAAAGCGCAGGGATTTGATAGCACAACGATTTTCCGCCGCCGGTCGGCATAACAGCAAGCGTATCACGCCCCGACAGCACGGAGGCAATCACTTCCTTTTGCATAGGACGGAACTCATTGTAACCGAATGTTGTTTTAAGCACAGTATGAGCGTGTTTTAGCAGTTCATCGTGTTTTTCCATAAAGCGATTATATCTATTCCATGCGGCTTGCAGAAGAGATTGACTTGACGCATCTTAGATATTTCCTTATCTTCATTGTAAATAAAGACTAACAGATATCTCTTATCGCTTCCGGAAATAAGAAACTACAGTCTTTATACGGAGGACACCTATGGAAATGAAACGCCATTTAGATTCAGTAAATGATGCAAAGATAAAAACGGTTCTTCAGCTGAAGAATGACTATAACGCAGGCAAAATCAGCTTGACGGATGCTAAACGGATATTAAAGGAAAAAGTCGGTTCCTTAAAACCGTACGAGATCGCCCTCGCAGAGCAGGAACTTAAAGAGTTTGACGAAAATGAATGCCAAAAAGAAGACATTCAAAAGATGCTTGAGCTTTTTGAGGACATTATGGATACGAGCCGCCCCGACTTACCCGACGATCATCCTATCATGTGCTATTACCGTGAAAACGATGCACTGAAAAAAATCCTATTGGAAATTGAAGACCTCGTTCAATATCCGCTTATCAAAAATCAGTGGCTCGGCATATATGACCGGCTGGATCAGTTCAGAATACACCTGTCCCGCAAACAAAATCAGCTCTATTCCATTTTGGAAAAAAAAGGCTTTGACCGACCTACGACAACAATGTGGACGCTGGATAATTTTATCCGAGATGAAATCCGTGATGCGCGAAAATTACTTGAAGACGATGCCGACGATCAATTTATTGCGGTGCAATCTTCGATTGTTGCCGATGTACGCGACTTACTGCAAAAAGAAGAAGCAATTTTGTATCCTACTTCGCTTGCGATGATCAATGAAAAAGAATTTGAAGAGATGAAATCGGGAGACAAAGAAATCGGCTTTGCGTGGATAAACGACAGCGGAGCACATAGTTCAACGGCTAAAAACAATTCCGCACAAACGGCACACGATACGCAAACGCAGGGCTCTACCGGCACTGCTTCTTCCTTAACGGAGGATTTAGCGGCAGTATTACGCAAGCACGGTTTAAATGTCGGCAGTGAAACCAGTTCAGTTTTTGACGTGGCAACCGGTAAGTTGACACTCGAACAAATCAATTTGATTTACCGGCACCTACCGGTCGATCTTTCGTATGTAGACGAAAATGAAATGGTCTGCTTTTATTCCGATACGGAGCACCGCGTATTTCCGCGCAGCAAAAATGTCATCGGGCGGAATGTTAAAAACTGCCACCCGCGGGCAAGCGTGCATATCGTCGAAGAGATTATTGAAAAGTTCCGATCGGGCGAACAGGACTCTGCGGAATTCTGGATCAATAAACCCGGCATCTTTATCTACATCCTGTATACGGCAGTCCGCGACGAACAAGGCAAATTTCGCGGCATTCTCGAAATGATGCAGGACTGCACGCATATCCGCAGCCTAACCGATTCGCAAACACTGCTGACGTGGAAAAAAAGCGGCGAAATAAATGGCCAAACTGTTATCCAAGAAAACTCAAATGAATCTCATAACGGTGGTGCCGCCGATGCGAAATGCGCAGCCGGTACGTCACATACACAGAGTTCCGAATCTCCGCAGCGGGATAAAAAACTTTCCGCAGCGGATATTACCGCCGATACGCTTTTAAAAGATATCTTTGAAGATTATCCTGCGTTAAAGGATCAAATGGAAGAAATCAGTCCCAAGTTTAAAATGCTGAAAACACCGCTTGCACGGATCATGCTGCCGAAAGCGACAATTAAGATTGCAAGCGAACGCGCCGGCGTCGAGCTGAATACTTTAATTGCAGAAATAAAAAAACGGATACAAAAATAAGCGTGTAAAAAACGCCTCTTGAGTAATTATGAGGTCTAATTACTCAAGAGGAAAATCGGAGGACAAAGCTCGCCTCTTATATTTTAAACTTAGATACTTCCTGCGCTAAATTCTCAATACTTCGTTTGTTTTTATTGGTGATTTCTTTTACACCTTGAATTGCATTATTGATTTGCACTGCCGCGGCCGCCATTTCTTTCATACTCGCAGCGATTGTGTTTGTAAGCCCGTCGAGTTTTTGCATTTCGTGCGCAACCCCTTCTCCACCTTTCAGCATATCGCCTGATCCGGCTTCCACTTCAACGGTTACCTCGCTGATATTTTTAATTGCCTCCAATACTTCGCGGCTTCCGTTTTCCTGTTCCCTCATCGACTCAGTTAAACGGGTACTCATATTTTTTACCTGATCGGAAAGCGTAAAAATAGTAGCAAATTTTTCGCCGGCAACTTTTGAAGAAGTAGAAAGTCCTTCGATTTCTACAGTCAACGTTTTAAGCGTTGCGGTAATTGTTTTACCCTGCGCGGCGGAATCTTCTGCAAGTTTGCGTATTTCGTCGGCAACAACCGCAAACCCCTTTCCAGCCTCACCGGCATGAGCTGCTTCGATAGCGGCATTCATTGCAAGCAAGTTCGTTTGAGATGCGATATGTTGAATCACACTTGATGCTTCCATCAAGCTGCCTGACTCTTCGGCAATTTTTTGAGTAACGGTACCGGTATTCACGATGATTTCCCGTCCGTCGGCGGTTGCTTCCGCAAGCGTTTTAATAACCCCGTCCGTTTGTTCAAGCGTATCGGTAATCGATGCGATATTGGCGACCATCTCTTCTATAGCGGAAGAAGAAATAGATACGCTTGCCGACTGGCTTTCTATGCGGGTATTTAATTGCCGTATCGTCTTGATAATTTCTTCAACCGTTGCAGCCGTTTCTCCGACGCTTGCAGTCTGCGTCAACGCTTGCTGTTTTACGCCGTCAATATTCTCATTTATCTTATGGACAGCTTGTGCAGTCTCGCTCATATTCTGAGCAAGTTCATCGCCGATTGACCGCATTATTCCGGCATTGTTGTCGATAGATTGTATGGCGGTTCTAATCTTTTTAATCGTCTCATTAAAATATTCGGATAGCCGCGTTACCTCATCATTCCCGATGAGAGGAAGCTGCACTGTAAGATCGCCTTCTCCTTGCGAAATATCTTTCAACGCATTAACAGCTGTCTGAACGGGGGCAACCATCTTCGCTGCAATAAAAAATATAATTGTCAGTGTTACAGCCAATATGATAATACTGATGATAATGACCATTTTACGAAAATCCGTAATTACACCGAGGAACTCTTCTGCCGGAGCGGCAATAATAATTATCCACTGCGTACGCGGCATTTTCGTATAGGCTGCTATATGTTTTTTACCGTCATAAGTATAATAACCGATACCGTCGGAAGAATCCGAAACAGCTTGCCGCTGAAATTCTGCGATGGATGCAAAGGAACTATCTGTCTTTGCCAATTCCTGTGTATTTTGTTGCTCCTCCACAATTGACGTATCCTTATGCGCAATAGTTGTTCCATCTTTCCCTAAAATATGGCAATTTCCCGTTTTGCCGATTTTGATTTCGGATATGGTATCGCAAATAACGGTTCCGCCCAACCCAGCACCCAAAACAGCAACAACGTTATCATCGTTATCTAACAGCGGAACGGCTAAAATGACTTCCAGTTTTTTAGTGTGCGGCGAAATGTGAGGCTCGGTGATAAAAGGCTTCCCGTCCACCGCACTCTTATACCAGTCCGTATCCCCAACAAAAGTAACCGTACCGTCGGCATAATAGCTATTTCCCTTGGTATCACATATATTAAAAAAATTGAGGCTGTCGGCATAGTCGATATCGTTACGTACGATTCGCGTCTTTTCCGTAAAAGATACCGAAGGATCCTTCATTGCCGTATTGTGCATAAATCCACTTAAGAAACTGAAATCCACTTGAATATCACTATTAATGAACGAAGCAATATCGTTTACTTTATCGATAAGATGCGCATTAACCCGTGCCGTAAGCGCGCGCTGCGCAGTATACCGCGCTAACGAACCTTGTATAACACCGGCTACCGTAATCAATGTTCCAAAAATAATAAGCAGTTTTTTACGAATAGAAAAAATTTTCTTTTCCCGCATAAAAAGAAGTACCTCCACACGAATAATATAACTACTATATCTAAGTTTAATGGAGATGACAATACATATTCGATATCAGGATAAACGCACCATGCCGTTTTTTAGTAACCCCGCAGAAGCAATGGGGTTGTTCAAACAGAACTGCCAAGGAGGGTAGTGGTTCCATACAGCAGCGATGTTTTGTGCAGGCACAAAACTCGCCTTCAACTGTTGTACACGGATGTACAACAGTTGAAGATGGTTCAAATGGTCTCACAACCCCATTGCTTCTGCGCTTTTTATCTACTCTACCTGATGCGTTTATCCTTCTTAAAAAAAATAGCACAAAATTTTATGCAAAATTTTGTGCAAACGGAAGGTAACCGCATCAGATAGTTTTAAGCGTTTACCTTATATTCGACAGATAAAAGATGATTGGATTTATTGCCGTATCGGAGTATAATGAACTTACTCGACACAAGGAATATTTATGGAAAACTTTAATGCACTGTATTATCAAAAACCGTATATCAAAGAATTCGATGCAACGGTAACTGCTTGTTTAAAAACCGAGAGAGGGTATGAGATAGAACTGTCGGATACGGCATTTTATCCCGAAGGGGGCGGACAGCCCGGCGACAGGGGCAGCCTTATTGCGGAAGGACAACCTGAGAAGACTGTCCGAATATCGGATACGCAATTTGCAGGTGAACGCATCGTGCATATTGCCGACGGAGAACTTACCGTAGGAACAAAGGTTCAGGGAGTATTGGACTGGATAAACCGCTGCGACAATATGCAAGGACATTCGGGCGAGCATATCCTTACCGGCATCCTCGCACAAACCTACGGGTACGAAAACGTCGGTTTCCACATGGGGGAAAGTTTTATCACCATCGACTTTAGCGGTCCGTTGACCGACGAGCAGGTACTCGATGCGGAACAGCGTGCCAATGAAATTGTCCGTGCAAATCTTCCGATTCAAGAAAGCTTTCCGAACGATGAAGAACGTAAGACAATGCAATACCGCAGCAAGAAAGAACTTTCGGGTACCGTACGCATTATCACCATTCCGGGACTTGATGCCTGCGCCTGCTGCGGCACGCATGTTACAGCAACCGGCGAGATCGGTTTGATTAAAATCCTCAACTTTACAAACCGCAAAAAGGGCGTCCGTTTGGAAGTGCTCTGCGGCAGAAAGGCGGTGCTGGCGTATGAACAAGAGATGGCGCAAGTACGGGCTATCTCCCGCTGCTTATCGGCAAAGCCCTCCGAAGTGCATGAAGCGGTGGAAAAATTAAATGCCGAAAAAGGAAAACTACAGCAACTGCTGCACGAGATGACTGAAAAATATCTAAAACAGAAAGCGGAGTCGGCGGCAAATACTGAGGGCGCGCCTCTTTATTTTGAAGATAATCTCAGTATCGAATATCTACGCTCGTTCTGCAATCTGCTTCTAGCAACAGGAAAAATGCACACTTGCGCAGCATTATCAGCGGTTGCCGTTGAACCGGAAGGACTACAACCGGCAGCATACAATTACGTCATCGTCAGCAATGCCATCGATTTAAAACCGCACATAAAAACATTAAACCAACAGCTCAACGGCCGCGGCGGCGGAAGCAGTTCTGCCATTCAAGGAACGTATTTTGCGGGGAAGGAGCTTATTGAGGAAACACTTACCGGCTTGTTGAGCAGGGCACGAGGATAGTATCCTGTATAACTAGATGAATCAGCCATAGGGGAGAAGCACTCTGAAAAAAGAGATTAACACTATCATCATGGAAAGGCAGATTAACTGTCATTGCCGATAAGAATGAAGATGAAGAAATCATGGGAGAAAATAAGAGATGACGAAAATCAATAAACCTTTGTTTGCCGTTCTTGTGATTTATATATTGTGCTTTATATTCCGATTTATAGAGTATTTTATTATTCGTACGGATCAAACATTTTGGGGAGAGGCATTTTTACACAAACTTTTGGGGATAGTTGTTTTATTCATAGCAGCTAAATTATATAACTTTAAAGCGCAAGATATCGGATTTAATAAAAATAGAGCTGTAAAATATACATTGATGGGATTGCTGTTTGGAATTTGTATATATGTATTAGCTTATAGTATAGAGATTGTTATAGCTGTTTCAAATAAAAATTTTCAGTCATTACAATTATATGTCAGTTCTTATTCTGTAGATAAAAATATAGGAAATCAAACTTCACTACTCTTTTTTGTAATTTGTATTATCGGGAATATCATTAATGTGATTATGGAAGAAGGGATATTCAGAGGCCTGTTTACAAAAATGCTTGAGAAAAATCATACATTTTTTGTATCTGTGCTTATTACTTCTGTTTTGTTTGGGTTATGGCATTTTATCGGACCTGTAAGAAACTATTTTGACGGCAGCAGCAGTATTGAAGGTATGTATGTAAATATTATTCTGTTGGTTACTGCGTCCGGATTTATCGGATTTAAATTTGCTTTATTAACAAAATTGACCGGCTCTATTTATATGGCAATGGGTGATCACTTTATAAATAATACAATCATTAATATTTTTCATATTGTTTCTTCTACGGGGTGTGATGAATTGATATTTTTAAGAATTGCAATTGCCCAATCCGTGTCGTTTATAATTGTTCTATTTGTCTATCTGCATAAAAAAGATTGTAGGTAGTAAAGTCTCCACACGAATGAAGGAGCGCTGCATGTATACAAACGATGAAACATGGCAAAAACTTCAAGCGTTTTTGCCCGAACGCAACAGGATAAGCATTTCATGCGCTCCTTCCGAAATGTTCAGCACATTCGACAGAACGAACATCCATCTCGACATATACAACGAACATAGCAACAACGGTGTTACGCTCGTGCTGTTCCACGGTGTCGGCGGGAACGGTCGGCTCCTGTCGTTTATTGCAGCTCCTCTGGCAAAGCGCGGCTATAAGGTTGTCTGTCCGGATTTGCCGGGGTACGGCTATACCGAATACGAGGGCATACCGTCTTATAAAACATGGATCGATACCGGTGTGCACATTGTACGACAGGAATTGCTACACTCGAAAAAGCTTTTTGTGCTGGGGTTGAGTGCAGGCGGCATGCTCGCATACAACATCGCTTGCTTAGCTCATGGTGTTTCCGGCATCATCGTTACCACCCTGTTAGATAATCGCTTAAAGCCGGTGCGTAACTATTCGGCAAAAAACAAATTGCAGGCGCGTATCGCTTTGCCGCTTTTACGTTTTATACCGAAGCAGATAAGGCACTTAAAAATTCCGGTAAAGGCGATAACGAATATGAAAGCAATCGTCAACAACGACCGGGTACTTTCTTTGTTGCTGCAGGATAAAAGGGGAGCAGGATCTTCCGTGCATCTTGGTTTGTTATGTTCGATGATGGAAAGCATTCCTGCCGTAGAGCCTGAAGCATTTGAAATTCCGCTTTTGCTTTGTCATCCTGAAAAAGATCGCTGGACACCCGAATGGATAAGCCGCCTTTTTTTTGATCGCGTACGGAGTCAAAAACAACTATGCACGCTTAAAAACGCGGGGCATTTTCCGATTGAACAGCCGGGTATTACACAGCTTGAAGAAGCAATTATTTCCTTTATAAACAAAACGCTACAAGAAAGGTAAAACTATGAACATACAAGATTTTTTGAACGCAGTATTAAAACAGGATGCCGAGCGCTTACGCACTTACTTTTCCGATTCGGCATATATCAACTGGCATTGTACCAATGAGCATTTCGCGGTTAAGCTTTTTTGCGATAGGTTACTGCGTATTGTACAAACTATCGCAAGATGCACCGAAGTGTTGATTACGCACTTGCTATCCTTTTTACAAAAGGCAGTGTTTCAAATGTTTTATTTTCCAGCATACTGATTAAACGGCATGCGGTACCGGTTGGACGATTTGTTCCTTTTTCCCATGCTTCTACCGTCTTGGTTGAAACACCCATGTAATTTGCAAACAAAACCTGTGTCATCCCAACGGAATTTCTTATGTGTTTTATTTCAATGTTATTATATTTTTTTATAGGTTGAATTTCATACACGGTTTTACGGCCTTTTAACTCACCTCGTTCAATAGCAACCGCTTCATTTAAGCCGGTCATTAGACTATCAAAAAAATCACTCATGTTCTTTCCTCCAGTTCCTTGCAGCTTCTGTTTTTAAAACACCGATAACTTTTTTTACTGCATTCTTTTCCGTATCGGTTAGATTCGGTTTTTCTTCTTTTGAAAACACTTGAATCAGGTATGTTTTTGCAAAAGTTGCAAAATCAACATAGCAAACTCTGGCACTTCCGCTTTTGCCTCTACCCTGAAAAGCATATCGGATTTTTTTCAAACCGCCTGTTCTAATCATTATATCGCCTGCCTCCGGATTTTTGATAAGGAATTGTTGCAATTCAGCCAAATCATCATCATTAAATCCAAGTGCAAACCATCTTTTTGTGAACGATGGCGTTTCTATAAATTCTCTTCTCATCTTACACTTTAGGGCATCTCTAAAAACTTGGTTAGATTTTTAGAGATGCCCGACGAGTATTTTTGATAAGTCTTTACATTATTACGACTTATCAAAAAACATCGCAAAATAATCTAAGGAAAACCTCTAAAAAACTGAAGTTTTTAGAGGTTCCCTTTGCAATATACCCTATAAAATAGGGGTTTGTCAACCATTCGGGAACCTCTAAAACCCGCAAGTCTATCTCGTCTTATTCTGTAGTCTGATTCTGTAGGGAAATGCATTAAGTTGTCCGTTTGCCAAACCGGAATCGTTTTTAGAGATGTCCTATCATCCATTATTGACTCTTTACTCTCTTTTTCATACCATCATTATCTCGTTCTAATAGATTCTAACAGAGCATATTCTGTTACACTGGCTATCTCCGGTAGTGTTGCACAAAGATTGATCCTCAACACACACAAAGCACACTGTAGCGGGAACACATGAGGTATGCACCATAATGCTTATTTTGATACGGCATGCACACGTGCTTTTTAATTGGGAAAAGAAATATACGGCTGAGGGCTTTGCTCAGGCGCAGGCTGAGTATGATGAAGCACCGATAGAACGGATCAACGCTTCACAGCTTCGGTCTATCAGAGATGAATTACCGGAGCATTTTGAACTTTATACGAGTACGTTAAAAAGAAGTATTGACACGGCGGCACTGCTCTTTCCTGATAAAACACCGATGCGGTTACCGGAGTTTTCGGAAATACCGATTTATCCGTATCGAGATTCTGATAAGCCGCTTTCGCTATGGCGATGGCTATTCTGGGGACGGATGCAGTGGTTTTGCAACAATCCGCGGCAGGAAAGAACAAAGCGGATGGTCAAGCATGAAGTCGAAGCATTGATGTCTTTAATGGAAAACAAAAATGCGGTGATTGTAGGTCACGGATTTCAAATGCGGACAATGCTGAGCATACTTGCACAGCGTTATCCCGTTCAAAAACCGATGCACATAAAAAATTTAGACATAGTAAAATGTTTTGTTTATGAGAAGCAATGACGGAGTTCCGCCTCAGTGGAGATTTGAGAAACGAAAGAGAAGAAAAAATTGTAAGCAAATTGAATATTCGGACTGAAAGATAGCGAAAAGAATGTTTTTAAGTATAATTAAGATAAATCATTTTAGTAATGGAGGTCATTATGTACGAAACTTTTTTTGAGCAAATAAAAACAGTGCCGCGGGAATATCTTGCAGATATAGAAAATTATGTCCAGTATATTTTATATCGATACAAACAAAATGTGGAAAAACATTCGCAACAAGATTTATCAAAATATTTTGGCAGTATAAAAATACAGCCTGATGCTCTTACAATGCAAAAGGAAATGCGAGATGAGTGGAATTGACTACATGGCTGATACAAATGCCCTGATTTATCTTCTTTCCGGCGATTCCTGTATGAAACCCTATTTGGCAAGTTATATAGGTGTTTCCGTCTAAGGATGCCGAAGTTAACCGATGAGTTTACCTTGCGGCAAACATCACAGATTGTATGTGCACTTTTCGTGCATCAATGCATCATTTTTCGAGAATTGATATTCTCTCAACTGCTGTATTTCAAAGGAATGTTTTATGTGGAATTCATTTATTGCTATTGAAGATGATCGTTTTGGTCTAAAGACCATAGCGCATTGTGTTATCGGTATTATTCTGTTTATTATTGCAAATATCGTTGCAGCAATATTATCAAATGTTTTCTCGAATATTATTACTGTTCATAGTATTATTATCATCATAAACTGTTGTTTTAATATTCTATTTTTTCTCTTGTTGATATCGCTCTATATCCGGAAAGGGTTAAAAAAACGATTGGATTTTTTCCGGATAGATAATGTAAAACCGTCAAAATTATTTATTCTTATTTCAATTATTTTACCATGCTGTGTTATAGGATTTTATTATTTTTTTCTAAACGGTACATTATCGGTAAATAACATAAAGATATATGAAAAGATATGCTTTGCTGTCAGTATCGGATTGTCCGCAGGAGTTTGTGAAGAAATACTTTTCCGCGGATATATAATGAAGTTGGTAGAAATACGATGGAATAGAAAAGTTGCCGCATTTGTACCGTCTGCATTATTTGCCCTTCTTCATATATCAGGCAGCATGAGCATAATCGATATCCTGCAATTGTTACTTGCCGGTATAACAGTCGGTATAATGTTCTCATCCGTTACATATGCAAAAGATACGGTAAACAACTCAATAGTAATACATGGAGTATGGAATTTTTTCATTCTCGGTATTCTCGGTATTTCAGTAAAACCGGATACTACTCCCTTAGTATCCTACGTCATTCGCAGCGAAAATATATGGATAACAGGCGGTACATTTGGCATAGAAAGCGGATTACCTGCAATCATTGGATATTGCATTGTTATTTTATTCGCTGTATTGAGCAAGCATAAAATTGAGGAATAGATTAATATGGAGCATTTTATGAATACACATCAAAATTATCAGGACGCAAATGCGGCGGTGATCGACCGTTGGATTACAGAAGGCTGGGAATGGGGTAAGCCCGTTGATCACGAAACGTATATTAATGCACAAAACGGACAATGGTCTGTAGTATTGACGCCGACAAAAGCGGTACCGCGTGAATGGTTCGGTGATTTAAAAGGAAAAAAGCTGTTAGGACTTGCGTCGGGAGGCGGGCAGCAAATGCCGATTTTTACCGCAGCCGGAGCGGAATGCACGATACTTGACTACTCTGAAAAACAGCTTGAATCTGAGCGAATTGTTGCCGAGCGTGAAGGTTATCGAATTAACATTATACGTGCAGATATGTCAAAACCGCTGCCCTTTGCCGATGCATCCTTCGATATTATTTTCCATCCGGTAAGCAACTGCTATATCGAAAAAGTTGAACCGGTGTTTGCCGAATGTTTCCGCATACTCAAAAAAGGCGGCGTGTTACTGTGCGGACTTGATACCGGTATCAATTATATTGTCGATCAAAAAGAAGAGAAAATTATCAACGCACTTCCATTTAATCCGCTCGTTTACGAAGCGCACCGCAAACAGCTTGAAGAAGCGAACAGCGGTTGGCAATTTTCTCATACAGTAAGCGAACAAATCGGCGGACAGCTGCGCGCAGGTTTCACACTCACCGATATATACGAAGACACGAACGGAGAAGGACGCTTGCATGAATTGCATATCCCTTCATTCATTGCAACACATGCGGTGAAGTAAGAAGAATCCGTTGTGTCGTTTATAAAAAAATATTATTGAGGCGATCATGGTATTAAGAAAATATGAAGCGCAAGATTCCAAAATCATTTGCAGCTGGATTAAGGATACAAAGCAACTTTATCAATGGTCTGCCGACAGAATAGGGCGGTTTCTGCGGGAGTCTTTACGAATAATGAGCGTGCACGGCATTGTTATGAAGCCACCGGTTTTCAACCAACAGAAAAAGTTATAACCTATATGATGCCGAATGGCGCATGGGAATGTATTGAAATGGAATTGAATATCTAACTTTGAGGTCGGCTACGAACATACAAGATTTTTTGAATGCAGTATTAAAACAAGATGCCGAACAATTACGCACTTACTTTTCCGATTCGGCATATATCAACTGGCATTGTACTAATGAGCATTTCACGGTTGAAGAATACATACAAGCAAATTGCGAGTATCCGGGAACATGGGATGGAACAATCGAAAGGATAGAACAAACCGGTGATTTAATCATCACCGCTGTCAACATATACAGTGTTGATAGAACAAGTTCTTTTCATGTGGTATCGTTTATAAAATTAAAAGATGATAAAATCATTGCAATGGATGAGTATTGGGGAGATGACGGTTCCCCACCGCAGTGGAGATTGGAGAAACGGCTTGGGAGAAAAATACATGGGAACCTCTAAAAACTTCAGTTTTTAGAGGTTTTCCTTAGATTTCTTTTGCGATGTTTTTTGATAAGTCATAAAAATGTAAAGACTTATCAAAAAGACTCGTCGGGCATCTCTAAAAATCTAACCGAGTTTTTAGAGATGCCCACATATCTAATGGTTCATTCTTTTCAACCCTGTCATTGAGCATCATCTCCCATAAAAAGTTCATTGTTTTAAGATGAAGGAATCCTTTAAACGGCTTCCTTTTCCATTTTTCTTATTACGTTAAGCATTAGAAACAATCCGGCTATAATCATTGTAAAATCTACGATAGGTTCCGCCCACCAAACAGCTGACACTCCGAATAATTTCGGCAACAGAAGTATCGCCGGAACAAATAATACCAATTGTCGCAACAGTACAATAATCCCTGCTTTTTTACCGTCTCCAATGGATTGGAAAAAAGTCAGTGTCATAATCATAATTCCGTATAAAATAAATGTGGAATAAAACATCTTAAAGTTTTTAACGCCGGCTTCAATAATCTCATGTCTTACACTGAATAACGACAGTAATGTATCGGAGCAAAACATTGACGGTATCCACGAAGCAGCCGCAAGAATAGTTGCTCCACACATAAAAATCTTCATCGTATCTTTTACTCGCCCGTATTGTTTTGCACCGAAATTTGCTCCTATAACAGGCTGCAATCCTTGACTCATTCCCCACAACGGAATAAATGAAAACATATATAATCTCATTGTTGCAGACATCAAAATTCCCCAGTTATCTCCGCCATATACAAAGGCTTGCTTAAATAAAAATGTTTGCTGCACCGCAAATAAAATTTGCATCATCATTGCCGAACTGCCGATACTAAACATTTCACGGTAAATTGCTTTGTACTTTTTGACTTTATGGATTTTCACAAATGAACTCTTCTTTGAAAAATAATGAAATGTTAATAAAGCTTGTACGATTTGAGATAATACGGTTGCGATAGCAGCTCCTTCAATAGCATATTCTCCCATGAGCTTCATAAGAATAGGGTCTAACATAATGTTGAGTATGGCTCCCGTTCCCATAATCATCATTGATTGTTTTAATGCCCCTTCGCCGCGCATTGTCATATTACCTGCTTGAGCGAAATTAACAAATATGGAACCGAAGAATACAACCCGCAAATATCTCACCCCCAGCTCTTTAATATTCCCTTTAGCGCCAACCATGTCTAAAAAATGAGGTGCGAATATCAAACCTACTATTGTGATAATTGCAGAAAATAAAATAACCCAATAACAAAAATTGCCGAATATTTTATCTATTGTTTCTTTATCACCCTTACCGATAGCTCGTGATAATATCGATGCACTGCCTACGCCTATCAAAGCCGATATTCCGCCATTTATAATTGTCAAGGACATGGATACACTGATTGCCGACATCGCATAGTCCCCAATCAGCCGCCCTGCAAATATCCCATCCATAAACGGGTACAGGCCGATAACCAGCATTCCGATTATTCCCGGGATGGCTAACTTGAATAACAATTCTTTAGGACTTTTGGTTAATAGTTGTGTTTTCATATCTTGTTTCATTGCAATTTACCTCTTAAAATATTATTTCCCATTTTCAAATATCCCTATTGGTTTAGTTATTTTTTTCAAGATCAATAATGTATTGTATCATTGTTTCTTTTATATACTTCTTATGAGCGTCAAAAGAATTCCGTGCATTAAGCACTTCCGAACTCACTATTAAACTATTAATGTAATGAACTAAAAAGCCAGCCTTAAAAATATGTGCCGTAATTCCCAGTTTCTTTGCAATGAGATCAAGCTCTTTAGTTGTATGCAATTTTAGTTCTTGATATAAATCTTCCAAATCCCGATTATAGTTTTTTGCTTGCAAAAGAAGTGCGTACAGCTTCATTAAATCGGTTTTCGCTAATGCCTTACTTGTTAAAATATCACCCATTTGCTGATATTTATCTTTGCTCCGATTATGCGCTAAATATTCAGTTATCAAGCTATTTCTGTATTCATTTCCATCAAGCATTAAGTCTTTTAGCATTTCAGTTGTACTTGCATAATGATGATACACGCCGCCTCTACTCATACCTATTTCCGTAATGACATCTTCCATTGTTGTATTCTGAAAGCCTTTATCTAAAAAGCATTTTTTTGCGGCTTCTCGAATTTCTCTTTTTCTCATCTGTCCAACTTTTTGTTTTTCTTCTTTCAAAATAAAGTCCTCCTTGCAAAAACCGACAATATTGTCGGTTTTTTAATATAACGTTATTATCAAGTAATGTCAAGTAAAAAAACCGCTTTTGCAAACAGCGCGAAATGAACAGTATAGACAAATAATAGTTAAAACAGTAGACTAAAAGAGTCAGCAATCTGAAATGTATGGAGTGAAAAATGAATAAAATAACATGTATTTGTTTAGGCGTGCGAAATATGGAAAAAGCATTAAAATTTTACAGAGACGGGTTGGGATATAAGACAGACTGTAAAGAAGATAATCCACCGGTATGCTTTTTTAATACACCGGGAACAAAATTTGAACTTTTCCCTTTGGATTCATTGGCAAAAGATATTGATGAAAATAATCCGCCGACAGGAACCGGCTTTTCAGGAATTACATTGACATACAATGTGAAAAACAAAGAAGATGTAGATAGCGTTATTGAGTTGGTAAGAAAAGCCGGAGGAACTATTGTTAAAGAGCCGCAAAAAGTATTTTGGGGCGGATATCATGCATATTTTTCCGATTTAGATGGATACTATTGGGAAGTATCTTGGGGACCCAATTTTCAATTTGACGAAGATGGCCTATTGAAATTTTAGAGCGAATAGAATAGACCTATTCGATAACTGCGTTTTCGAATAGGTCGACGAGTTCTAAATCGCACAAATAGCACGATTTAGAACATCGCAGTTCAAGGTAACCTGTTCAGAAACGGAAGTTTCCGAACAGGTTTAATGGATAATTATGGCATCGAGTAAAACATATTTAAATTTTATTTTGGAACAGTTATCGGAATTGCAAGACATACGCTATCGCGCAATGATGGGAGAATTTATCATTTACTATCGAGATAAAATTGTGGGCGGTATCTACGATGACCGCTTACTGGTAAAAGCGGTTCCGTCGGCAATTGCGTACATGCCGAACGCTTCCTACGAATTGCCGTATCAAGGCGCAAAAGAAATGCTTTTAGTAGACGAAGTCGATGACAAAGCATTTATAACGGGCTTGTTTAATGCAATGTATGATGAATTACCGGTGCCGAAAATGAAGAAGAAAAGATAAAAAGTGTGCGATATGATGTCAAATTCATGAACTGAAGGAAACTGATTGCCGGTAAAAGTTTGGTCTGATATTGCATGTGTCCGTGGCGGATGCATGTCCGTGGCGGATGCTTGACCATAACCAGTGAATAAAGTAATATATAGTCGAATAGTGAGTATTCTCATTATTTTACATCTCCTTGTAATAATCTTACAAGTATGTCTGACTGACCGTATTAGGTTCTGTCCATTGATCTTAATCTACAAATAAATAGTGTTTATAAGGTCATTATATACGTTATAAGGAGAAGTATATGAATAATACAAAAAAAGGGAATAAATTACGAATTGCTTTTATGGGAGCAATCAACTGCGTATCAGGTTCGTGCACTTTACTGGAGTATAGTAATTCCGAAAAGGATATTTGCAATTATTATCTGGTCGACTGCGGAGAATATCAAGAAACAAATCACAATTATATCGATAACAAAAAAAGAGTTCTTTCTTTGGCAAAAAAGATTAGAGCAGTCTTTTTAACCCATGCTCATGCCGATCATATAGGGCTCTTACCAGATTTGACTGACAACGGATTTAGGGGAAGAATCTATTGTACTAAAGCAACCATGTATCTGACAAAGATTATGATTGAAGATACTCTACGCATAAAAAAAGCAGGAAAATAAGGATATAAAACAATTTATAAACCAAATGAATTTTGAGCCGATAGATGAAAGACCAGGTTTTTTGTTCGGTAATGCAAAAAGCCCAATATCAATTGATGACGGTTTATGTATGTATCCGCTCAGAACGGGACATATTCTCGGCTCTTGCTCTTTTACATTTACCTGGATCAAAGAACCTTCTCAACCGGTCGAAAACAATAAATATGAGTATTGGGAAGCAATCTGTTTTTCGGGGGATGTCGGTCCATGTGATGAGCTCTCGGTAAAAAACGGAGATGCTCAAAGTATATTATTGAAAGATTTTGCAACACCTTATTACGGTGAATCAAACCGCTATATCGTTTTAGAATCAACATACGGAAATAGAATTCGTAATAAGAAAAATCTTTTTCTTAAAAAGATTTATAAACTTTGGCGCATCATACATATAACAAAAGAAGAAGGTGGAAAAGTTTTAATTCCTGCATTTGTTTTAAATAGGATGCAAGAAATTTTAACGGATTTATATTACATCAAAAATCAGCCGATGCAGTTTACACCAGAGAGTTTTATCGAAGAAGATGTGATGGAAGAAGAATGGTTAAGCTATTTTGATTTAGTTGAAGAAAATATTGCTTTTTCTGAAGAAAATCAGAAGTTTAAAGAGATATTATATTTAAAAGAGTTTCCGCCTCCAGATAAAATTAAAAATTATATATCAGGGTATAATGCGCAATATAATAATGATACCCTTTTTAAAACCTTGCCTGAGTATGCTCAAATCGGAATAATTAATATATTAAATGGCCTGTATAAAAAATTCTATAACGGCATGGATATTCATTATGGTTATTATTCATCTTTAACCGCTGAAGTAAATCAGATTTATCAAAAAAATCTCTTTAGCTGTACTATGAATAAAAACAAAGAGATAAAATATCACTATATTTCACCTCAATTTTTTAAAGCTTTTTTACCTCAAGTTACAGAAGCAGAAGAAAAATTAGAGGAAGGCAAAAAAATTATGAATGATATTTTATCTAATGAGTATTCATGCTCACGAGCATCATCAATAAGACCGGATGAAAAATTTGATGCATGCTTTTATTATAATGATGTCTGTTTATTTTCAAATAATTTCTTAAACAGCGAAAATATAAATAAATTAGTTGAATTCCTAAAAGATGAGAAAAATACGCTTGTTTTAACCGGTTATCAAGGTGAAGGAACAAATGGTGCTTTGCTTAAAAAATTAGGACAAGGTGTATATACCGAGCAAGATTTATTTAATATAAAATTAAACGACACCGAGATGCGATTGTATGAAGTAAAGTGCAAAATAGAAGATATGTCTGCATTCTATTCTGGGCATGCAGACCAAGAACAACTTGTTGAATATGTTCACGGTTTCAATAATACACGGGGAACACACAATGTCTTTCCCACAACCGTGTTTTTAAATCACGGTACTCAAATACAGCGGGAGGCATTAAAACAAGCTATCGAAGAGAAAAATAATGCTTCTCATAAAATTAAGACTGTATTGCCCGAATCTTTTAAGTGGGTTAATTTAAATACCGGTGAATATGAAGAATCAGTGGATATTGAAATCGAGAATACACGTCAAAGAAATTTTCATAAAAGTAAAATAACGGTGAAAGATACCATAGATATTCTTTATCCTGAAACTCTTGACCCGCAGCTTTTAGTAAAAATTATAAATGCCGTTAACGATATCCTAGATTAAAACTCGATCTTTGTATGATTAACGATGAGTATTTATTCATGCAGAGAGATTTAATAGTCACTGTTTTTTTACCGCCACGGATAGCGGTGGTTCCCAGCAACAGCGACGTTTTTGCACAGCAAAAACTCGCGTTCAAAAATTGACAAGGAGGTCAATTTTTGAACTTGCCACGGATGGCGACTGTTCTATTCAGTAGCAATGGTGTGCATCGTGGTTGTTGATTTTTGGAGCAGTTCTCGGAATGATAACACTGCAAAATTGCAACTGCACGGAATTGTGGCAGATTATCAAAACCGGCAGTTGCGGAATGTTGGAACGGATAGATAATCCCTATCCTTGCAGCTGTAACGCAGGCTCTTGCTTGGTAAACCCGTGAATTGTTTTGAGTGCGGCAAGCGGGCCGATAACCGAAATAGCCGATAAGGTTAAAAGGGCGCACAACAGTATCCACAAAACCGGCGGCGTAAGAAAGGGCATTTTAAGACCGGCGATAATTGCCTGATTAAACAAGAGAACAATTAAGCAGGACAGTACCGTTCCGATTCCCGCACCTGATGCACTGATGATAAACGCTTCGGCAGAAGCAAGCTGCGCAAGTTTTTTCTTTGTGCCGCCGATAATCCGCAACATTCCGAATTCTTCTTTCCGCTCATGGAATATCGAAGAAAACGACACCGCAAGTACAATGAACGACAACAGCCAGAGCAGCGCGAGCAGCACATAAATATACACATTGAGGTTTGCAATACTTGCAGAAATATTGGTCATCATCCGCTTGGAAATAAGAGGATAAATCTGTTCGCCTTCAAACTCAGCGAGGATACGCTTGGCAACCGTTTTGACATCAGCATTCGGTTTTATCCGCACCATAACGCTGGAGATGAGATCTTCATCCTGTGCAACCGGATGTTCCATAATCCGCTCATATTCTTTTGCAAGCCGCTTTGCATTTTCAATAGTCATAAACACGGAGTTGTCAAAGCCCATACCGGTTTTCGCTAGCCGTCCCGTAATCACAAAAGGCTGATTAAAGAACTTAACTTGGGACTGCGTATCCCCGACGATGTTACTGCCCACGACAATCTGATTATCGGTAAGCGGTAACCGAATTTGTCTTTCGAGCCACGGCTTGATATTAAAATCGGAATCAAAGTCGATGCCGATTACCTGCAACGGAAACGAACAGCATCCGGCGGAAAGAGTTGCGATAAAAAGCTGCGGAGAAGCGAGATCAACACCTTCAATCTTTTTAAGGCGGTCTACAACCTCGGATTTAAAGTAAAAGCTGTTCGGCTCACCCCGCAGCAGTGCGCTTTCGATTTTTGAATCATATCCCTGCGGTACGACAATGATGTCTGCACCCAGCCGGTTTGACAGCGACTGCATTCCGCCGTTCAGACTCCTGACCAAAAAGCTGCCTGCAAAAAGACTGAACGCCAGCACCGCGGTCAGCACAATCAAACTCACCGTCCTAAACGGCTTGCGTTTAAGGTTCTGTTTCGCAAGTTCGATAACCGTTAATTTTTTGACCGGTTCGGAAACTGCCATCGTTACTACTCCGCCTTCGCCTGTTTAAGCGCAATACCGACTACGTTCTCAAACAGTTCATAAGACACCGTTGCGCCGGCAATCGCATCCACTTTATCAAGCTGCTGCGTTTCAACCAGTTTCGGACCATACTTTTCGGCATTCTTAATTGCGTTCTGCGCAATTTTGTATAAACCGGCATTCTTAATCACTCCGTCGGTTTTGCCGTAGTCCTCGCCTTTCAGCGTTCCGTCCTTCTCGTAGGATAGGAATTCACAGTCGGTAATTTTACCGTCTTTAACGGTTATCGTTACCTCGGCATTTCCGCCCCAATCGTCTTTAATACCGGAAACCGCTTTGTAAACGCCGTCCTTATACCGTACCGCAGTCTGCGTTTCCTGTGCCGATTGTCCGACCTGCTGCGCGGTCCCTTCATTTTTACTACACCCTGCGAAACAAAACGCCGCAAGTGCCAATGTAATTGTGAATATACGCAAAGATATTTTTTTCATTCTTTACTCCTTCTTGTATGAAATTTTCTTTAAAATTTCGTGCAATTTATGCTAGAAAAAGGGAAAGACACATCAGACAAAACAAAACCGCAAAATAAATAGGATGTGAGACCATTTGAGCCATCTTCAACTGCTGTACATCCTTGTACAGCAGTTGAAAGCGAGTTTTGTGCAGGCACAAAACATCGCTGCTGTATGGAACCACTGCCATCCATGGCAGTTCTGGTTGAACATCCTATTTATTTTGCGTGGGACTAAAAACCTCTGATGTGTTTTTCCCTGCATATCTTATTTTTGCAGCACAGGCCGCGTTCTGCTCATCTTTTCGATGCGCGCGATTTTTCCGTGTTCAAGTACAACCATCCGTTCCGCCTGATCGGCAACCTCGGGGTCATGGGTAACGACAATAATGGTACTGCCGGTATTGTGCAGCTTTTCAAAAATCTCCATAACCAACCGCTCGTTTTTTTCATCGAGGTTGCCGGTCGGTTCGTCCGCAAGCAGGAGCTTGGGGTGATTGATGAGCGCACGGGCAATACACACACGCTGCTGCTCTCCGCCCGACAGCTGATTGGGCAGGTGCTTTGCCCGCTCCTTTAAGCCGACGCTCGCAAGCGCCTCCATCGCTTCTTCTTCATCGGGCATACTGTGGTAATACTGCGCCATCATCACATTTTCAAGCGCGGTAAGATAGTTGACGAGGTGGAATTGCTGAAAGACCAAGCCGATGGTATCCCGCCTGACAACGGTTAATTCCTTTGAGGATAATTTTGAAATATCCTGCCCCGCCAAATCAATCTTGCCGAGCGACGGCTTATCCATACAACCGATGATGTTCATCAGCGTCGTCTTACCGGAACCGGACGGGCCCATAATCGACAGCCACTCGCCTTCTTCTACGTTTAAGTTTATGTTGTCTAAGGCTTTTAAGTCGCCGTAAATCTTTGAAATTCCGCTCAATGTTAAAATATCCATATAATCCTCCTTTGCTACTCCCCGCGTAAAACCAAAGCGGGGTCGATGTCTACCGTGGCGCGTACCGGGAATAAACAGGAAACAATCGTGATGATAATCGAGGCGATTACCGTAAACGGCGCGAGCTGCACCGGAAACGAAACCTCGCGGGCGAATACGCTGATGCTCACGTTGTCCGCAAACACATAGCCTAATACCACGCCCAAGATGCCGCCAATCAAACCGAGCATCACCGCTTCACCCATAAAGTCTTTCACAACACTGCTATTTGAAGCGCCGAGTGCTTTTTTAAGGCCGATTTCTTTTCTGCGTTCTGCGACAACCGCCATCATCGTCGTCGTTACGCAAATCATCGTTAAGAACAACACAATGATGGTAACAATCCACACGAGCGCCTGCAGCTTGCTCAAAACCACATCCTGAGATTCCGTTACACGTTTTACAAGCCGCGGCGTAATACCGTTCACCTGCTTCGACACCATATCGGCTATCGATTTAAGGTACTCCTGATTGCCGTCGATGCTGCATTCGATAACATCGAACCGATCGTCATACCCGATAATCCCTTTGATATCCTCAAGGCTCATAAAGATGAATTCTTCTTCCACGCCGCCGGTGGTAACAATGCCCGACACGGTGCATTCGGTGACGGTTACATCGCCGTTCGGTTTCGGCGTATTGACGATAAAAGTATCGCCGACCGACAATTCAATATTGCGGCTTATTTCATGTCCGATCAGCACTTCTTTTTTATTGTGCGGCCAGTCCCCGCGGACAAGCCAATACGGACTATTACTTTTTGCACTTTCCAGATCGGTTGCGGCGATCATATACGGCTGCTCGTTCACCTTTGCAGACTGATAGATGTACGGCGCAAAACCGACCAGCTTATCGGGATCGATCACCTGTTTAATAGCACCGATTTACTCCTCCATAATCTTGGCTTCGCTTTCCGCCGGAAGGAATATCAAATTTGCGCCGTATGAGCGGAACACCGTCCCCATCTGGCGCGGAATATCATAGTAAATAGTCAGTAAGCCCGACAGTACCGTAGAACCGATTGCGATTGCCAACAACGCGACAAGCATCCGCGACCGGCGGCGTATCAGCGAGCTTGTAATCATCTTTAAATACATTCTGTTTCTTGTCATAGCGTTTCACTCCCGTATCCGCTCTTTCCGCTTTCGACGTGCATTTTATTTTCCATGCAGCACCTCCGTAGGATTGAGCTTGAGTAAATACCGTACCGAAGGCAGACTGCCGAGCAGGGTGATAAGAAAGATGATAAGCACGACAATCGGAATCACCATCGGCGCAGGAGGAATAGCCGAACCGAATACGCTCCGTCCGATAATCTGCGTTAAACCCAATCCGGCAAAGTAGCCGATTGTTCCGCCGATTAATCCGATAATCATAATCTCCGTCAGTACCGATACGGTAACCGCCGTGTTGCTCGCGCCGATTGCCTTTTTTAAACCGATTTCCGCGCGTCTATCCATCACGCTTGCCGTTACAAGGTTGGAAATTCCCAATGCGGAAGCGAGCAAGCTCAAAATTGTGATTAAGAGCATCAGCAGCGTGGTCTTATTTAAAATCGCCCCTTCGGATTCGGCGACCTGCCGCACCGGTTTTGCAACGGCATCGGTAATCACTTCCTGAATCTGATAGCAGATACTGCTGACATACGCGGTGCAGTACCATACCTCCATCTCTTTGATGGTTAAACTCAAAGGGTTCCGCGCGGCCTTTCGTGCGAGATCGTTATCGGGCGTCGTAAGCGCACTTACCTCAATGCTTTCACATACATCGGTTTTTCCTAACAGGCGCTGCGCCGTATGAAGGGGTGTAAAGATGTACTCATCCTCGTTGCTGCCCGAATTGAATATGCCGGAAACAGTCAACGATGCGCTTCCGGCAGGGCCTGTTACTTCGATCACATCGCCGACATGAATAGCGTTCCTCCCCGCAAAGAGGCTGCCGATCATACAGGCGGAATCATCGGTATCGGAAGCCCAAGCACCGGTTACTTCCCACCACGTCCGCATCCGCCGGATACCGGTAATAACTTCCTGTCCGGTGTGCAAGTCTATTTTATAATCGAACCATGTACCGGTCAGGCGGACGGGCTTATTTTGTCCCTTATATTCAACGGACACGTTTAAAAACGGAGCATAGTCAACAACATTGTACGCCCAAAATATAGTCTTAATTTTATACAGCTCATCCTCGCGTAAATACTTTTTGGTACTCCCCGACTCTACTCCGTAAATATCATCGAGAAGCGAGGCCTCTTTATGCACGACATTGATATTCGCTCCGTAGGTTTTCAGCTCCTGATTCACCTTATCCCCTACTCCGAGCATCGTATTGAGCATTGCGCTTGAAAGACTCGCGCCTAGCGCAATGGTAAACGCAATCATCGCCATCTTCCCTTTCTGACGGAAGAGAGAACCGGCTATCATTCTCCAAAACATAATTGCTATCGAACCTCCATCTGGATATTCCTATTTAAAGCGGTGCGCTTCCGCTTCGAGATCGGCTATCTTTATCTTGATCTTTTCATCGTGGATGATATACGCAACCGGCACAGGGTTACATCCGCCCGGGAAGCCGATAGTTCCCTTGTTCATCACGACATCGCAGAGTTTACAGATAACCTCCCCGTTCCGTTCAAAATATCCGGTAGGACCGCAGATATCGCACGCATCAAGCCCTACGCCATAAGAGCCTTCGCTCTTTTTAATGGCAATAAAGCGGACTTCGATTCCCTGCTCCGAAGTATACGCATACCGGTGCAGTTTATCATCATCCAGCTCCGCAATGGGAATCATCGCCATACCGTCGGCAATCGTGTAATTTTCCGGCGGCGAAAGCGGAACCTCCCGGTCAACGTAGTGCCGCAAAACGGAAAGAGATAAGACCGAACCGATCAGCAGGACGAGCGAAAATTTTGCCCACCGGCGGGCGTTGCGTTTTTGCGCTTTCAGTTTCCGCAGTTCGGCATTGTTGTGATACGTTTCCGTAATTGTCCGGTTCTTCCGCCAGAGGATAATCGGCGGAAACATAATGAATAGGATAATCGCAAAGGTAAAGAAATTTGCGTTGTTTACCACAGCCGCAATGAACGCAAAGATAAAATCGTTGCGGGGAATAATCCCTAACGAATAGAGGCGCTGTAAAATAACGACAACCTGCGTTACACCGAAAATGCAGAGCGCACCGGCGACTGATACCTTGAGTTCTATAGCCGATAATTTAATCAGCGTTTTATAGACTGCTAAACCGGCGCACAGCATACACACAATGCCGAGCACATAGCCTATCAGCCTGAATAAGACAATCGTGCTTACCGCGCTTTCGCCGTAATTGACCAATGTCGTTCCCAGCATGATGATAACGGGGAGATAGTAAAACAGCATCGAAGACGCATATAAGAAAATTGCCGCACTAAAAAGATTTTCATATAGGCGCGATCTTTTTTGTTTATGATTGGTTGAAGTAAAAAGTAAAATAAGGAGAAAGACAAGCGCGATACTAACAGGAACCATCGACCAAAAAGCAAAGCGTGTCCTGTTGATATAATTGGGAATTGATCTAAGAATTGCTGAGACAATACTGCCGACAAAGCCCAGCAGCATACTTGCTAAAACGACAAGCCGTTTTTTTTTTCGGATTCTTCCGTTTTCTCGGACTCTTGAGTTTTAAATGAAGCAAATACAACGGCTAACACCAATGCAAAGGCGATACCTGCTTCAAAAACTCTTATATAAAATTTTAAGATGATACACCTCCAAGAAAAAACCGGCGGTAACCGCCACTCTTTCCCAAAATATACCTTTTAATAGAAGTATCTTGCAAAGAAAGAATAACGGTTACCGCTTAGTGTGGCAAAGCAGTTTCCAAAGCAACCTGTCCCAAAACGGAAGTTTCCGAACAGGTTGATTGTAAGGCATACCGATTAACTGTTTAAATGAACCGGCACCGCCTTAAAACTGCATACTGTTTACCACTGAGGTCCTTTCCATTCGAAATCTTTCCATTCGACAACGAGCGGTTCCGTCCAGAAACGGCCGGTAACACCGGTTTCTTTGTCAACGTGCAACAGGTAATCATTCCCCGGAGCTTTGATTTCGAATTTGACATTGTATTTGCCGAGACCTTCTTCGAACTTCATGTTTGCACCGTAGTGGGGGCCGTCATCGGCATTCATCGGCATAAATGCAACTTCCTGCACTTTGCTCGAGCCTTGCTTTTGAACATAAGCCTTAACATGAAGATACGGAACAAAGTCGCCTACGCCGTAACCAAGCACCTTACCCTCATCATTTGCGTGGATATCCGCTTCGATGTGGCAGTCAGCTTCGTTCTTGGAAAGGCTGTTTCCGGCAGGTTCCATGTCAACCGGCTGGAAGTAAACGCCACCGATGTGGAGCGGGCCTACATCCTGTTCGTCTCCGATTGGGAACTCATCAAAACCTGCAGCTTCTTCTTCAGTCGGTGCAGGAGCCGCAGCCATTTTTTGGTCTGCAGCAGGTTGTGCCATTTCCTGCTTTTGCGCAGGTTTTTCACATGATGCAAGCACAAAAGCGATTGCAATCAGTGCAAAAAGAAAAGATACGGTTTTCTTCATTTTGAAACTATCCTCCTATAAATATCTTTATTTTCTTTTTGTTTCACATTCATTACAGCCTTGCAGGACACCGGTTATTTTCCGCAATCCGGCAGCCCAAAAGCAGTTGTCATCGCCGATCTCAAAAACTTTGCTTTTGAGATCGGCCTATATCTTTTTACTTTTGCTCAATCTTCGCCTTTTCAGCTTCAATTTGAGCACGCTGTTGTTTATTCTTTTTTGCATATACAACAGACATTATGATAATCACCGCAAGTACGATAATCTGCGGAATGAGACTTTCATACGTTGCATAAATACCGAGGAAGTCCATTTCAAAGCCCATCCACGGAATAACGGTCTTATTGACAACACCGGCAGCTTGCAGTTCCGACACACCTTTTCCGGTAAACGAAAAGCACATCGCATACATCAATACGCTGGTAACCAAGAAGAAAGGTTTAAGCGGAAGACGCACGGTTAAGAACCTAAAGACTAGGAACACCGCAATCAAAACAACCGCTGATAGCACAATCGCCAAGATCATTGCATTCCGGCCGCTCGTTCCATGAATGGGAACACCCTGGAAAAAGAGAATAAGCTCGGCGCCTTCACGCGCAACTGCAATAAAGGCCGCGAAAATTAAGACCCATTTATTTCCGGTAGAAACCGATGCTTCAACCTTCTTATGAATGTACCGTTCCCATGCTTCGGTTTCGGACTTTGAAAGCATCCAGTTACTGACATAGAACAACACGATAACTGCGACAAACATACCTATGCCTTCAAAAACTTCCTGAGCGATACCGCTTTGCGCACCGGCAACGGCGCCGAACAAAAAGGCCAGCAGAATACTAACCAAGATACCGCCCAACGCACCGACATATACCGACATGATATATTTCTTTTTTCCCGTTTTTACAAGATAGGCGATAATAGCGGCGATAACAAGGATTGCTTCCAAGCCTTCGCGGAGTACCAATACAAAACAGGAAATAAACGTTGCAACAACTGCCGATTGAGCGGTATTTGCAGTCTCGCTGCCGCTTTCGTCCAACGTGCCGTCAAGCTCGGCTGCATCATGGTAAAGCATTGCAATAAGCTTATCTTTATGCGCTTTTACCATCTCGTTGTCTTTATCGCTGTATACATTTCGACGATATTCATAAAACGCATTTTCCACCGTTGTTTTACGGGCACCGGAAAGATATCCCATCGTTATCTTTTCCATCCCTTTAGATTCATAAAACCTAAAGTAGGCAACGTTCACTTCGTCATACGCTTCTTTGGATTTCCCTTGAGTATAAAGATCGTAGGCATTATTGAGGTGCACTTCCATCTTTTTTACAATTCCTGTCCACGAATCCAGCACCTCTTCGCCGTTTGCGGCATACAGTCCGCTAACCGGAATAAATATGAACGATAAAGCGAACAAAATTGCGGCAAAGGCATGTTTTTTATTCTGTGTAATATACATAAGCCCCTCGACTAACTTAGCTAAAACTTACAAATATGCCGTTAGTATATCACTCATAAAAATAATGTCAAGGGCGCACCTCAGGGTAAACGCATTAGGACATTTTTTTTATAAATTGCAATTATTTACCGTTTACAGTACAATACCGCCCATGCGTGCAACAAAAGCGATTATCCATCTGGATAATCTGAAACATAACATTACTCAAATCAAACAAACCCTTGCTCCGGAAACAAAAATATGTTTACCGGTTAAAGCCGATGCTTACGGACACGGCGCCGTGCGGACGGCAATTGCCGCAATTCGTGCAGGGGTTTCATACCTCGCTGTTGCTTCCGTACAGGAAGGTATAGAACTGCGAGAGGCGGGCATTGTCGCTCCGATTATTTCGCTCAGTCTGCCGATTTTAGAAGAAATAGATTCTATTATAGAATATAAACTGGAACCGCTTGTTATCGATGAGGAATTCATCAACGAACTCAACCGCGCGGCCGATGCGCAAAAGAAAACCGTTGCGGTACATCTAAAAATAGATACCGGTATGAGCAGGATAGGCTGCAAGCCGTCGGAAGCGGTAAAACTTGCAACCCAAATTGTGCGGGCAAAAAATTTGCGGCTGCAGGGTGTCGCAACGCATTTTGCCGTTGCGGACTCCGATTCCGAATCCGACCGCGCCTTTACAAAAGGTCAGTTGGAACGTTTTACCGATGCCGTCGAAGCAATCAAACAGACGGGTATACACATTCCGCTCGTTCATGCAGCCAACTCAGGTGCGGTGCAGATGATGCCCGAAGCTCGGTTCGACATGGTGCGCCCCGGACTCCTCGCCTACGGCTACCTGCCCATACAGGGTACGGCAACGGCTATCGATGTAAAGCCCGTTATGGAACTGGTAACGCAGGTAGTGCTGATAAAGCAGATACGCGCGGGAACCTGTGTATCCTACGGGCGTAACTGGACAGCCGCACAGGATACCTATATTGCAACCCTCCCGATCGGATATGCAGATGGTCTACGTCGCGCGCTTTCGCCCGGGTTAAAAGTACGCATCGGCAACGAGTTCTTCCCGATCATCGGTAGAATATGTATGGATCAATGCATGGTCGACCTCGGTGCGCACCCGTGGGTACAGCGCTGGGATGAGGTGTGCATATTCGGTCCCGACCCGCAGGACAATAGCGCGCAAACGCTGGCAGACATTGCAGGCACTATTCCCTACGAAATCACCTGCGGTATCCACAAGCGTGTTCCACGCGTGTTTATCAACGAAAACCGATAAATAATTGAGCAGATGCACCGTATCCGGCACTTTTGAAAATAAACGGCGCAGATACGAGGCGCGAGCACAAATTAACCGCAGGCCTGTTGAAAAGTGTACATCCGTGTACACTTTTCAACGACGAGTTTTCGCTGCGCAAAAACATCGCCTTTGCGTGGAACCACGGACATCCTCGCCCAAAATGAACGTCCGTGTACATTCTTGGGCTGCGAGATTTGCATTTCGCAAATCTCGTTTCTGCGTGGAACCACGGACATCCCTGTCCGTTCTGATACGTTGAGGATTTTCAGAACCGCCACGCGGTACATAACCTTTCCGTAAGCTTTTGAAAATAGACGGTGCAGATGCTAGGAGCGTACAAAAAACACCCGCAGGCGTACTTGTTGTACGTCGAGGACTGTTTTTTGTTAAGCGACAACGCAGATACACCGTATATTTTCAAAAGAAGTATATTATGCTATAATGAGAAATAGTATCAATATATCTTAATATCGCTAATGGGGTTATACATGGGAGACACGAAGGTGCGGAGTACGACCGTTATTGCTGTCAGACGGAACGGAAAAGTTGCGATGGCAGGCGACGGGCAGGTTACGATGGGGCAAACGGTGATGAAAGGAAATGCCCGCAAAGTCCGCAAGATTTACGAAGGCAAAGTAATGACCGGTTTTGCCGGCGCAACGGCCGATGCTTTTACACTGCTCGAAAAGTTTGAAGGAAGACTCAAGGAATACGGCGGAGACATTACCCGCGCTGCGGTCGAGCTTGCCAAAGAGTGGCGCACCAACAAAATGCTGAAAAATCTTGAAGCGTTGCTGTTGGTTGCGGACGCAAAGACTATTTTGCTGATTTCCGGGAACGGAGATGTCATTGAACCGCAAGAAGATGTGCTTGCAATCGGCTCGGGCGGCAATTATGCGTATGCCGCAGCGCTCGCCCTACTCCGCAACACAGACTTATCAGCCCGCGAAATTGCGGAAAAGAGCTTAAACATCGCAGGGCAAATTTGCGTATACACCAACGAAAACATACATATAGAAGAAATTTGATAACGAGAGGAAAATACGAGTATGACAATCAATTTGGATGAACTCACCCCTCCGCACATTGTAGCGGAGCTTGACAAATATATTATCGGACAGACAAAGGCGAAAAAGGCCGTTGCCGTCGCCCTGCGGAATAGGACACGCCGGCTCAAATTAAGCGAAGAAATCCGCGAAGAAATAGCGCCTAAGAATATTCTGATGATCGGGCCGACCGGTGTGGGTAAAACCGAAATTGCCCGACGCCTTGCAAAACTTTCAGGAGCGCCGTTCCTTAAAGTAGAGGCGACAAAGTACACCGAAGTCGGCTATGTCGGCCGCGACGTTGAATCGATGATCCGCGACCTGATGGCTGTCGGCTTTTCTATGGTAAAAAGCGAGATGCAGGAAACGTTGAAAGCACAGGCGGAAAAAAACACGGAGGAAATTCTCCTTGACCTGTTACTGCCGGGTTCCAACAAGAAAAAGCGGAATCGGAAAGAAAGCGCTAAGCCGCTTTTAATCTCCGGCTCGGAGCATAATGCGGAATCAGAAAATAACCAAGAAATCCGAGCGGAAGTTAATTCGGCAGAAGACGGCAATCAAGCTGAAGACGATATGCACGAAACGAGGGAAAAGTTCCGCAAGATGCTGCGGGACGGCAAATTTGAAGATAAAATGGTAGAAGTTTCCGTACAGCAGTCAGGAATGCCGAGTTTTGAAATCTTTGCCGGCGGTTCCAGCATGGAAGACCTCGAAAGCGCGATGTCGAATATCAGCAGTATGCTAATGGGCGCCGGTAAAAACAAACGTAAAACGACCAGCGTAAAAGAAGCACGCACGATTATTATGGATGACCAGCTCGATAGGCTCGTCGATCACGATAAGATTGTAGAGGAAGCAAAAGAGCGGGTTGAGCAGATGGGGATTATCTTCATCGACGAAATCGATAAAGTCGCGTCCAAAAGCGAGCGGAGCAGCGGTGTCGATGTGTCCCGCGAAGGGGTGCAGCGTGATATTCTTCCTATAGTAGAAGGCTCCAAAGTCAACACAAAGTTCGGCGTCGTCGATACCCGCCACATCCTGTTCATCGCGGCGGGCGCTTTTAGCATTTCAAAACCGAGCGACCTTATCCCCGAGTTTCAAGGACGCTTCCCGCTGCGGGTAGAGCTGGAATCGCTCCATGCGGAAGACTTTAAGCGGATTCTCCTTGAGCCTAAAAACGCATTAACCAAACAGTATAAAGCGCTGCTCGAAACCGAAGGGCTGACCGTCATCTTTAAGGATGAAGCAATCGAGCGTATGAGTAACCTCGCAGCGGAGGTCAACTCAACGATGGAAAACATCGGCGCCCGCCGCCTCCACACGATTATGGAAATGCTATTGGAAGATATTTCGTTTAATGCAAGCGATATGACCGAAAAGACCGTCGAAATAGACCGCGCGTATGTCGACGAACGGTTGAAGAACATCGTACAGGATCAAGATTTATCCCGTTATATCCTGTAACGCTCCTCAAGGGAATTTTTATAATGCCGATATATGAGTATACGAATAATTTAAAGGAGTTGAGATGCACATAAACAGTTTTCAAAAGACAGTCGATCTTTTACACCGTGCGCTTGATGTAAACGCCCTTCGCTATACCGTGTCGGCAAACAACCTTGCAAGCTCGGAGATACCGGATTTCAAGCGGACATCGGTCAATTTTGAAACGGAATTAAAACATGCGCTCGATTCCGAAAAACGGGCTGCCGGTCAGTTTCAGTTAGCGGTAACCGATCCGAGTCATATAAAGTCGGATGGCGTTATCGACTATCGTTCGGTTTCTCCGCGGCGTGTGTTGGATTACACGACAACAGCAAAGGCGAACGGCAACAACGTAGATGCTGAAGAAGAAGCGATGACTATCCTCAAGATTCAGATGCAGTATCAGCTGTTGAGTCAGATGACCGGTTTTCAGTACAGCCAAGTACAGTCGGTGTTAAAATAAGGAGCGGTAAATGGGTATCTTCAGCAGTATCAACATAGCGGCGACCGGTATGAGCGCCGAACGGTTACGAACGGATGTTATTTCCGATAACATCGCCAATGCTTCCACTACCAGTTCACAGGAAGGAGGCTATTTCCGCCGCAGCCGCGTCGTTCTTGCGCAGAAAAACGATGGTATCGATTGGCGGCTTCCCTTTGTTTCTTCCGATATGGATAGAGGCGTCGGCACGGGTGTCCGCGTAACCGGTATCGAAAAAGATAACTCCGAGCCGCGGCTGTCGTATGAGCCCGACCATCCCCATGCAATACTTTCGGGGCCGAAAGCGGGTTATGTTGAATATCCGAATGTGAATATCGTAACGGAAATGGTTGACCTGATTTCCGCATCCCGCTCTTATGAAGCGAATGCGGCGGTTGTTCAGGGTTCAAAAGAAATGTTTCAGCGTGCGCTCGAAATCGGACGCTAACGAGATAAGGGGCTCCTATGACGATTACCAATACGGCAACCTTGTATAAGGTTCCGGCTATTATGAAAAATCCGGCAATAGCGCCGATCGCCGTCGATAGCTTCCGCAGCCGCATGGTTTCGGATACGGATTTAGTCGATACGGCAGTAAATAAAAAAGCAATGAGCTTTGAACAGAGCCTGCTCAAAGCCTTTGATGAAATAAATGCAAAACAGCAGCGGACTGCGGAACTCGGGCAACAGATGATTGTAGACCCTGAATCCGTAGACGTACACGATATTACCATCGCAATGGCGGAAGCCGGTATGTCGCTGAAAATTGCACAGACGCTCATCGACCGCGTCGTAAAAAGTTGGAATGATATTACCATAACCAGATAATGGAGCTGTTATAATTATTGTAGCAGGTTCGTTCAGTAAGGGGGAGGACACATGAACGAATGGTTTAAAAAAACATTAACGCAAATCAAAACACTGTGGAGTAAGTGGACGCCTATTCAAAAAGGGATATTGGCAGCCGTCATTGTTGCGGCAGTCGTTATCATCGTCCTGCTTACTTCATGGTCGGCTAAACCCTCACTTGTACCGCTCATCGATACTCCGGTAACGGATGCAACGGTCAGAGAACGTATCATTTTAAGACTCAACGAAGAGAATGTGAACGCGACCGTTTCACAATCGGGTGTTATCTCAGTGAACGACGAGCAAACCGCCCGCCGGATGCGCGCCATTCTCTTGCGCGAAGACCTTATTCCACAAAATACCGACCCGTGGGCGCTGTTCGATGTGGAGCGCTGGACACGGACGGACTTTGAACGCAATATCGACGTACGGCGGGCAGTTATCGAAGAAGTCCGTAAGCATATTAAGGCTCTGGACGATGTGGATGATGCAAGCGTAGTAGTCAACATTCCGGAAGATAAACTGTTCAAAGCGGATCAGAATCCGGTAACGGCAAGCGTTATCCTCTACCCTAAACCGGGCAGTGACATTAGCACGAACCGTAAAAAAATTGAAGGTATTCAAAAGGTCTTAAAATATGCCGTTGAAGGTTTAACCGACGATAATATCACTATTGCCGATAACAGCGGGAACATTCTCAATGATTTCGGCGGTATGAAGGACTTTGACCGCCTCTCCATTATCGAAAAACAGCAAAAGATTATTGCAAAGCTGGAAACGCAGTATGAGATCAAAATTCTTAATCTCTTAAAGCAGACGTACGGAACCGACCGTGTCCGGGATCTCAGTATTAAAATCGATATGGATATGTCGGAAAAGACAGCCGAAACGGTAGAATACCTGCCCTTCCAACTGAGAGCGGACAATCCCGAAACTCCGTATGATGAATCCGAGGTACGAGCTTCGGTTACCCGTTCTTCGGAAACCGCCACGACAACCTATCAGGGAACGGGCTTTAATCCCGAGGGTCCCGCAGGTGTGGAAGGGCAAACGGCTCCATCGTACAAAGACACCAGTAACTTGACCGGCTTGTCTACTCAGTCGATTGTAAAAACAAACGAAGAAATCGGCAGCAGAAAGACTTCCGAAATCGTCAGCCCCGAAATGGGACGGCGTACCGTGTCGGTAAATATCGACGGGCAATGGCGCAAAAAGAAAGATGCAAACGGCAATTTCATCGTTAAAGACGGGCAGATTGAGCGTGAATATATTCCCATCCCTGATGAGGAATTACTGAAAGCAACACAAGCGGTACAAAACGCAATCGGATATAACGCGCTGCGGAACGATTCGGTCAGCGTCCTCAATATTCAATTCGACCGCATGGCGGAGTTTGAAAAAGAAGATGAAGCTTATTTTAGAGCGGTTCAACGGCGATGGATATTGCTGATCAGCTTAGCAGGCTTGGCATTCCTGTTGCTCGTCTTTATCGTTTACCGTATTGTCAGCCGCGAAATTGAGCGCAGAAAGCGGCTCCGCGAAGAAGAGCTTTTACGGCAGCATCAACTTGAACGCGAAAAAGCGTTGTGGGAGGCTGAACAGGCCGGTATGGAAGTTTCAATGTCCGTAGAAGAGATGAAACGGCGCGAACTGTTGGAAAATGTGATAAACAATGCGCGTGAGCATCCTGAAGATGTTGCATTACTGCTGCGCACATGGTTGATGGAGGAATAGTATGGCAGTATCACCGGCAAAAGAAAAAGCGAATGCAGCAAACAATAAAAAGCAAAAAGATATAAAATCGCTGAACGGGCGGCAAAAGGCGGCAATTTTCTTGGTTGCAGTCGGAGAAGAAATCTCCGCCAAGATCATGGAACAGATGCGCGAGGACGAAATCGAAAAACTCGTGTTCGAAATTGCCCGTACCGAAACGGTTGAATCCGAGCTGAAAGAAGCGGTCTTACAAGAATTCCAAGAGCTGATGGCAGCTCAAAACTTCATTACGACCGGCGGTATCGATTATGCGCGCGGATTGTTGGAGAAATCTTTAGGCAGCCAAAAGGCCATTGAGGTTATCAACCGGCTCACGAGTTCGTTGCAGGTACGCCCCTTCGACTTTATCCGGCGTACCGATCCGGCGCATCTTTTAAACTTTATTCAGCAGGAACACCCGCAGACCATTGCGCTCATCCTTGCATATCTGGAACCGCAGAAAGCATCGGTTATTTTGCAGAACCTGCCCGATGAAATTCAAAGCGATGTAGCCCGCCGTATTGCAACGATGGATAGAACGTCGCCTGATGTTTTGCGCGAAGTTGAACGGGTACTCGAAAAGAAGCTTTCTACCCTCTCCAGCGAAGATTATACGGCGGCAGGCGGTGTCGAAAGCATTGTGGAAATCCTCAACCTTGTCGACCGTTCTTCCGAAAAGTCGATTATCGAATCGCTTGAAGATCAAGATCCCGACCTTGCGGAAGAGATCAAGAAACGTATGTTCGTATTTGAAGACATTGTTATGCTTGACGACCGTTCCATTCAGAAGGTGCTGCGTGAAGTTAACAGTGAAGAGCTTGCAAAAGCGCTCAAGATTGTCGATACCGAAGTACAGGACAAGATATTCAGAAATATGTCCAAACGTGCGGCAAGCATGTTAAAAGAAGAAATGGAATACATGGGTCCGACCCGTTTGAAGGACGTCGAAGAAGCACAGCAGAAGATTGTTTCGATTATCCGGCACTTGGAGGACAACGGCGATATTGTTATTGCACGTTCCGACGAAGACGAGATGATTGTCTAACCAAAACAGCGTAGTGAAATCGGCAAAAGGAGATTCTGAAAGTGGCTAAAAATATTTTTCGTGATTTTGAAGTTAAAAAACTCGACGGCGATATGGTGCTGGCATTAGAGAAAACCTTTGAACCGGAAACTACTACCGAAGTGGTAGAAGCCGTTCCGGTTCCCGAAGGCCCGACACTTGAGGATCTCAAAAACGAAGCGGAAGAATTTAAGCGTCAATGGGAAGTTGAAAAAGAACAACTCATTGCCGATGCTCACCGCGAAGCCGATGAAATTATCGAAAACGCAAAGAAAACCGCTTTTGAAGAAGCAAAGCGGCAGATGGATGTGTCTCAAATCGATGCGCAAAAAGCCCGCGAACAAGCTCAAGAAATAGTCAGCGATGCGGAGAAAAAAGCCGCTGATATTGTCGATAAGGCCGAACAAACCGAGGCTGCTACACAAAAGAAAGCTTTTACCGAAGGTTTCGATGCGGGACGGGAAGCGGGCTTCAAAGAAGGAAAAGTTGAAGTAACCCGTTTGATAGAGCGGCTCCATACGATGATTGAGCGCACGATGGATAAACGCGAAGAGATTTTAGCGCAGACAGAACAGCAGATTGTCGACCTCGTACTGCTGATGACCCGCAAGATTGTAAAAGTAATCTCCGAAAATCAGCGGAATGTCGTAACGTCGAATATTATCCACGCGCTGCGCAAGGTAAAGGGACGCGCCGATGTCATTATACGGGTGAACCTTGCCGATGTCGGCTTAACAAGCGAGCATACAAAGGACTTCTTGGCAGCGGCAGAGAATATCAAAAATATCACCGTCGTGGAAGACCTATCGGTAGATGCAGGCGGTTGTATTATCGAAACCGACTTCGGTTCGGTAGATGCACGTATTGCCTCTCAGCTGCATGAGCTTGAACAACGTATCCTCGAAATATCTCCGATACGAACGCGGGCGGCTTCCTCCGACGGGGCTTCAAATCGAAAGTAGCTTATGACATCGCTTTTTGATAAATACCTTGACGCAGTTTCCGAAACGGAACCCATTAAGCGCACCGGTGTTGTCAGCCGGGTGCAGGGGCTTCTTATCGAAAGTCGCGGCCCGCAAGCCTCCGTCGGGGAATTATGCAGAATCAATCTAAAAGATAACACAGAAAGCATTATCGCCGAGGTTATCGGTTTAAACGGCTCAACCGTACAGCTGATGACCTACGAAGATATACAGGGAGTAGAAATCGGCTGTGATGTCATCGCAAGCGGGACAATGCTTTCCGTACCCGTCGGTTCGGTACTGCTCGGCCGCGTCGTCGATTCGCTTGGCAGAGCGGCTGACAACAAACAGGAACCCTACTCTCCCCTGCACTACCCAATTCTTGCTTCACCGCCTGATCCGCTGGAGCGGCGCCCCATTAAAGAACGAATCGTAACCGGTATCCGCGCTATCGACGCACTTCTTGCTGTCGGCAGAGGGCAGCGTATCGGTATCTTTGCCGGTTCGGGTATCGGTAAATCAACCTTGATGGGCATGATTGCGCGGAATACGAGCGCCGACGTCAACGTCATTGCACTCATCGGCGAACGCGGCCGCGAGGTAAACGATTTCTTGGAACACGACCTCGGCCCTGAAGGACTCAAACATTCGGTTGTGGTAACCGCGACATCCGATACCAGTCCGCTCGCCCGTATCCGCGGCGCATATACGGCAACGGCGATTGCCGAGTATTTCCGTGATCAAGGAAAGGATGTGATGCTCCTTTTCGATTCGGTTACTCGTTTTGCTAAGGCTCAGCGTGAAATCAGCCTCGCAATCGGGGAGCCGCCGGCAACCCGCGGCTACACTCCGAGTGTTTTTGAGGTGCTGCCTAAATTGCTTGAGCGGAGCGGAACTTCTGCAAAAGGATCGATTACCGGATTTTATACCGTACTCGTCGACGGCGACGATATGGACGAGCCGATTTCCGATGCGGTACGCGGTATTTTGGACGGACACATCGTGCTTAACCGGAAACTTGCACAGCGCGGGCACTACCCTGCCATCGACGTACTCGGCAGTATTTCCCGTTTGGCAAACCGTGTCGCGGGGGAATGCAGTAAAAAAGCAGCTCAATACATGCGCCGCCTGATGGCAGTCTATGCCGATGCCGAAGATATGATTCAAGTCGGTGCGTATCAAAAAGGCAGTAATCCTGCCATCGACGAAGCCATCGAACACCATGATAAAATCGAAACTTTTTTGCAGCAAGAGGTAAACGATCCCGCGCCCATCGAAAAAACGCTGGAGCAGCTCAGCGCCATTACCCACATCGATATCCCGAATGAGGAAAGTTTCCAAGCGGGCGCAGGGGCCGCAAAAAAATATCTAATGCCGTCGGAAGCCGCCGATTTATACAAAGCCGAAATCGAAAAACCGGCTGCGGAGTATACGGAAAAATAATCCTCGATGAAGAAATTTCAGTTTTCACTTCAAAAGCTCTTGGACATCCGAACCTTCCGCGAAAAAGAAGCGGAAACCAACCTCGGACGTGCCGTTGCTGCCCGCGAAGCAATTGTGTTGCGCCTTACCGAAATCGCACAGGAAGAAATAAAAACACGCCGGTCGCTTAGGGTAAGTCTAAAAACCCCTGCTGAACTCGCCTTGCATGAAAACTACTTGGAACGGCTCCGCATCGACCGGGAAAAACAGGAAAAGGCGCTGGTAGAGGCGGAACTCGTCATCGAAAAAATGCGGAAAATTTATATCAAAGCACATCAAGAGCGGCTCATCGTAACAAAGCTGCGGGAGCGGAAAGAAGTCGAATGGAAAGCGGAAGGGCTGAAACAACAAGATGCGGTTCTCGACGACATCGTCAATGCCCGCGAATATAGAAAAAGTCAGAACCTATAACGCCGCTTAAAGAATCTGCGAAAACAAAATAGTTCAGCCTATAAATAAAAAGGCTCCCTGCATATACCCAACGGCATACATAGGAAGCCTTTTGTCAATGTTGAATTTAGATCCCGTATTACCGAGAATAGAATTCAACAACGTACTGGATATTACCGACCGGTTGAATGTCGGCAGGAGTGGGAAGCGCCGCTACCGTTGCAGATAAATTTTCATCATTAACGGAAAGCCAAACGCCTTTTGCACCCTGTACAGTGCTTAAATTGTGCCGGATAAGATTTTGGAAGCCTTTCTTATCTTTTGTCGTGATAACATCACCGACTTTAACACGCATAGACGGGATATTTGCCGGTTTACCATTCAGTAAGAAATAAGCATGAGAAACCATCTGACGTGCCTGTGCACGGCTTACCGCAAATCCCATTCGATAAATGGTATTATCCAACCGCTGCTCCATTAATGAGAGCATATTGTCGCCGGTAACACCGGACATCTTAAATGCTTTTTGGAATAGATTGCTGAACTGACGCTCGGACATTCCATACGCAAAGCGGAATTTCTGCTTTTCTTTTAACTGTTCACCGTAAACAGAAATCTTTCCACGTTGTTTAGCGCCGCGTTCCTTCCCGGGAGCATTCGGTTTTCTATCCAATAACTTACTGTACTTAGGATTTCCAAAAATATTTGATCCGAATCGGCGGACCAATTTACCTTTCGGCTGTCTTGTTGCCATTTTTCACCTCGTAAATCTAATAAGCACACCGCAGCGGTGTTACAGTAATAGAACCTCTAAAAACTTTAGTTTTTAGAGGTTTTCCTTAGATGTAATTTGCGATGTTTTAATTTAAGTCATTATATTGTAAAGACTTAAATTAAAACTCGTCGGGCATCTTTAAAAATCTAACTGAATTTTTAGAGATGCCCAAGGTCTCTTTTATTAGGGAACGATAAAAAAGAGCATGGCAAACACCCAAAAATACACTGATTTTATCGGTGTTTACCGTATTATGCTTGCCGTACTTCATCAAGATGAAAGCCGCGTACGACAAAACACAATGATATAGCCTATCTCAAAATACCGACTTTTGTCAAGCTATATGCTTAGATTGTTCAGAATAGAGATGCCCGACGAGTTGTTACCCCATAGCTCCTGTTATATATGGAGATGTCCATACTGCTTACTGCACCGTACCGGATTTAACGTACTTCATTACAAGCGGTTTACCATGTACCAAAAGCTGCTTTCCGGCTGCGCATACGCGGAAATCTTCTACCGTAAAAGGCACCGCAAAGAACAGCTCCGCATCGATGGCTTCCGGCTTCTGTGTCGGCGGCGAAGCTGTGTCGGTGCCTTCCAGCGTTACCGGCGTACCGGCAGCCGCACCGTGCATACCGACCAGCTCAACCCGCTCGGTTCCGTCCGCATCGGTATAATGAGACGCTAAGAGCATTCCCTTCGATTCAATTCCGCGCATTTTCCGCGGCTTTAAGTTTTCTGCGAGGATAATATCGGCGCCAACCAGCTCTTCCGGCGCAAAATACGGCGCTAAGCCGGAAAGGATAACCCGCCCGCCTTCCGAGCCGTCGTCAATGGTTTCCACAAAGAGCTTATCCGCATCGGGGTGTTTTTCCACGGAAAGGATTTTCGCGGTTTTTAACGAAATATAATCGGTAAACAGCCGTTCGGGAGAAATATCCGCCCATTCCGGCTTGGCTTTCTGCTTCTCGTTTTTGCTTCCCGCATTCTGCTGTTTTTTTCCGCTCTGTTCTCCGCCTGCTTGCTTTCCCGCAGCCTGTTTTCCGGCTTGCGCGGCGCGTTCCTTCTGACTTCCTGCATAGCGCTCACGATACGCTGCAATCGCATCGTTTTCCAGCGTTTTAAAGATGATTGCAGGCTTTTGTACGCGATCCAAACCGCTCCGCTCCAAGAGGTTTTCCCACGCAAGGGCATTTTCGGGACGGGGCTGCACGGGATGTTCCCAGTCAAAAACATTGCCCGACCATATTTTAATACCTAAGAACGAAGCAACCGCATCGGCGTATTCCGGCATATACGGGTGCATCAATATCAGCAAATCCTTGATTAAATAGCACAGTTCAAAGAGGAGTGCCTCCGCTTTTTCAGGATCAGCCTCGCGGTTTTTCCACGGCTCTCCATCTTGGAACGCTTTGTTGGCAACGGAGGAAAGTGCAAACAGCTCGTGGAAGGCATCGCGCAGTTCCGCTTCTTCAAGCAGCGCAGTGATTTTTTCAATGCTATACTTTGCTGCAGCACGCAAGCCTTCCGTTACCGCACGGACATCCTCACGGGCGGAAGCCATTCCATCCCGCTGCGGGATAACGCCGTCATAATAGCGCGACACAAAGGTGAGCGTCCGGTTTATCAGATTACACAGGTTCCCGACCAGCTCGCTGTTTACCCGCTCTTGAAAATCCTTCCATGTAAACAGGGCATCGTTCTTTTCGGGTCGGTTATAGAAGATATAGAACCGCCACATATCCGCCGGAATCCCCGAATCCTTCGCATCGGAGCCGAACACGCCGATCCCCTTCGATTTTGAGAACTTTCCGGACTCGTAATTAAGGTACTCGCTACTTGAAATATGATGGAGCTTTACCCAGTCCTTCCCCGATGCAATGAGTGAGCACGGAAAAATGACTGTATGGAAGGGGATATTATCCTTTCCGATAAACTGAAAGAGTTCTATGTCATTTTGATCAAGCCACCAGTCTTTCCAATCGGATCCGGTTAAATCGGTAAAGCATTTTGTAATAGAGATATATCCGATCGGCGCATCGAACCAGACGTAGAACACCTTATCTTCAAAGCCCGCTTTCGGGACGGGGATACCCCATTTCAGGTCGCGGGTGATGGCGCGTTCCTGCAAACCGTCGCGCAGCCAGCCTTTGGTCATCTGCACAGCGTTATTGCTCCACTGCCCTTCTACGCTCGCCTTTTGCATCCACGGCTCATACTGCGGCACGATGCCCGGTAAGTCGATGTAGAGGTGTTTGGTGCTGCGCGGCTCCGGAGCGGCTCCGCAGGTGGAACAGCGGGGAGCTTTTAGCTCGGTCGGCTCCAGCAGTTTGCCGCAATGTTCGCACTGATCACCGCGCGCGTCTTCGTAACCGCAGTGGGGGCAAACGCCGCGTACATAGCGGTCTGCCAAAAAGCGGTTACAGTGTGCACAGTGAAGCTGTTCGATAGTATGCTCTTTTATAAAGCCGTTTTTTTCAATGTCTTTAAACATCCCCTGCACGATTTCGGTCTGCTGAGGCGTAGAGGTGCGTCCGAAGTAGTCAAACGCAATATTGAACCAATGATAAATATCGCGGTGGATCGCATGGTAGTAGTCGCACAATTCGCGCGGCGTTTTCCCTTCTTCGAGGGCCTTTGTTTCGGTTGCCGTGCCGTATTCGTCGGTACCGCATATATATAAGCTCGTATATCCGCGGAGTCGGCAAAAACGTGCAAAGACATCGGCGGACAAGACTTGGATTAAATTCCCAAGGTGCGGGATATTATTCACATAAGGAAGAGCTGAGGTAATCAATTTTCGTTTCATATCCGGTTATTATAATGCACAGCAAAAGATCAGTCAATCTTTTGCAAATATACGGCATATCTACTTCGTTGCCTTGCCAAAAGTGTACATCCTTGTACACTTTTGGCTGCGAGTTTCGACGTTGTCAAAACATCGCTTCTGATATAACCAGCGGCATCCGTGCCGCTACTGACAATCCTCAACGTATCAGTACCGCCATGGATGACGGTGGTTCCACGCAAAAACGAGATTTGCGCAATGCAAATCTCGCAGGTAAGAAATGTACAAGGATGTCCATTTCTTACCGAGCCTGCGGTTAATTTGTGCTCGCGCCTCGTATCTACGCCGTCTATTTGCAAAAGCGCTGGCTGTACAGAAGCGGCACGGATGCCGCTGGTTCTAAACAGTAACCAGTTTGCTTGCAAACTGACAACTCAAAAATGTACAAGGATGTACATTTCTGAACGATGGCATCCCTGCCGCTACTGCAAATCCTCAACGTATCAGAACGGACACGGATGTCCGTGAAATTAAGCAGCAGCGAGTTTGCCCCGCAAACTCGACGTTGAACAGTGTACACGGAAGGACACTGTTCAACAGCGCCACGGATGGCGGTGATTCCATGCAGAAGCGAGTTTGCCCTGCAAACTCGTCGTTGAGCAGTGTACAAGGACGTACACTGCTCAACAGTCTATTTCCAAAAGCGCTGGAAAGGCTTTTCAGAACGGACTCGTGGCGGTATAGGCGGGGTTCAATGTTTTGCACTGTAGATTCTCATGTAAACAGTGATTGCTTTACATCGGCATAACAGCAGATGCCGGTTTGCTTCCATTCACAACCTCGGCAAATGCAATCGTATACGGATTCGGTTAGGTGAGATTCAAGTATGCGGTCTATTTCGGTATAAGTATATGTTTTTCTTTCCAATCCAAACTGTAATAGGACGGCATCATCAAATCTTGTTACTTTTGCTTCCGACCGGCAGTGATTGTCGATTCTTTCGGGACATGGGGCGCAAATGGCATCAACACCTATCACTAAGGTAATATCGCAGCCGGTTTTTAACCGATCGATAACACGCTGCATATTTCCGACAAATGCGGGAGAATAGCCTTTGCCTTTAAATGCGCGAGTGCATAAAAGATGATGCGGGCGCAAACTGAGTGTTTCCATTGACGGTATTCCTTGCACTATGGATTTTAAAGATTGCTCAGAATTATACCAAAGTAAAAACCGCAGTGCAAGAAAATCCCATTTCCAATTATCCTACGGGCTGATAAAAAACCGGCCTGATGCATTTACCCCGATCGCCTAATCAACGTAACCACACCGGAAATACTGTAAGCGGTTGGTTCCTTTCTGTGCAAAATTTTGAATAAAATTTTGCACATTTTTTCTAGCAGAGGGGTAAATGCATCAGGCAGAGTAAATAAAAAGCGTAGAATAATTGGGGCTGTGAGACCATTTGAACCGCGGAGTGGTTCAACTCTGGTTGAATAGCCCTAATTATCCTACGGGCTGATAAAAAACCGGCCTGATGCATTTACCCCGATCGCCTAATCAACGTAACCACACCGGAAATACTGTAAGCGGTTGCTTCCTTTCTGTGCAAAATTTTGAATAAAATTTTGCACATTTTTTCTAGCAGAGGGGTAAATGCATCAGGCAGAGTAAATAAAAAGCGTAGAATAATTGGGGCTGTGAGACCATTTGAACCGCGGAGTGGTTCAACTCTGGTTGAATAGCCCTAATTATTCTACGGGCTGATAAAAAACCGGCCTGATGCATTTACCCCGATCGCCTAATATAGCCAGATTTTTTGAAGCGTGATATGATAGGACACACGGGATGTTCATCTTGATATAAATGAGATTTTTCAATCGTCTCGAAAGACCGAAAGGTTGGAAATTTCTTTTATCATCAACATATCCCCTGATTTACTAGGAGGTCAAAAAATGGCATTATCAAAATCGTACATTATCAGTGCAAAACGCACCGCTATCGGGAAATTCCTCGGCGGATTATCAGCCGTGCCGCCTAAGGACATGGGTTCCACGGTGGTCAAAGCGGTACTGGAAGAGGCAAAGGTAAAGCCCAATCAGATTTCGGAGCTTATTTGCGGTAACGTGCTTGGAGCCGGACTCGGACAAAATATCGGACGAACCATCGCATTGGAGGCAGGTATCCCCGAAACGGTGTGTGCTCACTCAATCAACATGGTCTGCGGATCCGGCTTGCGGTCTGTTATGGAAGCGGTTATGTCTATTCAAACGGGTTTTAATGACATCGTTCTCGCAGGCGGTGTAGAATCGATGTCGCTCGCTCCGTATCTTGTTCCTGCCAATACCCGCAGCGGAAATAAGATGGGAAACTGGCAGGCAGTCGATCACATGATTTATGATGCCTTGACCGATGCCCGTGCAAATATCCACATGGGAATTACTGCCGAAAACATTGCGGCAAAGTTCAATATTACCAGAGAGCAGCAGGATGAGTTTGCATTTGCTTCCCAGCAAAAAGCGATTGCCGCTATCGATTCAGGCAAATTTAAAAACGAAATAGTTCCGATTATTATCCATAACAAAAAAGGGGATATTGTTTTCGACACCGACGAATTTCCCAACCGTACCACCAGCCCCGAAAAACTTGCAAAGTTGAAGCCTGCATTTAAAAGCGACGGCACCGTTACGGCCGGTAATGCATCGGGAATAAACGACGGAGCTTCTTTTGTGTTGATTGCAAGTGAAGCGGCGGTAAAAAAATATAACCTCAAACCTATTGCAGAAATTATCGGCATCGGGCAAGGCGGTGTCGACCCGCTCGTGATGGGATTAGGTCCTGTTCCGGCAATCCGCAATGCGTTAAACTATGCGTCGCTGAAACTCTCCGATATGGAACTGATCGAATTGAATGAAGCATTTGCCGCTCAGTCTCTGGGTGTTATCCATGAGTTGGTACGGGAACACGGAGTTGATCGCGATGCGCTGTTAAAACGAACAAACGTAAACGGCGGTGCAATTGCTCTCGGCCATCCGGTAGGAGCTTCGGGCAATCGGATTTTGGTAACCCTTCTTCACGAAATGATCAGAACAGATAAGAAAATCGGCCTTGCTTCCTTGTGTATCGGCGGAGGACAAGGGACTGCCGTTATTGTCAAGCGATAAGATAAAAACATCCGCTGTCGAAACAATCAACGTTAAGAGGCGGTATCCCGCGAGGTGAAGTTAAAAACTCCACCTCGCGGATAGATCATGGTATAGTCCGCAAAACCTTATTCAAATACCAGCGGCGACTTTCCGATCGGTGTAATCCCGCTCAATGTAACGGAAACTTCTATTAAGCTTAACCGTTTACCGGCATTATCAAGTATGAGATTAAAAAAACGTTCATTATTTTCAGTATCTTTAAGCTGCAAAATAGTATTGTCTTTTATCTGCAAAATCGTATACCATCCTGACTGCTGCACCGTATCTTGCAGTAATCGATACGAATTATCCGAAAAAGATAAAGAATAGCCTTCCGTACTTGTCCATGTTTTTTCATCTGCGGTCAATATTTTTTTTATATTGTCAAACGTGGTATTACTTTGCACTTCACGCACGGTATTGCTTATTTTTCGGTACGTTCCATCCCAGTTTGATGCAACACCGATTTTCAAACGTGCAATATCATCGATAACTCTTATATGCACCTCATCAATTCCAAGCAACTCAATATTGATACGACGATGAATACTCGAAATAGAGGCATTTTTTGTAGAAAAATAAATACCGAATCTACGCGGTGTTATCGAATCGATAGTAAAAAGTTCTTGAATATTATCGACGGAAAAAATAATTTCGTTTTCGGAACGGTTAAAAAAAATACTTCGGTTTTGATCTCTTTTTGCACTTGGCTGATACCATAATCCATCAAGAAATTCTTGAAAAGCATGAGCATCTCCCGTTTGAAATTTTTGAAGAAATTGACTTTCAATCCTTTTCCCGGGAATCTTTATTTCTTTTGTTTGTACAAAAAATTCTTTTTTTGCATTCCACGTATATTGTTTTTCTATTTGGTTGAGCGTATTCGGAGCATCTTTATCGGAATAATAAGCAGATATCGTATAATCGGAGATTGAATTATCCTGTTCATTTTTCAGTATAATCTGCCCATCGGCTTGTATGCCCGCTAAAGAACGGACACTGATTATTTTATCTTCATCGATTTCTAATGCATACATACCGAAAACCTGCATAGTATCGGCATTCATTCCATTATATGCTATAATAGGATACGGATATTCTTGCACCATTAATGTATAAACGGAAAGCGTTTTTGCATGTGTCGCCTCCGTCTTTATTTCCGCAGCTCTTGTAAAAGTTTGAGCTTCATTCTCCTGTAAAAATATGAAAAGATAGATGAATTGATCGGACAACTTTTTTGCTGCAATAATTTTATCTTCCTTATTATCACCGTTTACATCTACTTGCACTTCATCAACAAGTACCTCATCGCTGAGCAGCGTAATACCCGATTGCATAATATTTTCAGGTATTACTTCCGAAGCAGATGTCTCTTGCTGTTGCAATTGCGGCGCAACGGGAATAATCGTTTGAGCATTCTGTGGTATTACCTGAGTTCGTTGACGAACAATACGCTGGTAAACCAATATGCCGATAATAACGACGGACGCCACAATGCAAAGTATATAAAACAATTTCTTCATATTTAAAATGCCTTACTTTAAAAGTCCACAGTTTATTTTTTCTCTTCGGTAATAAGCACTTTATTTTGATCATCATTACTACGAGGCACGCCTCTATTATCAATAATATTTGTATAAAGTTCTTTAGTCGTTTTAACAACCTTATCCTGAATATCCATATCCAATGTTATTTCGTACCAATTATCATGTTTAATAATACGTGCTTCCGCCAGATACGGACTTTTAAATGATTCCTGTTTCCCGCGGTATTTTGATGTCCATGGAGCATCTTGTTCAAGATCCGTTACCAATAATAAAATTTTATATCGGTTGTTTTTTCCTCGCTTATTTAATGAAGCTTGGATTGCATCCAGTGCACTGCCGATATCGGTAAATGCGCCGTTGGGAGTAATATTGTCGATTGTTTTTATCAATGTATTACGATCATTTTCATTTTTAATAACTAATGTTTGCAATTCATGCGGTTTTTCATAAAATTCCCAGACGGTAATCCAATCCTCCGGTATTAACATTTCGGTAACAAGCGTATCGCGCACCCATTTATGCAAACTATCAAACTTACCGGGTTCATTCATTGATTGTGATTTATCAATCATCAAAAAAACATCGACGGGAATAGTTCTTTCACCGGCAAATACCGCATAAGAAAGAATACAAAAAACAAGGATACAAAAAATAGATTTGACTTTCAGCATAGTATCTCCTCTTAAAATATAGATAACCACGGTTCTATTTATATAATATTACAAAAAAAAGAAAGTAAAAAGGGGTGGGTGGCTTTACATTTTGCAAAATAGCCTTATAATAAGGGCTGTATTAGTATATCCGTTGCGGATATAAATCTGCTGCAATAAGGAGACAGTAAGATGGGAAGTTTAGATTTACCTCAAAGTCCAAATGTATTTCATCCCGAAAAGCCTAGTGCTGTCGGATCAAGGAATTCGTTGGCGCAAGATTACCGCGATCAGCAAAAAGAAGTGAATCAGCTGATTGAAGAAGAGACCAATAAAGTATTGCATCACTTGTCAACAAAATTACCCAAAGACGTTCTGGAAAGATTGGATGTAATGGGTGGTTTAAAGGAAAAGTTATACAATTACTTTAACCAGAACTATCAGAACATGTTCAACCGCTATATGGTAACCGCAGAAGACGAAATGCTCAAAAAAGTTCGCGGATTTATCGATAGGGAAGAAATGAAGGTTCTGAACCGTTACACGCCGAAAGAGATCGCAACTTTGTTGGATGAAGTCGGCGGCGCCGATAAATTCAATACCGGTGAAATCGAAAAATCGATCGTTAATATGTACGGACACCTGCAGGGACACGTACAGCGCGGAATCAACGATTTAGAAACCCTAACCAATTCGCTTCTGCGTCAAAAAACCGACGTCGGCGCTTTTGTCCGCGGTGAAAACGCTTACTCAATTGTAAAATGTGCGTTTAAAGACAACATCACCAAGCCCAAAACCGTAACGGATGTAAAACTTTCGGTTAATATTCTCGACACTGAACTTATCAGCCCGATTTTCCAGTATCAGGCAACGGTTGAATACTTAATCAAAGATTTGCTTGCCGGACACTTGATGAACCTTATTGATAAAGAAATCGAAGTCTTAAAAGATGAACTTATCGATGAAGGCAAAGAAGAGATGACCGACAGCGAAATCATCTTCAAGAAGATGGGAAAGGTTCTCGATGTTACCGACGATGATGTTGAAAATCCTGAAAGCAAGCGCTATTCGGTAGTTTCAAAGGAGTTGATGGAACGCATCGCAAACTTAAGAGCGGAAATCGATCCGGAAACCTTTGATCAGCTCAATGTCCGCGAGAATATCAAACACATCATCGACATCGAAAACATCCGTAACCGCGGTTTCAACACGGCAATTAACTCGTTAACATCAATTCTTGACACCTCTAAGATGGGGTACCAGTACATTGAAAACTTGAAAAATGCCCGTGAGCTGCTGCTGCGCGAATATGATGATACGAACGTCGCAAACCTTCCTGACGAACGCTACCAGATTCGTCTACGCTACTACGATAATGCTCAGCTCCTTGAAGAGCGCAAAGCGTATGAAGTGATGATCCGCTCGTTTGAAACAGAAGTTGAACATCTCTGGGACGTATTGCAAACCCAGTATGACAAATCGAAGTTCATGGTACGCATCACCGATTTCGGAGATTTGGCAAAGCTCTACGAAAAGCACATCCAGAAGAAATACAAGATGCCGAAGGGCGAACCCGCCTACAAGGATATCGCAAAAGTCTGGGACGAAATTTCGTTTGTCAATGCAGCTGAAACCGAAGTTGAAAAAATGAACCGTACGTTTGTCTACGAAAAAGACAAGATGCGCAAGAAGCTTGTAATCATGCGTGAACGGCTCAAGAAAATGTACGACTATCAGTATCCTGTCGAACGGCGTGTTATGGAAGAACGTCTCGCTTTCCTCGAGGCTGAATTCAACAAGTTCGACTACCTCATCAACCCCTTCCATATGCAGCCCGGTCTCTTGCTCGATGTGGATATTACCTCTATCAAACGCAAGAAGGCAACTCTTGACGGTATGGCAAACGTCTTAAACGAATTCCTCCATGGAGTTTCCAAAGGCTTTATGGATCAGGCATTTGCTTCCTTCAGCCGCCGCCGCTCAACGGTTCGTGCAGATATTGCACAGACCTTCGGTTCGGGCGAGGAAGACGAACCTGCTGCGATAACACCGAATGGGCGCGCCCAGTTTATAGATGCGCTAAACGATACTCCGAGTTTGGAGGCGCCTGCCGCAGAGACTGTCAACGCAAAACCCAGTACCACTCGTGGACGTAAAACGACGAAAGCGGGCGCTGTTGATAATACGGCAAGCAGAGGTCGCCGCGGACGCAAATCCGGTATGAGAACTCTGTAAAGTTTACCGTATGCGATAAGTTAAAGTTATGTATAAAGGCCCCCTGAAACATTCGTTTCGGAGGGCTTTTATCTATTGGGAACATCTGTTCTTCTCTTCGGTGATATTATTTTATGAATATTATGAAGAATTCCACAACGAACGGTTTCCCCATAAGTTTGAAAGTAAATGCAAGGAGTTTTTAACAACACTTCTAAAACCATCCTTGCTATGTAAAGGAGAAGCGAATGCTCGATTCATTAGGATTTTATGTACCGCTTGCTACAAAGCAGGGGTTTAATGCCTCTGTAACACACATTCAGAATGCTCTATCGCTTTTGGATGTTTGCAATGTTAAAAAAAATATTGCCGATGAAATCGGTATATTACTTGAAAATAAAGAATTGACAAATGAGGAAATTCCGGCATTTCTATCAGTCATACTGCTCGATATGTGGGGATACAAAGTAGCGTCTAAGAACCTCCGTGAAATAAATGGACTGTCTACGGACATCATCGCAGAAGCGACAAAATGGAAGGGGGTTGATATCGTAGTCGGTTATCATCACCCTGATTTGGGGTTCTTGGCGATAAACCCTAAAAACCCTGCAAATGCTTCTCTTTTGGGAACATTGAAAAAAAATGAACTTTTAAATATTTATGTCGGAAAACAAGATAAAGGTGCGATAGAAGCTCCGATTGCAGAGGCGGTATTTAAAGCATTTTTTAACCTTTTAGAAGGAACAAGACCGTCAATTCCTGCAAAACTCTTGAACGGCCCGTTTGTATTTACCGCTCCTAAGGCGAAAAAACCATCTACAGAAGGACGGAAACGAAAAGCAGCAAAAGCGCCTGCAACCGCAAAAGCCAAGACTTCAGCAAGCGCTGTACAGGCAAAACAAGCAGCGGCTCCCGCTCAAATGCAGGTGCCGACAGGGAAAAACCGTATCTCGCAACAAATTTCGGTTATTGTGACCAACGAACTGTTCCATAACGGAAACGTTGAAGCATGGAAGCGCATTATCCGAAGCTACAATGCACGCTATCCACATAATAAGGTTATCGTATTTTATGACGGTGAACAAATTGTCGATATCAATACGTTGTTTAAATGGGGAAAGGTAAAGCACGGCAGCAGTATCCAATTTGCCGTTGCAGGCGAGGAAATTAAAGACTTGTCGAAACTATCCAAATACTTTGCCGAAGGCGCAAGCCCGCGTTTTGAAGCCTTTTTACGCGGTTCTCCCAGCACCGTTCTTAACCTTTTCTAGGAGTTTATTATGAATATGTCCAAATCAATCCATTTTTTCAGCAATAAAGAATCGCTTAAAAGTAATATCGATAAAACGCTCCTCGGTATCCGCGGCCGTCAGCTGAATGAATTTTCTGAACTCGGACTGCCGATTGTACCGGGGCTTGTGATGGATGCAACTATTACGCAGGATCTACAGCAGGCAAATGCGTTGCCGTTGCTACGACCGTTCTTAAAAAAGATGGGTGAAGCGGTTAAAAAGGAATTCGGCGATGCTGAAAATCCTCTTTTATTAAAGCTGGTTATTTCACCCAACCTTGTGATTGCCAATTATCCGACGCTTCATAACTTCGGATTAGCAAAAACCACAATCGGCGGTTTTGAAAAAAAAGTGGGAAAAGATTTCGCAAGCCACGAAGTTTTGTTTCTATTACGCGGTATCTTTTCAATTTTATATAAGATTGCCGAATTGCAAGAAGACGGCGCAAAACAACAGCTCTATAAAGAACAGTTGGAAAAAATCGGGAATGACCTAAAGAAAGAAAAGCGCACTGAATCGGGCGCTACCGTTATGGATATGTACCAGCCGTATCTGCCGCAGGAATTTTTCAGTACTGCAGAAGTACAGCTGAACAAAACCATTCAACTCATCAGTACGCTGCTCAGCCTTGAACCCGACAATGAAAACGATGTAGCCTTATTGATTCAGCCGTTGGTGTACGGTAACTATGACAAGGAATCCTTTTCCGGCAGATTCTTTAGCCGTAATATCGTTACCGGCGAAAAAAAAAATTACAGGGGATGTTCTTCCAAGAAAAATTCGATGAAGTCGATGCCGTCGGAAAAGATATTAACGATATAAAGCCGATATACCTTGAGCAATTGGAAGCCATTGCATGGCGGTTGGAAGATCATAGTAAAGATGTTCGCGAAATCCGTTTTACGATTGAAGCGGGAAAACTGTGGCTCATCGAACAAAAATCCGTTGAAGCAAAAAGCACGATTGCATTGGTACACTTCTTGCTTGATTTGCACAACCGCGGAATTGTCGATGCGGAATATGTTGTAAAGAATGTTAAGCCCGGTCAATTAAACGAAATACTTCATCCGGTTATCAACATGGCAAGCGTTAAAAATCTCCAATCATCAAAGGGCGGTATTGCAGGCGCTCCGGGGGCAGCAGTCGGCCGCGTATACTTCAGCGCTGATACACTGATTGAAGCGCAGCATATTGCGCGTTTACAAAGCGCCGATACCCGCTGTATTCTCTGCGTACCGGCGAGTTATGCAGGCGACGTAAAGGCTATTGAAGTTTCCACCGGTGTTTTATCGAATGAGGGCGGTTATTCGGCGCATGCCTCCGTTGTTTCACGTCAATATGGAAAAATCTCGTTGGTACGTCCCGACATGAAAATTATGGCGAATAAAGCTATCATCAACGGCGTTACCATTAAAGAAGGGGACTATATTACGCTTCAAGTACCCTATTACGGCGAATCGACGGTATACTTCGGAGCAGCGGAGCTGATTGAACCCGACCCCAAGACCTCCGGTTTGCTCGATTTTATCGATCTTACCCGTTCGTTTATCCAAGACTTCCATGTACGTGCCAATGCCGACAGCCCCCGCGATGCTGCATTAGCGGTCAGCTTCGGCGCCGAAGGTATCGGACTGTGCCGCACCGAACACATGTTCTTTGAAACAAAACGTATCAACACCTTTAGAGAGATGATTCTTGCCGAAACGACCGAAGAGCGCATCAAAGTGTTGAACAAGCTCCAAAAAGTTCAGATGGAAGATTTTTACGGTATCTTTAAGACTATGGCAGGACGCGAAGTTACTATCCGCCTTTTAGATGCTCCATTACACGAATTTTTACCGCATAATGATGCAGAACTGGATGAATTTATCGAGTATCTTAAAACAGAGAAGAAGAAAACCGTCAGTAAAAAAGCTTTATCCGAAGCAATAGCGCTCCGTGCGGAAGTAAACCCCATGCTGGGACACCGAGGCTGCCGTATTGCAATCTCGTATCCTGAAATTTATGCAATGCAAGTCCGCGCTATCTTTGAAGCGGCTTATAAACTGCAAAAAGAAGGCGTTGAAACGCATGTCGAAATTATGGTTCCGATTGTAATGAATTTCCGTGAACTCAAACAAATTGCGTATGGAAAGAAGATCGAAGGTCATGCTTATCTCGGTATCCGTTCGATTGAACAGGAAATACGGGCGCAGTTTAAGGCGCAAGCGATAGACTTCAAAATCGGTACGATGATTGAATTGCCGGTTGCAGCATTATCGGCGGGAGAAATTGCCCGTTATGCGGAATTCTTCTCATTCGGTACCAATGACCTTACCCAAACGACGCTCGGACTCTCCCGCGACGACTTTAACAGCTTTATGCCGGATTACACGTTGTATGACTTAATCGACGGCAATCCTTTTGCGATTCTGGATCCGGGTGTGCGGGAACTTATCAGCATTGCGATTGAACGAGGCAAGCTTACCCGTCCCGATATTAAACTCGGTCTTTGCGGAGAGCAAGGTGCACGCCCCGAAAACATTCCCTTCTGTATGAAGGCCGGTTTGAATTATGTCTCCTGTTCATCTTATTCGGTGCCTATCGCGCTCCTTTCGATTGCGCAGGCGGAATTGGAAAAGGCGGAAAGCGAAGGGCACAAGCTCGCACGTAAGAAGGCCTCAAAGTAAAAAAAGGTCTAACAAGGCAACCGCACCTATTTCCGCGGTTGCCTTGCCGTAACTTGCACTATGAGTGAATTACATCAAAAAGAATTGGCGGCGTGCGGTTTTGAAGCGGTAAAAGCGCTCGCCGCCGAACATCCCGAAAAAATTTCACGATTTTTTTTTGCCGGAAGCAGGGCAAAGACATTCGGCGCCCTTTGTAAATACCTTGCACAGCGAAAACGGCTCTATCGGCTCGTGCAATCGGATGCGGAATTGGAAAAGCTGTGCGGATCTGTTCACCATCAGGGCGTTGTCGCTATGATTGAAGACCCCCGCATTGCTGCCGTAACACCGGAACAGATTAAACGGTGGGAAACCGAAAAAGCTGCGGTGTTACTATGCGACCGTATCGGTAATGCAAATAATCTTGGAGCAGTTATCCGCAGCGCCGCCTTTTTCGGCATAGAACACATCGTGATAAGTGGAGAAGACGCACAGGCACAGCTGACACCGAGCGCCTACCGGATTGCGCAAGGGGGTATGGAGTTTATCACCTTGTATACCACTCCTTCCGCCGAGCATTTTTTAAAGATGTGCAGCGGATATTTGGTGCGGATAGGGGCGGATCATCGGGCATACCGCAGCCTAAAAGACATTCCGTCAGTGGTACAGCCGGACGACGCGGTCGTTATAGTCTTAGGAAATGAAGAACACGGCATTTCTGCCGAAGCGAAAAAACTCTGTGATGTGCTGGTTAAAATCAACGGCAGCGGAGCAATCGAAAGCCTGAACGTAGCGCAAGCCGGCACTCTCTTCTGCTCCGCACTTGCCGAACTCCGGCGGGAATAACCGCGAAGAGGTTCAACTCTGGTCGAATAGTATCAATTTTCCCGCGGGGGTGGTAAAAAACGACCTGATGCGTTCACCCTGCCTCCCCTACCCGTTTTGCTGTCGGCGTACCTCATACATCAGAATACCGGCGGCGACCGAAACATTTAAACTGTCGAGCTTGCCGGAGGTGGGGATTGCCGTAAAGGAATCGCAGGAGGCTTTTAACAAGCGGCTGATGCCCGACCCTTCGCTGCCCATAATCAGTATCGTTTTGTCGGGGAACTTGGTGTGCGGGAGCGGCTCTCCTTGGGCGTCAGCGCCGAATACCCAAAAGCCGTTGCGTTTGAGCTCTTCCACCGTCCGCACCAAATTCGCCGTGTATAAAAGCGGCACCCACGCCGCCGCCCCCGCGCTGATTTTACTAACCGTCTGAAAGTCTCCGGCGGATCTCCGTTCGGGCAGCACAACGGCGTCAACGGCGAATTGATCGGCGCTGCGGATAATGGCGCCGGTATTGTGAGGGTCGGTAATTGAATCAAGAACAACGACAAAGGCTTTTTCGCAGGAAGCAAGCGCGGCGAGCAGCGCATCGGCGGAAAGCTTCGGCGCCTGTTCCTGCGGACGATCATCGATCAAGATAATCCCTCGATGATTTTGCAGATATTCCGGCAGGGGTGCCGTCAACTTATCAAGTTCGGCATCAGTTCGCTGCTCTATCGTAATTGAAAGTTTTTCCGCCTGCGCGAGTATCTTTTTTACGCGCGGCCCCTGCTTGGCGTAAAGAATCTTGAGCCGCAATCCGGATGCCTTTCCGCCGCCAACAGCCTTACCACTGACAGCAGCTTTTCCGTTAACAACAGCCTTTCGGTCGCCGCCAATTTTTTTCCCCACATCGGAATTCTTTGTTGCAGTTGCGGAGCTTTTTGTTTCCGAATTTTTTTTCTCCAACTGAGCTTCAACCGAACGCAGTAATTCTTCTATCGCATGAAAACCGGTAATAATCTGCATTGCTATAACTCTATCACATCGCCGTATCGCATAATATGCGATTCATAGTGGTGTTCCTGTAAATACGCCTGCAAAAAGCTCTGTGCATCCGGTTCGCCGTGCACCATCAACAGCTTTTTCAAGCTTCCGGTGTCGAGACTGTCAAGCCACTCAAGAATTTCGACATAGTCGGCATGGGCGCTAAACGCATTAATCTGAAGAATTTCGGCGCGAACCGGATGCCATTCTCCGAATATCTTTACCTCCGGCTCACGGTTCATCAAACGCCTACCGAGTGTATTTTCCGCCATATAGCCGACCAGCATAATTTTTGTCGAAGGCTTTGAAATATTATTTGCAAGATGATGCGTAATGCGGCCGAATTCACACATACCGTCCGCACTGATAATAACCATCGGCTCTTCCATCGCGTTCAGCGCCTTCGATTCATCGACACTCGTAATAAACTTGAGCGCATTAAAGCCGAATGGGTTTTTGTGATGTTTAACAAAAGCTTCCTGCGTTTCGTGATCGAAGCATTCGGGATGCACCTGAAAGATGGTCGTTGCGTTCACCGCCATCGGCGAATCGACATAGATGGAAATGTGCGGAATCCGTTTTTGATCCGTCAACAGATGGAAATAATAGATGAGTTCCTGCGTCCGCTCAACGGCAAAGGCGGGGATGATAATCTTACCGCGCATCTTTACCGCATCGTTAACCGCACGTTCCAGCATCTCCATCGCATTGTGAATATCCTCATGCCGACGGTTTCCATACGTACTTTCTATCATAATATAATCGGCAGCAGGGATAATATCGGGGTCGCGGATAATCGATTTATTCTTTCTGCCGAGGTCTCCGGTAAAGGCAATTTTTACAGTCTTACCGGCGGAATCTTTTGCCGTAATAAACGCGATTGCGGAACCGAGAATATGCCCCGCATCATAAAATTCAAGCTGCACATTCGGGCCGATCCACACGGGACGATGATACGAAACCGTTACAAATTGATTGATGGTTTGCACGGCATCTTCTTCGGTAAAAAGCGGCTTCCAGTCGAATTTTTCGTGTTTTTTGATTGCTTGTTTTTGTAAATATTCGGCATCCCGCGCCTGTATACGGGCGGAATCCATCAGCACGAGATTGGCGATATCCCGTGACGCGGGCGTCGCATAGATATTGCCGGTAAACCCGTGTATACCCAACAGCGGCAACAGCCCGCAGTGATCATAGTGCCCGTGGGTAAGAACAACGGCGGTTAATTTATCGGCGGGAACATTAAAATCGCGGTTTTTTTTATCGGCTTCCGCCCGTTTCCCTTGAAAAGCTCCGCAGTCAAAAAGATACAAATACCCATCGACATCGAGAATATGCTTTGAACCGGTTACTTCCTCTGCGGCTCCCAGAGAATACACGTTGATGCTCATAAAAAAATGATACAGGGATTTTTTGAAAATGTCAATTTTTAAAATATATCAGAGGTCGAATCAATTTGTAATGGGTAATTACCCATCCCCCCCCCATACCTCCGAAATTCCGCACAGCATTTGAGGATAGGAAGGCTCCCGAAAAAGAAGAGGGAAGGAAAGACACTTTTTTCCGGATAAGTGTCTTTCCCTCCCTTGCTCATTCCCCGTTATTTCCATTAAATCTCAACCCCCGGCCAGTTTCCATTCCACTTATACATCTTCCACTTCTTGTTATTTTTAGCATTATCAAAGGCATCCTTTAAGTCTTGCGGAGCGGTAAAGTCCGTGTGATTGCCTTCGCTAACGCCGGTTTCTTCGGTGTAAAGATAACACTTCGCATCATCGCTATCCGCTCGAACCGGTAAATCGTCAAAGAGCTTTTTAAATGCGTCTGCGGTGAGCTGATTGTTGTAGCACCACAGCGTTTGCAAAGCGGTGCAGCCCTGCACATTAAGAGCGGTAAGCTGATGTCCGTAGCAGTACAGCCTTTCCAAAGCGGTGCAGCCTTGTGCGTTAAGGGCGGTAAGCTGATGTCCGTAGCAGTACAGCCTTTCCAAAGCGGTACAGCCCTGTACATTGAGGGCGGTAAGTTGCTCACCGCTGTAGAACAGGTCTTGCAAAGCGGTGCAGCCTTGTGCATTAAGGGCGGTCAGCTGATTGCCGCCGCAGGACAGCTCTTTCAAAGCGGTACAGCCCTGTACATTGAGGGCGGTAAGTTGATTTTCGCCGCAGAACAGCTCTTTCAAAGCGGTTAAGCCCTGCACATTAAGGGCGGTAAGCTGATTGGAGCCGCAGAACAGCTCTTTCAAAGCGGTTAAGCCCTGCACATTAAGTTCGGTAAGTTGATTGCCGCCGCAGTCCAGCCTTTGCAAAGCAGTTAAGCCCTGCACATTAAGTTCGGTAAGCTGATTCTCCCAGCAGTACAGCCTTTCCAAAGCGGTTAAGCCCTGCACATTAAGCTCGGTAAGCTGATTGCGTTCGCACCACAGCCATTGCAAAGCGGTGCAGCCCTGCACATTAAGGGCGGTAAGCTGATTGTAGTTGCAGGACAGCTCTTGCAAAGCGGTTAAGCCCTGTACGTTAAGCGCGGTGAGCTGATTGTAGTTGCAGGCCAGCACTTGCAAAGCCGTTAAGCCTTGTATGTTAAGGGCGGTAAGTTTATTTTGGATACCCTGATCACCGCAGTACAGCTCGATGATTTTGCCTTTGAGGATAACAACAGTGCCTTTTGCATGCAGCACGGTTGCGGTACCGCTTGTAAGTTCCGTTTCGGTGCAGCCTTCTACAGCTATGGCGGAACCGTCCGAGGTTACCGCCTTAACTTGGATGTCGAGCTTGTCGGGGCTTAAGATGAGCGAGGCGCCGCCTTCGACAAAGGGGGCAGCAAAGCTCACCTTTATGTCGACTGCTGCCGTTACGGTGTGGGTGTAGGTTTTGTCCGTGCCTGCTTCGGTTATTGCCAGACCGGCGTTTGTCCACTGTTCCAGCACATAGCCCTCTGAAGGTTCCGCCGTAAAGACAACAGACTTACCCTGTTCGACTGAATCGCCCGTAGTGATTTCATTGCCGTCAACTTTGGCTTTCAGTGCGCCGCCTGTACCGCCTTCTACGCCGAAGGTGATGGTATAAAGCGCCGCCCATTTCGCAGTGTATTCCGCATCGACTGCGGGGAAAAGAGGAGATGAAGGCAGGGCAGGTTCCCATCCTTTAAAAACGGCGCCCGTTTTTACGGGAGCGGGAGCAGTCAAGGCTGTTCCGTATTTGCCCGGTTTTACAACATCATCCGTATTGCCGTCTACGGCGCCGCCTGCAAGTTTAAAGGTTACGTTTACCGTCTTTCGCTCATAATAGAGTTCTACGGCGGTAGCGCTGCCGGCGCTTATCGTGCCGCTCGTTTGTACGGTTCCGTTTATTTTGGTAAGGCTTGAATTGTAGGTAAAGCCTTCGTAGATTTTCGCCGTGTATGCGGCATCTGCTCCCACGGTACCGTTTAAGATTTCCCTTTCCGCAGGCTCTGCAGGATAACCGCCTTCCGGTTTTTCCCGATAGTGTTTTACCGTATACGAGGCTTTGCCGGACGGGAGCGCTTCAAAGCTCACTTTAACGTCAACCGCTTTTGTAACGGTATGGATATATGAATTTTCCGTATTGCCTGTAATGACGGCGCCGTCTACTTTCCACTCTTTTATCATGTAGCCTGCGGCAGGTTCGGCCGTAAAAGTTACCTTTTTACCCTGTTCAATGCTTATGGGGCTCTTCGCCGTTTCCTCTACACCGTCCGCCTTTACTTTAAGCGTGCCGTTTCCTCCTTCCACGCTGAAAATTACCGTGTGTTTGGGAACCGCAGAACTTTCACCCTTCCCCTCCTCAACCAGCATCTTCTTTAAAAACGGGTTTTTACAAGCGGAAACCGATACCAAAAGTACCGCCAAAACTAAAACTAAAATCCGACTTTTCTGTTTTTTCTAAATCCTCCGCTCATTCCGGCTGCCCAGATTACCGGATAGCCGCCTCTTATATACGGTTCGATAAAAAAGTTTTTTACTGCAAAGCGGTAACCGAATGTTCCTTCTCCCAAACCGAATACAAAGGGTTTTGCGGTCTTTCCGTTCCAGCCTAAGGAAACACCTCCTTCCGCCTGAACAAAAAAATCCTGAATCGCAGGTTTTAAACTTTGCAAAATCATAAAAATTCCAGCGGAACAAAACAGCCGTATCAAGAAGACCGTATCTTTTAAATTCCGTCGAATACAAGAGCTTTACACCGGCTGAAAACCTGCCCGTTTTAACCCAATTAGGCAATACAAACATCCCGTACAGCCCTGCACCCAAGGCAGAGCCTTTCGGTACATTCATATTCCCTTCCGCCGAAATACCCAAAGACCAATGAAGGCCGTCTTTTTCTCTTTTAGGTTCATCCTCAACCTCTTGAGCAAAAAGAACGGAAGCTCCCAAAAATACCAGCGCACAGAGCGCTGCCTTTACACAATTTTTCTTCACATCAATTCTCCCGATAAGTAATTTTTAATTGGTAATTTGTAATGTGTAATTTTCTTAAATTACCAATTATCCATTACCAATTAATTAATCGCTTCCACTTCTTCTTTACTGAGGCCGGTCATCTGCATAATAAAATCAAGTTCACAATTCGCATGTTTCATCAATTTTGCCGTTTCAAGAGCTTTTTTGTATGAACCGTCGGAAAAGCCCTGTTGTATTCCTTGCTCAATTCCTTGCTCAATCCCCTGTTCAATTCCTTCGGCAAAGGCGATTTCATGTTCTTCGGCTCGCTGTACTGCAATATCTGTTTCATAATCATATTCTGCCAGTAACATATTCAATACCTCCTTCGTCTTGCGTTTTAGATATTCACGCAAAATATTATTTTCTATACATTCTTCAACGGCTTTTTCAAAACCGTTTTGACTATCTATCTCTTTCCACTTGCGCACCGTTTCCACAAATATACTGTATTCCTGCATTGTCCGGCAATTTTCCAATACGGGATGACGGTTTTGCCGGTTTATGTTTATTACTTTAACGGTCAACTCAAGATTAGTTTCCGTTCCTCTTTCTATAAAGGCCTCCGATAGTTTCAGAGTTTTATCGGAAGGATATGGTTCCTCACCGTTATAAAAAACATAAAACTCAGGAACCGGAATTTTTAAAAGCTTACGGCTGTATTTTTCTTTTGATTCAAAGAGGGTTTCATACAAGCGGCTTACATACTCAAGACAGCGGAGAGGCATATTGGGATTTATCGTCGATTGGTGTTCTGCAAGGACTATTATTTTGTTATCGACAAGATAAGACACATCATTATAGAATGCCATATAGAGGATCTGATCGAGCCTGACCGTTTTTAGCTGCTCTGTATCTTTCAAGTCCGTTCCATGCAGAGCATTATATAGCGATAAAAAATTCTCTTTTGCTTTTTCGTCTTCACTGAAAAGGTCGACGAACACCGAGTCTTTATATTTTCTGTTTGAAGTACTCATAACTTATGCCCTCTCTTGCCTTAATTATACCATATCTTCAGTAGTTTTAAAGGAACATTTTTTTTAATTTAACCGCAAAGGACACTAAGAGCGCAAAGAATTTTGATGGCGATTTGATAACACATTCTTTAATTTTCCCTTGGCGTTCCTTGCGGCCTTTGCGGTTTTTTTTAATTTAACCGCAAAGGACACTAAGAGCGCAAAGGAATTTAAGGGGAGCTTTGTTTGAAGTATTCTTTACTTTCCTCTTTGCGAACTTTGCGGCCTTGGCGATTTTTTTAATTTAACCGCTTTTACCTCTTGAGCAAAAAGAAGGGAAGCGCCCAAAAATACCAGCGCACAGAGCGCTGCCTTTACACAATTTTTCTTCATACTTCAATGCTCCCGATAACTAATTGGTAATGTGTAATTTGTAATCAATTTTTAATGTGTAATTGGTAATGTGTAATTTGTAATTCATAATTACCAATTACCCATTATCCATTACCCATTACCAATTATCCATTACCCATTACCCATTACCCCCCTTAGCTTGCCGTGTGACCATGGTTATCAAAATTAACATCACCCTCAGTAACTACTGCATTACCAGTGCCCTCGTTGTCAATTATTTCGCCGTCCTGCCAGTCAAAGGTAGCACGACCATCACTATCACCACGAACCATCACACCCTTACCTCTATTGGATTTATTTTTGGTAATTTTGCCGCCTTTCATATTGAATACTCCTCCTCCTCCTACGAGTACGCCTCCGCCCGCATATGCTTCTTTGTTCTCCTCAATTGTTCCGCCTTCCATCGTAAACTGTCCTTTAACATATACGCCGCTGCCGCCGTTGGAGGTGTTATAACCGCTGGCTTTGTTTTGGGTAATTGTCCCGCCTTTCATTATAAATTTTCCGGTTGCACCTACATATACGCCGCCGCCGCCGCCAAGCCACATAGTGGCACCATTCCCGACTGTGTTTTCCTTAATCGTTCCGCCTGACATGGTAAGCGTTCCGTCTACAAACACAGGTCCTTTTCCGCTATACTTAACCCCGCCAGTTGTAGTAACATCGGAATTTTTAAACCCGGTAATTGTTACGCCGTCTTTGATTTCTGCGTTGCCATTATGGTTTACAGAGAGCGCGTAGTGTTGCTTCGCATAGCTGGAGGCAAATCCTTGCAATGTTATCAGTCCTTCTAATGTTAACGCCGCACCGCTTTGTACATCAAAGTATGTATATATCTGCCAATTGTGAGAACATTTTAAGATTGCAGGTTTAGTTGCGTTATCTGCCTTTAACGTAATCTTTTTCCCGTTCGGTATTTGAACCATTTCACGGATGCTGATAGTACCTGCCAGCTTTATAATAAAGGGCGTATTATCGGCAGGTGCAGCCTGAACTGTTTCTTTCAACGTTTGAAGATCCTCAACTTCCGCTTTCAACGTACCGGCATCAGTAATATACCAAAACATCTTCCCGTCCACCACATCCTGCGGCGTTACCGTAAACTTGGTGTAGTTTTGTGGTGAGCCTGTTGTTATAGCGTCGGTAAGCACTTGCGTGGACGTGTTGTAGGCCGTATTCGGTACTGTAATGCGCGCAACGGGAGCCGTACCGGTAAGCGTTCCGTTAATGGTTATCATCTTTCCGCTCTCCAAATACACATCGTTTTTGCCCGCCGTATATTGATCGGGTCCGGTAGAGGGGGTAACGATTGCGGAATCTTGCATTTTAAAGGTTCCGCCACTTACATAAACGCCGCCGCCTTTACTTGCCGTGCAGCCGGTGATAGCACTTGTGCCGTGCATTTCAAAGGTTCCGCCGCCTACATACACGCCGCCGCCGGAATTCGCCGCCGAGCAGTCGGTAATAACGCTTGAGCCTTCCATAATGAGTGTACCGGACGGATTTACGTATACGCCGGCGCCGCCTGACTGGTAGTAGAACGCTGCACCCTTTGTAAGCGTTATGTTTTCAAGGGTGAGTGTGTTAAACACATCAAAAATACCCGACTTGCTGTCTGCATTCAAAGCAGCGGAAGGGTTGTTACCTTTTATGGTAAGTCTTTTTCTGATATTAATTATGCCCTTATTGCCCTCGTCATTTGTCGCCTTTATTTCGCCATTTATGGTGATGGTGCTGTTATCGGGTGCGCTTTTAACCGCACGCAAAAGGTCTTTCCACGTTTCCGGACTGCTTATGTGCGACTGGTAAAACTTCACCGTTACTTCTTTATTTTCGGTTATGTTGGAAAGTGTATAGGTTGAGTTTGTTCCGTTTACTACGGTATTGTCCTTTTTCCATTCCGCAACTTTCCAGTCTGTATTGGTGGGAACCGCGGTAAAGCCTACACTTCCGCCGTATTCAACTGATGTGCTGCCGTTTTCTACAAAGTTACCTGAATCGGCTTTAATCTTTCCTCCCGCTTCTCCGTCTACGATTTCTACGAGGTAGGTTACAGTGTAAATCTTCTTTTTAAACTTGACCGTTACGGTTATACCGTTACCGGTTACGTTGGAAAGCGTGGCTTGTGTTTTGTCGGATGAAATGTTTCCTACATTGGTGCTCCACCTATCGACTTCATAACTGTTGTCAGCAGGCACTGCGGTAAAGGTTACGCTTCCGCCGTGTTTTACCGTAACGGGGTTTCCGGATAGTAAAGAGCCGCCGGTAACAGCCGTTACAGCGATACTACCGCCTGGACCGTCTACGTTGAAGTTTACCGCGTATGTTTTGCGCTTGTAGTATACTTTTACCACCGTTGAACCGTCTGCCACGATTGTCGGGGTTGTAGAGTCAATGTGATCGTACTCAAAGCCTTCATAGTTTTTCTTGATGCTGTCAGCAGAGATAGATGCGTCCGTCGTGCCGGGTTTGGTTTCCGTCTCAGCAAGCGTATAATTATCATCATTAATATTTTGCTTGTAGTGTTTTACCGTATATGTACTGTTTCCTGCCGTCCACTGTGCATAGAGCGTTATATTGCCGGTTACGGTGTCTGATGCAAACTCCCATTTTTTTCCTGCAGAACAGTCTTTATCTTTATACCAGTCGGTTACTCCGAATCCTTGTTTTTTCGGCAGCGGATCCGGTGCTGAAACTGTAGCGCCGTGCAGCACGTGCTTGGAAACCGCGGTAGTGCCGTCCGGATATGCGCCGGTATTTGCATCAAAGCTTACCGTGTGTCCTTGCACAACCTTATAATAAACCGTCCGTACCGGCGTTGCCGCAAGGCCTTCGCCGTCCGTGTAATACTCCAGCTTGTATTTTTTTTTTTCACCGGCGCCGTTTAAGGGAAGCGGCACGGTAACGGGATTGCCGTCATACTTTACCGGAGTTGAACCGCCTATTTCAGTCAGCGTGCAGTGCACTGTCGTATTGCCGGTTGCAGAAGAAACGCTTAATGTCGCTCCGCTGCTGTCGGTACCGATGATAGTCGGATCGGATTCGCTGCCGCTTCCGGAAATTTTCGTTCCTTTCGTGATGGTAATATTCTCTGCTTCCGCCTTATTCGGTTTTGTACTTGCGTTCAGTATGTCGGAAGCTAAGCCTCTTTCGTCTATAAGTTTAATCGTATAGTCTTTTTTTTTGCAGCGCCGTCTTTCACTTCAACATCGGTTTTATAGTACAGTACCCAGCTGCTGTCGGCGGGAACATCATCGGCGTCCGGCTCATTCAGCTTTTCTACAGCGGAATGTGTAATAAAGACATCAGCTTCCGGTTTGGTAAATGCGGTTTGCGCTTCATTAACCGAAAACGTATAGGGGGTTCCGTTGACCTCAATACGGGCAAGGTCTTTATGCAAAAGTCCGCCCGGTACCCTCTTATCCATATCAGGAATAGTGATACACAGTACATAATAAGCAGGCGAACCGGTTGTCTTTGCAACGGTGAAACTCGGATTCTGAGGGGGTGTATTTGCTTTTAGCTTGAGAGTGTAGGTTTGTTTAAAGGGGCGGCCGTCTACAGCATACAAGGAGAGGGTGGAAGAAAGGTCTTGCGCACCCCATTCATACGCTTGTAAAAAAGAAGCCTTATACGTCAGGGTCAGACTTTGCCGGTCTTCGGATTGTGTGAGCGTATAATCCGTACCCACTACCGGAGCCTGTGTTAAATGCTCAAACACAATCACCTTTTTTGCCGGGTCTGCCGCCGGAGGTAAATCGAGCGAAAAAAGATTTAGGATTTTTCAGCTTAAACGTGACGGAAACATCTTCAGCCGAGGGGACACTCGGTATGCTGTTGAGGTCGTTTTGTAATACCGCCTTTATGCTTGAATCGGTAATATAGGCTTCCGATGCCCAATAGCTGAGATAGTCGTCTATATTTGCGGTAAACTGATTACAGGATGCAAACAAAAGAGTAAACAGCATTCCGGTTAAAATAATAAAAGCTTTACGCATACGTTCCTCCGTTACGATAAGCCGCATCGGTAAAATGCTCACCGGCTTTTTATCGACGCCTGTTATAAAAAAGATCCATGGGCACCTCTAAAAACTAAAGTTTTTAGAGGTGCCCGCATAGAGAAGTCGTTTTGTTCTTTATGCATACGCTGATGAGAAAAAATGATAATGTAGATGTGTAAAAAAAAGACTATGCCTCTGTGAAGCTGTGAAGCTGTGAAGCTGTGAAGCTGTGAAGCTGTGAATTATGCAGGGTGTATTTCGGCATGTCAAGTCCTTTGCACATTTTTGTGCCTTTTTTTATAGAGACGGAAATGTGATGATACCGAGAAGACAGTTCTGTCATGCTTCAAATATATCCTATTTATTAGGAAAATAGCAATGGAAAGATCATAAAAATCAGCATTTTTAATCAAAAAGAACCTTGGTTACCAAAAAAAGACCGTTAGGACAAACGCATCAAGCAAGTAAATCAAAGACGTAGAATAATTGTGGCTAATGTTTAGGCGCCTCTAAAAACTCGGTTAGATTTGCTTCGCATCCTTCGGAATAGAGATGCCATAGTGCATTTCTGCCGTGTATAGGCCACCTCTCTAAAAGCCTCATGTTTAGAGAGGCGCAGTGTTTTTTAAACGATTAGGCGACTCCATGCGCTTCGGCAGGAACTTCGCTGATATATCCGGTACGCAGGCACAGCGCAAACATATCGTTGTCAAGAAATTCCTCGCTGATTTTCTCGTATCCTTCTTTATCATGGCAGATGCGGATAAAATATCCCTTATCCGTTTCGTTCAGGATTGAAAAATAGGATACATCCCCCGGATTACTCTTGATTGAATACAATTTCATACATTACCCTCCACATAATGAAAAATACCATACACCGATAAACATAATCATTTGCTTGATGCATACGGCATCTTTCTACTATTTATAGTTTCGGCATCGAGCAGCGGAGCTTTAGACCACAGCTCTCAGGGCAAACGTATCAGGCCGTTTTTTAACAACCCCGCAGAAGATTGAGGCCGTTCAACCAGAGTTGAACCTCTTCGCGGTTCAAATGGTCTCACAGCCTCAATCTTCTGCGTTTTTTATCTATTCTGCCTGATGCGTTTGCCTGTCTACAAAAAAAGCTGTACGAAATTTTGGATAAAATTTCGTACAGTAAGGAAGGCAAGCGCTTAAAATACTTCTGATGCGCTCGCCCTTCTTGAACTTGACATATCTTGTATCTGTGCTATGATAAACTCATAAATATTTTGATTCTAACAAATTTTTTTTGCATAAGGCTTGTTCTTAACATTAAGAAACCCGTCCAAAACTGAACATTTTTGGAACACCCTCATGCTCGATTGAAAGGAGTTATATATGGAAAAGATTCTTTGGTCGGAAAATAAGCTTCCGAAAACGGACAACAAACAGCTTGCGGTGATGGCTTTAGATGAAATCAATAAGGCACATACGTTTCATAAAAGTTTCCCACAATATGCACCGACACCGCTCGTTCCGTTAAAAAATATGGCGAATTTACTCGGCGTCGGCTCGGTATTTATTAAAGACGAATCATGGCGATTCGGCTTAAATGCTTTTAAAGTGCTCGGCGGTTCCTTTGCGATGGCAAAATACATTGCAAAACAGCTCAAAAAAGATGTTTCGGAACTCCCCTACGACGTGTTGACCGGCGAAAAGCTGCGGAAAGAATTCGGACAGGCTACGTTTTTTTACCGCAACCGATGGAAACCACGGACGCGGCGTTGCGTGGGCTGCAAATAAACTCGGTCAAAAATCGGTCGTGCTGATGCCCAAAGGCTCTACCAAAACTCGCTTCGATAATATCGCAAAAGAAGGCGCAAAGGTTACCATCGAAAACGTCAACTACGACGAATGCGTCCGCATGGCTGCCGCACTTGCCGCAAAAACGGAACACGGCGTTATGGTGCAAGACACCGCGTGGGAAGGATACGAAGAAATCCCGGCGTGGATTATGCAGGGCTACGGTACGATGGCGCTTGAAGCTGCCGAACAGCTCAAGGCGGCAGGAGTAGACCGGCCTACCCATATCTTTGTACAGGCAGGAGTCGGATCGCTCGCGGGTGCCGTACAAGGATATTTTAAAAATCTATTCCCCGACAATTGCCCCATTACCGTCGTAGTGGAAGCTCGTGCTGCAGACTGTTTATACCGGTCAGCGACGGCAGCTGACGGCAAACCGCATTTTGTAACGGGAGACTTGCAAACCATTATGGCAGGGCTTGCATGCGGCGAACCGAACACCATTTCTTGGGATATCCTCAAAAATAATAGCAGCTGCTTTGTTTCCGCGCCCGATTGGGTTTCATCTCGCGGTATGCGTATGCTTGCGGCCCCCATCAAAGGTGATACGCCGGTTACCTCAGGAGAATCAGGCGCAGTCCCCTTCGGACTCTTATCAGCAATTATGCAGCACGATGATATGAAGGATTTACGCGCGGCATTAAAGCTCGATAAAAACTCAAAGATACTGTGCTTTTCAACGGAAGGAGATACCGATCCCGATATGTACAAAAAAATCGTCTGGGAAGGTTCTTACCCGTCGATATAAGCTGTTATAAACTTATTACCGGTAAGGTACTCCAATAGAGTTATTCGATGAGGAACCTCTAAAAACTCAAGGTTTTTAGAGGTTTCCCTTAGATTTTTTCGCGATGAGTAATGAGGTGCAATATGGAATTATTGAGATATGCCGAAAAAGATCCGCAGCGGGTATTGGCGATAACCGATAGCGGCGAACTGTTGCATTACGGCGAAATCAAGAAAGCTGCGGCAGCGCTTCCGAAAGAGGCTGCGCATCGGCTCGTGTTTCTCCTTTGCAGCAATTCACCCGGAACACTGCTCGGGTACCTCGGGTGTTTACAGGCGGGGGCCGTACCGCTCCTGTTGGACGCACACATTGCCCCGGAACTTTTACACCATTTAATTCAAACCTATCACCCTGCTTTTTATTACGTTCCGCACGATTTGCCGGAAGAAACGCAAAACATCCTTCCGATGAATAAGCCCGTTATCACGATAGCGGACAGTGTGTTGCTCCGTTCAGATGAAAAAGGGCCGGAGCTTTTTCAGGATTTGGCGCTGCTCCTCACCACATCGGGGAGTACCGGCAGCCCCAAACTCGTACGCTTAACGTACCGCAATATCTACGAAAACGCACGGTCAATCGCAGAATACCTGCACATTACCGACAAGGAGCGGCCGATAACTATGCTGCCGATGAGCTATTCATACGGAATGTCCATTATCAATAGCCATGTCCTTATGGGCGCAACCGTCATATTGACCGGGCACGATATCTTAACCGCCCCGTTTTGGGCACGGATTAAACAAGAAAACGTCAGCTCGCTTGTGGGCATCCCCTATACCTATCAAATGTTCTCCCGTCTACGGTTGACCGAAATGGAGCTGCCGACGCTCAAAACACTGACGCAGGCGGGAGGCAAACTGCCATACGAGCTGCATCAAAAATTCGGCGAATGGAGCCTGAACACCGGACGGCGCTTTTTTGTGATGTATGGGCAAACCGAAGCCGCGCCGCGCATGGCATATCTGCCGCCGGATAAGACAATGGAAAAATGCGGCAGTATGGGTATTGCAATCCCCGGCGGAGAATTAAAACTGATTGACGAAGCCGGTGCGGAAATTACCGCGCCCGATACTGTCGGCGAATTAGTATACCACGGACAGAATGTCGCGATGGGATATGCGGAATGCGCTGCCGATTTAGCAAAAGGCGACGAGTGGCAGGGAACGCTGCATACCGGCGATATGGCAAAACGGGATTCAGATGGGTATTTTTTTATCGTTGGGAGAAAAAAGCGGTTTATCAAGGTATTTGGCAATCGGGTGAATTTAGACGATACCGAACGGCTGCTGTCTGCCGCCTTTTCCGATACCGAATTCGCTTGTATCGGGCAAGACGACCTTCTCTGCGTTTATACAACGCTTAAAACGGAAGAACAGCATCGCGCAGTATCGGAATACCTCGCACAAACGACACGGCTTCCGGCAAAGGTGTTCCATGTCTTTTTTATCGAAGCTATCCCTAAGAATTCCGCGGGGAAAACGCTGTATTCGCAGCTGGAGATACGTTAGAGCATCTCTAAAAACTCGGTTAGATTTTTAGAAGATGCCCGCTAGAGCATTTTTTAAACTCGGATAGCTTCTAAAGATGCCCTGTACAGTTGTCCGTATATACAAAAAACAGCTGCCTACCTGAACGGTAAGCTGATACCGCTGCTCTCTCCTCGGCTTGCAGTTTTCGGCTCTTTCTCATATACTGAGCAGCATGAGTGAAAACACAACTGAAATAATTACCTATGATGATTTTGCAAAACTACAGCTGAAAACCGGCAAGGTTTTGGAATGTGTAAAAGCTGAAAATGCAGAAAAACTCTACATTTTACAGGTAGACCTCGGCGAAGAAAAGCCGCGCCAAATCGTTTCGAGCCTCGTTGACTACTATAGTGCCGAAGAATTAGTCGGCAAAGAGATTATCGTGCTTGCAAACCTCAAGCCCGCTAAAATGCGCGGACATATTTCCGAGGGAATGCTGCTCTGCGCAGAATCCGAAGATTCATCAATCTGCGTTCTGCTAAAACCCGAAACACCGGTACCTGCCGGTACTAATATCACCTAACGCTCACCGAGCCTCAATGCAAATGAGAGGTTTTCCTTAGATTTATTTACGGAGGACACTATGAAAGCGCAAGAAATAAGTGCAGGCATATACTGTATCCATGCGGATATTTGTGCACGCACCAGCCGGTTTGAAGGTTTGTGGATGCTGCCTCAAGGAGTAAGCATCAATTCATATATCGTAAAAGGTGAAAAGACCGCTTTGATCGATATTGTCCGTGATTGGGACGGCTCGTTAAAAAGCTATACGGAACAACTGGAATCCATCGGACTTTCGTTCAAGGACATCGATTATCTTATTCTGAATCACTTGGAACCCGACCATTGCGATCTGATTGAATATGTCCATTCCTGTAATCCGCAGGCGGAAGTTATCAGTACGTCAAAAGGGCTGGTGATAGTCGAAAAGTTTTTTAAGGTGCAGGGAAACCTCCATGCGGTTAAAACGGGAGATAGTCTTGACCTTGGCGGCGGAAAAGTTCTCCAATTCTACGAAACACCGAATGTGCACTGGCCGGAAACAATGATGACCTATGACCCTGCCGCTAAAGTCCTCTTTTCCTGTGATGCATTCGGATCGTACGGCGCTATCGGCGAAAAAATCTTTGACGATCAGCATTCTGAGGAAGAACTGAAGTTTTACGAATCCGAAGCGCTGCGCTATTATTCCAACATTGTCGCAAGTTTCAGTACCTTTGTCTTAAAGGCTTTGGACAAACTTGCAGCGCTGGATATCAAATGCATTGCGCCGAGTCACGGTCTTATTTGGCGCTCCCATCCCGACCGTATTTCTGCCCTGTACAAACGGTTTGCAGGTTACAACACCGGCGGCGAATGCGAAAAAGAAATCTGTATTATTTGGGGTTCTATGTACGGATATACCAAACAAGGGCTGGACGCCGTTATCAAAGGAATTGAAGCCGAACAAGTTCCCTACACTATCCACGACATACCCGACACGGACGTATCCTACATTCTCGGTGATGCGTACAAGGCGGCAGGCTTGGTACTTGCAATGCCGACGTATGAATACAAGATGTTCCCGCCGATGGCGTACGTATTGGATTTATTTGAACGCAAGCATATTACCGATAAAACGGTACTGCGTATCGGAAACTGGGGCTGGTCGGGCGGCGCAAAGAAAGAATACGAGCAAAAAGCAGCCGCTCTAAAATGGAACCATCCGGAACAATATGAATGGCAGGGTAAGCTGCTCGACGTAGATATTCGGCTGCTTGAAGAACGAGGCGCAGAACTCGCTCGTGCGGTTAAAACAGGCGTTCAAGCGTAAAGTTCAACCGCTTTCCATATTGGCACAGCTTGATTAGCACAGATTAACGTATGCACGAAATCGAATTAAAGGCGCATCTTGAACATCCCGAAAAAACCGAGGCGCTGTTATCCCGTATCGCAGATTTTTCACTCCGCTGCGTCAAGACCGACCGGTACTGGACGCTCGGAGAAAAAAACGGTACGGGTACGGCGGGAACTGATTGGTACCAAGGAAACGGTTTTGGTAACGCATAAACAGAAACACTATACCGATATGATAGAAACCAACCGCGAACTTGAATTTGAGCTTGCAGCCGCGTCCGTACCGGTCTTTACCGAAATGCTCGAAAGTCTCGGTATGACCTGCACTGCAGAGAAACAAAAGGAAACAAAAGTTTTTGTTCCACGCGCAAGCTTGTTTTCCGCGGACATACTCAAAGATACTCGGTCGGTGTCGGCAGAGCTTTCCTTCATACATCCGATCGGGCATTTTTTGGAAATCGAAGTCCTCTACCCCGATGAAGGTTCCGATAGCGCCGCTTTCGAGCGGCATATCCGTAATGCGCAGACTATTTTCAATACGCTACTCGCCGCTTTAGAAGTTCCGCGATCGGCTATCGAAATACGCCCGTATAATGAACTATTGGCTCGTTAGATTTTATGAAAACATATAAAACGATATTTTTTTTACCGCGCACATGTTTCTTTTTTGTCTTACTACTTCTGTTAAACGGAACCACCGTACTGTATGCGCAAACCGGTGACGCACAGCTCGAATATGAAGTTGCCGTATTGAACCCTGAGTCTTTTAAAAAACATAACCGCATCTACAACTATGAACTCAATCACGCTTTTTCAGCACCTGAATTAACCGATGAAGGTGTTTTAGACACTCCACTCACCGTTTTTTATCCGGTACTTGAGGGAACATACCCGCTCGTTATTATCAGCCATGGCTGGCATGTTTCAAAAAAGCCGAATGCAAGCCTTGCCCGTTATCTTGCATCTCAGGGATATGTCGCTGCGATTCTCTCGGCAAAAGAAAAAAGTTACCCCGAAGAGTTTATCGCTGCATTTGAGTCGGCATATACCCTTTTAAAAACGGCAAGCGAAAATCCCGAAAGCCGTTTATTTAAGCGAATAGATATGCAAAAAATGGCAATAATCGGACACTCTATGGGAGGGGCAGCGGCGCTGCATTTTTCAAAATCACACCCCGATATCGGTGCTGTGGTTGCGTTAAATCCGTATAACGGGGCGTCTTCTTTAGTAGAACGAGTTGGAGGCAAAAATGAGGTTCTCGGTACCGATCTAACAGCCATGCACATTCCTGTTCTTATTGTTACCGGCAACAGGGATAATGTTGCGTATCCTGAAAAAACCTTTGAATTTTATGAGCACTGCAATACATCCGCACCCACGGCTTTTTTTGCCATTAAAAACGGTGTTCATAGCAGCGGGCTCGATACCAAAGGCAATATGCTTTCAGGCTGGTTCGATATCGAACTTTATATGCGCTACAGGCTGTTAATACTCGGATGGCTCGACCTGTTTTTAAAGCAGAAAATATCAGAGGCTTCCCTGCCCTACTTATCCCCTGCCGCTTTTGAAGCAATAAAAGGATGGTTTTATTCCGGTAACGCAAAACGTTACCCCGCTTACGCTTTCCGTAACTTTTTGCGCCGATAAGCATACCGCCCTCGATCCGCTTTTTATCCCACCCCTATGCGAGCGGGATTCCTGCCTCGATAAAACTCATATACTCACCGTTCGGCGACAAAATGATGTGATCCAATACCTCAATTCCTAAGAGGCGTCCCGCCTCACAGAGCCGGTGAGTCAAGTTTAAATCTTCAGCAGAAGGAGCCAAAGCACCTGAGGGGTGGTTGTGTGCAAGGATAACCGTGGCGGCTCTGTCGGCAAGCGCGTCAGCAAATACCTCACGAGGATGAACCAGCGTATGCGTCAGTGTCCCGACCGAAACTACACGGATTGCCAAAATTTCGTGCGCCCCGTTCAGCGATACACAGATAAACTGCTCTTGCTTACGCACCGAATAATGCCGCAAGAACGGAACAATATCATTCGGATGCCGGATTTTTTCGCCTCCGACACCGTAATATCTCCTGCCAAGTTCGAACGCTGCGAGTATCGTTGATAGCTTTGCATCTCCGATCCCGTTAATAGTCTTTAACGCCGCTTCGATACTTTCCGTTTTCCGTGTATCAATATGTCGGATAATCTCCTCGGCAAGCTTTGTTACCGGCTTATTCGCAATACCGGTATGCAGAAGAACCGCAAGCAAATCAACATCGCTCAGCTGTTCCGCTCCATACGCCAAAAGACGCTCTCGTATATTCGGTTTTTCTCGTACATTTGAATGTATAGTCATACCCGATATATAGCGCATAAGCCGCCATTTTGGCAGGAAAAATAAGAAAACCACATTAAGAATTTTCAGCAGCGGTATGGATGCCGTTCAAGAATGTGCGTCCTAGCACATTCTTGAGCTACCAGTTTGCAAGCAAACTGGTTACTGCGTGGAACCACCGCCGTGCGTGGCGGTACTGAATAGATGGGGGTTGTAGGGGGTATTTTCTTTTTATCGGAAAAAAAGAAAATACCCCCTAACTTATGTTTTGAATTTGGAAACTTCTTGTGCCAGTGCCTCAATACTCCGCTTATTCTTCTGCGTAATCTCGCTCACTTCCTGTATGGCGTTGTTGATTTGTACCGCGCCGGATGACATCTCGTTCATGCTGTCGGTTATAACGCGGGTAAGGCCGTCGAGCTTGCGCATCTCCTCCGCAACACTCTCCCCGCCTTTCAGCATTTCTTCGGAACCGGCTTGTACTTCCGTGGTTACTGTATTGATGCTTTTAATTGCAATCAGCACTTCCCTGCTGCCGTTCTCCTGTTCCCGCATTGCTTCGGTCAGACGGTCGCTCATTTCTTTTACCTGCGCCGCAAGGGTGAAAATTACATTGAACTTTTCTTCCACCGTTTTGGACGAAGCGGAAAGGGTTTCAATTTCTCCCGATAAGGTCTTAAGCGTTGAAGTGATGGTCTTTCCCTGTGCAGCAGAATCTTCTGCTAACTTACGGATTTCATCGGCAACGACGGCAAAACCTTTGCCTGCTTCTCCCGCATGAGCGGCTTCGATCGCGGCATTCATCGCCAAAAGGTTTGTCTGTGAAGCGATATGCTGAATAACACTAGACGCTTCCATCAGCGAACCTGATTCCTCAGCTATCTTTTGCGTTACGGTATTTGAAGTTACAAGGGTAGCTTTGCCGTCGCCGGTCGCTGTTGTAAGTGTTTTTATTACCTCGTCCGTTTTGCCGAGTGTTTGCCCGATAGAGGCGATATTAGCAACCATTTCTTCTACGGAAGAAGAAGACTGGGCAACGCTTGCAGCCTGTGTTTCGATGCTGTTATTCAACTGCTTAATGGTGCGGACAATTTCTTCAACAGTAGCCGCCGTTTCAGTCACACTTGCCGCTTGGGTCATCGCCTGCTGTTTAACCCCGTCGATATTAGCACTGATTTCATTGATAGCGCTTGCCGTTTCGGTCATGTTGGACGCCAGTTCATCCCCGATTTCTTCCATGTTACTGCTGTTCACTCCAACATGCCGGATAGATGAACCGATTTTTGCAATCGTCTCGTTAAAATATTCGGACAAATCCGTAACTTCATCATTGCCGTGAATGGGAAGGCACACCGTTAAATCTCCTCCACCTCGTGCGATATCTTTCAGTGCGTCAACCGCCGTTTTAACAGGTTTTACCATTGCACAGGCGACAAAGTAGATGACAACGAGTGCGATAAGTAAAATTACTGCACCGATACCGAGCATCGAAATACGCAGCGTATTGACTGTTCCCATAAACTCATTCACAGGAGCATTTATGATAACCGTCCACCCTGTCGTTTTCATCCTTGCATAAGAGGCAATCCTTTTTATCCCCTTGTATTCAAAATATCCGATTGACGATTTTTCCTCTTGGACAGCCATTTTTTCAAATGTACCGACGGATTCAAGCGATACATCGGTCTTAGATTCCTCATAAGCATTTGAGCTATTTTCAACCAAACTAAAGTCTTTGTCAGCGATCGTATTCCCTAATTTATCTAAAATATAACAGTCTCCCGTTTCTCCTACAACAATATCGGCAATTTGATTGGAAAGCCATGAACCGTCAACATCAGCGCCCAATACTCCGATAATAGTCCCACTGTCATCATATACCGGTAAAGAAAATGTAATAAATATGTTATTTTCCACATCGATATAGGGTTCTTCCGTATATTTTTCCCCGTTCATACCGGCCTGAAACCATTGTGTATCATCAAATGCAATCTCAGATCCGTCTAAGTTATGCAAGATTCCTCCTTTATCGGTAATATATAATTCACTGATAATGGAATTGAATTTTGCTTCTTCAGCAAGCAGTAACATTTTATCTCTAAATGTAATGGCATCATCACGTAATACAGGTATTCGGGCTATGCCTTCCAAAAATTGAAACACCGTATTCACACGTCCGTCGAGAATTTCCGCCGTATCTGTTGCTTTGTCAATCAGATGCATTTCGACCTTTTCAGTTACAGCCTTGTTTGCCGAGCGAACTGCCAGAAGCCCTTCGATAACCCCTGCAGCCAATATCAATGTCCCAAAGATGATGATTAATTTGTAACGGATTGAAAAGCGTTTTTTCATTGTACTCTCCTTTAATTTATAGCTTAGCTAAAAACAACTCTTTTCTTAGGGAAGTGCTGATTAAAGCGAGGAGCGCATTTAATCTGCACTTCCCCTTGTTTCTCATAAGTCTTTAATTGCCTATAATATATAGACTTATTACGAAACAAGAAATTTTAATGTTAACACTGATTAATTCGCCTTCGAATTAATCAGTGTTTCCCTAGTTTTCTTAATATACACTACTCTTTTACCGCGCCGGCAGCAAGGGACTTTAATAGGAATTTCTGTCCTGCCATAAACAGCAGCGTAAAGGGCACTGCTACGAGCAGCGCGCCTGCAGCAAACATCGTAAAGTTATCGTTTGCGCGGCCGTTAATCAGCTCGAAAAGGCCGAGCGCCAAGGTCTTTTTATCATCGCTGCGCAAAATAAGGCGCGGGAAGATAAAGTCCATCCACGGCGCGGTAAAGCTGGTAAGCGCAAGGAACATAATCATCGGCTTTACCATCGGCAGTACGATTTTCACGTATGTGGTAAACGAACCGGCACCGTCGACATGGGCGGCTTCTTCAACGCTTTTCGGCACCGTATCAAAATAGCCTTTCATCAGCCATACGTTAAAGGGCACACTGCCCGCCGCATATACCAAAAGGAGCCCCCAATGGGTATTTAAGCCGTTTATCTTCCATAATAGCACATACGTTGCAACCATTCCGATAAAGCTGGGGAACATCTGCAGCACAATCATAGAAGCGAGCAACGGCTTTCGCAGCGGGAACCTAAAACGGGAAAAGATATAGGCGGCGGTTACGCAGACAGCCAAGGTCAAAAGAACATTGAACACCGCAATCTTGAGAGTATTGCCGTACCATTTCACATAGTTGGTGCCGCGCACATCGGTTGTACCTTCGACGATTTTGTCCGCGGGTGTTAAAAGCCGTTTAAACTGATACACCGACGGTTCCTTGGGAATAGGAGAAATGCTTGTTGCCGCCAACGAATTGGTCTTGGTAAACGCCGCACCGACCGTAAAGGCAACGGGATAGAGGACAAAGAGCACCGTCGAAATAAGGACGGTATACAGGATAATCAGTACCAGTATGGTACTCAGAGAATGCTTTTTCATTACAGTTCTCCTTCTTTAAACGCCTTAGTATGCGTAAAATTATAGACTGCGAACGGTACCAGCACGACAAACACGAGGATGGAAAGTACCGAGGCAAGGTTGTATAAAGTCGGCGTATCATACGTGAGTTTATAAATCCACGAAATCAACAGATCGGTTGCGCCTGCCTTTGTCTGAATACTGTCGTCAAGATTCGGACCACCTGCAGTAAGGAAGTATACCGCGCCGAAGTTGTTGATATTGGCGGCAAACTGCATAATGAGAATAGGCATCGTTTGGAACAGCACCAGCGGGAGTGTGATGCGGAAGAACTGCTGCATCTTATTCGCGCCGTCGATGGTTGCCGCCTCATAAATATCCGCAGGGATGGCCGTCATATTGCTGGTAATTAATATCATACTATACGGAAAGCCGATCCAAATATTAACCAACAGCATCGTAATCTTTGCCATAAACGGATCGGAAAGCCACTTAATCGGTTCACTCAAAAGACCGAACTGCATCAGCGAGCGGTTGATAGGGCCGAATGTTCCGTTTAAAAGGTTCGCCCAAATGAACAAGCTCAGCATAACCGGAATGGCATACGGCAGGATAAACACGGTTCGGAAGAATTTCGGCAGCTTGATGCGCTTGTCGACAAGGATAACTGCGAATATCATACCGGTAAAATAACAGGTTGTGGTTGCAAAGAACGCCCAGATAACCGTCCACAGAGCGACGCGCCCGAAAGCGGAGAACCAGCTGTTTGCCATCTTTGAATTAAACATTGTAATAAAGTTTTCAAAACCTACCCAGTCGACAAGGTTGTTCGGCGGAATGTGCTTGGGCGATGAATAATTCGTAAAGGCAACCAGCGCCGAAAAGATGAGCGGCAAAACAGTGAAAAACAAGATCAACAGGATTGCAGGGCTCAGTCCGAGATACGGAAAGGCCGATTCGACAAACTTCTTACGGGCTTCCGCCGCGGACGGATAACGCTGCTTTTCCACGATATAGGCCGCCGTTTTTTTGGCAGTGATCACGTTCGCAACATATATGCCAATAAATACGACGAGCAGCAATACGGTGATAAGGCCGCCGATCATCATGAAGATGGAATGATCCTTCATCTTGATAGGGACATTCGGTTTTTCTTCTCCGAGTGTGATAAGGCCGATCAGACTCCGCACGATGGGGCCTTTTCCATTGAACTGCATAACCGTCTGATCAAAAAAGATCAAAAATAAGACCGCCAATTCCATCAAAGCGAAAAAGGCGCCGCGCACATATTGCTTTAAATAGAGGATCTGACCGAGCCCCATAAAGCACGTCGATGCGGTTGACGTCTTTTTGATAATTGATTTGTCGATAACGGCGGCGCCTTGTAAGGTCGTTGTAGCCATTAAAACTCCTCCTTATATATTAGGGCATCTCTAAAAACTCGGTTAGATTTTTAGAGATGCCCGACGAGTTTTGATTTAAGCCTTTATATCATAAAGACTTAAATCAAAACATCGCAAATTCAATCTAAGGAAAACCTCTCAAAACTGAAGTTTTTAGAGGTATATTATCCATGTTCAAAAAAGATAAAGCCGCCGGGCTGTACCGTTTTATCCCTGCAGCGCAGGGAGAGGTATACCCGTGCCTTTTCATCTATTATCTGTGCGATTGATACCGGAGCCGTACCGCAATTGAGAATAAGGTCTATGCTCCGCGTAATCGGAACTCCCGCGGTTTCAACGGTCTCCGGAGTTTCCGCAGGTTCTACCGTTTCGGCATACTTTTGCAAATGAATAATTCTATTCGGTTCGCTTTCGGCAAGCGGTACGTCATGCAGATATGAGTAACCGGAAGCGGTCATTGCCGGATGCGTACGGCGCAAAGCAATCAACTGCCGCATCATGCTCATCGGTTCGGCGTATTCACCTGCTTCGATAGCCTGCCACGGCATACAGCGGCGGCAATCGGGATCATGTCCGCCTGCAAGCAGAACCTCGCTGCCGTAATAGATACACGGTGAACCGGGCAGGCTCAACAGCAGGGCGTATTGCTGCCATACGGCGAACACATCACCGCCGTTGCGGGTAAAAAGGCGCGGCGTATCATGGGAATCCAGCAGATTAAACAGGCCTACGGTAACCGGTTCGGGATAGGCGGTAAAAACAGCGTTTATTTCCCGCTCCAAAGTCAGGGCGGGCAGCGTTTTATCGTAAAAGAATTTCCAGAAGCACAGCGCGAGCGGATAATTCATTACCGAATCCAACTCGCCGCCGCGCAGCCACGGCAAGGCACTGCGCCATATTTCACCGAGCAGGTAAAAGTCTTTTTTAAGACTGCGCATCCGCCGATAAAGCTGCCTGCAAAATGTGTGCGAAAGCTCATTCGCAACATCGAGCCGGAGCCCGTCAATATCATAACTGCGCACCCATGTTTCGCATACGTTCAGCAGATAATCGATGACGGCAGGATTATTGGTATTCAGCTTCGGCATCGTATCGACATACGCAAAAACGCTGTATCGTCCGCTCTTTCCGTTTGTACCGGACGGTCGGCTTCGGCTCGCGGCGTTTTCACATTCCGGTTCTACCGCAGTTTCAAACGGCCATTCTTTTACGATGAACCAATCGAAATACGGCGAGGCTTTTCCGTTGCGGACAACATCCTGCCACAGTGCAAAGTCCCAGCCGCAGTGGTTAAAGACGCCGTCCAGCATCACTTTTATACCGCGTGCATGGGCTTCCTTTACCAGCGTATGCAGATCATCTGCGCTGCCGAATGCGGGATCGATATTCAGATAATCGGATGTGTCATACTTATGGACACTCGGCGAAGCATTAACCGGATTAAGATATAAGCCGGTAATGTTCAAATCGGCAAGATAGCCGAGCTTTTCGATAATACCCCGAAGCGTACCGCCATAGTGTTCATTGTTGGTAACGGCATCCTCGGCAGCAGGCCACGGCAGAGCATTCGGCTTCTGCGAGGCGGTATCCCTGCAAAATCGATCGGGAAAAATTTGATACCACACGGTGCGGGGTACCCAATCCGGTACGCGGACGCATTCGGCGCCGTCCAGCCACGGAAACTCAAAACCGGGAAAATTACCGGTTATACGGCGCAGCGTAACAAGCTCATCTGCCGTGTAAAACCCGTTTTCCAGACAGTAGCGGACATCGTCTTCATCTTGACCGTGCAGTTCAAAGCAGTATTTACACCGTCCATAAGGAAGCGAAACCGTTACCTGCCACCATGTATGGTAGGGAAGATCTTTTTTGCGGGTGATTTCCTGCCGTTTGCCTTCCCATGCCCAGCCGGCCGGTGTTACCGAACCGTCAAACGGATCTCCGTATACAATAAATACACGCCGTATGTCGCTGCCGGTTTTAAGGCTGATCATAAGTTCATTTTCATTGAGCGGATAACAAAAATTATCCGTACTGCGATGGTCTATTGCCGAAAACTGCATACCAAGCACCTATATCCAAGGAAACTGTCCCAAAACTGTTTCGTAATTCGCTTTAGCGGATATAACGAATAATTTCCTTACAGAAAAAGTCGATAGGCTTTCAGTTTTTGGGCAGCTCCATGTCCTATTGTATCGACTCCATTGTAGCGGCAGCGGCATTCAGTTTTTCCGTAACATTGCCGCCGTCCCAGATATTCGTAAAAGTTGCATTCATTGCAGACCAGTATTTGCCCATTTCGGGAATGGTGGGCATCGGTGTTGCGTATTGCGCCTGCGCTAAAATACCTTGGCTTAACGGATCGCTGATGGTGATATCGGAGCGGGGCGGGATTTGCTTGGTCATTTCATACCGTTTTTCCAATATCGGCTTTGAAGTAAGGAATTTTGCAAAGTCTTGCACTTCCGCCGGATGATCGCTGTAGGCGCTGACAAAGGCCATGCGAAGACCGGAGAACGATGCCGGAGGATTGGTCATACCGGGAAATACCGGAATGGGTGCAATACCGTAGTTAAGGCCTGTTTTTGAAAAATCGGAGATCTTCCACGGGCCGGTAATAATCATCGCGGCTTTACCTTCCGTAAACGAGGAATTGCAGAAATCATCGGTAATATCGCCTGACGGAACATCGAGCATTTTCTTGCGCAGGCTCTGGAAATAGGTTAAGCCGGTAATAGCATTGGGGCTATTGACGTTATGCTGTTTGGGGTCATCGCCGTTCGGGCCGAAAAGCGGTGCGCCGAAGCCGCTCATAAAGATGTAGTTAAAGTATGCGTTTCCGACACCCCAGACCAATGCATATTTATTTTGAGCTTTATCGTTCCATGTCTTTGCAAACGTTTCCACCGCGTCCCATGTCTTGGGGGCTTCCGGTAAAAGGTCTTTATTATAGAACAATGCGTAGGTTTCGATTGCGAGCGGATACCCGTAGTTTTTTCCCTCATACGCGGCGGATGTCAATGCAGCGGGGATAAAGTTGTCGAGGACGGACGCATCATCAAAGGGGAGAATATGACCGCCTGCGACAAGGGCGCCGATGTGGTCGTGCGGTGCAACAAAGATATCTGCGCCGACACCTGCGGGGCCGTCCATTTCAATCTTTGTACGCGCATCGGTCGACTGAACCGGTTCATACACAAAGGATACGTTCGGATGCGTTTTTTTGTATTCTTCCGCAGCGAACAGCATAAAATCTTTTTCGGCGCCTTCGGATTCCCATATTTTAACGGTAACCGTTTCACCCTTCATATCGCCGGCTTTATCGTCCTTCTTCTCGGAACCTCCGCCGCAGCTCGTAAGAGCAAGAAGAAGCACCAATGATACACAGGCAGAAAGCCCTATAATTGCTTTTTTCATATAACACCTCCAATCTGTTATGAAAAAAATCTACTAAACCTGTTCGGAAACTTCCGTTTCTGAACAGGTTACCTTGAAATGCGATGTTCTAAATCGTGCTATTTGTACAATTTAGAACTCGCCGACCTGTTCGACAACGAAGTTATCGAACAGGTCTATTCACTGCGAACAATAGCCGCAGTGTACGGATCTAGTATGATCCGGTTTGCCTCAAATCGTATACCGGACGGACATGTAATACCGTCCGGCGATGCCGCCGCTCCATCGACAAAAACCACAGGCTTTTGTAATGCGCCGCCAAGTGTAAAACAGTGTTCCGTTCCCGCCGCATTAAACAACAAAAACCACGTACCGTCCGTCCAGTCAAGTGTGTACCCGAATGCCTGCCCGTACTGCTTCTCCGTTTCGGACAATACTCCGGCATCGCTCTTTACGGCACAGCGGTTGCTGCAATCCCTCGATGCAACAATCGATGCATCTTCTGCGGGCAAAAACACGGCGACTTGTGCAATGCGTCCGGCATTTCCTATTCTAAACACGTCAAACCGTTTCCGCAACGCGATAAGCCCGCGCGTGTATGCGAGCAGCTCGGCGTAATCCTCATCGAGCGTCCATACAATGCGGTTAACGCTGTCCGAAGCGTCATAGCTGTTGCGGACAAAAGCACCGATACATTCTTCCGCCGCTCCGTGCACATTCGGCTTGGTACGACCCCGCTCCTGTCCGGCGTGTAAGAATGCGATCCCTTGACAGGTAAGCGCCAGCGCGTTGCCGAGTTTGATACGGGCAATCAGCTCCTGCCGTTGCGAGGGGATACGTTCATCAAGCCCTGCATTATGGGCGATGCAGTCGTGCAGCGTAAGCCCGTCGTGGCAAACAAGGTACTGCACGTTATCGCCCGGGCTGTCGGCGGTATAGTTGTACTGAGGCAACCCGATACAGTTGCAAAAGAGCTGTCTAAGATCGACGTTGCCGCCGGTTAAAAAGCCCTTGCCCTCTTCATTCATACCGCCTGCTTTTACCAAATCGCGGAATTCATCGTTAAAGACGGCAACGCTGTCGGTTTCGGTCATGTACCGCTGATCCATACCGACGGTACCTTCGGCTCCGTTATACAGCTTCCAGCCTTCCCCGATGAACAGTACCGATGGATTAAGTTCCCTGCAGCGGTCGTACGCCTCCAGCACCGTCTCGGTATCGAGCAGTCCCATCAGATCAAACCGGAGACCGTCAACCTTATAGTTTTTCACCCAGTGTACAGCCGAATCGACAATAAGCTTTCGTGCCATCGGCCGCTCCGAGGCAATATCGTTCCCGCAGCACGAGCCGTTGGTATAGCTGCCGTCGGAATTTGTCCGAAAATAATAGCCCGGAACAATCGCGTCGAAAAGACCGGTACGCGCAACATGATTATACACCACGTCCAGCACTACACCGAGCCCTGCCCGATGGCACTCATTAATCAGCTCCCGCAATTCGCGTACACGGCTTTCGGGATTTTCAGGCTCGCTTGCATACCAGCCTTCAGGCGTAAAATAGTTATGCGGGTCGTAGCCCCAGTTGTAGTTGTTGTTATGTACCGTACCGGCATCTTCATACTTCTGATTTGTCTCGTCCGTATAGTAAAAGTTCAGCACCGGCATCAGCTGAATATGCGTAATGCCCAGTTCGCGTAAGTAGGGAATTTTTTCGATAAAAGCTTTATATGTGCCGGGGATATTTCTAACGCCGGAGTCGGGGCTTGCGGTAAAATCGCGGACGGACACTTCGTAAATAATCGCATCCTCCCGTTTTTGCAAGGTGATATACGGATATTCCCGCTCCGATTTGAGCGTTTCTTTTTGCAGGTTAATAATAGCGCCCCGGCCGATACCGCTGCTACCGGTACAAGCCGCCATCGAGAGGCTGTACGGATCAAGCACGGTATGCGTTCCCGTTTCGTTTGTCAGCGTGTAATCGTAAAAGAACAGTTCCGGATCCTGCTCTGCAAAAATGCCGCACCACAAGCCGGTTGCATCGTCATACCGAAGCGGAACCGTAAAAGTAGGCGTTAAATCACCGGCGTTTTGATAGAGGTTTACCGACACATCACGGGAAGTCGGCGCCCATAAAGAAAAACGGCAGCTTTGAGCGGCGGCATCGTACATAGCGCCGAGCTGCATATTTTTAGGCGGAATGGTCTGCTCACAAGCTTGGACGGGTGATCTCATAAGGCTCCATATATAATAGCATATAATCCTCGAATCACCAATATATGAATATTTTTTATTCGTGCAGGGAGGTTTTAATCTAATGCTGTGGTGCGGCAGTTGAATCGGCTGTATGGTTCCGCTGACTGTATTCCTGTAATGTATGATAAAAAGAGCGCATAACCGGACAGTACTGCTTATCCTCGCAGGCGATATGCGAAAGTATCCAATCCCGAAGGTAGTCGGCAAAATCAAAACCGAGCGTTACAGTCATTTCGTCAAAGCCCCTCAATACCTGTGTGATTGTTTGAACGAACTCCCTGTGCCGCTGCTTATGAGCTTCATAGCCGGAAAATCCGCACGCTTTCATCAATTTTTCTTCATCGGTAAAGTGTGTTTGAGTATAGCTGACTGCTTGCCGAAGTACGTCGCCCACGGTTACCAGCCATTCGTCTTTACTCCGTTTTTGGCGGTTCATCAGCGCTTCGCGCAGCTCATTGCACATTGACACCAGCTTACGGTGCTGACTGTCGATTCGGGGTATGCCGAGTTCCAGCCTTTTATCCCATTCTACCCAAGGGGTATTCAATTCTTCCGTATTTTTTGTTTCTGTTACCATACTTTTTTCATCCCTTTATATACTGAATCATTCCCAAGAAGCGGTTACTCTTAGACGGCTTATGTATTAGTAATCATTATTAGAATAAAACGATATGGCTATAATGTCAAATAGAAAGTTATCTTATCCCGTTTTTTTATGATACAGTCCATCCCATAAAAAAAGCGGACACATCCATAACGAATGTATCCGCTTGCTCAAAATCCTGTACGGTTTTTTAATGTGTATTTGCGTTACCATGCAGCTGTAAAAAGCTCTTTCTGAACTTTTTACCGCTAGGGGCTTGTTTGTAAAGGCTGTTTAGGGGTTGTTACGCTTCCATTCTTCCCACTGTGCTTCGCCTTTATCCAAAGTGATTATTTGACCGACATAATGATTATCGTTATAACTATTATTACTATAATTAAAGAAATACGGATTAAAATAGTGCGGATCATTTGAGTCAATCACAGGCTCAGTTTCGGCATAGATATCTACTCCATTTTTATACCATATACCGTAAGGGACTATTTTATTGGACACATCGTTATTATCACCAACATATATGGCGATGATATTATTATCCTCATCAAAGGCAGCGCCCCACAGCGTTATGGCATGTTGGGAACCGTCAGCCCCATATCTATTCAACCCAACCGCTTTTTTGGATTTAAGTGCAGCTTTAAGCGTAGTCTCGAACTCTTTTTTTGTATAAATGGTTGCTCTCTCGATAGGAGTATTCCCTTCGTTAAAGACATCCGGAAATAATGCCGGAGAATAGCTTTTATTTTTTGCATTTTTAAAACCATTTAATCCGAAGAGATACCATTGTAGTCCATTAGCAGGGTCTCCCCCCTTATCGATGCACTTCTCCCGAAAGAGGTTTGCTATGGAACTTTTTATGTTCTCTTGATTATCTGCAAGTCCGCGTTTATAAAAAGGTTTATACGCTTTTGCAGCTTCGCCGGTTATATGTTTCTTTTCTATGTAGTTTTTTACATTTTCTTTATTTTGCTCAAACCACCAATGCAGCATATTAGCATCGGTTTTAGCCCAACATTGATTACCATCGGGATAACCTCCGTTCGGAGCATGCGTATGATCGACTTTCCGCGTATTAAAAAATGTGGTAGTCTGTGTTTCCGGCCAGTAAAAAACGTAGTCGATATTATGGTACGTTCCGGTAGGCGCCCCATCCTTGAGTACCTCAATCTTTTCCTTTTCTTCTTCTTTAGGCGGCGTTATTCCATGTACCCACCGTACAGTTACATTCGGATTCTCATTCTTTTTTTGAGTAAGCTGCACTTCCAGATATTTTTTACTTGAAATTTTGATGTATTCATTCGTAATATTATCCTTAAATCTGATGCGTGCAGTTCTATTCCATACGGTTTTGTTTGTCTGAACGGTTAAGCGTACCGTATCTGTACTTTCATCTGTGTGATCTTTACCGGCTACGCTCAGCCATTTTGCGCCTCCTTCTACGACTTCAGGCGTATAGTCAAGTTTTCCTTTGAGTGTTTCTATCGTAAACGTTGCCTCGCCGCCATTACTTTCGCATTCTGCAGGGGTTGTTTTTATCTTAATCTCAGGTTTTGGCTTCATCTTAAAATGAACTTCTTTTTTAACAGAGGGATTATCCTCGGAGGTTATGGTTACCGTTGCGTCTCCAAGTCCGTCAGCTTTTACCTCACTATTCCCTTTACCGCATAGCCATGCTATCGAGCTATTGGATGTGGTGAATGTCAGCTTTCTATTTGTAGCTTCCTCAGGCATTGCTTTTGCACCGAACTTATATACTTGACCGATAACCAACTCGACCGGGTTTGCAGGCTCCCCATCCTCAAATTCAATAGAAGTAACAGGAACATGCGCTGCCGTAACGGTAACGGTGATTACCTTTGTAATACCGTCCGCGGCTTGTATTGTAATGTGTGCAGAGCCGACCCCATTCGCCGTAATCATCCCGTCGGCAGCTACGGATGCAATTGCTGCTTTATCTGAACTATAGGTTAGTTGTTTATTCGTTGCGTTTTCAGGCATGGCATGAGCGTTGATTTGACGTGTAGTGCCTTTTACCAGCGAAATGCCGCTTTCATCGGGAGAAAGGACAATACCTGTAACCGATATATGCGCTGCGGTAACGGTTACGGAAACTTCTTTAGAAACACCGTTTGAAGCTTTAATCGTAATTTTTGTATTGCCTGTTTTATGAGCAGTAATCATCCCCTTATCATCTACAGATGCGATACTGTCATCAGCTGAACTGTAGATAAGGTTTTTATCCGTTGCATTTTCGGGCTGTACTTTTGCATGAAGCGGACAGGATTTGCCAGCATTTATCGAGAGCGGATTTCCCGGCAGCGCAGGATCGAATACGATGTCCGTAACCGCAACCGGCGCTGCTGTTACGATTACCTTGAGTTTTTTTGAAACTTCATTCGCAGCTTGTATCGTAATTTCTGCATTGCCAAGCCCTTGCGCGGTAATGGTTCCTTCATCATTTATCGATGCAATAGCTGGAGTGCTTGATGCAAAGGTGAGTTTTTTGTTGGTTGCATTTTCAGGCTGTACCTGAACCTTTAGCTGGCGGGAGGTTCCCTTTACCAAAGAAACAGTATCTTCATCGGGAAAAAGAACGATGCTTTTTACTGCTAGACTATCTACGGTAACAGTTACGTTTATCTCTTTCGTAATAATGTCGTTTATAGCTTTTATCGTAATCTTTGCGCTACCTGCACTATGGGCTGTAATCACTCCTTTGTCATTTACAGACGCAACATCTTCATTATCCGAAGCATAGGTGAGTTTTTTATTTGTTGCATTGTCGGGCTTTACCTTTGCATTAAGCTCATGTGTTTTTCCAATAACGAGCGAAATTGACTTTTCAGAAAGCTCCGGCTCAAATGCAATATCGGTAACAAGTACAGGCAGAGGATTATTGTTATTACATGCCGAAAAGAATAGAACTGCTAGGGCAGAAAGAAAGATAGCCAATGGCTTTTTCATGAATAGACTCCATAATAAAAAACGCGGGATTCACTGACGCCAACGCATCAGGGAACTTTATATTTTGATTGTGGTATAGGGAACCTCTAAAAACTTCAGTTTTGAGAGGTTTTCCTTAGATTTAATTTGCGATGTTTTTATTTAAGTCATTATGATATAAAGACTTAAATAAAAACTCGTCGGGCATCTCTAAAAATCTAACCGAGTTTTTAGAGATGCCCTATATATACAAATTAATCGCATATTCGTCAAGTACCGGGCAAATGCATCAGGCACTTTTGTGGATATACCCGCAGAATAATAGAGGCTGTTCAACCAGAGTTTCGCCGCTGCACGGCTCAAATGGTCGCCCAACCTCTATTATTCTGCGATTTTTATCTACTCTGCCTGATGCATTTGCCGACTTGCAAAAAAAATGTGCGAAATTTTATTTTAGATGCTCACCTTATACCTATGAAATTTCGCACAGAAGGAAGGCAACCGTTTAAAATATTTTTAATGCGGTTGCCGTGAGCCTTTCCGATGCTGTCCTAAATATCGGCCTTATGCTATAATCGTCCTGTACAATTTTATAAAAAGCTACAAGGAGCATATATGAATACACCGGAAATGAAACAGTTTACCGCCCTTCCCTACACGCGCCCCGATATGGAGGCATTAAAAACGGCATTTAAAAAAGCGGAACAGCAGTTTGAAGCCGCACATTCGGCGGCAGAACAGATCGCTCTTATCGACGAAGTGCAAAAGCTTAAATCACATTATCAAACCATGCAGACCCTTGCGGAAATACGGCACAGTATCGACACCCGTGATGCTTTTTATGATACCGAAAATACGTTTTTTGATGAATCAAACCCGTTTTATATCGAAATGACCAATAGCTTTAACAAAAAGCTGCTTGCATCATCGTTCCGTCAAGAGCTGGAAAAAGAACTCGGGACGCATATTTTTGCAATGACCGAACTTGATATGAAGGTGTTTTCACCCTCTATTATGGAAGATTTAGCGGAAGAAAACAAACTTACCAGCAGCTACGATAAGCTGATCGCTTCGGCAGAAATCGAATTTGCAGGAGAAAAACGTACGCTCGCGCAGCTGACTCCTTTTATGCAGGATCAAGACCGTGCAACACGGAAAAAAGCGGCAAAAGCCTACTACGGTTTTTTTGCGGAACACGAAGCAGAATTCGATTCCATCTACGATAACTTAGTCAAAGTACGTACCCGAATCGCAAAAAAACTCGGATATCAAAACTTCGTACAGCTCGGATATGACCGAATGGGCAGAACCGACTACAATGCCGAGATGGTTGCTGCCTATCGGAACCAAATCTACCGCGAAATTGTACCGATAACCGTAGACTTACGTAAACGGCAGGCAAAGCGGTTGGGGCTGGAACGGCTGTACTACTATGATGAACCGCTTGAATATACCACCGGCAATGCGATTCCCCACGGCAATCCCGATTGGATTTTGGCGAATGCTAAAAAGATGTATGCGGAACTTTCCCCCGAAACCGATGAATTTTTTACCTTTATGACTTCACATAACCTGCTCGATGTACTTGCGAAAAAAGGGAAGGCAGCAGGCGGTTATTGCACCACCATTCCCGATTACAAGGCGCCCTTCATTTTTGCCAACTTTAACAATACGCAGCACGATGTGGAAGTAATGACCCATGAAGCAGGACACGCATTCCAAGCCTATCAGAGCCGTAACGCCCGCCTGCTGGAGTACGTATGGCCGACGTATGAAGCATGCGAAATTCACTCGATGAGTATGGAATTCTTTACATGGCCGTGGATGAACCTCTTTTTTGAAGAGCAAACCGATAAATTCCACTTTACCCATCTGTCCGGAGCGCTCCTGTTTTTACCCTACGGCGTTACGGTCGATGAATTTCAGCACTGGGTATATGAGCACCCCGAAGCAAGCCCCGCAGAGCGGAAAGCCGCATGGCGCACAATCGAAAAAAAATATCTGCCGGAACGGAATTACGACGATAACGATTTCTTGAACCGTGGCGGGTATTGGATGCGTCAGGGACATATCTTCAGTACGCCGTTTTATTATATCGATTACACGCTTGCTCAAGTATGCGCATTGCAATTCTGGGCAAAAAGCCTTTCCGACCGGAAAACGGCATGGGAAGATTACCTTCGCCTCTGCAAAGCAGGCGGTCGCGACTCATTCCTCCGCCTGGTGGAACTGGCGAACTTGAAAAATCCCTTTGAAGAAGGCTGCGTTTCTTCGGTTGCTCCTGCGTGTACGGAGTGGCTTAATAGCATCAACGACTCTGCCTTTTGAAAATATCCTTTTGCAAATATGCGGGTAATTACTTTGTCGCTTCATAAAAATTAATCCTCAACGTATCAAAGATACGCCTCCGGTTAATTTTTATTTGCTTCGCGTACTTACCTCGCCTATTTGCAAAAGGCTTCGGCAAGGTTCTATACCATGTGCCGCTACTGGGAAGCCTCAACGTATCAGAACGCCCAAGGATGGGCGTGGTTCTAATCAGCAGCGTGTTTGCCTTGCAAACACGTAGGTAAAAAATGTACAAGGACGTACATTTTTTACCGTGCCTGCGGTTAATTTGTGCTCGCGCCTCGGATCAGTACCGCCATGGATGGCGGTGATTCCATGCAGAAGCGAGTTTGCCCTGCAAACTCGTCGTTGAGCAGTGTACAAGGACGTACACTGCTCAACAGTCTATTTCCAAAAGCACTGGAAGGGCATTTCAGAACCGCCACGGATGTACTGGTGTTCATTTTTGGGCGAATGCTTCCCACTGTTCCGTAAGTTCAGCGGCGGTTGCTTGTAAGGCTTGAATCTGCTGCTGAACGTTGCGGGCATTTTCGCCGTTGGTATAAACTTCGGGGGTTGCGAGCTGGGTTTCCAGTTCCTTTATCTTGTCTTCGGTTTCGGCAAGTTGCGCAAAAATACGTTCTTCTTCTTTTTCTCGTTTACGTTTTTCCGCCCGCAGCCTTTTTTGTTCTTCATAAGAAAGAGTTCCGCCGCCGGTGACGGCACCGGAGGCAATGGAGTTGCCTGAGGGACTGCCGGTACCGCTTAACGGCATCACTGCCTGTGAATCGGAAGGCACGCCTGATGCTTTACCGGATGAAGCGCTGCTTGCTTTCCCGCCGCCCGAAGAATCCGCTGCTTTCCCGTTTAGGCTGCCGACGACGGAACTGCCGGTATTTTGGTTTCTATTAGCCTGTGCATATCCTGCCGTTTGCCCCGACTTTTCGGCTGTACTGCCGACTGCTTCGGCGGCAATCCGGTACAGGTAATAGTCGTAGGTGCCCGGGAAGTTTCTAATGCGGGTACCGGCGCCGGGCGTTGCCGAAGCTGTCAGTTCAAGGATGCGGGTTGCAAGCCCTTGGATAAAAAACTTATCGTGCGAAACAAAGATAACCGTCCCTTCAAACCGCTGCAGCGCATCGAGGAGCACATCTTTGGAGTGAAGGTCGAGGTGATTAGTCGGCTCGTCTAAGATGAGGAGGTTGAGCGGCTTCAATAGCAGCCGGAGCAGCGCCAGCCTGCTTTTTTCCCCGCCCGACAGCACGGATAGCTGTTTATGGATGTCGTCGCCGCGGAACAAAAAGGCTGCGAGCATATCGTAGAGTTTTGGGATAAGGTGTGTCGGCGCCTCCCGCTCCATCAGTTGCATGATGGTTTCGCTGCCGGTAATCCGCTCGGCCTCATCCTGCGAAAAATAACCGGTGATAATGCCGGCCCCGTACTTTACGGAGCCGGTGTACTCGGAATCTTCACCGGCCAGTATCCGCAAAAAGGTGGTCTTACCGGCGCCGTTCCGCCCCGCCAATGCAATCCGCTCTTGTTTGGTAACGGTGAGTTCCGCATCTTTCAGCACGAGCCGTTCCCCATAAGCTTTGGTAATCCCTTCGGCTTGCAGCGCAATATTCCCCGAATGAGGGGCGGGCGGAAAACTAAAGTGAATTTTCTTTAAGTGTTCCGGTAATTCGATGCGCTCAAGTTTTTCGAGTCGTTTTACCCGATCCTGCACCGCCGCGGCCTTTGTTGCCTTGTAGCGGAACTTCCTGATAAAGTCTTCGGTTTTTGCAATTTCCAGCTGCTGCTGCGTGTACGCTTTTATCAGCGAGGCAAGCTCTACCTCCCGCGTCTTTTCGTAGTTGGTATAGGTTCCTGCATAGCGTTTAAGCGTTCCGTTGAACAATTCATACGTTTCGTTAACTGTCGCATCTAAAAACGAGCGGTCATGACTAACCAGCAAAAAACCGCCGGTAAATTTTTTTAGCCAGAGTTCAAGCCAGCTGCGCGCTTCGATATCGAGGTAGTTGGTAGGCTCATCCAAAATAATGATGTCAGCCCCGCTCAAAAGAATCTTCGCAAGCGCAATGCGCATCTGCCATCCGCCTGAAAACTCATCGGTCAGGCGGGTAAAATCTTCCGACGTAAAGCCGAGCCCGCGCAGCGTTTCATCCGCCAACCGTTGCCTGAAATACCAGCCCGATTGTTCAAGTTCCGTCTGCAGCGCGTGATAGTCATGTGCGAGCCGCTCCGCCTTCACGGCATCGGCTTCTTCGCTCATCTGTTTACCGACCGCTTCAAGCTGCTCAACCAGCTGCGCTCCACGGGAAAAGGCGGTATCGGCTTCTTCTGCCAGCGTTTTACCCCTGTGCACAATACCGGACTGCGGCAGGTAGGCAACACGGGTGTTCTTTTCCATCGAAAGAGAGCCGGAATCTGCCTGCATTACTCCTGCGATAATCTTCATCAGGGTTGATTTACCGCTGCCGTTGGCTCCGGTAAGCGCCGCCTTTGTTCCCTGCGTCAGTACCAGCGTAATATTTTGGAGAATATCACGATCACCGAACGCAAGCGAAATATTTGAAAGCTGCACAAACGGCATTATTCTTCCGTTCCTTCCGTCCCGAAAAAGAGGATAACGGGATTGAGGTTACGCACGGCAGCAACGCCGTCGGTAATATTTGCAGGCTGTACATACTCAAGTTTAACGCCCTGTTTGGATATCGTATAAAGGAAATCAATCCAGTCTTCGCTGCCGTCGAATTTGAAAGACAGAACGCCTATATATTCGGTTTTCAGCTTAGCGCTGATAAAATACCGGATTACCACAGAGCCGGAATCCCCTGCCCCTCTCGGAATAATCGCAGGCGATAACACTTGGTATCCGTTCCAACGGAACTGCCCTCCGTCTAAAAACTGGAGTATACCGTAATTTACGGAATTAAACACCGGGCCGGTTGCAACAAGAGTTTGCAGTGCAGCATCCCGCCGTTCGGTCTCTGCCTGAGCAAGCTCCTGCGGATCTTCCTTCAACGTAATAAAATACTGTATTTGCACCCGCCCCTTCTCATCGGTATAATTGACGGCAATCGTATCTGAATCTCTAATTTGCATCAGAAGCGGAGAACCTTCAAACTGATAGGCACCCATCCGGTTTTTTGTGATACCGGTATACGAAAAGGCTACCTGTTCATCTTTCAGCATAATGCGTGCAACGCCGGTTCCTTCGCCGGGGAAGAAGCCGAAGTTATTCGTCATCCGTTCAGGATCAATCTGTTTTTTCCGAATCATATCGCGATAATATTCAGGATACCATCGGCTTTTCAGAATTTCAGTGAGGATTTCATCCGCTGCGGTTTCCGTTGTCTGCCGTGCGACGGACGGTTCCCCTTCATCATACGTAAAAAGATTATAAGAAAAACACCAGCCGCGAGTACCGTCATTGGTCATCACATAGAGCCAATCACCTTCCAAAGGCTTATCCCGTGCAACGACCGGAGTGCCCTCCCCTTTCCAAAGCACCTTCACGATCTGACTTTCGCGCAGGCGGTATACCTGCTTACCTGTATTATCGGGCTTAGAGCGAAGCGGCAGACCGTCCAACTTTACCGCGGCATACACGGAGCGGTATTCGGCAGTCTTTTTGATGTATGCTTCGGCTTCACGTTTTGAAGAACAAAAGGTGAGCTGCCAGAGCGGAATCTCTATTTTTTGATTATTCAGCTCGGCGATATACACCTTCGAAATATTTGACCGGACGAGAATCGGCACCACATCCGACGCTGTCAAGTTATATTCGGGGATAGACCAATTGACGACACCGTAGCCGATCTTTTTAGAACAGCCGGTTACCGTAAAAATAACAAAACAAAGGACCGTTAAAATAAGCTTAGTATTATAAAAACAACGCAATTTTTTCATACTTACGGATTATACTTTAAAGCCCGTATCCGCGCAAGGATATTGCCGCAGAGTAAACGTATCAGTCTGTTTTTTAGTAGCCCCGCAGAATCATTGGAGCTGCTCAACCAGAACTGCCAAGGATGGCAGTGATTCCATACAGCAGCGACGTTTTGTGCACGCACAAAACTCGCCTTCCACTGTTGTACACGGATGTACAACAGTGGAAGATGGTTCAAATGGTCTCACAGCCCCAATGATTCTGCGATTTTTGCCTAGTCTGCCTGATACGTTTACTCGTCTACTCGAAAAATGTGCGAAATTTTGAATCAAATTTCGCACAGAAGAAATGCAACCGCATTGACAAGGAGATTATTGTAGTCATAATGGATGAGTATGAAAAATTTCCTTTTTATCGCAGTGTTTGTATGCTGTATGCTATCTGCTTGTAAAAGTGCCGAGGATTCGATTGCCGTTATTTGGACTGACCGTACTGAATTCATTCCTTATTGCGAAGCTTTTAACAGCGCTCAAAGCCGTTACAAAATAACTGTCAGCTATAAAGAAAACCCATCGGATGCTTTAATGGCCGCATCCGAACAACCGGATATCGTCATTGGACCATGGCTCAGAGGCGATGCAACACGGGTAAAATTCAGTAAGCTGGGAGGACTGCTTTCTAAAAAGAAAATAGATCCGGATATTTTTTATCCGTTATTATTTGAATTGGGGAATAGTAATGGGTCGCAATACCTCTTGCCGGTCAGCTTTAATTTACCGGCCATTATCTTTTCTGCATCGCAAAAAAATTTGGTAAAAACAAATTTTACCATTTCTCTTGAAGAAATGAGAGAACTTGCCGCAGCGTATAATAAAAAAAGCGGATCGGAATATACTAAAATGGGTTTTTCTCCCCGCTGGGATACCGATTTTCTCTATGTTACCGCACAAGGTCTCGATGTATCCTTTGAAGAAACAAAAAATTTCTTTTCGTGGAATGATAAAATGCTGCAGGAATTGATTATGTATACACGCCGATGGTCGGAAGAGATCAATACAAACGCTGCGGCTGAAGATGAATTCAAATTCAAATACCTCTACGATCCGCCGTATACGTTGATTACAAACGGACGCTGCCTATTCTGGTACTTACCGAGCGATAAACTGTTTTCATTAAATAACGAAAGATTAAAGTCGCTCGATTATCGGTGGATGAATTACAACGGTAAGACACCGGTACAGGATGAGGTTATATATGCAGGGATTTGTAAAAAGGCAAAAAATACGGCAGCAGCACAAGCATTTCTGATTTGGTTCTTCAATGAAGAAAGTCAGAAAGGTTTGCTTGCCCGTTCCCAAACCGATAATATGATCGCGCCTGCTTTCGGATTAGCCGGAGGTTTTTCTGCGGTAAAAAACGTAACCGAAAATATTTTTCCCGTTTATTATCCTCTTTTGCTCAAACATTTGCCGCAAACCGATGATTTTTCCGCCCCGCATATCTTACCTCACAACTGGCTGCTGCTTAAAAAAGAAATTATCTTTCCATATTTACGGGATCAAACACGAATGTTCTCCGGTGATGAAAAACCGCTATCACTCAATAGACGGGTATCTGATTGGTATAAAAAACCCCGTTAGTTTTTATCGAAAATCTTAGCGCATCTCTAAAAACTTGGTTAGATTTGCTTCCTATCCTTTGGAATAGAGATGTGCTTTAATAGTGTAGACCGATTCCAATAAAGATTTCACTCATTGCTTCTCCATCACGGTTTGCACGCCCATTTAAACCGGAAAGATTTTTAAGTTCTGTTAAATCAAAGCCGACACTCGCCCTGACATAAATACTCCGCATTTTTTTCAGGATAGACGATCACTTCAAGCCCCCCCGCATACCATCCGTCTGCCGGATGATAGTATCGTCCCGTTTGTTTATCGTGTGTTAAAGCGATATCTAGAAAAGGAACAAGCTGAATATCGCAATTAAAAAATCGCGTCCATGCAACGCCGGTAATAGTTTGAAAATCCAATGAAACAATCCGAATAGGGATGTCGAGATTAAAAGTAAAAGCAGTGTCCGTATCGATCCGTTTATTTAAGATTCCGCGAAGTGTAGAACCTGCCTGCGTACTCGTACTTCCGAATAAATGATAAAAAAACTGCATCCGTCCATATATACCGATCCTATTTATAAATGGATAATATCCGGCTAAAGAGGCGGAAAAGCCGATATTCATCTTTCGTTTGTCGTAAAATTGATAAGCATACGTATTACCGAGTGAAAATGAAAGACCTTTTCTAAAATTCAACTCCCAATTCACCTTTGAAAGAGAAAGCGTATGCCCCCAGGTAAATGTCCATGTTCTCAGACTGTCTGCCTGTATGCCGTCAAACGCCCAGTTTCCTGCGAGGCTCATAGCTGGTGTCCATACGAGCGAGCCGAAGTTTTTCACCTCAGTAATCATAACAGGGGCATGTACAAATAATGTTGTTTTAAAATAATACCGGTCATTAGGATATAAATAGCCTAACCCGCTCGGCCGTTTTTGCTCTGTCTGCTCTACAGGAGGCTCTACGATGTGCTCTTCCCTTTCAGGGGACACTTCAGGGGTTCGCGACGTACTCGTAATGGACATTTGGCTTGATGCACGATCATTAATTGCCAATTCAGGTAAAAGACCGAATGTCAAAGACAGCCGCTTATTAAATTTGACTGATGCCGTCAGTCCGGTACCGATATTTATTTTCGGAGCTTCTTTGTATGCATAAACAATTTGAAAACTATTATCCCATAACAGATTAAATGCCCCTACTTTAAATGGTAATGCAAAATTGATTGAAGATGAAAAAATCTGCTGACCTGTTTCGGTTGAACGGTACACTGCATCTACTTTTAAGGGCTGCAATGTTCCGATAAAATTAAAATCTTGCATTTTCAGCTTCAACTGAAAGCCGCTATTCGAATCGAAAGAAGGATACGGAACTACAATGAAATTCCATGTATCGGTGATTGCGATGGTAAGCGTAACAGGTATTACTGCTTCGTTATTCGGGGCGCCGTACTCCGTATCGATTTGAACTGACTGAATAACCCGAATGTTTTTAAATTGCTGTTCAAGATCTTTGAGATAGCGCAGCATTACTTCTTCCGAATCAAAAATACGACTGGTGTCGATCGGAACTGCTTGGGAAAGCGGATGTTTCCGTGTCATCCCCTTAATGTTGTAGTTGACAACCGTTATTTGATAACTTTGCACAAGAGGTACTTCGGCAGCTGTATCGGTTAGAGGTGTCTCTGTCGGCACATCATCAATAAGAGCGGATTGTGTGGTTTCAGCTTTCTGTGCATAGGCAACCGCACTAAAGAAAATGCATACGCTGACAATGACAGATCGTATCAAACGTGTATCCTTATATGGTTTATATTCAATCATACTAATCCTTTTAAGGAGCAATGCTAAGCCGGACATTTAAAATGGATTTTCTATTTTTTGAATCCAATATGTTTGATTTTCAAGAGTTGCAAAATTTCCGGCAATAAGGTCGATGTACGCGCAATGCCGTCAGCGCCAAGCGATGATATTACATGGAATCGCAATGTGCCTATCCTTTTACAGCCCCTGCGGTCAATCCTCTAATAAAGTTTTTAGACATAGTAAGATAGAGAAGCAAAACGGGCACAGCAGACAAGGTGAGTACGGCTAAAATCCGTGACCAATCAGTCATGTATTGTCCGAACAAGCGTGTTACGCCGAGCAATAATGTTTTGTGCGCATCATTGTTGATAAAGATAAGCGGGAACCACAAGTCATTCCAAAATGGGATAAGATTATAGATAGCGACGGTCGCAAGCGCAGGACGCAAGAGAGGTAGAATAATAATAGTAAAAACTTTGTTCCGCGTAGCTCCATCAATAACCGCAGCCTCGGTCAGTTCGGTTGGAATTTGACGGATAAATTCAGTTAAGACAAATACAGCTATCGGTAATCCCATCGCCGTATATACGGGAAACAGCCCCCATAAAGTATTCAAAAGTCCCAACCCTTTAATAAGCTGCAAAAGGCGGATACTTCCGATTTTAATCGGAAGCATCATACCCGCAATAAAAAAAGAGATATAAAAAACGGGAAGCTTTATGTTTCCAGTTTACCAATGCATAAGACGCCATAGCGCCGAATAATAACACAAGGAAAATCGAACCGAGTGTTACAAATAAGCTATTGCGAAAATATAAAAAAAAGTCACCGTCTGTTATAACCGACACATAGCTTTCAAAATTCCACTTTTTAGGTAACCCGAACGGGTCGGTGTAAATGTCGAATTTAAACTTAAATGAATTAATAACCATTGTCCACAAAGGGAAAAGCACTAAAAACGTCCAAAAAATAAGTACAACATGAGAACTGAGATGCATTCTGTCACGTGAAAGAGAAGCTTTCATTCTATTTCCCCTTTACTTTAATTCTTGTCACCCTGTGTTAAGCGCAGCATTATACCGACGCCAATCATCAGCATAATAAAGGTTACCGTTGCAATTGCAGCTCCCATACCGGGATTCGGAATACCCACCGGATGCTGTCCTGCAATTCCTACACGATAAAAAAGAGTACCGATCAAATCGGTTGCATACTGCGGCGCACCGTTTACATTTTCCATCGCAAAAACAACGTCGAACGCATTGAAGTTATTTACAAATGTTAAAATTGCGACCATACCAAGCACCGGTTTTATTAACGGGAGTTTTATATATCGAATTTTTTGCCAGCCGTTGCAGCCTGCGATATCAGCTGCCTCCAACAAATCGTCCGGAATAGTTTGTAAACCGGCTAAAATCATCATGGCGGGAATACCAACCCACTGCCATGACGATACTAACGAGAGAGCTGTCAGTGCATATTGCTGCTCACCGAGCCACGGTTTTATCAGTGTTTCCAAACCGAGATTTTTTAATAGAAGCGGCAACGCTCCCCATTGAGGGTTCAATATCAACTTCCATAAATAACCGGTAACCAAAATGGCAAGCGTAACCGGGATAAAAATAATCGTCTGATAAAAACGTGTCCACTTCATCCCCTTCGCTGTGAGCATGAGCGAAAACGTAAGACCTAACACATTTTGAACCAGCATGTGAATAAAGAAAAAATACCACGTATTTCCGAAAGCGCCCCAATACCGGCGGGCATTGTCGGCATCACCAAAAAGCTCTTTATAATTATTTAAGCCGACAAAGATATTTTTACCGGACGTCGAAGAACCGGAAAAAAAACTGAGTCTGATTGAATCCGCCAGCGGAAATGCCATAAAGACAGTGTACACGATAAAAGCAGGTAAAAGATATATAATCCATCCGTACCTGTCACTTTTTTTAATATTCATATTCACAACTCCGTTGCGCAAAACAGAATAAACAGGGAGAGGAATGGCTCGAAAGTCGCTTCTTTTCATCCCCTTCCCTGTTTATATTATTTTATATAGATACAAATCAACTTAAGGCTTATACCACTTTGCAACGCCTGCGGCTAATGCATCGGCAGCTTGCTTGGCGGTTTTTTCACCCTTCATAACAGCGATAACGCCCTGATTCATCAGCACGTAGCCGCTGGGATCGCCGTCCATAAAGCGTTCCCATACAAAACGAGCATCCTGCAGCTTTCCTGCCGTAAGCGCAAGAATTTCGTTCGCATGTGCATCTTTAAGTTTAATGGGGGCATTAATCATCGGGAAAAAGCCGGTAGGCATAAATTCGGCACAAACAGTCGCACCCTGTACCGTACAAAGCCATGCTAAAAAGTCTTTACATTCCTGAACATGCTTACTTGCCTTATTATACGCCATACCCGTGTCGGGATGGAAACAAACGGCGGCTTTTTTACCGGCGGGAGCGGGCGGTACAAAGGTTCCCCAATCGAATGCAACATCTTTAAAAGCGCCGGCATTCCATGAACCGTCTACCCACATGGCAGCCTGACCGGTAGCAAACAATGCAATCGAATCGTTGTATGTAAGAGCGGCAAAACCGTTGGGACAATATTTCGCTACATCGGCCATTGCCTGAAACGCACTCACCATTTTGGCATCGTTTAACGGTACCTTTCCCGATTCATACGCTCTACGGCCTTCGGCTCCGCCGACAAAGCCCGGTAAAATGCCCATCATAAAACATTCGTTAATGTCCCATTCATCGGCAAGTCCGTTTGCAATCGGCGTAATGCCGGCTTTTTTCAATTTATCGCACGCAGCTAAAAAGTCTTCCCACGTTTGCGGAACCGCAATACCGGCTTTTTTAAAGATATCTTTATTATAGTAGACAACTTGCACAATCGCATTAAACGGAACGGCAAAGTTTCGTCCATCGGCGGCTGTCCACGGTGCACGATTCCCTGCGGTAAAATTCGATTTTAACCCGGGAATATCCGACACATCGGCAAAATAGCCGTCCATAAGCAGTTTTGCACCGGTCGCGTACGAACGTGCATACATTAGGTCAGGACCGGTACCGCTTTCAAGCTGAAGCCGTAACGTCGCATTGTAATCGACATTGATAGTCGGTTTAAACTCGATCGTTACGTTCGGCTTTACTTTTTTGTACTCTTTAAGCAAAGCGGTGATTTGCGCAACATCATCGGTACGCCAAGAACCCATCGTTAATGTTACCTTCTCCCCGCCTCCTTCATTTGCGCCGTTCGCAAAAACGGGAGAAACTGCCGCAAGTAAGACACCGGCGAGCATCACAGTCATGAGTTTTTTCATAAAACACTCCTAAACCAGATATTTATTGTCCGCTGAAAAGCGGCATAGGGCTTTGCAACGCAAAAGCCATGGTTCACATTATCAGTGCTTATTATAGTATCACCTGTGAATTTCGATTTGTCAAGAAAAATCATTTCCGCTCTGCAGAGCCGGTATTCAGCACCTCCTCGAGAAGCGCTGGGATATTAAGCGCTCAACACAAATAAGCGTTTCTCCTATACCACCGCTTGAGAAGTCTCGGTGTTTGAATGTTCTCCATGTTCATCTTTAAGGGTCTGCCATATCTTATCAAACGCGTGATGTATCTTTTTAAAATGCGTTATCAACAGCGGGTCAAAATGCTTTCCTGCATTATCAAAAATATATTGTACCGCTTCATCATGCGAAAGTTCGTTTTTATATGAGCGTTTCATACGGAGCGCATCATATACGTCAGCTATCGCGACGATCCTTGCCGATAGCGGTATCATCTCACCTTCCAGCTTAAAGGGATATCCAGAGCCGTCCCACCGTTCATGATGGCTCAATGTTATTTCCTTTGCCATTGCAATAGGATAAGAAGACACAATGAGCGCACCGTTAATAGTATGTTCTTTCATGACTTCCCATTCAATGCCGGTTAATTTGCTCTGTTTTTGCAAAATATAATCCAGTGTACCGATCTTGCCCACATCGTGAATAGCGGCTAAAAAGGAAATATTCTCGATAAAATCCGGTGTAATTTGCGGATACCGGTTAAGTCCAAACAGGTAGTCGGAAAACTCTCGGCAATAAAAATTGAGCCGTTGCGCATGGTTTCCGGTATCGTTGTCTTTCAGCATTGACGCTTGCAGCAACCCGTTTAACATCATTTTGTACATTCCGATCTGCTGTGCGGTTATATCTTCAATAATTACCCAATACCCAAGCAGGTAGCGTTTTGCCTTGTCAAAAATAGGATGAACCCGCACTCTCGTATACAGCGTTTTTAACGTGTGCGATTTATGCACCATATTACCGATCCACGACCAACCTTTTTCCGGAGACCGTATACTTTGAAAAAAATCCTGTATCTCCGCTTGAGTAAAAACTCTGCCGAAAACATTAAAAAGAGGCTTCTTCTCCAATGCGTAATAACCCGCAAGTAATGTATACACGCTCTTGGTCATGTAGCGTATAACTAAATTACTGTCAATAATCATAGTAGGAATGCTTCCCGCATTTGTCAATTCAGCAAGTTCGTCAAAATACGCCTGTTGTTCTTCCGCAGTCAGCTCTCCTGTAATTCGGGGCTTCTGCCCGGATGATATACTTTTTTCCATAGTTTAGTCCTTCTCCGCATCGCTCTTCCGAATATACTGAGGCCCTGCATAATCAGCCGCGTTCTTCAGTACATTACCGTGCTTTTGCATATACTTAATCATCGAATATGCAAAAGAGAGAGTATCCGCTTCAATAAAATGAAAGCGGATACTACTTTGTGAAATTGCAGCAGCGTCTCTAAACGCCGCTGTTCCATAGCCGGTAACCAGCCATTCTTCGTTTTCCGAAAAGTGCGGGAGTAAATCAGCCGCTGTTTTGTCAAAAGCTTCCGTTACCGCTGTTCCGTTTTTAAAAAGCTGCGCGTAAAAGCGTTCTCTTTTTGCATCTATTACTACGGCAATATTTCCGTTCCACGCCTCATACTGCGATGCTATGCATGGGAGTGTAGGGATGGGAATAAAGCAGCTGTTACTACTCAGCTGTAATGCTTTTGCCGCTGCAAATCCGAGTCTTAAACCGGTAAAAGAACCGGGACCTTCAGGCGCCAATACTATTTCCGTATTGGCGGCAGTAAACCCCGCAGCTGATACGGCTGCATCGATAAGGGGGAGCAGCCGTTCTGCGTGGGACGGACCGTTACCGGCGAAGGATTGGGTAACTAATCCGTTAGAGCCATAAGCTGCAACTGAAAGGGTTGAAGTGAGGGTATCTATTGCAAGTATATTCATGGTGCTGCCTCATATTCGGTTAAGCTGTCCGTTTGATACGGCCAGTTCGTGATGGTAATAGTTCTACTTGTATCTTCTTCTGTCTTGATATGAATAAGAATGGTACGCGCCGGTAATTCCGACATGATTTTTTCACTCCATTCGATAATACACACGCCCTGCCCGTACAGCATATCCTCAACACCGAGATCTAAAAAATCTTCCGGTGAACTGAGCCGATACACATCCATGTGATAAAGCGGTAGACGTCCGTAATATTCCGATATGATGGTGAAAGTGGGACTGGTAACTGCTTCGGATATATCAAGCCCTTGCGCAATGCCTTTTGTCAGCTGCGTTTTTCCCGCGGCGAGCGTCCCTTGCAAAGCAAGCACATCGCCTGCATTAAGTAAGCGTCCTAAAGCTTGACCAAAATTAATAGTATCTTTTACTGTTTTTGTTCTGTATACCATATCAGCCATAACTTTTTTCTCAAGTTAAAGAAAACATCCTTCGTAATAGTTACAAGTATGAGCATACTATTCCGAAATCTGCCGTTTGTATAGGGTCATCAACAGAAGTAAAAGAACGAATAGGCTTTCCCAACAGATAATTTACTATCAATAAATTTACACCCAATGTGTGTGTGTGTGTGTGGGGGGGGGGGGCAGTCCTATAAAAAACACACTTTTTCATATAAATTTCTCCTTTTAATTAGCATAGCACTGGTATGAGTCTTTGTCAAGTATATGTCCTTTTGAAAATATACGGCGCATCTGCGTTGTCGCTATGCCGAAATAAATGCTCGACGTACAACAAGTACGCCTCCGCTTTATTTCGGCTAGGCTCCTAGCATCTGCACCGTCTATTTTCAAAAGGCTTACGGAATGGGTGTATCAGTACCGCCACGGATGGCGGTGGTTCTATGCAGTAGCCAGTTTGCTTGCAACTGGCAGAGAAGTACACGGATGTACACTGCTCAACAGTCTATTTTCAAAAGCGCTGGATAGGGCGGCATCCGTGTGCCAAAAATGAACAAGGAGGTTTATTTTTGAGCGAGGATGTCAGTGTTTCCCTAACCGAGTTTTTAGAAATGCCCAGATGTTTAATCGATAAAATGGTAAGAAGTAAACGAAGAAGAACCACTAAAAACTCACATTTTTAGTGGTTCCCGATATTTTAAAATAATTCGGTATAGATTTTAATCAGCCGATCTCTGTCAAGGAATACAAAGTTGTTTGCCATAAGGCGCTGCTGATTGGCAATAACGCTGTCGGCAAATTCTGTAATCTGCTCTTTTTTCATGCCATATTCGTGCAGCGGCTTTTTTGGGATTAGACAGTTGAGCAGTTTTTCCAAAGCATCATAAACGTGCGCCGTGTCGCAGCCGAGGATATCTGCCATAAACCGGTTAAGCTTTGCAATTTCACCGTCTTTTTTAATTTCAAGATAATTTTTTAAAACGCCGGCAAACATCGCATAGTTTGATTCGCCGTGAGCGACATGGAAGGTTGCGCCGACCGGATAGCTCATTGCGTGAACTGCTGCGCATCCTGCAATGCTGAAAGCGATACCTGCATAGTTTGAGGCAAGCAAGAAATCGCATAAAAGCGGAAGCCGCGCATCGTGACCGTTCTTCTCAATTTCTTTGTAGCCTTTTAAAATCATCTCGATAGCTTTATATCCGAACAGCTTTGTGCTTTCCGTCGCTTTGGGTGAAAGCGATGATTCAACGGCATGTACCAATGCGTCGATGGAACTCGTTGCAAAAAATTTAAATGGCAAGTCTTTCAGCAGTTCAGGAATTAGTACCGCATAGTCGCCGTACATTTCATCGTGTGCAAGGCCTTTTTTCGTACCGCGTGCATTCAGCGACAGTACGGCAATATTGGTTACTTCCGAGCCGGTACCGCAGGTAGTCGGTACGATGATCAACTCTTTGCCTTTTACGATTTCCTGCTTTCCATCGTATAAGTCCAGCACCGGCGAGGTATGTGTCAAGGAGAAAAACTTTGAAATATCGATGACGGTACCGCCGCCGATTGCGATAATACGCTTATAGCTGCCGTGTACATCTTTATACATCGCTTCGACCATATCATCGGAAGGCTCTCCCGCACCGTATTTTTCTTGAAAAAGCGTCGCGCAGGGCAAGTTCAATGCTCCGAAAAACGGTTTATAGATATACTCATTCGTTATGACTAGATCATCTTTTCCGAGTTTGAACGCTTCTGCAAATTCTTTCGCCGTTTCAAACTTGTGAATCTCGGGTTTTACCGCAAGTTGCTTCATTGCTTTTCATCTCCTATATGTTCGTTAATTTCGTTTGCCCTATCCCAGAGGTCGCCTGCACGGCCGTAAGAGCAACAGCTGAACAAAACGGGGTCTCCGTTTCGTTTAAACTGTTCTCCGACATTGATGCAGGCAGCCTCTTCAACTGATAGTTCTATTTCACGTTTAACGGTTTTAATCCGGCATGCAGTTTCGGTATGTTCGATCACTTCCACATCCGCGCCGGCTGCGATTCCCATATTTTCCATCCGTCTTTTAAGATCGCGCGAGCCGTTTATTTTTTTGACGGTATAAACAGCACAGGGCGCTTCTTGTAATGTCATCATAGCATACCGATCCTTTCATACCGATTTTACCGACGTTAGGCGGCTGTTTGAGCGCCGGACTTTTTTGCAAAAAGCTCGGTTCCTTCGATAACAACCCACAGGATAATGCCGATAAGCAGCGCCCATCCGGGGGTGTAGAAGCAGAGTGCCGAAGCGATAACGCAGGCAATACCTCTTTCGTTTCGGTTGGTACACATCGTCATACCGACGTTACCGCAGGCAAAGGCCTGAACGCCCATCGTAATACCGAAGAATATGGCGAAAGCAGGGCGTATAAGCGTAACGAGCGGCAAAATCAAAACGGCAATAACAGTTGCGGCGCGGAACGTACAGACGCCATCCCAGTAGCTGTGCAAGGTCTTATATCCTCTCTTATAGCGTTCCGTAATAGTCAGCAGACCCGATGCCCACAGCGGACCGCACATGGGAACCCACGGAGCAAAGAGTGACATAATACCGTTACGCAGGAAGGATACGAGATTTGATCGTCCGGCGTCAAAGATAACGGTTTCATCATCGCGGGTTGCGGTTGCTTCGGTAACAATTTCTTTTGCAAGAACAAAGTCGGAGAACGCAATAATGTAGACGGTAAGCGCCATCGGCAGTGCTGCCAAGAAGAATTTCGTAGCCGGCAATCCTAAGCCGAAAATGGTGAAGTGTTCAAGCACAAAGCCGAAAGAAAGCGGCGTAAAGCCCCACTGAATATTCGGCACGGCTATTTCTTTGATAAGGAACGGGGCCAATACAATGGCGAATACTTGTGCCGGAACAACGCCTTGGTTGCGGAGCGTCTCTAATGTTTTGTTCTTTGCAGCGGCCTTTGCAAAGGTCGAGTTAAACAAGAAGAAGTAAGACATCAATACCGCTATGACAACGGTAATCGGCGCTTTGGGCATACGAGATTGGAATACGTTGATACCTGCGGTAACGCCGGCGCCCAATACGATTCCCGCCTTAATGGAGCGCGGTACCGTATCTACCAGTTTACGTCCGATACCGGTTACGCCCATGATTAAAAAGAACAGCGCTACAATCATTTGCAGGGCGATCATTGCATAGACGCGGTCGACATTTCCGGTTGCGTAGTTAGGCAGTTCCCATTGTGCCAAATACTTTAAAGTAAGCGGGAGCGCGGGGGTAATCCATCCGGGAACGACGGGGTCGCCCAATAATGACGGCAGATAATAACAGATAGCGTTTAGTACGCCAAATGTCAGCGACATTAAAAAGACGCTGTTCTCCGTCATCCCCAACGCGGCGATGTTTTCGGGGTTATCAAACCCGAAAGTCGTCATTGTGGTAGCGGTTCCTGCTCCGAGACAGGCGACGCCGAGAAAGAATGCAGCAAGCATTTCCGTCCACGACCATTCGTGATGGATCAGCGGAATGCGTAAATTGAATGGGCCGAGCGGAATGTACGGCTGCACGCCGCCGAATTCTCTCTTCTTTAAAGGAAATTTCCCTTCGTTGAAGTGCTCCGGCATCTTTGCAGTTGCGAGTTGGTCACTCATATATTTCCTCCTTCAGTTATTTCGGTAGCTTCTAAAAGAATACCGAGTTTTTAGAGCTAAACTGTTGTATATGGGTAACAGTTTGGTAAAGCATTTTTAAAAAAAGGCAGGGTTATTGGCCCTGCCTTTATTCGTAAGTTTCGCCTCTTTAGCTGCGGTATGTTATCATTAGCAACCGCAGTTAAAGTTCTTAGGCGGCACTATTCTTTAATCTTCGCGATATCCTTTGCAAGCTTTTTCTTCATTGCAAGGTTACCTTGGCGGGAGATCATGATACGCTGTGCCTGCGGAGAACCGGCGCCGTGCATAGATTCCGTGCGGTAACCGACGGCAGCACTGCCGAGGGTCAGGTTTTCGATCAAGCGGAGAATGCGTAAACGGTTCTCGGTAGAAACGGAGGCAACACCCTGCAAGTATTTGACAACATACGGTCCGAGTTTGGGATCGCGCAGATCGGATTCTGCCGGAGCGGTTACCATCAAGCCGCCTGCGATGTCTTCTGCAAGGCGTGCAATTTCATACGGGAAGCGCGTAACGTTCTGCTTACAGACGTTTGCAAGCAGCAAGTCGATAAGGTAGTTACCGGATTTGGTCTTGGTACCTTCTGCCGAACATGCGATACCGCAGCAGTACAGTGTTTCGTTCAGGTGGGTCATTTCAATCAGCTTGTCTTTAACGTGAGAAGCTTTTTGAGCGCCGTTGAAGTCTGCCGCAACTGCCGCCGCACCGATAAGAACGTCGCCGACGCCGACCTTGCATCCGCCGTAGGACTGGCGGTGATATCCAGCAAAGCGTTCAACCAGCATACCGGCAAATTCAAATTCGCCGTTCAGGAAGATGTGATCGTTCGGAATAAATACGTTATCGAAGATAACCAAGGCTTCGGTTCCGCCGTAGGTGGAGTTACCGACATCGATTTCGGAACCTTCCAGCTTTCTGGTGTCGCAGCTCTGGCGTCCGACAATCATGAAGATACCTTTCGCATCGGTCGGGCAAGCAAAGGCTACCGCATAGTCTTTGTCATCTTCGCCCATTGCGATAGTCGGCATAACGATAACTTCGTGTGAATTGATAAAACCGGTTTGGTGCGCTTTTGCACCACGAACGACGATACCGTCAGCTCTCCGTTCCACGACATGGAGGTATAAGTCGGGATCGGTTTGAGCATGGGGAGCCAGAGAGCGGTCACCTTTGGGGTCGGTCATAGCGCCGTCGACGGTCAGGTCTTCATCCTGAACGTGCCGGATAAACTTTTTGAAGTTTTCATGATAATGAGTCCCGTATTTTTCATCGAGCTCATACGTTGTGCTGTAAACGGCATTAAACGCATCCATACCGACGCAGCGCTGGAAACAAGCCGCGGTTTTTTGTCCGCAAAGCCGCTGCATCTTTACCTTTTTAATCAGATCCTCAGGACTCTGGTGAATATGTGTGAAGCGGTTGATCTTCTTTCCGGTTAATGAAGATTTAACGGTCATTAAATCTTCATATTCCGGCATCTGAGCCAAATCATAGGTAGCCTTCACCGAGTTCAGGGACGGCCGAAGAATCGGATTGTCGACAACATTGTCAACTTTCTTTCCGAACATGTAAACCTGCAAATTCAGTTTACGCATACTCTCAACATACTGTTCGCCTGTCATAAGTGCCATGTGCATACTCCTTACTTTGTTTATTTGTCTATCAGGATAGACACTCTATTATAGTAACAGCAATTTTTATGCCAACATTGCTAATAGAATCTTTATCCTTTGAAAAAAAATAATGTACAATGCAGAAAAATACTCAAAACCCTAAATTTATCGGTATGTTTCGCAAGAAAAGAGTGGTGAATCTCCGTATAAACGGAACGTAAACTAACTTTTGACTGATTTTCCATAAGCATCCTTGAAACGTACTTACGAAACGGTTTTCCGGTGTTCATAACTGAAGCAGTATAGCCGGTGTCTCAACACTCCGTAAAAAGATGGTTCATTTATGAACCAATCAAGAGCTTTGGTTTATAAATGAACCAAAGCAGTATATAAAGAGCAATCCGTAAAGTTAGATATAGCTTACATTTATAGCATTCGTACCGCTATTGCAAGGCTTTACGAAAACACTAAAAAGCAGCTTTTTTTAAAATACGATAATTATCGATGTCAGCAAATGTACATCCGTGTACGTTGTTCAACGACGAGTTTTTCTAGCGAAAAACTCGCTACTGCATAACCCCACCGCCGTCCGTGGCGGTTCTGATACGTTGAGGATTAATTTGTGCGCAGCAACGAAGTAGATGCATCATATATTTGCAAAAAGAGAGGTTGGCATAAAAATTGCTTATAGAATAATAACTATAGCCCGTAGTGTCGAATGACCTTCGCGGTAAATGATAAAGTCTTGATTTAAGAAAGGCTTTAAGGGGGAATTTTTTATGACAGATGCGCAAATGCAATTTAAAAGCCGCTATCGTGAGTACGGCGGTGAGCAAGCGTATTGGCCGGCGGGACCGTTTAAGATTCGGTTGCCTTTTATTCACTATGCATGGTCTTTTCCGGAGATGTTTCAAGCGCTCTTTATGTGCGCGACCTGTTTGGGAGCTATTCCGGTATTAACGGAGGTCTTAGGCGTAAGCTACGAAGTAGCGTTGTCGATGGTTATCATCAACGGCTTCTTTTACACGTTTCACGTGTTACTTGGCGACCCTGTTGTTCCGGGATGGGTTACGCCGGCAATTCCGCTGATTACGGCCTTTTTAACTAACGGCTATGTAATGGGACCGGAGCGGACTCAGGCATTGATTGCCGTTCAGATGTGTCTCGGGCTTATCTTTTTGGTATTCGGCATCACCGGTTTGGGCGGTAAGATGGTTAAAGTCGTGCCGAATTCCGTAAAAGCCGGTGTTTTGATGGGTGGTGGTATTGCGGCTGTTTTAGGTGAATTTAAAACTACCGGCCGTTTTGATAAATATCCGATTTCCATCACTATCGGAATTATCGTGGCATATTTCTGTTTATTCAGTCCGATCTGGGCAGATATGCGTAGGAAGAATAAACTTATCGATTCAATCGGTAAATTCGGAATGCTGCCTGCAATTTTAATCGGTGTCGTAGTGGGGCCGCTCGCCGGCGAATTTGCCATTCCCCATGTACAATGGTGGCCGCTTATTAAAGTGCCGGATTTTGCGGATATTTGGAATCAGCTGTCTCCATTCGCAATCGGATGGCCGAGTATGAAAGTTTGGGCTGCAGCAGTGCCTGTAGCAATTGTTACCTATATTATTGCATTCGGCGACTTTGTTACTTCGGAAGCGCTCATCAGAGAAGCCGATGAAGTTCGGCAGGATGAAAAGATCGACTTTAACGCAAACCGTTCGAACCTCGTCAGCGGTATTCGTAACGTGGCAATGTCAATGACCTGTCCGTATACGCAAATGTGCGGTCCGCTGTGGGCAGCTGTTACTGCAGCAGTTTCTCAGCGTTATAAGGAAAGTCCGAAAGCGATGGAATCAATTTACAGTGGTTTCGGTACGTTCCGTCTTTCGACATTCGTAGCCGTTGCATTGCTGCCTATTTCTTCGCTTTTGCAGCCGTCTTTGCCGCTTGCCCTGTCTTTAACACTGATCGTACAAGGATATATTTGTACGCAGCTTGCGATGAATATGTGCAAAACCAATATTGAACGCGGTATTTGCGGTGTTATGGGCGCTGTTTTAGCAATGCGCGGCGCTGCATGGGGACTTGTTGTCGGTCTTGTTCTTTTTGCACTGCTTTATGATTCGAATAAAAAAGAGGCTGCAAACTAGGCCGAAAAGGCGGAAAACTAATTATCGCCCCCAACGTAGAGCGTTGTCGGGAAACGGCGGGCATTAAGCTCTCCGTATGAATAAATAGTACGAGGCTGTCTTGAAAATAACTGACTTTTGGGACAGCCTCTATGCAGCCGATTCATTCCCTATTCGAGGTAAATCGAATGAAGTAATCGGCGCTTTGTAAAAAAATCGATTGGTAAAAGGAGGAACGGTATGTACGAAGAGTTGGAAAAAACATTGGACACCTATGTACGTCCGTTGCTGCGGACACACGGCGGCGATATGCAGGTAGTGGATTTTACGGACGGTGTTGTTAAATTTAAATTACACGGGCATTGTGCCGGCTGTCCCGCTGCCGACTTCACGACGGAGAATCTTATCCAATCGGAGTTGATGGAACACATGCCCGAAGTAAAGCGAGCCGTTTTGATAAATGAAGTGAGTCAGAGTTTATTGGATGAGGCTCGGTCTATTTTGAAACAGCGCCATGGCGGATAAGATTCCAATCGGTGTGCGCTATTGCGGCGGATGTAACAACCGGTACGACCGTGTTGCCGTTATTCGCCGCCTTGAAACGCTTGTGCCGGAGGTTGAGTTCGTAACGGTACAGCCGGGAACTCCCTATCCGGCCGCGCTTATCGTTGCAGGCTGTCCGACCGATTGTGCAAAGCGGAATGATATTTCCGTACCGGCAGGCCGCTTGTTTAAAATCGGCGGCTGGGAAGACCTTTTACCGGCGCGGGATTTTATTAAAAAAGCATGCGAGGAAGCGCGTGCAAAACAAGAGGCGCGTTCGTTCACCCATGAACAGGTGTTGGAAATACTGCCGCAACGGCCGCCGATGCTGTTTATCGACACGGTATCGTCGCTTGTTCCCGGTAAGGAAGTTAAGGCGTCCTTCTCCGTTACGCCTGAGCTGAGTTTGTTAAAAGGGCACTTCCCCGATAATCCGATATTTCCGGGTGTGTGCGCCGTAGAAGCGATTGCTCAGGCGGCGGACATTTTGTTGTTAACACTCGATCGATATGCCGGAAAAACACCGCTTTTTATGGGAATTAAAAAAGCAAACTTCCGCAAGAAAATTCTTTTAGGCAATACGCTCGAAATCTATAGTACGCTTTTGGAAGAACGGGCGGAATTAGGCTGGATTACGTGCCGCGGCCAAATTTTTTCGGACGGTGATTTAGCCGCCGATGCCGAAGTAACTCTTGCCATGCGGTAAGGGAACGGATGTTTTTAAAGAAATACTCGGGAATCGCAGTTTCCGAGCAGTCTTAACGGGTTTTGAAATACGTTTGTGTAGCGCACGAACGTATTTCAAAACATAAAAAATGTATGGAAAGGAGTATCGTATGTCTGATTGGAAGAAGTATTATCAGGAGCATTTGACGACTGCTGCAGAGGCTGTCAAGCACATTAAGTCGGGTAACCGCGTTGTAATCGGTCATGCCTGCGGCGAGCCTGCTCATTTGGTGAATGCGATGGTGGATAACGCTGCGGCATATAAAAATGTCGAAATCGTTCACATGGTTGCAATGGGCGGCGGTAAGTATTGCCAGCCGGAATATGCCGAAAACTTCCGGCACAATGCGCTGTTTGTCGGCGGCAGTACGCGTGAGGCAGTTGCTGCAGGACGTGCGGATTATACACCGTGCTTCTTTTTTGAAATTCCCCGGCTGTTCAGAACAACCTTACCGGTCGATGTTGCGATGGTAACCGTCAGCCCGCCTGATGAGAACGGTATGTGTTCGCTCGGCGTATCCGTCGATTACACACAGGAAGCGGTAAAACAGGCAAAAACCGTTATCGCGCAGGTCAATAAGGAAATGCCGTGGACAGGCCCGAACAGTCTCGTTTCGGTACAAGACCTCGACTTTATTGTCGAACACAATGAACCGTTGATTGAATTGCCGCCACCCAAGATCGGCGATATAGAAAGAGCAATCGGAGAGCATTGCGCCTCGCTTATTCCCGACGGAGCGACCCTCCAGCTCGGTATCGGCGCTATTCCCGACGCCGTTCTGTTGTTCCTTAAAGGTAAAAAAGATTTGGGTATCCACTCCGAAATGTTCTCGGACGGCGTAGTCGAACTTGCAGAAGCGGGTGTTATTACCAACAAGAAAAAGACGCTGCATCCCGGGAAGTTTATCGTCAACTTCTTGATGGGTACCAAAAGACTGTATGATTTTGTCAATCATAATCCCGATGTCGATATGCGTCCGGTCGACTATGTGAATAACCCGTTCATCGTTGCACAGAACGATTATTTGGTTTCGATTAACTCCTGCGTACAGGTAGATTTGATGGGACAGGTCGCTTCCGAAACCATCGGACTTAAGCAGTTCTCCGGCGTCGGCGGACAGGTTGACTTTGTGCGCGGCGCATCCGCAAGCAAGGGCGGTGTTTCGATTATGGCAATGCCGGCAACGGTAAAGGGCAAGATTTCGAAGATCGTTCCGCTGTTGGATGAAGGCGCTGCCGTTACTACAAGCCGCAATGATGTGGACTATGTCGTTACCGAATACGGCATTGCCGCGCTGAAAGGCTTGACATTAAAGCAGCGTGCGCATAATCTGATTGCAATTGCGCATCCCGACTTCCGCGACGAATTAAAAGCTGAATTCGAAAAACGCTTTAACTGCAAATACTAAAAGGCTTTTGCGTTATACAACCGGTAGCCGTGTCCGTACTGATAAAAACGGCATATAATGCCGGAGTGCATAGCCCGCGTTAGGGATTGAAGGGGCGCCGTTGTAATTTTTCAAAATTACAACGGCGGTACATAAAACGGCGCCAATGTGCCGTTTTATACTAGACCTATTCGATAACTGCGTTGTCGAATAGGTCGCCGAGTTCTAAATCGTACAAATAGCACGATGTAGAACATCGCATTTCAAGGTAACCTGTTCAGAAACGGAGGTTTCCGAACAGGTTTAATGCAACCCCGAAAAGCCCGACGGCCGGTCAAAATGTTTCGGATGCGGATATTTTGACCGACCGGAACGCCCAATATAATTAAAAATGGATTGGAGATGGAAATGACAAATCTTGAAAAATATGACCGCATTTTTTTACAAAATTTTCCGGTGAAACAAGAGGATTTACCCGGATTAAAGTACCGCGGTTTGAAAGAATGGGATTCGGTTGGGCACATGGACTTGGTAGGCCTTATCGAAGAAACGTTCGGAATTAATTTAAGTACGCTGGATGTTTTGGAATTTTCAACTTACGAGAAAGGCAAAACGATTCTGGCGAAATACGGTGTAGAGATTTAAGTGTCTGCCATAGCGATTTCGGTGTGGACGGAGCCTCTGGCCGAAAGCAACTGCTATATTATATACGAACATAAAGAAAGACACGGGAACGAGGTCGCTCTCTGCGTGGTGATTGATCCGAACGATCCTGCGGGGCCGCTTTCGGTGCTGGAGCAAAAAGGCTTACGGCCTGAATGGATACTTTTAACGCATGAGCACTGCGACCATACGGCCGGTTTGGAGCCGATGCGGATGCGCTTTCCCGATGCGCAGGTAATGGCGAGCGAGAAGTGTAATATTGGGATGCAGAATGCGCGGCTTAATATGTCGCGGATGATGGAGGTGTATCTCACTTTTTTCGGCAAGTCGGGCGTGTCTTATACCCCGTTTGTGTGCCGCCCTGCGGATAAAACATATAACGAAGCCTGTACGCTGGACTGGCGCGGGCATACGTTCCGCTTTGTGCCGTTGCCCGGGCACACCGCAGGCAGCGTCGGTATTTTTCTTGATGACGATATCTTTTTTTCGGGCGATTATTTGTTGCCGGGCAGGGAAGTGATTTTGCGGCTTCCCGGCGGCAGTGAAAAAGACTATCGTGAAATTACGGAACCCTTCTTAGCAACATTACCTGTCGGTATTCATATTTATCCCGGCCACGGCAAGGATTATAACTATCATGACCATAGATAAATTTATACAGCTGAAACCGTATTCATTGACGCATCAAGAAAAAGCGGCGGCATACACCGAGCTGCTGACGGAACAGACGACGTTTCACCGTAGCCATTGCGAGCCGTATGGACGGTTATTAAAAGCCTTAGGAATTCCGGAGAACGCTGTTTTTTCTACGGAGACGGCGCCGATACTGCCGGTATCGGTTTTTAAGGAGCTTTCACTCAAGAGTGTTCCCGAAGAAGCGATTTTTAAAACGCTCACTTCATCGGGAACGACCGGCCAGCGTGTTTCGCAGATTTATTTGGATGCGGAAACGGCGGCAAATCAGCAGCAGGTGCTGTACCGGATTATTGCCGATTTTGTCGGTGAAAATAGAATTCCCTATCTGGTATTCGATACGAAAAAAACACTGCGGGATAGGAAGATGTTTTCGGCACGGGGAGCCGGTATTTTGGGCTTTTCCTTGTTGGCGTCCCGTACCTGTTACGCACTTGACGAAAATATGGAGCTGGATATTCCGGCTGTTCGGAATTTTCTTGCCGAACATGAGGGGGAGCCGGTACTCGCCTTCGGTTTTACCTTTATCATTTATAAACACGTAATCCGTGTTCTTGAAGAAAAAAAGATACGCTTCGATATTCCGAACGGGATACTGATACACGGCGGCGGTTGGAAGAACCTCATTAACGAGGCTGTTTCTCCGGAAGAGTTTAAAGCACGGATAACCGCTGCAACCGGCATTGCGCGCATCAGCAACTATTACGGTATGGCGGAACAAACGGGCTGTATTTATATGGAATGTCCTGCAGGGCATCTGCACGCAAGCATTTGGTCTGACGTGCTTTTCAGGCGGGCAAAGGATTTCAGTATTTGCGGCGTCGGGGAGCAGGGGATTGTACAGGTACTGTCGCCGCTGCCCGGCTCTTACCCGGGGCATTCGCTGTTGACTGAGGATACCGGCGTGCTATTGGGAGAGGATGACTGTCCCTGCGGGCGGCTCGGTAAGTATTTTTCCATTACCGGACGTATCCCGCGCGCGGAGGTAAGGGGTTGCAGCGATACGTATGAGCAGCCCTAGACATAAAAACCAAAAGAAAACCCAAAATCGCTGCCGTTTTACCTTTTAAGCACCTTATATAGGAGTATACCGACGGCAAGTAAAAACACACCTGCGATATCTAATCCCCGCAGTATCCAAACGGGAATAACGGCTGCCGGAAGATACAGCCCTCCAAGCAGCAAAAAAATACTGATGATAATAAAGATAAGTCCGCATATTTTTGATCCGGTTCCGCTCATTCTTACGCTCCTTCTTGCCACGATGTAGCGTCATTATGGGCTTGCGTCATGCGGTAATAGAGCCCGTGCGCTTTGATCAGTTCATCATGGGTGCCCTGCTCTTTGAGTTCTCCGTCATCAATGACAAAAATACGGTCTGCTTCGCGGACGGTTTCCAGCCGGTGAGCAATAACCAGTGTGGTCTTTCCGCGGCATAATTCACTCAAGGCTTTCTGTATTGCCTGCTCGTTATCGGCATCGATACTCGCGGTCGCTTCATCCAAGATGATGAGCGGCGCGTCTTTGAGAATACTCCGTGCAATCGAAATACGCTGGGCTTCTCCGCCCGAAAGAGAGGCGCCGCCTTCACCGATAACGGTATCGAATCCGTACGGAAGCTGCATGATAAAGTCATAACACTGCGCTTTTTTTGCCGCTTCGATCACCGCTTCTCTATCCGCATGAGGACGCCCCATCGCGATGTTATTTGCAATCGTGTCCTCAAACAGATAAACCCGCTGAAACACCATACTGATATGATCCATTAACACCGGCAGCGGAAGCTCTTTGATGTTTTTTCCCCGTAAGAGGATTTCGCCCTTCGATATATCCCAGAACCGTGCCAGTATATTCATAATCGTGCTTTTTCCGCCGCCGGACTGCCCGACAAAGGCTGCCATCTGCCCTTGTTCGATACTGAACGACAGATTATGCAGCACTTCTTTATCCCCGTAGTCAAACGACACATTTTTGAATGTTATTTCCGTATCGGCTGTTTGCGGCAAAGACTCGGTTCCCGTATCCTCAAGTTCCCGTTCGTTAAACACTTCGTTCACACGATTCAGCGCAGCTTGCATGATCGCCAGAATGCCGGTCTTTTGATAGAGCTGTCTAAGCGGCGTAAAAAGATTGAAGGCAAACAGCATACAGCCGACAAATACGGTGCTTGACAGGGCGCCGTGTTGAAACAACCAAATATTGAGGGCAAGTATTGCGGTCATACCGAGACTGTAAATAATCAGTAGTGTTCGCTCCTTGGGGGAATATTCTTCTTCAAAAGACAAGCTCGCTTCTTTCATGCGCTCAAAGCTGGCTCTGATATCTTCCGCACCCGCTCCGGTGAGGTTATAGCTTTTAATTACGCCGAGCCCTTCCGTGTATTCCAACACGGCGCCGGTCAATGCTTCGATGCTTTTTTGGCGCAGCTTTGAATTACGGGCGGAAAGCCGGATCATCGGCTGCGCGAAAAGAATTGCCGTAAGCTCCGTCGCAAGGGCAACAGCTCCGAACAGCGGATGCAGCGCAAAGAGAAACCCCGTCAAAATAATCTGCGCCGCGATGCTGCTTGTAACCTCCGAAACAGCCGCCATCGCCTGCTCCTCGATAAAGACCATATCGGCCGACAACACCGAACTGATTTTTCCGATATTCCCCGCAGTAAAGTATCCCATCGGCAGCCGGCGCAGATGCCGCCCAAGCTCAAGCCGCTTTTCCGCAAAGACCTTATATCCCGCTCCCGCTTGCAGCCGGTCTGCGATATTTTGACAGATTGCCTGAATAGCCAGCAAAAGCAGCATGACCGCTGCCGCATAGACAGCCGTTTTAACTTCTGCTTCACCTTTGATAAGCATGTCGATAAGTTTTACGGCAACCATCAGCGGCGCATTTGCCGCAACCGCTTTTAAAAAAGTAAACAGATATGCCAATCGGATTTTCCGGGCATACGTGCCGGTAAATACGAGTAACTGATGAACCATCGCAATCATAGAGAGCTTCCTTCTTCGGCTCCGCATCGGCGCCCCAACGTTTTATAATTTTATAACACAAAGCTCGGACAATTACTATTCTTTCAGTAAATCCATCAAGCCGGTATTTATAAACAGATTGTCTTTTCCAACCTTTATACAGGTAAGAATACCGATAGCTTCCAGTTGATGTAGGTAACGGGAGGCAGCTTTCCGTTCTACCCTCAACGTTTTTACAATGAACTCAGTTTTGCAATAGGGATTTTCAAAAAGGGTTTCTACCAGTTCTTTGGAATAAATTTTCGGAGCTTCCGATTTTACTTTTTCGATTGTGCTATCTAAAAGTTCCTTTATCGCTTTTACCTTCTCAATTGTTTCTACAGCGGTTTCTTCTATTCCTTTAAGGATAAAAACAATCCATTTTTCCCACGCTTCTTCCGTACGGACTTTTTGCAAAAGTTCGTAGTATTGTTCTTTATTTTTGATGATATATGAACTTAAATAGAGAATTGGGAGATCAAGATGATGCTTTAAAATCAAATAAAGGATATTTACAATTCTTCCGGTTCGTCCATTCCCATCATAAAAAGGATGGATGCTTTCAAACTGATGGTGAAGTATTGCAAGTTTTGTCAGAGAATCATCATCGTTGTTTAAATACTCAGTAAAGTTTTTTAAGAGTCCGTCAATTTCTTCTTTTGTCTGCGGCGGAATATAGACAACTTCATTCGTACGGTCATTCATCAGCTTTGTGCCGGGTACAGTTCTGATTCCCGCATTATTTTGAACAAGCTGTTTTTGAATGTTTATGATATCATTTATAGAAATAAAATGATGTTTTTTTAGTTCTGCAAAACCTGCGTATAAGGCCTCTCTGTAGAACATAACCTCTTTTGTAGCAGAATCAACTTTTTTTACCGTTTCGGAAAGAGCTTTATAGAGCTCATCTTTTGTGGTAATGATATTTTCAATCTCTGAACTGTCTTGAGATTCTTGTAGCACAACGGCATTAATAAGAATAAACTGATTAGGAATCACCTGTGCAATACCTTTAAGCTCGGCAAGCGCTTTAGACGCTTTGCTTTCTGCTTTGAGGATAGTAATTGTTTCGGTCTTTTTAGGATCAACCGGCAATTTTTGCAATTCCGACATGTCCCAATTATAGTCTTTTTTGGGACATGTGATCAAGATGTGTACCAAATATTAAAAAAATGGTACATATCAATTCGTTCTTGCGCCGTTTTCACGGTAGCCGGGGATGTCTCAAAAGTTGGTTAGTTTTTGGACAGCCCCTAGGGTTACTCCCCTCTTACTTCCCCCGTACCGTCCAGTCTGCGGTCTCTTCAGAGATACGCCAGAGGTTTTGGTATTCCGGGCTGGTTTTAATAAGCTCCGCATGACAGCCGGAAGCGGCGATACGTCCGTCTTTGAGCACAATAATGCGATTGGCGTTCATAATGGACTTCATTTTATGAGCGATGACGATAATGGTTTTATCCCGCACGATTTCGGATATTGCCTGATTCATCTTTTGCTCGTTTTCGGGATCGATAAAGGCGGTTGCCTCATCCAAAATGACAATCGGCGCATCTTTGAGTATTGCCCGTGCAAAGGCAATCCGCTGCCGCTGCCCGCCTGAAAGTTTACTGCCTGCTTCCCCTGCAAGCGTTGCGTACCCGTCCGGCAGTTCACGGATAAACTCATCCGCCTGCGCTTTTTTTGCGGCGGCAATAACCTCATCGTCGGTGGCGCTTTTTTTTCCGATACGGATATTGTCGGCAATGCTCTTGTTGAATAGAAACACATCCTGAGAAACATACGCAATCTGTTCATTGAGCGCTTCTAAGCTCATTTCACGGATATTCTGTCCGCCGATTAACACCTCGCCGCCCGAAACATCGTAATAATGCACCAAGAGCTTTGCCGCCGTGCTTTTCCCGCTGCCGCTCGCCCCGACTAAGGCGGTCATCTGCCGCTCTTGCGCCGTAAAGGAGACGTCTTTCAGAACTTCCAAATCCTTGTATGCAAACCGGACATTACGGAACTCGATGTCGTGCCCCGTGCCGGAAAACGGCGCTGTTCCCGTTTTCAGTTCGGGGTAATCAAATGCTTTTTCCAAGGCCTGAATTTTATAACTTGCTTGCGGTACGGCGCCGATAAAACTCATGCAGCGGAGCAGGAGCGGCGCAATTCCGAAAGAAAGACAAATTATCAAAATATAGCGGGTAAGGGTCAGCTGACCGAGTAAGATAAGCAGGGTGCCGAACGGCAAGCTGTATAGTAAGATGTTTGAAAACAAGCTGCCGTATAAAGCCATCCACGGAAATGAAACCTTGTACCACGACAGGGCAAAATCGCGGTACGCAGTAACGGAAGAAGCGAACCGTTCGCCGAATTCATCCTGCCGGTTAAACACGCGGACAACTTCCATACCGTTTACATATTCGATAATGGTATTGTTCAGCCGCTTTGCTGCGGCAAAGTAACTGCCCATCTGGTCGATACCGACCCGGTACATCTGCCCCGAAACGCTAATACCCAGCGCAATGACGACGCAGGTAACCAGAGCAAGCTGCCAGTCGATCACGAGGAGGAACACAAGCGCAAACACGGCAACGGTAAGATTAGCAATTCCTTCGGGGATCATGTGCGCCAAAAGGAGTTCTATCGATTCAATGTCATCGATGAACAGCTTTTTTATTGCTCCGCTGCCCATCTCCCTTATTTTCCCGAGCGGCTTACGCTCCAAGTTTTCCTGCAAAAAGCGGCGTATGTTTTCCAGCGTGTTGTAAGCTGCACGGTGCGAAAGCTGAAAGCCGTACATGTACAGAACAGCATACACAATTTCCGCCAGTAGGATACCTGCAAGCATTTTCCCGCTTCCGGCTAAGGTCGGAACCGAACCGTTTAAGACCTGCTCAAGGATGGTGTATACCAAAAGATACGGGATAATACTCGCCGCTGCTCCGAGTGTCATACAGAGCGCTGCCTTGTATATCGTACGGCGGTGTGCTCCGGCGTACTGCAAAATCTTGCCGATGGAGCTTTGTTTGTCCCGCTTTCGGCTCGTATTTTCATCGCTGCCTTGTAAAAAATACGCCGAAACCCGTTCAATGCCTGCTTGATTCAACGGATAGAAGGCTAAGACCCTGCCGTTTTCGATATGGAGGATGTGCGTGCAGCAGCGCATAATCAATTCGGGGTCATGGGTAATAACGAGCGAAAGGGCGGCGCTTGTCTGCAGTTCGCGTAATAGAGAGCCGAAGCGTTCCATACCGCGGCGGTCAAGTCCGCTGGTGGGTTCATCAAAAATGAGGAGGTCTTTTTTTGCGCAGAGTGCGGAAGCAATCGCTGTCCGCTGTTTTTGACCACCCGATAATGAGGCCGGGTGCCGGTCTTTCAGTTCGAGGATTCCGAGCCGCGCCAATACGGCTTCGGCATCCGCTGCGGAAGCGCCGGTGTTCATCATCACTTCTTCCAGCACACTGTCGGCGAAGAGTTGCCGGTTGACATCCTGCATCACCATAAAACTGCGTTTGCTGCGCTCCTCGGCCGTCAGATACGCGCCGCCGACTGCGATGCTCCCGTTTGAAGGAATCAGCCCCGCGAGCGCTTGCGCAAAAGTGCTTTTGCCCGATCCGTTATCACCGATGAGCGCTACAATCGAATGTTCGGGCAGCGCGAGCCGCTCTATATCGAGCACACGGGTAGAGCCGTAGCCGCAGGTTACATCGAGCGCTTCAAGCGCGGGCTTTGACACGGGTTGGGTTTCAGGCAGCGTACTGCTCTTGACCGGCGTTTCTTGCGCCGCATCCTCTTTCCGTGCAAGCGCGGCGAGGAACTGCATATCGGTGAGGCGCAAGCCCAGCGTGGTTAAATCGGATTCGCTGAGCGCTTTCATTTCGTCCCGTGTAAAAATACGCTCGATCCTTCCGCCGCGCATATAGATAAAGCGGTCTGCTACATCCATCAGGTAATAGAGCCGATGCTCTGCAATAACGACAGTCTTTCCCGCTGCTTTGATTTTTACCAGCATCCGGTGCAGCCGCTGAATTGCCCGTTTATCCAAATTAGAGGACGGCTCATCCAGCACGAACACACGGGGATCGGCGGTATAGCAGGAGGCGCAGGCAATTTGCTGCTTTTCTCCTCCCGACAGTTCAAAAATATCCCTGTCCATCAAATTATCGAGCTGCAAGTCGCGTTTTGTTTTTTCGAGGCGCTGTTGAATCTGCTCCCTTGGGATGCCGAGATTTTCGCAGCCGAATACAAGCTCGCCGGTGGTGTCAAGGTTAAAGAATTGGCTCTTTGGATTTTGAAAAACGCTTCCGGTGAGCGCTGCAATATCGGATAAGTTTTCCGTGTTTACACACACATCGCCGATCATCACGGAACCGCTCATCTCGCCTTCATAAAAATGAGGAGCAAGCCCGTTTATCAGCCGTGTAACGGTAGTCTTGCCGCAGCCCGACTCGCCGCATAATACGACAAATTCGCCGTCTTTTATGGTAAGGTCTATTTCGGATACGCCGTCTCCGGTACCGTGTTCTCCGCTGTAGGAAAAAAGAGACGTTTTTAAAATTGATCACACTATTACTCTCCGATAGTATTAGAGATTTTGTATACTATAACTATAATACGGATAGACAAAGATGTATATGTGTAATGAGGAAGATTTAATTTCAGTAAACATAGTCTTAATTGTAGGCGATCGACGGCAAACAAATATCTTTGCAGAACGGCTACGAGCGCACGAATCTGCGGGATTTTAAAGTCTATTTTTTTTTGAAAAAATATGATAAACTATTTGCAGTCTGAATAATGCAGGAGATAGGGAATGTCCGTTACAGCATCTAAACTTGCACAAATGATGAAAACACTCACAGAAGAAGATTATAGCGCCGTGATAAAATATGTTGAATTTCTTATCAGCTCTCGTAAACAAACTACAAAAGCGACTATTCAGCAAATACAGGAAATGTTTACTGATAATAAAGGATGGAATTCTGAAGAAGAAATGCTATCGGATATGGCGGCTTTCCGTCGTTCGCGGTTAGTATAAATGCGAATCTTTTTAGACACGAATGTCCTTATTTCCGCAGGTTAAGCGATGCTCTTTTTCATAATGCGGATATTATTCTAACCGGCGATAAGGATTTTCTTGAATCTGATGTAGAAAAACCTTTAATATTTTCTCCTACAATGCTATATGATTATTTAACAAATGAGGGATAATGACCACTTTACGGTCTCCAACTCAAATCTTTTTCATTTTATACTGCATCATCAGAGGCAGCGTTTTCCCTTCTCAACTGAATTCTCGGATTACCATACAGGGCAACCGCATTATAAATATTTTTAGTGGTTGCTTCCTTCTGTGCGAAATTTTATTCGTGCGTACGAGGGTTTAATACCCCGACGCTTGCGTCGTAACAAAGGGTATTAAAGCCGACTGCAACCACCTTATGAGAACATACAATGCGAAACATTGAGCATTGTACCCCGACGCTTGCGTCGGGGTTGTTGATTTAAAATTTCACACATTTTTCCGAGAAAAGGGTAAACGCATCAGGCAGAATAGAGAAAAATCGCAAAAAAATTGAGACTGTGAGACCATTTGAACCATCTTCAACTGTTGTACATCCGTGTACCTCTCAACCGATGTACGTCCATGTACATCGGTTGAGGACAAGTTTTGTTCCAAAACTTGTTTCTGACCTATCCCACGCCCATCCTTGGGCGCATTGAAGGCGAGTTTTGGCTCAATACCGCCATGGACGGCGGGCGGATAGATCAGAAACGACGTTTCACAAAAATTTTATTTTTGTGAAACTCGCAAGGTAATTTGCAACAGGGACGTTGCAAATTACCGTAACATCGCTGTACTGACAGGAAGTCAGTGGTTCCAAACAGTATCGAGTTTTTCATCAGAAAAACTCGAAGCTAAAAAATGTACAGGGATGTACATTTTTTAGCGATGCCATCCTTGGCAGTTCTGGTCGAATAGTCTCAATTTTTTTCGCGGGGATGTTAAAAAAATAGCCTGATGCGTTTACCCCGAATTACCCTATCGTTTTCCATTGACACATCCTCTTCTTTGTCATACAATGCTAACAAAGTTATCAAGAACAAGAAAGATGCTCTAAAAGCTTAAAGTTAGTTTTTGAGGGCGACTACTACGGATATGGCAAGCGGAACATACGAAGCAACCCACACAAGAATTTTAGAAAGCGGCAAAAAGATGTTTTTGCGGAATGGTTATGAACGTACAAACCTGCGGGATTTGTGTGGTGAGGCGGGCGTAACGACCGGTGCGTTTTACCGTCATTTTAAGGACAAAGAAGCGCTCTTTTCGGCTTTGGTGGAGCCTGCCGTCAAGAGTATTCACGATACATACGAGACCGCTGCGGATGAGTGCTTTCATTGCCTGAGTATGGGAAACACGGAAGACATTTGGGCAATTTCGGCAGAGACGATAGAAGCATTTGTCCGCATCATTTACTCGCATTTTGATGAGTTCAAACTCCTTTTGTGCTGCGCGGATGGCACACCGTATATCAATTTTACCGACCGGCTTGTCGAACGGGAACTACAAGACACACACCGTATGTACGAATTTTTGGATAAAAAGCATATCAAATACAACCGGATTGATGGAAAAAAGCTGCACATGCTGATCCATTCTTACTTTTCTTGTATTTTTGAAACGGTTTTGCATGATTACACGCAGGATGAAGCGCTTGAAGTTGTGCATACCCTTGCCGAATTTTTTTCTGCCGGCTGGCGGAAGGTTTTACAAGTCTAATATATTTTTTTTAAATAAAAGATAACAAAGTGTGCTATCTATGTTATCAAAAAAGAGGCTCTAAAAAATACAGGGTTTAGGGTGCTCAATATTTTAATGGAGGTTTGCGTATGCAAAGCAATAAGTTGTCGGCGAAGGATCTGATAAATGTCGGAATCTATACGGCGATGTATCTGGTTATTTTTTTTGTTGTCGGGATGATAAATGCAATTCCGGTTCTGTATCCGTTTTTGTATGTGATTGTGCCGATTGCGACGGGGATCCCGTTTATGCTGTTTTTGACAAAGGCGGATAAGTTCGGGATGGTCTTTATTATGAGCGTTATTTTAGGGATATTTTGGTATCTGATGGGATACACGTATCTTCCGATTATCGGCTATTGCGTGATGGGGGTGATTGCCGACCTTGTGCTAAAGGCGGGCAAATACAAGAGTTTTAAGGCGAGTGTGCTTGGCTACTGGCTTTTCTCTTGCGCGATGATAAGCTGTCAGGCGCCGATGTGGCTTTTTGCCGCAACGTATATGGAACAGGTGCGGCGCTCAATGGGTGATCAATACGTTGAGGGGCTGCAAAAGTTTATGCCGCCGTGGATGGGATTGGCGGCAATCGGTATTCTGTTTGTTTCTTCACTGCTCGGCGCGCTGCTTGGCAGACGGATGTTGAAAAAGCATTTTGAAAGAGCCGGTATTGTATAGGCGCGTATAGGTGCCGCCGGTGCTGCATGGGGTGGGATAAAGGTTCGCTGAGAATCATTGAGATAATGGCCATATACTAGACCTGTTCGATAACTTCGTTGTCGAACAGGTCGACGAGTTCTAAATCGCACAAATAGCACGATTTAGAACATCGCATTTCAAGGTAACCTGTTCAGAAACGGAAATTTCCGAACAGGTTTACTGGATAAAGGAACAGATATTAGATAAGGATTACATAATGGACGATTACGAGCCGTATAGACCGCCGCGGGTGAAGGGGGTGCACCTCGATCCCCGCACCAAGGTGCTGTTTATGTTTTTTCTTGCAACGCTGATATTCTTTGTGGAAGAGCAGAGTATGCTGAATATGGTGATTGTGCTTATTCCCATTAGCCTGCTTTTTCTGAACCGCCAATACCGGCCGGCGCTGATTTACGGAGGGCTTTTTGCGCTGGCGGCTGCGGTCAAGCTGTCGAACATGGCGGGGGCGCTTCCGTACCTTGCGGCGATGCTGTGGGGGCTTTTAAGCGAGCTGATTTTCCGGTTTTTTCCGGTGTTTATGTTCGGCTACTATATTATCGAATCGACAAAACCGAATGAGTTTATCGCAGCGATGAGCCGGTGGCATGTGCCTGATGCGCTGATCATTCCCATATCCGTTGTCTTCCGGTTTATCCCTACGTTGGGAGAAGAAAACCGTTCAATCAGCAGCGCGATGCGGATGCGGGAAATCGGGTTCGGTACGCCTCGGTTTTGGCGGAACCCTGCGATGATGTTGGAGTACCGGCTGATTCCGCTGATGATGTCGATTGCGAAAATCGGTGAGGAGTTATCGGCGGCGGCTTTGACGCGGGGCTTAGGGGGATTGAAAAAGCGGACATGCCTTGTTGAGCTGCACTTTGGCATATACGATGCGGGCATTGCCGTTATCGCGGCTGCGCTGCTTGTCTGTACGGTGTTACGCATTGGGGGATGATTGGGGAACACCATGGATTAGAGGATGATAAGATGATTGAGTTAAAAAATGTAACTTTTACCTATCATAACGCGGAGCGGAGCGCGGGAGTGTACGGCATCGACTTACAAGTCCCGGCGGGACAGGTGGTGTTATTGTGCGGACTGTCGGGCTGCGGTAAGACGACGATTACCCGCCTGATTAACGGGCTTGTTCCGGCGTATTATGCGGGGATGCTGGAAGGACAGGTGCTTATCGACGGGAAGGATTCGGCGTCCGTAACGCTGTATGAGCTTTCGCAAAAAGTCGGGTCGGTGTTTCAAAATCCGCGCTCTCAGTTTTTCAGTTTGGATTCCACGAGTGAAATCGCTTTCGGCTGCGAAAATACCGGCGTTCCGCGGGAAGAAATGTACCGCCGCATCGGACAGGTAAGCAGAGACCTTGATATGGCTGACCTTTTGGATAGAAACCTGTTTGCTCTTTCCGGCGGAGAAAAGCAAAAAATAGCGTGTGCTTCTGCGGCGGCGATGCAGCCTGCCATATTCGTCTTGGATGAGCCTTCTTCCAACCTTGATCTCCGCTCTATTGCCAATTTGAAGGCGGTAATACGGAAATGGAAGGAGCAGGGAAAGACGGTCGTTATTGCCGAGCACCGCCTGTACTATCTGATGGAGATAGCCGACCGCGTGATCTATATGGAAAACGGGCGGATTATCAAGGATTTTCCGATAGCGGAATTTCTGAAGGTAGATACGGCAGCGCTGCACCGGAAAGGTTTGCGTTCGCAAAAAGCGATGGAATACACTCCCGGATGTATCCGTGCATGTCAAACCGGAGGAATCCTTGAAGGAACCTTTGAATGTGCCCCCGCCGGAAAGTCTCCGGCATTTGACTGTGCCTCTGTCGAAAGCTCTCTGGCATCCGAATGTGCTTCCGCCGAAAAGCCGCCGGTATTTGAGCGGTATGTTACGTTTTCCGGTCTTGCGTTCTCCTATGGGAAAAAGCGCGTTCTCGATATACCGGAGCTGAAGGTTCCTTCCGGTGCGGTTACGGGTGTGCTTGGGTTTAACGGTGCAGGAAAATCGACCTTGGCGCGGGTTATCTGCGGGCTTGAAAAACGGGCGAAGGGGGTGTTGAACGATAACGGAAAATCCTACACGGCAAAGGCGCGGCTGAAAAAGTCCTATATGGTGATGCAGGATGTCAACCATCAACTTTTTACGGAAAGCGTTATCGAAGAAGTTTTGTTGAGTATGGATGTAAATAACGTAAGCGGCGAAGCGGCACGGCAAAAAGCGATGGGCATCTCTAAAAACTCGGTTAGATTTTTAGAGATGTCCGACGAGTTTTTCGATAAGTCTTTTAACTGTTATGACTTAGCGAAAAACATCGCAAATAAATCTAAGGAAAACCTCTTAAAAACTGAAGTTTTTAGAGGTTCCCCGATAGATATTTTGGAAGCGATGAATCTTTCGGAATTTAAGGAAGTGCATCCGATGGCGTTATCGGGCGGACAAAAGCAGCGTCTTGCCGTCGCAAGCGCGATTGCTGCCGATAAGGAGTTCCTTATTTTTGACGAGCCGACCAGCGGCCTTGACTACGCACACATGCGGGAAGTTGCGGGAAGCATCACACGCCTCGCCCGCGCAGGCAAAACCGTGTTCATCATCAGCCATGATCCTGAGTTAATTACTTCCTGTTGTAATTATCTCATTTTTATGGATGGCGGAAAGTTGGTGTGGAGCGGCGGCTGGTCGGAGACAATCACGGAAAAGGTGAAGGCGTTTTTTGAGGGGAGGTAGCGGGGAGAGTAAGCAGCAAGCTTAACTTAAAACGCTGCTCATTAAACGGTATTTGCTGTTTATAGCCTTTAAGTCGATTCCGGTACATTCTATCGAAAGCAGGAACACGGAAATCAACGTAATCATAAATCAGTACTTCTTCTTTTCCTGCAAAATTTCTGTGCAATCGGCCGCAGTATTGCGCAAGCGTCCCCTTCCAGCTGAACGGCATTGCAAGCATAAGCGTATCGAGCCGAGGATTGTCAATTGATCTTTTCCTGTGCGGTACTGTTCCGAGTAACAAGTACATGCGATGGATGATAGACATCTGCTGTTACCGATTCCGACATCGTCTGGGCCATTATTTGTAGGTTGTATTCAACCGCAGCAGCATCTTTATTTTTTGTGCTTTCTTCGGCGACTTTTTCTTCAAGGACAAGCCGAATATCTTCATGAGTCGTTGCAAAAGAATGTAGTAACTCTATAAGCTCATCATGAGAGAGGGTTTCTAAATATGACAAAACAGCGGATGATCTATCGGACATTAATAAATGCTCTATTAAAGCCGGTTGAGTTCCAATAATCGAAACCGGAAAATTTCATCTGAACAATTAAGGCGATCCAAACTCCATACGACAGTATAAAACGTGCGCTGTTCCACAAAGTCATACCACATTTTCCATCAGCTCCTCCCTCCTACAGCAGCATAGAACGCAATGCCTACAAACAGCAGTATAATGATGTAGTCCGGAAAACGCATCTTTACCGCTTCGTATGATGTCCGTTTCCGTTCCGCATCAAGACCGCGTGCAAGGGAAGCGGAGGCGAGCTCATCCATAACGGAGATACAGCTGAAAAGGAGCGGTATCAATATGTACTCGATTGTTTTAAAAGGCGCCCGTATCACCGCACCCGGTTCAAGGGATATGCCTCTAAATGCCATAGCCTTCCGCACGCCGTCCCATTCTTCCTGCACTGTCGGGATAAACCTGAGCATTACGGATAGGGGGATAATAACAAAGAGCGGAAGGTGCAGAGCCGACAATGCCGCGATGAGTTGACTGATGCGCGTTGTTTTAATTAAAAATGAAAGAGAGAGGAGCAAGGGAAAACCGTACCGGCACATCATAATAAGTGCGACAAGAATTCCGGTTAGCGCGGGAGCGCCTGTGCCGGAGGTGATGATGCGGTAGCGCAGATATTCCATACAGGCCATGAGAGCGCCGCATTTGAGTGCAAACCATTTTTCCCCGCACAAGGCTAATAGCGCGCACATCGCTGCGCAGTACATCCACAACGCACATTCATTATAGGAAAAGGTACTGACAGCGATACCTGCACAAAATAAAAGCAGCTTTGTCCGCGGGTCAAGCTTTAAAAGCCCGCTCCCGCTTCCATACAGCCCGAACGCCATTTATACGGCTCCGGCTTTTTCAAAATGCTTTTTAACCAAATTTTTTGCGATAAGTGCGCCGCCGATTCCCCCTACAATAGCACAGCCCAGTATGGCGAACCATATTTTTCCGTGAAATGCCATGTTTGCAAACGACTGTGCATAAGCGGCGCCGCTGTATTTTTCCGAAAGCATCATAAATTTATCGTAATCGGTGAGCAGCATTAGCGTCGGAGCCGCCATATTGAGGTTGAAAAAAACAAATGACAGCAGATACATCTTGCGGGATTGATACTTACCTAAGAACAGAATCAGCTCTGCGATAAGCGCCGCCGCCAGCGAAAAGATGACTGCATACAAACTTTGCGTACAAGCGATCAGCGTAAAAAATGCACCGAATATCAACGCAGCGCCGAACTTATGCACTTTAAGCACGCACAGCATATACACCGTACCGCAAATCAACCCAACCGTCAGCGGCGCCATAAAATACAGCACGGGAGAAATGGCGGAAGAACCCATGACGATAATCAGCATCAGTACAATGTAGAGTGCACCGAATGCCCCTGCATAAATAAAATCCTTTGTCCGCATCTTTTTATCGGATTGTGTCGTTGAATCCATCGTAGTTAAACTCCTTACGTTTGGAACTTAGACCTATTCTGAAACTTTCGTTTTCGAATAGGTCGACGAGTTCACGCATCGCGCAAATAGCACGATGCGAGAACATCACATTTCAAGGTAACCTGTTCAGAAAGGTGAGTTTCCGAACAGGTTTATTGATATGACGGTAATATATAACAGTGTTATGTGTCAATAAGCTGCATGTACACCGTCTATTGAAACATCTTTCTACTTTATGGCATACTAACCATGTGAAGGATGATACAACCATGCAGATAAGAAGCGATGAAATTACCATACCGCGGCAAAGTACCGTAAGGTTGTTGGCAGGCGTTTTGCAGCCGGAAAGAGAACCGTATCTCGTGTTTTCACCGGAGACAATGTCATTCCTTGCAGCGGTATCGGCTGAAATCGGCGCATCGGAACTGCATTCCATACCGGAGATTGCCGCATTCGGCTTCTGGTGCCGCAGGCCGCATCTTGAAGCCTTAGCCAAGCGCCATGCCTCACCATTTCCGCGTCTCGGCCGAGGCTTGGCGTTCCATATTGCGCCTTCAAATGTGCCGACGATGTTTGCCTATTCATATACAATCGGGCTGCTCGCAGGGAACGCAAATATCATTCGGCTGTCGGAGCGGGGCGGCGAGATCAGTATGATGCTCTGCGCCTGTATCGGCCGAGTGCTGGATCGCCCTGAGTTTGAAGCTATAAAACAGCGGACATCGTTTATCAGCTATGGTCGGGATGATACCGTAACGGCTGCGTATACGTCCGCGTGCGATGCGCGGATAGTATGGGGCGGGGACGAAACAATACGCCGCATACGTGCGCTTCCACTGCCGCCCCATGCGGTCGAACTGGTATTCCCCGATCGCTGGTCGTTTGCGCTGTTCAGTCAAGCCGCGTTTTCCCAAGCGGATGAAGAAACGCTTACTGTATGGGCGCACCGGTTTTACAACGATACCTATCTAATGGATCAAAATGCCTGTTCCGCCCCGCATCTTGTCGTGTGGGAAAACGACGGAGGAGACTCCGCAGTCCGTATTCGCTGGTGGGAAAAGGTTGCGGCGGAAGCTCAAGCAGCGTACCAATTCGGCGCCTATCAAGCGGCGCGGAAATACGAGCAGCTGTGCCTTTCCGCGATGACGCTACCGGAGAAAGTTTCCGTCAAACAGTATGCAGGTAACCTTTTATATGTCGCCAGTCTTACAACGCTGCCTGCCCAAGCAGCGGAGACGCTACGCGGAACATTCGGCTTTTTCTTTGAAACTGAAATCCGCAATAAAGAAGAATTGCTACCGCTGCTTTCGTTCAAGGTGCAGACGCTCTGCGCGGAAGGTTACCGGCGGGAAGAACTGGCGCAATTTTTTGCGCAGCGCCGCGCGGCAGGTATCGACCGAATCGTTGCGTTGGGGCAGGCGATGGAAATGGATACGATTTGGGACGGTAAAGATTTAATCGCGGAATTATCGCGGATCATCGTTTAAGCCGAAGCTTTCTTCTTTTACATCCTCTTGGAACATATCGACCATCGCGGTTAAGTATTCCTGTGCAAATACCATACTGCGCTCGTCGGCGAGTTCTTCGTTCGCGCTGCGCAGCTTTTGCAACAGGCTGAAAACGATATACGTCATCATTACCAATCCCGCCTTGGGATAGGCGTTAATATATTTTTTGAACTGACTGCGGGAAAGGATCAGCACGACGGTATCTTCGGCAGCGCTGACGGTAGCGGTGCTGAGTTCATCCTCCAATAGAGCTGATTCGCCGACCGAGGCATGATCTTTCAGTGTCGCGACATGCACCTCTTTGTTCCATTTTCCTTGTTTTACCACGTCAAGAGAACCGCTCATCAAGATATAAAAATTGGCATTTATCGTACCTTCGGCAATTAGCACCTCACCTTCGTCAAATGCGCAAAGCTGAGAAAACTGAGCAAGCGCCTCAAGTTCTTCTTCGGCAATGCAGGATAAAAAGGACACGGCCGATAATTCATTCCGCAACAGCGGCAGGGGAATTTCTACAATATTCATCTTCTCACTCCATAGGGTAATCGCATCAGACACTTTTGGGGATATCTCCGCATTAACACAGTATACGTGATCAACACAGTATACGTGCGCATATTAATAAAATCAAGATAAAAATAGATTTTTTAAATTAAAAGGTAAGTTGTAAATTAAAATACCCTGATACAATTGCTGTGATTGTCTCGGCAGGGAAAAACAACTATAATGCGTTTCTATTGTTGTGAATTATGTGTAAAGAAACTACCCGTGTTTATTTTGAAGATGATTATTGTGCGGTTGTGTATAAAGCAAGCGGCGAGAACTCCCAAACCTTTTTTACTCGGCTTTTTCCGCATAAACCGTTTATCGCTCCGGTCAACCGGCTTGATACCCCCGTATCAGGGCTTCTGCTGTTGGCCTTTTCCGCGCCGGTACAAACACTGTTTTCCCGCACTTTTGAAGCCGGTTCAGTGCAAAAAGAATATTGGGCAATATGCGAACGCTCTCCGGGACATTCTGCAGAAATATCGGAGCCTCAGCGGCTGGAGCATTGGCTCGGCTTTCATACCAAAACACAAAAAGCCTTTGTCGGTACAACTCCGACCGATACGGTCCCTTCCGATATGGAGCATACCGGTATGGCTTTTGCGGAGACGGATTCCACCGGTAGCGCAAAAGCTAAAAAGACCAAAAAGCCGGCGCTTAAAAAAGCCGTTTTATATTGGACTTTGTGCGGAAAAGGCGACCGGTACGACTTTATCCGTATCAGGCCGGAAACAGGACGCACGCACCAAATTAGGGTACAGATGGCGGCCGCCGGGCATCCCATCAAGGGAGATTTAAAATACGGAGCGCGGCGCAGTGAACCGCACAGCGGTATACGGCTGCACTCCTATAAGCTGTCGTTTATCCATCCGGTTACGCACCAAACCGTTACCGTTGAAGCGCCGCCTATGCAGCTCGACACCCTCTGGAAGGCTTGCCTAGCGGCCTGTATTACAGATACGGAGCGGCGCCCGTGAAGCGAGCAAAGAGGGTAACCAAGCAGGTAAGCGGGGCAGCCGGGTTTGAAGCGTACTATAGCGTTCTTTTCGGCGACCGTTGGCCGGCGCTTCGGGAAGCGCTCCTGCAAGAGACGCAGCCGGTTGCGTTTTCGGTGTGTGGCGGAAAGCCATACTACCTCGATCAGGCGAGCATCTATGCGGCACAAGCGCTTCCGCCGGTCGATGCGGGCTGCTATTTGGATATGTGCGCCGCTCCGGGCGGTAAAACGCTGGTGCTTGTCTCCGGTATGGGGCAGAAAGCTCAGTTGCAGGCAAACGAGCTTTCACGGGCGCGCCGAGCGCGGCTGCTCACCGTAGTTGACGAACACCTGCCGCCGGACATCCGCACCCGCGTCGAAGTTACCGGCTATGACGCCGCTACTCTCCCCCGCTACAGGCAAGCGTATTACGACCGCATTTTGCTGGATGCACCCTGTTCTTCGGAGCGCCATGTAATTACCGATGCGAAATACCTTGCCTGCTGGACACCTGCACGGATTAAAATGCTTGCGCAACGGCAATGGGCGCTCCTTTCGGCAGCCTTTCTTTTGCTGAAACCCGGCGGCTTTTTAGTGTACGCCACATGCGCGCTTGCCGATGCGGAAAACGACGCCGTTGTACAAAAGCTGCTAAAAAAATACGGAACCCAAGCCGCCGTCCATAGCGGCACCGCATCCGAATTGGCCATAGGCGATACCAAAGCTGCTGATGGAAGCGTGTCAGCTATTCATACCGTTACAGCGTCGTTAGAACCGGCGGCGGCTCATACCGAAACCGCCGGTAAAAACAGCGCCTCACCCATACGCAGCGAGAAAACGCTATTCGGCTGCCGGTTTTTACCCGACACCTGTGGAGGAGCAGGCCCCTTGTATTTTTCGCTTATCGAAAAAGTGAATCACGAGGAGCTTTAAAAACAGAAGCTTTAAAGCTCCTCGCACAGCAAAGAAGGATACCATGATAACAGAGCAAATAAACCACAATGATCAAACAGGTCATAATGAACAAACCGACGCAGCCGATACGCTGCTACAGGGACGCCCCATCAGAACCTTTGTGCTGCGGAAGGGACGCATTACCGAAGCTCAAAAAAAAGCATATACGGAATATGCACCGCGCTGGTGCATCCCCTACAAAGCGCAGCAGCTTTCTTTTACGGAACTGTTTGCGAATGAGCATCCTGTTATCATCGAAATAGGATTCGGCATGGGGGTTGCAACAGCTGAAATCGCAGCGCAGCATCCCGAAATGAACTATATCGGAATCGAGGTTTTTCAAGCAGGGGTCGGGAAGCTGCTAAACGAAATTGAGCAGCGCGGTCTTAAAAATATCCGCATTATCGAACATGATGCTATCGAAGTACTGGAAAATATGATTCCCGATGCCTCAATCGCAGGGTTCCATATCTTTTTTCCCGACCCGTGGCAAAAGAAAAAAGCACCATAAGCGGCGGCTGCTTCATCGCCCCAGAACCGACTTGCTCGCTCGAAAACTGCAAGCAACCGGCTACCTCTATATGGTAACCGATTGGTACGACTATGCGGAGGATGCCTTTGCTGAGCTTTCGGCCACCGAAGGGATCCGCTCAAAATACGAAGGATTCGCCCCTCCGCAACCATGGCGCCCCAAAACCAAATTCGAGCAAAAAGGCCTCAATAAAGCGCACCCCATCACCGAGCTGATGTTCATCCGGCTCGCCTACAATCAACAACCCTGACGCAGAGCGTTCGTCAACACTATACATCCGTGTATAGTGTTGACTACAATGGTGTAGCTTTGCCACACCATTGCTACTGCGTGGAACCACCGCCATCCATGGCGGTAAGAAACGGCGGGTATTAAACCGCACGAATAACGCCCTTGCATGTTCCAATCGGACAAGTTATACTCGGTTATTGATGGCATCTCCGACAATTCGAAAACAAGTGACTATTCGCTTTTTGCATAGAACCGTACTTTTCCTCTTTACCGTTCTACTTGCCTTGTTTGCTTTGTTCATTTTAGGAAATATTCAAAACTTTTTGGATTCCAGTCAGATTATCATTCTGCAATTTCTTATCGCGGGCGGTATTTTACTATTCTTAGTTGCCGTTTTTGCTTTATTATTTGAAATCAACTACAGTATTTATTTACGGAAGCTCTACTACCCCGGACGTTGCATTATCAGCGGGATAGCCTGTATATTCGGACTGGCGATTGCAATTGCAGCTTCCGCTATCATTTTACTCTCTAACGGTCTTAATGAGGCATAAGGACATACAATGATTTTTGGGAAAAAACTATACGCGGGACGAGCTGCCGTGTGTACTCAAAATACGCAGGAGCAAATCAAAACTGCTGTCGTTACTGCATATACACGCTTTTTGGAAGTCAACGGATTGCGTGAAAAAGACATCGTTTCTCTCCAATTTTCGATTACATCCGATATAACTGCGGCAAATCCTGCAACTTTATTGCGCTCCGCCGGTTATGCTTCTGCGACTGTGCTTTTCTGCAGTACGGAACCGAATATCGACGGCAGTCCTCACGGTATCATCCGTTTTCTCTTTTATTACTATGGAAAAAAGAAAGCCGTACCGATCTATTTGGGCGGGGCGGAAAAACTCCGACCGGATCTGTTTAATCACACAGCGTAGCGGATATTTCTGAAAATTATCGTTTTTAGAGGTTCCAACTACTTTCTTTTAAGGACATTCCAGTTTTATGAGCATCAAGAAAAACAGTACATCGATATGGGTTGTGAGCCGTGAATATGCCGGATTTGCAGAAGCCGGAGGAGTAAAAAACGTTGTAAAATCATTGGCTGAAGCAGCTGCCGATTACGGTTTCGCGGTTACGGTATTTTTACCCCGTTATGGAAACAACATCGAAGCTTTCGACACCTGTACAGGAGAAGTGAACATCCGTGTCGGCGATACCCTGCATTCAGTGCAATATTTTGAACTTTTTAGGAAAAATATCCGTTTCATCTTTATCGACTCCGGTATTTTCACGGAAAAAAAAGATATTTATACCTACTGTGCCGAAGAACTCGATTATTTTCGGGAAAAACTGCACCGACCTGATCTTAAAAAAAGGAGACGGTTACATAGACAGCCATGAAATGAATGTATTATTCCAAAAAGCAGTCTATTGTTACGGATTACGCAGCCACACCGCTCCGCAAATACTGCATTGCCACGATGCCCACACCGCTTTGCTACCTGCGTTTGTCTCTGCCCGCTGTATGGGTAGACGCCTGTTTCGGCATACCCGCACACTTATCACCATTCATAACGCAGGGGACGGCTACCGTCAAACCTTTTATTCGTTTGAATATGCGGCACATTTAACCGATCTCCCTCACAGAGTATTGGAATACGGCAGAGTCGATTATACCGTCGAACCGTTTCTTGTCGGTTCCGCCTTTGCCGATTTAACGACGGTTTCTCCGTGGTATGCAAAGCAGCTGATTTCACCTGAGCATTCTCCATATTCGTATCTTTTTTCAAAAAGCCTTGCCGAAAAGCATATTCACATTACCGGCATTACCAACGGAATCGATTTTGCAGCCTATAACCCTTGTGAACCGGAGCGTTCGGGGCTTCCCTTTGCATTCGACGTGCAAAAAGAGCAGTTTGAAGGAAAATATGCATGCCGTTCATTTTTACTGGATAAACTGCAGACGCAGACCTGTACAGCGCCGCTGTATAATGGCATACAGCAATACGGCAGCATGAGCACACAGGAACAGAACCGGACACTCTACATAATGTACCACGGCCGGTTAGTTCGGCAAAAAGGGGTAGATGTGTTACTCAAAGCAATTCCCCGCATACTGGAACACTCCCCCAACCTACGATTTATTGTGATGGGACAGGGAAACCCCGAGCTTGAAACCGAAGCAATGACCCTCGCTGCCGCGCTGCCCGGGAAATTCGTGTACTGCAAGGGATATAATCGAAAGGCGGCAAGGCTCATCACTGCAGCAGCGGACTTTATCGTCTTACCGAGCTTATTTGAACCATGCGGCTTGGAAGATCTTATCGCTCAAGTTTACGGTACTATCCCGATTGCGAACGCACAAGGAGGCTTGCAAAAAATCATAAACGGAAAAACAGGTTTTTTATACACACTTCCTGACGGCGAAGAACAAAACACCGAAATACATGTCGGCACATTGACGGAGACCGTGCTAAAGCAAACAGAATATTTTTTCGCAAGCAGCAAAGCAAAACTCACCGATATTCCGTATTTTAAAGATATTATTTTATACGCATACACAGCGCTTCACACGGAATTTTCATGGAAGTATATTTTTGACAAGCAATACCTAAAACTCTATTTTCCGCACAAATAATTTTTTTCTTTGTTATTCGTAAGGAGCGGTGCGGCATGGTGATTGAAAGTATCCCATTTTATGCCGATATACAAAGAGAGAACCAATAACAAGGAAAAAAATGAACAAAAAGATTATTATCGATTTTTTAGACGAGCATTGGAATGACTTTGCCTCTTTGTTATCCGAAGCAGCAGATACGGCAGCCGGTCGCACACTTATGGAGCAATTTCCCAATGACCTCTGCGAATTTGCGAGTTTGCTTTCAAAAATAATGACTGGACAACAAATGCGGACAGTTGATAAACAAAAAGGGCTTTTAGAAAAAGCACGGCAATTCCGAAAAAATGCTTCCCTCAATGATGGCAAAAAACAAGCTTCAATTATCGTTAAAAACGGTCTTTTTACGGTACGCCCTCAACAATACAACGAAGCATTAAATAGCTCCTTTAAAACACTGGTCGATTCGGTTCTCTAGCACAAAACGGCAATTTATGGATAATAAAAGAAGATGTTCCAAAAGTTGATTACTTTCAGGACATCCCCACACAATCTAATGGATAATAGGAAATATGGAAGACAAAAATACTGAATCGGGACTTAAAAAGACAACTGTAGATATTCCAACTAAACGGCGGTTCGGCGATAGAAAAGAAGGGAGACGTATCCGCTCGATAGACCCTATGACGGTAGTGGCGCCCTTTATTATGCCGTCAAGAATAGGAGCGCAAAATTTATTCCAAGACAGCATTAATGTAGCGGCAATCGAGCATTTCGTACATAAAAAGAGAGCGGAAGGCCTTGCCGGTTTCGGTATCATGCATGTAGTAATCGCAGCATATATACGAACAATATCTCAGCGTCCGGGAATTAATCGTTTTTTGAGCGGTTTACGGCTGTATGCCCGCCATAATATAGAAGTTGTTATGGCTATCAAAAAAGAGATGTCGATAGAAGCCGAAGAAACAATGATGAAGTTTTTCTTTGACCGAAGCGCAACCGTTACCGATGTATATAACGAGATGACGCATAAAATAGACGAATATCGAAATAAACATAAAGAAAAAGAGAGCGCCTTTGATAAAGTTGCGCGGAAACTTGGATTTATGCCGAGTTTTCAATTACGAGCTGCAATCGCATTTCTGAACTGGCTCGACTTTCATAATTTATTACCCGAAAGACTAAGGCTCCTTAGCCCTTTTCACTGTTCCGTTGTCTTTTCTTCGATGGGATCGTTAGGTATCCGTCCTATATTTCATCATTTGTACAATTTCGGCAATGCCCCTGTATTTATCACTTTTAGTGCAATGCGAAGATCACAAAAAAGCGAACGGGACGGCACCGTTACCAATATACGGAATCTCGATCTCACCGTTACGACTGACGAGCGCATCTGCGACGGATTTTACTATGCATCTGCTTTCCACGAATTACATAAATATTTAGAGGATCCTGAATTGCTCGAACAACCACCCGAAAAAATTATCTACGATATCGATTGATAGGTTCATTGTTCCAAAATATTGCACGGAAACAGCTTGACACGTATCAAAAAATCGGATATAAATTATTCATTATTTTTGCCGTTGTAGCTCAGTCGGTAGAGCAAAGGACTGAAAATCCTTGTGTCGACAGTTCGATTCTGTCCGACGGCATTATTCAATCTTTTCGCTGTTTTTAACTTTCTTTCAACACATTCTTGTCATTGATTCTATATTTTATAGCTGCTTTTACTATTGATTTTGTATTCTATCCTTTAATAAACCTGTTCGGAAACTCACCTTTCTGAACAGGTTACCTTGAAATGCGATGCGTGAAATCGTCGACCTATTCGAAAACGAAAGTTTCAGAATAGGTCTAATATAAATGATACAGATGTCATAATGAATATCTTCCTCAAAAATTTAAAAAATCGTGAGAGTTTGAGTATTTTTAAGTAGTGTATATAGTGTATATATAGAAAAAACAAGAAATGAAAACCGGCGAAACCTCAGCTACCTATTCGCCTCTAACTATTTTAAAATAAAATGGGGAGACAAGGATTCGAACCTTGGAAGGCGGAGCCAACAGATTTACAGTCTGCCCCCTTTGACCGCTCGGGAATCTCCCCATATCGATGAGCCAACTTAGGGATTCGAACCCTAGACCCCGAGATTACAAATCACGTGCTCTGGCCAGCTGAGCTAAGTTGGCATAAATATGAGATGTATCATATCGGTTTCTTTATAGTCTGTCAAGTATAAAAAACTTCTAAAAACTCCAGTTTTTAGAGATCCTCTGCGCATTTACACCAGCAAAACAAAAAGAGCGTGGAAATGCAGCAAAAGGTGCTTACTTTTTCGCCATTTCCACGCTCCAACCACAATCAACATACCTCGACGCAGAGCATCGGGGTATTAAACCTTCCGCACGAATCAACTTGAGGATAATCCTCTTTACCCCCTTACAGTTTGTGCATTTTCTTAGGCTGCGTCATATTCTCCGGTTTTAGAATTTCGTCAAGCGCTTCCTTCGATAATAGGCCGCGCTCCAACACAAGGTCGTAGACGCTACGGTTGTCTTTGAGGGCGGTTTTGGCAATATCGCTTGAAGTTTCATAGCCGAGTACGGGATTAAGCGCTGTTACCAACCCGATGCTCCGGTAGGTCAGTTCCTTACACCGCTCCACATTCGCTTCGATGCCGTCGATACAGCGCTGCCGAAGCGTGGACATACCGTTGTTTAAAATCGAAATCGATTCCAAGATACTGTAAATAATAACCGGTTCAAAGACGTTCAGCTCCAACTGCCCCGCTTCGGCGGCCATCATCACCGTCGTATCGTTTCCGATAACACGGAAGCATACCTGATTCATTACTTCGGGGATAACGGGATTGACTTTGCCCGGCATAATCGATGAACCCGGCTGCATTGCCGGAAGATGTATTTCATTTAAACCGGCACGCGGACCCGATCCGAGCAGTCGCAGGTCGTTGCATATCTTTGAAATTTTTACCGCAAGGCGTTTTAGTTGCCCCGAATAGGAAACAAAACAGGTGGTATCATTCGTTGCGGCAATCAAATTCTTCGCTTTCGTAACAGGGTAGCCCGAAATTTCTGCCAGCCGTTTTGTTACCAAATCCGCATAAGCAGGGTCGCTGTTGATACCGGTTCCGATAGCGGTTGCCCCCATATTGATTTCGAGTAAGCCGGAAACAGCCTGCCGGATATGGGACACTTCCTCCTCCAAACTCGCTGCGTAAGACTCAAATTCCTGACCGAGTGTCATCGGTACCGCATCCTGCAGCTGCGTTCGCCCCATTTTGATATGCCCGCCGAATTCTTTTCCTTTTTTACGGAAAGAAGCAACCAAGTTTTCAAGCTCGGTAATCAGTCCTTCCGTATGTAAACAGATACCGAGTTTTGCTGCCGTCGGATATGCGTCGTTGGTAGACTGTGCAAGGTTGATGTGATTGTTCGGATGGCAGAATTGGTATTCGCCTTTTTTATGTCCCAGCAGCTCAAGTGCGCGGTTTGCAATCACCTCATTTGCATTCATATTGGTAGACGTTCCCGCTCCGCCTTGAATCATATCCGCAGGGAATTGCTCATGCAGTTTACCGGCGATGATTTCTTTACAGGCAGCGATAATCGCTTCCGCCGTCGGTTTTTCCAGCAAACCTAATTCATAGTTCGCCTGTGCCGCTGCCTGCTTAACCATCGCAAGGGCTTTTATAAACCCCGGATAGGCGGAAAGATGCACGCCGGTAATATTGAAGTTTTCCATACAACGGAGCGTTTGTACACCGTAATACGCCTCATCGGGAACATCCCGATACCCTAAAAGATCATGTTCTTGCCGCATTGTTTCCTCCTAATCTTTTTGGCAGTTGAATTTTCTGTAATATTTCTTATTTCCGATGCAGCTCGTGGAGTGAATCGAAAGGATAGACCCCGCTTACGGTTGTCTCAATTCGATTATCGGCGGATGATCCGAATATAACCGGCGCTTCCGGCTGCATAAACTCGGAGATAACCTGCCGACACGCACCGCACGGCCCAACCGGATAGTCTGCATCGGGGGTCGCAATTGCAATAGCAGTAAAGTTTTTTTTGCCCATTGCAACCGCGCTAAAAAGAGCAGTGCGTTCGGCGCAGTTGGTCAATCCGTAAGAACGGTTTTCAACATTCACGCCGGTAACGACACTCCCGTCATCAAGCAGTAATGCAGCGCCTACTCTAAAATGAGAATAAGGAGCATACGCATTTTTCGCTGCCTCCATAGCTTGTTCAAAGAGATGATCATACTTACTTGAATTTTTCATATTACTATTATACCATACAATCATGAAAATTGCAGCATTCGATAATCGTTTTGTTATTTTTCCTATTCTTTTTTTATTCATATATATTTTTGCAGCAGCAGTTCCTCTCGGATCCGATATCTATTTGAAACCCGTATGGGCGCGCACCATCACACCGGATAGCGCTCAGGCGGAATTGGAAGGAATCGGTAACGAAGCCGAAAATACAATTCCACAGGCGGCAGCAGAACAATTCGCCGGCAAAGCACCAAAAGTATTTTTGACGGAAAGCAGGTTCGGTTATTTTACCGCCGACAGTGAATTACTCCGCTCATCTCCCGTAACCCAACGTATTTCGGCTTCTTCTACGGCTTGGACTGAATACGGGAGCGATGCTGCAAAAACACCGATTTATCGCCCCGACGGCTCGCTGATAACCGTCATCGAAGAGCCGGGATTTGTATACATCGACGAAAACCGTTTTTACCTGTTTGAGCCGGGTGGAAGCGCCGTTAAACAATATGACACCGATGGGAAACCGCGCTGGCGTTATCTGCACACCGCACCGATTACGGCCTTTCATAGCACAAAAGGCGGAACTATCATCGGATTCTCTGACGGAAAACTCGTTGCTCTTGATTCCGCAGGTAATGTACTGGCAGACTTTTATCCGGGAGGCAGTGATTATCAGGTTATACTGGGAGCGGCAATCTCCGCCGACGGGAAGCTCGCCGCCTGCGTGTGCGGAATTGACTGCCAACGAGCCTTGCTGATACGGATAGACGGTAATAAATATAAAATCATACATCACCGAAAATTGGAAGGAAATCTCCGCAGGCAGGTCTTTGTGGATTTCGATATAAAAGGCAAGAACGCCGTGTTTGAGTGTGCCGAGGGTATCGGCTTTATCGACTGCGATCGGTTAATATCGGGCATTATGCCTCAGCGGGGAACGGTCGTTTCCAGCGGGCAAACTCCGTATAAGAATATGATGGCGATTATCAGCAGACAGGAACAACGCTCGACATTATCATTTATCGAAGCTCCTTTTTATGTCGTTGGGCATACTACCTTTCCCTCAAAAAATACGTTCCTTGTACAAGAGCGGGAAACAATATTCCTTGCCACCGACACCAAATTAGCACGTATCGATATAAAATAAAGTGAAAAATAGGATACTGATATGAAACGATTTTTCTTTTGCATCTTAGCGGCAACGATGTTTTTTGCAGAATTATCCGCATTGGAATGGCCTGCCGACACACAAAATTTCGTACGGCTTTTCGGACAACGCATCGGTGAAAATACTTTTGAACAAGGTTTGACCTTTGAAGATGCAACGACGGTACGCGCTGCCGATGACGGCATCCTTTTGATTACGCTGGATAAAAAATACGGAGCCGGCGCTTTTCCTTCTACGCTTGGGAATGCATTGGTATTTTTACACGATGACGGACTCCAAACGGTTTATGGAAACATGGACGACACCACGGTGTTCCGAAATAGAATAACCACAGAATCTGCTGCGGTTATCGGAAAGACAGGGAACAGCGGATGGGGAAATCCTAACGAGCTTATCTTTCAAGTCAGCGATAATCAAAAAAAAGTATATATCAATCCGTTGTTACTGCTTCCGTCAGTCAACGATAAAATAGCGCCGCAGATACAAGATATCATTTTGATAAATGAGCAAAACACCGCGTTTCAAGTAAGCGGGCAAAAAAATGTGCGACAGGGCAGCTATGAATTATATGCGGATATCTCCGACACGGTTACACAGGGCGGACATAGCTTTAGTCCTTTCCGTATTACGATTTTTGTAAACGGAACAAATATTCGAACCATTCCCTTTGAAACCATTACACAAAAAGACGGTGAATCGTATCTGGGTAATACCGCCTTTACCGATACGCTGCTGTACCGGCGGAACAATGAGCTCTATTTGGGTAAGATTATCTTAAGCCGCGGAAAATCCGATATATTAATTACAGCCCGGGATATTACCGGCAATGAAAAATCGGAACAGTTTACCATCCAAGTAGACTAGCGGATCAGGGAAAACGCATCAGATTGTTGTTTTAACGGCTCCGCAAAATAATGGAGACCGTCAAGCAGAGTTTCGCCGCTTTGCGGCTCAAATACTTGCCCTGTCTCCATTATTCTGCGGCATCGGATATATCCGTCTGATGCGTTTGCGTTTTCCTTGGAAAAGCTGTGCGAAATTTTAGGCAAAATTTCGCACAGTTTATTTTAGAATAAGGACAATCTCATCAGACACTATAGATAAGAATCGCAGAAGAATGGAGGTTGGATGACCATTTGAACCGCGAAGAGGTTCAACTCTGGGCAGACAGCCTCCATTCTTCTGCGGGAATATTCTCGCAACTGTCTGATGAGATTGTCCTAATGGAGGAACGATGAAAAAATACGAGCTGATACAGGCGCTGATTGAGGCGGGAGCGGTTGCCGTTATTCGGGCGGAGCATAAGGCACAGGGGCTTAAAATTGTGGAGGCAGTGCGTGCCGGAGGAATTACGGCAATCGAAATTACGATGACCGTACCGCATGCCGACGAAATTATCCGCGAGTTAAGCGGAGCATTCGGTGCGGATGTATTGCTGGGAGCCGGTACGGTGCTCGATGCGGAAACGGCGCGTGCCTGCATCCTTGTCGGCGCCCAATACATTGTCGGGCCGTCTTTTAACGAAGACTGCGCCCGCCTCTGCAACCGGTATGCGGTGCCGTATATTCCCGGCGTGATGACGCCGCAGGAAGCGGTGCGGGCGCTTGAGTTCGGAGCCGATATCCTCAAGCTGTTTCCGGCAGAGCTTTTCGGACCGAAAATCATCAGCGCCTTTAAAGGACCGCTTCCGCAGGGAATATATATGCCGACCGGCGGCATTACTGCCGAAAACGCAGCCGAGTGGATTAAGGCAGGAGCCGCGGTACTCGGTATCGGAGGAGCGTTGACGAAGGGCGCCAAAACCGGAGATTTTGAATCGGTTACCCGCACCGCCCGCCAATTAAAGGAAGCAATCGCCGCTGCGCGCGGTAAATAAGTATTATTTGTTATGGATACCAATTCGGAAACAGGAACATTGCTGAAAAGAAGGCAAGAAAATAAATGGCTTTTAGTGTTTGAAAGTCTCGTAACCGGCTTGTTGACGGGGCTGGTTATTACGGGTTTTCGGCTTTCGATCTCTTATCTTAAAAATATCCGTATTGCATTATACGATGTTATACGAGAGACAGGCACAGTCAGTGTTATTCTCGCGCTGGCAGGTTTAGCGCTGATAGGATTATTTATCGGTTTTATTATTACGAAATGGCCGATGATTAAAGGCGGCGGCGTTGCACAGATCGAAGGCGTTTTTATGAAAAAATTGCAGTTTTCCCCGCTTTCGGAACTTCCGCTTAAATTTATCGGCGGCGTTCTCGGAATCGGACTGGGACTTTCGATGGGGCGGGAAGGACCTTCCGTGCAGCTTGGCGCGTATGTCGGAGATGCCGTTGAGCGGCTGGGAAAACGATCGTTTACCGAACGGATATGCCTTATTACTGCAGGAGCCGCCGCAGGTCTTTCGGCAACCTTTAATGCCCCTTTTGCTGCGATTGTTTTTGCACTCGAAGATATCCATCATCATTTAACCCCTCTACTTTTAGCCTGCGTCATGGCAGGATCTTTTGCCGGCGATTTTGCCGGAAGTTTCTTTTTGGGTTCCGGCCCGATTTTTCGATTTTTTACACCTGTAGAATTTCCGCTTTCCCACTTCGCATGGCTGATAGGACTCGGAATGTTTGTAACACTTGTCGGACACGGCTTTAAACAATCGATCTATTTTTTTCAACGATGCTATAAAACACTGCATATTCCGCCGGTTCTGCGGCCGGTTATTCCGTTCCTGTTGTCGCTGCCGGTCGGCTTATGTCTAAGTTATTCTTCCGGCGGTGGAGAGGGGCTGATAAAGGCATTGACCGAACAGTCGTTCCCGCTTATGACATTGCTGATGTTCTTAACCGTTAAACTGCTTTTTACCGGTATTTCCGCAGGATCAGGGGCTATCGGTGGTATTTTCGTGCCGCTCCTTGCCTGCGGCGCAGCTGGCGGAGCATTATATGCGACGGCGCTTGTGCACCTCGGCTTATTGGCACAGGAGTACGTGAATGCCATGATTCTCTTTGGGATGGCTGCCTGTTTTACCACTGTTATTAAAGCGCCGCTTACTGCCTGCGTTATCGTGTTTGAAACGAGCGGGGCGCTCCATCAGCTGAGCGGTTTAGTGCTTACTTGTTTTAGCGCCTATCTGACGGCAAATCTTATCGGTTCGCAGGCGCATGACCATATTCTGTTGACACAAATCCTCGAATCGGAATATCAGTCTCCGGATCAAAAAACAAGCGCGGGCGTCGGTGTACCTCAACTGTATGAACTGCCAATCGGGTTACACTCAGTTACTGCATTAAAGAAAGTTCGTGAAATAGATTGGCCTCAAAAATGCCGTATTGTCGGCGTTATACACGGCGAGCACGAGATTATCCCCGATGGAACTACCATATTATATCCCGGGGATAAACTGATTGTCCTTGCAGAAGACAATACCGGTATCCTTTTAAAACAGCTTACCGATTTAACCAATGAACAAGCTAAATAATTTTTAGGTAATCTTACAAATTTTTCTTGCTATTTATCGTATTCGCAGCTATACTGATAAAGTGAGTAATCAACAACTCCGACGCAAAGCGTCGGGGTACAGTGCTCTCATACCGTATGAATCATTCGCATCTCTATCAGTATATATTTTTTATAGAGCAAAATTGCGCGGATGATATGTATTTATAAGAAGGAGGAGATTATGAGTATTTCAAAAGAGAATATTTATAAGCTCGAAGGTCGTGTTCCGTTAAAGAACGCGATTCCGTTGGGTATGCAGCATGTTTTGGCTATGTATGCCGGAAACCTTGCACCGATTCTCGTTATATCGGGCGTACTTAATATCCCAGCGGATATTAAAGTTTCTCTGCTGCAAAGCGCTATGTTTGTTGCCGGCGCCGTTACGTTTGTACAGTTGCGGCCTATCTGGAAAATCGGTTCGGGACTTCCCACTGTTATGGGAACCAGTTCCGGCTTTATCCCCGTTGCTATCGGCGTAGGACTGCAATATGCCGCAATGGGAGACTGGTCGAACGGATATGCCGCCATTCTCGGCGCGTCCCTCATCGGCGGTTTAATGGAGTTTATGCTTGGGTTCATCGTTAAACCGATCCGTAAGTTCTTGCCGCACGTTGTTACCGGAACCGTTGTTACCACCTTGGGAATTTCGCTGATTCCCGTCGGTATTAAATTTGTCGGCGGAGGCGTCGGTCTTGAAAAAACTCCCGGTTTCGGCTCGATAAAAAATCTGCTCATCGCACTGTTTGTCTTTTTAATGATTATCTTTATCCGTCAAACATTTACCGGTTTTTTAAGCATCTCTTCTATCCTGATTGGGCTTATTGCAGGCTATATTGTGGCTATCTTTGTCGGTATGGTTGATTTTACGCCGGTAAGAAATGCGGCGTGGATTTCCGCTCCGCTCCCGTTCTTTGCCGTCGGACACCTGAACCTCGCCTTCCATTGGGATGCGATTGTTCCGTTCATGCTTGTCTACCTTGCGACAACCGTAGAAACAATCGGGGATAACACCGGTATTGCAGTCGGCGGTCTCGGACGCGATATAACCGACAAAGAATTACAGGGAGCTGTTCATGCGGACGGTTTCGGCAGTATGTTTGCGGCAATCTTCGGTGTTATGCCGAACACCTCGTTCAGCCAGAACGTCGGGCTTATCGGTATGACAAAAGTTGTCAACCGCTTTACAATCGGAATCGGTGCAGGCTTCTTGGTATTGTGCGGATTCTTTCCCAAACTCGGAGCAATCGTTTCGACTATCCCGAACCCGGTATTGGGCGGCGGCGTATTGCTGATGTTCAGTATGATCACGATGAGCGGTTTAAACCTGATTTATCAAAGCGGGAAAATTGCAGAACGCGATGTAGTCATTATCGCGGCATCGCTCGGCGTCGCGTTCGGTTTAAGCAATGTACCGGAAGTTATGCAACATCTACCGGTATGGTTCCAGAATATCTTTAAGCAGGCAATTGTCGGCGCCTTTGTTACTGCGCTTATTCTGAATCTTCTGTTGCCGAAGTCAAAAGAGGATTAACCGATTTGAGCATATCGCCGCACAAAAGTAATGCTTTCAATACTCCTAACGGCACCGGCGCTGAGCAGTCGGCTGTTTCAGAATGCGGAAAGCGGATATTCTTTGTTACCGGCGAACAGGGCTGCGGAAAGTCTACGTTTCTTGCAGCCCTTATACAAAAATTTAATTTACAGCCGTCAGGCTTTATTACAAAAAAAGAAACGTCTCCATCGGAAGTTGCAGTATATATGCATCCGGTCATCGGCGGTACTGCCATATATCGATACACAACCGGCAACCGTGTCGGGATATGCAGCCCGCCGAAGCCTGTCGGTTTCGCGCCGGTATTTGATGCGTGCGGAGTGATGCACTTACAGCAAGCGGAAGCGACGGTACGCGCTTCGCTTGACTGCGGTCATTCCAGCGCCGATTCTTCCGGCTGCACCGAAACAGTTTCGCAGCCGCATTTGCCGGTCATCTTAATGGATGAACTCGGCGTTATGGAAGCGGATGCGGAGATTTTTTTCCGCACCGTATGTGCGTTGTTTTCCAATCCCCGGGATTATATCATCGGCGCTGTAAAGCCGCGCGGAACACGCTTTTTACCGATCTTGGAACAAATGCCGGAAGCAGCGGTGTTTCACCTAACGCCGCAAAACAGACCTGTGTTATACGCTCAGCTTGAACAAGCTGGAAGCTTTGCCGCGTTTTTACATACTATCGGCAGCGGATTTCCAAACGGTAAAAAATGATGCCGAGGAATATGTATACTCTCTCGACGGCTCCCGCAAAAAAACATACCGGCAGCGCCGCCGAACTCCCCACTGCAATCATCCTTGCAAGCGGACTTTCTACGCGAATGGGCTGCTGCAAACAACTGCGCCTGCTTTGCGGGAAGCCGTTAATCCAATACACTGTTGAAACATTACTGAAAGCCGGTATTATGCATTTGGTGATTACGGTTAATGCCGAAACACGGCAGCCGATAACGGAAATGATGGAAGCGATAACAGAAAAACAAACGCAAAAACATCCCATGCAGAACGCTGCCCTACAGGAAGCCGCCGTCGAAGAGAACCTGTCTTATCCATTCCACTGTGATATTGTTTTTAATCTTGAACCGGAGCGGGGACAGGGACATTCGGCGGCTCTGGCAGTACAAGCCGCTTGTGCCCGTTATATGGAAGCGCTTGCAGTACAGACCGCTTGCCGCGACTATGCGGAAGGTTCTGCCTCAACTACCGTCCATTCCTATAGTCCGAGCGGCCTTTTATTCTGCACTGCCGACCAACCTTTTTTACAAGCCGACAGTATCCGTAACCTCTGCACCGTATTTCAGAACCATCCCGACCATATCGTTTCCGCAGCCTTTAACGGCAAGCACTGTTCTCCGGTTATATTTCCGGCAGCATTAGCCGGTGAGCTTAGCCGCTTGGACGGAAGAATCGGCGGCAGAACCGTGATGAACGCTCACCCTGACCTGATTCTGTACTCCCCGCTCCGCTCCGAGATGGAAGCCTTCGACATCGATACGCCTGAAAACTTTAAACAGGCAGAGAAATATCTGCAGCAACCAAATGCAGAGCAACCGCACCTGAAATAGCAGGTATGACTTCGGCGTTTTTTATCGTCCGAGCCGGAACATAAGGGTTTTACCGCGAATCATAACCAGTGAAATTTTTTCCATGCCGGTAACGCTTTCTGCTGTCGAGTAGACAATATTTTCCATATCTTCAACTCTGCCAAAATATTGTACCGCATATTTTGTTTGGGCGGCGGATTGATGCACTACCCGTATTGCTTCAACTTTGCGCTGTAATTCATTTCGGAAGTTACTCATCAATTTGCTGTCTGGGGTGTTGTTAATGGTAATCTCATACCGGATACCTTGCGCATAGTCCCGCACCAATGCTTTTTTTGCTTGATCGACGGCAACGCTCATTGCCTTAAACACCGTTGATTTTATCGCATTCTGCGCTGCCGCTTCGGTACTACCGCGATCGAACGTCTTGGGACTGCTATAAGGCACAGCGCCGAGTAATTCTCCCGTAGACGGATTGTACATTTTCAAGTTGACTTCCGCTTGACCGTAGTAACCACCTGTTTCCCGACCACCCTGCACGAAACCGTCAACTTCAATATAAACATCCGCACCGAGTTTTTGTGCAATCCACTGCACAACCGACAGATCTGCTGTTTCCGGTTCTTGGGCAAACAGCGAGGAGCTGTCTGATTTCAACGCTTCTACTGCGGCATAATCGACTGCACGATATCCGTTGTCGAGTAGGTATTTATTCGCCATATTGACAGCGGATTTTGAAAATGTATTCCCGTCTTTTGCCTTTTGATTCGGCACGACCATATACAGCATGCTATCGACATACTGTGTGATAAATCCGACATTGTTCCCCTGCAATTCGCTCTTTGTTTTTGCATCACGTACCTCGGAACTCGATAGAATATTGCCGCCCTTTGCAGAATAGGTACCGATCATATCAAGAGTCTTGCGTATCGCATCTATTTTTACGGGTACAGTGATTTCACAATAGTATCCGCGGTATGTTTCGCCGCGCCGCAAAATACGCATATAGTCGGTTTCAAGGTAAGCATTCGGCTTTGCATCAGTGTAAAAAACCGAATAGAGCTTACTACGGTTTTGCATTTCTTCCGTCTCTCCGATAAGGTCGATGACGGCGAGCCGCAATACATTTGCTTTTGCCTGATTAAGCGCCTCCAAAAATGAATATCCCTCGCCGGATCCGGCATAGTAAGGATTGATTCCCGTGTACTGCGGCATAACCGGTACAACAACACATGATGTCAAAAGCGCTAACAGTAGAGCATATAATACAGTATTTTTTTTCATACGCTTCTCCCTTTTTTTATGAGCAATATCGTGGGCTGTCAAAAACTTCAGTTTTGGACAGTTTATTTAGATTTAGCTGCGTGTCTAGAACCTGCCCGTTATTCCTATAAAAGCATGAAAGTTAATATGCGAAGATAAAATATCCCACTCATAATCATTGACCTTATTGAGTCCCTGACTGGGAGATAGGCTTGCGTTCTTCAATTTTTCAGCTGCTTGTACAGGGCTCAATAAATTGTGCATATAACCGAATCCGACACTGCCGCCTATCGTCCAATTCCGCGAAATAAAGTAATCTGCCGATACCAGAACCCGCCCGCCGAGCTGCGTTGCCATAACAGCAAAAGCGCCTGGTTTTGATGAGCCGGTTTGCACAGCAACGGAGGAGCTTGAAAAACAGAACTGTACTTCCGGCGTAATCTTAAATCGGGATACATAGGCATTATAGACCCCAATACCGAAATATCCCATTCCGAAAGGTATAAGCCGCATTGGTTTTGCACTAAGCGCAGCGGATCCTCCAACCGGCTGCTGTATGGCATATTCATATCCGATTGATATACTGAGATGAAAATTTGCCTTGTATGCGGCCCGTATGCCGAAGGTAGGCTGAACACGCAGATATTCCTTTAAGTCTCTTGTCTTTACCCCGGTAATAGGAACGGTTATACCCGCATACCCTTGCAGCAGAACACCGGATTTTAAAAGCTCTTTAACACCATCCCCTTCGACAATCGGCTGGTCCGCATAAATCACTTTTGCAATCGAAAAAGTATCGTGTACTTCCGAAATAATTACCAGACCGGTTTCTCTTACCGCCTGCTTTCCGGCAACTGAGATGGATTTTTGAAGAGTGTATTCATCTCCTGCATTTATACCGATGTCCTTTCCCAGCTCGATCGTAACGGTATTGTGTTCACGATTAACGGCAAGTATTCCGCTTGTCAATGCAAATTCCGGTTCAAATTTGATAGCTGTATATACCGAACTGAGTAAAGAAGAAATTGCATCGTCAACGGCATTGGAACGCCGTTTTGCGATTTTTCTGACATACAGCGGTATAACCCGCTCCCCTACTGAACCGGAAACGTCAAGGATTGATATTGCTCCTTCTATTCTAACCATCCAGTATTTTTTTATAACTTTTTTGCCCTCAACCTCGGTTTCTTCAAAGATAAGTCTTTCATCATAGTCGGTAATTCGGGGCGCAAAGACCAAAAATGCACCGGTAAGCCGTTCCCAATCGGCACGGGTAAAGGCCTCTTCTCCTGATAGCACAGTTTCGGAAATTTCCGACTGCTGTTCTTTCGTCCTTTTAATTTGATCGATAAAGGACGCAATAGTGTTTGAGTTGAGTCGGTACTCCATACCGATTACGTTAAATCGTTTAAAAGAAGTAACAATGCCGATAATTCGTTGATCTATCCTTGCGGCAACTTCGGAAGGGACATATCCTGAATGAGAAAGCCTAAAAACGGCGATATCTTTTTTACTGCTCACCGTTTGAGCGGAAAGCAACGTTACTAAGAGTAGATATACTAGAGCGAATACGTATCTTTTAAGATATTTAAACATAGCTATATACTAGCATAACCGATAATTTCGACGCAAGAGGATGGCAGGGTAACCGCATAAAATACTTCTTTAGCAGTCTCCCGCAAAAAATTGAGACTTTCCTAATTCCTAATAAAGAAGATATTTTTTACGTATGTCGTTGAATCGTTTTCCCTCTTTTTCCATGCGGGAAAAATAATCCTGTGCGGTTTGCGAAGGATCGGTGAGCTGTGTACAACCTGTTAATAAATGTAAGCCGCAGTATTTTTTACCCGCATTGTTTATCGTAAACTCGTCAGGATAGAGGCGCTTAAGCTCGTAAAACATGGCGATAGCCGTTTTAACGGGAGCGAAACTGCGGCGGTCGGTAACGGCAATCTGTACCCCTCCGCACAGCTTTCCCGTATAGAGTGAAAGCGACGGGGTAAAGAATGCGGACAAAAAGCGCACCCCTTCCAAGCCCAGCCGGTTCAGTCGAGTGGCTAGCCGATATGCATCGATATAAGGAGCCCCTAGGTACTGAAACGGCATCGTTGTTCCTCTCCCTACCGAAAGGTTTGTTCCTTCGAATAAACAGACACCCGCATATACGAGCGCGGTGAGGGGCGACGGAATATTGGGAGACGGCGGCACCCATATCAAAGGCAGCTCGTCAAAGTAAGTTTCTCTGTTCCAGCCTTCCATCGGGATCACCGTTAAATCACAGTGAATGCCGTATTCGGTGTTGAAGAGCAGGGCAAGCTCCCCGACCGTCATACCGTGCCGCTGTACAATGGGAAAATATCCCGTAAAGGAACGGTAGGCAAGCTCCAGCATATTCCCCTCGACGGCGCCGCCGATCGGGTTCGGACGGTCGAACACGACAAATGGTTTTTTGTGCCGCGCACATTCTTCCATCGCATACGCCATGGTGGAAATATAGGTATAGAACCGAGCGCCGACATCTTGAATATCAAAGCAGAGGATATCGATATCTTTCAGCATCTCCGGCGTCGGCCTCTTGGTGTTTCCGTAAAGGCTGTATACCGGAAGTCCCGTCCGCGGGTCGGCGCTATGTCCGATAGACGCACCTTCCCGTTCGTTGCCCTGCATGCCATGTTCGGGCGAAAAAAGCGCCGTAAGCTGCACCGACCGGCTTAACAGCACGGCAGAGGGAGTCCCTTCGGAATCGATACCGGTTTGGTTGGTAATTAGCCCTACCCGCTTCCCTGCGAAAACAGCACGGTACTGCGGCAATCGCTCAATTCCCAATTTCAGCCGATTCTCTGCCGTAGCTTCTTGGCATACAATACAAAATAAAAAGAAGAATACCGCCGCCGTTTTCACTTGGCGTAAATGGCATACATACGTTTTCATAAGGGGATGCAACCCAAATATATTTCTCATTAAGTGTATTATAGAGTACCTGCAAGCTTTGTTAAACCGGTATGGAAATTTTCAATGAGATGCAGTATATTTAGCAACAAAACACCCCAATACGGGAGAAACATATATCAGGAGAAAAAGATGAATACTGATACCATAAGAATGCGAAAGTTCTTTAACCGGATTACGGTAGCGGTGTTGGCCGTTATTGTATCGTTACTATGTACTGCGTGTCCTCAAAATGGGGGGGCTCCCGGCAACAACACGGGAAGCTACACACAGGTACCCTTTGCACAGTTAGACGACTATCTTAAAACAAAAGCCTCTGCCAGCACAGTAAACTACATCGAAGTAACAGGGCTTAAAAAAGAAGACTTAGGAGGACTTATGGAAGCAAGTCCTCTCGGCAAAACTCTTAAAGCGTCACCTTCTAAAAAAGTTGCGCTTAAATTCGGTGACAAAATAGAAGGACTTACAGATATGTTTTCTTGTTTTGACGGATGCAAAACTCTTATACAAGTTTTCGGAATACCCGGTAGCGTTACTGACATGAGTTTCTGCTTTAATGACTGTACAAACCTCACACAGACACCGATAATTCCCGCAAGCGTTACTGACATGAGCTACTGCTTTAGTGACTGTACAAACCTCTCCCAAACACCGGTCATTCCCGCCAATGTTACTGACATGAGATCTTGCTTTAATGACTGTACAAAGCTCACTCAAGCGCCAGTCATTCCTGTAAATGTTACGGATATGCAGAATTGCTTTTCCGGCTGCACAAATCTTAAAACTATTATACTGAAGTGTAATTATAATCCCGAAAAAGATAAGGACAATGATCCGTATTTCGAAGATGCCTTTGCTGGCTGTACGGCTTTAACGGCAGGCGGTATTAAGGTTCCTGCAGGACAGCTGGCAACGTACCAAGCTAATGCAGCTGTTATGGGCGTTACAGCGGATAAGTTTGCTGCCGAATAAGGTAAAACTTTTCGATATTTAAGAAAAATTATTTTTACGCGGGTAAAACTATAAGCTTCTCTCAACACTGCAGGCTTTAAACAGGGCAACCGCACCAGAAATATTTTAAACGGTTGCCTTCCGTCTGTGCGAAATTTTATCCAAAATTTCGCACATTTTTCCTAGCAGACGGGTGAACACATCAGGCTGAGTATATAAAATCGCAGAATTATTGAGGTTGTGAGACCATTTGAATCGCGAAGAGGTTCAACTCTGGTTGAACAGCCTCAATAATTCTGCGGGGGTCGTAAAAAAGGCCCAATATGTTTACCCTGATTCTGTGAGCCCTATAGCAGAAACCATCCGTTTTAAGTATACTAGCACCTAATTATGGAAGATAAAACGCAGGAAATGGAGCGGATTCAAGAACTGCTCGACAATAGGCACTACGTGGCTTTAATTGCAGAACTCGCCGAGATGAATGCGGTCGATGTAGCGGAAATATTGGATAAAGAAAATGCGGCAAATGCGGTGTTTCTTTTCAGAATGCTTCCGAAAGACCTTGCTGCCGAAGTATTCGCGCTCCTTTCGAGCGAGCAGCAAAGCGCATTTATTTCATCGATTACAGATAAAGAACTCGGTCCTATTCTGGACGAACTTGCGTTTGACGATGTCGTAGACCTTGTAGAAGAGATGCCTGCGAATGCCGTCAGAAAGATTTTAGCGAACTCCGGCGAAGAAGAGCGTAAGCTCATCAATCAATTCCTCAAATATCCTCCCGATTCAGCAGGAAGCCTGATGACGATTGAATACGTCAGCCTTAAAAAGACGATGACGGTAAAACAGGCGTTGGACTACATCAGAGAGACGGGGCTTAAAAAAGAAACGATTTATACCTGTTATGTAACTGATGCGAACAGGGTGCTTGAGGGCATCGTTTCATTAAAAGAGTTGGTGCTGGCGCCTGAGCAGGAACTGATTGAAAATATTTTTGAAAGCGAATGTATCTATGTGAACACTCACGATGACCAAGAAAGTGTTATCGCAGTTTTTAAGAAATACGCTTTCCTCGCATTGCCTGTTGTCGATGCGGAAAAACGACTGATCGGTATTATCACAGTTGACGACGTGATGGATGTTATGGAGCAAGAGGCTACCGAAGACTTCCAGATTATGGCCGCTATGCAGCCGTCCGAAGATGCGTACCTAAACACCGGCGTTTTTAAACTTGCCAAGCACCGTATCGGCTGGCTGATGCTTTTGATGGTTTCGGAAACCTTTACCGGTAAGATTATCGAACACTACACCGAACTGTTGGCAACGCTTACCATACTCACTTCTTTTATTCCTATGCTGATGGATACCGGCGGAAATTCGGGAAGTCAGTCATCAACGTTGATTATCCGCGGTCTTGCTACCGGCGAAATTCAGCTGCGAGACTGGGCAAAAGTATTATGGAAAGAACTTCGTATCGCAATTCTTGTAGGCTCGCTGCTCGGGTTCACTATTTTTGTAAAATCTTTTTTCTTGGACGGTAAACCGGTTCTTGTTTCTGCCAGTGTCGGCTTAACGCTTGTTGTAACCGTTACCATTGCAAAACTTACCGGCGGTCTTTTACCGATTCTTGCAAAAAAACTCCGGATGGATCCGGCAATTATGGCAGGCCCGCTCATCACCACGATTGTAGATGCGGTCAGCCTTATCGTCTATTTTAGAATTGCAAAGTTCTTATTGTTTTAAAGACTAATAGTATATTGGGATTATATGAAATGGTTTGAACGCTTCCGATACCGTACATTCTCTCAAACCGCCTCCGTAGAGGAACTGTTGGTTGAAGTGTTTAGGAAAACCATTCATCTGTCTTCTGCTTTAACCGTTGTATTTGCCGAACATTGGTATACGCCTACGATTGTCGCTATTGTTGCTATCACGCTGCTCTACTGTATCTCAGAATTTTTTCGTATGCGCGGCTATGAGCTCGGTATCATTGCGCATATTACTCGTTACGCATCACGGGCACGCGATAAAGGGCGGTTCGTATTGGGACCGCTAACACTTGCCACCGGAGTGCTTGCCGCACTTTTGTTTTTCCCCATGCATACGGCAAAAATTGCAATATTTGCACTTGCTTTCGGGGACGGTCTTGCGAGCCTTATCGGGAAGCGTTTCGGCAAAATTCATTTAGCTTTTTTTAAAGATAAAACCGTTGCGGGGAGTTTAACCTGTTTTGCTGCTGTATTCCTTTCGTCCTTAGCCGTCAGCGGGAATTTTGGGAAAAGCCTTGTCCTCGGTATTGTAGGGGCATGTATCGAAATGCTCCCGCTTAAAGATTACGACAATCTTTTAATACCGGTAGCTATCGGTTTTCTTGCCTTGCTTATCCGTGCATAAGTTCTTTTCGGCTATTTCATTGCTCCGCGTTCGTTCGAAAGTAACAGAGAATTGCCTAAGTAAAAAGAACTTTCTCCAGCGTCAGTAATGCTCTTTTTTTATCAAGGCCGCCTGCATAGCCGGTTAAGTTACCGTTCGCTCCGATAACACGATGACAGGGTACGATAATGGAAATGCCATTATGACCGACTGCACCGCCGACCGCATGTGCAGACATACGGGATAGACCTCGTTGACGGGCAATTTGCTTGGCTATTTCACCGTAGGTAGTTGTATGCCCGTACGGAATAGTACAGAGGATATTCCACACTGCATTTTGGAAATCCGTTCCGTTAAAATGGAGCGGCACGGTAAAATCAGGTTCTTTTCCGGAAAAATAGACATCAAGCCATCGCTTTGTTTGCTGTAAAAACGGGGTTTCTTTTTCTTCATGCTGTTCTTCAAGATACTGAGCAAAAAACTTTTCGCCGTTGAACCACACGCCGGTCAAACCTGCGCTGTCTGCTGCCAGCAAAATGTTCCCCAGCGGAGAATCATACCATTGGGTATATGTCATACGTATCCTCGGTTATCACATTTCAAGGCAACCTGTTTTAAAACTCATACGCGAGAGTGAGTCTGATAAAGCTATTGCGGGAAAATTGTCCGAAGTTTCCGGTCTTTTTACCGCCGAAGATACCGACATTACAGTCGATAAGCAAGGTTGCGAGCTGCCAATGGATACCGGGCATAATGCAAAAGTCTGCGTCCTCAAGCCCGACAATGGCGCCGAGTTTCCATTCCAAGGAATTACGCAAGAGGGTTTGCGATACGGAAAATGCGAGCTTAGTATCCGTTGCTTTTTTGCCGTATTCCACATCGCTGATTTGAGCAGCACTTCTGCTATGATGAAGCCGAATGTTTTCCGTTGCCGTTAAGCTGAGTTGAAAGCCGAGGGGTGCGGAATAGACCGCACCGATATTCCACGCAAGCGACGGGTTATATATGGAAGGATTATTGCCCGATAAATCCGAGGTGATATTTGCGGCGAATTCCGCACTGAGCGATACGGGGCCGAGTCCGACACCGTAGTCGATACCGATGTGGTGATAGGGATTATAGAGACCGGTAAAGGTTGTAGGGGAAAGGGTTTCAAATGCAAGCTCCGGCAGCCGACCGTAAAAATACTGAATACCGAAGTCGTGCTTGCCTCCTACGGCAGCCGTAAGCCGCCCGCCGCCCTGCGAATATACGAGGGTATTCGTTTTAACTGTGTCAACCGCACGGGTAAAAAACGATGGGTCGGTTTGCACAATCCGGTTAAATTGCTGCGAATACCAGCGGTCGGTTTTTCCGGTAACGATGCGGTTCCCTTCAAATACCGGCAAATATACGCCTTCCAGTTTGAGATCATACGGAAGGTACACGACTGCGGATATGAGCGGGCGGGCAATTTTCATCTCCTGCGGGGCATACATCAGCGTAAGGTCGGTTTTGTCGCGAGGATTGACGATATCAAGCACGCTCAAATCTTCCGCCCGCCCCCAGTTCATCTTTTGGATGCCGCCGGTAATAACTACCGAACCAAAGAGCATTTTGAGATATGCTTCGTCAATCCACGGAGCAATCTGGGGGCTTTTGGGAAAAACGTCCTGCTCTTTGCCGAGCAAGGGAGCGAGGGTTTTACCGTTAAGCTTAACGCCGAAATAGGCTTCCGTCATCGGCGCGGTTGCGTGAACGTGCAGCTTTCCCTCAACCAGCGAACCGGGCTGCACATCCTTAAAAGTCTTAAAATCGTTAAAATAAAACGAGCCGCCGAGGGAAAGCTTTCCGCCGATATCAATCGAAAAAGCACTGCCCGATTCCACCTCGCTGTCAAAGCCGAAGTCATCGGCCGCCTCTTCCGCATTCAACGCTGCCGCACAAACCAGACAAAACAGAATACCCGCCAGTATTGAAATTTTTTTCATTTAAGTCGCTCCAGTGATTACAACTTAGACAGCGGCACCATCTCCGGCGCCGTATTTTCACCTTCCATTGCAGAAAATTCGCTGAGCAGTTTCTTACCGCCGGAAGATATCCTCGTCGGTATTTTTATGATGACCTTGAGGTAGAGGTCGCCGGTTCTGCCGCTTGCAGCGGGGACACCTTCTCCGCGCACCTTGAGCGCATCGCCGTGCTGCGTACCGGCGGGAATTTTTACCGTCAGGCGCTTATCGTTCAGCGATTTTACCGTTATTTCTCCTCCGAGCGCGGCTTGCGTCATCGAGATGGGAATTACACAGTACAGGTCGTTCCCATGCCGTTCGAATAAGTGATGCGGCTTAATAAAGATGAATACGTAGAGGTCGCCGTAATCGCCGCCGCCTGAACCTGCATTTCCCTGTTTGGGAATGGTAATGCGCTTGCCTTCTTCAACACCGGCGGGGATGGTGATGATAATTTTTTGCTTTTTCCGCTCTAAGCCGGAACCGCCGCATTTTTTGCACGGGTTTTCAATAATAGTTCCCGAGCCGCCGCATCGCCGGCAGGTACTCGCGATGGAGAAAAAGCCGGTGTTCTGCCGTACCTGTCCGGTACCCTTACAGTCGGGGCACATCTTTCTGCCGCCCCCGCCGGCGCTTCCCGAGCCCTTGCATTCCGTACAGTGCTCGTCGCGTGAATACTGTATTTCAATCTTCTTGCCGTATACGGCGTCGGTAAAGTCGATTTGCAAGTCATACCGGAGGTTTGCACCCCGTGCGGGGCCGCTGCTCCGTGAAGAACCGCGGCTCGATGAACCGAACCCGCCGAATCCTCCGAACCCGCCTCCGCCGAATAAGCTTTCGAACAAGTCGGAAAGCCCGCCTCCGCCGCCGAAGATGTCTTCAAAACCTTGGAATGCGGACGGATCAAAACCGCCGCCCATATTTTTAACACCGTCAAAACCGTATTGGTCATAGACGCTGCGTTTTTTGTCGTCAATAAGCACTTCGTAGGCTTCAGTCGCCTCTTTAAATTTTTCTTCCGCTTCTTTATTTCCGGGGTTTTTATCGGGGTGATATTGAATTGCCAATTTACGGTAGGCTTTTTTTATTTCATCGGCGGTAGCGGTCTTTGCTACGCCCAATACCTCATAATAATCTCGTTGTGCCAAAATAAGCTCCTAGGGTAAACGCAGCAAACGATTTTTTAGTATATCCCGCAGAATCCTGTAGGCTGTTCAACCTCTCCTTTTAAAAATATGTGGGCATCTACTTCGTTATTTCACAAAAATTAGTCCTCGACGTGCAGAAGCACGACTGCGGGTAATTTTTGTTCATGCCTCGTATCTGCCTCGCCTATTTCTAAAAGGCTAACGGAGAGACTATTTTTAGCCTCTCCGTCTGCGATTTGTTTTTATCCGTTTGCTGTGCTTACCCTTATTCTAAAAAAAATATGCGAAATTTTCAAGAAAAATTCAAGAAAATTTCGCATAGAAGAAAAACCGTGGGGTTATTTATCTTCGTCTTTTACGACTTCGTAGTCAACGTCATCGGCGGTTCCTTTGGTGGGTCCGCTGTCGTCAGCGCCACCTGTTGCACCGGATCCGGCAGATCCCGCCGCCCCGGCCCCGGCACCCTGCTGCTTATACATTTCTTCTGCAATCTTGTACGCAGCCTGCTGGAGCGCTTCGGTCTTGGACTTGATGTCGGCAGTATCTCCGCCTTCTACAGCCTTCTTTAAGGTTGCAACAGCATCTTCAATACGCTGCTTGTCGGCGGCGTTCACCTTATCACCCATTTCCTTTAAGGTCTTTTCGGTTTGATAGATCATCGAGTCTGCTTCGTTGCGAACCTCAACTCTTTCGCGCTCTTTCTTATCGTTTTCGGCGTTGGCTTCCGCTTCCTTCACCATGCGGTCGATTTCGCTTTCGCTCAAGCCGCTGGAACTTTCGATGCGGATGTGCTGTTCTTTACCGGTTCCAAGGTCTTTTGCGGAAACATGCACGATACCGTTCGCGTCGATGTCGAAGGTAACTTCAATCTGCGGAACGCCGCGGGGAGCCGGAGGAATACCGACCAAGTCGAAGTTGCCGAGCGTCCGGTTCTGGCTTGCCATACCGCGCTCACCCTGCAAGACATGGATGGAAACCGCCGTCTGTCCGTCAGCCGCAGTAGAGAATACCTGACTCTTGCGGGTAGGAATGGTAGTGTTACGATTGATCAACGGAGTGAACACGCCGCCCATCGTTTCGATACCGAGCGAAAGCGGGGTAACATCGAGCAACAGTACGTCTTTGACATCGCCGCCCAAAATACCGCCCTGAATAGCAGCGCCGACCGCAACCGCTTCGTCGGGGTTTACACCCTTTGAACCTTCTTTACCGAAAATTTCTTTGATAATCTGCGCAACCTTCGGCATACGGGTAGAACCGCCGACCAGCAGGATTTCATCGATCTGATTCGGTTCAAGCCCTGCATCCTTTAGAGCTTTGCGGCACGGTTCTTTCGTGCGTTCAAAAAGGTCATCGGTCATCTGCTCAAACTTTGCACGGGTCAGCGTTTTCTGCAAGTGCTTGGGACCGTTTGCGTCGGCGGTGATGAACGGAAGGTTGATTTCCGTTTCTGCACGGCTGGAAAGCTCGATCTTTGCTTTTTCTGCCGCTTCGCGGAGACGCTGTAACGCCATACGATCCTGTGAAAGGTCGATACCCTGATCTGCCTTAAACTCTTTTTCGAGCCACTCAACAATGCGGTTATCAAAGTCATCGCCACCCAAGTGGGTATCGCCGTTGGTTGATTTAACCTCGAATACGCCGTCGCCCAATTCCAAAATCGAAATATCGAAGGTACCGCCGCCAAGGTCGTAGACCGCGATAACTTTCTCTTTCTTTGAATCCTTGTTAAAGCCGAATGCAAGCGAAGCCGCCGTCGGTTCGTTGATAATCCGCTTTACATCCAATCCTGCGATTTTACCGGCATCCTTTGTTGCTTGGCGCTGTGCGTCGTTAAAGTATGCAGGAACGGTGATAACCGCTTCGGTTACCGGTTCGCCTAAATAGTCTTCTGCGGTTTTCTTCATTTTCTGCAGAATAAACGCTGAAATTTCCTGCGTCGAATATTTTTTGCCATCCACTTCGATACGGACATCATCACCCTGCGGTACGATTTTATACGGAACACGTTTTAATTCGTCGGTTAATTCGCTGTACCGATGACCGATAAAGCGTTTTACCGAATAAATGGTACCTTCGGGATTGGTAATCATCTGGTTTTTAGCAGGCTGACCGACAATCCGTTCATCTTTTTTGAATGCGACGATAGAGGGTGTGGTACGTCCTCCTTCGGCATTTGGGATAACGACAGGCTCGCCACCTTCCATAATTGCAACACAAGAGTTGGTTGTTCCTAAGTCAATTCCGATAATCTTTCCCATAATAAAAAACTCCTTCTTATGTACCCCAATATGGGTACTATCTTATAGTCTTATTGACGGCTCCGAAAAGCGCAAAGAGCGTGATCGAGAGCCTCTTATTTCTTCTCGGCCGGTGTAGGCATCAATACCATGACCTTTGCCGGACGGAGAATCCGTTCCTTCAATTTATACCCTTTTTGCAGTTCCGCTCCGACAGTCGGTTCCGTAACCTCCGCCGAGGGATTTGTTGCAACGGCTTCGTGAATGTCGGGGTTAAATACCTTTCCCTGTACTTCGTAATACTGCAATCCGTACTTTGACTCAAGTAGCGAAGATAAGCCGTTCCGGATCATTACAACACCCTGCATAAAGGCAGCAGCGCTCTCTTCTCCGGCCTTTTTACCCGCTTCGATTGCACGGTCAAAGTCATCCAATATCTGCAAGAGGTCGGAAATCAAATTCGTGTTTGCGTAATCGATTGCCTCCTGTTTCTCTTTTATCATGCGCTTGCGGTAGTTATCGAAATCCGCCGCTTTGCGCAGATATTGATCCTGCAATTCCTTGCATTTTGCTTCCAAAGATGCGAGCTTTTCGGCATCGGACAGTTCCGGTTTAGCTTCCTTTGATGCTTCCGTGTCCGAAGCAGTTTGTCCAGAAGCCGTGTTGCCATGCTCTTGATTGCCGGTCTGCTGCTCAGACGCTACATTACGCCCGGTATTTTCCGTACCGCTACCGTGCGTATCCGCTGCCGCAGCTTTTTTACCGGCTTCGGAGTCCGTGTTCATACCGTTCTGCTCTGCCGGCTGCGCTTCGCACTCCTGCTCATGCTTTTTTCCGTGTTTTTTTGTCATTCCCTTCCTCAAAATATCCGACGCTTTATCTGCCTATTAGCTGAACCGCCGTCTGTGTTTCTCATTTGACAAATAGAAAATACTAACGGAATTACAAATGGTCAAGAAAAAATAAACTAAAGTGTTATCCATGTATCTGCAAAAAACTCGGTTAGCTTTTAGAGATACCACGGATATTTGACAGAGACGCGGGTTTCAAACTATACTGTCACGTATGACAATAGCCGGACGTAATAGAATCTTAATTTTCAGTATCTGTATTGCTGCGCTCATGGTAGTTGGAAGTATAAGTTGCTGTATTGCTATTGTTACACACAATTTGCTCGCAGAACTGCCGACAGCGCCTGAAAGTACCTTTCGGTTATTAAGTTTTCCATTTTTTGCCTATAATAATTATGCAGTCTTGGCCGGCATTACCGCGCTCCCTCTGATAGCGTTGGTACTGCTTATTTGCATTTTTTTCCTTTTTGAAAAAACCCATGCACTGGAAATTTCGTTTTTTAGTTTGTTTATTTTTGCACTGTCTTTTGAAGCATTACAACTGCTTTTTCCGTTGCAAGTGCAATATCCGTTATTGGTTGTTTTTATGGCTCCCGTTGCACGGATTATTTTCTTTTTCCGGTTCGGAGCCTGTTTAGCGCTTTTAACATCAAGCCTCTTTGCCCATAAAACTTTTACGCGAGAAACGGGGTCCATTATTTTCTTGTTGTGTTTTACTGCCTTCGCATTGTCTCATGTTATCCCAATCGATACCATTCATACGGTTTCGTTCTTCTCGTTTTCCCGCTCTTATCGCTATCTCCTTTATTCCTTTAACGGGATTGTTTGCGGATTGGCTGTAGCATCGTTTTTAATGGTCGGCATCTACCGCAGTATTACCGAGTATCGGAAGGCCGCGATTTGGCTGTTAGTAATGTTAATCGCATATACGCTCTTGTTGTATACCGGCTCATGGTTTTTCACCCTATTGGGTATCGGAGCGCTGTTAACAGCGGGGCTATTCTTTCTCAAAGCTATTCACCAATTTTATCTGTGGCAATAGGGAACCTCTAAAAAACTCGGTTAGGTTTTTAGAGACTCCCATATAAAAAATAAAAGATTGACAATGTAAAAAATCACCCTTATAATCCTACCTATTATGAATATAAATATAACGGATGTCTTTGATTCCTTTTGCATGCTTAACGCGGCATCCGCCTTTATTATAGCGGTAGCTTCATTAAAAAAAAGCAACTGGAATCCTGTTTTTAAGTCCATCGCTTACTTAGCCGCTATGATCGGTTTTTGGAATTTAATACGCTTTTTTTTGATACAAACGCACGAGCTTCAGTTAAGTTTTATTATGACTCGTTCCATCTATACGTGTATCGCATTTTCAGCGTTGTTTTTATTTTACTATGCCCAATCTTACTGTATACCGAATTTTCCGCTTTTATATCGTAGATTAATCGCGGTTATTCCCTGTATAACCTGTATATTAAGCATTACGGCAAATCGGCACTCCTTTTTTATTAGTATAAATCCGGAAGCAGAAATATTCGATATTGGTATTCAGCCGTTTATTTACGGCCACTGGTTCTACATACATGTTTTGTACAGCTATGCGTTAATCACCCTGTCGTGTATGTTATTTTTTATCAGACTGTTTTCGCCTCAAGTAAAAAACCGCAAGGAAGTTATCGCTATAACGGTTACAGTCTGTATTTTTACCGTAATAAATATCATCGGTACGTTTATTGGTCAAACGAAACCGATAATGCTTCTTTCGCTATTCGCTCATTTGTTCAGTATTAATGTTTTGTATTTCTTAACCTCTCGGGATATGGATCAAAAAGGACTCTATCTTGGCAGAAAGGACTTCTTTCAAGGTTTTAGTCAACCGGTGCTCATCTTTAATACAAAAAACGAATTACTTAAAGCAAATACCGCTGCTATGCAATTTTTTACTAAAGCAAACATCCCCATTCAACGGTATTCGCTGTATGACGATATGTTTTGCAGCCGTTTTTTTGTACCTATTCAGTCTCGAGAGCAAACCGAGTATGCTCTGTACATACAGCACAGGGCAACGGGAAAAGTGTTCCTTTGTCATAAAAAGATAGTTGTAAACCCTCAAAACGATAAAAGTGTCGGAACAACCATTATTATGTATGATGCCGGTATGTTAGGTGAACTTATACAAAAAATTGAACAAAATGCATTTACCGATGCACTTTGTGGATGTTTAAACCGAAGCTGCTTTGAGTTGCGGAAAGAAACAATCGTACAAAATTCTGTAAAGCCTTGTCTTTTGCTTGTCGCCGATATAGACGACCTTAAAAAGGTCAACGACACATTCGGACACAACGCTGGCGACGATTATATTCAAACATGCGCTGCAATACTCAAACAAGCGATAAATACGCCGAATACGCTGTTTCGCATAGGCGGGGACGAATTTGTTGCCTTTATACCGCATTGTACCGGAACTGATGCGACAACCATCATAAAAAAAATAGAAACATTATGCACAAAGCAAAAAAAATCTTGGGCGGTTTCCATTTCAGTGGGTTCTTCGATGATAAAAAACAATCATACTGACTTAATGCAGCACTTTACACAAGCGGATAGCGCTATGTATGCGCATAAGCAAAAACGCAAACAACAGCTTGCAGAGATTCAGCAGGCGATGTCTTCTTAGCTTATGGCATCGTTGGCCGGTACCGATCCTAAGGCATACCCTAAAATTAAATAAGAACACCTAAAAAAAAGTAAGGAAACAAAAAAATTTTCTTGCGGAAACAAACATTTCGTGCTACACTGATAATAACGCTGATTGGTACTCATTTATTCTAAAAGGAGGCTACTTTATGGAAAAACTCTTTCAGCTTCAAGCGCACAAAACGAATGTGCGTACCGAAATCATTGCAGGCTTGACCACATTCCTTGCAATGGCGTATATCCTTGCCGTTAACCCGCTCATTTTAAGTGACGCAGGCTTAAATGCCGGCAGTGTGTTTACGGCTACCGCATTATCTGCGGCAATTGCAACTTTGATGATGGCATTTCTTGCCAATCTCCCTGTTGCGCTTGCGCCCGGTATGGGGTTAAATGCTTTCTTCACGTATACCGTCGTTATCGGAATGAAGTATTCGCCCGCTACGGCATTAACGGCAGTATTCTTCGAAGGCTTGCTGTTTATTCTGCTGTCTTTTTTCAATGTACGGGAAGCGATTGTCGAATCAATCCCCTTCAATCTGAAAAAAGCGGTCGCAGCAGGTATCGGTCTTTTCATCACCTTAATCGGTATGAAAAATGCGGAAATTATCGTTGATAACCCTGCGACATTAGTCGGTCTCGGCAACGTTACTTCGGGGCCCGCCCTATTAGGAATTATCGGCTTGGTTATTACCGCAGTTTTGTATGTTTTGCGTGTTCCGGGTTCAATTCTTCTTGGAATTTTGATTACGACCGTAATCGGCATTCCGATAGGTGTTACCGTACCGTTTGGCGGCTGGGAAAATTGGTCAATCGTAAGCTTACCGGCAGCTCCGATTTTCTGGAATTTTGACTTTAGCAATATATTCAGCTTCCAGTTCTTTACAGTATTTTTCTCCTTCCTTTTTGTTGATATTTTTGATACGGTCGGTACCTTAGTCGGTGTTACCAACAGCGCAGGGCTTGTCGACAAAAACGGGAACATCCCGCGAGTAAAGCAAGCGTTATTATCCGATGCTATCGGTACGGTTTTCGGTGCCATGCTGGGAACCTCTACGGTTACCAGCTTTGTTGAAAGCACTTCGGGCGTAGCAGCCGGCGGACGAACCGGTTTAACAGCGTTGACAACCGGTGTGTTCTTCTTAATTGCTTTGATTTTCTCACCGCTTTTCTTATTAATCCCGTCAGCAGCTACCGCACCGGCGCTCATCATCGTCGGCTTCTTGATGCTAAGTGCCGCAGCCGAAATCGATTTCAAAGATCCTACGGAAGGTATTCCTGCATTCTTAACAATCGTTATGATGCCGTTTGCCTACAGCGTTGCCGAAGGTATCGTTTACGGTATCATGTCATACGTTATTTTGAAGGCAGCAACCGGTAAATTTAAGCAAATCCCGATTATTACATGGGTTTTGTTCATTATCTTCCTCTTGAGGATTATTTTCAATTAAATTATTTCTTAGCTAAAAGAATTTCGGGCATTTATACAAGGTATGAATGCCCTTTTTTATGCCTTTTTCCTGCTTGCAAAAGATATAAATAAGGATACAATAGTCGCCATGGATAGAAAATATGTATTACTGATCGACGGTGATAATATCCCGCCGAGTTTTTTGGAAGCTATCATTACCGAAGTTTCTAAAGAAGGTGAATTACTGATAAAGCGTTTATACGGCGACTGGACAACGCCGAATATGAACGGGTGGAAAAATTGGCTGGAGAAGATACCCATTCGCCCCGTACAGCAGTTCCGCAACGGTCCGAATGCAACCGATAATACCATTATTATGGATGCTATCGAGTTGGCTAATACCAATAAGAGCATTAACGCTGTTTGCATCGTTTCGACGGATTCGGATTACTACAGTCTTGCCCTTAAATTGCGAGAATACGGACTTTATGTACTTGGTATCGGAAAACAAAATGCTAAGGCTCTTTGGGTAAATGCCTGCAATGAATTTAAATATCTGGAAAATCTCGATAGCGCTGCAACCCCTGAAGAGGAAAGTCAAGACTCCCCCTTCGATTCTCTGGAGAAATTGCTGAACCATGCCTATAAAAACTCACGAATGACGGAAGACGGATGGGTTAGCCTTTCCGACTTGGGGAAATCCATCAGGCGGAGTATGCCGGAATTTGATCCCCGATCGTATAACCATAATACCTTACGCGAAATTCTTGAAGCCTTTCCCGATCAATATGAAATGACAACCGATAAACTGGTTCCGCCCAACCATTGGATTAAAGCAACGGAACGGCAAAAAAGCGATACGCTGAGCGGTACCATTAAGCGCTTTAAGGGAAACTGGGGAATCATCGAAACTACCGACCGCGGCGATTTCTACTTCGGTCTTACGAACCTTACGAAATCTTCTCGACGTAAGAAAATTATGGAAGGAATGCAGGTGCGGTTCAAGGTGTTTAAGGAACCGAATGCAGCCGGAGAAAATTTTGCCGAAAGAAACGGCAAAGCAACGGATGTGGAGCTCCGATAGACGTGTTTAATTAACATTCAATGGAAGGATAAGGGGACGTCATCACCTATTGGAACCGTTGTATCCGCTCATAAAGCGCAGAGGCAATAAGTAAGAGCGTCTCTTTGGTATTTTGTGCAGGGTCGTCTAGCACGGTTTCTAAAAGGTCATGCAACACAAGACCGAGGTATTTCCCCGCAGGAATACCGATTGCCATTAAATCTTTTCCGTTAACCGCTAAATCTTTCAGGCTGTAAGCTCCGTCCTCTTTGAGGATAGCATCAATGCGTGCCGTAAATTCTGCAAGAAAGTGCGGCTCAGCATACGTGCCGGTGAGTCCGAAAACATCCGCTTTCCTTAGCGCAAATAAATCGTCGATATTTTCTTTCCCAACGCGGACGATAAAACGGCGGACGGCGGCATCAGTCCATGAAGAATCATAATGAAACATGTGTTCCGCAACTAAATGAGCGGTTTTTTCTATTTCTGCATTGGAGTATTTTAGCCGCCGCATAATACTGCGAGTCATTTTTTCGGAAATAGCTTCGTGGCGGTAAAAGGTGCAGCTGCCGTCCGCCGCTTCCTTGCGGGCAGCGGGCTTCCCGATATCGTGGAAAAGCCCCGCGAGCCGAATATGGATGTGTTCCATTCCTGCTGGGCAGGCATTGCACACCAGAAAGCTATGGTCGAGTACATCAAAGTGATGATAGCTTCCCTGCCCGATGCCGCGGCATTCCATCAGTTCCGGAATAAAGAGATTCAGCAGCCCTGTGCTTTCCATTAGCCGCAAGCCGGTAAGCGGGGTTTGACAGCTGAGCATTTTTGTAAATTCTTCGCGGAATCGTTCAATCGAAATCTTTTGGGTGATATGCAGCGCCTGCGGGATTGCCTGTAGTGTTCCCGTATCAATGGTAAAGCCGAGCTGCGCTGCAAACCGGACGGCGCGGACGGGGCGCAATCCATCCTCCAAAAATCGGTCGAGCGGATTCCCGACTGTTCGGATTCGTCCTGTATGGATATCGGCTCTGCCGTTAAAGGGATCAACGATTTCTCCGTCAGGAAGAGAAACCGCAATGGCATTCATCGTAAAGTCGCGGCGCGCAAGGTCGGCTTCTATAGTCGCAGTATATGAAACGGCAGCGGGGTGCCGCCCGTCGGTGTAATCCGCTTCGGTACGGAAGGTTGTACATTCGATATGCTTGTTTTTATAGATGATGGTAACGGTACCGTGTTCTATGCCGGTGGGAATAGTTCGCCGAAATAAACGCGTTACTTCTTGCGGCGGCGCATCGGTTGCAATATCCCAATCGCTTGCCCTTTTCTTTAAGAAAAAATCGCGGACAGCTCCGCCGACGAGATATGCGGAAAAACCCGCTTCATGGAAATATCCGCTTATTTCTTTAAGTAGAGGCGGAACGGGAAATTTTTGCTCCATAATTTTACACTTTAATATCAGCTTCAGTTAAATAAAGAATCGTAAATCTTTTCTGCCGGTCATGTTGAATCGGTACGCTGTGATATAGGTTCCCGTTATCGCGGTTAATGCATTAATTGCTGCCGCAACGGAGCTGATAAAAAAGGCTGCCGGACGCAGAATCAGATACCCCGACTCAAAGCCGCGTCCATAAAACATGCACAATGAGGTAAGCGCAATATACGTTCCTCCGATGGGGAACCGTCCAAGCAAGCACGAGAAGAGAGAGGCATATCCCACCAGCCAAAATATATCGCTAAAAGCTATCCTAAATACATTAATCGAATAAGATTTTAAAATCACAACAAAACTGACGGTAATGACTAAAGCCGAACCCGCTCTTCCGAAAATAGAGAAAACAGGAAGGGCAACGGAGGAAATACGTCGACGCACGCCGAGACTTTCGTTGGAGTGACGCAGCAATACGCTGAGCGCAACATGGGTATCCTGTGAAAAAAAGGCTGCCATCATGGGGGCGAGGCTGGCATAGAGAACCCGATACGGATTTATATCACGGCAAAAAATCTTTAATAATGCGGGATAAATAATGAGGGCGATGATCAACAGATCGACAATAAGCAGAATTGCAAAATCGGCAAAAACCGCAGTCAACAGCATTTCGTGAAATTTAATCACCCAATAAGAGGAAACAGCCACCATACCGAATACCAGCATATCTACAAAAAAGACCAGTACCGCATAAGATATCCGCGCCAAAGAATCAATGAGCGTTATGGTTGGCTTCGCAATATTTCTGTCAACTGCACAACCGGCTCCGGCAAATCCGCCGAAAATACAAAGCGGTAGAATATAGGTTCCGTTTACCAGCGCTTCGAACGAGCTGGAAGGAAGTAATTGTAAAAGCGATTCTTTAACGCCGAGAACTTGTACATCGGATATGCCTTCTACAAAAATAGGTATACGAGCCGGTGTATGAATAAGTACGGATATTAATCCGATGCAAGACAATAATAATGCGGCGCCGCAGATAATGAGAATTGTAACAATCGCAACTTTAAGCAAACTTCTATTTTCGCGTAATTCAAAGATACTGAGTGTAAATCCGAAAAATACTGCCGGATAGAGAGCGTACCTTCCGAACTGTATTGCCGCATTTGATAAAAATTCTACAGCTTGTACAAACAGCGTATTTTCAGCACCGGCAACAAGAGCAAAGATTATCCCCAGCACAATGCCGATAAAATATTTCAACCAAATTTTCATAGCGATTGAGTGTAACCCAAAGATTGTACTGCGTCAACTCAGAGTCGAAGTTATAATCCTTACCGGTAAGTATGTACCACACGATTGCACAGATTCATGAGTACAAAGGGCAGCAAACGTTCTATAACGAAGAAGAAATAGCGGGCACTGACGCTCCTTTTATTGTATAAGCATGAATATTTTGTCGGCAGGTATACCAGTATCGAAATGCTAATAGAAATATGCTCAGCATTTTATTAAAGGCGTATATCCAATGCGATGAACGGTTCCGCAAAGCGTTTACTGCAGCTGCGCCTCTATCGTACCAACCGTACACAGCAGCTCAAGGAGCGGAATACGGAGCAAAGCGCGGGATGTCTTTTCAGTCTTTTTCTGTACGGTAACCGTCCCGACGGGACTGATATGCGCCGTCTGTACCTTATACGGCACATCGACGGTTAGCACAAATTCGGAGCTGCGGAGTTCGGCTGCAATCTTTTTTCCGTAAGCGGCGCCGATCAGCTCTTCGTATTCCGCAGGCGGTATTGCATCGCCGGTAAAGAGCGGCGCCATCAGCATATCAATAAAATCACGGCTTTCCTGCGGCAGTATCGCCAAAAACGATGCGATATTTTCGGGAGAAATACGCAATACCGTTTTTCGCTCTTTTGTATCGTAGCTGATAACATCCTTGAGCAGTTCATGATTATACGGCACAGTGCATGCAAGGCGTAATCCCATGGTTCCTTGCAGTGTAATATCTTGAACGCTAATTCCTTCTTTTGTAAACGCTTCTTTCAACTCTTGAACATTAAATACGGATTGCCCGTCAGTCTGCTCAGCCTTTTGTTTTAGTAAACGTGTGATATTTTTTTCCAACAAATCGCTCGGTATAAATTCTGCGGTAAGGCCGTAATCCGTATTATCCCGTATAACGATATGGGCAGAAGAAGAACAAGAAACCGTAATGCAAACGGTTGCGAAACAGCATACTAATATGCGATATACTATTTTCATGATAACAACTCCTCTTGTGTTTAGGGTAACCGCGCTAGAAATATTTTAAGCGGTTGCTTTCTTACTGTGCGAAATTTTATCTAAAATTTCGCACGGATATCGGGATGTATTTGGCAATTCTCAGGTGTTCTCGAAAAAAACGGAACAGTTGATTCGGCAAGAAAAATCTCTTCCGGCTTCATAATACTGCCTGCAAAGCGATACGTTTTTTTCCAGTACGGCTCTTGGATAGTCGAAATAATAACCCCTGTACGCGGCCCGTCCGATGCCGAATGAATAAATTTTCCCGCGCCGATATAAATACCGACATGGGAAATACCGCCTGCAGTGTTAAAGAAAAGCAAATCACCCGGCTGAATTTCTTCATCCGTTATCCTTTTTGCATATTCGGCAATCGCATCCGAGCGCCGCGGCATCTGCAACTTTAAAACATCAGCCCCATTGCGAAAAACAAAACCGGAACAGTCCATCCCCTTAGGAGAATGACCTGCGTAACGGTAGGGCGTACCGAGATAGTTCAACGCATTATTGACAAATGCGATCCGTTGAGAATCTTTTGGAGAAGGCGCCCCAAAAAGGAATTGCCCCGTCGCCAATATGATAAATAAATAGAAAAAAAAGGCTCGTATATCTTTCAAAATCATGTAAAATAGTTATACTAAAAATAAGAGAAAATTGCAATTTTGAAAGTAAATCAAAAAATTGTATTTATAAAGGAGTGTATTGATATGCATGAAATGGTAAAACGACCATGGGACTTTCTTGATGCATGGCGTGGGAAAAAATTTACCGGAGAATGGCCGACATTACCGGAGATGTTTGAAATTACTGTAGAACGTTTTCCGAATAGAAACTGTTTAACAGTCTTTGAGCCGGATAGAATTACGCTTACCTATCGTGAAACACTTGCGGCAATTAAGAAGTTAGCAGGTTGGCTTGTCGCTCATGGCGTAAAAAGGGGAACTCATATTGCCGTTTCGGGTAAAAATTCTTCCGAGTGGGCAATTGTCTATTTGGCGGCGCTGTATGCCGGTGGCATTATTATCCCCATCGACTACGGCCTACACAATTATGAGATCGAATCGCTTTTAAAAACAGCAAAGCCGCTCTTTTTCTTTGTTGATGAAGAAAAATATGATTATTTTATTGAAGCATCAAAATCGCAATCTTTTATCGGCGAAGTCTATTCTTTAAACAGTAAACACAGCGACCGCTATGTATATAATTTGGAAGCGGAACCGCTTGCTACCTATTATCCCTTGCAGGAAAACGACACAGCAGCTATCCTATTCACCTCGGGTACGATGGGTACTCCTAAAGGTGTTATGCTGTCCCACCGGAATATCGTCTCCGACTGTTACATCGCTCAATCGAACTTAACCATATTTGAAACCGATATTTTCTATGCACTGCTGCCGATTCATCACTCCTATACTATGGTCGCCGTTTTTATTGAAGCAATTTCCGTCGGTGCAGAAATCGTATTTGGAAAATCCTTAGTGGTATCTCGTATGCTGCGCGAGTTAAAAGAAGGAAAAATCACGATGCTTCTCGGTGTACCGCTCCTCTTTAACAAGCTGCTTGCCGGTATTATGAAAGGAGTGCGCAGCAAAGGCGTTGTGGTATATGGTATCATCAGATTTCTCATGGGGATTTCGTATATCGTGAAAAAGACAACAGGAAAAAATATCGGAAAAAAACTTTTTAAGAGCGTATTGGAAAAGGCGAATCTCACGACGCTCCGTATTGCAATTTCGGGCGGCGGACCGCTTTCAAAAGAAGTTTTTAGAGCATACAATGAATTCGGTATCGATTTTGTCCAAGGATACGGTTTGACCGAAACATCTCCTATTATTGCGTTAAACCCGAAAGATCACTTTAAGATTGAAAGCGTCGGACGTTACTTCCATCCCTATATGGAAATGAAAATTCTTGACCCTGATGAAAACGGTCGTGGAGAAATCTGCGTGAAAGGACCGATGATTATGCAGGGTTATTACAATATGCCGGAAGAAACTGCAGAGGTATTATCGGAAGACGGATGGTTCCGTACCGGTGATATCGGATGGATTGACGATGAAAAATATCTGTATCTCTGCGGACGCGCAAAGAATCTTATCGTTACCTCCGGCGGTAAAAACGTATACCCTGAAGAAATAGAAAATGCTTTCCAGATGTATTACAACGATATCGAACAGATAACTGTAAAAGGCTACCATCCTGCACACGATTTAACCAGTGAAGAAATTGAAGTATTGGTATACCCCACTGATGAGCTTTATAAAATGCTCAACCTTAACCGCGGCACTCCTGCCGGAGACAGCGCCGTTTATAAAAGAATAGAAACGATTGTCGAAATCGTGAACAAAGAACTACTGCCCTATCAGCGGATAACAAAAACCACACTTTTGGACAAACCGCTCGAAATGACCACAACCAAGAAAGTTAAACGGTACAATAAAGCTGAATAATGATCTGAGGTTGGAAAAAATACGGCATCCATTCTTACCGAACGGGTGCCGTACTCTAGAACTTCGATATATCGATAAGGTTTAGTTTACTTTAAATTTTCCAACTTCCATAACCAGCGCCTTAATGCTCTGTGTATTCTTTTGCGTAATCGCGTTGACTTCCTGTACGGCATTGTTAATCTGTGTTGCGCCTGAAGCCATTTCGTTCATACCATTGGTTATAATGCGCGTTAGATTATCCAATGTGCGCATTTCCGCTGCGACACCTTCCCCGCCTTTCAACATCTCTTCCGAACCGGACTGAACTTCCGTTGTTACCATATTGATGTTTTTAATAGCGGTTAATACTTCGTTGCTGCCGTTTGCCTGTTCGCGCATTGCTTCCGTAAGCCGGTCGCTCATTTCTTTTACTTGGGCTGCAAGGGTAAAAATAGTGTTAAACTTTCCTTCTACGGTTTTAGAAGATGACGAAAGCGTTTCTATTTCACTGCTGAGTATTTTAAGCGTTGTCGTAATGTTTTTTCCCTGCACGGCGGAATCCTCTGCCAACTTACGGATTTCGTCGGCGACAACGGCAAAGCCTTTGCCTGCCTCTCCTGCATGAGCAGCTTCAATGGCAGCATTCATTGCAAGTAAGTTCGTTTGCGATGCGATATGCTGAATAACGCTCGACGCTTCCATAAGTGAGCCGGATTCTTCCGCTATTTTCTGCGTTACCGTATTGGACGTAACCAGCGTTGCTTTTCCGTCTCCTGTCGCAGACACAAGGTCTTTCACGATTGTATCAGTCTTATTGAGCGTCTGACTGATAGAGGTAATATTTGCAACCATTTGCTCGACTGATGACGAAGACTGTGCAACACTTGCAGACTGCGTTTCGATACTGCTACTCAACTGCTTAATAGTGCGGATAATTTCCTCTACTGTCGCGGAAGTTTCGGTAACGCTCGCAGCTTGGGTCAAAACTTGTTGCTGAATACCGTCTATGTTTGCACTGATCTCGTTGATTGAGCTTGCCGTTTCGGACATATTCGAAGCAAGCTCACCACCTATCTCTTCCATAATATCGCTATTGACGCCGATAGATTTTATTGTAATACTAATTTTTTCTATTGTTTCGTTAAAATACTCCGATAAATCCGTTACCTCATCATTACCGCTTACAACCATACGAACCGTTAAATCACCTTCTCCTTGCGCAATATCCTTAAGCGCTGCAACAAGTTTTTGGATCGGTTTTACGATACTACGTGCAACAAAGTAGACGATAACCAATGCTGAAACAAAAATAACTACCAAGATAATGTCTATAGCAAGACTCATCTCATTCACTGATCCCATAAGCTCGCTATATGGAGCGGTCATAATAACCGTCCATCCTGATAGCTTGCTCTTAGCATAAGAAGATATTACGGAGGTGCCATCGCTGTCATAATACCCGATACCCGGTTCTTGCGCTTGTAACGCTTGTTGTTCAAACGATGCAAGCGGCACCATACTCGGATCACTTTGTGCATCTTCATAAGAATTGTATTGATCTTCGACAAAACCTATATCTTTATCCGCTATCGTATTTCCCGTTAAACCGAGTATATAGCAATAACCGCTCTGTCCCAAAACAATATCTTGAATTACTTCGGATAAAAGGTTGGCTCCGACAGTTACGCTCAATACGCCGACAATCTCTTTGTTATCGCCAATAATGGGAACGGCATAGACAATCTGCATTGCATTTGAGACACGAGATATAAGGGGTTCCGATACAAAACTTTTTCCCGATGAAGCAGCTTGGAACCAATCCCTGTCGCCGACATAAATAGGTTTCTCGTCATTTGCTCCATAACGGTTTCCCTGTAAATCAGTCACGCCGAAATAATCGACCCTTGCATTATGCTCCGCTTCATGCGCGAGACTCTGTGCTTTTTGATAGTATGAAAGGGAAGTATCACGCAGCGAAGGCATACGGGCAACCCCTTCAACAAATTGAAGAGTCGCTTGTATTCTTCCATCGATAATCTCTGCGACATCAGCAGCTTTATCTATTAAATGAGCTTCAATTTTTTCCGTTACAGCTTTGCGCGCAATCATAATTGCAAGCACCCCCTCGATGACAGATGCCCCCAGAATCAATAGCCCAAAAACCAACATCAATTTGTTTCTTAACGAAAAACGCTTTTTCTTTAGTTTACTTCCCATCTATTCGTCTCCTAATCGTTTTGATACCGACTACTCAATTAAGCGATAATTATAACAGTTGCCATATAGAACAGCATTGCCGACCTTTTACTGTTTTAAACGGTATAAACCTCACAGCATAATTCGACAATTTTAAAATTGCAAAACAGGAATATTATTTTCCTGAGCAAAGAGACCTATTTCTATGACTAATATTATAGAGAATATTATGAATTATATTTGTTTAAGTTCAGTTAGTCTATCCCTCCATAGGCTGAGTTTGAGAAACCGCCATACAGCACAGTACAATGCGATTACTGAAAAGAGTTCCTAGAGTTGTTCACCGGCGCGTAGTTTTACCCGCATTGCTTGGATTTTTGCATCCATCGCTTCAAGCTCATGTAACAGTTCTTTCTCGTGATTGGAAGTTTCGATAACCGCATAGATACCGCCGTTCTTAATGACGATACGTTTATCGGCATAGAGCGCAAGCGCCGGATCATGCGTAGCCATCAGCACGATTTTATCGTTCGATACCAAAAGCTGCAAAGCCTTTTTCCGGTCGATTCCGGCATTTTCAATCTCGTCTATCAGAACGATCGGAGATGAGCTTAAAATGGCGGTATCGGCAATCATTAACGCCCGGGACTGCCCGCCGCTTAGCACGGTAATCGGTGTGTCCAGCCGGAATTGTTCGCCTGCCAGTTTATTTGCCGCCTCGATAATACCGCTGACAGCTGCTTCTTTGTCTTTGACCATCCGGCTTTCCGCATGCAGCTCGATAAACTCCCGCACGGAAAGATCCATCACAAAGTTCATATTCTGCGAAAGCTGCGCAACCAGTTTATTGTTAATCGAAAACCGGAGCGCTTTATCGGGCGCCTCGCCGTTAATCAGTATTGCCCGACCGGTCGGCGTGTCTTTTTGTGCCGTCCATTCGATGTCGGCAAGCAGCCGCGACTTACCGGAACCGGTCGGTCCAACAATCGAAATAATCTGAGACGGATATAATACAAGGTCTTCAAAGTTTTCAGGCTCACCTGATTTATTCGTACCGGGCAGTATCGTAAGGCTCTGCACGCCTTGAACATCATCCCCATTTAAAAAACCGCTGCATTTGAATGATGTATTCAAAAAATGAGTATGATAACGTTTCTCTATCGAGCGCATAATCTTCACACTGTTCTTCGGAAAGACTTTTCAGAAAAGAGTCAAAAGTACGATGTGTATTATCCAGAATGTGCAGCTCGGTCAATCTGTTTTCTGCAAAAAAATCTTCAATAAACGGATACTCTGCGAGGAGCGTTTCTATCGTTTTTTTTGAAAGTTCTCTTTTCTTTTCGGCGGCGCCGTGCGTTTCAAAACCGGTATCTGCAGCCATATTGTCCCCCATAAAATTTTTGCACGATGTTTTGGACATCTCTAAAAACTCGGTTAGCCTTTTAGAGGTTCCCTTTAACTATTTGTTTGCGATTCGGCAATCTTCATCTTGCGGATGTTGCCCATCTGGAAATTTTCGCCGACCCGCGTTTCGCCCAAGCAGTAAGAACACAGCGCCGCGGGCATCGGGAATCGGAGTTCCATTCCCTGCACCGTCGAAATATCTTTATCGGGACTGAACAGCAGCGTGCTGAGTTCAAAAGCGCCTTGCCCCGTCAGTCCGTTCACCTGCATAATAACCGCCCGCGGATTAACGGTATTGACACGGGCGCAAAACACTTCGCGTTCGGCTTGCGACACAATATCGCCTTTTGTGATGACAACAATATCCGCCGCTTTTAAAAGCGGGCCGATTTTTTTCGGCGTATTGATGCCGGAAAGATTATCGATAACGCAGATCCCGAGAATATTCTTAATATACGGAGAACAGCGGTTGCACAAACCTGCGGATTCCGTTATCAGAAGGTCAAATTTCTCTTTTACACCCCATTGTACTACCTCTTCGATATTGGAAACAAAGAAGTGATCGGGGCAGAGTGAGCCGGAAATACCTTTTTGGACAGGGATACCGGCCTTTTCGTATAGCACATCGTCATCGGTGTAAAGGCAGTCAAATTTCACCACTCCGGCGCGGAGTCCTTGCGTGCGCAGCGCCTCGATTGTCTTTAGAATAACGCTTGTTTTGCCCGAAGACGGTGGGCCGGAAACGATCAAAAGATTCATAGTGTTGCGATTATATCATATACAATGAGGGTGTTCCGTAACATACGTTACAGAACACCCTTTTAAAAATATTCAAGCATCTGCGTTGTCGCATCGCCAAAACTATACATCCTTGTATAGTTTTGACTGTGAGTTTCGCATACAGACGAAACTCACTACTGGTTAATACAAGCGGCGTCCATGCCGCTACTGCAAACAGTCCTCGACGTATCAGAACCGCCACGGACGGCGGTGGTTCTATGCAGTAGGGGGCTGTCCTAAAAGTTTTGTTTTATTACCGATTGTATAGCCCCTGCTTCACAGAACTAACCATATTTTTCGTTTTTTTTGATTATTTTAGGGGTAACCCTCGATTTATCCCCCTTATGCCGCCTTCTTTTCCTGTTCTTTGCGCATAAGGTTCTTAATATTATAACCAAGCAATAACAGAGCGATCTCTACTGTTACTTTTTCAGTGCTGCGTAAATAAAAGCGACGGAAGTGCTGGTTCCCTTTTATTTGTCCAAAGACCGTTTCGCATTCTACCGAGCGGCGTTTCATGATTTTCTTGTTCTCATCATCATCAAGTAGCTCATTGACTTGCTTCTTTTGGGCAAGCCACTTCTCGTTCCGCTGTACCGTTCGCCCTTCTTTCGCTTTGCTACACTTTTCCCGTAACGGACAACCTTCACAGTTGTGACACTGATAGATATCAATAGTATGGGTATACCCGTTTTTCGTTTCTTTCGTCACGGTTTTCACATACGGTACTCTGTTGCCGGCTGGACAGGTGTATGCTTTTTGCTCACTATCATAGTCCCAATTTTCACTATTAAAGAGCTTCTTTTTAAAACTCTTCTTCCGCTGTTGATGATAGCTTCCATACTTTACTAATGCAACACTTCCATTTCTCTCAAGATACTCATAGTTTTCTTCACTGCCATACCCTGCATCTGCTATCACCATTTCAAAGGTGTATGCTCTAACCGTTTTTGTACATTATCAATATGAACCGGTAAGGTTCTCATATCCGCAGCATCCGCAAATATATCAAAGCCTATTGCAAAGGTATTCTCATTGCCTACTTGTACATTGTAGCCGGGCTTTAACTGCCCATTCTTCATAGCATCTTCTTTCATCCTCATAAAAGTGGCATCATGATCGGTTTTAGAAAAACTGTTTCTCCCATTAAAGGTTGCGTTGTATGCTTCATATTTTTCTTTTCGCGGCAGCAGCTCTGTCTCAAGTTCTTTCTTTGCTTTCTCCAGTTTTTTTTTAACTGTTTTTGCTTTCTTCTCACTGTTCTCTGCCAACGCTTCAAGCTTGTTATTTATCTTTTGCGCAACTTCTTTGATCTCTTCGCTCGTTACCTCTGCTCCTTCTCCAAGCTCTTCTAAATCTTTATCGCCATATATATCATTTTCTTGTTCGGCTATCGTATTTATTTCTTTTATCAACTCCCTGACCTTTTCGTCCAGTTTCTTTTCGTACTTTTCTACCGACCCTTTCCATACAAATGTATATTTGTTCGCCGCACTTTCTATCTTTGTTCCGTCCACAAAATACTTCTCTAGTTTGACATAGCCTTTTTCATACAAAAGCTTTACCGTTGCGGTAAATACTTCTTCAATCACACTTTTCAGCCTTTCTCCTCGGAATGCATTGATTGTTCTAAAGTCCGGTTTTTGGTTTGCCGCCAGCCACATTACATTCACATTTTCCCGGCATTGTTTCGCAATCTGCCGCGACGAATAGGTACCGGTCAGATAGCAGTAGATCAATACTTTTAACAGCATCTGCGGATGGTAGCGGCTTGCTCCCCCTCCCGTTGTGTAGGCTTCAAACAGGGCTTTCAGTTCTATTTCATCCACCGTTGCGCTGACTACTCTTACCAGATGATTCTCCGGTACCAATTCTTCTAAGCTCGGGGGCAATAGCCACCGTTCACTTTGATCATACGTCTTAAACGTTATTTTACTACTGACTCCTCTACTCATATCCTGATTTTATCACGTCTTTATACTTTTGGGACAGCCCCTCGCAGCCCAAGAATGTACACGGACGTTCATTTTGGGCGAGGATGTCCGTGGTTCCACGCAAAGGCGATGTTTTTGCGCAGCGAAAACTCGTCGTTGAAAAGTGTACACGGATGTACACTTTTCAACAGGCCTGCGGTTAATTTGTGCTCGCTCCTAGCATCTGCTCTACCCATTTTCAAAAGGCTAACGGAATGGCTATTGCCAAAAATCAACATCCCGACGCAGTGGACGGAAACATAGCCAATAGTTGGGCGACAATTCGTCCGGCTTTTCCGCGATGGGACAGTTCGTTTTTTTCTTGTGCCGTCAGTTCTGCAACCGTTTTGCCGATCTTGGGAAGATACACAATCGGATCATAACCGAAGCCGTGTTCTCCGCGCTCCGATTCGGCAATTACGCCCTCGCATGTTTCTTGTACCGTAAAAAAACGGTGAGCATCCAGCATTACCGCAATGCAGCAGACAAACCGGCAGCTGCGGTTTTCTATCCCTTTCATCTGTTGCAGCACAAGTTGATTCCGCTCCTCCGCTTTCAGCTGTACACCGTCTTTCATGCCGTAGCGGGCTGAATAGATACCGGGCTTACCGCCCAGCGCATCGATACACAGCCCCGAATCGTCGGCAATCACCGGACATTTAACACATTCGTATAGGACGCGGGCTTTTAATAATGCATTTTCTAAAAAAGTCGTTCCCGTTTCTTCGGGGTCAAAGAGGATACCCGCATCAGCAGGGAGGCTGATGTGATGGCCTTCCAAAATAGCGGCAAATTCTTCTTGCTTATGTCGGTTGCCGCTTGCTAAGTATATGTGCATGGCTTACCATAACACGCTTTTTTAAGCTCGACAAGATCGCTGTTAATCGTTGCTCGAGAAACGCCCAGTTGCCGTGCCAATGCTCGATTGCTCGGCCCCCGCGTGTATTCCCGTATCCGCTTCAGGTATCCCTGCCAACGTGCATAGCTGTATGCCTGACGATGTTTCAAACGTTTGATAACGGAACCATGCGCCTCATCAACCTTACGAAGCTGGAGCGTCGCACTCTTATACCGCACATAATAAAAATCCCGCTTTGCTACCCATTCGTTGTAAACAGCATCCCGTTTATCGGTCAGCTCCTTTGCTTCCTCAATCAGCAGTCTCACCTTTCGTACCGATATTCCTAAATGTACGGCAACTGTTTGCAGCAAATGTTCGTTGATACAAAAACAAGACTTACACAGTAGTTCGAGAAAATAACGTGTATAGATGTCTTTTCTTTTTCTTTCCCATCTGATTGTTTCCTGAATAGACTGAACTTTTTCGGGTAACACCGTATATGAAGGCGACGGACTTGCTGCATACAATTCATAGTTTTGTGATCCGTTCTGTTCGTCCCGTCTCGTTTTAACGATCCGCTGCTGATCATCTTGAGCAACGGAAGCATACGTTGCCTGTTCACGATTCCGCCTTAGAAAAAGCTTCCAACTATAGGTAAGAGACATTCGCAAGTAAGTAGGAAATATTGACCTATCGGGATTATAACCGTCTATGATAGTATCCAGCTTTGGATAGAGCCAAAGCAAAAAGTCACTGCGCATATCCTCGCTTCCACAGTAGACCCCGAATTCACCGAGATTAAAATACAAATACTGAAACAGCGTATCTACGGCTTTTTTTTGTTTATTCTGCCGTGAAAAGTCCGCCAATATCGTTTCAATGATATCCTCTTGCATACGTTTCTCCTTCGGTTTCATCTTGTCTATAGGGTTGTCATAGCAAGATATATGCCAAAAAAGGATTGCAGGATTTTTCAAAAACCGAACAGTCCATAAAAGATAATGATTGGCAAAGACGGATAATAAATTTATTAAAATAAGTCCTTCTATGATAATAACTTACAAGTTTTTTCATTAAATTATACGTATGAAAGAATATGTTTGTTCCGTTTTTCTCCTACCGTGATTATGCAGTAACATCGAAATATGGATAAAACGTAACTAATTCACCTGTCAGAATATGACATACGGAATATCAGAATTTGAGACTTCGAAAATAATCAGGGAAGTACTAATGAAAGCGAGGGCTGTATATATTTTTTTCGATAAATGCCCGTAGGGTAGGAATATGGCTAGTCTCAAGTTCTTTGACCGCATACAGTATTGTAACGTTCCCGTTTTGTAGCTCGGTCTTAATTTTTTCGATAAAAGCCGGTGCTTCAGGATTTTCCGCCAATTCATTTGCATAGAGGGCGGAAAAATGGCCGTAATCCATTTCTTTTCTATGATAGGCTTGTCGTATTGCCGATGATGGTGCAATATCTTTAGCCCAATCTCCGAGCGCTGCCTTTTCTTTTGTAAGTCCGCGCGGCCATAGCCGATCAGCTAATATCCTAAACCCGTCTTGCGGTTCAGCAGCATCGTATATCCGCTTCCAATATAGTGTTCCCATAATAATGCCTCCTAACGCATCTACGCCTTAATCTTGTGCCAGTACTCTTCCGACGTATCATGTATGGTTTGCATGCACCTTAGCGATGTATCGTAGCGTGTTATCCACGACACTATCCGCAAAAGCTCACTGTAAATACTTTTCCCAATCGCGCCAGCTCACATAAGCAGTGCCGTTGATGTTCATACTCATATCGGACAAATAAAACACTGCGTTTTTTGCCGTTTCATCATTCAGCAGCTGCAGGTATTTTTTTGTGTTGCGCGACAGCTTTGCGTCCGGGGCATTGGAACTTTTTATCTCAATCGCAAAAGTACGGTTCCAATCCGCAATCGTATCTACCTCCAAGCCCTTGCTGTCTCTAAAAAAGGTGAGGTTCGCTTTTTTACCCTAATTCAGGCGATGTTTCAGTAATTCCGAAACGGCAAAGGTCGCAACCGCGGCTCCCTTGTATCGGCTCAAGAGCAAATCTTCTTTTGTCTCCAGCCGCAAAAGATGACACATCAACTCTGAATCAACAAAATAGAGCTTCGGCGTTTTTACGATGCTTCGTCCAAGGTTATTAGTATTCGGTTCAAGAAAGTGGATAATAAACGAAGCCTCTAAAATAGAAAGCCAGCTCTTCACCGTCGGCGCAGAAATGCCGGTATCCCGCGCAATGCTATCCATAGAAAGCAGCTGACCGCTGTGCACCGCGCACACGTGCACAAACTTCTTGAACAGAGAAATATTGCCGGAATTAATCTGATCCCGTATATCCAAATCCAAGTAGGTATCGATATAGTTTTCATACCAATCCTCTCGAATTAGGACTGTCCCAAAAGTCGGTTACTTTCGGGACAGCCCCCGTTCCCTGTTATTTATACAGGGGTCCGAGTGTTGCACATGCACGATAATCCGCGCCTTCCAACTCATCGCCGAAAGCATTCCAGTACTGCGGACGGTAGATTTTTGCATTTTCAACATTGTGCATACACACCGGTATACGCAAAATAGCGGCCAGTGCGATCAGTTCTGCCCCGATATGTCCGTATGTAATTGCCCCGTGATTTGCACCCCACTTTGCCATGACGGAATAAACATCGGTGAACGCTCCCTTACCGGTCAAGCGCGGAACAAACCACGTAGTCGGCCAAGTCGGATTGGTGCGCAGATCAAGTTTTTCGTTTACGGCTTTAGGAAGCGATACGGTGGCGCCTTCGGCAATTTGCAGTACCGGACCCAAGCCGTGCACCAAGTTAAGACGCGCCATAGTAACCGGCATTCCGCCTTCCGTTAAGAAGTTGGAAGAATAACCGCCGCCTCTAAAGTATTCCAAGCTCGCATATCGCCACTGCGTGGCATCAAGACAGGCATTAGCTTCTCCGGAGGTGATTTCCCAGAACGGCTTCATAACGGACTTACCGTCTTTTTTCTGTTTCCCCGTACCGTCAAGACAGGTTGCTCCGGAATTAATCAAATGGATAAAGCCGTTTGCCGCATCGCCTTGAGGCTTCCATCCGGTAATCCGTTCAACCGCTTCGGGGCTCCAATAGGTTCTGACGTCGGAGAAAATCGCCGCACTATAGCCGAGCAGATGTTCAAACATCATACAAACGCCGTTCAGCGAATCATTTTCGGTGGCTACTAAGAATGGCTCACGGATACCGTTCCAGTCAAAACTGGAGTTCAGCATGGCTTCGAAGAAGTCGCCGTTCGGCATAAAATCAGTCCAGTGGCGCTGTCCTTGGAAGCCTGCCAACAAGGCGTTGCGTCCTTTGGCTTCCTCAGGAAATTTTGCTTCAAGTTTCTTGTTTCCGATCATCAAATCGCGGACGATGATCATGCACTTAACACAGATTTCCCATGTTTTATCTTTCCGTTCCCGTGAATGCTGCATTTTTTCGGGGTTGTCGTCCTTCCCCTCTTTGCAGTGTTCTTTTGTCCATGCAAGCGCTTTTTTGAATTCTTCTTCATCGTAGATATTCTCGTTGATGCGCCGAATAAGTTCGGACATATCGACGGTTTCATTTCTCATACCGAGATACCGCTGGAAAAAGTCCTGAGAAACGATCGAACCTGCAATCCCCATCGAGACGCTTCCGATAGACAGATATGATTTTCCCCGCATCCATGCAGCGGCAAGGGCTGCACGGGCAAAAAGCAAGATTTTTTCTTTTACATCGCAGGGAATAGCAGTGTCATCGGCATCTTGAACATCCCGTCCGTAAATGCCGAATGCGGGCAGCCCCTTCTGGGTGTGTCCTGCAAGCACGGCCGCAAGATATACCGCGCCGGGTCGTTCCGTACCGTTAAAGCCCCACACTGCCTTAATGGTCATCGGATTCATATCCATAGTTTCGGAACCGTAGCACCAGCAGGGGGTTACGGTCAGCGTGATATCCACACCTTCCCGCTGAAATTTTTCCTCGCAGGCAGCAGCCTCGCCGACACCGCCGATAGTAGAATCTGCGATAACGCACTCAACCGGCATACCATTCGGATGGCGGAGATTTCCGCTAATCAGCGCCGCAGCGCTCTTTGCCATATTCATGGTTTGGTCTTCAAGACTCTCCCGCACTCCCTGCTGCCGACCGTCAATAGCCGGTCTGATACCGATTTTCGGTAAGTGTCCTTTATACCGGTTTACCGGTTCCGTTTGCTTAAACTGTGTTGACATACGTCCTCCTTACTGTTTTCTGTTAACGACAAAACGCCCGAAATGCACTGTAATGTTCATCCCACAGGCGTGTATCTTCCGGCTCATATTCTGCAACCGGATATGAAGCGGCAATAACTTTCCGGGCTTCCTTGATATTCCGTACATCGCCGGAAGCGATTAATTGCACTACAATATTACCCAATGCCGAGGCTTCCGTAGGGCCTGCTTTTACCGGCCGTCCACAGGCATTTGCTGCAAGACGGCAGAGATGCGTATCCTTAATGCCGCCGCCGACTATATGAATAACAGGATATCGTTTACCGGTACACAGCTCTATTTCTTCAAGGGTTTTTCGATACAGGAAAGCGAGACTCTGATAAATGCACTGCATAATGCTTCCGACCGTTTCCGGCACGGGCTGACCGGTGTTCTTGCAGTATGCCCGTATCCGCCCGGGGATATCGCCGGGAACACCTAATTCGGGAGCATCCGGATCGATAAATGATACGAACGGCTTGGCTTTACGCGCCTCTGCCTCAAGCTCTGCAAACGAGTAGTTTTTACCTTCCCGCTGCCACTGCCTTTTGCTCTCTTGTATCAGCCAAAGGCCGGTACAGTTTTTTAGAAAATTTGTTTTACCGCCGAAACCTATTTCATTGGTAATATTAAACCGTGCGGAATCATCCGAAATAAGCGGAGCATCCAGCTCAGTTCCGAATAAAGACCATGTTCCGCAGCTGACAAAGATAAAATCGTCACAGTCGGCAGGAACAGCGGCAACGGCGCTCTGCGTATCATGCCCGCAAACGGCCGTAACCTTGACGGCAGTCTTTCCGAAACCTTCGCACACCGACGGTTTCAGTAAGCCGATTTCGGTACCGGAGGGGATAATAGGGGTAAGAATATGAGCAGGCAGCCCCAGTGCACCGATAATCTCCTCCGACCATGTTTGAGAGTCGGCATCAAGCATCTGTGTAGTAGAAGCGATGGAACACTCCGTCCGCTTTTCACCGGTTAAAAAATAATTGAAAAGATCCGGCATACACAGCATCGTTTCGGCGCCGTCAAGCAGGTAGGGACGCTGTTCCTTTAGTGCATAGAGCTGGAACACCGTATTAAGCGGCATTAGCTGTACGCCGGTAATACGGTAAAACCGCTCGGCGTTGATTTTTTGTAAAGCATGAGGGAAACTTGTTTCGGTTCGTCCGTCACGATAATGAACGGGCGTTTCAATAAGCGAACCGTCTTTTCGTAGCAAGCCGAAGTCTACCCCCCATGTATCAATCCCGATACTTGAGACAGGCACGTCCTGCTGCGCTTTCAGAATGCCCTGTGTAATTTCAAAAAATAAACGGTAAAAATCCCAATACAATACTCCATTTAGCATAACGGGATCATTTGAAAAACGATGACTTTCCTGCATCGTAATACGGCTGCCGTCAAAGCAGCCTAAGAAAGCGCGCCCGCTTGAAGCGCCGAAATCAAGCGCTAATACAACTTTATTACCGGATATCATAGGTTCTCTCATTCTTTTCGATAATGCTTATACCCCGGATGCCGGCCGGTTACCTTATAGTCGGCACGCATTCTGCACAAACGTTCAATGTTTTCAGGGGAAATTTCTTTTTCACCGCCGAGAATGGTTGCATTTATACTGATCTTTGCCCAGAGTTCCAACGTCTCCATACGGTAGTATGCAGTGATGAGATCACAACCGACCGCTAATGCTCCATGGTTTTCCAACAGCATTACATCGTGTTCTTGCAGATAGGGGGTAATCGCATCCGGAACTTCATGCGTGGAAGGCGTTCCGTATGGAGTTACCGGTACGGAACCGATCGTAATAACGGATTCGATCATCGTATAGCGATCCAAGGGTACATGAGCCACGGCGAAGCCTGTTGCGGCAGGCGGATGGGCGTGTACGACAGCCCCGACGTCATCACGTTCTTCGTAACAGCGAAAGTGCATTTTAATTTCGGAGGAAGGCTTATATCCTTCTGCTCCTTCAATAATAGCGCCGTCTTTTGCAACAATAAGCAGCTTTTCGGGTGTAATAAAACTCTTACTAATCCCTGTCGGGGTTACCAAAAAGGTGCCGTCGTCAAGTTTAACGGATACATTACCGTCATTGGCTGCAACCCAACCTAACTGCCACATTTTATGGCAAATATCGCACACTTGGTCTTTCAATTCACTTATGTTCATTTTATAGCCTCTTATGTTTTAAGTATAACACAGCCATTTCTCCTGTCAATTTCAATCACAAGATTGACAAAAATTCTTAGGAATTCTATTTTTTAATCAGTTTAGGGCGGATATCCTTTTTATGTCCTGCGGTGGGCTATCCCGGGCAGCAGGCATAACAGAAGCAACTCTTGCACAAGCCTCAGTCAAAAAAACAATGATTAAAAACGCTCGGCAGCGTATTTTACTGTGCGACAGCGATAAGATGAATGTAGAATTTTTTTGTAAAATTTGTGAATTTGATGAAATCGATTTGCTTTTGACCGATTCCCGTCCGCCTGAAGATATTATGCATATACTCGGAAATAAGATCGTGTATGAATAAAGGCATCTATAAAAACTTCAGGCATGAATTTTTAGAGCTTTCCATTTATGTTTCCCACAGGATAATCGCTTTTACCACAGATTCTTCTGTCGTGATTACACCGTCTTTTTGTTTTTCGTTCAAAAGCTGCATAACTGTTGCTTTTTCTTCATCGGTATATTCAACCTCTTGTGTATAAAATTCGACAGCATGAGTTACAGTCTGAATACGTTTATCAAAAAAAACGTTCGGATAATATCCCATCTGCCACAAAATATTCCAAATCCCATAGATATAATTTTTATTGTTATGCGGACGGTTAAATAATTTCTGTTGGAAGTGTTGTTCTATTTCTTCTTGAACAATGTCTTTTTGATATATAACTCGTTCCAGCATACAATACTTTTTTGAAATCATATTCATTCGTTTTATATTCTCGATGGAGCTGATTGCTGGCGTCATACACGCAAAGACAAAATCAAATTCGTCTTTAGTTGTAAATGTTTCCATCCAATTACCGTGAATTAATGTTGCCTGCGGAATATGCTGAAGTTTTTCTTGTGCATACGCAAGCATTTTTGAAGAAATATCGATACCGGTAAGATACGGTGTGTATGCCGAAAATTCCAGCAAATGCCGCCCCGTTCCGCAGCCGATATCCAAAACTTTAGAATCCGCACCAAGTAGTGTCCGTTCTTTTATCAGTCGAAATACAAATTCATTTGCAAACTGCTTTCGTTTTTTTTCCGTATGTGCATGAAAGCTTTCGCTTCTGTTATCCCACATTTGTTCGGAATTTGCGTCAGTCCGAGTTTTTTGAATATACCGTTCGAAATCATACATCGTTAGTTCCATCATTACCTTCTCCTATTTTTGCCCTGTCTCCAGTGCAGTATATTTTTGTAAAAAGACCTCAAAATTATGTTTGCGGATTTCAATGTCTTCTTTCCATTCACATAAATCATGTTTACCGCTCGACGTAATTGCATATTTCTTCCGTGCAGCTCCTTCCGGCGGCAATTCCCACTCCATCGTTACCAAGCCTTCTTTTTCCAAACTGCTGAGGCAGCGGTACACGGTTGACATATCGATGGTAAAACCGGGAAAATCCTGCAGAAGGATCGACTGTATATCCCGCGGATTGCGCGGCTGCTCTGCAAGGATAACTAAGATAAACGCCGTCAAATGCTTAAATTTCGATTTTTCATTGATATTCATTGCATACTCCCTCTCAATCCTTTTTACAAAATACTTCAGGGCAACTGCATCACAAATAGTTTAAGCAGTTGCCTTCCTTCTGTGCGAAATTTTATTAAAATTTCGCACATTTTTTCCAGCAGACGGGCAAGCGCATCAGGTTGAGTAGGCAAAATCGCAGAATAATGGAGACTGGGAGACCATTTGAGCCGTACAGCGGCGAAACTCTGGTTGAGCAGACTCCATTATTCTGCGGGGCTGTTAAAACAGCCACCTGATGCGCTTGCCCTACCAAACACCTTCCGTATGCTGCCTTCTTCTACGATGCGGCCGGCTTCCATGCGGTACACATAGTCGGCAACTTTCTTTACAAGGTCGATGTCGTGTGTAACCAGCAGCATCGAAAAGCCGAGTTCGTATTGCAGCTGCTTTAAAAGGCGCATGATGTTCACCTTAGATGAATCGTCGAGCATGGCGTTTATTTCATCTGCTAACAGCAGTATCGGCTGCATCGAGAGCGCCCGTGCAATCGCGGTTTTTTGCCGCTGCCCGCCGGATAATTCCCGTGCTTTTTTATGCAGCAGCGCAGCATCGGCAGGCAGCCCGCAGAGCTTTGCATATTTCGCTGCCGTTTCCGCAAAGGCAGCGGCGCTTTTACGGTAGCGGATGACGGATGGTTCGGCGATAATTTCCTGTACGCTCAGCGCGGTGTTCATTGAAGAAAACGCATCCTGCTCTACAATTTGCAGGGCATGTTCCCGCGCAAGCAAATTATTTTTTTCCATTGAGGTGCCGTTAAACACAATGGAACCGGCGTCTTTGTTCAAAAGCCCTGCAATGATATGCAGCACGGTCGTTTTCCCCGAACCGGATTTTCCCAGCAAGGCGACAATTTCTCCGTGCCGCACCCGCAGCGAGCAGTCTTGAACGGCTGCTGTTTTTTGTGTGCCCATACCGAACGTCTTTGAAAGATGGTGGACGCTTAAAATAGTCTGTATGCCGTTTTTTGCACAGGCACAGCCTTCACTGCACTCCGGCGGCAAATACGGCGTGTACGATAGGCACTCGCTGCTTTTTTGCGTACACCGCTCATAAAACGGGCAGCTCTGCCGTTCATCCGCTTCTTTAATGCCCCACAAATCCTTCCACGGATTAAGATAGGTACTCGATTGCAGCAGCGCATTGGTGTACGGGTGCTTTGCCTCTTCCAAGATATTCTGCGTTTTGCCTTTTTCGATAATATATCCGTGCAGCAGTACCATCAGATTATCAGTGAGGGCTTCAATCACTGCAAGATCATGGGAAACAATCAACATTGTCGTGCCGTATTCGCTCCGGATGTTTTTTAGAAGTTGCAGTATCTGCTGCTTTGATGCGGGGTCTAATGCGGTTGTCGGCTCATCAATCAACAAAAGCGGCGGGCGCAGGCAAATTGCCATTGCGATAAATACCCGCTGCCGCATACCGCCGGAAAGTTCATGCGGATACCGGTTTTTTACGCTTGCTTCCAGCCCGACGGACTGGAGCACTGCGGCAAGTTCTTGTTCCAACAGCGCGGCATCACTTGTTTTTTTGCGCAGGATTTCGGCAATTTGCTCCCCAACCGTTAGCGCAGGATTGAGCCGCTCATCCTGATTCTGAAACACCAGTCCGATTTCCGTAAAGCGGAGATGTTTCCACTCATTTTTTCCGGTATTTTGTATTTCTCTTCCATTATAAATGATTTTGCCCGTTATCTCAGCAGAGTCGGCATCGCCGCCGCGCTTTTCTTGCAGTAAGCCCATAATTACCGAAAGCAGCGTGCTCTTGCCGCCGCCTGATTCTCCGATGATGCCGCAGCGTTCACCCCGCTTGAGCGAAAAGCTGACATTCCATATTCCGGATTTGGCTCTATCAGTATTACCGGCTGCAGGAGTGCGTGTTCCTGCCTTGTCTGTATTACCGGCAGCGGTATGGTAAATTTCCGTATCGGCGGCGCTTCGGTACCGCACCGTGAGGTTTTCTACCCTGAGTATTTCGTCCGGCATCATGAGCGGGTACGCCCTCCAATGCTCAGCTCCATCCGCCTACCGATTGCCGCAACAGAGAGCACGGTACACACCATCACGGCTGTGGGAAATACGAGCCACCACTTCCAAAAATCCGTGAGGTAAATATTCGGAAAATCCATTGCACGGGTAATGGTCATCCCCCAGCTTTTTGACAGCGGATCGCCGAGTCCCAAATACGCGAGCGATGCTTCCGCCAGAATCGCTTTATTCATAATCTTAATCACACTCACCAGCATAATAGAAAAAAGCGGTTTCCAAAAATGCCACGCAAAGATATGCCAAAAATGCGCGCCGTACGCTTTTGAAAGCCGGATATACGGTTCCGTTTTCAGTTTGAGCACTTCGCTCCTGACAATTTTAGCAGGCATTATCCACGACACAAGGGAAATAGCAAAGATGATATTCGCCAACCCCGGACCCAAAAAAACTCCCAGCACTACCATCAGCAGCAGATCGGGAATACCGATACAAAAATCGATCATACTCACTATCACCGCGTCGATACTGCCGCCTGCATAGCCTGCAAGCATCCCGATGATACTGCCACCGATTGCTGCAGCTACTGCGCTCCCCACCGATAAGAGCAAACTGCTTTTTGCCCCATAACAGATCGACGCAAAAAAGATCGATGCCGAGGTCATCAGTGCCGAACCAATGTTCCCGCGACGGCGGACTCAGTGCAACTCCGCTGGGTATGGTACCCGATTTCAAAAACGGAAAGTACGGTAAAACGGCAGCCAGCACAACCGCACACAAAAAAAAGCATGGCAGATACGGCGTAGTAAATTTCGGTTGTTTCACACTGCACTCCTTTCCGTCCGCCGGTACACCGCTTCACCCACTGCACTGATGCACAAGATAAACACGGTGATAACAAAAAAGATGCCTTGCAGCAAAAGGTAGTCTCGATAAAAGACGGCATCCCTAATGAGCCTGCCGATACCGGGATACTTAAAGACGTTTTCTACAATGAGCGCACCGTTAAAGAGCGTTTGTAGGCTGAGCAAAAAGCGGGTGATAATCGGGTTTGATGCATTCGGCAGACAGTGTTTTACCACGATGGTGAACGCTCCCAAAGATTTTGCCTGCGCGGTTTCGACATACTTTTTTTGCAGCTGCCGCAGCATCGCGCTCCGGGTTACAAAATAAAAATCCGGTGTTTTAAGCAAGGATAAGGTCAGCGCAGGCAACACCGCGTGTTTTATGATGTCGGTGATAACAGGCAGGGTAAACTCCAGCGGTAAAAACGGCGTGATGCCGCCCGATGTCGGTAATACTCTCCAGCGGATAACAAACAGCATCAGAATAGCGTTTGCCGTTAAGAAGGACGGAATCTCCGACACTACCGTCATGGTATGATACAAAAAACCGTCAAGCCGCTTTCCGGCAAACCACGCACTCAGACTTCCCAAACAGAGTCCCAGCAATAGACTGAACAATAGGGACGCGCACACAATCCCCGCCGTCCATACCAGCCGCTTAAAAATAAGGTTGACCACCGAATCTTTAAAGTAAATGCTGTAGCCTAAATTAGCAGTAGCAATACCCGCAACGTACTGCACATATTGCTGCCACAGCGGCTTGTCGAGTCCGTAATACGCTTTGTACTTATTGATTTCTTCCTCGCTGTAGCTTGCAACTTCCGTTCCGTCTGATGAGATGAACACAAACGGATCTGCGCGCATCAAGCGGGGAAGAAAAAAATGAGCGGTAATCAAAGCAAAAAATAAAACGAAATATTTCATTGGGGAGGAAGCCTCACGTGCGTGCTGCGCTGCCGCGTTGTACTGCAGCAGCTTTAAATATCGCTTTTTACTCGCTCTATTTTACCGGATAATGTACGATAACTTAGGATGCTCCAATTTTGCGTGATCGTACCGCACCGTCCACCGGTCGTATTTTGCGGGGCGATACACCGCATTATCGATTTTGCCGTAGAGCAGCAGCATCGGAATTTCATCCGCAAGAATTTCCTGCACATCATAGATCAGCTGCTTCCGCGTTTCCGCATTCCGCTCTATCGACTGCCGGTACAATAGGTCATCTAGCCGCGCATTGGCATATCCGGCAAGGTGAGGCTTTTTCATTTTAGACGAATAAATTTCGCGCAGCATATCAGCATCGCCGCCCATACCGCCCGATTCCACAATCGCAGTCTGATAGGTTTTATCCCGGATCATACCGTCCCGCGCTTTGGAGTCGACACTGACAACATCCAACGTAATTCCGATATCCGCCAATCTGATTTTAATCAGCTCCGCCATCTTTACCTCTTTCGGCGAGCTGCCCACGGTCAACTGCGCGTTGATTGTTCTGCCCTTCATCAGCTCCTTTGCTTTTTCAACATTGAACTCGTACTTGGGAAGATTGGGATTGTACATCGGGTGCGCAGGGTGCAGATACCCTTGACTGCCTTCCAGCCCCGAACCACGTTCAAGCTTTTCGATTAATTCTTTGCGGTCTATTGCATACGCGATTGCCTGCCGGACTTCCTTTTCGCGGAAAGCAGGAACGGTATCAAAATTGAAATAGAAACGGAAATCGTGCAAACCGAAATTTTTAACGACCTTAAACTCGCTGTTGTTTTCGTAATTTTTGACGAGATCGGCGGGCAAGTTGGTAATATCAATTTCGCCGTTATTAAATGCCAAAATAGCATCGCTGACGGGAATCCATTCTATTGCGGAAACGGCGGGCTTTAATCCCCAAAATTCGTCAAAGCGTACCATTTTATATGCGCCCTGTTCGCTCTGGTAAGAAGCCAGTTTATACGGCCCGGAACCGACGATATCACCTTCGCCGGAAAATTTTGCAGGGTCGTCAATATGTTCCCAGACGTGTTTGGGGATGATGCGCATACTGCCGATTTTTTCCAGCGCGGTCGGCGTATATTCCGGAATGTGAATGCTCACCGTATTGCCGTTGACGGTAACGGAATCCATCAGATATTTTCCATGCAGCATCAGACCTCCGCGCATCGGCGGATGTGCTTCAAAATACTTAACCGTAAACGCAACATCGTCCGCCGTCAGCGGCTTGCCGTCATGCCACGTTGCATTGTCTACAATGGTGAACGTATAGGTTTGCCCGTCATCGTTCACCGACCATTCCTTTGCAAGCCATGGGATCAGCCCTTTTTCGTCCTTTTCCAAAAGCGAATCGTAAATCAATTCCATTTTGAAAAAGCCCGGCCCGCGGTTTTGGTGCCGAAACGGGTTCGGATAGCCGAAGTCCCCGCCTGCTTCCCGCAGCACAATATCCGCAGCCTTTTTTGCCTCCGGATTCTGCATACCCTGCATATCCGCATTTTTTTCCTTGCTGCACGAAACCGCCAGCACTACACACAGCGCACCTATTCCTAATGCGCGTATTGTTTTGTTTAACATAACGCCTCCACTCTATATTAAGTTAATAATAACTAACTTCGGGGCGCATAATAGTGCATTATGCACTATGGTGTCAAGTGGAAGGGGAAAAAACAGGCATTGATATTACTCTACATAAATAAGGCGATCTTCGATATCAACAATGGCAGAATTCTGCGGAGGTAGGAGCGCAGCTCATTGATGTAATTTACTTTTCAAACACCTCGGTTTTCCAATTCTTAATTGTCCGCGTTGCTTCCTCAAATCCTGTTAAACAATGTACGTCCTTGTACATTGTTTAACGTCGAGTTTTTGTAAAGCAAAAACATCGCTGCTGCGTGGAACCGCCGCCATCCGTGGCGGCACTGCTATAGCAGTGGACTTCCGTCTGCACAAACTGCCCCATCAGTTTAAAGATGAGGTACACTGCTGTCTGGTAGTTTTGCTCCCGCAATTTCAGCTCTTTGCTGTTAAAGTTGTCATAAGAAATACCGGCGATAAGCGACTGCATCCGTTCCATAAAGCCGTTTACATTCCCCTTGCGGATATCCTGTACAAAACGTCCTACCCATACGCCTGTTTGACCAAAGGGGACATCAGAGTATGCTGGCAGCAGATTTTCCAAAAAGCCGTATCGTACTTCATCATTCGGAAAGCCAAGCCGGTAGAGCCTAACATCGCGTATGTACTCTTTTATGGTCAAATAACCGGCCTGAAAGAGAATAGGCAGTGCATCTTGTGCTACCGCCCGATAGGTCTGTAATCCCGATTCATCGAGCTCAACATTTCCATCCAAGTCAGGGATAAAATAGTGTGCTTCTTTGAGAAAATTCACTAAAAATGTCGGCGTTCCCGTGCTAAACCAAATGTTTTATACGCGAAGCCCTTTCCTTGTAGTAAGGCTTCGCTCTCATTCCACAAGGGCTTGCCCCCTTTCGGGACAAGCCCCCATCAGCCCGTGCAGCAACTCAGCTGCACGAATTTCTCTCATATTTCTTCTACGGTTGTTCAATAATCTTGTCTGCATTAACCCCGTAGTCAAGCAGCTTCTGCTTTACATTGCCGCCGGATTTAACCTTAAACCGTGCTTCGTCATGAATATTGTCAAATGCATAACTTCCTATCCCCGTTATATTCATCGCTTCGATAGTGATGTCTTTGAGCCCCGTGCAGCCGGAAAAAGAATAGCTTCCGATTTGGGTAACACCCGCAGGAAGGGTTATGCTTGTCAGCCCCGTGCAGCCGGAAAAAGAATAGCTTCCGATTTGGGTAACACCTGCGGGAAGGGTTATGCTCGTTAGCCCCGTGCAGCCTTCAAAAGAAGAGCTTCCGATTTGGGTAACACCTGCAGGAATGGTTATGCTCGTCAGCCCCGTGCAGCCTCCAAAAGCAGAGCTTTCGATTTTGGTAACACCCGCAGGAATGGTTATGCTCGTCAGCCCCGTGCAGCCTCCAAAAGCAGAGTTTCCGATTTTGGTAAGCCCCGCAGGAAGGGTTATGCTTGTCAGCCCCGTGCAGCCGCTAAAAGCAGAGAATTCGATTTCGGTAAGACCTGAAGGAATGGTTACCTCGGTAACTTTTACGCAGTCTTTAAAGGCGTTATTTGCAATGCTTTTTACATAGTCGGGAACTGCGATTACCCCTTCGGCAGTTTTTTTACACGATTCGACATAATGCTCTCCTCTCCAATCTTTTCTAATGGTAAGAATATCGTCAGGTTCAAAGGTTACCGAAACAGTCTTGTCTGCTTGCACCGTGTGGACTTTAACATAGCCGTGTTCGGGGTCGGTATTTACGTTTTCCCACTTTAAGAGCCGGTAGTCTATTTCGGGAATGGCGGTAAAAACGATATGCTGCCCTTCCGCAGCTTTGTCACCGCTGTTAAATTGAACACCGTCAAGGGTGGCTTTAAGAGCTCCATTGGCAGGTTGGTTAAATGTTATGGTGTACTCGGGCACATTGATAAATTCAACCGACACGTGTACCGCTTTTGTAACGGTGAGTGTGTGGATGGTTTTAGTATCTGCATTTTCCAATCCCGTCCATTTTCTTACACGGTAGGTAGGAGCAGGTTCTGCCGTAAAGACGATAATTTTGCCTTCTCGTACTTCACCGCCGGTAAACGGAGCGCCGTCAAGGCTTGCTGTTAATGTGCCGTTCTGCGGGGTATCAAAGGTAACGTTAAATTTTGGAACCGGAATAACCTCAACTCCATACTCAAACTCCACCGAAACCGTTGCATTTTCTTTTACCGTGAGTACTGCCGTTTTATCCGTGCTTGCAGGATTATCCGTGCTTGCAGGATTATCCGTTCCCGTCCAGCTCTTTACTCGGTACCCGTCGGCAGGGGTGGCGGTAAAGACGACTGTTTTCCCTTTTTGCACGGTGCCGCCGGTAAAGTCTTTTCCGTCAATACTTGCCGTAAGCTTTCCGTGTTCGGGTTGCGCAAAGGTAACCGTATGCATAATTGCCGTGCATTCTGCGGTTACCGAAACGCCTGCCTTTACGGTCAGTGTTATGGTAACTTTGCCTTCGGATTTATCTATCCCCGTCCAGCGTGAAACCTGCATTCCGCTTTGCGGATGAGCAGTAAAGGTTACCTCCTTTCCGACTCCAATCAAGTCCCCGTTTTTAATTTCTTTTCCGTCTACACTGGCGGTAACGGTTCCTCCGACGGCACTAAAGCTGACCGGGTATGCGGTAACCGTAACGGACGGCTGCTTACAGCCCATAACCATGCTTACAGCCAGCATCATCGCCGTTACTGCAAACGCAAAGAATGTACTTCTTTTATTCGTAGTCTTCATATAGTTCTCCTATTTAAGTTTGTAGTTGTTCGTTCATGTTGAATGGCGGAATGATCGATAATTATCCCTATCAAGCCGGATACTCTGCCGTCCCCATCGGTACAAAGCAGCATTGTAAAAGCGCATGCAATAGCTGATATTCAGTGTTTCAATTAACCGCGAAGTACGCAGAGAGCGCAAAGAATAAGGTATAGAAAGCAAAGTATAAAAATCCTTGGGATATTTTTGCGTTCTTAGCGGTCTCTGCGGTTTATTTATACCCTGTAATGCGAAAAGAGAGTGCTGTGTAACCTGAAAAAACCGTCTCAAGCCATGCCGCTCCGCATCTACTGGTGAGAAAAAATAATGATATTTGTGAAAAAATGCGAAAAAATTATCTAAAGAGTATTCGCCGTGAAGCCGTGAAGCCGTGAAGCCGTGAAGCCGTGAAGCCGTGAAGCCGTGAAGCCGTGAAGATTTTGCCGGCCATTACAGGTCTGTCAAGCCCTGTGTACGAATTTCTTGCTGGGGTTTGTGCTTTGGTGAGAGACTTTTTATACTGCGACAATCCTGTTCTGCGGCTGAACATAGATATTATTATAGAAGCAAAAACGGGGAAACGCAAGCGGAAAAATGAGGAGAAAACGCACAACCGGAGGCAAGCTGCCGTAGAGCATATAACAGACCTCTTCTGAAACTTTCATTTCCGAACAGGTTTAACGTAAAAGCGCAGGGATGGCAAAAGCAACCGACTTTTGGGATAACCCCGATGTCCGATCATTACAATTCCGACAGAAGTTCTGTAGAAAAATGATTTATCGTATCCGCTAACGTGGATTGTGAATCAGTTTTTAGCTACACCCATCAGTGTATCAATAGCAGCTTGTATATGCTCCGGTACCGGCACGGTAAAAAGGCGAACTTTGCCGCCGATGGGAAAGCGGAGACGGTATGCGCAGAGCTGGAGCTTTTTAATACGAGCGGTTTTCCAAAGCTGTTTATTTAATGCAAAGTTTCCGTGCTTGTCGTCGCCGATAATCGGGCAGCCGATACCTGCAAGGTGAATACGAATTTGGTGCATTCTGCCGGTATGCAACCGGACGGAAAACAAACTGCATGCGTCCGTACCTGCAAGCAGTTTATACGCGCTTGAGGCAGGCTTTGCCGTGCCGTTTTCCATAATCGGCGTATCGATAATGCCTTCTTTCGGAATGGGTTTCAATGTTTTCTTATTTACAGAATGTTCAAAACTGCCGAAGCATAATGCAAGATATTCCTTTTCGACCGCCCTCGACTCAAACAAGGTGCGGCATGAACGGGCGGCGGCGGCGCTTTTTGCCGTTACCAATAAGCCGGAAGTCTCTTTATCCAGCCGGTGTACCGGAAATATTTCTGTCCTGAGCTGCTTGCTTAAAATCTCGGTAAGGCACACGGCAATGTGCGCCCCGCCCTGTACCGGAATACCGTAAGGCTTATTAACGATACAAATCGCTTCGTCCTCGTATACAATCGGAATGGATTTCTTTACAATATTTTGTTGACTATTGTGCATAGTGGGGAGTATATGATGAATCGAAAAAAAATTCAGCACTTGTTATGTGTAATCCTTTTATCGTTTTGTATCGGCTATCCGCTTCGGGCGGAACTGATCAGCAATCCTTCATTAGGCTATACATTGGATTTACCGGAGGGATTCAGGCAGGTGAATTCCCGGGATAATTCCCGCTACCTTTATCAAAACACAATTATCCCCGTCGGATTACAGGTTGCCCTCTACCCATATCAACAGTTCGGTACGGTAACCGCTGCGGCGGAACATATTTTTTCTCAACTGAAAGCGCAGAAAAAGGCGATACAATTTTTGATGCAGGGCAACCCCGCACTCGTTGCAAACCTTCAATTTACACAGCAAAACCAAAAACAGGCAGGGTGGCTTTTGGTGCAGCCGCTCGCCGAACAAAAGGGATGGCTGGTTGTCTTAACAACAACGCAGGCGGCAAAAGCGCAGGAATATGAGCCAATGATGATTTCCTGCTTGGATGCGGTATTCATCAGCCGTCAGTCCTTTTTTGAACCCGGTCCGATGATTCAAGCGGTATATCCCAAAGAAGGGACGGTAAAAAAAGAAGTACTCTTTAACGGAAAAAAACTTTCCGTGCATTTTGACCGCTCCGATTCCGAAGCAAACCAAGCAGTAATAGACCGCGAGTTTGCCCTGCTGACCCGCTACCTTAATTCCCCACTGCAGCAAAAAGCATGGCAGCGCTATTACCGGATGATTTACCGCGACAGTATTGCCCGCTGCCGCCATCTTTCGCTGATGCTGGAAAAAGAATTAATCGAAGTGGACAAAGAAGGAAAAATACCTGCTGCGGAAACCATCGCCGCAGCCCTGCTGGAGTGGCTGCAGAATTTTACCTACACAAGGGATGAAAGCGGAGCAGACTTTCTCAATATCCCGACCGTGTGCAGCGACCGGAGCGGCGATTGCGACAGCCGAGCGCTGCTGATGTCCGTACTATTGCAGCACTTCAATATCGATTCCATCTTGATGATTGCACCCGGACAAAAACACGCGGTTGCAGCCGTAGACTGTACCGGCGACGGAGCACGCTTTACGCACAACGGCAAGCGCTATCTTATTGCAGAAACGACGGCAAAGGTTGCGCTCGGGCAAATCGCACAAGACCTTGCCGACCCCAGCCTCTGGTTCGCCGTCGATTGGTACGTTCCCCCTGAACGGGACGAGTACGGCTTCGGTAAGAAAGAATAACTCTCCCCGCAGAGGAGCTATGCGGGAAAGAAAAACATTCCTGAAAATTTACTCAAGCATGTTCTTCTGCCGCATAATTTCAAAAACGCTCGACTTTCCAAGGAAGTGTGCAGTACCGGCAAAAACAAATGTATTGCCGCCTTCGCGCAGGTATTCATCGAATTTCTGCGCCCATATCCGGTTCCGGTCGGTCAACAGTGTATCAATATAAGCTTGCGCCTTTTTTTCAGAGAAAGAAGACGGTACATTCAAAAGTAATTCGACCAGCAACGCTGAAAGCTCTTTCCGATTATTACTCAGATAAAAATCCCGAATCCTATGCATTTCTTCAATACTCTTATCAATATCTCGCAATGCTTGTATGGAATCCTTTAATAGAGCAAGTTGCTCTTCAAAAGTACCGTACGATAACACTGCAAGCTGCTGCTCTGCCGTATCGAGCGCTGCAATTTTTTTATTTTCAGCCCGCTGCATCAAATACATATCGATACCGTCTCCGGCATTCAACCCTGCTTTATTCATTAAAAGCTGCGCTAAGACCGTGTTCAAAATCCACGGATTAAATAAGGCAAGTTGATGCACCGTATCATCACCAATCGTTTCATAGAGGAAAGCAATATCTTCCTCTGATAAGACTTTGAGCAAACTCTTTTTGGGGTCGGCATTTATATTCTTCATGATAACGGTTTGCAACATTCCGGTGAATGCCTCCAGTTCTGCCTTGCCGCCGATTTCACTTACTAAGCGGTCAGCTTTATCGAATGCACGGAGCACGTTCTTTTCAAGCGGATAAAAACCTTTATCGGCAACATGAACGGTTCCTAGCACATAGACGGAGCCATTATTACCCTTTATCTCCCAAAAAAAACGTTCTGGGTGCTCTATCAGCACCGGTTTCGATAATTCAGAACGACGTTCAGCCTGTCCCGTAGTCGTACAAGCAGTAAGCGCGATAGTCAACATAAGGAGCAGCGCAATCTTTTTCAAATATTTAAGGGTTATCATACAGTCCTCCTATTTATCCCTAAAATAACGTTTTTTTGTATTTCCTACTAGAGGACTCATATCCGATTCTGCAGAGAAAAAAAGTTGTTGATTCGAGTGCCTTATTTCGAGTGTCCCATAATATCGGCAAAAAGAGCATTGACATTTATCATTTTACCGGTAAAATAAAAGTAAATGGGGAAAAGTGGAGGAAAGTAGGTAAAAGTGGAAAAAAGTGTGTTTTCAGGAGAGTATAATAATACACTCGATGAGAAGGGGCGTATTATGTTTCCTGCAAAATTACGCTGTTTACTGCCGGACTCACAAGTAGTGATTACCCGGGGGATCGACCGCTGTCTATGGATATTTCCCCCTGAAGAATGGGCATTGCTATCCGAAAAAGTTATGCAATCCGCTTCGTTATTTCAGGCAAACTCCCGTCTTGTACTGCGCAGACTTATCGCTCCTGCGCAGGAAATAGACATCGATAAGGCGGGACGTGTTTCAATACCCCAAAGTTTACGTGAATACGCGCAGCTCGAAAAAGACTGCGTGCTATTGGGCATCAACCGTTATCTCGAATTATGGGATGCGGATGAATATCGGGCTTATCTGGAGGGAAGCGAGGCGGATTTCCATCAAGCGAGCGAAGACTTGGGGCTTATTCGTTTTTAACATGTATGAACTTTGTACACACACCGGTTTTATTACAAGAATGCCTGCAGTTGCTTGCCCCGGAAACATCCGCCCCGCTCCTCATCGACGGAACATTAGGCGAAGGCGGCCACAGTGAGGCCTTTCTAACCCGCTTTCCGCAGTTAAAGGTTATCGGTATCGATGCCGACCCTGCCATTCAAGCAAAGGCAAAAGTACGGCTTGCCCCATTCGGCAACCGTATGCAATTTTTTTTAGGCTGGTCGGATGCTTTTTTCGATCAATACCCTCACGATATGCCTGCGCCTTCGCTCATCTTATTTGATCTTGGCATCTCTCTCTTCCATTATATGGAGTCAAAACGCGGCTTTTCATTCAGCGGCGACGAACCGCTCGATATGCGCATCAATCCGAACGAATCGCTAACGGCCGCCGATATCGTAAACACCTACAGCGAAAAAAAACTGGCGGATGTATTGTACCACTATGCGGAAGAACGTTTTTCGCGGCCGATCGCCCGCGCTATTGTTGCGGAGCGGGAAAAACGCCCCTTTATGGAAGCGCGGCAGTTAAGCGAAACCGTATTCCATGCGGTTCCCGCCCGTTTTCGGCACGGCCCCATACACCCTGCAACCAAGACATTCCAAGCCCTACGGATTGCGGTCAACAGCGAGCTTGATCGGCTGCCGCGCCTATTGGAAAAAGCCTTTGCCTGCCTTGCGGAAGAGGGAAAAATGGGTGTTATTTCCTTTCACTCGCTGGAAGACCGCATCGTAAAACTTTTTTTTAGAGACCTTGCAAAAAGCTGTATTTGCCCGCCTGAAATGCCGATATGTACTTGTGGAGGCATCCCCCGTGCAGCTTTGCTTACTAAAAAACCGGTCGGTCCCTCCGCCGAAGAGACAGCCGGCAATGCGCCGTCCCGCAGCGCCCGGCTCCGTGTTGTTAAAAAGCTCTCTTTGAGGAGGTCATAACCGATATGAAACACCTTTTAGCTTTGATTCTTACCATCAGCATCCCGGGTCTGTTTTTCTTTACCGTTAAACAGTCTCAAGTTTATAATACACTTGAACGTGAAGTAAACGCATATAACGACGAGCAAAATCGCTTGATTGCAGAAAATAAACGGAAGATTTCGGCTATTTCCATCCTCTCCAAACCGCAGCGGATAGAAAAAATCGCCGTCGAAGAATTGGATATGCACAAAGCGGATTCCTCTCAAATTATCCGCATCACCTTAGATAAGGAAAAGAAGGGATAACGCCATGCTGTTGGGTTGGGAGGCTCTCTGCAAGGCAATTGCAGGAACATTTATTTGCAATTATTCTCCTTATCAAGGGTTTGATTCCGTTACCACGGACAGCAGAACCGTAAAGCCTCGTGCACTCTTTATTCCGCTGCGGGGCACACAGCAAGACGGACACCGCTATATCGAACAAGCCTTGCAGCAAGGCGCTGCGTGCGTATTTGCCGATGCGGTATTCCTCGACATTCAAGAAAACATCCAACATATTATTGCTCTTTGCAAAAAACATCAGGCAGCCTGTATCCGCGTTGAACACACGTTAAAAGCATTGCAAGATGCCGCTGCTGCCTATCTGGAACAATTCCCGCAGCTCCTAAAAATCGGGGTAACCGGTTCAAACGGTAAAACGACGACGAAAGAACTGCTTGCATCCGTCTTTGCGCAAAAATACCGCACCGTGAAAAACGAGGGCAACCTCAATTCGGAAACGGGGCTGCCGCTCTCGGTTTTTACCGTAACAAAAAAACATGAAGTTGGCATTTTTGAGCTCGGTATGAACCGGAAAGGAGAGATTGCGGAGCTTGCCGCAGTTCTTAAACCGAATATTGCCGTTATCACCAATATCGGCACCGCACATATCGGAATGCTCGGATCCAAAGACGCTATCGCACACGAGAAAAAACAAATTTTTTCCTGTTTTGATGAAAACTCTGTCGGATTCGTCCCCGATAAGGACGAGTACACGGCTGTCTTAAAAGAAGTACCGCACGGAAAAATCTTTACTTATAGCGCAGCTCTCGGCTCCTATACCCTCGAGGGGCTTTCCGGCGCAGAGATACGGTATAAGGGAGAAACCATCCGCCTGCCGCTTCCGGGAATCCATAACGTACAAAACGCTTTTGCTGCGATTGCCGTCGCGGAATACTGCAATATTCCGCTGCAGTTGATAAAAGCAGGCATCGAACAGATACAGGCGCTATTTGGCAGGTCGCAAATTATCCGTGGTCCGGTAACTTACCTGCTCGACTGCTATAACGCCAATCCCGATTCCATGAATGCGGGACTTGCGCTGTGTGCGAATATCGCAGTACGCGGCAAAAAGATTTATCTGCTTGCCTCGATGAAGGAGCTTGGCCCGGAATCAACGAAAGCACACCGTGCCGTATGTGCAGCAGCATTTGCCTCCGATGCCGATATACTATTCTTTTTCGGCGAAGAAATATGCGCTGCTGCCGTCGAACAAAATAAAACTTCGAATAAACCTTTTTTCTGCTTTACGGAAGCCGAAGCGGGCAAACTCCGCGACACATTGGACAGCTTATTAAACCGAAACGACTTCGTATTTCTGAAAGGATCCCGCAGCCTTGAGCTTGAGCAGTTTGAGCCTATCCTGCAAAAGGAGCGGGTATGATGCAGCACACTATCACTGTTGAAAAGAACATCAACCGCGACCGGTACAGCTTCACGTTTATCCTGCTCGTGCTCATCATGGTTGGAATCGGCCTCGCTGTGCTCTATTCGGGTTCCTTGCATTACGCCGAACGTTTTTTCGATGATTCTTCTTATTTCCTTGTCCGGCAATTTCGCAATCTCCTTATAGGCTGCATCGGCCTTATTTTCTTTTCGTTCTTCAGTTTTGACCGTTTACGAAAACTGCTCCCCTATCTCTTGATAGCAGGCGTTATCCTCCTCTTACTTCCCTTTATTCCGGGCATCGCTTCGCCGCGGAACGGCGCTAACCGCTGGATTTCCATCGGCGGTTTTAGCTTGCAGCCGTCAGAATTTATCAAGCTTTTGCTCATTATCTTTCTTGCAAACTTCTTTGATAAAAAAGCGGATCAACTGGATGCGCCCTTAATTTCCATATTGCCGCCTTTTTTTATTACGTCGGTATTCGTATTGCTGATATACCTTGAAAACGATTTTTCGAGTGCAATTTTTTTAATGCTCATCTTTATGGTCATGTTTTTTGCGGCAGGAGGGCCGCTGCTCTGGTTCCTCAAAGGATTGATTGTTACCATCCCCTGCGCAGTTCTCATGGTTGTTACTTCAACCTATCGGATGAAACGTGTACTCTCCTTTATCTCCCCCGATAGCGATCCGCTCGACACGGGCTATCAAATTAATGCAGCCCTCGAAGCGCTTGCAAGCAGCGGTTTGTACGGTACGGGAATAGGGAATGGCATCCATAAAATTTCGAGCGTTCCCGAAATATATTCCGATTTTATTTTTGTCGCATGGGCCGAAGAGATGGGCTTTTTGGGAGTATGCGGTTATCTTGCACTCTTGCTTGCATTTACTGCGGTAGCCTATCTGATTGCCTTTTCCTGTAAAAATCGATTCGGCTGCTATGTCGCATTCGGCGCCGCCACCTCAATCGTTCTTCAATCTTTTTTAAACTTAGGAGTCGTTGTCCGCCTGCTACCCGCAACCGGTATTCCTCTCCCTTTTTTCTCATTCGGAGGATCTTCGCTTATTACCAGTCTTTGCCTATGCGGACTGATTATCAATGTTTCAAGTTATTCAAAAAGGAGCGCTTCATAATGTCTGATATTATCGGTTTACAAAACCACGCATACACCGAATCGCGTCAATTACCTCAAACCGTAAAAAAAACAAAAGGAAAGCAGCTCCTTAAAATCATTATTTTAGCGATGCTGTTGTTTTTGGTAGGCGACTTAGTATATTATCTTTTTATCGTACCGTTTAATTCGACGGCAAAGATACGGATTTCGGGAATCGACACCATTCTCGAAGCGGATTTGAAAAAGGCATCCGGCCTGACCGGAACGGAAAAATGGGGAAAGATCGATAAAGATGTGCTATTGCATCGGATTGCAAGCTATCCGCTCGTTGCGGAAGCACGCGTAGTCAAAAAATATCCGGACAAGGTGTTGATTGAAATAATCGAACGAAAGCCGGTCGGCGTATTGCTCGCGACAGTCGGCGGACGTACAATTCCGATGGAAATAGACAAAACGGGAACGGTGTTCAAAGTCACTTCAAAGAAAGATACTCAAACACTGCCTGTTATCAGCGGCCTTTCTTTTCAGACTATACGAGCGGGAATGAAGGTACACAAACAGCTTGTGCCATTATTTAAACAACTGGATCTTTTGCAGAAAAAAAATCCGGCCTTACTCAGCGAAATCTCCGAAATGAAGATTGAACAAAAAAAATACGGCGGATTCGACCTCATTCTCTATCCGGTACAAACACCGGTTAAGGTACGTACCGACAGTACATTGAATGAGGAGCGATTGCAGTATATGATATTGACATTGGATGTTATACGAGATCTTGATCTGAGTGCAAAGATTGAGGAGTTGGATGTACGGGCGGGAACCGCTTCCTACCGGTTAAGAGGTGAAGCCGATGAGTGATATCATAGTCGGATTGGATATAGGTACCAGCGCAATCAGAGCCGTTGTTGCCGAAAAACTGGAAACAGGCGTTTTACAAATTATCGGCGTGGGCACCGGCATTTCCGAAGGCTTACGGAAAGGAACCGTCGTCAATATCGAAAAGACCGTACAGGGAATCCATGAAGCGGTGGAAGCCGCGGAGATGATGTCCGGCGTGGAAATTACCCACTGCATTACGGGAATCGGCGGCACCCACATTGAAGGAATTAATTCCCGCGGTATTGTTGCCGTTACCGATAAAGGAAAAGGGAACCGCGAAATAGACCAACAGGACATCGACCGCGTTATAGAAGCTGCAAGAGCAGTCGTTATCCCGATGGATAGGCGCGTCATGCACGTTATCCCCCAATCGTATATCGTTGACGACCAGCGCGGCATCGCGGATCCGCATAACGTCATCGGTGTCCGCATTGAAGCCGAAGTGCATATTATCACCGGATCGGTTACCTGCATCAAAAATATCGTCGATTGCGTGAAGCGCGCTAATTTACAAGTTGATGCACCGATGTATCACGGTTTGGCCGCCGTAGAATCCGTTATGACGCAGGAAGAACAGGAACTCGGCTCGGTGCTTATCGATATTGGAGGAGGCACCACCGATATTGTGGTGATGTCGGGCGGAGCGCCGGTGCTTACGACCGTGTTGCCGGTAGGCGGCGGCCATGCGACAAATGATTTGGCGATTGTGAAAGGGCTTTCGACCGAAACCGCCGAAAAGGTTAAAATAACCGACGGATGCTGCTGGCAGCCGCTTTTGGAAGATAATAAATCCGTACTGATTTCCGCTCCGGGCGGACGAGCGCCGATACAGATTGAAAGAGCGGATATATGCGATATTCTGCAAGCCCGAATGGCGGAAATTTTTACGATGGCAAAAGATAAAATCGCACCGGCGACAGCGTCCAACCGATTCGCAGGCAATGTGATCCTCTGCGGCGGCGGCTCTCTGATGCCGGGCGCTACGGAACTTGCTTCCGAAATCTTCGGCACGCCTGCAGTACGGCTCGGGATTCCGGGAACTTTCGGCGGGCTTACCGGAGAATACCGAAGCCCCGAATTTGCGGCCGTACTCGGACTGATTTTATCGCAGTACAAACAGCGGGCGGCATCCGGTGAGGAAACAAAAAAAACAGAAGCCGAGCAGGGTAAAATTGTCGGTAAACTCAAAAACTTTTGGAAAAATTTATTTTAACCAGCAAGGGGGAGGGAATATATATGGATTATCAAGTGATGCAGCAAAATGAACTGTTACCGGTCAATCCTACCGTTATTAAGGTAATCGGCGCCGGCGGAGGCGGTTCGAATGCGGTTAATAGAATGTTGGAGTGCAATATCCGGTACGTCGATTTTATCGTAGCGAACACCGATGTACAGGCGCTCAATTATTCAAAGGCGCCGATGAAATTGGTGATAGGTTCAAAGTTGACCGGAGGACTCGGCGCGGGAGGCAAACCGGAAGTCGGCGAAAAAGCCGCTATGGAAGACACCGAAATTATTGCGAATGCCGTCCGCGGAGCGCACATGGTCTTTATCACTGCCGGTATGGGAGGCGGCACTGGCACGGGTTCCGCACCGGTCATCGCAAAGATAGCCCGTGACCAGGGAGCCTTAACAGTCGGCGTCGTTACCAAACCATTCAGTTTTGAAGGACGTGCAAAAATGCGCACCGCCGAAGCGGGGATTGAAAAACTCAGGCAAAACGTCGATACGCTGGTCGTTATTCCCAATCAGCATTTATTAAATATGGTAGACAGCAAACAGACGATAAAGGATGCTTTCGTTATGGCGGACGATGTGTTGCGCCGTGCCGTGCAGGGCATTGCGGATATCATTACAAAGAACGGATTGGTCAATATCGATTTTGCGGATGTGCGTTCCACGATGGCAGGGCAAGGCGATGCGTTAATGGGCGTCGGTACCGGATCGGGAGAAAACCGCGCGGTTGACGCAGCAACGAATGCCATCAACAATCCACTTTTGGAAGATTCCCACATAGAAGGAGCAACACACATACTGGTTAATATCTACGCAGCGGAGATGCCTTCTACGGTGGAAGTCAACGATATTATGGAAATCGTTACCGCGAACGCCCATCCCGATGTTGAAACCATTCACGGCATTACCATCGATGAAACCGACGAAGCCATGAAAGACAAAATCACCGTAACGGTCATCGCAACGGGCTTTCCTACCGATGCGGATCCGATTCAGAGTATAATACAGCAACCGGGACAACCGGCTGGAACAAGCGTTCAGAGTGAACCGCTTCATACGTCATTTTTACAAAACGATTTTATTTCGGCAAGCGAATGGGCAAAGCTGCAAACACCGCAACAGCCTACCCTACCCGGCCTCGGCCCGCGGAATGCAAGCATACCTGCTATGCCTCCGCCGCCTCAACAACAACCGGAAATGACCGAAGCCCCGCGGCAGCCTATCCGCGTACAGCTTCCCGGCGCCAATACCGATTTGGATGTGCCGGCGTATATACGAAATAAAAGGTAGCTCCTTTTAAAAATATGCGGGCATCTGCGTTGTCGCTACGCCGAAATAAATACTCACCGTATACCCGATACGCCTCCGTTTTATTTCGGCTAGCTCCTAGCATCTGCTCCACCTATTTTTAAAAGGCTAACGGAAAGACTAGGTGCAAAAGTTATGACCACCTTTAGTCGTATGAGGGCTTAATATCTCGACGCTCTGCATCGAGGTTGTTGATTACAGTCCTTTTGTGCGAAATTTTGGATAAAATTTCGCACAATTTATTTTAAAAGAAGAATAAGCACACCAGATGAATTAATCACAATCGCAAAATAATTGAGGCCGTGAGACCATTTGAACCGCGAAGAGGTTCAACTCTGGTTGAACGACCTCAATTATTTTGCGGGGAGATTCAAACAACGTTTGTGGTGCTTATTCTGAGTAAACTACGATGACAGAAATACAATTACGGGCATTTTACGGGTATTTAATCTCGGCGGAGGCGCGGGCGCAGCTTACTGCAAAAACATATCTCAATACACTGCGCCTCTTTCAGCAGCAGCTTGGGGATGAGCGCCTTATCGAAGATGCGTCTCAAGACGATTGCATCGGCTTTCTCCTTGTGCGGGCGAAAGAAGGGGTAACGGGGAGAACGCTTGCAAAAGATCAGGCGGCGCTCCGCTCCTTTTATCGCTTTTTGCAGCTGGAAAACGTCCGCGCCGATAATCCTGCAGAGCAGCTGGAAAGCCCCCGCCGCGAAAAAAACTTGCCGCGGGCGCTCGCCCCTGATGAAGTAGACAAACTTTTGGCAGCCATCCCGCTGGATACGCCGAACGGTATCCGCGACCGCGCCCTGTTTGAGCTTATCTACTCGGCGGGGCTGCGCGTAAGCGAAGCGGTAACGCTTTCACTGGAGGATGTTTTTTTTAACGAGCAGCTGCTGAAAGTTCACGGCAAGGGCGGAAAGGAGCGCATCATCCCCTTTGGGGCGCAGGCGGAAGCGCGGCTAAGCGTCTATTTAAAAACAGCCCGTCCGCTTCTTTTAAAACCGGCGCATCGCGAAAACACCGAAACGACAGGAGCCGTATTCCTAAATCACCACGGCGAACGGCTTACCCGTAAGGGTATTTGGAAACGCTTGCAGGAAATCGAACAACTCAGCGGCGTTACCACAAAAATCCACACACTCCGCCATTCGTATGCAACCCATCTGCTCGCAGGCGGCGCCGACCTCCGCTCTGTACAATGTCTCCTCGGTCATGCGAGCATCGCTACTACGCAAATTTACACCCATATCGAAGACAAGGATTTGGAATCCTACCACCGCAAATTTTTTGAGAAATAGTTGGAGAAATCAACAACCCCGACGCGAGCGTCGGACACAGTGCTCAACGTTTCGCACTGTGTGTTCTCATAAGGTGGTTGCAGTCGGCTTTAATACCCTTTGCTACGACGCAGAGCGTTCGTCAACACTATACATCCGTGTATAGTGTTGACTGCAAGTTGTGGCTCTGCCACAACATTGCTACTGTTCGGAATAACCGCCGTCCGTGGCGGTAGATGAACGGCGGGTATTAAACCCTCCGCAAACGGCGCTTGCTTTTTAGGTCTCTTTTTCTTATAGTAACATCCTTATGAATATCCTCGAAAAATTTTATAGCGATGCACGGCGGCGAACGGAAAAATTACCTGATCCTACATTCCGGCAAGAGCTGAGTTCGTTTTTTGTTCAAACAATCCGCAGTTACGATAAAAACCTTCTCCCATTAGCGGAAGATTCGGCTGAATACTGGTTACGCACACATCTGAAAGATACAAGAGAAGATGCCGTCAACTGGTTCTACACCGTCTTTTCGCTTTTTGACGGCAGCTTCGGCAGCGATATGGATTTTTCCGATGAAGATTGGGAAGAACTGCACACAATTGTTTCGGCGGCGGCGGAAACACTCGATATGCACACCGTAAGCGCAATTATGAGCGTTATGGTTGAACGGAATAAGCTTAAATAGGAACGGTATTTGTGATACGGGATTTTTGCTGCGCCGACTATGAACACTGTAACGCCTGTCCAAAACGCTGCGGGGTAAATAGGAACGCCGGAGAGAGAGGCTTTTGCGGAGAAACGGCGGAGCTGCGCATTGCATGGGCAGGGTTACACTTTGGAGAAGAGCCTCCGGTAAGCGGAGCGGGCGGTTCGGGAACGATATTCCTTACCGGCTGTAATCTCCGCTGTGTTTTTTGCCAAAACTTTCAAATTTCGCAAGAAGGTATGGGACGTGCTGTAACGGAACAGGGATTTATCGAAATATGCCTGACACTCCAAAACGCAGGCGCAGAAAACATCAACATCGTTACGGGCAGCCATGCGATACCGGCTTTGGGCGCAGGGTTCCGTGCAGCAAAGCGGCACGGCTTAACTATTCCCGTTGTGTGGAACTCCTCCGCTTATGAAACGGTGGAAGCGCTTGAATCGATTGCGGATACCGTCGACGGCTGGCTGCCCGACCTCAAAACACTCAATACCGAAACCTCCCGCCGCGTTTTTGCCGCTCCGGATTATCCCGAACAAGCATGCTCCGCAATCCAGACAATGGCACGGCTTTCGCCGCTCAACCTTACGCAGCCTGATGAGCGGTATCCGTTCGGTAAAATGCTGTCAGGCGTTATTGTCCGGCATCTCGCGCTTCCGGGAAAATTAGAGGACTCGCAAGCGGTACTCCGTTGGTTCGCTCAAAACCTTAAAGGCAAGGCGCTCCTTTCACTGATGACACAGTACACCCCCATTACGGCAAATCCGAAAGCGCGGCGAATCGATGCTTTTTCCAACCGCCTGCTCGACGAATCGGAAGACATCACACTGCGTACCTTTCTTGAAGAATTAGCCATCGACGACGGTTTTTATCAAGAATTGGTAAGCGACTTAGACTGGCTCCCGGACTTTAACCGCGTACAAACCTTTTCTTCCGCGCTGTCAAAACCGCTCTGGCATTGGAAGACCGGCTGGGCAAAATAAAAGCGTATCTTCAGCCGCGCCATTTCAGTGCGCCTGCGGTAACAAAGTCAGACTGCTGTTAAAATCATAACTCAGTTAAAGAGCCTCTCCAAAAAGTGCTTTGTAGTATGCAATATATCTTTTACTTTTTGCATTGTATTTGCAAAGAACATCAATGGGCTTCATCATAAAGCTGATATCGTCTATCGAGTAGGTACTATCGAACCCGCGAATGTTACTTTTACCTCTGCCGCAGCGCAACACACATTTATTTCCGCATCCGTTTTGAGACTGTTGTGTAAATCAAATACATATATGGCGCACCCAAATTGGTTTCCATCAGCGAATTAACAACCAAAGTACGAAGCCCCGCATTACGGATACCCGTTATAAATAAAATAAATTCCCATGCAAACTGCACCAAAAGCCCGATTGATATAATGCTCCAAAGAGGTACTCGCTCATCGTCGCGCGTAGCAGATAAATTTTTCATGAGCAACCACGCATAACCGACAAATAAAAACACCGCCATAATCCAATGATACCCGCCAGTTCCGCGCTGAATTGTAATTATCGGGAATGACGCCCCAGCCCCGTTACTGATAACCGCCGCAGAAAACCACCACACGATAATCAAAAGTGAAAACTCCAAACGATTTTTCGGTTCGGCAAACCACAGCCACATCCACGCCATATTTGTAAACCCATAACTCATACTGAGCCACAGCAAAAACCAAAAAGGATTTGCCCCAACCACTTTTCGTGTTCCAAGCAACCAATAAAACCCGCCGTAATCTACTACAAAATAGAGTAAGCCCCCGAGTATTCCAACCAGAAGAGGAATATATCGCTTACTCTTTAGAAAATAAAATGCGAGTAATACTAAAAAAGCACAATCCAAAAATACATACAAGCTGCTCAATGATCGGTTTGGAATTAATTCCATTTTTTCCCCCATACAGTTTTATATCACACAAAACAACAGGAACTTCCAGACGACAATTAACGTAAAAATTCTCTCATCTGGAATGCACCTTTGCCTTATAACCAAACTTCGTTATAATTTGAATCTTTTTGAGTTGCCATCTCAGCGGCAACTCAAAAATTCATCAAGGGCTGTCCAAAAACTGAAAGCCTATCGGCTTTTTCTGTAAGGAAATGATTTGTCATATCCGCTAAAGCGGATTGCGTAACAGTTTTTGGACAGTTTCCTTAGATTTAGATACGACGTTTAAAATTAAGTCATTATTGTATAAAGACTTAATTTCAAACTCGCTATCAGCTGTGCTGATGGCGATGTCCAAAAAGTAACCAACTTTTGAGACATCCCCATACCGTATACCAAATCCCTAGGCGGCTGTGTGCCGTGCTTCTCTCCGCGCGAGTATGCGCTGGATAAAGATAGACGCAACAAAGATGCCGACACCGGCAAGGTCGGTTAATAAGGCACTGTCGATGAGCAAGAACGCGCCTGCAAGCATCAAAAGCCGGATAAAAATATTTACCTTAGTATGGAAATACCCTTCTACGGCGGCACTGATTAAAAAGACGCCGACGCATGCGGTAATCGCAACTTGAATACCCTGCAAAATATTCGTATTCATCAATAACAGCTGATTATTGTAGACGAACATATATGGAATGATAAAACCGGCAAGCGCCAGCTTAATGGATACAATTCCCGTCTTCATCGGATTACCGCCCGATATACCTGCCGCGGCAAATGAGGCAAGCGCAACCGGCGGCGTAATATTGGCAAACATCGCAAAGTAGAAACAGAACAAGTGAGCAGCCAACGGCGCAATGCCGAGCTCTATCAGCGCAGGAGCCGCAATCGTTACGGTAATAATGTACGCAGGAATACTCGGTAAGCCCATACCAAGCAGCATACAGGTAACCATCGTAAAGACGAGCGTCAACAACAAGCTCTTTCCGCCGAGCGAGATAATCGCACTTGCCATATTGATGGTAAAGCCGGTTAAACTCGACACACCGATAACGATACCGACACAAGCACAGGCAATCGCAACCGATACCGTCGATTTTGCGGAAGCGACAAAGGCAGCCTCTATATCTTTTAAACTCATGCGCGTTTCTTTTTTCAGCTGCGCAATAATGATTGTTAAAAGGATGGTTAAAAAAGCGCCTTTGATAACGGTATAACCGCTGAAGAACAGCATATACACCAAGAATAAAATCGGGATGGTCAGGTGCCAGTACATCTTCAGCGTTTCTTTCACCTTGGGCAGCTGATCTTTCGGCATACCGTCGAGTTTGTCCTTCGACGCACGCAGTTGAATCTGGAAGATAATACCCAAATAGTAAATCAGCGCGGGGATGGCTGCCGCAACGACAATCTCCTTGTATTTAATACCGAGCGTTTCCGCCATAATAAATGCGGCAGCGCCCATAATCGGCGGTAAGAGCTGACCACCTACGGAAGCAGTTGACGAAACCGCACCGGAGAATTCTTTGCTGTACCCGATTTTTTTCATAAGAGGGATTGTAAACGAACCGGTGGTAACGACATTCGCAATCGCAGACCCGTTGATACTTCCGAGCAAGCCTGCTGCAATAACTGCGACCTTTGCGGGACCGCCTTTCGTATGCCCTGCCAAACCGATGGCGATATCGTTAAAGAATTTTCCCATCCCGCATTTATTCATAATTTCGCCGAATACGATGAATAAGAAAATGTACGTTGAAGAAACGTTGACCGACGTGCCGTAAATACCTTCCGTGTTGGAAAAGAGGTGCCCAATCAATTTAGGCCATTTAAACCCTCTATGCAAAAACAGACCCGGCACGTTTATCGGAATAAGCCCCTGCCGTGCGCCCATCAGCGCATAAATCATAAAGATGATTCCGATAACCGGTAAGGCCCAACCCGTAATCCGCCGCGCCGCTTCTATTACCAATGCAACCAATATGGTACCCATGATAACGTCCGTTAGGTTTGCGTCCCCTACCCTGTCGATAATCGCTTGATAATTCACCCACATATAGACGGGAATGATAACGGACAAAATCATCAGTATGTAATCATACCATGCGATAACTTTTCTGCTCGATGTTTTAAATGCAGGATAGATTGCAAACGTCATCAACAAAATCATGCCGACGTGAATGGAACGATGGCGCAATGTCTCCGGCCGGATATAGCCGGACGCATAAGCTAAATGGTAAAAGGTAACCAGCAGTGCAGTCCACTTGAGAATCTTTGTAAAGATCGGGTTAACAAAGTTTCGAGTTCTGCTTTCCCGTTCAAATTCTTCCAAGAGCGCCTTTTGGTCTATAGTTTTTTCTGTAGCCAAGATGTACTCCTTAATGGGGCATCGCTATTCCGAAGGATGCGAAGCAAATCTAACCAAGTTTTTAGCGATTGCCCGATAATAATGAAGAAGCGGTACAGCCTTTCGGCAGTATCAGTGCTTCCTTTGTAGCCTAATCAAAAACCTCTAAAAACAGCAAGCCTATCGGCTTGTCCTATAAAGAAATGATTTATCGTATCCGCTAACGCAGATTGCAAATCAGTTTTTAGAAAGCCTTAACCGTATTTTTGCCCGTTGGGGAAGCTCCTCTCCCCATATAAGCACGGTATCATTTATCGTAATGTTTTTGAGATGTTTTTGCGAATGGATCCAATTAAACTCTTTGAACACACTACCTTCTATATTTTCCATATAGATCAGACCATCTTCGTATCGATAGGTGCAGTCCATTTCTGCCGGAATACCGGCGCCGAAACCTTGAACGGCAATGGTAAAAAGTTTAAACGTATGTTCATCGGTTACCCGATAAAATTCTTTCCATAAGACATGTTCAAACGAATGTTCCCACTCAAACGAAAGAACATCGCCTGTCTGCACTGTTTGAATGCAATAGCGTTCTTTCGTTACTTGATTGGAAATTTCGACAGTCTCACCGGAGGAACAGCCTGCCAGTAGTACGGCAAAAACGAGCAACCACACTTTATACAAGTATGTTCGTATATGCATTAGTCGCAATGCAGTAAAAAACCATTCCATCCGATATATTCTTATATGCAGCCGGTCTGTGTAAATACATATACATTCAACCGGCAACAACTTTTCAAAAACTCAAACGACGAATTTAGACGTAGCCGTTAATTCTGCGGAGTCTTAAAACCTTTTTCCTGCCAGAATTTTACAGCGCCCGGATGCAGCGGAATTCTTACATCCTCTACACCGAAGGATAAATCGATATGCTTATTTGCCGCATTGTGTGATGCTTTAATCGTCGAGATATTATCGAAAATAACGGTCAGCATATCATACACAACATCTTCGGAAAGCTCGCTGTTTACCAGCATGATGTTATATACAAAAACGGTATTAACATCCTCGGTGTTGTTATAGGTATTCGCCGGGATAATCGTCCGCGAGAAGAACGGATACTTTTCAATCAACGCATCTCTACCTGCCCCATCAATAGGAACAATTTCCATATCATAGCTGGTAGCAAGCTCCATAATCGTTCCGTTCGGAAGACCGGACGTAACAAAGGCTGCATCGCACTGACCATTTTTCATTTGATCGATTGCTTCGCCGTAAGACAGATAGTCAACCTTGCTGTCGGCATAAGTCATACCGTAGGCTTCATAAATCATACGGGCATTTAATTCAACACCGGAGTTTGCAGCACCGACACCGACACGTTTTCCTTTCAAATCTGCAACGGTTTTGATACCGGATTTGCGCAGCGTTACGAGCTGTACGTAATTCGGCCACAAACGCATACATGCTCTCAGCTTAGGATTTGCTTTACCTTCATAGGCGCCGAAGCCCTTATATGCCTGCATGACGGAGTCCTGCATTGCGATTGCAAGCTCCGCTTCACCCTTTGAAATCATCGAAATGTTTTCAGCTGATGCGCCGGTCGCTTGTGAACTGGTATTATACCCAGCCGATTTTAAAGCTTCGGCGAAAGCTCCGCCGATTGGAAAATAAATACCGCTTGTAGGTCCCGTAGCAACCGTGACGAACTCTTTTGTCCTATCAAGCTGATGCTCGGATTTTTCTCCTCCTTCTTTCTTTTCGCAGCCGATTGTCGTCATTGCAACCAATGCCAGCATACACAACAAACCGAAAGTTACTCTTACTGTTTTCATACTTTCTCCTATAAAAACTTTTAGCCGTACGCATTACGCGCACCCATAAATAATCAAGTTTGCAACGCAAACCTTCTTGCCTATTTCTCTGTTTTAAACTTACCGACTTCCAAGGCAAGACCGTCTATACTTTGCTTATTTTTAACGGCAATTTCAAGAGACTCTTGCGCAGCCTCATTGATCAGCTCTGTTTGTGAGGCAATGTTTTCTATATTTTCCCGCAAAATACGTGTTAAATCGTCCAGCCGTTTTGTTGCCGAAACAACTTTCTCTCCGTCGGCAAGCATATCACCGGAACCGCTCTTTACCTCGTTTGTTACGCCGGTAACATCGTTGATAATGCCCCAGATGATTTTTCCGTTCTCTTCCTGCTCATCCATCGCCTGCACTACTCCTTCGATGGAGCTGCTTAAGCCTTTTGAATAACCGGAAATGATGTTAAACTTTTCAACGGCGCCGGCAGCAGCACTCGCAAGCGTATCGATCTCGGCAGAAAGGTTTTTCAAGGTTATGGAAATCTTTTTACCCTGTGCGCTGGACTCTTCTGCAAGTTTTCTAATTTCCGAAGCGACGACGGCAAATCCCTTCCCTGCCTCTCCTGCATGGGCAGCCTCAATAGCGGCATTCATTGCAAGCAGGTTTGTTTGGCTTGCAATATTTTCTATTATAGCGCCTGTTTCGATCAGATCGCCCGATGCCTCCGATATCCGCTGCGATACCTCATTTGCCTTTACCAGCGTTTCACGACCGTCGTTCGTAGCTGTAGAAAGATTACGGATAACTTCACGGGTTTCTTCAACGTTTTCCCCTACGGTATCGATACTGTGAGTCATCTTATCAAAGGATGTGGAGGATTCGGTAACCATAGCAGCTTGCCGTCCGATACTTTCATCCAAAAGCCTGAGCGTCCGGATGATATGCTCGATAGCGGCAGCCGTACCGGACACACTTTCCTCCTGCTCGACAAACCGCTCCTTCAACCCTTCAATACCGGAAGTGATATTTGCAACCACCTCGCTGACCGAAACCATATTACTTTCAAGATCGGAACCGACCGATTCCATCTCACGGGAATCGATACCGATTTTTTGAATTGAATTTTTCAATTTAGCAATCGTCTGATTAAAGTATGCTGACAATATGCTTGTTTCATCTTTACCGCTTGCCGGTAGCTCTATGGTAAGGTCTCCTTCTCCCTGCGCAATATTTTTCAGCGCGTCTATAACGTGATTAATCGGACGAGTAATATTTCGCGCAATAAGAACCCCTAACGCAAAGGCGATAATTAATTGGCATAACGCAATGATGACAAATGTTTTAATCAGATTTGTCACATTCTCCGCCATAAACTCGGAAACGGGAGCCGTTAAAAGGAGTGTCCAATCCGCATATCTCATTGAAGCAACGGCGGATATATACTTGACGCCTTTTATTTCGGATACGTTAACCGAAGATTTATGCGAAGCGAGCGCCTGCTTAAGAAATTGTGCGAATGCACTGGTATCGCTGCCGATTATCTCGTTGTAGATACTCTTATAAAGAATTTCGGGGCGGCGGTTACCTAAAATAGTACCGGAGGAACTTACCAAATACGCAGTGCCCGTTTCGCCGACAATAATATCGCTTATCAAATTCGAAAGCGCATCCCCTAAAATCGTTGCATTGATAACACCGACGATTTTTCCTTGTAAATCGCGTACAGGAATTGCAACGATAAAGAGATATTTCCGTTCGGCGGATGACATCGTAGGTTCCGTAATAACATACTTTCCTTTACGTGCCGATTGGAACCATTCCTCACCCATTACTTTTTCTATTGTATTGTCGGTTCGATAGAGCATTCCGTCAAGACCGCTTATACCGAAGCTCATCCAGCCGCGCTGTTTTTGCATTTGAATTTCATTTTTAAACAGTTCTATTTTATCGCGATACGACACAGTCTCATCTTGAATGAGCGGCAGGTTTGAAAACGCTTCCAGCTTTCCAAACAATGCCTGAGAACGTTCATCTAAAACTTTCGATGAGCTTTTTCCGAGCTCTTTTAAGAAATATTCGGTATTATTCAAAAGTGAAACGGAAGCAAAGTATATTGCGACAATATAGACAATCGCTAAAATAGTAACGGCGAATACGGCAAAAGATGTAATCATCTTGTTTCTAATAGAAAAAAAACTCGTTACTGTTTGTTTATGTGAAGCTGTGTGTGCCATTGTGTTCTCCATTTTTATCAGTTAGAAAATTTTCCGTTATTCTTTCAGTGTGCCGTTTGCATTTCGCACAAAGGTATCAAGCGCCCTCTGAACATCCTGTCCCGCAGCGGCATCCTTTAAAAGCGTATTCCAATACTCACGCATCTTCGCAAAACCGGTAATATTATTATAATACTGACCGAAAAAACGCTGCAGCACCGAATTATAGAGTATTTCGGCATCCTCAGTCTCTATTTGAACTTTAGAGCTTGCCGGAAATCCGCCGGTTGCGTTTATAAGCTTAGGCGCCCACACCTCGTCGGTAGCGGCAAAATGAAGGAATTTCTTTGCAGCTTTTATTTTATTCGCATTGCCGTTGTTAAAAACACAAGCGCCGCCTGCCAAAAATTCCAGGAGCGGAGCGCCGGCATTATTGGGGAACGGCATATAAATCGGTGTAAAATCTTTTCCTTTATAGCGGCGTTTACCGTCATTCATTTTATTGAGCTGAGGTGAATACAAGATAGTATGAGCGGCCTTAGCGGAAACGAACATTGCAATCGCATCATTTGAAGTAAGATCCTTTCCGTCGAGCAAAATGCCCCGTTTCATTGCACGTACCGTCCAATCCACATTCCGTACCGCTTGCGTAGAATTATAAATATAACTGGAATAATCTCCGTTCAAAAGATTTGCATTTCCATAAAGGTTGACCAAAAAGGCTCTAGTCCCCTGATCGCCGCCCATATTTTTATAATAGAAAACACCCGGGACGGTTCCTGCCGGTAGCTTCTCTTTAAGGGCAGTTAAGAGCCTTTCATACTCTTCAACCGTCCATTGGCGGTCTCTCCGCTTATACGGCAGCAAATCGATAAGATGCAGGTCTTCGAGCATTTCTTTATTGAACGCCATCGAAAAAGCGCCTTCATGCATCGGGTACATATACGTACGTCTATCTTTACCCGCGGAAACGGTCAAAAGCTCCGTCGTGATATACGGTTTTTCAGTTGCGAGCACATCATCCAGCGGTTCAAGCAAGCCCTTCCCCGCCCATCCGATAATTCGGCCGGGGGCATCATAAATAATATCGGGAGCTTTGCCGTCTTTTATGGCTTTTTCAATCTTTTCCGCTCCGTCGGTAAAACTGAGTAACGTAAAATGTACTTTAATAGAAGGATTTTCTTTTTCGAACGCAGCAATTAAACTTTTTTCAAAATCACCTTCGACACCGGTTTCGGAGGTAAAATTGGGAAACGACCAAAATTCAATTTCCGCAGCAGTATCGGCTTTTTTAGCATTCATACAGCCCATCAACAAAATCACCGGAAGGGCAAACAGCATAAGCAAACTTCTTTGCAATAAACCGTGAAAAATCTTAGTCATAACAGCACCTTGATCTTTTGTTTTAAAAATTATCGGCACATTGTAGCATAAGCGGTAAAATATAACAATCAGCCCTGATACCTCTATTATTCTGCGATTCTTATCTACTCTGCCTGATGTGTTTGCCCGCTTGCTGAAATAAATGCTCAACGTACAACCAGTTCATCTCCTTTTTTTAATTAGACCGCCGGTAAGTACTTTCGCGAATATTCCGTTTGTCGGCATAATACATTCGCCCATTGTGTGATAGATTGCGCAATGGCTGTGGCACTCCTTCCCGATCTGCGTTACCTCAAGCGTTATGTTTCCCGATGTAAGAATCGTACCGATAGGAAGATGCACGAGGTCTATGCCGCTCACCAAAAGATTTTCACCGAACGCACCGTCTGTCACGTCTGCGCCTTTCGCTCTAAACCGTTCTCTTGTTTCAAAGGAGAGCAAGCTGACTTGCCGGTGCCACTTACCCGCATGAGCATCGTTTTCCAGTCCGAAATCTTCAATTAAAACGGCTTGCTCTACCGCATGTTTTGCGGTTCCTTTTTTTTCGCTGATACATATTCCCATCACGGTTCCCACAGGCTCACCCTCCTATCGTGTTCATCACGCGCGTTTCCGTTTTCCGCCTGTTGTTAAAATGATGACTTACCGGCTTATGAAACACCGCTTGTTTTAAAGCCCTCTCCAGCTCGGCATCTCCGGCTCCGCTTCTGAGTAAGCGCTTTATATTATATGAAAGCGTACTTGCAAGACAGGGCTTGATGACCCCTTCAGCAGTCAGCCGTACCCGATTACACGAGGAACAAAACATATCGTGTACCGCCGAGATAAAACCGACCCGTTTACCGTCTCCGAATTGATAATATCGCGCGGGGCCATTGCTTCTAAAATCGTCCTTTGTAATATCGGGATGATGCCGCTTAATCAAGTTGAATAAGTCCGCATTTGTTACCCGTGTCCGTTCCGCGATACCGATGGGCATCAGCTCTATGAACCGCACCGTGATACCTTTGCATGAAAAAAAATCGAGCACATCGAGCAATTCTGCCGGAGCGCTGTTCCCACTAACGACGGTATTCACCTTGAGGGCGATACCCAGTTCCTGCGCCGTATCTATTCCGCGCAGCACCTCCATAAGCCCGTCTTTGCGGCATATTTTCGTAAAGTTTTCTCTATTGACCGTATCGACACTGACATTGACCGCGTCTATCCCCGCCTCTTTTAGCTTCTCGGACGCCTGTTCAAGCAAGTACCCGTTTGTCGTCAGTGTAACCTGCTCAATACCTTCAAGCGCTTTTAAATCATTAATAAGAGAGCAAATACCCTTTCTAACCAGCGGTTCACCGCCGGTAATTTTGATATGTTTGATACCGATCCGAGGGAGTAACCGGCCTATCCTGATAATCTCCTCAAACCTGAGAATTTGATCATGCGGAATAAATCCGACCCCTTGAGCGGGCATACAGTAACGGCACCTGAAATTACACCGGTCGGTTACGGATATTCTGATATAATCGATTTCCCGCAGGAACCTATCTTTCATAGCGGCCGCTCTTTCCACCGTCTTTCTTCAAAAGCTCTATTCCCGATATACACATCGAACGATCCAGCGCCTTGCACATATCGTATATCGTCAGCAACGCGGCGGAAACACCCGTCAACGCTTCCATCTCAACGCCCGTCCGTCCGATAGCCCCGACCGTACATACAGCTTCGATTTTACATTCCGCTTCATACAGGGTAAAGTCAATACCGGCACTCGTAACCTGCAGCGTATGGCAGAGAGGGATAAGCTCCGGCGTCTTTTTTACCGCCATAATTCCGGCAACCCGCGCAATTCCCAGCACATCGCCTTTTTTGACGCTGCCTTCGCGTACCGCAAGAAAGGCCTCCGCGCTCATGCTGATAAAGCCGTGCGTAACCGCTATTCTTTTTGTCTCATCCTTACCGGCGACATCCACCATCACGGCTTTACCGGAGGAGTCAAAGTGATTAAGTTGTTTTCTTTCCATGTTATTATATCATAAGCAACTTTTATGAAAAAATAAATGGGAACCTGTAAAAACTTCCGTTTTTAGAGGTGAGCTTTGCTCACCGGTTTTCCCTTAGATGTAACTTGCGATTGAAGGAGATATTAGATAAAATTTTTTGATTTTATTTGATACATTAACTCAGGAATTGATTCCGACGCAATAAGCCAGATTCGATCTGTTAAGATTTCCTCATAATCATGAACAATTTTGTTTCTTAATCTTTTATCACGCTCATTATGAAACATAGAGCAGCTCCCGAGAATTCATTATTGCTTCTCTTCTATATGGATTTACTAAAGCAGCAGGTTCCACTATATCAACATTTCTTTTTGTAATATTTTGAAGATAGTCTTGTATATCCAGTATATCAAAAAGTGATATTTTCTCAGAATTTCTAAACTCTATAAGGAAATCGACATCGCTTTCACTTGTAAAATCATTTCGTATTGAAGAGCCAAATACAGATATTTCTTTAATATTATACTTAGAAATTATATATTCCAAATTTTTATGAGTCAAATAGATGCCATTGTTTGAAAGTTTTTCAAAGGCTGTCATATTTCATTCCCTTTTAAATATACCATACCCTTATTAAAATCACAAGACGAACTCCTTTAAGCTGCCGATAGGAAAGAAAATCGTATTTTAGTACTGCGCCTTTATATTCGTTGCCGACACAGCTTCGTTCCATACATCCTTTGCTAACCGGAATGCTGCCCAGCCTTTCGGCCAACCTGTGTACATCGCCGTATGCGTGATGATCGCCGCAATCTCCGCCTTGGTTACGCCATATTTTTTGGCATTCTGCAAATGATACGAAAGCGACGTGTCGGTAATTCCCGAAGCAATTAGCGCGACAACCGTAACGATACATTTTGTCTTTACGTCAATAGCGGTTTCGTTCCACACCTCACCGAACAGTACATCATCATTTAAATGAGCAAATAGCGGCGCAAAATCGCCGAGCATATCGCGTCCCGCAGTCTGCGTTATTTTTTCCATAAGAGCCTCCTTTTAATAGCAAAATCGCTTTCTATGATAAAATTTTGCTGTAAATCGCAAAATCTTCGTTTTTGAATACGTTAAACACGACTTTCATCCCGCTTCCGGTTTGCTCGAAGTATTTTCGGACGGTTTCTACCGCAATTTCCGCTGCGCACCGATTCGGAAACATAAACACTCCGGTTGAAATACGGCAAAAGGCAATGCTCCGCACGTTATATTCTTCCGCTTTATTTCCATTTAGAACGTCTCTTTTGCAGTTCTAAAATCGGTAATCATTTTTTTGATTTGTGCACTATCTCTAAGCCAATCACCGAATATGATTTCTTCATTTGATGATATATGCACCTCTAAAAATCGAAGTTTTTAGAGATGCCCTCATCCTTATTTTCCGCTGAATACGGGAAAGCGGCTGTCGTCTCCGTAATCGAAAAAGTCTTTTAGTGTGGAAAGCTTTCCCCCGCCATTCATTCCACGGCTGCGGGCTGTGGATGATCATCATATCGAGGTAGTCCAGCTGCATACGCTTAAGCGTTTCATCGATTGAAAGAGCTGCCGCCTCATAGCTTTTATGCTCTGCGGCGACTTTCGACGTAATGAATAATTCAGTGCGCGGTATACCGCAGGTACGCACACCTTCGCCGACTCCCGCTTCGTTTTGATAGGCTTGCGCCGTATCGATATGCCGGTAGCCCGCTTTTACGGCATTGCGTACCGCATTCGCCGTCGTATCGTTTTCGATAAGCCATGTACCCAGTCCGAGCTTAGGAATTTTTACCCCATTCGCCAAAGTATACGTTTCGTTTAAAGTCATGTTATTCTCCTATAAAAACTTTTATCGCTCTCCGGCATATCACCGCCGGGAACAAAACGCTCTACACTCATGTGAAGGTTATATTTTTCACGGAGTTTAGAAATTGTTTCCATCATAGGCGAAGCATGATGAGCGTCAATCGCCGTCTGATTGTCCCATTGATCAATCAACAGCACGGTCTTTCCATCATTCCCGCTGCCGTCAAACAGCGGAACAAAATATTCGTAGCGCAAGTTGCCCTTTTCCGCACGGATTTTTTCCACCGTTCCGCTTTCAGTCATTTCCTTTGCAAAGTTAACCGCGGCATTTCCCTTACCGCTGTAACGAATGTTTACCGTTATGCTCATTGATTTCTCCTCCCGGATTTTTGTTATTGTTTTCCCCTATTTCAAAATCCCGTTCACGTATTTTGAAATATCGTTACCGCTTCCGCGCGTAAAGTCTTTTCCGCCCTTGAAGTCTGCTCCCTTTGCGTATTTTGCAAGGTCTGAACCGCTCCGGCCGAGCCCGCTTCCGCCTGATGTGCAGAAAGTAATAAGTTTTTTCCCGCTCCAATTCTGACTTTCGGCAAAGGTATACATGATCTTCGGCGCATATCCCCACCAGATAGGATAGCACAAAACAACGGTGTCGTAGCCGGATAAATCAATCATATTTGCGATTGCCGGACGGGATTTTGGGTCGTTACACTCGATTGTGGTGAGTGATTTTTTATCATGCCAGTTTAGATCGGCGGCAGTGTGTTTGTGGACAGGCTCTATTTCAAAGATATCCGCCCCCATCGCGTTTGCAGCATTTTTCGCCATCCGTTCCGTCGTACCGGTTGCGCTAAAATATACCACCGCTGTTTTTGCCGAAAGTCCTACGGCCATACCGGCGCCCATTAAAACTGAAAGAATAAATTTTTTCATCTTTTGCCTCCTGTAAGTATAAAACGAATCTGCGGAAAACCGCTATCTCTCTGCATTCTTTTGCAATCTGCACGTTCGTATATCGGTTTTCTTTAAATTATTACTGACATAGTGTCAGCTTTATAAGTATAATATAGCAATAAACTGACATTGTGTCAAGTTGAAATTTCTTGTTGTTAAACTGTTTTGCAGCAGGAAGAAATTTATACGGTAATACCGTGTTCGCGTTCATTCGTATAGTGTGTTACTTCAGCAGGTGTCAATCGGCGTATCTGTGTATGCGGATATTCTTTATATTCTCCGGCTGTAAAAAGAGGCGCGGTCTGCTTGCACTGTTTATCTTTATTTTTTTTCAAAAAGAGCAGAACATCATCATAAGAAGGAAAAATTTTATACGATTTTTTTCCCTTGCTGTTTTCGATTTCATAAATATCGCAGGACTTTTTTTCCGTATAATCCGCTGTCCGTAAATAAAGCTTTGCAATTTCCAATGACTTAAAGGGAAAATTCCATCTTTGTAAGCCTCTCTTTGAATCATGCTCAATACAAATACACCGCCCGCATGTTCCGCATATATACTGCGTATGATGTTCCAAACACTCAATAGGATTAAGCAGCGGCGTAATTCTGCTTTCGTTTACATAACATTCTTTGCACATGAAGCATCTTCCTGTTTCAGAGTTTTTAGCAATTTCCAAGCAACCGCGTAACACACTGATACACCAGCTTATAAATCGTAACCTTTGGGTATTCAAATCCGCACCGGTTCATGGCTTCAATCTGTTTTTTTGTTGCAAAGGCATAAGGATAGATTCCAAAGAGGAAAGGGAAAAATGAAAACAGGAATTCTTGGCGGCGGGCAGCCGAAAACGAAGGATAAAAGCGCTTGAGCAGATTTTCAACTGCATCAAAAGCGGCTTTGTAGGCACGCTTAAAGCATATCAGACATTCCAGACTGCTGTGTTCTTCCATATCGTACATATTCATCGCAAGCAGCTTTAAAAGCAGGCCGCGTTTTTCAAGGCTATGAGCAATTCTTTTTGGAAGTGATGCTGCAGAAAGGTTGAGATTTTGATGTATGGTATTCAGTTCATCCGTCCAAAGCTCATACTCCGTCTGAAAAATTGCAAGAAAGATTTCTTCTTTTGTTTTAAAATAATTGTAAATGGAAGGGCGGGAAAAACTGGTTGCCGTGCTAATTTCCTTTATCGTAATGTCTTTAAAATCCAGAGTCTCATACAGCTTTTTACAGGCATCGATGATTTCATTTCTACGGTTTTCCATATATTCAGGTGATGTTTTCGGCATGATAAAATTCCTTAGCTTTTTTTGTTTTCGGGCAATGCATCTATACTATATGATTTTACTGACACAATATCAAGAAAAAGCGCTGTTTGCATCAATAGCGCACTGATGAGAAGCCTATCGATTTAAAGTTAAGAATCCTCATCAGCCATATCCGGTAATCGCAGGCGCATGACCGGATAGCGCAGATAAGACCGAGCCATCTTGTTAATAAAGCAATGTGGAAACCGCAAAAAAAAGTATTAAGCATCAGGGTTGATGCGGATTTACTCGAAGCGCTCAAAGCGAGCGGTAAGGGATGGCAAACGCGGCTCAATAACTGGATTAGAAACGGCATTAACTCCCATTATTTTTAATTACAAGTATTATGCTGCCGGTATGCACGCGGCGGGCAGCCGAAGTTTTTTTAAACACGAAAAAGCCCGCATAACAAAAAAAGCATTGGCTAAAGGCTATCGGCAGCTATTGAGAAAGGTCTTGCTCTCTGCTTGAGTTTTGGGGAGCATAATAGTATGATAAACATCATAAATACTCCCCAAAGGAAAAAAGATAATGGCAGCAAAATACAATGAAATACAGGAATTCCTTAGGGTTCGTGCCGATCTTTATGCCAGATTACATTTACTGCCGTATGACGGTACACCTGAAATTAAAGAACGCGGCGATGGAAAATATTTATATGTTAGAAAGCGTGTAGCCGGTAAACAGACATCGACATACGTAGGGGTCTATACAGATGAGTTATATAACCTGCTCCTTCGTAATGCCAAAGAAGCTCGTGTAATAAGAAAAGAACTGAGAGATATAGAAAAACAACTTGCCATTGCCGGATATTCGGAAGACGGACTATCTTCCAATGTTATAGCAAATATTGCATTTGCAAGAGCCAATATGAAAGTAAATATCTATGATCAAGCGGTCTTAGAGGGAGTTGCAACATCTTTTCCACAGACGGAAGAAATTATAGAAAACGGAAAGGTTTCCGGCATGACAGCAGCTGATGTTCAAAAGATTTTGAACTTAAAACATGCTTGGGAGTTCATTCTGGATAAAGATGTTATTGCAAGTAGATCAGACTATTATATGCTTAGTTATATTGCAAAACTGGTAAACGAAGGTTTTTTTGCGGAAGGCGGGCGTATCCGCGGTGTTCCGGTAACCATCGGCGGTTCATCGTATGTTCCGCCGTTACCGAATGAAGCAGATGTTAAAGATAGCATTCAAAAGATTACCGAAGAGAATGATGATGCGATTACTATTGCTATCAAACTCTGCCTTTATTGTATGAAGACACAGATATTTCTTGACGGCAATAAGAGAGCATCCGTTATTTTCGCAAATCATTATTTAATTTCTCATGGCGGTGGTTTTATTGTAATTCCGGAAAAAGAAGTTCCTGAGTTTAAACAGTTATTAGTAAACTATTACGAAGGAGAAGACGTATCCATTATTGCCGGCTTTATGAAAGAACGTTGCTGGAAAACAATGTAATTGGAACCGTGCTGATTACGGCGGTATATGCGGTGCTCAAGTCTTTCGTAATGCCTTATTCACAAGCTCTAAGCCCGTCCATAATAATCTTTAAGAAAGCGGCGGTAGTATTCCGAAAAACGATCTTCGGTAATTGCTTCCCTGATTTCGGCAACCATTCGATGGAGGAATGCTAAGTTGTGGTAGGTCGCAAGCATCGAATACAGAATCTCCTTACAGCGGAACAGGTGCCGCAGATACGCGCGGCTGTAATTCCGGCATACCTTGCAGGAACAGCTCGGATCGATCGGGCCGAAATCGTATTCATATTCTTTCTTTTTAATTGAGATGGGACCGGTACGGGTAAACAAATTTCCGTTCCGTGCATTCCGCGACGGAAGTACGCAGTCAAAAATATCGACGCCGTTCTTTACCGCCTCTAAAATATAATCGGGGGTGCCAATGCCCATCACATAGAGCGGTTTATGTTTGGGAACATGCGCGGCGGTAAAGGCTAAAAATTCCTTGTATACATCCTCAGGTTCGCCGACGGAAAGGCCGCCGATTGCGATACCGTGCGGATCGCATTCCATAATCGATTCGATACTTCTGAGGCGAAGATCTTCAAAAAAAACCGCCTTGTATAATCGGGAAAAGGCTTCCCTCGTACCCTTCCGTTTGATCCCATTCCCGCACCGCCCGATGCATCCACGCGGTTGTGAGCGTCAGCGCTTTTTCGGTTTCCTTTTTGGGAATGCCGTAGGGGGAACAGATATCGAGCTGCATTTGAATGTCGCTATTAAAGGCGGCCTGCACCTGCACCGCGATTTCGGGGCTTAAAAACTGCCTGCTGCCGTCGATATGGCTCTGAAATGTTACGCCTTCTTCCTTAATTTTTCGCAACTGAGACAGCGAAAATACCTGAAATCCGCCCGAATCCGTCAAAAAGTTTTTATTCCAGCCGGAAAACCCGTGCAGCCCGCCCGCCTGCTTGATAACGTCCATACCCGGACGCAAAAAGAGGTGGTAGGTATTCGCTAAGATGATTTCAAAACCTATTTCATGTAAATCATCCTTGGTGATGCCTTTTACCGTCGCGGCCGTTCCCACCGGCATAAAGGCGGGGGTTTGTACCGTACCGTGAGGCAGGCGTATCACTCCCGTGCGGGCAGCTGAACCTGCATCCTGATGTAAAAGCGTATAGATATTTTTCCGTTCTCTCATATTACAATCCTTTTAAATAGTCCGGCCTGTCCGCGGGCGGTAACGCACAATCTTCGAGCAGTGCATTGCTCGAATCGGCGGCAACCGTATTTTCCGCCGATTCGATTGCCCCGATAAAAAAGCTGCCTTTAACCGATATGACCTGTACCCTGTCATGCTTATAGAGTACCTGTACGGGAAAAGCCCCCCGCTCCGAAAGCTCCGTATCGGATGCGCTTACAGGAGTTTCAAGCGCTTTTTCCATAGCCTTTGCCGCCGCCTCAGCTTCTTCCGATGAAAAAATCGGCAGCCAGTGATAAAACCTCACGTCAAACCACCCGGTCTGTGCAGCGGGAGCAATCTCCAAGCCGGAAATACCGTATACGGAACCTCCGCCCAGCGATTTGATAATCGCTTTTTTATAGCGAATGAGGCGCGCTTCCATATCGCGCTCCCGTTCCTGCTCCTGCGGCGCACTCGCAGCCTGACTTCCGGCGGCATTCATCCCCGTTGCTGCATCGGCAGCAGGTACGGCATCGGCACTCCGCGCAGATTCACAGAGGTTGAAGAACTCCTGAGGCGTGTAATAAATCTTTTTGCGCTCGTAGGCCTCGCGTGTTTTGCCGGTTACGTACAAATGCACCATCAGACCGTCGTATAAGGCAGCGGCTTTGTTTTTGGTATAAGCGCCGGTTATCGTTTGATCGAGTGTTCCGACAGCGGTATAAAAACCGTGTATCACCGCTTCCGCTGACATACCTGCCGTTTCAGGCGGTTTACGGATATGCATTACCACCGCTGACGTTACGGCAATAAGCGCAGCACACAGTACCGCCGCTGCCGCAATTTTGCCGGAATTCCGTCTAACAAAGCGCTTGCGGCTGATGCGCTTCCTCGCTGTTTGAATAAAAGCCTCAAGCGCCGTCTGTTGCGCCGGTACTTCGTCTATCTGTATACCGGCGAAGAGCGACAACGATTCATCGCAATCAACAACCCCGACGCGAGCGTCGGGGTATGTTGTTCTCATAAGGTGGTTGCAGTCGGCTTTAATACCCTTTGTTACGACGCAGAGCGTCGGGGTATTAAACCCTCCGCACGAATAGCTGCAGAGCTGTTCTACAAGCGGCAGGAGCGGCGCGGCGTGGCAGTTAGGCATTATATCGCCGCCCGCAGTTTTTTCAAGCCCGATGCTCTTATACGCGGCAGTTTCGGCACTATCATGCCGGCCTGTAGTTTTAGCACTCCCCTGCCCCGCGGCTATGGCTACCCCCTCATCGATAAGCCGCGCAAACTGCGGACACAGCGCCGGACAGCGGAGTTCAACCGGCACATAAACGCCGTCCCGTATATTCTGCACAAGCTGTTCCGCCGCACCGCTGCCGCAAGCCTCATCCCCGTCTACCGCTACAAACGGGATAGCGGCACTGTTAAAAGGCGGCGCTCCGGTTATACAGGCATAGCTGAGCGTTGCTAAGAAAAAGGACGCAGCATCGTCAAGCGGTACTCGTTCCGCATCAGGATGTACCCACGGATAATGGAAGCGGAGCGCCGCCGCGGTTTCGGCAGTAACGCAGCGGAGTACTAATCGAGGCGAAAGTACGATAAGCTCTTGAGCGCCGCCGTCCGTTCCTCCCTCCGCCAGCAAACACAAGGGGGCGGACACCGCAGCTCGGAAATAATCTTCACTTACTGCGACTTGGTTATACGCTGCGATAAGGCAAGAAAAAAGCCGGTACAGCTTTCGTAATACAGCCTCTGTACGAAGAAGCGCCTGCGGATCGCAGAACGCACCGGCAGCAGCATCCTCTGTATCGGGACAAGCCAAACCGATAAGCGGTTGCGCTTCCCGCAGCGGCAGCACAATCCCAACCTCTTCCCGTCCTTTTTCCGCATTAAAAAACGTAATGGTTTCGTTAAGATAAAACTCCTGCACCGTCCCGTCAGGCGCAATACGCAAACAGGCATCGTGAAGATAATCGGTAACAGCCGAATGCGCAAAAGCACGCGGCTCCATCCCCGAAGCAAGACAGCAATACGCCGCTCCGTTTATCTGATGCATTATTATCGGACTTACACTTTCAAGCATAGACTCTATTGTATCTTATTACATTAAAAACTGCAAATTTTTGTCCCCCTGCCCTCATCCCCTTGACACCTACCCCAATCGGTTGTATGTTTATACGTGTTAGCTAACGCTGTACGCCAAAGAAGGAATCCATGCCGAGAGACAAAACCGCCAATCATATAAAAATTATAGCCGCAGCAAAAGCCGAATTTATGGAGATGGGCTTTGATAAGTCTTCCATGCGGAGTATCAGCAAGCGCTGCGGTATGACGGCTGCGGGAATATATCGGCATTGTGTAGATAAAGCAGACCTCTTTGATCAAATTGTCGCTCCTGCGGTGGATCGCATAAACGCTTGGTTGGATGCGCACGTTGCACGGTATGTGGATGCAGTTCATCACGAAGAACGTATACAGTGGCGGGATTCTGAAATCGACATGATGCGCGAGATTATCTATCCGAATATGGAAGAATATCATCTATTGCTGGCAAAATCGCGGGGGAGTAAGTACGAGCATTTTCTCCACGATCTTACAGAGGGGCAGCAAGCGCAGCTTTTACAATATATGCCGATACTTAAAGCGCAAGGCTACGCGGTGAGGGATATTACTCCAAAGGAGCTGCATCTTTTGCTTTCAGCATATACGACCGCGCTCTTTGAACCGGTTATCCATAATTACAGCGTGGAAGAAGCGCTCCGCAGCTTAACAACGATAGAGGCCTTCTTTGTTCCGGGCTGGAAGCAGTTGTTGGGGTTTTAGAGATTTTCAATAGATAGGTACTTCTAAAAAAATAACCGCCAAGACGCAAAGAGCGCAGAGAAATCACCTAGGGGGCAGCTAACCCAATACCCTCCCAATACCTTTGCGCCTCTGCGGTGAGTAATTGAACGTTGCAGTTTTTTAGAAGTTTCCATAAGGAGAATTGCTTATGAAGGAAAAAGAAAAGAGTCCTTCGCCTATCGCGTGGGCTTTGGGACAAACAGGGGAACACAAAGGACAATATGTGCTGAGTGTTATCCTCGCAGTTATCGGCGTGGCCTTTTCTATCGCACCGTATTTTGTTGTTGCCGGCATCGTACATGGTTTGATGGGCGGAAACAAAGACCTATCATATTATATGGTTCGCTGTCTGATTATCGCAGCGTTCTGGTTTTGCCGTGTACTGTTTCATGCGCTTAGCACATCGACAAGTCATAAGGCAACGTTTGCAGTGCTCGGGGAACTCCGAAAACGCTGTACGGAAAAACTGACAAGAATGCCGCTGGGGGCGATGCTGGAGCAAAGTTCCGGAGCGCTCAAGAATACACTCATCGAACGTATCGACAGCATTGAAACAACACTGGCGCATATCGTTCCGGAGTTCACCGCAAATTTACTGATCCCCGTTATCATTTTGATCTATATTTTTACTATTGATTGGCGTATGGGGCTGGCTTCTCTTGCAACGATACCGGTTGGCTTTTTTTGTTACGGTCTTATGATGAAGGGCAGTCCTCAATTTTATCAACGCACGGTTACAGCCACAAAAGCGCTCAATGATACGGCGGTTGAATATATCGGCGGTATTCAAGTCATTAAGGTTTTCGGAAATACAAAAAGTTCCTACGACCGCTTCGTGCATGACGCGTATGAAGCAGCTCACAGCTATATCGATTGGATGCGCTCCTGTATTCTCACCTTTACATTCGCCACGGTAATCATGCCCGCCACAATGGTTTCCGTGCTCCCCATCGGCGGTCTGTTGGTAAAGGGAGGATATCTTTCTCCGCAGAATCTGGTAACAATCATTATTTTGTCTGTCGGCATCATCACACCGCTTATAACCTTGATGAGTTATTCGGACGACTTTCGAACGATGGGAACCATTTTCGGTGAAGTTCAAAGTATTTTGTATGCTCCCGAAATGGAGCGCCCATTAGACGGAACCGTTCCAAAGAAAAACATGTTGAAGTTGCAGGATGTTCATTTCTCGTATAAAGAACAGGAAGTGCTTCACGGCATTTCTATGGAAATCCCGGAGGGCAGCTTTATTGCGCTGGTCGGTCCTTCCGGCAGCGGAAAGAGTACCATTGCTCGTCTCATCGCTTCGCTTTGGGATGTGAGCAGCGGCTCAATTTTGCTGGGGGATACGGACATTCGCGCAATTCCGCAAGAGGCGTATTCGGATAAGATTGCCTTTGTCTCGCAGGATAATTATCTATTCAACATGACGGTCAGGGAAAATATCCGCATTGGACGGGCGGATGCAACTGATGCAGAAGTGGAGGAAGCGGCAAGACAAAGCGGTTGCCATGAATTCATTTTGGAACTGGAGAATGGTTACGATACCGTGGTAGGCACTTCCGGCGGGCATCTTTCCGGCGGCGAGCGGCAGCGTATTTCCATTGCAAGAGCAATGCTGAAAGCGGCGCCTATTATCATTTTGGATGAGGCAACCGCCTACACCGATCCTGAAAGCGAGGCGGTTATTCAGCGCTCTATCTCTAAGCTGACGGAGGGGAAGACGCTCATCGTGATTGCGCACCGGCTCTCGACGATTACCGCTGCCGATTGTATTTATGTTATTAAAGACGGCACCGTTGCAGACAGCGGAACCCATGATGAGCTTCTTTCTCATCACGGGTTATATGAAACGATGTGGAATGCACATATTGAGGTGAAAGATCATGCTTAAAGTTATTAGAAAGTTTTTTGCGTTCTGCGGTGAAGAAAACCGCCGGAAATTTATCACTTCCATTCGGCTCAATGTTATTCAGGCGCTGTTTGAGGCGCTAAAGATTCCGGCGATTGCAGTGATGATTCGGGCGCTGATGAACGGAACGGTAGACACAAAAGATATCCTGCTCTCGTTAGGGATTATGCTGATCAGCATTGCCGGATCGGGATTGCTAAAATCAAAGGCCGTTATGTTGCAGACCGAAGGGGGCTATGACACTTGTGCGAAAAAACGGGTGGAGATTGCGGAGCATCTGCGGTATCTTCCGATGGGATACTTTAACGCCAACAGCCTCGGACAGATTACGTCTATCACAACTAATATAATGGAAAGTCTTGAAAATATTGCAACCCGTGTGGTAATGCTTGTCTGCGACGGCTTGCTTACAACCTCGCTTATTGTCGTCATGTTGTTTTTCTTCGACTGGAGAATCGCCTGTGTGCTGCTCTGCGGTTTTTCGCTGTTTCTTTTTGCAAACAGCCGTCTCCGGATTGCTTCCGAAAAGGTGTCGGGAAAAAAGATACGCGCAGATGAAAGGCTCGTAGAAAAGGTTCTGGAATACCTGCAAGGGATGACCGAGGTTAAGGCTTACCGGTTGACGGGAGTTAAGAGCAAGGAATTAAATGAGGCAATCTCGGAAAACAGTAAGATCAATATCGACATGGAAATGACACTGGTGCCTCGCATAGCATTGCAGAGTTTTATCGCCAAGCTTACCGGTGTGGCAATGGTAGCTTTTTCATGCGTATTTTATTGTGCCGGAAGTATGGACGCCTTGACTGCCGTTGTCATGGTAATCTCCGCATTTATCATCTATACCGGTCTGGAAACGGCAGGACAATATTCGTCACTGCTGCGCGTGGTTGATATGAGTGTTGACCGGGCGCAGGAAATTCTGAACACGCCGCAGATGGATATATCCGGAGAAAATATTACACCGGCAGTGCGTGATATTACTGCGCAGGATATAGCATTTTCGTATGAGAAGCGGAAAATCATCGACGGGATTTCATTGCATATTCCGGAAAAAACCACGACGGCGATTGTCGGTCCTTCCGGCGGAGGAAAAACCACCTTGGTAAATCTGCTTGCACGGTTCTGGGATGTAGACGGGGGAACCGTTATGCTGGGCGGCCGGAATGTGAAGGATTACGATATGGATTCCTTGATGGCGAATTTCAGTTTTGTGTTCCAATCGGTCTATTTATTCCACGACACCATCGCCAACAATATCCGCTTTGGTCAGTCCGGCGCTCCGATGGAAGATGTGATCGCTGCGGCGAAAAAGGCCTGCTGCCATGACTTTATCTCAAGCCTTCCCCAAGGATACGATACGGTAGTCGGCGAAGGCGGCGCAAGTCTTTCCGGCGGCGAAAAACAGCGCATCTCCATCGCCCGCGCTATGATGAAAAATGCGCCGGTCATCTTTTTGGATGAGGCAACTGCCAACATTGATCCCGAAAATGAAAACGAGCTGATGCACGCCATCCAAGCACTCACCGCCGAAAAGACCGTCATCATGATAGCCCATCGGCTGAAAACCGTAGAGAGAGCCGATCAGATCATCGTCGTAGACCACGGCAAGATTGTGCAGCACGGCACCCATACCCAACTGATGGAGCAGGACGGCATATACCGCAACTTTATCTGCGAACGGCGCGAAGCTGCAAGCTGGAAGGTGCATAAATAATTATATGGAGGAATTTTAAATGAAAAGCGAAAGCAAACTGAAAGGTCGGGATTTGATTAACATCGGAATCTACAGCGCAATTTACTTTGTCATTTTATTTGCGATTGCAATGTTGGGCATGATACCGATATTTTTGCCGCTTCTGTCGGTATTTGTACCGATTATAGGCGGTATTCCTTTTATGCTTTTTTTAACAAAGGTGAAAAAGCCCGGAATGATTTTTATCATGGCTATGATTATGGGAATCTTAATGCTGCTTACCGGTATGGGACCGTGGCCGCTCCTTACCTGCGCAATCGCAGGAGGACTTGCGGAACTGTGTTTTAAGAGCGGAGAATACAAGAACGCCAAAAAAGCGGTTCTCTCTTATGGACTGTTCAGTGTGTGGATTTTCGGAAATTACTTACCGCTGTTTACGGACTACGAGGGATACTTTGCACAGAGAGCGGATTATGGTCAGGCATATATTGATGCGGTTTCAAAACTTATGCCCCTCTGGATGGCGCCGGTACTACTGGCTGCTTGTTTAGTCTGCGGAATTCTCGGAGGGCTTCTTGGCAAGGCTCTTTTGAAAAAGCATTTTGAGAAAGCAGGTCTTGCGTGATAGCATACTCATCCGCACTGTCGCAAGAAAAAAGACGCGGCTTTCTCGACCCTCGCACAAAGCTTGCACTCGTGCTCGTTTTAGCGGTATTTGTTATGGGCGGACTTGGCGGCTCTCAAATGAAATCGATTAAGATAATCTTGTCGGTTCTTCCGTTTTTATTGCTGCTCATAGAACGGCAATGGAAACGGTTTGGACGCGGGGTTATTATGCTTGCGGTCGGTTATGGGCTGCTGATCGCTATGCCGTATTTGCCGGGACTGCTGAACTTCATTGCTTTAATGTGCGGAGGAATTTTAACGCGCTTTGCAGTTACGGTAGTTATGGGCGGATATTTGATTGGAACGACGTCCGTTAGTGAATTTATCTCCGCTATGAAGCGGCTTCATATTCCTCAAGCAATCACCATTCCCATGTCGGTGATGTTCAGGATGTTTCCGACCATTGGAGCGGAATGGAAATCCATCAGACGAGCGATGGGTATGCGCGGAATTCGGTTAGGCGGTGTAAGAGCCGGAGAGGTTGTGGAGTACCAACTGGTTCCTATGATAACTTCAACCGTCCGTATCGGAGAAGACCTATCTGCCGCTGCGTTGACACGCGGATTGGGCGCTCCGATAAAGCGCACTAACATCTGCCGTATCGGATTTCGAGTGCAGGATTTGATATTGCTGATTATCTGCCTCGCCGTTGTTGTCATGTGGATTTTGGAGCTTTGCAGAGTAGCATTATGGTAGAACTTAAAAATGTCAGTTTTCGTTACGGCGCCGGAAATGTTGAGTGCACGTATGCAAGTAGTTTGAAAAATATTGATCTGACGGTAAAAACGGGAGAATGCGTCCTTTTGACGGGCCCGTCAGGGTGCGGAAAGACAACGATATTGCGGCTTATAAACGGTCTGATTCCGCACTTCTATTCCGGAGCACTCAGCGGTGATATCTTCATTGACGGCGACAGTGTTAAGGATCGTGAACTCTATGATACCGCACTCATCATAGGCACCGTTTTCCAAAATCCCAGAACCCAGTTTTACAATGTCGATACCACCGGAGAACTTGCATTCGGATGTGAAAACAGAGGGCTGCCTGAGCAGGAAATCTATACCAGAATCGACCGTACCGTTGCACATTTCCGTATGGCATCTTTGATGGATCGCAATATCTTCCGCCTGTCTGACGGCGAAAAACAAAAAATAGCCTGCGCTTCCGTAAATGTATCCGAACCGAAAATCATACTGCTCGATGAGCCGTCTGCAAATCTTGACTATACGGCAACGCTGATGCTTCGAGAGCTTATCCTGCGCTGGAAGGCAGAGGGAAAAACCATTATCGCGGCGGAGCATCGCATTGCATACCTGTGGGACATCATTGACCGCGCTGTAGTTCTGCGTGACGGAGAGATTGTCGGAGAATTTACCGGAAGCGGGAAAGAGGAGCTTACACAAAATCAGCTTACACAAATGGGGCTTCGTACAACCGTGATGGAATCGCCTGCGGAAATGCAAATGGATTCTTTTCGAGAAGGAGACAGACCAATCACACTGCGAAATTTCCACTTTGCCTATCACGGCGAAAAAAAGAACATTGTGGATATTCCAATACTGCAAATCGCTGCAGGGCAAATTACGGCAATCGTGGGAGCAAACGGCGCAGGCAAGACCAGCTTCCTCAATTGTTTATGCGGACTGGAAAAACGGTGTAAAGGTACCTTGGAGTATGAGGGAAAACTTTACGACAGCAAATCTCGAAAGAAGCTTTGTTTTATGGTTATGCAAGATACCGGCAATCAGCTTTTTACAGAAAGTGTACTGGATGAGGTTCTTATCAGCCTAAAAAAAGGAACAGCAACCGAGAAAGAAACGGCAATGGAAATCATAAGAAATCTTGATTTGGCGGACTTTGCCGATCGTCATCCGCAGAGCCTTTCCGGCGGACAAAAACAGCGGCTCGCCATTGCCTGCGCCCTTGCATCCGGGCGGGACTTACTGCTTCTTGACGAACCGACCAGCGGCCTTGATTATGCGCACATGAAAGAAACCGCCGCATTGCTGGAAAAACTTCGATCGATGGGCACAACAATTCTCGTTGTAACCCACGACGGCGAACTTATCCGCTCCTGCTGCACGAGGCGTATAACCGTATAAGTTTTTTCCGCATCACCACAGATACGGAATGATTTTGTATTTTACCTTCTTTTTATATTCGGTGTATCCGTCTAAATCTTTTTCAAGCACTGCTTCTTCGTTTATAATTCTTTTTGCAATAATGACAGGATATGCAAGAAAAACGACAAAAGAGATAAGAGAACCCAGTACCAAAGGCATCGACAGAAATAAAAAAATCGTTATGGTATACATAGGATGGCGAACGATCCCATACAATCCGGTATCAACGACCTTTTGCCCCTTTTGGACTTCAACCGTTCGTGATAAGTAGGCATTCTCCTTTAATACTTCCGCATAAAGCATATATGAAAGCAGAAATATAGCGGTACCTGTCCATGACAACCAATCGGGTGCTATTATCCATCCGAAGCGGAAATTCAATCCGGCTAAAACAAATCCCAAAAGAAACATTGCGGCACTTAAGTTTATCACCAGACGTTGTTCCGCTTGCGATTCTTTTGTGTTCAAGCGTTTTTTGAGCAAGTCCGGATTTTTCAACAGTAATACAATTCCTGCGAAGAGCATCGGAATAAATAATATCCCCATCAACAACCATGCTTTCCAATAATGAAAAGTTCCTGCAGGTAAAAACAATAAAATTCCTATGGCCACCACGCCGAGAGAAAACTTTAACAGTGCTTTAAAGCATAAATCTTTTTCCATACAACCTCTTTTATATTCCCCTTCGCTCAGTTCTTTATGAGCTGTATAATTTTTTCACAATGCTTTTCTGTTATTTTTACGGAAACTTATCTACGGTTCTGTATATATTCTTTTCTGAGCTTATCGGCAATACCGCTCTTTTGAATATGGTGAATAAGATTTGCATGCGGAAACGGTATGGTTTTGATATCTTTATCATATTCTGTAATTTTTCCGGTTTCATTAAAAAGCGGACGCCCTTCTATCTTGCCGAACTTAATAAACTGTATCCAGTCCTTTTGAATTGCAATAACGGCAGCCTTATTTTCATCGGTAATGTGTATATTCATGTTATCTATGGCGCCGAAGAAAAATGCAAGTTCCGCCCCATGATATGAGCCGCGAAGTCCATTATATAGATTAGGAATATAATTCATTCTATATCCGTATACGGGAGATTTTTCTCCGATTTTTTCCATGAGGAACAGTGCACTTGAGTGAAATACAAGCAACTCCATGATTTGAATTTGTAAGTCTACGATTCCGTTCGCTTCCGGTTTTAGTTCGGATTCAAGAGAATCTGCAAATCCTCCGTATTTTTTCAACAGAAATTCTTTTTAAATGTTCTTTGTTCTTTGTAATTCCAAGGGCTTTGTAGTACATCGGTAATTCAATCATGGAAAATTCATCTTTATTTGACCCTATCAGTACCGGCATACAAGGGAATGATCCTCGTTCCAACAGATTCATCGGGTGCTCTGTAAAAAACTTGCCGTCAATGATATCATTTTGACCTCCTTTTAGTTTCATCAATTTTTTAGCCGACAATTTTTTCAGGGGATTCCGAATAAGTGATAGGGCATCTCGAAAACCTGACCTTGGGCGAATTTGTTCGAGATTTAAAGAAACGATATGAGAGAAGCAAATCAATTAAAAGAATGTCAGAAACTTTGGGCAGCACATAAATATCTCGTTCTCAGCAAGTCCGGCTCTATTTATAACGAGATTCGCGAGTATTTAAAGCGGGAGAATGCACAAGTGCAGTATGTGTTGGCTCTCATTGATCAGGCGCGCACTTTACCGGAGGATCGAGGACAAGTCTGCAACGCGTTTCAGCATATCTGGGGATATTTTAAGAAGCAGGCTACTCAGGATGAAAAGGCGGAGTTTATGTATTGTTTGGAGCAATATCGCAGCGGTCAGGCGGAACAGGAAATTTTGTTGGGCGCTGTGCGCAAGCTCCTTGCAGTCTACCCTAACAAGTATTTGCAGCAATCGCATCTATTATTCGGAGAACAAGATGAGACTTTGGCATCAAGATATGATTAACAAACTCCCGCGTCAACAGCTGTTGGGACAACATAGGGAGTGTTGTGCCTTGCGCGGAAACGGCTGGGGCAGGCAGCATGCAACTGTCAATTATGTTTTTCGTTATTCACCCTATCTGCTTTATTGTTATCACCAACTCATTATGGAGGAGATGAATCGGCGAGGCTACAAGGTCAGTCCTGAGTGGCTGGACAAAGACTATCGCGGCAGAAAATGTCCGGCATATAATAATTTAGCGGTCATCGAAATACTCAACCCCATATATACTGAACATGATGATTGCTATTATCGTGAGTGTCTCAAGAATTTGGAAACCAAGGGAATTCATTTGGATTAAGTAGGGTAACAGCAAATGTATGGAACTTTGTATGGATAAAAGCGAAAAGCTCATTAAATATATACTGTGGGGCTCCATAGCCCTAGACATCACTATTTGTGTATGCTTTGTTATCGGTTTTTCACTGGGACTTGGAAGTGTGGAGATCGGCTTTTTTATGGTAGGTCTTGTTTTCCGGTACGGACTAGCCATAGCCATCATCAGCATTTTATTGAAGTTTGCTGTTATTGCTTTGAGTTTTCAAAGAGATACAAATATAAAAAGAAAGTCATGGTCCATCGCTTTTCTGTCTCTGGTAAGGCTGTTGATTATAGGCGGAGTAATCTGGGGAATTTACTTTATCGGTAAAGTAATGACTGCCGTAGGATAACCCATCGCTAACCCTTTTAATATCTTTTTTTGCTCATCTCTTGCAGCAACAACGCTCTTCAAACAAGGATCTGCCGAATCAATCTTTTAAACATAGATAGTGCTCAATACTTGTGGTATAATACGGGCAGCTGAAAATCGCCGGGGAGTTGTGATTATGGTAAGAGAAGCGGTTAAAGAAGATTTATATGAATTATTGAATCTATCTCTGTTTTTGCACGAAAAAAATATTCCGGAAAATTCAAGCCGCATGGAAAATACATGGAACACAATTATTGAAGATGAGAATCATCATATCATCGTCAATGAAATAAACGGTAAAATCGAAATCCGAGGAGATGATTTTTAGACGATGGAAACAGTGATTATACACGGACAAAATCATAAGGGATCAACATATCATATTGCGAGCAATCTGGCATTGAAAGTCGGGGGAAACATAAAAGAGTTTTTTTTGCCGAAAGATTTCGGTGAGTTTTGTACCGGTTGTACAAAGTGTTTTTTAGAATCGGAAAAACAATGTCCGCATTTCGACAGACTTAACCCTATTACCGAGACGATAGACAAAGCCGATTTGATTATTCTTGCAAGTCCCGTATATGTAATGCACCCAACGGGTTCTATGAAAGCATTTTTAGATCATTACGGATATCGTTGGATGGTACACCGACCGGAGGAAACAATGTTTTCGAAGCAGGGTGTGTGTATTTCCACTGCCGCGGGTGGGGGTATGAAATCTGCAAATAAAGATATGGCAGACAGTTTGTTTTTTTGGGGAGTTGCTGAAATTTACACATACGGCAAAGCTGTTCAGGCTGTAAAATGGCAAGATGTAAGTGAAAAAAATAAAAAATCCATAGATAAAGCATTAAGCTCTCTTGCAAAAAAAATTACCGATAAGTATGGTAAAGCGAAGCCCGGAATAAAAACAAAACTGATGTTCAATATCATACGCCTCTTACAAAATAAAATCCGGAATCGGGCAGATACGGATTATTGGCAGGAAAAGGGATGGCGGGATAAAAACCGTCCGTGGAAATAATGATAAACTTTGGAAATATTCTATAGGGAACCTTTGAAAACCAACCGGGTTTTTAGAGATGCCGCATATTAACTTGAAAGTTTAGTCAATAATTTGGAAACCAAGGGAATTCATTTGGATTAATATTGTGAGGCTTCGCTATAAAAAGAAAGCCATTGTTCATCGTTTTTTTCTTCGGAGGTTTCCCTCACTGCGTTCGGGTCGCTACGTCCGCTGTTCCGCTACCGCTCCAGATTAAGAATATGGACGAGCAGACCATATTTCAAAGATAATCCGAATGAAGCTATTAGACGAATTGCTTCCTTAAAAGAAGATACGAGTGACTATGTTAGGAAATCGATAGGAAACGCTTTAAGGGATATTAGCAAAAAATTTCCGGAATTAATTGAAGCTGAACTCAATAATTGGAACTTAGAAAGCAAAGAAATAAATCAAGTGTATAAGTTGGCGAGTAAATTTATTAGCTGACACATGAGAAATTGTGGAGGGGTAAACTGGCACGGCATATTATTGTAGTTGCATATGACCCGAGATGGGTTGAGCAATATAATTCAGAAGCATTAAAAATAAAAGGGATCTTGCAAGATAACTGCGTTACAATTCATCATATAGGCAGTACAGCTGTTAAAGGACTTTATGCAAAACCAATCATTGATATTATGCCTGTTGTGCATAGCCTTGAAGAAGTAGATGGGGTCAGCACTGAATTTGAGAAAATCGGCTATGAATATATGGGCGAGTTCGGAATCAAAGGACGACGCTATTTGTGCAAAGGCGGCAACGACAGGACGCATCATATTCATATTTTTCGCGAAGACAATACTGCTGATATAAGCCGCCATTTAGCAGTCAGAGACTATCTCAGAACGCACAAAGATGTTTGCGGAAAGTATTCTGCCTTAAAACGTACGCTTGCCCAAAAATATCCCTACGATATAGACAGCTACTGCGGCGGAAAAGCTTCTTTTGTTCGACAGATGGAAAAGAATGCTGTAATATGGAAAGAATAGGCAACATAATTATTGTCCGAGCTTTTTAAACGATAAATTCCAGCTTGCCTAACTCAAACAATTAAATAAGAAGCTACAAAGTAATTCACAAACTAGTAAATCTGCCGCTGCCTACATCAAACCTGGGATAACACCTTTTACAAAAGTATTGCGTTTCTATTGCTTTTGTATTACTCTAATACTAAGAGGTAACTATGAAAACAGCAGTTTTACAAACACGGATAGATAAAACGCTCAAACAAGATGCAGATGCTTTTTTTCGAATCAATCGGAATGGATACGACAACTGCGATACGTATCTTTTTAAAGCAAACGTTAATCCAGCGCAAAATCCCCTTTGAAATCGTTCAAGATAATTCTTTTTATTCGGATAACAATATAAAGGCTTTGGAACATTCTAAAGCTCAAATGGAAAATGGGCAGCATTCAATCCGTGAACTTGTCGAGGCGTAACAATTGCATAAAGATTTTTCAGATGATGCGTGGGCTGATTACACTTATTGGATAATGCAAGATAAAAAAATCCTCAAAAAAATAAATCAATTACTTGCTGATATTGAACGAACTCGTTTCTTCGTTAAGGCTGGAACCTAAATCCACCTATTATCGGAACTGCTGCATTGTAAAGGTTGTGGAACAAAAATGCACATTCGTACTATACATAAGAACGGAAAGAATAGAGAAAAACAGATGATTTTGTATCAGCTTTTTCTGTTCTTCTTCTATCTATTTCTATGAAATACTTGATGGCAAGGGGAAAAATCTGACAGTGAATGAAAGCCTTAAAAATGGTATAATATCGGCAAATACGTAGAGAGAAAACCGTGAAGAAAAAGGAGATGAGTTCGTTTGAAAGAGTATATTGCGAGTTTAGAAAAAGAATTTTAGTTGGTAGAAAACGGTTTCAAAGAGGAAGAAAAAAAGTATGCTGTGCAGCATCATTACAAGTGTACTTGATTATTCTTTTGGGGCAATACCTCTTGCAATTTATAAGGGTCCATATATTTTCAAAAGTATTCTTGTAAATTTGTGGAAAGGATTGTACAATAAGTACAAGCGTTTACTTTTTTGCAGGTAACTTTGGGCAGGTAGTATGGAAGTAAAGAAAGAGCGGTTCGGGATGCTGTCGTCGGGAGATGCGGTATCGATTTTTACGGTTTCTAATGGCACAATGTCGTTTTCGGCAATCGATTACGGCTGCTGTATTACCGCGATTTTATTACCTGCAGCCAAGGGCGGATATGATGATGTTGTACTCGGTTATTCAACACTCGAAGGATATATCCGTAATAAACCTCATTTCGGTTCCATTGTCGGACGATGTGCAGGGCGGATTTCAAATGCCTGTTTTTCTATAGAAGAAAAATGCTATACACTGACCCGTAATAACGGCGGAAAACACTGTCTGCATGGCGGCTATCCTGCGTATGACAAGCAGTTGTGGCAAGCCGACATTATTTCCGGCAACGATGAGGCGGGTATCCGTTTTTCCCGAATAAGCCCCGACGGTGAGCAAGGTTTTCCCGGAGAAGTCCGGTTTACTGTTTCGTATACCCTCAATAAAAACAATACCATTACACTTCGGTACGAAGCTCATACCACGAAAACAACTCCGATCAATCTGACAAACCATACGTATTTTAATCTCAATCCTGCCGGAATGGAGGCCGATGGGGGTTATGTTTCGGCTCTTAATCATCATGTACAGCTGGCAGCAAGTCGCTATGCAGAAGTTGACGCTTCGCTTATACCGACAGGCAAGCTGCTACCGGTAGAAGGAACGCCGTTCGATTTCCGAACTCCGAAGTTGTTATCGCATGATTTTGCTCAATTAAAAGACGGCTATGACGGGACATGGCTGCGCGATGCGGATGGTGCGGACGATGTTCCGCTTGCTGCGGTTGTAACTGAGCCGACGACAGGCAGAACACTGCGTATTTATTCAACACAGCCGGCAATTACGATGTATACCGCGAATTTTTTAAACGGCGAGCAAGGAAAGAACGGCAATGTGTACAACAAGCACTCCGGCGTGTGCTTTGAAACTCAGCATGTACCGGATTCGCCCAATCGTCCTGAATTTCCTTCCGTATGGGTTCATCCCGGCGAAGTATATCGGCACGAAACGCAGTGGCGCTTTACCGTTTAGCGGTAAGGAGCAAACAGCGCACAATTGGGAATAGATACTATCGGGGTTATAACGATACCGGATAAATGCTATACTTATAGTTGAGATTGATATAATAGAAACTGATCGAGCCTGTTATAAAATCGATACAAACAATATGACGATACATACATAAGAGAGGTGAGTTGATTATGGAAGTTCAGTTACAGGATCTTGTTGAAAAGATCAAGCAGGACGGTATTGCTTCTGCTGAACAGCAAGCTGCGGGTATCATTGCCGAAGCGGAGAAAAAGGCAAAGGCTATCGTTGCGGATGCGGAAAAAGAGGCTGAAACCTTGCTCAAAAAGACCGAGGTCGAATCCCAACGGTTTACAAACGCTTCGGAGGCTGCCGTTAAACAGGCTTGCCGCAATGCGCTCATCGCCTTTAGAGAAGGAGTTACCGCTTCTCTCGATGCCCTCATCAAAGCGGAAACAGCAGCGGCATATAACAGCGATGTACTCAAAACGCTGATTCCCGAAGCGGTAAAGGGCTGGATTAAAACAAACGAAGCCGATATTTCCGTTATTATGTCCCCTGAAGATGCTAAAAAGCTGGAAAGCGCTTTGCTCGCTGCGTTTAAGAAAGAGGTTGAAAAAGGCATCGAGGTTAAATCCGATGCACAGCTTGCAGGCGGCTTTAGAATTGGGGTAAAGGACGGTTCGGCATACTATGATTTTTCTGCAGAAGCGGTTGCCGATTTATTTTCCGCCTATATCAGCTCACGCGCTGCACGCCTGTTGAAGGATGCGGTAAAGGAGTTATAAGGAGTGGCTTCATACTATTATTTGATGGCTCAGCTGCCGTCAATTATGCCGCACACCGACCCGCCGCTTTCTTACGCGCAATTTAAAGAGCTTGCCCTGCGGTTTTTAACTGAAAAAGATGCCGCCGTGCTGGAATCTTTAACGCTTGTTCCGCCCCGCGAGGCTGTCTATACGGCTTCTGCTGTGGTGAACGAATGGTATGCGTTTGAACAGGAACTGCGGTTTGCGCTTGAACAAATGCGCGCTGCAAGGCTGAAACGGGATGAGCGGATTGCTCCTGCAGAAACACCTGCTTCCGCCTTTGATATCGGCGCTATTGTGCGCGGGGTTTCAAACATCGATGACCCCTTAGCGGCGGAACGGTATTTGCTGAATGCGCGGCTTGCGGCGGCAGATCAGCTGCGGAAACTGCATTTCTTTGACAGCGAAGCGGTTTTCGGCTATGGAATTGTATTACTGTTGAGCGAACGGGCTTCAAAATTTAAGATGGAAACCGGCCGCACAGAATATCACTCAATTTATACACAAATTCTCGGAGAAAAGATATGAGAGGAACGAAAGGAAAGGTAGTCGGTATTAACGGGAATATGGTCAACGTTGAGTTTGACGGTCTGGTTACGTTAAACGAAGTTGGCTACGTCCATATCGGCGACACTAAATTGAAGAGCGAGATTATCCGTATACGCGGCTCCGTCGTTCAGATGCAGGTATTCGAAATTACCAAGGGTATCCGCGTCGGTGATGAAGTTGAGTTTACCGGCGATCTCTTGTCGGTTGAACTCGGGCCGGGGCTGCTCGGCAGAGTGTATGACGGTTTGCAGAACCCGCTCCCCGACCTTGCAGAAAAGGCGGGCTACTTTTTGGAGCGCGGTATCTATCTGAATGCGCTTTCTACTGAAGCACGGTGGGACTTTACGCCGGTTGCACAGGTCGGTGATACGCTCGTGCGCGGTGATGTGCTGGGAACCGTGCCGGAAGGAAACTTTACCCACCGGATTATGCTTCCCTTCGGTATGTACGGCACATACACGCTTTCTTCCATTAAACCGGCGGGACAGTACACCGTACACGAAACCATTGCGGAAGTAACCGATGAACGGGGTAAAAAGTACCCGCTTACGATGAGCTTCCGCTGGCCGGTAAAGCGTGCAATCGACTGCTATGCCGAACGGCTCAAGCCCTCCGAAACGCTTGTTACCAAAATCCGCACCGTAGATACCTTCTTTCCGGTAGCAAAGGGCGGAACCTACTGTATTCCGGGGCCGTTCGGCGCCGGTAAAACCGTTTTACAGCACGCAACCAGCCGTAACGCAGAGGTTGATATCGTTATCATCGCCGCCTGCGGTGAGCGTGCCGGTGAAGTTGTAGAAACCTTAAAAGAATTCCCTGAATTGATTGACCCCCGCACGGGACGCACCCTGATGGAGCGGACGGTTATCATCTGTAATACATCGTCGATGCCGGTTGCGGCGCGCGAGGCTTCGGTTTATACCGGTGTTACCCTTGCCGAATACTACCGCCAGATGGGGCTTGACGTTCTGCTCCTTGCAGACTCCACCAGCCGCTGGGCGCAGGCTTTACGCGAAATGTCCGGACGCTTGGAGGAAATCCCCGGTGAAGAAGCCTTCCCCGCCTACTTGGAATCCTACATTGCAGCATTCTATGAGCGCGCCGGTATTGTCCGCTTAAAGGACGGTAGCAAAGGCTCCGTAACGATCGGCGGTACGGTTTCCCCCGCAGGCGGTAACTTTGAAGAGCCGGTTACGCAGGCAACGCTGAAAGTTGTCGGCGCTTTCCACGGACTTTCCCGCGAACGCTCCGATGCCCGTAAATATCCCGCCATCCACCCGCTCGATTCATGGTCAAAATATCCGAGCGTACTCGGCACGGCGCAGGTGGAATACGGCAGAGGAATGCTCCGCCGCGGCACCGAGGTCGAACAGATGATGAAGGTTGTCGGTGAAGAAGGTACCAGTATGGAAGACTTTATCGTCTACTTGAAGGGCGACTTCCTCGATGCGGTTTATTTACAGCAAAACTCCTTCGATAAGGTTGACGATGCCGTTTCCGTAGAGCGCCAGCGCTATATTTACAAACTGATCCTGCGCATATTGGGTTCTCAGTTCTCCTTTAATACCAAGGATGAAGCCCGCGCATACTTTAACAAGCTGCGCCAGTCCTTTATCGACTATAACTATTCGCCGTGGGAATCGCCGGAATTTAAGCAGCACGAAGCAGCTATTACCGGAGCGCTTTCCGATAAGGCAACCGGGCTGGATGAAAAAGCGGCAAAACTCATAAAAGAAGCGGAGGCACATCATGAAGAAAGTGTACAGTAAGATTGAATCCATTAACGGTTCGGTTATAACCGTCAAGGCTGAAGATGTGTCCTACGGGGAGCTTGCACAGGTACAGACAAGCTTTGGCACCTCGCTCGCACAGGTCAATAAGCTGGATAGAGGGCTTGTTTCGCTACAGGTATTTGCAGGCGGACGCGGCGTTTCCACCGGTGATGAAGTACGCTTCCTCGGTCGGGAAATGCAGGTAAGCTTTTCCGATGACTTACTCGGACGTATCTTTAACGGTTCGGGTGAGCCGCGCGACCAAGGCCCGATGCTCAAGGATAATATGGTAGAAATCGGCGGCCCGTCCGTAAACCCGTCCAAGCGTATTATGGCAAAGCGCATGATCAGAACCGGTATTCCGATGATCGACGTATTCAACACCCTCGTGGTTTCGCAGAAGCTGCCGATTTTCTCAAGCTCCGGTGAACCCTACAACGAACTGCTCGCACGTATCGCAATGCAGGCTGAGGTTGATGTCATCGTACTCGGCGGTATGGGACTGAAATACGACGACTACCTCTATTTTAAGGACACGCTGGAAGAAGCAGGCGCGTTGAGCCGCACGGTGATGTTCGTACACACCGCCGCCGACCCGACGGTAGAATGTTTGATGATCCCCGATATGTGTCTTGCAGTTGCCGAACAGTTTGCACTCAAGGGCAAGGATGTCCTCGTCCTTTTAACCGATATGACCAACTTCGCCGATGCGATGAAGGAAATTGCCATTATACAGGAACAGGTTCCGTCAAACCGCGGCTATCCCGGCGACCTTTACAGCCAGCTTGCCGCCCGCTACGAAAAGGCGGTTGACTTTGACGATGCAGGTTCGGTTACCGTTCTTGCCGTTACCACCATGCCCGGCGACGACGTAACGCACCCCGTTCCCGATAACACCGGATATATCACCGAAGGTCAGTTCTATCTTAAACACGGACGCATCGAACCGTTCGGAAGTCTTTCCCGTCTCAAGCAGAACGTCAACGGCAAGACCCGCGAAGATCACCGTGCGCTCATGGATAATATGATCAAGCTCTATGCTTCCTACAAGGACACGCTTGAGAAAAAGTCGATGGGCTTTATGATGAGCGAATGGGACGGCAAACTGCTGAAATACGGTGAACTTTTTGAATCCCGCATGATGGATTTGTCGGTGAACATTCCGCTTGAGGAAGCGCTCGATAACGGATGGAAGATTCTTTCATCCTGCTTTACTCCTGAGGAAACCGGTATTAAGTCCGATTTGATTAAAACCTTCTGGCCCAAGGATGCGCAGAACAATCCCACTGCGGATTAATGCGTTTCCTTCTAATTATAAGGAATAGCGATGGCTATTAAACTGACGAAAAACGAGCTGAAAAATCAAAAAGAATCGCTTAAGATGTTCCAGCGGTACTTGCCGACGCTTCAGCTTAAAAAACAGCAGCTGCAAACCGAAATCCGCACGATTGAGACGCATGCAAAAGAGGTTCGGCTGAACCGAGACGCGCTGCACAAGGAGTTTGAGCAGTGGATTGCCGTCTTCGGTGAAGCGGGAGTCTTTACACCTGAAATCCTCAAGGTGAAAGAAGTGCGTACCTCGACGGGAAATATTGCCGGTGTTTCGATACCGGTATTTTCCGGGGCGGACTTTGAACGCAGCAGCTACGATCTTTTTACAACGCCGCTCTGGCTCGACATTGCTTGCGACCGGATGGAGCGGGTTTTATCGCTCGATCTTGAAGCCCAAATCCTCGACGAACAGGTTGCACGGCTCAACAACGAACTGCGTACCACAACGCAGCGGGTCAACTTGTTTGAAAAGGTAAAGATACCGGAAACAAAGCGGAACATCAAAAAAATTTCCGTGTATCTGGGAGATCAGCAGGTAGCGGCGGTTGTGCGCGGGAAGATTTCCAAGAAAAACTTGGAAAAGAACGCTCCGGATGAGGAGGAAACAGCATGATTTTACCGATGAAAAAACTGACGCTCCTTGTGCTGGATTCTCAGAAAAAGGCAGCGTTAAAAACATTGCGGAACTTCGGTGCGGTGCATATCGAAAAGGAAAACGCTTCAAGCGATACCTTGGCGGAATTGCAAAACACATACACGAGAGTACAGCAAGCGGAAGCATTGATTACCGAATCGCAGCCGAAAAAAGCTGAAAAAGCACAGACTGAAACGCTCACATTGAGCCGGAATGACTTATTGCAGGCAGTTGACGAGATTCTTGACCTCAAAGACCAAGAATCAAATACACGGGCTGCAATCAATAAGCTAACCGGCGACATTGAAGCATACAATGCTTGGGGGGATTTTGAGCCCAAAGATATACACAGCTTTGAAGAAAATGGCATCTATTTGACGATGGGTGAGCTTCCGGAAAAGTCATATACAGCATTGCCTGAAACGATTAAAACGGTACGGCTTGCAGGCGGCAAAAAAACAGTCCGCTTTGCGATAGTGTCCGAAACCGCAGATGTTCCTGCCGATTTGCCGTCCGATTTTAGTCCGCTTATTTTACCGGATATGCGGCTTTCGGCAATGCATACCGAAAGGGAACGGCTGCAAAAACAGCTGCCCTCATTCAAAGCAAAGATTGGGGCACGGACTGAATTGCTTGCACCGTTAAAGGCAGAGGCAAAAAAGCTTGCAAAAGAGATTGAGTTTGAAAGCGTCCGTGCCGGTATGGAAGTCATTCCGCTTGAGGAAGATACGGCAGCTGCTTCCGGTGCCGATAGCTCGGTAACGCTTGCTGCATCCGGCAGCGCAGCTACTGCGGCGGTCGGTTCAAGTAATGCTGCAAACGGCACTGCCGGGAATGCCGAAAAAGAGCCGATACGGCTTGCACGGCTTTCCGGTTATATCCTTGCTGAAAAACAAGCTGATTTTGCAGGGCTTGCAAAGGCAAACGGCTGGGCATTTATTGCTGATGATCCGGCTGAAGAAGATGCCGTTCCGACTGCAATGCGGCATAATCGGTTTGTGCAGTTGCTTACCCCGCTGACGGACTTCCTCGGTACGGTGCCGGGCTACCGCGAACCCGATATTTCGCTGTGGTTCCTGCTCTTTTTCGGTATCTTCTTTGCGATGATTTTCGGGGACGCAGGCTACGGCGCCATCCTCGTGATTTTATCACTGATCGGAATCGTCAAAGCAAAAGCGAAGGAGCAGCCCGCTCCGCTCGCTATGCAGATGTTCCTCTACCTCGGTGTTCTAACTGTTATCTGGGGGACTGCAACCTGCAACTGGTTCGGCATCTCGGTGGAGTACATCCCCGCATGGATGAAAAATCTCTCCATACCGGCTATCTCGAACGCAACGGAAGAGAGCATCAGAAATGCCAACTTGATGCAGTTCTGCTTTACACTCGGGCTTATTCAGCTGACAATCGGGCATATCATCTCGATTGTGCGGAATATCCGTTCTCCGCAGATACTGGGACATGTCGGCTCCATTGCGATGCTCTGCGGTATGTATATCGTGGTACTCAGCCTTGTCGTCAGCGCCGAGCGGTATCAGATTAACCAACCGGTAATGATTGCGGTAGGCGGCGGCTTTGCGCTTAACTTTATTTTTTCAAATTATCAAACCGGTATCGGGCAGAGTATTGTAGACAGCCTTAAAAATATTATCACGATGTTCTTAGGGGTGGTAAACGTCTTTGCCGATATTATGAGTTATATCCGCCTTTGGGCAGTCGGGCTTGCAGGTTCTGCAATCAGCGCGACAGTCAACCAGATGGCGGGTCCGGCGCTCGGCAGCTTCCTCATCTTTTTAGGTGTGCTGCTGTTATTCTTCGGACACGGGTTGAACTATATTATGAACGTACTTTCGGTTATCGTACACGGGGTGCGGCTTAATACCTTAGAGTTTTCAAACCATGTCGGGTTAACGTGGGCAGGGTTTAAATACGAACCTTTTGCAGAATAAGGGGTTCTAAAACGAGAAGCTTTTAAAAAGCCGACGTTCTTAGAATATATGATAAAATGCCGGTACGTCAGTATCGGCGGATAGAAAGCGGTAACGCTAACATTTCTTATTTCATACGCGGGAGCGGTGAGATAGATCATGTAGATATTACTTGGAGGACTTCAATGAGTTTTGGTATGTTTGGTGCAGCAGCTGCACTCGGTATTTCGGCATTCGGATCGGCATTAGGGCTTGCTATCGCAGGACAGGGCACAATCGGAGCGTGGAAGCGGTGTTATTTGAATAATAAACCGGCTCCCTTCATCCTCCTCGCATTTGCAGGCGCCCCGCTCACGCAAACCATTTACGGCTTCCTGCTGATGAACAAAATGCTTACTTCAAAAGCGGATCCGTGGTTTCTGTTAGGTGTTGGTGTTGCATGCGGTCTCGGTATCGCAGCTTCCGCTATTGCACAGGGCAAGGCTTCCGCAGCAGGTTCCGATGCGTTGGCGGAAACCGGTAAGGGCTTCGGTCAGTACATCACCGTTGTCGGTCTTTGCGAAACCGTTGCGCTGTTCGTTATGGTTTTCGGACTGATTAACTGCTAACAGTGCTGCTTAAACGGATTTCGGCTTGTGCCGGAATCCGTTTTTTATTTTATGACTCGTGAGTCATAATCAGATTTCTTTTTAACAACTCCGCATAATAAAATAGGCTATTCAACCATTCGAAGAAACATATCCGGTGTAAGTACCTTTTAGGGCTTTACACTTTAAACTTGCTTACTTCTGCAGCAAGTCCGGCGATACTCTCTTTATTACGCTGGGTGATTTGATTAACTTCCTGCACGGATGTATTGATATATGATGCACCAGAGGTCATTTCGTCCATACTGCCGGTGATAACACGGGTAAGGTCGTCAAGTATCGCCATTTCCTTTGCAGCTTTTTCACCGCCTTTCAGCATTTCCGAAGAACCGCTGTTAACTTCAACTGTAACCGTATTGATATTCTTAATTGCAGTAAGAACTTCTCTACTGGCATTTTCCTGTTCGCGCATTGCCTCGGTCAGTTGATTACTCATCATCTTAACCTGTTCCGACAGATTAAAAATAACATTGAATTTTTCTTCAACGGTATGAGCCGAAGCGGAGAGACTTTCGATTTCCGTACCGAACTGTTTAAGCGTCGTCGTAATAGTCTTTCCCTGTGTCGCCGAATCTTCGGCCAGCTTGCGAATCTCGTCGGCAACAACTGCAAAGCCCTTCCCCGCCTCACCGGCATGAGCCGCTTCGATTGCCGCATTCATTGCAAGCAGGTTGGTCTGACTGGCAATATGTTGGATAACACCGCTCGCCTCTATTAAGCTGCCCGACTCTTCGGCAATTTTTTGCGTAATGGCATTAGAGCTGTGTAGCGTTTCTTTGCCGTCGGAAGTGGCAGATGCGAGGGACTTTATCGATTCATCGGTTCTCTCCAAAGTCTTAGTAATCGAAGCAATATTGGCAACCATTTCTTCAATTGCCGAAGAAGACTCCGCAACGCTTGCAGCTTGGGTTGCAATACTGCTGTTTAACTGCTTAATAGTTTGGATAATTTCTTCGATGGTCGCGGAAGTTTCGGTAACACTAGAAGCCTGTGTAAATATCTTTCGTTTTACATCCTCAATATGAGTACTGATTTCGTTCGCTGCTCCGGCAGTTTCCGACATATTTTGCGCAAGCTCATCGCCTATCTTTGTCATTGCGCCGGTGTTTTTATCAACCGATTGAATTGAGGCTCTAATCTTCCCGATTGTTTCATTAAAATACTCGGAAAGATTGCGAATTTCATCCAAACCGGTTACCGGTAAGCTGACGGTTAGATCTCCTTCTCCCTGTGCAATATCTTTTAACGCAGTCGCCACACGTACAATCGGCCCGATAATCCGGTGCGACAACCAATACACTACGACAGCAGCGATAATTAGCATTGCTATCCCGATCAAATACATCCAACGGTTCAATGTACGAACATCGCTTAAAAACTCTTTTGCAGGAGCACGCAGCATCACTACCCAACCGGTCTCCATCTTCTTTCCTACAACAAATTGAGTTTCGCCGTTATACGAACCTGAACCGCTTACAACATCGTTTGAGTTAAAAACCGATTCGACAAGAGCAGATAACGAAGCCATATCTTTATCGTCAGTCGCAGCCTCAGTGATAGACGTTTTTGCAGTAACACGGCTAAAATCGGTATCACCGATAATGTTCCTACTAATTCCAACTATAAAGACGGAACCGCTCGTACCGACGGTAACTGTTTTACAAATATCGGAAAGATATTGACCGTCGATATCGATTGAAAAGAAACCGGTAATCTGCTTATCCTTGTCATACATGGGAATTGCATACGAAATGAGAAAAACATCTTTGCCTGCTTGGAAAGGCTCGGACAAAAACGGCGTCCCGCTCATGACCATGCTGTACCACGATTGATTCCCGCAAAAGAAACTGCTGCCGTCGGCACGGATAAGGTTCCCGTCCATCCCTGCCATACCGTAGTTCTTTACGGACGGTTGCCGTTTAATCAGGAAGTCAATCTCTTGCAACCGTTTCTGAATACTTAAACTTTCATCAAATAGGACGGGACTATCGGCAACGCCCTCCAACCAGAAAGAAAGATCATAAATTTCATGATCGATTTTTTCAGCAGTTGTAACCGCCTTGTTTTGCAATAACTCCATGACTTTTGCGGTAATTGACCGTCTGACAATACTGCCTGCTAAAACGGTTTGCAAAATCGATACCGTAACAATAAATATTGCAAAAATAATAATCAGTCTTTTTTGCAAACCAAGTTGTTTCTTCATAGCTTCTCCTCACACTAAAACGAATATGGCCGCAAAGCGGTAAAACGATTATTAATTGCTTAATGGAAATCTCAAAAAAACGCAGTTTCTAGAGATGATATACTGTTTATTATCATTATCTATATCTATCATGTCAATTCCTTACCTTTTAAAAATATGCATACCGTCTACGGCGTTGCTGAGTAACCAACAGTCATAACGTATTTCATATTTTTTTAACTTTTTTCACAAAATATAAAAATTTCTTAGCCAAAATGCTGCTCGTGCCACATAAGGGGAGTATGAACTTTACAAGATTTTATTACGGCATCAAACGTATGCCAACCCTATTGTGTATGTTTGTTACCCTCTTAGGATACGCTTCTACGCAAGGCTACGGGCAACAGTCACTTTTTGACCGCATGGCCAATGACCGTTTTATATTCGGGCAGCAAAACGAGGACGAAGACGATACCGATGAGGATTCCGACACCGAGACGGAGAGGGAATACGATTCGGAGCAAGCTCCCGAAACCGGTGCGGAAGCCGGAAGCGGTAAACGGCAACCGAACAGTACGGATGCTAAACCGGAAACAGGCAGCGCCGGACAACAATCGGAAACAGCGGACGGACAGCAGGCTAACGAAGCAACTAAAGATCAAGCCACTACAGCAGCTGCCGTATCAAACCTGCAAAAAGGCAATGCAGCAAATACCGGCACTCCCGTATCGGAACGCGATTATTTTTTTCGATATACGCACAGCGTTCGCAAAGGAGCACGGATTTCCACCGGAATCAGCGGCCGCGGCTACATCGGCTATTTACAACTTGAATCGCCGATGCCCGTACCCTACTTTGAACTTTCGGTGAGAAATTTCGGTGTTGGACTGTATCCGCTTGCAGCGCTGCAGTCTTCTTTTCCTGAAAAGCCTATTCCGACGCTGTTCCTCGGCGCAGGTAACCTAACCTTTGACAGTTTCTTAAAAGCCGCGAACTTTACCGATTATTCCAAAACGAAGGCAAGCTACGGCGGGTTTAAATTCCCTCGAGAACAGTTTATCGGTATCGGGAGTGCACAGAAAGCCATTCAATATGGGATTGAAGTATACGGCGGCGGATGGAACGGAGCTTTTTTTGCAAGCCCCGAGCCAAAGAAGCAGCGGATGCGCTACGGCATTATGGGCGGCTGGCGTATGAATCGAAAAAAAGCTGATATCAACTTTGCCGTTCAATACCTTACTACTTTTATGCCGGAATTGATTAGAGAGGTAAAAACATCTACCGCAAAGTCTGCAGGAGGAGACGCTTCTGCGGGTCAACCGGCCGGTACTCCAAATACATCCTTAGATATAAACGGCGAATATACACGGCAACGCTATCACACGCTTTTCGGTCTGAATGCCGTTTTTACCCATCCGATTGTCTCGTTTTCAACGACCGGTTTTTGCAGCTATGCGGCAGACAAAACCGTTTCCGGCGCGGTACAAGCCGAAATCGATGCTTGGTACCGGTATGCGGGTATACGAACCGGCGGCAGCTATACCGGAGCGCATGCCGTTAACTGGGATGGAAAACAGCAAAACGAACAGGTTACCGCTTTTATTCAGCCGCACTTTAAGATCGGTCTTTTCTCGCTGTTCGCGCTCTATGGGTTCAGTATGGAAGATAGAACAATGCTGCATAACGGCGGGCTTATTACACAGGTAAAACATAAAGTGATTCGTTGGAAGGCAAGCTGGGATTACCGCAATGAACTACATACGGTTAAAACGGAGCTGACTTGCATAAGCAAACCGAAATGGTTTAGCGGCATTCAATGGTTCCAAAAGGCTGCCGTCGGGGCTTCGGTTGAAATGCAGGACAAAAGTGCCAATCCGTTTATCTTGAAAAAATACACCGCCTATGCAAATAGCAGTTTTTGCATTACCGACGGCGTTTTTTGCGGTATCAACGGCTCGTTTTCTCAAGCAATACGAAAAGAAGAAAATAAGAAAGAACGCCTTATATATTTGCAATGTCCCGTGTACGGCGGCGGTGTGTATGTCAGTTTTAAGCGAAATGGTATCGGAAAAGTACATTCCGGCAAACTTGAAGTGTCGGTGAAAAACGAAAAGCCGTATTACGATGTTAAACTTGTATATCAGATTCGAGCGGCAAACGTATCAGCTACTTTTTAGCCGCGTCCGCAGAATAATGAGGCTACAATCTTCTGAGCAACGGCAGCGCAATCCAAGTCGATCGTATCGATGATGAGATTGCTGCTTTTGCGGTACAGTTCGGTGCGGCGCACATACAATTCGGTAAACAGCTGTTGAGCTTCCGCTTTTTGAGCCACAGGCAGAAAGTGTAAAAATGCCGGATAATAGCCTGTTTGCAGCGCATCATGTGTCAAGCGTTCAAAAAGCACCGCTTCCGTTGCATAAAGGAATACCCGCAGCGGTATCGCCGCAATGATAGTGGACGCTTCCGTGTTATCGCAGATGCCGCCGCCCGCCGCAATGACAGCGCCGTTTTCGGCTGCTGTACCCTGCCCGTTCTCAGCAACGCCGCCGGTTCGCAGCGGCAGAGGCATTGGTTGCTGTGACGGCTCGACCGTGGATAACTGCAACTCAGGTGTGGGCAACAGAGTCCCTACTGCAAAGTTAATGCCGCAGCATTCACGCAAGGAGGCGGCTTCCGCAGCGTGTAGGGCGGATAAACCAGCTTGACGGCAAAGTTCCCGCGGCGTTAAGCCGGTGCGGATACAGATACGCTCATCGGTATCATAAAAGGGAAGCCTGAGCTGTTCGGCAAGGAGCCGCCCTACGGAGGTCTTCCCTGCATGGCTCAAGCCCAAAAGTATCATCGGTTTAGAATAGCGGTGCCGCTAGGCGCTTAACGGATGCGGCGACGGACAATCGGGTTCGGGCGGCGTGATAAAGCGCAATAGCATTTTCAGCTTTTTAATTGCAGCGGGGAGCGCAATCCGCAGCGGACGGGGATGCGTATCATCAGGATTCAGCGCCAAAAGACTTGACGAAGCGGCGCCCATGTACGGCGGAACAGCCCCGAATAACCGCATCATCTCTTCCTGCCCATACTGGCGCCCCGTTTGAACATCTTGCACCATATCCGTCCCATCGACAGGGGTACCGGAAATTCCGTGTGCTGCATTACCGGCGATTCCGGACGGCTGCATATACTTGCACGGCTTCCAGCGGATAGTACCGTCTTTACCGTGGTCTCCCGAAAAGCCGAATAAGCGGCATATCAAGCATCTACCTTTGTATACCGTGCAGTGGTGCGGGCTTTCTGGGTCAAACAGAACGCAGCCGTCGCCTCCGATAAAAGTATCAGTGTCCGCTTCCGCAATACGGTCAGCCCGCTCAGTTTGATTTTCCATCATCCAGGCTGCAAGATATAAGGCTTCCGCCTCGTATACTTCAGGTTCAAAATGAACGCAACAGCTGCCGCAGCCGTCAGGGCAGTGCATAGGACTCTTTGCCTTCCATATTTTTTGATCTGCGTCTATATCATTATACAACGAATCAACTGCCGTCAAAAGATTATAGATCACAGTACCCGCAAATTTTTCCGCTTCTTTTATCATACCGTAAATTCTTTTACCTTATTCGCTAATATTTCGATACTCTCTTTATTTTTTTGTACCAGATCATTTACTTCTACCACAGCATTATTTATTTGAATAGTACCGGCAGACATTTCGTCCATGCTGTTGGTAATAACCTGAGTCAATCCGTCCAGTTTATTCATCTCCTGCGCAACTTCTCCACTACCCGAAAGCATTTCTGACGAACCGGCTTTTACCGTAGTAGTGGTAATATTGATATCTTTAATCGCACTCAATACTTCTTTATTCGCATTCATCTGATCTTGCATAGAACGTGTAATAAAGTCTTCCTGATCGGAAATTTGGGTTGCTAGTTCATATACTTTATCAAAGGTCTGTTCGGCGCCATTACCGGCAGTTATCAGAGTACGAATGATTTCGATAGACTCTTTCAGAACACCGCCGATTTGCTTTCCTTGTTCATTTGATTCTTCCGCAAGTTTACGGATTTCATCGGCAACAACCGCAAAACCTTTTCCGGTTTCCCCCGCATGTGCGGCTTCGATAGCGGCATTCATTGCGAGCAAGTTTGTCTGACTTGCAATATTCTGAATAATCACACTCGCTTCCAAAAGCGCATCCGAGCGTTCCGCTATTTGCTGAGCTACCGAGTTTGCCGTTTTAGCGCCATTTTTCCCATCACGGGTCATCGAATACATCTCTTTTATCAAATCATTATTCTTTTCAAGCGTTTGCGTAATAGTAACGATATTTGCAGCCATTTCTTCAACTGCAGAGGAAGACTGGGTAACGGCATTTGCTTGTACTGTAATGTCTGTATCAAGTTCTTGAATTTGTTCGATAATGTTTTCAACAACATTGCCCGTTTTTTGAACACTTGAAGCTTGAGTTTTCGCTTGCCGTTTAATACTTTCTACATTTGCACTAATTTCGTTTATCGCACTTGCCGTTTCAGCCATATTATTGTAAAGATCATCTCCCACATGCTGCATCGTCTTCGATTCATGGATAAGCGAATTAATCATACCGGCAACTTTATCCATTGTCGTATTAAAATCGATCATCAAACGACCTATTTCATCATTTTTCTTAATATAAAATCGCCCTGTCAGATCGCCGGATGCCATTTTTGTAAAGATGAGCTGCAGCTTTCGAAAATACCCTTTTAAGCGTTTGGAGACCCAGAAAATAAGCCAGAAAAATATAATCAGCATCCCCGTTCCAACGGCAGCCATGCTAATAACAATTCGGTAAAAACTTTCCAATATTTCACTATTTTGCACCAATATCGCTATTTTCCATCCCAATTCATCGATTGAAAAGGCTCGTACCCGCCATTGAATATTATCAATAGTAACAACTTCCGCTTTGGTACCGGCATTTTGAAAGTTTTTAAGATATTGATTACCGGTGTCATCCAGCTTTGTAAACACTAAATCCCGATGCATCGGATCAGCTAAAATAGTACCATCATTTTGAAACAACATTACATATCCTGTCTTGCCGACCTTTATCGAATCAATAAAAGAAGTAAGTTGCTCAAGTTTTACCTCAACACTCACACATCCAATAAATTCTTTTGCCGGTGATAATACTCGCCGAGAAAAACAGATAACAGACGCACCTATTGTTGACATATAAGCGGGTGTTACAATGGTATCGCCGTCGGCAGCTTCTGCTTGTCGGTACCATGAACGCTTCCGAGGATCATAACCGGCGCTCATACTCCCATCCCAAGAGGTTGCATAGCCGCCCCATTTTGATCCGAAATATACTTCCGCAGTATCGGGATAACTTCCATGAATGCGCTTAAACAGCGTTACCATTGCTTGTTCCGTACTGCCTTTTTGCGTATTTTTTACGATAACGTCTTGTTTTGCAGACATATAGCTATTAATTGTTTCATCGGCGGCCTGTACCGTAGGATGGTCTGCAAGCATTTTTACCGTGTTTTTATTATTTTGCATAAACAAGTTGATCGTTTGTTCTATAAGCGAAAACTGTTGAGATGAGGTTCGATCATATTGTTTTATATTAACCTGATATAGTTGAAAACCGATGATAACACAAGCGCATATTATTAAAATACACAACGTAACGACACCGGCAACCAAAATTTTAGTACGCAGGGAGATATTCTTTTTTCTCGTATCCATTTTTTCTCTCCTCAATAACAATTAAAAAATACTTAAATGACAGAACCTATTTTCCAAATAATCCGCGCTGCCCTGCTTTAATCCATTTGCCGGGCATACGCGATAATGCAGGCTGGTTTATTTGTGCAGCCAACCATTCGGTATAAAGCGCATTATCTTCTCCCTCAAGGCGAACAAGCATTGTTTGCAAAAGAGCATTTTCTTCCTGTGCAAGCGTTGCCACCGTTGCCTCCGCCATCCGCACAAATGCCCCGGAAGCAGCGGCAACCGGTATATTTCCGCATGAAGGAGAGACATCCCGATGTACGAATATTAATTTTCCGGATTTTTTATGAATAAAATACCGCATAAATGTATAGACCAACTGTATATTTGCAGTAATCAATTCGGTAACGATCTTGTCGGCATGCAACACACCGGTATTGGAATATAATTCGGTATATGCCGGTGCATCGAAGATCAGCAGTGCAGTTTCAATATTCAACTGTAACGTTTTAAATTGAAGTGGTAAAGATTGAAGAGAAAATACGGATTGGCGGTTCCATAATAGCACAGGACCTATCGTATTCTCCGTTTTTTTTTCTTTTGTCCGTTCGGCATCGGAAATAACGATTACACGCTGACCCTGTACCCGTAAAAAATCAGCTAAGCTTAACGAAAAATTTAAACGATCGTCTGTTATCAGTATATCAGTACTCATAGCTACCAGTATATACCGAATAAATAAAAAATCAAATAGCGGAACCGCCTTTTATCTGCACTCCTATTCGATTAAGGTTGCCTCAACCATATAGCGGAAGGAATCACCCGCAGCGGAATATTCTTTTTTTTCAATAATAAAAATAATAGCACGCGAGGAGTCATCCATCAATATCTTTTTAACGGCATAATTTTTAACACCGCTTCTGACATAATCGGGACGGCCGACATCTTTTTTTACCTTGGTTCCGTTCGGTTTTGTTTTTTCTACCGTTAAATAGAATGAACTTTCTGTTTTTGATTTTTGTGTCGTATTCAGCACAACCGTGTACTCATCGCTTGTTTGGAAGTCGCGGAAGAACAATGTCTGATTCCCTTCCGTTGCTTCTGTCTGCACATAAAGAACTCGTCCCTGCCGTGTTTCGGAAATGCCCCATTTACTCAGAGAAACTTGCGCTCTATTCTGCAGCGCAAGGAAGGTCGATTTACTCTCTTTGCCTTCTGTCTGCTTTGAGGGCGATGTCCTGAAAATACCGTTGGGGAGAAAGGTATTGCCGCCTACATCGACAGCATAAATTTCAGCATAAGCACGATAGGTTTTATCCTGTAAACCGTATTGGCCGAAAGCGAACTTGCTTCCATCGGCAGAAAAGCCTAAATTCACAAAGTTTGCAATGTCTCCTGCATAAACGGCAGCCGCCAAGACCGCCATAACAATTATGGTATAAAGTTTTCGCATAACAACTCCTGCACATAAAGGATGCGTAAAATGGTTCTATACCTTTATCGGAATATAAAAAGCAAACTTTAAAAAGGAGAAACCAAACAAGAACTTTGTCTTGTTCAAAGTAATCGAAATCACTTACCAATTAAAGAAACTACAAATTATCCATTATCCATTACTTACTTACCCGGCTGCCGCCAGACTGTAAGCTGCTCCTGTATCAGTTCTTTGCTTTCTTCCAAAACTTTTAATTGCGCTTCTTTTGTGGTAGGCGCAGGATATATTTTAAGCGCTTTTACACGATAAGAACCGCCGCGCAAGTTTGTTGCCATCCGGGTTATCGAAGAGATATTCCATCCGCCGTCAACCGCAGCAACAACGACCGGCATAGGCGCTTTGGATAAAAACCGCCGGAATCCTGCCGAATGAAAAGTCCCGACTTCGCCGTTTTTTGAGCGGGTACCTTCGGGAAAGAGGATAGGTATCCAATTATTACGCACCACCCGTTGTGCAAATAAATCCATTGCCTGCATCGCTTGGCTGGGGCTGCCGGTACGCCGTACAAGGCAATGCTCGTCGCTTTTTAGCATAACGGAAACTAACGGCACATGGTCTGCAAGTTCTTTTTTCGCAACAAAACGAACCCGTTTTCCGCCGAGATAGTTCATATACACAACAATATCCAAAATACTCTGATGGTTGGAAATCAGCAAATATTGCTCCGGCAACTGCGGCACAAGAGTATAGTCGCCTTTAAAACGGAAATTAAGGTAAGCGGAAAAGATTGAAAAGATACGGTGAGCGATAACGGTTGAAATATGTGCATTGATTTTTTTACACCACGGCCGGTATACGGTGTATGCAATACGGTTTAATAACGCCCATCCGGCTAAAGCGCCGACACAGCATATAATACAAAAAATACCCAGCATAAAGATCCTATCAATACAAAAAGTTTTCGACAGTATAGACTATTTCTTCTAAAGATGCAAAGCATTGCTTGGTTTTGGGAATACTGTCGATAAAAATTCTCCCGTATTGCTTAACAAGCGCCCGTTTGTCGAGCAGCGTTACAATGCCGCGGTCTGTCTGCGAGCGCATCAGGCGGCCGAAGCCCTGCCGGAATTGTACGACCGCCTCGGGAACGCTTAATTGCATAAACGAGCTACCCCCTCTTTTTTCGATGGCATCCGCACGGGCGCGGAAAAGCGGCGCACTCGGTACCGCAAAGGGCAGTTTTACCAAAATGACATGGCTAAGCGCCTCTCCCGGTACGTCGATGCCTGCCCAAAACGATGCAGTCGCGAATAAGCTACTGTCGATATGCTCTTTAAAGGTTTGCAATAGGCGGCTGCGGTCGTCCTCCCCCTGCTGCAAAAGCTCCATATCGGGGAGTTCCTTGCGGGCGTACGCACAAGTTTGTTTTAACGACTCGTAAGAAGTAAACAGGACAAGCGTTTTTCCTCCGGTCATCTCGATCAGTTTAGTAACGGCGGTATTCACAAATTGCTGAAACTGCTCATCATCAGGGGCAGGCGCATCGGTCGGAATGTTCAAAAGCACATTTTTATCGTACGGAAAAGGAGAATCAAAGGTACCGGTGCGTACCGGCTTATCGGAAAAAGGATGCAAGCCGACCCTTCCCAGCCAATACGAAAAGCTCGTACCGATTTTCAGCGTTGCGGAAAGCGCAATAACGGTATCGAAAGGGGTGAATACCGCCTGCCGCAGCAGCCCCGACATATCCACCGGCGTTTGATTAAAGTACGGCACTTCCCCCGCAGGGCTTTGGTATTTTTCTATCCAGAAGACGAAATCCGGTAGTTCCTTCCAGCGGAAAAAGTTTTCGAGTGTTTCGGAAATATCCTGCAGCCGGTGCAGTGCGAGCGAACCTTCCCGCACCGCTTCTTCATACGGAGAACCTTCGTCCGGTTCGGCATTGGTAATCAGCACCGCGAGCTTGACATTGAGGATATTCAGCTCTGCATAAAAATCCTTGCACGCGGCAAGCAGCGCCGCCGTCTTCGATGCCGGTACCTGAGTAAAACCGAGACTGCTTACATTCCCGCAAAACGAAAGAGCCCGCGCCTCCAATGCGGAATAAGCCGTCTGCGTTTTAGTAAGTGCGCCGATGATCGCCGGCATCAGTTCGGCTTTAGTAGAAACCGCAGTGATTTTTTCGAGGCAGCCGACGGCCTTCCCTTTTTTGGTTCGGGAAAGCGTTGTAATGCAGCGGGTTAAATCATAGCGGGAAAAGGTACGCGAAAAAAATCCGCTTGCCGCCTCTTCAATCGTATGAGCCTCGTCAAAGATGATTGCGTTAAAGGGCGGGAGCACCGCGGTTGAATCATAACCGGCGCCCTCTTTTCTGCTGGCAAGATCGGCAAAGAGCAGGTGGTGATTGACAATTAAGAGCGCCGCCTTTTCAGCCTTTTTACGCATCTTCATCACAAAGCAGTCGGAATAAAAAGGGCAGCGCTGCCCGAGACAGTTATCCGATTCGGAGCAAATCTTTGACCACAGCCCTGCAGCGGGCATAAACGGGAGCGAAGAGCGGGCGCCGTCTTTGCTCGTTTGCGCCCATTTTTGAATGGCGGCCAGCTCTTCCGCCTCCTGACTAAAGAGATCCGGCTCCTGTATCGTTTGCATAAGCCGCCGCAAACAAAGGTAATTCTGCCGCCCCTTAATGAGCACCGCTTGCGGCTGTTCCGATTGCTCGCCGCATATACCGAGTATTTTTAAGGCGTCGGGGACATCCTTATCGATTAATTGATGCTGTAAATTGATGGTACCGGTAGAGATAACAATGCGGACTTTGTTGGCAAGCGCCCATTCAAAGGCTGGAAGTAAGTACGCCAAACTCTTGCCGACGCCGGTTCCCGCTTCAAAAACGCCGATTGCGCTGTCGTTAAAGCAATGGGTTATTGCGCGGGTCAGATCAAGCTGCGGGGGACGCTCTTCATAATGATCAAAAAAAGAGGCAAAATTGCCGGTTTCTTCAAGGTAGCCGACTATTGTATCGGCATTCAGGCGGCGGTATACTCGTTCCTCCGCTTCATCTTCGTAGTGCATGAGAGATTAGTCGCGCAACCATTCTACCGTTGCGGTATCGTATTTAACGCTGATAATGGCTGTTTCATTATATTGTATCTGCGCATCGACCTTTGTGCCTGAAAGGATTTTTTTATCGGGGGATACCAAAAAGCGCCACTGCGGAGGATTGGTCTTTTGCACTGCTTGACGGGCAATCTCATCGGGTAAATTGAGGAATTGGCGGGGTTGCAAACTCCCCTTTTGCGTTACCAGCAGATATCCGTTATCAATTTTTAAATCGAGCGAGACGGATACGCCGCTTGAAAACACCGCCATCCCGCGGCCGCCGCGCAAGATCATCACACGATCAAGCCCCGGTTCCCCCTTCCACGAACCGGCAAGCGAATCAACGGTTTCGATGTATCCGAATTCCATACTCTGTTCGTTTTGCGGCAGGGACCGTGCAAGCTGTTCCAACGGAACCGAAAAGTCAAAGAGGTTGAACACCAAAAGCCGGGAATCAAGGAGAATTTTGTTGACATTATCGTATACTTTTGAAATGATTCGCGTTAACTGCTCTGTTCGTCCTTTCAAAATGAGTTCAAGTTTAATTCCGTCCGGCACCTCTTCCAATGCACCGAAAAAAATATAATCAATAGCCGGATTTTTAGGAAAATCAACAGGTACGGACTGGTTCCGCAAGTCAAAGATAGTGTAGGTTTTCAGTTCTTTAATAAAAGAAAAGACAAGATTATCGACCGTTTGAGCAGTTTGCCCAGATATTGCAGGAGCTTGTAATTGATAGACGGCAACGCCCGGCAGCGCCGAAAGCGCCGACGGCAGGCTGATAAGCAGAAGGAGAAGCGCTATAGATACTTTCTTTGTTCTTCTGTATTTCATTGCTCGTTATCACCTGTTTTTTAGCTGCAATTCTCGTTGCATATCCCGTTTAATATCCCGCTCTTTTATGTCAGCCCGTTTATCAAACTGCTTCTTTCCTTTACAGATGCCGAGCATAACCTTAATCCGTCCCCGTTTTAAGTAAAATTCCAGCGGAATAAGCGTATAGCCTTTTTCTTCCGTTTTTCGGGTCAATCGTTTAATTTCATCTCTATGCAACAGCAGTTTCTTAGGACGGTCGGGATCATGGTTAAAGATTGAAGAATACACATATTCCGAAATATGAAAATTCTTCAGCCATACCTCATTCCGTATAATTTCGGCAAACGAGTCGGGAAATGAAATTCGGCCGTCCCGCACCGATTTTATTTCGGTACCTTGCAGCGCAATCCCGCATTCTATGGTTTCTTCGATAGAATAGTCGAAATGCGCTTTTTTATTCTTTGCGATAATTTTTATCGGCTCTCCGTCCATCAAACTCATTATATTCATCTGAAAATACTTGTCAACGTAGAAACAAAATGGTACTGTAGTTACAAAAGGTATTCCGATATCATTCTTCAAATATGCGGCATCACCGGTAAAATAGGTTTTTTATGTTTTTTCAACGGTACAAATTTACTTCATATACTGAACGGCGGGAAAAGCGGTTTAAAATTATCCGTATCGCTTTTATTATTTTCTTACTTTTTATACTGTATCAGCTTATCAACTCGTATATTATCGCCGCGTACCGCATTCAAGCGGATACGATGCAGCCGACTTTTTCTTCCGGCGATATGATTATCACCGCTCCTTTTTATTCCACTCAAAAAGATATTGAACGGGGAACGCTCGTAACGGTTGAACCGATTGCAAGACCGCATCAAAATTTCTTTGAAAAAACGGTACAAAAAATCGTTGCCTTTTTTACCTTCCAACTGGTTAATCCCTTTGCTGCCAATCAACCGGCGCAAGCAAAGCCCTTTATCCGGCGCGTTGTCGGCATTCCCGGTGATACGATATATATGGAAGATTTTGTACTGCATATCAAAACAAAAGACGGCGGACATTTTTTAACCGAGTTCGAAGTAGCCGACAACGACTATAACGTCAAAATCGAAAACCTGCCGGAGAACTGGGATACATCATTGCCGTTCTCAGGCGCGTACCCCGAAATGACGCTCAAAGAAGGGGAATACTTTGTGCTGTGCGACAACCGGATTGCCTCAAGCGATTCCCGCCTCTGGGGGCCGTTGCAGGCGGCAACGCAAATCAAAGGACGCATATTGATGCGATATTGGCCGTTTTCTCATATTTCGGTTTTTTAAGCCGGAACCGTATCCGTGAAGCCTGCCGGTCTTTATATTCATATTCCGTTCTGCACGCAAAAATGCCGCTATTGTGATTTCTACTCGATAACGCAAAAGGCGGACTTTGCCCCTTATCATCCCAATCCTCAATTTATCGAGCAGCTCCTGCACGATGTCCGTTTTTTTAAAGAACGCTCTGCTATTGAATCATGGAAAACCGTCTATATCGGCGGCGGTACACCTTCGCTGCTGCACCCTGATGATATTAGCACCCTCGCGGCCGGTATCCGTAAAGAGCAACATCTGCCGGTTCAAGAATTTACGATAGAAGCAAATCCCGAAGATATTCATCCCGAATGGCTTGCAGTTTGCAGCGAAAGCGGCATCAACCGGCTTTCCATCGGCGTACAAACTTTTGATAACGATGTACTGGCCGTAAACGGACGCCGCGGTTCAAAAGAAAAAACGATAACAGCTTTGGAGACAATAAAACGCCGATGGCAGGGTGAACTTTCCTGCGATTTAATTGCGGGATTGACCGGACAGACTGCGGCGAGCCTTTCCGGCGATGTGCGGCGACTGATAGACTACCGCATCGATCACCTCTCCCTCTACGGACTGTGCAGCGAAGCGCCGCTTCCGGAAGCCCGTGAAGATTTTATTTCCGAGCTTTTACGAGAGAATACCGCGCTTTTAGCCGAAAACGGGTATATCCGGTATGAGGTGTCGAATTTTTCGTATCAGGATAAGCACCGTTCCCTTCATAATCAAATCTATTGGAATATGGAACCATACGCCGGCATCGGCCCGGCTGCATGCGGAACTCTGATACATGAAGATACTGGCGGCAAATTTATCGCAGCGGAGCGTTTTGAAGGAAGTAAAGATATCGATAAATGGATGACCGCAGCCGACCGCCTTTCGGTATATTCATACGAACATATCGACCGAAATACCTTTTTGGAAGAGGTGTTGTTGATGGGTTTCCGGCTTTCGGAAGGGATTAACCGGTCGGCATTTGCACGGCGGTTCGGCGCTGATATTACCGCCTTTATCGGCAATACCCTCAGCCGCTGGGAAAAACGTAGGCAGTGCCGCATCGAACCTAACCGCGTATATCTTACGGAAGATGGTATGTTATTTCTGAACCGTTTTTTTAGTCGATGCGCTTTCGGAATTGGATGCAAAATAACAACCTGCCGGAAAGCCTCTTGACCTCGACGGCTAATCATTGTTATTCTGTGAGTTATGACAGAAGCGGATAAAATAGCGCTGATAGACTTGGATGAAGAAGATTACGATACGGTTTTAGCCTCGGATATCGTCTTTGACGGAATCATTAAGTTTGAAAAACCTTTTATGATAAAGGGCGCCGTACAAGGAACTATTCAATCTTCAAGCGATTTAATGATTAGTGAATATGCAAAAGTAAAGGCAAAGATAGACGCAGACCGCGTTATTATCAAAGGCGAGGTCATCGGTAATGTTACCGCTACCACCTCCGTGCACGTATTTGCCTCGGGGAAATTAACCGGCGATGTAACGGCGCCCGAAGTAATACTGGACAGCGGCTGCTTTTTCAGCGGCATTTGTACGATGAATCGGCGCTAGAGGTTGTAAGAACGTGGGTGCTTTCCGCAAAAGATTTCCGGCAGGAATCATATTAAGTTTTTTAACGCTCTTTTTTCCCTATTATATTTATGCGCAAAAGAGTGATGATGCGCTGGTATTATATCGTGAAGGCCGCTATAAAGAATCCGCATCGGTGTGTTTAAATGAAATAGAACGGATGCCGCGCAATGTCGACAGCTATGTGGTGCTGACATGGGCGCTGCTTGCCGATGGGCGCTATCGGGAGGCGGCCGACTGGACAGTTAAAGGACGGGAAATTTCGCAATATGATCCGCGGCTTATTGAAAGCCATGCACAAGCGCTCTATCACCTTGGAAGGAACGAAGAGAGCCTGCGTCTCTTTGAAGATTATATCGCCTATGCGCCTAACGGTACGAAGGTGGGCGGGGTATATTACCATATCGGAGAATTGTATTTGCGCATGGCAAAATACCGCCATGCCGATATCGCGTTTTCTACAGCTATCCGGTTGGAACCGCTCAATAGCGTATGGTGGACGCGGCTTGCGTACTCACGGGAGCAGGCGAAGGAATACAGGGCAGCATTGGAGGCGTATTCGTCTGCCTTGCAGCTGAATAAAAATTCAACCGATGCTCAAAAAGGTTATGAGCGCGTACTACACCGCTTTTAGCCCACATCAATGCACTCCTTTTTTCTTGCTTTCTGATTGTAGGTTTCTTTCATTGATATGAATGTTCAATTATGTTCAATACGAATTGAAACGCTTGGATGCAGGCTTAATCAAACGGAGGCTGAGTCCTTTGCAGCGCTGTGTACCGATGCGGGATTTTCCATCTATACCGGCCATACCGGATACGCCGGTACAACGCCTGCCGACACTCCAACGATAACAGCCCCGGAAGCCGCGGCTCCCATCCGATTACCTTCCGTGCTACCACCCGAACAGACGGTTCTCTGTTTTGTGAATACATGCACGGTAACCGGCAAAGCGGAACAAAAGGCGCGTCGGCTGATCAGATTACTGGTAAAGACACACCCCCATGCCGTTATTCTGGTAACAGGCTGCTATGCTCAACTGGAAGCTGCGGAAATAGAAGCGCTACACCCCCACATACTCGCGTTTCCCGGACAGCAGAAAGATTTATTAACCGAAATACCGGCATACCTTGCAAAATTGGTAGCCGACAGCGCTTACTTTGACACAGCCTTTTTTTTAAGCGCAGTGCGCGCCTACCTTACCGGTTTGACGGACAAAGCGCCGCAGCATACACAGAACGAACCGGTACAAAACTCATCAGTACAAAATATATCCATACACGGCATACGGGAGAACCGGCTATTCGCACTCAGCTCCCCGCATTTTTTATTCCACTCACGCGCACTGCTGAAAATTCAGGACGGCTGTAACGATGCCTGTGCTTATTGCAGGATACGGCTTGCACGGGGAAAATCCGTGTCGCTGCCCGCCACCGAAGTCCTCGAACGGCTTCGCTGTATAGAAGAAACCGGTGCTCATGAAGTAACGCTGACGGGTGTGAACCTGTCGCAGTACCGGAGCGAAGCCGGAGACTTTGCCGATATGCTCAAACTCATACTGGAAAACACTGAGATGCGTATCCGCATTTCGAGCCTTTATCCCGATAGGATAGATGAGACACTTATCCCGCTGCTGGCACATCCGCAGATTTGCCCCCACTTCCACCTTTCCGTACAATCGGGCAGCGATACCGTCCTTAAAGCAATGCACCGAGGCTACAGGAAAGCTACCATATATCAAGCGGTTTCCGAACTTCGCCGCGTAAAGGACAATCCGTTTATCGGTGCGGATATCATCGCGGGTTTTCCCGGTGAAACGGAAGCTGATTTTGAGGAAACATACCGGATGTGCCGTGAACTTGAGTTTGCGGGAATACATGCGTTTCCCTTTTCCGCCCGCCCGGGAACAGAGGCGTGGAAAATGCAGCCAAAAGTACCTGAACGGATTGCCGGTCAACGGATAAAAAAGCTGAACGAACTGGCGGGAACGCAATCCGCAGCGTATTTACAGGCATGGGATGGAAAACCGATATGCGGGGTTGTCGAAGCGCCGCGCAACGGTCGGCAAACCGTTATCACGGAAAACTATCTTTCGCTGCCGTTAACATCGGATTCTTTGCAAGAATATCGTTTATACGGCGGCGAATATGTCCATATACGAGTACAGGGAAAGAATGCCGTACTAACGGACATTACCTCTCGCCCGCACAGCTAACCGGATAATCGAACCGAAATATCCTCACACCATTTTGACGGATAATGGGTAATCGCAACTAAATCTAAGGAAAATCTCTAAAAACGGAAGTTTTAGAGGTTCTCTATTATTTATAGGAGCACAGCGCCACCCGCGTCATATCGAGGCTGTACGGATTATCGGCAAACGCAATATCCTTCACCTTTTCCGAATTGTATACCGCCATTTCCCTCGCGTAAGAAATCGGTATGTTCACCGCCTCATCATGCAGCGTTGTTAAAATGAACCGGTAATCGTCCCGTATCGCATCTTCGTCTACGGTACTCATCATACCGGCAATACAGGCATCGATGCGCGTTTTTTGCACCAAGCCTGCCTGAGAGGTTTTATCCAACCCGTCGTCCGCCATCGCAGTCAAAAAGACATGCGGATCTTGGGGAAAGCCGTAAGTGTCGTTGACGGACAGTTCAAATGCACCCGACGTACCGGTATCGAACCACGTCATCGTTTCGTACCCCTGCAAGACAAGCTCAATGCCGATATTCGCAAGCTGCCCTTTCACCGCCGTCAGTATTTGCTCGTCGATAGGCTTTGCACTCTGATAAATCGCCCGCAGCTGTAATGGCGTTCCATTGCGCATCCGTATTCCCTTGCCATTCAGTTCCGTCCAACCGGCCTGCTCAAGCAAAGACACCGCACGCGCTTTATCGTATTGATACGGCGACAGCGCGACATCGCAATACGGCATATCGCGGGTAAACAGCGTATCCGCCTTAACCTCGCTTCCGTGCAGTACCGTATTGATAATTTCATCTTTATTGATTGCGTACTCAAGCGCCAAACGCAACTGCTTATCCCGCGTAAGCGGCGAAGACGCATTGAGCAGCAGATTTCGTGTAATATAAGTTTTATCCGAAAACCGCACGGTCAACCCAGCCCCTGCACCGTTCTGATTCGCCATTCCGGTCTGCGCCGGCATCCTGACCTGCTCCAGCATATCGTAGGTAATTTGATACGAACCGAACAGTATATCGATTTCCCCCGCTTTAAGCGCAAGAGCGCGGCTGTCCGCATCGGGGATAATCATTACGGTAAACGACTCCGGTCCGCCATTTTGTCCATACCATTGCGGATTTTTTGTAAACCGATACCGCTGCCCCGCAACACAGTTTGCCGCCTTTATCTCGTAGGGTCCCGTTCCCGCCGTATCCGCTGTATAGGAGCCGTAGGGATTATTCCCGTTTTCAAACAGACGAGGAGAAAGCATCCCAAACGCCGACGCACTTAACTCCTGCAAAACGGCAGGGTAAGGCTCTGCATAGCGGAACCGCACCGTGTATTCATCCGCCGCCTCCACCGCACTGATCCGCGAAACCGCCCCATAATAGCCGAGATAGTCCCCGACAAATTCCTGCATCTTTTCAATGTTGACCTTTACCGCCTCCGCAGTAAACCGCTCCCCATCGGTAAACGTAACCCCGCGCCGTAAATGAAACGTCCACGAATGTTCGTCATGCTCCCACCTTTCGGCAAGAGCCGGTTTCACTTCCCCATTCTCAAACCGGACAAGCGTTTCATACACCATCTCCGAATAATGAGAAAACCCAAGCCCGTCCATAATCCCAATCGGCTCATAACTTGCAAAATCGACCGCTTCTCCGACAATCAACTCATCACGGCCTTTTATCTCCGACGCATTTTTGCATCCCAACACGGCAATCAGCGCCGCAACCGACACCGCTGCAATCCACCGTATTTTTCTTGTATTCATACAAACCTCCATTGTTTTATTTTTTGGGGCGACTTTTTGCGCAAGCGCAAAAACCGGGCTATCCGCTTGTATCTTTTTATTGCGTTTGCAAAAACCGGCTGCGCTTCTCCTCACGTCGAAGGCAGCTACAGTAATGAGCCCTGCAATAAAAAGGATACCGCTTCTATCCCGTATCGCCGTCCTTGCCGATATTAAATCGAATAATTTTTCCTTTATCACCGGTCATAAAAGCGGCTGCCCGCAGGTCATGTGTGATAAACAAATATGCGCACTGCGTCTCTTTTTGCAGCCGTTTTAAGAGCTGAAGGATATGCAGCATCACCGTAGGATCAAGCCCCGCGACGGCTTCATCCAGCACGGCGAGCTTCGGTCTAATAGATAGCGCACGGATAATGCATATCCTTTTTTGCTGACCGCCCGACAATTCATGCGGATACTTTTCCAAAAGATAGGCAGGAATATCGGCGGTATCCAGCAGCGGAGCAAGCCGAGCCATACACTCCTTTTCAGAAAATCGGCAAAAATGCTGCAGCGGCTCGCAAAGGCTTTTCTTAATTTTTTGCCTTGGGTCAAAGCAGTTCAGGCTATCCTGAAACACGGGCTGAATATGCCGGTAGAGCGTCCTCCTGCGGGCAAGCGGAAAAACATCCTCGCCGTCCCACCGGATGCTGCCTACAGTCGGTTTTTCAAAACCGCAGATAAGACGCGCCAAGGTACTTTTTCCGCTGCCGCTTTCGCCGATAAGCGCAACCGTCTCCCCGTCCCCGATCGTCAATGAAAAATCCTCCAGCACCGGCACGCTGCCTTTCCTGCCGTTGTCCGTATAGCGTTTTGTTATATGTTTTATTTCGAGCATTGCTTCTCCTCTATAAAATACCCACGTGCACACATGAAAAGAAAAATCTTCCGCCATGGAGGGCGGTGTTAAACAAATATACATCCGTGTATATTTGTTTAACTTCGAGTTTGTTCCCACAAACTCGATTCTGTGGATACTCCCTGGCATCCTTGCCAGTATAACGATATTTTGGTCTTGCCAAAATTCGCAGTCAAAAGTGTACATGGACGTACACTTTTGACGATGATAGTAATTCGGCTGTGTACGGATGCCGGGGATTTTTCAGAACCGTTTTGGCGGTTCCTGTCTCTACTATTTCACCCTCTTTCATCACGGCAATACGTTCTGCAATATTCGCAACGGCATTCATATCGTGCGAAACAAACAGCAATGCAGCTTGGGTCTCTTTTACCGCTTTTGCAAGCAGTTGTAACACAATACCGCAATTACCAGCATCCAGTGCGCCGGTCGGCTCGTCGGCAATGAGCAACACGGGGCGCAGCGAAACGGCAATCGCAACCATAACCCGCTGCAGCATTCCGCCGCTTAATTGCCCCGGATAGCTTTCCATAACACGTTCCGCATCGGAAAGCCCTACGGCACAGAGCAGTTCATACCCCAACCGGAAAGCCTCACGTGTACTGCAATGACGGTGAGCCTTAATCGTTTCCATAAAATGGCGCTTTATTTTCATACACGGATCGAATGCCGCATGCGGATTTTGCATGACATACCCGATATCCTTTCCGTTGATTTTCTGCTGTTCCTTTGGGGATAATTGCAGCAGTTCTTTACCGCACAGCCGGATACTGCCGCTTTGCTGCGCATGGTCTTTGAGTAAGCCGAGTATCGCTTTGCACACGGAACTTTTGCCGCTGCCGCTTTCACCGATCAAACCGAACGTTTCTCCCCGCGCAATGGAAAAACCGATATTGCGTATTTTCGTTCTTTCATTCGGATATTCGATACACAAGCCGCTTACGGAAAGGATGGGGGCATCCTTCACCGGTTCTCCCGTATACTGTGCATAGTGCGGCGTGAGCGTACTCGCTTCATTCATCGATGCTTTCCTGTACGGAGCCTTGATACGGAGAAAAGAAACGGCGCAAACCTTCCCCCGTTATATTGCAGGCGCATACGGCAAAGAAGATACAGAGTCCGGGATAAACGGCGAATCGCGGAGCACGAATAAAGCTGCTTTTTGCATCCGACAGCAGCGCGCCCCATTCCGGCGTCCCTGCAGGCAATCCGATCCCTAAAAATGAAAAGCCGGAGAGCATCAGTACCGCATCGCCGATTCCTATCGTCAACAGTACGATAAGGCTCGGCATAATATTCGGAAAAATATGCTTTACCGTTATGCTCCAATCGGAAAGGCCTGCGGTTTTTGCATAGACAATATAGCTTTTTCGGCTTTCGTGATGCGTATAGCTGCGCACCATTCTGCCGTACCATCCCCAATACGCAAACCCCGCGCTTACCAGCAGATTGACTACGCCGTTTCCCATAATGCCGATAACCGCAAGCACCAGCACCGTTGGCGGCATCGCCATACTCACATCGCAGCTTAACACAAAAAGCTTATCCGCAACGCCGCCCTTAAACGCCGCAATCATCCCGATAGGTGTTGCAAGCACGGCAACTGTCCCGATAACTGCGGCGGCAAGTCCCATGGAATAGCGCGTGCCGTACAGCAGTCTTGAAAATATGCACCGTCCGTACGCATCCGCTCCCAACGGCATCGCAAAAGACCGCTCGGCAAACCGTACACTCATATCGATTTTGTCAGGATTATTCGGCGCCAACACATCGCAAAAAACAGCGATGATAACCAATACCGAAACCATACCGAGCCCTGCACCGAGCGCGGCATTCATTTTTCCCCTCATGCACGATTCCTCAACGAACGTTTATTTTAAGCGGCTTAAATGGCGCCGCTTAAAAACACTGTGAGTTTGCCATTCGGCAAACGTCACTTACTATATGTGCGCTGCCGCGCACGAATTAAACAACTTCCAAAGTTGACACTTCGTTCAGTTGTTTAATTTTAAAGAAGGATTAAGCGCTTCGCCGATAAACTCCGCCGCTCCGTTGCACACGGTAAATGTAAACGCCGTTACAATAAGATACGCATTGATGACGGGAAAATCACGGTTAACTGCGGCGTTCAGTGCATACATACCGATCCCTGGAATTGAAAAGATAGTCTCTACAATCGCTGTTCCCGCAATAAGATAGCCGATATTTTGTCCCCACAGGGTTACAAGCATCGGAGCGGCGTTGCGTAAAAGATGGCGCGTCATAATGTTCCAGTCGGTAATCCCGCGGGCTTTCGCATATTGAATATACTCTTTCTCCTCATTTTCCAATAAGAAGGAGCGTAAAAGGCGGATAAGCGTACCGGTCATCGGCAAAGCAAGGGTAAAAGAGGCAAACAGTACACTGCTCCCCTGCCCGTGCCCGATAACGGGAAACAGACGTAAGCGCATACCGAAAACGAGCAAAACCAAAAGACCGGTGCAATAACCGGGTACGGAAAAACTCAAGAAAGAAATGAAGCCGATAAGTTTATCCGCCAACCGGTTTTTGTACAAAGCCGCCGCTATGCCGAGCGGAACGGCAGCAATGATGCTGAATACCGATGCACAGGCGGCAATCAGCAGCGTTACGGGCAGCGCCTTGCCGAGTTCTTGCCGTACTGATTTTTTGGTAAGGTACGATGCGCCGAAATCCAGTCGCACCGCTTTTTGCAGCCATGACAAATACTGCTGCAGAATTGTCTTATCAAATCCGGTAAGCTCACGGTATTGCGCAATCAACTCCTTATTTGCAGAACGGACAACCCGCCGCGCATACGCTTCCGCAGGATCAATCGCCGAAATATTTGCCAGCAAAAACGAAAGAAAGGACACACATACCAAGACAAGGATAAGATACCCCGCTTTTTTAATAATTCTCACGTTTGTTTCAAATGCCCCATAGTATCATCTAATATTAATCGTTAGTATTCTACGAAAAAGTATAGGGAGCTCTACCCCAATCGGAATTTATTATGCCCCAAACGGGTATTGTTATATTTATCAATTAATTTGACAATAATCCCATCCTTCGAATCAGAGTACCAGGGGGTATGTTTATGAAAAGCTCTGTAAAAAAACAATCAATATATGCTATAATACCACCCGGAGGCAGCAAAATGTTTGCAATAACTGGGATTATTCAGGGAAACACCATTCTTACAGATTGTCCTTCGCTTGAATATTATAATGGCAGAAAAGTAATAATAACCGTTTTGGAAGATGAAAAGCCATATCATACCGTTTCTGATGAAAAACTTTTTGCAATTTCCGATTTTCTCATTGATCAGAATAAGCAAGCGTATCAGGAATTAGCTAAATGATTTTCTTTGAGTATGAACAAGTAGTAAAAATCCACAGGTCTCTTATCGAAAAGACAGGCGGTATGGATGGTATACGTGACGCGCAGCTGTTTGTTCGCTTCTCTCCCGTGTGTAAAGCTTCAGTTCGATGGCTTTGTCAATGAGGTCATAAAATGTTGCCCAGAAAATACCGGAATGCGATTTTGAGGTCTTCACGCCTCTTTCGGTAGTTAAGATGTGGTGTGTAAGCTCGTGTATTGCCGTATACATAAGCTGATTGTCTGTTGTAAAGTTTTTATTATGTAAAATGATTTCTCGTGTAGCAGGTTTGTATAATCCGTTTACCTTGCTTGATTTTTTGCCGGATTGAATAACTATAAAGTCGATTTTGCAGTAATAAAGTCTGGCTAATGCCGCCTTAATTTTCTCGTTGTTCACCTTCTAACCCCTTATAACAAAGGGCTTGCCCCTGCGTACTGGAACAAGCCCTTAAAGACTAGCGGTCAAGCTAGAACCGACAAGCGGTTTAGAAAGTACGCTCATCTAAGCCGCTCGTATGAAGCGCAATTTACGCTTCCCAAGTTGCTTAGAGATTAACACTAAATAACAACAGATACATCTTTACGACTTGCAAAATTCTTTGGAGTTTCAGACGGTTATTTTATGGCTTTGCAGGATGATATTGATATAAGAAATGCAAAGTTAGAGCTTGCTCCACAATTAGAAGAGATAAAAGCCTACGCTTATGCATAATAATATGCCATAACAAGAAGTTCAAAGCCGACACAGGCTCAAGGTCTGTGCGGTTTAACTCATTATTAGCTCTAAAAAATTGCACTGTTTCCTATAATTCAGAGAATTCAAAATTTATACCTAGCATAGTATGTCTCAAAATAGCAGGATTTCCCACCTACACTATAAAACATAAGCCTAAAAAAACAAGTCGCTGTTGTTCACTTTTCAAGGTAACCTGTTCCGAAACGGAAGTTTCCGAACAGGTTTACCATATCTTCATTACAAATAAAAGAAAACGTAATGAAGATGCTTGCTATTTTTTATTAGCCGATTTATCATAGAAGTAACACAGGGGGAAATATGGCACAAGCAGTAAATGTGAATTTTCGTTTAGACGAAGATGTAAAAAAGAGTATGGAACAAACGTGTTCCGAATTAGGGCTTTCTATGAGTGCGGCGTTTACGATTTTTGCAAAAAAAGTCGGCAGAGAAAAGCGCATACCTTTTGAAGTCGCCGTTGACCCGTTCTATTCTGAAAGCAATATCCGCTATCTTGAAAATATTGTGCGTGATATAAAAGAAGGAAAGGCTCATTTTGCCGAGCATGAGTTGATTGAGGCAGAGTAATGCGGCTATTATGGGAAGATAGAGCATGGGATGATTATTTATATTGGCAGGCACAGGACAAGAAGACACTGAAAAAATAAACGGGCTTATCAAAGATATTCAGCGAAGTACTTTTGAGGGGATAGGTAAACCGGAACCCCTAAAGGGAAATTTAAGCGGTATGTGGAGCAGACGTATTGATAATACGAATCGAATTGTCTACTACGAGAAAGACGGCATAATCTATATTGTTTCATGTAAAGGGCACTATGAAGATTGAAAGAATACAGCTTCCCCCGCAGCGACAGGACTGCGGAGGAAGAGTAATTCACAGCCTTATGCCTTTACAATAGGCACCCATAGCTCCATCATGTAATTCTTGCTGTACATATCCCCTTCCGAATATGCTTCAAAGTCGGGAGTACCGGCATGACAGTACCCTTGTTCGGGAAAGAAGGTTTCCATAACATACTTCCAGCCTTTGTGGATGCAGTCGGGAACGGGGCCTTTCAGCTGGACTACTGCGTATTCGGCTTCAGGGATGTGCATCACCGACAAGCCGAGTTCGGCAGCTTTTTGTTCGTCACGGCAATCATACGCCGCTGCATAAGTAAACGTTTTGCCGTCTTTTACCTCGGAACAGACGCCGAAGCTCCTGCCGTTTCCGAGTTTTGCAAGTTCTTCGTGCGAAGCTTTTTCAAAAAGGCTGTTCCAGACTTTCGGAAAATCACTGGTTCGATCCGCATCGACTTGAATGCCTGCAAGCGTAAATCCGCTCTTTTTTTCAATTTTGACTTCCATAGTTTGCCCTCCGTTGACGGTTAAAGATAATTTAATTGGAGCAAATGATTTAAATTCTTTTCCGTTCCGAACCGCGCTCGGACTGACGCCGTGGAATTTCTTAAACGCAGCTGCAAAAGAATCAGGCGATTCATAGCCGTACGCCAATGCTATGTCGATAATCTTAGCATCGGTATTGCGCAAATCGGCGGCGGCTCTGCTGAGTTTTCTAAAACGGAGATATTCATTTAAAGGATACCCGACCAATATCGAAAAAATTCTGCTGAATAGCGGATAGGAATAGCCGGAAATGCGCGCAATCTCCGCTTCATCGCACCCTGTCTCAATAGTTCTTTCAATATAAGCCATCGTTCCGTTAAATGATTGAATGATATTCATCTTTTGCTCCAAAACCTACGGAGAGTATAATGCATATAAAAACAGCCGTCCCGATAGTTATCGTACAAAAAAAAGCGGCTGCGATGTGTCTTCTATCAGAATTATCGATAATATTCCGGAAAAGCCGTATGAAAAAAGGCATGTCTATTTCAGCGATTGATGTTGCCCCTCAAACTTCTTCCATAAAATTTTCGGAAGGCTTGCGAGAAATGACTGACATTCACATACCCGACTGCATAAGCGGCTTGGCTGACCGTTGTGTTTTTATCATCCAATAATGATCGTGCCGTTTCCATCCTTATGCTATGGGTAAACTGATGAATTGTTTTTCCGAATGTTTCTTTAAAACCCTGCTTTAATCGAGTTTCGTTTAAAAAGACCTGCCGCGCTAATTGCGGAATTGTCGGAGGATCGGCGTATTGTTCCGATAAGATATCGTGAGCGCGTAACACGGCAGCGTATTCGGCGGGAGAAAGCGAGGAACGGGTAATTCCGCGCATGGGGTTTGCAATGTAACGTTGCCAAAGTTGTGTAAGCAGCGTTTTGGTAATACCTTCATAAAAGATCGGCTGCATCGCACCTTCTACCGGACTATCGATAATATCCTTAAAAAAGCCGTATAAACGGAAGTTCCGGTTTTTTCGGCTCCATCAGCCAATCCGTCAAGCCATCCGGCTTTGTGTTTTGGGATTGCATACCTGCAAACGCAAAGGGCAGCGCTTGCTTAAATTCATCCGTACCGAATAGAGAAACAGCCGTAATATCCTCCCCTGCCGGATACATCATCATACCGCAGCTGTTTTGCTTGGTATAAATGCCCAGCTCATTCGGTGAAAGGCAAGTGTCGATTACGCCCGTTTCGGAATAGGCGATATGCCCGCCAAAACAACACGTCGTTTCAAATGCGGAATTATAGCCGTCATACTGCATCACCAGCGGATAGCGCAGTTTGAGCCGAATAATAGAAAGCCCGACATTCCCGCAAGGGAAAATATTGCGGATAGTTCCGACTCCGACCTCTTTCGGAACCGTATATGTTTTACAACGCCCCTCATCCGCACAGCGAAAGCCGAATTGCTCTCTTAATATGTAATCATAATCATCTATCTGTTTAATAACTAAGGCCGATTGCATCGTTTCTCTTTTTCAGCTTTGCTGTCATCATCAACCGCAAAAACAAGTGCAGCACAGTAAAAAAGCTGCATAAAAAATAGGCGTTTCATACAATGTTTTTCATAAGTTATTGGTATTCCAAAACTTATGAAAAACATCATCTCGGATAGGCTTACAATTTTTAGCGGCGCCCAATACTCAAGTCCGAGTCTTACGCTCCCGCCTTTTTCATTTGTTCAAGGTTTTCAAGATTTTGCTTCATCGCTTTTTCGACCGCGCGGAGGATGTTTTCGTAGCCGGTGCAGCGGCAGAGGTGGCCGGAAATAAGCTTACGCAGCTCTTCCCGTGTATACAGCTTTCCGCTGCCGACAATTTCTACCGCCGTCAAAATAAGCCCGGGGGTACAGAAGCCGCATTGAACCGCCGCTTCATCGATAAAGGCCTGCTGTATCGGATTGAGTTCTCCGTTTTCGCCCTGTAAGCCTTCAACCGTCAAAATACTCTTGCCGTCCGCCCAGACTGCAAGGTAAATACAGCTGTCAACGGACACTCCATCCACCAACACGGTACAGGCGCCGCATTCTCCTACTTCACAGCCCTTTTTAACACTGGTCAACGCAAGCCTATTGCGAAGCGCGTCGGCAAGCGATTCCCGAACATCAACGGCAAGCTCGCGCTGCTTTCCGTTCACCTTCATACTAATAATTTTTAACATGCTTACACCTCCTGCCGCTCGACAGCTTTCCGTAAAGATCGCACCGCTATTTGCTTGGCGGTATTAATTCTGAACGCTTTTGACGCGCGCCACGAGTCACGGGGATTGATATCCGTAAGGAGCACTTCCTGCAAGCCTTCATATAATGCATCGTTGATTTCTTTACCGGTTAAAAAAGCCTCGGTATTTTTACAGCGGAGCGGCACCGGAGCAGCAACGCCGAAACACATACGTACCTCATCGATTTTTAAGGCGCCATTTTCCCGTTTGGTTTTTACAAGGGAGGCGCAGCTCAAGTTCGCAATATCCATCGCATTACGCATCGCATACTTGATGTAATCGCCGGTAAAGCCTTCGTAGTCCTTCTTTTTAATGAGGAAGGAGGTTACCAACTCGCCTTTTTGCAGCACAACCTTTCCGGCGGAGATGTAAAATTCCTGCACGGGAACCAGCCGCACTCCATCCGGGCCGGTAATTTCGACAACCGAGTTATAGCACTGCTGGCTCGGCGCGGTGTCGGCGCTCGTTACACCGTTGGAGATGTTCCCGCCTGCCGTTCCCATATTCCGTATCTGAGGCCCGCCGACCTGATCGGCTGCATAGCCGAGCATCGGTAAGTGCTTCTGCACGATGGGACTTCCGGTTAATTCGCTAAAGACCGTCAGCGGCCGGATGCGGATAGTACCTTCTTCGTCTATGCTCACGCCGCGCAATTCGGGGATGCCGAAAATAGACACGACATTCCGTCCGGCAAGTTTACCTTCCCGCATTTGAATCAGCACGTCGGTGCCGCCGGCAAGGATAACCGGATTTTCGGTACGGACTAAGGCGCTTACGGCATCGGCGATGGATGTCGCTTGATAAAAACTTTCCATATCGTACATATTAGATTACCTCCTTCAGCAGCCCGCTCTCGCTGAACGCTTCAAAAAGCCGCTGAGGATTAAGCGGCAGCTTATTAATGGCAACGCCGGTTGCATGGAGCAGCGCATTGCGGATTGCCGGCGGCTGCGAAATAATCGGCGGCTCGCCCAAAGATTTATTTCCGAAGGGACCGGTGGGGTCGGCATTTTCGATGAACAGCTCGTGTAAGTCGGGAAGATCCATCGCCGTCGGCAGCTTATAATCCAAAAGGTTCCCGTTCAGCAGCTTGCCTTTATTATCGTAAAGCATCTGTTCGGCAGTTGCAGCACCGAGTCCCATTCCCATGCCGCCGTGTACCTGAGCCGCCGCAAGCTGCGGATTGATAAGCGTACCGCTGTCGTGCAGGTTCAAAATATTCAGTACCTTGATTTTGCCGACCGGGATATCAACCTCAATCTCAACAAAGGTTGCGCCGAACGAGAAGCAGTTATCGGTACAATGAGAGGTTTCTTCCGCGCTGAGGTGATTGGATTCCTTCATACTGTAACAGCTTTCCATTGCGACCTCTTCCAAAGTGAGTCGCTCTTCGCCGGTACTGCGGACAATAATTTTTTCATGCTGCAGATCAAGTTCATCGGCCTTCATATCGAGCATCCATGCCGCATATTCCAAGATTTTTCGTTTCAGCGATTCGGCGGTCTTTTTAACAGCCTTACCGCTGACATACGTTTGACGGGAAGCATAAGCCGCGCTGTCGTAGGGGCTGACATCGGTATCCTGTTCCGAGAAGATATACACCTTATCCATCGGCAGCGAAAGCACTTCGGCAGCCATCTGGCAGAACACCGTATCGGCACCTTGGCCTATTTCCGTTGCACCCATCTGAATTTGGATACTGCCGTCCTGATTGAGCACAATACGGGCGGAGGCAGTTTCGAGCGCGATGGGGTACACGCCGGTTTTGTAGTTAAAGCAGGCAACTCCGACGCCGCGGCGCACCGGCCCTGTTTGGTTCGCATATTTCTTGCGCAGCTCATCCCAGTGGAACACCTCGCGGCCTTTCTGCAAGCACTGATACAGCCCGTCCGAGTTTGCTCTAATCTTTGTAACAGGGTCTTCGTACCCTTCCCGCATACAGTTCTTGAGCCGCAAATCAACAGGATCCATATTCAGTTTGAGCGCCATATCATCCATAAAAGATTCAAGGGCAAAATCCGCTTGCGGAATCCCATACGCGCGCATTGCCCCTGCGGTAATATGGTTGGTAAACACGGAATACGCTTCGGACACGACTCCTTTTTCCGCCGAGTAGAGCTGCTTAAATTCGTTAGCGGCATTCGCGGTAATGGCGTGGCCGTGGGAAGCATAGCCGCCATTTGTGGAATAGCAGAGCATCTTGCGCGAAATGAACCTGCCGTCCGACTTCCGCACCGTGGTCTTCATATGGAATTCCATCGCATGGCGCGTGCGGGTACACATAAAGGTTTCCTCACGCGAAACGGACAGCTGCACACAGCGGCCGCCTACGAGCGTACAAAGGTAAGCGTTCAGTGGCTCATAGAGGATGTCCTGCTTATTGCCGAAGCCGCCGCCGATATACGGCTTGATAACCCGTATTTTTCCCCAGTCGATTCCGAGCGCCTGTCCGCACACGCGGCGGCAGATATGAGGCAGCTGCGTGGAAGACACCACGATAATCTTTCCGCCTTTCATATACGCATACGAGCCGGGATTTTCTATATGACAGTGAGAAATCGGAGATACCGCATAATCGCCTTCAAACATCACGGTGTCGGTATCATCCGGCGTTTCTTCATACGTACCCACGCTGAACACCGTATGCTTGAGCACATTGCCCGGAAACGCTTCGTGTAACACGGTTGCTTCCGGCGACATCGCTTGGTGCACATCCATAATAGGAGGATATTCTTCATACTCAACGGTGATTGCTTTTAAGGCACGCTCTGCAGCGACATTGTCTTCTGCAATGACTGCCGCAATATCATCCCCGTAGAAGCGTACTCTCGTGTTCAACAGTCTCCGGTCGGCAATATCCTGATGCGCCGCTTCGGTAGACCACGGGTGTCCCGCAGTCGGGAAACAAATGTCCGGCACATCGAAACAGGTAACAATCTTAACCACGCCGGGGATTTTTTCCGCAGCGCTTGTATCGATTTTTTTTACCAGTCCGTTCGCGATGGTACTGTGCAATACCTTTGCGACTAAAAAATCACTGTGAAAATAATCGTCAACATACTTTGCCCTGCCGGTTACCTTATCGTAAGCATCGACACGGGGCACCGCTTTTCCAACTATCATTTTTACCTCCCTATATAAACTGAAATTTTACTACATCGAACAAACCGGAATCCGTCAATTTTAATTCGGGGATAACCGGCAGCGCAAGGAACGACAAACCGATCAGCGGTTCAACTTCGGGATAGACGCCGATAGTATGCGCTTTCTCGGCTGCATCGTGGATGCATTCGGCAAGCTGTACCGGCTCGCTGGGACTCATCAACCCGGCGATCGGCAGTGCAAACTTGCTGAGCACCGCGCCGTTTTGTACAACAGCCACGCCGCCTTTCATGTCGATAACTTCCTCTACGGCGCGGTGCATATCGGTGGCATTGGAACCGGCAACAATGATATTGTGCGAATCATGCCCGATACTTGCAGCAATTGCGCCTCTCGACAGTCCGTAACCGTACAGCAATGCGCGGCCGATATTGCCGGTATTCTTATGCCGCTCCAAAACAGCCAGATAGCAAAGCTTTCCTTCTTTAAGCAGTTCGTTACATTCCTGCCGCGGGAATACTAAATGCTGTGTAACCAATTTTCCCGGCTGCATACCGATGACATGGAAATTATCGGAACCGGACGGCATAAAGTGATCGGCATTGAAAGCGCTCCGCGGAACGGGAACGACGTGCACGCTGTCGGTTATTCTTTGAATCGAGAACGAAGCCGGTTCGTTTTCGTCTGCCGATGCGTCTTCTTGCGCCGCGGGGATACTGTCAACCTCGATGCCGGCCTTGTACACCGTATTAATCGGAAAGTCCGTTATATTGTCAAATACGACAATATCCGCATGATAGCGCGGAGCAATCGCGCCCATTCCGGTCAGGCCGTAGCATTGCGCGGCATGGAAGCTCGCCATACACAGCGCATCTTCTGCCGGCAATCCAAGCGAGACTGCCTTGCGTACGTTATTGTCGATATGTCCATTCGCCAATATATCGCTCATTTTTTTATCATCGGTGCAGAATGCAAAGCGTCCCGTATCCGTTTTATGCTCCAACATTCCGGTTACGATGGGTTCCAAGTCCTGCGCGGAAGAACCTTCGCGTATCAGAATGTACATTCCTTGCTGCAGCTTTTCGTATGCTTCTTCATAAGAAGAAGATTCGTGATCGGTGCGGATACCGGCAGCGCAATACGCTTGCAGTTCTTTACCGCGTACAAAGGGAGCATGACCGTCGCACATCTTTTTCCGGGCGGCGGCAATCTTCTTTAATACGGACTCATCCCCGCGGATAACTGCAGGATAGTTCATCATCTCGCCGAGTCCAAGCACATTCGGTTCGTCCAACAGTTTTTCTATATCATAAGCGGTAATAATACCGCCGGTATGTTCAAAATCGGTAGCGGGTACGCATGAGGGAATCATAAAATAGATGGAAACAAGCGGCTGATTTGTACCGGCAAATACCGCTTTCCGCGCATCCGCCAGCATATAAAGGATACCGTCAACGCCGGCAACATTTGCAATTTCGTGCGGATCCGCAACAACCGCAGTGGTACCGCACCGGAGTGCCTGCCGTGCAAAATTTCGGGGAGGCGCCATCGTCGATTCAATGTGCATGTGCGCATCGATAAGACCGGGGCAAACATACTTACCTGTCAGATCCTTTTCTTCGATACCGTCATATTGTCCGACTCCGGCGATATACCCGTCCGCTATCGCAACATCCTGTTTAATAAACTCTTTGGTAAATACATTAAGCACGAAAGCGTTTTTTTAACACCAGATCGGCTTTTACCCGCCCTGCCGCAATATCGATAAACCTTTTTTCATCCATAATTATATCTCCCATTTATATATTTTTGTATATATTATCAGTATTCCGCATGATTCCACACGCAGCGGCCTTGCACAAATTTTGCAACCATGCTGTGCTGCTCCGTCAAGTAGAGTGCACGCTCAAGCCGCTGTTCAATAGAAAAATCCGTACGTGCGCTAAAACGGGAATCGTCGATCACCACTGCATCGAACCAGAAGTTCTTTTCAAAGCTGCCGGTATCGCCGAAGAAGGAACCGCCGCCTTTCGTTCCAAGGTACAATACTTCCGAAACGGAGAGTGCACGCTCGCCTCCATAAAAATACCGCCGCATCTTTGAAGCTTGGAGCGCCGACATCATCGCTTTAAACAGGGAAAGCTGGGAGCCTGCCGCAATATCGGAGCCGAGCCCTACATGAACACCGGCATCCAAAAGCCGCGCAATCGGCGCAATGCCGCTGGTTAAATTGATATTCGATTCGGGGCAATGAGCAATATACGTGCCGCGCCGAATCAGCAATTCTATTTCTTCGTCGGTAGGGTGCACACAATGAGCGAGAATGGTTTTATCGGTTAAAAGGCCGTAGCGGCCGTACACTTCGGCATAGTTTTTACATTCGGGATGAAGTTCCTTCACCCATGCGATTTCTTTTTTATTTTCCGAAAGATGGCTCTGTATAGGCAAGTGCCGGGCTGCTGCCAACTTGCCGAGATTATCCATTAAAGCGGGCGTACACGAAGGCACAAAGCGAGGCGTTATAATAGGAGCAACGGTATCATCATTTTTAAATGAATCAACAAAGGCTTGGGTCGCGGCAAAAGAAGATTCCGCCGTTTCGCATAAGTAGTCGGGCGCATTCCGATCCATATTCACCTTGCCGACGAGACACGGCATCTTTTTAGCTTTCAGTAAATCGGCCAGCACACGATTGCCGCTATTATGAATAGTGCCGAAGATTACCGCACGGCATGACGGGCTTGCTTCAAGGTCATCGGTAAAAAGCCGATAGCTCTGCAAAGCGTAATCGGCATCGGCATATTTCGCTTCTTCGGGAAAGGTATAGGTATTCAGCCAATCGATGAGCTCAAGCTCCATCCCTATTCCGCGGAATGCGTACTGCGGTGCATGAACGTGTAAATCCACGCACGCAGGCACAATCAGCATACCGGAAAAATCAAAACAGGGGACATGCTCCCACTGCCCTTCCGGTAATATATTGACAAAATCGATTATCCTTCCGTTTTCGCACAGTGCATACGCATTCGGATGCGCTACGAGACGGTCTTTTGTTACGGCTGATATAAAATCACCCTTAACGACAAACTGTGTCTGACTCATACTGCAATACCCTTGTACCAGTATAGCACGGTTCACCGCAAAAACAAGCAAAAAAACGCAAAAAACTAATTTTTTTTTAGGATGTCTCACAATATATAAGGATTAGTGAAGGAATTAAAAAGAAAAAGATAAAAAAGCAAACTCTCGGACTTAAACCGAGTACCTGCACGTTACGGCTCGGTTATTTTTGCGTTTAACAAAGTCGATTAAATTTGTCCGTTGTTGACGGCATCCATTAAGAAATCATTTACCTTTGTTTGCCAACCTTTTCCCATTGCTCTAAAATGGTCAATAAGATATTTGCTCAATCTGATTGATACTTGCTCTCTTTTTGGCTTGAAGTATTCAGGGTATCGAGGCTTAAAACCGGAAAAGTCCGTAATTTCAGGAATATCCGATAAATCAATGTTCTTGCGGAGTTCCGCCACTCTTTCAGCAGTTAAAGTTTTTTCGTTGCTCATAATAAAAAGCCTCCTCCTTTTTTGTTGCCAGACGTGAAGAAATAAGCCTTGTTCTATCACGTTCCGTATACACAATCGTGATTATTACAAAACCGTTCAAACTCCCAATCCCTATTAGTCTTTCTTCCTTAAGTGTTGAATGTTCAATATCAATCTTTTCGATAAAGTATGGATCATTAAACACTTCAAGAATTGCATCAAATGAAAGACCGTGTTTTTTGATGTTTATCTCATTCTTGTTACTGTCCCATTCAAATTTTCCGTGAACAACCATCATAAAAACACCTCTTTTGATATGTCTATATTGTATTTCTTTTATGTATTTCTATCAAGGTATGCATAGTAACAAAAAAAGCAGTATACTAATCTACCACGGTACAGTCTCTTGTCCGGTTATTTTAAAATCTAAATCAACACCCCCGATGCAGAGCATTGCCGAGGAACGGCGGGTATTAAACCTTCCGCACGAATAAAAGTCTTTTTTCTTTGTTTGGGATTGAAAAAGGATATGAGACAGCCATAGTAAAGACTTTTATCGCAGATACTGAAAGCGAACATGTATTGGTTTTATGTACCGGGGAATAGCATAATCTTTAATATTGTCGTCCCAATTGTTCGAATAACGTATTTTGTAAATAATGATAACACAATCACTTACTAAAAAAAAGCCAACTCTCGGACTTGAACCGAGTACCTGCACGTTACGAGGGTGCTGCTCTGCCGGGTGAGCTAAGTTGGCAAATAAAACAAGCTGAGGCTAGTTTACCAAAAAAGGCTTCCTCAGACAAAGTTTGAACAGTATACGGAAAAAGAACCGTTACGTCAAGGAGCAAACTTGACAACAGGTGCTGCGAAGTTCTTGAGTTTTACGCTCAATTTGTGTTATTATTATAAAAAGTATAGCGAGATGAGTAAAACCGGGGGACGGTGTAGGGATTTATGGAAAGGAAAATTCAATATAAAGCTATCGATTTTTTCTGCGGCGGCGGAGGAATGACCTATGGTCTTCGGCAAGCAGGAATCGATGTTATTGCCGGTATTGATTTTGATAAAGATGCTAAAGCGACATATGAATACAATAACCCTCGCAGCACGTTCATTGAAGTCGACATAAAAGAATTGAAAAGCGAATATTTTGAACATACTTTTAAAATTAAAAGAAATGATGATGAATTGATTTTTGTCGGTTGCAGTCCTTGCCAATTTTACAGCATAATAAATTCCGATAAGACGAAATCCTTGAGATCGAAAGATTTATTATTGGATTTTGCTCGTTTTGTGGAGTATTATAAACCGGGATATGTACTGGTAGAAAATGTTCCTGGAATTATAACAAATAAAGAAAGCATATTACCGGACTTCCTTAATAAATTGAAAAATATAGGGTATGAGAAAGTTGTACATAAAGTTGTGGATATGAACTATTACGGAGTACCGCAACATAGAAGACGATTTTCACTTATTGCTACACGATTGAAAAATGCGAATATTCGATTGCCTAGTGCCGATACAACCGGAATAACACTTGATAAAGTTATCGGTGAAGCAAACGGATTTTCTAAAGTTAAAGCAGGGCATCGTGATAATACCGATTTTAATCATACGGTAGCAGGGTTAAGTGATAAAAGCTTAAGAAGATTGCAAAAAACCAAGCATAACGGAGGGAATAGGTTGGATTGGGCTCATGATGCCGATCTCCAGCTAAAATGTTTTGTAGGTAAGGATAACAACTTTAAAGATACATACGGACGTATGTGGTGGGACAAACCGGCTCCTACAATTACTACAAAGTTTTTTAGCATTTCGAACGGACGTTTCGGACATCCTGATGAAGATAGAGCCTTATCCGTAAGAGAGGGGGCTACGCTACAAACGTTTCCGAAAGACTATGTTTTTAAAACTTCCGGTATTACGGCAACAGCAAAATTAATAGGCAATGCGGTTCCGCCCGAATATGCAAGAAGATTGGGCGAAGTTGTTATAAATTCAATTCAAGGAAAAAAATGAAAGAAGTATTTTCGATAACCCCCAGGATTATTGCTCATTTTGGTGAAGATTTAATCAAGAATGAAAGTATTGCGCTTCTTGAACTGGTTAAAAATTCGTACGATGCATGTGCAAATACCTGTACTATAGATTTTAATACGGAAAATGAGGAATTGAAATCATTGATGATTACCGATGACGGCTTTGGCATGAATCTAAACACAATCAAAACCGTATGGCTTGTTATCGGAACGGATTTTAAGCATAAAAGATTGGAACCTAATTGTTGTGGAAGATTCCCTTTGGGAGAAAAGGGTATTGGTCGTCTCGGAATTCATAAATTAGGAAATAAAATCACACTGATTAGTAAAACGGAAAGCGCTAAAGAAGTGCATCTCAGCATTAATTGGATAACCCTAAATCAGGTAAAAAAAATAAACGATTTTACTATCGAAGTTGATGAAAATGAGATGCCTATTTATTTTAAAGACGGAAAAACCGGTACGCGAATTATAATCAATGACCTTAAAACAACTTGGGATAGACGGCAAATAAGAGAGGTTTATAGAAATCTAACATCTTTAAACAGTCCGTTTTCCGGAGCAAACGATTCGTTTAAAGTAAATATACGTAGTAACTCAAATCTTTTTTCCGGTCTTCCCTCTTTTGAGGACATCAAAGACAGCGGTCTGTATTTTGGGCATTGTGTAATGAAAGGGCGATTAATTGAGAACTTTCAATACGAATTTAAACCGTGGACTTCTTTATCCAAGGTTGATAAAGGACGTAATTTGACGAAGATGGATTTAATTGAAGAGGACCTTCATATTAAAGGCATCAAAGAAGTAATAAACGAAACAGGTAAAAAGAAAAATGTAGAATACTATATTGATTTAAACGATTTCGAAATCGGAGACATAGAGTTTGATGTCATCATTTATGAAATGGACGCTCAAATTTTCAACTTCGTCAATGCGGAAAAATCAAGTATAAAATCATATTTAAAAGAAAATGGAGGGGTTCGTGTTTATCGGGACGATGTTCGGGTTTACGACTATGGAGAAAGAGATAATGATTGGCTTGGAATAGATTTGAAACGTGTTCATAGGGTCGGTGGTAACGTGAGTAACAATATCATTTTAGGCTCCGTTAAGTTAAAGCGTTCGCAAAGTTTCGGACTCAAAGAAAAAACCAATAGAGAAGGGTTTATTGAAAACGATTCTTATATAGCATTAGTCGATGCGGTTGATTATGCTTTATCATTGATTGTTAGGGAACGTAATGTTGATAAAGCGATATTAACAACACTTTACAAAAAAGATAAAGTGATAGAACCTGTTCTTTCCGATTTAAATGATGTTATTGAATTGGTAGAAAACAAAGTTACGGAAAAAAGAGACTAAAGATGAAATCTTAAAGTATTTATATCGAATAAATGAACAATATAGAGAGGTCAAGGAAGTTCTTATAAAGAGTGCCAACGCCGGATTAAATTTAAGTGTTGTTATTCACGAAATTGAAAAACAGGTAGCGGCATTAATCGGATATGCGAATAGTGGAGAGACAGAGCATATTATTGCTATTTCACTTAATCTCGAAAAGATTGTTCGCGGATATTCGGCTATGATAAGAAAGTCTTCGATTGGAGAAACTAAATTATCATCGATTGTTTTGACAGCGTTAGACAATTATTCGTTCCGATTTTCCGACCATAAAATAGAAGTTTTTGATAACTGCAAAGAGAATTCATTAAAGGCGTATTTAGCAGAGGCTGAATCTATTTCGGCATTGACTAATTTATTGGATAATTCAATATTTTGGCTTAGTTATGCACGCAAAGGTAACAGAATGATTTCCCTATATATAACAGACCAAATAAAAGGATATAATTCGATTATCATTTCCGACAATGGACCGGGATTCAATATTCCGACGGATGTTGCCGTTCAACCGTTTATTACAGGTAAACCGCATAATATAGGCATGGGGCTAGGCTTACATATTGCTAACGAAATGATGAGAGCAATGAAAGGTCAACTATTATTTTTGGATGAAAATGATATTGAATTGCCGAAAGATGTTAAAAAAAATCAAATTAATAAAGCGATTATTGCACTTTGTTTTCCAAAAGAAAAAAAATAAAGGAACAACTATGATAACTGATTTTATTGATAGTGTTATAATTATTGATGACCAAGAAAAAGAAATAGAAGAACTTGCAAAACAATTGCAAGGCGAAGATATTTCAGTAAAAATACAGTTAATCGATCCTCAAGATAAGCAATTTAAGAATATAATACCTTTAAAAAAATACAGACAACTTATTTTTATGGACTTATCATTAGACGATAGTATCAATATAAAAAACAATATTTCCACGGAAATCAGACCGATACTGTTAAAAATTCTGCCTGCAACAAAAGGGTGTTACGGCTTAGTGGTTTGGTCTAAACATACGGAGGATATTTCAATATTAAAAGAAAAATTACTGGAGGATAAAGACAAATATTGCTTACCCATGTTTATCGTATCGTTTGATAAATCTAAATATTTGCAAAATGGGTACAATGGAATTTTGGAAGATTTGAAAAATATATTACAAAATGATAAGGCCGCATATTTTTTTGTAAATTGGATGAGTTCTGTTAAATCTGCTAGTGGTAAGGCAATATCAGATATATATTCTTTAGTTGCGGATTATGATAAACAAAAAACCGAATTGATGTATATCCTGTATAAAATGGCACTGAACCATACCGGAATACCGGATGATCAAGTAGTAGGATACGATTTAACAACCGATGCATATAAAGCATTTGATGAATTACTTTATTCTGATTTAACAAATCAGCAGTGTGAAAGTGATGTAAATATTTTCGATTCTATTCCTCAAAATCCATGGAGAAATAATTTACAAGAAGAACTATTTAATTATGCTAAATTAAATACCAAACAGTTTATAGATGGTATTAACATAAAACAAGATATTATCGTTCCAGGAAATATTTATAAAATTATAGAAAATAAGTCTGATTTTAAAATACAAAATCAACCAAAGAACTCAATATCTATTGGAATAGAATTGACACCGCCATGTGATTTTTCTCATAAAAAAATTAATTCAAAATTAGTTAGAGGTTTTATATATGATCTTTCAAGCAGCGATAATGATAAAATTTGGAAATTTATGAATATTACATTCAAAGGAGATAATAAATATCTTTTTTGGCCTATAGAAATAGATACCAAGCCTTGCGTGCTTTGTTTTGATTTCCGATATACTTTTATGTTTTCAGATGAAAATCTTAAAGATGATTCAAAATATAGAATTATATTTAGAGCAAAATCGAAATTATTTGCCGATATTTTACAAAAATATTCCTCCTATTCTGCTAGATTGGGAATTTCCAATATCATCCCGGAATTAAGTGACCCTTTAAAAAATAATAAAGAATAGAATATATGCCTGATATTTTTTCAAAATCAAAGAGATCGGATATTATGTCAAAAATATCGGGAAAGGAAACAAAACCTGAGATATTGGTACGTAAATATCTTTTTGCACATGGATTTCGTTATAGAAAGAATGTAAAAAAATTACCGGGAAAGCCGGATATAGTTTTGCCTAAATACAAAACTATAATATTTGTCAACGGCTGTTTTTGGCACGGACACGAAAATTGTAAAAAATCCGCATTACCGACAACTAATACGGAATTCTGGAAAGAAAAAATATCCGCTAATGTTATTCGCGATAAAAAAGTCTTTACTGAATTGCATAGCATGGGGTATAAAGTACTGATTATATGGCAGTGTGAATTAACCGTAAAAAAAAGAAAAATGACTTTGGACATACTTGTAAAAGAATTAAAATCATGCCACTAACCTTCGCTTCCAGTCTCGACTAGTAACAGATATCCGTTAAATCCATTGCCGGTTTATTTCCGTGCATCCTATCCCTTTTCCTTTGACAAAAACCGTAATTTGTGTATTATATATGTATGCCTAGCATACAATAAAGATGATACAAGGACGATGCATGAAATCCGCTTTGAAATATTATGCAAAACTCGATGCGCTATTGGACGCACATATTTTTTTCACGGCGCTTGAACTCGATATTTTTACGGCATTAGACAACGGTAAGACGGCGGAAGAGGCGGCCGCAGCACTATCGGTTGATACCGACAAATACGGCGGTCTTAATTTCGGCAGTACACAATCCATAAAAATATTGTTAGATGTGCTTACTGTACAAGGGCTTATAACCGTTGATGGAAACTGCTATCGTAATACCGATGAAACACAGCAGTTTTTATCCCGGTCGGGTGCCTCGTATATAGGCGATGTGCTGCTGTACCGAAAACGGTTATCGGATATATGCGATCGAACGGAAACCGTATCCGAAACTACAAGCGCTCAGCCCGTTTTTGATTTTGCCGAAATGGCACGGATTACCGCAAGGGAAATAGCCGTGTTAAGAAAAGAACCCTTGCTGATGCTGATTAAAAAACTTAACCTTACGCCGCAAAAGGTTCTTGATTTAGGCGGCGGTTCAGGATCACTGCTTATTGCGGTAGCAGAGACATATAAAAAATGTGAGGGCGTTCTTTTTGAACAAAAAGATGTTGCCTCTATTGCACAGGACTACATCGACACTTCCCCGGCAAAAAATCGTATTTCAATTATGGAAGGAAATTTTCTTTCTGATGATATCGGCGAAGATTACGACTTCATAATTGCTTCAGGTATTTTTCCGTTCGCACAAGCAATGCTCGAACCTCTTGTCAAAAAAATAAGTAATGTGCTGCAAAAAGATGGAGTATTATTGGTGTACGATACCGCTTTCGCAGCGGAAAAAGACAAACCGCGGTATGCAGCGCGATGGTTGAAGGGGAATCTCAAACGAGAAAATCAATTTCCGTCAAAAGAGATGATTATTGAAGCCTTGAGTTCCGTCAATTTGAAAGAAATAACGGCAGACTCCGACGGTTTATATCCGGTTATCATATTTCGGAAGGTGTGCGATGACAAATAAAAACACCGTAATTGAACGGTATATCGCGTTTGTAGAAAAAATTGCAAACGGAAAAAACAACACGCTCTCATTTGTCGGAAAGGATATGACATTCTACCGTGGTGAAATTCATATCATAAAAAAGATAGGAGATCATCCGGGGATATTTAGTTCGGAAATTGCCCGCGAGATGGGGATTACCCGTGCGGTTATTCACAAAACTTTACTGAAACTTGAGGAACGCGGGTTTGTAGAAAAAGAATCGGATACGGAAGATAAAAAAAGAAAAAAATTATTTTTAACAAAATGGGGACAAGCGGCATATACCGCACATGAGCAGTATCATCAAAGATGCGATAAATCTTTTTTTGACTTTATCGATTCGCTTAATGAACAAGAATGTGCTCTTATTGAATGCTTTTTAGAAAAAGCAAATGAGATGATAGAAAAACATTTTTAAAAAGTTTACAAAAGTTTTATTATTTTTGCAAATTAAACCTAAGGAATATCTCTAAAAACTGCGGCTTTTAGAGGTTCCCTATTATTATGGAGGAAAATATGAATAAAAAATTTATTTATGCGGTTTTGATTTCCGCATTGAGCTTCACCCTTTTTGCTGCAGGGCAAAAAGAATCGTACGATGCAGAAAAACCGGAGCGGAGCAAACAGCGAACTCGTATTGTCAATTTATCGCCGCCTATTTATTCGATGTTGCTGACTTTTCCGCATCTTGCAGATTCCGTTGTCGGTGTAAATCAGCGGACTTTTTCAACATCAAATCCGCAAGTATTGCAAATAGTAAGCCCCTGTGCAAAAAACATCGACACTTCGTTTGTCAATAATGATTTTACAATTAATGTTGAAAGTCTTGCAGCATTGCATCCTTCGCTGATTATCTATTACGGAGAGTTTGAGAAAAAGAATTTAGCAAATATCGACACGCCAATGCTGAATATGCACTTAAAAGGTATGAATCCGCAAACGCTAACGGAAAAATGGGAATCGCTGCTTGCAAATACTTTTCAGATAAAAAATCCCGAACGATTTAAAAAGCAGTGGCAGGAAACAAATACACTCACTGAAAAAATTCTGAATACAGGCGGACGTAAAAAAATTAAGAGCGCTCTTTATTTTCAGCTATCTTGGCGGAAAGATTACGGTAAGCGGAAAGAACAGTTATGGAGACGCATTCTTAAAAATGGCTGGCTTTGAAAACAGCGCTGCAGTGGAAGGCTTTGCAGACGGGGCTGGACAAGCGGCGGTTTCTATGGATGGTTTATTTTCAGCTGCTAAAATAGCGCAGCTGAAAAACACGGCGAGTTTGCTTACCGCAAACGTCGCTTATGGTATGTGCGCTTTTCGCGCACGAATGCAGCAGTCTTCAAAGTTGACACTTTGTTCAACTGTTGCATTGTAAGGAATAGATTCATGCGTGGAATCCCGATGTGATTTTTATCAATAATATGCGGATTGGAAAAAACGTAACTGCCGCTGCGCATATTTTGCAGAACAAAGTAGACGGCGCCGATTGGTCGTTTATTACTGCAGTAAAAGAAAAATGCGTATTCGATATTCCGCAAGAAACATACAGCTGGGGAATGCCATGCGCCGATTCTCCTTTAGTACCGCTTTGGATGCTTATGAAAGTGTATCCCGACCGTTATACTGAAACTGAATTTAAAGAAAAGGTCAAACGGTATTACAAGGAAATGTATGCCGCCGATTTACCGGATGCGGTTATCAGCGATATGCTTCAACCGATAGTAATACAATAAATGCACGGGTACGATTATGCGGCATATCGGAAAATACTTATTTCCGGTATAACGCTATTAGCGATCACTGCGATTGCATCCTGTTTTATCGGGCGGTTTTCGATTACGCCGTCCGATATTGTAAAGCTTGTTATACGGCAAACGGTTGCAAACGGCGACGTAAAGCAGCATATTTTATTTGATATCCGTCTTCCGCGTGTGATACTCTCGATTATGGTAGGCTCCGCTCTTGCATTAGCCGGCACGGCGATGCAAGGTATTTTGCAAAATCCGCTTGCAAGTCCCGATGTTTTGGGAACCGCTTCAGCTTCGGGCTTCGGCGCGGCGGTGGGGATTCTTTTTTTCGGTAATAATATCTTCGCAACGCTCATACTCTCTTTTACCGCAGGATTGCTCAGTATCTTTTTAGTGGTTGCGTTGTGCAGATTGAAAAAAGATTTTTCAGTTTTATCTATTGTTTTAAGCGGCATCATTATCTCATCGCTATTTGTTTCTATGCTTTCCATCCTAAAATTTGCAGCGGATCCAAACGATACTCTGCCCGCAATTACGTTTTGGCTTATGGGCAGTTTTGCTTCCTCCGGTACTGCGCACATTACTTTCATTCTGATTCCGTTCTTGGTGGGAACAGGTATGTTATATGTATTACGCTGGAAATTAAATATTTTATCGCTCGGAGATGACGAAGCAACAATTGCCGGTGTACATCCAAAACTGGTGAAAGGCATAACGCTCGGTGCTGCGACTATACTGATTGCTTCTGCCGTTACGGTAAGCGGTATGATCGGATGGATAGGCCTTGTGGTTCCCCATGCAACCAGAAAAATTATCGGCGCAAATCACGGATATGTGCTGCCGCTTTCAAGCGTATTCGGCGCTTTGTTCATGCTGTGTTCCGATACCGTTGCACGAACACTCGGGTTTTCGGAAATTCCTATTGGTATCATCACATCGCTTGCCGGAGCACCGCTTTTCGCCTTTCTTTTCTTGTTTAAGGATGACCCCATACATGAATAACATAGTCGCAGTGAAGTGTGCCTCTTTTGGATATAACCGTATGAAACCGATTTTGCACGATATTTCATTTACGGTGAATGAAGGCGAAATACTTGCCGTTATGGGATGCAACGGAATAGGGAAAACAACGTTGTTGAAATGCATCGCAGGCATATTCGAATGGACGGCAGGTTCTTCTTTTATTATGAACCGCCCCTCAAAAGAAGCGCATCGATTTTTGGCTTATGTGCCGCAGGCAAAAGCGCTGTCTTTCGCTTACACTGTGTTGGACTTTGTTTCATTCGGCAGGTGCGGTGTAAACCGATACTTTGCAGCGCCTTCAAAAAAAGATTATGAAATGAGCGAAAAAATTCTTGGCGATTTGCATATCAGTCATTTGAAAAACAAAAACTGTAACCGGTTAAGCGGAGGAGAAATGCAAATGGCATACATCGCAAAGGCATTGGTTTCTCAGCCGCGTCTTCTTATCCTCGATGAACCGGAATCAAACTTGGACTTTTATAATCAAGCGCAGCTTTTAAATATACTACAAACACTTTCAAAATCGAACCGTACCACCATCATCATTAATTCGCATTATATTCAAAATATTATCCGCATTGCAGATAAGGGATTATTACTTGCCGACCAAACCTATCTTTTCGGCGACATCCGTGAAGTCATCACACAAGAAAACGTGCAATCTTTTTTCAACGCAAATGTGGAAATTGTACAGGTTAATACGTCAACCGCCTTGTTGTTGAAAACATAATGGAATGAAGCATTTTAGTAGGTCAATTTAACATTCGCGAGCATTTATTCTGATTGAATCAACAACCCCGGCGCGAGCGTCGGGGTATGTTGTTCTCATAAGGTGGTTGTAGTCGGCTTTAATACCCTTCGTTACGACGCGAGCGTCGGGGTATTAAACCCTCCGCACGAATAAAATCCATCTAAATTCCCATAATTGTCAAGAAGAACACAATGTTAAAATACAAATTATCATGCTGTAAGGCATCCGTCTAGCATCCCTTCAACTTTTTCGCCGCCTCAATCATCTACTCTTCGGGTGGGTCTTTCCGGCGAACAAAATATTTTCCCAAATTATTTCGGGAAGCCGATGCACAGTATATCCGCAAGACCGCAGTGTAGCGTATCCAGATTGAAATATACCTCCCGCTCTTATGCTCCCAGCCAAAAGATATAGCAAAAAGACAATCCTTTGACATTTTGATAGCCGCCGCTAACTTATATAACTATGATAGCATAAAAGATTTTGGTATGTGGTAAAAGATTACTATGAAAGAAAACAAAACGGCCGTATTCGATGTGAGAACGCTTCTTTTGTTAGATATATTGATTATGATATTTATGCTTATTTCCGGAAAGCCGGAGGTAACGCTTAGCGCTTTTATGCTTGCTGCGGCAGTGCCGGTCATAACGGGATTATACGGCGTTCTGTTGTGTTATGCGCTTTTGTTTGCGGGACTGTTTGTCTATTATCAGTTCATCTTTCACAGCGCTATACAGGGGTTTCACTCCGCCGTTTTTTCCGTTATCGGTGTTTTCTCTTTTATTGTGCAGCGGATTATCCCTTTTATGCTGCTCGGAACGGTAATACAAAAGCAAAAAAATATTTCTGAGATCACCACAGCGCTTGAACGTATGCATCTTCCGAAGGGTATTATCCTCAGCATAGCGGTTATGTTCCGATATGTCCCGTCAATCAAAGACGATCTTTTCATTATCATCGATGCGATGAAGCTGAAAGGTTTGTATACGTCAAAACGAGCTGCCCTCATCCATCCGATAAGAACGATGGAATTTGTGCTTGTGCCGATGCTATTTAAAAGTCTCAAGACCGCGGAAGAACTTTCCTGCACAGCATTGGTTAAGGGAATTGAAAACACCGGTAAGAAAACATCGTATTTTGATGTCAGGCTTCGAGTCGCTGACGTTGTGTTTTTACTCACTGCAATCACGTTGTTGACGGCAAGTGCAAACATAAAGTTATTTTGAGAAAGAGTGCTCCGTATGATTAAACTGAACGATGTAAGCTATCAATATAACGGCGCGGTTGTGCAGGCGATTCAACACATATCCTTGTCCGTCAAAAAAAGGAGAGCTGGCGGTTATCACCGGAAAAAGCGGTTGCGGGAAGTCAACATTATTCCGCTGTATAAACGGACTGTGTCCGCGTTTTTATGAAGGAGAAATAAAGGGCTGTCTTACATTAAACGGCAACGCTGTTGCGGCTATGAGTATGTGCGCGCTCTCAAAAAGTGCGGCCTCCGTTTTTCAAAATCCTGAAAGTCAGTTTTTTACAACCGATGTGCTTTCCGACCTTGTGTATCCGTGCGAGAATTATGGCATACAAAAAGAAGAAATAGAGCGGCGGCACCGTGTTACAAAACTGTTATCTCTGGAACCGCTTTTGAACAGAAAGCTTTCGGAACTCTCCGGAGGTGAAAAACAAAAAATTGCAATCGCTTCGGTTTTAATGTTGGACACGCGCGTTGTACTGATGGACGAGCCGTCTTCCAATCTCGATTATCAATCCGTCGAATTGCTTACACAAATACTTGCACAGCTAAAATCAAAAGGCTACACGCTGCTCATCATTGAGCATCGGCTTCATTATTTGGCAGAACTCTGCGATCGCCTCATCATAATGGAAAACGGCAGCATCGTACGGGAATATAAAAAAGATGCATTACACAACGTAAGTAATGACGTATTCCACAAGCAACAGCTTCGCGCTTTGCATCTATTCGGCAATACGCTCACGGCCGTGCCTACTCCTCAACCTCAAACGAAAGGCGACCCGTTGGCGGCGCTTCACGATATTCATTTTGCCTATCACAAAAGCGTGAAGGTTTTGAAAGGAATTAATCTTTTAATCTACCCCGGAGATAAAATCGCTTTAATCGGTAAAAACGGCTGCGGAAAGACAACGCTGGGAAAAATCCTCTGCGGGTTACAAAAGGAACAACACGGCACGCTGCTATTTGACGGAGACATATTCCCGGTAAAGGCGCGCAGCAGGACGGCTGCGTACGTGATGCAAAATGTTGACTTTCAGCTTTTCGGGTGCAGCGTGTATGACGATTTACTGCTCGGCAACGAATCGATGCCCGATCGGGAAAATCGAATACAAAGTGTGCTTACAGCACTCGGCCTTTCGGCACTGCAAGCACAGCACCCGACTACATTGTCGATGGGACAAAAACAGCGGCTGGTGGTTGCCGCATCATTTTTGCAAAATAAGCGGCTTACTATTTTTGACGAACCGACCAGCGGACTGGACTACGGTAGTATGAAAAATGTCTGCACGCTTATCGATTCGATAACAGGGGATGCAAACGCCTCCATAATTATCACACATGATTATGAGTTCATTGTGAACGCCTGCAACAGAGCGGTTCTTTTGGAAGACGGACGGATAAAAGAAGATTTAACTTTGGTTGCTAAAATAGCGCAACCAAAGTTAAATGACGAGTTTGCTCATCGCAAACATCGCTTATTAAACGTATGCGCTGACGCGCATGAATGCAACGGTTTCAAAAATTCATATTTTGTTCAGCCGTTGCATTGTAAGGAAGATTTCCAATTGAACGGCACGATGCAGCTCGATCATATTTTTAAAGAGAGGTTATAAAGGTATGAACACAGAAAACAATCGCTGGAAAATCAGTCACTTTGTTTTAATCGGTTTAATGGCGGCGATTTATGCAGCTGTTATTTATGGCGTCGGAATGCTGACGTCCGTTACTATTCCTATTATGCACGTGTTTGCCCCCAGCATGACGGGTATTCTTATGGGGCCTATCATCCTATTTGTTGTAAAGACTGTCCGGCGGTTCGGAGCATTAACGCTGTTGGCAGGACTGGGTGTCGCGCTCTTTACGCTGACCGGAATGGGAAGTATTAACTGTTTAATTTTTGTCGTCATTATAGGCTTGATATCTGATGTGATTCGTGCGGAGGCTTTTATACCCCGGCGCTCTGCGCCGTAATAAAGGGTATAAAAACCGACTGCAACCACCTTATGAGAACAACAAGCCGATGCTCTGCATCGGGCTTGTTGATTATCGTAAAAACAGGGTTCAAAACACTTTCAATCGCCGCAGGGCACGGACTTACGCAGGCAGCATATTTTGGCGGAGGAGTGTTTCCTTTCATTTTCTTTTTAGAGCGGGAATTGGCGAAGTGGCAGGAAATGGGCATGAGCTTGGACGAGATACGTGAATATGTACAATACTTTACCGGTGCCTTTGCCGTCATCGGCATCGTATCCGCCATCGTCTTCGGTATCGCCGGCGTGTATATTGGCAAGCTCATCTTAAAACGGCATTTTAAAGATATGAAGTAAAAGATTGCCAACCATGCGATTTAAGGATTTTGTAAAAGAACATATTCCGGTTTATAGTGTTTCTGTGGTCTTGGCGATTGCTTCCGTGTTTTTCGGATTGTTGCCGTATTATGCGATGTTCCGGTTGCTGCTGCGTATTGTGCAGGGCTGCAATGGGCATCTCTAAAAACTCGATTGGCTTTTAGAGGTTTCCATAATGACGAGAACACTATGAGAATAATAGAAGATTATTGGAAAGATTGTTTATCCAGAGAGGGGATATTCGGTCTTTTAACTTTTTATACCATCCGTCCGTTATCGATTCGGATAACTCTATCCGCTTCTTTTATAGTAGACGGACGGTGCGCAATTGTGAGGATAGTTTTACCTCTGCGAATATTGTTCAACGCTTGCCGAAACAAGGCCTCGCTTTCGCTGTCCAAATTGGAAGACGCCTCGTCCATCAGTAAAATGGGAGATTTTTTCAAAACGGCGCGGGCAATGGCGATACGCTGTTTTTCCCCGCCTGAAAGCTGTACGCCGCGCTCGCCCGCATTTGTATCGTATCCGTGTTCCAGTTTTTCGATAAAGCCGTCCGCCATTGCAATCTGCGCTGCAGCTTTTATCTCTTCATCGGAAGCGCAGGGACAGGCGAGCGCAATATTTTCTTTAATGCTTTTATTAAAAAGATATACATCCTGCGGCACATACGCAATCATATCCCGCACGGATTTTTGATTCAATGCTTTGATATTTTTTCCGCCGATATATACCGCGCCGCTGTCGGGATCGTAAAAACGCATCAGTAGAGCCGCTATCGTCGATTTCCCCGCTCCCGACTCTCCGGTAATGGCAACGCTCTCTCCCGCCTGCACGAAAAAAAGAAATACCGTGCAGTACCTCCCGGTCTTTTTCATAAGAAAAACGCACATCCTTAAACTCGATACTGCCTGCAAGGTGCAGTTCGGATTGCGGAATATACGGTACGGTATCGGTAACAGACGGTGTTTCTTCAAGAATATTCAAAATCCGCTTTGCCGCTCCGTTGGAAATATTCATCGCTCCCGCCGTTACCGAAACACCCATCACCGGTATAAAAGCAAACAGCGAAAAAACAATCACGACGGAAACCGTTTCCGGCCGCAATGTTCCGGCAATAACTTCTGTATGGGCGAATAAAAGCGACGCAATCAATACAGCGGAGGTAATCAGATTGACGGTTAACCCCTGCATACCCTTAAATCGCCCATCCTTCCTTTCTTTTTTGTTCAACCTGAGCGTATCCCGTACGACCTTTTCGATATATTTTTTCTCTTTTCCAAAAATCAAAATTTCACGCAACCCTTGAACGGTATCCACCGCTTCCGCATGTACGGCCGCCGCGCCCTCCCGTATTTCCTCTCCCGTTTTTTTGGTAACACGGTTGAAAAAATACGGTACTGCTGCAACAAGGATACAAGCAGCGCACACGGCGGCGGCAATACGCAACGAGAGAAACGCAAGAGTCGTCAGATACAGTACGGTGCATACGGCAGCAACGATATACGCACCTGCGGTATGAGCGTAAAAGATTTCGGTTGCTTCCACATCCTCAACGATAGCAGCGGTTATGTTCCCCGACCGTGTTTTTGCCATCGATTGAGGCGCCGATGCCGAAACTGCATCGTATAAAAGCCCCCGTATTTTCTCTATAATTTTGTAAGCAACCAGATGACATTCGTACATTTCCAAAAAAGAAAAAAGCGCTTTTCCGCATATAAACCCTAAAAGAGGGATAAACAAATACAGCACGGTTTGAACACTCGCACGGGACAGTGCCGCCGAGGTAATATACGCTCCGGTTAATACCGTCAGCAGCGAAAAAACACTATTCAATATTCCATACAGCACTGAAATCATGAATTCTTTTTTATACTCTTTGATATATACGATCAATTTTAAAAGCGGTTTATATTTTTCGAACATTTCTTCGCTCCTTTCTACTGCTGTGCTTGTACCAGTTTTTTATAATAACCGTCTTTTCCAAACAGCTGATGATGAGTTCCTTCTTCGACAATCCGGCCATGCCGCAAAACCAAAATGCGGTCGCAATCTTCTATTGTATTTAAACGGTGGGCAATGGTAATACTCGTACGGTTTTTTAATAACACCGAAAGACTATGTTTGATCTCATTTTCGTTTTCGGTATCGACACCGGAGGTCGCTTCATCCAGTACGATAATCGGCGCATCTTTCAACACGGCACGTGCAATAGCAATACGCTGCCGCTGTCCTCCTGAAAAATTAAGCCCCCGTTCCCCGACACGCGTGTTATATTTTTCAGGCAGGCTTTGAATAAACGAATCGATATGCGCAATTTTGCATGCTTCGATTACCATACTGTCATCAGCCGTTTCGTTTGCATGCAGCAGATTTTCTTTTATCGTACCGTTGAACAAATATGTTTCCTGCGAAACAACGGAAATTAAACTGCGGAGCGATTTCAGCGTCAGATCCCGTATATCGATTCCGTTGATGGCGATACGTCCCGCCTGCGGATCATAAAAGCGGAGCAACAAATTGATAAGAGTTGTTTTTCCGCTTCCCGATTCTCCAGCGATTGCAAGCCGCTCGTTTTTTTTGACCGTAAAATTCATGTCTTCAAAAACGGGAGCTTCATTTTCGTTATACGAAAATAAGACATCCGTATACGCAATTTCAAAACCGCTCGGCATTTTTACATCGAGTGTTTTTGTCCCCGTATCGTGTATTTTTTCTTCTTCGTCGAGCAGTGCAAAAATACTGCCTGAAGAAGTAATGCCCATAAAGCCTTGATGAAAATACGCACTTAAATCGGCCGCAGGTCTGAACACTTCATTCGTCATAAAAAGCAGAACCAAAAGCGAAGAAAGCGGAATACTCCCTTTTACCGCCAGAAGAGCGGCAACCGCAAGGGTGAAACTGACGCCTGCGCCCGAAGCAAATCCGGCAATCCCCACTTCCGTTAAATTGACTTTGAGATTATTCATCGTTTCGGAAAAAAGCGTTTTCATTTTTCCTTTTAATACGCTGCCGATTCGTTCTTGCGCATTGTTTGCCTTTGCCGTTACAATTCCCTGTACACCGTCTAATATTTCTGCCGTCAGCTCCTGATACGCCGCCCAATGCGCATTGGAAGATTCCGACAATACTTTCCCGAATACGATCGGAGATATGAGTACGATAATCAATGCTACAGACGCAATAAGCCCGAGCACATAATGCACTGAAAAAAATATAGACAAGCATTGCAGAGCAAGCAATAAGGCATACCAGCACCTGCGGCAGATACAGCGTCAAATAACCTTCCAAATAATCGACACCGCTTACCATTGTCGAGCCCAATGTACCGGTACGCTCGTCATCCAAAAATGCGGGTCCCAGTTTTAGCAGCTTTGCATAAATGCGCCGTCTGAGTATATTTTTTACCGTGCCGATAATTTTTTTTCCATACACGGAATTTATATAGATTAATACAAGCCGCGTACCGATAATTGCTGCCAGATATGTTATATACGGTAGCAGTGCGGAAAATGCAGCCCGTTTATACAACAGCCCGACGATCGTGCCCAGCGTCGCCGCCTGCACAATATAGGTCGCAGAAATGGCAACCCCTATCAAGGCTTTGCATACAATACCGGTACGCACACTTTTCGTCAGTTCCATCACCCGTTTGTGAATCATCATAACTATTTTCTCCAAATCACAATAGGGAACCTCTAAAAACTTCCGTTAGATTTTTAGAGATGCCCAATAGAACTCTTTTTAGTTCAAATGTAAGTTTCTGCTTTTCAATAAAGCTGCCGTATACTCGTGTGCCGGATGAGCAAATACTTCTTTGCATACGCCCGATTCGACAATGCTGCCTGCCCGCATAACAATCAAATAATCACAGAAATATTCGATTATATTGAGATCATGCGAAATCAAAATTAACGTCAATTTATACTTTTCTTTTAGCTTTGAGAGTAGCGACAAGATTTGCGCCTGAACGGCAACATCAAGCATCGAAGTAGGTTCGTCAAGAATCAGAATTTCCGGTTTTATAATGACCGCTCTGATAATGCAAATACGCTGTAGCTGACCGCCTGAAAAACAATACGGAAGTCTGTCCAATTCGTCGTATGCAATTCCGGCATCTTTACATAACGACTCCAATTCCTTCAAAAACACCTGCTTTGAAGCAAAGCGTTCCTTATGGAGCGTATACATTTCTTCCAAACTGCGCTGTACCGTAAAATCCGGATCCAGCGCCGATTCGGGATTTTGCTGCACTGCTTGTACGGTGCGGAAAAATTCTTTTTTGCGGCCGTATGCACAAACCGGCCTACCGTGTATCAAAACGATTCCGCTATCGGGTTTTATCAAATTAAGAATACAGCGTGAAAGTGTCGTTTTGCCGCAGCCGCTTTCTCCGGTGATGCCGGTGACGGAAAAGGGTACAATACCGCAATCGATATTTTTTAAAATAGAAGCGGACGCCCCAAGTATTGTATTGCTGCGGAATGATTTTGAAAGAGCGCTGCATTGGAGAATATATTCCATACTATCGCCTTCACATAAGATTTTGCGGCATCGCTGCCATCAAAGAACGAAAATAAGAAGAGCGACGGTCTTTGAATACCGATTGCGTTTCTCCTTCTTCTACAATTGCCCCGTTATACATAAGCGCACAGCGGTGAGAAAGTTTATGCGCAAGTTCCAAATCATGCGTTATAAAAATAATTGCAATATGCTCCGTATCGTAAATCGACTTAATCAGCGCAGCGTATTCGTTCCGCAACATCATATCCATTCCGCGGGTCGGTTCGTCAAGAATCAGTACGGAAGGTTTACACGAAAGGCCGAGCGCAGTTAAAACGCGGTGCTGCATCCCGCCGCTTAATTGAAACGGATATAGATTTAATACATCCCGATTAAGCGACACACTTTTCAGTAATGCACAGGAACGGGAATATACTTCATCCGCCGTTTTGCAAATTTTATGAACCGTAATCGGTACGGCAAGTTGACTTTTAATCTTTAACAGCGGGTTTAAAGAGTCCGCAGAAATTTGCGGCACCAATGCTATTTCTTTTCCGCGAATGGTGTTATATTCCTTTTCCGTTAAACCGGAAATCGCTTTACCTTTATAAAAAAATGGTACCTTCGATTATTGCATTTGAAGGCAGCATCCCCAGAATGCTTGCTGCAAGAACAGACTTACCGCTGCCTGTTTCTCCCATAATCGCAAATATTTCATTTTTAACAGTTAAAGAAATATTTTTTATAATCCGTTTTTTTTCTTCTCCGACTACAAAATCGACTGTCAGCGCACGTATGCTTAAAACGGCATCCGTCATATCTTTCTCCTGACATCCCGTGCGTACTGCATAAAATTTTGAACGGCTTCGGATAAATCGGCAAAGATGAGGATAACAGAGAATTGAAATAATCCCGGACAAACCATCAGCCACGGCGCATAATTGATAAACCGAATGGATTCTTTTAACATCAAGCCTATTTCAGGATGAGGCGGCTGCACACCGAAACCCAAAAATGAATATGCGGAAATGCCGATAATGATGTGCCCCAAGATGAGCGGAAACGTCGGTAAGAGTAGCATAAACGCAGGCTTTAAAAGATGCCTCGTTACGATAAACAAATCGGAAGCGCCGATAATTTTTAATCCCGTAACAAAATCGCTGTGCTTCAGTATCATTATTTCGCTTCTGACTACCTTTATATTAAATATCATACCGAAAACAATCGATAAGACGATTAAAATAAAAACGGAATTTCCGAAAACAGCGGAAAAAAAGATAACGGCGGCAATCATTGGAAACGATAGAATGATATTGCAAAGATAATACAGTATTTCGTCGAACAGTCCGCCGTAATATCCTGCAAAAAGGCCGATTATCCCACCTAATAAAAAACTGAAAACCTGAGCAGTGAGTGCAATAAAAAAAGTGTATTTGAACCCTTGCAGCGTCCTTAAAAAAACATCCCGACCGAAATCATCCGTACCGAATAGATGCCGTATCGACGGCGGCAAAAATCTGTGTTCCAATGAGGCATGTATTTCCGGAGCAGCTGCAATATCGGATAATACCACTGCCGTAAGAACGGCAAAGCTCAATATCGAATAGACGATAATACGAACTTTGCAATTCTTTTTAGTTTTCATAAATACCTCGTCTGTCGATTATAAGATATACCATCTCTGCAAAGAAGTTTAAAAGATTGATAAAAAGTCCCAACAAAAAAAGTGTTCCTGCGATAACGGGGTAATCTTTTACATTGAGCGCTTCGGCAAGCATCAGCCCCAAACCGGGAATAGAAAAGATATTTTCGATTAAAATTGCTCCGCCGATAAATCCGCTAAAATCGATGCAGGCTACTGCAATTGCAGGGGCTGCGATATTTTTAAGCACGTGCCTTATAAAAATGATCTTTTGCGGAATGCCGAGCGCTCCCGCTAAGATGATAAACGACTTACTTAACACCGCTTGAGTTTTACTTTGAATAACGCAGGTTAAATTGGAAAACGACATAATGCCCAGTAAAAAAAGCAGGAACTATTAAACTTTTTATTCCGTGATAACCTATTGTAGGAATAACAGGAATATAATTCGCAATAAACCAAACCAAAATAACGGCAATCCAAAATGACGGTATCGACATACAAATGATACGCCACCGCTGCAAAAAGAAACGGCACAGTATATTTTCTTTTACCGATGCGAGCACTCCGATCGGAATACCCAATGCCGAATAAATCAGCAGGCTTAACAATGCGAGTTTAAAAGTAACCGAAAAACGTTTTATAAAAATGCCGGAAACCGGTTTGTTTGTCAAATACGATGTACCGAGATCTCCTTTTAATAAACTGCATAACCAATGCGCATACAGCCTGCCGAACGGTTTATTGAGTCCGAGCTTTTTGCCGTATACGTCTACTGTTTTGTCGCTTATAAAGCCCCGTGCATTTTTTGCATTCAGCAACAACTTTTCTGCGCTGCCGGGCGCAAAATAAATTACGGAAAAACTTAAAAAAGACAGCAACAGTACCGTCGGTATAATCATAATTAATTTTCTGATAAATACATGTAACGGACTCATAAAACATTTTTTTCCTTTTGTGAGCATCTTTCAAAAACTATAAGTCTATCGCTTATCCTGTAAGAAAGTAATCATCATATTCGCTAACACGGACATGCAAATCAGTGCTTTTAGAGATGCTCTTGCATTTTCCAATCGGCAGCGCTGCACCACTACCGTTTTTCGGTACGGAGTTTGACGCCGCTTAAATCGATGCGGTATACGTTCCCGTTAAACCGGAAGCCTTCAAAACGCGGATTAAAAATTGCCATGCGGGAACTGGTACATAACGGTAGGGTTACGCACTGCTCGTATTGTTCTTTCCATAATGCTCCCGCGTAGGTTTTAATTTGTTCTTCGGTTGCCGATTCGACCAAAGCGCGCGCCGCTTCCACAGACTTTGCATTAATGGCATAGCTTAATCCGTAGTCGGTATAATTATCATCAAATCCAAAATAGGTTACGGTACCGATGATCGGTTCATACCACGGATGAGAAACAGCCAAGTCATAATTGCCGGTTTTAAAATGCTCCCTCATTGATTCACCGGTAACCTGAATAATTTCGCAATCTATTCTGAGTTTATGCAATTCCGATTTTATAAAAACGGCCAAATCGCGTTGGTAATCTTCTTTTGAAGAAATTAAAAATTTTAACGAAACTTTTTTTCCGTCTTTTTCGAGTACACCGTCGTTATCGCTGTCCCGATAACCCGCTTCGGCAAGCAGCGCCTTTGAAAACTCCGGATTATAGGTATATGGTTTTTCGTTTTGAGGTCCATCGGTAAATGCAGGGTTAAATTGATGTCCCGATGCCTGAGGTATGCCAAAAAAAACGGTATCAACGAGCGCCTGTCGGTTTATTCCGTATTCCAGCGCTTCGCGCAACGCTTTATCGCTGCAAAAACCTTCTTTCCAATTAAAGCTGATAGTCATAAGTGAAGTAAAAGCGTCTTTCGGTTCTTCAAAAAAGCTCATCTTTTTTGCCTTTATTAAATCATCGATTAACGGATACTGTATCGAAAGATAATGCTCACTTATGCCAAGCACGTCGATTTGCCCTGACGAAAGAGCCGAATTCCGTGCATTGTCGTCGGTGATCACAAGCCACTCTACTTGCGGAATTGAAGGCGCTGCCGCTTTATTCCAGTAGTTCTCATTCTTTATCAAAGAAGCCGACTGACCTTCGTCGTATTCTTTCAAAATATATGCGCCGGTTCCGATAAAATCGGTAATGTTTAACGCCTCATCAACTCCGTTTTCTTTTATCGCCGTTACTAACGCAAGATCCTGCGGCAGAAAATAATACGGAGCAGTCAAGCTGATTTTTAAATGCGTCGTATCCGTTATGCTGACCTCTTTCAACAGGGATGAAAATACGCAGTACGTTATCGGCGCAACGTTTTCGATATCCCATTTTACGGTTTGCGCGGTAAGCGGAGTTCCATCGGAAAAAAGAATATCATCCCGTATGGTAAGATGGTATTCCGTTGCCGTATCGTTCCGCGTCCATTCGGTAATGATATTGGGAAGCGGTTTGTAATCGAGTGTCATTTGCAAAAGCGTATCAAATACCAACGTCGAGCCTTCAAGCGACCGTTTAAAATCCTTTATGGCGCCTATTTTCAGCACGGTCTGTTCCGTATCCGTGGGTGTTTCGCTTTTTACCGTACATGAGATTAGCAGCACAATTGAAAGAATCCCCAATAGCAAGCGTTTCATAGAAGTTATACCGTCCTTAAAACATATAAATAGAAGTTAGTTTCAACTTACTATACGCAAAATGATTTTTCTTTCCACTCCATTTTGAGCGAAAATACTCCATTTTGATATTTTTTTTGAAAAATACTTTTGAAGATTCTATGAATTTTTATCGTTTTTAGCAGGGTTCGTAAGGGTGTTTCTGTACTGCAGCGGTGTTTGCCCGTATATCGACTTAAAGGCATCGGAGAATTTACTCGCATTTGCATAACCCAAATCAGCCGCTATCTCCGCTATTTTTTTGTTTGTAGAAGAAATATAAAACGCTCCCGTTTTTAGTTTATATTTTTTTAGATAGGAATACGGACTGTCGCCGTATATTTGTCTGAACAATTTTTGAAAAATTGTGTAACTTATCCCTTCCGTTTTTACAAGCTGTTGAAATGAAATATTCTTATCAAGGTTATCGGCAATAAAGGCATGAATTTTTTTTACCTTATTGATATTATAGCCTGAAAAAAATTCTTCTGTCCGGTATGCCGATAGACCAAGCCTGTTCAAATAATGAAGAATTTCAAGTATTTTAATTTGAAAATAAATATGATCGTGCATATCCGTGTTTACATATAACGCATCTAAAATTTTTGTAATTTCCGATTCCGGTTTCAGTTTATACCATCCGTTTTTTAAATCCAATTTTGCACAAATCTTATTAATATCGATATCAAAGATTTCCGTTACGGCGGCAAATTTTTCATCCAGTTCATCGAGAAAAAATAAAATGCTTACTCCTTTGTAAATTCTCAGTGGAAAATATGTTTTTAACAGTGCAAGTTTTTCGTAATTAATTGCCGCTTCTTTTTCGCCTAAATATGAAAAAGATTTATTTTCAAATTCACCTTCCAAAATACCTTGTTTGCAATAATCGATTCTAAATACATTACGCGGTTTTCCGCGAAGAAAATATACTTCATCGGTCTCGGTATCATAAAATTCAAGATTAACGCCCTTATACAATTGTATCACGGCTGTTTTATATTCGGCAGTTTTATTCATTTATTTTCCTCATGCTTCAAACCACATTTTTTCATTCTGAAATGCTTACGTTATTTATGCGGAGGTTTTCATACCCGCCGTTCCTTTTAGAAGCACTGACATTCTGTCAGAGTAGGAATGTCGTGGCAGAGCTACAACTTGCAGTCAAAACTATACACGGATGTATAGTTTTGCCGAACGCTCTGCGCCATAATAAAGTATATGAAAAAACACAAAATATACCATATTTCACATTGATGAGACGAGGGGGTAGCGGAATAACACACGGAAATCAATTTTTGAAAAATGATAGTGCAATGTAACCGTTTCTATGATGTTTTTAGAAAGAATGATGCGCTTTTTTAATGGGTTTCCGGTGGTTTCGGCTCCAAAATCTATGAAAGAGGTGAAAATTGATTTCCGTGGGAATAACAAGACTGCTGCGCGGATACCGCAGGAACAAGATTTGAGGGTACCGAAAATCCTTGTTACAAAACAACAGAAGCAGCGGCCTTTTATGGAGCGGTGCCCATCATTTTACGTCCGTGTAAAATGATGGGCACGAGTTTTTGTTGCACAAAAACATCGCGCATAATCTCTTTTGTGCCGTCCATGGCATAAGCTTTTATTCGGGGAGACTTTCCCCTCCTTATCCATCTATAAAAAATACGCTACAATCGAAGAAGCTGTAAAGGGCTCCTCTAAAAACTCGGTTGGCTTTTAGAGGTTTCCATAATGAAGAGAACACTATGAGAACAATAGAAGATTATTGGAAGGATTGGGAGCGGCTGGGGTTTGAAAAGAAAGTGGAAGTGGGGTGTATTCGGTACACGGCGTCGCCTGAGCTGGGGACGAGAGGTTTTACTATTATGGGGAATACGCGAACTGCAATGGGGATTGTGTCCGACTGCACGCTGGAGCGGCCGTGTATCATAGAGGAGTCGGTTGACGAGCGGGGAATTGAGATCGGACGGTATTACGAGGGTTCGGTGGAAGTGTATGATGCATGCCGAAAGCCTTTGCCGGATGCGGTGGACTACGGATTAAATGTCTATGTGAACGAACCGATTTTTCATGGGTTTAAACGGATTAACCCGCACGTACGGATTGTCAATGCAGGGTTTTCGTATCGTCCTCAGTTTTTTGAAACGCTGCCTATCGCACTGCCTGATGATTTTTGGGAACGTGCGGCGGCGGTTCTTAATCCTGCTCCGCTGCATATTCCGCAGATATCCGCGATCTGTGAGCAGCTGAAAAACTGTACGCTGACGGGTGATGTGCTCGTGCTGTATATACAGGCGAAGGCGTTGGAAGCGTTTGTGTATCTTTTTGACTATATCTATTCGCATACGGAAAAACGGACGGTGCATTTATCAGCGGATGATAAAGCGCGTTTGCATGCATTGCGTGTGTATCTTGAAAAGCACGCGGTGAATCCGCCGACGATTCAGGCGTTGTCGAAACAATTTGCGTTAAATAGAGAAAAACTGGTAACGGGATTTAAAGAAACCAACCATACTACGGTTAATGGGTATGTGCAAAATGTGCGGATGCATAAAGCGGTTGAGCTTTTGAAGAACAGCGATGTGTCGATTACACAGATTGCCCGTGAGGTTGGCTATTACGGCGACGGGTATTTTCAAACTGCGTTTAAAAAATATTACGGAGTTAGTCCCGGCGAATTACGAAGAGAGATGAGGGGGAAGAAGTGCGGGGAATGACAGTTGACGAGCATTTTTTAGAAGATGTCCTATAGTACAACTTGCCATCATTTCGCTCTTAGCCAAAATATATCGCCATCAGACAAACTTTTACCGGTATTACGGACAGCTCATTCAAAAAGACGTATAAACAAACCATGCGATTTAAGGATTTTGTAAAAGAACATATTCCGATTTATGGCGTTTCCGTGGCGTTGGCAATCGGGTCGGTTTTTTTCGGCCTTGCACCGTATTATCTGGTGTACCGGCTGCTGCTTGATATTGTGCAAGGCTGCAGTGAGCGGACAGTGCTGCAATATGCGCTGCTGATTTTTCTTGCGCTCTCGCTTCAAATTCTGATGCACTGTCTTTCGACTGCGATCTCGCATAAGACGGCGTTTTCCATTTTGAAAAAAATACGGCTTGCCGTCACGGAAAAGATGATGCGTATGCCGCTCGGCTACACGCAGACAAAGGGGAGCGGCTACTTTCACAGTTTGCTGATCGACAGCATCGAGCGGCTTGAATATCCGCTTGCACATGCAATCCCCGAAACGACTTCAAACGTGCTGCTACCGGTCAGTATTATTGCGCTGCTTTTCAGCTTTGATTGGCGGATGGGACTTTCACTATTGGTACCTGCGGGATTGACCTTGCTTTTCTATCTTCCGATGTATATCGGCATTATGAACGAGTTTGCCGCAACCTATTATACAATGCTTGAAACGATGAACGGGCGCGTTATCGAATATATTCGTGGGAATAAAGAAATAAAAATTTTCGGACGGGAAGATGCGGCGCTTTCAAAATATGACACCTCCATCGACGAGTATAAAACCGCAACGCTGCATCTTTATAACAGAATGTATATTGCCGCCTCCCCTTCAATCATTATGCTCTCCTCGCTTTTAGCGAGCGTGCTGAGCGTCGGCGGCTTTTTATACTGCGCCGGAAGTTTGAGCGCGCACTTATATTTATTTTCCGTGTTGGTGTCCGTCGGAATCGGTACATCTCTTTTAAAGTTCACGGAATTTATGGATAACTTTTATTACATTAAAAACGGCGAACGCCTCATCAACGAAGTTCTCTCTGCTCCTGAATTACAAGAACCCGATACAGCCGTCGGTGAAATACCGAATAACGAAATTGCACTGCATCATGTTTCTTTTGCGTATGAAGATGTGCAGGTGCTGCATGATATTTCACTTGTGTTCCCTGAAAAAACAAAGACTGCGATTGTCGGGCATTCAGGTTCCGGTAAAACGACCGTCGCTAATCTTATTGCACGCTTTTGGGATGTACAGGAAGGAAGTATAACAATAGGCGGTGTTGCGTATCGAGATTTATTTTTGGATCAGCTGATGCAGCGGGTCAACTATGTAACGCAGGACACCTTTTTATTCAACATGACAATTATGGAAAACATACGGCTTGGGAAGCCCGATGCATCCAATGAGGAAGTGATTGAAGCGGCAAAAAATGCATATTGTCACGAGTTTATCATTGCGTTTGAAAATGGCTACAACACGAGTGCAGGAGATGATGGTGCAAAATTGTCGGGAGGTCAACGGCAGCGGATTATTATTGCACGTGCTCTATTGCGAAACGCACCGGTGTTAATTCTTGACGAAGCGACCGCCTATGCGGATATGGAAAATCAGCAAAAGATACAAAAGTCGCTTGAACAATTGTGTAAAGATAAGACACTTATTTTAATTGCTCACCGGCTGTCGACGGTTACCGGCTGTGATCAAATTATCTTGATGAATAACGGAACGGTCGCGGCAACGGGAACACACAGCGAACTTTTGAAAACCTCGCCGCTGTATGCAAAGCTGTGGGACACACACGAGCAAAGCCGGAACTGGAAGCTGGAAAGGGTAATAGGGGAATCGGTATGTTAAAAACGGTGAGACTGTGAAGTCCTTTCTGTAAATTCAGTGGCTATGGTAAAAAGTTTGAATGCGGGTATATCCCTCAAGTAGCTGACAGATACTGTTGATTTTTTATCAAGCGTTAAATACTAAAGACAGCTTCCTTGACGGCGAGTTTTCGGCTTTGCCTCAAACATCGATTCCGCATCAACGATTGCCATCCTTGGCGAATAGATCTTCCAACTGAATAGAAAAATATAAATCGTTATCGATGGCGACAGTCAAAACATCGAACAAAGTACGGACACAAAAGGCAATTTCTATACGGTGTATTACGATGAAAAGAAATAGAAATTACTCCTACATACATATTGCTGAAGCGGTATCAAAACAAGAAATATTTGAGGTCGTCAAAATCCGTAGCAAATCTATATTACTTTAAAGTAATAATCACAAATTCTCTCGGCATATCAAACTTGGTCATAACGCTTGCAATACGAGTCATACATGTTGCTGCGGATATATTGGTATGAATAAACAGCATATCGCCTTTAATATTTGAGATTTTATCCGGGAATAGCCCATCAAATGATTTATATCGGGTGGTCAGATCTATATTCTTGTCTATAATCGTTTTTAATAAACCCCAGTGTAGAATTACACCTTCGCGATTGAATAAGTCAGTTTGATTATCAAGGATAAATTGGAAATCATATCTGCTATCTTCTTTCATAAATGTGATAAACTTTATAAATACATCTTGCCAAGTCGAGACATTAAAAACGCTCTCGTTGATTATCATTTTTGCCGGTTTATTCCCCTCTGCCCAATCACCGGCATCGTCGTCTATAGGGGAAAAGGTTGTGACATCAGGTTTTTTTCTATCATAGTTAGAAGCTGCTTGATATTGTTGAGGTAATGGGAATGTCTCCAAGAACCAATTAATCATATTTGACTGGTGTTGTTTTATACTATCCTCATTCCAAACATCATTGTTAAGTATTTCCAGTCTATAATATAAAGAAGAGGTGTGCAGTTTGGTTTTCTTATCTTTGAAGGGGTTGTTCCCTATTTCACTATTAAACTCTGTTAGAATGAGATTTCCAATATTATGCAAATATTTTTTATATATTTCTTCATAATTATTTCCAAGCATTGTTTTCCACTCATCATTGAGTGTCTGCGGCATAATGTGTTCTATCGTGATTTTAGCATTTCTAAAATCAACCGGGACTTTTGCATTGTGTTCTTCTATTTTTCCCAGAATAAATTTTCCATACGTTTTAAAATCTTCATAAAATTTTGAAATCATCAAGACTTGCCGCATTTCATCATCATTCGGAAGTCTCATTTTATAAAACATACTTGATAATAAATCGATCATTTCAATTTTCTTTTGCACGAGATCATGTATGCGATTGCAGAGAAGTACGATATTTTTATTTTCTCCTTGCGTTAGCCGTGCTATTCGTCTCCGTATTAGATACGTTCTAATGATTTGCAATATCGCTATAAAATTATCATCACTAAATATGATAGTGCTTGTTTGATTTTGATGATAATAAAGCAGTCCAAGGATAAACGGTTTAAATGCTTCGGTTTTTATATCATGAAAAATATTCCTCAACAGTTCCTTTATTTGACTGTCTTTTATTTTATCTGGTGAAATAGTATCAGTGATTTCTGCTTGTATAATCCAAGTATAAAGTTTTACATACTTTACGATGTCGTCAATAAAAGCTTTATGATTAGCATACGATTCTTCGACAAAGTTTTTGAAGTTTGCATAAATTTCTTTTGTGTTATTATCACTTACCACTTTTATAGAAGTAGATTTTTTATACTGTAAAAAATCTCGAAAAAAGTCCGACGTACTACCGGCTAATTGTAGTTCAATTTTTGGGTACCAAATTGTTTCATACATGATCGCTTGATGCGTACAGTCCATATTGAGCAAGACATAATTTCTGATTAAATCGGATAGAGTGAGCGGTTTTCCTAAAGAATTGAGCGTTTCAAAAATAATTTGCGGGTCTTCACCTTTAAATGGTCTTTCATCTAAGAAAATAACGGCAACATTAAGCCGTTGGATGGCTACAATATATTTTTCCAATGTAATTTCAGGACGTGATATTTTTATATTTGCTATTAGTTTAGTGAATATATCATACGCATTTTTTATTATACCGGGTTTTGCACTTGTTCCATTTATCAATGCACGATAGGCATCCCAATCTTTTGAAACTTGCTTTAATTTTATTTTATCTTGAAAAGATGATGCGTTATTAGTTAAATAAGTATCAGTAATAAAGCCTCTATTTTCTTTGTTGGGTTCATTATCTCGTAAAGCAATCAAAAAGAGCAGTGTCGTGGTTAATCGTTGCTGCCCATCAACAACAATGGACTTATTCACAAATCCTGCTTTTTCTTCCTTTATAACGAGTGTTCCAAAAAAGTGTTCAAGTTTATCGGATTGTGCCGTATCAAGTTCGGAATTAATAATCCTGATAATATCGCTAAAATACCTTTCTATTTCTGTTTTGCCCCATGCATAAGCTCTTTGAAATGGAGGAATAAAAAATGAGGTTGCATTTTTCGCTAAAATATCATGAATGGAATGTGTCTCTGTTTGCATAATTGTTTTTCCTTGCGTTTGCGGGTTAGCAAACGCGACGTTTATAAAGTAACATAGCTGTACGATTATCAAATAAGTCCAGACAACTACTAACCTTATATCACAAATGAGCATATCTTACTACTACCCTGAGTTGCTTGCCCTCGCTTATGTCGTCAGCCAAAATATATTGCAGGAAGACAATGTTGTGTTGATTGTACAGATGCCGGGCGGGAAAATGATTAAAATCAGAGGAATCTGTTGGAGGCGCCATGTTAAAAACGGTAAGGGATTTTATTAAATTGATGGGCGGGCAAAAAAAGCAATTGTATGCATCGCTCGTGTTAAGTTTTTTTGACGGCTGGCTGATTGTAGTTCCGTTGATGACCGCCTTTCATATTACTGCGCGGATGCCGGAATTTAATCCTGACGTTACGGAGACGTTAACGGCACAGGAAATGATTCGCTATTCGCTCGTTATGTCGGCAAGCATTCTTATACGCATTGTGCTGCGCTATCTTGTTTCGTATTTCCGTTCGGGTGCAGGGTATAAGTGCATGGCCGAAGAACGCAAACTTTTGGGTAAGGAATTACGAAAAGTTTCGCTCGGCTTTTTTAACGAAAAGAATGTAGGCGATTTAGTTTCGACGATTACCTCCGATGCGGCATTTTTGGAAATAGAAGGCATCGGCGTTATTGAAAAAGTTGCGGTCGGCATTCCAACCTTTGTTATCGCACTGATTATCTGCCTTTCATTTGACTACCGCATTTTCTTGTTGGTGCTTGCGCTGCTCATTCCGACGTGGTTTGCCTACCGCTATCTTGCCACACGGCAGGATGCGCTCAATCTAAACCGGCAAAAATTAATCGGAACGGTAACTGAAGACACGATTGAATTTATCAAAGGACTACATGTACTGAAAGCCTACAATATGGCGGAAAAACAATTTTCCAAAACGCAAGAATCATACGAAAAACTCCGCGTCTTTTCCGTACGAGGAGAGTTTGTGCATATCCCACCGATGGGCATCTATCAATTATGCTTCCGCTTGATTACCACAGGAATCGTATTTCTTTCGGGGCTTTTTCTGGTGTATAAGGACTTTACATTCCCGCAAACATTTTTGTTGATGCTTGCTTCGTTCAGCCTTTTTACCGGTGCGGAAGCGATGGGCATATTCAGTATCTTTTCCAAGATGACGCAGCAGTCCATCGACCGAATGAATCAAATTAAGAACATTCCTAAAATGCACGATTTGATGTGTGCGTCTAACAAAGCGCCGGAAGAATTGAAGCAATTCGATATTTGTTTTGACCATGTGAGTTTTGCATACAGTCAAACGCCGGTATTACGGGATGTGAGTTTTTGCGTACCGGAGGGAACAACGACGGCGCTCGTCGGACTTTCGGGGAGCGGCAAGACAACGGTTACGAATCTGGTTGCCCGCTTTTGGGATATTATGCAGGGACACGGGACGATCAGCATCGGCGTCAAGGAGATAAAAACGCTGTCGTATGAAAACCTGTTGAAGAATATCAGCTTTGTATTTCAAGATGTATTTTTGTTTAACGATACCGTGCTGAACAATATCCGAATAGGACGGCCTGATGCGACGGTTGAGGACGTGCAAGAAGCGGCTCGGCGTGCAGGTTGTGCGGATTTTATTGAAGCGATGGAAAGCGGCTATGACACCGTTATCGGAGAAGCAGGCTCACGGCTTTCCGGCGGAGAAAAGCAGCGCATATCCATTGCACGGGCGATTATCAAGGATGCGCCGATTGTTCTTTTGGATGAAGTGACGGCAAACGTCGATGTGGAAAACGAGCGGATGATCCAAACAGCGTTGCAAGAACTGTTGAAAAATAAAACGGTGATTATGATTGCTCATAAACTTTCTACCATACGGAACGCCGATCAGATTCTCGTGCTGGAAAACGGAACAATCATCGAGCGAGGTACACATGATGAACTGATTGCACACAACGGACTGTACCGCAGGCTGTGGAATATTCAATATGAAGCGGAACGGTGGAGGATGTAAGGAGGCTGGCGCGACGGGTAATTTTATGATAATGGTTCATTACGTATACCGTAGATTGCCCTCTATACACAACTGTTCTGAAATATCCACTAAAGCATCTCAAAAGACTCGAGTGATATTTCTGCAGAACCGACTATTATCTTATAATGCCGCAAGCTCTGTTTAAACGATAATTCGACGGCAGCACACCTGTATAGTTTTTGAATTGAACGGAAAAACTTCCTGCATTTTTATAGCCGAGCCGATAGGCGATTTCCGCTACATAGAGATTACTCTGTACCAACAGTTCGCATGCCAATTCCATTCTTTTTTGCGTGATGTAATCGGAAAAACTTTGCCCCGTAATTGCTTTAAATACATATTTGAATTTTGAAACACTCATATACGCTTCGGATGCCAGTTCCGACAATAAAAAGTTCTTCGACAAATGAGCGTTCACATATTCCATAATCCTTGCAACAGCGTATCTATCGGAAACGGCAATCTTTCTGTCATCCGCATGGCGGAGCTCTTCCGCTTTTTGAATAATGATTGCAGTCAGTTCATCTATCTTACTTTTGAAAAATAATCGAGTAGAGATTTTACTGCCTTTGAAAATGCAGATACGGTTAAATATCGACGCAATTTCGGGAATAAAAATGCCATGCGGAAACACCTGCAATTCCTTTTTCAAATCGATACCTTTTACGCCGAACTCTTTTTTCAGATACGTTTCATAATAATCCGGCAGCAGCTGAACACTGATCACTTTTGCAGGAACATCTTTTTTGATCACATACCGGTACCTGCGATTGTCCGGCGCATAGTCGATATACTGCATCCCCGCCGAAACATTTCCCTGCGGATAGCGTCGATCCGAATCGATGGAATCGTACTGCTGTATGGTGATGGAATCTTCCGTCGAAACGGAGTACTCAAAATCGCTGGTATATGAATGCTTAGCAATACAGATATTCGCATAAGAATCAAGCTCGTATACGGCGGTGAATCCCTTACCGTATTCGGAAGAGAATTGATACGTTTTAAAATACTCGTTCGGCAACGCACTCTTTTTTGTGAGCATACTACCGGTATATTCTATAAAACTTTGATAGCTGTTGGTCAATTTTGAAGGTATCTCCATTTTACAAGAAAATTCATCTGTCAATAATTGTATGTATTATACCGAAACTTTCAAGCTTATAAAATTCTTCATAAGGGAATCTCAAACGTAAAAAATCAACATACCCCGACGCGAGCATCGGGGTACAGTGCTCAACGTTTCGCACTGTATGTTCTCATAAGGTGGTTGCAGTCGGCTTTAATACCCTTCGTTACGACGCAAGCGTCGGGGTATTAAACCCTCCGCACGAATCAATCTCTGCTAAAAGATATGATTATCGCTGCCTTGAGTTCTGTCAATTTGAAAGAAATAACGGCAGACTCCGACGGTTTTATCCGGTTATCGTATTTCGGAAGGTATGCGACTCTTGCGAGAGCCTTATTAAAGGATGCATCGGTACTGCTGCCGGATGAGGCGTCCTCCGCTTTGGATGTAGGCAGCGAAAGCACCGTGCTGGAAAGCGGTGCAATAGCGGAAACCGCCCCCCCCTACGCCAAGCTCAAACACGCAGGCAGACTATCCCAAAAGCTGCTTTCCGTTAAGACGTCTCTAAAAACCTTATCGGATTTATTTTAAAACCGAATAGTTCATTTATTTCCATATAGAACAGGCCGATATATAATTTGTACGCACAATGGCCGATATATCAACCGTTATTTTATCATATTTGGAAACACTTCCTCACGAAGAACTTATCGGATTGATACGTTCTTTTGCAATGGCGCATGAAGATGTCCTGCTGCACCTTGAAGAAAAAAAGCACCGCGGTAATCGCAAAAGGGGAAGTTTCGACAGCAGCGGATACATTCACGCCGTCACATCCGCTTGTTAATCGGAGCAGTGCAGCGCAGGAAAAAATCAATTTATATACATCGTTGTTTATCGGCCGACAGGATGTCTTTGCGCTGCGCTGGTATAATGCAAAATCAAATAAAAGCGGCTATTCACCGGTTTGCCAGAACAAGTGGCAACGCGGGAAATGCGATATGAAAAACTATTCGTGCGCTGCCTGTCCGTTTAAACTTCCCGTTCCACTCTCCGGCCGGTATATTTTTAATCATTTGGCAGGAAAAGATGCAGCCTGCCGCGATGTTATCGGGGTATATCCGCTCATTGAAGGGGATGTATGCCGGTTTCTGGCCTTCCTATAAATTCGACAGTTGAGAGAATATCAATTCTCGAAAACTGCCGAATTCGTGCGCGATAGCGCACACGTCAATAAGCAAGTTTCCGATAAGGAAACTTGACGGTTAACGAGGCAACCTTATTTGGTTGCCGAAGTTATACCTTCGATTTCGATTCGCATACGGGGAGTTCCGATTCGTGGAAAAAGGATGTGGCGGCTGTCCGTAAAACCTGTGCGGTATTTTCTATTCCCGTTTCGGTTGAAATATCGCGTTCAGGAAAAGGAGCTCACCTTTGGATATTTTTTAGTGAAAATATAGCCGCAAAACGTGCGCGCAATTTCGGCGCATTGATTTTACAGGCGGCGATGAATGAGCGGCATTCGTTACCGTTTGAATCTTTCGACCGTATGTTTCCTAATCAGGATGCAATACCGAAAGGAGGCTACGGTAATTTAATTGCTTTGCCGCTACAGGGACAAGCGGTAAAAAATCAGTGTTCGGTTTTTGTAGACGAAGATTTTATTCCATTCGATGACCAGTGGGCGTATTTAAACTCCATTAAAAAATTATCTGAAAAAGCCATGCGAGTATGCTGCGATGAAATTGCAAAAACCATACCGGACTTTTTGCCGAGCGATGTTGATGACGGTGAAATCAATACAATCGGTGATAGTGTGAAACCCAACGCGGCATACAAAGTTCTTAAAACATCGCAGGGGAATCGGTTCAACAAGGAATTGCCGCAAAGCGTACTACTGACGGAAAAAGATTTTTCTTCGATAGTACACATTACAGTTTCCAATCAAATCGAAATTGCAAAGAACGGAATCTCGGAGCGGGCGCTGGGAATATTCCGGCGGACAGCTGTTTTCTTAAATCCGGAGTATTTCAAAAATCTTCAGATGCGTCTCCCGCTGTATAACACTCCGCGTTATATCGATTGTTCTGCAGGAACTGAAAACGCCTTGTTGCTGCCGCGCGGTAATCTCAGTCAGATCGAAAAATTATTAAACGATTGCGATACGCCTTATGAAATTAAAGATGAGCGATATGCAGGTACACACATCGAAGTTAATTTTACTGCGGAATTATATGCAGAGCAAAATGCAGCTTTACACGCAATGCTTAAATCGGATATCGGAATTCTATCTGCCGGAACAGGTTTCGGAAAAACTGTAACTGCTGCTGCACTAATTGCGGAACGGAAAGTCAATACAATAATTCTCGTGCAAACGCACACGCTTTTAGAGCAGTGGAGAAAGGCAATCAAGCGATTTTTAAATTATGAAGCCGGAACAATCGCTGCAGGAAAAGATATGTCGACCGGAATTATCGACATTGCAATTATTAAATCGCTTACAGAGAAAAATTCGGATGCGGTAAAACCACGGCGACATATTTATGGTATGCTTATCGTGGATGAATGTCATCACGTTTCAGCTTTTGGAACGGAAAATCTCGTAAAGAGCTTCCGCGCAAAGTACGTATACGGGCTGACTGCAACGCCTATACGCCGTGACGGTCGGCAAAAAATCATCTTTATGCAATGTGGGCACATTCTTTATTCGACAACAGCAAAGCAGATGAGTAAAACACAAAACTTTGAGCATTATTTTATTCCCCGTTTTACGAACTTTCATATCGTTGCGGATAATACGGAAAGTTCAAAACATTCAATACAAAATTATTATTCCGAAATGATAAAAGCGGAGGCGCGGAATGCATTAATCGTTTCAGATGTGCAAACCGCTGTCAAAAATGGACGAACGCCGCTTATCCTGTCCGATAGAATCGAACATTTAAACTTGTTAAAAGAATATCTCAAAGATGCTGCGCTCCATGTTATCGTGATTACCGGTAAAGGGACGCAAAAACAAAAGAAAGAACAGCTTGAAACACTCAGACAAGTCCCTGCATCCGAATCGCTTGTCGTACTTGCAACAGGAAAATATGCCGGAGAAGGTTTTGACCATCCGCGGCTTGATACGCTTATGCTTGCAATGCCGTTCAGTTGGAAAGGTACGCTCGCACAATACTGCGGACGTCTGCATAGAAATTTTGTAGGCAAAGACGAAGTGCAGATTTTCGACTATGTTGATTTTCGTATTCCGGTTTTCGATCGTATGTATCAAAAACGGCTTAAAGGCTATAAGCAGCTCGGCTATGCGATAAAGCTCACTTCCGATTTAGAGCTATCACAGAGTGAAACGTCAAAATTGTATTCCGCCGATGATTACAAAACCGATTTTATTCACGACTGCATGAACGCAAAAAACTCCGCCGTCATCTGTTCGCCGTATCTTTCAAGAACGGAAATACAAAAATTTCTACCGCTCGTACCGAAAATACTTTCAAGCGGATGCAAAATTTTCATAATAACAAGGCTGCATAAAGATGAAGAACGGCAAAAAAAGCAGCAGCCGTATATCGATATGCTTGCAGCGGCAGGGGCTTCCGTTTTTAAAAGAGAAAACGTTTCTCAACGGCTTGCCGTATTCGATGAAAAAATTTTATGGTACGGTAGTATCGATTTTCTCGGATATTCGGAAGCGGAAGACTGCAGCATCCGTATTTGCAATCCTGAGATCGCATCGGCCATTGAAGTCGAAATTATTAAATAATCTAAATTTAACCATGAAAAATGATGGAATCTTCCGTCGAAACGGAGTACTCAAAATCGCTGGTATATGAATGCTTAGCAATACAGATATTCGCATAAGAATCAAGCTCGTATACGGCGGTGAAGCCCTTACCGTATTCGGAAGAGAATTGATACGTGTTAAAATACTCATTCGGCAACGCATTCTTTTTTGTGAGCGTACTACCGGTATGTTCTATAAAGGTTTGATAGTTTTTGGTCAATTGTGGTTCCCTTTGCTATAATTTTTCTCTATAAAAACCGTATAATGATCTATACCAAAATTAAATTCGGAATAAACTGAAAATCCTTAATATTCGCAGTATACAATGGTATATCCAATTCTAATGCTGTCGCAGCGATCAAGGCATCCGGAATCAAAAGACCGTGGCTTTTAGTATATCTTTCAATGAGCTTCTTTGCCTTTACAGAAATTGATTCAGAAATTTCCTCAATCTCAAAATCCGAAAAGGCTTTTTTTATGATGCCGACTTCCCGTTTATTAAAAGCTCCTACCATTAATTCCATATATGTAACGGAAGACATTCCCAAACCTTGTTTTCTATCTTGTTTAAGTTTTTGTTGAACACCTGTTTTTCCGCGAAGATAGTCTATAAGAATGCACGTATCACAAAGATAAAGCATTAAGAGCGCCCCCAAGCCTTGGTTCTTATTTCCTGAACAGAAATCTCTCTATCTTTCCATAAACCAAAGGCAGCGTCAAAGTCGGGGGCTTCTCTTTTATGAACTTTTATAGGGGTGTGTAAAGTTTGTACTATTTTATTAAGCAATCTGATTCTCTCGGTGTAAGAAAGCATATCAACTTGTGCTGAAAGTTGCTCAAAGGGTAGTGTTGACATATAAGAACCTCCATTTTTTGTAGTGTACCATATTTTATAAAAAAATTCATCTATGATAATTGGCAATAAGTTCAATTTCATTTTCAGTAGTGAACTTCTAAAAACCTTAGGCTTTAGAGGTTCACTTAAGCTTATTTACTTCAAGCGATTGATAATCAAAATGACATTGTTTTACATCGAAAACAGAGTTTTCCCGTTTGTCGGCTTTGAAAACGATATTATGCCTATTTTACTTTTAAAAATCTTTTCTTCACTCCAACTAGTAAATCTGTATAAAATTTTAGAAATTCATCAAGATTTTCTTTACCATTTAATGGTTCTATTTGTAGCCACACCCACTTATCATCTGCACCATCTATTTTAATTTTATAAACTTCTTCTAAAATTTTTTGATAGATTTTTTGATGTTCCTCAGAAATTTTCTCTTCATCATTTGTGAAACCAATTTGTAAGTTTCTGAATTGACCAAACACATATAAGTAATCTGAAGTTATATCATTTGTAATTACATATCCCCAACCATTAAAAGAAAAGCCCAATTGTTCAACAAAATTCTTTAATTGATCAGTTATAAATGAACTAACTATTGAGTTTTCTCCATTTTTGTCACCTGCAAAAACTTCAACTAAATCTTTTGCGGCCTTACAATTTTTTTCAGATGAATAAATGCTTTTAAGCAATTCTTTTTGATACTCCAACATCGCGACACTACCTCCCAAATGTCCAAGCAAAATTTTATATTGTTCTAGGTAAACTTTTGTAAGCATAACTTCTGGACTTGTTATATCTTTTGATTTAATAAACAATCATCTAAGAATTTTACTAAACTCCCTTTCTTTTTATTACTATCTATAGCGCTACGATATTTTAAGACCTTTCCATCAATTCCATTTTTTGCGTCTATTATAAGCTTGGTATAATCTTTAAATGATGAATGATAACTATCAATGTCCGAGAATTAATGTAAGATAAACGACCGTCATATCAACTTTGCTATTTTTTCTGAATTTTTGTTCCTGTATATATTTCATATACCTAACAATTTGATTCGGCTGGTCAGGAGCATAATTTAATTTATTTTCTATAATGATTGCTTGGTTATATAGATTTGTTATCAACAAATCTATATAACCCTTTTTCTCTTCATGGCCATCCCATACAGAATTATATTCTTCCTTTGAAATTTCGATCTTTTATTCCTTCAGTAAATCCAGCATGCCCCAAGTATACTCCTTTTTGGGATATATAGCAAAGATATGTAGCAAATATTCAGAAAATGGTGCATATTACTCCGCTTCTTCGTAATAATAGGAATAATCAATCCCTTTCATAAACATTTCACGGTCATTGATTTTGTCCGTCAGAGCATTTTGCAGCAAAGCTTTTATTTTACCTGAGTCGATTACGCTTTCCGCCATAGCTTTCAGATATTCTCTTTTATTGATTTTGCTCCAATCGATGCACTTTTTTAATGTACGCTTGAGAATTAAATCCAGCCATATCCTTGTTGTTCTCCCGTTACCTTCACGGAAAGGATGGGCGATATTCATCTCGACATATTTTTCTGCAATCTGTTTAAATGTTGTATCAGGCATTTTCTCTATTCCGGCAAGATTTTGTTCAAGAAACTCTGCTGCCGCAAACTGAAAACCGCCTTTTGAAATATTCACGGTTCTTATTTTACCGGCAAAATCATAGAGCCCTCCAAAAAGATAGGCATGAATCTGCTGTAATCCCTGTATCGTGCCAACTTCAATACTGTTCAGCAATGAACTTTCAAAGAGTGCGTATGCTTTTGTTTTACTCTTTGCGTCTACTGTTTCTTCAGAATAGGTAAACCACTGGATAAACGGCACGGATTTATTGTTCGGAAAATTTTTTGCAAGCTCTATCACCTGATTGTAATCCATTACATCCGATTTATATTTTTTCCCATCGGCAGCAGTTAATTTCAGTTGGGTAGTAGCGCTAACCAACTCAAGATTTTCTCTTCTGAGCTTTGCTTTTAAGTATTTCCAGTAGTTACGGTTCTTTTCATATTCGCGCTGCTCATTTAGAACACCGATGATATCAAGCACACTAAACCACCATTTGGACTGTTCTTCATCCCAAACGGCGCGAACTTCCGTATCATTAAAAAATCTAATCGATATTTTATCCATCTTGTTCCTTATGAGTCAAACAGCGTTAATATTTTCATAAAAAAACAAGAAGTTCTATTGACATTACAACAATTTTGTTGTATATTGATGTTGTAATCAGATTGAAACAACAATCGGTTACAAACTAATATACATGGGACCCGTTAAACTCAAGATTAATTCAGGGGCTTCCCAATCGGCGGAATACGCGCCGGATGGAGGTTTTTATGAAGGTAGCAGTAATTTGTTCAAACGAAAAGGTTGGAAAACTGGTTGTAAAAGAAGGTGAATGATGACACAGACGGAACGGCGGCTTTTCATGATTGAATATCTCCTTGCTGAACATCCACAATACGGTAATATGCAGATTCCCGAAAGTGAAACGGAACAAAAACAGCTTCTCCGCTCTCTGGTGAATGTACGCAAGGCTCTTCCGGCCAGTGAAGCATTTTTGCGTGTGCAAGATGAGTATTTGCAAGAAGAAAATACCGCGCGCGGAATTACCGAGCTTGCCGACTTAAAACCGGTTACCGCACGGGGCAATGGAGATTTGTATGTATGGCGCGGAGATATTACGACGCTCAAAGTTGACGCAATCGTGAATGCAGTAAACAGCGGAATGACCGGCTGCTGGCAACCCTGCCATGCATGCATCGATAACTGCATTCACACTTTTGCAGGAATCCAGCTCCGTGCTGTGTGCGATGCTATGATGAAAAAGCAAGGGCATGCAGAGCCAACCGGTCAGGCAAAAATCACTCCTGCGTTTAATCTGCCGTGCAAGTATGTACTGCATACGGTTGGCCCGATAGTAGATGGGGAACTTACTCAAACTGACTGCGATTTGCTTGCATCGTGCTATACTTCTTGCCTTGATCTCGCACAAGCTGCCGGTATTTCCTCAATCGCATTCTGCTGTATTTCCACCGGTGTATTCCGCTTTCCGCAGGAAAAGGCTGCGGAGATTGCCATCGCTACGGTTAAAAACTGGAAAGAAAAAAACGAGCTCGCAATGTTAAGATCGGACGCAGCAGCGGCAGCTGATAGCATAAAAGTGGTGTTTACTGTGTTTACTGAAAAAGATGAACATATTTACAAAAGGATTTTATATGACAGAGGCGATTGAGCAATTAAAACAACTGCTTGAGGAAACGGAACCCATTGTTATCGGCGCAGGAAGCGGACTTTCCACTTCGGCAGGGTTCACCTATTCCGGTGAGCGGTTTGAAAAATACTTTTCCGATTTTGCGGCAAAATACGGTTTTCAAGATATGTATTCGGGTGGCTTTACTCCTTTTACGTCACTTGAAGAACGTTGGGCATACTGGAGCCGCTATATTATGATAAATCGTTATATGAATCCGCCAAAACCGGTTTATACTCATCTACTTTCGCTTGTGCAAGGCAAAGATTATTTTGTGCTTACCACAAACGTTGACCATTGTTTTCAAAAAGCGGGTTTTAATAAAGAGCGGCTCTTTTACACACAAGGCGACTACGGGCTGTTCCAATGCAGTGAACCGTGTCATCAAAAAACATACGACAATGAAAAACAAATCCGCGCAATGTGGGAATTCCGCCGCGAGATGAAAATCCCGTCAGCGCTTGTGCCCTATTGTCCCGTTTGCGGAAAACCGATGAGTATGAATCTTCGCGCAGATGATACTTTTGTTACCGACGAGAGCTGGCACAGAGCATCAGATCGCTATACCACATTTTTGCAAAGCCGGAATATAGTACAAACGACTCAACAGGGGGGAGATGGAAAAGTCTTATTCCTTGAGCTTGGTGTTGGAAGAAACACCCCCGGAATTATAAAGTATCCGTTTTGGCAAATGACGGCACAAAATCCGAACGCGCGGTATGCTTGCATCAATTTTGGGGAAGCGTTTGTGCCATACGAAATACAAGAGCGCGCGATCTGCATCAATGATGACATTGGCAAAATTTTGCAGGAAATAGTACAATAGCAGAATATGAAAATCAGTGTTCGTTTTACAGCAGCGGTACATACGCTTTTGTGTATTCAGTATTTTGAAAAAGATATGCGCGTTACGTCGGATGTTATTTCCGCAAGCACGGGCGTAAACGCTGTTATTATAAGGAAGATTTTGCTGCAGCTGCAAAAAGCGGGGCTGGTGAAAACTGCGGCAGGGGTCGGCGGCTCGCACTTGGCAAAGTCGGCAGATACAATCACACTGCTCGATGTGTACAACGCAATCAATGAAGGCGAAGAAGAGCGGGATATTTTTAATTTTCACCCTAAGCCGAATCCCAAATGTCCTGTGGGAAGCAACATTCATCGTGTGCTTGATTCTGCATTAGAAGATGCCCAAAATGCAATGAAGGATTCGCTTAACAAAACAACAATTGCCGATTTAAGCATAGATTCTAGGGGAAGTGTTCCTTAAAATGCAATAGTTGAGAGAATGTCAATTCTCGAAGACTGTTGCATTTGTGCGCGGAATGCGCATACGTAAATAAGCGACATCGTCAATTTACACCATCCGTAGTGTAAATTGACTTGCGAGTTTTACAAAAATCTGATTTTTGTAAAACGTCGTTGTTGTTTTATGTGCCCGCCATCCTGAGACGGTTCTGCGCAAACTCGAAGTGTTTTTCAGCGGCACCATCTGTACCGCTGAAAATAGACCTACGATGCGAGAACATCGCATTTCAAGGTAACCTGTTCAGAAAGGCGAGTTTCCTAACAGGTTTAATAATAAAAAAGCCGTTCCTACACGAAGAACGGCTTTTGACGACCTCTTTTACGGTTGCTATCGTGCGTATTCGATAATACGTGTTTCGCGGATGAGCGTTACCCGAATACGGCCGGGATACTTCAGATCGTTTTCAATCTTTTTCGCAATATCTCTGCCCAAGGCCTTCACTTCTTGGTCGGGTATCTTTTCATTGTTTACCAATACCCGCAGCTCACGACCTGCTTGGATTGCATACGCTTTTTCGACGCCTTGGAACCCTTCTGCAATTGCCTCAAGGTTTTCCAGCCGCCTGACATAGTTATCCATCGTTTCGCGGCGGGCGCCCGGCCGTGCAGCGGAAATGGCATCGGCAATCTGCACCAGTATGGATTCCACACAGGACGGCTCAATATCGTTATGGTGTGAACCGACCGCATTGACGATACGCGGATCGAGGCTCATCTTCCGCGTCATCTCCATACCGACTTCGGCGTGGTTTTTGTCGGAATCCGCTTCGGCGCCCTTACCGATGTCGTGCAGTAAGCCGCCGCGTTTTGCGATTTCTACATTCGCGCCGATTTCTGCGGCAAGCGTACCCGCCAAAATAGCGACCTCTTTGGAATGCTGCAATACGTTTTGTCCGTAGCTCGTTCTAAAATGCAGGCGGCCGAGCGCACGCACCATTTCCTGTCCCATATCGTGAATCCCGAGGTCAAAGAGCACTTTTTCCCCTTCTTCATACACGGTCTGCGAAATTTCCCGCGTAACTTTTTGCACGATTTCTTCAATCCGTGCAGGGTGAATCCGGCCATCTAGAATAAGCCGCTCCAATGCAATACGAGCAATTTCTTTCCGCACCGGATCGAAACAAGAAATAACCACCGCTTCAGGCGTATCATCGATAATAATATCGACGCCGGTCAAGGTTTCCAGCGCACGTATATTGCGCCCTTCACGCCCGATAATCCGCCCCTTCATTTCATCACTCGGCAAGCTCACCGTAGAAACGGTTATATCGCTTGTTGTCTCCGTCGTCAGCCGCTGAATGGTCGTAACCAAAATATCACGCGCTTTTTTTTCAGCGGTAAGATTCGCTTCTTCTTCTATTCTATTGATAAGAACCTGCGCATCCTTTTTCGCTTCATTGGCAAGGCTTTGTATAATCAAATCCTTGGCCTGCGCCTGTGTCAAACCGGAAATCCGCTCCAGCTCTTCCTTATACCGTTCTTCCTCCCCATCCAAGACTTTTTCACGTTCGTCAAGCGCATCCTTCCGCTCAACGAGTTGCTTTTCATTTTTTTCTGCCAATTCCAGCCGTTTATCCAGCTGTTCTTCTTTCTGGGTTAAGCGGCGTTCCATCCGTTGAAGGTCGCTTCTCCGTTCGCGGTTCTCTCGTTCTTGTTGATTTCTTTCCCGAATAAGTTGTTCTTTTGCCTCAAGAAGAATATCCTTCTTTTGAGCTTCAGCCTCTTTTATAGCCTCCTGTAAAACCCGCTCTGCACGCTGTTCAGAAGCAGATAGTTGAAATCTGGCATACAGCCAGCGAATCGTCCATCCAAGAATTAAACCGATAATTACGAGAGCAATACACACGATCACCATCATGATTCCAGTCATGTTTGCTCCTTATAACAGTAAATAACTGTCATCTTAAACTTTATACTGAATACCTTAAAATGTCAATAATTTTCTATTTGACATATTTAACATCGTTTTTATCCGGTTGTTCCTCTTAAATCAATTTATTTTTTTGCGCAGCGGCGTAGAGTTTTGCATTCCATACATTACGGAAAATAAACTTATCACGCACCGTATTCTCCGTCATCGTGTCCATACAGTTTTGCAGCGCTTTAAACGAACGGCTTAAATATCCGTTTGCGCTATCGGATGTATTTCCTTCTCTACGGAGGAGCGCATCGTAACAAAGATACGAATATATCGAAGCGTACATATCATGATTTTTAAGCGCATCCCGTGCGGTATCTTCAAGCTGTTGAATATACATTTGGGCTGAATCTTCCAGCGCATTGAACGCAAGCCGGAAACGATAATAGCTATCCATAGCGGTATAAAACACCTGTATTGTCGGCTTACCGTACAAATTTCCCCAGACAAACTCTTCAGCAAGTGCAAAACCGCTTTGATACGGCTCAAGCACAGCGGTAAATGTTTCGGAACTCACTTGTATCTGCTCACGCTCGTCACGAAGAATGGGAGCAAGCAAAAATGATTCGATGAGAAACAAGATTGCATCAGGCGATTTATCAAGGTTTGCAATGAGTATCGGCTGTGCCTTACTTGTTTGCCCTTTTTGGGATAATGCCCTTGCATACCAAATTCTACAAAGGGGCGCCCATTCTTGGAAGTGCTTCGAAGCTGCTTTTTCAGCCTCTTGAAATAAAAGCTCCGCTTTGCCGTAGTCCCCTAACTGCAATGCGACTCTTCCCTGCATAAATAAGCACGGTATCTTTTTAGGTTGTTCAAAATAACGCTCTGCATCCTGTAAGAGGCGATCGAGAAAATTTTCAGCAGTATGTAAATTATTCTGCAAAAAGCAACTGATGCTGAGGTTAAACAATGCTTCGCATATAAAACTACTGTCGTTCAGCAATTCGGCAATATCAAGAGCATATTGAAAATAGGTTACGGCATCTTCTATTTTATTTTGAGACAAATGCAGAAATGCTACACAGGAAAGGGCACGGTATTCTCCTGCAGGAAAGGCATGCGCTTGAACGGAGCTGACCGCTTTTTTGACCGCATAAACCGCTTCGTTAATATTTTTTTGCTTACTGATTTTTAATGCTTTTTGATAGCTTTCAAGAGCAGAAAAAAAGACTGTAGACTTAAAGGGACTGATATCAATCCGAGGAATTTCTTTATCTGAATACTTGTGGAAGAAATAATGCAGCATAAATTGATCTTCCGGAACAAATTGAAGCGTACCAAAAATATCTTTCAGGTTTTCATCGGGACATAACATCCCCGTTTTATATTTATCCCATAGGAAATCAGCTATATACTGTTTAGCCTTATTCTTTTCTACTCCGAGCCGCTGCTCTAATCGCTCGACAGCGTAGGGGCTTACCGAATGCATATCGTTTTTTACTTCGGTAATACCGGCTGCATACATCCATTCATACAAACTCGTAATAAACGAGGGGCTTTTATGCAGCAAAAGAAAAAACTCCGGTATTTCATCGTCAAAGATAAATGATGGCGCATATATCGTAAGATAGGCAAGTTGTAAGAAATCACCTGATAAGCCGTCAACCGAAATTACCTTTTCCGACATAAGTTTGGAGTGAGCGGTAATGGGAAGTACATTGATCAGATAATGTGCCGCCTCTGCATTTTTTTCGGTATATATCACGGTTAATTCGGTGGCATGATAAGTTTTTACAAAGACCTGAAAGTAGAGGCGTGTATATAATAAAAATGCGTCAATAAAATAATCAGGATAATCGGAGCAAAATCGGTTTCGACGGAAATAATACTGCACATGTTGAGCTTGCTCGTATTGAGCCTGTTCGTCTTTCGAAAGCGCTGCCGTTATCGCGTGCTCGGTAAGCGGATGGACAAGCATAAAATGATACACCGCATGTATCCACGTACCGGTATTCGAGAGGTAGATACGATATTGGGCTTCCGCTGTTTCGGTGTGATCCGTTTTCGGTACGATAAAATTAGCGCTGTAGTAGAGTTTAACTTTAGGCACATATTCGAACCGGATATAGGCTTTCAAAAGCCGTTCCGCTTGTGCGGAGGCAAAAAAGCTGCGACTCGGCATAAGGATGCCCCTATAAGCGGCAAAATGATCTGCAATGGCATCGTCAGAATCCGTTTCTTCACAGCAATCGATAATAATCCGGTAATCTACAACTCGTCTTTTATAAACACGCAGCAAATCTGCTAAATTTTGCAAAAATAAATTGGCGGAAAACGCCGGAGCAACTTCGCGGCTGCTGAAGCGGTAAATCGAGGCGCAGGAAACTTTAAATGAGGAAGCACCGTTTGCTTCAGCCGATTCCACGACGGCATTCAATAATTTTTGTATTTCAAACGGAGCAATTCTCATTAGCTGCCGTTCATAGGGAATTTCAAAATAGATACAAATCATAACGCCCTTCCTTATTATGTATCGGCTTTTTTCCAAATCCGATAAATTAGGTAGCATTATGCGCTTCAATGTTTTTGGGAACGGGGATGTCTCAAAAGTTGGTTACTTTTTCGACATCCCCGCGAAATTTTAGAAAAAATTTCGCACAGCTTATTTCAGGAGAAAGGCAACAGCATCAGACAGATATGTTCAATGCCGCAGAATAATAGGCTGGGAGACCATTTGAACCGCGAAGAGGTTCAACTCTGGTTGAACAGCCTATTATTCTGCGGAGGCGTAAAAAAAACACTCTAATGCTGGTTGCCTTTCAGACTTTGTAGACCTTTCGGAAAAAATCTACTATACTATGCGGATGAATATCAAAAACAGACGAGATTACTTTTTACCGCTTATACTAACCTTTGCGGTTATTGCACTTGATCAACTAACTAAATGGCTGATTGTTAAATCGATTGATCCGTGGTCTGTGGGGGCTTCTTTTTTCGGGGACCTGATACGAATTGTCTGTGTTTACAATACCGGTGCAGCGTTCAGTTTCGGAAGCGGACTTTCCTCCGTTATGCGTTTTGTCGTAATAGCCTGCATCCCCGCCTGCTTTATTGCCGGTATTTGCGTACTCTATTTTAAATCGGAATTTCCACGGGAACAGCGTTGGTTTTTAAGCGGCATTATCGGCGGCGGAATCAGTAATTTACTCGATCGATTTTTTAGAGCGGAAGGCGTTGTGGATTTTATCGACGTTAAATTTTTCGGTCTTTTCGGTTTGGAACGTTGGCCGACATTTAATATCGCAGATTCCGCTATTGTGGTATGCGGAGTGGGTTTATTCGTTGCACTGCTCATACAGGAAGGAAAGGGCAAAAGCAAAACTCCGGCAGAGCCGAACAATGGGGAATAAATGCGGAATATTATTCTTTTTTTAATTATCGGGACATTGGTAACGCTCGTACTTATTGCCGGATGCAGCGCAGTATGTGCTGCAATCATTATTTTGCTGGCAAAATTCGTGAATGAACGTATTTTTGCAGCGCTGCCTTTTGCAGTTATTGCCGGTATTGTATTATCGTTTTTCTTTTATGGTAAAATTATGAAGAAGATAATGAACAAATACGGATTAAATAACAAAAAATAAGCCGCAAAAACAAGAGAAAGTGCTGATTAAATGTGCTCCTCGCTTTGATCAGCACTTCCAAAGGATTAATAGCCGTCGGACATCTGACGGTTTAAATCTTTTTGGCACAGCTCTTGATAAACAGGAGCTCGGGTTTTCAGCTCTTCTTTAACCGCCTTGCTGAACGGCATATAGCGCCAGAATACATTCCGTACTTCCCTATCAAGCTTCTGTATTCCTTCGCTTTCCTTAGTCATCCAGATTAAGTAATCTTCGATAAAGTATTCTTTTACGTCGCCTTTCAGTTTTTGAGCTTGGAACCATTGATAGTAATTACCGGTTAAACCTTCTTCCATCCAATAGTATGATGCCTTTTCCTTTGCGACCTGCCATCGAAGGTCAGCGGTAGCCGTTAAAAGTGCATTTTTCAAATTTTTTGTATACATCGGAATGGCAATGCGTCCGCGGCTGGTTACGCGATTATACCGATCGAAGGGTTCCCAACAAAAACCTATATCGCCATAAGAGGGAATAAGCACCACGAACGGAGGTATTCTATTCAGCTGAGAGCGGTACTGGCGGCAATACGCTTCGCAGTCAATACTTTCAATCCAGCGCATAATCTCCAATACGTTTTCTCTAATGCCGATTTCATTTGGTGTACAGCGGAAGAATTCGCGCGATAAAATAGGAAAGTGATTTCCTTGCCGTCCGCAGGTCATCTTAACCATTTGCCGAACGGTTTCCAGCTCCGTATTTACATCGGAGACATTCAGCTCACCGTCACCGCTGATTTCAATTTTTTTCACGCAAGGAGCGGACATCTTCATCTACACGATGATACTCATTCAAAAAGTTCGTTAGCTCTTTATCCAGTGCAAGGATTCGCCTCAGATTATCGCCTAAATCGCTTACATTGCGCTTTTGCGTTTCAGTAAAAGGCGCTTTTATTCCTGCAAAACCGGCAATGTTGTCATGTACAAACAGCTCATGGATTTGATTTTTTACCAATTCTTCCGCACTGGAGCGTTCATCCGATTTGGCACGAAGCAAATTTTCCGCACTTTGCAATTTTCCCTGCGCCTTATTAAGCAGTTGCTGGAAATGAGTCGACATATTCTTTTGTTTTGTCCGTACCTCATCAGTGGAAGAAGGATTAATCAATCCGACGGCAATATCATGGAACCACTCATCAAGGTAATAAATAGGCTCATTATAAGGATTTTCATCGATAATCTTTGCAAACGTATCTTTTTGTTCAGCGGTTAAAAGTGTCGGCAAAATGAGTCCGTACCGTAACGCATACTTTTTTTCGATTGCGGATTCGTCTGTCGGTAATTTTAACACAAGTACGGAAATAAACTGCCAATAATTTGTGACAAGTTGCTGCCGGTATACAGTACGGTCTTTTTGATCGCGTGTGGTAAGATATTTTGTGAGCGTATTATGCAAACGTTGAGAAGGTTCACCGCAATTTCTTAACACTTTTTTATAAAAATCCGCCGAATCAAAATAGGTGTGCGGAGTATCATTATAAAAACGTTTAACTTTGGGGAACTCTTTAATGGTTAGGTCAACTCTGGCAGGACTCGGCTCCGAACTGCCGGAAGCTTGAGGTGAAGCTGATAGAAGAATATCGTCGCCGATATCATCGAAGAGATCAAGAGACGGAGCAGAAGCAGAAGGCGCTACAGGAATATCTTCCAACAAGGCTGCAAGCTCAGGATCAAGATTTGATATATCCATACGCGGTTCTATGCCTACCTTCTTTTTATTTTATCGGGATTATTTGGAGGTGAGGGGAATTGAACCCCTGACCTCTTGCATGCCATGCAAGCGCTCTAGCCAACTGAGCTACACCCCCAAAAAGCAACAGGGTAATTATGAAGGAAATTCCATTTTAGGTCAACCCCTCGATTCTGATGTGCTGCATTCCTTTTGTGCAAAATTTTAGATAAAATTTTGCACAATCTTTTTCAGAAACACGGTAAACGCATCAGACAAGTAAATCAAATTCCGCAGAATAATGAGGCATGACAAGCATTTGAGCCGCCAATCGGCGAAACTCTGCTTGGATAGCCTCATTATTCTGCGGGACTGGTAAAATGACCGACTGATGCGTTTACCCTGACAAATGCTTCGTTATGAATTGCTTTTTTTTTATAAATACGATATTCTGTATAAAAGCGCTTATTATGCGTTATGGGAGCACATATATGTTACCTTTCTATTTTCTTTCTGTTACCACAAACCTTATGATGGGGGGAATTTTACTCCTTTCCGCAAAAGACAAAGAGGAATTCAATATCAAATACCCTCTTTTAAACGATCCGACATTTTTACTGGTGCTTCTGATTTTTTCGGGAATCTCGGCCGTATTTAAACTTCTCAGTCCCGTCGCAGGGAATACACCGTTGGTCGGCGATATTATCCCCGCGCTTTCGGGCATTCTCGGCTGTATCGTATTCTTTGAGCGTTGGATTAAAGCCTCTGAAAATCAGCTGACACTGCCGCCGTTCTTAACCCGTATTCTTAACTTTGAACAACCGATAGGTTTCTTCTGCCTATTTGCCGGTGTTACCCACCTGCTTTTTTCGCAGGTACTGTTCTTATAGCCTATGCGCCAATCGGTAGTAGGTATTGTTCGGAAAGATAACAAGTTCCTGCTGGGTTTGCGGACACCCGGCGGCGATGTCGGAGAACATTGGGAATTTCCGGGGGGAAAGTGTGAAGCAGGCGAAACACACGAGCAGACATTAATCCGCGAGTATGAAGAAGAGCTTGCCGTTAGCATATCCGTCGGTCGGTTTATTGCGCATAAACATTTTCAAAATGAACACCGTAATTTCGAGCTTTTTGCTTACGAAGTGATAATTCCGGAGGGGCAAACATGCGTTTCCTCCGAGCACTCCGAATTAAAATGGTTTTTACTTGATGAACTGCAGAATATCCCGATAGTTCCATCGGATGCGCTGTTCATTCCCGAACTCCGGAAATTTTATCAGTTATAATTGTGAAAAATGTGATACGAAGCGGCGTGGGTGCCGTATGCCGCATTGTTGTGCTCTGCCTTTTTTCCTGCTTGTTCTCCTGTACCAATCGCGCAACACTCGATTCTGTTATACTGCCGCCTGATTCAGCCGTAAATGACGCCGACCGGTTTGCCGTTATTGTCGAAACCTATATCTCATTAAAAGATAGCCCTGGAGCAAACGGTATCATTGTCAACCATGCACGGCGAAAAGAGATATACGAAGTAACAGGGACACAATTCGTATCAAAAGATTCGGAGAGCGAACTGTGGGTACATCTTACGGATGGATGGCTGCAACGCTCCTTTGTAGAGTTATATCCGAGCAGGGCAAAAGCCGAAACAGCCGCCGCTCGGTTAAAATAAAATGGAAGGATACTCTCAATAATCCATTGCGTTCTACGAGAGTATTCTAAGGAGAGAGATTATGCCTCAGAAGATCGGAACGGTTTCGCGGGGATTGATAGCACCCATTGTACATGCCGGAGATGATATTGCCACGATAGCAGTAGAAACGCTCTTGTCGGCGGCGGAAACGGAAGGCTTTTCCATTCACGATCGGGATATTCTCGCTGTAACAGAGTCCGTTGTGGCGAGAGCGCAGGGGAACTATGCTTCTACCGATCAGATTGCCGCCGATATACGAGAAAAGTTCGGAAACGAGCACATCGGTTTGGTATTTCCTATTCTAAGCAGAAATCGTTTTGCAATCTGTTTGGAGGGTATCGCAAAGGCTGGAAACAGACTAACGCTTGTATTGAGCTATCCTTCCGACGAGGTGGGGAACCGGCTGATGGATCCCGATACGGGTAAAGCGGAATCGGTAAATCCATGGCAGGATACGTTTACGGCGGAGGAATTTACGCAACGCTTCGGGGTATATAAACACCCGTTTACCGGTATCGATTACATCTCTTTTTATAACTCAATCATCAAAAAATACAATGCACAATCTTCTATTTTATTGGCAAATGATCCGTGCGCTGTTCTTTCCTCAACAAAACACGTGCTTGTCTGCGATATCCACACACGGGAAAGTACAAAACGGCGGTTAAAAGAACACGGCGCAACTCGTGTGTATGGTCTTGACGATGTACTCGCTCAACCGGTTAACGGCAGCGGATACAACAGCGTGTATGGGCTGCTCGGTTCAAATAAGGCAACCGAAGATTCCATCAAGCTCTTCCCGAATGATTGCCAAGCACTGGTAGAAAAAATTCAGCACATGCTTAAAGAAAAAACCGGTAAAACGGTTGAGGTGATGGTATACGGAGACGGAGCCTTTAAGGATCCCGTCGGAAAGATTTGGGAGCTCGCCGATCCTGTCGTTTCCCCCGGCTTTACCGCAGGCTTATCCGGTACGCCACATGAGGTAAAATTGAAATACCTTGCGGACAACAACTTTAAAAATTTGTCCGATAAAGAGCAGTACCAAGCGATGATTACCTACATCAGCGAGCATAAAAAAAATGCCTTTTCATCACAGATTGATCAAAAAGAAGCCCAAGGAACCACTCCCCGTCAATTAACCGACCTCATCGGTTCGCTGTGCGACCTTACTTCCGGCAGCGGCGATAAAGGAACGCCAATTATTTTTATTCAAGGCTATTTCAATAAATTCGGCGAATAAGGAAAAGTGCTGATTAAATGAGCTCCTCGCTTTAATCAGCACTTCCTAAGATACTGAAAAGCAATGTCCTGTAGCGCCCTGTTATTCCCCGCTGGAAAAAATCTTGCTTTTTTGCTATCTTTAGCCGGTGAAAAAACCGGTTCAAAGAAGATTCCTATGCTTCCTTGTGTTAATAGGCGGCATTCTCTTTTTAAAAAGCTATGTTTTAGATATAAGGCGGATTTCGGGGCATTCGATGGAGCCTGCTCTTTTCGATGGGCAGGTTGTCGTTATATGGAAATTGGCGTATGGCATTCCGCTCCCCGCTGCCAACCGGTATCTTTGCCGCTGGGGGATGCCACAAACAGGGGACGCGGTGCTCTATCATATCGACGGTCGGTATGTTGTAAAGCGCTGCGTAAAAATAGAAAATATGGAACTGCATTTTATTACAGCCTCGCAAGAAGCGCCGGAAAGTTATGGCTCACTTAAATTAGACGATAATAGAACTGTTGCGCTTAACCGTGTGCAATTCAGGAATCTGGGAGGATTTTTACCGCACGCCGAACAATATGTTCCTACCGGTTTTATTTTGGCGCTCGGCGATAATGCACCCCAATCCCGCGACTCCCGCGATTACGGGTTTGTCTCGGTTGATAGTATCTGCGGTCGGTTACTATGGAACTAAATCATTTTATTTCTAAAAAACGCATCATCTTTTTTATCGGCCTTTTGCTCATCTTTACCGGCTTAATTGTCGCAAAATATGCGCGGGCGATGCTTGGTTCGGAACCGGAAGTACACACCGTTAAGAAGGTTCGCGAGCGAGGATCAATTTTAGATCGGAACGGAAAAATCTTAGCGGCGGCGACAACGCTGTATAACCTATCGGTAAATAAAACACTGATTAGCGACGTCAATCGGCTTGTCAATATCCTTTCACCGATTCTTGAAATTTCGGAATCAGAGCTGCTTGATAAAATGCAAGATTCAAAATCGAATTTTTTATATTTAAAGAAGAAGTTGAGTGAAAATGAAAAAGAGATTTTAAAAGATGCCATACGGGAATATGGACTCAAGGGCTTACGGCTTGAAGCGGTAGCAAACCGCATCTATCCTGAAAATGAACTCGCATCAACGCTGATCGGCTATCTGGGCGATGACGGCAAAGGGTTGACCGGCATTGAATATTCCATGCAAAACATTCTCTCCCCGCCTGAAGGCACTGCCGGCGCCGACAAAGACGGTTATACGGTTGCCTTAACAATCGATGCTTCCATTCAATATATGCTGCAACAGATAGCCGAACGGACAATGAAGAGTTCCAAGGCAGAGGCGGTCATTTTTTTGGCTGCCGATGCAAAGACCGGCGAAATCCTTGCATACATAAACGAACCTTCCGCTGATTTAGCGCGTTTTTCTTCCAGCACTCAAGAGGAACGGTTTGATCGCCCCGCCTATTTTATCTATGAGCCGGGTTCCGTTTTTAAGATTTTTTCAATAGCTTCCTTTTTAGAACTTGGCACAACGAAGGATTCCGATGTCTACACCTGTGATGCACAATTTGTGTTTAAACCGCGTCAGTTGAATGACAAAAAAGACCAAAACGTGATCCGGTGCTTGCGGGTACACGGTCAAGTAACGCCACGCGACATTATCAGGTTTTCCTGCAACGACGGAATGGCGCAGATCGCCGACAAAACCGATGCCGCAGCCTTCGCTGAAAAGCTGCGGGCATTCGGCTTTGGAAAAAAAACCGGTCTTGAACTGCCCGGAGAAGCGGCAGGGATTTTTGCGCCGGTATCATCGTGGTCTACCCGTACCAAGCACACGATTGCGATTGGACAGGAAATCGGCGTTACCTCCCTGCAAATTGTACAAGCTGCAACGGCGTTTACCAATAAAGGCAAAACATTAAAGCTCAGTCTTTTGTCCGAAATTCTGGACTCGACAGGGAAACCGGTCTACCGGCATAAACCGAAACCGCTTGAGCAGGTTATTTCAGCGCAAACGGCAAAAACGGTACTCGGTTATATGCAGACCGCCGCCGATGACGGTACCGGCTTTCGGGCTTCGATTAAAGGCGTACCTATTTCCGTTAAGACCGGTACCGCGCAGATGGCGCAAGCGGATGGGCGCGGCTACAGTTCCACCGATTATCTCAGCAGCTGTATCGGTATTTTTCCCGTCGATGACCCACAGGTCATTTTGTATATGGCGGTTATCCGTCCCGTCGGGGAAACCTACGGTTCGTTGGTTGCCGCGCCGGCTATCTCGGAAGCAGCCAATGCAATTATCGACTATCGCGGTATGGGGCGGGCAAATGCTCCGAACATAACCCATACCGGCATTATCAAATCGCACCGCCAAACACCCGTAACCGTCGGCGACACGATGCCCGATTTGCTCGGTACTCCGAAACGGCTGCTGCTCGATTTATTAGGCAGAACCGATATTACGGTTAAGCTGACCGGAGACGGCTATGTAACGGCTCAAAGTCCGGCAGCGGGAACGCCGGTTGTAAAAGGAATGATCATTGAACTCACCCTTGAATAACGGCGCGGGTTTTGTCGGCGCCGCTTCTGCCGGTAACAACGGCGCTTCTATCGGTGCCGGAATAGCTTCTGTCGGCATACCCTTTACCATCGATGCCGAAGTATTCCTCCAAAATTGTAAGGACTTTACCGCCCGCTTTCCCGAACAGGCGGCAAGACTCGGACTCAATTTGCCGGAAACAGCCTTGCAGTGTTTACAAGCTATACCGCCCGAATACCGATTAGTACAAGCAAAAGCAAGAGGCATGGAACATACACCGACGCTGGCGGTAAAGGTCAGCTTTGTGCACTCCAAATACAATCCCCAAGAAGAAGCCCGCCGTATCCTCGATTCCGACTTTTTCCAAACGGCAGAGACGCAGAGCCGCTGTATCTTTACGGGGCTTGGGTTAGGCTATCTTGCTTCGCTGTATATCGAACGCTTTCCCGCTGCCGAAGCGGTAATCATCGAAGCGGACTCCAACATTTTTCTGTGTTGCTTGGCCGCCCGCCGCCTCGCCGCCCTTTTCCGGCACCGGCGTTTAAGCCTGCTGATTGGAACACAGCCGGAAGAGGCAGCCTCATTTCTCGCTTCAACGGGATGGAACGGCAAAATACTGTTTAAAGCGCCCGTTCTCGCCGAAGCGTATAAGCCGTGGTACGGAACTTTTTTTACGCTGCTTGAGCGGAATAAAATGAAAAACAGCATCAATGCAAAAACGCTGGAACGCTTCGGTAGGCTGTGGCTAAAAAACACGGTAAAAAACCTCGATAGGCTTTGCACGACGGCAAAGATCGACTGTTTTAAAAATGCTTTTTCCGATACGGCTGCCGTCGTCCTTGCCGGCGGACCGAGTTTAACTGCTCATCTTGAGCAGATTAAAAAAAGCGGCAAAGATTTTCTGATTATCGCGGTGGATACGGCAATGCGGGCATGTTTACGGGCAGATATTACGCCGGATTTTATTCTCAGCTTTGACCCGCAGTATTGGAACTACCTGCATACCGCCGGATTGGATACACACAAGTCCATTTTAATCAGCGAGGCGGCGGTTTTTCCGGCGGTACTCCGACAGCGTTACCGCGCAGTGTTCCTCTCCGAATCTTCGGCGCCCTTTGCCCGTTATCTTGAAGGCAAAGGTGAAGAACAGAACGGCAATAAAGACTGTACGCTCGCCGCCGGAGGTTCGGTTGCAACAACTGCGTGGGATTTTGCGCGGTATATCGGCGCCAAGCCCGTTATCATGGCGGGACTGGATTTGGCCTATCCCGGTAAGCAAACGCACTTTGCAGGCAGTACCTTTGAAGAAGCCGTACATACCCGCTCTACCCGCGTTGCTTCCGCAGAGCAGGCGAATTTTAATAGCTTATATTCGGCATTTCCTTCGCTGCACGAGGATTACGCCGGAGGAACGGTACTGACCGACCGCCGTATGCTGCTCTATGCGTGGTGGTTTGAAAGCACACTTGCCAAATATCCGGTGGTTAAAACCTTTAACCTTATGCCGCACGGGGTGTTCATACCCGGAATGCCTGCCTGCACTGCGGAAGATTTTGCGGGCATGACCGGCGGCCTCCCGCGCGCCGCAATTAATAAACGGCTGGAGACGCTCGTAAAAAGCGTGTACTCCCAAGCATTTTTAGATAGCTGCGGCGCGCGGAAGCGGCTGTTAGCCGCTTCGGTCAAGACAATGACCGAGAGCGCCGCCGGTCTTGCAGCCCAAGCGGAAAAGGCAGAAGCGTTGTGCCACCGCTTAGCGAAATACAGTGAAGAAGGCACACGTAAGAGTGGAAGTTCCGGCAACGGGAGCAGTGCCCGGAAACAGGCTGCCTTGATTGCACAGCTCAACACAATAGACGAGAAAATCAAAAACGGTTTTGCGAAAGATTTGGTCGCCGTGCTCTTTTTTAACGACGAAGCCGGCAAAGATAACGATCTACAGCCTATTGCAGCTGCTGAAAATGTCTACAAACGGATTCGTCTGATGGCGTTACAGGTATATGAAATATTTAAAAGCCGGTAAAAAAGCCTCTTTTTAAGAACTTTACACCTTTTTTAGCAGAACCTTATAAAATAATGAAAATTCTTCTAAACATTTTGCAACATCCGCCGATAATAAAAGCAGAAGGGGACATTAAACGGCGGTATCAACATCCAGACGCCGTTTCTTATACACCCGAAATGAGGACGGTTTAATGCTGTTGATTAAGCCGTCCTTTTCTTTTGCAAATAGGCGGCATATCTACTTCGTTGCCTTGCCAAAAGTGTACATCCTTGTACCTCTCTACCGATGCACGTCCATGTACATCGGTAGAGGACAAGTTTTGTCCCAAAACTTGTTGATGACTTATCCCCCGCCCATCCTTGGGCGCATTGGCGGCGAGTTTCGGCGGCGCCGAAACATGATAAAAACAGGCAAGTCATTATCAAAACAGTATTTATACCAATCACGAAAAAGAGCATACCTTCATTGTAGCAAAAATTGACAAAGCTATTTTTACACACAAAGCGCGGATAGCGCTCTTTAGAACCTGTTTCGGCGGTCTAAAGGCTCGATTTTTATAGGTGTTAAACCGAGTAAAGTTAAAGTGGTTCTAGTACTGATGCGCTTTTTTCAAAAAGTCTTGAGCGCTGGAAAAATACTGGCAGGCGTAAAACTCATCTTCGATAAGCCGATGAGAACTTTACACATCGCTTTGATAGGTCTTAGCCCCGACGGGAATGGTTTTATGCGTAGCGGCATAAGAAAGCTCAATAACTTTGGTAAAAAGAGTTTTTTCTAGGCTGTTCCAAGGGGCGGTAAACTCAGTGCCATTGTCGGTTTGGATCGTTATTTCAGAGGGCTTGATGCCATATCGCTTTAAATGAGTGAAAAGCCGATAGATGAAAATGGAGGTACTGGTCGTGCTGTGTTGCTGTGTGTAGCCGATAAATATGCCCCTGTTCTGATACAACGAGCGGTTATTTGGTATTTTGGTAAGTGGAACTGCATGAAATCGTGATAAAATTCAGGAATATCATCCAAATATTTGATATCTACCTGTATTTTTTCAAATGCACGGTATTTATTTTTAACCTCTCGCATATCCCGCTTTTTTTCTCGATGCGTTTTTTTGCTCGGCAGTTTGTAGTTTTGTTTTAAATATTTGACGACCGTCTTAATAGAGTAAGGAATGCTATACTCACGTTTAATTCAACAGCTCCGTTAATGCGCTTATTATCTGCGGTTGCTTTTTCTGCGAGAGCTTTTATTTTGAATTGCCAATACATCTTCATCATGCGAGGGCTTTTTTGAGGTTTTTTAGACAGGTCTTTGAGCCCTGCCCCTTTTTTTTCTTGCCAGCGTTTTCTCCATTTTCTTACCGTTTTTACGGTTGTTTGAAAGTGCCGTGCAGCTTTTTTGTTGCCATACTTTAGCGCGTAGCCGACCAACTCTTTTCTCAACAACGAGGGGTCTTTACTGTTTTTGTAAGATGCATAATAATCCATTGCGATGGTATCTCCTTGGTAGTATTTTTGCTTAATCTATTTTGCCTAACCGGTTCCGCTTAGGCAAGGGGGATACCATCTCTCTTCTCTGTCCAAATATCAGGATTTTTTTGCTTGACAGCATTGTGATATGCTGCTATATTCTCATATAGAAGCTGAGAATCTCGGTCGCGGAGCAATTGGAGTTCCGGGATTGCTAATTCTCGGCTTTTTTCATTTATATAGAGCACTCTCTTTTCTTGTACGGCTTTTTGTAAAAAGTTTGTAAAGCGGTCTTTTCCGTATATCGTTTTTGCAAGATTTATATCAACTTCAATACCATTAAAATATCCTTTTTTATTCGGTGAGAGCGGAATAATAATCGGCCTACCTTCACTATCCTTTAATGAAACAACCGTAATAATATCTTCTCTCCTATCGCTCCGCTGCGATTGCATAATAAGCAGGGGCTTTTTTAACGCATCCGGAATTTGTTTTATCATCTCAGGCGTAAGCCCGTGGTAATTGGTCGCGCTTCCTTCCTTCTCCGGCTGCATAATATTTTGAATATGACGAGCGGTTATCATCACCGGTAAGCGTTCAAACCCAAGTTCTTGATAAATAGGAGACGTCATACCGAGATACAGATGACTTTGCGCAAACTGTGATACATCTTTTTGCGCATTAATAGTATCAACCGCTTCGTCAAAGCGTTGTTGGTTAAAGATGAAGCGCTCGGCAGTAAAAAGCTCATCGTACACACGGATAATTTCAAGATTAAGCGGGATAATCCGATCGAGACCGTTATAAATCTGTTGGGTAAATACAGCGCCTTTTTCAAAGACAATGCGGTGATCTTCTGAGGCGGCAAGGCGTAACCGGATATACTGTTCAAGCCCGATAGCAAACGCTTCTTCTTGTGCTTCACTCCAAACGCCCGCTTCGACCTTAAACGCTTTTTCCGCCCGCTCTTTCAGCGCTCCGGTAAGCTGCCGCCGAAAGACATGGGCAGCTTCATGGACAAAAGTGAAAAAGTCCGCATTTTTCCCAGCGCCAATGAGGGCGCGTGCATCACCGGATAAAAAGGCGGTATACCCTTTTATCTCATCCGGAAGGCTATTATCGGAAATAGCGAACCCTTTTGGGTGATATGTTGAAAGGTACTGATCGAATGGCATATCGAGGGTTTGGGCACGGGCTTTCAAAAGTAACAAAGCGCTGTCCGCTTCATCATTTGAAAGATGAAATGATTCGGTTATTTGACGTAAAACGAGCACTTCAGGCGACGGAGGCAAGAACTCTTGCATACAATTCCTCCTACAATATGAATATGTTAATAATGTTATAACATCAGTATAATATATTGAAGTTATCATTGCAATATGCTATTTTGCAGTATATGGTTACCGTATCTATTCCGAGTGAAAAAAAGGGACTGTCTCTGTTTGCACACGGAGGCGCCGCTCATGTTGAAACACTTCCGGATGCGACCGTTTTTACCTTTGATGATAAAAGTCCCGTCATTCTTTTTTACACCTTCCCCTCTATGCGCCGTGCATACATTATTTACGGCAAAGAAACCGGATGCAAACGAATGCTTCCATTGGTGACGCCTGCGGTAACCGTTTTATATACCGCGACCGGAAGACGCATTGATGTACTGAAGCGGATGTTATTTCTTTTGGATAACCTTACTTATGGAGCGTACTTTGGATTTGACGCACTTTTTTATCGAGAGTTGGGATTGCTTCTTGATCAAAACAAGATGAGTAAAAGAACGCTTATTACGTTGTTAGAAAAATACGGCTATTGGTATGCTGAAACAAAGAAAAAGGAGTATTCCTTGTGATTCATGTCGATAAACAGGTATTAAGCTATTTAGGGATTGAAAAGATTGTCATTGAGGAAGCAGGGACAGTTCATTCGTGTATTCCGGTCTTTTTCTTTCAAGAAGCGTGGCAGCTTTACTGTGTTACGGAATTATCCCCGCGACAGGGATATGATAAACTTCTGATTACCTATCGAGGGGAATGTTTACCAGTACCAGTACACTTAACCGGTGTTCGCGGTAAAAGGCGGCATTACACGGCAGTATTCGGCCGTACCTTACCGTTAGAATTAGCATATAGGCTTACATCCCTTCAAAGCCGCTTTGAAACGGCGGAGAAACGAGGGGAAAGGCGGCTTCCGGCAGGTCTTGCACACTGGGAAGCACTTGGTCTTAGACAGCTGTATCAAACAGTTTTGATAGACGGGTATGAATATGATTGCATTATTGAAAATATTTCAGAGCATGGACTTCTTCTTTCTTGTAGGCAGGAAGGTAAAATGACTATCCGCGATCCGATGGGGTTGCGTCTCGCCTTTGCGGCTCCTTCCTTAATATCTTTTTTACAACTGTCTCCGGTGCGTTTTTTTAAAAAAAAATAGGCGGCTGTATATTGCCGTTCGTATAAAAGCCCCCATCGATATTCATTATCTGATGCGTTTTGCACGTTATGCCGATCGCTTCATTGATAGCCCTCATAAACCGGCGATACACAACGCCCGTTAAGGAAAACGATCATTGTTCCGTATCGTCTATACCGGCGACGGAGACGTCGCTTCCGCTTACTCAAGCCGATAACAGTACCTTGTGTCAATTATTGACGCAAGAATAGCATGCCATTTGTCCGACAAATAAGCGTTGTTTTAACCTATACTACTTGACAAATATGAATACTTTCAATATTTTTAATAAAATTATTGAAAAATACCATTTGTAGTATCAGATGATAGCTCTGTATGAGAGGCTAAAGGAAGTTTTATGGGTGTTAGAAATACTGTAAGTATGAGTTTTAGTGCTAATCCGCAGTTATTTAATCAAGTTGATTCTTTGTGTAAAAGCAGAGGTTGTACAAGAAGTTGGTTTTTGAATAAGGCAGTTGAGCGATTTATTCGCGAGTGTCTTGAAGATCAAGAAGATTATGAAACTGCTGCTGCTGCTTGGGCAGAGTTTGAAAGGACAGGTGGTAAAACTTATTCCAGTGAAGAACTTCGTAAGGAGTTTGGATTGTGAAAGTTGATTATTCAGAAGGTGCCAGAAAGCAATTAAAAAAATTAGATACTTCAGTAAGAAAACGAATTCTTGATTATATGGACGAGGTAGCTTTACTTGATAATCCTAGAGTTCGTGGAAAAATGCTTGTTGGTAGTCTTTTGGGTTTTTGGCGTTATCGAATTGGAGCTTACAGAGTTCTTTGTAAAATCATTGATACAACGATGGTTATTTTTGTTGTAGATATCGGACATAGAAAAGAGGTTTACGATGGATAGTATATTTGGAAGAATACTACGATGCAACAAATAAACGCAAATATCAAGAAAGCGCTCTATGATAAACTGCTGGAGCGGGAAAAAGAAAGCGGTGTTTCACAATCAAAGATTATCGAAGCGGCCTTGATGCAGTATCTTACCCAAGCGCCTATTACCCAAGCCGCTGACGATAAAGGTGAACTTTATGCATCGCAATTTGTAAAAAATACCGGACAGAGCATTCGCTCCTTTGCACTTAAGAATGGACTTGAATATATCACTTTTTTTAAAAGTATTACCGGTGTAACAAAGCCGACTTACGAAATGATGTTTCGTTTACGGAATGTTATTCCTCCTTCATGGTGGGTAACAACAACGGCGGAAGCAAAACCGGAACCGAAGCGCTTTACAGGACCGGATGATTATCGCATAGTGCGGGAACATTCAGCAGGGTATAAACACTTAGAGCCGCTTACTTACTCATGGTGTGCTGAAAACGGCGTAGATTATAATCGGCTGTATAACTTAAAGAGTAGAAAGGCTTTTGGATTTCCTTCATATTCTATGATACGCGCCTTACGGCACTGGATTGACCCAGACCTCTGGTTCATCTATGAAAAACGGAAAAAATGATAAGTACGGAATGCTTTACAGAAATACATTTATGTGATACTTTTTTAACATGAATGATGATATAGAATGGCATTTACCAAAAGAAGAAGCGAATATCAAAAAACATAAAGGATTGTCATTTGATGAAGCAAAACAGGTCTTTGATGATCCTTTTTACTTAGAAAAATATGATGTAGTTCATTCAATGCTTGAAGAAGAGCGGTATCAAGTTCTTGGCAGAATAAAGAATCAATTGGTTGTTTTTGTTGTTTATACGCCGAAAGGCAGCAAAAAACGGATAATATCGGTGCGACCTGCGTTGAAGCGCGAAAGGGAGATGTACTATGAAAAAATTGCAAGTATCACAGATAATAAATGAGTGTGAAAAAAATGCCATCCCTGATGAGCAGATAGATACATCGGAAATACCGGAACTGAGTAATCTGGATGGGTTTTATTTTGGAAATGAAAAGTATTTTAAGCCGGTAAAAGAACAGGTTTCAATCCGGTTCAATAAGATTTTACTTGATCATTTTCGTTCAAAAGGAAGCCGGTGGCAATCGGATTTGAATGAATTTTTGATGGGTGCTTACATCAATGGACAGATTTAGTCGAGGATATGATGTTAAGACCGGTGCGGCACACTTTGCAGAGCATAGTTTGATAGAGGTTTATCCCAAATGGCGGCACTTTTTATAAATATGGTGTACGATAGCAGTATAGAAAAAACAAGTGTAGAAAAAGCTGTAATGATTTTTTAATCAATGATGCTTTTTTGTGTACTGGTAACTACTGTTTAAGGGGTAAATCTCCCCGAAAACCTTCCCTTTTTTACTATCATGTTTCGCGTAACCGCGAAACATCGCTTCTGACATAACCAGCGGCATCCATGCCGCTACTGCAATAAATCCTCGACGTATCAGAACGGACAGGGATGTCCGTGGTTATAAGCAGTAGCGAGATTTGTGTTGTGCACAAATCTCGTCGTTAAGCAGTTATACACGGATGTAGAACTGCTTAACAGTCTATTTTCAAAAGCGTTGGATATGGGAGCATCTGCGTCAACGTATCAGCGCGGGGGTATCCACAAAAGTTTCTGATGGGGTTGCCTTGATGTCATCTTCTTTAAAAAGCCAAATCAGTGCATCATCGATTGCTTTTGTGAGGACGAGCACATGAATATTTTGCTTTTCTTTCTGCGCATATTTTTTCCAGTGTTGCAATGAATGTTTTTTTAATTTTCGTTTTTCTTCTTCGATTTGTGTACATACCTCATCTTTGCTCACATCAATATAATGATATAATCCGCATGCCATAAAATAAATACTGAGCAATCGAACAAGCGGGTCTTGCTCTGTTTCCAGCACGTATGAAAATTTCTCCGCTGCTTCGCGATAGCGTTTTAGCATCTGTGCCGAGAATGCATCATAAAACGATACCCACGGGGAATTTTTATAAGGTTGTCCGGCAATACGAGCCATAAAGCCAGCAAGCCCTTGATAATCGTTTGAAAGCAGCTTGGCTGCTGCAAAACGGGAACCAAAGGTTCTAATATATTCAGGTTTATACTTTTCGAGTACACGTTCAAGCCGTTTTAATATTTCAAAATCTCCCAATAAAATACTGATTTCACACAGCAGCCGTACTTTTTTAGCGGTAAGATGATGTTTTTCAAAAATTTCTGTTTCCAAATAGAGTGAAAGCGCAGGCCAATCTTCAGCTTCAAGAGTCGTTATGAGTTTCCAGTTGCTGATAAAGAACATATTCATTCCCAGCAAGAGAATCATGAAAAAAAGAACGAATATCCAATAGTTTTTAAAAAAACTGCCGATAAATTCAGTACCGGCAGTAAAGAATGAAAAAGAAAGCACTGTAAAGAAGATGGTTAATAGAACAGTGTTAAAGATAATAATAAGCACTTTTAATTTCATTCAAAATCTCCTATAATCGATATAGTGGTATGAATTTTTCGATCATACTGTCAGTGTACTACAGGAGCGTATTTAAGTGAATACATTAAAACTTTTAGAGCTGAAACCGCCCGTATATTTTACGGAGGACGTGTACATTGATAAAAAGTTTTTGTTATTTACACAAGAAAGCCGTTTTACGGATGAATTAAAGAGGCTCCTTTCCGAATGGCAATTTACGCTTTTATATACAAAGGGAAGTGTAACGGAAACGGATCCGCAAAAAAAAGAAAAAGGATAAGACCGGAGAAAAAGCCGATGATACGGATAAGGATGTCAAAACATCGCCGGAACAAAAACTTTCGGGAGAATTGGTAGAAAAAAACTATCGAAAGTTTTACGCTTTTACTACCGAAGTATACGAAAATTATCGTAACAAACAATCTCTTGATACCGAAAAAGTAATTGCCAAAATGAAGGAACTGTGTACCTTTGTACAAGAAAACCGGCAGGCAGTACTTATTTTACAATCTATTATGCCATATAACGTGGACAATTTTCTCGTTACCCATTCGCTTCGGTCGGCAGTTTATGCCATCGTAGTCGGTATGGAACTTAAAATGCAAAATCATCAGCTGGTTGAATTGGCAACTGCTGCATTAATGCATGAGATAGGTCTTATTCATATTGCCGAAGATATTTATTCCAGAGCCGGCGAACTGTCTGATGAAGAAAGAAAGTATCTCCATGTGCATCCGGTACTTTCCTGTAAAATATTAAAGAAAGCAAAATTCCCGCTGCCGGTTTGTCTTGGCACGCTTGATCATCACGAACGAGAGAACGGTACGGGGTATCCTCAAAAACTGACCGGTGAAAAAATTTCTCTTTATGGAAAGATTATTGCGGTTGTCTGTTCTTATGAAGCGATGACCGGCGAGCGTAAATATAAGAAAGCCGATGATCCTGCGACAGGCTTATTAAATGTTTTGCGGCGGGAACCTTCGCAATATGATGAAGAGGTGCTGAAAGCACTCTTGAATGCACTGTCGTTTTTTCCAATCGGCAGTTTCGTATATCTTTCAAATAATACCGTTGCGCAGGTAATCGACAATAATTCAGAGGATCCCCGTTTTCCCATTGTACGTGTTATCGATAGATCTGCAAAAACAACTTTTTCGGAAGCTATTCGTACTGCCATGGACGGTATTCGTATTATGCGTCCTGCACGTAAAGAGGAATGGATCGCCGCCCTCAGCAAAGGCAAGAAAAAGGCGTAACTTCGGCAGCCATCATCAAGGATTATACATCCGTGTTGTAAATTGATAAAACATCACGGATTATATATGCGCTACACACTACCGTAACCGCACGATAGTCTTGCCGGTGCCGCCGTGTTCGGGGCGGGCAAAGAAAAATTCTGCGATGTATGGAGCGGCGGCAAGTTTTTCGTGTACCATTGTTTGCAGTACGCCGTTTCCTTTCCCGTGTACAATCGAAAATTCCTGCATATTATGCATCAAAGCAAGATCGAGTTGATTTTGCAGGTGCTTTTCCGCTTCGTCAAGCCTCATTCCTAGTAGGCGCAGTTCAAGTTCAGGGCGGCTTTCCTTATGCAGCTCCGCTTCTACCACAACCTGCGGCGTGCGTAAGGGTGCGGTGCCGGACAAGTTGAGCGGTTCGAGTTTATCGGCAGGGAATGTCATTTTAACGGTATCGACCGCCACCAGCCAGTTCTTTTTTTCTTTCCGGATAATGACGCCGCGCCGATGCAGCTGAGGAATAAGTACCTCCATACCTTCGGTCAGTATTTCGCTTACCGGAGCGCCGGTTGCAGGCATACCGTTTGCCGGTTTCCCGTGTCCTTGCTCCTGCTCACGATTTCGAAGCGCCTGCTGTAGAGCGGAAAGTTCCTCCTGTTCAGTGCGGATATCCGTTTGCTCTTCTGCAAGCATTTTTCCGAAATCGGCAAAAAACTGTTTAAGCTTACTCGTCTTTTCGTGTGTCAGCTCCCCTTCCTGAATTTCCCGCACGAGGTTTTCTATTTCGTTGCGCTTCTGCTCGAATAAATCGTTCAAGCGTTTATACCCCTGCGAGCGGAGAACTTGCTCCTTTTGGCGGAGCTTGAGCGCATTTAAATCGAAGCGGCGCTGCTTTTCCCGCAATGCTTTTTCTGTCTCGTCTTTTTCCCGTTCAAAGACCGCAAGTTGCTCATGCTTTTCCATCAGCCCCTTGATGAGGGCGGCGGCATCGGCGGAACTGTCCGCCATATACGCACGCGCGGCGCGGATAACGTCGGGGCTTAATCCGTTTTTTTCCGCAATATCGACGGCGCGGCTTTCACCGGGGATGCCCATCAGTATCCGGTATGAAGGGCGCAGCGTTGCTTCATCAAAGGATACGGAGGCATTTATGCAGCCGCTTTTCCGGTACGCATAGTTTTTCAGCACACCGTGATGGCTTGTTACAAAGACGCACGAGCGGCGGACAAATAGCTCATCCAAAATCGCCATAGCAAGTGCGCCGCCCTCTTGAGGATCGGTACCGCTGCCAAGTTCATCGAGGAGGATAAGGCTTTCCTCATCCGCCGCTTCCAAGAGCTCCCCAACAGTGCGCATATAGGCGGAAAAGGTGGAAAGCGAGCGGTCGAGCGATTGCTCATCTCCGATAGCGCAGCCGACATAGCGGAACACCGGCAGCCGCGTTTCTTCTCCGGCGAGTACCGGCCAGCCGGTTTGATTTAATAGAACAAAGAGGGCGGCGGTTTTTAAACTGACTGTTTTACCGCCGGTGTTTGGTCCGGTGATAATCAGTATCCGCTCTTCCGGTGTCAGTTTAAGGTCGATGGGAACCGCCGCCGTACCGAGAAGCGGGTGCCGCGCCGCCTGTAAATAAAAGTATTGAGTGTTCCCCGTGTCGGGTACAAAGACACCGTTTTCCGTATATGCCCAGCGGGCGGCGGCGGCGGCGCAATCCAGTTCCAGCACGAGCCTGTATGCCTGCTCAAGTGCCTCCGCTTCATCCGCGAGCTTTGAGCTGATGCTCACCAATAGGCGGTGCAGTTCCTGTTCATACTCCGCCTGCGCCCGCATCAATTCGTTATTGCGCAGCACAATACTTTCAGGTTCAAGGTAAAAGCTTTGCCCCGACTGGGAGTATTCGTGGATAATGCCCTTAATCCGCCCCTTAAAGTTGGAACGCACGGCGATAACCTGCCTGCCGTTCCGCAGCACGGGCGCAGGCGTTTGCAGCATTCCCTTGGTAGACTCGTCGGTACAGTAGCTGCGCATTGTTTTTTCAATATCAGCTTCGATACGCTGCATCTTTTTTCGGATGGCCGTCAGCGAGGGGATGTCCCGCAGCGCTCCGTTTTTATCTATAAACGAAAACACCGCCTGCTCGGTTTGCGGAAGCGGCGGTATCGATTCGATGAGTGTACATGCGGCGCTGTCCGTCCGTTTTTGCTTTATAGCCCAAGTCTTCAATTCATCGACTTGCAGCGCCAAAAGCCCCGCCGCGTAGAGTTCCTCTATAGTAAGGCAGACGCCTGCGGTATGGAGCTGTTTTAATACGGAATTGAGCGGCGGGAGATTTTTAATCGGGAGCGGTTCATCAGCTTGTAAAAACGAGAGAATATCCCGCCCCAGCTCCTTTGCTGCGGCAATCTCCCCCGCATCCTGCAAGGGGCGTTTTTGTAGGCAGCGTTCTCGCGCCTCTTCCGACTTGCAATATCCTGCGATAATCTCCGCGATGCGGAAAAACTCTAAAACTTCTAATGTATGCGGTGTCATTACGCTCATAAATCTATCAGTTTTTACTATTTATCGATAGAGGCTTCCGATATGCCGATTTACAAATAATATCCCGACAACCCTCATATTTTTTCTTTTTTCTTCTTAAGTGTTTTGCGATAACTCCGATATATGTAATAAGCACAGTGAAAAGGTTGTGCGCCCTTCATTGTGTTACGTTCTTCTGTGTCGGATAGCAGAGGATCTGGAAAATAATTATTGACATATCGGCAGGGATGCCGTGACGGACGCCGCAAGGTAAAACTCGTCAAAAATCGCCGAAGGAGTAGCAATATGATCATTAATCACAACATGAGCGCTATGTTTGCACAGAGAACTCTTGGCCAGACCAACGTGTACACTCAAAAAAACATAGAAAAACTTTCATCCGGTTTACGCATCAATCGTGCAGGGGATGATGCTTCCGGCTTAGCAGTTTCCGAAAAAAATGCGAAGCCAAATCCGTGGCTTAAATAGAGCAAGTGCCAACGCTCAAGACGGCATTTCCTTTATTCAAGTTGCCGAAGCCTTCTTGCAGGAAACAACTGATGTTATGCAGCGCATCCGTGAATTAAGTGTTCAGTCTTCGAACGGTATTTACAGCGCCGAAGACCGCTTGTACATCCAGGTTGAAGTATCTCAGCTTGTTGCTGAAGTTGACCGGATCGCAAGTCACGCACAGTTCAACGGTATGAATATGCTTACCGGTCGTTTCGCTCGTGAAACAGGGGAAAACACCGTTACCGCCTCTATGTGGTTCCATATCGGTGCTAACATGGATCAGCGCGTACGTGCGTATGTCGGTACAATGACCGCAAAAGCGCTCGGTGTTCGCGACATTGGTGACGAATCGATTCTTACAATCGATACGCCTGAAACAGCAAACCGTGCAATCGGTACCCTTGATGAAGCCATCAAGAAGATCAACAAACAGCGGGCTGATCTTGGTGCATACCAGAACAGACTTGAGATGAGTGTTGTCGGTATCAACGTTGCAGCGGAAAATCTCCAAGCCTCGGAATCACGCATACGTGATGTCGACATGGCTAAGGAGATGGTAGAATTCACCAGAAACCAGATCCTGACGCAGTCCGGTACGGCAATGCTTGCACAAGCTAACCAGCAGACACAAAGCGTAATGTCGCTGTTGCGCTAAGCATTAGAGAGTGACGGAAAAGGTTGCCTCCTACTAGGAAGCAACCTTTTTTTTTATTATAATCGCTTCCGTTATACATTATGCGACAACTTACCGAACTGGATATTTATATATTAAAGCAAGAATTCCCTCAGCTCAGCCTTACCGAAGACCCTGACATTGAACGCTATTTTGAATTTCGTTCTTTGAATAGACAAGCAGAAGCATTGCGGCTCTATAATACAAAATTGATACATCGATATCCCGATAATAAAATGCGGGTACAGTTGATGACCTATTACCGAAAGCACGATTATCGATTCCATATTTTGCTTACCGATTCACTTGTTCAGCTTGCGGATCGGACTGTTGTTCAAGTCAAAAAAGTTATTATTTTCTTTGCAAACACTATTGCTCCGTTAAAACGTGCAGAGGTCTATACGATTATTAAAGTATGCGAAAAAGTCATTAATGCTATTTCGCCGAATCGATTTGCTGCTATTAGTTTTACCGAAAGATATACACGGTATGCCGAAAAGCTTAAATACCATGCTGCCGATATGCGGCAAGCTGCCGATATCATCCGCATGTATATTACCGATACGATTTCTTCTGTGCGGGAATATCGTGAAGAGCAGGATCGAAAAAACGCTCAAGAGAAAACACGAAGAGCGCTTCAAAAGGCGAAAGCTTTCGTTGTCGATTTTTCAAAAATTGTCTTCACAAAAGAACAGATTGCAGCAATCACCATACCTTCATCCATAATCCGTATCGAAGATAAAGTACTCGCCTATACTATGAAGTATTGGAATCGTTATGCCGACGGCGCCTTTGAAAATATACTGCTTTTGTACAGCAGGAAATACGGCACTAATCATTATGCGATTTTTCATTCGGTAAAAGTAGGCAGGGTGCGTAATTGGAAAGATGAAGAGCTGCTCCATGCGGTGCTCGCGAATGTAGCGCAAGGATACTATTACAGCATCACCGGAGATTTATATTTACAGCGAGCTTGGAAGCAGTTAAAGTTTAATCTGGAACCTACGCAGGCTAAAGGGTTGCCCGTACCGGCTGTAAAAAAAACAAAAGCGGTAAAACAAACAAACCAACAGACTGAAAAAGCAACGGCTCAAAAAATGACGGCAAAAAAAATCGGCAAAACGGAGAAGGAATCTGCTGCCACACGTAAGAAAAAAGAGACGGAAAGAAATGTTCCGGTCAATGCCGTCTCTGTGTCAGTATCTTCAATACCGGAATCAGAAGTATCTACTCCGAAACAAACGATCGGTGAAAAAACATCGATTTCCGTTCAAATATATCCCATCAATGAGCCTAAAGAGCTGCCGATATCTATCGCCGAAACAGTGAAAAAGGTAACGGGCAAAAGCTACGGCATCTACCGTGATCTCTTCTTTAAAGAAGTCCGTTCGGCAATCCGCACAATTCTCCAACATGCGGCGGTACAAAAATTATCGTTCTTCGGCAGCGAACAAAACAACGCCGAGAATATCATTTATCGATTTTTAGAAACCAATTACGACAATCCCTATCAGCAATGGCAGGGCAGCAGAGAACAAGCCGATGTGTTTGCTCAAGGGTTCCGCATCGACAGCCTCGAACCGATCATCCGCCTTTGGGCAAAAGAAAACCTCTGATGCGCAGGACAATCGCATTAGACGCTTTTGCAATATATCCGCAAACTTGTTACGGCTTAGAGCCATCACCATTCGTGGCGGTTTTGCAGAATCAATATTTTTTTAGAAATAGTCTTTCCGTTAGCCTCTTAAAAATAGGTGAGGCAGATACGAGGCCTGAACAAAAATTACCCGCAGGCGTGCTTCTGCACGTTGAGGATTAATTTTTGTGAAATAACGAAGTAGCTGCCCACATATTTTTAAAAGGAAAGGTTGAACAGCCCATATATTAAACCTGTTCGGAAACTTCCGTTTCTGAACAGGTTTTATCCGAAATGCTTGACATTTTTTTCTATTTTCGGTATAAAGTTGTCCATAGTTATTTATCACTTTCCCCTGTAGCTCAGTAGGCAGAGCAAGTGGCTGTTAACCACTGGGTCCGTGGTTCGAACCCGCGCGGGGGAGTTTTTCAAAGCTCAAACAGTGTGGCTGTTTGAGCTTTTTTTATTTTAGAAACAGAACAAACGCATCAGATGAATAGAAGCAATATCGCAGTCTCTGTATTCTGCGGGAAATGCACCAAGAAGTCTGATGCGTTTCCCGATTTTCCTCAAGGTTTTCCTGTAAATTCCGACACTGTAGCAGAAGGGGTATTAGATGGACAAAATATCGGCTGCAGAGAAAATCGAACAAATCTTGCATCAGCAAATTACCGTGATGAAAGAAGTATATGCATATCAAAAAGAGCTTTCCGACTCCGTGCGGAACCGTTCATGGGAAGGCATTGAACGCTGCGTACTGAAAAGTACGGAGGCTTCCAATGAGTTTTTACGGCTCGATAAGCAGTGTTTTTTGCTTCTCAATCAGCTTGATCCGTATAACGAAGAGGTACGTGATTTTTACGGCTACATTGCATTGCTGCCTACGGAAAATCAAAAAAAGCTCAGTTATTTATATCGCAGTCTGCAGCAGCAAGTGCAGCTCTCAAAAACTGCAAACGATACGCTTGACGCTTATGTGACGCACGTACAGACGCTGGTACAAGATATGATGGATGCCGCAGAAATCGGTACAAGAACGTCATTTTATACCCGCACCGGTGCGCCGAGCCAATCGAATTACAGCAGTTTGGTTATCGATACGGTATTTTAACGGATAGTATTCAAGGAGGAAGGTGATAAAAATGTCTACATTTGCTTCGATTGAATTAGGAAAACGCAGTTTGTTTGCACACCAGCAGTCCATTCAAACTGCCGGTCATAACATATCGAACTCATCCACGGAAGGATATACCCGTCAGCGTGTTCAGCTCGATTCTTACGAGCCGCTGTACCGTCCCGATCTTTCACGGGCGGAAACTCCCGGACAAATCGGACAGGGTGTTGCCGTCAGCTCCATTACCCGCCTGCGCGACGAGTTGTTGGATCAGCGGATTGTCGCACAAACCGATCAGCAGGGGTACTGGGAAACACGCGATTCCTACATCTATATGCTTGAACAGCTGTATAACGAACCGGAGGATACTTCGGTGCGAACGCGGCTCGATCAATTTTGGGATTCGTGGCAAGAGTTGTCGGTCTATCCCGAATCAGCGGCGGCGCGCAGTGCGGTTGCTACCCGCGCAAAAACGCTGACCGATGCCGTGCACCACCAATATCGGGGCTTGCAGGGCATCCGCGATATGATCAACGGAGACATTGAAGCGCGGGTTAAACAGGTAAACTCCTTTACTCGGCAAATTGCGGCGCTCAATGAAGAAATCGTAAAAGTCAAAGCGATGGGCGACAATCCTAATGACCTGATGGATAAGCGCGACGTCTTAACCGAAAAACTTGCCGACCTTATCTCCATCTCCGTAGAAAAGCGCGATGCCGACGAATCCTATATCATTTATTCGGACGGTATGGAATTGGTACAGGGGCGGACGTTCCGTACCTTCGGTCTTAAAAGCGGTGCCGGAAACGAAGGATATGCCGATGTCGTATGGGAAGATTCCGGTAATCTTGCACACTTCGGCGGCGGTAGACTGGCTGCCCTTATCGAACTGCGCGACGGAGATGTCCGCGACGAAATCAATAAACTCGATACGATGGCGATGAACTTTGTCGACCTTGTTAACGACATTCACCGCAATGCAATGGGCTTAAACGGAAAAACCGGTATCGATTTTTTCAAAGAACAATATTTTATTAACAATACGGTCGGTAATTTTGACCGGAACGGCGACGGTGAATACGATTCTTCATATATCTTCCGTTTGACCGGCGCATATAGTCTTGATCCGCGCGAACAAATCGGATTGGAAGGGACGATCACCCTTTCCGCAGGAACGGGAACGGTTCAAGTACCCTACGCTTCCACCGATATGGTCGCCGACCTTGTAGACCGCATCAACCGTTCCGGCGCAGAAGTCGTCGCGTATCTTGATCAAAATAACAAGCTCGTGCTCAAGGGGACGGCGGCGCAGGACACCGAAAATCCCGACTTTGTTATCAGACACGTCGAAGATTCGGGGCGCTTTTTAGCGGGATACGCCGGTGTACTGACCGGAAGCGGTGCGGAAAACGCTTATGACTGGCAGCAGCCCGATGCGGTGAATGTACTGTCGCAGGAAGGCGCCCAGTATGCGGTTTCCCCCATTGCGCACCCCTCCGGCTGGATGGAAATCAATCCGGTTGTCGTAAGCGATTTACAAAATATCGCCGCCGGTTACCCCAGTCCTGAAGGTGTCCCCTACCCCGGAGACAACCGCGCCGCCGTCGCTATCGCAAAGATACGGAATACGCCGGTTATGGTCGGCAACACCCGCACCTTCGACGAATTCTTCGCCGAGGCTGTTACCGATATGGGCTTAAAGGGTGAACAGGCCGAGCTTGCGTTGAATACGCAAACCGCTATCGGTAAGGAACTCCGCGATATGCGTGACTCGATTTCCGGCGTTAACATCGACGAAGAATTGGCGGATATTATTAAATTTCAGCACGGCTACAATGCGACAGCTCGTTTTGTCGCTACCGTCAACGAGATGCTCGACACCGTGATTAACCGCCTTGGAGTCTAGGCAACGGTAAATGTATCAGGGGTAAACTAATCGAAGCCGCAGAATAAAAGCGGCAGGAAAACCATTTGAATCGTGAAGCGATTCAACTCTGGTTGGACGGCCGCTTTTATTCTGCGGGCTATATCACAAAGCCCCTGATACATTTACCGAAAGGAGTAGGTATGCAACGGATTAGTTCAAATATGCAGCATTCGGACAGCAGCTATTCGGTGCGGAGACAGGAAAGCAGGCTGCACAAGGTAAATAGTCAACTCAGTACTCAGCGGCGCATTCAGCAGCTCCGCGACGACCCTATCGCGGCCGGACATTCGGTACGCTATAAATCGTTTCTCGCGCGGCTGGATCGCTTTGAAAAAAATGCTAAGACGCTCAACGACCAATATAAAGTTGCCGAGGCGCCGATGCAGAGCGCACTCAGCATTATGCAGCGGCTCCGCGAACTTTCCGTCGCGGGAGCGACCGGCACTTATACAGCTTCCGATCTTAAAAAGATGGCGCCCGAAGTAGATGAGCTGTTATACGAGCTTGTCCAAACGGCGAACAGCTTTAGCGCAGACGGCACTCGTCTCTTTGCCGGCACGAAAAGTTTTACCGAACCTTTTGAGATTGTGATGGGCGACATCGACGGCGCCGGTTCCGCCGTTATCACCAATGTACGGTACAACGGTTCCATCGACACCAAACAGGTGGAAAGCGATGAGCTTTCGTTTATGGATGCGAATCAAGCGGGGAACCGTATCTTTTGGGCGGAACGACAAACACTCTTTTCCGCAACCGACGCACGGAACTTTGTTGTACAGCAAGACAGCGCCATCGAGGTTGACGGAGTAACTATCCCGCTCATCGCGGGCGATAACGTTTATGCGATTATGTCTAAGATCAACAGTTCAGGCGCAGCGGTTAAGGCTTCGCTCGACCCTGTTACCAACGGTATGAATATCGAAACGACCGATGCACGGCAGCTCTGGCTGCGCGATGCCGGCGAGGGAACCGTGCTGTCTTCGCTGGGGCTTGTTAAGCCGCAGCAGCGGCCGCCGTACAACCTTGCCGATTCGGTGCGCGTGTCGGGAGGTTCGCTTTTTGATGCGGTCATCGCGATGCGCAATGCGATGTATGCAGGAGACCATGAATCGCTCGGCGGTAAAGTGCTCGGCAGTGTGGACGGCGCTATCGACAACCTCGCCGCGCGGCTTGCGGAAAACGGTTCCCGCTATGAACGCGCGGAAGCGGCGCTCGCACGCTTGAATACACAGATACCCAACGTAACGGAGGCTGAATCCCGCGAAGCCGATTTGGATTTGACACAAGCTATTTCCGATCTTAAAATGTATCAGTATACTCATCAAGCATCGTTAAGCACGGTTGGCAATTTGTATAAAAATACACTACTTAATTATTTAAGATAACAGACCTGTTCGATAACTGCGTTTTCGAACAGGTTTAACGATGACGTAAGGAAAGGGAGTTTTAGTATGGAAATAAAAACGAAGGCGCTGGGTACGGTTATGATTGAAGAAGATCAAATCATCACCCTGTCCGAAGGTTTTTACGGATTTAAAAAATATCACCGCTTTGCATTGCTCGATGCAAAGCAAAAACCGTTTATATGGATTCAGTCGCTTGACGATGCAGAGCTTGCCTTTATCGCCATCGATCCCTTTATCTTCCGACCCGACTATGAACTGGATATCGATGACAGTTTGCTTGAGCCGCTCGGCATTGAATCGCCTTCCGATGTACTGGTATTTGCATTGGTTACCGTTCCGTCGGATGGGTCGGCAATTACGGCAAATCTGCAAGGCCCGCTCATCATCAATAAAAAGAATAAAAAGGCAATGCAGCTGGTCATCGGCGGAGAAAAATGGAAAACCAAGCATGATATTGTCGCTGAAATGAAACGCGGAGGTGAACCATGCTAATCCTTTCCCGAAAGACAAACCAAAAAATCCGCGTCGGCGATTCAATTGAAATTACCGTTATTGAAGTACGGGGCGATCAGGTAAAAATCGGCGTTGAAGCCCCCCGCTCCGTCAAAGTATTCCGCGAAGAAATTTACGACGAAATTCAGCGTGAAAATAAAGCGGCGCTCGCCACCGGCAATATCGATTCGCTTGCTCAGCTGGGGTTAAAGTAACCAAGAGAAATTCTGATTTGCTTTGATGATTTAACCATTGTCGACGATTATATATTCCGCACTGCTGCATACCTACACGATTAAAAAAGCTCCCCCGCCGGATACCCCGACGGGGGATTAAAGATTTTACCTTACAAAAGCGCCTACTTTCCTACATAGAATGCCGCGCGGTAATCCGAATCGGTTTTAAACCCTACCGCAACAGGCATCTTTTCCGTAGTATTGTAATGCTTTGCCTGCGTTTCAATACAGATACGGTTGTTTGCCGCCCGTTGATCAAGAGGCGTGGTCATTGTTTCCCAGCCAGCTACATCCGTTCCCGTATTGCTAAAGTCCATAGCGGTTTTATAGGCAATGCGGATAGCATCGTAGGAGTTGGGGCGGGACATGTACGTGATATAGGGCGTTGTACCGTCCATGGTCATATCTATAAACATACCGGAATCATCCAATACTTCCGAAGCGTCAAACGCATACTTTGTTTGACCGTCATTGGACGTATTCGTGGATTTTACATACACCAGTTGCCCTCTGGTATTTTGGAACGCGATATGTAAATGCCCGTCACTGTCGACACATGCATTGATGTAGTCGCTTGCATTCTTACCATTCTTGTCCGAAGAATCGAGAACCTTTTGAATCGTCCAATCTCCTGATGACGTAGGCTGTTTTGATTTACTCCTTGCAAGGCGTAAGCTTCTCGTAGCGGCATCTATGTACGCTACAACAGGATATCCGTCCTTAGTTACCGCAACGGCGATAGATTCCCACACCGCATTTGAAACGGAGAGTCCATCTTCAAAGTTGTTTGGATCGTTTAGTATATACGGAGTCTTATAATTTGAGCCGTTGGGACTCACAAATGTAAATATATTATTGGGCGGATCAGGTGGTACAGCTGTATTGACCAAGTGATCCGGAACTTTACATTCTCTATCTGTTATGTCGGTATTGCCGTCTATGACACACCATGGGAGTGCATGAGCTATTGTATTCGGTTTTTTACTGTCATCTACCCAAGCGAATTTTACAGCTGAGGTTAATCTGTCATAATAGACAACATAGATATTATCGCCGGAACGCACTGTCCGTATGTTTTTAAACTGCTGCAATTCATTATCGTAGGTATATAGTTCAAATCGATACACATTAGTATGCCTAGTTCCAACGAATGCATCCTTATCATAGAGGTATATACCGCCTGCATACTCAGGAGTGGTATCATTCCACGGGTATTTTTTTTCACCCGAGAGGTCTCCATTGCCCCAGTTCTTAGCACCTCCACCTTGATAATTTGCAGCATAGAGTACATTTACTTCCGTTTCGTTTACAGTTATATCGGTTTCTTCCGGCGGATCGTATCCTGTAAACAAACTTTTTGTACCGTCTCCATCTACGGCTACGGCAACAGCGTCATTTCCCGTAAATGTATTTGAATAATACACGGCCTCAGTTGAATAATTGCTAAACGACGCATAGAGTGTACCGTCACTATTTTTAGTCATTGCAGGATAGATGGCATTTTTGCTGCCCTTAAACGTATCCTGCGCATTTACACGCCAGATATGCACCAATCTATCGTCGGAATATTCCTTAGCTCCATATATATCGGCTTCTTCCGTATTGCTTTCGGTATACGCATTTGTATTATTCACCGCAGCAACCCCGTTTACCACAAGATGCAGGTATCCGTCTTTCGCCGTATCCGGCACTTTAAAGGTAAAAGACGAACCGTTCAAAGCAAGATTCTCCATTGCAACTGGAGAAGAACCGGTTCCGTCTTTATTTGCGGTTATCTTTAAAGAGGTACTGCTTCCAGCAGCAAAGTTAAAGCCGGTAAGCGTATTACCTTCTTCCCCGCGGAGTAAGGGTACGGCGCCGCTTCGTGCTCTGTTTGTATTATATGTGCTGTTTCTGCTGATGCCCGTAATATACGGCACAACATCCACCTTCTTGCTCTCAGACTTGGTATTTGCTTGAGCCGTATCTTTTACCGTTACGGTAATGATTTTATCGGTTCCGACGACGCCTGTTATCTTTGAACTGTCCCAATCAAGCTTCCATTTGACGGTATGCCCCTTTTCAACACTGAACTCATTCGATATAACAGTGAACTTCCAGCCGTGTGTATCAAAATCACCGGACTCTACCGTAAAATTACCGGTTGAAGCGCTATACGTTGCAAGCTTTGTATCGGTTCCGCTTCCGGCATCGGCTATACCGGTAAACGTAAAGTCTTTGATTTTTGCCCAAATTTCCGTGATAACCTGATCGTCATACGCAGTTCCTGTAATGCTGATCTTGCCGGAAACTTTATCATCCTTGTCCATAAGGCCGCTTGTCTGGTTAAAAGTACTTGGTAAATCGGTTCCTCTTTCGATGTGTCCGTTATCGCGGCTGTTGCCGTACAAGCTGTTTTCGCTTTCGGAAACCCACTTAAATGGATTTATCTCGTTTGTGGGCGCAATTCTGTCTGTAGTATCGACAATAACATCCAGTGCCAGTTCTGCCATCCACGTATCGGTACCGCAGGTTAACCCCTGTGCAGAATCCCATACGGTAAGAAGAAGCTTACGCTTTTTGGGGTCGCTTGTGGCAAGGTCATCACTTTGACCTATTTTAGTAAAATCAGCCGCATCCAGCGTAATAACGCCATCTGAAGGTAATGCAGTTAGATTCCGAATGTCAGTACCGTTTGTTACGCATTTCAGCGTATACTTTTTATCGCCGCTTCCGCCGCCGGTTCCAATGTTAATGTGCGACGTATTGTTTTTAAATCTAAACGTACCGCCGTCAGCTTTACCGCGCCAATCGTATTTTTCACTGTCGATACCGTCAGGATTTGCTGCGTTATATGTCAGCGCCAATGTTTTGGTTTCAACCACCGTAGAGCCGACATCTGCGATAGTGCCGTTCCGGTTCATGTCCGTTCCCAATGCTACAGCACTTATCCTCAAAGGTTCCTTTTTAAGTTTTACGGATACTTCAATCGGAGCAGAGGCATTATTTGCACGGTCAATCGGCGTAATGACGATTTTCCCCGTACCATCTACAAAACTGCTGACATCGAGTTCACCTTTCCATGTGACAAAGTTGACATCGCCGTTACCGACATCCGTTCGCACGCCGCTCGGAAACTCTAACGTAACTTCGCTTGCCGGAACTCCATTATAGCTTACTTTGACCTTTTCAACCCCAGCGCCTACATCATACGCAGCGCCGGATACCCACACTTTACCGCTACTGTCAGGCCTCAAATATTCAATGGGACTGTAAATAAGATATCCCTTTGTAGGATTCGCCGGAGCGGTGGCAAGCGTAACCTTCCCCGTACTCTGATCAAATGCGGTAATTGCAATATCTTCCCCTGAGGTAAAAACCTTCATCGAAGCATTGATATTGCTTCTCCCTATTAACCCAGTGTCGGTAAACGAAGCTCCGCTCACCTGTACAATACCCGATGAATACATTTTTGTACCAAACACCGCGGTTGGAACGCTGTTATCATACTTAAAGGAGAATGAAGTTGAAGCCGTTAACCCCTCTATATCTCCTTCTTTTTGTTTTTTAGCCTTTATCGTAACATTAATCGTAAATCCGTTATTATTTGCAGGGTTCCCCGTCGTCTTTAACGGTATCCGCATCTTGTAGTTATGACCGTCTGCTTCAAAACACTGCTGATTATGCAGCTGATAGCCGGTTATCTCACTGTCTCCCGTTAAAGAAACAGACGTACCGAGATAGCTCCCGCTTATATCTATCCTTTCTATACCGGCATCATGCGATAACTCTGCACATAAATACAGTCCATCTCCCTTGATCCACATATTTGAAACATAGTCTTGGTTTTCGGGGTCAATCTGCCCGGAAGGAATAGCCGTACCGATCTTACTTTCGCTTGCAACCTTCATATCGGTAATAGCCGGAGCCTCCTTATCAACGGTAACTTTAATCGGCTCTGTCCATTGTCCGACTCTCCCCTTCTCATTTTTGCCGCACAATCTAAACCAAATAATCCGCTGCCGTTCGCTTGCTGCTTCAAATTCCTTACTTCCGTTTATTTCTACCGACCAATACGAACTTCCCGCCGTATAGCTTAACGGTTTCCCATCGGCAGGGCACCACTCGCTTTCGCCAAACAGAGCGCTCCGGCTAAAATCCGGTTCGTGGGGTTTTTCAGGTTTGGTGTTATCGGTAATTTGAATCAGTACAGCATTGACCACTCCCGCTGCCGGATTAGGTACCTTCACGGTTCCCCATATACGGATCCTTCCGCCTAATACTTTATCCGCTTCAGGCGATAATACCTTTACTTCCGGAATATCTCCGTTCGGGTCTACTCTGATTATTTGACTGATAATACCGGCATTGCCTGCTTTATCTTCAACTAAAAAGAACAGCGGTATATCATATAGTTCTACTCCCGCTGCGAGCCCGTCAACTTGTTTACCGATCCTTTCAGCTTTTGTTTTCTGCGTGATATTATCCCCATCGGTAAAAGGGATAGCCCATGTATCTCCCGATATCTCAAGCTTTTCCACTCGAGCGAGGTTTCTGCGGGCTTTACCGTTATATCACTGCTATCTTGTTTACCCACGATATATTTTATGCTTTTGACGCCGCTCGGTATATCGATAATCGAACCGCGCATCGTAAAATCACCACTTTGACTTTTCGATAAATCAGGACTCAGTATTTCTACTTCGGGTGCTCTATTGTCTATTTTATAATTCTTGGTAAATGTGCTTGTCTTTCCGCCTGTATCGGTAACCGTAACCGTTACTTCATATTCACCGTCGGGAAGAGCGCATCTATTTCCTTTCACTTCATTGTCTATATGGGTACTCCACAACACCGATACGCTGCCCTTACTAAAGTCATTGGCCTCATACGTTTGGCTCGTTTCTTTCGTTTTGATATTTTCAAACACAACCGAAACCGATTCGACACCATCGTCATCGCTCGCCTTTCCCCTTAAAACAAATGAACCGCGTATCGCACCTACCCCATCAGGAGCGGTAATCTCTCCATTTGGCGGAAGAATATCTATCTGACCGCCTAAACCGATACTGTTCTTACAGGTAAAACCTGCAATGGCAGCAAGCACAATCAGTGCAAAAGATACTATACGATTCTTCTTTTTCATAAGCTTTTTCTCCGCTTTATTTAGTAAGCACCCTTAACACATGAACCCGTGCTGTTAAAAGCGCACTTCTATTACTGCTGCATATACGCCGCAGCAGTAATTTTTCATCGTCTTGCTTTCCCGTTTCAGCGGTAGCGGCATGATCGGCACAACTTTCTGCTATCCCGCTTCTCATATCGGCAGAAATAGCTCAGCATTTTAATGTTGCTAATGATAGACTTTTTATACGATTACTTTTGCAGATAACTTTTAGAGAACGGCTCTATACCGCATAGATTACTAAATACTCTGTAATGATATACTGATAATCCTATGCTTTGTCAAGCAAAAGCTTAAAGCCTGTCAAAGCAACGCCATATAACGCCGTAGATGCCCCGCATATTTGCAAAAGTTATAGTAGGGAGAGCGTATGTAATACCAGCATGGCAGAAATACGGGATGCCTCTTTTGAAAACTGCTGATATGAGATTGCGGCAGGTTCTCCCGCATTGTCGGAAATACAACGCAATATCACAAAGGGAATGGCATTCATTACGCAGGTTTGAGCAACCGCAGCGCCCTCCATTTCAACACAATCAGCCTTAAACGTCGAGATAATCTCCTGCTTTACCGCAGGATTAACAATAAAGCGGTCACCCGAAGCGATGCGTCCTGCAATCATCTTGTCGGCATGTGCAAATTCTGCTGCATGGTTATTTTTCAGCTGCGTAAAGGTTTTCATTAAAACCGTGCGTAGGGCGTCGTCTGCTTTCCAAAACGGAGACGATGTACCGGCGACTTGCCCTTTCGCATAGCCGAATACCGAAACATCCACATCATGCTGTACCGCATCGGTCGAAACGACCAAGTCGAATACATGCAGCGCATCGTTTAAACCTCCGGCAGTACCGGTGTTGATAATTATTTCCGCATGAAATTCCGAAATCAGCAACTGTGTACAAATCGCTGCATTCACTTTACCGATGCCGCCGCATACGCTGATAACCGTATGGATACCGTGCGCCGCTTCATAAAACACGAGTCCGGCTCTTTCGATTTTTCGTCCTTGTAGACTTTGCCGAATGTTTTCCAGCTCCTGCTGTTCCGCTGCAAATATACCTATCCTCATCTTTCTATCCTTTATATCTATATATCAGGGTAATCGCATCAGACTGTGTTTTAGCCCCTCATAAGAATGTATCGGAATTAAAAAAAATGTACTAGAGAAACATGGGCGGTCTCAAAAGTTGGTTACTTTTTCGACATCCCCAGTATTTTCCTCGTGCATACTTCAACAGTTTATTCGTGCGGCGGGCTTGTAAACATCTTATTTTGTTTGTAACGCAGGATATAGTATTTTTTACGATAAACGTATATATTAATAGTGTTCTCTTATCTTATATTCACGGGATGAACAAAGGCGGTTTTGTATGGATAATCTGAAGAAAAATTTAGCGGACAGAAAAAAAGAGCGAGAAAATTTACAAACAATGCTTAATTCATTGTACAGAGAATGCGGCGAAGCCCAATTCGAATATGTTTTACAGCGTAAAGAAACGACGCCACACATCGACGAACAAGATTTTGAAGCGTGGAAAATGCTAAGAGAATCCCGCCGAAAGGATTCGGATACTATTTTGAGCATTAAGACGGCACAATCGCGGCAAAATGAATTAAAAGTTTTTTCTAAAGAAGTTGATAAACTATTACATGAACAGCAGCGTGCATATCAGAAAGCACGGAATGATTTTATTTTACTGTTCTTTCAAGCCTATCAAAATAATTCGGTCCCGCAAATTGTACACATTACCCAATCGATTGAGCCACTTAAAGAGTCTATCGAGAAGGTACAGCAAGAAAAACAAGCGCTCGAACAGCAAAAAACCGAGGCACATTTTTTTAAAAAGCTGACATTGAGTCCACAGTTGCTGTCTTTAAAAAATAAATTGACCAGCCTGCAAAAGAAAATGAATGAACAAATTATTGCGGCAGGAGAGGAGTCTCTCACGGATGATGTTATAAAAGAAGTACGCGGCGCATCCTTTCCGGAACAGCTTGAAACAGCATATCTTGCCTTACAAGCAATCGTTTCAAAACAAGATGAGATGGAAGACAGAAAGGAAACACTAAATGCCGAGCAGAAAAAACTTGAAGAAACATTCACGGAATGCGGTGTCACCGATACCCCTCAGAAACGGATCAATATTCTGACGGACATCATAAAAAATACGGATGAAAAAATTGAGGAAGCCGAAAGACGGCAAGGCTCACAATATAGCGATATCTTTTATACCGAGATAGGCACGAGCACCGCCGAATCCCTTACCGGCGTACCGGAACTGTTTAAACCGTATTTAGATGCTATTGCGGAGTATCGTGTAAAGCTTGGAAAAAATGCAATCGACATCGAATATATCGAAAACGAACTCGCCCTTGCCGGTGAGGTACATAAAATAGAAACATTACAAAAAGCGATCGCCGGATACAAAGACGGCATTGCACAGTACGAAAAGCTCATCGAAACCGCTGAACGGGATATTGCACGCGAAGAAGAAATAAAACTGGGGCTTGAGGAACGAAATAATGAGCTGAAACCTCAAGGTTCGGCGGACTGAGGCAAAATTCGACTGATAGGTGCGAATGCCCATTTTTTCGGTTTAAAGAAGCCTTGAGCGTATACGGCGCCGAAGCCGGATTCATACAGATGGATTTTTCGTATCTGCTTTGTAATGTTCCATTTTTTTATATACATACCGTAAGATTCCAGAAAATTGAGCGGCTGCATCTTAGTAAAACCGCATCGAGTATCATACGCAGCCGTTGCAATCTCAATGTAGACGCTGTAAGGAGCCTCAAGCTCCATTTCAAGCGGATTTTGATTTTTAGTAAAACAAGCCCCGACCTGAACACTCACGATAGTATCTATCGGTAAAAGCTGCTCGACAGGATATCCACCATAACTAAACGATGCTCGTGCGTTACGGAGAGTTTCTCCCGATATTTCAAGCCGCTTATTATTCGCTGCAAGATAACGGTACATACAATCAATCAGTTCAAATAAGTTTATGCCTGTCTCTGCCGCTACGTCGAGTATGAGTTGTATATCATCAGTGTTTGTATAGTAGACACGGTTCTCCCTCATCGGTATAGCTGAAACTACTTTTTCAATAATAGGATAGGCTTCATCAGCGCTCATCCCCACTACGTGCAACGAAGAGAAAATCAAAAAATATAACACAGGTAATAATTTTTTATGCATTATCAATAAAACCCTTTCTTTACGGCAGAACCCATGCTATTTTTTTTGTTTCACGCTGTTCGAAGGCTTCCATCAGCAGCGGCTCGATGCCTATACGCGCATAGATCTCTTCGGCATCTTTCTGCCGTGTATGCAGCACCGGATGCTTGGGCGAAAACAGCACGCAGCAATCCTCATAGGGCAGTATGGAAGTTTGATAGGTGCCGATATCAACCGCATACCGTATGATTTCTTCCTTGTCCATGCCGATAAGCGGACGCAAAATCGGAAGCTTTGCGCAGCTATCGGTAATCGTAAGGTTCTCGATTGTTTGGCTTGCCACCTGCGCAAGGCTTTCTCCCGTAACCAAACACTGGGCATTAACCTTTTCAGCCAGCATTTCGGCGGTGTGCATCATACACATACGGAGCAGGAGCGTCAAATAGGGTTCCGGCACCGTCCGCTTGAGGTGCTGCTGTACCTTGGTAAACGACACAACGGTAAGGTACCCGCCGAGTCCGTAACGGGCTAAAATACCGGCTAAGGTTTCTACCTTTTGCTGAGCTTCCGGTGATGTATACGGATGGGAATGAAAATACACGTAATCGACTTTCATACCGCGGAAAAGCATTTTGTATCCGGCAACGGGGGAGTCGATTCCGCCCGAGAGCAGCAGCAGCGCCCGTCCCGAACAGCCGCAGGGAAGCCCCCTCCTGCCGGTATGTTCGACACCGTAAATGAACGCTTGCTTTTCGCGCACCTCGATGCTGATAACCGCGTCGGGGTTATGCACATCGACGGTTAAAATTCCCGCCGTATGAATAGTGCCGCCTACTTCCCGCGCAATGTCATACGAAGTGAGGGGAAATTGCTTATCGGCGCGGCGGGCTTCAATTTTAAAGGTGCGTGCACCTTGCGCTTGCAACGCCTTAGCTTCGGCAACAGCCGTTTCGGAAATTGCCTCAAGCGTTTTGTCCGCCGGTTTTGCCTGCGCCCAGCTCGTAATACCGAAAAGGTGATTCAAAGCCGCTTCTACCCGCGGCTGCAAGGCCTCATCAGCCCGTACATACATCCGTCCGGCGCGTACCTGTACGTTCGGTACTGCTCCGCCAAAATAGCTTCTGAAGTTTTGCGCAAGCCGCCGTTCAAAATCCTTTAGGTTCCCTTTTTTAAGATTGATTTCTCCGATTTTTGCCAGATAAAAAAGCTCCGCCATGTAAGTTCCGTTAAACCTCCGTTACATTGTTACATTATTACATTGCTAAATTGTGCCCGCGATGGCGGTGCCGAACGTAATTGCATGATCGAGGGACAACACCTCAAAATAAATGCCGCGGTTTTGCGTCAACGCCGTATAGAGGTGCGCAAGGACGGCATCGTGTAACCGGTGCGTTTTTAAAAACGTTGTACCCTCTGCAAGGATACAAACCGGCAGCGCAGGATTTTTCCCCTTGCCTGTTTTAATGACAGCCGCCGCGATATTCCCCGCAGCGAGCCGCGCCGTGCGCATAATCAGTGCATCCAATATCCGGTAGAGAACCTCGCGGTCTTCTTCCGTGCCGCCGGCTAACGGAAGTCCGAGCGGAGTTTGATCGGAATACGGCGCTTGCAAAAAGCGGTTTACATCGATGAGCGGAAGGTCGGCAATGGAAGCAAACGCTTTTTTAACACCGGCGGAAAAAAGATTGTCCGCAGCGGCTGCCCGTATCATCACCGAAGCAACCGAGCCGAGGTAGGCGCCGGAGCACATCTTTTCAAACCAAAACATCTGCGGCTGGTCGGTCTTTTTTGCAAACGCTTCGTCAAAATCGCTGCGCGGCTGTTTGTTCGACTTTCCCGACTCGCAGACGACAATCTGCGCGGGCAAGGCTACGGTACCGGCGCTGTTCGCCGCAATTTTTGGGATATTCTGATATTCGATATACGCGGCGTTCATGCCGGTTCCGAGGATAAAGCCTATATACGAATCGTATTTTTTCCCGCCGACGGCAGTTGATGCCCCTGCGAGGAGCGCCGCGACCGTATCGTTTAACAGTACAATGCGTTTCAGTTTATTCCAGCCCCGCTGCATCAGCGCCGTCTCCAGATTTTGACCGACTAATGAGCCGATCACCTCGGGCGCTTTGATTTCCTTAGAGAATTGCAGCACTTCGCCGTCGCCTGCCGGAGTAATTTTCATCGCATACGAAAAGCAAAACGCGATAGAATCCGCGGCGTTCTTTAAATGATCTAAATAAGAGGCGATGGTGTCAAAAAATTCCGCTTTGGAGTATTCCCGATCGGTTGCCGGCATCGGCTTCCGCTCAGGCTGACTGATAGACGGGATACTGTTTTCGTCAAAGGTAACCAAGCATGAGCGGAAATTGGTTCCGCCCGCATCGATAACGATAACCGAAGTATTCTTTGGCGGCTGTTGAGGCGGCATAAACCACGTAGGAATCATATCCAGAGCCGGCCCTGTACCGACGGGAATGCTCGGATCCCGTTTCAGTCCTTCTTCCATGTCATACAGCAGCGTATCGATAACCGTATTGACCGTAGGGCCTTCCGCATCAAAATTGTGCCGTCCAAAAAAACGCAGCGACCGAATGCCGAATGTCCATTGTAATGCCTCCCGATAAATTCATTCACAAATATTCTATAATAACGAAATACTCCGTCCCGCACACTGAGCCCGCATATCGTCGGGCCATACCGAAACCTGTGTTTCACCGATATGCGCTTTCCGCAAAAAGAACATACAGAGCCGCGACTGCCCGATTCCCCCGCCGATGGTTTGGGGAAGTTCTCCGTTCAGCAGCTTTGTATGAAAAAACAGCGATGCCCGTTCCATACAGTTGCGGGCGGCAAGCTGTTCCCTCATCGTTTTAGGACTTACCCTGATTCCCATCGACGAGAGTTCAAGCACATCTTTCAACACGGGATTCCATACCAGTAAATCTCCGTTTAATCCATGCCGTCCGCTGCCGGTTGCGGTAATCCAGTCGTCATAGTCGGGCGCCCTGCCGTCATGCGGTTCTCCGTTTGTAAGCGGAGCGCCGATACCGATTAAAAAAACAGCGCCGTACTGTTGAGCACACTTCCGCTCCCGTTCCTTTCCGGAAAGATTGGGATACTGCGCATAGAGGTCTTCCGCATGGATAAAGGTGATATGTTTCGGCAGAATCGGCTCGATTGCCGAATAGTTATCATAGATAAAAAACTCGGTACACTTTAAGCAATCGTATATTTTTTCTACGGTTGCCTTCAGAAAATCGAGCGTTCGGTCGGTCTCCTCCATCGCGAGTTCCCAATCCCACTGATCGACATACAGCGAATGAATATTATCGAGTTCCTCATCGGCTCGGATCGCATTCATATCGGTATAAATACCGAAGCCGGACTGTAATCCCATTTCCGCTATTTTAACACGCTTCCACTTTGCAAGCGAGTGTACAATCTCAAGTTCCTGCTCGTTCATATCCTTTACCGGAAAATGCACTGCCCGCTCTATGCCATTCAGATCGTCGTTCAATCCTTTCCCTCTGGGAACAAAGAGCGGAGCCGTAACGCGCGTTAAGTTCAAACGGGTCGATAGGGTGAGCTGAAAAAAGCTCTTAATACGGACGATAGCCTGTTCCGTTTCTTTACCGGTTAAAACCGGACGGTAGTGTTCGGGGATATAAAGATGCGGCATAAGCTCTGACTTTCCTTAATGATTTTCACATGAGATACGCCAATCTATCTTTTTTTCAGGGAAAAAACAAGGGTGTGGTTGTATCCCTTTTGTGCGGAATTGTGCTCAAAATTTCAGACAGTTTATTTTAGAAGAAGGGTAATCGTATCAAACAGATAGAGCAAATTCCGCAGAATGTCTGTGGGGCGGAGGTTTTGCCCGAATTGATTTTTCGGGTAGCAGAATCCGTCATTGAGGATGTTCGGCAGTGGTGCAACCGTCCGCTGGAGAAATTATACCCGATACTTTTTCTCGATGCGCTGCGAATGAATCCAAGATAGAACGGCAAAAACCTCAACAAATGACATCCTCATCGCCTGTATGGACGAACTTACGGGCACCCCCGACGCAGAGTGTCGGAGGTATTGGGCACCTCTAAAAACTCGGTTAGATTTTTAGAGGTGCCCCTATGTATAATACGGTAATTGCTCTTTAAAGTGATCTTTACCGTTATTCAACCAGAATACGACATGGTTCATTGCTTCCGCAGCTTTTGTCTTTGCAGCTATATCCGAATTGAATCCTTGATGGGGCTGTACATAGAAATTCGATTTCCTTGCCAGTGCTTCATCGATAATTTCTTTTGCGGCCAGAATATTTTCATTACGGCAACCATTAAAATCGTTTGCCCGCAAATAATCCGTTAATTCAGACTCTTGGCTGAACACATCCGCTGCAATACCGATAATCTTTCCTTCTCTGTAGAGCTTCAGCAACGTCGCTTCAGGAGCAATTTCTCCTCTTGTAACATTGATAAAAATCAGCGGTTTTTTTGCTTTTAAAAGATACGTTTCATCAAAGTATCCTGCATTATAAAACCTGCTGTTTTTATCTTTTGTTAAATTCATTACATTGATGAGTATATCGGAATTTGCAATAGCAGTATCGCGATCCGTAAAACGGCAGTCTTTATATTCCGACATTTGTTTCAATTCGTTCTCGCGAATATCCACTGCTTGAACAGTTACGCCGTTTGCCTCAAGGTCTTCATAAATCCGTTTACCGATCTTTCCGACGCCGTACACGGTGGCAACCCTGTTTTTTCCCAGTTCAATAAAAGATTTCGTATTTTTTCTTTCAAAAATCTTTGTGTTATCTGAATACTCATTTAAATTGCCTGTTGTGCAATACAGGAATTTTATTGCGGTTTGTGCAACGGCATCAATGCAATATTCTCTTAAACTTGCTAAGTTAATCTTGTATTGCAGGTGTTCAAAATGATCATATCCCGCACTCCGCGTAATAACGCTTTTTTTAATTCCATTATTAACATACGAATCCGGCAATTTCGAATGCGTTTTCGTCGTAATGATATCGGGTAAATCAACCGTATTTTCTTTCAGATATTCTTGGATAGTCAATGGCGTAATTAAAGAGGTAAAAGAAGTAGGCAATGCGCCTTTCTTTTGCAGTTCTTCTGTTATATTCTTTAAAAACTCCGCTTCTTTACCGAGCGCCTCAAAATGTATTATATCGTACTTCAGCATACTCATTCATCTCCTTTTGAATACTGCATCTTTCCGGGTGTCCACCACTTAAATGCCAGGGCGATAACCGTTAACACGATAAACCCTGCCCACATAACGAATGTCGTGTACATCGGATATACTCCGCCCATCGCAATAAAGATAGGAGGTAATGCCTGTAAAGCGATTGCAATAGGTCTGTTAAGCAAGTCCGTTATACCGGTATCTTCCAAACCTCGCGATTTTTGATCAGGGTCAACAACCCTACTGAGCAATACACCCGTTGCGATAACACCGTTTGCACGGCCGTAATTCATAATAGCCCGCTCAAACCAATCTTTAGACGAACTATATTTACCGACATACAGAAACCATACAATATTAAGGATAAGACCAAATACAAAACTGATTAAAAGCGGCCCGAAGTTTGCGGCAATAACATTGAGTTTGAGCCCGACAATGGCAGATATAACCAATAAATCCGTTGAGGTACTGCTCATTCTTTGTACGGTATATCTGTCAACATACTTGGCGGCGCCGGTTTTCTTTAAAAAGAACTGCATGATATATCCGAAGAGTAATGCGGAAACGAATACCGGAATGGAAAGCCAGCTCACTTGACGCTGCACCATACTCGAGAACCATTTACCCAACATAGTAGCGATCATAATGATTCCGATATGGAATGCGAGCGGATCCAAAGACATATTTGAAATCGTGATTTTTCCACCGCTTTTTTGCTGACTTTCAGGAATAAGCCCCGTACGGATATATTCGGGAAGCTGCTTCGGCGATTCAACATAGTTTGTATAACCTTTCCGCGTACCCCAGTTGATAATAATCATACCGATAACAATACCGCCGACTAATCCGACTGTAGCCGATGCGTTTGCCAAATCGAAAAATTCAGGATATCCATGCTCTTTATAAATCGCACCAACAGCAGCGGCCGTCCCGTGTCCGCCGTAAAATCCGGTTGCCATCAGCAAACCGAAACCATCGTTCAGCCCTGGCCACAATTTATTGAGTATTCCAAGCGCTAAAGCCATTCCTGCTGCATACTGCAGCATCAGGATGCCCGTATTTTGATAGAAGAAACCGCCTACGCCTTTTATCTCTTTTTTTGAGATAGGCTTATCTCCGATGGGCGTACACGCGAACACAACTGCGATAAGCACCCCTGCATACTTTGTTAATTGAGCTGAGAACGGCAATATCTGAAAACCACTCGGCCCAAGAGCCAAGCCGATAAAACCTCCTATCAGCGAAGCCGGCATCAGTATGGACTGAAAAAACTTGACCTTAGCTCTTAAAAATTGGCCGATAAGCAGCAGTGCGCCTAAAAGTCCCGCATCGGTTACAATATCCCATAAAGACATAGATTCCTCCTCTCTCGGTTTGCATCAATATTTTGATGTTATAAATAAATATTAAACAAGATATTGATTTTGTCAAGTCTTTAACATCAAGATTATGATATTCTGCGGCTATGAGCTTTAAGGATAGGCTTAGACAAGAGATTGAATATAAAGGATTGCTCGTAAAAGAACTCTCCGCGGAAGTAGGAATCAGTAACAGTACATTTTTATCGTATATAGATGCGCGCGGAGTTTTACCGAATGTGGAAACAGCCGTTAAAATAGCGTCGGCGCTCGGCGTTTCTGTTGAGTATTTGGTTACGGGAAAGGATCCGATTTATAATTCAAAGCAGAGCGATATACAGGATATCACGCATGATCTTATAAAACTCACCCCTTATCAGATGGAAATCATAAAAAAAATGGTACATGCACTGGTATAGCGGATTGGGAGGTGTTGTAGACGGTCTGTTATTGGTGCAGAGGCTTTAATGTTTGGATGCTCTGTGTCGAGGTATGTTAATTTACAGGGTACTCCAAAGAGTGCCTGATGTATTTACCCTGATATACCTTTCTTTCTTCTCTCCTGATTTTGATATTTCGCAACCGCCACAAAACTTCCATTTAACCCCTTGACTTTTCATAGCAGACTATTTTCAAAAGGCAGTTCTAATGTCTTTACCCTTTTTCGTTTCATTGACTGAAACCGGTAAAAGTGCCATACTTGCCAATAACTTTATACGAACATCGCTAAAAACTAACCGAGTTTTTAGAGATGCTCATACCTTTTTAGGAGGATGAAATATATGAAGAAAAGAATTTGTATTCTCTGTTTACTCACCGTATTTTCGATAGGCTTTCTTTCCGCCAAAGTAAAGATGAGCCTTGATGTAGGACCGGTCTATACCTATTTCGGTAGCCGTACAACTCACAGCAGCGAAAATAAATCTTCATGGGCAACCCATACCGGCGGTCTGAATGTCTTATTCGGTGTTGAGTTCGTTCAAAATTTCGGGGCATACGGAACCGTGAATTTTGCGTTCGGACAAAAAATTATCACGAAAAACCGTGTAGGGAACAATAACCACAAGGTAATTACTATAGACAGAGGGAACGAAGATCTGACGTATGTAATCGACAGTCAGTTTGGATTTTTCTATGTATTCCATCCCATAAAAAAGATGGATCTTACACTCGGACTCGGTCTTGGCATCGGGGGAAGCGGGCGAAACAACACGTATACTAAGCTTTTTGTAACAACAAAAGAAGAAAAATCGCAAGTCAATATCGGCGGCGGCGTCAATCTGAATGTTTCCTATATGTTTACCAAAATGGTAGGAATCTACGGCGGCATATCCGATACGCTCTACGCTCCCGTATATACAAAAACTGTAACAAAAACCGGTAACACAAGCACTACAGCAGAAGATAAAAGTGCATCAGGGAAAATTGCACATTCGTTAAATATCAAAGCCGGTGTTCAATTCGTCTTTTAAAAGACACCCCCGACGCAAAGCGTCGGGGTATTAAACCATCCGCACGAATAAATCTGCGGTAAGTTTTGTTACACAAAAAAAAGCCGGTTAAAGAACCGGCCCGCCGTCTGGCTATCGGTCGATTAATGGGTGGGAGGGGAACTAACCGACCGATACTCTATATATCGGCTTTGATGTGCTAAACCTTAATGCATTTTATTTTAATCTGCAATTTCCTGCAAGAGAACATCCATCGTCATTGTCATTTCGTAGGTCTTTCCTTCCTCAACGGTAATTTGACGGGTTAGTTCATACGTTCCCATCTTAAAGACTATGGTATGCCCCCCCACTGCAACCGGCAGCGGTTCCTTTGAAAGCGTTATCTCTTGATTATCAAGGAATACTGCCACATTTTCCGGCGCTTGTATGTGCAGTAACGGCGTAATAGATTTCAACTGAACTTCCAGCTGCGTAATTTTACCTCGCTCGATAATACAAGAGCGCATTTCGGTTCGGTATGCATCTGAACTGATACTTATCGAATATGTCCCCGGCAATAACAGCTGCAAATCTTCGAACTGCGTAAGATATTCATTATTCAGCTGCACAGTAACAGGTTTCTGTTCCTTTTCGGGGAATTGAAGCTTCAACTGTAAGCCGCCCTCAGCAATCAGCAAGGGACGAATAATAACCGTAAAAGAGGCTCGTTCAAAATCGTCAGGCAAGCCTTTCATAACCGGATTCAGCCGCAGCATAACAGGACTTACAGCGACCCTACTGCTATACGGTAAAAGTTCACTATTTTTTATGTGCTTAAAAGTATAGTCTTTCTTTACCGGAATCCTCAGAATATGCGAAAACCTATTCGGCAGCAGCGCCGTACTGATTTTTTTTGCAGAATAGTCGATATATCTCTTTGAAGGTTCAGGTTTAATATCGGTATACACCGTATAAGCGATGGAATTGGGATAATTCATACTTATCTTATCCTGCTTTATTTCAAGTTCTATCCCTTCCAAAAACAAAAAATCGCTTTTAACCGCAAATGAAACCGCATCATTATAACCGATGGTGAGCGACACGGGTGCAAACGCCTCCCTGTCAAAGATATATGAATGCATATTGCTGACCCTAAAACTGTCAGGGTAAAAAAAAGAAATGGAAAAAAAGAAAAAATATGATGTTATACACAAGAGCTGTTTCATGACTTTGCTTTCTTTGTATCAATGAAAAGGGACGGATTTTTTGCTTTTCCTTGCTCGCGTACCTCAAAGTGTAAATGCGGTCCCGTGGAAAGTCCTGTAGAACCGACATACCCTATTACTATACCTGATTTTACCTTTTCATACAAGCGGGCTTGAACCTTGCTTAAATGACCGTACAAACTTTCCCTGCCGTCATCATGGCGTATCAGGATATAATTGCCGTAGATATTACTGTATGCAACTTCAATAACCGTACCTGCGGCACAGGCATAGACAGGGCTTCCGGTTGGGGCGGCAAGATCAATGCCTGCATGATAGGTTGATTTTCCGGTAAACGGGCTTTTCCGCATCCCGAAGTCAGAAGTAACAACTGCATTCTGCAACGGAAACCGATAGAACGGAACAAAAAAGAAGCTGCGCACGGTGCTGTCAAGCATTGCATTCGGAAAGCATTCCACCCGTATTTTTTTTCCGGGGTTTGCAGCAGAAGGAAGCGTAATTGAAAAGGATTCGGTTTTAAGCTTTTTACTCAGCGCTTCGGTCAATTTTTCGATATCCGAAACCGCTTTTTCGGGGAGATAGAGCGCCGGTAAAGTCGGTAGCAAGAGCATTTTACCTGAAATATTGGTTTTAACGGATTCGATACCGTTTAAAGTGATCAGCGCATCATACGGGATACTGCATCGGGCAGCAATTCGGATAATGGTATCTTCTTTTTGTGCTTTATAGCGATAAAATTGCAGGGGCAGTTCACGAGCGGTTTTTCCCGCTGCAAGCGCTTTCCGTGCATAGAGGACATCATCGCTATATTGCTGAAAAATATGATTTTGAGGAGACAGCTCCGGTATAAGCGGCAGTTCCGCGGACTCGGCTGCCGCAATAATATGGACAACCAGAAGAAGTGCGCAGCAGAGCGGAAATTTTTTCATCACAGAGAACGCTATATCCGGTCTTCCGAAAACCCAAAGGCTACGAAACCATATAATATGAGCGAGAGAATAAGCACGGATAAAGCCAAGATACGATGATAAGCAAAAATAAATATAAAGAAGAGGAGCAATCCTCCAAAGAGAATGAGCTTTTTTATGAGCGAATGCAGAAACCTTCGCGGATGAGCCTTATAGCTTTTTATACTGCGCTTAACAATGAAAAACAACAGGAGCGCCACAAAAAGCAGGAGACTGATAGCGGTATAAACCTGTGTGTACCGAGTTGCCAACAACCAGAGTGGATAGACAATACAAAAACTGAAAAGAAGGCAAACTCCTAAAAGCAAAACAAATGTACACGCCTTTAAAAATAGAAACTTATAACCGGCAGCCAGTTTGTGAAAATACTCTTTCACGCTTAAAACCTTTTGTAATAAAATAAGATAATAGCGGCAGTCTGTGCATACCGAACCGTCTTGCATTTACCGGTTCCAGAACTGCCGCAAAGAAACCTAAACGTTATTCTTCGGAAATTGCTTCCGTAGGACAAACGCCGGCACATGCACCGCAGCTGATGCAAGCATCAGCATCGATAACCCGTACTCCATTCGCTTCACTGATAGCGCCGACGGGGCATTCGCCCTCGCATGCACCGCAATTAACGCAAGCATCGGAGATCTTATAAGCCATAATCATACTCCTTGATATGTGTGATGCCCCTATCATAATCAGAACGACCGAAAAATGCAAGGCTCCGCATTGCATCTCATTGTAATCTTCCTTAAAATGCAATTACTTGACACCATATATAACATCCTTTAAAAATTATATATCTTGCAGGGCAACCGCATTAAAAATATTTTTAGAGGTTGCCTTCCTTCTGTGCGAAATTTTGGTTAAAATTTCGCACATTTTTTTTCAACAGGCGGGTAAACGCATCAGGTAGAGTAGATAAAAACCGTGGAAAAATTAAGACTGTGAGACCATTTGAACCGCGAAGAGGTTCAACTCTGGTCGAATAGTCTCAATTTTTCCGCGGGGGGTGTTAAAAAAACGGCCTGATGCGTTTACCCTGATATATCTTGTGTGTACAAATTACACATATTATGATATATTGTACTATGGAGGTAGTAAAAATGGCAGTCGCACTAAAAAATGTAAGAATTGACTTGAGAGCCAACACTCAGCAAAAATCCACACTTGAGAGAGCTGCTGAACTTAAACATCTTTCACTCTCTTCATATATTCTTTCAACCTCATTAAAACAAGCACAAATAGATTTAACAGAAAATGATACTCTTGTACTTTCTAATCGTGATAGAGATTTAATAATGATGGCTTTAGATAAACCGCCGGAACCCAATGATGCTTTGAAAAGATTATTTCAATGATGAGTGACCATAAGTTAGTTTCAATAAAAGAAATACAACAAAAATCGCTCCTTAAAAAATTTGATTGCGGTATTGAGAAATTAAATGAATTTTTATCACGATATGCAATAAAGAATGATGAGTTGGGTATAGGGAAAACTTTTGTTGCTTTGAATAACAATAACCGGATTTCAGGCTATTTTACATTAGCGACAGCTCAAGTTGCTTATCAAGAAATTCCGGATAGATATAGAGATAAATTGCCGAAATATCCGATTCCTGCACTAAGAATTGCGAGGCTCGCTGTTAATAAAGAAATACAAGGGAACGGAATAGGAAAATGGCTTCTTTTACAAGTTTTTATAAAGGCTATTCAAGTAGCAGATATAACAGGTCTTTATTTGATAATAGTAGATGCAAAAGAAACTTCAAAAAACTTTTATGAACATTACGGTTTTCAAAAATTCATAGATGAGGATTTATCTTATTTTATGCTCGTTGATACAATAAGAAAAGCAACCCAAAAAACTGAGTTTTTTTAAAGGTTCCCTCAAAACAATCACAAACTTTATAGACTCGTATGTTCCTTCCTTAAAATGCAACAGTTGAACAAAGTTTCAACTTTGGAAACTGTTGCATTTGTGCGCGGAACGCGCATACGTCAATACGCGATATTTGCGTAAGCAAACTCGACGTGTTTTTAAGCCGCGCTATTTCAGCGGCTTAAAATAAACCTTCCCTAAAATGCAACAGTTGAACAAAGTTTCAACTTTCGATTGACTTTTTATGGGAGAATACCCTGTTTTAATTACCGGCGAAGAGTGTTTTTTTCCAGCGGGTGATCATCTGCAGGGCTTGGAGCGGAGTGGTTTCGTCGGCGTTTGTAGAAAGGATCTCGTTTATCACCATTTCTTCATCGCTAAAGAGACTATTTTCCGGAGAGGCTTTTTTCTTTGCCGGCACGGTAAAGTCCGTAGGTATGGTAGTACCGGGAACCTGTGCGTTCAGCAGTTCCGTCGCCCGCTGTATAACCGTTTCCGGCAACCCTGCAAGTTCCGCGACGTGCACCCCGTATGAATGGGCTGCAATACCTTCGATAACCTTCTTTAAGAATACAATTTTTCCTTCGGTTTCCAATACATCCAAACAAAGTTTTTGCAGCCGCGGATGGACGAGTTGAGCTAACTCGTGGTAATGGGTTGCAAAGAGGGTTTTTGCACCAATCGTATGCAAAAGGTATTCGCTCACCGCCCGCGCAATTGAAAATCCGTCCCCCGTCGAAGTCCCTCTGCCGATTTCATCCATAATAACGAGGCTGTTAACCGAGGCGTTACGCAAGATATATGCAGTCTCGGTCATTTCGACGAGGAAGGTAGACTCCCCGCGGGCGAGATTATCGCTTGCACCAACCCGACAAAAAATACAATCGACAGGGGTAAGCAGCGCTTTTTCCGCCGGCACAAAAGAACCGACCTGTGCAAGCAGCGTAATAAGTGCAGTCTGCCGCAAGAAAGTGCTTTTCCCTGCCATATTAGGGCCGGTAATGAGCGCAAACGAGGGTATATCCGAAGCGGCGGAAGAAGAAAGCCGTATGCTGTTGGGCACGAATTCGCCTGTCGGCAGATGATTTTCTACAACGGGGTGCCGACCTTCACGGATATCTAACAGGCCGTCGGCGGAAAACTCAGGCTTTACCCATGCATGAAGGGCTGCCGTATATGCAAAGGATTGTAGCACATCCAATTCTGCGATTTCTTTTGCAAGGAGGTGCAGTAGTTCAATCCGATTGTATACTTCCGTATGCACTGCAAGGAACAGCTCTTTTTCACACGCAATAATGTTTTCACCTACATCGTTCAGCTTTGTTTCAAGTTTGCTTAAAGCCTCCGTCGTAAAACGGTCGGCGGTTGTCAGCGAGCGGCGTCTAATAAAATGCTGAGGAATCTCCGCCGTTTTAAGGCTGCCGTGGGTTACTTCAAGAAAGTAGCCGCTTAACCGGTTGTACTTGATTTTTAAGTTTTTAATCCCCGATTTTTCCCGCTCTTTTTCCAAATAGTTTTCTAAAAGCTTATTGGCGTTATCCCGCGTATTGCGCAGTTCATCCAGTTTTTTTGACCAGCCCTGCTTAATTAAGCCGCCTTCGGTAAGGACAATCGGGCAATCTTCGGCGATGCTGTTGTCCAAAAGCGTATAGAGCCGTTCCATATCATCGCTCAGCTTTTGCGGCAGCTGTAAAAAAAAGAGGCCGTTACTTCTACTGAGCTGTGCAAGCTCGATACAGGCATTAAGGCTCTGCTTAATTCCTAACAGATCCTTTCCGTGCGCCCGCTGCATGGCAACCCTACCGGTAAGTCGGTGGATATCAAGCACTGCAGCAAGTGTGTTCCGCACGGCAGCGAGCGCTTTTTCATTATGGAAAAGCAGCGCCGTTTTATCAAGCCGCGCGTTTATTTCCTCAGCGGTTCGCAGCGGATGATAGAGCCAGTGCCGCAAAAGGCGCGTTCCCATCGCCGTCTTTGTATAATTGACGGTTTCAAACAGGGTAAAAGAATCCGTATTGTCATGCAGGTTTTGGAGCAGTTCAAGGTTTTTACGTGTCGCATCATCCATCATCACAAAATCGGAATCGCGGTATACCTTTATGCCTGTAATATGGGGCAAAGCCGCTCCTGTCGTTTGATCCAAATATTGAAGCAGCAGCCCTGCCGGTGGCAATTCGGGTGAAGATGCCGTTAAAGAAAACGATTTAAGTGTTTCGGTACCGAAGCACGCACACAGCCTCTTTTCTGCGGACGCAGCGGAAAAATGCCAATCGGGATAGAGGTTTTGTAGCATCTGCGGATATTCTCCGCACAAGGTTTTTAAGGCCGGCACCGAATTGGCAAGCGATATTTGAATAAGGATTTCCCGCGGCTGTATACGACCGAGTTCTTTTTTAAATTGCTCTGCAAAATCGGAACGCGGAAAAGACGTAGCAAAAAATTCTCCGGTGCTAACGTCAAGGTACGCAAAACCGATAAACACATCCGTAATAGTGCCGCGGGTAATTTCTTTCGGTGTGCAGTACACAGCAGCAAGGTAATTGTTTTGTCCTTGCTCAAGGAAATCTTCCCCTGTAGCGGTGCCGGGAGTAATTACTTCTACAATTTTCCGCTCGGTCAGTTCGCCCGGAACAACATCCGAAACCTGCTCGCAAATCGCAATTTTTTTTCCGGCACGCAACAGACGCGCAATATAAATACGCGAAGCATGATAAGGAATGCCGCACATCGGACTTCCCGTCCGCTGAGTCAGCGTTAAATTCAGCAGTTTACTCACCTCGATTGCATCGTCGTTGAACATCTCATAAAAATCGCCTAAGCGGAAAAAAGAGCACAGCATCCCTATACTGCGCCTTTATTGAGAGATACTGCTGCATCATCGGGGTGAGCGACGCCGGTTTTGTCATATTAGTTTGAGCTGAGCTCTCGGATAACGGTTTCCGTAATATCGACAGTCGGGCTGTACCAGATAATTGCTTCGCCTTGTTGCAAGTTCAGTACCATCGTATAGCCTTGACTTTCCGCAATCTTTTTAATTGCGGCATAAAGACGGGAATAAAAGACATCATCGCTTACCAAACTCTTCCGCAGCACTGCCAACTCGTCGTTACACGCCTTGGAATATTCAAGCAAAAAACTCGTCTTTACGTCGATTTCGGCCTGATATTTTTGGACGGCATCGGTTTTTCCGATAGCTTCCGCATCCACCTTCTTTTGGCGAAGCGCGATAATTTCATCGGACATCCGCTGTATTTCTGCTTGATACTTTACCTGTTTTGCCTGATAATCGCGGACGGAACGGGAATCCCGCAAAAAAGTAGCGTAAATACGGGAAGTATCGACAACCGCAAACCGCGTTATCTGCTGCGCGGATAGCGCAACCGCACCCGCCAAAAGACAAAATAATATAAAAGTATATTTTTTCATCGATTCTCTCCTCTTATAAGTTGGGCACATTAAACGATAATACAAACCGCCAGTCGGCGCCTTTACCGTTTCCCCAAACCGGCTTTCCGTTCTGAGCTTTAAAGGTATTTGCAAACATCAGCCGTAGCGGGAATTGCGGAATAACAAAGCGCAATCCCGGTCCAAAGCTGAAATAGTAATCATCGATTTTAAAGGTCTTTAAATCAGTTAAATCTTTTTTGACGGCTGCCGCATCCGCAAAAAAGTCAAAGGACAGAATACCGTGCGCTAACGGCCATCTAAACTCTATCCAATGGTTGAGCAGCACATTGCCTTTGCCGCTCGAGCCAAGCGTCATCCAGCCCCGGCCGGTAAACATACCGTCAATAGCGAGTTTACTGCTATCCCCGATAAGGCTATTCGGCATCGGTATCTGGAACGAGAAACCGGTATAAAAGGCCAGTACAAACTTGAGGTTCCAAATTTCAGAAACAGGATAATCGACGAGGGTAATATACGCCTCCGCTTTTGTTTCGGAACGGAAGAAATATTCATCTTCAACTTTTGGTATAAGACCAAAGAAAGATATCTGTTCACTCAAGAACCAGCCCTTGCTTGGGTCATACGTAATATCGCGTCCGTCAAACGAGAGACGTGTCCAAAATGAGTTGCTGAGCCGCCATTTAGCCTCCTGTTGCCGTATCGTCGGATCAGCTGCACGATATAACTTAGTATCGTAGAAGTTCTTGACCAATGAAAAGTTCACACCACCGCGCAGTGTAATCGTCGCATATCGGGGGTACCATCGGTAACCGGTATGAACGCCGAATGTTGTTTCAAGTCGGTCATAACGCATTCGGTAGGCATTAGCCAAGTCTTTATTTTTTTCGAATTCTTCTTTATTTTTGAACGGCCCATAGGGGAATACCATATCCTGATAGTCGAACAGTGATTTATGTGTAAACGATAGGTCAAAGCCGAGTGTCAGCGGATAGCCGAGAAACCAGTTTTCAGCATAGCCAAGTTGGAGCGTTTGATTATCCGTTGCCGCAGTTGCATTAACCGATAGTTCGTTTCCACGTCCTGCAAGGTTCCGTTCCTGCCACTGCACGAATAATGAGAGAGGGAAACTGTCGGCATCGGAAACGCCCGAGAACGTAATACCGAATTGGATACTTGCCGTCGACTGCTCTTCAACATTGAGAATGACATCGATTAGATCCTGCTCGGAACCGGGCTGTACATCCGGCACAACCGTAGAAAAATAACGCAGGTTAAATAAATTGCGCAAACTGTTGGTAAATTTTGATTTTGAAAAAACATCTCCCGGCTCAAACAAAAGCTCACGGCGTATAACGTAATCCTTTGTCCGTGCATTACCGCGGATAATAATATTTTCGATATGGCTTCTGCTTCGTTCTACAATGGTAATTACAAACGATACTTTCTTAGTTGTTGAATCGCGCTGCATTGCTTTTGCAATATAATTTGAAGTATACCCGTTTTCAAAATACATATCGGCAATGGCTTGAAAGCCTTGCTCAAATCTGGTCATATTCAAAATGCTGCCCGGTGTCAGTCTTATTTTTGCGCTCAAATCTTCGGTAGAAAAAATCTTATTTCCTTCAAAAGAGGTTCCATTGTAAGTATACTGCTCTCCTTCCATAATGATATATGTCAGCTTTACCATGTTTTTTTGCGGATCGGATTCGGAATCTATGTCCTTAACGATGTTTTCAACATGAGCATCGATATAACCGCGTTCACCGTAGAATTGCTGTATCGCCGTCTTATCTTCTGCGAGTAGACTCTCTTGAAAAATCCCCTTCACAAGGAATTTTGCCGGTTTGGTAAGGAGAACTCCTTTGAGCGCCTTTTCTCCGACAGCGGTGTTACCTTGGAATGCAACTTCGGAAACAATTGTTTGCTTTCCTTCCGTAATGGTAAATTCAAGGATAACGCCGCCTTGTGGACTCTCTGAAACGCTCGAGCTTACGGCAGCCGATGCATAACCTTTTTCTATATAATAATTTTTGATGGTTTGCTCGTCGGCATTCTTTTTTATCTCATTGTAGATATCGCCTTTTTTTAATACTATCTTCGATAAAATATCGCCGCGTGAAATGCGGTTATTTCCGGTTATTTTTATCAACGTAACGACAGGTTTTTCCGTGACTTCAAATTCAAGCCGAACATACTGATAATCGATGTCGGCAGGAACGGCCTTGGGTACAATATCGGAAAAATAATCAAGCGCATATAATTTTTGCAGAATTTCCGAATACGTTGCATCGGAAAAAGGTTTTCCTTTAAACGAATCAAAAATACCGTCCATTTCGGTTTTTGATACGCTATTTAACCCCTGAAAAACAATTGCTGTTATCGGTTTATTTTCATACCAATTATCGGGAGCTTGAGCCCATAAAAAGCAGAAGGATAACATGAGCGCCGTTACGGCTACCACTTTCTTTAACATTAAAGACTCCTCTATCTCATTTACATTATCTTATCAACGATAGCATTATCGCACGGCAACCTTTTTGCGCTGCACGGAGGGGATGTCTCAAAAGTTGGTTACTTTTTCGCTATCCCCGCGAGTTTAAAATTAAATCTTTATACAATACAGAAAAAGCCGATAGGCTTTCAGTTTTTGACAGCCCCGAGTTTTAATATGAATATTTCCATGAAAAAGTCAATGCAGTATCTCCTACAAATAAGGTATCCGGTTTTGTAGGGGCGACTGACCAACGCAGCAAAAAGAAGGGAGTTGCCATTTCCAAACCGATTTCCGGCTGAAATAAAATATCCTTATAAACAGGACGCTTTGAGCCGCCGTTCTTAAGCGATTTTGAATCATAGTGGCTTAAGTGCAGCAGTGCATCCGCATAGATAGCCGAACCGAAATATTTCCCTATATAAACACTCGTATTATCAAGATAGTTACTCATTGTTAAAGTAGTATTCTGATTTGCAGTGAACAGGTTACCAAAAATGGCATTTTGCAGCAACAATGTACGGAAGGAAAAAGCATCCAACCCTATAAAATCCCTGACTTTGCTTTCCACTTTTTTAAGAAAGCCTACTTGTGCAAGGATATCGGAACTGGAAACCAGCAGATTTTGCCATAGATTATCTTTGCCCGTATCGCCGATAGCCACTTGTCCCAATAGCTGCATAATTTCATTCGTAGAACGGGGCGGATCCGAACTAATTTCAGGATTAAAACTGAATAATGACTGATCTTTTGTCGTCAAGACAAGCCGCAACGGTTCACCGCTACTGTCACGATCGCGGATTTCCGCCCTTAAAGTTACCAACGGTTCAATTTCGTTAGCCACATCCGCAAAAGTAATAGCCCCTTCACGGATATAGAAACTACGCTTAATATAAAACACTTCCCCTCCCCGCATCTTTACATCACCTTTCATTGTAAAGTTACCGGTTCCGGCATCGGAAATCAACGAAAGCGGAGAATCCGTAGGCACAAGTGTTCTTAAAATTGGAAAATCTGCTGTCGGCCAACGGAATTCAGCTTTGTGGCCAAACTGTAAATCCAGCTTCATATCAAAAGCGGTATCCCCCTCCCCTCCGTATTCGGCATTGAACTTATCAAAATCGTTAAATTTAACCACAAAGTAGCCTGAATCAAATGTTGCGGAGCCGTATACGCCGACAAGTGTAGGGGTTACCTTTATTTCAACAGTACAACCGGCAAGACCGTCCGCTTGGAACAGGATATTGTCGGTCTTAAATACTCCCATCTTGGTTCCGAGCGTCCCACATTGGACTGAAATATTGTCAGGAATCCAACCTGAAAACTCCGCAGTGCACCGCGCCCAAATATCCGTCGACGGACCTTTCAATACGGTATACGGTACCTCAAGCCCCGTACCGTCCGCAATAATGTCGAGTAAAACAGGCCCATATATCTCCGGTGCATAATTGGGAGAATTGACGGTTATATTCTGTCCGACTAATTTTCCGTTAAACTCAGGTTCCATCGGTTTTCCCCCGATAGTCAAATCTCCGGTAAGCGTCCCGCCGTGAAAAAGCACATAGTCAAGGCCGGTTATGTCCCATATTCGTTTAACATCTGCTCGGATATCGGTTACTTGCAGATTTAACGCCTCTTTTTTTACGGTACCGTCCAAATTGAGTTTAAGCGGCAGTGTTTCCGCTAATTTGAGCGACACTACACCGTCATCTAAGATAAAGCCGGTTATCTCATCATTTTTTCCGGCATAAAACGCAGTAACGCCCGGATCACGGATCATTGAAAGCGGAACAGTGTTCTTCCCGGTAAAATCACCGAACTGCCAATCGCTCAAGTAAGTGTTAATCGTAAAGCGCGCTCCTACGTTTTTGAGCAGGGAAAAGAATGCAGCTTTTGTTTTTTCATCAGGTTGTACACCGGTATACATAGTACCGATATGCGCTTTTAGCTGTTTATCGGCAACCGTACCGGTATAATCGGCATCAAGCCTTCCGGTCATCTCTGCTAACGAGAAATTGCCCGTTATATTGGAAGCTTCATGCATCCCCCATCCAAGCTGCGTAATATTCAGTTCCGCTTTTTCATCTTCCACCACAAGGGAACCGACTATATTCAGATCTTCGCCCTGTACAAACATTGAAAGTTGAGACAAATCCAATCGAGCTAAAAAGGAATCCGGATCGATTGAAAAAGCGGCATCAGCCGACACAGTATGCTTTTTCCCTTGGCTATATAAAAACCGATCCACCGAGATATTATCAAGTTTAAGCGAGCCGGCGGCACGGATATCTCCGCTTGAAAAATCAAACGTTGCGGCACACTCAACCTTTTCGGCGGCATCGGGAGAAACGAGATTCATTGCAGCAGTATAGTTTTTTCCGCCCTCATTATCAGGTATGGAAACTGCCGTTATAGCCAACGTACCGGTCAGCGCTTCGTCATCACCAAGTTTGACTTCAGACAAAAGCAGTCCCGAAGGATCTGCTTTTCCCATAAAATGCAAGCCAATCTTTGCCGGAGTTAACGAAGCAGGAGTTCCATAACTGACATATCCGTTGTCAATAGTATAAAACCAATCCGTGCGGTTATGATATTGAAACTCCGAATCCAAAGTTAAAAAGATGGGCAGAAAAGGCAGCGGTATTTCATTAGTTTTAACGCTTCCTTTGAAGCCGGTACCTTTTTCATAAAGGGCGCTAATTGCGAGACCATAGTCGCCGTAAATATTGAGAACATTCTGAGAAAAGAAGCCCTGTAGCTGATAACCGATCGAGTTAATAGCTAAAGAACCGGTAAAAATGATGTCGTTTAAACGATCAAAATCGGCATTGATATTCCCGCGGACGGACATATTTTTGTAAGATAGTTCGATATCGGTTAGCGCAAAAGAAGATTGATTCCCTTTTACCGATAACAGCGCATAAAAGTCATCAAGTGTATTTGAAACTAAAACGAACCTGATGCAGTTATATGAGAAACTGCGTAAATCACTCGAAATATAAAACTCGGTTGTACATTGGAGCGATTCAACCGCTGCCTGCGGTATATCCGCTTCAGGAACCGCTGCCTGAATAAAGTTGCAGATTGTACCGATACCGACGGCATCGAATGCCCCATGCAACTCTGCAAAATGAGGAGAAGCGGAAGCGCTACCTTCGTTATAGATATAAGATCCGTCAAAACGATACTTTCCATATCCGTCTTCGGCAGATAAGGTATAATCAGCTTTCCGTGCCGAAGGGTTAACAGCTAAAATGATGTTATGAAGTGCCCCTTTGCCGGCGGTAAGCGATGGTATTTTGCAGAAGAACGACTTTCCTTGCTTAAAAAACTGAAAATCCGCAGCCACTGAAGCGCCGGACGGAAGCTTAAACCGTTTTACAACAGCCTTCCCTGTAGGGATCTTAGTGTTGAGGTCAAAACTAAATTGAGAAAACACATCCGCATCTTTTCCCAATAGCGAAAGCTGTGAAATGTTGATTCTCTTATCATCTCCCTCCGCTTCAAGATTCAGTTGGGAAGCCGCGAAGCGGTATGAAGGGAACACTAGCGACGGTAACGCAAAACTTAAATCGCTATTCCATTGGATATGCCGCCCCGAAAGAGCAAATTGAAAGCTGCCGGACATTGTCATGGAAGCAAATTGGGTGAGGCTTTTGGGGGCATTATAGACCCTAACGGACTGCAAGGGGGCAAAATCTTTGCAGCTGAACCTTCCGTTTATATCGTTCGTTGCAATATTCCAGCTTGCGGTAAAGTCAATCGGCTGAAAATCCTGCATGGTATTAAAGGTAAAAACCTTATCCCGGTAATCCGCAAACAGTTTGAGCCGGTATATACCGAACCGATCGGTAGAAATATGAGAAAAATCGGCAACTACCGAACCGGCAGTCAAATCTTTGTTGAATTTTCCTTCGATAGTAAAGTCCGTTTCAGCTTGACCGATGGCCGTATAATCGCTATTCCGATAAGAGGCAGCGCTGCTAAGACTGACCGTTACAGCATCCGCATCGATAGCGACATATCCATCCGTTATCTTTGCGTTGATATCATGTACGGTATTTCTAAATCTTAAACGAACATTTTTAATGTGGATGTTCAGCAGCTGCGAGGAGAAAAAAGAAAGAATCTGTTCGGCATTTACAGAAGATTGGGTGGAACTTGGAGATTTCCGCACTGTGTTGAGCTTTTCGGCAAGCGATTTATTCTCTATCAAGTCTGCATCAATAAAGCCGTTGGCAATATTCACGGAATCTAATATCTCGGCAGTATTTCCGAAGATGAGCGCCCAAAAACGATACTGAACGGAAAAATCTTCAAAAGAAGCAATTTCTCCATTATGTTCCGCATCAAAGATTTTTACATTCCGTAATGAAACCGAGCGCAATATTGAAGGAGAAAGCGATTCGTAAGATAAGCGTACATTATACGTTTCCTCCAGCTCCGTCAAAACCAGCGAACGCACGGCTGCCAATTTTTTTTCCAGCGTTTGCATCAGAGGGCGGAGCGCCGCAAAAGAGAGAATAAGTATACATAAAAATAGTAAAAATTCTATTTTAGACCGTACGACAGGTTTCATCGAGGGGCTATTATATCAAAAAAGAAATTGCTATGATAGATAAGCGTGTCGAACAAACGCATCAGACATTTTGTTACATCTCCCCGCAGAATACTGAGGCCGTTCAACCTTTCCTTTTGAAAATATGGGGGCATCTACTTCGTTATTTCACAAAAATTAGTCCTCGACGTGCAAAAGCACGCCTGTGGGTAATTTTTGTTCATGCCTCGTATCTGCCTCCCATATTTCCAAAAGGCTAACGGAAAGATTATTTTCGAACATCATACTCTCATTTATTTTGCGGTATTTGATTTATTGGTTTGATACGATTATCCTCTTGCTAAGAATAAGGAAAAACTATAGATGATTTTGAAAAATTTTGTGGTGTTTGAGGGGCTTGACGGGACGGGGACGACGAGCCAGATACGGTTGTTACAGGAAGCGTTTGCTTCCCACGGGCGGCAAGATGCCGTGCTGTTTACTTGTGAACCCACCGGCGGTTCCATCGGGAAGTTAATCCGCGAAGCGCTTTCAGGCGCAGCAGGATTCGATGGTCAAACGATTGCCTACCTTTTTGGAGCGGATCGATGCGAGCATATATATGGTAAAGAAGGTATTTTCGCACAGCTCCAAGCGGGGAAGGCGGTTTTTTCCGACCGGTATCTGTTTTCCAGCCTTGCCTATCAAGGGCTTGCTGCAGGAAAGGAACTGGCACGGGCAATCAATGCGCCGTTTCCGCTTCCCGAATATCTCTTTTTCTTTGACTTGCCTGCAAAAACCGCGATGGAACGAATCGAAAAGCGAAACATCCCGCGGGAAATATACGAAAAAGAGGCGTTTCAACAAAGGGTTGCGGACGAATATCAAGCCATTTTCCGGTATTACGCGGAAACGGCGCCGGATATGCGGATTATCCGTATCGATGCTGCTCAACCAATAGCGAAAATTCACGAAAACATCTGGAGTATTGTCTGTAATCTGCCGATAATATAAAAGATGAAAAGGCGTTTTTGTTTATCTGCAGTGTTACTGTTTTTCTCTTTCGCTCAAACGGCGTTGCTACCTGCGTACTTTGTAACATATAAAGAGCAGTATTATAAGCTCTACCATATCCATTACCAGCAGTATCCCGACGATACGATCGAGAACATTTATTGGCTTGAAAAGGCGATCAATGCGGATTTCTGTAATCCCCTGTACGCATTAGGAAAGATCACCGATAAAACGGATTGGGAAAAATACCGGTATCTCTTTATGATGCACTTAAACCTTAAAATGGTAGAACAGCACCTCAGGCTCGGTATGAAATACGATAAGCAGGTCGCATATTTTTATAATGCGCCATGGAAAGAACAAAACATCGAAAGTTTAAAAATGGCCGAAGATTGTTACAACACCGCCTTGTTTTATTGGAAAGAAGCAACGCTGTGGGCTGAAAAAGCAAATGTACGGAAGTTTCAGTTTCTCTTTCTAACCGATCTACAGTATTGGGAAGATGAACGGGAACGGATCGCGCAAAAAAAGCTCAATTACGAACGCACGATAACACGGGAATTGGAACGGCTCGCCAAAGTCCGCGCCGAATTTATCAAAATGGAAGACACATATTGATAATTCAAAATTGAATTATCAATATGTGCGAAATTTTTTATTAAAATTTCGCACAGTTTATTGTGAAAGAAGGGAAAACGTAGCAGGCCAATGGGATAAATATCGCAGAATAATGGAGATTGGGCAACCATTTGAACCGCGAAGAGGTTCAACTCTGGTTGAACGGTCTCCATTATTCTGCGGGCTGTAAAAATTAGTCTGCTACGTTTTCCCTGAATGCAAATGCTGGACAGGTAGCTCGTTAATTGGTATACTTTTCCAATAGCGCTATATAAAGAGGTGTAAAAAGTGTCTCGAACACGAGGATATAAGAAAACTGAAAATAATATTGTACGATATATCTCAAAGCAGATAAAGAAAGCAGCCGAAGCGGTTTTGCATTTTTTTCAACGAGTCATTGCAGGCGGTCGAAAAAAGCTAACCATCATGATCGTCCCGCATTCACAAAAGAAAGTGCTGAATTTTCAGACCAGTATTTTCAGCTTACTTTTCACACTGATTATCGCCATCGGCTTTTTCTCTTCATTCTTTTGGTTTGCACACAAAACAGCCGTATCGGTACAAGACCTTTCAGCTACCAAAGAGGAAGCCCGCAAAGCACAGGCGAGTTTGGACGTATTACGGGATGAAACCAATGAACTCCTAAAAACCGCACGGAATTTTCAGACAGCGCTTACTTCAACTTTCTCCTCACTCGGTTTAAAGACAACTACTCCTGCGGGGCAAGCTGCAAACGGAGATTTATCTTTTCTATTTAATATGCACGAGGTTGCGGAAGGTTCGCTGAAAGAAGCTGCGGAGCTGCAGCAGCTTACCTCATACCTTAACGATGCCGTATTACCGGTACAGGAAATGGGGAAACTCCTTAATATGCAGACAACGCTCTTTTCCGATATTCCGAGCCTTTGGCCGATTAAGGGCGGCATCGGGCATATTTCGATGGCATTCGGACAAAACCGGCACCCCTTTACCGGTCAGTGGTATATTCATAAAGGTATAGACCTTTCCACCTATCGTTCGGGAGACCCAATCGTGGCCACTGCGGACGGGCAAGTTGTTACCGTAGAATTTGATCCCGGATGGGGAAATTATATCATCATTAAGCATAAACACGGTTTTTATACCCGATATGCACACCTTCAATCTTACCGCGTAACCAGAGGTGAATATGTACAGCAGGGACAAACCATCGGATATATCGGAACAACCGGTATTTCGACAGGTCCCCACCTACACTATGAAGTACATATCGGTTCCGATGTTGTAGACCCGATTAAATATCTTAATATAAAAGCTTCCAATACAAAGCAATAACTATGGCAAAAAAAAACTTTATCGATGATATTTCGATCAACACCATTGTTGGGTCGGGATCGATGATAAGCGGGAATATAACGGTTTCAGGCTTTTTACGGATAGACGGTGATATAAACGGCAATATACAGACCATGGGACGTGTCATTATCGGAGAGGAAGCCCGAATACGAGGCAATATCCGTGCAGCTTCGGTTAGTGTAGGCGGAATTGTACAGGGCGATATTATTGCGCCGGATTATGTCGTCGTCCTTTCATCGGGGATGGTTATCGGGTCGGTTCTGACAAAAAAAGCTACGGGTTGATGATAATGTTATCCTGCACGGATTCTGCTCCGCAACCGGCGATCAGCACAGCTTTGAAGAAGCGGAAAAAAAATATGCAAACCGACAAGCGCTCCATTCCTCCACTTTTTCTTACTCAAAATAAAGGAGAAAGATGGGAAATCAGATAGAAAGTTCAACTTACGCAGCAGGGGTAACCGTTCAACCGTCCTTACAAACCAAAACAGCGCAATCCGAAAAAGACAAAAAAAAACTGAATAAATTTAAAGAGATGCTGCGAAGTGTCTTACCCCAAACCCGGCAGGGAAACGAAGTCGATATACTCGAACAGCTGAGTACATTACCGCAAGAAGAAGCAATCGCTCTGTTGCAAGACGATGTACGATCTGCAGGGGATACCTTGCGAACGCGCCAAAATCCTGAAACAATCTTACGGTATAAGCAGGCTGTTAAAAACTTTATCAGCTATGTCGCGCATGAAGCATATACGGTTACGACACGGACTCACTTACGCCGTGATAAGACCAATCATTTAAGACCACGCTCTTTTACCCAAATTGTTATTATCAATGAAAAGCTTGACAAGTTTGCAGGTGAATTGCTCTGTGACCAAAAAAGCCAGCTTTTTATTCTTGAACGGCTTGAAGAAATATACGGCTTAATTATAGATTTAATTACATAATAGGAGTCAGAAATGGATATTGAATTTGAAGAAACATATACCGAATACGAAGAAATAGATGATTTAAGCGCTTTGGAAGATAGCGATGCGCCTCAAACGGAAGAAACTATACCGGAGGGAGCCTTCCCCAAACCACTCTATCAGTTAAAGCTTGAATATTCACAAGAGACTTTTTACGCGACAACGGCGGATTTAAACCTGCAAGACGGTGATTATGTCATTACCCCTACCCGCTACGGTGATGATATGGCTCGTGTAATGGGTTTGGTACAACATCCTATTAGAGCAGCAATTAAAGATATCGTTACGGTTACGCGGAAAGCAACTGATAAGGATTTTCAGCGTATAAATGAAAATCTTGAAAAAGAAAAGGAAGCCGGCGCAGTTTTTAAAGAAAAAGTTCTTATTCATAAACTTGATATGAAGTTGATTGACTGCCACTACTTGCTTGAGGATCCTAAAGTGATCTTCTTTTTTACGGCAGATACCCGTATTGACTTTCGTAAGCTGGTTAAAGACTTGGTTGCTATTTTGCATCTTCGTATCGAGCTGCGGCAAATCGGTGTTCGCGATGAATCGAGAATGGCTGGCGGCATCGGCTGTTGCGGTCGCCCGTTTTGCTGCCATGCCGTAACGGACAAACTGCGGCCGGTATCTATCAAGATGGCAAAAGAACAAAACCTATCGTTAAATTCGCTCAAAATTTCGGGGCAATGCGGACGTCTACTCTGTTGCCTTTCTTATGAATATGATTGGTATGTGGAAACGCGGAAAAAGCTGCCCTCAATCGGCACCAGTCTCTACTACGATAACACCCTGTTCCGCATCAGCGAAATAAATCTGATTACCGGCATTATTGCACTTGCCGGAGAAGACGGGCGGGTTATTTCTATGCCTGCACAGCGTTTTTCTCAGCAGCACGGAAAATGGAAAATTAATAATTAGCAAAGAGGTTATTTAATAAGGCGGTCATAAGAGGTTTGCACCCTTTGGGTTTTAGATATCTTATCTTCCGGCCCGGGAGCCTTATTGAGTTTACTAAGATACGCATACAGCTTATCTGAAGTATCCTGGCTGATCGCATGTTCCATTTCGCATGCCTCGCGATCGGCAGTTTCTTCGTCTACACCCAATATATCGGTCAAAAACTTATACAACGTGTTATGCCGTTCGCGAACATTTTTTGCAACAGCACAGCCTTTTTTTTTCGGTAAGACGCACCAATCCGTAGGGTTCATGTTCGACAAAACCGGAATCTTTTAACAGACTGAGACGCTTATTTACGCTTGCCCTCGAAACCCCCAACAAATTAGCGATATCGATTGAACGGACAGCCTCAGTACCGTGTGATAAATCATAAATAACTTCCAAATAATCTTCTTGCGAAGCAGAAACTCGTGCTATCATAAGTTTATTATATACCCCTTTGAGTTCGTTTGCAAGTTTTAATTTTCTGTTGCAATTTATAATTCAGATAGTATGAATATGCGGTATCTTTAAAAATCCGTTAGCCTATGCTATAATACTTACCAGCAAGCGAGGGAGAACAGCTATGAGCACTGCAAACAGAAAGTACAAAGACTCCGTATTTGTCGACCTTTTCAGCGAAGACGAAAAGGCAAAAGAGAATTTCCTCTCATTATACAATGCTCTGCATGGAACAACACTTAAAGATACAGCACAACTAAAAACAGTCAGACTCGATCAGGTTCTCTATATGTCATTTTATAATGATGTATCTTATCTCGTTGAGAATAAAATCATAGTACTTGCAGAGCATCAATCAACCATAAACCCCAATATGCCTTTACGCTGTCTTGAGTATGTCAGCCGCCTGTATGAAACGCTCTTTGAATCAAAAGAAAAATATAGCCGTAAACTTCTTAACATTCCCACTCCTGAGTTCTATGTCTTTTACAACGGCATAGAAGACTATCCTAAAACTACAATGCTAAAACTTTCAGATGCTTTTGTAGAAAAGGTAGGCGAACCAAGCCTTGAGTTGACCGTTAAGGTAATAAACATTAATCAGCACGATAAACATCCGATATTAGCAAACTGTAAAACTATGAAAGAATACAGCATATTTGTGGAAACAGTGAGAAGATGGAAAGAGCTAGATCAGATAAACGGTTTTCAACAAGCGATTGAAGAATGCATAGCAAATAATATCTTGAAAGAGTATCTCAAACGTAAGACCAAGGAGGTATTGAACATGTTACTCGCTGAATATGATTATGAAACCGATATAGCCGTGCAACGAGCGGAAGAACATGAAATAGCCTTTGCCCAAGGCATTGAACAAGGTATTGAGCGTGGTATTGAACAAGGTGCTTACCAAAAAGCTCGTGAAACTGCAACCGCATTTAAAAGACTTGGAATTGATATTGCCAAAATAGCAGAAGGAACCGGCTTAAGCCTTGAAGAAATCTCACACCTATAAAGATATGGGCATCTCTAAAAAACCGATTCACAATCCGCTTAAGAATGGAAATAAAGGTACTGGAGATAAACACAAAAAAAGGGCTGTCCTTTTAGAACAGCCCTTTAATTTTACTGAGGTTAATCCCTTAAATTATTAATCCGCTAAATCAGGCATTCTCACTCATCCAGCCATTTACCGAATTCAATATTGCTTCCAAGATAGCCTACTACAGGCCGTCCATCAGTATCAAAGCCTAAATTTACCTTCTTAAACTTAGGTGTACCGCCCTGAGCAGGCGTAAGAGTAGGAATAGTCATACAGTCCCACCTGCCTGTTACAAAACCATCCTCGTAATATAATCCTTCAGCTATTTTGTTTGCTTCATCACCCATTGACGTACCGACACCATTTTTAACAGTACCGACATTATCCTTTGCAACGGCAAGCTTGATGGCACTTCGCTGACCCGCTTCAGAATTATTGTAATAGGCAATATAGGGTTTGTTATTATGAACCTTAATTTGTGTCCACTGCCCCACGCTAAAAGCAGCATCCACCAAAGCTGTTTTCAATGTAGTAGCATTATAGCTGTCAAGATAGAAATACTTTAAATCTCCATTATTTGAATCAAAGGCCGCTATATGAATACCATTGCCTGAATCGATATCCATCGAAACATATTGACCGACATAGTTGGGGAACTCAATAGAACTATCCGTCCAAGCAACCACAGCTGTAGGATCATCACCCGTTACAGGAGCATTTGAATAACGCAGCTTAAGCTTACCTACCGATTCATCAAAGTATACAACTACGACACGTCCATCACTCAGTACGCCTATATCAAAATATGGAGAAGCAGATGTAACGAGTTCTAAACGACCTGTATTGTAATCAGGAGAAGGGAAAGCTTCTTTGGTATCCTTTGGAGCAGTTGTATAATTCTCCTTTAAATTTGTCCATTGCACATATTCTGGATGACTACTATCACTATATAGTTCAAATTTAGTAGGTGAAGATCCCGTGTCAATACCGGTAACACTATCTTTTTTGCCAATCTGAAAATTTCTAAAAATGAGTTTTTTATCATTTGTATTAGTATCATAATATGCCATATACACCACAGCTTTATCAGTTATAGAATTTCCTTTTGTTATGATCTTCGGATACTGATATCTGCCCAATAACAGAGAATCATGATGGGTGGTTTCAAGCGTGAGAGCATTATTCTTAAGCCTCGTTGAAAGATTTCCACCCTGAGCTTCATACTTAGCATACTGAACACCTGCCCCCCAACCTTTTCCGTCATCGTATAATTCAGCATACCTATCATAAATAAAGGACATAGCGCACTTATCTCTATCGTAAACCGTTACATGATGGTATCTTCCGCCATCATCCCTTGCCATACCCATTTGATCCCATATTGAAGCTTTTATCAGGTATTCTGTATCCGTTGTACTGCCTGTAGCGCCGTTAAATTTTGCACGCTGAGGCATTGCATGTGAAGGCTGATACGCCCCAGCGCCTCCCGATGCGACAGCACTATCAGGTCCTCCGCTTAAATCAATATACCCGAACACCGGATCATTTCCATCCATAATCATTTCAGGATAGTAACCGTTTCTCACAGCTGTTTGCTTTATATCGAATAGGCGCAGATATCGGTCATCGTTGAAGTTTTTATTTTTCAACAAATACAAATCTTCTTCTTTGTTATACGCTTTTTCATTGCTATTAATATTATTTATTGCACGAACCTTCGAAGCTCCTGCAAATACTTCAAGATAACCCGATTTTGAAAGAGCATTTGTTAGTGTAAATTCGGAACCACTTCCGGTAGCAGTAAGACCTTCTCCAGTCGTTTCTGTAGCAGTTGGCAAGTCTGCTGCTTTAACAAGTCGTACAGTAGGATTAGGCAAGTTAAAGCCCTTTACCTTTATGAATCCTACCGTACTGCCTTTTATAACCGAATATTTCCCGTTCGATGAGCGGATAGTATTTTTAGTCAAGCCGCTTTCGTGCGTTTTTTCAGTTACTATCTCCGTAATATACGGCACAACATCCACCTTCCTGCTATCAGACGCGGTATTTGTTTGAGCGGTATCTTTTACTGTTACCGTAACGGTTTTATCCAAGCCTACGCCGTTCGCTATCTTTGAGCTATCCCAATCGAGCTGCCATTTAACGGTATGACCCTTTTCAACACTGAACTCATTCGATACAACAGTAAACTTCCATCCGTTTGTATCAACATTACCGGATTCTACCGTAAAATTACCGGTTGAAGTACTATACGTTGCAAGCCTGTGACCTACTTGAGCATCCGTAGTACTTGCACCGGTAAATGTAAAGCCGTCGATCTTTGCCCAAATTTCCGTGATAACCTGATCGTCATACGCAGTTCCCGTAATGCTGATCTTGCCGGAAACTTTATCATCCTTGTCCATAAGGCCGCTTGTCTGGTTAAAAGTACTTGGTAAATCGGTTCCTCTTTCGATGTGTCCGTTATCGCGGCTGTTGCCGTACAAGCTGTTTTCGCTTTCGGAAACCCACTTAAATGGATTTATCTCGTTTGTGGGCGCAATTCTGTCTGTAGTATCGACAATAACATCCAGTGCCAGTTCTGCCATCCACGTATCGGTACCGCAGGTTAACCCCTGTGCAGAATCCCATACGGTAAGAAGAAGCTTACGCTTTTTGGGGTCGCTTGTGGCAAGGTCATCACTTTGACCTATTTTAGTAAAATCAGCCGCATCCAGCGTAATAACGCCATCTGAAGGTAATGCAGTTAGATTCCGAATGTCAGTACCGTTTGTTACGCATTTCAGCGTATACTTTTTATCGCCGCTTCCGCCGCCGGTTCCAATGTTAATGTGCGACGTATTGTTTTTAAATCTAAACGTACCGCCGTCAGCTTTACCGTGCCAATCGTATTTTTCACTGTCGATACCGTCAGGATTTGCTGCGTTATATGTCAGCCCCAACGTTTTGGTTTCAACCACCGTAGAGCCGACATCTGCGATAGTGCCGTTCCGGTTCATATCCGTTCCCAATGCTACAGCGCTTATCTTCAAAGGCTCCTTTTTAAGTTTTACCGGTACTTCAATCGGAGCAGAGGCATTATTTGCACGGTCAATCGGCGTAATGACGATTTTCCCCGTACCATCTACAAAACTGCTGACATCGAGTTCACCTTTCCATGTGACAAAGTTGACATCGCCGTTACCGACATCCGTTCGCACGCCGCTCGGAAACTCTAACGTAACTTCGCTTGCCGGAACTCCATTATAGCTTACTTTGACCTTTTCAACCCCAGCGCCTACATCATACGCAGCGCCGGATACCCACACTTTACCGCTACTGTCAGGCCTCAAATATTCAATGGGACTGTAAATAAGATATCCCTTTGTAGGATTCGCCGGAGCGGTGGCAAGCGTAACCTTCCCCGTACTCTGATCAAATGCGGTAATTGCAATATCTTCCCCTGAGGTAAAAACCTTCATCGAAGCATTGATATTGCTTCTCCCTATTAACCCAGTGTCGGTAAACGAAGCTCCGCTCACCTGTACAATACCCGATGAATACATTTTTGTACCAAACACCGCGGTTGGAACGCTGTTATCATACTTAAAGGAGAATGAAGTTGAAGCCGTTAACCCCTCTATATCTCCTTCTTTTTGTTTTTTAGCCTTTATCGTAACATTAATCGTAAATCCGTTATTATTTGCAGGGTTCCCCGTCGTCTTTAACGGTATCCGCATCTTGTAGTTATGACCGTCTGCTTCAAAACACTGCTGATTATGCAGCTGATAGCCGGTTATCTCACTGTCTCCCGTTAAAGAAACAGACGTACCGAGATAGCTCCCGCTTATATCTATCCTTTCTATACCGGCATCATGCGATAACTCTGCACATAAATACAGTCCATCTCCCTTGATCCACATATTTGAAACATAGTCTTGGTTTTCGGGGTCAATCTGCCCGGAAGGAATAGCCGTACCGATCTTACTTTCGCTTGCAACCTTCATATCGGTAATAGCCGGAGCCTCCTTATCAACGGTAACTTTAATCGGCTCTGTCCATTGTCCGACTCTCCCCTTCTCATTTTGCCGCACAATCTAAACCAAATAATCCGCTGCCGTTCGCTTGCTGCTTCAAATTCCTTACTTCCGTTTATTTCTACCGACCAATACGAACTTCCCGCCGTATAGCTTAACGGTTTCCCATCGGCAGGGCACCACTCGCTTTCGCCAAACAGAGCGCTCCGGCTAAAATCCGGTTCGTGGGGTTTTCAGGTTTGGTGTTATCGGTAATTTGAATCAGTACAGCATTGACCACTCCCGCTGCGGATTAGGTACCTTCACGGTTCCCCATATACGGATCCTTCCGCCTAATACTTTATCCGCTTCAGGCGATAATACCTTTACTTCGGAATATCTCCGTTCGGGTCTACTCTGATTATTTGACTGATAATACCGGCATTGCCTGCTTTATCTTCAACTAAAAAAAGAACAGCGGTATATCATATAGTTCTACTCCCGCTGCGAGCCCGTCAACTTGTTTACCGATCCTTTCAGCTTTTGTTTTCTGCGTGATATTATCCCCATCGGTAAAAGGGATAGCCCATGTATCTCCCGATATCTCAAGCTCTTTCCACTCGAGCGAGGTTTCTGCGGGCTTTACCGTTATATCACTGCTATCTTGTTTACCCACGATATATTTTATGCTTTTGACGCCGCTCGGTATATCGATAATCGAACCGCGCATCGTAAAATCACCACTTTGACTTTTCGATAAATCAGGACTCAGTATTTCTACTTCGGGTGCTCTATTGTCTATTTTATAATTCTTGGTAAATGTGCTTGTCTTTCCGCCTGTATCGGTAACCGTAACCGTTACTTCATATTCACCGTCGGGAAGAGCGCATCTATTTCCTTTCACTTCATTGTCTATATGGGTACTCCACAACACCGATACGCTGCCCTTACTAAAGTCATTGGCCTCATACGTTTGGCTCGTTTCTTTCGTTTTGATATTTTCAAACACAACCGAAACCGATTCGACACCATCGTCATCGCTCGCCTTTCCCCTTAAAACAAATGAACCGCGTATCGCACCTACCCCATCAGGAGCGGTAATCTCTCCATTTGGCGGAAGAATATCTATCTGACCGCCTAAACCGATACTGTTCTTACAGGTAAAACCTGCAATGGCAGCAAGCACAATCAGTGCAAAAGATACTATACGATTCTTCTTTTTCATAAGCTTTTTCTCCGCTTTATTTAGTAAGCACCCTTAACACATGAACCCGTGCTGTTAAAAGCGCACTTCTATTACTGCTGCATATACGCCGCAGCAGTAATTTTTCATCGTCTTGCTTTCCCGTTTCAGCGGTAGCGGCATGATCGGCACAACTTTCTGCTATCCCGCTTCTCATATCGGCAGGTATAGCTCAGCATTTTAATGTTGCTAATGATAGACTTTTTATACGATTACTTTTGCAGATAACTTTTAGAGAACGGCTCTATGCCGCATAGATTACTAAATACTCTGTAATGATATACTGATAATCCTATGCTTTGTCAAGCGGGTAGAAAGAGCAAGAACAATTCTTATTTTTTTATGGCAAAAAATAAAAACATCGTTTATACTTATAATAATAGAACAGCGCTGAAATCCTAACGCGCTTGTAGATACTTCTCTCGGTTTTTGCGGAATGCGCCCCTGCAAATATCATAAGGAGGATATATGCCGAAAGTATTATCGATTATCTTGGGAGGCGGAAAAGGAACTCGTTTATACCCGCTTACTCAATCCCGTTCAAAGCCGGCCGTACCGTTCGGGGGGAAGCACCGTATTGTCGACATCCCTATCTCCAATTGTATTAACTCAGGTCTTCGGCAAATCTATGTATTGACTCAATTTAATTCCGCATCGCTGCATCTGCACATTGCGCGGGCATACCGCTTCGACAGTTTTTCAAACGGTTTTGTTGAAATCCTTGCTGCGGAACAAACATTTGAGCATTCGGGCTGGTACGAAGGAACCGCGGATGCCGTAAGAAAAAAACTTTACTCACTTTAAAACGCAAGATCCGAAATACTATATCATCCTTTCAGGCGATCAATTATATCGTATGAACTTAAAAGAGTTTTTAGCGCAGCACGAAGCTTCCGGAGCAGACATCACCATTGCCTGTACGGCAGTAAACCGCCGCGACGCTTCCGGATTCGGCATTATGCAGATTGATAAAAAATCGAATATCACCGCTTTTATGGAAAAACCCGGCCCCGACAAAAATATCGACGAATGGAAAATCCCTGCACAGTCGGGTATTTCCGTTGCAAGCCCCGATAAAGAATATCTCGCTTCGATGGGTATTTACATCTTTAATGCAAAGGCGATGGAAGACTGCTTAAACAATAGCATGACGGACTTCGGAAAGGAGATCATCCCCGCGTCGATTAAAGATCATAAGGTTTCGGCGTTTGTGCATAACGGCTATTGGGAAGATATCGGTACCATCCGCAGTTTTTACGAGGCGAATCTCGATTTAACGGAGATTACACCGCAGTTTAACTTTTATGATGCGGAAGCGCCGATTTATACTCACTACCGAAATCTGCCGGCTTCAAAAATCAACGGGGCGCAGCTGGATCGCGTTACCTGTAGCGAAGGCTGTGTTATCACGTATGCAACGATTAGCCGCTCCGTTATCGGTATCAGAACCATTATCGAATCGGGCAGCGTGTTGGAAGGGGTTGTCTGTATGGGAGCGGACTACTACGAATCAGAAAGCAGCAAGGCGGGGGACGAAAAAGCCGACATTCCGTGCGTCGGTATCGGGAAAAACTGTCATATCAAAAAAGCGATTATCGATAAAAATGCACGCATCGGGCATAACGTATCCATCGGTATGGGTGAAATCCCACCCGACGGCGATTACGGCTATTATCACGTTGTCGACCGCATTTACGTTATCACCAAGAACGCAATTATCCCCGACAACACCGTCATTTAACAAGCAAGAGGGAAAGCGCTTTCAATCGATATTGCCATTAGCCATCGGTCTCAGTATTATCCTTACGGTATGAGTGAACAAGCGGACGTGCGTGAGGCGCTTCATCAATATGCGCTGTCGGCGCCTAAAACCAGCGGCGTGTATCTGTGGCGGGATGAAAAAGATATCGTTATTTATGTCGGAAAGGCGAAATCGCTCAAGAATAGGCTGAGTTCGTATTTTGCGTCAAAGCGGGATATAAAAACCCGTATCCTCGTTTCGCGTGCGCGCCGTATCGAATATATTCAAACCGATAATGAGTATGAGGCGCTGCTGCTTGAAAATAATTTGATTAAAAAATACAAGCCGCGTTACAATATCAATCTCAAAGACGGGAAAACCTATCCCGTACTCAAAATCACCAATGAACGCTATCCGCGGCTGTACCGAACGCGGCGGATACAAAACGACGGCGCACGGTATTTCGGCCCTTTCCCCAATGTGCCGGCTGTTGATGATTTTTTGTCGCTCATTAAACGGACATATACATTGAGGCAATGCAAGCGCTTAAAGAAGCGTGAACCCTGTCTGTATTTCCATATCGGCCGGTGCAGTGCGCCCTGTGCGGAAAAAATTTCGGAAACCGACTATCGGAAGGATATTGATGAAATTGCGCTGCTGCTTGAGGGCGACGTGAAAAAACCGCTTGCCGAATTAACGGAAAAGATGAAAGCTGCTGCTGCCGCCCGCGAGTTTGAAAAGGCCGCCCGTATTCGGGATGGGATGCAGGCGGTACGGGCGCTCCGAGGCCAAAACTCCGTTGAAGATATGGATCCTGAATCCCGCGATTATATCGGATGGGCGGCGGAGGGAGCGCTGATTACGTTTACGGTATTTAAAATGCGGGGCGGCAAGGTTGTCGGGCGGGACTTATACCGGACGGAAAGCCTTAAAGACGAATCCGAGGTCTTACCTGAATTTCTCATTGCCTACTACACCGATCCGAAACAGATTCCGCCGCATATCTTTGTGAGTGCGGGACAAGAATACGAACTCGCAGAACAATGGTTTGCCGACCGGCTCGGCGTCAAAGTTACTATCACGGCGATTCCGTTGGAAGATCGGAAACAAGCCTCTGCAACGGATATGGAAAGCCTCACCGCTGTGAACGAACATTCATATCATATTGATAACACCGAAGCGGCAGTCGCCGAAAAAACGCCGGTATATGGCGCCGTTACACCTGATGAGGCTGCTACGACGCCGGTATCCGGCAGCGCAAGCGAACCGGAGATATCAAAACAAACAGCGGCAGACCGTCTGTCTCCTTCCGTACTTCGGCGGCATAAAGCGGCGCTTGCAATGGCTCAGTTTAACGCCAAAGAGGACGTTGCCCGCCGCGTAAAGGAACTGGGAGACTTCCCCGCGCTGGAAGAACTCCAAAAAATATTGTCGCTTGACCGTCCGCCCCACCGCATCGAGGGCTTCGATATCGCTCATTTGCACGGCAAGTACACGGTTGCGAGCCTCATCTCGTTTAAGGACGGCAATCCCGACAAAAAGAACTACCGGATATTCAGACTGCGTACTACGGACGGTATCATCGATGACTATGCCTCTATGCGGGAAGCGGTGGCGCGGCGGTATACCCGTTTGCTGAACGAAGCGGCGGAGCTGCCCGACCTGATTATGATAGACGGCGGCATCGGACAGGTGAATGCGGCAAAAGCGGTACTCGATGCATTGGAGCTGGATATTCCGTTGGTGGGTTTAGCGGAAAAAAATGAAGAACTCTACCGGCCGCATATCAACAAGCCGATTGTACTGCCGCGGCGGAGCGCAGCCTTGCGGGTACTCCAGCGGGTACGCGACGAAACACACCGGTTTGCCAACACCCGCAACAACCGGCTGCGGTCAAAAGAAGAGCTGCACTTACGGTTTGAAGAGCTGCCCCACATCGGAGAAAAGCGGGCTGCGCGTTTGCTGCGCAGCTTTTCAAGTATTGAAAAGCTTGCAGCCGCTTCCGTGGAAGCGGCTGCCGCCGCCGCGGGGATTACGCAGGCTCAAGCGGAAGAAGTGATTGCCGCCGCTCGGGAAGTATCCGGTCACGGCTCGGCAAGAGTATGATTAGGATGATGTACACTGTAGTTTTGTGTTTTAGATATTGAAAAGGTATATTTTCAAAAGGCTAAAATGATGATAGAATATGACCTATGCATTTAACTATTTGGGCGCTTGCCTTTCTATGGTTCTTTGTTTTTTTGGCGGGGTTTGTCGATTCCGCTGCAGGAGGCGGAGGCTTAATCTCGCTGCCTGCGTATCTATTCGTCGGGCTTCCGCCGCATACGGCAATCGGATGCAATAAGTTTTCCGCTGCGTGCGGTACCACGCTTTCCGCAGCGCGATTTTTTAAAAGCGGCGCAGTTGACTGGCAGGTTGCTGCCATTTCCGCCGTCTGTTCGTTTATATTTTCGTATATCGGTATCAGAATCGCATTGATGATCAATCAAGAAACGCTCAAAACAGCATTGGTCGTCGTTCTCCCGATTGTCGCGGTTCTGCTGTTATTAAAACGGGATTTCGGTACGGAGAATCAGTCAGCCGATATACCCAAAAAGAAAGCGTTCATCTTAGCAACCTGTGCCGGCTCCGTTATCGGATTCTATGACGGGCTGATCGGCCCGGGAACGGGAACTATCGCGATTATCGTTTTTTCCGCATGGATGAAGTACGACCTTAAAACCGCTTCCGGCAATGCCAAAGTATTGAACCTTGCATCGAACTATGCGTCGCTCATCGCCGTCATCATCGGCAACAAAGTCATCTATTCCATCGCGATTCCCGCCGCCGTATTCGGCATCATCGGGAACTATATCGGAGCAGGCTTTGCAATAAAAAAAGGTACTGCGTTTATCAAACCTCTGATGATCTGCGTCATCATACTGCTGTTCGGAAAACTCTTTTACGATGTTTTCGGAACGCTGTTCTTTTCATAATTGCCGATGTACGATACGCTTTACGACCCTTACGACTATCCGCTGTACCGTCCGCCGAGCGAGGCATATTCTTTAATCTTGCAGGTAACGCTCGGCTGCTCGTATAACCGCTGCGTCTTTTGCGGAATGTACCAGACAAAAAAATTCCATATTAAACCGATCGAAACGGTGAAGCAGGAACTCGTGATGTTTGCCGAGCACTACCGCCGTGTCGATAAGGTATTCTTGGCGGACGGCGATGCGTTGACTGCCCCGACGGAATACTTAGTCGCAGTGCTGGACGCGATCGCGGCCGTTATTCCGCAGTGCAAACGAGTGTCCTGCTATGCAACCCATCTCAATATCAGGCAGAAGTCTCCGGAAGAATTGCAGCTGCTGGCCTCGAAGGGGCTGACACTCTTGTATCTCGGTGTGGAAAGCGGCGATGATGAAACGCTCAAGTTTATTCGGAAGGGAACAACGGCGGCGGAGCTGATCAAACTTTCGTATAAAGTAAAAGACGCGGGAATGGAGCTGTCGGCAACTTTTATTTTAGGAATTAACGGCGCGGAGCGGGATAACACGCAGCATGCGATTAAAACCGGTGAGATTATCTCCAAAATGTATTTGACGTATGCGGGGCTGCTCACCTTGCGGCTTGAGGACGGCAGCTATCTTACCAAAGCCGCCGCCGAAGGGAATTACACGGTTGTCGGGATCGAAGAAGTTGTTAAAGAATTAAAGCTGATTTTAGAAAATATCCATGTTGAAGAGATGACCGCTCCGGTGATTTTCCGCTCCAATCACGCCTCCAACTTTTTAACGCTGAAAGGGACGCTGCCGCAGGATAGGGATGCAATGCTCGCGCAAGTCAACCGCGTTCTGGAGCGGGGCGTCTATCCTGAACATCGGAAATACTACCTATAGGGCTGAGCCGTGTGAGCGTATCAGAGCCGCCGTCTCCATAGCGGTTTTAATGCCTTGTGCCCTGTTAAGTAATTCATTGACAGAATAGATATTCGTTTGTATATTAAGTGTATGAACACATCAACTGACAATATTTCATTGCAGCAAGCAAATGAAAAAATCACTCAGCGGTTTATCACCGCCGTATATGGATGGATGGTTGCAGCTTTAGCAATGAGCGGAATTGCAGCCTTTGCAGTATTCAATAGCGAAACGCTTCTCTATTTTATCTTTGGGAATCGTTTTACCTTCTTAGGCTTGATTATTGCGGAATTTGCGCTTGTCATTATTTTGTCGGCAGGCATCAGAAAGATGAGCTTCCCTGCTGCAGCCGCTTCTTTTGTTATCTACTCAATTGTTAACGGCTTGACGCTCTCGTCGGTACTCTTTGTATATACCGGTACTTCTGTTGTCCGTATCTTCGTAATAACGGCGCTGATGTTCGGTGCAATGAGCGTTTACGGTGCAACAACGAAGAATAATCTGCAATCGGCGGGTAAGTACCTGATGATGGCTGTTATCGGGCTGATAATTGCCTCGCTTGTTAATATGTTTATGCGTTCTTCTTCACTTGATTGGCTGATTTCTTTTGTAACGGTCGGTGTTTTCACCGGACTAACCGCTTATGACACTCAAAAGATTACACAAGCTGCCCGCTATGCACAGGATAATGAAAACTTTAAAAAGGTTGCGATTATCGGCGCATTAGAGCTGTATCTCGACTTTATCAATATCTTCTTAGCGCTTCTCCGCTTATTCGGCAAAAGAAGATAAGGGCATCTCCCATGGTAACCGTTAACAACTCAGGTACGGTTACCCTTGCGCTGCTAAATATAAACATGATACTATCACCTTTATGGAAAGAAAACGAATTTTAACGGGTGATCGCCCTACGGGTAATCTTCATCTGGGGCATTATGTCGGCTCGATTAGGAATCGAGTACGGCTTCAAGAAGAATTTGAATGTTTTTTTATTATTGCGGACTTGCATACACTGACGACAAAGCCCGAAAAACACTATATCGATGAACTTGCCGATAATGTGCGGCAAATGGCGCTGGACTATTTAGCCTGTGGAATTGATCCTGAAAAATCGGTTATTTATTTGCAATCGGCAGTGCCGGAAGTTTGCGAGCTGAACCTGTTTTTTGCCGACCTTGTTACCGTGCCGCGACTGCAGCGTATTCCTTCTATAAAAGATATGGCAAAGGCTGCACATCTTTCCGAATTACCGCTTGGTCTCCTCGGCTATCCTGTGCTGCAGGCTGCCGATATCTTGCTCCCCCGTGCAAATCTGGTGCCGGTCGGCAAGGACAACGAAAGCCATGTCGAATTGACGCGGGAAATTGCAAAGCGTTTTAACTATATGTACGGCGATGTGTTTCCGTTGCCGGAGGTTATGGTGAGCGACTACGGCTCGCTTGTCGGCACGGATGGACAAGCTAAGATGTCGAAGAGCCTCGGCAATGCGATATTCCTCTGCGATGATGAAAAAACGGTGGTAAAAAAGGTACGCAGTATGTACACCGATCCCAACCGAACCAGCGCCGATATTCCGGGTACCGTGGAAGGGAATCCGGTGTTCATCTACCATGATGCCTTTAATCCGAACAAAGCAGAAATTGAAGATTTAAAAGAACGCTACCGGAAGGGAAAAGTCGGCGATGTTGAAGTAAAGGATAAACTCGCCGCCGCCATCAATACTTTCCTTGAACCTATTAGAGAACGGCGTGCGATGTATGCATCCAAGCGAGGCTTCATCGACGAGATTATTTACAACGGCACGATGAAGATGCGGGCGGAAGCCGCACAAACCCTTAAAATCGTAAAAAAAGCGATGGGGGTTTTCGGTGTTTGGAATAAAATTTCCCGAAAAGCGGAAGAAGCGAAAAAATAATTGATAATGGGTAATGTGTAATTAAAGAAATTTTCTTGTACGCTCTCTTTTATCGCACTGTGTGAGCGTTTCTATAATTACCAATTATTTATTTGAATTATCCCTGATTTTCTTAGATGTTTTTATCTCCGTGCTTTACATAAAAAAGCCGGTCTATGGACAACCATAAACCGGCTTTTTTTTGCCCTGCGGTTTACACCCATCGGAGCGTAGTACCGCAAGCGCTATACAGAGGACTTCTTTTATAAGCCCCAGAACGTTTTCAACATCGGTGCGATAACCAATGAGACCATCGACATCAGCTTTATCAAAATATTGATTGAAGGACCGGCGGTATCTTTGAAGGGATCTCCAACCGTATCACCGACAACAGCAGCCTTGTGCGCTTCCGAACCTTTCCCTGCGCCGCTGCCCGATTCAATCATCTTCTTTGCGTTATCCCATGCACCGCCCGAATTTGCCATAAAGATAGCGAGTACAACGCCGGAGCCGGTAACGCCGGTTAATAACCCGATAAGCATCGCCGGACCGCCGACGAAGCCGACTAAAATCGGTGTGATAATGGCGACAAGACCGGGAATAACCATTTCGCGGATGGCTGCCTGCGTGCTGATATCTACACAGCGCTTATAGTCCGGCTTTTCAGTGTTGTTCAAAATACCGGGCTTGTTTTTAAACTGACTGCGTACTTCTTCTATCATCTTGTACGCGGCTTTACCGACTGCGGACATCGCCATAGCGGAGAATAGGAACGGCACCGCAACGCCCAGCAAAATACCGGTCAGAACGGGAATATTCGTAATATCGACGATATTGACGCCGGTATGTTCTTTGAATGAAGTGAAAAGGATGATAGCGGTTAACGCTGCGGAACCGATTGCAAAACCTTTTCCGATTGCTGCGGTGGTGTTCCCAACGGCGTCGAGGTTGTCGGTAATTTCGCGTACTTCGCCCGGGAATTCCGCCATCTGAGCAAGACCACCTGCGTTATCCGCGATGGGGCCGTAAGCATCGACTGCCAACTGAATACCGAGCGTAACCAGCATACCGACCGCCGCAATACCGACGCCGTAGAGGCCAGCCAAGCTGAAGCTGCCCCAGATTGCCGCTCCGATCAATACGATGGTCGGGAAAGCGCTCCGCATACCGACACCGAGTCCTGTGATAATCGTTGTTGCGGCGCCTGTTTCGCATGAATTCATAATCGAAACAACCGGTTTTTTGCCCGTGCCGGTGTAGTATTCGGTTAAAAGCCCGATAAGTACGCCGGATGCAAGACCGGTAATTGTTGCGCCGAAGATGTGATACATACCGGCGCTTCCGTTAAAGGTTTCCTCGCCGATGAAGAACTTCAATACGATAAATAAGAAAACGGTCGCCAGAATCGCCGCGCCAAAGGTACCGGCGTTCAATGCTTTTTGAGGATCGCTTCCCGGCTTTGCACGCACAAATATCGTTCCGATTAAGGATGCGACAATGCCCAAAACCGCAATCAACAGCGGCAATACCATAAGCTTTAATTTAAGATCATCGGAGGCGGCGACGGTTAAACCGAGGATCATTGCCCCGATTAACGAACCGACAAAGGATTCAAAGAGGTCAGCACCCATTCCTGCAACATCGCCGACGTTATCGCCGACGTTGTCCGCAATGGTAGCCGGATTGCGCGGATCGTCTTCGGGGATGTTTTTTTCTACCTTACCGACCAAGTCTGCGCCGACGTCTGCCGCTTTGGTAAAGATACCGCCGCCGACACGGGAGAAAAGCGCAACCGATGAAGCTCCGAGCGAAAAAGCGGTTCCGAGCGGCAGCGTTATATCATAAAAAGTCTTGATATCCGTTCCATACGACAGGGACGAAACCAGCATCACAATAAAGAAACCAAGCAGTGCAAGACCGACAACGCTCATACCCATGACGCTGCCGCCGGAGAAGGCGACCTTTAACGCAGGGGTAAGGCCGCCGTTTTTGGCCGCCTGTGCGGTGCGCGCATTTGCAGCGGTTGCGACCTTCATACCGATAAATCCTGCCAACAGGGATACCGCTGCGCCCAATACAAAAGTAAGCGCTTCTATCTTTAACGCACCTTTATTTCCGGCAGCCAAAAACAAGGCAACCGCTGCAATAAAGGGTACCAATGCCTTGTATTCACGGTTCAAAAAAGCCATTGCTCCTTCCGAGATATAACCGCTGATATGCCGTAAGTCGTCGTTCTCTACCGGCTGCCGGTTAATCCAGCGCGTTTTTACAAAGGCATACAGCAGCGCTGCAATGCTCCCCGCAAGAACAAGCGCCAATACGGAATACACAAGATTCGTCATCATACTATTACTCCTCTCAATACTTTTTCCTCTTATATAAAGTTTTTATAGAAGATTCTATTACAATTTATAACCACCGTTTCAGTGATATGTCCAAAGGACCTTTTATTGGAACTAATTTTGTATTCTAATACATGGAATATGTTTTTTCAAGCCCGATTTTACCGCCTATTTTTATCGCCTGATAATGGCAATCGCTCTTTTGAAAATAGATGGCGCATCTGCTCTGCGTTATCACAACATGCGTTATCGCAAAGGGCTTTACGGTTTGCATTTTAATCAGTATGTTATGGGCATCTCTAAAAACTCGGTTAGCTTTTAGAGATGCCCGACGAGTTTCAATTTAAGTTTTTATATTGTAATTACTTAAATTGAAACATCGCAAATTAAATCTAAGGAAAATCTCTAAAAATTGAAGTTTTTAGAGATTTTCTTATACGGAAATGCCGATCGGCGAAATATTGCCGATTGATATGAGGAGCCTGTTATGGTGCGTTCATTATTATTAACTGTTAGGCAGCTGATCAATGCCTATCTCTTTTTATGTTTTATTAAGATTTTGCTGTCGTGGGTTCCTTCTGCGGCGTATTCATCATTCGGCAGGGTGTTATCATCCATTTGCGATCCTTATCTAAATTGGTTCAGACGATTCAGATTTACCCGCATCGGTATGGTCGATTTTTCACCTATTTTATCGCTCGGTATCTTGTCCATTGCAGCGCAGCTTATTACTTCCATCCTTGCGACAGGAACGATTTCCCTTTGGGTAGTATTTGTGAGCATCATGCAACTGATATGGTCGTTTATCGGTTTTATGCTCAACCTGCTGATCATTTTTTTGATTATTCGGCTTGTGTACGATCTTTTCGGTTCGTCAAACAGCTCTCCGTTTTGGTATAACTTGGATAAATTTTTAAGTCCCGTTATTGCAAAGGTTACCGGTTTTTTTCCGCGAAAGCCGCTGCAGTACCGTACCCGACTGATATTGACGATTCTCATTATCCTTTTAGTCCGTATTGCGCTTGGCCTTTTTTTCGGTTCTCTATTATTTCAATTTAAGGTAATAAGAATTATGTAGAAACCACCATGGGCGCCTCATTTCTATTGTGTTTTTATCGGTTTTTGTATATGGTATTTATCGAAGAGGGGGATGGGAAATTGTCTTCGGGAAAAAAACTGATTAAATACAATAGCGAGCTTATCCACGATTTACCGCCGTGGGCGCAGGAACTCGCAACTAAATACTGTACCGAAACGGTCAATCTTTATTTTGTACATGGTAATATCCGTGATTTCCTGCCGCACAATCATCGGGCAAGCGCTCATTTTGTTTTTGTAAAGATATGGGATTATATTTCGGAGGTCATTTTCGGTAACAAAGATATTATCGTATTTTACGATAAATCGAGCGGCGTATCTTTTTGTATGCAAGAAATGGATCAGACCTATATTGCAACGATGCACAGCCGGTATCCCGAAGTTCCCATCGAAGATTTTTATTCCCGCGATCCCGTTAAAGCCTTTGCATACCTTGAACGCTATTTTACGCTGAATATGGGAAGCGGCCGCAGAATGGTATTGATTATCGATTATGCGGAAACGGTTATCCCTGCGGAGGAAATCGGGAACCTCGATGCAGTTGATCGCTACTGCTTGGTTACCTTGAACCGCTGGTCACACGATCCTCAATTTACCAATGAAGATATTTCGGTTGTTATGTTGACCGAAAATCTTGCCGATGTGAATTCCCGACTCGTTGCCTCTCCTTCAACGGTTAAAGTCGCTATCCCGCTTCCGTCGGAAGCAATCCGTATTCATTTTTTAACGTATTTGCAAAATAAAGGAGAACTATTATTGGAACGTCTCCTCAATGCCGAGCGGATGGGAAAGCTGACATCGGGATTAAATCTATTAAATCTTAATCAGCTGGCAAAAGAATCGTACAACGAAGACATACCGATTACGTTTGAATACCTTCGCAAAAAAAAGCAGGAAATTATCGAAAACGAAGCGGGCGGGTTGCTGGAGTTTTTGGAAACGGAGCATGACCTCTCATTTATTGCAGGGCATGAATTTGTAAAAAAGCGCTTTAAGTCGATGGCAAAGGCGCTTAAACAGGGAAGAACCGATGTGCTCCCGATGGGCTATTTAATTTCAGGGCCGATCGGCACGGGTAAGTCCTTCCTCGTTTCGGCATTTGCCGGAGAGATCGGCATCCCGATGGTGCGGCTTAAAAATTTTCATACGCAATGGCAGGGGACAACCGAATCGAATTTAGAAAAAGTGCTGAATATTCTGCGAGCAATGGCGCCTGTTGCCGTGATGATCGATGAAGCGGATGCCGTTTTAGGAAACCGTAAAATGCAGGATGGTGTCGGTTCCTCCCGCGTATTTGCGCAAATTGCAAACTTTATGGGCAACACCGATTACCGCGGAAAAATCATCTGGTTTTTAATTACCAGCCGTCCCGATTTATTGCCGATAGACTTAAAACGGCAAGGAAGAGCGGAGGAGCACTTAGCTCTTTTTTATCCTGAAACGTTGACAGAAAAAGTTGAGATTTTTGAAACGCTGCAACGAAAGTTGAAAATTAAAACAAAAGATATTTCTTTTTCTAATATTATCAATAGAAAGCTGAAATTTCCTATATCCGGTGCGGACATTGAGGCCATTTTGGTTCGGTCGAAAATGAATGCAAGTGCTGACAACCGTATGATGTTGACAGCGGAAGATATCGAACAGACAATCGACGATTTTATTCCGCCCTCCTATCCCTATGATATTGAATTACAGAATTTAGTCGCTGTACTCGAGTGTACCAGTAAAGAGATGCTGCCCAAGCAATATCAGAATATTCAGCGCTCAAAACTGGTTGCAGAGATACAGGAATTAAAACAACTGCTTGGAGAAAAATAAAACCGCTCTGACACCTATTCAAATGGAAAATAGACGGCTCGGAGCGGTTTAAACCGTATTTCGATTATACAGCGTTTTCGTCTTTACACCTAATTATTTACCGGCTTTTTGTTCTTCCAGATTCGGCCACGTCAGCACCTTTGAACTTAACTGAGCAAATTCTTTTGCGGCATTTTTTGCATCACGGAGCGGAACTCCGGCTTCCTTATTTAAGGTTTGTTCAAAGAACAGTTCGATGGATTGAAATACATCGGGAAGCGGGTAAAAGAGGAAAGCAAAGTTTATACCTGTAGGCTTAACAATAGTAAATGCCGACAATGCCTCTTGCGGCTCCTTACTGAAAATAATTTTTGATTGATTTTTTGCAGTGATGATATTTGAATCTTTAAATCGCAGCGGTACTTGAAAGTCGCGCTCACGGCAGTAGGGTTCCATAGACTTATGGGAATAGTTTTCCGGTTCGACAAACAAGAAAAGTTTTTTTCCGTTTGTTTGAAAAGTTAAGCCATTACTTGTTAGGTAAATATCCTTTAGGGTCGCATAGGAAACGATCTCGTAAATACTGTACGCAGAATCTTCTTTAAAGAACGATGAAACAATATATCCTTGATCCATCGGCAGTTTCTGTTTTGCATACGCTTCAAAAAAGATCCATCGCTTTAACTGTTGCCATACCTGTTCCTCCAAATTATATGCTGTCTGCTATGGGCATACTTGCCTGCTTTTCAAATGTAGCATACGATGAAAGTATATGCCATTTCTTGGCAAACTGCAACCTTTCGTACGCAGGGCAGAACGTATCGGTTATTTTCTGTAATATTCCCACAGCCTCTTTATCTGCGGAATTTGGTCTATTACGGGTTTTACCGACGGCTCTTACCAAACCAAACTTGAAACGGCAAAACTGATGAGGAATTAAAGATTGTACCTTACAAAAGCGCCTACCGATAGCTTTCAAAATCCTCATATCCATGCTATACTATAGCCATTGAGGGAGAAGCAGTTATGAGTACGGCAAACAGAAAATATAAAGATTCCGTATTTGTCGATCTTTTCAGCGAAGATGAAAAGGCAAAAGAGAATTTCCTCTCATTATACAATGCTCTGCATGGAACAACACTTAAAGATACAGCACAACTAAAAACAGTCAGACTCGATCAGGTTCTCTATATGTCATTTTATAATGATGTATCTTATCTCGTTGAGAATAAAATCATAGTACTTGCAGAGCATCAATCAACCATAAACCCCAATATGCCTTTACGCTGTCTTGAGTATGTCAGCCGCCTGTATGAAACGCTCTTTGAATCAAAAGAAAAATATAGCCGTAAACTTCTTAACATTCCCACTCCTGAGTTCTATGTCTTTTACAACGGCATAGAAGACTATCCTAAAACTACAATGCTAAAACTTTCAGATGCTTTTGTAGAAAAGGTAGGCGAACCAAGCCTTGAGTTGACCGTTAAGGTAATAAACATTAATCAGCACGATAAACATCCGATATTAGCAAACTGTAAAACTATGAAAGAATACAGCATATTTGTGGAAACAGTGAGAAGATGGAAAGAGCTAGATCAGATAAACGGTTTTCAACAAGCGATTGAAGAATGCATAGCAAATAATATCTTGAAAGAGTATCTCAAACGTAAGACCAAGGAGGTATTGAACATGTTACTCGCTGAATATGATTATGAAACCGATATAGCCGTGCAACGAGCGGAAGAACATGAAATAGCCTTTGCCCAAGGCATTGAACAAGGCATTGAACAAGGTATTGAGCGCGGCATTGAACAGGGGGCTTACCAAAAAGCTCGTGAAACTGCAACCGCATTTAAAAGACTTGGAATTGATATTGCCAAAATAGCAGAAGGAACCGGCTTAACCGTACAGGAAGTTGAAGCGTTGAACTAATTCAGAATTATGTCTTGCGCTCTCCCCCACAAAAATAAAAACACCCACACCCATGTAGACACAAAAAGAGCCGATAAGCATTAAACCAGTTCGGGAACTCACCTTTCTAAACAGGTTACCTTGAAATGCAAGGTTCACTCATCCGGCGCTTTGCTTTTTGCGTCTCCCCTACTCCATCATCCCCACTATGGATGCCGCTTCTGCGCAGCCAGCACCTTTTGAAAATAGACGGAGTAGATGCTTTGCCAGCAAATGTACATCCGTGTACATTTGCTGGCGGCGAGTTTGCTTTCGCAAACATCGCTGCTGCATGGAAACACGGACATCCGTGCCCGTCCTGATACGTTGAGACGATGCAGGCGCCCATGTATTTTAAAACCAACACTTTTGAAAATAGATGGTGTAGATACGAGGCGCGAGCACAAATTAACCGCAGGCGTATCTTTGATACGTTGAGGATTAATTTGTGTGCAGCAACGAAGTAGATACGCCGTATATTTTCAAAAGGAAATCGAAGGGGGTCATAAAATATGTTAGTAGCCGAATACGATTATGATACGGACATTGCGGTACAGAGAGAAGAGGCAGGCAGAATAGCCTTTGCCAAGGGGATATCTCAAGGAATACAGCAAGGCTTTGAACAAGGTGCTTATCAAAAAGCCCGTGAAACTGCTAAAAACTTAACTGAAATGGGTTTTGCTGTAGAAGCTATCTCAAAAGCTACCGGCTTAAGCCTTGAAGAAATAGAAAGGTTACAATACCTCAGACCCCACTACCAACTCCAGCCATAAAAAATCCCCCGACGGGAGAAAGTAAACCTATATTAGCTTAAACCTCATTTCATCTTAGTATACTCAATAAAGGAATCCCCAAGCCATGCAAGCACTGGCTTATTTGTCCCACCCTCAGTATAGTTGTCTATCATCACACAGTTAAACTCAGGGATCTTGCATTGGGCTTAAATATTCACACAACATCAAACCAAGAGGAATTTGCTACAAAAGCTTCGCATACTGGAGCTTTTTTTAAACCAATAATCAATGAATGAGCAATATTTTCACCGTGAATATCATTATCTGATGATGTTATTGGACTATATTTAATCGATTGATGCCACTCACGGATTATCTGTGTACTTCTTTTTGGATTAACCGGATTACGAATTGCTTCACAAACATTAATTTGAATTATTCGCGTCTTTCCTTCAGCAATATGAAATGATGTTGATGGATCTTGCCTAAATAATTTCCAATCGCAAGAAAGGCTTCTATCCATAAAAATAGAAATCGGAATTTCCAACTGTCCGTCTGGGAATGCTGCCGGATTACAATAGCGAAAAAGAACTTCTCCGTTCGGTATTTCATCATTCGGTTGGTAATTCATTAATTAGCCTATATTGATAAATTATTTTATTAGCATCCATACTTTCCGTAATTGAATAATAGTAATCATAATACTTTAAATCAATATCAATTGTACCTTCATTAAATATTGAAACATACATGGCATTATTTTCATTGATATGTAACTCAAAACAAATGCCTCCGCTCGGTATGGGGCCTATAATTATTTTAGGGATTGGAAGATTTCTTTTGTTGAGTATTAATCGCGTAAGATCTGATAAGAACCTTTTTCCAACAGAAAGTGAAATTTGACTTGGAATTTCTGATTTACCATTAATCCAGTTGTTATTTAAACTAGAAAGACTATCGAGATATTTTTTTCTATTCATTAATAATAGAGCAAAATTTTGTTTTTCAACAATAGCCCAATTATCCTCTGTTTTAATTTTCTCAAAAAAAGAAATCTTTGAATTTTGGTAAATAGGTTCTAAATTATCCTCAAAAAAAGAAATCTTTGAATTTTGGTAAATAGGTTCTAAATTATCCTCAAAAAAAGAAATCTTTGGATTTTGGTAAATAGGTTTTAAATTATCCTCAAAAAAAGAAATCTTTGAATTTTGGTAAATAGGTCTTAAATTATCCTCAAAAAAAGAAAAATTAGATAAAGTACTATTTTGAGAGATTATTCCATTATAGGAGTTTATCATAACCATTCCTTCTTTAGGTTGTCAGTAAAAAAGATTCTCAAAGATAAATGATTGTTTCTTATGAGCTTCTTCAAACCATGTTGTAAAAGTAAAACCTTTCAAATTTCCTCGTAATACAGTTTCTATTTTAATTACTTGACTTCCCTGTATTGAAGTGGCGGTATTAATATTGACTAGCCCAAATCCATTCAATTCACTATCTTCATAAGTATACTTAGCGAATAAATTATTGTAACCTTCTTTTGAAAAAATAGGCGGAGTAGAAATATTTATAAGGTCATTAACTTTGCTTAATTCAGGAATATAACGCTGCCAATCAATTCTATCTCCATACGAAAGGTCGAGCATATTGATATCTTCATACATATTAATATTTAATATTTCTTTAATGGAATCCAGAATACAAACAAATTGCTTATATACAGCAGAATATCCTATATAATTACCTACAGATTCTGAATCATTTCTAATCCAGTTTAAATAGATAGTGTTCGATTGGATTTGTAATAACCATTTATTATCAGAAGACCTGCGACGTAATAGCAAAGGTCCACTTAATAACGGATCTAAATTTGGAAGTAACTGAAACCCATTGAGATTCTCAATTACTAGTGGTGAAAGTATTTCCAGCAATGGAAATTGATTTTTAAAATGACCATTCAAAAAGAAAATATCATCAGAAGAAAGCTTCTGTTTTGTATATACAACGCCAAATATAACTTCTGAAATAGGAGCTTTTGTATATTTCATATAGTTCCTCCTAATTTTTATATCATAATCAGTCTTATGATATAAAAATTTTCGCGATTAATTTCTTTTTGGACATTCACAACTTTCAACATTTTTTTATCTGTGACTGCCTCTCATACATATTAGATTTTTTTGATATTAACTCATTTATTCGTTTTTTTCAACTGTTCGCTTTCATATTTTTGTTAGTCTCCCCCTCATTAAAAGCAAGCAGTGTTCCATCCTGCACACTAACACAGAACGCTGCCCCATAACACCACAACAGCCCGGTGAGCAATGCGCACCGGACTTTTTGCTTTCAGCAATCCCCTTAATTCCTCATCTTGAATTAAGGGAAACTCTGCATTCTTAATTACGAATCTCCTCCCTGCCGCGGGCAGAGAAAAAGATTACAAAAAAGGCATTGTTAAAAAACTTCCATTTTTTAACAATGCCTAAAACTTTTATTTTACTTTACAAAAGCAACTACTTGCCTACATAGAAAGCAGCACGGTAATCCGAACCGGTGGTAAACCCTACCGCAACAGGCATCATACCCGTAGCATTGTAATGCTTTGCCTGTGTTTCAATGCAAATACGGCTGTTTGCAGCACGCTCGTTAAGAGGAGCCGTCATTGTTTCCCAGCCAGCCACATTCGTCCCCGTATTGTTAAAGTCCATAGATGTTTTATAGGCAATGCGGATAGCATCGTACGAGTTGGGACGGGACACATACGTGATATACGGAGTTGCGCCGTCCATGGTCATATCTATAGACGTACCGGAATCATCCAGTACTTCCGAATCGCCAAAACCATACTTTGTTGAACCGTCATTGGACGTATTTGTAGATTTTACGTACACGAGCTGCCCTCTGGTGTTTTGGAATGCGATATGCAGAACTCCGTCGCTGCCGACACATGCATTGATGTAGTCGCTTGCAAGATTACCGTTCGGATCCGAAGAAGTGAGAACCTTTTGAATTTTCCAATCGGTAGGCAACGTAGGCTGTTTTTTCGTACTTCTTGCAAGGCGCAAGCTTCCTGTAGCAGCATCCATGTACACTACAACGGGATAGCCTTGTGTAGTCGTCGTAACGGCGATGGATTCCCACACCGCATTTGAAACGGAAAGGCCGTCTTCAAATGTGTTCAGTACATACGGCTTTGCCTCATTATTTGAACCGTCAGGATTTACAAATTTAAATGTTTTCTGCTCCGCCGGAGCATCAGCCGGAGCGTCAGGTACTGCACATTCGCTATCGGTTACATCGGTATTGCCGTCAATGACGCACCACGGAAGCGCTTGGTCTCTTGTAATCGGCTTTTTGCTGTCATCTACCCAGGCGAATTTTACGGCTCCGGTCAACCGATCATAGTAAACCGTATAAATATTGTCTCCGGAACGCACTGTCCGTATGTTTTTAAACTGCTGCAATTCATTATCATAAGTAAACAGTTCAAACCGGTATATTCTAAAATAATTCGGGACTGTACTGACCTCTACCAGCGGTGCATCTTTATCATAGAGATATAAGCCCCCAGCATTTGCAGATTGGGTATCGTTCCAAGGATAACTAGAGTCTCCGTTTCCCCAGTCAAAATCACGACCTCCATGATAATTTGCAGCATACAGTACATTTACTTCCGCTCCATTCACGGTTATATCGGTTTCTTCCGGCGGGTCATATCCGGTAAATACTCTTGTTGCACCGTCTCCGGCTGTAACAGCACCTCCTCCCGTAAATGCATCTGAATAATACACTGACGACTTTGAGTAATTACTGAATGAAGCATACAGTGTACCGTCAGTTCCTTTACTCATTGCAGGATAAATGGCATTTTTACTGCCCTTAAACGTATCTTCCTTATTTACACGCCAGATATGCACAAATCTGTCGTCGGAATGTTTCTCGGTTCCGTATGTATCGGATTTTTCCATATTGCTTTCGGTATACGCATTTGTATTATTCACCGCAGCAACACCGTTTACCACAAGATGCAGATATCCGTCTTTTGCCGTATCGGGAACTGTAAAGCTAAAACTCTTCTTATCACTACTTAAAGTAAGACTCTCCATTGGAACTGGAGAACCGGTTCCGTCTTTATTTTCAGTAATCTTTAAAGAGGGAGCGTTTCCTTCAAAGTTAAAGCCTGTAATCGTATTGCCAGCTTCCCCGCGGAGCAAAGGTATAGCACCGCTTCGCGCACGCTTTGTATTATAGGTACTATTTCTAGTGACCCCCGTAATATACGGCACGACATCAACCTTTCTGTTATCAGACACGGTATTTGTTTGAGCGGTATCTTTTACCGTTATCGTTATGGTCTTATTGGTTCCGACACCGCCATTTATCTTCGAGCTATCCCAATCAAGCCTCCATTTAACGGTATGCCCGTCTTCAACACTGAACTCATTCGATACAACAGTAAACTTCCATCCGTTTGTATCAACATTACCGGATTCTACCGTAAAATTACCGGTTGAAGTACTATACGTTGCAAGCCTGTGACCTACTTGAGCATCCGTAGTACTTGCGCCGGTGAACGTAAAGCCGTCGATCTTTGCCCAAATTTCCGTAATAACCTGATCATCATACGCAGTACCGGTAATGCTTATTTTGCCGGAAACCTGCGAATTACCGCTCGCCTTGATTTCGATGTGTCCGTTATCGCGGCTGTTGCCGTACAAGCTGTTTTCGCTTTCGGAAACCCACTTAAACGGATTTATCTCGTTTGTGGGCGCAATTCTGTCTGTAGTATCGACAATAACATCAAGTTCCAGTTCTGCCATCCACGTATCGGTACCGCAAGTTAAACCAGATGCAGAATCCCATACGGTAAGCAGAAGCTTACGCTTTTTGGGGTCGCTTGTGGCAAGGTCATCACTTTGACCTATTTTAGTAAAATCAGCCGCACTCAGCGTAATGACACCGTCTGCCGGTAAATCTGTTAAACCTTTTACTTCCTGACCGTTTGTTACGCATTTCAACGTATACTTTTTAGGATCGGTTCCGCCAGTCGTTCCAATTTTAATGTGCGACTTATCGTTTTTAAACCTAAACGTACCGCCGTCAGCTTTACCGTGCCAATCATATTTTTCACTGTCGATACCGTCAGGGTTAGCGGCATCATAGGTTAAAGCTAATGCTTTGGTCTCAACCGTCGTCGTGCTGACATTTTCGATAGTGCCGTTCCGGTTCATGTCCGTTCCCAATGCTACAGCACTTATCTTCAAAGGACTTTTCTTCAGTTTTACCGGTACTTCAATCGGAGCAGAGGCATTATTTGCACGGTCAATCGGCGTAATGACGATTTTCCCCGTACCATCTACAAAACTGCTGACATCGAGTTCACCTTTCCATGTTACAAAGTTGACATCGCCGTTACCGACATCCGTTCGCACGCCGCTCGGTAACTCTAACGTCATTTTGCTTGATGCAACACCATTATAGTTTACTTCGACTTTTTCAACCCCAGCGCCTACATCATACGCAGCGCCGGATACCCACACTTTACCGCTACTGTCAGGCCTCAAATATTCAATGGGGCTGTAAATAAGATACCCCTTTGTAGGATTAGCCGGAGCAGACGCAAGCGTAACCTTCCCCGTACTCTGATCAAATGCGGTAATTGCAATATCTTCCCCTGAGGTAAAAACCTTCATCGAAGCATTGATATTGCTTCTCCCTATTAACCCAGTGTCGGTAAACGAAGCTCCGCTCACCTGTACAATACCCGATGAATACATTTTTGTACCAAACACCGCGGTTGGAACGCTGTTATCATACTTAAAGGAGAATGAAGTTGAAGCCGTTAACCCCTCTATATCTCCTTCTTTTTGTTTTTTAGCCTTTATCGTAACATTAATCGTAAATCCGTTATTATTTGCAGGGTTCCCCGTCGTCTTTAACGGTATCCGCATCTTGTAGTTATGACCGTCTGCTTCAAAACACTGCTGATTATGCAGCTGATAGCCGGTTATCTCACTGTCTCCCGTTAAAGAAACAGACGTACCGAGATAGCTCCCGCTTATATCTATCCTTTCTATACCGGCATCATGCGATAACTCTGCACATAAATACAGTCCATCTCCCTTGATCCACATATTTGAAACATAGTCTTGGTTTTCGGGGTCAATCTGCCCGGAAGGAATAGCCGTACCGATCTTACTTTCGCTTGCAACCTTCATATCGGTAATAGCCGGAGCCTCCTTATCAACGGTAACTTTAATCGGCTCTGTCCATTGTCCGACTCTCCCCTTCTCATTTTTGCCGCACAATCTAAACCAAATAATCCGCTGCCGTTCGCTTGCAGCTTCAAATTCCTTACTTCCGTTTATTTCTACCGACCAATACGAACTTCCCGCCGTATAGCTTAACGGTTTCCCATCGGCAGGGCACCACTCGCTTTCGCCAAACAGAGCGCTCCGGCTAAAATCCGGTTCATTGGGGTTTTCAGGTTTGGTGTTATCGGTAATTTGAATCAGTACAGCATTGACCACTCCCGCTGCCGGATTAGGTACCTTCACGGTTCCCCATATACGGATCCTTCCGCCTAATACTTTATCCGCTTCAGGCGATAATACCTTTACTTCCGGAATATCTCCGTTCGGGTCTACTCTGATTATTTGACTGATAATACCGGCATTGCCTGCTTTATCTTCAACTAAAAAGAACAGCGGTATATCATATAGTTCTACTCCCGCTGCGAGCCCGTCAACTTGTTTACCGATCCTTTCAGCTTTTGTTTTCTGCGTGATATTATCCCCATCGGTAAAAGGGATAGCCCATGTATCTCCCGATATCTCAAGCTCTTTCCACTCGAGCGAGGTTTCTGCGGGCTTTACCGTTATATCACTGCTATCTTGTTTACCCACGATATATTTTATGCTTTTGACGCCGCTCGGTATATCGATAATCGAACCGCGCATCGTAAAATCACCACTTTGACTTTTCGATAAATCAGGACTCAGTATTTCTACTTCGGGTGCTCTATTGTCTATTTTATAATTCTTGGTAAATGTGCTTGCCTTTCCGCCTGTATCGGTAACCGTAACCGTTACTTCATATTCACCGTCGGGAAGATTGTATCCATTTTCCTTCGCTTCATTGTCTATATGGGTACTCCACAACACCGATACGCTGCCCTTACTAAAGTCATTGGCCTCATACGTTTGGCTCGTTTCTTTCGTTTTGATATTTTCAAACACAACCGAAACCGATTCGACACCATCGTCATCGCTCGCCTTTCCCCTTAAAACAAATGAACCACGTATCGCACCTACCCCATCAGGAGCGGTAATCTCTCCATTTGGCGGAAGAATATCTATCTGACCGCCTAAACCGATACTGTTCTTACACGTCGTAAGTAAGGCGGTAACGCACATTATCAAGACCGCCGCTAATGCGGTGTTTCCCATACGTGTCTTTTTCATACACTGCTCCTTTGGTTTCACACAATACAAGCGTATCCCGCTTCTCATATCGGCAGAAATAGCTCAGCATTTTAATGTTGCTAATGATAGACTTTTTATACGATTACTTTTGCAGATAACTTTTAGAGAACGGCTCTATACCGCATAGATTACTAAATACTTTGTAATGATATACTGATAATCCTATGCTTTGTCAAGCAAAAGCTTAAATCTTTATCCGGCCTTTAAAGCTGCGCATCAGCGTCAGTTTATCGGTGTACTCCAAGTCGCCGCCGACCGGCAGTCCCGATGCAAGGCGGGTAACCTCGACGGGGAGATCGCGCAGTACCTTTTGGATATAAAGGGCGGTGGTATCCCCTTCGATTGTCGGATTGGTTGCAAGGATCACTTCTTTTACCGCCGTCCCGCTGCCGATGCGCTTAACGAGGCTTGCGATGCGGAGCTGTTCGGGGCCGATACCTTCAAGCGGGGCGATGACGCCGCCGAGTACGTGAAAAAGCCCGCGGTACTCGCCCATGCTCATCAGCGTATAGACATCCTGCGGTTGTTCCACGACACAGATACAGGAGCCGTCCCGCCCCGGATCGCTGCAGATAGAACACACATCCTGATCGGTAAAAGCGCCGCATACGGGGCACGGCTTAATGCTGTCGTGAAGTTTATAGAGGCTATCCGCCAGCCGGTGGGCATAGGGCGGCTCTTGTTTGAGGATATGATACGCGAGCCGTGCAGCGCTTTTTTTTCCCGATACCCGGCAGGCGGCATAAATTATCGATAAGGTCTTCGAGCGCATTCATTATGACGGCATTCCTCCCGCAAGCGCGGCGAGCGGCCCCATCTTTTCCTTTAATGTATCCTTAATTTTTTCTATCGCATCGGTATGAGCGGATCGGATCAGGTCTTGTAACATCGGAATATCGCGGTTATCGACAGCGATGGGATCCAATTCGATTTTTACCATATCGAAGGTACCGCTGAGTGTTACTTTCACCAAGCCGCCGCCCGAAATGCCTTGCACGCGGAGCGCCGCCAACTCTTCTTGCATTTTCCCGAAATGAGCCTGCAAGTCTTTTGCATTTTTCATCAATTCAAAAGGATTTATATTCATTCTTCTTCCTCCGGTTCTTCTACAACCGCTTTTTTCTGTATGTCAACGATGCTGCCTTTGATATTACGCATGACCATCTCTACCCGCGCGGGGACGGCTACTTTTTGCGCTGTCTCTTCTTGGGCAAGCGTTATCTGTATTTTCAGCTCTTTGCCGTAGAGCTCCGCCGTTTTCCGGGTTAGGATATTTTTTTCCCGCTGCAGCTGCTGTACTTCAAAAGGCGTATGAACGGACATATACAGGATGCCGTCCCGTTCGTTCCAGTTGAGCGTTTTACCAACCGCCGCCGACAACATTCTATGTTCTATCAGCAAATGCTGAACGAGCGCCTCTTTAAGTTCGGCAATGCTTTTGATGCGGAGCGGCGGCGGGGGTTCCGCCGGAGATTGGCGTACCACCGAAGGCTGCGGCACTACCGAAGATTGATGTCCTGCTGCCGATGGACGAATCTGCTGTACCATTATTCCGGTTGCCGGATGTTGATTATAACCCGTCGGCGCATTGACGGGCATTCCGGCAGACTGCGTGCCTGCTGTTCCTACCGGAGCATTGACCGGTGTCCCGGTCGATGCGGTGTTTCCGTAAGCGCCGGCAGCCCTCAGCGAGGAGAAGCCGCCGGTCTTAAAAAAGGGGAGTCAGCCCCGCCTTTTTGCGGCGCCCCGCTGCCGGGCAACGCTCTGTTTGCCGCTTGAACCGCCGTTGGTACACCCGCGAGCAGCGCTTGAGCCGCATCAAAGGCCTCTTTCAGTTCCTTAGGGGAAACATAGTCGGAAAGCCACGCAAGGCGGGAAACTGTTAATTCCAGTTCATAGCGAGGATTAAGCGAGAAGCGGAGATCTCTGAAAAGCTGCAAAAAAAGATACAGCGCGCGCTCAAGCTGCTGCGCATCCCATCCCGTCAGTATCTCCTGCGGGAACCGCTCCGCACGCTGCCCGATCAACGCCTCTTTTGTGATGCCTTGTTGTATCAATAGAAGACTGCGGATATAGTTGGTGCAGTCTACCGTAAATTGCTCGGTGGAAACACCGTTCTGTAGAATGGTGTCAAGGGTGAGCAGCGCGGCGGCTGCATCCTTTTGAACGCAGGCTGTCAGCAAGGCGCCAATCGAATCGGTACCGGTTAAACCGAGTGTGCTCTGTATTTTTTCAAAGGTGATATGCCCGTCAGAAAAAGCAGCAACCTGATCGAACAGCGTATAGCAATCGCGCACGCTTCCGGTAGCCTCACGCGCAATCCAGTACAGCGCCTCGTCGTCAGCCTCGATATGCAGCTCCGCCGCCGCTTCCGCTAAAGCTTGTTTAAGCACTTCAACATCGACTAATTTAAAATTGAAGTGCTGACAGCGGCTTTTGATGGTCGCCGGAACCTTGTGCAGTTCGGTCGTTGCAAAAATAAAGATAACATACGGAGGAGGCTCTTCAATCGTTTTCAGCAACGCATTGAAAGCGCTCGTAGAAAGCATGTGCACTTCGTCGATAATGTAGATCTTGTACCGGCTGGTATTAGGCGGAAAGAGGATTTCGTCCTTGATTTGCCGCACATCATTGACGCTCGTATTCGAGGCGCCGTCTATCTCGATAACATCGATGCTTGACCCCGCTGTAATTTCGCGGCACGAGGTGCAAACTCCGCAGGGAGTAGCGACTGTTCCCGTTTCACAGTTAAGCGCCTTGGCTAAAATACGCGCCGAACTGGTTTTACCGCATCCACGCGGCCCCGAAAAAAGATACGCATGGGCTATTTTCCCTGCTTCAATGGATTTTTGCAGCGTCGCCGCAACAAAATCCTGCCCTAATAAATCTTCAAATCGCTGAGGCCTGCGCCGTGTCGCAGTTACTTGGTACTCCATCCGGGTATAGTATCATAAATTGCGGTTTGGATAAAGAGTATCCCTTTTGATTCAGAATATCTACAAGAGCCTGCTGGTCTATATAATTTTTTGTATTAAAATCCAAATAGAGGACGGGGTATTCTTGCCATGCATTCCTACCTTCTTGCAGAGCTTGTTTTTCTTCCGCCTTTTCAAGGTACAAGCCCTTGAATAGCTCTTTTGGCCCGCAAAAGTATGCCGCTAAAGTTGAAAGAAAAAGGCTTTTACCGAACCGGCGCGGGCGGCTGAGGAAAAAAGGACTGGATGATTGAATAAGATGCCAAATGAACGGTGTTTTATCAATGTAAAGGTAACCATCCTGCCGCAGCTTTTCAAAACTCTGTATACCGATCGGTAATTTGCAGGTCATGTTCATACCGGTATTATAGCAGGTTTTTTGATAAAGCAAACCGCCGTTCGAGGCTGGTTTTTATGCACTGCACAGGATGTGTAGCGATTTAGTCTTACGATAAGCAACCCTGATATTATAACGCTTTCAGGTACCGCAATATTTTTTGAGGATTGGCGTAGGCACGTTTTTGCAGACGCTCAAAAGCTTCTTTTGTTTCGGTTGCGGAACCGCTTAACAGTAAGGCGTTCCGCTCCCACAGGAACCAAAGATAATGCATCTCGGGATGAACATACAGTTGCTTACGTTCCAACTCGGCCTGTAGATCACTGCCAAGTTCAAGGTGATTAGCTTCTCCCGACAGCCAAAACAATCCTGCATCGCAAAAGCAAATCACAACCCGCCGGAAACCGCGAGCCGCCGCATCATCGTTCACAAAATCTTTTACAATAAGCTGAATTGCTCCGAGAGATAAATCATACCCTTCCAAACGCAGCGCTTTCCTCAATGCGATAAGGTCTTCCCGTACCGATGCGCGTACCGCATCATTTTTCCCTGTTTGCAGCCGTTTACGCCATACGGCAAATTGCTGCTCATAGTTCTGCTGCAAAGGGGTAGACGCAAGAAAATGCTCCGTTTCGGAAAGCAATTTCCAATCGGATTGAAAGCTATCCCGGAGGTTATTCAAAAGTCTTGTTGTAAGTTTTTCCGGCATACGGTATGATATATTCCTCTCAATATGAAAATAGTGGTAACGGCAGATATCCATGCAAACATGGAAGCACTCAACGCTGTACTGGATTCCGTCAAGGGACAGTACGACGGCTTTATCTCGCTTGGCGATATGGTCGGCTACGGTCCCGATCCCGAGGGATGCATTCAGCAAGTAAAAGGATTAAAAAAACATATCCAGCCGTGCATTCTTCTGACAGGTAATCACGAAGAAGGATTGCTTAAAAGGCTTCCGTCCGACTGGTTCAGCGAGAATGCCCGCCGTTCGCTCAAAAAGACTGCATCGCTTATCTCGTGGAAAAGCCGATTCTTTTTAGCACGATTACGTCCTCTCTATTTTTTATCCGAAAAGACACTGCTTGTGCATGGGTCGCCGTTGGAACCCGTCACCGAATATCTGCACGGCGGACAAGAAACAGCGGTATCGCTCCGGTACCTGTGTGCAGAAGGCTTTAAACTCTGCTTTTGCGGACACACGCACCAAGCTGCCGTTTTCTACATCGATCGGGGATACTACAATGCATTATACCCCGAACCGGAGCAAACGGTAACACTCGATAAAGATTGCTGTATCGTCAATCCGGGCAGCGTAGGCTTTCCGCGCGTATTAGGCGCAGCTGAGGACAGGGCGAAATCGCTTGCCGATAAAACGCATTTCCCTGCATATTTTGCGCTATGGGATACCACCGCCCGCACGGTTACCTTCAAAGCAGCGTATTACGATGTCCGCCCTACCAATGAAAAAATAAAACAACGGCTGGGAACGGCTCTATTATAAACGAGATCGTAAAACCAATCAGCCTACCCAACTTTCCCCTTTTTTATAATTCTAGTCCCCTACCCCGTTTTTTAAGCATATATCATTGAGCTTACATTCGGAACAATCAGGATTTCGAGCTTTACAGACATATCTGCCGTGCAATAATATCCAATGATGAGCGTCCGGCAAAAATTCTTCGGGTGTTATGCGCAGTAAATCCTGCTCAACCTCAAGCGGGGTTGTCCCCTGCGACAGTCCGATACGAGGGGCAGTACGCAGAATATGTGTATCAACCGCTATTGCAGGTTCTCCGAATCCTACATTCAGCACAACATTGGCTGTTTTCCGCCCGACCCCCGGAAGGCTTTCCAATGCAGTACGGTCATGCGGCACCTCCGAATGATATTGGTCTATCAGAATCTTACTGAGCGCGATAATCCGCTTCGCCTTTGTCGGGTATAAATTGATGGAATTGATATAGCTTTTCAGTCCCTCTTCGCCGAGGTCAAGCATTTGCTCCGGTGTTTCAACCTTTTCAAAAAGAGGTGCGGTTGCCTTGTTTACCCCGACATCGGTTGCCTGCGCGGAAAGCACCACGGCAACCAGCAATGTATAGACATTTTTCCAATGCAGCTCGCTCCGCGGGTTGGGATTTTCCTGCCGCAGCCGTTCATACACCGTGTACACTGCATCGGCGGGAAGCAATCGTATCGTAGGATCCATACTCTCATTTAGCCTTTTTAAGTAAGCTACGAGTATTTATGCTGCCTGTCAACCCTTCATACCGGTACTTGATTCGTGCGGAAAGTAGCATTTTCCAACCCGCTGTGTCGAGGGATAGTTGATTAAAAGAAGAAAAGCGGTGATACTGTTGTGCATGTTATATTCTGTATATTGTACTGTTGAAATTGTCATGCTCGTTTTGGGATTGATATGCTTTTTTGCCTTGTATTTTATTCCTGCGGGGTACGGAAAGCTGATCGATAAAAAATGGGGCTTCAGTTTTAACAATAAAGCTGCATGGATGCTGATGGAGTGTCCAACTCTTATCGTTATGATTTCTTTACTGTCCGTACTCGACTATGCACACAAACCGGTGCGGATAGTGCTTGTGTCTTTCTTCCTTGCCCACTATATTCAACGCACGCTGATTTTCCCGATGCTGCTCAAGGGAAACAGTAAAATGCCGCTCAGCATAGTATCAATGGGGATGCTCTTTAATACGATCAATGCGTTTTTAATCGGTTTATGGATTTTTTATTTTTCTCCTGCAGAGATGTATAACGTGCGCTGGTTTGCCGATCCCCGTTTTATCCTCGGCGCAATTTTATTTTGTGCCGGTATGTTTATCAATATACAATCCGATTCCTATATCCGTTCGCTGAGATCAAATGGAGACAGCAAGCACTACTATCCGTGTAAGGGAATGTACCGCTACGTTACCAGCGCAAACTACTTCGGTGAATTGGTGGAATGGCTCGGCTTCGCCGTTTTAACATGGTCATCCGCCGGTTTCCTGTTTTTATTTTGGACGGCTTGCAACTTGGTACCGCGCTCTCATGCCTTGTATAAAAAATATGCGCAAGACTTCCCCGATGAATTTGCCCGCTATAAACCGAAGCGTATCATCCCCTTTGTGTATTAGAGGAACCTGCTTCGTAGGCGAATATATCGCGGGCATCCTCTGCTGAATACGATTCCGTTTCATCAGCCGTGTGGTCGTCGTACCATACTTGCGCATAAAACGGAATGTGCTTTGCAAGCTCTCCGAAATTCCACGGCGGTACGCTGCAGCATTCGGGACACCAATGCCCTGTTTTAAGCACCAAATACGGCGTCGCCGAAAAATGATGACCATTATGGCACTGCCATTGCAGCGGGCGGTACATATCGCCGCGGGTCATCGTTGTACTATTGCACTTGCCGCCCCGGAAAGCCGCTGCCTGCTGCATATCTTCAATATCAAGTTCATCCGGCTTCTTTGTTTCATCATAACCGTGATTTAAAAGCATATTGTTTGCTGCAAGCAATGCTTCGTCTTTTAATGCCGCGTAATCTAACTCAGCACCGGTTTCAGGGTTTTGATTTTTGCACAATAACGGAAATTTTTTCCAGCTGCGCGGGATTGCGTTATACGCTTCCGGCGATCCGAAAAAGGCATCAACTCTTTTTTTGAGGTTGTGCGTAACCCAGAAGACCGGAGCATTATTTGTGTTCAGTAGCGGCATAATGGAAAAACGCTGAACAAGGCGCGGGAACGGTTTTCCCAATTTAAAATACCATAATTTTTTTTCAAGCTTTGAAAAAAACGCTTCAAACCCCTCATGCTGGAAATCCAGATAGCTGTTTAATATATGAGAATCGGCAAACCACATACAATGGAAATTGCGGCTTGCATTCCATTCGGGGCGGAAAATTTCCTCGGCGCTCCGTCCCATCATTTTAAAACCGCGGTCAAGTGTTTCAAAGCCGGTAACACGGGCATCCTTTCCGTTTCCGATATTGTATACCTTTTTCCAAAAATCAGACCTGAGCGTTCCGTTTGTATCTTTTTCAACGAGATTTTTCAGAAGCAGACCGGAGGTACGCGCCGTTGCCCATTCTATCGGCGTATTCCAGCACGTATGAAACATCAACCCATCATTCATATTATTGAAAAGCACTTCGTCATATAAGATACCGCTTTGCCGCAGCGAAACCCAGCATAAAGGGGATTCAATAACCGCACGCTCAGCCTTTACTTTGCTTGCCGCATACATATCAAATGCACTCGGCAGAAGCGGATCGCCGACTCGTCCCCACGGGTGTTTGAATGTTCTATTACCGTATTCCGCAACGGTGCCTATGTAAACGAATTTGGTCTTTTCGATTTGTCCGTTTTCTACCACAGCATTAAGCAGATTTTGAGTCCCCAGCCAATTCGTACGGAATGCAGCATCATGATTGTGGTCGGCTGCCGGAGGAATAATCGCTGCGCAGTGAAGCACATAATCTGCATCTTTTACGCCGGCAAGGCAGTCTTCGTAGTTTTGTATATCACCGAACAACACTTCAATGTTTTCGTTTTTTTGAAGCTTTTTTGCCAGCTTTATATTCGCCTTTTTAGGTCGTAATAGAACACGGCACCGGAATGCTCCCGTTTGAGCAATCTGTTTTAATGCTTCGGATCCCATCGTTCCGGACACACCGGTAATAAAAATAATTTTCATATATTTCTCCGCAATCGCAGATATGCAACAATAAATGCGACGGTAGTTAAACTCCAAGATACAGGAAACGCCCACACGATTACTTCAATCGAAGGATACAGCGGTACGACACACCATATCCACAGAATACGGAACACACATATTCCAAGCAAGGTAATAATCATCGGTTTAAATGTTTCGCCGATTCCGTACATTGCTGCAGACAAAATCTCCGAAAATACGAATACCGTATAAAAGGGAGCCATCAGATGCATTAACCGTTCAGCAATGGTAAGAATACCATAATCTTCAGCGCTGATAAAGAGCTTTCCCAATGGCACACACCATAAATACAAGATCGCACTCAATATTCCGATAATGGCAGTACTCATCAATAAACCGGTACGAACCCCCGTACTTACCCTGTCATATTTTTTCGCACCATAGTTTTGTGCAACAAACGTAGAAACAGAGGTTACCATTGCTTCAAGTGAAATCCAAATCAGAAAATCCAATTTACCACATAACGCCCATGCCGCAATGTTTTTCGTACCGGTAGCATTTACCCGCGCCTGAATGATCATATTTGCAACTGGAAAAAGTATTGACTGCAACCCTATCGGAATACCCAGTTTTGTGATAGCTGTAACTACAGTACCGTATACTTTAAACTTTGAAATATATAACGGACACAAGCTGCTTTTTTTTGAAAGTGTAACAAAAAGAATTGATGCACTGCATAATTGTGCAAACACGGTTGCGAAAGCTGCCCCGCCGATACCCCACTTGAACACACCGATAAATACAATGTCGAGTATAACATTTATTCCGCTTGAAATCACCAATGCATAAAACGGCGTTTGCGCATTTCCCATTGCCCGTAAAATTCCTGCAGCAATATTATAAAAGAGCGAGATTAACATCCCGCCGAAGTATATCCTGGCATAGATTAGTGTTGCATTAAAAATATCGGAAGGAACGCCCATCATTACCAATAATGCAGGAGCCAATAAAACACCGATAGTAGATAAAACCGTTCCGACAATAAACGTGAGTACTAATGCCGTATGCATTGTCTTTGACAGATCATTGTACTTTTTTGCTCCATAGAGCTGTGGAATTAAAATTGAAGAACCGGCCGACAGTCCGCTGAACAAATTAACGGGTAATCTTAATAGGCTAAAAATAGAATCGATTGCGGCAAGGCCTTCTTTGCCGGTAAAACGCCCGACAATCACCGCATCAGCTGTCGTATATAAATGCTGAAAAAAAATTCCCCACCAAAATCGGTACGGTAAATATAATCAGCGTTTTCCAGATAATTCCTTCCGTCAGATCACTATTTCTTTGTTCGACTATCATTTTATTTCCTTAAAAAAATATAATGGTCAACAGACCGGTTAAAATAGACCTAACGAGGCTGGCATGAAATACGGGAAACAACAGGGCATCTTTAAAAAACTGAGGTTTTTAGAGGTTCCTAACAAGAAGTTAAATATTATAAAAAGAATGAGACTAGGCGGATTCGAACCGCCGGCCTTCAGATCCGGAATCTGACGCTCTATCCAGCTGAGCTATAGTCCCAAAGGCTGTTTTATAGTACACAAGACGGTATCGGGTGTCAAGCCCTTAATTTCTTCTTGTTTAAAATAAAAATATGGCGTTTTGAAAATAGTAGTACCGGATACAAGCCGTATACCAAACCGCAATGTCTCAGTTTTTATTCTTGTGCAAACGGATCATATTTCATTGTTTAACAGCGTTTTTCTAAAGTATGCAACCGTGCCTGCTCCGACACCTGCTTGCCGCCGCCGCTTAATTAACCTACAGGCTATCTTTATTACGATGCGTTCCATAGTAATACGCCGCGGATCAGACCCCATTGCGTCAAATTCGGCGATTTTGGTGTCGCCGACTGCGCGGCGGATTATTTCGGTACCGGCAAAGCCGTAGGCATCGGCACGTATTTCAGTAAGCCTCCGCCGGATATACCGTTCGTTGTAGAGCGGGTCGCTCAATGGGACGGTTTTACACCGTTCCAGCGCTTTTGCGGTAAAAAGCTGCGGCAGGGTTTCGATTGCGGCGGCTATCCGTTCGGTAAAATCATCGGCAGCACGGGGCTGAGGTACGGGTGATTGCAGCTCTCCCTGCGCATAGAATTTTTCGTCGCAGCAGGCGCCACGGGTAAAAGCGACATACATCCATGCACAATAAAGGTGTGCGATAATATTACCGAGGTCGTATCCGATTGGGCCGTAAAAAGCGAATTCGGGATCGATAATTTTCATACACGGCTCGGTTGTTCCATTCTTATCGATGGCAGTGCCGGTATTATTTCCGATAAAAATGGAGCCGGTGTGTAAATCCCCGTGGATAAGAGCCTCCGCCTTATTCATAAATGTTTCCCGCAGCGAAGCGGCCTCGGCTTTAAGCGCTTCGTCATTGTACAGCGTTTTTTGAATAAAGGCCTCGTTCCCGGGCGTAATACGGTTGCGGTTTTTTCCGTTGCAGTACGGCTCGGAAAAAACCAGCGTTTCGGAAATTGCGCACAGTTCGGGATTAATAAACGCTTTTACCCGCTCCTTCTTTTCCTCCGGAGATACAAATAGATCACTTGTCCCAAAAACCGCATCGGCCAAAAAGGATGCTGCGTTTTCTGCGAAGTTCGCCGGAAGCGGACGCCCCGCCATCAATTCCTTCCGTAGATTACCGCAATAGGAAATATCTTCCATGCAGATAGCGCTCATGGTATCGTCGTAGGCGTAAATACGGGGAATAAACTGCGGGGTAAGGTCGGCGTAAATACGGAGCGCATCCGCCTCTCTTTTGCTGCGGGTAATGTCGAGCGGACGCCCCGATGAGCGGAGCAGCCGGTCTGCCTGTTTTACAATAATACTTTTTCCGCTTGTACGGGAACACACACGGAATACATAGTTGATATTCCCGTCTCCGATTTCTTCCGCATCGAGCGGTTCATCGGCGGGAAATAGCTTGAGTTTTTCAACAAGGTATGTCTTTACGGTTTCCGTATCAAGTAAGTAATGTTCTGCCATAGTTGTATGTATGTCCTTAAAATGTACCGATCGAACAAAATATGATTTGTATCGGCAGCCGCAGTTAAACCGCCTTATGTCCTAAAGAGCCGGTAGAACAGCACGATCATCAAAAAGAGAAGATAGCGGAATACGTAAAATACTTTAAAGGGATTGCGCAACAGCTGCGGCCAAAACTCATGCCCTTTCCGAAATGCAGCATCGGAAATGCGTTTTTTACGTTTTGCAAAGATGTCGATGATATCGTTATTGTGGATAAAGATGCTTGCAGGTAATTCGGCTTTATTCCGGTAAATCCATCGAACGCCGCCGGGAACACCGTTTCCGGCAATCAATAGCGCAGGATGGGCTTTGACAATCGACAGGATAATATCCGGCTCCATATTCTTGCGGTAAAAACCGTTAAAGCGGCCGACAATACCGATACCCGGAAAGGTTACGTGCACGTTGCGCTCGGCGTCCAACAAATTTTGCGCCCGTCCGCCGAGGATGTAGAGCGTTTTATAGTGAGAATCAATGATGTTCAAGATTCTGATAATCATATCAAAGGAATCACGCCTGATCGGTACGGGAAGTTTGAGAAACTGCGCCGCTTTTAATAAACTTTTTGAAAGAGGAAGACAGAGCGCCGCTTGTTCAAGCATTGCGCGGAATTCCGCATCGCGCCGAGCCCTGAGCAAATCCCAGATCGTAATGAAGACAATCTGCTGAGGTTCTCCTTTACCCGCCATATCCATTATGGTTTGTTCAATATCTTCGTCAGGGAGAATATCGATGGGAATTGTCAAGAGTCTTATACGGGTAATTGCCATTGGTCAGCCTCGTTTATAGTAGTTTGTGCCGCTGCGATTGCATACAGTGCGGCGGTTTCTGCACGTAATACATTTGTTTTAAAATGAACGGTTTGGAATGCCGCTTCACGGAGCACCGCCGCTTCCGCAGGGCTTATCCCTCCTTCCGCCCCGATAGCCAGCACAATATGGGAAGGTTTTTTTGCAAGCAGTTGGTGAAATCCGACGGACGCTCCTGCGGCTTCGCTGCACTGAGCGAATACGGTACGAGCAGCCGGAACGAGCGTTTTTAAGGTATTGAGCGCTTGGGCAAGCGGAACCGGTTCCATAACGACGGTATTGACCGGAGAACCGGATTGCTGCCGCGCTTCTTTGATGATTCGCCTGAACCGTTCCAGCTGCGCAGGGTTTTGTTTTTTTGCAACGGAAAATTCTCCAATCACCGGTAAAACGGCACGAACGCCCGCTTCCGTTGCCTGCCGGATAATCGCATCGGTCTTGGAACCTTTGAGTACCCATTGCAGCAAGATGAACTCGGCAGCAGGCGCGGCAGGAGAAGCGGGTATGATGTATCGATTCGGCGGTTGATTGTCTGTACCGAACGACGCTGTTTGCCGCTTTAACCGCAGCGTTTTCTTTGCGGTATTTATCGAATCGATTACCATATCGGCAGCGCCGCTTTGGGGTAGCAGCGCCGGTAGGATATCGCCTTCCCGCATACGCCGTACTTTTACCAAATAGGCAAAAGCCTTGCCGCTCAACGTGAGTATACCGTTACTGTCCGGCTCTTGCTCGATAATAAATTGCTTCATCGCTTCGTAATACCGATTTATGAAGCCTTCTTCAACTCGGCAATAGCCTTTTCTTGCGCCGCTTCTTCCTGCATTTGACGTACGGTTTTACTGTTTTTGAGCAGCTGCGGCAAAGTTCCGCTTTTAAGAATTTTGACAGCCTCTTGCAGCGGCGCATCATATTCAATATCAGCTGCCGGCGCGGTATGCGTTCTATTGTATTCCTGCCGAATCAAGATACGGAGCAATTCTTTGTTTAAGGAATATTCTTTTGCGAGCGATTCCGCATATCGGGTAATCTGCGTAGCGGTTAAATCCTTGTTTTTCTTTACATAGTTTGAAATTTTTTCATCTTTGAAGAGCTTTTCAAGGTTCTTTTCATCATCTGCCGATAACGGCGGGAACAACACCGCTTCTTTGTCCGGTTTAATACCGGTTTTGTCGATATTGGCATCGCTCGGCGTATAATAACGCGAAATGGTCATTTTAAAGGAATCTTTTTGCGTTAAATCGAAGATTTGCTGCACGGAACCCTTTCCATAACTGGTTTCTCCGACGAGGTACGCGCGCTTATAATCCTTTAAGGCGCCTGCCAATATTTCTGAAGCGCTTGCCGAACCTTTATTGATGAGCACGACAAGCGGCACATTTGCAAACACCGCATCTATCGCAGCGTTGGTGTTAAACTCAAGATTTTGCTGCGGAATACGCGACTTTGTCGAAACGATCAAGCCTTCTTTGATAAACAAACTTGCCGTATCGACTGCTGCGGTGATAAGCCCACCCGGATTATTCCGCAGATCGAGCACTAACTTGGTTACCCCTTCCGCTTGCAGACTTTCCATTGCTTCCCGTATACGGCGGCTGCTGTTGGGATTAAACTCTATCAGGCGGATATAGCCGATATCCTTATCAAGTTTCATGTATTTAATGGTCGGCACTTCAATCCGTGCCCGCACCAGCTTAGCCGGAAATTCCATATTCTTTCCCCGCCGGACGGTTACCGTAACGGATGAGCCGATTTTTCCGCGGAGCTTTGCAACAACATCCGCCGTCGTCATCTCGATAACGGATTCGCCTTCGATTTCGGTGATGAGGTCTTCCGCCTGAATACCGGCTTTCCACGCAGGGGTTCCTTCGAGGGCGGAAGCAACTTCAATATAGGCTGGACGTTCGGATGTTGAAACGGCCGGCTTGGTAAAAGTGATGCCTATGCCGCCGAAGTAGCCGGTTGTCGTATCCTGCAGCCCGACACCGGTTAAACTGCCGTTGTCGATATACATGGTATACGGATCCTTGAGCGCATTGAGCATTCCTTCCGCTGCGCCCTGAAAGAGCACCTCAGGTTTTACCTCATCAACATAATAACGCTGGAGCGCCTCATTTAAGTATTGCAGGTATTGCATATACGGTATCGTACTTTGCCCCTGCTCTTGCTGAGATTGCGCAAAGACGGACGGCGCATACGATACGGTACATACAATGAAAAAGCGTTTTTCGATTCGCTACAAACTCATCATCATTTTCGGTTTTCTTATTGTGGCAGCTTTAACGATAGAAAGCGTACTTGCCGTTCATACAGCACGAAAAGCTGTAATAGAAAAAATTGAAGCACATCTGCTGGATAAGGTGCATGATACGGCTGAAATACTGGACGGTAAGGTTGAGCAGTGGTTTCAATTGCTTGAAGGTATTGCCCAGATGCCGACATTGCAAAGTGATGAAGTATCATATTTTGAAAAAGCAGTATTGTTAAAAGACCTCGCCGATAAAGATGCCGCTTTTCAGATACTTAATATTGTCACTCAAAACGGAATCGGTTATTTAGCTAACGGGCGAACAAGCGATATTTCTTCAACGGCTTGGTTTAAAGCCTATCGTGGGAAACCTTTAATGTGCGAACCTTTTGTATCTCTTATCAACGGTAAAATAGTTATCATTATTGCTGTTCCGATTTATGATGATAATAATCAAGCACGCAATATACTCGCAGCAACAATCGACGGATTTGCGATGTATGATGCCATAAAAGATATCGTTATCGGACAAACCGGTAATTGTACTATGATAGGGGATACGGGAATAATCATCGCTGATCAAGATACGGAATTGATTGCAAATCAGTTTAATCCAATAGAAGAAGCTACAAAAAATCCGGTCTTTACTTCTCTTGCAGCATTTTTGCAAACAGCGCTTGAAGCAAAAGATTCTGCAATCGGATACTATGAATACAAAAATGTACACAAAATAGCAGCGCACGCTATAATGAAAACGACCGGATGGACAGTGATTGTCAATGCACCTGCAGAAGAATTTATGGGGGATGTCAATACATTGCGCGGTACTATGCTCATTATAGGGCTTATCATTTTACTGGCGGCAATTGTTATTGTATATATTATCGCTCGCGCAATGGTAAAGCCGGTACAGACTGCTGTTAATGCCTTAAAAAATATTGCACAGGGGGAAGGAGATTTAACGGTACGGTTGCCTGTAATCGGTAATGATGAGGTAACTGATCTATCCGAATATTTTAACGAAACAATTGCTAAAATCGGCGCTTCAATACAAGCGGTTGAAACAAATAGTAACGAAATGGAAGAAATCGGCGCAGAGCTTGCTTCCAATATGACGGAAACAGCCAGCGCAGTAAATGAAATCAGCGCTAACATCGACGGGGTTAAGCAGCAGACGATGACCCAAGCAACAAGTGTTACCGAAACGGCGGCTACTATCGAAGAGATTGTCCGCACGATAAAGCAGTTGAATAACAGTATCGAAACACAAGCGACAAGTGTTGCACAATCTTCTTCTTCCGTAGAAGAAATGGTAGCGAATATCGCCTCTATCGGACAGACACTCGGCAAGACCGATGACGTAATTAAAAACTTGACAAGCGCAACCGGAGACGGCAAAGCGACGCTGGTAACATCCAACACCGTCACACAGAAGATTGCAGAAGAGTCAGGCTCGCTGATGGAAGCAAGCAGCGTTATTCAACATATTGCGTCGCAGACAAACTTACTCGCGATGAATGCTGCGATTGAAGCGGCTCACGCCGGTGAGGCAGGCAAGGGCTTTGCCGTCGTTGCGGATGAAATCCGCAAACTTGCCGAAGATTCTGCAATGCAAGGAAAAACCATCACCGCAACGCTGAAAACATTATCCGGTGAAATTGAAACGCTTTCTGCATCTTCAAAAACGGTAGAAGAAAAGTTCAATGCAATTTTCACCCTTGCCGAACAGGTTAAGGAGATGAGCGCCTTACTAACTAAATCGATGAAAGAACAAGAAAACGGCAGTAAAGAAGTATTAACAGCTATCAAAAATATCAACATGGTAACGGTGGAGGTTCAAAGCGGTTCGGAAGAGATGCTGAAAGGTGGCGAGAGCGTTGCACAAGAAATGTGCAAATTAGACAATCTTAGCCGCATTATCACCGACAGTATGAACGAAATGGCCTCCGGTGCAGTGCAAATTAACAATGCGATACAAGAAGTCAATGAGATTACGCAGAAAAATAAACGGAGTATTGAAAGCTTGGCAGAGGAAGTAGGAAAATTTAAAGTCAACTAGACAATATGTTGTACCAACCGGTTTGTAAAAACGAGGATTGAGCGACAAGATGGATAATGATAGCATTACTCGTATGAGGTATTACCAAGCAACACCGAAAACCGTACTTGCCGTTGGTTACAGAAAGCAGACTGCCCCTTACTGCTTAATGGAATAACAGCCGCCTTCTTCTGCCACAAAACCTTCGCGGATGAGTCCTTCAAGCGCTTTATCGAAGAGGAGTTTTTCCGTCTGAGTATTGCCGTACAGCTCTGCATATCCTTGGTTATTGTGCGCCGTAAGAGTTCTGATTACTGCGCCGCGCGCTTGCCGTACCGACCCTTCAAATTTGGACTGTTTGGTATAATGCCTGCTTTTTCTGTTCGGATTGACGGTTTTCTTTTTTAATTCCACGCCGTAGTCCATCAGCGCGTAGTACCAAAGCCGCGGATTTTCTGTATACAGCGACGCTTCGATATGCGGGAATATTTCTTTATCGCTGATATCTGCCCTATCCTTAAAAAAGAAAAAGATAAACACCGCGCGGATATTTGTTTCGATAAATGCGTTAGGTTTATTGTAGGCAAATGTCGAAATCGCGGCAGCTGTGTAGGGACCGATACCCGAAAGCGTTTGAAGCGTTTTAGAAGTGTCGGGAACAACTCCGCCGTATTCGCTTGCAATGGTTTGGGCGCACTGGTGTAAAAAACGCGCACGGCGGTTGTACCCAAGACCTACCCATTGCTCAAGCACCTGCACGAGGGAGGCGGCCGCAAGGTCTTGCACCGTGGGGAACACTTCCAACCAGCGGTTATATTTTTCCACCACCCGTTCGGTCTGCGTTTGCTGCAGCATAAATTCGGACACAAGGATGGAATACGGATCGTTTGTCGTGCGCCACGGAAAAGACCTGCCGTGTGCAGCATAGTAATCTAAAATCGCTTTTTGAAAATCGGTGTAATCGGGATGAGGTGGTGCTTCAAGAATACTCATCTGTCTGCTTTCCGAACAATGAGCGAACGCCGTAAAAGCTCGTCTATGATAAGCCCTACAATGACATCCGGCGTATAATGCTCCGTATCGATCAGCATATCGGCAAAGGCATAATCGGTATTGTCGATATTGTACAATTCTTTGTATCGGCGGGTGTCGTCGCTGTCCCGCATCGCGGTAAACTCTTTGATATGCTCAAGGCTTCCACCCTCCCGTTGAAAAATGCGTCCCGCGCGTACTTCTTCGGAGGCATAAAGATACACTTTTAAATCCGCCTCTTTCAGCATCCAAATCGCAAGGCGGGAACCCAATACGCACGATGATTTCAACGCCTGCTCAACTTGGCGGCTATCGACAATACGGTCAAAGCTGAAATCCGTTTTCGCTTGCTCAATGACTTTTTTTAACGGCATACCCAATTCTTTTGCGAGATTCCTAAAGGTATAATTGATGCATGGAATACCCAACGTGTCGGCCAACAAAGTAGAGACCGTTGTGTTGCCGCAGCCGGAAGCACCTGAAATTGCAATGCGCAGCTCTTTTTTTGCAGGAATGGCGTAGTTGTTTTTCATCAATAGTCTCTCTCTTAGTATCCCTTATTCGATATTGTGAGCCTGCTCACGGATATTTTCCAGAGCATCCTTAGCGGAGATTACCGCCTGTCCGATTTCCGTCAGCTGATTTTTGGAGCCGATGGTGTTGATCTCCCGATTGATTTCCTGACACAGGAAATCAATTCTCCGTCCGGGAGTTTCGTTTTCTGCAATTTCTTTTTCTAAAGCCGCGATATGCGCTTTTGCCCGTATGATTTCTTCGTTGATTGTATACTTAACGAGCAGCGCCGCGACTTCCTGCATAACGCGCTGTTGATCCGGTTCACGCTCCATAAGGTCGGAAAATTTCTTTTTCAGCATTGCAGAAAAAAGCTCTTCCATTTTAGCGGCGTGCCGTTCAATCTCCGCAACCGAGCCGGAAAGTACGGCAAGCATTTTCCGTATATCGGCGGATAACGCCTTACCTTCTTCAACCCTGCACGTATTGAACTTTTCAATCAACTCATCGAGGAGGGGGATAAGGGCTTTTTGCCAAAGCCCCTCATCAAAACTTTTATCAATCTGCAGCACGCCCTCTTGCCGTAAAATCAGCTCAAGTGTGATTTGATTTTCCATTCCAAGCGCATGGGCAATATCGGCGATGGATTTATAGTAAGTCTGTGCAAGCGGTATATTGGGCAGAATAGGCTGCTCGTTGTGTACTTTCTTTAAGCGCAGATAAAAATCGACCTTGCCCCGTATAATCCGCTTGGAAAAATATGTGCGTAAAAACGGTTCAAGCCGAGCCATTGTAGAGGGAACATTGATGTTGAGATCCAAAAATCGGGAGTTATAACTTTTCAGTTCGCAGGAAATATCGGTACCGTTCACAACGCCGTCAAGATAGGCATAACTCGTCATGCTTTTCATACGTGTGCCTTTGCGAGTAAGTCGTTATAAACGGCGCGGCCGAGCTTCCAATTGTCGCCTGCCCCAACGGTGATGAACAAATCGTTCGGGCGCAGCTCGTGTTCTACAAAATCCTTTGCATCCATAATCTCTTCAAAATAATGAATTCGTTTATGCCGCTTTTTCATTTGTTCGTACAAAGTCCTGCCGTTTGTCGAACCGTTGTATTTTTCCCGTGCGGAAGCGTATATCTTATGCAGGATAACCGTATCGGCGTAGGAAAAAGCATTTGCAAATTCCGGAAGCAGCGCTGCGGTGCGCGAATAGGTATGCGACATAAAGTCCGCGATGATGCGCCGTTTGGGATAAAACTCGTGGATGCCCTTGAGCGTTTTATAAATTGCGGTGGGGTGGTGTCCGTAATCGTCCATAAACAGGATGCCGTTTACTTCGCCTAAAATTTCGCTGCGCCGTTTTGCCCCCTTAAATGAAGCAAGACTGTTTCTGATTGCGGTGAGATCGGCGGCGGTAACCTCATTTCGCTCCTGTTTGATAAGCCCGATTACCAGCGCGATTGCGGCAGTTGCATTGAGGACGCTGTGCTCTCCCGGAATACCGATGCGGAATTCTCCGCCGAAGCCGCGCAGAGAAAAGACCGACTGCCCGTTTTTGATACCGAGAGTTTTAATCCCGTAGTCGCCGTGCGCTGTTTTGCCGTAAGGGGTTAAGACAAGATCGGGACGGGAAGAAAACGTGAGCTTTGCTGCCTCCCGCGCTCCTGCATCGTCTGAGCAATAAATCAATTCGTTGAACTGAGGCAGGCGGTCGATGTACTGTAAGAAGGCAGTCAATATGTCTTCGTATTGAGGATAGTAATCTTGATGATCGCTTTCGATGCTGGTAAGTACGATTTTTTGAGGATGAAAAAACAAAAAGTTGCGTTTATATTCGCAGGTTTCGGCGACAAAATACTTTGAACCGTTGATAACCGTGCATCCGCCGCCGAAGTTGGACACGGCGCTCCCCGCCAATACTGAGGCGCTCAAGTTTAAATCCTTTAACAACGTTCCTGCAATACCGGTAGTTGTCGTTTTGCCGTGCACGCCTGCGATACCTGCCGAATAACTGTGTTGAGAAAAAGCGCCCAACGCTTCGGGATAGCTCATACGCGGGATATTTTTTTCCACAGCGGCATATAGCTCAGGGTTTTTGTCAGGCGCGTACGCCGTTGAATATATGATAAGCTTGGTGGAAGCGGGAATGTTTGAAGGCGCAAAAGGAGTGCTGACCGGTATGTTCAGCTTACGCAGCAACGCATCGGTATAAAATTCATCGCTGACATCACTGCCGCTCAGAATCGCGCCCCGCGAAACAAGCAGCTCCGCTAAGGCCGCCATGCCGGTTCCTTTAATACCGATCATGTGTATATGATAACCGGAGAGATTTTCCGGCAAACGGGTTGTAATCATAGGCGCTATAGTAAATCAAAATTGCATTTTAAACAAGAATATAAATTGCAAGAGGTATTGACCAAAAGCGCCGTGTAACAGTTTTCTTAAATGCTTGACAAGAGCATTTTCAACGTGTAGGCTATAAAACAAAGTTGGTGTTACTATTCTAAAGGAAGATACCGTTTATCGATACACGACGGAGCTTCCCTCAAAATTTTATCAATAAGGATGCATTATGAAAAACGCAGTGATTAAAGGGGCGAGCTATACGTTAGCGCACAGCCCCGATCTGTTAAAACGGAACGGTTCAACTCAGACCGCAGCGATTGCAAAAGATCCTGCCGATCCCTATATTGCCGCAATTCCGTCTCATTTAAGAACCTTTGAGCAGGCTGTGCAATATCCGCCCAATCAGGTGTATATCGGAAATAAAAAGCCTGAAGATTTGCCCGGCATCCCCGAGCCGTGGTTTAAGTGCACCGAGAAAGCCGACCGCTTTGGGCCGTTCGGCGAAATTGCAACGCAAAAAGAACTTTACATCTTGATGAAGTATGCCGATGTCTTTGAACTGGTATACTTAACCGAAGAATTTACTGCCGAAGCGGCAACGATTATTCAAAATCATCCGCTCATGAAGGATAAGGCGATTGCGTTGGGAGAAGCCCATTCCAAGGCCGATATCGAAAAATTGGTGCAATCGCATACGGCGGAAGGCTTGTACGACAATGACGTGCTGGTCGGCTGTGTCAAGCAAGCGCACGACACCGACCCGAACTTGAGCGCCCATACGATGCTCGAAAACCTTGTTACCAAGGGAAGCGGTATTTTAACCGCGTGGCACCTCGCAGAACTTGAAGGTATCAATGCAGCGGACATCGATTATATTATCGAGTGTTCCGAGGAAGCTGCGGGCGATGTAAACCAGCGCGGAGGCGGCAACATCGCAAAGTCCGTCGGCGAAAAAGCGGGATGCGTTCATGCAACCGGCTGCGATATCCGCGGGTTCTGCGCAGCGCCGGTACACGCATTGGTGAATGCCGCTGCGCTCGTGCGGTCGGGTATCTTTAAAACCGTTATGGTTGTCGCCGGAGGTTCCGTGCCCAAGCTCGGTATGAACGGTAAGGATCACGTTAAAAAAGAGATGCCGCTCCTTGAAGATATGGTGGGCGGTTTCGCCGTTTTAATTACGGAAGACGACGGCGTAAACCCCATTATCAATACCGATGTGATCGGTAAACATACGATTTCTTCCGGTTCTTCTCCGCAGGCGGTTATGACAGCGCTCATCTATGATCCGCTCAACGCAGCTGGGATGAAGATTACCGATGTCGAAAAGTTCGCTGCGGAGTTGCAGAACCACGAGATCACCGCCCCTGCGGGCGCCGGAAATGTGCCGGAAGCAAACACAAAGATGATCGCGGCGCTTGCGGTTATGAAAGGACAGCTCGAACGCGCAAAAATTGCAGAATTTGTAAAGCAATACGGCGTGGAAGGATTCGCACCTACACAGGGACACATTCCCTCCGGTGTTCCCTTTATCGGCCATGCACGGCGAGATATGCTCGCAGGCAGTCTGCACCGTGCGATGATTATCGGAAAGGGCAGCTTGTTCCTCGGCCGTTTGACAAACCTTTTTGACGGTTTAAGCCTTTTAATCGAGGCGAACAACGGCAAGGAAAGTTCCGGTGCTGCGGGCGGCGCCGGTGAAGCGGAAATTAAAAAGATTGTAGCCGATGCTATGCGCGATGTCGCTGCCCGTATTTTAGCGGAGGACGGAGCAAAATGAGCAGTACAAAACAACAACTGGCCGATGCCTTCAGCCTGATGGCGAAGGGACTGGAAACCGGCGCCTTTGCGGAAGCCTTTCCGGTCGGCTTAACCGTCCCCGGCAGCGAGCACGGAGAAGCGGAGCTTATCCGCGCGGCAAAGCTGGCAGCCCATGCCAATCCCGGATTGGATATTGTGCTGATCGGCGGCCCGAAAACCGAGGGGTTCCGCTGGTATGAAGCGCCGACGCTGGAAGACGCGCATCATAAAATGGAAGAATTGTTTAAAACGGGCGAAATAAAAGCCGCGGTGACGATGCACTACACTTTCCCACTCGGCGTTACGACAATCGGAAAGGTAGTAACGCCCGGCTTCGGCAAAGAGATGTTTATTGCGTCCACTACCGGCGCTTCCGATGCCGACCGGTATAAGGCAATGCTGTTAAACACCTTTGCAGGGATTGCCGTTGCAAAGGCAAACGGCGTTGAAAATCCGACGGTCGGGCTTTTAAACATCGACGGCGTTGCGACAATTGAAAAAGCATTGCTAAAACTGCAAAAAGCGGGCTATCCGATACGCTTCACCGAATCGCACCGCGCCGACGGCGGGGTACGCATGCGTGGAAACGATTTGCTGCAAGGCACGCCCGATGTGATGGTCTGCGATACCTTAACCGGCAATGTGTTGATGAAGCTGTTCAGCTCTTTCTTAACGGGGGGGAGCTACGAAGCCTCCGGTTCCGGTTACGGCCCCTGCGCCGGTAAAGATATGACCGATGTTGTCGCGATTGTTTCCCGCGCATCGGGCGCTCCGGTTATCGCCGCAGCCTTGGCGTATTCTGCGCGCAGCGCGCAGGCAAACCTACAAGCGCTGTGCCGTGCCGAGATACAAGCCGCCGAAAAAGCGGGGCTGCAAGCCATACTCGACTCGTTCGGCGCCGTAAAAGAAGCAAGCGCGGAGACAGTCGCGGCGCCGCCTAAAAAAGCTGTTACGGAAGAAATCCACGGCATCGACGTTATCGATATAGAAAATGCCTGCAAGACGCTCTGGAAAGAGAACATCTATGCGGAAGCGGGTATGGGCTGTACCGGCCCCGTCATCCTGCTCGCCGGCGAAGACGCCGAACAAGCCCGTAAGATTTTAACCGCAGCGAACTATATCTAAAAAGAATTACTGTAGGAGACCTCTAAAAACTGCAAGTGCCGCGGCTTGTTTTATAAGGAAATTCATTTCCTTGTCTGCTGCGGCCTGCAAAGCAAGTTTTTAGAGGTCTTCCTTAAACATCTATATTATTATAAAGAGAAGCTATCTGATATGCTTCGTAGAATGAACAGTTTTAACGTACAGCGCACAAAAATACTTTATAAACGGACGACATAACACTGCATACGACAGGAGATGCCCATGAACTACATTGCGTTTTTCAGTTTTGTATTTTTTACATCGATTACTCCGGGGCCGAATAATATTTCAGCAATGATGTATTCGAGTAAATACGGATTTCGTAAAGGAGTTCTCTTTGTTTTCGGCTGTTTGATCGGCTTTCTGTGCCTTATGTTGTGTTGCGCTGTTTTTTCTTCTATTCTCTATGAAACAATTCCTGCAATTAAACCCTTCTTCTTAACGGTGGGAGCGCTGTATATGATTTATCTTGCATGGATTGTATGGAGAAATAAACCGCATAGCGGAAAAACGCCGATGAAGAGTACGCATATCGTATTACATGGGGCATTGCAGCAGTTTATCAATATTAAAGTTATTATCTATGCTATCACTGTATGGACTACCTTTATTTTACCGCATTATAACACATTGAGTGCGCTTATCGGATGGTATATCTTTCTATCATGCTTCGGTCCAATATGCGCGTTCTGTTGGGTGATAGTAGGTACATCATTCGACAAACTTTTGGGTAAGTACGGCATCGTAGTCAACGCCGTTATGGTGCTCGGCTTATTATATTGTGCCGCAGCCATGGTGTTCGATATATTTCGGTAAGGATTAGCTATTGTATATATTTTGAAAATAATCGGCTGATATATATGCAATCATACGCTGTACGGTGGGAGAACAATTTATCGGTTGTAAATGAACATTGGGATGCATGTTTCTAAACACTCTAAAAACTTCATCGGCGAATGCTTGACCTATTTCAGTTACCCCTTGAAAATCCAAAACAACTTCTAAAAATTTATCAAATCTTGTAATAAGTCTTTTTGCTTGTGAACGGGATAGTAGTAGTTCGCCTTCATATTCCATAAGTTTTACCGGTATACGGGTTTTATAAAAACCGGGCTGTTTATCCGGGTCTGCATACTCATTAAAAACATCCGAAATATTTAAATGTGAGTTTTTTGCTATTACCATCGAAACCGCAGTACCTGATACGGAATCAGGATTTTCAAGCAGCCAGTCATTTTCATGATGACCACTAAAAAATAATCCGCCGGATAAGATCATAAACTTATCACATAGACGGGAACTAAAAAAAATACCTTCACCGCTGTGTCTTTCAGGATCCGATGTAAATTTTCCCTTTGCAAGTTCCAAAATAGCATATTTCGGATCTTCAAGACCGAGGGCTTTTTGAATTTTATTAAAGATACCGACTCCGTTATCACGAATCAAGATTGCAATATTTAAAGCGTTTAAGTCTACTTCCACATTCATTATATCTGCGTTTGAGTGATCAATAACATTATTCACCATTTCGGTAAAGCAATATTGAACAATTCGTTGAACATTTTCTTGTACATCAGATAAAAGAGGCAAAATATCCTTTCGTAAAATTATATCTTCTTCGAGCTTATCTTTAAGTTTATATGTAAAAGAATATTTCTTTGTAACCAAAGAATAATCAGGGTATCGGCCTTTTCTGTTCATTTCAATAATATTTTCTAAAATAAGCTGATTTAAAAACTTTGCTACCGTCGGTTTTGATATACCGAAATGATTCATAGTAAAAGTAACAATATCGTTTTTATGAGAAGGTAGTTGCTCTATTATAAAAGTTTGTATAGCTTTTTCTATCTCTTTAGTAAACTTCATATTCAATATTCACCTCTAATAGCAAATATAAATCGTTTTTTAATAAATGTAAACTATTGACATACCCAAAAAAGTACGCCTACTCATTTCACCCTGATCCTATAATCACAGGCTAATTCGGTAAGCAACGCAGCTCAGCCGTTGTGCCTCATTCCTACGATATAGGTTCACTTTACTCGCTTTTGACGGTAGCGGTTATCTTCCTTCTGTGCAAAATTTTTTCAGAAACAGGATAAACGCATCAGACAGCTAAAAACATATCGCAAAATAAGCGGCTGGAGCAGCATTTGAACCGCACAGCGGTGAAATTCTGCTGATACAGCCGCTTATTTTGCGGGGTAATACACCAAACTGTCTGATGCGTTTACCCTGTTGAAGCTCGCTTGACCTTTTAATAAAATAAACTTATTATTACTGCTATGGGTTTCCTGACGAGTCAACAGGTTAATAGGTATTACGATTTTTTCCAAAAAGCGGAAATAACTTTTACAAAAGAAGTTATTCAAGCAATGAATCTTAATGCGCAGCAATCATCAATACGCTGTGTTGGCGCCGAAGGAGGACCGTGGCCGTGCGTCATCAACTCTTCTTCGATGATAGGAGCAAAGGTAATCGTACCGCAGCATTGCGGAATATATGAAAAAATATGCGAAGGTTCTACGGCGGTTTCTCTGTGGTTTTCCTTTTCTCAAACAAATGGGAAAAGTGATCTTTCGTTCTTTGTTTCAGGGAAAGTGGTAAGCTGCACACCATATACGGTAACCCCCGATTTACTCCTGCTTAATATCGAATATACACAACGCGCTCCCGACGACTTAATTGAAAAGCTGGGGCTCCTTGTCGATGCAAAAGCAAATACAACTAAGCGCGGAGATGAACGTATCGAGTTAAACGCGGAGGCGATGCGGAAACTGTCGCTGACAAAAAAAGAAACAATTGTTTACATCGAAAACATTCCTAGGCGTTGCATCGTGCGAGATATTTCGTTTTCCGGCGCAAAGTTTATTATGGCAGGGATTGCTCCGTTTCTGCTCAATAAAGACTGTGTGCTGAAGTTCGACTTTGATGATCCTACCGTCATTGTCGGATTGCGCGGTAAAATTATCAGAGCAGAGTTGGTAGAAAAACGGAAAGACCTGATTGCAGTTGCGATGACGTATACTCCCTCGACGGTGCCGCTTGCTTATAAAATACGATTAACTCAATACTTTAACCAACAACGTAAAACCTATCTCTAATGAGGTTTATCAGTACAAACAAACCGTCGTAACCCAATAGGATCAATACAAATGGAAAACTCCGATAAGCAACTCATTTATATCAAAGTGCCTGATGAATATGCTTTAGCGGCAAAAATTCCCGGCTTTGATTCATCGATACCGCTTCCGCTCCTTCTAACGGATGAAGAGGAAAAGTTTACGGCGGGAAGTATTTCCGAAGAGATGATTTTAGCCGGTATGCTGAATGTATTTGCATACGAAAGGGATAATCAGCACATTGCATACTATCGGGATATTTTTAAGGAATTACGTCCGAATATCCTCGAAGAAATGACCAATGCTGCAATTCTAAAGATAAAAAATGCCGATTTTGACTTAGCTGAACAGCTGTTGTTTGCACTTGAAGGTCTATTCCCCGAACACATGCAGACAAAATTGAACGTTGCCCTACTGATGGATGAACGCTCCCGTTTCTACGAACAAGCGGGTGCAGAGGATTATGCCGAATACTATACCGATAAGGCTTTTCAAGCATATAAAGAAGTGTTGGCTGCCGAACCGCCGTTACCTGACGCCTTTTTTAATGCAGGCTTTTTCTTTATCCGTCAGAAAAACTTTCCCAAGGCAAAAAGCGTATTGGAAACGTACCTGCATATTGAAACGGCGCAGGATGAATTAACGGCACATCGCAAAAAAAAGGCTTCCGAACTCATTGAATGGATAGAAACACAAGCGCTTGACGATGAGCTTTTTAAGGGAGCTTTTGATTTTATACAGATGGGAGAAGAAGAAAAGGCGCTGGAAAAAATACGGGAGTTTTTAGAGCATCACCCTAAGGTATGGAATGCGTGGTTTTTGCTCGGCTGGGCGCTGCGCCGTCAAGAGCGATGGAAGGACGCTTCGGAAGCATTCCTTCATTGTCTGGAGCTTGGGAAAAAGACTCCAAAGGAATTGGCAGTTGCCTATTGCGATATTTGCAATGAGCTTGCCATCTGTTTAATGGAGCTTGATCAATTTGACGAAAGCCGCCGTTGGCTGATGAGCGCACTTGAGCAAGAGCCGGAGAATATCAAGATTATTTCAAATTTAGGAACTATTTCGTTAAAAGAAGGAAGGACTGAAGAAGCAAAAGCATTTTTTAGAACGGTTCTTGATATTTATCCCGAAGATACGCTCGCCGTTGAAATCTTAAAAAAATTGGAAAATACATAAAGGATACAATACGGAGTATACTATGAATATAGCTATTATTTATGGCGGAAGATCGGGTGAGCATGAGGTGTCGCTTGTTTCCGCTTCTTTTGTTGTTCGTGCTATCGACAACGAACATACCGTACATTTAATCGGTATTACCAAAAACGGTGAATGGTATTTGCAGCCTGACTCACTTTTAGAACGTATTCGTAAGGATACGTCCGCAGTCTTAACGATAGAGCGCAATAAGGCAGCACGTGTTGCCGTTATCCCGGGCGGAGGCACTACATCCGGCTTATCAGTAAACGGCAAACCGATTGCTACGGATGTTGTTTTTCCGGTATTACACGGCAGTTTTGGAGAGGACGGCACCATTCAAGGTTTATTTGAAATGGCTGACCTTCCATATATCGGCGGCGGCGTGCTTGCAAGCAGCGCTGCGATGGACAAAGAAAAGACAAAGATAATCTGGCAGCATGAGCAGTTGCCGATCGTGCCGTTTTTATGTGTAAGAAAATTCCAATGGGATAACCCGAAAGAACGCGAAAGCATTATCACTCAGGCAGAAAAAGAATTGGAATACCCGCTGTTTGTAAAACCGTGCAGGGTAGGCAGTTCCGTCGGCGCCGGTAAAGCAGCCAACCGTACCGAGCTGCTGCAAAAAAATGCAGGAAGCCTTTCTCTGGGACAGCAAGGTGCTGATCGAAGCGTGTATTGCCGCGCGCGAAATCGAATGTTCCGTAACCGGCAATGATGAATGCGTAGTCTATACGCCGGGAGAAATTATTCCTTCCCACGAATTTTACGATTATGATGCAAAGTATATTGATCCCAACGGAGCGCAGCTGAAAATTCCTGCCGACATCGACGACGAACAGCGCCGTGAAATCCGCAGTATTGCAGGCAAAGCCTACCGAGCGCTTGATTTAAGCGGCTTAGCGCGGGTCGATTTTTTTATCGACAAAAAAACAAAGAAAATTTATTTGAACGAGGTAAACACCATCCCGGGCTTTACCGCCATTTCGATGTTCCCCAAGATGTGTGAAGCATCAGGCATGCCATATCGGGAACTCATCATGCATTTATTTGATCTTGCCATTGAACGATTTACTTCTTCGCGACAAATTAGGACGGATTGGAAGTAATCGCGAACGTATCCACGTTTCAAAAGGCATATAATAAACCGCGATAGAGAAGCCGCGTAAAACAGCCGACGGCTTCTCTTTAGTAAAATTGCCGGACATCTCTAAAAACTTAGGGAAGTGCTGATTAAAGCGAGAAGCGCATTTAATCAGCACTTCCCCTTGTCTTTAATTGCCTATTTGCTATGAGCACGTCCGATAATGATCTTTTGTTGACTTTCGAGACTCTGTTGAGGCCGCAGGTAAATTCTTGTCATAAAGATGACAAAGAACACTGCCGCAACAACAATTCCGACCGCATACGAAATCGTAATTCCCTGCATACCGAGCCGAACCAGATTGAAACACTCCGGTGCATACATCAGGTAGGTAACGGAAACAGCCGACATAAAAGTTGCGGGGATAACCGCAATCCAGCAGCGGTTCCGATTGGAATAGTTTGTTGCAAGATAAGCGCCGCCTGTCCATAAGACAATCATCGCAAGCGTTTGATTTGACCACGAGAAATAGCGCCATACAACACTGTAATTGATAAGCGAAATACAGTACCCAACCAGCAGTAACGGTACGGCAACAGAAAGTCGAGTCTTTAGATTCTTTTCATCAAGTTTAAACCAGTCAAAGACAATCATACGAGCGCTGCGGAACGCGGTATCACCCGAAGTAATGGGACATGCGATAACACCGATCATTGCGATAGCGCCGCCGACCGTTCCAAGTAAGCCGGTACAAATGGCGTAAACCGATTTTGAATTTCCGCCGCCGATATCGAGGAGCGCTTTAAGACCGGTACCTGAGCCGTCTTTATTCCAAAAGAAAGCGATTGCCGCCGATGCCCATACCATTGCGATAATACCTTCGGCAACCATTGCACCGTAGAAAACCCAACGGCCTTCTTTTTCATTTTTTAACGTACGCGAAACAATCGGAGACTGCGTTGCGTGGAAACCGGAGATGGCGCCGCATGCTACCGTGATAAACATTAACGGCCAAATAGGACGCTGATGTGCGCTCGGATACAAGTTTTCGAGCGTCAATTCCATCATTGGACGAGTTCCGCTGTTCAGTATTGTCGCAACCGAAACACCGACAGCCATTAAAATAAGGAAAATACCGAAAATCGGATAGAACCGCGCAATAACCTTATCAACCGGCAGGAGAGTCGCAAGGAAATAGTATACAAGAATGATAATTGTCCATACTTTTACATTGAGCCATTCGGGCGTCAGCAGCGCAAGCAGACCTGCCGGACCTACCATAAATACGACACCGACCATAACAAGCAACACTAAACCGAATACGCGCATAATATTCTGCATCGTATGACCTAAGTATTTACCGGTAATTTCGGTAATACTGGCGCCGTCATTCCGCACCGACAACATACCGGCAAGATAATCGTGGACACCTCCGGCAAGCAGCGTTCCGCCGACAATCCAGAGATAGACACTTGGCCCCCATAAAGCGCCGGAAATTGCACCGAAGATCGGCCCTAAACCGGCGATATTCAAAAGCTGGATTAAAAAAGCTTTCGGCTTTGAGATCGGAACATAGTCTATTCCGTCAGGATTAGCCATAGCAGGCGTCCGATTTGCTTCATTCGGAGCAAAAACTTTTTCTACAAACGTACCGTACACCAAGTAACCGACAATGAGCGCTGCGACACACAGCAAAAACGTTACCATAAAAAGTACCTCCTGTGAATTGGATTTATGAATGACCCCTTAGCTTGCATTACTATTGAATCATTACACATAAAGTATAAATCCGTTTTTTACGTTTGTAAATAAAAAATAGAATTTTATATCTCTACCAAAAGTATGATGCTAAGAATATCAAAAAAAATACTCTGATGCGTTTACCTTCCTTTTGTGCGAAGTTTTTTTTAAATTTCGCACATTTTTCCGGCAAACGAGTAAACGCATCAGGCAGAATAGATACAAATCGTGGAAAAACTAAGACTGTGAGACCATTTGAATCGCGAAGAGATTCAACTCTGGTCGAATAGTCTTAATTTTTCCGCGGGGTTTCTAAAAAAATCTCTGATGCGTTTACCCAGTTTTGCTATAGTTGTTCACCGGAGCGGATTTTTTCTTCAAAGCGTTCCAGCTCTTTGCCTTTGAGTCCGCTTTCTTCGCCTTGCAGCAGATTGCGCACGGCTTCCAGTTCGGCGCCGGAAAGATGCACACCGGTTAAGCTATGCTTTTCGAACGATCTTGTTGCAAGCGGCGCCACGTTCCGGCAAATCTCCAGCAGTACAAAGGCGTAATCGCGGATTTCCTTTTGAGCATGGCTGTCGCAACGGAGTTTTAAGAAGTGAAAGAGATTGTGTAAATCGATTTGCCAATACATTTCCGTATAGGCAGATAGGGGCAAATTGATGCGAGCAAGTTCCCGCGCCAGTTTTGTATCAATGAGTGCACGGTATTCACGGTAGGCGCTCTCTTGCTGCGTGTGCAGAGTGTCCCGTATCTGCGTCCGTATCTCAAGCGGCGCCGGTTCGCTCATACGTCCCTGCCGGTTATCCGTACTTTGGAATGCGATATCCTCGGATGCGGGTAAATAGCATTCGTCCCGCATAATCGAATACCGCCCTGAAATTTCGTTAAGACGCGCCGTCCGGTGCCGCACCCATTGCCGCGCGACAAAAATCGGCATCTTTATATGGAAGGTCAGCACGACCTGTTCAAACGGGGACGTATGCTGATGCCGTAGTAGGTAATCGATCAGCCCCGCATCTTCGCGAACGCTTTTTGTGCCCTCTCCATACGACACCCGCGCGGCCTGTACGATGCGCGCGTCTCCTCCGAGATAATCAACCAAGCGGACAAAGCCTTTGTCCAACACCTTATATTCTTTATCAAGAATTTCTTCCGCCGTGGGAACAATACAATGAGCCATAGTCTATGTATCGGTACTTTTCCGTTGCATAGTTAATTGATCCCATCAAGCGGCAAGTGTCCCTGCGGTTTAAAATCGCCGAGCAATGCTCCGAAGCCTGCGGTAAACGAAACCGGCGCATAGCTGTAAAGAGCAAGCGCGGTTGGAATTTCCGGAATACCCGACAAGAATACCGGCGAGAGGCAGGAAAAAATGATATACCGTTTGTTAGGATAGGTCTTATAGAGCCGCTGCAAGACTTGGAGTGATGAATCGTTTGCAAGACAGAAAATGACGGTATCGCTTGCGGCGGTTTTTGAAAAAATGTTGTCCGCCAGATTGCTGGTTCGGGCAGCAGGGAATCGTTTTAAACCGGCCTGTAAAAAAGCGGAATATGAACCGGCAAGCAATATCTTTTCTCCCGGTTTTATTGTATACGGAATGTATTTACCGCGGACAACGGTAACTGCCCGTGCTGCAAGTGAAAGAAAAAATGCCTGTCCTTCGGCATCGGGCAGCTTTTCGGGAATAGCATATATGTCGGGATACAGCGGTACTGCATTGCCGCTTTTAAAATACCGAAGTTTTGTTTCGATTATCCTACGCGCCGCATCCTTAACCCGCAACCTGAATGCTTCATTGGTTTGCATCCGCTGTAAATTTTCCGTCCAAAATGCATCATAAAGGCGAGGCGTAGTAGACGATTCGATGATATCGTTTCCCGCCTCAAGCGCGAGCTGAACCGCCTTGGCAACCGTACCGGCATAGCGGATTGCGCCGTGCATCATCATATCATCGGTGATAACCAAACCTTTAAATCCGAGCTGCCCGCGCAGTACGGTTTGCAGTAAATACTGAGAGAACGAAGCGGGCTCTCCGTGTTCGGATACGGCGGGAAAGTGTAAGTGTCCGGTCATAATCGCCGGTACATCCGCTTCGATGAGATATTGAAACGGCACCAACTCGCGGTTATAGAAGGTCTCTTTGGAAATGGCGATGCTCGGCAGCTTTCCGTGGCTGTCAAGCGCCGTGTCCCCGTGTCCGGGGAAATGCTTAGCAGTGGTCAGTACGCCTGCTTTTTTACTCCCCTGCATAAAGGCACGGGCTAAAATCCCCGCAGCCTCCGGCGATTGCCCGAAGGAACGCGGCCCTATAATGGAAGATTCATGGTTGGTATAGAGGTCTACCGTCGGCGCAAAATTGAGATTGATCCCAAGCGCCGAAAGCTCACGGGCTATATAAAAGCCCTCGTAGTAAGCATCTATCGGATAGCCGGAGGCGCCGATAGCGAGGTTGCCGGGTGTTTCCGATGTGCGTCCCTTAACATGCCGTATCCAGCCCCCTTCCTGATCGGTTGCAACAAAGAGCGGGATACGGAAGCGGGTGCTGTTGGCTTTTTTTTGTAAAAGGCTAACCGCTTTTGCCAGTTCAATACTGTCCTCGGTATTCCAGCCGAATATCTTGATGCTGCCGAGGCTCCGCTCGGTAATCCAGCTCATTAAAAGGTCGGTCGGCGCCTGCCCCGCCCATCCGAACATGAATGTTTGGGATAATAGCTCTTCGTCGGTCATTGCCTCCGTAATCCGGCCGGCAAGCTCCGCGGCAGGTACGGCATCATAAAAATCGGGCAGGGTTTTAAGTGCAGCAGTTTGAGCTTGAGCATTCAGTTGTGTCTTGAGCTGCGGTAAGATCAGCAGTGCGACGCCGAATAAGACGGCGGCAAAAAAATATTTACGACGCAAAGCGGTTAACTATGGAGATTTTCGATATAGGCTGCAGCGGTATGGGCGGCAATAGCGCCGTCGGAAACTGCGGTAACCACCTGCCGGAAAGACTTCGCGCGCACATCGCCCGCCGCGTAGAGTCCTTCGATAGAAGTACGCATATCCTCATCGGTAACGATATAGCCCGTTGCATCTTTCGTTGCGTCGGGAAATAGCTCCGTTTTAGGATTCATACCGACAAAAAAGAAAACTGCATCACAGACAAGTTCCCGCTCTTCCTGCGTTTTTACGTTCCGCAGTACAACGGCGGTTACCTTATCGGTTCCCTTTATTTCCGTAACGGTCGTATCGAATACCGCCGTTATATGAGGATTGTTCAATGTTCGGGTAACGAGCGCCTTTTGCGCGCGGAAGGTATCGCGGCGGTGTACCATCGTAACTGTATCAGTCAAATTGGCAAGAAAGAGCGCTTCATCACAAGCGGCATCCCCTCCACCGACCACAACGATATGCTTATTTCTAAAGAAGGGACCGTCGCAGGTAGCGCAGTACGAAACGCCTTTACCTTGCAGCTCTTTTTCGCCCTTTACGCCAAGGCTGCGGTGCTCTGCTCCCGTCGCAAGAATAACTGCAAGCGTCGTGTAGGTTTTATCCGTGGTTTGTACGGTAAAGGTTTTATCTCCGTTTTTTGTAACAGCTTCTACCTTATCGGAAGCAAATTCGGCGCCGAAGCCTGCCGCCTGTTTACGCATATTTTCAGCAAATTCAAAGCCGTTTATCGGTTCGGCATATCCGGGATAATTTTCAAGCGAATCGATTAAAACAACCTGTCCGCCCGGCGCTTTTTCTTCCAGTACCAATACTTTTAAGTTTGCTCGGCACGCATATTGCGCCGCAGCCATACCCGCCGCGCCTGCGCCGATAACGATAATATCATAATTTGTATTCATTATCATAATGTACGAAAAAAGCTCTCCTTGGTCAATTGAAGGGGGCATGGCAACCAAAATTTCGTACGAAAGACAATGCGCAATCTTGCAGAAAAAGCGGTAAAATAGTACACTCGTGCCTACATCTGTGATTCGGAGGTTTTATTATGCGGTTTGTTCAAATAATGAAAGACAAAGCGAAAGAATATCACAATCGCTTGGTTTTGCCTGAGGCGACGGAAGAGCGTACTTTACGTGCAGCTCGTATACTTGTCGATCAACAAATTCCAGCCGAGTTGTTTTTAATCGGAAAAACATCAGAGATTAAAGAAGCCTGCAAAAAGTTAGGCGTATTGACCGATGGGTTTACTATTGTCGATCCGGAGCATTCCGAATGGACGGAAGATTTTGCCGTAGCGTTATACGAAAAACGGAAAGCTAAAGGAATGACACCGGAGGAAGCAAAAAAAGAGATGCACGAGCCTTTACGGTTTGCCGCGATGATGCTGGCACAAGATAAAGCTGATGCGATGGTTGCCGGTGCGGAAAACACAACAGCAAACGTATTGCGCGCGGGGCTTACTATCGTCGGTGTAAAGAAAGGCGTTAGAACCGCTTCTTCCTGCTTTATTGTAGATACCAAAAGTACCGAATGGGGGACGAACGGTGTATTGATTTTCTCGGATTCTGCGGTTATTCCCAATCCTACTGCCGAACAGTTAGCGGATATTGCAACTGCGGCAGCCGAAAGTTATCGTGCTTTTGTCGGGCATGAACCTGTCGTTGCACTCCTTTCGTATTCGACAAAAGGATCCGGCGGGGATAAAGATGAGAGCCTTATCAAAGTACGCGAAGCCGTTAAATTGCTGGATGAACGAAAAGTGAATTTCTGTTATGACGGTGAACTCCAGCTTGATGCCGCGCTCATACCGGAAGTAACCGATAGAAAAGCGCCAGGAAGCCCTATCCGCGATAAGGTAAATACGTTGATATTCCCCGAGCTTAATTCGGGAAATATCGGGTATAAGTTAGTACAGCGCTTCGCAAAAGCCGATGCTTACGGACCTTTTATGCAGGGGTTTGCAAAACCGTTATCGGATTTGTCTCGAGGCTGTTCAACCGAAGATATTGTCGTAACGGCAGTTGTAACACTCGTACAGGCCGGTAAAAAATAAAACTGCGTTGTTCCCGTTCATTTATACGGAGCGTTTACCACCCCGACACTCTGCGTCGGGGTATGTTTCATTTTAAGAGAATGCCCCCATATCAGACAGCTCCATCAATATCGCAATTAAAATTCGTTATCAAAAATAGGTGATTCGAATAGAGTGTTTAACTCCCGTTCGGAATATCGTTTGGAATTTAAAAAATTTTCTTTTACCAGTTCTCGTGTTTCCTTATCTAAAACCAACCTCTTTTCATCCCGTAGATAAACTACCAAATCTTCAAATACCGATAATGGAAGCCACGGGAAGGCAATATCAAAAATATTATACCATGCATAGTATTGCTTCACATTTTCATCGGTTAACAACGCCCCCTGATCTTTTAACCGATCGCGGGTTACGGGGTGAATAGTAAACACCTTTTCATTTAATAGATTACAATAATCCTCGGCAGAGAAGAAAGCTCCGGTTTTTCTAATCAATTCGGTTTTTTCAACAGAGGGTACATCAGCTAATATAGAAGCTGTTACAAAATTAAGCCCATCATGGCTGATTTTGCTTAGTTCCTTACCTTCGCTTTCTGCCAAAGTAAGGCTTTCCTTTAACAGTCCTTTTTCCAAAAGCGGCTTTAAAATATCTATGGCTTCCATGTATTTAGTATAACCGAAAGAGCAAGAAAAGACCAGCCTATCTTCTTTTTGCGCACAATTTTTTTAAATTTTATGCTTTTTAAGAAAGACGGATAACCATACTATAATCTCCCTAAAGGACAGTTGTTTAACGCGGAGAAATATAAAAGTGCGTCCGATTCAGTCGCCCTGATATTCACCGAAGGGCATCAGCTTTTAACAACCAGCGATAAAACTCCATGCCGCTGACGGGTTTGTCGGGTTCAAAGTTTTTACCGTCTACGAGCGGTACAACATCTTCTTCTACCGTACCGATGATAGCATCAAAATAAACACCGTCCATCAAAACATCGGGAATAGGCAGCCGTCGTCTGCTGGTGTAATAGCGTGTATATTTCTTTAAGCGAAGTTCATCATTGCCTACAATTAAATGCCATAAAAACAGTGCGGCATCTTTTTTCGACGCAAAATCTTTGAGAACATCACATTCCGGATTGTACCATCCATCTTTTTGCAGATATTCGGCAAGGAGCGGCGGTTTCCATTCTGCGGTACCGGTTATAAAATCCAGTGCGTTCGTAGAATCTTGCGTAAGGGTTGCCATTTCTATTAATGAAAGTTGAGGCGCTTGCAATATCTTTTCAGAAGATTTCCGAATGGATGCCCCGTCTATCGTATAAAGCTGTAAACTCTGCTCGCGCTGTTTACTGTAGAGCCGCTGATATTCTTCAGGTAAAAATAAAAGCGAAGCGTCAAAGGCTGCGAGGGCATTCCGATAGTCTTTTACCGCGAAATAAAGCCCTCCGAGTTCTGCTTTCAGCCGGTAATACGTCGGATTTTGTATAAGCCGCTCTTCCAAATATGCTCTCCGCTTTTCCTGATCGGAAATGATCCGTGCCGAAACTAATTGGACGTATTCATCATATTCGTTTTGCTGTTTTGCCTCAGCTAATCGCTTCCGTGCTTCGTTCGGTTGGCGTTGTAATAGGTATACGTCTGCAGAAAGAGCATATAGCCGTGCCAAATATGAAGAATCGGTGGAAGGTTCCCGCAACAAGGCTTCGATGTCTGTCTGTATCCGCTTAACTTGTTCGGAGCTATATTGTATCCGTTGCGAGACGATAGCCGATTCAAGCATTGCAAGTGTTTTTTCACGAGCAGATCCCACGCCGCCCGAATAGCGGATATCCGTTTGTACCGAAGCACATGAGGTGCTGCATAAAGCGCAGAAAAGGATCATCGCAGCCATAATCGGCGCCAAGCATATCCGAGGCTTTGTTATAGCAGTATGCTTAACAATCAGGCACCAAAAAAATTGAGCGTTATGGTTAATCATAGCTTGGCTCCTCTCCATATAGATAATAGCAAACTTTACCGCAACTTTTTATTGGCTTCTATCTTATAGAGGAAAGAAATTTTTTTCAGTTTTTAGAGTTTCCCGATCCTTTGTATAAATTGATTAGGGATAGGTGCGGCGGGGTTTTTCCTGTGCGACATTAACGCGGAGACGGCGTCCTTCGAATTCTTTTTCGTTTAATTCTGCAATAGCATTTTGCGCAGCGCCCTCATCAGCCATTTCAACAAATCCGAATCCCTTTGAACGGTTGCTGAACTTGTCTTTAATGACAACTGCCGAAACGACTTCGCCGTAAGTTCCAAACAAGGTTGACAAACCTTCTTCCGTGGTTGCGTAGTTTAAATTCCCTACATAGATTTTCTGAGCCATACTCAAATCCTTTTACCTTTTGCGGTGCTAAATAATGAATCCATACGGAAACAATTTCTATGAGACCTTTATTTGATTATGTAAGCTGAACTTTCGGCTCTATCATTAATGGAAACAACGATCACGTAGATAAGCTACTGTAACATAGTTACGATAAACGGTCAACCGACCGATACGCAGGCAAACGCATCAGTCCGTTTTTTAACATCCCCGCAGAATAATTAGGGCTGCTCAACCAGAACTGCCAAGGATGGCAGTGATTCCATACAGCAGCGATGTTTTGTGCACACACAAAACTCGCCTTCAACTGTTGTACACGGACGTACAACAGTTGAAGATGGTTCAAATGGTCTCATAACCTCTTTATTCTGCGATTCCGGTCTACTCTACCTGATGCGTTTACCCGCTTGTTGGGAATATCGATTAATACATTCCGCCCATACCGCCCATGTCGGGAGCAGGAGCTGCCGGAGCGTGCTTTTCAGGAAGATTAGTGATAGCGCACTCGGTGGTCAGCAGGAGACTCGCAATGGATGCGGCGTTCTGCAATGCGGAGCGGGTAACCTTTGCGGGGTCGATAATACCGACCTTCATCATATCCGCCCATTCCATTTTTGCAGCGTCAAAACCGATACCACGCTTCTCTTTTGCTTTTTCCGCAATAACAGCGCCGTCAACACCGGCATTTTCCGCAATCTGGCGAATCGGCTCTTCAAGCGCGCGCTTCACAATCTTAAAGCCAATCTTCTCGTCTTCAGTCAGCTTGGAAATATCAGCCTTGTTGAGCGCTTCCGCAGCCTGAATGAGTGCAAGACCACCGCCTGCAACAATACCTTCTTCGATAGCGGCGCGGGTTGCGTTCAAGGCATCCTCTACGCGGTGTTTCTTTTCCTTCATTTCTACTTCGGTAACAGCGCCGATCTTAATAACCGCAACACCGCCGGCAAGTTTTGCAAGGCGTTCCTTGAGCTTTTCGGTGTCGTATTCGGAAGAAGAATTTTCAATCTGCTTCTTAATCTGAGCCACACGGTCGCTGATGTGCTTTTTATCGCCTGCGCCGTCGATAATCGTAGTATTCTCTTTATCGATTTTAACGCTCTTTGCCTGACCAAGCTGACTGATATCGGCTGTTTCCAGTTTTAAACCCAGTTCTTCGGAGATAACCTGTCCGCCAGTCAAAATAGCGATGTCTTCGAGCATTTCCTTGCGGCGGTCGCCGAAACCGGGAGCCTTTACCGCGCAGGTTTTTAACGCGCCGCGGAGGCTGTTTACAACCAGTGTTGCCAGCGCTTCGCCTTCAACATCTTCTGCGATAATCAAAAGCGGGCGGCCGGACTGCGCAACTTTTTCCAAAAGAGGCAGCAGATCTTTCATCGTAGAAATAGTCTTGTCATGGATCAATATGTAGGGATTGTCGTATACGGTTTCCATGCGGTCGCGGTCGGTTACAAAATAGGAAGAAATATAACCGCGGTCAAACTGCATACCTTCAACATATTCGGTAACGGTTTCCATGGTCTGCGCTTCACCGACATCGATAACACCGTCTTTTCCAACACGGGCAATGGCATCGGCAAGGATTTTACCGATTTCCTGATCGTTATTCGCAGAAACGGAAGCAACATGCGCAACTTCTTCGGAACCTTTAATCTCTTTGGCGTTTTTCTGAATATCGTCTACGGCGATTGCCACAGCCTTATCCATACCGCGCTTTAATTCAAGCGGGGTCATACCGGCGGCAACGGCTTTTAAGCCTTCGCGTACCATAGAATAAGCCAAAACGGTTGCGGTTGTGGTTCCGTCACCGGCAACATCGTTGGTCTTTGTGGCAACTTCTTTTAAGAGTTGCGCTCCCATATTCTCAAACGGATCTTCCAATTCAACTTCACGGGCAACCGATACACCGTCTTTGGTAACGGTTGGAGCGCCGAAGCTCTTATCGAGTAAGACATTGCGTCCTTTGGGACCTAATGTAACTTTTACCGCACTTGAAATTTGTTCAACACCGGAAAGCAGCTTTTTCCGTGCTTCTTCATTAAACAGCAGTTGTTTTGCCATCTTATGAACTCCTTCATCATTATAACTGAAATTATGCTACGTACTGTAGTTTTTAACATATAGAACATTTACCAGTCTGCAAAAGCCTCGTAAACATTCAAAACGATATGATAGTAAAATACAAAAAAAAAGGTAAACCGGCAAGTGATTCAAGAAACCAGTTATAAAATCGACGGATGTTCCTAAAAATCAAACCGAGTTTTTAGAGCTGCCTGCTGAATTTTAGGAACACCTTGTCAGACGCAGATCGGCTTCACCTCAGTACCGCTCCCCGATATGCGTGAACTTTTGAGTCGATACCGTGTGTGATCAGTTCGGGGAACGAGTCTCCGTCGATATCGAGTAAGTACGGCGTTCCCGTACCGGCAAGGGGAAAACCGTCCAGCGGAGCAAAGCCGGAGGTGAAGCCGTAAAGTGCATTGCCGCCTCCCGAAACAAAGATTTCATCTTTACCGTCGCCGGTTACATCGAGCAAGGTGATGCGGTAATCATCCGCAGCGCCTGTTTTTAACGGTAATGAGTCTATTATCGCACCGGCGGTGTTGAATTTGAACAGGTGGCCGTCTTGAGAAACCACAAAAAACGCCCGCAACGATGCCGAATACGCCAAATCCGCTTTACATACGGTGTTAAGATCACACGAGGCGGTCTCCGCATAATCCTGCGATAAGCTGCGGATAGAAAATCTACCGTCTTCGCTTACAAAAGCGACAGCGTAGTTTCCCTTTGTTTCTTCAAAGAATACCGGCGCTGCGGCAAAGATGCCCTCAAGTTCAATGGGATACCCTTCAACGGTTTTCCCCTCGTTATTAAACAAGTACAGATTGCTTTCAAAAGAACGAGGAAGCGCCGCGACCCCAGCCTTCCATATAATAGGGGCAGTTCGCAATTTCGCGTTCATCGGCTCAGAAATAAACCAATTATCCGTTGCGTCGGCAAAGAGGAGCGTCGAATCGGAAGAAAGCGGAGCCACGATGCCGCCGTTAAAAGTAGCCGGTTTGGGGAGGAGTTTTTCCGCCGTCAGTATGGGATAACCTGCAAAGGGTTCCAAGTTTTCATTTACCCGATAGATGGAACCGCGGGCGGAAACAGCCCACAACGCTTGCAGCTTTGAGTGTTTTATTTCGGCGGCAATCCCCGCTTTTCCGTCGAGCGAAAGCGTTGACTCATTTCCGGTTAAAAGATTCATGCCATGCACATTCGAACCGTTCGTCCAAAAAATATAGGGAATATTGTCCGCGGACTTTGTGCAGATAATATCGGTTTCGGGCCGCTGAGAAAGAGACCGCGGAAATGAGGGGATTTCTTCCAATTTGCGCGCATCGGTTTTCTGCGTATAGAAATCCAAATGAACTTTGCGATCAGCTGCAAAACGCAATGATAATACGCCTTTACCGTAATTCTTAAAAGCGGTTTTTAGCAGTGCATTTTGTTCCAAGAAAAACGGAATACTTCGATCCAGCGAATAGTACACCAAGAAAGACGTTTCGGCGGAAACGGATTTTGCAATTTTCTTCCATTCATCGGTTTTTACCAAGAGCTTACCAGCATCGGTTTCCTTTTTGCACATTCCGAGCGCTTCAGCACTATTGGAAAGATACAAATAGCTGTCCTGTATCATATAGAATGGTTCCGGCAGATCGATTTGAAAGGCTCGTAGCAGTCTTGACAACCACGAGGGGAAGATAATCCGCGGGATACGGTTATCGTCGACTACCGCAGCAGTGCTGCGATCGATGAATATCGTGCTAAACAAATCTTCCAACAGATAGCGGCATTTTGCCTCATCCTTTAACGAAATGAAGAAAACAGGCGTTTGAGAATCCCGATGCCCGAATACGCCGATTTCACTGCCCATCCAGTCAAAAATAAGTTGATTCAAATCTTTGTTAAAAAAGAATTTACTATTTTTATCCGCCGAATTGAAGTTCTTCGTTAGTTCCGGAGGGAAAAAAGCTTTGGTGTTTTCGTAGAGAAATTGGGGATCGCCAAGGTTGAGTAGCGTCACATAGACGGCGCCTTCCGGCAGACGAGATAAAATAGCCGGCAGGGTTGAGCGCCGCTGTAGGATGGCATTTACCTCGTTTCGTTCCGAGATCCAATTGATAATGCTGTGAAGAGAGACGGTTGTTTCGTCAAAATTGACGTTGAGCGCTGCCGGATCGGGGAAGGCGAGTTCCCGTATCATGTTGCCGACGATGTCTCGTTTTGCTGCCATACCGGAAATAAAATACGACGGTTCCGCGTAGACACTGATAGCTCCGCGATTTGAATCCCGCAGCAGCGCAGTCAGCCGTTTACCGCTCGCTTCTGAGTTTTCGGCCAAACAGGAATACAGCAAATCTTCCGAGGTTGTGGCAACCATGAGATTTTTATAAAAACAGATGTAGAGCCGCTGATCTTGAGTCAGTTCAAAGAGAAAGCCTTTTTTTGCGCTGCCGTTGATGTCAAATTCGGTTTGCGAAAGGTTCGGCACCGAATCAAACAGTTCCGGCTTAACGGCACTAATAAGGGGAAGCAGCTGAACGGCAGCAGAGCGGATACCGATATTCGCAACAATCGCGGCATTACTGCCTTCATAAACAGCAATGTTCACGGGGACGTTCAGCAGCCGCTTAAACCAACTCGATTGGAGCGTTGTATTCGATCGCAGCGCACGGAGATTGCCCTGTAAAGCTGCCGTTTCGGGCGAGGAAAGGAGCGAATCGACAGCGCTAAGGTACAGTCCTTTTTGCAGCGTATCACTTGCAGAGCGAATGGTAACCGCTGCATAGTATCCATCCGCAATATGCCGCGCAGGATTCGTCCGGTTTATCAATGAATATCCGATTAACCCGACAAGCGGAATCAGGATAATCAAAATAAGGACGAGGAGAAAGATACCGACTTTTTTGAAAAATCCGCTCTTTTTCCGCTTTTTTTTCGTGGGCGGAGACGGAGGGGCTTGTACCGTATCGGCGTTCTGCGCTACCGTCTGCCGCTCTGCCGGATGACTGCCTGCCGTGTCAGCGTTTTCGTTTTCAATAGGCTGCATATTAGGCAGCATTTCGGCGGTACCGCTTGCCGTGGTACCCGGGCGTATCTCCGTATCGAGGTTCGAAGCGGGTGGCATATCGTGCCCTTCTGCTGAGTGAATGTGTTCGTTGGTATTTAAATCGTCGGTATCCATAGGTATTCCTTAATTGCAGGGTAAACGCCTTAGGTTCTTTGTAAGACACGCCCGCAGAATATAGGGGGCTGCACAACCAGAGTTTCGCCGCGTTGCGTCTCAAATGGTTGCTCCGCTCCCTATATTCTGCGGAGTTTGATTCATTTGCCTAATGCATTTACCCTTATTCTCGGATAAAGAGTGCGAAATTTTGTCAAAATTTCGCACAAAAGGAAGGCAACTGCTTTAAATATTTCCGATGCGGTTGCTCAGATCGCTTCGTTACTGTAGTTTTTGTTTGAGCGCGTTTACTTGCTGCGCGGTTAGACCAACCGTTTTGGTCAGGTAGTTTTCCGTAACGGATTTTAAGTTGGCATCGGTAATAGCCTTGCCGCCGTTCATCTTTACGAACATATCGGTGATAATCTTCGCAATTACCGGATATCGCGCATCGGTTTTCTTGACGTTAAAGTAATTCATGTATGAGAGCATATAGTCGTCAGCAACCTGCTGCACGGTGGCGCCCATCAATGCCTCTAGTACGGCGGCAACCATACCCGCGCGGTCTTTTCCTTCGTTGCAATGAACATAGAACGGTCCCTCGTGCTGTCCCATAAAGATCAACCCGTCTTTCAGTTTCGCGATAAATGCAGGATCGTTAAAATCAATTCCCATATTAAGGGTGATAACCTGTCCGTCTTTTACCAGCTGCTGATAGTAAGGCGCTGCAGCAAGGTGCGGTTCCATGCTTTCGGCGCTGTCTGCAAGATTGATAACGGTTATAATTTTTGCTTCTTCAACGAGCTTTGCCGCATACGGGGCGCGGGCATCGCCGAGTACCGGATTGCATCCTCTGTACAGCCGATTGGACGCAATAGAACCCGCTTGAACGGCGCGGAAGTTTGCGAATATTGCATCGGAAGCATAATCCTCACGTTTTTCCGATTTAACCAAGTGGCGCATTTCATATTCCTGTAAATAGGCGCCTTTCTTGGAAAGAGACAGTGTTACCGGAGTTCCCTCGACTGCACCGGTTTTGCCGCTACAGTTATCATAGCTCATCGCGATAGCGGTAAATCCGTGTGACATTCTAATCAGATAATCCCCTCTATTAACGTCGCTATAGGTTGCAACAAAGGGAGCTGTTACGGTTTTGTCTCCCAGCTTTGCGAGCAACACATCGCCGAGTTCATACCCTTTTTCTTTTAAAGCCGCTTCGGTAATGTCCGTTGTAAGGTTACCGTACTTGTCAACCGATGAAACGGTTCCCTGCAGCGGCTCATATACCGGCTCCTGCATACGTGCGCTGTCCGTAGTAGCGCATGACATCAGCACGGAAAGGCTGAACAATAATGCAATCGATAGACGCATAAAACGTTTGTGAATCATAAAACCTCCAAAAATTGAAGCCTCACGCAGAAAAAGTGCAAACTTCTTTCTTAATAATATACTATAAGTATATATGCTAATGGGGCGATAAACAAGACTTTTGAAAATAACCGACGCCTCTGCACCGCCTTTTTTCAAAAGATATAGTCTTCGTTCTAGCGAATGTAATCTCCCCATCTAAGCTGCCTGCTCTTTTACTGAAAAACACACGGGAACCTCTAAAAAACTGATTCGCAATCCGCTTTTGCGGATATGATAAATCACTTCCTTACAGAACAAGCCGATAGGTTTGAGGTTTTTAGAGATTCCCATATAAAATGTTAAAAAAATTTTGCAAAAAGGCTAAAGTTTTCAGCTTATACCACCGATAAAAGAAATGGAGATATTCTATTTTCCTGAAAAGCACGGATGCTTTTCAGTACCACATTTCATGGAGGAAATGCTATGGTTATCAACCACAACATGAGTGCAATGTTTGCACAGCGTACATTGGGCGTTACCGGTGTACGTATCGGTAAGGACATCGAAAAATTGTCCAGCGGTATGCGCATCAATCGCGCAGGTGATGATGCTTCCGGTCTCGCAGTTTCCGAAAAAATGCGCGCTCAAATCCGCGGCTTAAATCAAGCTTCGACAAACGCATCGAACGGAATCAGCTTTATTCAAGTTGCCGAAGCGTATTTGCAGGAGACGACTGACATTATGCAGCGTATCCGCGAGCTGGCGGTGCAGGCATCAAACGGCATTTACAGCGCGGAAGACCGGATGCAAATTCAGGTCGAAGTTTCCCAGCTTGTTGCCGAAGTTGACCGCATTGCAAGTTCCGCTCAATTTAACGGTATGAATATGCTGACCGGACGCTTCGCACGGGAAGGCGGCGAAAACGCTGTAACAGCATCAATGTGGTTCCACATTGGCGCCAACATGGATCAGCGCATCCGCGTGTACATCGGTACTATGACGGCTCATGCCCTCGGCGTGCGTGATCTGAGCGATAACCGCACGATGACGATCGAAACCGCAGAAGAAGCCAATCACAGCATCGGTACAATCGATGAGGCATTGAAGAAAATCAACAAGCAGCGGGCAGACCTCGGCGCATACCAGAACAGACTGGAAATGACTGTTGTTGGAATCGATATTGCCGCAGAAAACCTACAGGCATCCGAATCACGTATCCGTGATGCCGATATGGCCAAGCAGATGGTTGAGTATACGAGAAATCAGATACTCACACAGTCCGGCACGGCAATGTTGGCGCAGGCGAATTCAAATACCCAGCTTGTACTCTCATTATTACGGTAATTTCTTGCGTAACTCTCTTGTCTTTTTTTCGGCAAGAGGGTATACTTACCACTGTAATAACGAGAACCGGCGGGATGTCTCCGGTATCCCGTTAACATGATCTTTGAAAAATACCCTTAAGAAGCCCTGTATAACAGTATTATTGGTCTTCGGTTAGTACATCGAAAGCCAATAATACTGTGTAAAAAACAGAAAGGAAAGGCGCAACCAATTTCCGTAATGTTTTTATACAGTGACCATTTCCGGCATGGATGCCGGGAGCAGACTTCAAGGAGGGTTATATGATTATTAACCACAACATGAGCGCTATGTATTCACAGCGCAACACAGGTATCGTCGAGACCAGCATCGTAAAAGACATAGAAAAGCTTTCCAGCGGTATGCGCATTAACCGCGCAGGCGATGATGCTTCCGGACTTGCAGTTTCCGAAAAAATGAGAAGCCAGATCCGCGGTTTAAATCAAGCAGGTCAGAACATACAGAACGGTGTTTCCTTTATCCAAGCAACAGAAGGATATTTAGCTGAAACCACCGATATCATGCAGCGCTTACGCGAGTTGGCAGTTCAGGCCGCTAACGGTATTTACTCTGCAGAAGATCGTATGCAAATTCAGGTTGAAGTTTCTCAACTTGTGGATGAAGTAGACCGCATTGCAAGCCATGCCCAATTCAACGGTATGAACTTGCTTACCGGACGCTTTGCAAGAGATGCAGCTGACAATCAATTGCAGTTGCATGTCGGTGCGAACATGGATCAGTCTGAAAAGCTCTTCGTCGGCACAATGACTGCTACCGCTCTCGGTCTTATCGGTGGTATGCAGGGTGGTGAAGGCGATATGATCACCATCTCTTCTGTAGAAGGTGCTAATATGGCCATCGGTACTATCGACAATGCATTGAAGCAGATCAACAAGCAGAGAGCAGACCTCGGTGCATACCAGAACCGTTTCGAACTTGCATACAATGGCGTTGCAATTGCTGCTGAAAACCTGCAGGCTGCTGAATCACGCATCCGCGATGCTGATATGGCAAAACAGATCGTTGAGTACACCAAGAATCAAATCTTGATGCAGTCAGGTACCGCAATGCTTGCACAGGCGAACACACAACCCCAGTCGGTTATCCGCCTCCTTCAATAGCGCTCAAAAAAAATCGGGGAAATAACGCAAACCTAAATCAACAGTGAGGGTTTGACTAAAAGAGGTTTCTGGATGTTATCTCTTTTTCCACGACTTAAAAGGAAGAAGAAGCCGCGCCCTTCTTCTTCCTTTTTTTATCTAAAAATATGTAAATCACGTAACTCATTTGATTCCATAAAGATTATTGGTATTACAGCCGACAATGATAGTAGATAAGTTTTATCCGGCTTAACGGTAAAGGGGTTAGAGTGTCCGATATGAATATTCCCGGCATAGGAGCCGGTAAATATGATAATCTCATTGAAACGCTGATGAAAAAAGAGCGTGCCCCGCGCGATTCAGCTGCTGAAGATTTAAAAAAATATGAACGGCAAAATACTATTTGGCGAAAAATAAACCAGTTCTCTACCGAAATCCGCGAAAAGACACGGGAACTCTATTCATTTAACAATCCCTTTGTAGAAAAAACCGTTACCTCTTCCAATGAACGAGCGGTAACGGCAACCGCTTCACGGGATGCCCGCGAACAGACTTTTAAAATCTCCATCAATCAAATTGCCCAAGCGGATTCTTTTTTATCACAAGAAGTATCAAAAGACTTTCAAGTTCCGAAAGGGCTCTACACCTTTACTGTCGGCGAAAAAAAATTTTCGGTGAATTGGCAAGGCGGAAAATACCGAAGTTTTATCGATGCCGTTAATAAAAAAGGAAAAGATATTCTCAGAATTTCGGAAATAAAGACTTCGCCCAGTGCCGTTTCGTTGCTTTTTGAATCCCAGCTAACGGGGGAAGCCAATAAGCTGGAGTTTTCCGATGATGCCTTATCCTTTGCGCTCGAAAACGGTCTGATAAAAAAGAACGACCGTCCTGCAGTGGATGCCGAAAAAACAGAGGCTGCAATTCCTGCACAGACAACAGAACGCATTATGTTTTCCAAACCGGTGCGCGGCTCACAGCAGTATGTATTGGAATATACCGTATCCTTGCAAAACAATACCGATGCAGATGCTTCGCCTTCCGCGCAAGGAGAAGTATCCGCCCCCAGCGGAGAATCGATTTATGAACAAGTCGGTTCCGCATCGTATAAAGGCGTAACCGTAACCAATGCGCCGAGCGATTCAAGTATCCTGCCTGAAACTCTTGGGTTAAATCAACAAACCGCTGCCCCTGTGGAAGATTATAATGTACTATCATTAGTTTCTCCGCGTGGAACGCTTATCCCGTTGCCTGCACTAGCCGATACGGCAGAAACGCAGACCTTCAGTATCCCCTTGAGCGAATATGGTGATATTACCGGACTCACCGTACATAATAATAACACAGATAAAAGCGTATCAATAACGCAGATCAAAGTATACGATCCTAAAGCGACAGGCGAATACATACCGGTTAATCCCGTCTCGCAGGCACAGGAGGCAGCTCTTACCTTTGAAGGCATCCCTGTAAAGCGAAGCACAAATAAAATCGATGATCTTATTCCGGGAGTAACGCTCCAACTGGAGGATAAGACCGATAAACCGGAAAGTATCAGTATTAAACCGGATCCTCAACCGGCAAAGGATGCAATTATCGAATTTGTCGCAAAATACAACCGGCTTTTGGCGGAAATCAATATTGTAACGAGCAACCAGCAAGCGGTTATCGATGAAATCGAATATTTTACCGACGATGAGCGTAAAACGGCGGAAGAAAATCTCGGCGCTCTTTTCGGGGATACGACGCTGTCCGCTTTAAAAAATAATCTGCGCCAAATCGTTGCAAATGTATACCGTAAAAATGCAGACACCCCAATACGGACGTTATCGCAAATCGGCATATCGACAAAATCGGATACAAGCTCAGGCCTTAATGAAGCGCGGCTCCGCGGATATTTGGAAATCGATGAAAAAAAACTTGATGAGGCTTTACAAAATTCGATGGAAGATGTCCGTTACCTTTTCGGATATGATACCGATAATGATGTGCTTGTCGATGACGGCGTCGCGTTTCAGGTATTTAAACAGATAGATCCATATGTGCAGCGGGGCGGAATTTTTTCTACGCGAACAAACGGATTGGCAGCTCAAATTAAGACGAGCAAGGATAAAATCGCGCGGTACGATAAGGCTCTTGAAAAAAAGGAGCTGGAGCTGCGGCAAAAGTATGGGAATATGGACGGAACTTTGCGAAATTTGCAAAAGCAGTCGGATATGATCAATAATTTCAGCCGACAAAATAAAGGCGGTTCTGACAACTAGCGCTGAATAATCCGCGACATTGCCGAAACGATAATCACGTGAGGAGTATGACGATAAATGGTAATAAAAATTAACGGCGAAAAACTCTCGTATACACTTGAAAATGAAAAGACCGTTGGCGAAGTGTTAGGCAGCATTGAAGAAGCGTGTTGCCGTGAACATGAAACAATCGTACAAGTTGCAGTCGATGGAAAAGAATTGACTTCGCAAGAGCTTGATCTGCTTTTTAAACAGCCGGCTGATAGCGATATTACGATCGAGCTTTCAACATTTTCCGGAACGGAAATTCGTAATTACATGAAGAGTTTGACACAAGAACTGTCCGGCTATGCGGAAGAGTTTGAGCAGATTCCGGTGTATATGCAGACCGGAAAAGATATGCAGGTTTTAAATTTGCTTGGAACTTTTTCGGAGAAACTCAAGGAATTGTATCGATCATTACTCTTATCCGATGTAACGGAACTCCCCATCGATATACAAATTGAAGAAAAATCGGTTCATGAGTATCAGAAAGAAATAACAGCGCTATTGCATGATATCGTATCAAGTATAGAAGAAAAAGATATTATTCAAGTCGGCGATTTAGCCGAATATGAATTAGCTCCCCTTGTCAAAACTTTGATAAATGGGGTATCATCAATCCTAAATTAGACGGAGACGGAAGCAGTGCTTGTAGAGGATATTATCGATATTGAAAAAAAGAATTCTCTTATTTATTATCGGGAGGAGTTTGAGGCTACCGCCGTTTATAATATTTTAGAAAGAGAGCAAAAAGGAAAAATAAGCTTTTTAATCGAAGTCAATCCTATCGGCCAGCAACAACTCTTCGTACAGCTTATCGATAAACCGGACTACCCTATATTACCGATTCGTCTTGCATTAAAAGAAAAAATACAGCATTTAATTACTTCCTCCGCTCTGCCGCTTTAGGAAAAGAAGCCTCGAGTGGGGCGATTTCAGGGTAGAATATTATGTTTGGAGCAGCTCATGTATGAATATCACATTGAAGGCGGTTTCCCCGTAAAGGGTACCGTTAAGGCAAGCGGGAATAAAAATGCTGCGTTGCCTTGTATTGCCGCCGCCGTCCTTACCGATCAGCCTGTTACCATAAAAAATCTCCCTGAAATTGAAGACGTCTTTGTAATGTTTGAGATATTCAAATCGTTTGGGGGAACAATCTCTAAACTTGCTCAAAACGAATATACCTTGCAATTAAAAAACCGTAACCGGCTATGAAGTACCGGCGCCGCTGGCACAAAAGATTCGGGCTTCTATTTTGTTTGCGGGGCCGCTGCTCGCGCGTTATGGAAAAGTTATGATGACACCGCCCGGCGGCGACGTTATCGGGCGACGTCGGTTGGATACGCACTTTTTGGCGCTAACAGAACTCGGTGCGCAGGTAAAGATAAACGGGCATTTTTTATTTACGGCAAATAAGCTCATCGGGCAGGATATTTTTTTGGATGAGGCTTCCGTAACCGCTACCGAGAATGCAGTGATGGCTGCGGTAACCGCCGAGGGTGAAACCGTTATCACCAATGCGGCAAGCGAGCCGCACATTCAAGACCTCTGCAAACTGTTGAACGCAATGGGAGCAAAGATAAGCGGTATCGGGTCTAATATTCTTAGTATTCAAGGAGTGCAGCAACTGCACGGCGCAGAATATCGCATCGGTGCGGATTATATGGAAGTCGGATCGTTTATCGGGCTTGCCGCGGTAACACACGGCTCGCTTACCATTACCGATATCAATCCGCCCGATATGCGGCCGATAAAGCTTGCGTTTAACAAGCTGGGCATCCGTTGGGAAATCGACGGCACAAGCCTTATTGTTTCCGCACAGCAGAGTTTAAAGGTAAACTGCGACCTCGGCGGTATGATTCCGAAAATCGATGACGCGCCGTGGCCGGGATTCCCCGCCGATCTTACCAGCATTATGGCGGTTATTGCCACACAGGTGGAAGGCACGGTGCTTATCCACGAAAAAATGTTTGAATCACGAATGTTCTTTGTCGATAAACTGATTGGTATGGGTGCACGTATTACGCTTTGCGACCCGCACCGCGCCGTCGTTACCGGTCCCAGTACCCTGCACGGTTCTGAACTGGTCTCTCCCGATGTACGCGCGGGAATGGCGCTTGTCATTGCCGCTTGCTGCGCCCGCGGTGAAAGCCTTATCCGCAATGTGTACCAAATCGAGCGCGGCTACGAACACCTCGTCGACCGGTTTAAAGCGCTCGGCGTACAGATCGAACGCAAGCCTATCTGCGTATAACATTGCACACAAATAACAACTGCGCTATACTTTTCCCGATTATGAAATATACACAGCTGCCTGTTTATGAACAAAAGGCACGGATTTTAGAGAGTTTGGATCGGCATCAGGTTATTGTCGTTGAAAGCCCTACCGGATCGGGTAAGACTACCCAGTTGCCGGTTATTTTACATGAGGCGGGCTATACGCAAACCGGCATGATCGGGGTTACCCAGCCGCGGCGGATTGCAGCGCTTTCGGTAAGCGAATTTATTGCACATCAACTGAAGGTTCCGCTCGGCGATGCAGTGGGCTACAAGATGCGGTTCGAAGACCATACCTCGCCGAACACAAAGATAAAGATAATGACTGACGGTATACTCTTGCAGGAGCTTAAACTTGACCCATGGCTCAGCAAGTATTCCGTTATTATGGTAGATGAAGCGCACGAGCGCAGTTTGAATATCGATTTTATACTCGGGCTGCTCAAGCGGATTTTACAGGAGCGGCAGGATTTTAAGGTGATTATCTCATCGGCGACTATCAATACCGATATGTTTTCGATGTATTTTAACGAATGTCCGGTGATTAAAATCGATGCGATGACCTATCCGGTTACCCTCATCTTTGACCCGCCTGCCATCACCGCCTCCACAGAGACGCTCGCTGCGGAAACAGCATTACTCGATAAAATTGCGGTGATTGTCGGGCGGATTTTAAGCGAGGGGCGCCCCGGAGCCATCCTCGTGTTTCTTCCCGGCGAGCGGGCGATTAAAGACTGCATCGAGCGGCTCTCGCATGAGTCATGGTTCCGCAAGCTCTACCCGCTGCCGCTGTACGGGCGCTTGAGCAAGGAAGAGCAGGAACGGGTGTTCAAGTCCCCGCCGTTCGGGAAAAAGAAGATTGTTATCGCAACGAACATTGCCGAAACCTCTATCACCATCAACGATATTGCCGCCGTTATCGACTCAGGCTTATCGAAGCTCAATTTTTATAATCCCTTTACCTACACGTCGAGCTTGGACGAAGCGCCGGTGTCGAAGGCATCGTGTAATCAGCGGCGGGGACGCGCGGGACGGACGCAGGAGGGGGTATGTTACCGCCTCTACACCCGCAAGGATTTTGAAACCCGCGTTATGTACACCACGGAGGAAATCTACCGCACTGATCTTTCGGAGGTGGTGATGCGGATGGCGGAGCTGGGGATCTACGACTTTGCGAACTTCGATTTTATTTCCCCTCCCGGCAAGAAGGGCATTATCGGTGCGGTAGATACGCTCAATATGCTTGGCGCGTTGGAACCTGATAACAGCCTGAGTAAAATCGGGCAGATGATGTGCCTCTTCCCGCTCAGCCCGCGTCAATCCCGTATGATTGTAGAGGCGGTACTCTATTATCCCGAATCGATTGAGGATGTATTGATTGCCGCGGGCTTTTTATCGGCACGCAGTCCCTTCCTCTTCCCCGACGGGCATGAGCTTGAAGCGAGAAAAGCCCATGCAGCATTCCGCGATCCGCTTGGAGACTTTGTGTCCTTCCTCAAGGTCTATCGGCAGTACATGCAAGCGGAAAACCAAAAGCGCTTTTGTGAACGCTTTTACCTCGACGAGCGGATTATGGCGGAAATTGCCAATATCAAGGAGCAGTTGGAGCTGATTGTCTCCGATATGGGCGTGCCGATTCTCTCCGGCGGAAAACCGGCGGATTATCTGACGGCGGTTGCCCGCGGTATGATTCAATTTGTGTGCGCTGCACAGGGGCGGGACGTATATCGCAGCCTTACCACCGAAAAGATTTCCATCCATCCGGGTTCCTGTATGTATAAGGAGCATCAGCCCTTTATCGTTGCGGGGGAGATTGTGCGTACGTCACGGATGTATGCTATGTCGGTTTCACCCCTTTCCAAAGACATTGTAGCTCTTGTTGCCCCTGCGCTCCTCGACAAAAAAGCAGCACAGCAAACGCGGGCAAAAGCCGGTAGCGGTAAGACTGATAGAGCCGCAAGCGGAACTGGAAAAGGCAGCGGCAAAGGCGGCAGTAAAAACGCACTGGGAGCCGGTGCGGTCGGAAAGCTCTCCGGCAGTGCAGGAAGAGGTGTGCCACACGACTCCGCAGCAGCATCGGAAAGCGCAGGCAGAAAAGGAACCGGCAGTGTCGGTACCGCAGCTGAAAAACAGCTGCAAACAGTATCCATCTGTGGCACCCCGTATATCGTACAAAAGATGAAAGGGAAAAAGCAGCTTTTACTGCCGTGGGAGCAGTTCAGGCATACGGTGGAGCAGCTGCGGGTGGAGCGGCAGCTGCAAGGATCCGGCAAGCCGAATACCGATTGGAATATGCAAGGCGATGCTTCGATGGAAGTCTCTGGCAGCATTATATATGACGGTCGGCTGGAACAACTCAAAAACCTGCGAGCAAAAATCACCTTCGGCAGCTATGAGCTACTCGCCGGAGAAAAGTTCGGCTTGGTATTAAGCATTGCCAAAGCCTTTCCGCTGCAACCTCTTGATTCGGAAACGCCTTTTCCACGCACCAAGAACTTTACGCTGCCGGATGACACCACAGCCCTGTTGGAGCAGCTGCCGCTTATCTTCCGCACGGTAGCGGCAAAGCAGAAGAGCAAGCAGCTCGGCTTTATCACCCTGTTCAACGACGGCAACGGTACTTTCTGGCTGAAAACTTCACGCGGCTTTCACACTGCATTGCACGAAAACCTTGCTTCCCTGCAGCAGCTCATCGACAGCGCCGGTGCAGGATTGGATGAAGCGCAAACAGCCGCGGTTAATAGTCTCTACAGCAAAATTGCAAAACTAATATAGGCAAAAAAACTGTATCAGTCTGATGCGATTGCTCTGTCAGGACACTATGTCAGACGGTCTTTACATCGCCGGTAAAATGTGTAATAGTTGCGGATACGAGGAGTCTCTAATGGAAAAATTTGTTTCGTGGGATGTCAGTTATGATGTGGGAGTTCCGAGCGTCGATAAACAGCACCGCCACTTAGTAGATTTAATCAATAGCTTATATAATGCCTGCCTTGGAGAAAAAGCAGAACTTGAAGAGACATTTAGAGATGTAATGAAAGAATTGGTAGACTATGTAATGATTCATTTTAAAGATGAAGAAGCAATAATGGAAGGAATCAATTATCCGGGGTTAAAAGAACACAAACAAAAACATGAGTTATTCGTTAAAGAAATTTTAAAATCAGTTAACGCCTATACAAACGGTAAACAACTCGTGCCCAACTCATTTGTCCGCTTTTTACGCGACTGGCTGTTTAATCATATCTTAATCGATGATAAAGCATGGGCACGCTATTACTTCTCACTTAAAAAATAAAACAGAAAAAGGCTGTCTTAAAAGCTGCTCACTTTTAGGACAGCCTTTCGCATATTAACAAACTGAGCGGGTAACGATACGGCTAAACCGCTTCTTTCCGGCACGGAGAATGAGTTCTCCTGTTTCATCCAAGGCGGTGGCGGTAATGACCGCCTTAAAGTCAGTAACCGATTCACCTGCAACAAGCGCCCCGCCCTGCTCTATTAAACGGCGGGCATCGCTCTTGGTGGCGCATAAACCGCTTTGCACATATAAATCGACAATCGAAATCCCCTGCTCAAAAACGGTACGGTTCATTTCTACGGTCGGCATTGCGCTTTTATCGCCGCCGCCGCCGAATGCAGCTTTAGCACCGGCAAGCGCCATATCTGCTTCATCTTTCCCGTGTATCTCTTTGGTAACTTCCCATGCAAGCCGCTCTTTCGCCTCATTGATATTGCCGGCGCAGATACGGTCAATCTCTTCAATCGGCAAAAAGGTAAACAGCAGCATAAAACGGCGCACGTCGGCGTCGTCAACATTTCGCCAATACTGGAAAAAGTCGAACACGGGGGTCATCTCTTTGTTTAGGAAGAGTGCGCCTTTTTCGCTCTTTCCCATTTTTTTACCGTCGCTGCGGGTAATGAGGGGGAAAGTCAGCCCGAACACCTCATCACCGGTCTTGCGGCGAACTAAATCGACCCCTGCAACGATATTGCCCCACTGATCGTCTCCCCCTATTTGCAGACAGCAGTGATGTTTTTGATGCAGCATTAAAAAGTCGTAACTTTGTAACAGCTGATAGTTAAATTCGAGGAAAGACAAACCCGTTTCCATCCGTATTTTATATGCCTCAAACGAAAGCATCTTGTTGACCGAAAAACAGGAACCGATGTCTCTCAGAAAATCGATATAGTTTAAATCAGCCAGCCAGTTTTTATTATTTTCGGGAAAGGCGGTTTTCCCGTCAAAACCGATAAAGCGGTCGAGCTGTGCTTTTATCTTTTCAACATTTTCATCAAGCTGCTGATAATCCAGCATTTTGCGCATCTCAGTCTTCCCCGAAGGGTCGCCGATGCGTCCCGTACCGCCGCCGAGCAGCGCAATACCGATATGCCCCGCATCACGTAAATGCCGAACTGCAAATTGAGGTACGAGGTGCCCGATATGCAAACTGCCGCCGGTTGGGTCGGTACCGGTGTAAAACGTAACCGGTCCTTTATCCATTAACGCGGATAGCGCTTCCACATCAGTGCATTGCTGAAAAAATCCACGGTCTATTAACGTCTGTAAAGCTCTATTCATAACCGGATAATACCCTTTTTTATAAATAAATGCAACTTTTGACCACAGGACTGCGCGGTACAAAAGCCGATTTTCGATTCTGAAAATGCTCAACGTATGATTTCGATAATTCACATCATAAATCCACAATTAAAAATTATCTAAGCGTTTCTCCATCTGCTTTGCAAACCTCACTCGTCCTATTCACTAAAATCGTTAAATGAGGTATCATTTTAGCCGTTTTATGAAAAAAAGGGGGAAGCCGTTATGGATATTCAATCGGTATTAAAAAATCTGCACCCGCTTGAAATCAAGGTATTAAAGAACTTTAAGATAGGCGAAGGATTATATGCGAAAAAACTGCAAGAGGTTTTGCAGTATAAAGAAGGTCATGCAAATCAGGCATTTTCGTGGCTCAAGCTCAAGGAATTGGTAAAAGAAAAAACGAGAAAGACAACCGTTGTCTACGAATTGACGGAGCTGGGCAAAGACTATGCACAAAACGGATTGCCTGCCGAGCGGATTATCTTGTTGTTGAAGGAAGCAGGACCACTCAAGCTGCCTGAAATTGCGCAGAAGCTCGGTTTACAGAATAAGGATGTCGGCTCTTCCTTCGGGGAGCTTTCTAAAACGGGCTGTGCCGCGATGAATGATGAAAAAAAAGCGGTATATATAAAAGAACCTGACGATAAAAACTTTCTATTGAAAAAAGCGCTGCTGAAACGTGCAGCAGAGGCTGCCGACTGCCGTCTGCCTGAGGACTCTTTAACGGAGGACGAAAAAAACTGCATTGCCGATATAGCGAAAAAACGCGGCGCTGCGGATGCCGCATTCAAGATTATTGAACGGGACGAGATTGTCTACGCCTTTACGGATATGGTTGCCGCAGTGCAGAAGGCATTGAATGCGGCAGGTATTACCGGCGACGAAACGGGACAGCTGACGTCTGAAAGTCTCAAGACCGGCGCATGGAAAACGCAAACCTTCCGTAGCTACAATATCCAGCTGCCTCCCGCCCGCGTTATCCCCGGCAGGACAAACCCCTACGTTGATTTTTTGGAGAGTGTCAAAGATAAGCTCACCTCCCTCGGCTTCGAGGAATTTGACGGGCCACTCGTCGAAACGGATTTCTGGAACTCCGATGCGCTCTTTATGCCGCAGTTCCACGCCGCCCGCGACATTCACGATGTGTATTACCTAAAAAATCCCACGCACGCCAAAGCTATCGAGGAACCCTTCCTTTCCCGTGTTGCGGAAATTCACGAAACGGGCGGGGACAGCGGCAGCCGCGGCTGGAACTATCACTTTGACCGCGATTTTACCCGACAGCTGTTACTCCGCAGTCAAGGCACGGTATTGTCCGCTCATCAGCTGGCAAAGGCAAAAATCCCGGGCAAATACTTCGGTATTGCGCGCTGCTTCCGCTACGATAAGGTAGACGCAACGCACCTTTCCGACTTTTACCAAACAGAAGGTATCGTCCTCGGCGAACAGGTCAACCTGCGAACGCTGCTCGGTATCCTTAAAATGTTTGCCGTCGAAATTGCCGGCGCCACCGAAGTGAAGTATGTCGGCGGGTACTTTCCCTTTACGGAACCTTCTATAGAAGTACATATCAAACATCCGATACTCGGCTGGTTTGAACTGGGCGGTTCCGGCATCTTCCGCCCCGAAGTTACCAAGGCAATGGGGATCGACGTTCCTGTTCTGGCATGGGGTATCGGCATTGACCGTATGGCGCTGATGGCATTGGGGCTCAACGATTTACGCGAGTTGTTCAGCACCGATATCGAAGGCGTCCGGCTCCGCAGATAGACTGCTGTATCAGTAAGCAACTGCTGGATACTCAAGGGCACAGGCATTCAGGTACCCTGATACTCGGATGCTCAAGTCCCCTGATACACAGGCGCCCCCTACCGATCGCATATAGCATATATGAAACGAACATCATCTTTACTGAAAAGCGGTATTAGCCTGTCCGTACTCACCCTCATGTCGCGGGTGTTAGGGCTGATACGGGAAATGACCAAATCAGCCTTCCTCGGCACCGGCCCCCTCGCGGACGCCTTTACCGTTGCCTTTATGATTCCCAATCTACTTAGGCGCATCTTTGCCGAAAACAGCATGACCGTTGCGTTTATTCCTACTTTCCAAACCTATCTGGAGGATGAGAAGCGCAATGTGCCGGATGCAAAGGCGGCGATGAAGGAGTTCCTTTCCGCAACGTTCACCATGCTGTCTTTTGCCGTAACGGGTACCGTCATCATCGGGATTTTGTGCAGCGGTCTGATTATTGCGGTGTTTTTTCCGAAAATCGCCGATTTTTCCGCAACGGTACTCTTAACGCGCATCATGTTTCCGTACCTACTGCTCATCTCCATTGCGGCATTCTTTCAGGGGATATTGAACGGCGTCCGCAGCTTCTTACCGACGGGAATTACGCCGATTTTGTTTAACCTGTCCGTTATCGGCTGTACCTTTGTACTCGCAAAGCCCTGCGGCAATCCGGCTCTTGCAATGGCGATCGGCGTGGTAATCGGCGGCTCCTGCCAAATGCTATTTCAGCTCCCCTTTGTACTGCGCGCAGGCTTTTCGTTTAGGCTGATACCGTTCCGGCGCTGTGTACATAATGCCGGAGCGCGGAAAATACTACGGCTGATTGTGCCAACGCTTATCGGAACGGCGGTGTATCAGATTAACGACCTCGTTTCTACAGCGCTCGCGACATACTCCGGAGTCGGGGTTGCGGCAAGTTTGCAGTATTCAATCCGTTTACAAGAGCTGATTCTCGGCATCTTCGCCGTTTCCGTCGGCACGGTTATTCTGCCCGACCTTTCAGCCCATGCGGTTAATAAGCAATGGGAAGTCTTTCAAAAACTGCTGTTGAATGCCGCAAAGATTATTGCGCTCGTAACCGTCCCTGCAACGATTTTCCTGCTCTGTTCGGGCGAACATATCATCATTTTGGTGTATAAGAGCCGACGCTTTACCGAGGAGTCTGTCCGGCTCACCTTGCAAGCCTTTCAGTGGCATATCGCAGGGTTGTTCTTTATCGCATTAAACAGGATTTTAACCTCGGCTTTTTATGCACAAAGCGATACCAAACGTCCCACGATTGCAGGTATTGCGTGTTTCGGAATCAATATTGTGCTTGCGGCGGCTCTGGCAGGTTTTATGCAAGGCGGCGGTATTGCGTTGGCACTGACCGTTGCGAGCGCCGTTAATACCGGTCTTCTGCTGTATTTTCTTACCAAAAGCGATTCAATCGATGTGCGTACATTGCTTGTATCGGCAACCGGTTTTACCGTTAAGATGCTGCTTTTTTCGCTGATTGCCGCCGCCCCGCTGTATTTTTTCGGCGAATGGCTCTACGATCCGTTAGCGGCATACCCCCGCATTATCGCACAGGGACTTCCGCTCTTTATCAGCGCCGCGCTTTTTGCACTGATCATTTTAACACTGCTCATCATAACGGGAGATTCTTTGTTAAAGACTGCCGTACAAAAAATACGGCGGCGGTAAACGCATTAGGCCTTATTTTTTCATATCCGCCACGGATGGCGGTGATACTAATCAGCAGCAAGTTTTTTGCTAGAAAAACTTGACACGAACATTGTACAAGGAAGTACAATGTTCGTGTTCCCCGCAGAATGATTGTGGCTGCTCAACCTTTCCTTTTGAAAATATGCGGGTATCTACTTCGTTATTTCACAAAAATTAGTCCTCGACGTGCAAAAAGCACGCCTGTGGGTAATTTTTGTTCATGCCTCGTATCTGCCTCACCTCTTTTCAAAAGGCTAACGCAAAAATTATTTTTAACCATCAGCCTCAATTTTTCTGCGATTTTTATCTAATCTGTCTAATGCGTTTAGCACCTGTTAGAAAAAATGTGCGAAGTTTTGTTTCCGTAAAATGCAACTGTTGAACAAAATATGAATTTTTGAAACTGTTGCATTCGTGCGCGAAAAGCGCACACATCAAGCGACAGTTTTTTGTCTTGAAAACTACCCGATTGCGTTTAAGACTTTGTTCAAGCGGTTCTTATCAAAGAGATCCAGCGGGCGGCCTTCGGTAAAGCGGCGGGCTTCTTCCGTAAAGGTACCGGCAGTCATACAGATTCCCTTCCCCGCCTTCATCTCCTTAATTCTCCCGTGGAAGTCGCGCAGTACCAGTTCACCGACCGAACCTTGGGAACGGAAAAATCGGAATATTACAAGATCCGCCCATTTAGGCGTATCAATTTCAGCAACGATATCGGTATAGGTTGCAAGAACACTAATATCAAGTATTTTGACCTTAGCATTCGGAAAAAATCGTGAAACGATTCTGCGGCATAATCCGACAAATTCACTTTGCCCCGACATTAAATAGGTATGAAGGTTTTTATTCTGATTTAATTCCTGATACCGCATGATAAGAGAAGCGACATCTTTATACCCCGGACTGACGGTCTGAATTTCTTTTAATTGAATCAGCGCTTTTTGTAAATCCTGCGTTTTAATCCGCGCAGCGGCTAAATTATAGCGCAGCTCATTCATAATATCCAACGGGATGCCGTCATGCTTTAGGCCGATTTCAAAATCTTCAATTGCCTTCTCTAATTGACCTGCACGCATCCGTATTAAACCCGCATAGAGCGCAGCACGCGGCCCCACTTCGGGGGATACCCGCAAATGAGTGAATATCTTTAACGCCTGATCATTTGAGCCGACTTCATAAAAACACTCCCCCATCGCAAAAAGCGCATCTTTATTATCAGGCTGAACATCCAATACTTTTTTTAAGCTGGGGAGCGCCTCTTGATATTTGCGTAAACTTTGGAGTGTATAACCAAGATACTTTAACGCCATCACGTTATCGGGCTGAGTGAGTAGCGCTTTCCGCAAAAACGGAACCGCTTTTTCATATTCTTTTTGAATATAGTAAATATATCCGAGATTATAGTTTATCTCGAAATGGTTGGGATTGATATTTTTTGCCAGTAAAAGCCCTTTCTTCGCCTCTACAAACCGGTCTGTTTTCAGTGCGCTGATACCGTACCGTAAGCTGATTTCAAATTGCTCCGATGGAACACGCCCGCCCATCTGATCCAACAGCGGCGCATAAGAAGCATAGGCTTTTTCCCAGTCTTGATCCTGAAAGTATATATCTCCGACCATTAAAAGTGCGGCGCTGTCATTCGGATTTTGCGCAAGCCGTTTCGTTGCCTCGCGTATCACTGCAGCCTTGTTTTTTTTGCCGATCGATAACGTTCCGCGGCCTTTGAACCCCGTCATAACAACCGTTACGACCGCAACAACTGCGATAATGATGAAAAGAGAGATAATTACAACAGACATACTGTTTGTATTATCTTATCTATTTGGATAACTGTCAAGACAAGCTCAGTTTCTGAAATATTGCTTATTTACGTGTGCGGTGTCGTACGATATTCACCAGAATTTAACTTCTGCACTCTTCAAGATTTGATAATATTTTCGATTGTCGAATTTCAAGAAAAAGATTCCACAGCGGGATTAAATAAAGAAAAAAGGCTGCTAAAAGCACTGTTGCAGGTGCGCCGATTGAAGTCAACGGAACGCTTACCGCTATCGACCACGGCATCAGCGGCGCTACGACAACGGCGGTATTCTCCAAGTAAGATGCAAGGATGTTTTTATCTTCTATAAAATCATCACAAACTTGATGAGTCAGCATAATGGCTAATGTTTGATTGCAGGCAATCGCCGAAGCAAATACGGAGGCGGTAAGAACACTGCCGAATACGGTAATACGGCTGCTGAGCCACCGCATAATTCGCTGCATTCCATCGAAAAAATGAGTTCCCTTAAACATTCCCGAATAACAAGACGAAATGCAGATAATTGCAAATACCCGTATCATCGAAACAATCCCTCCGCCGGCCATAAGTTTTGCCAGTTCCGTATCTTGAGGATGAAAACCGAAAAAGACTATTTTTATCAGCTCTGCCACCTGTATATGCTGCAAAAATCCGGCGCAGAACAACCCTGCAAGGCAGCTTATCGCCATCGTTATTTTTACATCGATTTTAAGTAACGAAAAAAGGATGATGATAACGGCAGGGATAGTCGTAAAAAGCGAAAGGTTGTAATAATCGGTGAAGATACGGAAAGTCATATTGCTTTCTCTGCCGGAATTAATGATAGTCTCAATAATACTATTTCCCGCACTGGGATTGATGATAATCCCGATGATGCCATACAGAACAGCTGTTACGATAAAGGGGATAAGTGCGGTTTTCACCATCATTTTGATATTATTGAAGACATCAGTATGCGTTAATCCGCTGATGAGATGCGCTCCCGACGACATCGGCGAGCAGCGGTCTCCGAAAAATATCCCCGAAATAACAGCCCCTCCAGAGTATATAACGGGAATATTCATACTATTTGCTAATGTCATACAAATAACACCGATGGTGGCGGCGCTTCCGAAGGCGGTACCCATCAAAAACGATACAAAGCAGCATAGTAAAAAGCAGAGCAACACCATAGCCTGCGGCACCGCAACCAGAGAGGCATAGTACACGATAAAGGCGATGGTGCCGCATGCACGCCATATTGCAGTAATACAGCCTATCAACACAAAAATCATCAGAATATTTTTTACGGTTAGAATACCGCGAAAGGAATAGCGGAGCATCTCCTTCCACGTTTTGCCTTTGATAAGGCCGAATACAAAGAAGAGCGCATAGCCGAATATCAGCGCGTATAAAATTGAATAGTGAAGAATAACGCAGATAATTAAACTGACGGAAAACAGCAATAGAATACATAATTCAAGCATAAGTCTTCTACGTTCCTTTCCGTTATTATTATGCAGAGACACGCGCCTGTCAATAAGTAAATATGAGCTTGCAGGGCAATCGCTTCAGGGCAAAAAAAAGGTGATAATCACGGTACGGCTAAAGGAGAGATGTAAAGGCCGTACAATGACTATCACCGGGATTAACTGTTGTTTGTATTAAGCCCGCACGTAAGGTTTGAGCTTACTCTGCAAGGCTTTTGTAAATTTTTTCTATATTAGAGGTCATCCGTTCCGTATAGGATAAACCATCCTCAGCCGACTCAATCGTATAGATTGTTTGCACCGAAGCTCCGACTTCTTTTGCTAAGGTAGCCGAAACTTGCGGACTTGCCGTATTTTCGGAGAAAACAACTTTAATTCCATATTGGTTACAATAATCTGCTAATTTTGCTAATTGTTGTGCACTCGGCTCGCCTGCGGAGAATACATCTTCGACGCTGTTCTGTTCGAGGTTGAAATCTCTGCAGAGATATCCGAACGCTGCATGTCCGACGACAAAACGGCGATGACTTACCTTCGCAAAATTACTGCGATATTTTGCTAAAAGCGCATCAGCATTCGCAATAAAAGTTGCGGCATTCGCCTTATAGAAAGCGGCATTTGCAGGATCTACCTCACTTAAACCGTCGGCGATGTTCTTAACCATCACTTTAGCGGATTCAAGGCTCAACCACGCATGAGGATCAACCGCTTCGTGGTCGTCATCATGATCATGGTCATGCTCGTCGTGATCATGATCGTGCTCATCTTCGTGGTGGTGGTGATGATGATGGTGTCCTTCTGCGAGTTCGATCGGTTTAATACCGTTACTTGCACAGATAGTCTTTATCGTATCCTGCTTCACCGCATGGAGAGCATCCATAAGCCATGGTTCCATACCGAACCCGTTGTAAACGACAGCCTTTGCCTGCATTAAGAACTTTAAATCCCCTGCCTTTGGTTCAAAATCGTGTGCTTCAACTCCCGGCGGAATAATCGTATGGACGTACACCTTATCTTTACCCACGATTTCCGTGAGTTCCTTCATCGCATCAAAGGTTGCTGCAACGGCAACTTTGCCTTCCATGTTTTTCTCGGTTTTTCCGCCGGCAAACAGATTTACCGCGGCGATGCCGAAAAACATCATACAAACTGCTGTAAAAAACAATTTCTTCATTAAAAAAACTCCTCTTGCAATGCTACTTGCAAATCGGTTGCAAGTATACACAAATGCAAAAAGTTTGCAAGTAGCAAATAAGCATAAAAACTAATTAAATCTAAAGAAACCCTTTAAAAACGGATTCGCAATCCGCTTTTGCGGATATGATAAATCACTTCCTTACAGAACAAGCCGATAGGTTTGATGTTTTTAGAGGTTCCCATATATCATATTTTTTATGCTTGAGGAATTTTTTCGCCTCTTTACAGAACCGGATATTAGTCATACAGTAGCAAGGATGAAACTGCTCCATACCGCCGACCTGCATTTGGGAAAGACGCTGCATGAAACGCCGTTGCTCGGCCTGCAGGAAAAAAAATGTTGAACGATATTCATGATATCCTTACACGGGACGACTATGCAGCGCTGATTATCGCAGGCGATGTGTATGACCGCGCCATTCCTTCGGCGGAGGCGGTTTCGCTTTTCAGCCGGTTCCTTGCACGGATACGGGAGGATTGTCCCGATACGGCGGTGTTTATCATTCCCGGCAATCACGACTCCGCGCAGCGGCTCGCCTTTGCCCGCGAAATACTGCAAAATCAGCGCATCTATATTGCGCAGGATACAAGCAGGCTTGCCGATCCGGTGATTCTTACCAAGGGCGCGGAAAAACTTGCGGTATACCTGCTCCCGTTTTTAAACTTCGGAACCTTTTCGGAAGAAAAAAAAGAAGCATGCCGCGCCGCGGGTGATTCACAAGCGGAAATGGCGGCAGTTGCGTCGCACATACTGAAACAAGCGGTGCCGCCGGGCATACCCGCGCTGTTAGCGGCGCACCTTTTTACCGTTGGCGGGCAGAGTTCCTCCAGCGAGCGCACCTTTATCGGTACCGCCGAATATGTCAATCCCGACCTTTTTTCTTTTTTCGATTATGTTGCGCTCGGACACCTGCACCGCTGCCAACGGATAACCGACAGAATGTATTATTCGGGATCTCCTCTCCCCTACTCCTTTGATGAATCGGAGGATTCCAAGTGTGTTCTTTCGATAGATATCGACTGCACGCCGAAACAAAACGCTGCCGAAAAGAAAAACAAAGCGAAAGTTAGTGCGGAACTCTTCGATAGTGAAACAACTAAAGCTCATGCGGAGCTTTTCGATGCGGAAATAACGAACTCCCGCACAGAACTGTTTGATGCGGCAAATCAGCAGTCCGATATGAACAGTGCAAAGGCTCCGCTCAACATTGAACGGATACCCATTATTTCCGAACGTCCGCTTAAACGACTGGAAGGCAGTTTTGAAGAGTTCTTTACCGGAAATCGCTACGACGAATGGAGCGGTTGCTATCTGGAAATCACACTGAACGATGCCGAAGTCATTGCGCACCCGATGCAGCTGCTGCGGCAGAAATTTCCGTTTTTGCTGAGTATCCGGCAAAAGAGTTTTATGAATCGGGAACAGCAGGATGGGGAAGAACAGTTGACACTCCGCGAACGGACGGCTGAAGACCCGCTCACGTTAGCCGAAAATTTTAGCCGGTTTGAAATCGTTATTAACGGCGAGCCGAACCAAATGAAGCAGGAGCTTTTTGAACAGCTCTGCAAAGAGGCTATTGATGAGACCTAAAGAACTGATACTGCACAACATCGGCCCTTTTACCGGCGAGCATACCGTCAATTTTGACAGCCTCGGCTCCCTCTTTTTAATTTACGGACAAACCGGCGCCGGAAAGACCACGCTCTTTGACGCCATTTCTTACGCCTTTTACGGAAAACCGCTCGGCGGAAGATCGGGCGTTATGCGGAATTTGCGGAGCCATTTTGCAGACGACTATGCAGTATCCGATGTCATACTCACCTTTTTTATCGGTCCGCAGCTGTACCGAATAAAACGGCAGCTGCCGTATACCAAAGAAGGCCGAAAACTGGAAACACCGGAAGAAGTCTCCCTCGAATGCTACGAAAACGGCAGCTGGGAAAACCGCTCATCGACGAACAAGCGGGAAACCGATGCTTCAATCCAAAATCTGATTAAACTTTCCGACAAAGAGTTCAGCCGCATCGTCCTTTTGCCGCAGGGAGAATTTGCGCAGTTTTTGCGGGCGCAGTCGAGCGATAAAAAAGAGACGCTGATGCACTTGTTTCCTATCAAACGGTACTCGGATTTGATGCAGGAAGCGAAGCTCCGCGCAGATATGCTGCAGCAGGAAGCTCATACAATAGAAGCAAACCTTGAAACCCTGCATACCCGCTTTGTCTACCACCGTTACGAAAGCGACCGCGCGGAGCTGCTCAACGAAATTGACCGTATCAGGGATGAACACGGTGGTGTCCTGACCGCCCTACAGACAAAGAATACCGAGCTTGAGCAGGAAAAAATACTTGCAGAGAAGCGAAAAGAGCTGGAGCGAGTTATCGAAGAACTGGAAGCATGCCGCATCCGTGAAGAGGATATCCGCAATTTAAAAGCGAAAATCGAAAAAGCGCAGCGGGCGGCTCCGCTCGCAGTCCACGTAAATCAGCTCCTTGAGTTGGAAGCAGCATGTGCGGCGGACGAGCGGCAGATACGGGAAAAACGGGAACGCATGGAAGAACTGACCGCCCGCATGAACGCTTTGCAGGAGCGAGAAACCGACATAGCGGCAAAGGAACACCAGCGGGATAGCCTCTTTGCCGTCATCGATTCCCTGCGGAAAGCCGCCGTGTTGGAACGGGAAATCGGAGCGGAGCAAGCCGAAGAAGATAACCTGAAACGCGCCGCCGCCGCCGCCCAAGCGCAACTGCAACGCATCGAAGCGCAGCTCGCCGCCGTTACGGAAAAAACCGCAGCCCTTGCTCCTGTCGTCGATGCGCTTGACGAGCGGGAACACGCCTACCGCAGCCTGCAAACCCGGCTCGACATGGAAAAACAGCTGCACGATATGTTATGCAAACAAGAGCAGCTCACCACCTTTTTGCACAGCTATGCGCAGGCTGCGGATAATGCGCGGACACAGCTTGCAGAGATCGCCCGCGACTGTGATATTCAAGCGGAACAGATCGATAGAATAGAAAAAGAAAAAAAAGCAGCGGAACGGCAGCGTGCAGCGGCGGCGCTTGCGGAACATCTCGAAGAAGGAAGTCCCTGCCCTGTCTGCGGTTCGGTACATCACCCTGCACCGGCTCAAGGTATGTCAGAAAGCGCGTTCAGCTTTGACGAGCGGATAGAAGCGGCAAAACGGAGCGCAGCAAAACTACAGCACGAAAAAGAAAAAGCGCAGACGGCGCTCGCCGGTGCGGAGGCTTCGTATACAAACTATCAAAAACAAATAGATGAACGGGCGGCCACTGCGGCTGATTTACAGCTGCGGTATAAAGAATGCAGCACGGCGCCCTTTCCGGAAGGAAAGGATGCGGCGGAATGCCGCATTAAGGAAACCGCTCAGCAGATCAACGAGGCGGTGCAAGCGTACAACGCATCCCGCAAAGCCTTTGCCGAACACAAAACGCTGGAAGAAGAAGCCCGCCGTTTGCAGCGGGAGCGGCAGGAATGTACGCAGCAGCACCATAGCGCGGAACAACGCTTAAGCGGAGTTTCCGCCGCGCTGCAAGAAAAACGCCGCCAGTTTGACCAAGCTTTTTCCCAGCTACCCGAAAACCTGCGTAGCGTTCAGTTGAGCGCGGATAGGGAAATTTTGGACAACCAGGAAACCGGCGGCAGAAACAAAGCCCCCGATGCCCCTGCCGGCCAGACCGCACCGGAGCAATATGAAGTTCCTGATGCCGAAACCGCGTTGGAGCAATGCGAAGCGCTGCTGCAAGAGCTCAAACTGACTATCAACGCCTACCATACCGATGTTTCCGAAGCAACGCAAAACCTTGAACGGATCCGCGGCGAACTTTCCACAGCGGAAACGCACGGACAGGAACGCTCGCAGCAGCGCAGCGAAAAAACGGCACAGCTCGAAGCCGCGTATATAAAGGAAGGTTTTGCCGATTTGGAAGATCTACAGCAAGCCGTGTGCAGCGAACCGGAAGTTGCGCAGTGGAAAACCGAAATCGACACCTTTTATGAGCAGTACGCGGCGTACAAGCAGGCGGCGTCCGGATTGGAAAAAGACGTTACCGCAACGGAGCAGCGCGATCTCGATGAGCTGGAAACTGCCGTCGAAGCCCTGCGCCAACGGTATGACGAAATACAGGCGCGGCTCGAAGTCCTCAATACGGAGAAAGCAAAGCTGGAGGAGTTGCACGCCCAGCACATGGAACTGACCAAAGCCCTCGCAGTTAAAACGGCGGAGGCGCAAAACTGGGTAGCCCTTGCAAAAGACCTCTGCGGCAGCAATCCGCGGAAACTCCAGTTCGACACGTGGATTCTTTCCGCCTTTTTGCATGAAGTAACCATGTTTGCAAATAAGCGGCTTGAGCGGATGAGCGAGGGACGGTACCGGCTTGCCGTCAGTGAAGAGCACGGCGCAGGGAACGCATACCGAGGCCTCGACTTGGAAATCGCCGACGCCTACACCGGTAAATGCCGCCCCTCTGCGACCCTCTCCGGCGGGGAAACCTTTATGGCCTCCATCAGTCTTGCGCTCGGCCTTGCCGATTCCATTCAGGCACGAGCAGGCGGCATCAGAATAGATTCGATGTTCATCGACGAAGGCTTCGGGTCGCTTGACGAAAAAGCCTTGGAAAACGCTGTCAGCATCTTAGACGAAATACGTGGGAACCGGATGGTCGGCATCATCTCGCATGTCAGCGAACTGCAAAGCCGCATCCCACAAAAGATTGAAGTGATAAAAACCGGAACGGGTTCATCCATCCGGCAAGGTAAACTTCATCCTTGACTTTACTCGGATGGGGGTATAGTATAAGGACTCTTAATTGGCAACCTCTAAAAACCGCAGTTTTTAGATATTTCCTTTAAGCTTATTTGCGGAATTCTTTAAATACCTTAGCTTTAGAGTATCCCGCCTGTCAAAGTAGGTGCTTATGAATTTGAAAAACGCACTGGTTAAAAGACTATACAAACATCCGCGTATTACTTTGGGTATTATCCTCGGCATCACGCTCTTCTTTGCATTGCAGCTTCCGCGTATCCGATTTGATAATAATAATTTCCGCTTTATACCGGAAAGCGATCCCTCTCGAATAGCGGATGCCGAAATGGCAAAGATATTCGGCGATTCGGTGCCGCTCCTGATCGGAATCCAACGACACTATTCGACGGTCGTTGATCGAGAATTTTTAGAAAAAATGCAAGAGCTGGATAAACAATTGCTTGCATTACCGCTTGTAAAAAATGTCGTTTCGCTTACGACAACAACCCATATCGAAGCGGCGGATGATTCAATTGTGAACGAAAAACTTGTGCCGGAACATTTAACCGGTTCGCCGGAAGAATTGAAGACAATTACCGAACGGCTCCGTTCGATGGACACCTATAATCGAAGCTTGGTTTCCGATGATTTAAAAGCCACACAGACTATTATCTTCCTTAACATAAAACAGGAAGAAAGCGGATCCCCGGAAACGGTTTCCGTATGCCGTGAAATAATGCGCATCGCGGAGGAATGGGACTTTCCGGACTCCGTTACCTACGTAACCGGCACACCGGTTTTTAGCGAAATTGTCAATGAAGCAACCGGTCATGATTTAATGTTCCTTGTCCCTATCGTCGTCATCATCGTGGCGGGCGTCTTATTTTTTTCGTTTAGAAGATTTACCGGCGTATTTTTACCGCTGCTCACCGTTATTATTTCATGCATTTGGGCAATCGGTGCAATGGCACTGTTGCAAATTCCATTGACTATCCTTTCGACGGTGCTACCCGTTATTTTGATTGCCGTTGGTAGTGCATACGGTATCCATGTTATCAATCACTATTTTGATGAAGTAACACAGAGCAAGGAAATCTCTCGGGAAACGCATTCAGCACAGATTGTCGAAGCTATGTCGCGGGTTATTCCGCCGGTTTTTTTAGCGGCGCTGACAACCTTTGCAGGCTTTGTATCATTCTGCTTTACGAGCGTTGTCCCGATTTTTGAGTTTGGGATATTTTCGAGCTTTGGTGTACTTTCAGCCTTTATTGTTGCGGTAACGCTTATCCCTGCAATTCTTATTTTACGGGGACCGCGTAATCCGACCATCGGCGGTCGCTTTGGGGCAAAATCGAGCCACAGCGGTATTATCGATCGGATTATTGCCGATACACTGATGATTGTTCATGCACATAAACGCAGTGTACTTTTGGTCAGTCTCGGTTGTATTATTTTCGCCGGTTTGGGGATTTCAAAACTCGTTATCGACAACGTATTAATGGAATACTTTGAACCGGATGTACAGGTTGTCAAAGCCGATACGTTTATCCGAGAAAATTTTGGCGGTTCAAAATTACTGAACTTAGTTATCAAGGGGACGAAACAGGGAGATGTTATTCGCCCCGATGTGTTGCAGGCAATCGATTCTCTTGCCGAGTATGCGGAAGAAAATATCCCCGAAGTAGGAAAAATTACCTCGCTGGCGGACGTTATTAAACGGTTCAATCAAGTGTATAATGCGGATGCTCCGGCAGCAGGACTGGCAGCTACAGGGCGTACTCCCCTGTCGTCCTCCGATGGACAAACAGCTGCTACCTCGACTGTAGTTTCCGGTGCGAACTCCACCGAAAAAGAAGAAGATTCGTTTGGCGATTTTGGCGACTTCGGAGATGCAGACAGCTCATGGGGTTTTGATGATGTTGACACATGGAGTGATTCGGAACCATCCACCTCGGCTTCCGGTAAAGCAGGACACACCATAAAGGAAACGCAAAAAGAACCGGCGTATACTTTTTCTGAAATCATCGAAAAACTTGCAGCTGCTCAAACAGCCCGCCGCGGCAGATATGTTTCTGCGACCGAGGTGATTGATGCGTTAAAAAAGGATATCAATTATAAAGGCGCTGCCTACTACGAAATTCCTACGGATCCTCACAAATACGGCAAAGAAACTCAGGAAGAGCTTACCGCGCTTATTCAAAACTACCTTCTCCTGCTGGCGGGGAATGTACAGGATTTTATTGACGATACATATACCCCAACCGCGCTCAAAGTAAATATTCAGCTGCGGACGCTCGGTCAACAAGACAGTGAACAGGCCTTGCAAGCGATTATGGCGTATGTTAAGGATAATTTCCCCAAAGATATATCCGTAGAGCCGAACGGTTCAATGTTTATCGAACAGTCGTTGAATACCCTTGTGGTACAATCCCAGCTGATTTCCGTTGCGGTGTCGTTCGGCATTGTGTTTTTAATTTTAGCGGTCTATTACCGCTCCATTATTGCGGGTATTATCGGCATTATCCCGCTGATGATTTCCGTTGCGTTGAATTTCGGCTTTATGGGAATCGTTGGTATAAAACTCAATATCGGGACGGCAATGGTGGCAAGTTTTGCAATCGGTATCGGTATCGATTATACCATCCACTATTTGGCCGCCTATCACCATGAATATACCAAACGACGTGACGACCGGAATTTCCTTATCCACACGTTCTACGGTTCCGGTAAGGCAATTCTGTTTAATGCGGTGTCGGTCGGTGCAGGATTCGCCGTCTTAATGCTTTCAAAGTTTAATATGCTATCAGAACTCGGTCTATTGATTGCGTTGGTGATGGGTACCAGCTCTTTTGCAAGCTTAACGGTACTACCGACCATCCTTTCGATTGTAAAGCCGCGGTTTATTACGAAGCCGTTACCGGGGGATTTTGAAAATATATAGCGCATCTACTTCGTTACTGCACACAAATTAATCCTCAACGTATCAAAGATACGCCTGCGGTTAATTTGTGCTTGCGCCTCGTATCTACACTATCTATTTTCAAAAGCGCTGGTTTTATATAGCATATCTACGGATCCGATAACGAGTTGGGAAAAGAGCAGGAGATAGAAGTAGAGAATAATATTTGTATAAATGTTAGAGGAAAGAATGATTTTTGCTATCATGCTATAATACGCTTCTTAACAAAAATCACTCCGCCTGTAATACAGAATTGATATCTATATCATTTTTTGTTGTTTATCGCATTAATAATAATGACAAGCCCTGCGATTATTGCGCCAATTCCCAATCCGATAACTGTTCCAATTCCGGGAAAAAGAAGCGGCCCAATGACGGAACCCGCAGCTGCAATTAGTGTAATTACGCTCATTAAGCTGCCTCCGTTCTCAGATGAATTGTTCATAATAAACATCCTCTCATCTCGCTTTTTCAATACATAGTATCAAAATTACAAGCGCTTGCAATCATTGCATATAAACTTTGAGCAGTTTCACGTGTCATAAAATCAAGGTTTTTTGATCCGAATGTTCCCGTAAGATTTACGCCATAGGATATCGATGTTTTATTGTTTTTATCCACATGAGCATCAAAATTCAACGATGCACTTATAATTTCATCCAGATTAATAACGTTTTGGCTTAATTTACCGAACGGTTTAAAAAGCGCTGTAAAATAGTTCGGCTTTAACTTTATTACTCGTTTATCTAAATCCAATATGATCCCCTGTTTCTCTACTCGGAACCAAATGAAAAAGATATAAAAAAATATCAGCATAATTATCACACCAAGAAAAGAAAAACCCGTATCTTTAGAAACCATATAAGCGAAAAAGATAAGAAAAAGAATAAACAAAAACGCTGTATTTAATAACACAGAAGTAAATCTAAATACATTTTGCTGAAGTTTTTTTACGCCCATAATACACCTCTTTTTAACGATAAACGGTTATGAGTAATCATACTTTTAGGTAAATATCCGGAACGGAATTTTAGGAACTGCCGGAGTACATGCTGACTTGTGATTCCTTGGGGCTTATGCATCATCTTTACACCTCATAAAATATATTGACTGAAATATACGATATAAATCAACAGCACAAATAACTGTTTTATAAAACTATTCGTTCGCCGTTCAGTCGTTTTTTTCAGCCTGTCATAAAAATCGGAATATTTTATTTATTCAGATTTTCTTCCATAATACCCCCCCCCCCCCCCTCAAAAGTCAAGAGTTTTTTGTAAAAAAGTATAAAATAAATTCAATACTGTTATTTTTATACGTACACGTTAGCGACCGTAGTTAAAAGCAACCAACAACTTGATGCAGTGTGTAAAAATATGTATAGTATAAATATATTTAAATCGATGAGTGATGAATGCGTACAAACAAGCGATACGGGAACTAAAGAACGTACATTACTTTTTAAAAAGACATAGCAGTAACCATGACATATATTTCAATGCTGAAAAAAGCCGTTCAATTCCGCTTCAAAGACATTATTTTGATGAAGATGATTTGCGGTATAAGAAAAGAAATTATGAACGAAGATAGAAAATGAAATATACCTATACAGCTGTTTTCACCAATAAACACGGTAAGATTTATGCAAGAGTTCCCGATCTTAACGGATGTATAACAACAGGATCGGATTTGGTAGATGCAATTGAGCAAATGGAAGATGCTATGTCTGCTTGGCTTTGCGTAGCGGAAGATGAGCATTTACCTATTCCGCCATCGACTCCACAACATGCTATTCAATACGGTGCGAATGAAAATATTTCTTTAATAAAGGCTGACACCTATAAATATCGTGCTCTAACGGATACAAAAGTTGTTCGCAAAAATGTATCGATACCGGCATGGCTTGCTTCGGCTGCCGAAAATGCGCACCTAAATTTTTCACAAGAATTACAAAAAGCTTTAAAGCAACGTCTAGAAATAGCATTTTGAATTTGTGAAAAGCCCTTTGCGACAGGTTTTATTTTGTGTTATAGTACCGAACTGTAAGCTCATCAAGGGAGTATAACAATGAAAAAATTACTAATGCTTTGTTTTTTATTGCTCTGCAGCATCGCAGTGCTTTTTGCCGAAGAAGCCGCCGAATCCATTATGAAGGGCGCTCCGTCAAAAATAACAATTGAAACAATCGGGACGCGGGCAAAGATGGAAATCCAACGAAATGGAACGACGATGGCGGAACTGTTGGTCGATCAATATTCCGTGCAAAAAGAAAATGATCACCGCACCTTTTTGGAAATTAAAGCGCCGGCAAATGTAAAAGGAACGCGTTTTTTGATGATTGCAAAAGACGGTGTTACCGATCAGCGGATTTATCTACCGTCGCTCGGGAAAGTCCGCCGTATTACCGGTGAATCTGAAGGGACTGAAAGTTTTCTCGGTACTGATTTTTCGTATAATGATATGTCGTATCTACAGCGGGACAGCAGTTTGGACACATACAAGATATTGCGCGAGGAAGAATACGGCGGAGTTTTGTGCTATGTCATCGAGGGCGTTCCTAAAGATACGAAATCCGAGTATTCCAAGACTAATGTGTGGGTAGAAAAAGATTCCAAGCATTTGGTAAAGATTGCCTTTTATGACCGGAAAAACGTATTGGTAAAAATCATGGAAATGAGCAATTACGAGACAACCCAAGGCGTGGACACTCCTCGGATTACTAAAATGACAACCCTCGCAACGAATACGGCAACGACCATCAACATTATCAAAATGCAATATAATATGAATATCCCTGATAAGATTTTTACCCCGCGGTATTTGGAGCAAGGCCGTTAAGTAACAGAGCATAATCGCATAAAAAAAACCGGTATGCCTATCGGCTATACCGGTTCATCAGATGCGTATCGGTGTAACTGTTATTCAATTACCGCGACGATATCGCCTGCCTTTAAAATTAGGTAATCTTCACCGTCGATCTTAATCTGTGTCCCTGCGTATTTATCGTGCATCACTTTTTGACCGACCGACACCTTAATCTTCTCTTTATCATCGCCGATGGCAACGACAACTGCCGTCTGTGTTTTCTCCTGTGCGGTATCGGGAATAATAATTCCGCTTGCGGTTTTAGTTTCTACCTTATCGACCTTTACTAAAACACGGTCTGCTAATGGCCGTACTTTCATGTAAGAACCTCCTATCATACTGTACTTTTCGGTAGTAAAAAAATATGCCCCGATGACATCAAGGGCATTTTAACCGGATATAGCTGTGTCAATTTAACCCAGTTTTAATCATATTTATACTGAGTGTGTCATTTCAACCATACGAGGTTATATTTAATATACAAACAAAGATATAAAAAGGCAAGTTTTTTTCTTTTTTTTATAATTCCATGCCTAAAATGCCCGCAATGTAAGTATTTTTGTGGCTCTTTTCTCTTTCATCGTACCATCTTTTATCTTGAAAAAATTGGCATAGTATTTGCTTTAATAATAAGCATACACGGTTTAAATAAGGTGCACATCAGAATGCCCCTTTAACCGGCGAATTTCGGTTTGCTGCATTGCCTCGAAATATCGTACACATCACTTGCAAGGAGTTTGACTTATGGAAAAAATACGGAATACACGTGCGGATAATAATGTCTTTGCAACCTATTTAAGAGAGATAAACAAGATACCGCTGTTGTCGGTAGAAGACGAAGTTAAATATGCAAAAGCCGCTGCTGCCGGTGATGAGAAGGCGAAAAAAATACTGATTGAATCGAATTTGCGCTTTGTGGTCAATGTCGCAAAAAAATATCAGAATAAAAATATTCCGATTATGGATTTAATCAGCGAAGGCAATATCGGATTGATGAATGCTGCCGACCGCTTTGATCCCGATAAGGGATATAAGTTTATTTCGTATGCAGTATGGTGGATTCGCCAAGCGATTTTAAAAGCCATCTGCGAAAAATCCCGCATGATTCGGCTTCCGCTGAACAGGGCAAACGAATTAGTACAGATTGAAAAAGCTCGTAAACTTACGGGAAAAACCGGAAGCGAACCGGAAGATAAAGAGCTAACCGCCATCGCACAGGAACTCCGTATAGAACCTGAAATGGTACGGACGATTATGAATGCTGCCCGCGACCCCGTTTCTTTGGATGCGCCGGTATTCAATGATAACAGCGCTGCCAGTACCGGTGATTTTATCGAAGATACCCGTTATATGCAGCCTGAAAGCTATGCACTTGATATTGATTTGCGCGAAAATGTCGATACATTGCTTGCTTCTTTGACTGAGCGGGAAGCTGAAATTCTCCGTTACCGCTTTGGACTAAACGGATACGAGCAGCTTTCGTTGAAGGAAGTCGGTATGCGGTTCAATTTAACCAAAGAACGCATCCGCCAAATTGAAAAGAAAGCGCTTGAACGGTTACAGTCGATAGGTCATCAGCACGAACTCGAAAGCTTCGTCGCATAACCTTCGACTGGGACAACCGCATCAGCTTGGCTTTTTAATGCCCCCGCGGAATAAATAGGCTGTTCAACCGGAATTTCGCCGCGTTGCGTCTCAAATGGTCTCACAGCCTATTTATTCCGCGATTCGTTTATATACCCGTCTGATGCGGTCGCCCTTATTCTAAAATAAACTGTTCGAAATTTTGGATAAAATTTCGAACAAAAGGAAGGTAACCGCATCAGAGCCTTTTTAAGCGTGAGTGGGTATTCGGTACTCGGTGTAGCGGACGTTCTTCTTTTCTACGGCATCGCGCAGCGAACGTTCGACTTTTGAAAGTGTTGCATTACCGGTTTTTACTTCGACGAACAGTACTTCATCAACGGCTCCCGCAGAAAGCCCCGGAAAGGCGACGAAGTCTACCGGTTTTCCGAGAAATCGGATTTCCGTCGGATCGGCAGGAAAACCGGGAAAGAACGCTGCAAATTGTTCGGAAAGCTGTCCGTTCAAAACCGCTCGAGACCGTTTAACAGCATCTTCACGGGCAATTTTTATCTCTTTAGCGAGGTGCTTGCTTGCGGTAAGTCGTCCTATTTTTGTTCCGAGGAAGAAAGCGATGATAATGAATGAGATACTTGCAATCGCTAGAATAAGCAGCAAGAGTTTTACTTCTACCGTATCAAACATAATTTTCCTCCTCGAAAAAACTTTTGGTCGGCGTAAAATGCCGTATGCTGTGTTACTGTGAGTATCGGTTATCTGTTGTATTCCTAAAGGATCCTATTAAAGTATCCGATATAAGAGTTGATTTTTTCTACGAAGTTGAGGCGTTAGTGTATGTATCGTATAGGTTCTGTACTCTGTTGTTGCTTTTTTTTATCATTAGTTGTTTCTTGTGCATCAATAGCAACCAAAGGGGATACCGCATCGCCGGTAACGGAATCGAGAGAAGCTCTTGAACAAGGATACGTGAATCAATCCCCTCGGACAATGAAATCAGGTAACGAGATTACTGAAACAGTATCGGAAAAGCAAACACTTGCACGGCTGCTTCCCGAGCTTACGCAGGCTGTTGAAAACTACGATATACATAAGATGCTTGCATTATTCAATGCTATTTATGAATCGTGCAATGGACAAGAAGATAATGCGATTCTCATCGAAGCTCGCAATCGAATAGAACCGCTATTGGAGACTATTTCCATCGAGGCGGTCAGCAGCCCCGCACCTGTGAATGCCGACTCTCCGTTCACTCAGCCGTTTACGGCACGTGTTGTCATTACCGCCCCCGAAAAACAGTTTCCTCTCGATAATTATCCTATTACCGTTCTCTATCCGTCCGCCGGTACCGGCAGCGCTTTAAAAAAAGAGCTTGTACGGACGGATTCCGATGGTTTTTTATACTTTACCCCTCCCACATCCAACCGAGCATGCGACGGAAAACTATTTTTTTGCCTTTGTCCGGTCAAAAAGTCTACCGCTTTAGCTGATGAGGCAACCGACAACCTCTCCGTTTCTTTCCCTTATAAAGTTGCAACAACAGAGAAACGGATACCGTCTATTATTGCTATTCTTGATTATGATGAAAATAATACACCGATTTTTTCCGGTAATATAACAGCAACACGCTTGCTTACGGGATTAATGAAGCGGGGATTCAGCAGGATCGGGCTGGATGAATATCGTGAACTAGCCAATACAGATGAGGCTTCCGTTATCCGTGCTGCTCAAACGAAAATCGGTGCTGCTGTAGACCGTTTTATTTTCGGTAGGACGTACATTACGGTAGAAACAACGGAAGATAGTACCTTTACCTGTACCGTACGTGCTGACATATCGATTTGGGATTTTAAACAAGCACGAAAGATAAACCGATTTACCTTTACCCATACTGCGAAAGCTAAAACAAAAGCTCAAGCAATTTCGCTCGCCCGTACCGATTTGGGTGAAACGGTAATCGCCGAAACATTCAATTACAGTCTTTAAGCAATCAACAATGCGGCCTCTTGCAGTTCAAACTTTATTTGCTTATACTTTTTGCCATGAAGCTTTTTGTTGTGCGCCACGGTGAAACGGATTTGAATGTAAGAGAACTGGCTTGCGGTGTTTCGGAATCTATGTTGACGGAAAAGGGGCGGATGCAAGCCCAAAACTTGGCAAGCCGATTAAAAGAAGATAAAGAAAAAAACAATATCACGACAATTTACGTATCTCCACTTAAACGGGCAAGAGATACGGCTGCATATATTGAACAGGCATTACAGCTTACGGCTATGCCGGATATCCGCCTGCAAGAGATCGATTTCGGTGACTTTGAAGGAAAACCGTGGAATACCCCCGAAATTTTATACATTCATAAAAATCCTTTTTTAACATTTCCCAAAGGTGAATCCTTTGCGAAAGTAGCACACCGTGCATACAGTATTATAGAAGACGTAAAGCATAAGCATACAGGAGACGGCAATATCCTCTTTGTCTGCCACGGCGTGCTAACAGCGGCTATCTATACGTACTTTAAACCTTTTTCGGCAGAAGAATTACTCCAGTTAGAAATTGAGAATTGCCAGCTGCTTGAGTTTGATCTATAAGAGCAGCGGACGCTATTTTTTCCCAGCTCGAAAAATATCGATTGATACAAGTTTCCATCTCGAAATAAAATGGAGCTTCAATGAAAGCGGGGATATCCGCCGGTCTTGAAGCGGGAAAATACAACCGCCACGCATGGAGTACGTAGCGCTTGCACGCAGGAAGCGGATTTCCTCCGCGGTATTTACGATCTCCAGCCAACGGATGATCTACACTCGCAGTATGCTTCCGTATTTGGTGTTTTTTACCGGTGATAAGCTTAAACAGTATCAGCGACGCATCGATCCCTTTATTGTAACTCAGCGAATAACATTGTGTGATAGTTTTACCGCTTTCGTCTTCGGCGGTAATAAGCTGTGATGGCATAGCGCCGCGCACAACGCCTAAATAGTATTTACCTACTGTTTTTTCCCGCAGACATTGAGAAAACCATTGCGCTCCGGCAAGTGTCTGCGAAAAACAGAGCACGCCGGTAGTATCTTTATCCAACCGGTGCAGCGGCCCTTGTTTAAAAGAAAGACTTTGCAAAGGATTACGAGCGAAGCCGACAGTAGACGGTATATTGGGGGATAACTGTACCGTAGTGTCGCACTGTAGGGTATTGCCGCAAAGATGCGCAGCGCCGGAAAGCAGCGTATCGATACTGTGCACCCCGTGTACGGGAATTCCCGCAGGCTTATTGACGATAAGCAAGTCGGTTGTTTGTAACAAAATCGGGATATCGGCAGGAATGCGAGCTTGCCTGCCGGAGACACGGCACCGTTTGCCGGAGGTATGGTTTTGTTCACCGGACGCAGACTGCTTCTGTACCGGCTGTTTTTCAGCAGAGAGAAGCATTTCAGAAATCGATAATGTATCGCCTACTACCGTCCGGTAATTAAGCACTGTCCGCTTACCATTGATACGGATTAAGCCCTTACGGATTGCTGCATACAGCGTCGAAAGCGGAGTATCCGCCAGAAATTTTCTGATTACACGGTCAAGCCGCCTACCGGCATCGTTTTCCGAAAGAATAAATTCCGTTTTATGCTTTTCCCATACGGCCGATGCTGTTTAACACCAGTTGTTTAAACAGAGGAGCCGCTTTTTTTCCTGCATCCAGCACTTCTTGTTCACTCAATAATGAGCTGCTCATACCTGCTGCGAGATTCGAAATGAACGAGATGCCGCAAACACGCATACCGGCATGGCGGGCAGCGACCGCTTCTACAGCAGTACTCATACCGACAGCATCAGCGCCGAGTATCCCTGCCAGACGTACCTCTTGTGGCGTTTCATAAGCAGGGCCGGTGAATTGACAATACACTCCCTCTTGCAGAGGAATATGCAAGGACTCTGCCGCTGCCTTGATATGCATCCGAAGGTCTTTATCATACACTTGCGTCATATCGGGGAAACGCACGCCAAGAGTTTCAAAGTTTTTCCCAATGAGCGGAGAAGGCACAAGACATGTGATGTGATCGGTAATCAACATAAAATTACCTGCACTGAAATTTTTGTTCGCACCGCCTGCCGCATTAGTTAAGAAGAGAACTTCCGCCCCCATCATTTTCATCATCCTGATAGGAAGCACCACATCGGTCATCGGATATCCTTCATAATAGTGGATTCTCCCCTGCATAATAACGGTAGGAATCCCTTCTATTTTCGCAAATACGAATGCGCCGCGGTGTCCCGGTGCCGTAGAAAGCGGAAAATCGCGAATGGAAGCATACGGAATCGTTGCCTCGACCTGCAGCTCGTTCGCAAGATTGCCCAGTCCTGAGCCAAGCACTAGTGCAATTTTTGGGGTATACGGAACGCGATCTTTGAGATTCTTAAAACACTGTATCAATTTTTCTTCAGCAGTCATATAGTTTCCTTTAAGCATCCGTATCGACTAAGCATCTACATCGGCATTTGCCAACAGGCGTTCCATGTCGGACAAGTCCGCAATACGGCTTGCAACGGTTTTGCCTTTTCCTGACATTTTTGTATCGTATTGGAGCGTTGCATGATAAAGTTCAAGCACCATCGAAGCCAATAGGTTAAGGTTCGGCCCTAAATTACTGAAAGCCATATTACGGTACACTTTATCGGCAGTCGCCATTTTGGTATTTGCTTCGGTAATCGAATTAATATTGGGAAGAACATCGCGCCGGACTAAATAAATAAACCGGGCAAGCGCGATAATGTCATAATAAAGGTCATCAAGATGGAAACCTTGTAAGACAAAATCCTCGGAATGTTCGGTCAAATCAACGATATGCCGCGATAAATCAATATTAGAAAGAATTTGTGCAAACAAAGGGCGTAAGAAGCGCGTTGCGATATTTTCATTGTAATGCCGCCCAATTCTTACGATTATTTCAGCGATAATTCTATCATCCACTAACATGGTCTTCACTATATATCAGTTCGCAGGTTTTTACAAGTATAAACAGCTTACATAGAAAACTTCTTCTTCATCTGGGCAAACATCTTGGCGATATCTTCTTCCTCCGGTTCCGTTTCCGGCTCATGGTACTGCACTAGCTCCGCAGGAATTTCTTCCAAGAACGGTGACGGGCTGCACTCCAGCAAACCCGCCTGCCTGCGCCGCGTTCGGCAGCTCGTAATAATGAGCTTGTCGCGGGCGCGGGTAATGGCGACATAGAACAGGCGGCGCTCTTCTTCCACATCCCCTGCATTTTCTTCCATACTACGGGCATGTGGGATAATGCCTTCCTCGGCGCCTGCAATAAACACCACCGGAAACTCCAATCCCTTCGCTGCGTGGATGGTCATGATATTCACCTCACCGGTATCTTCCTCATTTTGGTCATCGCGGCTCAACAGTGTGATGCGATTGAGGTAAGTATACAGCGAAGGGTCAAAGTTGTCGGGGTTTGTCTCCCACGTGTCGATGGACTGCAAAAGGCTTTCGATATTCAAAAACTTAAAGCGCGCCGCTTTTTCGTTTTTCTGAAATTCCTGCGTCAGATAATCAAAATACTGAATGCGCTCTACGAGTTTCCGCACCTTATTTGCCAAGCCCTTGCCGGACAGCAGCTGTTTCCGCTCGGAACTTATCAGCTCGACAAATTCCTCCAAATCGGCAAGGCTCTTTTCGCGGAAGTCGTCCGGCGGACGCTCAAGCAGCGCATGAATCGCCATGCGGATGGAGCACTCCTTTTCCGTTGCGATTGCGGAGAGCACTTCCAGTGTTTTTTTCCCAATACCGCGCCGCGGTGTGTTGATAATCCGCAAGAGGTTAATATCATCGTCGGGATTCGCAATCACCCGCAGATAGCTGATAATGTCTTTAATTTCTTTGCGCTGAAAAAAACTCGTGCCGCCGGACATCCGGTACGGAATATTGGCATCGAGGAAGGCTTCTTCAATCGCGCGCCCTAAGCCGTTGGTACGGATCAAAACGCCGAAGTCCGCATAGCTCCGGTTCTCGCGCATCTTCTCCGTAAGGATGGTGTCCGCAATAAAATCAGCCTCTGCCGCCTCATTCTCCGGGATAAAAATTTCAATCGGCTTGCCGGAGCCGTTCCCCGACCACAGCGCTTTTTCCTTCCGGTTGGTATTGTGCGAAATCACCCCGTTCGCAGCCGCTAAAATCGTACCGGTGGAACGGTAATTCTGCTCAAGCTTAATCTCCACCAGATGCGGGAAATCCTTTTCAAACAGGCGGATATTTTCATAATTCGCCCCCCGCCACGAATAAATAGACTGATCATCATCGCCTACCACGCAGACATTATCATCTGCAATCAAATGCATCATCTGATACTGCTGAATACTCGTGTCCTGAAACTCATCCACCATCACATACCGGTAGCGGTTCTTGTACACCGCGAGCACATCGGGATGTTCGGTAAAAAGCTTAATCGGCAGCATAATCAAATCGTCAAAATCCACCGCATTGAACAGCTTGAGTCCCGCCTGATATTCGTTATACAACGGACGATACACCGCCGTCTGTGCCGTAAAGTTTTTCTGCCCCGTCTTTATCTGAGAAAACAGCGTCCCCACTCCGTACACATCGAGCGTTTCCGTTGCAATTTTCAGTTCCTTCGCCGACTCCTTAATCAGCTGATTGCGGTCTACCTCGTCGTAAATGCTAAAGTTCTGCCGCCATCCCAGCCGGTCAATATATTCCCGCAGGATTTTCACCCCCAGCGCGTGAAAAGTACTAATCGTTAAATTCTGTAACTTCTTACCCGTCAGCTCCTTAATGCGCTGCTCCATCTCCCGCGCCGCCTTGTTTGTAAAGGTCAACGCCAAAATCTGCGACTGAGGAATCCCGCTTTCCAGCATGTGCGCAATCCTAAACGTAATCACGCGCGTCTTCCCCGACCCCGCCCCCGCAATAATCAGCACCGGCCCGTTAATCGTATTGACCGCCTTCGCCTGCTCAGGATTCAAATTTTCCGTATTCATAAGAGAGAGAAGTATAGCACAAAACGAGGGGAAAAGATACGGAATAGTTTAGGTCTTTTTTTCGTTGGGTATTTGGTGGGGGAAGTCTCCCCCTACGGCTGCACACGGTTGCAGCCTACCCTCTCTGCGGGGATACCCCGCAACGCCCCGGCTTTATCCGTACGAAACATTGAGCAATACTCACATGCCGCATCGGGATATTGTTGATTTATGAAGATGCCGATAAAATCACATCCACCGCTGTACTAATGTCATGATTGTGTCTTTAGCCTTTTCTTTTTCTTCATTCGTATCTAAAAATAATGAAGCCGGACTGATGTTTAGTGCCTGGCATATTTTTAAAAGCGTATCCAAACTTGGTGTCCGTTTTCCTGTTTCAACATAGTTAATCATATTTTGTGAAATATTTGCTCTCAAAGCCAATTCAAGTTGCGACAAACCTTGCTTTTCCCGCTCTTTCCGTAAATTGAGAATAACCTTTTGCTGTTGTTCCAGAAGCACACTCATTTATTCAATTTTAATAAAATATAGTGTTGCAGCAATGTCATAACGTGTGCTATAATTATAAATATAGTATTATTCGGGTAATACACCAGTAAATGAAAAAGAGGGAATATATGGGAAATGCTGTAGGCAGCTATGCCGTAAGAGCTGTTAAAGATTTTGAACCTGATCTGGAAGACTCCGTTGAGAACTCTCTTCTCATGCAGTATGAACGAGTTATTATCGAAAGTATCATTAACTCCTTCGGATTGGATTTTATTATAAAAGACCGGCATGGCGGTGATGTAGATACTATCCATAATGTCAGGCAAATCGGTACTGACGATAACATGACCTATAAAAATAAAGCAAATGCCGAAGCCTATGAAAAACGCGGAGCCTACAATTCAGCAGACTATCATAGCGATAAACGGTACATCGAAAAAAACCGTGCTATTGCTGAACAAAGAAAAACGGGAACGTTGAAAGATGCTTATACGGGCGAAGATATTCCTGCAAGCGGCACAAGCGATCTTGATCATGTTATTTCCGCAAAAGAAATACATGATGACAGAGGCAGAAGCCTTGCCGGTTTAAAAGGCACTGACCTGGCAAATAGTGATGAAAATCTTCAAGCGACAAACCGGCGCACTAATCGGACAAAGAAAGCCGATGATATGGATACTTTTTTAAAAAAGTACGGCAACGAATATACGGAAAAACAAAAAGCAGCCATGCGCCGAAAAGATGCGAATGCTAGAAAGGTATATGAACAAAAACTTGCGCGGGCGTATTATACCGGTTCTCAATTCCGTAAAGATGTTGCATTTGCGGCAACCGGTGTCGGCTTAGGTATGGGTGTCCGGCAAGCGCTCGGATTTGCATTTACCGAAATCTGGTTCAATATAAAAGACGAACTTAATCGATTATACCGACAAGCAGATTTTAAGTTTGAAGAATTTTTCTCTGCAATAGGAAGCGGTATCAGAAACGGATGGGAAGCGGCACAACGAAAATACAAAGAACTTTTTTCAAAATTTCTACAGGGAGCAGCAGGCGGTGCAATGGCAAGTTTGACCACAACGCTTTGTAATATTTTTTTTACTACTGCGAAAAATACGGTTAACATAATACGCCAATCATGGGCTTCGTTGGTAGAGGCATTTAAAATTTTGTTTATTAATCCGGACGGCTACCTTCCCGGTGATAGAATCAAAGCTGTGGCAAAGATACTGGCAACAGGAGCAAGTGTGATTACCGGTACTTTAGTAGCAGAAGCGGTAAGATCAAGCGGCATCGGTGCTATCCCTGTCATTGGATCAATTGTACCGAGTTTTTGCGGAGCTTTTGTTACCGGTATTTTAAGCTGCACCTTCCTGTATTTTCTTGATAGGTCTCCTCTCATACATAAGCTCACCGATTTTTTTAATGCACTGCCGTCAATGCAGCACATTGTCAATTACTATAAACAGCAAGCTGCATATTTTGCAGAGTATGCGGCAAAGCTCATGGAGATTGATATCGAGCAATTCAAACAAGAAACAGCGCTGTATATCAGTCTTGCCTCCAATTTAGAAAATGCAAAAACAGAGCAAGAATTAAATACAATGCTTTACAAAGCTGCTGAAACAATCGGAATGAAAATACCGTGGCACACGCACAGCAGTTTTGATTCTTTTATGAAAGATAAAAATGCCCGTATGGTATTTGAATAATGTTTCAATGCAACCGTTGCGGCGAATGTTGTAGAAATGTGGATAAGTCCCATTTATATACAAACTTGAATAGAGGAGACGGCGTATGTAAATATTTAGACGGAAATATATGTACCATCTACAATGAACGGCCATTATTATGCAGAGTGGATGAATCTTTTAACCGGTATTTCAAACATACTATGAGTAAAGAAGATTACTATACGTTAAATTATCAAGCCTGTCAGATGCTAAAAGAGCAGGCAAAAAAGTACAGGAACCATAATAGATAGGAGTAGATTATGCCCATACCATTAATTCTCGGTGCTGCTGCGGCTGCGGCAGGATTGATAGGAGCCGGTGCCGGTATTAGCGGCGGAATGAAAATGAAAGAAGCTAATGACACAATAGAAGCCGCACAATCCAGACACCGTAGAAATATTAGTAGATTTAAAGAAAAACAAGAAGCTGCAACAAATGCTATGGATACTTTAGGAGAACTTGAACTCAACACCTTGAAAAGTTTTAAACACTTTCAAGCATTGATCGAAATAATACAAAACCGTCCGAAGTTTAAACCGTATGAAAAAAACGGCGTGAAGATCCCTCCGTATGATAAGGAAAAGATAAAAGAAGTTTCCGTCGGTGCTGAAATATTACTCGGTGGTTTAGGCGGTGCCGGCTTAGGAACTGCCGGAGGGCTTGCCGCTTCGGGACTTACTACCGGAGCGATTATGGCATTTGGAACTGCCTCCACCGGTACTGCGATTTCAACTTTAAGCGGTGCTGCGGCCACAAATGCAACCCTTGCAGCCTTAGGTGGAGGAAGTCTCGCGGCTGGCGGCGGTGGAATGGCGCTGGGAAGTCTAATACTCGGCGGTGCAACCTTGGGAGTCGGGTTACTGGTAGGCGGTATTATTTTCAATATTACCGGTAGTTCCCTTTCCGATAAGGCAGATGAAGCATGGACTCAAATGAAAAAGGCTGAAAATGAAATCGACTCCATTTGTCCCTACTTAGATGATCTTAAAAATATCGCAGAACGATATAACGCTGCTCTTATCAAAGTGAAAAATATCTACGATTCTCATATCAAGCTGTTGTATTCCATATTTAACAGCCAAACCGCTATGTATAACACAATAGATTGGAATAATTTTACACTTGAGCAGCAGGTAACTGTACATAATACGAGTTTATTGGTAGGCGTCCTTTTTAATATGTGCAAGGTAAATATTGTAAACAAGAGCGAAACAGAAGGCGAGAAGCCCAGTATTAATAAGTCAGATATAGAACAAACACTGCAGGATACTGAAACGTTTTTACAAGCAAAAAAGCTAACAGCTTAACATAAGGAGATACTCATGTATTTAAATCGACTTTCCGGAGAACAAAAAGAACTGTTTCTGGACTTATGTATTCATGCCTCGAAAGCGGATGGAATATTTGCCGAGGAAGAAAAACAGTACATACAACAATACTGTATTGAAATGCAACTGGAAACCGTCCGCTATTCCGCTCAAAATAATTTAGAAAATGTTATCAAAAAAATTACGGAAGTCAGTACTGATATTGACTTAAAGATTATTTTGTTTGAAATAGCTGCACTGGTCTTATCGGATAATACTTTCGATAAACAAGAACAGAATTTAGTAGACAAACTTACCGTGGCATTCCAACTTGGTGCAGATTTTAAAGAAAAGGCTCTTACACAGCTAAAAAATTTGATGAATGTATATGGAGAAGTCAACCGTCTATTGTTTGAAAGTGTCTGAGCAACTTTCATAACCATTGACCAAGCTAAAATCTTTCTTACTAATCACATCGTGAGGGGTAAAGTCAAAAGTCTTACAGAGTGGAATAGTCAGTCCCCCTTGTGCAGGGGGATAGTGTCTAAAATAGAAACCAGTTGCAACAATACCACATAGCCGTCTTGCATGGATAGCAAAAAAACCGGCTTAGCATCTTCCGTGTTTATTACCCGTATCTGTGTCAATGTTTCCTGCGTTGCGTCCGGCAGCATATCCGCACACAATGTATCCTGCGGTTCAAGTAAATATGCATCAGTGAAGGCGCCTGCTAGGAAGTTTGGTTCTTATTCCGCCGGCGCACCCTCTTTCCACGATTCAAAAATATACTCACGGGATTGATAGAAAAAATCCGTATTATAATTTGAAATTGCCCCGTCAATCCATGATGAATAAACAGAGACCAATGTGTCAACAATAAAATCAATAAATTCGTTTTCTGCACAAATATCTTCAATAAGGCGTTCGTATACTGCGCCGATTGTCCAATAATCCGGAACTGCATAACGGCACCGTAAAACATTATCAAAGTCTCCGGATGTTATATTATAAATGGATATAACTTCATCGGCAATTTTTTCAATCGGTTCGCAATGAAGCACATCTGCATCTTTATAAAGTCTTTTTATATTATTTTTCCCAAGTTGATTTACCAGTTTTGACCGCTCAATTTTGCAAAGGCGGCCGATATATTCCAAAAGACTGCACACATAAAATAACGAACTATTATTTTTCATCATACACCTCGTAAGCCGTCTTGAAAGTCAATGTTTCCAATGCTCGCGCTGTATGAAAACTTATCTGATGGGTCGGTTTCTTGAACTTTGCAAGTTCCCAAAACGCAGATCGGGAAATCTTACCATCAATGAAATCCTGAATATAATTGAAGATAGTATCATTCGCCATAGGACCTTCCACTATGTCATAATCATGAGATTTCCCACTCCGGCAATCAATGATAAAATCAAGCCATCCCTCTGTCATCGCCGGAAAGTTCAACATTTTGAGAGAGAAATTCTGAACATATTCATATTCGTTCACTATCCCTTTTCCGGAGAATCTCACTGCCCATCTTTTCGCCTGCTCGCTTATAAGCGTACAATAAAAACCAAAGTAAAAGTCTTTACTATACCGGAGAATGCGGATTTCCGGGCTTTTTACAATTTCTCTGCTTCCGTGATAAAGTATCATACAATAGGTTCCTTTGGTAACTATTATAATTGAGATTTGTCTTTCTGAAAACATACTGTATTATCTGTAATTTGAACAACGGTTTGTTTGGACCGGTTGCGGCCTCTCGCCTGAGCCGAAGCTGTTGATTGTATAAAAAAACGCTCCAGGAGTCTACAAGATTGAGTCGTTTATACTCTGTAGTCTTTTCGGAAAGCTCCCGTTGTTACCGGTTCCATCATAATTTAGCGGTTATTTCCGTATCCAGCTCATTAAACAAGGCGCGATTTGCAGGTATTTTCCCTGCAATAATGCCTCTCGCTTCTTCTATTGCCGCTTCGGTTTCAGCATTAAAGCGGGGTTGTTTCACCGCAAAGGGGAGTCCCCCTTCCATAATGGATTTATGAAGAAAAATAGAGATTGCATCCGTTACGGTGATGCCGAAAGTTGAGAAAAGTTGTTCTGCACTTGTCTTTGTTTCAGGATCGATTCTGATAGTAATATTTGCCGTCTTTGCCATGAATAGTGCCTCTTGATACAGGAGTTTATACCATTTTGTACGAACAAATGCAATACAATGTATAACACAACTCACCTCGATTTGCTAAAACATTTATTTGCTCCTCTCTGTCTTTTTTATAGAAATTTGATATAATAAAAAACAATTATCAATGAATCCTCTATGGAGTTACGTATGAATATTTCAGATGAATATAGACTCAAACTCACACAGTTGACTGACCTTTTTGAAAGAAATAGAAAACAGTACAATACATCGGCTTATGACGAAGCAAATACCCGTACCGATTTTATTGACAAGTTTTTTGAACTTTTAGGCTGGGATATAAGGAATGAACAAGGTTATTCCGAACAATATCGGGAAGTGGTGCGTGAAGACAAGGTAACGATAGCCGGAAGGGTTAAGGCTCCCGATTATGCCTTTAGAATAGGAGGGGTGAGGAAGTTTTTTGTAGAAGCGAAAAAACCGAGCGTTAACATTAAAGATGAACTTGAACCGGCGTTTCAGGTAAGGCGGTATGGGTACACGGCAAAACTCCCCCTGTGTATACTTACCGATTTTGAAGAATTTGCCGTGTACGACACTCGTATAAAACCTTCGCCTTCCGATAAACCAAGTACAGCCCGTATCTTTTACTGTACCTTCGATGAGTACCATAAACATTTCGATTTTATTTTTAACACTTTTTCAAAAGAAGCAATTTTAAAGGGCAGTTTCGATACCTATATTCAAGAGAATAAAAACAAAAAAGATACTTCCGAGGTTGATAAGGAATTACTGAAACTGATTGAAAACTGGCGGACGGATATTGCAAAAAATATCGCACTGCGTAATCCTTCGCTCAATATTTATCATCTAAATACTGCCGTACAAAAAATTATCGACCGAATCATTTTCTTGCGAATTGCGGAAGATAAGGAAATGGAAGAGTACGGCACCCTTTTGGGAATCTGCGGGTATCTACGTCGTTACGGCACCCAAAATAATACTCAATGTACTGTCAGTACACCTCCGTTTATTTTGGGTGCCGTGCCTAGTAGCTGTTCCACATATTCCCAAAAGACCTTTGATTCACATGAAACCGAAAGCGGCACAGTGTATCAAAAGCTGCAAGCTGTTTTTGACAGGGCTAATGCAAAGTACAATTCGGGACTTTTTAAACCGCATGATTGGCTTCGCAATTTGACTATTGATGATGCGGTTCTTTCTTCTATTATAAATGGACTGTATTATCCCGAATGTCCGTACGAGTTTTCCATTTTACCGGTCGAAATACTCGGCAATATTTATGAACAGTTTTTAGGAAAGATCATTAAATTTCGTAATGTGAAAGGCGGACACACTGCGCTGATCGAAGAAAAACCTGAGGTAAAAAAAGCCGGCGGTGTGTACTATACCCCGCAATATATCGTCCGCTACATTGTAGAAAATACCCTCGGCGTAAAAATAAAGGGGCAAAGCCCTGACGCTATTGCTCAGCTTAAAGTGATTGATCCCGCCTGCGGTTCAGGCTCCTTTCTTGTTGAAGCGTATCAGCAGCTCTTGAATTATCATTTGGACTATTATTCAAGCGAAAAGGAGCGGAAGCTGGCTTTGAAAAACAGCCGTATTTATGAAACAGGGAAAAATATTTATAAACTCACCATTGAAGAAAAGCAGCGTATTTTGCTGAATAATATTTACGGAGTGGATATAGACGGTCAAGCTGTGGAGGTTACCAAGCTTTCGCTCTACTTAAAGCTATTGGAAAATGAAGGAAGCGAAACGCAAGGGCAGCTGTTTAAGTTTTCGGATATGAAGCTTTTGCCCTCGCTCGATTCGAATATTAAATGCGGCAATAGTCTTGTCGGTTCCGACTATTATAACGAAAAAGACGTAAGCCTTTTTGACGATGAAGCAATGCGAAAAATCAATACCTTTGACTGGGATAAGGAGTTTCCGGAAGTCTTTGCTCAAGGCGGTTTTGACTGCGTAATAGGGAATCCGCCGTATGTGAACATCAGTGTATTTCCTGAACTGCACACATATTTGCAAACAACATATCCTGTAATACACACAGGTTATAACGATTTGATGTATTATTTTATGTATCGCGGTATTGAGTTCTTAAAAGAAGATGGATTGTACGGTATTATTACTTCAAATTATTTTTTTAGGCAATGAGTATGCAAAAAAATTACGAGTCTTTTTATCCGACAAGATTACCAAAATTGTAAATTTTAAAAATGCAAAAATATTTAGCGCAAATGTACATACTGCATTAGTATTTGCAGAAAAACATACAACAAATGACATCGATATTTTTACATATTCAAGCGATAAAGCTCCTGATTCCGTAATTATAGAAAATGATTACTCATATATCACGATGAAAAGGAATACACTCGGTGAAGTATGGATTCTTGCCGATAGCAAAGAACAGTATGTTATTGACAAAATGAAAACAGATTCATTATATCTTGGTGATATAATGCTCATTGAGCAAGGTTCTAAATCAGGTAAAAATGATATTTTTACAGTACCGCTTTCCGTTGCTGAAGAAAATACTTTTGAAAAAGATCTTATACGAAAAAATATAAAAAACGGCGATATTCATAGATACCATTTAGAAAATAGAAAAACTGTTCTGATTTATACAGATAACAAAACCGACATAAAAAAGTATCCGAATATTTATAAATATCTTTCAGCACATAAAAAGGAACTCAGCAACAGAAATGAGGTGTTAAAAGGTGCTTATGCATGGTATCGTTTTGATAGACCACGTAATAAAAATATTTTTGATGCAAAAGAAAAATTGATTGTCCCGTATCGGGCAACACAGAATCGCTTTGCGTATGATAATCAACAGTATTTCAATGACGGCGGTGATATCCGTGCATTAGTAATGAAAGAAAATATGCCTTTTAATATTAAATATCTACTGGTATTACTTAACTCAAAACTACACAACTGGTATTTTGGCTTTATCGGTAAATCAAAAGGAAATACGCGGGAATATTTTAATAAACCTCTTGCAGAAATTCCCATAAAAGCTATTTCACCGGAGGATCAAGCCCCGCTTATCACTCTTGCAGATCAAATGCTTGAAATCAAAAGCAGATTGCAGCAAGTTTTTTCCGATGAGGATAAAAAGCTCTTGGAACAACGGGCGGCAATTATTGATAAGCAGATTGATAGGGCGGTATACCGGTTGTATGGGCTGACGGAAGATGAGATAAAAGTGGTGGAGGGGGAGTAGGGATGAATGAGCATATAACAGAGTATTGTAAAAATTTTATAGAATCAATTGATAATCCGCAATTTGCAGTTTTTCTAAAGGGTAAATGGGGAATTGGTAAAACCTATTTTATTGATACTTTATTGGATAAATATAAAACAAGCAATACGAATAACAGCTCTGATATCGATGAATCACATATCATTAAGATAAGTTTATTTGGTGTCAAAAATTATGATGATATTGATATAAAAATTTATGAAGCTATTCATCCTATTTTATCATCTAAGGGAATGAAAATAGCAGGGGCAGTTGCTCGCTCCGCCTTAAAACTGGGAACAAGTATTGATTTTAACGGAGATAAAAAGAATGATATAAGTATGACTATCGGCGGTTTTTCGTTCGGCAAAGGCAAAATTGCAAGACACATCGCTAAAAAACTTATTATTGTAGATGATTTTGAGAGAGCGTTATTAGAATCTGGTGAAATATTCGGTTATTTTTCAGAAATAATTGCACAATCTAATACAAAAGTAATTTTTATTGGAAATGAAGAAAAAATTGCAGAAAAAAACGAACAAAAGAAAATAGAATATTTACAAATAAAAGAGAAAATTATAGGAATAGAATTTGAAATTGAACCGGACATCGAGAATGCTATCAATCATTTTGTCGAAATCTTGCCATTTCAAAATAAGGATTTTTTCAGGACTAGAACAAAAGAAATTATACAAAACCTTGGTTGTACTAATCTTAGAACTGTTTGGCAGGCTCTATATAATTTGAACTTACTAATTACGTTAATAGATGAAGAAATAGAAGATACTGATAAGGAATATATTTTTTCCATCTTCCTTGTATTATATATACAAAAAAATCTTGAAGAAATTCATGAGGATGATCAGATCATTGATATTCTTTCAGGATATTTTAAATATAATAGCCCATATAAAAGATATAAAGAAATGAAAGCAGAACGAAAAAAAGAAAATGCATATTTTTTCTTTTTAGATATTACTGGGTATATTCCTTTGCTTTCATCTTGGACTAGATTGATTTTTGACGGTTACTATAATAAAGAATGGCTTGTAAAAAACTATAAAGAAGAAAAAAATGCTATTAAAATAGAAAATGAGAAAACAGATAAGAATTTATTTAAATTATTGCATAATTGGCGTAATTTAAATGGCACAGATTTTGAGCCATTGATAAAATTAGTTTTTAAAGAATTTGATGAAGGTGTATATTTACACCCCGGCGAAATCCTACATTTTGCACATATTATGATGCTGTTCTCGAAATGGAATTTAATCCCTGATAGTATTGATACAATTTCTAAAAAGATTGAGAAGTTTTTAACAGATTTTTCTGATAAAGTTATTCCAGTAACTAACTGGGAATATTTAATACTGGAATATAACGGATATGAATATAATACAGATCTCATAGAATTTAAAAAAGTGCTTGATGAGCTCAACGAGTTTAATTCTGAGAATGTAAAAAAACATGCAAGTATTGATATACAAGAAGAAGTAAAACTTTTAGATACAGATGAGGGTATAAATATTTTCTGTAAAGACATTATGTATGCAAATGGCAGCGGTAAATATTATAAACAACCAATACTAAGTTATTTAGATATGAAAGATTTCTATAATATTTTAAAAACTCTATCAATTAAAAATCAACAGAGAATATTATATTCTTTTGTCGATCGGTATGGTAAAAGATATACTAATGAACCTTTAGAAAAAGAATATTATCCTGATTATAAGAACTTAGAACTTTTATGTAATATATATAAATCTGATGTAAAAGAGATTTATTATAATCCGCAAGAAATGTTAAAAAATAGCTTGGCAGAAGAATGGGATAACTTACTTTCATATTTTAAAAGAAAAATAAATGCTTAGTCATAATAAAACTGAGGAATTATAAATAATTTAAATTAAGCAGGAGTGATAAATCAATGTCTTACAAAACAATTATTGAACAAGTAAAAATGCTGCCGGAGCCGCTATTGGTGTCAGTGTCAGCTTTTATTAAATTGCTTGAAGCAGAGCAAACTTGTAGGGTTACGGAAAATTATACTAAGCAAACAAAACCGAAAGATAAGCAAGCATTCTTTGCGTTAGCAGGAAAAATCCATCTGGATCAAGATGCAGTAACCGAATTACGCGAGGCAAGTTTGATATGATTCTGGTAGACTAAGACTTTTTCGATTTCTTTTAAAAAGAGATGGAAAAAGCGAATTTTAGCCACTATAAAGGAGCCTGCTAGGAAGTTTGATTCTTATTCCACCGGAGCACCCTCTTTCCACGATTCAAAAATATACTCACGGGATTGATAAAAAAAATCCGTATTATAATTTGAAATTGCTCCGTCAATCCATGACGAATAAACAAAGACCAATGTGTCAACAATAAAATCAATAGATTCGTTTTCTGCACAAATATCTTCAATAAGACGCTCGTATACTGCGCCGATTGTCCAATAATCCGGAACTGCATAACGGCACCGTAAAACATTATCAAAGTCTCCGGATGTTATATTATAAATGGATATAACTTCATCGGCAATTTTTTCAATCGGTTCGCAATGAAGCGTGTCTGCATCTTTATAAAGTCTTTTTATATTGTTTTTCCCAAGTTGATTCGTGCGGAGGGTTTAATACCCTGACGCTTTGCGTCGTAACAAAGGGTATTAAAACCGACTGCAACCACCTTATAGAACACACAGTGCGAAACATTGAGCACTGTGCCCCGATGCTCTGCATCGAGGTTGTTGATTTACCAGTTTTGACCGCTCAATTTTGCAGAGGCGTCCGATATATTCCAACAGAAAGGCGAGTTTCCGAACAGGTTTAATGTATTTCCCTTCCGCACGAATGATGAGTGTTCAAAACGAGCAGGGGCACTACGGTGAACTGCGTAGGGTTAGCGATGGGAGCTGCGCCGCAGGCGTTCCAGAACGAAGTGAAGGAATGGAGCGGTAGCGGAACAGCGGACGTAGCGACCCGAACGGAGTGAGGGGAACCCCAAATAAAAAATCAAGGTTTATTTTTCACCCGCTAAAACATCGCTACTGCATGGAACCACTGCCATCCTTGGCAGTAATGGACGGCGAGTTTGCGCAGAACCGCCTAGGATGGCGGGCGTATGAAGCAGAAACGATGTTTTACCAAAATTTTATTTTTGTAAAACTCGCGAGTCAATTTACACCACGGATGGTGTAAATTGACGATGCCACTTATCATCGTATGCGCGTTCCGCGCATCAATGCAGCAACTTCCAAAGCTTATACTTTGTTCAGTTACTGCATTTTAAGGAACGGAAGTGTTAAAAATTAATCCGAGTTTTTAACCGGAGTTAATGAGGATAAAACGATGCAATTTAAATTGTTTGTTATACCAATCTCCAATTATGAACAAGCGGGTTCGAGAATGCGATTAAAGAATACATCAAAAATGATATATTGCGGGAATACCTACAAAGAAAATCACGGGAGATCATCAATATGTTAATAGCTGAATATGATTACGATACTGATATTGTCGTACAAAGAGGAGAAGCAGGAAGAATAACTTTCGCCGAAGGCAGAGAGCAAGGGATATCACAAGGTTCCCGCCAAGCAAAGCTCGAAACAGCAAAGCTATTAAAACAGCTTGTTGATTCTGTACAAAAGATAATGCAGGTTACCGGATTAAGCAGAGCTGGTGTGGATGGCGCCTAAAAGCGAAGCTCTCTATTTTATAGAACACCGTATTCCGAATATCATATTCCGCTTGGAAATTGCCGATTTTTTAAGATACCTCGGGTTTTTTGATCACTATACAAAAGAAAAGATGAAGGTAAAAGGTTATGTCCGGTATATGGATGACGTACTACTGTTCACCAATACGATGCAGGAAATAAAGGCGATGTTCAAAATCGTGCTGTCTGTACAACTTTGGACTCATCGACCTGTTCGACAACGAAGGTATCGAACAGGTTGACTATGAAAGGCATTACCGGTACTCGGCATTTACCGCTGCAAGCGCGGGGAGTAGGTTGTCGGTAAAAAACCGGTCTTCAATCGGGAGATTTGCCGCAGTTCTGCCTAAATACACATCCTTACGATTTGCCCCGTGAAAGTCGCTGCCGGCGGTAACAATCAGCCCGAGATTTTCGGCAAGCGCTTGCAGGCGGACACATTCGCCGTACCGAGCACCGGAATGCCATGCTTCAAGACCTACTAAGCCTTGACCTTTAAATTGAGCAATCGTTTCGGGTAGTTTTCCCCACGAAAGATAGAGCGACATCGGGTGAGCCAAAACGGGAACCCCGTGTGCAGCTTTAATCGCTTCTATCACTTCCGTAAGCGGTAAACACTCTTTTTCAATATAAAACGGCCGTCCTTTGGCTAAATATCTCAGAAAGGCGTCTTGAATGGATTTTGCTTTCTTTTCTTGTACAAGGTACTTTGCAAAATGAGGTCGCCCGATTACCGTTCCTCCGGCTATGTTATGCAATTTTTCTTCATCAATTACGATTCCTGCCTCAGAGAACTTTTTGATGATTTTGCGGTTCCGTTGGAGACGTTTTTCCTGCGCATACTGCATAAGGCCGCAAAGTGTTTTATTTTTAATATCGATTCCCAGCCCAAGCAAATGTAATTCCCCGGGTTGCCATTCAACACTGATCTCTATTCCCGGTAAAACACGGATACCGAGCGCTTCCCCTGCCTGCTGGGCTTCCGCAACCCCCGCTACGGTGTCGTGGTCGGTAAGGGCAAACAGCGAAAGCCCCGCCTTATGTGCTTCCGCTGCCAATTCCGTTGGTGAAAAAGTGCCGTCGGAAGCAGTGGAGTGCGTATGTAAATCTATCATAACAATCATTATAACAAAAAGATGTATAATGCACTAGGTTTTTTTTAGCGAGGTGTGGTATAATCATCAAAGGTAGTTCTTACCGTTAATTATTTGAATAAATATATGCGATCCCCTTTAAAAACTGAAGTTTTTAGAGCTTCCCATATATGATTACAGTTGAGAACTGCGTGTGCTACGGAGGACAAAATGCCAAAGGCTGTTCAATACAGCGCAAATTCAGTAATTTATTTTTCAGGCGATTTTGATGCTCGAGTATTTTTGCTGCATAGCGGACATATTGCACTCAATTCGCTCGATATTGAAACCGGCGCGCAGGTAACGGAATATATTAAAACCGGTGAATTTTTTGGGGTGAAATCCGCACTCGGGAATTATCCGCGGGAAGAAAGTGCAATGGTTTTAACCGATTCGCTCGTATATACCTTCTCGGTTGCCGAATTTGAGAGCTTTGCTCAAACAAATACTCGTATTATCCTTCAAATGTTGAAGGTTTTTTCCAGACAACTGAGAAATATTCATCATCAACTTGAATCGTTAATGGATAGTAAACAGCAAACGAATAACGAAGACGGTTTATTTACAGTTGCAACAGCCTTTTATAAATCGCAGCATTATCAAGCGGCAGCCCAAGTAGCAGCACGCTATCGGGCGCTCTATCCGGCAGGCAAGCACTTGGCAGCGATTAGTCCGATTATTGCAAACTCGACACAGATGGCAGGTCGCAGCTTTGGAGAAGCCCGGCAGCAGACCAACATGAGCAGTATTTCTTCCGGGCAACCTACATCATCAGCTTCCATTCCTGCGAGCGGCCCCGTTCAACAGGCTCAGCCCGATGATGCTTCAGTAGATTTGAGTTTTCAACTTGCCGAAGATCTTGCAAAACAAGAAAAGTGGGCTGATGCATACAAGCAATATCATACCATTATTGAAATGAAACATGGTACGAAACTGGAGGCAGCTTATTTAGGAGCTGCCCGTTGCTTATATAAACAGGCAGAATATGTGCGGTGTATTCAGCTTGGTACGAGCTTTATTACTCAATTCCCCAAATCTTTAAAACTTGCAGAAATTCTGATGTTCCTCGGCCTCTGCTATCAAGGTATGGAGCGCCCCGATAAGGCATTGCCGTTCTATGATAAAGCTTTGACGATGGCAGGGCCTCTGTTGGTACCCAAGATTAAAGAGCTGCAAACCGCATGCGAAGGAGCTATTCATGCCTGATTTATTTGCCTCGTTTGCTCGTTTTGCTAAAAAGTTTCCCAAAGGTTCCGTTATCTTTTCCGAATTTGAACCCGGCGCTTCCTTCTATTTAATTCAATCGGGGCGTGTTCAACTGATTAAGATTATCAATGGGGCAGAAAAAAATCTTGATATTTTACAGCAGGGTGAAATCTTCGGTGAAATGGCTGTTTTGGATAATTCTCCCCGTTCCGCTTCCGCGATTGCGTATGACGATGTCGTTGCCCTCGAGTTTAATAAGGAAAACTTTGAAATTCTGTTAACCGGAAATCCGGCCATCGCAATGCGCCTGTTAAAGACTTTTGTCAAGCGTATTTACGTTCAGAAACGCCGATTCATGATTTTGACGATACAGGACAATATCGCTCGTGTCGGTGACGTATTCTTGATGCTTGACGAAACGCAGCCCGATCTTGACCGCTCAACCCAGATGCGTACCTTTATCATTACGCCGGAAGAAGTTGCTCGATGGGCGGGACTTTCTGCAGAAGCAACAGGCGATGCACTGCGTAAGTTTGCCGATCAGGGACGATTGGAAGTATACGGCGACCGTATTATCGTAAAAAATATCGTTGACCTTGCCCGTTTTGTAACGACCCGACGCTCAAAAGATAACTTTTTCGGCTAATTATCGGTGATGAAAGAACAGACATTACAAGGCAGTATCCGCTCATGGAAGACCATGCAGGACGCTTTTTCCTCTTTGAGGGAAGAGCGTTTTCCGTATCATATACACGGGCTTTCAGGCGGTATATTCGCTTTTTTCTTAGCCGAATATGTCCGCCGTTTCGGCACTAATCTTTGTATCGTTGTCCCGACGGAAAAAGAAATAGAAGAACTACGTGCAGACCTTGATATTGCAGGATTGCAGGCTCAGGTTTTGCCGTGGTGGGGCAATATGGCATACCGGCCGGTACAAAACTCGGCGCCGGTATTTGCGGAGCGTGCTCAAATATTAGCGGAACTCTGCGCAGGGGCGCCGGTATCCGGCGCGGTATCGTCCGGTATGACGACAAAAGCGGTATCCGGTGCGGCGGTCTCCGGCTCAGCGGCGTCAAATTCGGCGGCAAACACGGTAACGGTTATGACCCAGCGGGCATTTTTAACGCCGGTTCCGCCGCCCGACTACCTTAAAACACTCACCTGTACTCTCTATAAAGGTAAGGAAATCGACACGGAAAAAATAGCTTCGCTGCTGGTGCAATGGGGCTATACACGGGTGCCGCGGGTAAGCGTCCGGGGCGAGTTTGCACTTCGAGGCGAGGTACTCGATGTCTGCGCCGCTGCTAACAAAGGGTCGCAGCACACCGCTTACCGTATCCAATTCGACTTTACTACTATCGAAAAAATAAAATCCTTCGATATGCACACGCAGGCCTCGGTTGAAGAATTTGACAGCCTTACGCTCTATCCGATGAAAGAAGTTATCTGGGATGATGAGCGGATCGCCGCGTTCGAACGGAATTTACCGCAGATGCCCGAATTTACCGCCGAAGGTACGGACAAGCTTATTGCGCACTTAAAAGAACACCGCGCCTTTGGCGGTGAAGAGCTTTTTTATCCGCTCTGTTTTGAAAAACCTGCAAGCGTCCTTGATTATCTTGAGTATCTGCACGGCAGTGGTGCATCAACACAGCGGAATGCAGATGGCGCTTCAAGACATCAGGGTACAGGCGGCGCTACGAAACCTGCAGTTCTCCTGTACATGGACTACGACCGGCAGCGGAACGCGGTGGAGGCGCTGGAGCGGGAGTATCACGGCTTATATAACAAAATCACCCGCGCAATCGACGACGACATCAAGCATAATCTTTTGATTACCGAATATCCCATGCCGCAGCGCCTTTTGCTGCCCTTTGCGGAACTGACCGAGAGCTATCCGCAGAGTCTTTTCCTCCGGACGCTGAAAGAAACAGACGAAACCGGAGCGTCGATTGTGTTTAACTGCGACCCGCCGCGCAGTTTTTTCGGCAATATCGTGTATCTAAAAGAAGAATTAACGCATTTACAGCAGGAAGGCTGGCGTATTTTTGTGTTTGCGGAAAGCGATGCGCAGGCGCTCCGTATCGGTGAATTGCTCAAGGATATTAAGGCAACGGTGCTGCCGCTTACGCTGTCGTCCGGCTTCGGCATCCCCGAACTTAAAATACTCGTTATTCAGGAAAACGAAATTTTCGGCAGGCGGCGGCGCATCCCGAAATCGGTTAAACAGGTTAAAAGCTCGGTTATCGACACCTTTGTAGAACTTAATCCCGGCGACTATGTTGTCCACGTCAACTACGGTATCGGGCAGTTTAAGGGGATTGAGCGGGTCAAAACGCTGGGGCATGAACGCGACTATATCAATCTGCTATACGCGCAGGACGAAACGGTGTTTATCCCGATCGAGCAGGCGAACCTCGTGCAGCGGTATATCGGCAATGAAGGCGAGGCGCCGCGGCTGGATATCATCGGCTCTAAGGCGTGGGAAAACCGGAAAAACAAGGTTAAAAAATCGGTTGAAGATATTGCCGATAAGCTTATCGACCTGTATTCCCGCCGTAAAGCTGCCGCCGGTTTTGCCTTTGCGAAAGACAACGAATGGCAAACCGCTTTTGAAGCCGCCTTCCCGTATGAGGAAACGGAAGATCAGCTGACTTGTATTGCCGATGTAAAGACCGACATGGAAAAACCGATACCGATGGATCGGCTCATCTGCGGCGACGTCGGATACGGTAAGACGGAAATTGCGATGCGGGCAGCTTTTAAGGCGGTGATGAGCGGGAAGCAGGCAGCCTTTTTAGCCCCGACCACCATCCTCGCGGAGCAGCATTTTGATACCTTTCAAGAACGCTTTCAAAAATTTCCGGTCAAACTCGCACGGCTGTCCCGCTTTGTTTCCAAGGCTGAACAGAAAAAAGTGCTGACCCAGCTGAAAAACGGCGAACTTGATATTGTTATCGGTACACACCGCGTGATTCAGAAAGACGTGCAGTTTAAAGATTTGGGGCTGATGATTGTTGACGAGGAACAGCGCTTCGGGGTTAAAGACAAGGAGCGGCTCAAGCAGATGAAGACGAATATCGACTGCCTCTCTTTGAGTGCGACCCCCATCCCGCGTACCCTGCATATCAGCCTCTTAAAAATCCGCGACATGAGCCTTTTAACCACGCCGCCGCAAAACCGCCGTCCGGTGGAAACCGTTATTTCTCCGTTTGACCCTGAAAAAATTGCGCAGGCGATCCGTTTTGAAGTTGACCGCGGCGGGCAGGTGTTCTATCTGCATAACCGCGTAGAAAGCCTCGAAGAAACGCGGTATAAGATTCAACAGCTCATCCCCGAAGTGCTTATCGATATTGCGCACGGGCAGATGAGCGCAACCGAACTTGAAGATATTTTCCGCCGCTTCAATATGGGCGGCTTTCATGTCCTCATCGCGACTACCATTATCGAAAACGGTATCGACATCCCCAATGCGAATACCATCATCATCGACCGTGCCGATATGTACGGCGTTTCGCAGCTGTACCAACTGCGCGGCCGCGTCGGACGTTCCGACAGAAAGGCCTATGCGTATCTCCTCTACCCCGAAAACAAGGCGCTTTCGGAGGTGGCGATGAAGCGGCTGCAGGTTATCTCCGATTTTACGGAGCTCGGTTCCGGCTTTAAAATTGCGATGAAGGATATGGAAATCCGCGGCGCAGGGAATCTGTTGGGAAAAGAGCAGTCAGGCGATATTTATTCCGTCGGCTTTGACCTTTACCTTCGTCTGCTGGAAGAGGCGGTGGAACGGCTGCAAAACGCCGGTTACGAGCCTGAAACGGAGCCGGTCATAGAGCTGGAATACACGGGCTTTATCCCCGACAGCTATATCCGCGTGCCGGAAACAAAGATGGAAATATACAAAAAAATCGCCGCCGTCCGTACCGCGGAGGAGCTCGACAGGCTCTACGCGGAGCTGTCCGACCGGTTCGGCCCCGTTCCGGAAGAAGCGGAAAGTCTGCTTTCCCTTGCCGAAATTAAAATTATCTGTGCAAAACTCGCAATCGCCTCGCTTAAAGAGCGGAACGGAACCGTGCGCATCACCTTTGCTAAAGTCTCAAAGATTTCTATCGACAAATTACTCCGCATGATAAAAGAGTCGGCGGGGCGGGTTAAACTCGATGCAAAGCAGCCGAATGTCATCATGCTCGAAACCGGCTCTATCGGCTTAAAAGAAAAGAGCGAATTTATCAGCGAAAAACTTAATCAGCTTGTATAGGGCATCTGCAAAAAACTCGATTAGGTTTTTAGAGGTTCCCTATAAAACTTCAAAAGAACCGGTTGCGCCCGATTACCCGCGCCGCACACGGTCAAACCACGTTTCAGGTTCTTTGTTCCATTCAAGCGCGATAGCGGCTTCTTCGGGGCTTAAATAGTTTTCTTCTTGCAACAGCTCAATCAAAACCGAAAAGCGGGAGAGTGATTCAAAGGGGCAGTCTTCGTTTTTAAAATTGGTGTCAGCCTGCGCAAATTGATAAGAAAAAATCGCTTTTAAACTCACCTCGGCGGCTCCGGCTGCACGTAAGGACTTCACCGCGCCGATACTGCTCTTCCCCGTCGAGATTAAATCTTCGATAAGCACTATCTTCTTACCCGCAACGGCTGCCCCTTCTATTGTGCTGCCCGTTCCGTGATCTTTCGGCGCGGAACGCACGTAGGCAAGCGGTTTGTTCAAGGCATTTGCAATGAAGGCAGCCCACGGAACTCCCGCCGTAGCGACACCCGCAATCACATCGATATCGGCAGGAATTAATTGTGTAAAGGCCTCCGTAATGAGGGTGCGCTGCTGAGGCCAACCTAAAAGAGAGCGGTTATCGCAATAGATAGGGCTGCGTATCCCCGAAGCAAAGGTAAAAGGCTCCGCAACGTTAATCTTGACGGCTTTTACCTCAAAGAGCGTGCGGGCAACCGCAATTTCTATTTCTTTTTTATCACAGTGAACAGCATTCATAATTATTTCTCCTCATTTCTTATGCCTGAAATACGAAACGGCCGGCGGGGCGTTCCCGTAAGTCGGCGGCGAAACGGCCGTCGCGGTAGACTATCTTGCCGTTTACAATAGTCATATAATTTTTACCGATAAAGTTCCAGCCCTCAAAAGGAGACCATCCGCATTTCGATACTATGTCCTTTCGGCCAAGCTGCCAGTGTACCGCGGTGTCGGCAACGGTAATATCGGCATCGGCGCCTTTTGCAAGTACACCTTTGCGCGTTAGCCTGAGGATTGCAGCAGGATTTTCACTCATCAGCTTTTGAAGCAGCGGCAGCGTGATATCTCCTTCCGCCGCCGCAGTGAGCATCAGCGCCAGCGAGGTTTCGGCGCCCGGTATGCCGAAAGTCAGCTTTGTCAATTTCTCATCCAGTGTGTGAGGCGCGTGATCGGTGCCGATGGTATCGACATAGCCGTCCCGAACGGCCTGCATCAAAAATGCAGTATCGGATTGCGCTTTCAGTTCGGGCTTCATCCGCAACAGCATATCGGCTTCGGCACTCGCTGCCCGCATACCGGTGTGTAAAAAAAGATGATGAGGCGTTACTTCCGCATAAATGGGATGCTGCCGGTTATGTAATTCAGGATTTTGCTTCGCCTTGATGACCGTCCGCATCTCTTCTTCGGAAGAAATATGGCAAATATACAGACCGTTCCCATAGCGGGCATTCAGCTCAATCGCTTTGTCGATCATCTCCGCTTCGGCATGCACAAAGACCAAGCCGCCGACCTTAAAAATTTCAGCCAGCAGAGCGGTGTCTTCAATCAGCATAAGACCGGTGCTCACATTCATAAACACCTTCGTACTGCGCGCCTGACTGCTGCCGATAACGCGCCGAATTTCATCAATATTATTGTTTTTTGAAGCGCCGAAGTGGAAGCCGAAATTAACGGCTGAAACCCGCGCCGCCTGTGCAATTTTTTCCGTAAGCGCCTGAGCCGTTACCGTCGGCGGCTGCGTATTCGGCATATCAAAAAAGGTCGTTATGCCGCCTTTTGCACAGGCGCGCGAGCCGGTATAAAAATCTTCTTTGTGAGTAAGCCCCGGATCTCTCATGTGGGTGTGTAGGTCGATAATGCCCGGCATAACGAGGCGGCCTTCCAAGTCAATTTCCTGCGAATCCTGTACGGCATCCGCCTCTTTTGAACAGCGCTGAGCGGACACCCCCTGTTTGATGATGATATCTTCTATTATATCGCCGTTGATTACAAGGTCGATAATTTCGTTGCGAACGGTTTTCCCGTTTTTGAGTATGAGCACTGTTTAGTCCTCCGTTGCCTTTCTAATTTCCTCCAAAACCGCGTGCACCGCCTGGACGGGATCTGGATGTTGGGTAATCGGGCGGCCGACCACCAAATAATCGGCTCCGTTTTTTACCGCTTCGTAGGCAGTCATCACCCGTGCCTGATCTTCTTTGCGGTTTTGAGCATACGAGCCGCTTTGGGTAAAGGCAGGGCGGACTCCCGGACATACGGTAATAAAATCCTTGCCGAAACGCTGTTTAATAGCGCCAGCTTCTTGAGCGGAACAGACAATACCCTGTAAACCGGCATTGCTGACAGCAGCAGCCATCGCTTCGACGGTTGTTTCGACATCGACAGCTGCTCCGTAGAATTGCTGTAAGTCTTGTGCGTTTAAATTGGTTAAGACCGTTACGCCGATACAAATGCTCTGAGAGCCTTTTTCTTTGAGCATCTCGGCGACTGCCCGCATGGTTTTTTCGCTGTTAGAGCAATGTACGTTGAACATGAACACGTTTTGCTCCGCCGCAAAAAGGCAGGCCTGTACAACAGTGTTGGTAATATCGTGGAACTTTAAATCCAAAAATACTTTTTTGTTTTTTCCGTGCAAGTAATCGACAATGGCTCCCTTCGTCCGTAAGAAAATTTCGAGCCCTGCCTTATACACCGTAACACTATCGCCGAGCTGCTCCACGAGGGCGGCTGCTTGATCAAGTGTGTCATAGTCCAATGCAACAATCAATTTCTCACGAACAGCATTGCTGATAGTTCCGCATTGAGCATTTTCCATATTGTAAAACTCCTCCGTGATGAAGGAGTCTCAAAAACTGTTTGCTTTCGAGACTCCCCTACTCTCTTCTTATTGAACAGTACTGCGGTGTTTGAGTCTGCTGCGGTATGCAGCTCCTCCATCGGGATGGCTGCGGCCAACCAAATCCGTAACGGCAGTTTGATGCTTTTCACAATACCGTTCAAGACCGTCAAGTATTTCTACCGCAGCGCAAGGATTGTGAAAAAGACCGCAGCCGACCGCAACTGCCGAAGCGCCTGCAAGTATAAATTCGATTGCATCCTCCGCAGTCCGTATACCGCCCATCCCGACAATCGGCAGCGACGTAACCTGCGACACCTGATAGACCATCCTGACCGCGATGGGCTTTACCGCCGGGCCGGACAGTCCGCCGAAAATATTGCCGAGCAGAGGCTTTTGGGTATTGATGTCGATTGCCATACCGGAAACCGTGTTAATCAGCGACAGCGCATCCGCGCCTTGAGCCTCCGCAATGCGGGCAAAAACCGTAATGTCGGTAACATTCGGCGACAGCTTCACGATGAGCGGTTTCCGGCTTGTCGCTCGTACCAGCGAGACCACCCGCTCCGTTTGCGCCGGATCGGTACCGAAAGCCATTCCTCCATGCTTTACATTCGGGCAGGAAATATTGAGTTCTACGGCTGCAACTTCCGCGATGCCGTTCAGCCGGGCGGCAAGTTCCGCATATTCTTCTGCGATTTTGCCGTTAATATTAATAATCAGCGGAATGTGCAGCTGCGGAAGAATTTCCGGCAATACCCGCCGCACAAACTCATCATACCCGACATTTTCCAAACCGACGCAGTTGAGCATACCGGACGGCGTTTCTGCAATCCGCACTCCTGCATTACCGTCCCGCGGCTCAAGCGTTAACCCCTTCAGTACCGCCGCACCGAGTATATTCGGATCAAAGAAATCCGCATAGTCGGTACCGTAGCCGAAACAGCCGCTCGCCGTCATCAACGGGTTCGTTAAATGTAAACCTAAAAAATCCAAGGTAAGTTTGCTCATATCATTCTCTCAATTATCACGGCTCATTCTCTCATTGTTACGGCAATTCGTACGGAAACAAAAGCGAATCGAAAACAGGGCCGTCGGCGCATACTTTTTTCACCCCCGCAGCCGTTTGAATGGAACATCCCATACAGGCGCGCACACCGCAAGCCATCCGGCGCTCAAGGGAAAGCTGACAGGGTAACTGCGCCGACTGCGAAAACGCACGTATCTTATTCAGCATCGCAGTTGGCCCGCAGGCATAGATCATCGCAATGTCCGCACAAAGATTTCCGCTGTTGCGGCATTTTTCAATATACGCTGAAAGTACATCGGGCACAAAGCCATTAATACCGAGACTGCCGTCATCGGTACAAAGGACGAGTTCAATATCCGCAGGCAGGGCAAAAAAATCGATAAGTTCTTGAATATGCCGATCGCGGCCTCCTGCAAAAAAAATAATGCGCGCTTCCGGCTGCTTACAGCGAATCGCCCGTATCAGCTGCGGCAGCGGTGCAAGTCCTATGCCGCCTCCCGCGATAATATGACAGGAACCGGCGGAAGGGATCATAAAGCCGTTCCCCAAGGGGCCTTGAATAGCAAGACTTTCACCGGCACGGTATTGCGTTAATTCTTGTGTACCGGCTCCTATGGGGCGATATACAAAGCTCAAGGTTCCCTGCTTCTCATCAAATGAATGCAGACTGATGGGGCGGGGTAAAATATGGGATTTATCGTGCAAACTGATCATGTAAAACTGCCCCGCACAGGGCAGCTCGGAGCCTTCCATCTTCCGCGGCAATCGGACGGTGAGACAGTAACAATCGGCTCCCGCATATTCATGGGAAACAATTTCGGTTTTTTCAAACAGCTTTTTTCCAGACCGGTGTTCCATACCGCTTCTCCGCTAATTTAAATTAAGCTTGATGTCAGCTGCCGGAATAACACGCTCGCAGTAAAAACACTTGTAGCAGTCCTGTCCATGCGAATGTACCTTTATAAACCGAGACGGTACCGCTTCATTATTTGAAATACATTTAAAATTTTCGCAGTGTATAAACGCTTCGATTTCGTCAGGCAATGCAAGCGGTATCTTTTGCACGACCTTACTGTCTTTAATGATATTGACCGTTGCGTGAGGCGCCAACAGCGAAATTTTTGCCAGCTCCGATTTAGTCAAGGTTTTATCGGCAATCTTAATCAGACCTTTTTTATTGTGCGCCTTGCTATACAAATTAAAACCGACGGTTACCGTATCGGTATACTCTTTTAATTTCAACATTTTGACGATTGCAAAAGTGCGTTCCGGCGGTATATGGTCAATCACTACTCCGTTTTCCAATGCCGTTATCTGTAATTCCATCATTCAACTCCTTCTCGTTGTTCCGTTATTCGTGCGGATGGTTCAATATCCCACACTTCTTGAGTCTCTATCGTTCTAGCGAGAGCATCATCATTGCCTGCCTAATCGGGATACCGTTCCGCGCCTGCTCAAAATAACGCGCATATTTCGTAGTATCCAAATCAACATCGATTTCATTCACACGCGGCAGCGGATGCAGAATAATCATATCATCTTTGCACTTCCCTTCGATGTTGCCTCTATTGATAATATAAACGCCTTTCACCTTTTCGTATTCTTCCGGATCGGGGAAACGCTCGCGCTGAATGCGGGTCATATAAAATACATCGAGTTTATCTAAGCAGTCGGTAAAGTTTTCTTCTATATAATAGGTAACGCCGGCATCATCCAAATCATCAAGCAGATATTGCGGCATAGCGAGATTCGGCGGAGAAACAAAGTAGATAACCGGATGAAAATGCTTGAGCGCTTTAACCAACGAATGAACGGTACGGCCGTATTTTAAATCGCCGGTAAAAGCAATATGGATATTTTCCAAGGTACCTTTTTCTTTCATAATGGTATACAAATCGAGAAGCGTTTGGCTTGGATGTTGGTTTGAACCGTCGCCGCCGTTTAACACCGGCTTATGCGAAACGGAAGCCGCAAGACGCGCCGCTCCGTCCATCGGATGACGAATAACAATGATGTCCGAATAGGATTCCACCATGCGTATGGTGTCCGAAAAGGATTCACCTTTTTTAACCGATGAATGTTCCGTATCGAAATAGAGAATATTTGCGCCGAGCCGCATTGCAGCCGACTCAAATGACAGTTTCGTCCGCGTGCTCGGTTCATAAAACATGGTTGCGACAATCTTGCCGTGCATCTGCAAAAGTTTTTCCTCATCGGACATTTTTTCTATTGCTTCCGCTTTTTTCAAAATGAACAGAATTTCTTCTGCGGTGAAATCATTCATTGAAATGATATCCTTCTTCCCGTTTATCATAGCGCCTCCCATAAAAAGTCAAGAAGAAAGTATCAACTTTCGATTGACTTTTTACGCACGTTCGCAACGACGTGAGAACGTGCATAAGATATACAAGTTTGCGCACCGCAAACTTGAGTAAATAAAAGCCTGAGCTATTTGTACGGCTTTTATTTTACACTCCTCCTCAAGCAAAAAAAAAGGATACTGTCTTCATTTAGAAAACAGTATCCTTATTAGTTACGGTAACAACACTTACCGGCAATTGAAAGGGTAAACTCCTGCGAATTATACCCCCAAGTTGTGTACAAGGATTATATTGATGTTGCCGTAAGCGCTTTGCCATTATTGCCTCTTTCAATTAAAATCGCGAGTTTATAGCATAAAAAAGAAGAATATGTCAAGTATCATATTTTTGATAGTATTGCGGATTTTGGATTGTAGATTTTGGCTCGTATACTTTACTTTTAATCAAAAATTCATTATGCTGTGCTTCGATATTTCAATGTTATCCAGCATAAACAATTGCAATAATACGGGAATATCCGAAATTTTCTTTTAGGAGGAAGAGGTATGAAAAAATCCGCTTTCGTATTATCGGTTCTTTTTTTGATCAGTGCTCTTTCGTTTGCATCCGGTTCTGCTGATGCGACAGCTTCCAAGGCTGAAACCGATGTCAACATCGACTTTAGAATGAACATTGCTAAAAAAGATTATGAATCCAATTATTTTAATTGGACGCTCGGAAAACAAGAGATGGTGCAAGACAAATTCGATGCGGTTTCGGGCGCCAGTTTGAAAGGCTCTACAAAAGCATTTAATGCTGTTCGCTATGCAGGTAATGCTGCAGATAAAAAAGCGGCGATTCCGGCAGCGCTTCGCAGTCTGTTTTTGTTCCCGCTTGCCGATTGGAAATTTGTCGAGGGATACGGACTCCAAGTAACAAACACCGACGGTATGTTGACGATACGGTTTGCCCGTAAAACAACGGCTTATGAGTTAACGACCGACAAAAATGGTGATTTTAACATCCTCACCGGAGCTAAAATCGCAAAAGATATTACTGAAAAGACAGATACCGGTTATGTCATCAAGCCAGAATACCTCAAAGCCGACGGTGATCCTACAAAAATGTCCGATTTGGATTGGGATAAATTGCCGCTGAAAACTGACACCTTTGCTTCCGATGCAGCCTATCATTATGAAGGGACATTGAAGTTTGCCTTAAAAGATAACGTTTTAACAGTGAATGGCACATTGAACCGTAAATAAGCTGGGTAAGATTACTGTCATCACTAACAGCCGGGGAAATGCATCCGGCAGAGCAGATAAAAATCGCAGAATAATAGAGGCTGGGCGACCATTTGAGCCGTGCAACGGCGAAACTCTGGTTGAACAGCCTTTATTATTCTGCGGGAATATCACCAAAAATGCCTAATGCGTTTGCCCTATATTGATACTTTTACTCCGAGTAAAGACCGATGGCGTGTATCTTTTTGCGGCGGTACCGCACCAAGACTTTGGGATCACGCTTGCAAAGATCGGCTAAGTCATGGAGAATTTGTGCTCGTATCTGATCCGCCGCTTTTTGCGGGTCGGTATGGGCGCCATCCTCCGGCTCTTCGATAACCCCGTTGATCAGTTTAAGTCCAAGTACCTCGCGGCTGGTAATTTTCAGCATCGCGGCGGCATCCTTCGCCCTGCTTGAATCCCGCAATAAAATTGATGCGCAGCCTTCCGGCGAGATAACCGAGAAAATCGCGTTTTCCAGCATATATACCTTATCGCCGACGCCGATACCGAGCGCACCGCCTGAGCCTCCTTCTCCGATAACAAAGCAGATAACCGGCGTTTTTACGCGGCTTAGCTCTCGTAAATTGACCGCGATAGCTTCGGCAATACCGCGTTCCTCGGAGCCGAGTCCCGGATAGGCGCCCTGTGTGTCAACAAAGGTGATAATCGGGCGGTGGAATTTTTCCGCCTGTTTAATCAGCCTGAGCGCCTTGCGGTAGCCTTCGGGGTTTGCCATACCGCCGTTCCGGTCGATGGTTTCCCGCAAGTTCCGTCCTTTCTGGTTGCCGATAACCGTTACCGGTATCCCGTTGATGAATGCGATACCGCCTATCAGTGCAGGGTCGTCGCCGAAGCAGCGGTCGCCGTGCAGCTCGATAAAGTTGTCAAAGACCATATCGATATAGTCGAGCGCGCGCGGGCGGTCGTTATTTCGGGCAAGCTCAATCTTCCGCCATACTTGTGAAATTGCGGAACTTGCTTGCAGCTTTTCATTTATCGTTTTGAGTTCTTTGGTGATATCAAGTCCGTATTTGTCTGCAATATCACGCAGGCTCGACAGAATTTCACTTTGGTCGGTCAGCTGTTCATTTCCTTTATCCATATTACTTCCTTCCCTTGCCGAACGGCGGATTAATATGTGCGTCAATCATCACGGCAAAAAAGTGTTTTTGTTCGATGCGCGGTACAATGCAGTCGACAAAGCCTTTTTTAAGCTGAAATTCGGCGCGCTGAAAGCCATCCGGCAGCTGCTGGTGAATGGTGCCTTCGATAACGCGCGGTCCCGCAAACCCGATAAGCGCATGAGGTTCCGCAGCGATAATATCGCCAAGCATCGCAAAGCTCGCTGTTACACCGCCGGTTGTGGGGTCGCAGAGCATCAAAAAGAGGGGAACACCCTTGTCGTCCAGTTCCGCCGCTGCGCTGGAGGTTTTTGCCATCTGCATCAGCGAAAAAAGCCCCTCCTGCATACGCGCGCCGCCGGACGTTGCGTAGATAATCACCGGTATCCGTTCCGCCGCACCTTTTAACATAAGCCGCGAAATTTTCTCCCCAACAACCGACCCCATCGAGCCGCCGAGAAAGTCGAATGACATAATACCCAAAAGGGCATCCCTGCCTTCGATTTTGCACTTACCGGTAACCACCGCCTCACTCATCGAAGTTTTTGCCTCTGCGGCGGAGATTTTTTCTTCGTAGCCCTCCATCTGAATGGGGTTCATCGTCCGCAAGGTGGGATCAAGTTCTTCAAAAGTGCCTTTATCAGCAAGGTAGGCAATCCGCTCGGGCACATCCATCCGCAGATGACAGCCGCAGTCGGGACATACCATGAGGTGTTTTAAAAGTATTTCCCGTTCATATTGTTTTTTACAATGAGGACATTCCATCATTTCTTTCCTTATTTATCTTCACTAGTGAATAGCTGCGCATACAAACTTGTGCCGAAAGAACCCGATTGGAATTGAGCCGATCGTAAAATCGTCTTTTGCTCTTCGATATTCGTTTGAATACCTTCGATATGCAGTTCATCCAGCGCACATAGCAGCTTTTGAATAGCCTGTGCCCGATCCGCCCCGTGCACAATCAGCTTGGCCGTCATCGAATCGTAGAACGGCACCACCTTGTAGCCCTGATATAAAAATCCGTCGAAACGGACACCGTTTCCGCCGGGCACCCGCAAGTTTGTAATCAGCCCGGGGGTGCGCGCATTGATACGGGCTTCTATTGCCCAGCCATTTACCGGCACTACGCCGTCGGGGAGCGTCATCTTGCCGCCCGTACACACGGTAATCTGCTCACGGATGATGTCGGTACCGGTTACCATCTCGGAAACAGGATGTTCAACCTGCACCCGTGCGTTTACTTCCATAAAATAGAACTGATCACCGGAAACGAGAAATTCGATGGTACCCGCTCCGCAATACTTGAGCGTAGAAAAAAGCTTTTTGGCGCCTTTGCACATCGTCTCATACATTGTGTCGCTCACTGCCTGCGAGGGGCTTTCTTCTATCAGCTTTTGATGATTCCGCTGCACCGAGCAGTCCCGCTCGCCGAGAATTGCAACCCCGCCTGCACCGTCGCCGATAACCTGAAGCTCAACATGCCGCGGATCGCTCAAGTATTTTTCGATATAGACTGTACCGTCGGCAAAATTCGCTTCCGCCTCCGAAGATGCAATGGAAAGGTTTTCGGCTAAGTCGACTTCTTTCCAGACGATACGCATACCCTTTCCGCCGCCGCCTGAGGCAGCTTTGATGATGACGGGGTACCCGCACTCCTTCGCGGTTTTCGCCGCTTGTTCTTTGGTGGTAATCGCACCCTTAGAGCCGGGGGTAATCGGAAGACCGCTTTTTTGCGCGGTCTCGCGTGCCCTTACCTTATCACCAAGCATTTCGATGGTGTCGGGTTTGGGGCCGATCCAAAACATACCGGCTTTTTCCACCTCCCGCGCAAAATCTGCGTTTTCGGAAAGGAAGCCGACACCGGGGTGTACGGCATCGCAGCCGGTACAGAGCGCGGCAGTAATCAGCGTATCCTTGTTCAAATAGCTTTTGGAGGAAGGCGGCGGCCCGATGCACACTGCGTGATCCGCAAGTTGCACATGCAGGCATTCTTTGTCGGCAGTTGAATACACGGCGACCGTTTCGATGCCCATTTCACGGCATGCGCGGATAACGCGGACGGCAATTTCGCCGCGGTTCGCAATCAGCATTTTCCGTATCATACTTAAATCCTGATGGTAAAGAGCGGCTGGTCAAACTCGACTAAATCGCCGTTTGCCGCAAGAATATCTTCAATAATACCGTCGTACTCGCATTCAAGGGTATTCATCATCTTCATTGCTTCGAGGATACAGAGAGGCTGCCCTTTGGAAACCTTAGACCCCTTGTCTACATACGCAGGAGCATCGGGAGACGGCGAGCGGTAGAAGGAGCCGACAATGGGGCTTTTCACCGTAACGAGGTTTACATCAGTGCCGGGGGTAACCGCCGCTGCACTCGGTGCGCTTGCCGGATTGATTCCTGTGCCCGTAAAACCGGCGGCTGCGCCCATTGCATTTGCCTGCCCCATCCCCCCAGCGGCAAAAGTTGTTCCGCCATTCGCAGGAGAGTTTTGTACGCCGACTCCTGCCGCATATCCGCTTGTCTCCGTTCCGGCAATCGGCTGCATCGGTACATTGTGCAATGCGAACGGTACGGCTGCCTGAGCATTTTGATACGCAGCTTCTTTTTTTAGGGTCAGCTCCGCTTCGCCTTCCTTTATGTGCAGCAGCACAGCCGAGCTTTTTTCAAACTTGTCAAAGACATTCAAAATAAATTTTTCGTTCATATTCTTACTCTGTTTCTTAGTCTGTGTTAATGCCGATGCTTCTTTGCCTCAATGCGCCGGAAGCTGATACACACAACCGATGCGGATTCGCAAAGAAGCAGCATACCTTATATCCGGTCGAACCGGTCAATCTCGGCATCGTAATCGATACCGGCAATATCAAACCCGTTAATAGCCAAAAAGTCGTGTCGGTATTCGTCTACATCGGTACGCTCGCGGCTGGTCTCGTCGGTAACGGTCGCCATAATCTCTGCAACGGCGGACTGCACCGCTTCGTCCAATTCCCAGTCGTCGATGCGGATGCGGTGTTCGCTATCCGTCGGGATAACCCCGTCCGCCGTGTACAGACGGCTGTCGAAGAGGCGGTTGATCTGCTCGATACAGCCTTCGTGCGTGCCTTTTTCCTTCATCACCTTGAAAAGACTTGCCAAATAGAGCGGGATAACCGGAATAACAGCGCTTGCACGGGTTACCAGCCCCTTATTGACCGACACAAACGCTTGACCTTTTAAGGCAGCGAGTTTTGTGTTCAGTACATGGGCGGTGGCTTCCAAGTGTTCCTTCGCCTTACCGATGGTTCCCTTGCGGTACAATGCTTGCGTAGCTTCCGGCCCGATGTAGGAATAGGCGACCGTGATGCATCCTTGTGCAAGCAGATCCGCCGCATCGAGCTTTTCTATCCACCGCTGCCAATCTTCACCGCCCATCACCTTTACGGTAGCGGCGGCTTCCTCGTCGGTTGCCGGTTCCGCGGTAATTTCCGTCAAAGCGCCGGTGAACGGATCGAGGGTTTTGCCGGTAAAGGGCTTCCCAAAAGGCTTGAGCGCCGAGCGGTAGGTAACACCGGTATCGGGATCGGTACGCACGGAGCTTGCCACGCTGTAGACAATTAAATCAAATTTCATATCGCGCTTTTTTGCTTCATCAATCACTTGCGCTTTAATAGCATCGGAGAACGCATCGCCGTTTATCGTAACGGAGATAAGCCCCGCCTCTTTTGCAGCGGTGTCAACCGCTAAATTGTTATACCACCCCGGAGTTCCCCATTTTTTTTCGGAACCGGCTTTTTCATACGATACACCGATGGTTGCAGCTCCGTAGCCGAACGCTGCCGTAATGCGGCTTGCCAGTCCATATCCGCCCGAACAGCCGATTACCAAAACGTTTTTCGGTACTGCCGTTCCCGCAGGGTGAGATGCCACCCGTTTTTTTGTATATGCGATTTGATCTTCAACCGCCTTTTTACATCCTTGAGGATGCGCATTCAAACAGATATTGCTTCTCAGCATCGGTTTCATACTCATAATATTCTACTCCTTACTATTCTGAACCTTTATAATGCCTAATTATGCAATAATTGGCAATAGTGTTTTTTTCTTGACTGAATATATGATGTTTTATATAATAGAAGAATGAGTACTAAATCATTTAAAGGAGGCTGTCATCCTCCCGAGCGGAAATTTATTTCCGCCGAATCCGAAGTCTTGGCTGTCATGCCATCAACAAAGATGGTGTGGATTCCTGTTACCCAAGGCGGTGCTCCGAATACTCCGTTGGTAAAGGTTGGAGATACGGTTGTACGAGGTCAAAAAAATAGCGGAAACGGACAAATTTATGTCTGCGCCTGTACATGCTTCGATCTCCGGTACCGTAAAAAAAATAGAACCCCATCTCGTTACCGGTAATACGGACGCACTTTGTATTGCAATTCAAGCGGGCGAGGATACTTCCGAGTCCTTTATGGAACCGCTTGATCCCTTCACCTGCACAAAAGAGGACGCTATTAAGCGTATCCGTGAGGCCGGTATAACCGGTATGGGCGGAGCTTCTTTCCCCGTACATGTTAAATTGAGTCCCCCTAAAGATGCGAAGATAGACTACATTTTAGGTAATGCTGCAGAATGCGAGCCGTATCTGTGTACCGATGCTGCGACGATGTATCATTCCGCCGAAACGATTGTAGACGGGATGGCGATTATTATGCACATTACCGGAGCCGACAAGGGGATTATTGCGCTTGAAGACAATAAAACACATTTGGTGCCGGTGTTTGAAAAAGCTATTGCAAAGATAAAACAAAATCCTGTCGGACCGGGCGCTTATGATATTTCCGTTGAGTTGTGCAAAACGAAATATCCGCAAGGCGGTGAAAAAAATCTGACTTCCGCTGTGGTCGGCAGAGAGATTCCTTCCGGCGGGCTTCCGTTCCAGATTGGGTGTATCGTTCAGAATGTCGGAACAATGAAGGCGATTTCCGATGCGTTCCGTAAAGGAGCGCCGCTCATTGATCGTCCGCTCTCGCTTTCGGGTGGAGCCTGCGAAAATCCTGTGAACGTGATCGCCCCTATCGGTACCTGTATCGGCGATTTAATCCCTGATGTCATCCGCTTAAAACCCGGTGTTACCAAAATCATTTCAGGCGGTCCAATGATGGGCTTTGCAATGAAGAGCGCCGATTTCCCCGTGCAAAAGAATACATCCGGTGTTCTTTTCTTAACAAGGGAGGAAGTCAACCTTGATGAAGAAAGCCCGTGTATCGGATGCGGAAAGTGCGTAACCCATTGCAGTTGTCAGTTGTCGCCGGTTCTGATGATACGTGCATTAAAGGCGAATAAGCTTGATGAAGCTGTCCGCTGCGGGCTTATGGACTGCGTTGAATGCGGTATTTGTTCTTACGTATGTCCGGCGCGTATAAAGCTTGTCCAGCGGTTCAAGGTTGGAAAGCAGCTGTTACGCGAAGCAAAGCAAAAAGAAGCGGCAAAGGCAACAGCCGCGCAAGGAGGAAAATAAGCTATGGCCGAATCAGATAAGAACGAAATTTATCTTTCTCCTGCGCCGCATATTGCGAGTCCCGTAACCACTAAAAAACTGATGATACACGTGCTGATTGCGCTTGCTCCGCTTGCGCTGTACGGTATTTATCTGTATGGAGTGCCGGCGCTCATCCGTATTATTGTTTCCGTAGGCGTCGCGGTCGGTTCCGAAGCGGCATTCCGTAAAGCGATGGGCAAGGATATCCGCATAAAGGATTGCTCCGCTGCAGTAACCGGTTTGCTGTTAGCGCTTGTGTTACCGCCGCTTATTCCTATTTGGATTGTCGTTGTTTCCGCAATCTTTGCCATTGTCGTAGCAAAAGAGTTTTTCGGCGGACTCGGCGCAAATCCGTTTAACCCTGCATTGGTAGGCCGTGCGTTTGCCTTTGTCAGTTTTTCACGCCTGATGACCTCGTGGGTTGCTCCTCATCACGGTTTTGACGCAGTGAGCACGGCAACGCCGCTTTCGTACCTAAAAATGTCGGAAGGCGGGATTTCCACTGCGGCGACAATCGCAGAGAAGATGGGTTTGTCCTCTTCGAGCGACGTATATCTTAAACTTTTTTTAGGAGATCACGGCGGCTGTATCGGTGAATCGAGCGCGGCGCTCATTCTCATCGGTTTTGTCTACTTGCTGGTTACCCACGTTATTGAATGGCAGATTCCTGTTTCTATGGTAGTAACGGCAGTGTTGGTAACATGGCTTGCGGGTATCGATCCGCTTTTGACGCTGTTAAGCGGCGGTTTGCTGTTCGGCGCCGTCTTTATGGCTACCGACTATGCAACGTCGCCCGTAACCTTTAAAGGACAAATTATCTTCGGCGCGGGCTGCGGCTTAATTACCGCTTTAATGCGTCTGTTTGCCGGAATGCCGGAAGGCGTTATGTACAGTATTTTGATTATGAATTCGGTCGTTACATTCTTAAATAAACTGATTCAGAAAAAATACGGATATGTAAAGCCCGTTAAGGCAGCCAAGGAAGGTGCAAAATGAAACAGATGATGAAATTATCCGTTACGTTGGCGCTCTATACTGTTGTTGCTTGTCTTGCGCTTGCTGCGGTCAATATGCTTACCGCTCCCCGCATTCTCGCTTCAAAGGAAGCAAAGACGAAACTTGCGCTTCAAGCGATTTTCCCCGAGGCGGATTCATTTCGCCCTGTTACCGAAGGAATGCCGAAATCAGTTGATAAGGTAGCGTTCGGCGATACTTTTATCGCATTACAGGGGGATAAGCCTGCGGGAATTATCGTAACGGTGAGCGGGCATACCTATGATCAGGCGACTATTCTTATCGGTATTGATATGGAAGAAAAGCTGAGGATGATTCAGTTTTTGACATTAACCGATTCACCCGGTATCGGAACAAAGGCGAAGGATGAACCGTTCATCGGACAGTTCCGTAATAAGCCGACTACCGATGCCTTTGCGCTGGGAAGCGATGTTCAAGCGATTGCCGGCGCTACGATTACCTCTACGGCTGTTACCCGTATGGTAAAAATCGCCGTCGATGCCGCTTCTTCATACATGAGCAGCCAAGGTCTTGGTGGCTCAGGCAGCGGAAACTAAGAGGAGAACGGTTATGAAAGAGTATGTACGCATTTTTACGAACGGGTTGGTAAAAGAAAACCCCCTCATTATGCTGATGATCGGGCTTTGTTCCGCGCTTGCCATTACAACCTCGGTTGCAAACGGTATCGGAATGGGGCTTGCGATGACCTTCGTTATCGTGTTGAGTGAACTGATTATCAGTATGTTTCGGAAATTTATCCCGAACGATATCCGTATCCCTATTTTTATCATTGTTATCGCGTCGTTTACTACCATTGTAGACCTTTTGATGCAGGCTTTTTTGCCGGAACTTTCCGAATCGATGGGTATTTTTATCAAACTCATCGTTGTAAACTGTATCATTATGGGGCGTGTTGAATCCTTTGCCTCGAAAGAGTCTCCTTTAAAAGCGATTGCCGATGCCTTTGGTATGGGTTTGGGCTTTACGTGGGTGTTGGTTGTGATGTCTGCCATCCGCGAGCTTTTAGGAAGCGGTACTGTGCTGGGTGTGCGTCTTTTATCAGACGATTACCTTATTAAATTCTTTGCGAACTCTCCCGGAGGCTTCTTTGTATTCGGGGTTCTGATTGCCTTGACCTATTTGATACAGGATCAGCGGAAGCAGCGAAAAAATACGGAAGGCTGCTGCGATAAAAGAAACGGCATTGCAAGAAGCTGCTGCATTACGCGATGCTGAGCTGAAAAAAGAAGCTGCGCTCAAGGCGGAGACTGCACAAAAAGAGGCTGCGTTAAAAGCGGAAGCGGAAAAAGAAGCTGCTGCAGCCAAACCGGAACCGGTTGCTGAACAAAAAGAAGCTACCGCAGCACAAGCAGAAGCGGAGAAACAAGCCGTTGCACCAAATACCGAAGCTGCTGCTGAACCTGCAAAGGAGGAAACTGAAAATGGAACTGTTTAAGATTTTTCTTGCTGCGGTATTTGTAAAAAATATCGTTTTTATCCGCTTCCTTGCGTTGTGTTCGTTTATCGGTATGACATCCGATGTTAAGAAATCTACCGGTATGGGGTGGGCGGTTCTCTTTGTTACGGTTATTGCAACAGCAGCGACCTATCCGCTCTATAAACTGGTTCTTGCACCGTATAACCTCGGTTTTTTGCAGACATTGCTCTTTATCTTGGTTATTGCGAGCTTGGTTCAGCTGGTAGAGTTCTACTTGAAAAAATCCGCTCCGGCGCTCTATTCGGCGATGGGTGTGTATTTGCCGCTTATCACGACAAACTGCGCTATCTTAGCGGTTACGCTCGATGTTATCGCCGCCGACTATACCTTTATTCAGTCGATGGTGTATTCGATCGGTGTCGCAATCAGCTATATGTTGGCAATGGTTTTGTTTGCCGGTTTACGTGAACGCATTGATATTGCCCCGATACCTAAGTACCTCAAGGGTACTCCTATTTTGTTTGTCGCTGCGGCTCTGTTGTCTTTGGCATTCGGCGGTTTTGCAGGCATGATTTAAAGGAGTAGGAAAAGAGTATGCATACGATTATTTTAACGCTTATTGTCTCGTTGATTTTATCACTGGCGATAGGCTTTTTGTTAGGCTTTTTTAAAAAGCTGTTTTATGTAGCGCCTGATGAAACGGTTGCAAAAATTCGTGAGGTGCTTCCCGGCGCAAACTGCGGCGCCTGCGGGTTCCCGGGCTGCGATGGTTTTGCGGCTGCGGTTGCAAGCGGCAATGCGCCGGTAAACGGCTGCTCCGTCGGGGCAGGTCCCGTTGCTGCAAAGGTCGGCGCGATTATGGGCGTTTCGGCAAATGCCGATGCAAAGGTTGCGGTGTTACTGTGCCAAGGTTCACACGATGTCTGTAAGGAAAAGGCTGATTACGTCGGCGTTAAAACGTGCCGCGCCGCAAAGATTTCCGTAAACGGACTGCGGGAATGCGATTGGGGCTGTATCGGCCTCGGCGACTGCGAAATGGCCTGTCCGTTTGACGCTATCCATGTCGGAGAGGATGGGATTCCGCACGTCGATTACGAAAAGTGTACCGGCTGTGCAGTCTGTGTTGCAGCCTGTCCTCAGCATATTTTGACTACCGTACCGACAAGCCGGAAAGGTTCCATTGCGCTTTGTTCATGTCGCAATCCGAGAAAAGCCGTTATTATGAAAAACTGTAAGCGCGGCTGTATCAAGTGTATGAAGTGTGAGAAGAATTGCCCTAAGGGTGCGATAAAAGTTATCAACGGAATCCCCGAAGTTAATTACGAGTTATGCGATTCCTGCGGTATCTGTATTAAAGGCTGCCCGACAAAGGTACTTGCCTTAGTTGAAGATAAGATCGCAGTACAGTCTCCGTGCAGCGCGTGCCAAGCGAGCTAAGCGGCGTACTCAACGTGCCGGATAAAAACATGCGGAGCGGCGTTGTCTGTATTATCGGACGCCCCTCCGCCGGAAAGTCAACATTTCTAAACAACGTCTGCGGCGGAACGGTATCGATTGTTTCTGCGCTGCCGCAGACCACGCGCAGCTCCGTCCGCGGTATCCTTACGGCGGAGCAGGGGCAGATTATCTTTATTGATACGCCCGGTTATCATATCAGTGAAAAAAAAATAAACCGCCGTATGCAGCTCATTGCGGAAAACCGTCTGCAAGAGGCGGAGGCGATTTTGTATCTTATCGATGCATCGCGTCCGTTCGGCGAAGAAGAGCTGGCTATCTGTGCATTGCTGAAAAATAAACAAGATCGCTTGATTGCCGGTATTAATAAAACCGACAGTCCCGCTGCGCGTCCCGGGCAAACCCATATCAGCTTGATGCAGGCCTTACCCGATCTACCGCAAGAGCGGATTTTCGAGCTGTCCGCACAGGAAAAGACGGGGCTTGAACCCGTGCTTGCCGCGTTGTTTTCTCTTCTGCCCGAAGGTGAGCTTTTGTATCCCGAAGACTTTTATACCGACCAGCCGGTTGATTTCCGTATTGCCGAAATTATTCGCGGCCAAGCTATCAGCCGTCTCTACGAAGAAATTCCCCATGCGCTGTATGTTGATATTCAGGATATGGAAATGAAAAAGAACGGCAAGGAGCTTTTTGTCCGCGCTTTTCTGTGTGTAGAGCGGGAAAGTCAAAAGGCTATGGTTATCGGAAAGGGCGCGGCACTGATTAAAGCAATCAGAGTAGAATCCCAAAAAGAACTGCGCAAAATCTTCCCCTATCGTGTGCAGCTTGATTTACAGGTGCGCGTCGATAAAAATTGGCGCCAAAAGGACAGGGTGCTGCAAGCTGTGTTGCAGGAATAGGATGCTTTATGGTCTTTGCAATAATTTTTCCAATACTTTCTCAAGTTTTTTAAAATCATTGCATCGTTTTTTGAGATTACTACTACAATTAGGCTTTTGAACCAAACAATACAATTTATTTGCTTTTTTTACGATTGCTTCTTGATGTTTACGGCACCATTCAATTTCTTTTATGCACAATTTTTTATAATTTGCTTGAGATCGAGAATCTTTTACATTCGGCTTCAAATCAATTTTTGTAATAAATTTATCATCAATAGGAATCATATTGTTAAAGTTCAAAACACTTATGAGTTGTTCATCGTCAAAGATACGGGTAAAGTCTACATCATTCTTGTGCATCTTATGTTTTTCTTTTGCTGAATCCAATGGTACACAATATTTATATTCATTACAAATAATAATAATTCCTACAAAAGGACGATTACTTTTATGAATTTGAGGGGAAATTGACTGAACACGATCATCGACCTTATGTAAATTTCGCACATATTTCATATCTATAAAATATAAATTCAGTCTTTCTTGTTTCATATTTACCTATAAAAAAAAGCCGTATCAGCTAACTGAACGGCTTTATCGATTCCACTTAACGGTAGGACTCACCGCATTTCTAAAGTTCCCACTCTCAGTAGGGTACACTGCGTTTAAGGATTCCACTTAACGGTAGGACTCACCATTAACTACAATATAATACAAAAAATAGTTAAAGTCAAGAAAGTGTATTATACACGGGTATCAATTTTTAGGCAGCTTAGCCTACAAGGCTGCTACAATCTGTTTTGCAGGAATAGTACCACTTTTGAAAATAGACTTTTCGTTAGCCTTTTGAAAATAGACGCTGCAGATACGAGGCACGAGCACAAATTAATCGCAGGCGTATCTTTGATACGTTGAGAATTAATTTGTGTGCAGTAACGAAGTAGATGCACCGTATATTTTCAAAAAGGACTTCGCAGCTTTTTGAGTATCAGCACCAGCAACAGCATAAAAACCGAAATAAGTGCGGTAAAGCCGCCGGGGGCGACGTTTAAATAGTACGAACAGATAAGCCCGAGCATAATATCCGCGATACCGAAACAGATTGAAAAAAACACCGTCCGCTTAAAGCCTGTGTGCAGCTGTAGCGCGGCTGCAACCGGCAAGGCAATCATCGAACTTAATACGAGAATCCCCACTATCTTAATGGAAACGGCAATTGTTGCTGCTACTAAAATCGAAAAAATATAATTGATTGTCTTTACACGGATGCCGATGACATACGCGATGTCTTCATCGAGCGTTATATACAGCAGCTTATGATACAGCACAGCCAATACGGCAACGGCAAAAAAGCTCAATACGATAACGGTGATAACGTCGGAGATTGAAACCGTTAAGATGCTTCCGAACAAATAGGCTTCGGCATTGGTGCGTATCAACCCCGAACTCATCAAGGTGATGGCAATACCGACACTGAGCGAAAGAACGATGGAAAGGATGAGGTCGCTGTATTCTTTAAAGTAATTGCGTAGCGCTTCGATGAGCGCTCCCGCCGCAGAGGTAAAGGTAAACGCGCCGATGATGGGGTTAACGCCGGTAACCAGCCCGAGCGTAATCCCTGTCAGCGAGGCGTGCGCAAGGGTGTCGCCAATAAGCGAATACCGCCGCAAAACAAGGAAAATACCGATTAATGGGCAGAGAATGCCGATAAAGAATGACACAATAAAGGCGTTCTGCATAAAAGCGTATTTCAACATAGCGGCTATACTATCAGATTTTAGGCAGAAAGGCTATCAGGGTTCTTCCCAAGAATATAACGACTATTTCAGAAAATTGGAATATTCGGTGCAAAGGATAATCTCTGAGCAAAACAGTGAAAAACACGGCGGTTTACATAAGTGAATCTTAGTCGTTTCGCTACTGCTTTTCAAACAGCAACGCCGTATCGATATTGAAAATCATAACGGCTGTTTTTGCTTTTGCATAGCGGGCTTCGGCTTTTTTGTACTCAAGTTCAGCTTGCAGGCTTTCCACCTTGCTGATAACACCGTTGCGGTACCATTGGGCGTGGTCATCGGCATTTTGCTTATAGATGCTCAACTCATCCGCCGTTGCTTTTTGCTGCCATGTCATCTGCTCATTCGATGTTTTATTAGTATGGAGTTGTTTTTGATAGTGTTCCTTCGCATCTTCAATTTTAAGCCGTTCAATCGCATCTTCAAGCTCGGCATTTTTTTTATCGAGTTTCCGATACTGAATCGAAAAAGGATTCCAGCTGAATGAAAGTTTAAGCGCCGTATTTTTAGGATCCGCAAGCGGAACCTCGACACCGGTATACGCCTTTCCGCCGGGGAATTGCATACTCAATCCGCCTAAGACGGAATGTTCATTTTTTGCAGAACCGCTGCCGATTTTCGTATTGCGCAATTTATAACCGGCATCGGCGCCGATGGAAAACGGAGACAGTTCAATATTCCGTTTCGCTGCATTTTGCGTATGCCGTTGCTCCGCTTCAACAAGTTTTTTATAAGCAGCTTGAGGATACTGTTCAATATCTGCGGCCTTTTGTACGGGGATGGAATTCCATAGCGACGTTAAAAACATTTGAGGTGCCTCATCGGTTGTAAGACCGCAGCTTTCCGCAAAAGCATGGTATGACGCCGAAAAGTTAAAATCCGCATTCTGATGTTCCCGTTTTGCACCCAACAGCTCTAAATTGGCTGTGCGCATTTTTGTAGAACTGTCTGCATACCCTTGCGCCTTTATTTGATTGTATTGAATCTCCGCTTTTACTTCGCTCAATTTTTTATCAAGCAGTGTTGTATAATCGTCCAAAAGCCGCTGGATATCTTGAAGGAACTGCTTTTCGGCAAGCGCCAAACCTTCTTCTTTTGCCCGCCTTGCTTGATCTGCTGCAGACTGTGCAAGATTGAACGTATATTTTTTCGCTTCTGCATTTTTGGAATAGATATCGGTAGACACGGAAACCTCGGCGCCGGTTTCTTGCCGCTGCCCTACTTTACTGTACGGTACGCTCAGTTTTATGCTTGTATTATTGTACGAAGGTAATGCGATATTCGCATACGGCGCAGTGGTAACACCTCGTTTGTCCGCATCGGTGTTAAGAACGAACTGTGTATTTCCGCTGCCGACTTCCATCGTTACTAACGATTCGGTTTTTGCTTTTTCCGCTTTATTGGCCGCAATATCCGCCTGCATTTGCAGCTGCCGGTAATTGCTGTCATGTTCAACACGATACCGTAAGAGCTTTTGATACACCGAATCTTGCGGCATCCCCGTTTCCGTTTGAGCAAAAAGAACAAAGGCTGCGGATAACCATACCGTTATACAAGCAATCTTTTTTCATAGAGTCGGATAACTCCTTGCAAACTGTTTTAAGCATCTTCTAAAAACCGGAATTCTTAGAGGTTCTCTGTTATAATTTTTGAGAAAATATTTCGGCGATAGCCTCGACAAAGCACCTGTCGGTATCGGTAAAATGATCGCATTCGGGAGCATCAAGATCAATCACACCGAATAAAATACCGTTGTGAATAATCGGTACAACTAATTCACTTTTACTTGCCGCATCGCAGGCAATATGTCCGGGAAAAGCGTGTACATCCGGCACCATGATACTTTTCCGATTGACCGCACAATGCCCGCAGACACCTTTTCCATAACCAATGCGATAGCAAGCCGGTCGGCCTTGAAATGGCCCCAGAACCAATTCATCACCTTTCATTTGATAAAACCCCGCCCAATTTAAGCCGGAAATATTTTCCATGATAAACGCGCTGGTATTTGCCATTACCGCAATAACATCGGTTTCGCTTTCGATTAATGCACGATATTGAGCTAATTTTTCTTTCATTTTTCGCTCCTACTTTTATCTTTAACTAAGATCAACAACCCGTTTTTAATGCTGCCTGTGGTGTTTCTTTAAACGTTAAAATACTATTTATAATATAATATATTGTCAAGTATAATATTTATAGTATACAGGGCAATCGAATCCGATGCAGCGGTTTGTTCCTCCTTAATGATAAAATGAAAAACCGATTATGCGACGTAAGGTTTCAAGTATGTAGGGCAACCGCATCAGGACAAATATGATACGACTCCCTGCCATTTGCGAAAAATTTTTTAAAATTTTTCGCACTTTGTTTTAAAAGTCGGACAAACACATCAGGCGGGTAAATATAAATCGCAAAATCAGGAGGTTGGGCAAGCATTTGAACCGCGGAGAGGTTCAACTCTGCTTGAACAGCCTCCTGATTTTGCGGGGATATTCAAAAAATGTCTGATGCGTTTGCCCGAAAAATTCCAGTTATTCACGGTTGACATTTTTCGGGTTCTATGTGCATAATACTATTATGTTACCGCACGCTTACGTTGAAGCAAATCTTGCCCGTCATGCAGCCCCTTGTTTAGCAGGAATTAAACCGGCGAATCTTGTGTCGTTTCCAAGCGCCGATATTCAATGGTGTGATACCTATAACGCGATACTGAATGAGCAAGGAATATATTTTACCCCACTTTGCGTATGCGAAAACCGCGCTCAAATATTAGTATATCGGAAGGATTTGCTCGCTCGCCTTTGTTTTCAACCTTCAGTGACCATGGTGCTGCAATCTTTCGGATATCGGCCGGAAAGCGGGCTTGAAGCAATTATTATGCGGTTAAAGGATCGGATGTCTGTTTTAAGAGGAGCACGAAACAGGCATTGCAGGGACAGCTTTCCGCACGAAATCGGGCTTTTTTTAGGTTATCCTGCAGATGATGTAATGCAGTATGTAAAAACAGGAGGCCGAAATTGTTTGCTGTGCGGATACTGGAAGGTATACAGCAATCCCGAAAAAGCATTACAAGTGTTCCACCAGTATACGGAATGTAAAGAGCGTTTTGCTTTACAGATAAAAAGCGGCATGACTATCTTTGAGATTGTTTGTGCAGCTTAATGACAGAATAATACTTCTATTATTCTCATCACACTTTATAAGGAGTTTGCTATGGCAAAAGTTGCAGTAGTATTTTGGAGCGGAACCGGTCATACCGAAAAGATGGCCCATTGTATTATGGACGGACTGAAAGCAGGCGGAGCAGATGCTGAATTATTCCCCGTTGCTCAGTTCAGTGCGGATAAATTGGACAGCTATGATAAAATCGCCTTCGGATGCCCTGCGATGGGTGCGGAAGAGCTGGAACCGGATGAATTTGAACCGTTCTTTGCATCAATCGAAAATAAACTTTCAGGGCGCAAAATTGCACTGTTCGGATCCTATGAATGGGCGGACGGTGAATGGATGCAGACATGGGTAGAACGTGCAAAAAGAGATGGAGCCGATGTGTTTGAAGAAGGTCTCATCGCTTATGACGATCCCGATGAAGAAGCACAGAAAAAATGTAAAGAATTCGGTGAGCGATTCGCAAAATAACCGTCAAACACGGTAATGGACGGCACAAAGAACGTATCTTTGTGCCGTTTTTTATTCGTGCGGAGAGTTTAATACCTGCCGTCCTCGGCAACGCTCTGCGTCGGGGTTGTTGATTTCATAATATAGGTTTTAAGCGGAGGAAAGCCGTTAAATTCTACGGATGCATAGCTGGCCGTATAGGCGCCTGCAGTGAGAAAATACACCCTATCTCCCGGCTTGAGATTGATTGGAAGTTGATATTTATATTTTTCATACATAATATCCATACTGTCGCAAGTCGGCCCCGCAAGAATCACTTCGCCGCGCTTGCTGCAATTTGAATCCTTTGACGTTACAATAGGATACTTAATACTTTCGTTGAGTGTTTCCGCCAATCCGTTAAAGACCCCTGCATCAACATAGACCCAGCGATGCAGGGCTGTATTATTTTTCCTCGAAACAGTGATAACTTCGGCAACAAGAACGCCGGCATCGCCAACCATAGACCGTCCCGGTTCAAGGATGATGCGCGGTCGTTCATCGCCAAAGTCATCGTCAAGATAACGATTAATTTCACTTGCATATTCGGAAAGCTCATTGGTCGGAACGACATACGAAGCAGGAAAGCCGCCTCCCATATTGATCATCTTGAGTTCGATATCTTCTTCTTCTTCAAGAGAACGCATTAAATACTTTGTTTTTGCAATAGCATCGTCCCATTGCCCAATATCCCTTTGTTGACTGCCGACATGAAATGAAATTCCATACGGAACAAGCCCAAGCTCTTTCGCCAAAATACAAAGATCATAAGCCATATCAGGATGGCAGCCAAACTTACGGGAAAGCGGCCAATCGGCACTATTAGTGTTTTCAACCAAGATACGAACATAGACACGCGATTGAGGTGCATATTTTGCAATATTTTTTAAATCTTCTTTACTGTCGGTAACGAATAACCGGATACCTTTTTCATAAAAATATGCAATATCTTTTGCTTTTTTAATTGTATTTCCGTAGGTAAGCCGATCAGGATTGATTCCCAAGGCAAGAATCTTATCGAGCTCATACCGCGAAGCAATATCAAAATTAGCCCCTAACTCGATAAGCAACTTTAGGATTTCTTCATGCGGATTTGCCTTCACTGCGTAGTAAATGTCTGCGGCAGAAAAGAACTTTTTTAATTCAAGATAATTTTTTTTAATCCGATCCAAATTGATAACAACACAAGGTGTTTCGAGTTTTTCGGAAAACTGCAGCAACCTTTTCCACTCTGTTTCGCTAAGATAATCGGTTACGTTCATGTCCGCCTCCGGATGCGTCTATGGGAGTATGGTGGTATTGATAGCTTTAGCTATAAAGAAATATTACCATAATCATATTGTTTTTATCTGTCAACAAATGAATAAGAAACAGTATAACCGATTTTTCCTATTTTTAAAGAGAAAAAGTCGAAAATTATCGGCAATTTCGAAAAAAAAGAGCGATTCTTACAACAAAGCTAAAATATGTTTCATAATGACACATGTTTTGTTTCTTATTGGAAATATTGATACAATATGGCATATAAAATGACACAATGCATCACGAAAAGAGATTAAGCGGCGGCTCAACCGGAACCTTAGTCCAAAAAAACGGTGGAAATAATCCGATTTAAACCTTTTTTAACCGAAAATTGCGCGGTATACACTGAATTATTGAGCAAAAAGAGCCATATACACCGAATTTCTTCAGGATCTAACTTGGCACGCTTGTTGCTTAATAATAAGTGAAGTTGAAAAACTTCAAGGGCTTTCTAAAAGCCCTACTATTATAAAGCCTTTTGGAGGAAAACTATGAACTCATTAAGTATTTTTAATCCCTTATTTGCGGACTCTGTGCTTGACTCTTTAAATCACGACAACCCTCATTTCGGAGTTTTCAGTCCGTTGGCAAATGCGAATTATCCGACTGTTGATGTGCGCGAAACAAGCGGCGCCTATATTATGGATATTGATCTTCCCGGTTATACGGAAAAGGATGTTACCATTCACTTAAAAGAACGTGTTTTGACGGTTGCTTCCAATCATGAGGAAACAAAAGAGACGGAAGAAAAGCCTAACGGAGAACAATTCCTTATCCGCGAACGCACACAGCGCCGCTTTGTCAGACGTTTTACCCTGCCTGAAGATATCGACCAAGACAAGGTTGAAGCGGCCTTTAAAAACGGCGTATTAACCGTCACCATACCTCGTAAGGAGCTTGCTCCCCGTCGGCAGATTGCCATAAAGTCAAACTAAGAGATTTCCGATCAATCTGAATCAAGATTGACCGAAGTCGCAGAAACTAAGCGAAAAGCCCTCTGCATGATAATTATGCGGAGGGCTTTTTTGTTATCAATATGTGGCATCATATTATCTCGTAAGTCAATTTACACCACGGATGATGTAAATTGACGATGTCGCTTATTAACGTATGCACGTTCTGTACATCAATACAGCAGTTTCCAAAGTTCACACTTTGTTCAACTGTTGCATTTTAAGGTGCTATCTGTGCGATTTAGAACTCGTCGACCTGTTCGGCAACGAAGTCATCGAACAGGTTTATTGTCCGTTTGCCGGAAAAAGAAATAAATGATATAATGGTATAGGTAAATTTGTAAAAAACCGGGTTGTTAATTTTTCAGTATTTCCTGTACAAGTTTGATTGGAGGTTGTTATGAACGAATTTAACGGCGTAGCCGATACAATGCTTATACCGATGGCTGCGCGGATTTATGCATCTAAACAGTTCCCTGAATATTTTTATGATGAAACAGCTTTATCGTTGGAATCAAAAATTCCGGCAGGTACATTTGAACGGATTTGGAAATCGTCGTCCCAATATACGATGCTTGCTTCAGTCGCCCGCTATTATAATTTTGACGAAATGATAAAAAATTTTTATGCCAAGCATGAAAAATGTAACATCGTCAATCTCGGAGCTGGATTGGAAACGGCTGCGTTTAGATTATCTGAAATTAAAGCTCCTTTTTACGAAATCGACTTACCCGAAGTGATAACCTTGCGTAAAAATATTTTGGCTACACGAGAAAACGAAACACTGATCGGCGCAGATATTTTTAAACTGGAGTGGATGGAAGGTATCGATAGCTCTATCCCGACCTTGCTGATTGTATCCGGCGTCTTTCAGTATTTCCGCGAAGAAAAAGTTCTTGCCTTTTTATCGGCGCTTAAGGAGCGATTCCCAAAGGGTGAATTAATTTTTGATGCGACAAATGCAATCGGTATAAAGTATGCCAATAAGTATGTACAAAAAACAGGTAACACTTCGGCACAGATGTATTTTTATGTGGATGACGGTTCTGCCTTTGCGCGAAAATGCGGGATGGAACTTATAGAGCAGCGTACCTTTTACACCACCGCGCGGAAGATGCTGAAACGTAAATTAAAACTGTATACCCGTATCGCGATGAAAGTGTGCGATGATGGAGGCCGAACTATTATTTTGCATTTAAAACTGAATTAAGCGGATACGGTAATTACTTCCTGACAGCTAGATTTACCGTTTTAGGGATGTCCTATAAACTTTAGCTTTAACATACTTCCGGCTTGACAAAATATGATACGGCATATACCCTTTTTACTAGGAATATAATTCTTAAAGGAGAAGATATGAGAAAAGAGTTCCGTATTACGGCGTTGGTAGTAGGTATCCTTTCTATTATTGCAGGTATCTATATGTTCGTCAGCCCGATTACCAGCTTGGTATCGCTTTCGTTTTTTTTCGCAGTGGTTATGTTTATAAACGGCGTTTATGAAATTATCCATTATTTTGCAGACAAAGAAGATCATATCTTGATTGTTTTGCTGAACGGTATTCTCACCATTCTGCTTTCAATTCTCGTACTGTCCAGTCCTTTGTTTGCAGCTGCAACATTTATTCCGTATCTTTTTGCCTGTTGGATATTATTCAGCGGTATTACACGTTTTGTTATCAGTTTTAAAATCCGCTACATAACCAGAAGAGGCGGTTTTTATTTACTATTAGTCGGCATACTGGGTATCATCTGCGGAATCGTTATGCTTATGCATCCGCTCTTTACCAGCCTGTTCGTCGCCTACCTGATCGGCTTCGACTTTATCTATCACGGTATTATCAGCATCGTTTTATTCTTTAGAGGACGATAACCGGATTGAGAGCTGTTGCTCAAAGTTTCTAGAGGTTTCGTTTAATATTTTTAACTTACGCGGTTACCCTTAGGGAAGTGCTGATTCATTCGCATTCGAATTAATCAGTGTTTCCTTAACAGATAACCGCACTTAGTTCGTTACTTTACGTATCAGCTACTTTAACGCTTTGTGGCAGAACCACCAGTCAAAGCCCTCGTATTCCTTGAGCCGCTTTTCGGCGTCTTTTACGTTAGAAGCAGGCGGTATAATCACGTGATCTTTAATTAAGCCGTTTTCAGGCCAGTTGGCAGGCAGCGCTACATCTTCTTTGTCGGAAATCTGCAAAGCCTTTACCGCGCGCAGGATTTCTTTCATGTTTCTGCCGATTTCCTGCGGATAATACAGTACCAACCGGAGTTTTCCCTCGGGATCAACGATGAATACGGCACGAACGGTGTTTGTTCCTTTACCGGGATGCAGCAGACCAAGCGCATTTGCGATAGAATCATTTGCGGCAATGACGGGGAAGGTAATCTGTACATTGAGCTTGTTTTTCATCCATTCAATCCATTTAATATGGCTGAATACCTGATCGACGGAAAGACCGACTAATTTTACGCCGAGTTTTTCAAATTCGGGCATCAATTCCTGAAAACCGACAAACTCTGTTGTGCATACAGGGGTAAAATCGGCAGGATGGCTGAACACGATAAACCACGAACCTTTCATATCTGCCGGTAATGTCATCGGTCCTTGTGTGGTTTGCACTTGTAAAGTGGGAAATGCATCGCCTAAGAGCGGCATGTTAATTCTTTCGTCCATAAGTATCTCCTTGAATCTTAGTAATGATTCTTAATATATCATAGTTTTTAAAAAAAATCAAGCGCTTCCTATCTTTTTGTTTCTTTTAGCTCTCATTTACCGACGTTTTGTAGATCGTTTTGTAAATGAATTCCTGCTCCGCCTCTGCTTTGCTCCATAGCGCCCTATATTATTGAATGTATTTCAGTATATACTGAACTTATGTGGAAATTATTTGCATTCCTTTCGGCGGTGTTTGCCGCTTTTACGTCGATTTTTGCAAAATATGGTATGAAAAGCATCGACTCAACGCTTGCAACGGCGATAAGAACCGTTGTGGTGCTTGTGCTGGCGTGGGGAATTATTTTTGCAACCGGGAACATCAAAGGTATAAAGGATTTAACAGTCGCTAATTGGGTGTTTCTTGTTCTTTCGGGGCTTGCAACCGGTGCGTCATGGCTATGCTATTTTAAGGCGATACAAATCGGCGAAGTGTCGCGCGTTGCGCCAATCGATAAGCTGAGCGTTGTCTTTACGCTGATTCTGTCGTGCCTTATCTTGCATGAAAAGATAACGATGAAAACCGCCCTCGGCAGCGTACTCATCACCGTAGGCTCCCTGCTGTTTTTGTAGCAGGGTACCCGCATTAGGTCTCCTTATTTGGCGGGGAGATTAAAAAGAGAGCTGATGCGTTCCCTGAGCACCTGTTCTCTTGTAGTTTTTTTGCCGTTATGCGATGATAGCGCCCTAATGATCGATATTTATACTGAAATCCGCAAGCGGTACGGAAACGTTCGGCGCGCCCGCGGTTACTATTTATACACGGAAAAGAATGTCCGGCTGCTCGACCTGTGGCTTGACGGAGGAAAGGCTATTTTAGGCCGAAGAACAGGACAAGCGAATCTGGTTTGTAAGCAATTTCTGGATAAGGGACTCACCGGCTTTTTGCCGACCAAGGCCGATGCTCAACTACGGCGTGCGTTGGAAGCCCTGCTGCCGGATTATCCCGTTATCCGCTGGTATGAAACGCAGGATAAGGCGGAACGGATAGCCGGTTCTGTGCTATATGCCGGTCAAACCGATGCGGTACAGCCGCTGCCGGTATGGCGGCCGTTTTTAGACTTTGATTCCGCTTCCGATTCTAAGGAGCCGATAGCCGATAGTCTCATGCTGGTAACGCCCGCCTATCCGGTACCGTGCGGCATTATCGCTGCGGGAAGTCGATTTGAAGAACGCTTGCCTCCTTCTGATATACTGTTTCCGCCGCTTGCGTACAGCCTTGCGCGGGCATTTTTCGATTTGAAGCGTAAGATGGAAGAACTTCAACTCAAAGAAATTAAACTCGATGAGCTCAAACTAGCAGACGAGCACCATTCGGAGGCGGCAGGACGCAGCGCAAGGGTAAGCCGTATAATAGTAAAGAAACGGCAGGCGGCGCTCAATCGAAAAGCCGAAGCGGTGCGCCTCGTCCCCAGTATATGGACACAAAAAGGCTGGTATCTCTTCCCTCATATTCCCGAAGCCGAATACCCTGCGCTCTTTTCGCAGGCGCTTGATGCCCACGTATTAATCTCTCCCGAATACGGCACCCCTTCCATTTTACCCGATTGCGAAAGCTACGCAGAATTAATCCGATTTTTAAAATTGAGGAATGAGAGGAATGCTTGATGAAAAAAACGCCCTTTACGCTGATTTATGCCGATGAAGATATGATTGCGGTGAATAAAGCCGCCGGTCTTTTAGTTGCTGCCGACCGTTGGGATAGTGAAGCCCCGCGGCTCGACCTGCTCATTCAAAAACAGCTACCGCAGATTGCACCGCTGTGTCAAAAACTCTATGCTGTGCACCGGATTGATAAAGACACCTCCGGCATCTTGCTCTATGCCCTCAATGCGGAAGCGCACCGTGCGTTGAACGCCGCATTTCAAGATAGAGAAATAAAGAAAATCTACCGGCTGTTGATTCACGGGCGGGTACCGGAAGAACAGTTTACCGTTGACCTGCCGCTGCGTGCCGACGGGGATGCACTACACCGTACCGTTGTGGATAAACGGCGCGGCAAAGATGCGATAACGCACTTTACGGTGCTGGAAACCTTTCGGCAATTCTCCCTGCTTGAAGCTCGTCCCATTACCGGCAGAACGCACCAGATTAGGGCTCACCTAGCAGCAGCCGGTTATCCGATTGTCTGCGATTCCCTTTACGGCAGCGGCAAACCGGTGCTTCTTTCCAAGCTCAAGCAGCGATGGCGCGGTGATGTGTATACGGAACAGCCGCTTATCCGGCGGCTTGCACTGCATGCCTATCAATTGGAAGGCAAGCATCCTCGGACGAGCGAACCTTTCTCCTTTACTGCGGAATACGCGAAGGATTTTAAGAGTACGGTGCATCAGCTTCAAAAGCTGTAAGGGGGTGCAGCTATTATCATACTATCATACAATCGAGCAGTTATAATGCCGTTCTCTCAATGCATATGCCATGTCTGCGGTAACCTTTCAGACTTTGCAGCTGTTTTATCAGTTATCGGTACACACGACTAGATATTTTTACAGGAGAATAATATGAAAAATTTTCATCGCACTTTACGTATAAGTGCAACATTCGGTTTTATTTTGATGCTGTGCTGCCTGCCGCTCGCGGTCTATGCAAAGGATAAAGATAAAAACAAGAAAAAGGGAATCAGCTATGAGGCCGACATCGACTATCCCGTTTTTGAAAAAGAGCCGCTTCTAAACGCGCAAGTTTCGGACATCGTGCAAAAGAATCTTGAAGCTTTTAATAACGAATTCTTTTCTGCAGAAGCGCCCGCCTATCCGCAAGTTTTTGAATTCGATATCGACAGCAGCTCAGTATACGAGGATGCCAATCATATCAGTTTTCTGCTGAATGTCTATCAATATGCCGGCGGGGCGCATGGAAGCACCTTCCTCATCCCGATAACCTACAGCAAGCAAACCAAAAAACTGCTCTCATTAGAAGAAGCTTTACAACCGGCGCGGAAAGATTGGCTGGCAGCTCTTTCAACTGAGGCGCGTAAACAGCTGAATGCTCAAGTTAAAAAACAGAAATTTTCCTCCGACGAGGATTGGATTAACAAAGGCACTGAACCGACAAAAGAAAATTTTGCAATCTTTAAGCTTGAAAAAAATTCCGTCCGTATTATCTTCAGCCAATATCAAGTCGGACCGTATTCTTCGGGTATGCCGGAAATTGTTGTTCCCCGCTCCTTGTTTAAGTAGATGTTTTCCATGGAACTCAGTTTTTGAAAAATGATATTGCAATCTAACCATTTCTATGATGTTTTTAGAAAAAATGAGGTGCTTTTTTAGTATTTTTCCGGTAATTTCGGCCTCAAAACCTATGAAAATGGCAAAAACTGATTTCCGTGGATTTTTTCCGGTTGTATTTGACACCACTCCGTACCCGTGGTATACTTCTCCATATTATGTTGCAAAGTTTATACGCTGCAAACTCACTTTTCTCTTTCCGTAAGCTCTGCGTAATGCAGGCAGCCGCATTGCGTATTGAGCTTGCCCCCCCCCCCCATATCAAGTCATTATATAGTATAGACTTAATAAATTCAAATCTTATTATTTTCTTTGTTTATTGTTTTCAGGTCTACATAGGATACACTCTTTTTTCGTATCCCATGAAATACGTATCTATAGCCGGAGCAAGTTCAGCTATTAGCCTTTTGCAAATAGACAACGCAGATGCCCGTATATTTGCAAAAGTACGAAATTCTTATCAATTAATCACAAAGAAGCATCATCATAAAGGAGCTTACCATGAAGTGTCCCCATGTTTTCGCATTCGCCGTATTCGTCGCTTTGTTAAGTGTACCGGTTTTCGGGTGTAAACCCAATGTAGAAAGCCGCAACAGTATCGTCACTGTTACCGTAACAGGTGATGAGCACACCGTTGTACAGGAACCGAATACCTTTCAGGTTAATAATGGGACGCAGTGGCAGGACGTGAAAGCACGTATCCGGGTTACCTATGCCGACGGATTTGAGGGAGACGGTTGGAAGCTCGGCGGCAAAGACGGAATGGGATTGAGCGACGATTACCGGTTTACCGAAAACGCAACGGTTTTTGCACTTTCAAAACAGAAGCATATCAACACTCCCATTACGATAACAGTGAATGCCGATGAAGGCTACGGCCTGCGCCCCGAACATACGCTTACGGTAGAGAAAGGTTCCCTTTGGAAGGATATAAAAACGCAGGCAGAAGGCATGGTAATGTTAAAAGATGGCCGTATAACGGACGGCTGGAAGCGCGGCACTTCCGAAGGTGCCTATTTGGATGATGCGGATACTTTTACCAAAGATGAAACCGTATGCGCTGTTTCCCGCAAGAGCACCGATCCGGCTCCTGCCAGAATTACTATCACCGTTACGGGGGACGAAGGGGTAACGGTGAACTCGCCCGTAACCTTTAGTGCTGTAAGCGGCGCAATGTGGAAAAACCTTAAAGCCGCAGCAGAGGCTCGAATCACTGTTAAAGAGAAACACGCGGTTAAAGAATGGCGACTTACCGGTAAAGACGGAGAGATGCTTACCGGTGCAAAAACCTTTACAAAAGACGAAACCGTTTTTGCCGGTACCGAGGAATTAAAAGACGTACCGGCGGATTCTTCTCTTTTTGAAACGGACGGAAAAGGCACCATAACCGGTTATACCTGTGCAAAGAACGATTTACCCAAAGTGCTGGTTATCCCCGGCAAAATAGGCGAAGAGATTATTACAAAAATCGGGCGAAATGCTTTTGCAGAAACTCCGATAGAACAGCTTAATCTCTCTCAAGCTGATTCTCTTATCGAAATCGGTGAGTACTCTTTTGTCGGGTGTGAAGAAATGGCGGGAACACTCGTTTTTCCTGCAACTCTTACAACAATCGGAGCGAATGCTTTTTACGACTGCACAAAGCTTCAGAGTATAAATATTTTAGCTTGCACGGAGCTTACCAAAATTGGTGCGGGGGCTTTTTCTAGCTGTACAAAGCTGCAAGGTTTAAACATCTCATCGTGTACGAAACTTACCGAAATCGACATGTGGGCTTTTTCTGGCTGTACGGAATTAGCAACAATAGTTTTCCCTAAAAGTCTTAAAAAAATCGATCTACAGGCTTTTAGAGGCTGTTCAAAACTTCAAAGCCTTGATTTTTCCACTTGTATGGAGCTAACCGAAATCGAGGAGGAGGCTTTTTCCCGTTGTGAGGGATTGACCGCTATTAATTTCTCCCCAAAACTTGAAAAAATTGATAGATCTGCTTTTCTCGATTGTAAAAAACTCCGGAGTATAGATTTTTCCACCTGTACGGCGCCTCTTGACATCGGAAAGGAAGCTTTTTCCGGTTGTATAAATATGACAGAGATTGTTTTCCCTGCAAGTCTTAAAACAGTCGGTAAGCAAGCTTTTGCAAACCTTGAGAATCTTCAAAGGGTAGATTTTTCCTCTTGTGCCGAGCTTACCGAAATCGGTGAGCAATCTTTCTATCATACAGGAATAAGGGGAACACTCATTTTCCCTGCAAAACTTAAAACAATCGGCAAAGAAGCGTTTAAGAACTGTACTAGCTTAACCGGAATAAATACTTCCTCGTGTAGGGAACTTACCGAAATTGGTACGAGTGCTTTTTGGGGCTGTACAGAAATGGAGGGGATGGTTTTTCTTCCGACAAGTCTTCAAAAAATAGGCGATACTCCTTTTACTTGGTGGACTAAAATAAAGATAGATATAAACCTTTCCGCGTGTACAGAGCTTACCGAAATCGGTGCGGGCGCTTTTTACAAATGTAAGGAAATGACCGGAACACTCGTTTTTCCTGCAAAACTTAAAACAATCGGCAGAGAGGCTTTTATGTATTGTACCGGCTTAACCGGTATAGACACTTCCGCATGTACGGCGCTTACCGAAATTGGTGAGAGCGCTTTTTACGAATGTAAGGAAATGACCGGAACACTCGTTTTTCCTGCAACACTCACAACAATCGGAGCAGGTGCTTTTTACGGCTGTAAAAAGCTTCAAAGCTTAAACATCTCATCGTGTACGGCGCTTACCGAAATCGGAGAGAGCGCTTTTGCCGACTGTGAGAAAATGACCGGAACACTTGTTTTCCCTGCGACACTTACAACAATCGGTGCGGCGGCTTTTAAATACTGCAAAAAGCTTCAAAGCTTAAACATCTCATCGTGTACGGCGCTTACCGAAATCGGTGAGAGCGCTTTTGGCGAGTGTGAGGAAATGGCGGGAACACTCGTTTTCCCTGCAACACTTACAACGATCGGTGCGAAGGCTTTTAAAGACTGTAAAAAGCTTCAAAGTATAAATATTTCAGCTTGCACGGAACTCACTGAAATTGCACCGGAGACGTTTAGATCATGTGAAAATTTGATGGGCATCATTGTATTTCCTGCAAATGTTAGAAGCATAAAAGGAAAAAAGGATGGACCGGTGTACCTCGGTGCCTTTGAAGACTGCAAAAAACTTCAGGGTATAGACTTTTCCGCTTGTACGGCGCTTACCGAAATCGGTGAGGCTGCTTTTTCCGGTTGTAAAGAAATGACCGGAACACTCGTTTTTCCTGCGACACTTACAACAATCGGAGCAGATGCTTTTTACGGCTGTAAAAAGCTTCAAAGCTTAAACATCTCATCGTGTACGGCGCTTACCAAAATCGGTAATAGCGCTTTTTCTGGTTGTGCGGAATTGACAGGTATAATATCTTTCCCTGCAAATTTACAAAAAATCAATAGTTCATCTTTTGCCGGCTGCAAAAAAGTGCAAAGTTTTGATTTTTCAGTATGTACAAACCTTACGGAAATCGGTAGCCACGCGTTTGATTTCTGTGAGGAGCTGCAACCCGTAGATCTTTCTTTATGTACACGGCTTACAACAATCGGTGAGGAAGCTTTTTATGCTTGTAGAAAAGCCGTTGTTAAATTACCTGAAAGTATCATAGAATTAGGTTCTGGTGCTTTTGGATATCCTATTTCAGCATGGAGCTTTGGAGCATGCAAAAGAGTGTTTATAAAGAGCGGCGCTCATTTTGACCGGATTAAAGCGCTGGTAACCGGCGAGCCGTGTAAATATCCTGCAAGTAGAATCGGAAGCTATTAAGCTTTGGCGGAAAATTTCAGGAGAACACCGGCAATCGTGATACGATCGGCGGCATGGATTTTTTATAGTATTATGATATGATGCCGGTATGGATCACGTATATTCGATACAAGAGATTACCGGCATTATCAAGTCGCTTTTTGAGCAAAATTTTACCTCCCTCCGCATCGCGGGGGAGATTTCCAACTGCCGCCCTTCAAGCACCGGACACCTCTATTTTACCCTAAAAGATGAAAAAGCCGCACTGCAAGCGGTTATGTTCAAAGGCCGAACATGGACGCTCGGCTTTGAGCCGAAAGACGGGCTCAAGGTTGTGGTATCAGGTTCGCTGTCGGTATATGAGCAGCGGGGTTCATATCAGATAATCGTTGAAACGATGGAGCTTGCCGGAGAAGGCGCTATCCTGAAAATGCTGGAAGAGCGGAAGCAGAAACTCGCGCGCGAAGGCCTTTTTGACCAAAGCAGAAAGCGCCCGCTGCCGTTTTTCCCGCTCCGTATCGCTGTGATTACCAGCCCAACGGGTGCCGCCCTGCGCGATATCCTCACGGTACTTTCGCGCAGGAACCGCACGGTAAGTGTTACCGTGCTTCCCGCTCCCGTACAGGGAGCTGAGGCGGCGCCTGTGTTGGCACGGCAGCTGGAAACCGCCAATCGGTATAAGCTCGGGGAGCTTATCATTATCGGAAGAGGCGGCGGCTCTTTGGAAGACCTGTTGCCCTTCTCCGATGAGGCGGTTGTCCGCGCTGTGGCCGCTTCTGAAATTCCTGTCATCAGCGCAGTCGGGCACGAAATCGACTGGGCGCTCACCGATTTTGCAGCGGATGTACGCGCGCCTACGCCGTCTGCTGCCGCCGAACTTGCCGTACCGGTCTTAGATGAAATCACCGATACCATTACTCAAATACAATCCGATATGCTGCACAGTATCGGCCGCGCAGTGGAAAGAATACGGCTTACGATTAAAGGTTTTACACCGGAGTCGCTTGAGATGAAATTCCGCCGCATCGAGCAGCCGCTTTTAATGCGCCTTGACGATGCAAAAGAAAATCTGCTGTACACGATGCAGGCGCGGCTAACCGACACAAAGCACCGGCTTGCTTTATTGAAACAAACCATTGAAGGGGCAAACCCGCAGGAAATTCTCAATAGAGGATATTCTATCGTTTACAACCGGCAGACGGGGTTCGTACTCCGCCGTGCGCAGGATGCAGTAGCTGCCCGCGAACTCCGCATTAGGCTCGCCGATGGTGAAATTACCGCTTCTACTGAAGGGTAGCATGACCGTAAAAATAATCCGGTGCGGGTGCCCTGAATTACACGATATTGACAACCCAACCCTTTTTATTTACAGTTAAAAAAAGATTTATAGAACGCAAAGAAAGTCGCTGTATCGTTTAACGACTTTCCCTCAGTGTGTTCAAAATTCTTACTAAGGAGCGTAAAATAAAAGCCGTACAAATAGCACGGCTTTTATTTACCCAAGTTTGCTCGATCGCAAACTTGTATATCATCTGCACGTTCTCACTTCGTTACGGACGTGCATAAAAAGTCAATCGAAAGTTGATACTTTCTTCTTGACTTTTTATGGGAGGTAAATATGAAAGTAGCTATTAACGGATTTGGCAGAATTGGTCGGCTCGTGTTCCAAGCATTGGTTGAACAAAATTTGCTTGGGAAAGATAAATTCGATGTCGTTGCGGTTGTCGATCTTTCAACCGATGCAAAATATTTTGCATATCAGCTTAAATACGATTCCGTACAAGGCAAGATGAATGCCGAAATCGGTACAAAAGGTGATGATGTACTGGTTATCAACGGTCACGAAATCAAATGTGTCTCCGGAAAGGGCTTAACTCCCGCACAGCTTCCGTGGAAAGAATTAGGCATTGATCTTGTTATCGAAAGTACCGGCCTTTATACAAATGAAAAAGCCTACGGACATTTGGAAGCGGGTGCAAAGAAGGTTATTATTTCCGCACCCGGTAAGAGCACCGATGCCGCAAAACCTATTAAGACAATCGTTATGGGCGTTAACGAAAACGAATATGATCCTGCAAAACATCACGTCGTTTCCAATGCGAGCTGTACCACCAACTGTTTGGCTCCTATCGTTCATGTCATCTTAAAAGAAGGTTTCGGAATTGAAACAGGATTGATGACGACGATCCACTCCTATACCGCAACGCAAAAAACCGTTGACGGTGTTTCGATGAAAGACTGGCGCGGCGGACGGGCAGCAGCTATCAATATCATCCCGTCTACAACCGGCGCTGCTAAAGCTGTCGGCGAGGTATTGCCTTCGACAAAGGGAAAGCTGACCGGTATGTCCTTCCGTGTACCGACCCCCACCGGTTCGGTTGTCGATTTAACCTTCCGTGCAACAAAAGATACCTCTATTGAAGAATTGGATGCAGCATTCAAGAAAGCTTCCGAAACCTATATGAAGGGGATTTTAGGCTATTGCAACGAAGAAATCGTTTCCACCGATATTATTCACGACAAGCGTTCTTCGATCTACGACAGCAAGGCAACGCTCCAGAATAACCTTCCGGGCGAAAAGCGCTTCTTCAAAGTAGTTTCGTGGTATGATAACGAATGGGGCTATTCCAACCGCGTTATCGACCTGCTCAAATTTATGAATAAATAACTTCCCTGCAGCGCTGTAGAAATGAATCAACCTGTTTGGAAACTTCCGTTTCTGAACAGGTTACCTTGAAATGCGATGTTTTTGCAGCGCTGACCTTTCCTTATAGATGCTATTTATCAAGTTACGGGGAGATTTGGAATCTCCGTTCTTCCCGTTATGAACTCATCGATACGATATATCTCCCCTACAAAAATTATTATTCCGAAATGGTAAAAGCGGAAACGCGGAATATATTAATTGTGCCTGATGGGAAGGCTTGCAGTTAAGAGTATAGGATAAGTTAAGAGTATAGGATATTGAACAATCAGTCTAAATATAGTAATATAAAAAGACTGGAGACTTGTATGATCACAAATGTTCAGGAATGTATAAAACCGATTTCATACATAAAGACAAATGCCGCTGATATGATGAATTTTGTGAATGACAGAAAAGAACCGCTTATCATTACACAAAATGGGGAATCACGGGCAGTTTTAATTGATGTTGAGTCATATCAGGAAATGAAGAATGCGTTTACTTTGTTGAAAATAATTCACCTTTCTGAAAAGGATGTAAAAGCCGGGAAAACGAAACCTGCTTCGGAAGTTTTTACAAATTTGCGAAGGCTGTATAATCTTGGAAATTAAAGAAGTTATTGTTTCGCAATTTGCAGAAGATGATTTGAATGAAATTGTAGAGTATTATTTTTCTTTAAATCCTAATTATGTAGAGAACATAGTTTCTGAATTTGAAACAAATATAATGTCCTTACAGCAGTATCCGAAACGTGGAAGAATGGTTCCTGAATTGGAGCGGCAGGGAATTTCACAATATAGAGAGTTAATTCAAGGGTACTATAGAATTGTGTATGAAATTTCGGAAGATAAAGTAATAGTTCATACAATTATTGATGGTCGGAGAAATTTTGAAGATATAATAATTTCAAAATTGTCTCGTTATTATGGAAATAAAATCTAATTCCCGCGTCAACCAGACATTATAAAGAAAAAATATTATATTTTTACCATATTTAACAGAATAAATTTTCAAGGCAAAAAAGTTGCTTATTATGATTCAACGACAATATCAAGGAGTGCCTGAACTCCTGCCCCGTGTAGTTTCAGAAACGCGCTTTACTCGGCTTTTTCCAAGGTCAGTACCATGCTGTCAGGGATGAGTTCCCCGCGGACGTGGGGACTTCCAACGGTGGAAAGCTCCAGTACGCATATACGGAGATTTTGCGGCAAGCAGTAACAGGAGCTGATAATGCCCCATGTTTTCCCCTTACGAAGCGAAAAATACAGCCGCGTATCGTTATCTTCAAAACAAAGCTTTATATCTTCTTTTAGAGGAGAAACACACTTCCAGCCTAACCTAAAGACCGTTTGAACGGACTCGGACGAAACGGCTAACTGCCAGCGCTTTCCCGTTATAATCGGCCGCAAAGTATAGTATTCACTACCCGTATAACGGAAGAGGTTTATGCAAGCGGTCAACCGGAAAGATCCGTCTTTTTCTGCCTGAATAAGGGGGGCATGACACGCTGCCGTTTGAGTTTCATCCCTGCCGAAATTACGGGCAGGCGGAAGAGGGGTTTTGCGTAAACTGCGGCCGATCCCCTCTAAGACTTCTTTTTCAAAAGGAATAACCTCACCGGTATTATCCGGCCCGATATTGAGAAGATAGTTACCGCCGCCGGATACGACACGGCGTAAACTTCCGGTTAATTCGGTGATTTTTTCATCAATGCTGCCGCGTTCCTGCCAACTTTTATATCCCCAAGTTTCTTTATAAATAGAAGCCGGCGTTTGCCATGGAATGTTTAATTCGTATTCATTTACCGGCAGTTCGGGCATTGCATTATCAGGGAGCGTAGCAAAGTCGCCCATATCGTTCCATATACGTCCGTTAATCATGATGTGTTTTTGGAGCGAATGTACAAGCGCATACATATCTTGTGATTGTTCGGCAGTCGGGTACCCCATATCGAGCCATAATTCACAAATCTCACCGTAATTTGTCAGCAGTTCGGTTAACTGGGCACAGTTATATTCATGGTGTTTCGGCGGAATGCGGTCGGAATTATGAGCGCTTATCGGAAGAGCATCAGGGCAGTGCCAGTCGATGAGTGAAAAATATACGCCGAACGCAAGCCCTTCTTTTTTACAAGCTGCACTGAGTTCGGCAACGATATCCCGCTTACAAGCCGCATTCATGCTGTTATAAGATGTGGTCTTTGTATTAAAAAGACAAAAGCCGTCATGATGCTTTGAGGTAACCACTATGTAGCGCATTCCGGCAGCCTTAGCGAGACGGACAATTTCTTCCGCATTGAAATCCGGTATGAGAAATTCATGCAGTAAAGCTTCATAGTCGGCTTGCGGAAGCTCCCCGTGAGAAAGTATTTGTTCACAATAGCCTCTTTTGACGGGAACGCCCTTCCAACAACCTCCCGCAAGCGAGTAGAGGCCTAAGTGGATAAACATACCGAATTGCAGGTTTTGCCATCTCCGTATTGCCTGTAATTGATGTTCCGTATATAAACTTGTTTTCATATATCCTCCGGACAGCGTCAGGGTATTAAATCCTCCGCACGAATAATAGTGTGTATGTGCAACTATTGTACTTGATATACCGGCAAAATAAAGGGCGATTTTGATGGTGTTCAAAAAATGACCCTTTTTACATAAAATGCCCCCTATTTTTATATCAGCATACCTAATTTTAAAATTTCAACGCTTTCAAACCGGAAGAAGTGGTGTAATACTGTATATATGTTAAGTAAGAGTATAAAGCGGCAACTGCTTGCACATTGGCAGTTTTATGTGATTATCGCCTTACCGATGCTGTATTTTATCATATTTAAGTACGTGCCGATGTACGGCATCCTACTCGCCTTTAAAAAATACCGTATTTCGAAAGGTATTTGGGGAAGTCCGTGGGTAGGTTTGGCGCAGTTTGTTAAATTTTTCAGTAATCCTTCTGCGCTGCAGATTATGTGGAATACGTTCATCCTGAGTATGTATGCGCTTTTTGCCTCAATTCCGATTGCGGTTATTATGGCGCTTGCGCTGAACGAAACGCAAAGCAAGCTCTGGCGTAAATCCGTTCAAATGGTAACGTATGCGCCGTATTTTATTTCGACAGTGGTTATGGTCTCAATTTTGATGCAGTTTATGGATCCTGCGTTGGGACTGTTCAATGTGATACGGGCGGAATTCGGGCTTGAGCCCTTAAATTTTATGGGGGAACCGAAACTTTTTCGGCATATTTATGTGTGGTCGGCCTTATGGCAGAATACCGGTTACAATGCCATTATTTATCTTGCGGCGCTTACCTCCGTCGACCCCGGATTGTATGAAGCCGCGCGTGTAGACGGCGTAAATAAATTTCAGAAAATTTGGTATATCGATTTACCCTGTATCAGAAACACGATCGTTATCATGTTTATTTTGAACATGGGGTTCGTTATGAGCTTAGGTTTTGAAAAGGCCTTTTTGATGCAAAATCCGCTCAATCTTGAAACCGCCGAAATCATGTCGACGTATGTGTATAAGATGGGATTGGTCAATAACGATTTCAGCTACTCAACCGCCATCGGCGTTATCAATTCTCTTATCAATGTAGCGCTTATTCTTCTTTTTAACTATCTGGCGAAGTTGCGGCAAAAGGATGGCGGATTATGGTAAAAACTCAGAACTTTATATGGAAGAAACAACAATCGTCGAAAATTCGAGAAACGCCTTTTGACAATCTCTTTAACGGGATAAACAATGTCTTTTTGGGCCTGTGTTTTATCATCGTTTTGTATCCGCTCTTGTATATTATTGCCTGTTCTTTGAGCGATCCTAAGGCAGTGATTGAGCATCGGGTTACGTTTTTTCCGGTCAATTTCGATTTGACGGCATACAAGGCGGTGTTTGCAAACAAGGATATCGGGCTGGGATACCTCAACTCCGTCATCTATGTGGCGCTGGGAACTTTTATCAGCGTGTCTCTTTCGATGCTGCTGGCATATCCGCTTTCGCGCAAAGAATTTTATGGAAGAAAATTCGTAACCAAGTTTATTATGGCGACGATGCTCTTTTCCGGCGGACTGATACCGCTGTATTTTGTCGTAAAAGGGATCGGACTTTACAATACCCGCTGGGCGCTTGTGCTCCCCAATGCGGTCAATGTGTGGAACGTTATCATCGCGCGCACATTTTTGCAGGAAACCATCACCAATGAGCTGTATGACGCTGCGCAAATAGACGGATGTTCCGATCTGCGGTTCTTCTTTACAGTGGTGATTCCGTTGTCGGGAGCTATTATCGCGGTGCTGTCGCTCTTTTATGCGGTAGTCCTTTGGAACAGCTATTTTGACGCCTTAGTGTTCTTGCAGGATAAAAAGCTCTACCCGCTGCAGATTGTATTGCGCAATATTTTAATCGTGAATAAGACGAACCCGACAATGCTGTCGGATGTAAGCGCGGCTGTCCGCGTACAAGGACTTGCGGAAACCGTCAAGTATGCGCTTATCGTGGTGGCCAGTTTACCGCTCTTGGTTATTTATCCTTTTGTACAAAAATATTTTGTAAAAGGCGTGATGATCGGCTCCGTAAAAGGCTAAAAGGCTCAAGGATACAGCCGAATAATAGGAATCGGCCGCCATGCGCTTAAAAACAGCAAAAATCAGGCTATAAAGCCGATTTTAGATATTAGACCTATTCTGAAACTTTCGTTTTCGAATAGGTCGACGAGTTCTAAATCGCACAAATAGCACGATTTAGAACATCGCATTTCAAGGTAACCTGTTCAGAAACAGAAGTTTCCGAACAGGTTTATTGAAGGAGGAAATATGAAAAGGATCACCGGTATTGTATGCGCTACGGCGCTTATTGCATGCGTTATCATCAGCGGATGCAAGGCATCGGAAACTGCGGAAAAAGGGAAGTATACGCCTAAAGGAACATACCCCATTGTTACTGAACCTATTACCGTGAATATTATGGTTGCGCAGCCGCCTTGTGTTGAAGATTTTAACACGAACGAATTTTCCAAATTTATGGAAGAGAAAACCGGCGTTAAAGTAAACTGGATTATGGTACCTGAACAAGCGGCGTCGGAAAAACTCCCGCTTACCCTTGCAGGCGGCGATTTGCCTGACGCTTTCTTAGGTATGGGTATCGGTTTTAAAGAAGAAACAACCTACGGTACGGAAGAAAAATTATTTATGCCGCTTAATAAATACTATTCCGACGGTACGCTGCCCAATTTAACGAAAGCCCTAGAGGATTTCCCCGGCGCAATGGGCTTTATGACCATGACAGACGGTAATATTTACTCGCTGCCTCGTTTGGAAGTTTGCTATCATTGTACGAATGCAGCGAAGATGTTTGTGTACAAGCCCTTCCTCGATAAACTCGGACTTAAAGTGCCGGAAACCATCGATGAGTTTTATGACACACTTGTTGCCATCCGCGATAACGATCCCAATGGTAACGGTAAAAAAGATGAAATACCGCTTGCCGGTTCCATTATCGGTTGGAATGATCAGGTTGAACGCTTTATCATCAACTCGTTTATCTACTGCGACCTTGATACCAATATTTCTGCCGATGCGGAATTAAACACCGGTTATTTGCTTGATAATAAAAAAGTCGATACCGCAGTAAATAAACCCGCATACCGCGAAGCGTTAAAATTTATCAATAAACTCTATAAAGAAGGCTTGATTTACAGCGGCTCCTTTACGCAAGATTCAAGTCAACTGACACAGCTTGTTGAAAGCTCTGCAGAACCGGTAGTCGGCTTTGTCGCCGGCGGCTGGAGAGGTCAATTCTCTTCATTAAGCGGAGAACGTTTCTTACACTTCCAAGCTATTGCACCGTTACAGGGACCGCAAGGAGTACGCGAAGCCGTAAACTTCTTGTCCGTACCGGGAACCGGCGCGCTCGTTCTTTCAGCCAAAACACCTCATGCCGAGGCAATTCTCCGTTACTTTGACTATATGTACAGTACCGAAGGTACGCTTAAGCAGAAGTACGGCAATGAAGGGGATGCATGGGCATGGGCAGCAGAAGGTGATGTCGGTTTGGACGGTCAAAAAGCAATCTGGAAGCAGTTGAAACCGTGGAACGACAAAGACCCGCAGAATGTAACCTTTATTCAAGGACAAACCATTGCTGAAATCTCATCCTTCCGGCTCGGGCAGGCTGTTGACCTCAGCGGCGACTACTATGCGCCGAAAAACCTTGAGAAAGTTCTCTACGATGAAACTCATAATCTGTATAAACCCTATGCGGATGTCAATAAAGAAGTGCCGCCGTTAAAGTACACTGCAGAAGAAATTGAAAAATTCTCTACAGTGAAGCAAGAGCTTGCCAACTATATCCGCCAGAGCGCCGTTAAATTCATGGTCGGTACCATGGATATCAACAGCGATACGGAATGGGATAACTATCTAAAGAATTTGGATAAGCTCCAACTGTCTGCAGTTCTTGAGAATATGCAGGGGGCGTATAATCGACAATACAAGTAGCCTTTTGAAAATATACGACGCATCTGCGTTGTCGCTACGCCGAAATAAATGCTCGACGTACAACAAGTACGCCTCCGCTTTATTTCGGCTAGGCTCCTTGTATCTGCATCGTCTATTTTCAAAAGCGTTGGCTGCGCAAAACCGCCATGGATGGCGGTGGTTCCACGCAGTATCGAGTTCGCTACGCGAACTCGTCGTCAGAACGCCCACGGATGGGCGGGAAATAAATCAGTAGCAAGTTTTGGCACAAAACTTGTTCTCTGCCGATGTAACAAGGATGTACATCGGCAGAGAAGTACAGGACGTACATTCTTCGGCTGCGGGGCTAACGGAAAAAAGGGATGGCTTGGCTGTTTGGACGATAACTGGAAGGGCGATAAAAACATTTGACAGATGGAAATTTCGGGGATATCCTTTATATAGAGTTATGAAAATGTTTTCTAAAAATGTTTTCATAAAGTTAGAGCCGATGTGAGGATGATATGAAAGCGTGGGAGTATATTTACGATTTAACAAAAAATGCTGTTCCCGTGGTATTGTCAGAAGACGAGCAAACATGGGCAGCTTCGAATGCTGCTGAAAAGCAGGCGGACGATCAACTTCGTATGTATTGGGCAAGCCATACGCCCTGCTCTCATGCTCCTGAAAGCCTGGTGATTGCGGCAGTCCAGTCCATAGAAGCGCTGGGGTGCGATGTAAGTGCCGCGGAGGAATTGTTTCCGGAGGGGCTTTCCGCACTAAAGCGGAATGATATGAAGGCGCTGCAAAGGATTACTGCCCGCATATTTAATATCCTTTTTATGTGTCCGAGCGATACTTCAAGCGACTATTGGAAAAGTAAGCTGTATCAAAACTTTAGTGAATATGAAAAAGTAATCGAGTTTCCCGAAGCAGCCACAGAAACAGTACCAAATGCTGTGTTGTACGATAAAACAAAGGCGGCATGGCTCGGTCGTTTATGCGGCGGAGGCTTGGGAACGGCGCTTGAGGGATATACAACGGCACAGCTGCAAAAAAAATTCGGCGAAATCCGTACTTATGTGCGTACCCCGAATACTTACAACAATGATATAACATACGAGATAGCATTTCTGGAGGCGTGCTGCAAAGTGCAGGGGATACCGACAAGCGCCGATATTGCCGACCAATGGCTGGAGTTAATACCCTGCGGCTGGTCTGCCGAACAGGTTGCATTGGATAATTTACGCAGAGGGATGTATCCCCCTGAAAGCGGTATGTTTAGGAATCCGTACCGTGAATGGATAGGCGCACAGATGCGCGGCGCCGTATGCGGTCAGGTAGCCCCGTTAAATCCTCATAAGGCTGCACTACTTGCATGGCGCGATGCGGAAATTTCGCACCACGGGAATGGAATCCTCGGAGAGGTGTTTAATGCCGTTTTGGTCAGCCTTTCATACGGGGAAGAGCCTATGCGGAGATGTTTGGAAAAAGCAGTCTCCTGTATCCCTAAGGATTCGGAATATGCTTCCGTGCTTCACTTTGCATTAGCACAGTGTATGAAAAAAAATGATTTTTATGAGGCATGGGCCGCATGCGAAGAAAAATATAAGCGGTATAACTGGATCCATGCGTATCCGAATGCGGCGGCAGAGGTGGTTGCGTTGTATTTCGGCAAAGATAATTTTAACGATGTTATGCACTATATTGCAATGTGCGGTCAAGATGTCGATTGTAACGCCGCACAGCTGGGAGCTGCGCTTGGTGCAAAGTTAGGCACACGAGGAATCGAAGAGCACTGGACGGATCCTTTTGATGATGAAATTATAACCTATTTACGGGGAAATAAAACGGTAAGTTTGCAAGAACTTATTAACAAGACCGTATCGGTTGTAAAACAATTAGAGGATGTCTGAAAAAAGGCTATGTGTGTCAGTCTGTTTGTACTGCTAAACGTGTCTATGTTTGCTTTCGGTGCAAAAGAGAACAACGGTTCAGAGGAGTCTCCCCTCAAGACGGCCGCCGGTAAGGTGAGCGCACCGGCTTGGAGACATCGCGGACTGTCCAGTCTTCAAGCGCATCGTCCGAAAGACGCGGCATAAAACGCTTTTGTTTTACCGTTTTCATAGAAGAGCCTGCGCCGACCGATTCATTCCACCAATCATATAAATGCACGTTTGTTTTTTACCCCTAAAAAATTATAGTCTTTTTCAAGAGAAATAAAGCCGATAGGATCGTACTCATAAAATTTTAGCTTTGCATCAACGGTATTCGGATGTGTTTCATAAGGCAGCCAGTTTTGTGGGATATAATTGTTTCCGATTATTTTTTTATAATCACTCGGCATTCCATACGAGTAAAGCAGCTTCGTGTTGGTGTCTACCGCCCACATTAAATTATTAAGATAGTTTTCAAAGCTTCTTCCCTTCGCTGCGTAGGCGGTAAATTTAAAGAAAATAAACCGTTGAAGCGTTTCCGCTTCAGCAGGAGCATCATACAGAGGTAAATCGAACGGATGAACACCCTCTATGCGGTAATAGGTTACGTCGTTTAGCTTATTAGTGATGCTAAAAAAGACAGCGGTACCGGGTACTTCTTCTTCATGGTAGCGATATGTTTTACCTTCCCGTCCCCAACCGTCATCGGGGCTGCAGGGTTCCCACCTAAAATCGGAATTAAAAAGCACTTCAACCGCCGGAGCGGAACCCTTTGAAGGGTTGGTAATTTTTGCCATGTGGATAAAGCATTCGCCCAGCTGTGCTTTTTCATAAATGCAATCAGGATTATTGGGATCGGGAAGAACTGTGTTTTCCGTCTGAGCAAAAAGAAAAGACGTAAACACTATAGCGCAAAAAAAGAAAATGATGGTTTTTAGTTTCATTTGCTATGTCCTATTATATGATGAGCCGATATCGAGCTCTTTTCGGTATTTTGCAACCGTGCGGCGGGCGACGGCAATACCGTATTTATCCTGTAATAAGTCGGAAATTTTTTGATCCGATAGCTTTGATCCTTTTGCAGCGTGTTCGGTCAGCAGCTCTTTGATACAATCTTTAACCCCTTCCCTCGTCGCGAAAATCCCGGGCGATGCGGAAATATCTGATTGCAAAGAAGCATTGGACTGCGATTGCAGCTTTACTGCTACGGAATTAGTAAAAAAGTATTGTATCTCAAAGGTACCCCATTGGCATTGCACATATTTTCCGGCAACCGTCCTCGATACCGTAGATTCATGGATATCCAGTTCTCTCGCTATCTGCTGTTGAGTAAGTGGAACCAATCGGCGTCTATCTCCGGTTAAAAAGAACGCTTCTTGTGCTGACACTATTTTACGCAATACCTCTATAATTGTCTTTTCTCGCTGATTTAAACTCCCAATAAAAGCCTTTGCCTTTTGTATCTGCTCTTTAATGTAGGTCTTTGCAGCTGTATCTTTGGTATGGCTTATTAAGTCCTGAAATTCGGGTGAGACGGTAAGGAGCGGCACTTCAAGATTATTTATTCTTACAGTAAATTCCTGATCATTCTGTTCGATGAAGGCTGTGGGAATAATATATTCATCCGGTGTTATATCCATTGTCAATGCCCTTCCTGGAAAAGGATTTAACGAAGCAATCAATGCAAGAATATCCTCTGCATTTTCTTGGGTCAATTTATAAGCGATTGTTGAATCCTCATTGACGGCACGAACAAGGGAGTACGGGCGGGCTTTTTCCAAATAGGCAAAATGATGCGCTAATATATCGATAGTATAGGCGTAAACGGGATCGATTTTTATCTTGTCATGAAATAAAATCTTTGCTTGCACCAAAAGCGATTGCTTAAAATTCTGCGTTGCGCACCCGATAGGATCAAGCCGTCGAACAACCGATAATGCATGAGATATTTTATGCCGTGTAAAAGAATATTCTTTCTCATTTTCTTTTTTAGAGAGCTCCGCTTTAAAAAGTTCGTTGAGCGGGACAACATGAAAACCGTCATTTGTCAAATTCTCAATAATCCGTTCGGCAAAAGAAGCGGTAAGCGGCTCGATCTTGAGAACAAACAGTTGTTCCAAAAGATGGCTTTGCAAACTCTGATGCTGAGGCGCCGGAATGTTTTCCAAAAAAGTTTGGAACGCATCGCTTGCTTCTGTCGAAAACGCTGACAATGTTCGCTCATTGCGGTAATATGAATCTGTCGGTTCGATTGATTTTGTCTGACCGGTTGACGGCACAGAGGGCTGCTGTGTTCCGCGGACAAGCTCCAAGGCAGGATTTTCAGCAAGCTCTTCTGTAATCCTTTCACGGAGTTCGGCAGTCGGCATTGCCAATACATCGAGTGATTGGATTTGACTTTGACTCATCCGCTGCTCAAGCCGTTGCCCAAGCGTTTGCCCCATCTGTTGCATCGTTATCGGCCTATTCGAAAGGTACACCCGATTGAGCAGGTGCAGCCGTGTAAAGAAGTGCCTGCAGTATTGGGCTGTGTATAGGAATATGGTTTAGGCGCTTTGATACTGTCATAAAGAAGGCTGTACCCTTCCATTGTAATACAGTATTGATAAAAAAGATTAACGAATACTGAAAAGAACGGTAGACAATTCCAATTTAACCGGATAGTGCCGTGCATTGCCCAGCCCCCGCCCAAAATATCGACAAATCGTACATTACGACCATGGTGGATATCTTCTGCCAAAGCCATAATATCAGGAGTAAGGTGAAAGTCCGATAAAAGCGTCAGGTTATGCGGAAAAGTTGTTTCAAAACCGATGCCTATTGCAGGCATCATTACGTGTTGTTGATACGATACTGCCGGTCCGGTATGCGGTACTTTAGGTAATGCTTCAGTCCACGGTTCATACATTCCGTTCGGTTTCAATTTCGCGTATTGCAAATAGCCGCCGTAGGAATGCCAGCTGATTGTTGAGGAGTAAAAACTGAGCATTGGTTCTATCGTCACTGCAATGCCGACTTTCCGCATTGCAGCAGATTGCGGCATCTGCATCTGTAACCCGAGTTTTGCTGTCCAGTTTAACCCACCAACAATCGTACAGTTGTGTTTTGAAAATTTTGTGATACCTGTCTGTGGAGGTATTGCGTCTATTCCTTCAAAGTCCGAATCGGTCATGGAGGAGGTAGACATCGGCTGCATAAACGAAATATTTCCTTCGATGTGAATGCCTTTAGGCAGATATAACCCGCCATAGAGCGTATACGAGGCCGAAGGCGTAAGCGGCCATTTTAGGTCACTTACTATTGCATCATAATCGCAAACATATTCGTGACCTTCGGCAATCATGGTGTTGACCGAAAAAGCAATAAATCCGCTTACCGGAAACTTTTTTACCTTTTCGGAATCTTCAAGCTGTTTTGCATCTTGTGCCAAAACTATGTGCGAGAATAAGAAAAAGATTATAACTGGTAGTAATAAAAAGCGATACGACCGCATAACGAAACTATAACCTTAATTTTTAATCTACTCAATATCCTGACATACTGCGCATGATAAAATCAAAAAGCTATTGAGCGAAAAATTATAAAAGTTACTTGACTTTTTAAAAGGGGGAGAGGTATTATGGAAGAAAGTTACCGTGCAAATTGTCCGGCGTTTTACGGCTGTATAGCCTTTACTGTAACGGCTATACAACGTATCAGTTTGTACAATCGGCGATAACTATATTACTTTTAAGGAGGAAACAATGAAAAAGATTGTTTCAGCAATGGCTCTGTGTGTTGTACTGTTCGGTACAATAATGATGGTAACCGGATGCGGCAGTAAGCCGAAAGCCGATACCGTGTGGAAGGTAGAAAAAATAACGGCAACGGGGGCAAGTATACCTGTTCCCGGTGAGATGTATTTTTGCTTCCATTCCGACGGTAATGCATACACTGCAATGAAAATGTTCACATTGACGGCATCAAAACTAGGGACTTACACTATCGGTAAAAAAGACATAACTATCAAAGGTGACACCGATGCAGTATCTTTCCCATATACATTAAAAGGCGAAAAGATGACATTGGATATCTCTGCAGATTTAGCGAAAAAACTTAGTATTCCCAGTCTTGCAGGAGCTGCAAAGTTCGAACTGCAGAAAGTCTCAAGCCCCTCTGCGGCGGACATAAAAAAAGCTGCAAAGTAAGCGCACCTGTTTGCGCGTACTCATTAGATATCTAAAGGGTACGTGTCTTCTAATGAACTAATCCCGATAAAAGAAACTCTCTTTTATCGGGATTTTTTTGTTTTACTTCTTATTAAAGAATGCTGCAAAGGGATTATACTTTGTACCGTCGTCGTCCTTCCGTGGGCGGGCTTCTGCAACGCGCCGCTCCGAACGGAGTGCGGGTTGCCGCTCACCACGGTGGCTTAGGTGTTTTTCTCCCTGTACGGCAGGGGCGCCACTGGCGGTTTTAACCGCAACGGTTTTTCCGTCCTTGGTTTTTACGGTGATCTTTTTTACTTCCGCCTTTTGCTTTGCAGTTAGCTTCCCCTGTACCCCGCTTTCGCTTTTCCGGCTAAGTGAGATACGGCGGCGCGCTTCATCAAGTGCAATAATCCGGCATTCCACAATATCGCCGACTTTTACTGCCTCAAGCGGATCGGAAACAAAGCTGTCGCTCATCTCGGAGATGTGCAACAGGGCGGTTTCCTTAATACCGAGGTCAACAAAGGCGCCGAAGTCCACAACGTTTTTGATCTTGCCCTTAACGGTCATGCCGAGTTTAAGGTCTTCAAACAAGAGAACGCCCTGCTGCATAATCGGCTTGGGGCAGTCCTCACGAGGGTCGCGGTTCGGTTTTTTCAGTTCTTCGATAATGTCGCTAACTGTTTGCTCGCCGAGCCGGTACTTTTCCTGCAGCTCCATTCGTACCTCTTTGGTTACCGGTTCATTTTTGCGAACAATCTGATAGATAACCTCCGCTGCAGGATAGTTTTCGGGGTGTACCCACGAGTTATCCAGCGGATTTGCGCTCTCCGGTATCTTCAAAAAACCGGCGCATTGTTCAAAGGTCTTTGGTCCCAAACCGCTGATATTATGAAGCTGCTCCCGGTCGGTAAAGATGCCGGTTTTTTCGCGGTGGCTGACAATTTTTTTCGCCAATCCACTCGTAATACCGGACACGTATTTGAGCAGCGAGGCACTTGCGGTGTTCAAATTCACACCGACATTGTTTACTACCGAACCGACAACCGCATCCAGCTCTTCTGAAAGTTTTTTCTGGTTTAAGTCATGCTGATAGAGCCCAACACCGATAGACTTAGGGTCGATTTTAACGAGTTCAGCAAGGGGATCCTGCAAGCGCCGCCCGATGGAGATAGCGCCGCGGATGGTCAGATCCAAGTCGGGAAATTCCTCGCGCGCCACATCTCCTGCGGAATACACAGAGGCTCCGTCCTCATCAACTACCGTAAACAGGACATCAGGGCAATGCGTTTTAATCACATCGGACACAATTTCTTGTACCTCGTGAGAGCCTGTCCCGTTGCCCACTGCGATGAGCTGTACCTTATAGTCTTTTACCGCCTTGAGCAGCGCCGCTTTTGCTTCCTCTGCCTTATGCTGGTAAATAACAAAAGAGCCGAGGTACTTGCCGGTTTCGTCTAGGGCGGCGCATTTGGTGCCGGTTCTGATACCGGGGTCTACGCCGAGTACGCGGGTTCCCTTAATCGGCTGCGTCATCAAAAGATGTTTTAAGTTTTCGCTAAAAATAGTAATGCCGTGGGTGTCGGCGTCTTCGCCTAAATTGCTGCGGATTTCGCGCAATACCGCCGGGCTGAGCAGCCGGACAATACCGTCCGCAATCGCTTCAGTGTGGTATTTGTTGTGCTGCACCGAACGGCTCTGTACCCGTGCGACCGCTTCGTCTACATCAACATTGATTTTTACTTCCAAAAAACCTTCACGCTCTCCGCGGTTGATGGCAAGCACCCGGTGCGGTTTAATCTGGTTCAGCGCTTCGGAATAATCCCAGTACATCTGATACACAGAGGTTTTCTGCGCTTCTTCATCCCCGATACCCTTCACTTCAAACATACCGGTTGCCATAAAGAAATCATGTACCGCTTTCCGGTTTTCAGTATCCTGTGCTGTTTCTTCGGCGATAATATCGGAAGCTCCCGCAAGAGCCTCCTCTACCGTCGGCACATTGAGCGTTTCGTCTTCGCAATCGGTTTTAACAAAGTCCTGCGCCCGTTTTACAAGCTCCGCTTCCTCCAATTCCTTCATTAAATCCGCTAAGCCCTGCAAACCGCGTTCAACAGCCAGCATACCGCGTGTCTTTTTCTTCTTTTTAAAGGGCGCCCAAATATCTTCAAGCTCTGCCAGCGTTGATGCCTTCATAATGTTGTCATAGAGCAGCTCAGTCAGCTTTCCTGCCGCAAACACACCCCGCACAATCTCAAGCCGCCGTGTTTCCAAGTTGACGTAGGATTTAAACAATTTATCGGAATCCCGAACTTGAACTTCATCGAGCGAACCGTGCATTTCTTTACGATACCGTGAAATAAAAGGAATCGTACACCCTTCGTTGACCAATGTGATAACTGCGGAAACCTGCTGCATCCTGATATTCAGCTCTTCCGCAACCTTTTTCATAATGTCGATCTCGTTCACAACAAGACCGTCAATAAACTCTTGTGTTAATTCCATGCGGATGAGTATACCTAATTTTAGCTTTTTTTTAAAGAGGAGAGGAGAAATAATGTCCCGTTAATCAATTATAGAGAAGTCGATCATTAAACCTCGAAACCGACAAAGAAACAATTAAAGGTATTGAAATAGAGGTATATTATGCCGGTTCACCATTTACGGCGTAATAAATGTGCCCGCCTTTGCCCAAAACTCGAGTTTATATACAGGAAGGAATTATCGGGCAGGGGGGATTTGAACCCCCGACTTCTTGGTCCCGAACCAAGCGCGCTACCCCTGCGCTACTGCCCGTTTGTGTGATTATATCTTAACGATTATAAAATAAAATATAAAATAAAAGCTCACCACTTGTGCGGTGAGCTTCTTCGGGAGCGACGGGGCTCGAACCCGCGATCTCCGGCGTGACAGGCCAGCGCGATAACCAGCTTCGCTACGCCCCCGTAATGGCGGTAATAATATACTGCTTGGAATAAAAAGTCAAGAGAAAATTACAAAAAAATTTCTCTATATAAATTGCAAGAGGTATTGACAAAAAGAATATTGGGCATCTACCTGCGCACAAAGATATTAAAGGCACAGCGGAGAGTACGGGCGGCAAATGCACAGTTCACGGCTGCATACAACGAAGATATTCAAGGTGCGAAGACGACAAAGACGCTGCTGCAAAAAAAAGGCACTACTATCAACTCTATTCGATGCAGTTCCTGCAAGAAGAAGAAGGCATACTGCAGAACGAAAGAACGTAATTGCTCCGTGTGAAAGTGGATACCTCTGTATTCCGCGCTGCGCCGTATTGCTTTTTATGAACCTTTACGCGACGGTTAAGTTCTTTACCCACCGTTCTTTTTTTAACTGATGTCCGGCGATGAGCAGCTTTAAAAAATCACTGAGCTTTGCAAGGCCGAACATTGCAACGGGTGAAAGCGCAGTACAGTAGGTAAAGATAATCATCACCGGTAGGAATACGATTGAGTTGACGCTGATATCCACCCATGCACCGAGCTGCGCATCGCCACCGGCGCGGGAAATTGCGAGCTGCGTGTTAAGGTATGACCACAGCGGCATATAAAGCGCGATAACCCATACGAGGTTCCGCGTAATGATATGCGAGGCGGGCGAAAGCCGGATAAACACAATGGGAATGATAAAAACGGTCAGCGCTTCGCAGATGCCGACAAAAATACCGAAGATAAAAAAGCCGGAAAGGAACCACCGCGCCTGCTTGCGGGCTTCATCTAATTTGTTCTGCCCCAGCGAGCTGCCGACAATGATACGCACACAGGTAAAAATAACCGGAAAGATTAAAAAGAAGATATTTGCAATCGTCCAACCGGCAGCCATACCTGCGACCACCTCCGCTCCGCCGCGACTGTTATACAGCGCCGCGACAATCGTTTCGGTACCTACCCACGAAATATCGGAGGCAAACACCAATCCGAGTTTTTTAAACATCTGCATAAACAGTTCCCAGCGTATTTTCCACAGCGCGGTAATCCGCACGTAGAACGCAGGCTTTTTAATATGCACGTAGATAAGCAGGAGTATAACTTCAAAACAGCGGGCTATCAGCGTCGCATAAGCCGCACCTTTTACCTCTAGCCGCGGCGCACCGAAATTTCCGTAAATCAAAATATAGTTCCCGCACGTGTTGATCAAAGTAGAGATAATCGCGCTGTACATAATGATCTTTACCATGCCAATATCGCGCAGGGAAGAGGTAATCGCGGTTGAAAAAGCTATCGGAATAAAGGTTAGAAGGATAACATGGAGATACCGCTGCCCTTCGGCTACAATTTCGGGCGCCTGCTGGTTTCCGTGTACCAAAAAACCGAGGATATATCCCGAAAAAAAGAATGAGAGAACCGTAAAGAGCGCGGCGCAGATCAGCATCATAATCTGCTTGAATCGATACGCCTGTTGCATTCCGCCGGTATCCTTCGCTCCGTTAAACTGGGACATAAACATACCGCCTGTTTCGGAAAAGGTGCTGATCGTCGTCAAAAAGAGGAAGGTAAATTGATTGGTGATATTGACCGCGCTCATTTTTATATCGCCCAGCCCGCCAACCATAAAATTATCAATCAGCGAAACGAGACTCTGCACAAAGGTCTGAATCATTACCGGTATGGCAAATCCAAGCGCTCGCCGATAAAAATGAGTCGGCCCAAGCGAAAATCTTTTAAATTGCATTTTCTGCTCTATAAATCATCCTTTAACGCGGAAGATTTTGCATAAGCCGTAGACTTTGCTTCGAAGAAGTCCGTTTTGATGAGGTTCGCGTTGCTGTATTGGCTTACCCAGCTCATGGAGACGGGTTCTTCGCGGTGCCCTTCGTATAAGGGTTCAAAGCCGAGGTTTTCGCAGCGGAGATTGCCGAGGTATTGAATGTAGTCGGTAACCATGCCGCGGGTCAGGCCGGGAATGTCATCCCCGATAACGTAATGCCCCCACGCAATTTCCTGCTCGCAGCCTTCGCGGATCATGCTGCGGAACAGCTCGTTGTTTTCCGGAGTGAACAGCTGCGGCTCTTCCTTTTGCAGCTCGTGGATAATCGAGCGGAACAACCACAGGTGTGTGTTTTCGTCGCGGTTGATGTAGCGGATTTCCTGCACGGAGCCAGGCATCTTGTTGTTGCGCCCAAGGTTATAGAAAAACATAAAGCCGGAATAAAAGTACACCCCTTCCAGAATATAATTGGCGACGGCAACCTTCAAAAGAGCCAGCGCGCTTTTATCATCCTGAAATTCATTGTATAAGTCTCCGATAAACTTGTTCCGCTTGAGCAGATGTTCATCATCCTTCCATTGATAGAGGATGGCTGTCCGCTCGTCGGGGGAGCAGATAGTGTCCAGCATATAGCTGTAGCTCTGCGAATGCACTGCTTCCTGAAACGCTTGAATGGTAAGGCAGAGATTCACCTCGTTTGCGGTGATGTATTGCCCGACATTCGGCAAGTTTGCCGTTTGGATGCTGTCCAAAAAAATGAGGAAGGACAGGATTTTATCGTAGGCAGTTTTTTCCGCGGGACTCAGCTTGCGGTAATCCTGCACATCGGTATTCATATTGATTTCTTCCGGTATCCAGAAGTTATTCATCGCTTGCCGGTACCACTCGCTCGCCCATGTATATTTCATATTATTAAAATCGTTGAGGTTGGTAGTGTTACCGCCTATCATCTTCCGTAAATGGACTTCGATGTCACCTGTTTCGTTAAAAAGTTTTTTACGGGCAAGTACGGTTTTGTTATCTATCATGATAATCTCCTATTTCCAACAGGTAATTGCTGAACACATTGATAACCGTTGTGTTTTCATAGACGGTTACCCGCGGCGCCTGTAAGTCGTAAAGATGAATATGCCCGTGTAAAAAGTAGCGCGGCTTAAACTTTTTTATGAACCATAAAAAGCATTTAAACCCTACATGGCACGGATCGGGACGGTCGTGAATACCGAAGGGCGCCGCATGAGCGACAAACACATCTAAATACCGTCCGTAACGCAGCTTGTTGTAAATGAGGCGCGGCACCAATGCAAGCAACTGCATCTTCATTTGATGTTCGGTGTACTGCCCGATATCGCTATTGTACCGGATACTTCCCGAAACTCCTGCAAAAAGCACATTGCCCTCTCGGCGTGTGGTAAAACCGAGATAGGTTGAACCGTATCCTTCAGTCCGCTCTTCCGCAATGGATTGCAGCGTTGCATTCGTCCTAAACTTTTTGTGATAATAGGGCAATGCGTTAAGATTATGGTTTCCGAACACAAAGAAGAGCGGTTTATTCAACGATGAAACGATAAATTCCAAATACTCCATCGGTAAATCCCCTGCCGAAATCACCAGATCGACATCTTGATACCGCTCTTTGATATTGACACTGTAAATGAGCGGATCAATTTGATCGGAAACACAGAGGATCTTCATGCTATATGCCTTTTATTGTTTTGAGGATTGACTCCAGTTTGTCTTTATCGATTAATTCAAACGGCCGATTTTCTGCAAAACTCAATGCAGCTCGCGAAAAACCGCTTGAGGTAATAACGACACCTCGCACCAACCCTTGAGTTTTCATCTGTTCATGCAGCGAGCGTAAAAAAGAATCACCGATGATGTCGCTATCCCGCGAATAAATAAAGAGTTTGGGCTGCTTGCGTACATTCATCCATTTTTCGGAGTTATCTTCCAATGCGATAATCGCACAGCCTTGTTTAATCTCTTTTTGAGACTGAACCGAAAGCGCAAAGGCTTGTTCCGTAACCGCTTTACAGAGTTTGAGGAACGCTTCCGCGCTGACGGTAAGATATTCCTTCATATAATCATTTGAACGGAGATCCCGATACTGGTTCAGTTTGTCCGCAACATCTTTATACTTCGGCGTTACCGTGTGGATTATCTCCCATTGTTCAATAGCCCTGTCAAGGTCTCTCATTTTTTCGTAGCATGCCGCAGCCGCATAACGGAGCCGCAACGTATCGGGATTCGTATTTTTTGCAGTTGTAAGTTTAAGCGCGCGATCAAATTCAAAAGCGGCTTTCTCGAGGCTGTTTGCATCAAGATAGCATAAACCGCGTTCGGTAAAACACTTTTGTCGAAGATCCGCATTGCGGGCTGCTTTTTCAAATGAAGCCAGCGCTTGCGCATATTCTTTTGATTCACGGAGCAGCCGCCCTTGATAGTACAGCGCAGTTGTATTATCCGGTTCAAGCTTCAATGCGGTAGCGATTTCCTGTTTTGCCTCGCTCATCAACTTATTGCGGAACAGAAGTAATCCGAGCGCTGCATGAGCCGCAGCATGTTTAGGATTAAGGCTAATCACTTGTCGGTAATGAAAAATAGCTTGTTCTGTTTTATTGAGTTGTTCAAAAAGCTGTCCGATTGCATAATAATATTCCGCATTTTGGGGATCGAGTTTTATCAGCAGCGCATATTCGGCAAGGGCTTCGGTATGTTGTTGAAAGCGTTCATACAGCTGTGCCGTTAAATTTCGGAATTCTTTTTCTTGCGCTTTCGATTCAAAGGTCGCCTTACTGATGGTTTTAAATTCCATCAATGCAAGTTCGGCACGACCGTCGGCCAAATAAGCCTTTCCAAGAAGATAATGGGCTTTCGTATCACGCGGGTTTTTTGCTATAATAGCTTTTGCCCGTTTAATTGCTGTCGCATACTTGCCGGCATTGATATATTTTTCTATTATAGCTGTTTTTTTCGGTGAAATAATCGAACGTATCAGTAAAAAAGCGAGTAATAGAATGAAAAAAGCAAGAACACTAATGAAACTAATAAGGTACAAAGACATAATTTTATGGTATAATTTTTGAGAGGTAATGTCAATGAAGCGTATTTGCCGTATACTATCGGCTCGGCAGTTAATTCCGATCATTATGTATCTGTTAACAGCTCTCACATCAGGCTTTACGGAGGATGCTTTAACGCAGGGAAAGAAATTGCTGCTGAATAATCAACCGGATAAGGCTGTTCCGCTTTTCTATAAGGCGGCGGCGGAAGGAAAGAACGATCCTAAAATCAATCTGTATTTGGGTGTATGCTATATCAGCCTCGGTAAATATGCTGAGGCCGAACAGCAGCTGTTGGCCGGCAAAAGTAAAGATACGGCGGGAGCCTATCTCTACTCCTATAATCTGGGAAATGTCTACTTTTTACAGAGCCGGTTTACCGAAGCGGAAGAGGCTTATACCGCAGCGCTGGCAGCACGCCGCGCCTATCCGCCGGCAGTATTGAATAGAGCGAATACCTATATTAAATTGGAACAATATCCGCAAGCATTGGAAGATTATAAATTTTATTTAAATCTCGACCCCGCTACTTCCCAAAGACAGGCAATTCAGCGTATGGTATCTCTTTTGGAATCGGAACAGCGTGAAGCGGAAATGATTCGAATGCAAGAAGAAGCGCGGAAGCTGGCGGAAGAAGCGGAGCGAAAGGCTGCAGAGGATCGGTATAAAAAGCTACAAGATGAAATAAATGCAAATTTACAATCGGTAGATAATGCTTCTTCTCTTTCCGTCGGTTCGGATGAAACGCTTGACTATTCGGAGGACTATAATCTTGAATGATTTACACAAATATTTAATCGGAACGGCAGCAGGTATTGTTCTATGTCTTTTAATTTGGGGCGGGTACTCTCTTATTTTCGGCGGAAAAGGGACAAATAATGTACCGATTTCAAAAAATGAACTGAACGGCGGCAGTATGGGAGCAGCTTCCGGGCAATCCTCCGATATTTTAGGAAATAACGATTTTTTTGTATCCGAAAATGACGGCAATGAGCTCACTCCGGAACAACAGGAACGGCTTTTGGCGGCACAAGCTGCCAATGAAAGTCTTGCAAAACAATACGGCGCTCAAGACGGAAGTAACGACGGAAGAGGCAAGCCCTATCCGGGAGTGTTCGGTGATGATGCGCTTGCGCTTAACCGCGGAATACAGGAGCAGGAAACGGGACAGGCAACCGGAAATCAAAAGCTTGAAGAAGAGCGCAATAGAGTACGCGACTACATTGTGCAAGGGAAAAGCGCCGCTCAAAAAAATCAGCTGGACAATGCGCTTACCGCTTTTGAACATGCTGATGAAGCGATGCCTGATGACAAAGATTTTGAAGCGGTCTCGTATTACGATATGGCATCATCACTCTTTTTATTATCGAAAACAGCGCCTGATGCTCAAACCGTTCAAAAAGCCCGCGATGAGGCGGAGCGGTATATAAAGAAGTCTCTTGCAGCTCGTAACAATACGGATGCCCGTGCGCTTTATAGTAATATTATAGACGAGTACCAAAAAGCGGCCGAAGCAAAACGGCAGCAGGCGCTGTTAGCCCAACAACAAGCGGCAGAACGCGCACGCAAAGAGGATCGAGCGGAACAGCAGCGAAGGCAGGTTGTGGAACTGATCGGACAAGGGAAGAATGCCGTAAACAAGCGGCAGCTGAATGGCGCTATATCCGCTTTCGATAAAGCGGCAGCCGCGATGCCGGACAATAAACAGTTCGCAAGCGATTCATACATGGATATGGCTGATGCAATGCTCAATCTTGCACAGCGCCTGTCAAATCCGAATGATTTACAGACGTCGCTAAATAAAGCCGAAAGCTATATTAAAGAAGCGCTCGCCGCACAGAACAACTCCGGCGCCCGCAATCTGTACGCTAAAATACTCGATGCACGCAAAGAGCAGGAGCGGCTTGCGCAGGCAAGAGCTGAGGCGCAGCGTAAACAGCAAGAACAGGCTGCCCAAGCTGCCGCGCAGAAAAAAGCTGAAGAACAGCGCAAAGAGCAGGAGCGGCTTGCACAGGCAAGAGCCGAGGCGCAGCGTAAACAGCAGGAACAGGCTGCCCAAGCTGCCGCGCAGAAAAAAGCCGAAGAACAACGCAAAGAGCAGGAGCGGCTTGCACAGGCAAGAGCCGAGGCGCAGCGTAAACAGCAGGAACAAGCTGCTAAAGCCGCTGCTCAGAAAAAAGCCGAAGAACAGCGCAAAGAGCAGGAGCGGCTTGCACAGGCAAGAGCCGAGGCGCAGCGTAAACAGCAGGAACAGGCTGCTAAAGCCGCTGCTCAGAAAAAAGCCGAAGAGCAGCGCAAAGAGCAAGAGCAGCCTAAAACCGCTGCACACAAACAGGTAGAAAACCTTATAGCGCAAGGGACAGCCGCAGCACAGCGTAAACAGCTGAATAATGCAATCCTTGCTTTGGACAGAGCAAGCCGCCTTATGCCTAAAGATAATGATTTTGCAGAAAAATCTTACCGCAAAATGGCTGACGCAATGTTTGGCTTGGCGGAAAATTCAACGGATAAGCAGACAAAAGCAGGTGCATTGAAAAAAGCCGATGAGTATATCAAAAAGGGACTCGCAGCAAAGAATACTTCCGAATCACAAGCCTTAGCTGCAAAAATTGCCGATGCGCAGTCGGCGCTGCAAGCGCAAACAAGCCCCTCTGCAAAACCGCAGACCGCACAGCAAACAAATGCGGCTGCTTCACGGCAAACACAACCAGCTGCACCGCAAAAAAACAATGCAGCAGCGAATAAGGCGAACCAAGCTAATACGGCAAATAATGCAAACACACAAGCGGCGGCTCAAGCCCGTGCAGCAGCCGAAGCTGCGGCCGCCAAAAAAGCACAAGCGGAGCTGTTAACTAAAAAACGCGAAGTAGACGCACTGGTGCAGCAAGGAAAAAAAGCCGCTGCAGCCGGTAATTTTGTCGCAGCGCAAAGCGCTTTCAGTAAAGCGGCGGGACAAATACCTTCCGGTGATGCGGTCTTTGCAGCTGAGCAGTACCGCGAAATGGCGGAGGCTATGCAGTCGCTTTCAAAGGCATCGCCGGCTAATAAAACTCAAGCGCTGAACGAGGCATCCGGTTATATTAAGAAATCGATAGCAGCTAAAAACGATGACGCAAAGGCTCATTATATATATGCTCAAATTGCAGATGTCCAAAACAATGCGGCGCTTGCAGTGCAGGAATTAGAGGCAGCCCGTCGGTTTGATCCGCAAAATGCTCAATACAATTATGAGTTGGGCAGAAAGTATTTTGCACAGAAAAAATATCCGCAGGCACGTACCGCTTTTGAGCAAGCGGTAAAATCAAATCCGCAATTTGAAGCGGCTTTTTTCAATCTCGGTATGACGCATAAGATTATGAATGCAAATGATGCCGCCCTTACGGCTTTTTCAAAAGCTGCTGCGTTAAAGCCGGATTACGTTCGGGCATGGATTGAAATAGCCCGTATGCAGGATAAAAAGCGCAATTACGGTGAAGCGATTAATAACTACCGAAAAGCGCTGGCGTTGGAACCGTCAAATACTTCCGCCTTAAAAGAGATGGCGCAAGTGTATTCAAAACAAAAGGATGCAAAACAAGCGGAGCGCTATTTTAAAGAAGCGTTAACGCTCGGTGATGCCGATCCGGTAACGTATTATAACCTTGCTGCGGTACAACTTGAACTCGGCAAGGCGGCAGAAGCGTTGCAAAATGCCCAAAAAGCATTAGCTGTTAACGATAAAGATGCCCGCTTCTTATACACGTATGGATTAGCGCTCGAAAAAAACAATCGGCTGCGCGAAGCCGAGGATTACTACAGCAGATCAGTTACAGCTGACGGAAACTATAGCAAGCCTCGTATCAACCTTGGGCGGATTCAGCTTGAAGCAGGGCGTCTTGATAGCGCGGAACAGCATCTATTAGCCGCATATCGGGCGGAGCCTTCAAATTTTGAAGTGAATATGAATTTAGGAAAGCTCTACGGGCTAAAAAATCAGTACGGAAAAGCTATCGATTATTATACAAATGCGATAAAAGCTACGCCGAAAGATATCGATGCACGGCAAAATCTTGCAGCTGTCTACTTATCAGCCGGGTTAAAAGAAAATGCGCGCGACACCTATCAGGCTATCATCAAAATAAATCCGCAAGCATGGGATAGTTACTATGAGCTTGGAAAAGTGTATATTAGTCTAGATAATAAAACGGAGGCAAAGGCGATTTTTGAGCAGTTACTTAAGCAAAAACCGAATTATCGCAATGCAGCCGAAGTTAAAAAGTTATTGGCTAATCTCTAAAAAATAGTAAGGCGAGGATAACGATTATGGCATCAGGAGAAAAGAAACGGTTATTAAATCTTCCTATTAAGTTGGTTTTAACGCAGGAAGGTTCAACTTTCTTTATTAAGCAAAATAAAAAGCTGCTGCGATTTACCTTGGCAGGGAATGTTGAAGAGTATGGAATCTCTTTGGATTCTTTTGTCCCCGATAACATTCAACGCCTCATCCTCGCAAACTATATTTCAAAGATTGAAATTTCACAGTCTGAACTGGTTTCTTTACGCCAAGAAATTATGGACTTGTCAAAATTGATTGTATTTTCTCTATTATACCGTCAGTACGATATGTTCATATTTAAACAGATTTTAGCTTCACCGGTACTAAAAAAATGGAATAGATTGAACCCTGCAAATATTATCGATGAAAAAACGCACATCAATCAACACTATTTGGCGGCGATTTTAAAGAAAAATGAAGAACTCATCTATACAACAAAGAAAGAAATTCTTGCTCCGCTGTCTGCCTTTATCAGTAAAGAAGATCTTTCCCCCGCAGATAAAAATATGAAGCTCTTCTTGAGCGAAAAATTCCTCAATAATCTCCGGCCGTTTATTTGGTTTATCATTACCAAGTTTAAATCAGCTCCGAATTTTGACCTCATCATACGGACAATCCGTACCAGCTTGAATGAATATATCGACAAAACCAAAATAGCAGAATATATCTCGCTTGTGCTGATGGAGTTGATTTTAAGCGCAGAAAACATGAATATGCGAAATGAGGCAAAGCAGCTTTTCCCGAATATCGAAGATCCTCAAGACGCGCTTTTCGATCCGAAAGTTCGCCAATTACTTATTGCCGAACTGAGAAGGAAGGAAGAGAAAGTCTTTGTTTCATGGAAAATCGGAGGAGGAAGTACCACTTCTATCGGGACACAGGGAAAGATGCAGATTTCAGTGTACAACAAAGCAAAAGCGAGTTCGTCGGAAGCAATAAAAGCAAGTATAAACGACATGAAGAAAGCGGATATTAATAAAAATTCGCTCATTGATTTTTATCGTGCGCTACCGGAAGGCTCGGATATTTGCAGTCTTGGAATGTACTATATTTCATATTTAATCGAGCAATGCGAAAGTAGAAATGTACACTTTGAATCCAGTGCAAACAAAGCCGCTTCCGATCTGACGGTTGTCAATCTTTCCTTTATGTTCTAGGCCGATGAAGCGCTTTTCTTTTCCGTGTCTGTTCTTTGTCGTGTTATTGTCGGCGGCCTGTTCATTTAATACACCATCCGTTACGCTTGTAAAAAAACAGCGGATATACAGCTATAACCGACAAGGCACCGTGACGGAGCGATTGGCTGCTTTTGTATTACTTGAAGACGGCGATGGAAGAAACGATTATAAAGACTTGACGTTACGCGAAGATGCTACCGGTCTTGAATGGTCTTGCCATCGGGAAAATACCGTTTTTTTACAGGAAGCAGCATATTCAAAGAATGCTCAATGGATAGGTTCAAATAAGTTCAAATATCCTCGCCGTTTTTTCTTTTCCCGCAGGGCAATATACGCTTACCGCTTCCGATTTGGGTGGGAATAAAACGGAGACCGCCTTTTCACTGCAAGCGGCGCCGCAGATACTCACTTTCTTACCCTTTGAATTTACGCTGGAAAATGAGCAATGGACGTTACACATTACCGATAGTGCAGCGTGCGCATCCTATTCTTTGATTATGCTGAGCGCCGATTTACAACCGCTTTCCGTGTATCAACTACAACCGAACGGTGGCGACCGGCAAAACGGATCGCTTGAAACGCTCGAAAATAGACCTACGGATGCGCGATATATCCAGTGTTTCGGAGAAAATACAGACCAATCGATCGGCTTTCTCAGTACACCGCTCCCGCTGCCGTAATTACTTTTCTGAATATTTAAGTTGACGATATTGTTAACTATGGTATATAATAAAAAGAATTAACAAGGAAAGCTTGATATGAGTGAAAGGTATCTATACCATCTCGTATTTTCAAACATATTATCAAAATGTCCATTCTTAAACATGAAAGAAAAGCAGTAATGAGATTTTCTTTTTATCGAAAAAAATTCCCTATAAAAGGAGATTTACCATGAAAAAGGCTGTTTCCATTCGCTTTAGGCTTTTGCGGGCAATCACTATAACGATCATTTCGATTATCAGCTTTATTAGCGCTGTTGTCGGCTATGAGCTTTATAAGAGAAATACCGAACAATTTAATGAGTTTACTGCTCAACAATTTTTCAATATCGAAAAATCGATCAAACTCCTCATTCAAAAAGGCGAAAACGTTGTAACCATGCTTGCTTCCCATCCTGCCGTACAAGGCGCTGATGAAACTATTTACAATTATACGATAGAAGCGCAAAAATCGGGAATAATATATACGCATACCGGAAGATCGGAGCGGGAGCTTGTAACACTGTTTAGAATTATAGAAAAAAGTTTTACCGAGTTTCAAGATGTCTATATGGGAACCCGATGGGGTGGAATAGCATCTTCATGGACTGGAGAAGATGAGCTAGGGTACGATCCCCGCCAAAGACCATGGTATAAACAGGCGGCAGAAGCGAACGGCGATATAGTTATCACACCGGTATATATTGCCACAGATGGTACTCCCGTCGTAGCGGTGACAAAGGCTGTAAAAGACAGTAATGGTGCATTGCTAGGGTGTGTCGGTGTGGATATCAATTTAACGGATTTAACATCGTTTATCAGCAGTATCAGAATTGGAGATACGGGATATTGTATGCTCGTACAGGATGACGGAATGATTTTAGCGGATGCAACCCATAGCGCATTCAATTCTAAAAACCTAAGAGATGTCAATGCTGCTTTCTCGGAAATCATTCAAAAAAAGGAAGGGACTGTTTCTATTACAGTGGATGGAAAAAAACAGAAAAGCCTATATCTTTCCGCTTCCCGAATTAGGATGGAAACTTATTATCATTGTAGAACAAAGGGAAATTCTCTCGTTGTTTTATGCGCTCGTCAGAATTATGCTCCTCATCGGACTACTGATGTTTGTTATTTATTTCACTTTGGCAATTATTGCCTCCCGGGCACTTAGACGTTATTTTGCACGGCTTGAGGCTATGTTTGCAAAGATTGCGGCAGGTGATCTTACCGACCGCATAACGATAAAACGCAACGATGAAATCGGACGGCTGATGATCAATTTGAATACGGCAACGGAGCATACCCACCGTATGCTCACCGTCTTAACAGAAGAGGCGGATAAAATGACTGCCATCGGCTCCGACTTATCAAGCAATATGGAAGAAACGGCGGCCGCAGTAAAAGAAATCGGCAGTAATGTTGCAACGGTAAAAGAAAAAGCTTTAATGCAAGCAACAGGTGTAACGGAAACGGCTGCGACCGGTGAGCAAATTCAAGGAAAATTAAGCCTGCTCGTTGAAGGAATTACAACGCAGTCGGAAAGCATTGCGCAGTCTTCGGCGTTAATAACACAGACCGCTGAGAATATCACTCATATCAACAAGGCGCTCGCTCAAAATGATGAATTGATTAAAATCGCATACGGTCAAATGAAAATCGGTAAAGATGGAGCGCGGACTGCAAATGAGATTGTTAAACAAATTGCAGAACGCTCCGAAGCCTTGCTCGAAGCGAGTCAGGTAATTCAGAATATTGCAAGTCAAACAAACCTTTTAGCAATGAATGCTGCTATCGAAGCAGCTCACGCAGGAGAATCAGGCAAAGGCTTTGCCGTTGTTGCCGATGAGATTAGAAAACTTGCCGAAGAATCCAACGTACAGGGAAAACAAATAGGCGCAGTTATTAAAGAATCGACGGAAATTATCGAGCAAGTTTCCAAGGCCGGTATGCAAGCGGAAAAGACCTTTACCGACGTGTACGAACTTATCAGCCAAATTTCGAGAAAAGAAGATTCTATTGTAGATCTGATGCATGAACAAGAGGAGAACGGATCGCAAGTTTTATCGGCCATCGAGACCATCAATAAGGTAACGAAAGCGGTAAGTTCCGCTTCCGTAGAAATGCTTGAAGGCGGTAGACAAATTGCTGCAGAGATGCAAAAACTAGCGGAAATTACACGGGAAACGACCGACAGCATGACCGAAATTGCTTCCGGCGCCGAACAAATAACCAATGCGGTAGAAGAAGTCGTGTCTATCACAGCGCAAAATAGAACCAGTATTGAGCATTTGGCGCAAGAGGTGGGAAAGTTTCGGATATAGCCTTAATCCGCCAATGCAACAACCGGATCCAGCCGAGCGGCTTTAACCGCCGGCCGGAGACCGAAGAAAATCCCAATGGTGATGGACACGGCAAATGCAATAACCGACCCTGATATATTCGGGCTAAAGACCATCTTAAAATTGTCGGACTGAAAGACGGTCTGTACCAAAAGTATGCTCAGTCCTCCGCCAAACAATATCCCGAATATACCGCCTGTCAAGCTCAACGTGGCGGATTCAACCAAAAACTGATTGCGGATAACCGCTTCGCTTGCTCCAAGTGCCTTGCGGATACCGATTTCCTTTTTCCGCTCTGTTACGGTAACCAGCATAATATTCATAATATTGATGCCGCCGACCAAAAGCGACATAACCGCGATCACCGTAAGCACGACGCTGACAAGCCCGATTTGCGAATTGATCCGGTTCATCAGATCTTTTTCCGAAAACGTCCATAAGGCGTTTTCTGTTTTGGCAAACGAATCGGAAAATGCCTTTATCTGCGCCGTTGCTTCGTCAATATATGCCGGATCGTAAATCTGCACCGAAGCAATATCCGAATTGTTTTTGCCGATACCCATATCCTCTGCAACAAATGACCGCGGCACCATAAAAGAACCGATATTGGAAAACCGATTGCGCGGCTTTACAACACCGCATACTTCAAATGAAAATGGAATAAACTGGCGCCCCTGATTATACGGAACGGTAAGTGTAACCCTTTTTCCAACCGCATTTCCTTCGGGGAACAGAACCTTTGCTTCATCTTCAACCAGAATAATCTTGTGCCGTCGGTTCGCAAAATCATCAAGGCTAAAGCTCTTCCCATAAGACCATTCGTACCCGTTTGCCTCAAGCGCACCGTATTCGATGCCGACTATCCGCTGATTTTTCAGATAAAATGAATTATGCGAAACCGTTGCGCTGAAAAAGCCTGAGTAAAATACATTTTTTACAAGCGGTACATTTTTTTCCAGTGCTTCGCGGTATTTTTCAGTCAGTTTGATATGGCTCTTTTGTTTATCAAAATCCCACCGCGGCTCAATTTGGATCATATTCATCGCATCAAGGTTGAATAATTTTGCCATACTGATCTGCATAGAGCTGCCGATGTTGCTGATAACCGTAACAACGGTAACACCGATTGCAATACCTAAAAGCGACAGTACCGTCCGCAATTTCTTACTGCGGAAATTACCGAACGCATTGATAAAATCTTCTAACATAGCTGATCCTCAGGGTAAACGCATCAGATTCTAGTAGTGTTCGCCCGCAGAATAAGTGAGGCTGTCCGTCCAGAGTTGAACCTCTTTGCGGTTCAAATGGCCGTCCAACCTCCCTTATTCTGCGGTATTTGAACTTATTGCTCTGATGTGTTTACCCTTCTTCCCTAAAAATAGTGCAAAATTTTATTCAAAATTTTGCACAAAAGGAATATTAAATTAAGCCACACAAATAGTGTGTCTTAATTTAATTCCGAGTTTGCCGTTCGGCAAACACCGTAGATTATATGTACACTTATTCCTCCAGCGCCTTGACGGGATCGAGTTTGCCGGCCTGCCATGCGGGGTACAGCCCGAAGAAAATACCTGCTCCTGCGGAAATTAAAAACGCCAGCAATGCTCCGCGCATATTGAACGATAATACAACATCGCTACCGCCTGAGAACTGAGATAAAATCGGCGTAACGGCGACAAGACTGATTAAAAAACCTGCTGCAAGACCGATACCGCCGCCGACAATACTGATGGCGGCCGATTCCGTTAAGAACTGCGAAAGGATTGCCCCCGTCGTAGCGCCGATTGCTTTACGGATGCCGATTTCCTGTCGCCGCTCCGCAACGGTTACGAGCATAATGTTCATAATGCCGACACCGCCTATCAACAGCGAAAGCCCTGCAATACCGGATAGCACGGCGGCAATCATCGCAAGACTGCTCTGAATCTGCTTTTGCATCGATTGTGCCGACCATATCCGCACCGTATTTTTACTGTTTGCATATTCGTCGGATGCTGCTTTAATTGCCTCTTCAACCGCTTCGATATCCATTACAGTATCGTACAACTCAACATCAACCGAGTCAGCTTTCTTGCGGCCAAGCTGCATTGCCATAAACGAACGCGGTATCAGTACATACCGCTGCATCTGTCCCATTGCCGTTTCTTTTGTTTTAAGCACACCGATAACCGTACACGTAAAAAGCAGCGGCGCAGCATTTCCGTTATTTACCGATAACGTCAGCTTCTTGCCGACGGCGCCTCCTTCAGGGAATAAACCTTTGGCAATATCTTCCCCGATAATAACCTTCTGCGCACCGGTCATAAAATCCGAAGCGGTAAAACCCATACCGTAGTCAAGATGCCATTTCTGCGCTTCCATGTACCCGTATTCTATACCATAGCATTCTTTAGATCCGGCATTCAGTCGGCCGCGCATGACCGCAGCATTAAACGAATCAAACCAAAAAACGCGTTTTATCTGCGGTATCTTTTTTTTCAGCATATCAGCATAACGGTCATTAAATGTAATAGCAGCATTCCGCCACGACGAAGGCCACACGGCGACCATCGAACTGCTTAAATCCTTAAACACCAAAGCAACGCTTGCTTCCAGCGAGCGGCTCAAATTCATCGTAATAACAACCGAGCATACCCCAATCATAATTCCTAAAAGCGACAGGAGCGTGCGCATCTTATTGTGCCGGAAGTTCTGCAAGGCTGAAAGAATATCTTCAAACATGAGAGCCGTCCCGTATGTGTTGTATATGTAATCTCATAGGTTCTCCTAGAAAACGTCCCGCCTAATATTTGCATAATCTGCATTGCCAAAGGCAAGGCCATGTTGAAGCGGGCGTTAGCTGTTTTCGCTTATTTCCTATGTCTTTTATTTCTGTTGTAATGTTACCACCTTCACAGGTTGTAATACATATCCTAATTTTTGCATAATATTTGAAAGTGTCTTGAATTTTACTGTTTCTGCATTTCCACTGCGTAAGTTTTGGATTGTGGTGGGAGACACTTTTGCTTGTTTTGCCAATTCTCTGACGGAAATATTTTCTTCTTCCATTTTTTCAATCATGAATTCTGAAATTAAAAACTCATTGTAGCCTTTTTCAAACTCAGCTTTAAATTTTGAGTTTTGCATTAATCTGTCAAATGTTGTCATAGTAAGTTCCTCCTTTTACGCGCAGTTCATAATCCTTTCTGCACTTTTCAGCCTTAGCTTTTTCTGTACGTGGTAATTTGTCACATTTCTTTTCAAAAGCATTTGTTATAATGATTTTCTTTCCGCTTGTGAAAAATGAAAGAAATCTGTCCGGATTGAGTTTAAATGCCCAAATTCCATCATGCTCAAAATTGAATTTCGTTTTATCTGCAATTTTTCCAAAATCGCCCATACGTTTTACCAAATATAACAATTTCATTTGCTGCTGGGAATCAAGTTCATTGAAATAATCAAAGGGCTGACTTTTACCTTCTATTGTAAAATACCATTCTACAGTGAATTTTTCTCCCGTATATAAAACGTATTCTTTTTTATTCATGGTTAAATTGTAACAGTATATTGTTACAAAATCAAGCGTTTTTGTAAAACTTTCTTTACTTGATGATAATACCCATAACAATATGAGCATCGGAGCGTGCGCATCTTATTGTGCCGGAAATTTTGCAAGGCTGAGAGGATATCTTCAAACATGGGCTCCGTCCCGTATGTGTTGTATATGTAATCTCATAGGTTCTCCTAAAAAATTCGTAATATCTATCGGTCAAATTCTTTGCTAAAGGAAAAATAGCGTTACAGGAAGCGGTTAAAGTGCATAGCAAGGCCAAGTTGAAGCAAGGGTATAAACGAGTATATTTGTATCAATAAATATTTTAGACACGATATAATTCTTCCCTTGTCCATTTCTCAAAAATTATCCGCCGTGTCGGAAATGATTTTTCCGTCTTTAAGGTGAATGGAGCGCGGCGCCATTGCACCGATGTCCGGATCATGGGTAACAATGATAACCGCCGTGCCTTGCCGGTTTATGTCAAAAAAAAAGATCGAGTACGGACTGACCCGTTTCGGAATCGAGCGCTCCGGTCGGCTCGTCGGCAAGAATCAGTTTAGGACGGGTTACAAGGGCGCGGGCAATAGCGACACGTTGTTTTTGTCCGCCCGACAGCTCGCTCGGACGGTGCTTGAGGCGGTTGCTCAATCCTACTTTGTCCAGCTCTTCGGCGGCAAGCTTCTTCCGTTCGGAGGCAGGCAGCCCCTGATACCGAAGCGGTAGCATCACGTTTTCAAGAATGGTAAGCGTGGGCAGAAGAAAATACTGCTGAAAGACAAACCCGATCGTTCTATTCCGCAAAAATGCCAAATCTTTTTCGGTCATTTCGGCAGTGTTTTCTCCGTCAACATAGATTGCCCCTGCCGTCGGGCGGTCAAGGCAGCCGATCATATTCATACACGTCGTTTTACCTGAACCGGACGGCCCCATAAGCGAAACAAAGCTCCCTTCCGGTATATCGAACGAGACGCTGCGCAAGGCATGTACTTCGTTTTCTCCCATAAAAAAGGTTTTTACCACCGAATCAAGGGAGACAATCATCCCTGTTTTCACTATGCGTCTCCTAGAAATCTCTATCGTTGTTCAGTTTTGCTTGATTTTTCAGCACATCGTTTTCTTGCACACCGGAGAGAATCTTCACAAAGCCTTTAATATACGGTTCGACGGTTACCGGAATTTCCTGTGTGGTATTGCCATCGATTTTATCGACAAACGGCTTCCCTTCCACATAACGGATGGCATCTTGCTCTACTATAAGCACTTCGGAGTCGGCGCCGGTTACGATGGTTCCATTAAAAGAATAACCGGGAAGAATTTTTTCCGGCGGATTATCCAGCCGGATCAGCGTATCGACAACCGTCCGCCCAAGGCTGGTTAAGCGTGCGATTGCCGGATAGGAGATAACCTCCGCCTGCACTTTAATATCCGGTTCGGCGGGGAATGTCATATCAACCTTTTGTCCGACTGCAAGGCGGGACGCATCGCTTTCGGCAATTTCGACCGTGGCTTTAAGAAAACTGCGGTCAATCAGTGTGCCGAAGGTATCTTTTGCCTTGGCGTATTGCCCTTGCGAAATCGTGAAAGCCGCAACGATGCCGTCGAATTTGGCATACACTTTGCGGTCGGCGAGCTGTTTTTCCAAAAGCCGCTGTTCCTGTTCCATCAAGCTCAGCTTTTGCGAGGCGCCGTTAATTTGCTCCCGTTTTATCGCAAAAGCATGTTCTGCAACAGCATAACTCTGTTTGTCGGTATCAAGCGCAAAAAGCAATGCGCCTTTTTTCACCCTGTCGCCTTCTTTTACCAGAACCTGTTCGATAAACCCCTCGCCGGGCGCTTCTAAAACCTGCGTTTGTGCCGCTTCGATATAACCGGACACCTCAATTTGATTATGTTCGATTTCCTTTTTTACCGTTAAAGGCGGCAAATCACCTGTTTTTGTATTTTTAGGCTTCATAAAAACATACCAGCCGCCTACCAACGCCGCTATGCATACAATAACAATAATTCTCGTTTTCCGCGATTTCTGCTGCCGTGCCGTCAGCGGCTGTTTATTGAGACTCATCGTGTCCTCCAAATTAGTTCGTATAAAAATTCGATTCGGGCGTATAGAAAATATTGATCACACCGAGTGCGAATGAATCGGAATCAATTTTTGCTATCTTATTTTTTAACAAATCTCCAATTATATTATTAGCAAGACAACTGCATCAAAAAAGATACAGAACGGGTGTAAGACGTTTGGCGCAGTAAGTATAATGTCGCAAAGGTTCATTTTTGATACGGTAAAAACACCTCTTGAATTTGCGCATTAATCGCTGCGGTCAGCTCTGCTTTTATTTTTGCTATTTCTATATCGTTTTCACTAAATGTTGTACGTGCGGATTCTTGTTTCGGGAAAAGTAACACAGCAGGCGTGGTATGCAATATCTCTGCTATTTTTATAAGAGACTTATCGCTTACCCACGTTCTGCATCCTTCTATATCATTAATAGTTTGCGTAGAAAGCCCCGTTTTTTCAGCTAATTTTTCTTGCGTTAATGCAAGTCGTTTTCTGTATGTTTTTATATTTTGTGAAAGATATCCCCGTAATTCTATTTGAGTCATAGTAAAATATTACGATAAAAGTAGGTATTATCAACTTGACAATAGTAAGTGTTGTGTATTATTATTAATTAGTCTTCAGTATTGAAGATAACAAGGAATCTCTAAAAGCTTCGTTTTTTAGCGATTACCAATAGTATTTTAAGGAGAATCTTATGAAAAAGATGTTTATGGGGCTTGTGGTGCTTACCGCATTTATCTGCTTTGGATTTGCAGATGCAACTGATGCTTCTTGTGAAGATCAATCAAAAATCTGGAAAGAGCATGAGAATATGAATAAAAAAATTAAGAAAAATGCTCTGAGTAAGGATAAAAATCTTCAGCCGGTTATTGAAGCAGGTAATCAAATTATCGGCAACATGAAGAATGCTCAGGCGGTTGGTGAAGGTATCGGCGTTATGGGGGGGGGTGTGCTACGCATAGCGACAATTTCAGAGATTTCGGAAATTGTGTAACTTCTCATGACTACCAATCAGGAATCTTGCAGAATGCTCAGGCAGCCACTGAATTTGTCACTGTTACAGCGGCTTGCGCTACGCATAGTGACGATTTCATAGTCGAAACGGCAAAAAATCTCTTGCAATTCGGCCTTTCGCGGGAAAAGATAGCGCAAGCGACCGGTCTTACCCAAGCAGAGGTAGAAGCGATAAACTGATTTACTAATTCTTAATTAAAAAAAGCCGTTCTATGTAGAATTTCTTCAACATAAAACGGCTTTTCCTCAATTCTTAATTATGAATTCTTAATTCACTAATTATTACCTAACTTCCATCCAATGGTGTAAATTACTTTTACCGTGCCCTTTGATCTTGTACTAGCTTCATTCTCTCCACCATCGTCCATATTTTTATATTTTTTGTCTTCGTCATGTTTATAGCCGTTGTTATTAACCGTATACGTAATAACAAAGTCTTTTTCTTCGCCATCGGCAAGGGTAAAGTTTTCGTCATAGGAGATCGTTACACGTTCCGGCTGATTAAGTTGTAGTGCAGTTGCATCTAAACGCCATGTTCCGGTAGTTTCGTTGTAGACAAGTTTAATGATGCTGTTATTGTCTAAGGGCTGCTTGGGGTATACCGGTCCACCGCCTGCCCATATCTTTTCAGTACGCCAAAAATCATGTCTGTTTGATTTTATCAGATAGGTTTTAAATACAATATCCATTTCTGAAAAATCAGAGAAATTCTTAGCTAGCACAACAACATTATTGTCTTCCTTATACTTCTCTAGTTTTATGTAATCGTTCTCTTTCACATATTCACCGTGTCCCCCGTTTGTGATTCCTGTGAACAAGCCATCTGATCCTTCAATAGGAAAGTCGTATTTCCATTGTATGTTATCCGTACCGCCATTTGCATTTACCGTAACGGCAAGATCATGAGCAAAATGAGCACCGTCAATATATTTATGGTTAGCATGATCTGCCAAACCTGCCGTTGACCACGACTGTAAACTTTCATTTTCAATTTTGGGTCTTACGGTAAGGCGCATCTTCGGCTCAAAAGAGACGGAAACGGCGACATTTTCGTTTCCGACCGTTAATTGCGCCAAGGTTTTATCCGGCAGTGAAGCCACAGGCGTAATGCCCGTCCATTCTTTGACAATGTACCGGGGCTTGGGGGTTGCGATAAATTTAACCACACCGCCTTTTTTTACGTAAGAACCCGAATCTATTACCTTTCCGTCATAAAGGGCAGTAAGAGAGCCGCCGTTTCCGTCTACAGTAAAGGTAACCTTATACGCTTCTTCAACTTCAATTGTCACGACGTCGCTTTTCCGTGTTGCGGTTTTGTTTCCGTCAGCGTTATTGTTTGTGTTCGTAACAAGGCAATAATAATATGCAGTACCGGTGGAAGACGTATCGGGTTCACACAGGTACGCAGCTTGATCACTCGGTTCGCTTACGGCGGCTCCTTCCTCTGCGGGGTTTGTGGTCTTATACCACTGATATGAAAGCGCACCACCGTCTACCGAAACCGCTTCCATACTGAGCTCTATTTCGGTAGTGACGTTCAGCGGAACGGTTTTGGTCTTAGGCTGCGGCTGCTTTGTTATTTTAGGAGGTTCGGCATCAACGCTTATCGGTCCCGTCCCGCTTAAAATACACACCCGTGCGTCTTCCGATTGTACCTCGGCAATCTGTCCGTTAGCGGAATTCGTATTCTTTACGGTACAATAACAATATGCGTTTATTTCAGAGGAGGTATCCGGCGTATAAACGGCTGCATTTGCCCCGGAAATTTCTTCTACACTGCCGCTTTCCTTATCTTTTTTATACCATTGATATGAAAGCGCCTCTCCTTCCGGAGCAGGTAAAACCTTTACTTCAAGCAATACGGCAGCTCCCACCCGCGCATAAACGGAAACAGGCTGCCCTACGATAACCGGTTCCGATACCGTATAATAGGGGTTTACCTCTGTCGTAACTTCCGTCTTCTTTATTATGATGTTCTTTCGATACGGCGAATAGCCCGCTTTTCCCGGACTTCTACCGGCAGGTTTGTCGTAAGCGGGGTTTTTCTGTGCATGGTAATTCGCTGCATTTATATTATCCTTTATCCATTGATACATAACAACGGAACCGTCTTCCCTTACATATCCGACAGGATCGCTCATATAAAACGGTTCTGCAAATTGGATGTGATCACCTATAGAAGCAGCAGCATAGTCAGTCCATTCCGTAGGGAGCTTGCTGCCAGCAATACTTTTTATCTTAGCCGGATCACTATAATAAAAAAGGAACTTTGAGTACCGGTCTACACAGAACATGGAATTGTCGGCTTTTATCCCCATTGAAGCATCTGCGGTAAACCGGTAAAAATAGAATCGGTTGTCATGAGGATTGGCTGCAAGTTCGCTATCAGTACCGTGTGCACTCCCTCGGTCTTTTCTAGTTTTATACCGGTAGATTTTTACATTGGAAATTGCTTTAAACCCCGAACCGATTCCTGAAGGAATGTTTTCAACCATTTCGGGACTTCCGCTCCAGCTGCCCGCGCGGAATTTATACGAAGCGATAATACCCGACATAGAAGGCATATGCAGAACCCATTCGTCGAATTTGGACGCGGGGAACTCATAATTTTCATCGTAATGATCAAACGGATTGACTTCTTCGGTTACGGTCGTAACCTTTACAATGTACTTTTTGTTGCCGTGTTTATCCCGCGGATTATATACCGCCGCAGCGTCTTTTTTAAATGTAAACTCGCGCTCCCATTCTTCGTATTTTCCTTCTTTTGCAGAAATCTTAAATTTTGCGGATGCGGTCTTTCCCTTAAATACCAGTTCCGGCGGCGTCATTTCCGCAGCTATATAGCCGAATGTCTTAAACGATAAGATTATATCGTCCGCGGTAAGCTTCTCCGTATTTTCCGGTATGCTTATACTACCGGCGATATTGCCGGGCACACCCCGTACATATACGGCTTCAAGCTCTAAGGCTTCCCCTCCGTTCTCCGGTTTTTCGGCTCTGGTTACGCTGATAACATGCTCAAAATCTTTATATTGCCCCTTCAGTTCCCTAACAAACAGTTTGATTTCGGTTTCTTCGTTCTCCTTTAAAGACACGGGGGCGTCTTTCACTTCTACCGGTATTACGGTTTGGGTTTCACCGTATAAAAATTCAGCCTGAATTTTGGAAGCAACAATAACGTTTTCTTTATAAGGAACCGTAACGCTTCCTGCCATTGCGTCGATACCGCAAACGGTAAGGCGTTTTAATTCCAATTCGTATGGTTCGTGTTGTGTTATATTTATTACTTTTTCCTGAACAGCATATTTCCCGTCAGGATCCGCTATTTTTATGGTAACGGGCACAGTCTGCCCCGCGCTTAACGGAACGCTGCCGCCGTTCAGCTTTACCTCTACTGAAAGAGCGTCCTTTCGAGAAAGAGATGCGATCGCCGTAACCGTTATGTTCTCGGCCGTTATTTCTGTAACATCGGCAGGAACAGTAACGACATAGCTGTTTGCCTCCGAAAATTTCTTTATTTTATCCGCATCGTCGGCCGGAGTTTCCGCCAGAACAGGGACGACATCCAATCCTTTGACCTGTATGCCGGTAATAACAAAACCGCCGGAAGAGGAGGATGCTGACCGCGGATACCACGGGGTACCGATTGCCGGTTTACATGTTGAAAATATAAACGCTGATACTGCAGCAAAAAAATAGTAACGTGATCGTATTTATAATCTTTTTAGACAAACGCATAAGTACTTCTCCTTATACTTTAAAAGTCAATCCGACTGTTACGCCGAAATCGAGCGAGTTCATATAAAATGACTTAATGGGGGTATTTACCACATCAACGTCAACAGGCGGGTTTTTGGCTTTACCGCCAGCTTTTGCCGCATCGATAAGTTTTTGCGGCATGGTTACATATTTCGGCTTATATATGGTATAAGACAAGAAACCGCCTAATACAATTTCCATATTGGAAAGGAACGGCTGATTGTACTCAACAAAGCCCTTAAACGTAAAACCGACGGGATTGATTTTCTTCATTTGTTTTTCGGTAATTAACAGCGTTCCCGTTTCGCTGGAAAAATCAAGCCCTGCTTCTCTTTTTAATTGTTCCACTTCATCCGGAGTAAGGTTTGTGTACAATTCATAGATAGGCTGCGGATCAAGCGGCATCCTGATGCCGGTATTAACCCCTAAGGATAGGCGGTTGCGTAAAAAGTACGAACGTACCCCTGAGGTAAGGGTCAACACCGGAGTCATGTGCACACGGCAAAAAAACATCGATCTTCTTGCCAAGCTCTTTATTATACTGCCCCGAAATCTGTCCCGAAAAGCCTTGCCCAAGCCCAAGTGCAAAGTTCCAGCCCAAGCCGCCGAATACGCTGTTATCTTGCAAGCGAAAGTAGCGTATCGAATCAAAAAGATAGGTTAAATCAGCTTCGCCGGTGGTAACATAGCCGAGCGTACCTTTCATACCATCGCCGCCTAAGTAGTCCATATCCTTCTTACTTATCTTGGGATCGGTAAGAGAGCCGGTTAAATTTGCCTTTAGTCCCAGCGTAAAACCGGAATCAAATGCATAGGCGTGGACGACAACTGCGGCCAAAAGTACCGCTGCAACTGTTTTTTTATGTAAGTTCATACTTCTCTCCTCATATTAGGTAATACATAAGATTATTAATGCTATCGGTAAAATACGCAGTTTGTCAAGACTTAGTGTTGATTGTATTTGCCGTTTCTTTTTGATATAGTGTTGACAATGGAACAACGTATCGGCTTTTTATATCTAAAAACAGGCGGTGGACATGTTTCCGGGGCCAATGCACTTATTGCACGCTTAAAAGAAAAATATTCGGATAATGCCGAATATATACCGCAAAACGGCTTCAAGAACTCCAATTGGATTTCGCGTATTTTTTTTGAAAAAGGATATCTCGCAACTTCAAACTACTTTGAACTCGGTTACGTCGCATTTTATCAGTTAACAAAATCGAAAAAGATTTTAACATTTTGTAGATGGCTACTGCGTCCGTTTATTGTAAAAAATCTGGTAACATTTCTTAAAGCCGAAAAAATCACCAAACTGATTTGCCTGCACGAAATACTTATCCCGCTTGCACGGATTGCAATCGATAGGGTGAATCCCAGTATCCCATTAATTTCCATCGTGATGGATCCGTTCACCGCACATCCGTCATGGTTTTATGCAAAAAATACTGAGCTTATTGTTTTTTCCCAGAAATTGCAAAAAGAAGCGATCTCACACTATGGCTTTAAACCGGAACAGGTTCATCAATTTCCTATTATGCTTTCGCGGAATTTTGACCGGCGGTATACGGCCGCGGAAAAAATTGCAGCGAAACACCGGCATGGCATACCGCTTGATAAAAAAATCGTAATGGTTGTCGGCGGGGGGGAAGGCTTAAAATCGACACTTGCGATTGTCAACGCTTTTATCTTTCAGCGATGCCCCGCACATTTAATTGTTATCTGCGGCAAGAATAAAGTGTTAAAAACGCAACTGGAAATTCTGCTTAAAACTACGAACATTACCAATATTCAGGTATTCGGTTTTGTTTCGTTTATGCCCGACTTAATCAATGTATCCGATTGTGTCATCACCAAAGGCGGGCCTGCTACCGTTATGGAAACACTGTCAGTTGGAAAGCCATTAATCCTTGCAAGCTATGTGCGTGGACAAGAACTGGGAAATATGCTCTACGTCGTAAACAATAACCTCGGCTGGTATATTCCTCACCCGCGAAAAATAATAAAAAAAGTAAAAGAGATAATCGCCGACGATTCCTTATTGCATTCTATAGAAGAGAAAATTGACACGATGCATATTCAAAACGGATTGGAACCTATTGCCGATTTTATCTATCGTTTTCCGGAAGTACAGAGCTAAGCACAAAACTAAAGGAGAAAAACTGCGGTAGACACCTGCCGATGTCCTTTACATTCTCATCCTAACTTTTTTTGCGATGCCGGGGAACCCTTTTAATTTGAGCTCTACACCGTCTTCAATTAAAAAAGAGCCTTCAAAAGTGCCGCAGATGGTCTTATAGTCCCGCCGCCAAACGAGGATATTCAGATTCCGCTGAGAGATTGCGCTTGGGGTAAAGGTTAAATCGACCATGCTTTCGGTATCTTGGATAATCCAATTTTTAGAAGAACCGAACGGGTATGTAATACGTACCGGCGGCAACGGGATGCGTTTTCCACCGTAAAATAAAATATTGTCGTTATAGCTGTAGCTGTCGGGAGCGATGGAATTACTTAAATGGAAGGAAACTTGGGTGCCATCAATAATACCCAGCCCGATAACAACACTCCGCTTTGTGCGGGGAGGCGTATAGGTTTTTCTAAAATCCAAAAAGCCGACCGCGGTTGTTTTATTTAATTGTATATCTTGATTATGTCCAAACGTAACCCAACCGTTTACGGCAAATGATCGGAAATACACGGCTTGGCACCGGCGGCTCACAAAAGCAGGAATGACAGCAGAATAGTCGGTGCATTGCGGCGAACGCGAATCAAAATCAAGCCTGCCCTCGCATGACGGCCGGTCGTTGGCAGCAAGAAAATCGAAATCGGCATAGAGCATCCCTTTGGAAAGACGGGAAAAAATGCGAACATATCGCCGTTTAACGCGGCAAGTTGCAACGCTGTACGCAATGTATTTGGGCAGATGCACAAACCCCAGCGGCAAAAGTTGCCGGTAGGCAAGCAAGCGGTTCGTCTGGCGGTTCCACAGCGTTGTTTCCATAAAAGCAAAATATCCGCCATAAAAAAATTCAATTTCGCCGATAAGGTTATCATCGCAAAAAAGGAGCCGCAATGTGTCGGTTATGCGGATATCCGTAAGAAAAGTAGGAAATGGCAAATCGCCAAACGGCTTCTTGACGCCTCGTATGTCAAAGGTATGGAACATCCCCGAGTACGACCCAAACAGCGGTACTGCATTTTCGATGGGGCGGCGAGGAGCCGGAGTAATAATGCGGGTATAAGGAACTTTTTGTATATCCATAGTAATAACCTAGCAATCTCGTAATTATCTAATAGAATCGATCCTGCGGCGTATCAAAATACGCACCAAGTTCTTGGGAACGGTATATCCCCTTATCGGTTACAACCCCACGGATAAGCTGAGGCGGAGTAATGTCAAACGAGGGATATATCCCTTTTACCGCAGGATGAGTATGCCGTACTCCATGGCACGAAAGCGTTTCTTCAGGGTTACGCTGTTCGATGCGGATATCGGCGGCGCTTTTCTTATCTGCATCCGGTATGCCGGTTACATAGTACGGTATATCGAACCGTTCTGCAAGCAGGGCTATCTGAAACGTGCCGATTTTATTCGCGATATGCCCGTCCCGCGTAATGGTATCCGCTGCCGAGGTAAAAAGATCGACTTGCCCTTGCTGCATCGTATATGCAACCATATTGTCGGTAATAACGGTGGTATCAAACCCCATATCGGCGGCGCAGCTTGCAGTTAAGCGGGCGCCTTGCAGAAACGGCCGCGTTTCGGCACAGATTATTCTAACGGGATTATTGTGCGCGCGGGCTGCCTTCAGCATCATCCCGACAATCGTTTCTCCAAAACACTGGGTAAGAACGCCACCCCCTTGCGGGAAAAGCTCTGCAAGGTAGTTTCCAACCTTTTCCATTATACCGTAACGCCGATTCAGCGAATCTATTGCAGTGTTAAAAAGGGCGGTTACTACATCTTGCCCCGCATTCAAGGCATTTTCAGCCACAGCAAGACTGCCTGCAGTAATTTGCCCCATTCTGTTTGCCGTCGTCGGTCGGGCATGAGCCAACCCCTGCGCCGCCTCTTCAAGAAAGTGCCGCTGCTTTTCCGCCCCTTCATTCCGTACTTGATATGCGGCAAGCGCCATCCCCATAGCGGCAGCCGTGTACGGTCCGGCGCTCTGGGTTACCATATCGGCAATCGCCTGTCGGACTTCATCCCACGAAGAACATTCAACATACGTTATTTTTTCGGGATAGATGCGCCGGTCAAGGATTCTGACACGTCCTTTTTCATACCATGCGACATTTTCGTATTGCAATAAAAATGCAAGTTCTGCGTCTTTTCGTTCCATATTTCATTTTTAGTAGTTTTGATAGATTGAAGACCGGTGGATTAACAAGTGGTGAATTGAAGAACATGCCGGCGAAGGGACTTGAACCCTTACGGAGTTGCCCCCAATAGATTTTGAGTCTATCGTGTATACCAATTTCACCACGCCGGCTTTCGAGGGGATACTTTAGCATATTAAGTTTCTTTTGTAAAGTAGGCTATGAACTTATCGTCGTATCTGATATACTCGCACCGATTATGGATATATCTTTTAGAGATTTGGGACTCGATGAGTCCGTGTTGAATGCGGTAGCGGCAAAAGGATTTGAAGAGCCGACTCCCATTCAAGTGTTGGCAATTCCGCGCCTCTTAAACGGCGATGCGAACGTTATTGCAAAGGCGAGAACGGGTACCGGTAAAACCGCCGCCTACGGATTGCCGCTTGTACAGGAATTGAGGGAACCGCGGGAAAAACCGCGTGCGTTAGTACTGGTACCTACTCGCGAACTTGCGCTGCAAGTCGCTTCGGAAATAGAATCGTTTAAGGAAGGACCCCATCCCCGTATCACCACCGTATACGGCGGCGCGTCGATTGTCGAACAATTACGAAACTTAAAGCGCGGATGCGAAATTGTTGCCGGAACCCCCGGCCGTGTTATCGATCATTTGGAGCGCGGCTCACTGAATTTGGACAGTATCGAATATTTTATTTTAGATGAAGCTGATGAAATGCTGAACATGGGCTTTATCGAAGATATCGAAACGATATTCAAAAAGGCAAATCCCGATTCGCGGGTGCTGATGTTCTCGGCAACGATGCCCAAGCAGATTTTGAAAATCGCTGCCGACTTTATGGGCGAATATGAAATTGTAGAAGAAGAGGCGTCGGAAGAACCGCTGCCGCTTACCGAACAGTTTTTTTGGATGGTGAGGGAAGAAGATAAAACCGAGGCATTGGTTCGCCTGATCGACACCGCCGAAAACTTTTACGGGCTGGTCTTTTGCCAAACTAAGGTTGACGCCGATGCGGTTGCGAAAGAGCTTGATGAGCGGCATTACGAAGCCGCCGCTCTACATGGAGACATCCCGCAGGGGCAGCGCGAAAAAAATCTTGAGCCGGTTTCGGGCGGGGAAAACCCGTATTCTCGTTGCAACCGATGTCGCCGCCCGCGGTATCGATATCGAGGGGATTACGCACGTTGTCAACTATTCCATTCCGTATGACGGCCCCACGTACACGCACCGTATCGGTAGAACCGGACGGGCGGGGGCGAAAGGGACGGCGGTAAGCTTTATCCGCCCGAATGAGCGGCGCAGGATTGACTATTTGCGACGTCATGCACGAGGCGAGTTGCAGGAAGGAAAAATTCCTTCAATAGAGAAAGTTCTCGCACAAAAACAGGAGCGGCTCTTTTCCGAGTTGCGGCGTCAGCTGGACACCGTCCGTGCCGAACATACGGTCAACAAGCCCTTTATCGAACTCGCTCGGGAACTCTTAGCCGGAAATAAAGCAAGCCTCGCCGCCACTGAGGAAAACGCCATTGCGTCCTACACCGAGAATACCGAAAGCAACGTCAAGAATATTGACAGCCCTGCGGATAGCATAAACGCCGCCGATAACATAGACGCGGCCGCAAATACTGCAAACGTTGACGAAGCCGTTGCTTTCGGTGATGAGGCTGCCGCTGCCCCCGCCGCAGGGAATATCGACAGAGCCGAAGTACTTGCCGCCGTGTTGCAGTTGCACTACGGTTCGGTGCTGTCTGCTTCCCATTACAGAAATATCAAAATCCCCCGCACCGAAGACAAGCGGGGAAAATCATCCGGCGGGAATACCATCAGGCTCTATATCGGATTGGGCAGGAAGGACGGGACAAGCAAGCGGAGCCTTGCACAGTTTTTCAGCACGCTGCTTTCCATCCCCGAACACGCAGTTGACCGCATCGAATTATTCGACCGCTTTTCGCTTGCGGATTTACCGGCCGACGCTGCTCACGAGGCACTGAGGCTTTCAAAGAAAAAAGCAAATATGCCGCACATCCACATCGACACAAAATCGGATTCCGTAAACGAAAAGAGTTCGCACACAGCCGGTTATGCAAAAAAAAGCCCTTCACGAAAACTGCGTGAAGGGAACCGGCGCGAAGCCTTTTTCCGCGACAAAGACACGAGAAAGAAACATCCTGTCAGCGCAGGCTCCGCCGCCGCCTATAAAAAGCGGAAATGATACGTTGAGGATTTTCAGTAGCGGCACGGATGCCGCGCGTATTAAGCAGAAACAAGTTTGACACTGGTCAAACTTGTGTTCAGCAAAGTACAGGGATGTACTTCGCTGAACGAGCGACGAAGTAGATACGCCGTATATTTTCAAAAGGTAAGCATTATGGAAAGATACAACCTCGCCGCCCGATAAAGTTGAGAAAGCTTAATATGCTCGTTTTCGCGGTGGACGACGGCAAGATCGCCTGGGCCGATGATAACGGGAACGAGTCCCTGCTTTACTAGTATGCTGCCGTCGGTAGAACCCGCAAAGATGTCCGGGATATACGGTAAGCCGGCGGCTTCCAGCGCTGTTTTGCAGCGCTGTACCAACGGTTCGCTTTCCGCCGTTGCCCACGAAGGGCGCCTATCGATAACGGTATACGACACTTGAGCGGTAGGAACTTCTTGATGCAATGATGCAATCAGTTTATCCAGCTGCGCCCATACTGCATCGATGGGATGACCGACGGCAAGCCGCGCATCAACGGTAAATATGCAAGTATCAGGGACTACCTGCGGTTCTACTCCCGCCTGTATCGCCAGTGTCCGCCAAAAGGACTCCCCGTTTTCCGCCGAAGAATAGTCCGACAACTCGGTATGCTTAATCTTTTCTATTAAATTGATTGCTGTGTAAATCGCATTATCTCCGGCGCCTGCTTGTGAACCGTGAGCTGTTTTACCCCGTACACAGACATCCGCCCATGTTCTCCCTTTCCCTTTTATGCACAGCTTTAAATCGGTTGGTTCGCACACCACTAACGAGCGGGCGCCGTCAAACAGCGGAGAGTATAAAAGCTTCTTCGAGCCTTTCATGTAGTTTTCTTCATCGATTGTCGCGGCAAAGATAATATCAGTCGGCGGAACAATACCGTGCCGCTGTAAAACAGACATTGCATAAAGCGCAGCTGTCAGTCCGCTTTTCATATCGCTGCTGCCGCGGCCGTAAAGAATACCGTCTCGTGTTTCGGCGCCGAACGGGTTAAAGTTCCATCGTTTCCGCTCTTCGTCGGAAACCGGTACGACATCCATGTGTCCGGTAAAGATGATGCTATTTTCACGGGTTTTCCCGCACACCCGAGCGACAATATCACAGCGGCTTCCTTCAACCGGAATCCGCTCATATTCAATCTTATTCGCTTGTAAAAAATCTTCTATATATTTCACCATCGGTGCTTCGTTCCCCGGCGGATTAATACTGGGAATTTTTACAGCGCCTGCAAAAAAATGCGCAGAGTTCATCATCATCGATATAATCAAAATAGTTTTGCATTGGTACTATCCTTTATCCTTTAAAAGCTTACCACTCAATTTTGAGTAATTTTCCGTAGTGAATTTCAGTAAATCATCTTTATTTCTTGCCCGCGTCATAGCTCTCTCCTATCCCAAAGCGTCTCGCAGAGCCGTCCACATAACATCGTTTTAAACTGCATTGCCGTGCCCGTATAGGGCTTGGCGTGGAAATTGCATAAAAGAGCGCAGCCACTTTAGTGACACAGCGACATAAGCAATTTCCATGGCAAAGGCTTTTGTCAGCGTTGAAGCGGGTGTTAGGATAAGATTTTTAAGCCATATTTTTTATACTTTATAACCTGTGTATCAACAGATAAAAAATAATAATCAGAGTTTATTGATTGCCAAATCATAATTCTATCAAATGGGTCTTTGTGTTCTATCGGCAATTTATAAAAACTAATTAATTCATCATTTTTAAAAGGTCTACATTTAAAAAAACTATTTTCTACTTCTTCATAGAATTCTTCAGGAGTTATTCCTTTTAGGGATAATTTGCCCATATTACATTTTATTGATATTTCCCATAAACTAGCTTGACTATAAAAAATTTCATTTTCGTCTGCTAATAATTTATTATAAACTGATTTAGATATTTTACTTGTATCAATAAATGCCCATAATAAATAGTGCGTATCTAATAGGATTTTCATACATTAATAAACTCTTCATCTGTTATTGTCCAGTTCTCACTGAATTCAACCTTTACTTTTCCTTCTAATGTGCCAAGCTTTCTCGCTTTGATTCTTTTGTACTCGTCAATTGGAACAATCACGGCTATCGTTTCTTGTTTTCGACCAAAGGCAATACCAATTTCATTACCTGATTCTACTTCTTTCAAAAGCGCGGAAAAATTCATTCTTACTTTAGCTATCGATAAAGTTTTCATATACGTATATCATAATATATATGTACAACATAGTCAAGTTGTTCTTAGTTAGGGTTTCTGGATTATAAATAAAATATATAACATTTAAAAGCTTTGCTTTCGTGATTTATAACAGTATTTTTGTTGAATTTTATGCAAAAATCTATATTGGAGAGATTTAAATAATCAAATTTTCCTGTCAGTATTAAAAAATTTTAATAATAAGGATAACTGCCCTTTTATTTCAAAAATCAATCATCAAATTTTGTTTATTATTCGTGCCGCAGGCATCCGTCTAACTTGCGTTTTAAACCGCAACGCAGCTTGTCTGCGTTGTCGGCTTTGAAAACGGTGTTATACGAATACAGCTTGTTCTTGCGATAATATATGTTCTTTTTCTGAATTCTTTGCAAGAAGATATACGCAATATTGGTTCATACTTACTCCTTCCTTTTTAGAATCTTCGGCAAGAGTCTTGTGCAAAGATTTTGGAATACGTAGTTTGAATTGACCGGAATAAGAATCGGCACTTTTTGGTTCTGCAATTTCAATATTTTCTTCAATGGCAGCCAAGAACCACTCCTTTTTTGCATCTTCTGCATTATTAACTGCATCAGAAATTGTTGAACCGCAAGTTATACAACCCGGAAGGTCTGGATATGAGGCTACAAAACCTGATTCTTCTGAATCCGGAATAATTTCCAGTTTATATGGCATTTTCATATATTCATCAATTGTTTTCATATCAGTTCTCCTTTCCCTTGTGTGCCTCTTCTGATTCTACAACCTCTTTTACCATTCTTACATAAATAATTTTATTGTATCACTCCAGATCACAATGATAAACAAAAAGTTCTATTCCTTTTTCATCAAAAATTATTTCCGCTCTCCTTTTAGTCGCTTCATAAGTTGGATAGCCTTGCTTTGTTTTACCGTTAGAATCAAGGCAATAACTTATATGATTTGGTGTCTGACGCTCTTTTGGTGAAAGGTGCCAGTAACCACATCGTGAGCATTTATAACTTACTTGTTCATTCCCATATTGTCTTTTCACATATTCAATAGCTTCTTGAGCTTCATATTCAGATTCATAGTCTTTAAGGGTGAACCATCTTTTTTCTTGCAAATATCACTATCAAACATTTTTCCTCCTAAACTGCTGCCCGAAGGGCAGTCCACATAACATTCGCTTAACCTGCATTGCCGTAAAGGCAATGTCAGGTTGAAGCGGGTGTTAGGTCTTCTTATACTTTCAAAAGAACTTTTTCCTGGTTTTTAGAAAAAGCAAGTTTTGGATAAGTAATAATTTCAAGTCCCATTCCGAGACTGTCGAGATAGTCTATTAAAGTTGAAATTTTTATATCTTTCCTTTTTTCAATTTTAGAAACAGATGACTGGGTAAAATTAGTCATTTCTGACTGTTTTACATTCTGTTCTTCGCGAAGCTGTGCAAGACGAATTGTCATAATATCCTGCTCGGCTTTTATGTGAGTGCGACGAACAGCCTCTGGAGACATATTACTTTCCATCATTTTGATTGCGTCTTTCATTTTCTAACTCCTTCTCATGTCTTTCAACTATTACTTCGGATTCGGCTATTAAATCTTTGTAAAACTTATCCCGGTCTTTACCTTTCTTGTCTCCGCCAGTAAGCAAAAAATGCATTTCTAGCAGAATCAAAGTAATAGGCAACTCTCAAAAGATGTTTCTGAGTCTGGTTTCTCAGTTCTTTAAGGTTACTAAGTTTCTTAGAACCATGAAGGACATCTGCATACGGACGTGAAAGATTTGGCCCGTATTGTTGTAGTAAAAGAACTCTTTGCAATACGGCTTCCTTACATTTTTCGTCCAATGTTAGAAACCAAGCATCATATTCATCTGATGAATCTACATTCCACATAATTTATTATATGAACTAAAGTGAATATTTGTCAAGAAGAAAAAGGCGGGCTTGACCCGCCAGATTATTTAATTATTATGGATAGGTAAATTCAGCAACATTGCTCCAAGCACTGTCAGAAACATTATATGCAGGACTTGTTACTTTTAACCAGAAATAGTACTTTTTCCCAGATGTTGGCTTGAAATAAGGTGCAATATTATAGACATAATTTACGGTACGTGTATTTTCCCCTGCTTCTACAGTAACAGAAGTATTTGTATCACTATAATCGGCTTTAGAAGAATCATTTGTAGTTGAATACCCTAAAACAGCTTGATATGCGCCATCTATGCCTGTTTTTCCATTATATGTAAATGAAAAATTAACATCACAACTAATTGTGTTATCCGTAATTGAATTGATAACCAGATTTGTCGGGGCAGCAAGTTTAGTTATTGTGTTCCCATCATCATTTGAACTGGGATTTTTGCATCCGGTGAATACAACCGTTAATACCAACGCTACAAAAATTGCAGCATTTTTTAATAAATGTTTCATAAAATCCTCCTACGATTTTATTTTCTTTAGTCGAAAATATGTTGGAAGATTTACCTTATTAACAATAAGTGCCGCTGTGCGGCATCAACCTAACACCCTTTCGACCTTTCCTCATAATATCATAGGACAACCCTATTCGCAATCTAAACTTACCTGTTTGAAAATCATCATCTTTCTACCATAACATCAGCCGGAACACATCACTAACGGGCAGATTAGGCCTATCTTCACTAAATGATATAAAGACGAATCACATTCGGTCGATAGGGCTTTGAACGCCGAAACCACCGCGGTTGAGGACGTGGGTGTAAACCATAGTGGTTGAAACATCGCTGTGACCAAAAAAGCTCTCTAAAGCTATTCATCGGCAGTTTGACTTTCAAAAAATCGATGCAAGGCTTCTTGCGCCCGAATCGGCGCCTGATCCTCTTGCGGAGTTTGACGACGCCAGCTTCCGTCCGGCAGCATTTTGAACGCCTTTACATTATCTGCAAAGTACACGCTAAAAAAATATTCCAGAAGCTTCTGATTCTGCTTATCCAAAACAGGAAACAGCAGCTCTACTCGCCGCTCAAGATTGCGGGGCATCCAGTCCGCGCTGGAAAGGTACCATTCAGGATTACCACCGTTTTCAAAATAGAATATCCGGCTATGCTCCAAATAGCGGTCGATAATACTGACGACACGGACATTGTCACTAATGCCACGCTGCCCGGGAATAAGCATACAGATACCCCGCACGTTTAAATCGATACGGACACCTGCCTGCGAAGCCTTGTATATGGCGGCAATCAGTTCAGGATGAGAAAGGCTGTTCATCTTTGCGATAATGCGGGCAGGCTTATGCTGTCGCGCAAAGTCGATTTCCCGCTCGATATATCCCAGCAGGATATGCTTGAGTGCGTCAGGCGCGGTAATGATATAGCGGGGTGTCTCTTGCGTATATTTGCCGCACAGACGCGAAAAAATAATGTGCGCATCGGCAATCATCCGTGGATGAACGGTAAACAACGATATATCCGCATAGAGCCGCGCGGTGGTGTCGTTGTAGTTGCCGGTCGACAGGTGCAGATAGCCCTGCTCACCGTGCGCCTCACGCCGCATAATCAACAAAAGTTTTGCGTGAACCTTCAAATGCGGCAGATCGTACACCACCCGCACACCGTGCTTTTGCAACCGCTTTACCCAGCCGAGATTCCGCTCCTCATCAAAGCGCGCTTTTAATTCCACAAATACCGTAACCTGTTTTCCCTGCTTTGCAGCCTCTACCAGCGCGCGCACAACAGGCGAGCTTTTACTGGTACGGTACAAGGTCATGCGGATGGACGTTACGGCAGGGTCTTTCGCGGCGTCAGACAAAAGCCTGATAACCGGTTTATATGACTGATACGGCACGTGCAGTAGAATATCGCGGGTTTTGATGCTATCCCATAGCGTACCGTCAGAGGGAAAGGCAGGGTGTGCAAAATGCTTCCATTTTTCATTCCTCAGCCGTTTAAACCCGTCTATTTCCGTGATTTTTGCAAAAGAGGAAAGCCCAATGGGCGCCTCGCTTAAATAGACATCCTTTTCTCCCAGCTGAAACAGCCCGCTCATGCGTGCAATGAATGCCGGTGATTCATGGGTACTCGTCATCCGCACGACAAACGAGTGTCGACGCCTAATAAGAACTTCTTCCAATGCCTCGATAAAGCTGTCATCGGAGGAATCGTCAACCGTCAGACTGGCGGAACGATTAATCTTAAAGATTCCCGTTCCGGTAATCCGGCAGTCGGGAAAAAAAGGCACCGCCGAAATATCGAATCAGCTCGTCGATCAGTACGAACCGAACCTTTTTTGCAGGGGTGTTGATTTCGCCGTCTACCGGTGAATTAATGTCGCGTTTCGGCGATTCATGTTCACCCTTCGATACTGCACCTTCGTTGTCTGATAGTGATTCCCGTTCATTCTTAGGCGGTTCATGTCCCGCTTCCGATTGCAAAAAGACAAAGCGCGGAGCCGACGACACCGGCACAATTGCCAGCCGGTCTTGTCCGCCTGCATCATCCGAAAGCAAAAACCCGACATGCAGCCGCACATTGGCAACACTGTCTGCAAGTGCCTGTTCATTTTCGGAAACTTGCGGGGTAATAATCGGGTAGAGGCGCCGGTAAAAATAATCTTTCAAAAAATGCCGCTCCGATTCGGAACATTCTTCCGGCTTGCAATAGGCAAACCCATGCGCTTTTAGCTGGGGTAAAATTTCGGTATTTAACACTGCTTCTTGAATGTCAAACAAGACGCGCGTTTTTTGCACGATGGCTTCTAACAGCGTTTCTACCGGCCAATCGTCAGCGTCGGCAGGAGAATGCCCGCTTTTATAAAGCTCCTGCAAGCCGGCCACCCGCACCATAAAAAACTCATCAAAATTTGAAGATACGATACCGATAAACTTGAGCCGCTCCAAAAGCGGTACCGTAGAAGAGCACGCTTCCGCCAATACCCGCTCGTTAAAATCGATCCATGAAAGTTCCCTGTTAAGATAGTCCATCATAGTGAAGGTCTCGCAAAACCTTGCAGGCAGCTCCGCTTACAGTTTATCGATGAGCATCGAACACTTACCGGAAGGTATCGGCAGCGTTTTCTTTTTTTGTCCGAGGATATTGATGGTAAAGTAATAGAGCTTTTCGCTTTCCATGTGGATTTCCCAGCCCCGCTGCGTTTTTGACGACAGGATGGTAACAAGGTTCCGTTTCAGGCTCAAGTTTTCGATGCCCATCACCTCAAGATTCGGAATAATCCAATCGACGGTTTTCCGCGGGAAGCTGATGGAAAGCCCAATCACATTTTCGATCATCAATGTGATGGTCGAGAGCGCTGCTGAAAAGAGATATTGTTTGCGCGGGAAATTTTCATGGTCAGGCCATTGCGCATGGCCTTCTTTTTGCGGCAAATACGCTTCCCACAACGCGCCTTTTTTGCTGTTGCCGTCGGGAGCAAGGCCGTCAAGCACATAGTAGATATGCCGGATAGCGCATTCTCGCGCAAGTTCCCACCGCTCATATTTTTCCAAGCCCTTAATGACGATAAAGTTCAAATGCGGGAATACACTGCCTAAGGCTCCCATACCGCGCTCATTATACGAAGCGTCATCAAGCGACAAACTGGGAATGGGATGGTCGGAGCCGAAGGTTTCGGGATTCAGCAAGTGCGCGGAAAGCTGTTCGGCTTTATCCTCATTGGGGATTTCGGCAAGCAGCGGCCAAAAACCGGCGATTGTCTTTTGCGGTAACTGCTGTTCATTCGCATCGATATCGTGATAAAAACCGGTTTCGGCATTCCACATTAAATTATTAATACGGGTTTTCAGTGTAAAATAAACCCGCTTATACTGAAAACTCAATTCCTTGTCGTTAAGAATATCGCCCAGCACCGACATATACAGCGCATTAACCGCGACCGCTGCGTTAAAGTCTACCAGATATGCGGCTTTCTTGCGCGGCGTATTGTACATCTCTACGGCTGCGAGCGGGACGGTATATAATCCGTTCGGTTGTTTAAACGAAGTATCCAGCCACTTCATATAGCGGGTGAGTACCGGCATGACATCCTTCACCCGTTTTTTATTCGCCGTCTTGTGGAACATATTGTATTCCGCCCATGCAAAAAGCGGCATACCGACACCTTCGGGATTATCGCTCGAAAACACCGGCTCACCGGTTTCGACATTATACCGAGACCGAATCGCTCCCGACTCTTCCTGATGTGCATAGAAAAAATCCAATCCCTGATTCGCACTATAGTTTCGGTTTGAATAGACAAAAAAGAACGATGAAAAGATGGTTTCATACTGATTTAAAAACCATCCATTGTTATCGGGATACAGAAAGAAACTTTCAGTTGTTCCTTTTTCGGTCTTTATATTGAATAAAAAATCCTGAATAAACGACCACGTTCTATCATAAATATCAACAAAATCCTGATCATAAAAATGAACTTTTGGAAAATCGCGCTTGTTCACCACTGCTCCTCAACAACCCACCGCTTTTATTCCTAGTATTTTTGCACAGTTTTAACCGTAACCATTTAAAGAGTGCCGTCCCGTTAAACACTGAGAAAAATCATGCAAATAATTGAGCGAATCTTTCGCGTATATAGTATATCATATTTTTTCGCATAGTTGTATAATTTTTTCAGTTTTTTGTATATTCTGATCAAAATCTCTAAAACCTATCGATTTTTTTAGAGCTAATATCATTTCTGTGTTGCAGGAGGAACGCTTGTACCAATCATTTGTTTTTCTTGAAATCCGCATTTTAATATTATCGGATGAAAAAGCGTTTTGCTCATGCAAAGCAGGCTCCTCTGCCGACAGCTGTCCTATTTGTACGCGCACACCGGGATATCCGCCGCTTTTAAAAGAACGCATTGCCCGCGATGCGTACCGGCTTGCCCAAAGTCTCGGCTGCACGCTTATCCCAAAAGCCCAATATGAATATCCTTCGGGTATGCCGACGCTCCCTTCCGAATATCAGCTCTGCGGCGCTTCGGTAAAAATTGCGGAAAAAGGCGTGCTTGATATCGAATTTCACAAACACAAAAAGCAGATTGATATTTTGGAAATACGCATCGAAGAAGATGCGGGACGCCTTATGCACGCCGACGGCAAGGCTTTTATGGATTACAGCTCCGCGGGAATGCCGAGCATCAGGATACGCACCGGTAATAATCTTGAACTGGGCGAAGAAGCGGAGATGTTTTTAACCGAACTGAACAACCGGCTGCGGTACATCGGACTCCTCACCGATTCCGACAGTAGTCATAAAATCCGCTGCAATGCCTATGTTGCTTCTACCGAATTTCCCAATCCACCGCAGCACTATGTAAAACTGCGGAACCTTAACTCTTTTAACTTTGTACGGAAGGCGGTAAACGAAGATTTACGGCGGCAGGAAGATATGCTCAAACAGGGGAATGACCCGATTTCTGAAAGCCGACTGTGGAATGCCCGCATGGAGCGTACCGAACCGTATAAAACACGGGATTTTATCGATTATGTTAAAACAAAACCGGTAGAAGAGCAGGCTTTTTACACCGCGCCGGATACGCTGCTGCAAGAGGTATTGCAGACTGCTCCGGAAAATCAGCAATCGCGAAAGCTGCGCTATATTCAATCCTTCGGTCTATCCATTCCAATTGCACGGGCGCTGTGTACCGAGGCGCGGCTTGCGGATTTTTTTGAAGCGGTGCTGCAATTCGGAATTGAGCCGAAAATCGCCGCAAACGGGATTCTGGAAGATATTCTCCCGCTGCTGAAGCGCGCCGGTAAAACAATCGACGCCTTTGTTTTGCAGCCTGAATACTTTGCCCGTATTTTGCGGCTTGCGCAGGAGGGAACAATTAACCATCCGATTGCCCGCACCCTGCTGCAAAAGATTATTATCGACGGCGCTGACCCCGCAGCCCTGCTTGCTCAAGATGAATGGATAAAGATATCAGACGAAACAACGCTGAGGACTCTCGTGCAAGAGATGCTTAGCAAACATCCGAAAGAAGCGGAACTGCTCAAAACCGGTTCGATGAAATACCTCGAAATCCTGTGCGGGCAGGTGATGAAGCGGACAAAAGGATTTGCCGACCAGCAGTTGGTAAAGCAGCTTATTAAGGAAGAATTGAATATCCGCATTATCTATGTGCTTTCGATGGGTGGCGCAATTTCGGCTACCATACAAAACGGACAGGTGAAAGCGGGAAGTACCAAAATTCTGTCCGAGCTTTTGGATACCACTATTGCAAAGCGGCATATCCGCATCGAGCCGACCATTTCCGACGGGCTTTTCAGCGAAGAGCTGGAGCCGGCGGATTGGGCACGGCTTATCCACACAATCTGTGAAAAAATCGCTTCGGGGACAGCCAACGGTATCGTGATAACGCACGGAACCGACACGCTCGTCTATACCGCGCCGCTGATATACTGGCTTTTTGCCGACACGCCGGTCTCCATCGTATTGACTGCATCCGGCACTGCCCCTTCGGAATCGGAGGAAGCGCGGCGAAACTTTAACGCGGCAATCAAGCTCGCTTGGGAAAAAGAAAACGGCGTCTATGTTTCTTTTAACGGTAAGGTGCTTTCGCCGCTCAATCTCAAGTTTGTCGATTCCGGCGATATCGGCTTTGTAAACTGGAATATGCAAACGCCGCTCTTTCGGGGTGAAGGACTGCTTTCGGATTATGAAGAAAGCGACAGCCTCGTTTTTGAAAGCCTCTTGAGCGAAGCTGCCGACAATATGTTTTTGATAAAAACCTATCCCGGCATTCGGAGCGAGCGGCTTATTTCATTACAAAAAGATATACGCACGTTCTTTTTAGAGCTGTACGAAAACGGTACGGCCAATATGAAAGACAGCTCATATTCTTTAAAAGAATTTTTGAAACGCGGCAAAAAACAGCACTGCAGGTTTTACTGTACTTCTCAACAGGAAGAAGCGATCGACTTTTCCAACTATGCCAGCGCGCGGGACTTATGGAAAGAAGGCGCCGTACCGATGGGGATGCTCACAACCGAAACAGCCATTGCACTGTACTATGCAGCATCTCTCGTATGCGACACCCAAGAGGAGCTTGATCGTATTATGGAAACAGCTGCGCTCTTAAACGAAAAATAAAAAGGAAAGACTCATGAAGCAACTGATTATTACCAACAACCCTAAAACTGCCGAATACATTGAACGCCAAAGTAAAACACGGAATAGCAGCACAAAAGCAAACACCTCGAATAGCGGCGCCGAGACGGATACCTCAAATAACACCCTTGAAACCGCGGATATTGAACTGATATTCTGCGCGTCGCGGGACGAACTGTACACACAGGTGCGCGACCATATCCACCGGAACTGGAAGCTGCAAAACCATGCAATGTATGGGAACATTCAGCTGCACAAGCAGCCGTACCGCAGTATGGTGTTGGCGGAAGGAACTGCGCTGGATACCCGATCGTTGCAGTTATGGGAGCAAGCCATGGAGCGGGTAAAACGCACTAATCCGCCGAGTTATTCGGAAAAAGTGCTGGAAGACTTCCAAGCGCTAGACCTTTCTTTATTTAGAAGCGCCCTATAGGAAGCCTTTAAAAGCTATACCTGAGTTTTTAGAAGATGCCCTATAGTATCTTGTACGTAAATATGATAAACAGATAAATCTTATCACACACGTATCAGTACCCAGAGGAAGAAAAGATGAATAAAATTATTGAACGCTTACAAGGTATTACCTATACGGCACAAACAAATCCTGCAACGTTAACCGGTGATGATATTGCATTTGTTACTCAAAGCGTTAAAAGCAACAACGAGAAAGTAATTGCGCAGGCATATACCGCTATCGGTCACATCGGAAATAACAGACCGGAAAAAGTTATGCACCTCATAGATGGAGCCTTTGCTGCATTAAAGGACAGTAACTGGGAAATTCGGGAACAAGCCGTTTTAGCGCTTGGTCGCATAGGCAGGGCGGATATCAACACGGTAAAAAATCGGCTGGATAAAATTATTCAATTACATTGCGATTCCGTACCCAAAGTACGGGCGGCAATGCTGGAAGCCTGTCAAAGTATTGCCAACGCCAAAGCGTCCGTCTTTAAACCGTACATCGGCTTATTTGAACGTATGCTGGACGATCCCGACAAGGAAGGTGTACGTGAGCACGCGCCGGATATATTCCGCATCATCGGGAAATACGAACCGGAAATGGTTGAACGCTCATTGGTGTTGTTAAAGGAAAAACTACGCGACCCTTCCCCGACAACGCAAGCTCGTGCCGTCGAAGCCATACGCACAATCGAAACATTCTTGCGCAGACCCCCGACGGTGTAAGCCATTTATTAGGGCATCGCTAAAAATCTAACCGAGTTTCTAGAGATGCCCATTAGTTATTAGGGAGATTCACATCGAAGATAATCCCCACACGCTTAAAGATTATCTTGTCCCGCTTACTTTTATCGATTGTACGGGTTTGATAAAATTTTTTCAAATCCTCAGCTGTATAATTATGAGCGGTCTTCCATTGTGCAATAAGTAGGATTGTCAGTTGATCGACAGGTTTAAAGCTGAGGATTGGTCCAAACACGACATTATAACGATCTTCGCCCCAATTACGTTTATCGGCGCCAGAGGGGACTTTAAAAAAGGTCTTTTCAGTTTCCACTCTAAAGGCAATCATATTCATCGGCAGCGGCATTTGGTAACCGAGCACGTATGAAGCGCAATAGGTAAAGCCGTTTCTATTTTCGCCGTCATCATTCTGAAACACCCACGAATCAAGCGCGCTAAGCCCTGTTACACCTCGGTATAAAAAGTACTGATCAATCCTTGCGATTATATGAGTCCAATCGGTTGGGATAAGCGCTCCCAAATCAAATTGTAAAGCGGCGCCGAAATTCGCAGTGTAAAATGCGTTTTTAAAGTTAATAGGAACTTTCTGCGTTGTGCCGGAAACATTCTGATTTAACGCAAGACCGTGCCACCCTGCAAGCGTCCAGCCAGAGCCAATACTTGCACCTCCGTATACTTCCAAAAAAGCGATCGGAGTCCACACGATATCAAACTTTCCTTCCACAGTAACCGGTGTAAGTTCAGCCCCCAGCTTAAATTTAATATTATTACCGCGCATAAACGGATTATTAAAGTTCAAAACCGGAACTTTAATAACTTCCGTTACACTCAGCTTGCCTGCCCAAGGATAGGTAACAGCGAGATTGATATTTGTCGAATATTTTACCTTTGACTTTTCCTCTGCTCCTTCTTCCTGCGCGGAAAGAGTACCAAGAATCAGTAAGGCACCAATCATCGATGCAACTAGTTTCTTCATAAACACTCCTTAGCGTACTCGTTTTTTTTCAAGACAGCATAACATAAAAATATTGTTCATAAAAACGGCACACTATCAAGCCTACACGGATGCAGCTTTTTATGCAAGACCTCGACAGCGCAATTACAGGGTAAACGCATCAGGCCGTTTTTAACATCCCCGCGGAAAAATTGAGACTATTCGACCAGAGTTGAACCTCTTTGCGGTTCAAATGGTCTCACAGTCTCAATTTTTCCGCGATTTTTATCTACTCTGCCTGATACGTTTACCCATTTGCCGGAAAAATGTGCGAAATTTTAAATCAACACCCCCGACGCAAACGTCGGGGTATTAAACCGCACGAATAAAATTTCGCACAGGATGTGTTGTCTTTTCTTTTATTTATGTTATAGTATTTAAAGAATCTCATAAGGTACAAGGAGATTTTTATGACACCAGCTGAAAATGTTTACAAAGCATTACAGGATATGGGTATCAGCTATGAAGTAATTGAACACCCACCGGCTTTAACTACCGAAGAAGCCGACAAATACATCGAAGGCAAAGAAGGGTGCCGAACAAAAACGCTCTTTCTGCGAAACAGAAATAAAAAACGGTGCATTCTACTCATTATGGATGAAGTGAAACGGCTCGATATGAAAAAGTGCGCGGAAATGCTTGAAGAAAAAGAATTTAAGTTTGCGTCAGCAGAATTATTAGCAGAAAAACTCGGCCTTGCAGCTGGAGTGGTGTCGCCGTTCGGTCTATTAAACAACACAGCGCATGACGTAACCGTATACTTTGATAAAGCGATGCTTGACGAATACCGCATTCTAACCTTTCATCCGAATGAAAATACTGCAACGGTTTTTATCGATTCCGGCGACTTGCAGCGTTTTATCAAAAACACCGGACATGAGTATTTTATCATCAATGTGTAAAACATAGACGTTTAAGTTTGCTTTATAAACTTGACTTCGTTTTCCATAAGTCTGTAATTGCCTATACCTATAAAATAGAGAGACTTATTACGAAACAAGAAATTTTAATGTTAACACTGGGGATGTCTCAAAAGTTGGTTGCTTTTTCGCCATCCCTCATCAGCAAAGCTGATACAGAAAAAGCCGATAGGCTTTCAGTTTTTGGACAGCCCTAGTGTTTCCCTAATAGAGGTGGTTATATGAAGGTTGTTATTGCCGGTTCAGGTGCAATGGGCTGTAGCTTTGGATTTATGCTGCAAAAAAAGCGGTAATGATGTAACACTGCTGGACGGTTGGCAGGATAATATCGATGCAATCCGGAAAAATGGGTTGCACTTGCAGGACGGTACTGCGGAATTATCGACAAAAATCGATATTTATAAACCGGAAGAGTTCAAAGGGACTGCGGATTTTGTCATTGTGTTTACAAAATCAATGCAGCTGGAAACGATGCTGAGCAGTATTAAGCATGTGTTGCGGGATGATACCAAAATACTCTGTCTTTTGAATGGACTGGGGCATACGGAAACCCTGAAAAAGTTTATCGCGCCTAAGAATATCTTTATGGGCGTAACGGTGGTAACTGCCGGAATGAAGGGACCGGGAAGTGCGGTACTGTCGAGTCATGGTAAAACAGAAATTCAGAATATTGTACCGGAAGGGAAAGCCGGTGCAGAGATGATTGTAGAAGCACTCAATAAAGCGACCATGCCTGCAGTATATTCCGATAATATCCTGTGGTCTATTTGGCGGAAAGCCGCGCTTAATGGCGCAATGAACAGTACCTGCACAATTATGGAATGCAATATGCTGGAGCTTGGCAGCATTGCAGGCTGTAAAGATATGATGCGTTGTATTATCTCCGAGTTTGCCGCTATCGCAAAAACGCAGGGTGTTACGCTGGATGTTGATTCCGTAACCGATTATGTGTATGGATTTACACAACCGGATTTTGTCGGCGCAAAGCACTATCCTTCAATGCACCAAGATTTAATCAAAAACCACCGTTTAACCGAAATTGATTTCTTAAATGGCTATATTTCCCGCAAGGGCAAGGAGCTGCACATTCCTACACCGTATTGCGATCTGATTACTACCTTTATACACGGCAAAGAGAAATTATTCGGTCTATAAAAGTGGGCGACGCTGCGGCTGAGCCGTGTGGTTACCGCATTACCAAAACCTCTTTTTAGACAGACATGAGAGGTTGCCTTCACCTATCAGAGCAGCTACGCCGAGCAAATCACGGGTGCGGTCTGTATCCGGCATTACATTCCCGTAAAATCAAACTATTTTTTTGGTATCCTCATTTTCTTTTTTTATTGTTGATTTTTCCATTTTTATCCCTTATACTCATAATATAGTAGAGTCAGATAGTTTAGAATATCCGTTATGGATATCGACAATTAACGGAAGCTGCTACGGTTTCCGTTAGATTTAATATAATACCGTTCCGGATGGAGTATGCTATGGTATCATTAACCGTTAACGGCCGGATTGTTGAAGCCGAAGAAAATCAAAAACTTATCTATTTTTTACGCGATTCGCTGCACTTAACTTCCGTTAAAAACGGGTGTATGGAAGGCGCCTGCGGAACTTGTACTGTTTTAATAGATGAAAAACCGATGAAGGCTTGTGTTCAAGTTACCGGTAGATTAGCAGGAAAATCAATCATGACGCTTGAAGGCTTTCCCGAACGCGAGCTTGCCGTATATCAATATGCGTTTGCCCACTGCGGTGCAGTGCAATGCGGCTTTTGTATTCCCGGTATGATTATCTGTGCAAAAGCGCTGATAGACGGAAACCCCAATCCCTCATCTGCGGATGTAAAACAGGCTATCCGCAACAATATTTGCCGTTGTACCGGCTATGTAAAAATTGAAGAGGCTATTTTATTGGCGGCAAAACTGCTGCGCGAAAACACGTCTGTTCCGGAAGCAAAAACCGAAACAGCGGTAGGGATCAGCGCGCTTCGTGTCGATTCATACGCGAAAGCCGCAGGTACCGCCGAATATACCGATGATATGTATCCGGATGGAATGCTCTACGGAAGCGCCGTGCGCACTGCATATCCGCGGGCAAAGGTTGTGTCTATCGATACCGAAGAAGCTGAAAAGATGCACGGCGTTCATCTCGTAATGACGGCAAAAGATCTCCCCGGTATGCAAAAAATCGGACATTTAAAAAAAGACTGGGATGTGCTTATTCCGCTTGGCAAAGAAACGCATTATTTAGGGGATGCCATCGTTCTGATTGCCGCCGAAAGCCGCGAGATTTTGGAAGCTGCAAAAAAAGCGGTAAAAATCGAGTATGAAGAGCTGCCGCCTGTGTGTTCTATGACAGAGGCAATGGCAGAAGATGCGCCGCATGTCCACGAAGGAGGGAATCTTCTTTCAAAAGAGCATCTTGTGCGCGGCAATACTGATGAGAAACTGAAAAATTCAAAATACGTCGTCTCGCATCATTATTCCGTGCCGCCGACCGAACACGCCTTTTTGGAGCCGGAAACGGCAGTTGCAAAGCCGGACGGAGAAGGCGGTATTATCATCTATTCGGGTGATCAAGGCGTGTACCAAACAAAGCGGGAATGCGCAGAGGCTACCGGCTTACCCATTGATAAGGTACGGGTTATCGCCAAGATGGTCGGCGGCGGCTTCGGCGGTAAGGAAGATATGAGCGTGCAGCACCATGCGGCTATCCTTGCGTTACAGACCGGACGCCCCGTCAAGGTGAGTTTAAGTAGAAAAGAAAGCATTATCATCCACCCGAAGCGGCACGCGATGGAGATGGATTTTACCCTCGGTTGCGATGAAAACGGCTACCTCACAGGCTTAAAAGCAGTGCTTCACTCGGATACCGGCGCTTACGCCTCGCTCGGCGGGCCGGTGCTCCAGCGTGCCTGTACCCATGCGGCTGGGCCGTATAACTATCAGGATATCGACATCCTCGGCTGCGCATGGTACACCAATAACCCGCCGGCCGGTGCATTCAGAGGATTCGGCGTAACACAGAGCTGCTTTGCCGTTGAATCGTGCATCAATTTATTGGCGGAAAAGGTCGGCATCAGTCCGTGGGAAATCCGCTATCGGAATGCAATCCGTCCCGGGCAGGTACTGCCGAACGGTCAATATGCCGACGATTCAACCGCTCTTGTACAGACCCTCGAAGCGGTAAAGCCGTATTACGATGCGCATCCCAAGGCGGGAATTGCCTGTGCTATTAAAAACTCGGGACTTGGAGTCGGTATTCCCGATTTCGGGCGCACAACTCTGCGGCTTCAGGCGGACGGCGTACATATCTATTCGAGTGCGGCCTGTATCGGGCAGGGGGTAGGCACAATTCTGTTGCAGATTGTCAGCGAAGTGCTTGATTTGCCGCGCAGCCTATTGCATTACGAAACACCCGACACCAAGTTTGCGCCCGATGCGGGGAATACGACCGCCTCACGGCAAACCGTATTTACCGGCGAAAGTACCCGCATAGCGGCTACCGATGTAAAAAAAGCGCTTGAAGAAGAACTGCAAAAGCGCGGCAAAACGGGAAAACTTTCCGAACATCAGGATATACTGCCCGAATTGTTTACCGCCCTCAGTGGTAAAGAATTTTTTGCGGAATATACCTTCCCGACGGACAAAATAGGATCCGATAAACCCCATCCGGTAAGTCATGTTGCGTATGGATATGCAACGCACCTTATCGATTTGGATGAAGAAGGGAAACTTGCATATATCGAAGCGGCGCATGATATCGGTCGGGCTATTAATCCGATTTCGCTGCAAGGGCAGATCGAAGGCGGTGTTGTGATGAGCCTCGGGTATGCGCTGACGGAGGACTATCCGCTGCAAAAGGGTGTTCCGACTGCTAAGTTCGGTACGCTCGGCCTGTTTAAAGCGCCGCAGGTACCGCCGATAAAGGTTGATATTATCGAACAGAACGATAATGAGCTTGCATGCGGTGCAAAGGGAGTTGGCGAAATTGCCAGTATCCCGACGGCTCCTGCGGTAGCGCTTGCGTATTATAACCGCGACGGTATCTTTAGAACCAAACTGCCGCTGGAAAATACGCCGTATAGCCGGAAAAAGTAAACGAAAACGAAAAACCCGATTGACTGGGAAAGGATTGAAAAACCGGAAGATGCTTGAAAATAAATGAACCAGACAGGATTAGAAACTAAAATTAATTTTACGGGAAAGAATAAGCTTACAGATGAAGAATTTGTTGAGTATTATGAGCAATTATGGGATAAAACTCCTCATAGAGGAATTAATTGGCCAACAAAAGAACAGCTTGCTGAGAGTAAAAGAATAAGTTTAAACCGATATAATTTTTCTGAAGACACGTATGCAAATGATGAAAAATGGGTAAATGGTTCAACTTTTGGGTGGAACGACTACGAAATAAGTAATTACGGTCGTATAAAATATAAAGGTAGTATTGTTCTCCAAGATGACAACGAGTTAGATGGCTACCTTAAGTTATCTAAAAGCAATAAAGAAGTTGATCACAATATAAACGTTTATGAACTCATCGGAAGAGCTTTCTTAGGGAAAAGAACGAATGATGACTATGATATTCATCATATAAATGACGATGGCTACAATAATACGCCTGAAAATTTAATTTTATTAACTAGAAAACAACATAATTTAATTCATTGCAATATAAAAATAAAAAAAGAGAATGTTATAAAAGAACTAAAAAAATATAATTATTGTACTTTGATTTTGCACTTATCTAACTACAAAGCCTCCGTATTGAATACTCCAGAACAAATGAATTACAGAGGGAAAAAATATCGCCATATTTTACCAGAAGAAAAAAGAATGCTGAATCTCATTGATTTAGGATATAAAGATTCTTTAGAAAAATATATTACTGAAAGTAAGATAAAATTGCATAGAGATTTTTCGCATTTAAATTCGTCACAGGCTCTTTGCTTGAACTTATTTTATCCGTTACTGAAAGACCATAATTTGCATTTCGTAAATAATAATATTTCTTTATCTGCTATAGGAAAATTTGAACATATAGAAGAAACCTCGTTTGAAGTTTCAGGCGAATATACAAATTTTGATTTTTTTATTAATGATTCAAATACAAAATATTTTTTTGAAATAAAATATACAGAACAAAATTTTGGATCAATTAATACTAATAATCCAACAGAGGTGTATCGCACTAAATATAAAAATAATTATTTACCACAACTAAAAAAAATCTGTGATGAAAAATATTTAAACGATGACTTCGAGGATGAATTTTATAAAAAATATCAGCTTTGGCGTAATATCTGCCATGTAGATATCGGTACAATTACTTTTGTATTTTTAAAATCACGAATTAATTTGAGAAGTGAAATCGATAATGCAATAAAAAAATGTAAACCTGAATACGCAGCGAAAATAGACATTATCTATATTGAAGATTTAATTGGCAGATGTCTTGAAAACAAGAACTTACCTTTTTATAATCACTATTCAGAGTTTTATAATAAGTATTTAAAAAATATTTAACGACTATTGGGAACCTCTAAAATCTACAGTTTTTAGCGATGTCCGGCATAAATTGACAGCTTAGATTAATTGCAATAAAATAGTATAGTATACTTAGGGGGTAGTCTGCCCCTTTCAAAAAGTATAGGAGGTCGATATGAAGCTTGAACTGGGAATTATTCCCATTCATGAGATGCGGTTTGCAGCAAAAACCGCTATCCAAGGAACTTGTCTCGAAATCAACAAAGATGAGCTTATCTCTCTTATTAAAGAAGACCCGCTTATCACTGATGTTTCACTGACAATTACAAAACCGGGCGATAAAACTCGTATTATTTCCGTTAAAGATGTTATTGAGCCGCGCTGCAAGATTGAAGGCAGCGGTGTTTGCTTTCCCGGATTCTTCACCGGCGAAGAAGATACGGTCGGCTCCGGTAAAACTGCCGTACTCCGCGGTGCAGCTGTTGTAACAACCGGTACCGTTGTCGGATTCCAAGAAGGAATTATCGATATGAGCGGGCCCAGCGCCGAATATACACCGTTTTCCCGCACGGTGAATCTCGTGGTAAAAGGTACCGTTAAAGATGACACTACCCGAGCCGTTAAAGAAAAATCGTTGCGTTTGATGGGGCTTAAAACCGCCCGCTATTTGGGTAACGCCGCAAAATCCGTTGCTCCGGCTGAAACCGAAGTTTACGAAACGCTGAACCCGATTGAACAGGCCAAGCAGTATCCCAATCTTCCGAAAGTCGGCTATGTATATGCGCTCCAGAGCCAAGGACTGCTGCACGATACCTACTATTATGGTGTTGATGTTAAGCAGATTGTGCCGACCATTATGTATCCGACGGAAGCGATGGACGGCGCAGTCGTAAGTGGCAACTGTGTTTCCGCCTGTGATAAGAACCCGACGTATGTACATCAAAACAGCCCCGTTATCCACGAACTGTATAAACGGCACGGAAAAGATTATAACTTTATCGGTGTTATCGTAACCAACGAGAACGTAACGCTTGCCGATAAAGAACGCTCTTCTTCCCTGACTGCACGCCTTGCGGAACAGCTCGACCTTGATGCGGTTATTATCTCCGAGGAAGGGTTCGGGAATCCCGATGCCGACTTGATGATGAACTGCCGCAAGATCGCTGCAAAGGGCATTAAAACCGTATTGCTAACCGACGAATATGCAGGTCAAGACGGAGCCAGCCAGTCACTTGCGGACGCTCATCCTTCCGCAGATGCCGTTGTGTCGAACGGAAATGCCAATCAGGTTATCAAACTGCCTAAGATGGACTTGGTTATCGGTGATCCCCAACAAGCGAACGTTATTGCAGGCGCATGGGACGGCAGCTTACACGAAGACGGAAGTATCGAAGCGGAATTACAGGTTATTACCGGCGCAACCAATGAGCTGGGCTTCTGGAATTTATCCGCATGCGGATTATAAGAGGTAAACAATGAAAAAGATTGTACACTATATCAACCAATTCTTTGCCGGAAAGGGCGGAGAAGATGTTGCCGATTACAAGATTGAAGTAATCGACGGAAATGTCGGCCCCGGTATGGGGATTCAAGCAGCGCTCGGCGACGGTGGAAAAATCGTTAAGACGATTATCTGCGGTGATAATTATTTTAACGACCATACCGACGAGTGTATGGCATTTATTCAAGATGTTTTAAAGAAAAATGAAGCAGACTTGCTGATTGCCGGTCCCGGTTTTAACGCCGGCCGTTATGGTATGGCATGCGGCGGCGCTGCAAAAGCGGCAGCTGCACTTGGTATCCCTGCTATCACCGGTTTATACGAAGAGAATCCCGGATACGATGTATTCAAAGCCTTTATGTATACCGTTAAAACGAAGAACTCTGCTGCCGATATGCGCCATGCAGTACCTGCAATTGCCGCAGTTGCAAAGAAGGTATTAAACGGTGAAGCAATCGACCTTACCACCGACGGTTTACTGCCGCGCGGAATCCGTCAAAACTACTTTGCAAAAGAACGCGGGGCAAAACGCGCCGTCGATATGCTCGTACAAAAACTCAAGGGTGAATCTTTTGTTACAGAATATCCGATGCCGGTGTTCGATCGCGTACCGCCGCATGCGCCTATCACCGATATTTCCAAGGCGGTTATCGCATTGGTAACTTCAGGTGGTGTTGTTCCGAAAGGGAACCCCGATCATATCGAAGCATCTTCCGCTTCTCACTACGGAGAATATTCTCTAAAAGGCATCTCCGAACTGACTTCCGAAAACAGTGAAACGGCGCACGGCGGTTATGATCCCACCTATTGTAACGCTAACCCCAACCGTGTATTGCCGGTCGATGTATTGCGTGATATGGAACGCGAGCACAAAATCGGAAAGCTGCATGAGCTGTATTATACGACAGTCGGTAACGGTACCAGCGTTGCGAATGCAAAGCGTTTTGCTTCCGAAATTGCCGGAAAGCTTGTAAACGCCGGAGTGCAGGCGGTCATTCTTACCTCTACGTGAGGCACCTGTACTCGTTGCGGTGCAACGATGGTTAAAGAAATTGAAAAAGTTTTACCGGTTGTGCATATTGCAACCGTAGTCCCGATTTCAAAAACAGTAGGAGCGAACAGAATTGTACCGGCGGTAGCAATTCCTCACCCGCTCGGAAACCCCACGATGAACGCAAAGGACGAAAAAGAACTACGCCGTGCGCTTGTCGAAAAAGCCTTAAAAGCCTTACAAACACCCATCACGGAGCAGACTGTGTTCTAAAAGACCGGCTAACGGTTTCGGCTGTTAGCTGATGTCGAAAACAAGAAGTTCTTGTGTGAACGCCCGCTAAAGCGCATCTGTTTTAGCGGGCGTTTTTATGCGTGCGGTTTAATCTCCCAGTGCGCTGTAGTATGGCTTTATCATTCGTAGCTTTATAATTTGGCATTACTTGTATTTCCTGATATTTACCCTTATCTGATATCTATGAGGTTTCCTATTGAGTTTGAGAGATGCTCAATCCGATTTTTTTGTGTATAATACATTATTGAGCTTTCATCGCTGATAGAAACCAGATCATAGGCATCTCTAAAAAGTCGGTTAGATTTTTAGAAGCTTCACATATTTAAGAGGTTATTATGCGCATCATATCCGGCTGTTCCACTATAGAAGACTGTATCCGCCGCTACGGTACGGACGCCCGCACCTGTTTTGTGTTTCCGTCACGGATTGCGGCTCGGCTTTGGATGCATCGTGCGCTTGCGTTGACCGGCCTTGCAGCGGTTCCTGCCGAACTGTTTATTGCATGGGATGCCTTTAAGGCGGAGTGCTGTATCGCTCAAGCGGAAAATAAAAACCCGGCGTCTCAGATTATCCGCCTGCTCTTTGCGCATCATATTGCAGCCGATAATGCTGCGGCGGAAAAACCCTTTCTACAGAACATCATCCCGGCGGACTACGCAGCCGACGGCGCCATATTTGCGCAATGGATTGCCGGTATTTTGCCGCAGTTGGATCATTGGGAAAAACGCGCGGCGCAGCATAAAGCCGGTAAAGACGCCGAGTTCTCCGATTTACGGATTTTGAAAAAAGCATATACGGAATTTTTGGACGCACACCGGCTCTTTGAACCTTCTTGGGCGGGGGCGGAATTTATCCCGCATACACAACAGTACATTTTACTCTATCCCGAATTAATGGAAGACTTTGACGAGTATCGCAGTCTATTGGAAAAACGGCCTGAACTGTCGATACTTCCCGCCCCAGCCTTTAACGCTGAAACAACGCCGCTTATCCAATTCGGCACCATGCGGGAAGAAATTCGCTCTACGGCGCTCGCAGTTGAGCAGCTCTTGGCAACCGGAGTTCCTGCCGATGATATTGCGCTCAGCATTGCCGGTATTGAAGATACCGTACCGTATCTCAAGCGGGAGTTTGCATTGCGGAATATCCCCGCGGAATTTCGGCTCGGGTTTAAACTCGGCGAACAGCAGGCGGGGCAGCTCTTTCCGTTGCTTGAACAGTGCGTACAGGAACATTACTCGTTTGAAAGCCTTAAACCGCTGCTGCTCAATCCTCATATTCCGTGGAAGCATCCCGCGCAGATACAAGCGCTCATCAATTTCGGTATAAAAAACAACTGTCTTGTTTCGTGGAAGGATGAAGGTCACTATAAAAATGTCTGGAAGGAGGCGTTTAAACTCCCTATCCCGTATAATCCTCATAGCAGTGCTGAGGAGGAGCAAGCCGAAAAAGAGCAGGCAAAAGAATGGCTCCTTCCCTTTATGAAAGCTGCGGAGCGGTTCGTGCAGGCTCAAAGCTTTTCCGAAATGCGGCGGCAGTACATCCTCTTTAGAGCGCAGTATCTGAATCCCGACGGCTTCTCAGCCGAAGACAATGCCGTCATCGGCCGCTGTATCACACTGATGCAGGAATTGGTACAGCTTGAAGAGGATTTTGCCGACTGTCTGCCTGCACAACCCTATCGCTTTTTTACCGCTCAACTTTCCCGCGAAATCTATGTACCGCAAAATACCGGAAGAGCGGTCAGCATCTTTCCGTTTAGAGTCGCGGCAGCTACTCCTTTTGCGCATCACTTTGTGCTCAACTGCAACCAAAAAGCAAGCAGGGTAATCTATCAAAAACTTCCCTTCTTACGGAAAGACAAACGGGAAGACCTCGGCGTTGTCGAAAAAGATGCAACGCAGGCCTTTTTTGCGGTGTATGCAATATACGGCACCGTGCGCTTTTCCGTTTCCGAACAAACCTTTTCGGGCTTTACCGTCAGCAATGGCATTTTTACCGCCTTTGCCTCCCGCCCCGACCTGAATGACAGCGATTCTCTTTTGCAGGAATATCGCTTCTTTAAACGGGAAGAACCTGCGCCGGAAGCGCTGTATTCCGTTCAAAAAGCGGGATTTGAACAATTCGCCGGTATTAAACAAGCGCGCGGCTTTTCCTTTTTAACCGAACCTTTTAACGGCAGCCTACCGGTACTTTCGGAAAAGCTCAAGGTCGGACACTATACGGACGGGGCATTCCGCATCAGTCAAAGCGGCTTACATCTTTTTTCCGGCTGTCCGGCTCAATGGTTTTTGTCGTCGGCGCTTTCCATCAACGAAGAAGACACTGATGCGGAACTTTTCAACCCGCGCTATATCGGTATCATTTGTCATCGTATTTTGGAGCGGCTCTATCAGCGTATACGGGAAACCGATAGGGTGTTTATCTCTGCGCATCTCGCCGATTATAGGACGTGGGCTGAATCGATATTTAATGAGACCGTTCACAGCCAAACCGATTTTCGAGGGCCGCTCGCCGCGCCTTTTATCGAATCGATTAAAAAGCGCAGTTTAAAAAGCGTTGACTTTGTGCTTACGTTCGATGCGGAAAAGCTGGACGGTTATACGCCGTATATGATGGAAGGCGAGCTGCAGTACCGGAGCGGAGACATCCTCTATCACGGACTCGTAGACCGCATCGCCTATCAGGAAGCGGAAGACCGCGCCGTCATCCTTGATTACAAAAGCGGCAGCATTCCGGCGGCTTCGGATTATCAGCCGGAAGCCATGCGCGACTTTCAAATGCCGATGTATCTGTTCCTTGTAGAAAACGAACTTTTTAAGCAGGAGACGGAGCACGCTTTTTTCCTCGGTATCACAAAGGAAGAAATAAAATACATTGTCAACGATAAGGCGGCAATACCGCAGGGCAGCTCCCGTTCTAAAACGAGGGAAGAATTCGAACCGTCGATTCAGGCTTTTTTACAAACCGCGCAAGAATACGCACAGCAGGTCGATATGGAAGACTTTAGAAAACCGGCAGCCGTACAATGGCAGGATTGTATGGGATGTCCCTTTCACACTATTTGCAGAACAACTTTTGCTGTCGAGGAATAAGACTTATATCTGTTGTATTTAATAGTATACAATAGATTTAAACGTACACCAAAACCGATAGAGCGGCAAAGATAATCTGCAATACTACCATAATCAAAAATAAAGGCGCCATAAATTTATACCACTTATTTATTGGTATTCCCATAAGACCACATTCAACGGCACATGCTGTAGGCCAAAACATATTTGAGAAACCGTCTCCGAATTGATAAACCAATACGGCTGTCTGACGGCTTAAATGTATAATATCGGCGACGGGAGTCATAATAGGCATTGTAATTGCAGCTTGACTTGAAGAACCGGTAATAAAAAAATTTATTATATTCTGAATAAAGAGCATCCCAATGGCGGATATATATTTTGTTCGTCCGTATAAAATACTCGATAAATAGTAAACAATTGTGTCGGATATTTTTGCATTTTGCATTACCAATACAATACCTCTGGTAAATCCTACAACCATCATAGAGCCTACCATACTTTGAGTCGATTTAATAAAAGTTTTACATATTTTATCCGTCGAATATCCTGAAGTTATTCCGGTTATAATCATCATCATAAGGTACATCGCCGCAATTTCATTAATATACCATCCCAGTTTGGTTGTCCCATAAAGCAACATAGCGATTGTAAAAACAAACAACATCAAACAAATTTTTTGTCTTACTGTTATAACGGCTTCTTTCTGTTTAAAAGGGAAAATAAGCGTCCGTTCTTCGCCGTATAAAATAGACTTTTTAGGATCTTTTTTTACTCTTCTTGCGTACTGCAGTAGATATAAAATAACCGTTACTTCAAATACAATAAAAATTAAAATTCGATATTCAATCCCGGAATACATACTGATACCGGCAATACTTTGCGCAATACCTACTGAAAACGGATTTGTCGTAGCTGCAGCAAATCCGGTAGCAACTCCGACAAACACTATAGCGCCTCCTACTACGGCATCATATCCTAAGGCAGTAACAATCCCTATAAAGACAGGCACCATACCGTATACTTCTTCATAAATTCCCATCGTTGAACCAAGGACGCCAAAGATGAGCATACCGACAGGAATAATCAAATATGTTTTTTTACCCAACGCTTTTATAAGAATATTTATCACACTGTTTAATGTTCCGTTATCAATCAACAGATATACATAACCATAAGCAAAAATCATTAAAAACATTATTCCGGCTGCACTGACATACCCTTTTTGAAGCGTCAAAAAAATATCAAAGAAATGAGGCTTTATACCCTCTGCATAATGAAAGCTATCGGGAATAATTATCATTTTCCCCGAACTTTCATCCAGCACTCTATCAAATTCTCCAGACGGAATAATATATGCAAGTACTATAACCGATAACAGAATAATACCTAATATCACATAAGTATGAGGCATTTTAATATTAAGAAGTTTATTTTTTAATTGTACCATAGCAACTCTCCTTAATATAATTAAACAACCATGGCTTTTCCTGCAATATATACGGCTTCAACATTCGTATCATAATCAAACGGATGTTTTGACCAAATTACCACATCTGCATCTTTTCCTACAAGAATTTCGCCTTTTCTATCATCAATGCCCAATACTTCAGCAGGATTCTTTGTTATAGATTTTAAACCTTCAATTTCATCCAAGCCTGCGCGAACGGACTGCGCTGCATAAACCGATAAATAATATATCGGAGTAACATCGTGATCAGCTGTAATACATATTTTTATGCCGGCTTTATTTAAAATCCCTGCCGTTTTAAAACTTCTGGACATGCTTTCCAGTTTTGAGCGAGGATACATCGTTGGGCCAAGAATAACAGGATATTTATGTGCAGCCAAATGATCGATTATAGCTTCTCCATCGGTACAATGAATGATAACCAACTCAATATCGTATTCCTTACATATTCTTATAGCTGTACATATATCGTCACAACGGTGCGCATGAGCATGGAACGGAATCTTTTTATCTATTGCTAAAAGCATATTTTCTTTTCCTATATCCCGCTTAAAATAATCGCCCCGTTTCAAAGCTTCGTTCTTTCTATGTTTATAATCAAGGCTCTCTTCGATACATTTACGCAAAAGGTACGCGTTTCCCATTCTCGACTTAAAAACATATCCGGCCTTTTTCGGATTCTCGCCGAAACTGCATTTTATTGCGGCTTTCCGTTTTATCAACATCTCTTCAACTGTTCTACCATATAATTGGATAACGCTATTCATTCCTCCAATTACACTATCGCTACCGGGACATACACAAGCGCATGTTACCCCGTGAGCAGTTGCTTCTTGTACAGCAGAATCGAAGGGATATATTGCATCGATTGTATCAAGATACGGCATAACTGCTTCACTATAATCATTGCAATCATCTCCGATTGTGCCACGCCCTTCTTCGCTAATACAAATATGGCTATGTGCGTCAATCAGTCCCGGTGTTATATATTTATTTGAAGCATCACAAATTTCTTCATTTTTATCGGCATCCAATGTTTCTGCAATTTCGGTTATTTTTCCATCAATAATTCTAATATCTTGCCGAACAAATCCGCCGGCTTGAAAGTTTAAAACATTTCCATTCTTTATAAGCATAATGACTCCACTCCTCTATTTAATATATCGTTACTTATTGAATATCTCTAAAAACTGACGTTTTAGAAATTCCTTATCATTAATGATACCCTATAGTTACCGCAATTGTCATAAATACTATTTCCAACAACAGCACGATAACAAAGAGTGGCGTAACAAATTTATACCATTTATCAATCGGCACACCCATTAAACCGCAGCCTAAAGCACAAGAGGTAGGCCAAAACATTTCCGCAAACCCATTCCCGAATTGATAGGCCAACACGGCTATTTGCTTGCTTAAACCGATTAGTTCAGCAGTAGGAGCCATAATCGGCATTGTAATTGTCGCTTGACTGGAAGAACCCGTAATAAAAAATTTTATGATATTCTGCAAGAAGAGCATTCCAAAAGCAGATATATATTTACTTGTTTCCGAAAGTAGGGATACCAAATAATAGACAATCGTATCTGAAATCATTCCGTCCTTCATAACAATTAAAATCCCACGGGTAAATCCTACAATTAACATTGATGATACCATAGACTTTGTAGATTCGATAAATGTCTTACATATTTCCGTAGCGGAATAACCGCTCGCAATGCCTGCAAATATCATCATCATTAGAAACATGGCTGCTATTTCGTCAATATACCAACCAAGTTGAGTCGTGCAATATAATAATATACCTAAGGTAATAAAAAAGATAAGCAAACAAACTTTTTGCCTTCCGGTCATTTTTATACTTGTCAGTTCCTCAATACTTTTCTCTTTTATGATATAAGGATCGGAACCGTATAGTATCGATTTTTCAGGAGTTGCTTTTATTTTTGCAGCATAGTGCATTATATAAAATATTGCAGCAGCTTCAAATACAACAAAAACCGCAATTCTTAATCCTAATCCCGAATAAGCGGTAACGCCTGCTACGTCTTGAGCAATAACGACATTATACGGATTAAAAGTACCTGCGGCATATCCGATCGTAACCCCCAGATACACCATTGCACCACCGACTATTGCATCGTAACCTAACGCTATTGCTATTCCTACGAAAACAGGGAAAAGGCCATATACCTCTTCAAAAATCCCCATTGTTGAACTTAACACTCCAAGAACAAGCATGACTATCGGAATCATAAGCTGTACATGTTTACCGACAAGTCTAACGAGTGCTCCAAGAGAAGCATCCATCGTTCCATTTTTTACCAGTACATATACAAATCCGTATGCAAATATAATTAAAAACATAATATTGGCTGCATCGACATACCCTTTCTGTAAAGAGAGAAATATATCAAAAAATCCTGGAGCTTTAGTGTCAATAAATTGAAAACTGCCGGGAACGACGACCATTTTTCCGGATATTGGTTCCTTTACTCTTTCATATTGCCCTGCCGGTATGATGTGGGTAAGGATGGTCATAATAATAAGAATACTTATGAGAATTACATAGGTATGGGGAACTTTAATACGTTCAAACCATTTTTTTGTTACTACAGTGTCAGACATACAAATACCTCCTGTAAAATGAGAAGCGCAGGTAATCCGCAGCTCTCTTATAAAAAATCCAATAGCCATTTATTTAAGGTAACCGGTTCTTTAGATTCATCATAAAGCTTAAAGTAACTTGAATGTCAACAAAAATTTTATTATTATTTCGTTCTATGAATAAGGACTTAACAATCGGCGAAGTTTCGGAGCTTTTAAATATCTCCTGTCCGACATTACGGTATTGGCAAAAGGAAAATATTTTTCCTGTTAATCAAGATGGTATGAATAATTATAGAAAATATTCGGTTGCAGATTTAGTCAATATTGCCGAAATCTCGTTTTATCGCAATCTTGGTATTCCTATAAAAGAGATGCGCCGGTTTAATATGTTAAATTTAAATGATTACGAAAAAATACTTAATGATGCCTATACAGACTTTGAAACAAAAATAAACAATTATAAAATAATGTTGAAAAAAATTATTTTAAAAAACCGACAAATAAAAAACATAAAAGAGCTAAAAAATACAGAATATGCGTATGAAGATATACCCTTTAACTATGTTGTAAAGTTTGATTACGGAGACAAGCAAAAGCTAATACAATACGCGAATAATCCTTCCCTCTATGTACGTTGCATTAACAGCTCGGATATTAATGATGATGAGAGGGGTATTATTACGCAATATCCCGATAAAACGGATAAAATTCTTTGGAAAAAAACTGAAAAACAGCGTTATATTGTTTTTCTTGTAGAAGAAATTGTAAATCGAAATTTTTTAAACAATATCCCTGAAAAGCTAAAAATAATACATAAAAGACATAGAACGGGAAAAATTCTCGTAAACTATTTAATAAGCGAAAGCATACGCAATCAAAGAATAGATTATCTAAAAGCCTATATAGAGATACTTTAAGGAACCTCTAAAAACTGATTCGCAGTCCGCAAAGCGGATAACTTAATGAATTTCCTTACAGAACAAGCCGATAGGCTTGCCGTTTTTAGAGGTTCCCAAACAAAAGTTATTTTGCGAATACCGGTTGAACGGCTTTTACCCATTCATCAATCTTTTCGGCAACTTTAGCATCGCCCTTGTCCAAGCACAGACCGAGCATTCTGCCGCCTCTTTCCATGCGGGAGAACTTAAATTCATATCCGCAGGGGCATACATCACCGACAAAGCGGGCGCCGCTAAAGCGGAGCTTATCATAGAAGTCTGCTGCGCCGGAGCAGAAGCTGTCGGGGTGGCGCTCTTGGCTTCCGACGCCGACGATCGCTACATTTTTGCCGGAAAAATCAACGGTGTGCAGCAGCTTTACTTTACCGCCCCAGTCTTCCATTAAGGCGCCGAAGAAATAGCTGGAAGACATCAGCACCACGTTCTGATACCCTGCTATCGCATCTACGGTTGTGTCTTTCATATTGTGTACATCGGCTCCCAGTTTTTCTGCAATCTGTTTTGCAAAAGTTTCGGTTACACCACCTTTACTTGCATAAAAAAATTCCTGTTTTGCTCATATAAAGCTCCTATTGCTCTTATTGATGATGGATTTATCATTGCTGATACATCAATTGTTGTAATAATATAATCATTCCCATAGAAAAATCAAGAATAATTCTTATTTTTTTATCAGCAGGCATAGAGTTTTCGAACGATAAAGAGGGCTAAACTACGAGGCAGTAAGCGATACAGACTTATCAACAGAGCATAGGAAGCGTTATAGGGATAAAAGAAGCCAATCCGCTTTTTATCCGCTAACGAAGCAATAAAAGAACCGAGCTTTTCAGCCGGTATGCCGTGCCGTTCATCATGCTCCATTTTTGAAATACTCTTTGTAATTCTCCCGAAATACACATCATTACCGGCATTCGACTTGTTACGAACATCCGTAAACGGAGTCGCAACATCTCCCGGCATAATAAGCGCACACTGTATACCAAACGGAAAGATTTCCGCGGCAAATGCCTCCAATAATTTTCCAAGCGCTGCTTTGGAAGCGGAATAAAAAGCCTGAAAGGGAATAGCAATTTCTCCTGCGACCGAACTCACCGCAAGAATCTTTCCGAAGCCTTGCTTCCTCATGTATGAAGCAGCTATCTTCATCGTTAAAAAAGCGCCGAAAAAATTTACTTCCAGTTGTTTTTTTGCATCTTCAAGCTTCGTAAACTCAACAGCCCCCGAAATACCGAAGCCGGCAGCGCAAACGCAGACATCCAATCGAGCTTCCCGTTCCCATACCTCGGCAAAGACCTTGGTCAGTGCATATTCATCCGTCACATCCGCTGAAAAATGACCTTCACCTTCAGGTGTTTGAACATCAAGCATCCGTCTGCTGACGGTATACACGCGATAGTCTCTATCTCTCAACGCTTTTACCGTTTCAAAGCCGATTCCGCTTGTTCCTCCCGTTACCACTGCAATCTTTTTTACCTCTTTTTTATATTCCATATTCGTAGTGCCTCGCATTATCGGGTTTTCTGTACAATAATAATACACAAAAATAATACACAAAAAATCTGCATAGAGGAACAGCTTTTGCTATAAAGAGGCTGTAAAGAGGCTTGACAAAAATGATGATGATGATAGTATGACAGCTACGGTGTAGGAGCACCGGTTTTATAGAAAGCTTAATAGCGGATAGGAGAGTATTTCGCTATAACAACATATCCCTTGGCAAGAGTATCGGCCGATATTCTTTGAATCTCAATAAAAAACGTCAATTTAAAATAGAAACGGTATTAGTGAATCTAAAAAGAAGGTTTATTTTAAGCGGCACGGATAGTACCGCTTAAAAACACTGCGAGCTTGCGTACCGCAAACATCGTGTATTTTAAGGAGGTCAAAATTTGAGCAAGCTAAAAGGTATTCTTCTGTTGCTAATCGCGGCAATTCTGATGGGATGCGCCACACAGCCTCAGCAACCGAAGGAAGAAAAACCCGTTGTAAAGCAGCAACCGGTTAAAACCGCTCCTGCGGAAGAAAAAAAACCTGCCGAACCGGAAAAAGCACCGGAACCGCAGCAAAGCGAGAAAAATAATACCGGTAACGAAACAACGGTTTATTTTGCTCCGAAGATGTATAGGATTGATACGTTTACCGCGCATAAGTTGGACAGTATTGCCGAGCTGTTGAAAGCGAAGGATGTAACACAGATAAAAATCATCGGACATTGTGCAAAATTAGACAGCACAAAAGAAGAAGAAAGACTGTCGTTACAACGTGCGCTTGCTGTTGCACGGTATTTTGAAGGAACCGGCGCCTTTAAAGCAGGTAATATGACCATATCGGCGGAAGGGGCTGAGCACCCTGCAGGATCTCACACGGAAATTTCCGAACGGAAACACAACCGCAGAGTCGAAATTTATTATTAAAAAAGATGCCTAAGTCATCTTTTATAGTTTTGGAGGTAAGATTTATGAAGAAATCACTCTTTGCCGCTGCTTTTGCGGCTCTTTGCTTCTCAGTTTGGGCACAAGTGCCTGAAACAATGACCCCTGATTATCAACGCGCGGCAATGCAATACCGCAACGATGATAAGCATTTTGTCAACAGCGATGTATTCTTTAAGCTCAATTCGGCAGATAAAGAAACGGGTCTCGACTTTGTTGAATTCTCATTGGACGGTGCAAACTTTATGACATATCACAATCCTTTCCAGATTTTGGAAGAAGGTAAGCACGATATCTCATATCGCGGTTTCGATAACAGCAGAAACCTTGAAGTTGCAAAAACCATTTCCATCATTGTTGATAACACAGCGCCCAAAACCGAGCTGAATACAACTGAACCGTTATTTTACAAGGGCTTGACTGCTTACTGTTCTGCAGAAACAAAATGGTACATTTCGGCGAACGACGATTTAACCGGTTCCGGAACTGCCGGAGCCTATATCGGCACGGATTTAGATGCTTTAACGCTCCATGGTAATGGAAAAGAAGATGAAGATGCTTATTATTCTGTAAGCGAAGAAGGTCCTGCAAAGATATATTACACGGCTGTCGATAATGTCGGTAACTTGGCTCCGCTTGAAGTAGTCTCTGTTGTTGTTGATACAACGGCGCCTACCGTTTTCATTGAGAACAGCGACCGGCTTATCAATAAAGATGATGCATACATGATTTTCCCGAGCGACGATGTTGTTGATGAAGAAGGACGCATTATCGTTTCTACAAAGGAATCGGTTGCGTTTGGTGCAACTGACGAACTTTCCGGTGTTGACGCTCTGTATGTCAAAATTAATGATGCCGATTATGTCAAATATATTGAGCCGCTTCAGTTTTCTTCCGACACTGTTTACAATATCGATGTAAAAGCAATCGATAACGTCGGTAATGTATCGGAGCCTGTCTCCTACAAATTCTATGTAGACAAGATTACTCCTGCATCCGATGTAGAGATTATCGACAGAGATGGAAACGAACCTGCAACATGGAATGTTCCTGCTGAGGATGCAACCACTCCTGCTGAAAATGCAACCGTTTCTGCCGAGGAAGCTCCTGCAAACGGTCAATAAATCGGGTACGCTAAAGTTTTAATAAGGTGCACGGTATTTTGCTGTTGCAGTTAAACCTTTAGTTGATTGGAGCGTCGGCTAATCTCAATGATTAGTCGGCGCTTTTTTATGCATTATTTGGCGCTTCCCTTTTTTCCTAATTGTCCGCAAGCGCCGCCGATTGTTCTGCCGCGCTTTTGCCGAATCGTTACATTTAAGTTTTCCGCCGTTAAATGCTGATAAAAAGACCGTATTTCGGAATCCGAAGGGGTGCTATACGGTAATTGCTGCACTGGATTCCACGGGATAAGATTGATATGCACATTGAGACCTTTGGCAAAAGCGCACACTTGTTGCGCTGCCTTATAGGAGGTATTGACGTCTTTGAGCAGTGCAAGCTCTAGGGTTACCCGCTTATCGGTTTTATCATTAAAATAGCGGATTGCCTTTTTTAATTCGCTGAGCGGATTAGCCTTTGTAACAGGCATCAAAATTGTCCGCAAGTCTTCATCCGCAGTAGTCAGCGAAACAGCAAGGCGAATATCAAGCTGCCTGTTCGCAAGTTCATAAATACCTTTGCAAATACCGGATGTAGAAAGCGTTATCCGTCGATGCGAAAGATTTCTGCCTTTAGGGTGAGTGAGAACGGCAATGGTTTTCGCGATACTATCGAGGTTCAACAACGGTTCACCCATACCCATAAACACGATATTATCAAGCTTACCGCAGATGTTTTCCAGATGTAAAAATTGCTCTACAATTTCGTTGGGAGCAAGATTACGCAAACAGCCGAGCTGTCCTGTTTGGCAGAAAGTACAGCCCATCGGGCAACCGACCTGACAGGAAACACAGGCAGTTCTCCGCATGGCTTTGTCAAACAACAGCACGGTTTCTATACTGCTGCCGTCATGCAAGCCGATTCCGAGCTTTACCGTACCGTCAGGATCCTTCAGTACGGTTTCGCATACGGTATTGCGCGGCGTATATTCACCGGCAAGCCGTTCCCGCTCCTTAAGCGGGAGATTTGTCATTTCTTTAAAAGATGAACACCCGTGTGCAATCCATTGGAAAATCTGCATAGACTGAAACCGTTGCGGTAAATTGCATACCGCAGCAATTTCTTCCGGCAGCATTCCTGAAAGGGCGTTTTTTTCTGCAACGTTGTTGTCGCTTTGTTCCAATCAATACGCCTTAATTTTGTAATGAAAAAAGGGTATCGCTTACCGCTTGGTTTTTGATGCCGTACTGTTGGAACGCTTGCAGCACTTCAATTGCTTTTGCTTTCTCGTTTGTATGAATATAACAGTCTGCAAGCTCAAGATAAATACGGTAATTTTTCCGGTCTGCCTGCATCAAATGCGTTAAGCTGGTTATCGCCTCATCGTATTTCCCCTGAATCTTACACAGAATTGCAAGACCGAGTATTGCATAGGAATCGTAATCGATATCAAGTGCACGTTGATAAATATGTTCGGCTTTTTCATAATCACCGATATGCCGGTATGCATCACCCATACGAGTAAGAATAACCTTATTATTCGGATCTTTATTAAGAATAGCCTCCCAATATTTTATTGAATGCTGCTGCTGCTTCATACCGCGGTAGCAGTCCGCAAGACCGAACAAACCGTAAAAATTATCGGGATCTTTTTCAAGGGCTTTTTCAAAATAATAAACGCCATGGTCAAATTGCTTCATCTTTCGGTAACAATTTCCAATCGATGTTAAGATACGGATATCGACATTGTCAGGATTTTGATCAAAAATCTTTTGCCAATAAACAAGTGCTTCGCGATACTTCTTAAAATCGTAATGCAGATGTCCCAAACCGATAAGTGCATACGGGTTATTCTCCTCGATCTCAAGCACTTTTAAATAAAGCTTTTTTGAATTTTGAAAATCGTGTATCTTGCGATATGCATCGGCAACGCGGGTAAAGACGGTAATATTTGCATTATCATGTTCCAAATATTGTTCCCAAATCTCTATGGCCTTTGCATATAAATTCATATTCTTATAGCAATCCGCCAGCCCGAACAACGCATAATTATTCCCCGGATGGTGCCGTAAACATTCGCTGTAATATTCTGCAGCCTCTTTACATTTATTCCGTTTTCGAGCGGCGTCCCCAAGTCCGACAAGAGCATAATTATTATTTTCATCAAGCTCTAACATTTTTTTAAATTCAGTTTCTGCCCGATCAATTTCATTTGCTTTCAAGAAAAGATAACCCTCACGTGAAAGTCTTGTAAGCTCATCGGTTCCTTCTGCATGATGAAGTTCTTGAGCGGAATCTAATGACGCAGGAAATAACGAGTCGGTCTGCTCGGAATAACCATTTTCAATACTTTCAAACATTTTCTACTCCTTTTGGTTCAGTATCTATTAACACTCTAATAAGCCGAACAAGCGAATCAATGATCGGTTCCGATTTGCGTTTATTTTTTGCAAGACAATACATACGAAGCGCTTCTAACGTATTATTTTTTGCAGCATAATAATCGCCTACTCTTGTAAGACCATCCGAATAGCCGGTAGTAATAAAAATACGTTGAGCTTCGTTTATAAAGCCTTCGTTAAAGAGCTGGTTACCGCGCCGATTTAATACTACCTTTTGTTCAGAACTGAGAGGAGTGAGTGCGTTTTCAGTTACTTTAATAAAATGCTTATTATCCGATCCCATTTTACTTCGTCTTTAATAAATTCATAAACTTTTCTGAAAAAACAGAACTATTTATTTAATACTGACACTCCCATTTTTTTATTTAATACTGACACTCCCATTTTATAAAATAGATACATTTATGACAAGCCCCCGCATTGAATCACGTTAAATCTAACCGAAAAAGGAGTTCCTCAGAACAGCTCATTCTCATGGGCATCCGTTCCAAGTCAGCTTGCAAAAGAAAACAAGAAATTTCTTTATTCTGTTGTAAAAGAAAGTGCCAGAGTCCGTGAATACGAAAGCGCTATCAACTGGCTCAAAAATGCGGGGCTTTTGCTTAAAGTGCACCGCATAAACAAGCAGGGAATTCCGTTGAAAGCGTATGAAGATATGGAACGTTCAAAATTTTTATTGTAGACACAGGTTTGTTTTGCAGTATGACAGGTTTAAGTGCAAAGATTTTACTTGAAGGAAATAGACTCTTCACGGAATTTAAGGGAACCCTTACCGAGCAATTTGTGTGCCAGCAATTGATAAGTGAGTTTGAAATAGCACCGTATTATTGGTCGGCGAAAGACGGCACTGCAGAAGTTGATTTTATTTTTCAGAATGACGATCATGTTATTCCTGTCGAAGTAAAGGCGGGAATTAATCACCATGCTAAAAGTTTTAAGCTGTATAGAGATACCTATCATCCTGAAATTGCATTCAAATTTTCTTTGACCGATTTTGTTGATCAGGGTATTTTGAAAGATGTGCCTTCGTACGATTTGCCGGTAATCAAAAAATGGCTCGAATTTATCTGATCCTTTGACTTTTCGCCCGCTTCGGTATACAATCCGATAAGATAAAATGAAGTGAGATCACAGGAATTTTAGCTGTCTTTCTATGTGATATAATCGATTAAAGAGGTTCCCCTATGGCTATAAACTGCGGTATTGTCGGACTGCCGAATGTCGGCAAGTCGACCATCTTTTCTGCATTGACCCGTGCCCCTGCGGAGGCGGCAAACTATCCGTTCTGTACCATTAACCCGAATGTCGGTATCGTCGATCTGCCTGATGAACGGCTCGCAAAGCTATCGCAATTTTTTGAACCGAAAAAGACCATCCCCGCTGCCGTCGAGTTTGTCGATATTGCAGGACTCGTAAAAGGCGCTTCAAAGGGTGAAGGGCTCGGCAATCAGTTTCTTTCTCATATCCGTGAGGTAGGAGTTATTGCGCATGTCGTGCGCTGCTTTGACAATCCCGACATCGTTCACGTAAATAACAAAGTTGATCCCGCCTCGGATATCGAAACTATCAATATTGAACTCGCACTTGCCGACCTTGCCTCGCTGGAAAAGCGGGCGGAACGGGCGGATAAGGCAACCCGTATGGGTAAAGATATGCAGAAAGAGGCGGCGATTGCGATGAGCGCTATTGCAAAAATCAAGCCGTTGCTGCAAGACGGAAAGGGCGCCCGCAATGCCGATTTGACCGATGAAGAGCGAGCCGTGATGTACGACACGCACCTGATCACCATGAAGCCGCAGCTGTATGTTTGTAACGTCGATGAAGACGGAATAAAGAATGGCAATGCTTATATCGAAACGGTTAAAAAAATCGCCGCGCAAGAAGGAGCCGAAACCGTTGTTATCTGCGGAAAGTTTGAAGCGGAGCTTGCCGATATCGACGATGCGGAAGAACGCACCGCCTTTTTGGAAGAGATCGGGCTCAAGGTTTCGGGCTTATCGGTTCTTGCTCACGCAGCGTATCATTTAATCGGACTGCGTACCTTCTTTACCGCCGGAAAAGACGAATGCCGCGCATGGACTATCCACGCAGGAGATACCGCCCCCAAGGCAGCCGGCGTTATCCACACCGATTTTGAGCGAGGCTTCATTAAAGCGGAAGTTTACAGTTTTGACGACTTCCTTAAATACGGCTCTGAACAAAAAATCAAAGAAGCCGGCCGCTACCGCCAAGAAGGCAAAGAATACGTCGTGCAGGATGGGGATATAATGTTCTTCAAATTCAACGTCTAGCACCTTTTGAAATATACGGCGCATCTGCGGTGTCGCTACGGAGAAATAAATGCTCAACGTACAATCAGTACGTCTCCGCTTTATTTCTCCTAAGCTCCTAGCATCTGCATCGTCTATTTCAAAAGGCTTACGGAAAGTATGTTTTCCGATATGCCGTTGCTGCGAAAAAATTAATCCTCAACGTATCATTTCCGACACGGATGTCGGTGGCACTACGCAGTAACAAGTTTGCCCCGCAAACTTGCAGCCCAAGAATATACACGGATGTATATTCTTGGGCGAGGATGTCCGTGGTTCCATGCAGCAGCAAGTTTTTCGCTAGAAAAACTTGTCGTTGAAAAGCGTACACGGAAGTACGCTTTTCAACATGCCTGCGGTTAATTTTTTCTCGCGCCTCGGATCTACGCCACATCTTTTCAAAAGGCTTACGGAGAGGACATCATCTACTGCGTCGCTCGTTCAGCGAAGTACGTCCATGTACTTCGCTGAACGCGCTGTGCGGCAAGCATTTCGAAGGCGGCGATGCGGGCTTTTTCCAATAGCGCAAAGTCGCGGATAGGATCGGCAAGCTCAAAACCGCAATAGCCGGACTGCTCAACGCCGCCGATATCCCCCGGCCCCCGCAGCTTCAAATCTTCCTCCGCAATAACAAACCCGTCAGTCGTGCTTGCCATCACCTTGAGCCGCGCCATGCCGGTTTCGGTAATATTTTTTCCATAGAGTAAAAAACAATAGGATTGCTCGCTGCCTCGCCCGATTCTGCCCCGCAACTGATGCAACGCCGAAAGGCCGAAGCGGTCGGCGTGTTCGATAACCATACAAGTTGCGTTCGGCACATCGACACCGACTTCAATAACACTAGTAGCCACGAGGATATGAATAGTACCTGAGCGAAACTCCTGCATGATAGCCCGCGCTTCGTCCTCCGGCACCTTGGAATGCAGGAGCGCAAGCCGGTGATGGGGGAAATCCCGTGTCAGCTCCGCGAACATATCTTCCGCCGATTTTAGGCTGAGTGTATCCGAATCTTCGATAATCGGATACACAAAATAGGCTTGCTTTCCGGCAAGGATATCCTGCCCGATAAAATAATACACTTTTTCGGCCTTGCTCTCGGGAGCAACATAGGTAATCACCGGCTTACGCCCGGGAGGCATCGTTTTGATGACGGAAATATCGAGGTCGCCGAACATCGACAGCGCAAGTGTCCGCGGAATAGGCGTCGCACTCATCATCAAAAAATGCGGAGCCTTTTTTCCGCTGTCGATGCCCTTTTGGATAATTGCAGAACGCTGGAGTACCCCGAAGCGATGTTGTTCGTCGATGACAACCATACGCAGGTTTTTATACAGTGTTTGTGCGGAAAAAAGGGCGTGCGTACCGATGATGAGGTCGATATTACCGGAGGCGAGCTGCTGCAAAAGCTGAGAGCGTCCCGCCGCCTTGAGGTTACCGGTTAAAAAAGCGAGCCGTACGCCGAGCGGTTCCAAGAGCTTTGCTGCGTTATCGGCATGCTGCCGTGCCAGCAGCTCAGTCGGCGCCATCAGCGCCGCCTGTCCGCCGCCCTCTATCACTTTTAAGCAGGCTAAAAATGCAACCAATGTCTTACCGGAACCGACATCTCCCTGAATAAGGCGGGCGGCGGGCGCCGTTCCATCGAGGTCGGCGTTAATCTCTGCGGTAACGGCTTGCTGGTCTGCAGTAAGCGTAAACGGCAGGCGTGAAAGCAGCTCCTTTTGCAGCGGGCTGTATGCGTACTGGTACTGGAGCGTATCCGTCGCCGATTGGCCGCCTGTTTCCTCTCCGGCGCATCCATCACCGCCGGTATGAGCTTCCGGCACCGCTTGACTGTCTCCCTTTGCCGTCTGGGCAGGGAAGCCGCTCCCCTGCCCTTTTGCCCCCGTCGTACGCGGCAGCATACCGCGCCGTTCGAGTGCGCGCATACCGACAGCTGCCTCGTACAGGAAGAACTCTTCAAAGATGAGCGCGGTGCGGGCATTTTCCGCCTCCTGCATAGAAGCGGGGCGGTGCATTGCAAACAGCACGGTTCTTTTATCGGGGTAGCCGTATTTGTTTAATACATCGGTAGGAAGCTCGGAATCGATTCCCCGCGCATACGAGTTAAGCGCCTGATCGATGAGTTTACGCAGTTTTGTCTGGGTAAGCCCCTGCGTCAGCGGATATACCGGCAAAATACGGCGCTCCGCCGTATCATATTTTTCTATATCGAAAGAACTCGATTGGATAGCCCCGTATTTAACAGAAAAACTTCCGTAGACCAGCGCCTTTGTACCTTCCGGAAACGATTTTTCTAAAAAAGGCCGGTTAAAGCACGCCAACTCGCCGCGGGTTCCTTCCGAATCGCAGACAATCAACTTGAGCGTTTTCATACGCCCGTAGCCGAACCATTGCTGATCCATAACCGTTACCGGAACATTCAATTTATGAAACGCATTCCATTCGCTGAGCGTATTATACCTGCTGCGGTCTTCCCATGTGCGCGGCCAGAGCCGTAGTAGATCACCGACCGTCGAGACCCCCAGCCGGCTCAGCTGTTCAACAGTTGTTTTTCCCGCCCCATACAGATTTGACACAGGCGTTTGAATTTCTCCAATCAGCATAATGGCAGTATACCACAAGAAAAAGCCTTACGGCGAGATGTTTCGAGAGTATCATGTCCGACAAATCACATTCAAAGACCGCATCTTTATTATTAAGCACCGAAGGCGATGAAATGAGTCCGTCCTTACCCCATGCTCCGTTCGAAGCAATCACCAGTTTTTTCGGTTTAACAGCGATAAAACGATAAAAACCGTAGCCTGTTTCATTACCTGACATATTTTTGTACACAGCTGCATCATCAACAAGGGTAATTTCACCATCCAGAGCCCCGCCGCTTTTTTTGTACTTTTGATATGTTGAGGATCTTCAGAAGCGGCAGGGATGCCATCGTTCAGAAATGTCCGTCATTGTGCATTCGTGGGCTACGAGTTTGCAAGCAAACTCGCTTCTGTATGGAACCACCGACGTCCTTGTCGGTTCTGAAAAGCCTTTTACCATTAGCTTTTTTGCAAATAGCCTGTCCGGAAGTGTACATCCGTGTACACTTTTTCCCGACATACTTCCGTGTATGTCGGGAAAAGACGAGTTTTATACAAAACTCGCTTCTGATTAATATCCCGCCCGTCCTTGGGCGTTCTGACGACGAGTTTTTGCTGTGCAAAAACATCGCTGCTGCTTATAACCACGGACATCCGTGTCCGTTCTAAAACTACAAGGCGCGAGTACAAATTAACCGCAGGCACGCTAAAGAATGAACGTCGGTGTTCATTCTTTAGCTGCGAGTTCGCAGTGCGAACTCGATTCTGCTTGGAACCACCGCCATCCATGGCGCTGTTGAACAGTGTCCTTCCGTGTACACTGTTCAACGTCGAGTTTGCGGGGCAAACTCGCTGCTGCTTAATTTCACGGACATCCGTGTCCGTTCTAAAACTACAAGGCGCGAGCAAAAATAAAGCGGAGACGTACTTTTTGTACGTCGAGCATTTATTTTTGCGCAGCAACGCCGTAGATGCCTCGCCCACGAATGTACATCCGTGTACATTCGTGGGCTACGAGTTTGCAAGCAAACTCGCTTCTGTATGGAACCACCGACGTCCTTGTCGGTTCTGAAAAGCCTTTCACTGTTAGCTTTTTTGAAAATAGGTGGAGCAGATGCTAGGAGCGTACAAAAAACACCCGCAGGCGTACTTTTTGTACGTCGAGGACTGTTTTTTGTTAAGCGACAACGCAGATGCCCGCCTATTTTCAAAAAAAAGGTTTTGAAAATTTTACACTTATATAGTATAATATGCAGTCGTACGGATATTTAACTTCTACCGCTCAAAGAGCACAGTTAAAGTTAAATACCGACTTATTTTGAGGAGGCAGATATCTATGAACTATGTTTCAAAAGTATCTCACAAAGTTGTATTGGCTGTACTGGCATGCAGCCTTTTGGTTCTTGCAAGCTGCGGAGAAAAAAGCACCGCAACGCTCAACAAGGATAAGCCGCTCGTATTCTTTAACCGGCAGCCGTCCGATCCGACAACCGGTGAAATCGATATGACGACGATGAACTGGAACGACAAGACCTACTATGTCGGTTTTGACGCTGCAGGCGGGGGAGCCGTTCAGGGGGCGTTGATTGTGGAGTTCCTTGCCAAGGCTGACGCTTCGATCGACCGCAATGGCGACGGCGTGTTAGGCTATGTACTGTGCATCGGCGACGTCGGGCATAACGATTCCAAGGCGAGAACCGAAGGTATCAGGCGAGCGCTCGGCACATGGGCAGGTTCCACCGATCCGGGAGCAGTTCAGGAAGGTTCAATCACCATCGCAGGAAAGACCTTAAAAGTCGTAGAGCTTGAAGGAAAAGCAATGACCGGAACCGACGGTTCCACATGGAATGCAAACGCCGCAACCGAAGCAATGGGCGGCTGGGCAACCAAATTTGCAGATCAGATCGACATGGTTGTTTCCAACAACGACGGTATGGCAATGGGCTGTTTACAGGCTTCAAACTATCCGGCAGGCGTTCCGATTTTCGGTTATGATGCAAACGCAGACGCGATCGAAGCAATCGGAAACGGCAAACTTTCGGGAACCGTTTCTCAGAACGTAGACGCACAGGCAACTGCGACACTGCAAGTATTACGCAACTTGCTCGACGGTTTAACAGGAGAGGACGTATACACCAAGGGTATCTCCGTTGCCGACAAATACGGTAATAAGATCACTGCGCCCGTACAGTACTGGGCAGACGTAAAAGCCGTTATGGCGGAAAACTCAGGCGTAAATGCCGAAAACTGGCAGAACTACTCCGGCGGCAGCCGCGACACGGGCATCAAGCAGACACAGGCCGATAAGAAAAAGGTATTGTTGACAATCTACAACTCTGCCGATAACTTCCTTTCTTCTTCGTATGTTCCGGCACTGAAATACTACGCTCCGCTTTTGAACATCGATCTGACAATCGTACAGGGCGACGGACAAAACGAGTCCAGCTGCTTGGATCGCTTTACCAACCTGAACAACTTTGACGCATTCGCAGTCAATATGGTAAAGACCAACTCCGGCGCAGACTACACCGGCAAGCTGAAGTATTAAATAGGAAACTCCTGACATCCTGTCAGTAGCGGCACGGATGCCATCGTTCAGAAATGAACGTCCGTGTTCATTTCTGAACTTCGAGTTTTTCTGATGAAAAACTCGATTCTGTATAGAACCACTGACATCCTGTCAGAAAAGCGATGTTTTTGCCGAATGGTAAAACTTGTCGTCCAGATTTTGACATGGATGTCAAAATCTGGACAGCGGTAGGGATAGAAGCGGTATCCTTTTTAGCGCCGGTGTATTGCAACGGCAGCCTTCGACGCGAGGAGAAGCGCTGCGGGATTTTGCAGAAGCGCTAAAAAGATACAAGCGAATAGCCCGACCTGCTTCAAACGGCAGACCTCGTTTGCCGTTTGAAGCAGGGAACGCCCAAAATAATAGTAAAGATTAATAAATATATAGAAGAAAAAAGTTGTTGAATGTACTGCACTGGGGGCTTTGCGCTCCGAAACTGAAAAAAACCATGTAAGGAATAGCTATGGAAGACACGGTACTTGAAATTAAAAATCTTTCAAAGTCTTTTGCTAAAAACAAGGTGTTGGAAAATATCAGTTTGACGGTGAAAAGAGGGGCGGTTGTCGGACTGATGGGAGAAAACGGCGCCGGAAAATCGACGATGATGAAGTGTCTGTTCGGGATTTATGCGAAGGACGAAGGACGCTTTTTCCTTGAGAATAAATTGATCGATTTTAAGTCTCCCAAGGATGCGCTGGAAAACGGTGTGGCGATGGTGCATCAGGAGCTGAACCAATGCCTTGACCGTACTGTGATGGATAACCTCTTTTTAGGAAGGTATCCTGTCCGGTTCGGCGCGGTGAATGAAGTGAAGATGCAAAAGGATGCGGATGCGCTGTTTGCGTCTCTTAAAATGAATGTGAATGCACGCACGATTATGCGTACGATGTCCGTTTCGCAGCGGCAGATGGTAGAGATTGCGAAGGCTGTTTCGTATAACGCGAAGGTTATCGTGCTGGATGAGCCGACGTCTTCTTTGACGGAACCGGAAGTTATTAAACTGTTTTCTATTGTACGGTCGTTAAGCAAGAAGGGCGTATCGTTTGTATATATCTCTCATAAAATGGATGAGATTTTTCAGATATGCAGCGAGGTGGCGGTACTGCGCGACGGACGGCTGACGCTGGCAAAAAATATCAATGATACGAATATGAATGAATTGATCTCGGCGATGGTCGGGCGTTCATTGGAAAAGCGCTTCCCCGATGTGGATAATGAAGTTGGGGAGGATTATTTTGAGGTGCGGAATATTACGACCCGCTATGAACCTCAGCTAAAGGATATTTCTTTTACGGTAAAAAAGGGAGAAATTTTCGGGCTGTATGGGTTGGTTGGCGCGGGGCGGAGCGAGCTTTTGGAAAGTATCTTCGGTCTTCGCACTATTGCATCGGGCGAGATGCTCTTGGCCGGGAAAAAGCTCCATTTTTCCAATTCCAAGGATGCAATGGACTATAACTTTGCGCTGGTAACCGAGGAGCGGAAGTTCAACGGGATGTTCGGTAAAGCTACCATTAAATTTAATACCGTTATTGCGAACATTGAAACTTATAAAACATTCGGTGTGCTGTCAAACCGCAAAATGCAGGAGGCTGCCGACCGTGAAATAAAGACGATGCACACAAAGTGTGTTTCTGCGGATGAGCTGATTAGCGCGTTGAGCGGGGGGAATCAGCAGAAGGTGATTATCGGCAAATGGCTTGAACGCCAGCCCGACATTCTTTTGCTGGATGAACCGACCCGCGGTATCGACGTCGGGGCAAAGTACGAAATTTATCAGCTTATTATCAATATGGCGAAAGCGGGAAAGACGATTATCGTTGTTTCGAGTGAGATGCCGGAAATTTTAGGCATTACGAACCGCATTGCCGTTATGTCGAACTACCGCCTTGCCGGTATTGTCGATACCGCTACCACCGATCAGGAAGCGCTGCTGCGACTTTCCGCTCGGTACCTATGATGCATAGCCTATAACGAGGTAACTCTAAAAACTCAGATTGGATTTTTAGAACCACCTACCATTGAATATAATTGAACACGGAAATTGACCGGAGGATAGGATGAAAGATACACCCGAAAATAGCACACAGTACACGTTCTCGCAGGAACAAATTGCGCAGGCAGATACGGCAAAGCTCTTGGAGGAAGATGCCGTTCTTGCCGAGTATACGGAGCGGCTCGACGCATTGCGCAAAAACGGAGTGAACAAGGTTTCCGCATTGACGCAGGAGATTACCGCCGTACGCAAAAATAAATTGATAAGCGCCGAGGAAAAGAACACCCGGATTGCAGCCTATCGTAAAGAGATTGAAGAGGCTAAGACCGTTGCGGCGCGGTATAAGGATGAAGAAAAAGAGCTGACGCATAAGGCGATACAGCGGGTGAATGCGCTTTCCGATGCTTTTGAGCAGGAAGTAAAAAAGAATGAAAATGCAAAGGCGGCGCGGTATAAGCAGGAATATGCGGAGAAGGTGCAAAGCATTACGGAGGCAGCAGAGAAAAAGAAGCAGGAGATTACCGCCGCTTTTGCGGGGAAAAACTCCGAAGAAGAACGGCGGGAAGCGCAGCAGGAATTGACCGCTGCGAACAATGCGTTTAAGTCTGCGCTTTTCGATGCGAAAAATCAGTATCAGACGGCATTGTGGAAGTGCAAAAATGCAAAGCATCAGGTGTATGTCGATCGGGTACAGAAAAATATCCATCTGCGCAACAGTAAAACCGATTTTGCCGAGGACTTTAAACTCGGCTTAAAGGATTACGCCTATAAGTTTACTCCCGCGCAGTTCTTTTTGGCAAACGGATTGTACATTGCGATTGTAATCTTCTTTGTGGTGTGTATTATCGTTGCGCCGCTGTCGGGCAGCGGGAATCTCTTGAGCCTTGCAAATATCCTGACGATTTTGGAACAATCTTCGGTGCGTATGTTCTACGCGCTGGGCGTTGCGGGAATTATTTTGCTGGCCGGTACGGACTTGAGCGTCGGGCGCATGGTCGCGATGGGCGCGGTTGTTACCGGTTTAATTCTCCATCCGGGAACGAACATCGTAACGTTCTTCGGTATGGGGCCGTGGGATTTTACCGCGCTGGCGATGCCGATACGGGTAGTGCTTTCCCTCGGAATTTCCATCATTTTCTGTGTGATATTCAGCGCCTTTGCGGGCTTCTTTTCGGCATGGCTGAAAATTCATCCCTTTATTTCGACGCTCGCGACGCAGCTGATTATCTACGGTCTTTTATTCTTCGGGACGAGCGGTACGCCGGTCGGTTCCATCGATGCCGGTATTAAGGACTTTTTCGGCGGCCGGTGGGAGCTTGGTGTTGTGGGCGGCGAATTGGTAACCTTCCCCAAGTTGATTATCCCTGCGGTTATCGCTATCGCGATTGCGTGGTTTATCTGGAATAAGACCGTACTCGGCAAGAACATGTATGCGGTAGGCGGCAATGCCGAAGCCGCAAGCGTGAGCGGCATCAGCGTATTCAAGGTAACGATGAGCGTGTTTATCATGGCGGGTATTTTCTACGGCTTCGGAGCATTTTTCGAGGCGTTTAAAGCGAATGCCAGCGCAGGTACCGGACAGGGTTATGAGCTGGACGCCATCGCTGCCTGCGTAGTCGGCGGTATTTCGTTTAACGGAGGTATCGGTAAGCTTGAAGGCGCGGTGCTCGGTGTTATCATCTTTACCGGTTTAACGTACTGCTTAACCTTCCTCGGCATCGACACCAACTTACAGTTCGTGTTTAAAGGCTTTATCATCATCGCCGCCGTCGCCCTCGACAGCGTGAAGTATTTGAAGAAGAAGTAAAACACAGGGAAATCGTACCAGACGCTTATATTGATATTCCCGCAGAATAATGAGGCTGTTCAACCAGAGTTGAACCTCTTCGCGGTTCAAATGGTCTCACAGCCTCATTATTCTGCGTTCTTGCTTTATTTGTCTGGTACGATTTCCCTTTTTTTGAAATAAAAGTGCACGAAATTTTCCTAAAATTTCGTGCGAAAGGAAGATAAACACATCATCTTTTTTCTAATATCTGCTGTTTTTTATGGCTATTACTATCGGTGTTTTTTCGCTTGCATAAGCAGAGAAAGCAGGGTATTCTTCTTATATGACTGCACATAAACGCCTCGGCATTTTAACATCGGGGGGCGATGCTCCCGGATTAAACGCTGCTATCAGAGCTTTAGCTCGGACAGCGATGAACCGTTACGGAATGGAAGTGGTCGGTATTGAGCAAGGATACCGCGGCCTCATCGAAAATAAGTACCATATATTGACTGAGCAAGATCTTTCCGGCATCCTCGCGCGCGGGGGGACTATTTTGGGGGCTTCCCGTGAAAAACCGTTTAAAGACCGCGGCTGGCGTAATGCGGACGGCAGCGGGGCGGTGGATTGTATCAAAAAAAATTACAAAGACTTACGGTTAGACTGTCTTGCCGTTCTCGGCGGCAATGGGTCGCAGACTACTGCCGATATGCTCGTAAACGAAGGCTTAAACATCATCGGTATTCCGAAAACCATCGACAATGATATTGTGCATAATGATATGAGCTTCGGATTTCACACCGCGCTTGATATTGCAACGGATGCGATCGATCGGCTGCATACGACAGCGGCAAGTCATAACCGAATTATGGTGATAGAAATTATGGGGCATAAGGCGGGATGGCTTGCACTCTACGCGGGTATTGCCGGGGGTAGTGATGTTATTATCATCCCCGAAATCCCCTACCGGATTGAAGCAATAGCCGAGCACTTGCTGGAACGCCGTAAAAAAGGAAAACATTTTTCAGTTGTTGCAGTTGCCGAAGGCGCCATATCGTTTAGCGAAAAGGATATGAACAAAAAAGCGTTAAAAGAATCGCGCAAATCTATGGTCGGTTCAATCGGATATCGGGTTGCAGGGGAGATAGAAGCGGCTACCGGCGCCGATGCGCGGGTTACGGTGCTCGGTTATTTGCAGAGAGGTGGTACTCCTTCAGGCTATGACCGCATATTGGCAACACGCTTTGGCGCCGTTGCGGCTGAGTTTGCCGCCGAGGAACGGTACGGCGTTATGACAGCTCTGCAACAGGGGGGTATCACTGCCGTACCGCTCAGTAAGGTCGCCGATAAGGTCAAAAAAGTACCGGAAGATCACCCGATGATTCGCGCTGCGTGGGATGTCGGCACCTGTTTTGCCGGTTAACCGACCGGCGCAGCTTTCTAACCTAATGACAGGTGGAAAGCGCACACCGTTTTACCCGTCAACGGCTCGTCGGCTATGCGATTAACCGCCGAGACAGCCTTTTTTAATTTCAAAATGGCTAAAGCTCATCGTAAAAGAGGCTCGGCCCTGCGTAACGGAGCGTAAATCGGTGGAAAAGCCGAAGAGTTTTGCCATCGGCGCTTGTGCATGAACAACATCGATATTCGGCTTTGAATCCATACCGAGTACTATGCCGCCGCGCTGCGTCATCTGGCTCATCGCATCTCCAACAAATTCCTTAGGACAGAGAATATCGACATTCATTACCGGCTCAAGCAGTTCGGGGGCGGCTTTTCGGCACGCCTCATCAAAACCCATCGCAGCGGCGGCTTCAAACGCAAAGGTTGTCGCAGTCAGCTCGTCGTATTCGGCATCGATGAGGGTTACGCCGATGTCTACGCACGGATAGCCGTATTGAATCCCCGAATTAAAGGCGCCGCGAATCGCGTGCTCCACCGCCTCGATAATATCTTCAGGCAGGGAATGCGCCTGCGGAGTGCCGCCCGTCGAAACCTTAACCGTGTTCTTAAAGCTGTTTCCCGAACCTCGTTCAAGCGGTTCTACACGGAGCGTAAGCTGTGCTGTCTGTTCTTTACCGGCAAGTACCTTGCTGAATCGCTCGGTATGTTCCGCCGTTTGAGTAATGGACTCGCGATAGGTTACCTGCGGCTTACCGATACGGGCTTCCACCTTAAAGTCCTGCAGCATACGGGTTGTAAGAACGTCCAAGTGTAGCTCCCCCATACCGGAGATAATCAGCTGTCCCGTTTCCGCATCCTCACGGCTTATAAAAGTAGGATCCTCCCGTGATAGAATCGCGAGCGTTTCTTTGAGTTTATCGCTTTCCGAAAGGCTTTTCGGCTCGATAGCTACGGAGATAACCGGTTCGGGGAACTGCATAGATTCAAGGAGTATCGGCATCCCCTCGCTGCCGAGCGTGTCGCCCGTTTGTGCTAATTTGAGCCCGACAAATACGGCAATATCGCCCGCTTCCACACTGTCCATCGGTTCGGATTTATTGGAGTGCATCCGCAGGATACGGCCGATCCGCTCACGCTTTTTTTTGCCGACATTATATACCTGATCGCCTGCCTTTATTTTTCCCGAATACATGCGAACATAGCAAAGTGCGCCCGCTTCCCGGTCATACTGAATCTTAAAGACCAAGCCGAGCGGCACGCCATCGCTTTTGCAGGGAACGGAAACAGGCGTTCCTTTTTTCAGCTGAATCCCCTCGGCAGGCGCAACTTCATCGGGTGCTGGAAGATAGTCCACGATTGCGTCGATGAGCGGCTGAATACCGATATTGCGCCGCGAAGCTCCGCATAAAAACGGAATATACTGCCGTTTAAGTACCGCGGTACGGATTTCTTTTTTGATAAGTTCTGCCGGAATGGGTTCTCCTTCAAGCATCAACTCCGTTACCGTATCGGAATAGGCGGAAACAACATCCAGCATTTTTTCGCGGTATTTTTCCGCCTCCGCACGGTATTGGGCGGAAAGCGGGCTGCGGGTAAATTTTTCCCCTTCCGTTTCCGCATCCCAGCGGATTTCTTCCATTGTAATCAGGTCGATAACACCTTCAAAACTTTCCGCACTGCCGATAGGAATTTCAAGCGGCATTACCGTGCAGCCGAATTTCTCTTTAACATCTTCCATCGCCGCAAAAAAATCGGCGCCGATTCTGTCCATCTTGTTCACAAAACAGATGCGCGGTACATTGTAATGATCCGCCTGCCGCCACACTGTTTCCGTCTGCGGTTGCACCCAACCTACTGCACAGAGTACGGCAACCGCGCCGTCGAGCACACGCAGCGAGCGCTCTACCTCAGCGGTAAAGTCAACGTGCCCGGGCGTGTCGATAATGTTGATTTGATGATCACGCCAATAGGTTGTCGTTGCAGCGCTCTGAATGGTGATACCCCTGTCTTGTTCTTGCTGCATCCAATCCATTGCCGCAGCTCCGTCATCAATTTCTCCAATACGGTGAATTTTTCCGGTATAAAAAAGAATACGTTCGGTTGTTGTTGTTTTTCCGGCATCGATATGCGCCATGATGCCGATATTTCGCATAGTGTTAAGCACGTGCTGCTCCTTTTTAATCAGTGACAGTCGGTTATTTGATCCATCGTTGTGTCATAAAATACAACTTTATTTCTTCCCGTCTGTTTTGCACGATAGAGTGCACAGTCCGCTTTATGGATCATTTGTTCAAAAGTGTCTTTTTCGGTAGGTTCCCCCGCAAAAACTCCGATACTGATAGTTGTTTGTCCTACCATTTCTTTGGCATGCCGCTCATGCATCGTTTCCACTGTTTTTCGGATTCCTTCCGCAATATGCATTGCCTTTTCGGGAAGCAAGTTATACAACACAATCAAAAATTCTTCGCCACCGTATCGACCGATTAAGTCTGTTTCCGTCCGGATGCGCTTCTTTAAATCCGTTCCGATTAAACGCAACAGTTCATCGCCTGCCTGATGACCGAAGCAGTCGTTATAATTTTTAAACAAGTCGATATCAAACATCATAACCGCTATCGAAACATTATGCTCTACCGCCATTTGCCATATCTTTAAGCCGATCATATCGATATACCGGCGGTTCCCAATGCCGGTTAAGTGGTCGAGCAAGGAAAGCTCTTTAAGGGTAAAGTTGTCTTGAATCAATACCAGCTGTTTTTCCTCAAGCAGGTCTGCATACCGCTGCAGCCAATATAGCTTATGAATCTTGTAAGCCAAGAAGATAATAATGGCTATAATTACTATATAGAACCAAATCATAACGGGTGAGATGAGAAAACTTTGTCGTATGGTGAACGAGACTCTGTCTTGTACGACACTCCGATCCTCTGCCGCATTTTTTACTAAAAACGTATACGATCCGGGGGGCAGATGTGTATATTGTACATAATTTCGATCGGATGCAACAATCCAGTCTTTATCAAAGCCGACTAATTTATAGGCGTAGACCGGTTTCTTGCGTCGGGAAGAATAGGGTGCAGCAAATGAAATTTTAATATCATTTGTTTTGTAATCAAATATGAACGGCTGCTTTTTTGTATAGAGATTAACCGACTGTCCGTCTACCGTAAGTCCCCGTATCTTAATAGGTATAAATTGGAGACGGGATGCATAGAGTTTTGCTTGAGAGATTTTTAATATGCCTTTATTGGTGCCGAAGAAAAACATCCCCTTATTTTTTAAAGCGATGGGGGGGCAAGAAAAATAACCGTATTGGTGTATGTTCGTGATATTATACGCTTGGGCTGTTTGATGGGCTGTATCGAATAAATTTAAATATTTGAGTCCCGCTATCCATAAAAAGTCGTCATCTGCATCGGTTATACCGATAATCTGATTGGAGGAGAGTCCGATATCCTTTGTATAGGTACGGAAAAGTTCTGTTTTTGGGTCAAACCGGCAAATACCGCCATCGTTTGTACCGAACCATAGATATCCCTTTGAATCTTCACAAAAAGAATCGACACGGTTGGCGGAAATACCGGTCGGTTTATTTACATCATATAAATACGAAATAAAATCCTGTGTTTCGGGGACGTACCGGCATAGACCTTTGTTTGTACCGATCCACAACGTACCGCGACTGTCTCGGTTGATAAAAAAGATAATGTCATTACTTAACGAACGCGGGGCATCGGAATGACGGTACTGTGCTAGAATACCGTTTTCGGGAGAAAAATGGATAAGCCCTGCGCCATACGTGCCTATCCAGAGGGTATTATCTGAATCTTGATAGATAGACCGTATCAAAAAACTTGAAGCATCGGATATCCGGTTATTATATAATGAAATAGGCGTAAATGAAGCAGTGGTTGAATCAAAGAAAAACAGACCTTTGTTGGTACCGACCCATGCTTCCGTATCGCTGGTGGCACTGATAGAATAAATGAGTGCGCCGTTCACTTGATTTTTGCCTACTATGAACGGGAACTCTTCCGCTTCCCACTGATAAAAACTATATCGAACGAGAATATTATTGGAGGCTGCCCAGAGATAGTTATTACTGGCGGTTAAACAAGCAATACTATCATCAAGATGCAATAATTTTTTTTTGCTTGCGTAAGATTCGGCATGGAGCGGTACTGCAATATCACCCGAAAGGCGGTTTAAATCCGCTATATTGAGTGCATCCGCCGTTCCGACAAACAGCATGTTATATTTATTTATAAAGAATGAATATACGACATTATTGGTTAAAGAGCCCTCCGGGTTTTGATTCGCTTTATATGGGGTTACTTCTTTTGTTTTTTTGTTGATGATGTATATTCCGCCGCCCCATGTCCCCACTGCAATGTATTCGTCGGTAAGAAAATTATTATAGAGCGTATATATCCGTGCATCCGGCAGCGAGTATACCTCATAGCTGTTGTCGCCGGGCGTAATCCGGACAAGCCCGATACCCCAGACGGAAAGCCAGTACACACCATCGCTATCTTCTATAAAGTGATACACGACACCGCTTTTTCCGGGGCACCCTTCGGGTATCAAGCTACACGGTTCAAAAGCTCCTTCCGATTCGTTGTATTGCCATACTCCGTTATATGTTGAGGCATAGATGATACCATGAGAGTCTTCGCTGATGGATCGGATAGTATTGTTCCCGATAAAAGAATGATATTGATGGTTATTAAAAGGTATAAAGTTTTTGCAACTTCCATCGCGGCAAAAGTATAATCCGTTGATTGTCCCTACCCATAGCTGCCGTTTTGAATCGCGAAAAATCGCTGTAATGACATCATCGCTGACAGGAAAATGTTTGAGTATTCCGCTTTTGGTATCGAAACGCTCTAATCCGCTGTATGTACCAAGCCAAAGTACATCATCAGTATCCATATAAATGGTTTGAATTTGACTTGAGCGCATAGTGGTATTGTCAAAGGGAAGGTGTTCGTATTTTTCGCAAGTAATTCCGTTATACTTAATGAGTCCCGAACGGGTAGCAAAATACAGACAATCTTGACTGTCTTCTGCAACACCGACAACTGCATTAAAGGGGAATAAAGCCGGTTCGGTATAAAATGAAAGCGGCGCCAAGTCCGTACAAAATACTAAGCCGGCCATTAAAAAAAGTATGCTAACGAATGTAATAAAATATTTCACGCCTACTCGCACGCTCCTTTTACAGAGGAACAATCCTAACATGAGATGGCACTATATTCATCTCGTTGCAACTTATTGGAATACATATTCCAAGAAACAGTTATTAAACAGTTATTAAACAGTTATTAAATATGAGAACATTGCTTAATGAGATGTGTTTTCGGCAGCTGTTCCTTCGGAAGATTGAAGAGTAGTTTCGGTATCCTCCGCATTGTCGGTTCCATTAGCATCGGATGATGCCTCTTTCCACCATTCTGTTGCCGTTTCTGCCTGCTGTATTTGAGCATCCTGCTGTAAACCGGAATCCCCCGGACTCTTGTTTAACCATGCAAGGAAGAACGTAACAACAAAAAAGAGCGTTATCAGTGTATACGTTGCTCTTGTCAATATGTTGCCGGAACGTGAGCCGAAAGCGGAATTCGATCCGCCTGAAAAAAGACCGCCTAAGCTGTCTCCTTCTTCATTCTGCAATAACACCAGTCCGACAATCAAAAACGCAACTATAATAAAAAACACCAATAATGCGATACTTATTCCGCTCATAAATACTCCAGATTTAGTAAATTATCCTTCATTATATAAATAATTACAGGGTTATGCAAGCATTATTTCTTTTTGATGACATCAAATCCGCAGTAGGGTACCAATGCTTCAGGTATTTTGATGCTGCCGTCCTTCTGCTGATAGTTTTCGATAATAGCAACAAGCGCACGGGACACAGCAATCGCCGTACCGTTCAGCATGTGCACGTATTTGTTTTTCCCGTCATCGTCTTTAAACCGTACATTAAGGCGGCGTGCCTGATAGTCGGTACAATTCGATGTGGAGGTAACCTCACCCCACTCTCCGCCGTTGCGCCCGGGCATCCATGCTTCCAAGTCCCATTTACGGTAGGCGGGAGCGCCGAGGTCTCCGGTGCAGGTATCGACAACACGGAACGCAATGCCTAAACCGGTGAATATTTCTTCTTCGATAAGGCGGAGTTTTTCGTGGATTGCATCGGATTCTTCGGGGGTGCAGTATACGAACATTTCCAGCTTGGTAAATTGGTGTACGCGGTACAATCCCTTCGAGAACTGACCTGCCGCTCCCGCTTCGCGCCGGAAACAGTGCGAAAGACCGCAATACATCAACGGGAGCTTTGCTTTTTCAAGGATTTCGTCCGCGTGGTATCCGCCGAGCGTAATTTCCGCCGTGGCGACAAGGCAGGTGCCTTCGTCTTCTATAGTATAGACATTCGATTCGCTTCCGCGCGGATTAAAGCCGATACCGCGAAGGATTTCTTCTTTTGCAACGTCAGGGGTAATAAATGGAGTAAACCCGTGCTTGCGCAGAATATTCAAACCGTACAGCACCAGCGCCTGCTCCAAAAACACCGCCTCGTTTTTAAGATAGTAGAATTTTACGCCGGAAACCTTGGTTGCAGCATCGAAGTCGATTAAATCGAGCGCTTCCGCCAGTTGTACGTGATCTTTCGGCTCAAAATCAAACTGAGGAACGGTACCGACCTGTTTTACTTCGCAGTTTTCCGTATCTTCCTTGCCGATTGGAGCATCAGGATGTGCCATATTCGGGATCTGCATCATCGCTGCCTCAAGTGCCGCTTCTTTTTCTTTTAAAGCTGCTTCGGCAGCCGCGATTTCGGCTTTAATCGCCTTGCCCGTTTCGATGAGCGCATTGCGTTCTGCGACATCCTTTGCTTTTTTCATTGCAAGGGAGTTTTCGTTTCGTTTTGCCTGAAGCCCTTGCAATGCAGTTGTCATTTCAGTCCGTTCGTCAAAGAGGCGGACGGCAGCCTCTGCATCGGCATGCATAGCGCGGTTAATAATATTTTGTTTAACCGCTTCCAAATTATTTTTGATAAATCGATAGTCAAGCATAGTTGATATTGTATGAAGTTATTGTGCTTTATGCAAGCGTTTTCTTATTTTTCAATTTTATACTGCGGATTTGTTTCATAAAAATCTGCGGGTAGAATATCCATCAGTATAATGTTGTGATATTCCATATTCCTGATTAAGCCGTCACGGATTTCTCCTATTTTTTTAAAGCCGACTTTTTCGTAGCAGGCAATGGCACGTTGATTAAAGTCATACACTCGTAACAGAATATTATGCAGGTTGAGCTTTTTAAAAGCGTAATCCAGCAGCAGCGACAGCGCTTCTCGCCCGTATCCCTTACCCCAATAGCTCTTATTGCCGATGAAGATACCGATTTCCGCCGTCCGGTGAAGGTGATTGATATCGATAAAGCCGACATTGCCGAGCAGCTCATTAGTCTCTTTGTCGATGATGCCGTAATTGTGATCTTGAGCGAGTTTTTTTAGAAGCTCCCTTTCCCCATCGACGGGAATAATCGATGAAATTAATTGCAGATTTTCGGTGACTTCTACGTCGTTCAGCCAAACGGCATACTGTTCGGCATCTTCGATATTGAGCGGCGAAAGGTAGCATTGGGTGCCTACTAGTTTTTTTATGTACATACTAGTCTCCTTTTCTCCGTTTGAAAATATACGGCGCATCTACTTCGTTGCTGCGCACAAATTAATCCTCAACGTATCATAGATACGCCTGCGGTTAATTTGTGCTCGCGCCTCGTATCTGCATCGTCTATTTTCAAACGGCTTACGGAAAGTTTATTTTCAGAAGCGCTTATTTATCCGTGCCACTGCTGAAAATCCTCAACGTATCATAGTCATATTCGGCTGCTAACATTCGCTTAATCTGCAAATGGGCATAGTCCCGTTTGTCAGCATTGAAGCGGATGTTAGACAATTTATGCATATGCGTGCATTTTTATTGTTTCAAATTCTCGGGAATGATTATTGGGCATCTCTAAAAACTTGGTTAGATTTTTAGAGATGCCCGACGAGTATTTTTGATAAGTCTTTACATCGTTATGACTTATCAAAAAACATCGCAAAAAATCTAAGGAAAACCTCTAAAAAACTGAGGTTTTTAGAGGTTCCCAATTGTTTTCTTCTTCTAAATCATACAGATTCTGAAGATTGAGCCAGAATTCTGCTGTCGTCCCAAAGAATTTTGAAAATCTGATAGCGGTATCCGCAGTAATTGAACGCTTCCCGTGAATTATCTCTGAGATTCTTGTTTCAGGAACATTGATTTCTTTTGCCAGACGATATGCAGAAATGTTCATCGCATCTAAAAAATCTTCTTTAAGAATTTCCCCTGGATGAATATTGGGTAATTTTTCATCTTCATCAGTGATAATCTGTGATTCTAACGTTTTCTGCACCTCCATTTTCAAACTTAAATACAATTCTCCATTACACATTATCCATTGTTTACCTATCACCGATTGATTACTGCGCACTTCTAAAGCTTTTCGATTTCTTCAACAGAAAGACCTGTTCCTTCGGCTATTTTAGCAATGTCGATTCCAAGGCGCTTAAATGCTACGGCCGTTTCACGCTTTGTTTGGTATGAGCCTTCTGAAAAGCCTCGCTCAATACCTTGTTCAATTCCTTGTTCAATGCCTTGCTCAATGCCTTCAGCAAAGGCGATTTCATGTTCTTCGGCTCGCTGTACTGCAATATCTGTTTCATAATCATATTCGGCTATTAACAATATTTATTACCTCCTCTTTCGCAAATATGCGGGCATCTGCGTTGTCACTACGCCGAAATAAATGCTCAACGTATACCCGATACGTCTCCGCTTTATTTCGGCTAAGTTCCTAGCATCTGCTCCGCCTATTTGCAAAAGGCGGTTCAGGACCGTCATGGATGCCGCTACTGAACATCCTCAACGTATCAGAACGGACACGGATGTCCGTGGTGTAAGTCAGCAACGAGTTTAGACGTAAGGCTAAACTCGCAGTTAAAAAATATACACGGATGTATATTTTTTAACGTGCATGCGGTACTTTTTTGCCTAACTCCTTAGCGAAACGCATATATACGACCCAATTAGTTAATCGCTGCTACCTCTTCTTGCGAGAGTCCGGTCATCTTTGTAATCATACCAATATCAAAAGCTTCAAGCTTCATCAGTTTTGCTGTTTCGAGCGCTTTTTGGCGGGAACCTTGGGATATTCCTTGAGATATTCCTTGAGATATTCCTTGAGCAAAGGCTATTTTGCCTGCTTCTTCCCGCTGCACTGCTATATCCGTATCATAATCATATTCCGCTATTAACATGTTGATTACCTCCCGTGCTTTTCTTTGTAAATATTCTTTTAGGATCCCTTTTTCTATACATATCTTTACCGCATTAGTAAAGCCGTTTTCAGGGTCGAGTTGTGTTTGGATTCTCACTTCTTCTACAAAAAGGCTGTATTCGTCGAGCGTTTTACACGTCTTGAGTATTTCGCCACCTTTATCTTTATTTATATTCAGTACCCGTACTGTCAGCTCCAGTGGTGCCTGTTCAGGTTTTGTAATAAAAGCATCGGATAGTTTGAGCGTTATCGTTTCCGGATAATCTTCTATGCCATTGTAAAATACATAGAACTCAGGTGTCGGTATTTTTGATAGTGTTCTTAAATACCTGTCGGTTGGTTTTTGCAGTTTTTCATACAGTCTTGCGATGTATTGTAAAAAGCGTAAGGGCATATTCTCGTTTATTGTCGATTGATGTTCTGCCAATACAATAATCTTATCGTCTACAAGGCAGGAAACATCATTAACAATGTTCATGTACATTATATTATCAAGCCTTATATTTTCTACAGGACAGGAAAGCGGTAAATTAGTATGATGCAAAGCATTATAGAGTGATAAAAAGTTTTCTTTAGCCTTTTCATCTTCACTGAATAGGTCAACGAATACCGAATCTTTATACTTTCTGTTTGCCGTACTCATAGCGGTTTCCCTCACTTATTGCAGTATAGCATAACTTACTCGGATGTTCAAAGAGATCGAATAGGGGAAGAGTTTTCTTTTTTTCGATAAAAAGAAAACTCTTCCCCTCTGACCCCATAATCCACAATTACCCATTACCCATTACCAATTATCTTAAATGTCTTCCCCGAATCCGAATTTACCCATTTTTTGCACCTTCCAGTGCTTTATGTTTTTTGCGTCCTCAAAGGCTTTTTTAAGGCTTGCAGGCTGGGTGAAGTCGGTACAGTTGCCTTCGGCAACGTTTGTCTTCTTAATGTAAAGTATAGCCTTTGCCCCGTCGCTTTCTTCCCATTTCGGCAAATCGTTAAAGATTTTTATGAACGCATCGGCATTAAGCTTATTTTTGAAGCATTCCAGCGTTTTCAAAGAGGTGCAGCCTTGCACGTTGAGGGTGCTAAGCTGATTGGTGTGGCAGACAAGCTCTTGCAAAGCAGTTAAGCCTGACACATCAAGGTCGGCAAGCTGATTGCCTCGGCAGTAAAACTTTTGCAATGCGGTTAAGCCGTGTACATTAAGCTCAGGTATCTGATTGGTTCTGCAGTCAAGCTCTTTCAAGACAACGCAGTCTGATACGTTAAGAGTCTTGAGCTTATTGTACTGGCAGTTAAGCTCTTGCAATTCGGTTAAGCCGTGCACATTGAGGGTGGCGAGATAATCGTTGTCATTGCAGATAAGCTCTTGCAATTCAGTTAAGCCGTGCACGTTAAGGGCGGTAAGCTGATTGACGTTGCAGTCCAGCTTTTGCAATTTGGTTAAGCCTTGCACATCAAGGGCAGTAAGCATATTGCTGTTGCAGTAAAGCTCTTGCAATGCAGTTAAGCCTTGCACGTCAAACTCAGTAATAAAATTGAACTGGCAGTTAAGCTTTTGCAATGCGGTACAGCCTGAGACGTCAAGGGCGATGAGCGGTCTGTTACCGCCTACATTTTCATCACCCCTACAGTCAAGCTCGATGATGTCTCCTATGAGGACAAGTTTTCTCTCTGGGTTTGTTACAGTCAGTGTGGTTTCCGCCTCGTTTGCAAGCTCATTCACGGTGCAGCCTTCCACAGTTATGGGTTTGCCGTCAGCCGTCTTTGCCTTCACTTTGACGGTGTTTTTGCCTGCCTCAAGGGTGAGGAGGGCTTTTTTTAGCTCAAAGCTTACGGTGATTGTTGCAGGCTGGGTTACAGTAAGCGTGTATTCTGTGTTTGTGCCTGCTTCGGCGATGACCTCTTCGCCGAGCTTCCACTCTTTTATCCTATAGCCTGCGGCTGGCGTTGCGGTAAAGGTTACGGTTTTGCCGTGCTCGACCTTGTCGCCCGAGTTGATTTCGGTTTCGCCGACCGTTGCTTTAAGCGTGCCTCCGGCGCCGTCTACGCTAAAGGTGATTGCATAAACCGGTGCCCACTGTGCGGTGTATTCGGCATTAGCAGCAGGAAAGAGAAACGGTGTAGGCGGTTCGGGATTCCATCCTTTAAAAACAGAATCCGTTTTAACGGGAGCGGGGACTGTCAAGGCTGTTCCGTATTTGCCTGTTTTTATGATATCGGCCGTATTGCCGCTGACATTGCCGCCTGCAAGTTTAAGGGTTACGTTCACCGTATTGCGCTCGTAATAGAGTTCTACGACGGTGCTGTTGCCGGCGGCTATCGTACCTTCTGTCTGTACGGTGCCGTTTACTTTGGTAAGGGTAGGCTGATATGTAAAACCCTCGTAGGTCTTCGCCGTGTATGAAGCCTCGCCGTCCACAGTGCCGTTTAAGGTCTCGCTTTCCGTCGGTTCTGCAGGGTAGCCGCCTTCTATTTTTTCCCGATAGTGTTTTACCGTATACGAAGCTCCGCCTGCAAGAAAGCTTACCTTAACGGTTAGCGCTTTTGTTACGGTGCAGGTATAAGTGTTTGATGTACTGCCTGTAACAGCGGATCCGTCTGCCTTCCACTCTTTTACCGTATAGCCTGCATCCGGCGTTGCCGTAAAGGTTACGGTTTTATTCGCTTCTACTTCGTTACCGCTCTTTATTTCCGTTTCACCTATCTTTGCGGTAAGGGTACCCCCCCCCCCCGTCTACGTTAAAGGTTACCTTGTACTTGGTCGTTACCGTTTGCACCGTCGGCTGTTTACAAGCGGTAAAAGCCATCGCTGCAAGCGTAAAAAATGCAGCTATGATGAGCGCCGCGGCTCCTCTCAAGGTGCGCGCCTTTTTGCCGATTCTACACTTTGTCATATAAACCTCCTATATTCAATGTGTAATGGGTAATGTGTAATTCATAATTACTCATTACCAATTACCAATTACGCATTATTAAAACAATTATGATAGAAAAAATCTTCTTAATAAAGCAATTTTAATGAAAAAAGAACTCCGGTTGCTTAAAAAGAACCATGATTACAGTAAAAGGGGAGTGAGGGGAGAACGCTGCCTGATGGCAAATTTTGGCAAAGCCACAATATCGCTGCTGACAGGATGTCAGTGCTTCTCCGCAGAATCGAGTTTGTTCCACAAACTCGAAATTAAAAAATGTACACGGATGTACATTTTTTAATGATGCCGTCCGTGGCTGCCTCGTTAACCGATACGTTTGCCGTTCGGCAAACGTCACAGATTGTATGCCGTTTCTCACTAATGTTACGAAACGGCGTAATGCAACAGTTTCCAAAGTGCAAACTTTGTTCAACTGTTGCATTTTAAAGAACGCTCTGCGTCGAGGGGTGTTGATTTTTTACCGTGCGCCCGGAATCTTTACGACGATGTTTGCAAGCTCCGGTTTCTTTTCAAGGTCTTTTTTTAAGCCTTCTGCGCGAGCTTTGTTGACATAGTCGGGTGACTGGAATGAATAGGTGAACTTGGTATGCACGTCGTAGGTTCCCTTCATCAATGCATACGCGTCTTCCGTCATAACGAGCTCTTCGTCGGTGGGGATAACGAATATCTTTACCGGCGAGTCATCAGCGCTGATGCAGGTTTCCGCGTTGCGGGTGCGGGCAAGCGCGTTCTTCTTGGGATCAATCTTGATACCGAGATGAGTTAAGCCTTCGCAGACGGCGAGCCGGGTGTCAAAGCCGAATTCTCCGACACCGGCGGTGAAGACGATTGCATCCGGTTTTTGACCAAGCGCGGCGATATAGGCGCCGAAGTATTTTTGCAAGCGATATACTTCCATATTAAAGGCGAGCCGTGCCCGTTTATCGCCTTCTTCCATTGCCTTAGAAACATCGCGGCGGTCAACATATTGTCCGGTAACGCCGAGCAAGCCTGATTTTTTGTTCAAGGCAGTATCCATTTCCGCCGGTGTCATGCCGGTTTTCCGCATAATATAGAAAGGAAGCGCCGGGTCGCAGTCGCCGGAGCGGGTACCCATGACCAGGCCTTCCAAGGGGGTTAGTCCCATCGAGGTATCGAAACACTTGCCCTGCTTAACGCAGCACATCGATGCGCCGTTCCCGATATGCGCAATGACGATATTGGTATCCTCCGGCTTTTTCCCGAGAATGACGGCGGCGCGCTTGGCCGTGTAGAGGAAGCTGGTGCCGTGGAAGCCGTAACGGCGGGCGGAATATTTTTCGTACCATTCGTGGGGGATGGCGTACATAAAGCTTGTTTCGGGCATCGTCTGATGCCACGCCGTGTCAATAACCGCACAGTGCGGAACATTCGGCAGTACTTTCTGAGCAGCTTCGATACCCATAATATTGGCGGGGTTATGCAGCGGCCCTAAGTCCTGTACTTCACGGAACGTGTTAAGGATTTCGGGGGTTACGATAACCGACTTGATAAACTTATCTCCGCCGTGGGTTACGCGGTGCCCGACAGCCTTAATCACATTCATGTCGGTGATAACACCTACGGATGAATCTGTCAGGGTTTTAATGATAAGCTCAACCGCATGGGTATGGGTTGGGCAGGGGCTTTCCAGCACATACTTGTCTTTTCCCTTTGCTTCGTGGGTAATAACGCTGCCGGGCTGGGTTACCCGCTCTACAACACCCGATGCAAGGACGCTTTTATTGTCCCAATCATACACCTGATACTTTACCGAAGAACTGCCGCAGTTCAATGTCAAAATAACCATGAAAAAACTCCTGTTTATTGATAATAAATGTAGAATACCGATAGACTTTCTCTCTTTAAAGAGCTCCTATCATCTATGAGTGTTCAGTATATAGCGAAATCGGGGAAATGTCAAAAAGGAAGCCTGCCACTTGGAATATTTCAGATGCAGGAGCTTTCCTCCAGTGTTCGTATGGAGTGAATTTCGCAAACAGAATGCATATAAGCCGTAAATGCGCTCCTCGCTTTAATCAGCACTTCCTTAGATGTATAATTCATTTTCTTGCAAAAATAGAGTTTTTTAAATCATCTACATGATCGCGTCTTTGGTATAGCATTCTGAATAGATCTATTACTGCTTGCTGATAGGCTGGTCACATAACGGGCGGCGGATAAGCTGCATTTGCGCCTTTGCTGTCGCGAAGCGTAAGACAAAGTTGGCGAGAAAGTTGCGGTGCCGTATAGACACAGCAAGCAACTTTCGTGACAAAACAAATGTCAGTATTGAAGAGGGGTGTTATGCTATTCTTCAATATATAATTTGTCACGTTCAATATAAAATATCTTTCCATTAGAATCTAACTCTCTTATATTTTCGATTGTACTTTCAATATTAGCTTTTATAGAATTATTATACCTGTCCCGAGTTATTTCTCTAATACCTGTAATTATTGATTTTATTTCAATTACTTGTTGTTGCATTTTTATATTTGAAGCATTTTTTAATTGATGAATTATAATATCAATTTTGTAGTCTAACTGTTTTACTGTGTTTAAAAAGAGAACATCATCATCTGTATTTAATACAGACTTTATATCTTCAGCATTTTTTTCTGTAATACTTGAAGACAAGAAAAGAACAATCAATTTTAAACAACTTCGAGTTTCATATGCAAGTTTCAAGAAATCTTTATTTCTTCCCAATTCATTTCTAAGTGAACCATCTGCTATTTTATTTCTTTCTAACAATATTTTTAATTCATTTATTTTTGAATTTAATCTATTTTCAAAATAATAGATTTGTGAAGTTAGATTGTTTATTGTTGTAATTATATTTGAAATAATAGAATTTCTATAAGTCTCTAATTCTAAGATTATAGTCTAATCATTTTTTATTTCTTGCAGAAATATTGTTGAAGAAAAAATCAAAGCTTCTTGTGTTGTATCAATCTGATGCTGGACTTCTTCGATATTTTCCGTAAGAGCTTTTATCGATTGATTGATTTGAGCCATAAAATATTGACCGGTAATCATTGAAACCACTGAAAAAACTGCTAACGGAGATACTAAATTTGATAATGATTGCAATCCCTCTTGTCCAACAATTCTACCAGAGCCATCAATTATACTAGTTGTATTTAAGCCAGCATTTGTTCCATTTTTAATTTCCATTAATGTTCCTGTAACGCCTTTAGGAAAAATAACTTTGTAAGATTTTGATAACTGCTCTGCTGTAATCATATTGGGAATTTGATTAATAAGCATATTTGCAGAACCTATTTCTTTTCGATTCTTGCGTTCTTCAGTATCAGGTAAAACTTGGATAGTAGGAAGTTGGTAAGTATTATTTCCGATCATTTCCATATTTCTATTTTTCCTCGGCATATTCTTCGTCTAATATTTTCGAATTCTGTTTCCATGTTTTATACTTATCCAAATCACCTTTTACAAATGGAATACATAATCCTAAAATAAAAATATCATCAAGCCATCCAATTACAGGGATAATATCTAAAATTAAATCAATTGGGGATAAAATATACAAAAGTGTACATATTATTGCAGCAATAGCACCTACAGGAACTTCTTTATATTTTCCAGAAAAAACATCTTTCAACATTTCAAAGAAAAGTGGTATATAATCAGCATATTCTCCAAAATTTCCTTTTTTTACTTTTTCTTTAATCTTTTCTTCATTTTTAAATACTTTTTCAAAATCATTATCTGTATATTGATATGATTTAAATCCTTCAAATTTTTCACTTGCTTTAACTTTTTTCTTTTCATCAAATTTTTCAGACACAAATTCTTCCATATATTACTGCAACGCATTCAGGCGTGTGAGCATAACAGGCGGCGGATAAGCTGCAAGAAGCGAGAAGGCCGTAAGGCTTTTGAGCTTCGCCGTCAGCTTAATTTGCGTGTTGGACGGCGCTGTGCGCTTGACGACGGGCGGATGTTCCACCGCCCGTTGAACCTGCATTGCCGTGCCCGTATAGGGTTTGGCGTGGAAATTGCATAAAAGAAGCGTAGCCGCTTTAGCGGCGCAGCGACACAAGCAATTTACATGACAAAGGCTTTTGTCAGTGTTGAAGCGGGTGTTAGAACGTTTCTATATCCCATTTATTTTCATTAATAATATCTATATCAATATATTTTTTATAATTCCAAAAATCCTTATCTAAAGAAAGTATAGAAAAGTTATTATTCACTGCTACGCTACAAATTAAATAATCAATATGAGAACCTTGTAACCCATGTTTCCGGCAAAGATTAAAATATTCAGCAGCTGTCTCATAATCCTTTGTTGTTATTTCAAAGTCTGAAAATGTTTCAAGCCTCTGCCTCAGAACTATAAAGGTATTTAAATCAGAAATGCCGCTTAAAATTTCTTGACGTATCGGGCCAAGCATTATCACACATCCATTTCGTATCAGATTGATCAAATACAATTCAAGATTTTTGTCTTTTTGACAAAGCTCTCTTTTTCTGAGAATCAATGACCACACCGATGTATCTACAAGTATAAAATTCATCTGCTTCTCATTTTTTTGTAATCATAGTCTGAATCATATTCTATCTGGCCAAACATTTGTATCAGTTCTTCCGATTGCCGCCTTTGGATAAACTCCTTTAAGGCTGTATTCACTGTTTCTTTCTTTGAATGGTAACCGCCTATCTTATAGGCCGTTTCGAGAAGTGTTTCGCTTATTGCAAGATTCGTAGCCATACTAAACCTCCACACATATATTATACACATAATAGTGTGTAATCGCAAGGAAAATACAGTATAGTATCTTTTACGGTAAGTTGTAAAATAAAATGCCCAAAAAAGGAGAAAAAAAACGGTTCACCTGAACCGAAAAACCATTATAATGAGTTTGTGAAACAAGATAATAGGAGGAACAGATGAACCGTCTTGATAGTAGTACAAAAAGAAGAACGCGGACATACTTGAGCGAAAGAGAGCGCTACAGTATTGAACTCTTATTAAAAGAAGAGTTCAAGCCAAAACAAATAGCTAGAGACCTTACAGCGGGATAGAAGAACTATTGAGCGGGAAATAAAAAAAGGCACCGTCTGCAAACGTATTGAAAATACATACCTCAGCCGCAACCCTCAGGTACCCGATTATCTTGAAAAAGTCTTTTATTCTGCAAAAAGAGGACAAGAATATGCTGAGCGCAAGAAACTATGGAAAGGACGTGACTTAAAGATTAAAGGCGATCAGGCACTGTTGAAGCATTTAGAGAAGCGTATTGCAGACGATAAGTTCTCTCCAGATGCGGCTATAGGAGAAATAAAAGCGCAGAGGCTGACCTTTTCAGTGAGCATTTGCACTGGGAAATGGATGCAAGTGGTAGGTAAAGGCAAAGCTTGTCTGCAAGTCCTTACCGAACGGGTAACAAGGAAAGAACTGATAGTTAAGATACCCAATAAGAAACCGGAAACGATTGTCAAAACAATCGATATATTAGAAAAGCAGTATAAAGAACGCTCGTATCAGCGGATAGCATAAAATCCTTTTTGGGGCAATACCTCTTGCAATTTATATTTCATATTTTTTACTACTCGTGAATAAAGACATCTCTATGACCGTCCGAAGGACTTATAACTCTTTGATTCTCTGAACAAGTTTTGAAATCTGCTTAACCTGCATTTGTGCCTTTGCCGTCGCGCAAAGCGGCGGCAAAGTTGGCGCGAAAGTTGCATAAAAAGGGAGCCAGAGGCGACCGCCCAAGCAAGTTTCGTGACAAAACAAATGTCAGCGTTGAAGGGGGTGTTAGAACGCTTCTACTTTATCAACCCGCCATGAAAATAACATTCATAAACTTCTTTTCCGCAGAAACTTATTATTTCTTTCCCTTGAAACCAATCAAAATTCCCATTTATAGAACATTTATATTCATAACTACCGTCTTCATATTTTTCCGGACCTCTAAACGGTTTTTCAAAAGGAACATTCAATAATGCTTCCTTCAAAAAATCTACATTAAAATTTTCTCCAGTCACACGTCCAATATAATTCATGCTCCAATACGGATTATCTGCAATCCAAAGAGCTTCTTCTCCGGCAAATTTTTCCCCGCCAAGATAGGTATCATAATACATAAAATTATTTTCACGATATACTAAGTCATGTGATTTTTCTCTTGAAGAAACCGTTTCAGATCCTTTTCCTGCATACGTTTTCTGTTTAGCTTTTATTAAAAACTCAATTAGTTTCTTGTCCATTTTATTCCTCAATCGGTGTAAAGTCGCTATTTTTAAATCAAAGTCTCTTCATCCCTCCGTGAATATAAAATTCGTCTCACTTCCATTATATGATCAATTACCACATACCAAACCGTATAATTGCCTACATTAATCTTTCTATACGGATATTCGTGCGGAGGGTTTAATACTCCGGCGCTCTGCGCCGCAACTCAGGGTATTAAAGCCCGACTGCAACCATCTTATGAGAACAACATACCCCGATGCTCTGCGTCGGGGTTGTTGATTTGAGAACGGATATGAGAAAAAACTTCTTCATGCGAAAGACGAGCATTTGTTGATGCCGCTTGAGTATCCGCTTCATTAAGTTGGCTTTCAATAGTATGTGTAAGGCTTTCGTACAAATCAAGACTCATCACAACCATAGAGCCATAACCATTTTTTGTAAGGAATACAGGACTTCTGTTTGCTGAAACTATATTTTCTATTTCTGAAAATTTATTACGCAGATCTGAAACAGGTCTAATGTGCATCATACGAATCTCCATTATCAAGATAATATCATAATTTTATCATAATATCTAGGAATTTGTAGAAAAATGTCAGCAATATGTCGTTCTAACTTGCGTTTTAAACCGCAACGCAGCTTGCCTGCGCTGTCGGCTTTGAAAACGGTGTTAGGTTTTCATTCTTCTACCCAATCTTCAATTTTCAAATCGGTTACTCTTGAAAATTCATTCGTATTGTGAGTAATAAGAGTCGCTTTTTCATGCAGTGCGGCGGCGGCAATAAGCAAATCATTTGCACCTATCAGTGTACCTGCATGCTCCAAATCTTTTCGGATTTCTGCATAGTCGTAAGACATTTTGTCTGTAAAATCCACAATTTCAAACGGCTTTAAAAATTTTTCCACTTTCTCTGTAGTCTTTTCTCTTGTCTTGCTTTTAAATGCACCCAGCAAAAGCTCTCCTTTTACTACTGAAGAAATTTTTATCTCTTTTGGTGAAACTGACAAGAATTTTTCTCGAACAGACGGATACTTTCCATTCATAAAGTAAATGCAAGTGTTTGAGTCTACAAAATACATTAAAAAGCCTCTCGCATTCCAAGTTTTGGTTGATCCGGTCTGGTAAATGACGAATCTGAAACAGAACCGAACAAATCAGCCCAGCCCTCCGGATAATGCGGTTCTATCCTTTCCATAATTTTGCTTACAACCCATTTTGAAAGCGACATTTTTTCTGCATGAGCTTCGTTTTCAATTTTGAGAAACTGCTCTTGCGTAACATACAATGATAATTGCGGCATTTTCGCACCTCTTAGTATAAAAGTATAACATTTTATCGCAAAAATCAAGTATGTTTACAAGTATATTATAAAAAAGGCGGGATTGCCCCGCCGTACAAAATATTCAGCCAAGATGAACTTGGCTAAATATTAATCTAAAGCTTTTTGGGCTATATCTTTTTGAATACTATCAAACTGAGTTTTTTCAATTTTTGATAGCTTAAACTCCTTGTTTTTATCATAATACCCATGATAGTATATTGTTTCATTACTATCATCATTTGCGACCAACTTAGGATCAATTAAAGCACTTCCCTCGACTATAAATGCTTGTTTCCCATAGACATATGGAATATAAAAGGACTGTGAACGCAAAACTGCATCAACCAAAGCAACAGCTCCAGGCACTTTTCCTAAAGCATTATCGACTGCATCTTCAATAGTTATATTCCCTTTTGTTGGAACGAATACAACTATATGGCAAACATCTTCGCCAAGAACTCTATTGCTATTTCTTTGATATTCATTTGCTCTACTCCACTCAATGTTTTTGGTCGATATAACAGTGAATGTTCCTAATCTAGTAGCACAACTTGTAAAAAAAATACTTGCTAAAATTGCAAGATATAAAAATAGTTTTCTCATAAAATCCTCCTATGATTTTATTTCCTTTTTTGGAGAAAATCTGTCGGAAGATTTATCTTACTAACAGCAAGTGGCGCACTGCGCCATCAACCTAACATCTTTTCGACCTTTCCTCATAATACCATAAAAACTACCCGTTTGCAATCTAAACTGCTACAAGATAAGCAATTAATCTTTCTTCCATAGTATCCCACCGGAACACATCATCAACAGCCGGATTAGGCCTATCTTCACTAAACAGATTAAAGAAAAATTACTGCCTATCTATGGGAATCTGCACCCCGAGAGCATCGCGGTTGAGGATGTAGGTGTAAACCATAACCGAGCAAGAGGCAGAAAATGAGGTTATCAATAAGTGAAAAAAGATGTAATATTTTGAATTTCTTTGTAAATCTATATCAATCAACACCCCCGACGTAGAGCGCCGGGGTGTAAAGGGATAATTTTTTAATACGGTTCGCCGTTTGCTTTAGGAGCGGCGGAGTTCTTACTGAACAGCACGAGGGCTATCAGCGTAACAAGGTAGGGGAATATCTTGAGCCATACCGGCGGTATACCGCTTAAAGCGGGGATGACCTGCGAGACATTTGCTACGGTACGGGCAAAGCCGAAGAAGAAGGTTGCACCGAGGATTCCGAACGGCTTCCATTGACCGAAGATTAATGCTGCGATGGCCAAAAAGCCGAGGCCGTCTACGCTGCCGTTAAATTCTCCCGAATAGGTTACGAGGATAATAGCGCCGCCGAGTGCGGAAAGCGCACCGCTCGCACATACCGCGAAGTACCGCATTCGGTGTACATTGATACCGGCGCTCGCAACGGCGGACGGATGCTCGCCGCAGGCACGTAGCCGTAATCCGAATGAAGTTTTATACAGCAGTATCCACGATAAAATCAATATTACCAATACCAGCCACGTACTCCAGTATGCTTGCGAAAAGAAAAGCGGTCCCAATACGGGGATTTTTGAAAGCCCGGGGACGTCCTGCCGGATAATACTTGCGACACGCACGTTGCCTGATCCCGTTACGGTACGGGCAATATAAATCGTCAACGCAGCGGCGAGCATGTTGATGGCCGTACCGCTGATAACCTGATCCGCTTTCAGCGTAATCGATGCAAACGCATGCAGCAGCGAAAAAAGAATGCCGGCTATAGCCGCAACCAGCAAGCCGATCGGAATAACCAGTCCTGCCGGGATGGAGTGCTGCAGTAAATTGATAACTACCGCTGCGGAAAAACTTCCGATCAGCATCAAACCTTCAAGGCCGAGGTTGGTAACCCCGCTTCGTTCGCTGTATAATCCGCCGAGGGAAGTAATCAAAAGAGGAATTGTGTATGCAATTACATAGGGAAAAATTAAGGTTAAAATATGCCACATACGTTATACCTCCTCTGCAGAAAGCCCGGCTGTTTGGCGTGTACGTATCTTTTTGGAAATAGTTCCCCAGAAGCGTTTAAAGAGCAGACTGGTTGCAGTAAAATAGATAATAACCGCAATGATAGTGTCTGCAATTTCCGGCGGAACAATAGTGTTCGCGCTCATAAAGCCTTTGCCGACGTGCAGCACACCGAAGAAAATTGAACTGAGTGCAACTCCAATCGGTGTCCCTGCGCCGAGCAAAGAAACTGCGATGCCATCAAACCCTTGCGAGGGCATTACGCCGATCTGCATATTCAGCGCATAGCCGGTGTAGTAGGTAAGCCCTGCCAAGCCCGAAAGCGCTCCCGCTATCATCATCGAAATAACGATATTCCGGTTTACTTTAATTCCTGCATACTCCGCACAGTTGCGGTTATAACCGACTGCTTTTAATTCAAAGCCGAGGGTTGTTTTGTCCAAAATAATTTTAAGAAGAATCATTGCAAGAATGCCGAGAAAGATACCGTAGTTGACGTATTCACTGCTGAACAAGTTGGTAAGCCATGGAGTACGAAGCGAACGGGCAACTGCAATGGATTTACTTTCCGTTTCCAGATATTCCGCTTTTAAGTAACCCGGTACGATATAAAAGACCAACCAATAGGCAATCCAGTTCATCATAATGGTGGAAACGACTTCGTGTACATTGAACAGAGCTTTTAATAGACCGGGAACGAGACCCCAAACCGCACCGCCTGCGACACCGATAAGAATCAGTAAAATAAAAAAGAGCGGGCGGGGCATGGACGTTGCCGACAACGCAAACATACTGCCGAGCAATCCGCCGATCAGCATTTGCCCCGAACCTCCGATATTAAAGAGACCGGTTTTAAATGCAAATGAGACGGAAAGGCCGACCAACAAAAGCGTCGTTGCCGTTGCAAGCGTATTCCCGATACGTTCGATGTTCATCAAACCGCCGCGAAAAAGATAGCTAAAGGCAATAAAAGGGTTTTCACCGATACAAACGATGAGAATTGCTCCTGCAATTAAACCGAGCAATACGGCAGAAAGGCTGATTACGAGGGTATTATCCGCAAGCGCCGTGTGTTTTTTTATCATCACTGTTGGCCTCCATGTTTGTGCTTGTCCCCAGCCATCATCAAGCCTACTTCTTCGACTGTGGTTTCTTCCGGGCGGACAATACCGGTTAATGCGCCGCGGTGCATGACCGCAATTCGATCCGATAGGTTGAAGATTTCGTCCAACTCAAAGGAAATGAGTAAAACTGCCCGTCCTCTGTCGCGGTGCTTTACCAATTCTTTATGGATTGCTTCAATAGCGCCGACGTCCAACCCGCGGGTAGGCTGCACGGCAATCAGTAATTCGGGGTCAAGGGCAATTTCGCGGCCAAGGATAGCCTTTTGCTGATTACCACCGCTCAAGTTGCGTGCTGCGGAATAAACGCCTTCACCCGAACGGACGTCGAATTGTTTGGTGATATCGCCTGCAAATGAGAACATCTTGTTTTTATGCAGGAAGCCGTGCTTTTGGAAAGGTTCTTTGTAGTACGATTTAATAATCGTGTTTTCGGCAATGGAATACTGCATAACCAACCCGTGCTTTTGGCGGTCTTCGGGAACCAAACCCATACCTGATTCGTTACGTTCGCGGATTGAAGTTTGGGTAATATCCTTACCGCAAAGCAGAACAGATCCTTCCGCGACCGGCATTAAGCCTGAAAGTGCATGAACAAGCTCGCTTTGTCCGTTCCCGTCTACACCTGCGATACCGACGATTTCACCCTTGCGTACTTGCAGCGAAAAATCGTTGACAGCAGGTACTTTTTTTTGCCCCGATAACTTTGAGGTGTTGTATATCAAGCACTACTTCACCGGGTTGGGCGGGGGCTTTTTGTACTTTAAATTCAACCGGACGCCCGACCATTTTTGCCGCCATCTCATTTTTGGAAGTAGTCGCAACGTCTATCACGTCGATAAGTTTTCCTCTCCGTATGATGGTGCAGCGATCTGCAACGTCCTTAATTTCCTGTAATTTATGGGTGATGAGGATAATGGATTTTCCTTCTTTTACCAGATTCCTCATTATTTGGATAAGTTCTTCAATTTCTTGCGGAGTTAAGACAGCGGTCGGTTCGTCAAAGATCAGCACTTCCGCATCACGGTACAGCATTTTTAAAATCTCTACGCGCTGCTGCATACCGACCGTTATATCCATAATGCGTGCATTCGGATCGATTTGTAATCCGTAGCGGGCGCTTAATTCTTTAATCTTTTTTTCGGCCTTATGCAGGTCAAGAAAAAAGCCGCCTTCTTTCCCGAGGATAATATTTTCGGTAACGGTAAAGTTATGTACAAGCTGGAAATGCTGGTGTACCATACCGATACCGAGTTCATTGGCATCATTCGGATTATTGATAACTACCGGCTTACCGTTTACGAAGATTTCTCCCGCATCGGGGTGATATAAACCGAATAAGATACTCATAAGGGTGGATTTACCTGCGCCGTTTTCCCCGAGAATTGCGTGGATTTCCCCTTTTTTTACCTGCAATGTTATATCATCATTTGCAACAATACCGGGGAATTCTTTGCGGATATGGCGCATTTCGATAGCATATTGTTCAGACAGATCAGGCCTTCCTTTATTTACACTGTAAACTTTTATCTAATTAACGAACAAAGAAAAATCCGAGGTATATGCACTCATACAGCCTCGGATTCACAAAAAACGATTATCGATTAACGGAACAAATCGCCCTGCTTGTCGGCAACGACGATGGCTCCCGATTTGATCTGCTGATAAATTTCATCTACTTTCTTTTGTACATCATCGGAAAGATTGGGGTTTTCAGGAGGAATACCGACCGCATCTTCTTTAGCAGTCAATACAAGTGTGGCTCCGCCCTTGAATTTTCCGTCGAGTTCATCTTTGATCATATCATAGGACGCACGATCGACATACTTCATTGCAGAGGTCAGGATGATCGATTTTCCGTCGGGGAGTAATCCTTCGTTATACTGATTGACGTCAACGCCGACAACCCATACGTCTTTTCCAACCTGACGACGTGCTTTTGCTTCGTTGATAACGCCAACGCCGACACCGCCTGCCGCCGCGTGGATACAGGTAACGCCGCGGTCAAACATAGAAGCTGCAATCTGCTGTCCCGCTGCGATATCGCTGAATGTCCCCTGATATACAAAGTCTTCCGGATGCATTTCGATGTTTGTTCCGAGATTTTCATTGGCATATTTGATACCCTGCTGCCATCCCCAGTTAAACTTCTGGACAGCCGGGATTTCCATACCGCCGATAAAGCCGAAACGACCTTCCTGCAACTGGAGCGCTGCGGCAAGTCCTGCGGCAAAGCCTGCTTCTTGTTCGGCAAAGAGAATACCGATGGTATTCGGTCCGTTTTGAGCATCATAAGAATCGGCCGGGTGAGCGTTACCGTCGATGATAACGAGCTTTGCATCAGGATATTTTGTCTGGGCCTTGAAAATTGCGGTTTCAAACTTAAAGCCGGGGCACACGATGAATTTATATCCTGAATCATAAAGGTTGGAAATTTCTTTTACATAGTCCGCTTCGGTTGTCCCGACCGGCTTTAAGTATTTAATTTCAACGCCGAGTTCTTTTTCTGCGCGGATAATACCTTCCCATGTTCCCTGATTGAATGATTTATCATCAATCGTCCCCGCGTCGGTAACCATACCGACTTTCATAGCTTTCTTTGCCGTTTCTTCGCTCTTTGTACATGAGCAAATGACAAACGCACTGAATACCAGTAGAGCTGTTCCCAGTACTGTTTTTAAGCTTATTTTTCGCATATTTGCGCCTCCTCAAATAAGTTGAGTAAGTATACCTCAATAGAAATGCCGTGTCAAATCGTTAATACTGAGTTAATGTAGAGTAATCGCATCAGAGTTTTTTTAACAGCTCCGCAGAATAATCTAATCCGGTTTGCCGCTGTACTAAAGCGATTTTTTTTAGTATGTTAGAACCTCAACGGTTTTTATGGTAACCGTATTTTTATTTAAACTTATAAAGGGCGGCTGAATGAATACTTTTTATAACGCGGAAGAAACATCAAAAGAAAAAACAAACGATAGCGCGAATGAGCAGCTGATGCAAAAATTCCTGAACACTCGTCAAATTATCTTATCGGGTGAAGTGAATAAAGAACTGGCGGAAAAGGTTATCCGTCAGCTGTTGATACTTGAAGCCGATTCCGCTTCAAAACCGATTTATGTGTATATCGATTCTCCTGGAGGAGATGTTGATGCCGGTTTTGCGATTTTTGATATGATCCGGTTTATCAAACCGCCGGTTTATACGATCGGTATGGGATTAGTAGCCAGTGCAGGCGCACTTATTCTTTTAGCGGCGCCGAAAAACTACCGGCTCGGGCTCCCGAACAGCCACTACCTCATCCATCAGCCGTTATCCGGCATCAAAGGGGTCGCGACGGATATCGAAATCCATGCAAAAGAAATTGAAAAAATCCGTGCAAAAATAAATGCGCTTATCGCCGAAGAAACCGGTAAGAACGTAGCGGCAGTTGCAAAGGATACCGACCGTGACTATTGGCTTTCGGCTGATGAAGCAGTCTCTTACGGGCTGATCTTACAGGTCATTAAAACCCGCAGCGACCTTCCCAAAAAATAAAAACAGCATCCTTGACGCAGTGTATAGCCGTAAAACGTCAGGTACTAACCCTTTCACATGGATAACAGGCGGCTCTTAATCTACATGGTTGACTTCAATTTTAGAGCCGTCTGTTCAGTTCCACACAAGCGGCCGTTTGTTATCGGACAGCCGCTTATCAAGATATTCCTTATTTAAGTGCAGCTCTTTTACTAATGTCCGCATTTGATCGGCGGAGAGCAGGTTCTGTTCGGCAAAAAGGAAGATGAGCGCCCGCTCCGCAATACAGGGAACGCGGAGAGCATTGATCCGTTCCGGCGAAGGATTGGCACAGTCGAGGTATTCAGCCTTAAATGTATTGAATAATACGGAATGCTCCATATCATTTTGAATTGCTGCCAGCTCCTGCATAAGCGGCTGCATATTTCCTCTGCTTGCTTCTATTCCGAGCGGCTTTAACGTAAAGAACGTGTATTGCTTGCCGGGTAGAAAATGATGCTGGTCGCAGCGGGTACAGTAATTCGGCTCGAAGGGATCTTCTTTTTTGCGGTCTCCGCCGATGATAATCAGCGGATCAAAATAGAGTGCGGGACATTCAACACCGTTTACAATATAATAACGATAGGTGTTGTAGCCGTTTTGCAGACAATCGGGATGTTCGCAATAGGCGGAGAACGGATATATTTCCGTCGCTGTTTCCACTAAGAGCCGCGCCGTCGCATTGAAGATTTCGCCGCGGAAGTTTAATAGCAAGGTCGGCATAACAAACACAAGCCCGCGCCGGTCGCTTTCCTTTTTAATCACGTATGCAAGCCGTTCGTCGTAGAAAGCCGCCTCGTCGATAATCCACGTACCGATGTGCGGGTTTTCCTGCAATAGTTTTTCAAGCGCAAACGAATTGCCGACCGTCGCGATATTTTCTCCGCACCGTTGATAACCGCCGCGGTAAGCAAGCGCGTCATCAGGATAATCGGGGAACCGTTCTTTATCGAGGCTGTAGCGCGCAAAAAACGTGTACCGTCTATCCGCCGAACCGATACCGCTTGCAGGGTCAAACAAGTCTTTTTGAGAGTTTGCACCGCTGGTCAGTTTTTGCACGGCGCCGCTTTTGGTACGGGCAACTTGCGCATCCCGCCATACGTTCCCCGCATATTCTGTTTTTCCCGAACCCATCGGGCCGACCACCAGAATACGGCGAGAGGCAGTAGTAAAGTCAAAATGAGCTTTCGGCTCATGCATCAATAAAGAAGGAAAACCAAGGTTTTTAAACCAAGCGTTAATCTGTTCTTGTGCGGGTTCCAATTGCATTTATAAAGCTCCAAATCGTGAGAAGGGGAATACCCGCAGTATTGTTGTGCCGAGTATTTTTTCTGCAGGGACATATTTCGGTTCGATATTACTTAAAAATCGAATTGATTGCGCATCGTTTTTATCAACAGAAGTTAATTTAAAAACAGTGGTATGGCGCATATCGGTTGAATTGAACCGGTTGTCGCCCATCATAAAATATGCGTTTTCGGGAATATACTCATCCGCTCCGGCAGGGAAGACATTCATATTGCGCTGATTAGTCCATACAAGATAAAAGGCGTAATTTTGCGCTTCTTGCAAAAGCCTATTTCGCACTTCGTCGTTGATGAATTGCTCCGCCGTAGCGTTTGCGCGGAATAGCTCGATATTGCGGATAACGATTTTACCGAAGCAGAGTTTGATAAGCGCATTTAATTGCGCAAACCGTTTTTCGTATAATGAAGCGTGCTGAGTATCGCCGCTTTGCCAATAGGGTACCCACCCTGTCATAAAGCTGCGGAACCATGCAAGCCCGCCGTTGGTGGTTAAAATTTCGCGGCTTATCGTATCGTTGGCACGGAAGAGTGCACTCATTTCATATTCGGATTCTCGCAAGAAATCTGCAGCTGCCGCCGTATCCTTATTATCTTTTAAGAGAGCAAGACGTCTAATAAGCGATTCGGTTTGCCGTACCGCATCGGCTAAGTTGAGTTCTTTCCGCTGCGATTCAACCGCTTCCAGCACACGCAGTTCTTCGGCGCCGATGTATATGTCTTTGATTAAACGGCGCTCCGATTCAGGCAGACTCGCTAAATCCCAATGTGCATAGAGACTATCTTCTTCTACCGGTAAAAATTCGGTATCGCCGCGGTGTTTAACGTACAAAACCCCGTCGACCAGCATCAGCTTTTCGCCGGGAAGCCCCGTAACCCGCTTTACCAGCGGATCCGCTTTCAGTTTGCCATTATCATCAGTATTGATATTAACTTGCGCAAGGGTGAGCATATATACCAGCTGCGACATAAAAGTTTTAAGCCGCGCCTTGGGCGTATTGGGATAATTCGGATTATTTAAGATAACAATGTCGCCGCGTTTGTAGTGCTTCCACTGAGGAAGTCTAAAAGAAGAAAGCGGGAAAGCAGGCCCCGAAGGGGTTTTAACGCCGATCACCGTATCGCCGATCATAAATTCAGGCACCATAGATTCCGAAGGAATGCGGTATACTTGAAAGATAAAGATATTGACGAGCAGCACAAAAAAGATTGCATAAAAAGCGGCATCGACCCATTCGAGTAATTCAATGAATAGTGATTTTAGTATTTCGCCGCCTTTTTTACCCTTGCGTGGAAACATCTTTTTCTTTAATTGAATGGGTTGAATATCCGGAAAATATTTTTTTAAATTTTTATTTTTCAGATAATGAACGGTAACGGCTTTTAAAATAACGATACCGAACCACAGCAGTGCAAGAATGGCATCCAACATATAAGGTGAATGTTCTACAAGTGCACGGGAGCAGATAAAACAGGCAATCATAACAAACGGCCAGTAATCAAAGAGCTTTCTTGTGATAACCAGCGAGATGTAAGTTCCTTTCCGCTTTAATTGCAATTGCGAATACACAAGCGCCGCAGAAAAAACGATACCGGCAATGCTCCCCGTAATGGCTAAGCCGTGTATATTATTGACAACTAATAAAAGTGAAAAAATAAAAGACAGTCCCGTACAAATACGGAAAAATATCACCATGGATTACCTCGTAAATGATTTTTTATTGTAGCGGTTATCATTCAGAATGTCAATTTTTCGATTTGTGCATTGTTCATAGCATTGCTGTACTTTCGTACGCCGTACCTTGAACAGTTAATAATAAAATGATAGTATTTATTCCTAATTAGAGAAAGCTGATACGGGGACTCATAATATCAGCATTTCTCTATTGGCAAGCGTTTGCTTGCTGCGCATCCTACAAGTGAAGTACCCCCATAATTACAGCGGATTTTCTAGCAATTATTCACTGCTAACACGGACGGTCTCCACGGTATTCAATGTAATGCAGTAGTTGATGTATAATTCTATTATCAAAAGGAGATACTTGACAAAATGAAAGAAAAAAGTATAATACCCCCGATACATACACCTGCCAATAAGCCTATACACATACAGGAATCATCATTGCAAGACGGGAGATACCTTATGACTACGGGAAAGAAAATTTTTTCGCTTAGATATAAGCTTGCTTTGCTTTTCGGTGCATTAATTTTAATTGTCGGTGTTACGATGGGTGTTTTAGCTGTCAGAATAGCCCGTAAAGCGGTAATCGAAAAAATTGAGGCGCATCTTACCGATAAGGCAACGGATGTCGCCGCGATTGTGGACGGAAAAATGTCCGCGGTTATGCAATTTATCGAAGGTCTTGCCCGTATGCCGTTCTTACGCGACGAGAACCTTTCTTTGCAGCAAAAAGCGCAAATGTTGGAACAAGAGGCGAAGCGTAATGCAAAAATAGACTATTTCGGGATATGCGATCTTGAAGGCAATCGGTATGACGCACATAGAGCTCTTACGTTTGTAAATGACAGGGTATGGTTCCAAACCGCTGCTAAAGGAAAAAGTTATATTATGGAACCGTTCCTTTCTCAAATAACGAATGATATGCAAATACTCTTTGCCGTTCCGATTTATGACGATGCGAATACCATCATCGGTGTCCTTAGCGCAGCCGTGCCGGCAAAGCTGCTTTCTGAAGAAATAAGTGATATTGTAGTCGGTCAAAACGGATACTGTTATATTGAGGATTCGTCGGGTACAGTCATCGCGCATAGAGATTTCTCGTTAGTGCAGAGCCGTGCTAATTCACAAGAAAAAGTGAAAACAGACGCAGCGCTTGAGTCTCTGTCCGCGTTTGAAAAACAGGCGTTAGCATCGCAAGTTTCTTCCGTAGGATACTATGAGTATAACGGCATCGATAATATAGCTTCTTATGCGACAATTTCGTTAACCGGTTGGACGGTTATTATAAAAGCCCCTGTTAATGAGTTTATGGGAACCGTTAAGACGCTTCGAATCAGCATCCGTATTCTGGGAATTGTTCTTTTTGCAATAAGTCTTATTGTTGTTTATATTATCGCCTATAGAATTATGCGTCCTATTCAGTCGGTTGTGGCTGCATTACGGGATATCGCTCGCGGTGAAGGAGATTTAACGGTTCGTTTGCCGGTTTTCGGAAATGATGAAATAACAAATTTGTCCGCATACTTCAACGAAACAATAGAAAAGATTGCTTTATCGGTACGTGCTGTCGCAACCAATAGTGAGTCAATGGAAGAAATCGGAACCGAGCTTGCTTCCAATATGACCGAAACTGCAAGCGCTATTCATCAAATCAGCGCCAATATCGAAGGGGTAAAACAGCAGGCAATGACACAAGCTGCAAGCGTAACGGAAACAGCAGCCACGATCGAAGAAATTGTTCGGACAATTAAACAGCTTAACACCAGCATCGAAACACAGGCGGCAAGTGTTGCACAGTCCTCAGCTTCGGTAGAACAGATGGTTGCAAATATCACTTCAATCACGAAGACCCTTGAAAATACCGACAGTACGATTAAAAAGCTGGCCTCTGCAACCGGAGACGGAAAAGAAACAGTTGTAACCGCCAATAGCGTAACGCAAAAAATTGCAGAGGAGTCAGGTGGTTTGCTGGAAGCTTCGAGTGTTATTCAGCATATTGCTTCGCAGACAAACTTGCTTGCAATGAACGCGGCAATAGAAGCTGCTCATGCAGGAGAGGCCGGTAAGGGTTTTGCGGTTGTTGCTGACGAAATCCGAAAGCTGGCGGAAGATTCCGCAACACAAGGAAAGGCAATAACTGCGACACTGAAAATATTAAGCGGAGAAATCGAAATGCTTTCGGATTCTTCCAGAACAGCTGAAGAGAAATTCAATACTATCTTTAACTTATCGGAGCAGGTAAAGTCGATGAGCGACCGTTTAACCGAAGCCATGCGTGAACAAGAAAACGGTAGTAGGGAAGTTCTTACTGCAATTAAAAATATCAATATGGTAACGATTGAAGTAAGCGAGGGCTCTGCCGAAATGCTCAAAGGGGGCGAAGGTGTTGCGGAAGAGATGCAAAAGCTGAATGATCTTACTCGTATTATTACCGACAGCATGAATGAGATGGCTGCAGGCGCGGTACAAATCAATAATGCCGTGCAGGAAGTAAATGAAATTACACAAAAGAATAAACAGAATATTGAAGGCTTAGTAGCCGAAGTCAATAAGTTTAAGGTTTAACACCTCTGTTTTACAAATACACCAAAGGGGAGACGAATTTGTTGTCTGCCCTTTGGATGTATCCACCTGCTTTTAATTTCCTCTATAAACTATTATTATGTTTATAACATCTCCTGCGAACTCTGTAAGGGGGGCCTTGACTTTTAGGGGGGGGGGTATTGAACCAGACGGTTGGCATTGCTAGTAACCTTTCCGGTAATCCCGATAGGAAGAAAGCCTTTCTATCGGGATTTTTTTACCCTACCTCGCAAGCAGCTTGTTCAAGCGTTTTACAAAGTCGGCGGTGTCTTTGAGCGTACTGCCTTCCAGCAGCAGCGCCTGATCTAACAGCACAAATGCAGTGTCGGCAATGAACGCTTCATCATCGGTATCCTTGAGCCGCTGTAGGATGGGGTGTTCCGCATTGATTTCCAAAATAGGCTTCACCTCGCCGCGGAGCTGCTGCCCCATTGCCCGCATCATGCGCTCCATTTGCAAGCTCGGATCGTTTTCATCCACAACAATACACGAAGGCGAGTCGGCAAGCCGCTTGGAGAGGCGCACTTCTTTTACCGCATCGCCGAGCGCGTTTTTAATCTTTTCGACAATCGGCTTAAAGTCCTTTTCCTTCTGCTTTGCTTCTTTCTTTTCTTCGTCGGTGCTCAGCTCTTCGTCGGAGCCGGCGCGGTTTGCTGCCTTGAGTTCCCAATCCTTATACTTGCCGACGGAGGGAATAACAATATCGTCAATTTCATCCGGCATAATCAGCACTTCAAAGCCCTTTGCCTTGTATGCTTCCAAGTGCGGGGACTGTCTCAGCGCCTTTTCATCGCCGCCGGTGATATAGTAAATCGCCTTTTGCCCTTCCTTCATCCGCTGTACATAGTCGGCAAGGCTCGTCCATGTGTTTTCCTCATTCGTTGTTCTAAAGCGGATCAGTTCCAAAAGCTCGTCGCGATGTTCGTAGTCGCTGTACAAGCCTTCTTTTAACGGGCGGTTATATTCGGCGATAAAGGTTTCGTATTTTTCCTTATCGCTTTCTGCAAGTTTTTTAAATTCGCCTAAGAGTTTTTTTACCGATGCAGAGCGGATATTGTTCAAAATACGGTTCTGCTGCAGGATTTCGCGGCTGACGTTGAGCGGCAGGTCTTCACTGTCGATAATACCGCGCACAAACCGCAGATACACCGGCAGCAATTCTTTTTCGTCCTCCGTGATAAACACCCGCTTTACAAAGAGCTTTACGCCGGGCTTGTAGTCGGCATGGTACATATCGAACGGAGCTTTTGCCGGAACATAAAAGAGCGTAGTGTACTCCAGCGTTCCCTCCGCCTTGGTGTGGACATATAAGAGAGGATCGGTAGAATCGTGCGAAAGCGACTTATAAAAATTCTTGTAGTCCTCGTCTTTCAGCTCAGACTTAGGTTTTTGCCACAGAGCGCTCGCATCGTTGATCTGCTCGCTCTTTGCTGCCTGCGATTTTTCGTTGCCCTTATCATCATATTCTTTGTGAATATAATGGAGATAAATCGGGAATGCGATATGATCCGAATAGCGTTTGATAATGTCTTCAATCTTCCAGCGGCTTGCAAATTCGGAATCTTCATTGTTTAAATACAGGGTGATGCAAGTACCGTTGGCGCCTTCGGGAACATCATCGATGAGCGGAAACGCAGAATCATCGGTTTGCTCCAGTTCATATTCGCCCTTACCGTCGGAAATCCACTTCCATACGGTATTTTCGCCTGCTTTCTTCGAAATCACTTCGATTTTTGACGCAACCATAAAGGCTGAATAAAAACCGACGCCGAATTGCCCGATCAGGTTGGAGTCTTTTTTATCATCCGCGGCAAGCTGCTCCAAAAACGCCTTGGTGCCGGATCGGGCAATCGTTCCGAGGTTATTTTTGATATCCTCATCGTTCATACCGATACCCGTGTCGCGGATAGTCAGTGTTGGTGTTGCGGCATCTTCGTTAAACGTAATATCGATACGGGGATTGAATTGCAGATTTTTTAATGCGGCATCCGATACGGTCAGATATTTCAGCTTATCGAGCGCATCGGAGGCATTCGACACCAGCTCCCGCAGGAATATTTCCTTATTTGAATACAGAGAATGGATAATCAGGTGGAGCAGCTGATTAACTTCCGTTTGAAATTCATACTTTGCCATACTATAACCTCAATATATGTAAGTAATTTGAGCGGTTTGAAGCCTATTCATTACTGAATGATAAGTAATACCGCTTTTAAGCCTTTGCTGTTTTTAAATGAAAAGGCAGATTAAATGTACTTAAAATAGAGAGAAACGGCAAATCGCTGTAGCGTCCGGGTAAACGCATCAGACATTTGGGCGTAGTTTCTCGCAAAATAATGAGGCTGGAGCAGCATTTGAGTCACGAAGTGGCGAAATTCTGCTGATACAGCCTCATTATTTTGCGATTTATATTTATTCTGTCTGATGCGTTTACCCTGCTTACAGAGAAAAAAAGGGGGCGCGAAATTTTGAACAAAATTTCGCATCCAAGGAAGGGACGAGATTCGTGCGTAACACAAATCTTGCTACTGCTTATAACCACGGACATCCCTCATCAGCATAGCTGATAACGAGTTTAAAGTTAAGTTTTTATACAGTAATGATTTTTAAATTAGCCATGGATGGCAGTGGTTTTAACAGTAACAAGTTTTCGATGAGAAAACTTGAAGATAAAGACGGTACAAGGACGTACCGTTTTTATCGTAACATCGCATCTAGATCTAAGGAAACTGCCCAAAAACTATTACGCAATCCGCTTTAGCGGATATGATAAATCATTTCCTTACAGAAAAGCCGATAGGCTTCCAGTTTTTGGACAGCTCCTTTGGAAGCATAAAAATGAATTTATTCAAAAAATCAGGAGTTTTTAAAAGATGCCCATAGCAACAAAAAAAAGGAAATTCCAAAACTCTGTTATTTTAGAATTTCCTTGTGTGTTCGCTTTCAACAATCGTTAAACACTCGTCTCTTAGCTCTGATATGCTTTTAGCATCCACGCCAGTTTTTGATAGTCTTTGGTATAACCGTTGAACATATCAGCCGTAACGCCATCTTCTTCTTTTTCCGCAAGTTCGACAATTTCTTTCGAATCTTTAATCCAACAGTCGGTATCGGCAATGAGCGTTTTTATTGTCTGCTCGGTTGATTTAGGACCGTCTTCCAGTTCTTTAATCGTTGCAATTGCGAGTGCTTCTTTCATGTTGGAAACAGGATTACCGCCGAGCGAGAGAATGCGTTCAGCAACTTCATCAAGAATGTCGCCCGCTTCGTCGTATAATTCTTCAAGTTTTGCATGAAGAGTAAAAAAGTTACTTCCCTTTAAATTCCAGTGCAGATTATGTTTTTTTACATAATCGACCAGTTGATTGGCAAGATACAGATTTAATTTCTGTCCTAATTCTTTTGTCATATTCGGCTCCTATTGAAAGATTTACTCTTTTGCACTTCTAAAGAAATGCATCATAAGTATTGTTTTTAAGATACGTAAAAAAAAGGCAGTTGTCAACAAAGTTTATAGCAATATTGATGCAGGTTATTTTTATACTGGCTTCATGGTGTAAATCAAGTGGCATCTATCGGAGAATTAAAGAGCCGGATACACAACCGAAGCTACGTATTCTCGGCTCCTTAACGGTTTATTTTTAACTGTTAAAAAACTAACCGAGCTTTTTTAGATGCCCGGCTATCTGCCGGTATGGCGGAGCGTTGCCCGCTTTTCCAGTTCTTCCAGCGTAAGCTGCGGATAGCGTACTTTCGCAAGGAAGATCATTGCGGCGATGATGTACGGCTTAAAGCTTGCTTGCTTGTAGAGCGGTATGCGGTAGCGGTCGAACACCGAACCGGCAACTTCGCCCTCTTTGCAGCTGACGCCGGTAATATCCGCCGGTAAGCAGTGCAGATAGAGCGCTTTACCGTCTTTGGTCAGCTTCATCATATCTTCGGTGCATTCCCAATCTTTATGTTTAGCATTCTGAGCAAGCAGCTCTTTTTCGAGGGCTTTGATGCCGTCAAAGTCGCCTGCGCCGTAGAGGTTCGTCCGTTTTTCCATTGCGGTAAAGGGCGCCCAGCTCTTAGGATACACAATATCGGCGCCCTTAAAGGCTTCTTTCATGCTGTTGGTCTTGGTAAAGGAACCGCCCGATGCTTTGGACTGCTTCTTTGCGACTTCTTCAACCTCAGGCATAATCTCGTATCCTTCCGGATGCGCAAGCACAACGTCCATTCCCAAGCGGGAGAACAGGCCGATTGCGCCCTGCGGAACGGAAAGCGGTTTTCCGTAAGAGGGTGAATATGCCCATGTCATGGCGATTTTCTTGCCTTTCAGGTTTTCAAGTCCGCCGAATTCATGGATGATATGGAGCGTGTCCGCCATAATCTGTGTGGGGTGGTCTATATCGCACTGTAGATTGACAAGAGTCGGGCGCTGTTCGAGCACGCCGTCCTTATTGCCTTCGGCAACCGCATCCATAAAGGTGTGCATATAGGTATTGCCCTTACCGATGTACATATCGTCGCGGATACCGATAACGTCCGCCATAAACGAAACCATATTAGCGGTTTCGCGGACGGTTTCTCCGTGGGCAATTTGAGACTTTCCTTCGTCCAAATCCTGTACTTCCAAGCCGAGCAGGTTACAAGCAGACGCAAAGCTGAACCGAGTACGGGTTGAGTTGTCGCGGAACAGCGAAATTCCGAGGCCGCTTTCAAAAATCTTGGTGGAAATGTTAGCTTCCCGCAAGGTGCGCAGCGCATCGGCTACCGTCCATGTTGCAAGAATTTCATCGAAGGTTTTTTCCCATGTCAGGAAAAAGTCATTGTTGTACATCTTCTTAAAGCTCAAACTATTGAGCTTTGTAATGTACGGATCCATAATCAAGGCCATAATTACTCCTAAGGGCATGGGGATGGTTCAAAAGCGGCTGCTTTTTACCATCCCCGCTTTTTTATAGTTTTTCAACGTATATGGACGGCAGCGCGGCATACACAGCAGCGCACGTTACCAAATCCTGTTTCCAAGTAATTTCGTTCGGGGCATGAGCCTGTGCTTCCGCTCCCGGTCCGAAACCGACGCAGGGGACTTTGTTCCGTCCCATAATGGACACGCCGTTTGTGGAGAATGTCCACTTATCGACGAGCGGGCGGGCTTCGCGCATTGCGATCTGATCTTTCGGGCCGATACGCTTATCGCCGTACAAGTTGTGATATGCTTCCACGATTGAGCGGGCAACGACATGCTCATTCGGCAGTACCCACGTGGGGAAGAAACATTCGATCGGATATTGTTCTCCCGTCCATGACGGCCGGTCGTAATTGTACATCGACACCTTTACGTCTTTTCCGTACTTTTTAACGGCGGGAAGCTGGCGGATTTCTTCCAAGCAGGATTCCCATGTTTCTCCGGCCGTCATACGGCGGTCAAGCGAAACGGAGCAGGAGTCCGCAACGGCGCAGCGGCTCGGGCTGGTATAGAAAATTTCGGAAACGGTAACGGTTCCGCGGCCAAGGAAGTTTGCTTCTTCCCATTCCTTGTTGTATTTTTTATCGAGCATTTTGACGAGACCTTTAATTTCGGTGCCGTCTGCAGCATCGTTTTCGTTTAACTTGCGTACTTCCTGCAGGATGTCGGACATCTTGTAGATTGCGTTATCGCCGCGCTCCGGTGCGGAACCGTGACAAGAAACGCCTTTAACGTCGATGCGGATTTCCATACGTCCGCGGTGCCCTCGGTAAATACCGCCGTCGGTCGGTTCGGTGGAAACGACAAAGTCGGGCTTGCAGAGTTTTTCATATCCGGGTACTTTGACGTCTTTTTTCAGGATATACTCCCAGCACATACCGTCGCAGTCTTCTTCCTGTACGGAGCCTACTACCATAGCGGTGTATTTATCGTTAAGAAGGCCTAAGTCCTTCATCATCTTACAGGCATACATTGCAGAAACAACGCCGCCGGTTTGATCCGAAACCCCACGTCCACCGATGAATATATCGTCTTCGAATCCTTCGTAGGGGTCAAACTTCCAGTTGTCGCGGTTACCGATACCGACCGTATCGATATGACCGTCAAAACAAACAATGTGCGGGCCGGTACCCATCCATCCCATTACGTTACCAAGCGGATCGATCCACGTTTTGTTAAATCCGAGCTCGTCCATTTTCTTTTGGATGCGCTTTGCTTTTTCCCCTTCCTGACTGCTTTCGCTGGGAAGGCGGATAATTTCGCGCAGAAAGGCGGTCATGTCGGCCTTATATCCTTCTGCTGCAGTTTTAATCTTGTTAAAATCCAAACTCATGTTTTCTCCCATAAAAAGTCAAGAAGAAAGTATCAACTTTCGATTGACTTTTTACGCACGTTCATAACGAAGTGAGAACGTGCATATAATAATACAAGTTTGCAGCACGCAAACTTGGGTAAATAAAAGCCGTGCCATTTGTACGGCTTTTATTTTACACTCCTCTATCGCTTTTCAAGCATTCCGCTCAATACGATATTGATTACAACCCGGCTCCTATAAAAATACGTAAAAATATATCCGGATGAAGGAACCTTAGGTTAATTTAATTATAGAAGCGAAAAATTCTTATGTCAAGCATAATCTTCTAAAGTTTTTTTAGCTATACTAATTATTTTTTAGCTTTGTAAAAAAGTCAACTGTTAGGACGTTTTTGGACAATCTGATGGAGGAACGATGGATATTGAAGGGGTGCGTGTTTTGTGTCAACTACAGTTGATAGATAACGTCCTGAATGTCACAGGAGTAAGATATATAATGACAACTCATTTTGATTATGATATTCTAAGAACAATATTTAAAAATGTAATATACTATAATTAAGAAAACCAAAGGATCGGTTACTCATGATAAACACAAGTATAAGTCAACGGGCTGCCTTGCAAGCTCAGATTTGGAGCATCGCCAATGAGGTACGTGGTGCCGTTGACGGATGGGATTTTAAGCAATTCGTCTTAGGAACACTCTTTTATCGCTTTATCAGCGAAAATTTTACCGCCTTTATTGAAAACGGTGATGAAAATGTCCGCTATGCCGAGCTATCTGACGATGTAATTACGCCTGAAATAAAAGACGATGCCATCAAAACAAAAGGGTATTTTATCTATCCCAGTCAACTTTTTGCCAACATTGCCAAGACAGCCAATACCAATGAGCAGTTAAACACGGATTTAGCGAATATTTTTCAGGCGATAGAAAGTTCAGCTCAAGGATATGCCTCCGAGCACAACATTAAGGGCCTTTTTGCCGACTTCGATACGACAAGTAACCGCTTAGGCAGCACCGTAAAAGAAAAAAGTAAGCGTTTAGCAGCCGTCATTAATGGAGTGGAACGCCTAAACTTCGGTAGTTTTGAGCATAATGAAATTGATCTGTTCGGCGATGCCTACGAATTTCTGATTTCCAACTATGCTGCCAATGCCGGTAAATCCGGCGGAGAGTTTTTTACTCCTCAAAATGTTTCAAAATTGATTGCGCAATTAGCGCTGTTGGGACAAACATCCGTCAATAAAATTTACGATCCGGCGTGCGGTTCCGGTTCATTACTGCTGCAAGCTAAAAAGCAATTTGATGCCCATTTAATAGAAGAAGGTTTTTTCGGGCAGGAAATTAACCACACCACATACAACCTCGCGCGTATGAACATGTTTTTGCACAATATCAATTACGATAAGTTTAATATATCGCAGGGGGACACGCTCATCAATCCGATGTACGGAAATGAAAAACCCTTCGATGCCATCGTTTCAAATCCGCCCTATTCGGTAAAATGGGTAGGCAGTGATGATCCTACGCTCATCAATGATGACCGATTTGCTCCAGCCGGTGTGTTGGCTCCCAAGTCCAAAGCCGACTTTGCGTTTGTATTACATTCTCTCAGCTATCTTTCGGCTAAGGGGCGCGCGGCTATCGTATGCTTTCCCGGTATCTTTTATCGGGGCGGAGCTGAGAAGAAAATACGGCAATATCTGGTAGAGCATAACTTTGTCGAAACAGTTATCTCGCTGGCGCCTAATCTGTTTTACGGTACGGGTATCCCCGTCAACATCCTCGTACTTTCCAAGCACAAGCAGGACACAAAGACACAGTTCATAGATGCCAGCGGAGAGGCATTCTTTAAAAAAGAAACGAATAACAATGTGCTCACCGATGAGCATATTGCAAAGATTGTCAGTCTTTTTGAGAAAAAAAAGGATGTCGCCTATACCACCATATCGGTTGAAAACAGCACAATAGCGGAAAACGATTACAACCTTTCCGTCAGTTCGTATGTGGAAGCAGAAGATAAACGCGAGGTTATTGATATCGTCAAAGTCAATGCCGAAGTAGCAGAAACAGTCAAACGGATAGACACACTGCGGGCAGATATCGACAAAATAATAGCGGAGTTGGAGAGGTAGATGAATGAATAAAGAATTGCAATATTTAGTTTATAATACGCCCGAAGGCGCGGCGTCGGTAAATGCGATTGTCAAAGACGAGACCATTTGGCTCACACAAAAAGCAATCGCAGAATATAAAAAATACAAGGCCAAGACTTTGAGCAATGTGGAAAAAGATTATTTAAACTCCATCACTATGTTAGCGCAAACAGCAAAAAAGGCAAATAGCCTAAAAGCAGTATCAAAAGAGAAAAGAGAAAAAAGATGAATAAGATACAACAGTTATTGCAAGAGCACTGCCCCAACGGAGTGGAATGGAAGCCGCTGGGAGAGGTTACCGAATATGAGCAGCCTACCGCGTATTTGGTAAAATCAACAAATTACAAGGCAGAGTATCCTACCCCTGTGCTGACTGCAGGAAAGACGTTTATTCTTGGGTATACCGATGAAACAGATGGTATCTATCAGGCTTCCGTACATCCTGTAATTATTTTTGATGATTTTACTACCGCTCACAAATGGGTAGATTTTGATTTTAAAGCAAAATCATCTGCAATGAAAATGATTACATCTAAAGATGAAACTCAAGTATTATTACAGTATATTTATCATTGGCTGAATACCTTACCAAGTGAACTTGCCGAAGGAGATCATAAACGACAATGGATAAGCAATTACTCTCATAAAAAAATCCCTCTTCCGCCTCGCCCTGTTCAGGAAGAGATCGTTCGTATTCTCGACAAATTCACGGAGCTGGAGGCGGAGCTGGAGGCGGAGCTGGAGGCGGAGCTGGAGGCGCGTAAAAAACAGTATGAGTATTATAGAGACAATCTGCTTACCTTTGGCGATGAGGTGGAATGGAAACCGCTGGGGGAAATAACGGAGATTGGAACGGGTTTACATAATACGAATGAAGCTTTAGATAATGGAGAATATCCCTTTTTTGTCCGTTCACAAATTCCGAGAGCCATTGGATCGTATGATTTTGATGAAACGGCAGTAATCACCGCTGGAGATGGTGTAGGGGTTGGTAAGGTATTTCATTATATTTCAGGTAAATATGCTTTACACCAAAGGGCTTATCGTTTTATTGTAAAGGATAAATCGCAGCTGAATCCTAAATTCTTATATTATTTCTTCTTGGCTCATTTCTATAATTTTATAATGAAACAGTCTGTGCATTCATCAGTAACTTCTTTACGTTTACCAATGTTGAAGAAATTTCCTATTTTCGTTCCACCGCTTTCTGAGCAAGCCCGTATCGTTGCCATCCTCGATAAGTTCGATACCTTGGTCAATTCCATCAGCGAGGGGTTACCGAAAGAAATAGCGCTGCGCCGTAAGCAGTATGAGTATTACCGGGAGCAATTACTATCATTTCCAAAACATGAGGTAACGGCACAACGACCTCAATGCCGGAAGGAGACACCGCAATGACACAATACGGCACAATAGCAGAATTGCCGAACTTTATCGTCCTTGATAAATACACCAAAGATTCAATGGTGAGCGAACCCTCTGTAGGCTATCAGCCGGAAGCTGCTTTGGAACGGGAGCTGATCCAAGATTTACGCAACCAAGGCTACGAGTATCTTCCCGATATTACTACTCCCGCTGCACTCCTCGCTCATGTAAGAAAGCAGTTACAAGAACTCAACAAGACTGTTTTTACCGATGCGGAATGGCAGCGGTTTCTGGATGAGTATTTGGATAAACCGAGTGAAGGTATTATAGATAAAACACGGAAGATACACGATGATTATATCTATGATTTTGTTTTTGACGACGGGCACATTCAAAATATCTATTTGGTCGACAAACAGAACATTGCCCGCAACAAAGTGCAGGTGATCAACCAGTTTGAACAAACGGGCACACAGGCAAACCGGTATGATGTAACTATTTTGGTGAATGGGCTGCCGCTGGTACAGATAGAGCTGAAAAAACGAGGAGTTGCAATCCGCGAAGCGTTTAATCAGGTACACCGCTATAGCAAGGAAAGTTTTAATAGCGAAAGTTCCTTATATAAATACCTGCAAATGTTTATTATTTCCAACGGAACAGATACCCGCTATTTTGCCAATACGGTAAAGAGAGATAAAAACAGTTTTGATTTTACAATGAATTGGGCAAAATCGGACAATACACTGATTAAAGACCTTAAAGATTTTACGGCGACCTTCTTTCAGAAAAATACACTGCTGCAAGTATTGCTTACCTATTCCGTGTTTGATACCGGCAATACCTTGCTCATTATGCGCCCGTATCAAATTGCTGCAACGGAACGTATCTTATGGAAAATAAAAAGTTCGTTTCAAGCAAAGAAATGGAGTACACCGGATGGCGGCGGCTATATTTGGCATACGACCGGTTCCGGAAAAACACTCACGAGCTTTAAAGCTGCTCGCCTTGCTACGCAGCTTGAATTTATCGATAAGGTGTTTTTCGTTGTTGACCGCAAAGACTTGGACTATCAGACAATGAAAGAGTACCAGCGCTTTTCGCCGGATAGTGTAAACGGTTCGGAAAGCACTGCAGGGTTAAAACGGAATATTGAGAAAGACGATAATAAAATTATTGTAACAACTATTCAAAAACTGAACAACCTTATGAAAGGAGAAGGCGATTTACCTATCTATCAAAAACAGGTTGTCTTTATCTTTGATGAATGTCATCGCTCTCAATTCGGTGAAGCGCAAAAAAACTTACGGAAGAAATTCAAGAAATATTATCAATTCGGATTTACCGGAACACCTATTTTTCCTGAGAATGCATTGGGCACAGAAACTACGGCGAGTGTGTTTGGACGTGAGCTGCATTCCTATGTTATCACTGATGCAATCCGAGATGAAAAAGTATTAAAATTCAAGGTTGACTATAACGATGTGCGCCCCACGTTCAAAGCCTTGGAAACAGAGCAGGACGAAGCAAAAATCAGCGCTGCAGAAGAAAAGAAACTCTTGCTCCATCCCGACCGGATAAAAGAAATTGCTCAATACATCTTACGGAATTTTAGTATAAAGACTCATCGGATGCAAGGAAGCAGGATGGGCTTTAATGCTATGTTTGCAGTCAGCAGTGTTGAAGCTGCCAAACTCTATTATGAACAACTGAATCTCCTCCAGCAAGAAAGTGAAAAGCCGTTAAAAATAGCAACCATATTTTCTTTTGCAGCGAACGAAGAACAGAATGCCATTGGGGATATTCTTGAAGAAACGTTTGAAGTGTCTGCAATGGACTCCAGCGCCAAGGAGTTTTTGGCAAAAGCCATTCGCGACTATAACGAAATGTTTCAGACCAGTTTCGGTGTAGACAGTAAGGAGTTTCAAAACTACTACCGCGATTTAGCAAAAAGAGTGAAGAGCAAAGAGATCGACCTTTTGATTGTGGTTGGAATGTTTCTTACCGGTTTTGATGCGCAAACATTGAACACACTCTTTGTAGACAAGAACTTACGCTATCATGGTTTGATACAGGCATTTTCACGTACCAACCGTATCTATGATGCAACAAAAACATTCGGCAATATCGTTACGTTTAGAGATTTGGAGCAAGCAACAATAGATGCAATTACGCTTTTCGGTAGTCAGAATACCAAGAACGTGGTGCTTGAAAAAAGTTACAAAGAATATATCGACGGATTCACCGATAGTGTAACCGGTGAAGTACACAGGGGCTACACAGAGGTCGTTCGGGAACTGAAAGCGCAATTTCCTAAGCCGGACGCAATAACAACCGAAGCCGCTAAAAAAAGTCTTTGTTCAGCTTTTCGGTGAGTACCTTCGCATCGAAAACATCTTGCGCAATTATGATGAATTTACACAGCTGAAAGCCTTGCAGTCTATCGATCCGACAGACCGCGTTGCTCTCCAAGCATTTAAAGACCGCTGCTTTTTAACAGATGAAGCGTTTACAGAAATGCAGAAAATAGATGTGCTGACCGAACGGGCTGTGCAGGATTATTGTTCTACATATAACGATATACGAGACTGGTTTAGACGGGAGCGGGGCGGTAAGAGTCCGGAACATACAAAAATAGATTGGGATGATGTGGTTTTTGAAGTTGATTTGCTGAAATCGCAAGAGATCGACCTTGACTATATTCTGGCTCTTATTTTTGAACATAATAAGAAGACAAACGATAAAGCAAAATTGGTAGATGATGTGCGCAGGATAATCAGATCCGGTATTGGAAATAGGGCAAAAGAAAGCTTGATTGTTGATTTTATCAACGAAACGGATTTTGAGCCGATTAAAGATAAGGCAGAAGTTATCCAAGCGTTCTTTATGTATGCTCAGAAAAAGCAGAAAGAGGAGGCCGCTGCGCTGATTGCCGAAGAAAAGCTTAATGAAGAAGCTGCAAAACGATATATACAAACCTCATTAAAACACGAGTATGCCAGCGAAATCGGTACCGATCTGAATGCCGTTTTGCCCAAACTCAGCCCGCTCAATCCTGAGTATTTAACAAAAAAACAAAAGGTCTTTCAAAAAATTGTTGCTTTTGTTGAAAAATTCAAAGGAGTCGGCGGAACAATTTGATAGTGTGTTTAGCGAGGAATGTCCACAAATATGAGTATTCGGATAGTCTTCTTGGTTTTAGCTATTATATGATAATCCATATATAAACTCCCGACTTGACCTGTTAAAAATCAATTAAAAGCAATGATTTGATAAGTCTATATATAGCAAGGAAGGAAACTATGGGCGCTGACGGGATCGAACCGCCGACATTTTGGGTGTAAACCAAACGCTCGTACCAGCTGAGCTAAGCGCCCTAATAACAGAAAAGACTATATATAAACCCGATAAAAATGTCAACAGGGTTGTTTCATTTATCGACAATAAACAACCCCGACGTGAGCGTCGGGGCGTTAAATCCTCCACACGAATAAAGTGAAAAGGTGAGCGCTCTGCGATAGTAAAAAACGTCTGACGCGGTTGCCCTGATTCAGCCCCCTCGGTAACCTGTACTTAGATGAAATGTTTTACTATTATTATGCAATCGGCTTATACCTTACATAAGCCGAGCAACGTCTGTCTTATCCCATATAGGAGGGAAGCATGAAGCAGAAACTCATCATACTTGCGCTGTCGATCCTATTTACGTTCAATAGTTTTGGAGAAAAAACACAAATTCCTGATAAAACTATTGATGTGGAAACTGCCGTACAGTCAGCGTTACAAACACATCTTTCGGTTAGGCAAAGTGAAATACAGCTTGAGCAAACCAAAAGGAAGTATGAACATTCGTAGAATAATTTTTTGCCGTCTCTTTCGGCAAACGTAAGCGGCGGTGCAAATGGCGGCTTGACCTCTACGGCAACCAATGCGCTTACGTTTTCTACCGGAATCAATACAAATTTGAATATCAGTCTCGGCGTCGGTAAAAAGATTGCCGCTTTAAAAGCAGCATACGAAAGCGGACAAAAAGATTATGAAGATACTGTCCGCGAAATTGAAACGGAAATCCGTAAGAGCTTTTATTCGCTTTTATATATGCAAGGACAGGTAGACATCAGTAGGGCATCGGTAAACGCCAACGAAGCACAATATAATCAGACAAAGATTAAAAAGAGCCAAGGTCTTGTTACAGAGCTTGATTTATTGACCAGTCAGGTAAATTATGAAACGGCAAAAATCAATTTACGGAATACCGAAAAGGCATACTTTACTGCAACGTTTAAATTCTTAAATGAAATCGGTGTCAATGTGGAGCCGGGGCAGCGCGTTTCTTTTGAGGGAAGCCTTGATGATTATGTAAATGCAAATGATTTTGAGCTTTCACAAGGAAACTTGGATGAGCTGATAGAAAATAGTCCCGCTATCCGTACTATAAAGAATACCTTGAATAAAAATAAAATATCCCGTTCTCAACTTACCCTATCTGCATATCTTCCCAATATAATGCTCAGCGCCAATATCAGTCCCTATTCGTATTCCTATAATTTACCTAATAAAATGGGAAGTAAAAGAGACAGTTGGTCTGTTTCTGCAGGTCTCTCGTTTGCATTAGATAATTATATTCCGGGATCTGCCGTGAGGGACAATATTGCAGATATGGATGATTCGATTAAAACGCTCGAAATGCAGCTCGATAAAAAAAGACAGCAGATAAAAACAAATATCATCGAAATACTGAATGAAATTGAGATTGCGAAGGAAGGTTTGGAAAACTGCCGGTTAAATAGTGAGTTGGCAAAGAAAAGTTATGAAATGGCAGAGATTGCCTATAAAAACGGAACGAAAGATTTGAATAGCTTGCAAGCTATTCACAATGCGTATAGCAATGCCGAACTTCAGTATAAAAATCAGCAACTGTCTTTGATAAACAGCAGACTAACGCTTAAAAGTCTTATCGGCAAATAACCTTGAGAAGCTCTCTAAAGAACTTCCTTAACTGAGTGAGAAATGATGGAGAACACTATGAAATCAAAGAAAATTATGCGACGGATTTTATTAGTAGCCGGTGTTATTGCGGTTATTGCAATCATTGCACTATTGCCCAAAAACAAAGGCGGAATGTCCGGCGGTGCAGGCAGTATGCCGGACAGCAAAGATGGAATGCACGGAGCGTCTGCAAATGCTGCGGCAACTGTTTATTCCGTAACAACACAAGTGTTGTCAAAAACAGAGTTGCAGGAATATTTAACCATGAACGGCAATGTCCAAGCTAATAACACCATTTCCGTTTATCCCGGAATCGGAGGAAAAATTACCCGTGTGTATGTAACGCTCGGCTCAATCGTAAAACGAGGAGACAAACTTGCCGAAATCGATCCTTCAACCCCCGGAACGTATTATGAAATAAGTCCTGTGTATGCACCGATTTCAGGTACAATTACGGCGTTGCCGTTAACGGTAGGAACCTCCGTCAACACAAATACCGCTGTAGCTCAGATTGGAAATATCCGTGAACTCCAGATTAAAGCAAAGGTGCCGGAGCGGGATGTTTCGGTACTAAAACAAGATCTGAAAGCTCAAGTCTCTCTTGTTGCTTATAAAAATCAGATTTTTGATGCTCATGTTATACGGGTGTCTCCAATTGTAGATGAGGTTTCGCGAACTAAAGAAATATATCTGGCATTCGATACCATCGATCCTAAGATAAACGCCGGAATGTATGCAAAAATTAAACTTTTAACCGTACTGCATAAAGATGCGCTCTGTCTTCCTATCGATGCAATTCAAACTCTGGACGGTAAAAATTTTGTGTATGTAGTTCAATCCGATTCAACAGTAACAGTACGCAATGTAGACATCGGTGTGAATGTAGACGGTATTGTGGAAATTGTGAACGGACTTTCGGAAGGGGATAAAATAGTTGTAGACGGAACACAAAACTTGAGCGAAGGAGCGCAAATAAAGGAAGCAGCCGCAAATACGGCAAGCGCTTTATAGGAGTACGTATGAGTATATCGAAAAAAATACTCGAACATCCGGTATTAATGCTTTGTACTTTCGTATTGATTGCGATTGTATCAGTGTTTACGCTGGGGAATATAACTATCGCTTTGATGCCGGATATGGATATGCCGGTAGCAATGGTCAGTACCTCGTATCCGAATGCAGGGCCGGAAACGGTTGAAAAGTCGGTTACACAAGTGTTAGAGGGAAGTCTTATCAGTGTAACGAATCTCAAGAAGATGACCTCGACTTCATCGGAAGGGATGTCTTCCATCTCGCTTCAATTTAACTACGGCACGGATATGGATGTTGCGGTAAATGACTTACGAGATAAGATCGATAAGGTCAAGCAGGCATTGCCGACTAACGCGACTACCCCTTCTATTTTTCAATTTGATACGTCTTCCATGCCTATTATCACGCTTGCCGTCAATGGCAACCGTTCGGAAGAGTCGCTAAAGAAAATAGCCGATGAACAAATTTCCAGTTTATTAGAGCAAGCGGACGGTGTCGCACAAGCCTCAGTCCGCGGCGGACGCAGTGCAATCGTAAGAATTGAACTTGATCAAAATCGGCTGGAAGCGTACGGTCTGACTCTGTCTTCTATTGCGAGAGGTCTTTCTTCTCAAAATATCGAAGTAGGCGGCGGAAGTGTCAGTGAAGGAACAAAAAAATATACGGTTAGAACAACCGGCGAATTTGAGTCCATTGATGACATTAACCATAGTGTTGTCGGAACGTATAACGGGTATGATGTAAAGCTTGAAGATATCGGGACTGCCTTTATGGGCTACTCTGATGCAACAAGTAAAATTTACATAAACGGAAAACCCGGTGTCTATGTTTCCGTTCAAAAACAAAGCGGTTCAAACACGGTTAATGTTGCAAAAGCGGTAAAAGAAAAAATAAAGGAAATTGAAAAAACACTGCCTGCCGATATAAAAATAGAAATTATCAGCGATGATTCTACATCAGTCAGTGATACCTTGACCGAGCTTATTAAATCGATTGTGCAAGGTTTTATTCTTTCAGTTTTAGTCCTATTCATATTTTTGCGCAGCGGACGAAGTACCTTTATTATGGCTATTTCCATCCCGTTCTGTATTTTAATCACCCTTACCATTATGTCGTTTGCCGGCATAACGATGAATATGATTACCATGACCGGTTTAATTTTAGGACTCGGTATGGTTGTGGACGCTTCCGTTGTCGTATTGGAAAATATTTATGTCTATCGGAATCGAGGAACACAGGCTTTGACCGCCGCTGTTATCGGCACTCAAGAAGTAATGGCTTCCGTAGCTGCCGGAAACCTTACGACTATTTGCGTCTTTATCCCCTTCTTCGTTTTTAAAAATAAGCTTGAAATGCTTGGACAAATGTTCAGCAGCTTGATGTCCGTTATCTTAATTGCGATTCTTTCCTCGCTTTTTGTTGCCGTGTTCCTAGTACCGGTCTTAGCAGGAAAGTTTTTGCCGGTCAGTAATAGAAAAGAGCATCCTATCAAAAATAAGTTTCTTGCAAAATGCGATAAGAGTATTGAAAGGGCGTTGAATCGGCTTACAACTCTGTATCAGAAAGGTTTACACTTTGTTTTGCGCCGCCGCTTTGCAACCGTTGTTATTGCCTTCGGAATTTTTGCAGCATCGCTTGTACTGATCGGCCGTCTAAACATAAGTTTTATGTCCAATTTTAACGATTCCTCGGTTTCCTTAAATGTTACCTTACCCTTGGGGACAAAACTTGAAGAGACTCAGGCAATCCTCGATGACTTTTATCAGTTTGCGCAGGATGAAATTAAAGGCTATGATAATATCGTGGTCAGTATCGGTTCCGGCGGCGGGGGAAGAATGTCGGATACGTCGTATAAAGGCTCGTTAACCGTCTACCTACCCGATGCATCCAAGCAAATTGATAATGCCCAAACGGTAAAAGAGAAACTCAGAGCCCATTTTGATTCTTATCCTGCAGCAACGCTGAGCTTTAATGAAGGGATGATGCAGCAAATGAGCGGAAACGATGTTAATATTGTTTTCCGTTCAAATGATTTGGATGCAAGTGTTGCCCTCGCAAAGAAAATTCAAGCACTGATAAAAGAGCAGCTTCCTTCGGTTACCGAACCTCAGATTGATATGCAAGATGGGTTACCTCAAGTTGAAATAAAGGTTGACCGTGAACGGGCATATAGTTTTGGAATTTCTATCATGTCGATTGCAAATGAAATTAACTATTGCATCAACGGGATGACAGCTACCACCTATCATAAAAACGGCGATAGTTACGATGTCGTTGTGTTGCTTATGAAAGAGGATAGAGATGAAATTCCCGATTTGGAAAAGATTTATGTTGCAGGGCGATCCGGTCTTTATTCCGTAGCAAACTTTGCAGAAATTATCCGCGGTACAGGACCGGTTTCCATCAATCGCGAAAATCAATCCCGCATTATTCACCTGACTGCGGGGCTCAAAGATTCAAGCAGCAGCGCGCGGGAAGTAGAAGAGCAAATAAAGCAGTTGATAAGCGATAATCTGGTAATTCCGGACAATATAACGCTCACGTATGAGGGTTCATGGAAAAATACCAGAAATACCTCCAATGTGTTTCTTTCTATTATCATATTGGCGATTATCCTCGTATTCGGCGTTATGGCTGGAACTTATGAGGATTTTAAAAATCCCTTTATCAACCTCTTCACGATGCCCTTCCTCGTTGTCGGCGTTGTTCTTATTCATCTGATAACAGGACAGGCGTTCAGTATGGTGTCGTTAATCGGAGTGGTTATGCTGCTGGGAATTGTTGTCAATAACGGTATCATCTTGGTAGACCAGACAAACCTCTTAGTACGGCGAGGCCGTCCTGTGCTGCAAGCATGTGAGGAAGCTGGAGCGAGCCGGTTGCGTCCCGTTTTGATGACTACGCTTACGACTATTTTGGGAATGATCCCTATGGCGTTCTTCGGCGGAGACAGTGCAAGCGTAACGCAGCCGATCGGCTTGTGTATAATCGGCGGCTTGTTTTCCAGTACCTTGGTAACATTGTTTATTATTCCGGTGATTTACTCTTTATTTAACGGAAAGGCAAATGCAAAAGCGACGATGTCCCTTCCTCCGGATCTTGCCGCGATTAGGGCTGAATATTTTACAGCAGAAACACAGGGACAAGGAGGAAATAACAATGATTAGAATTGAAATAATAGCAAACCAGTCCGTTTATCCGGAACTCATTGCAAATCTTGAAGCCTGTTTGCCGGATTTTCTCTATACTTCCATTCCGTTGGCTTACGGGAGGGGGAGAGATTCGTATAAACTTGGCAACAGTACGTGGCCGGAGACTAACTTTGTGTTAATTGCCTACGCAGATAATACCGTCGAGCAGAAGGTTGCGCAGATTGTTCGGTATATAAAGTTAAAATTTCCAACGGAGGGAATAAAACTGTTTGTACTGCATGATAAAAATATCAATGATCCGGCAGTAAGCTAGCAGGTCAAACGCATCGGAAATATTTTAAGCGGTTGCCTTCCATCTGTGCGAAATTTTAAATAAAATTTCGCACATTTTTTTCAGCAAGCGGGCAAATGCATCAGACCGTATAGATAAAAGTCGCAGAATAACAGAGGTTGGGCGACCATTTGAGCCATCTTCAACTGATGTACATCCGTGTACATCAGTTGAAGGCGAGTTTTGTGCGCGCACAAAACATCTCTACTGCATGGTACCACTGCCATCCATGGCAGTTCCGATTGAACAGTCTCTTCGTAAGCCTTTTGAAAATAGGTGGCGCAGATGCTAGAAGCTAGCCGAAATAAAGCGGAGACGTACTTGTTGTACGTTGAGCATTTATTTTGGCGTAGCGACAACGCAGATGCCCGCATATTTTCAAAAGGCCTGATGCGTTTGCCCTGCGTACCTTACCACGAGCCGGAAGAACCGCCTCCGCCAAAGCTGCCTCCGCCTCCGCTGAAACCGCCGCCAAAGCCTCCACTGCCAAAACCTCCGCCGCGTCCTGAATAACCGCCTCTCCGTCCTGATGAAAGAAATAGCAACGGCCAGAATAAACCGCCTGGCATAAAACGGGAGCCGAATAGAAAGATAATAATCAGGAAAATGATGAGCGGCAGCGGAATAGAATCGTCATCCTGCCGGTCAGCCTCTTTTACAGCCTCGTTGATGAGGCTTTTGTCTTGGAGTGCAAGTCCTGCAAGATTTTTTACCCCTAAAAGAACACCTTTTCCGTATTCCTGCTGTTTAAAGTAAGGTGCGATGATTGAACGGATAATCCTGCTGCTTTGTGCATCGGTGATACGATCCTCGAGTCCGTATCCCACTTCGATGCGCAGCTTTCGGTCTTGTACAGCAATTACTAAGATAACACCGCTGTCCTTCCCTTTTTGCCCGATCTGCCATTTTTCCGCGACGCGGATGGAGTAATCTTCAAGGCTTTCCCCCTCCAACGAGGGAATGGTCAATACCGCTATCTGTAAATCGCTTTGGTGATCAATGCTATATAAATACGCATTTAATTCCTGTGACTCGCTTGCGCTGAATATATGTGCATAATCGTTGACCGGACCGTTCAGCGGCGGAACGTCAAGAGCAAACAGAAAGGCGCTTTGCACACAAAGGCAGGCAATAATGATAAACCGGAAAGGATATTTTGAAAATTTCATAGGTTCCCCTTTAATTTTACGATGCGGAGGATGAAAGGTGTCGAACACACCGCTTAATCATAGAGAATGGAAAGCCTTTCCGTTGAAGGGCGTTGTAGAGTTTTTGTTCGGTATAGCCCTTACGAATAAGGCTGCGTGCGGCGCCTTCACATACTGCTGCTTCGTCAACCTCCGAAAAAAAATCGTTGAGCGCTTGCTTTGCCGTGTCCGCAGCGATTCCGCGCTTACGCAGTTCCGAAAAGAGGCGTGCATACCCCTCTTTTTTTGAAAGGCTTCTCGTATGTAAATATGCACCGGCAAAGCGGGAATCGTCAAGCGTGCCTTCGGCGCGTAAATAATCCAACGCAGGCTGATATTCATTTTTTATATAGCCTTTTTTTTGCAATTTGATTGTCAGTTGATAAGAAGAATGTTCGGCGCGGTTAAGATAAGCAACAGCATGCTTTTCAGCTAAAAAACGCCGACCTGCCTGATAGAGATATTCTGTTTGGGATTCTGTAAGAGGGAGCGGAAGGTCATCTATCGTAAGCGGTTCATCAAAGTAACAAAACCGGCTTACGATAGAAATATCCCCGGAAAGTAGCAGTTTGACGGTATCCGAGGATGTATACTCCACCGCAATAAGGGTAGGATTAACGCTTGCTGAACTGGAAGCGTCGGCGAGCACCGCGTTGGCCATACTTTTTGCGTTCAACCATTCTGGAATCACGAGTTAATAAGCCATTCGCTTTAAGTGAACTGTGGTTAGAGGCATCTACCTGTGCAAGTGCACGTGCAATACCATGAGAACAAGCGCCTGCCTGTCCGTTTAAACCACCGCCATATACGGTAATGATGATATCATAGCGGGTATCGCTGCCGGTAACAAACAAAGGCCGTTTTGCCATTTGAACTTGCTCGGGAGTCGCAAAGTAGTCGTCCATATTCTTATTGTTGACGGTTACCGAACCCTTTCCTTCGCGGATATATACCCGCGCCACCGAGGTTTTTCTTCGTCCTGTTCCTATTCCGATATTTTTCACAACCATTCTCCTAAATTATAACGCTACCGCAACAGGATTTTGTGCCGCATGCGGATGTTCGCTACCTGCATAAATTTTTACGTTTTTAAGCAGTTTACGTCCGAGCGGGCCTTTGGGCAGCATACCTTTTACCGCGATATACAACGGTTCGGTCGGCTTTTTCCCGATAAGGGTGTTAAAATTGACGGATTTAAGCCCTCCGGGGAAACCGGTGTGATGATAATACATCTTATCCTTATCTTTATTCCCTGTAACGGCAACTTTATCGGCATTGATAACGATAATATAATCGCCTGATTCCTGATGGGGCGCATAGAGAGCCTTGTGCTTTCCTCGCGCCATTGCAGCAACTTTTGCAGCGACCCGTCCAAGCGGCTTTCCTGCAGCGTCGATAACATACCAGCTTCGCGGTATTTCGCGCTCTTTATAAAAAATTGTTTTCATCTTTTGTGTACCTTATATATTTTTATTGCAGATAATGTGGGTAGAGTACTATATCAAAAAATCAGCTATGCAGTCAACCCGCAGAACTTTATTCGTTTTTATTTTCTCCTGCTTTCATCGCCGCTTCTTCTTTTTTCGCATCCTGTTTGTCTTTAATGTCCGCAATACCGATGAACACAGCAATTAAGCCGACAAAGGCCGTAAAAATCGGTAAGCCGCCGCGCAAAAAGAGCAGGATATCTTTTCCCCAGCCGAGTCCGAAACCGGCAGTCTCCGGCGGAAGCGCTGCAAAGACTGTAAAGAGAATCATTGCTGCCCCAATAATAAGCGCAATCATACCAACCTCCTATTAAAGAATGACCCGTACACGATTCGAACGTGCGACCTGCTGCTTAGGAGGCAACCGCTCTATCCACCTGAGCTAACGGATCAAAAAATCATGCTGCCTATATCGGCATATCAACTATGCTTCTTAAACAGCCTGTATCTGAGTGAGTATAAAAAAAAAAGCGGCTTTTTACAAGCCCTCGCATTGTTACTTTTTTTGATGTTTTATAGGTTTTTTCTCCGAAAATTGACATTTAGCTCAAATCGCGGTACATTGATACAATGATTGCAGATAAAATAATTAAAGCCGTTTTCGGTTCACAGCACGAACGGGACATTAAAGCGCTCCTTCCCGTTCTTCATCAGATAAATGAAAAAGAAGCATGGGCGCTCGCTCTTGCTCCCGAAGATTTTAAGCAAAAGACTGCCGAGTTTAAGGAGCGGTTTGCAAAAGGCGAATCCCTCGATGCGTTTATTCCCGAAGCCTTTGCGCTTGCACGGGAAGCTGCGCGGCGTATTTTGCACGAGCGTATGTACGATGTACAGCTCTTAGGTTCGCTGGTTCTCCATTCGGGACGCATCGTCGAAATGAAGACCGGTGAAGGTAAAACCTTGATGAGTATCGCCGCTTCATATCTCAACAGCCTTTCCGGGAAGGGTGTACACATTGTAACCGTCAACGACTACCTTGCAGAACGCGACGCCGATTGGATGCGTCCCGTCTACGCATATCTCGGAGTCAGTGTCGGCGCAATCCTTTCCAACATGGATAACGCCGCGCGGAAGGCTGCCTACAATGCGGACATTACCTACGGTACCAATAACGAATTCGGTTTTGACTATCTGCGCGACAATATGCAACTTACAATAGAAGAAAAAGTGCAGCGCGGCTTTTCTTTCGCGGTTGTGGACGAAATAGACTCCATCCTTATCGACGAAGCGCGTACCCCGCTCATTATTTCCGGCGCTGCCGAGGATGACACCAAGCGATATTTTGATGTCGATAAGTTCGTCGATCAGCTTGAAGAGGTCAAGAAAAATCCCGAAACCGGCGAATATCCCAACGAGCTGGAAGGGGAAGAGATTATCGGCGACTACACGCTCGACGAAAAGAGCCGCCGTGTGTCCTTTACCGACTCCGGTATGTTGCACATTCAGGATATTCTGCAAAAACAGGGGCTGATTAACGGCAGTCTCTTTGAAGAAGAAAACTTTGAATATATCCACTACTTTACGCAGGCGGTACGCGCCCACATCCTCTATCACATCGATGTCGATTATGTTGTAAAAGAAGGGCAGGTGCAGATTGTTGATGAGTTCACAGGGCGTATTCTTGAAGGACGCCGCTATTCGGACGGCTTGCATCAGGCTATCGAAGCAAAGGAGCATATCCGCATTGCCCAACGCAACCGCACGATGGCAACCATCACCTTTCAGAACTTCTTCCGTATGTACGACAAGCTATCCGGTATGACCGGTACGGCGGACACCGAAGCGGTTGAATTCAACAAGATTTACTCGCTTGATGTTGTGGTTATCCCGACCAACTTGCCGGTTATCCGCAAGGACGAGCACGACGTGGTCTACCTAAACGAAGCGGAAAAATGGGAAGCGCTCTGTAACGAAATTGCCGAAGCGCATAAACGCGGACAGCCGGTACTGGTCGGTACGGTGTCTATCGAAAAATCGGAAAAGCTTTCGGCACTACTCACCCGAAAAGGTGTCCGGCACGAGGTATTGAACGCCAAGAACCACGCACGGGAAGCGCTCATCATCGCGGAAGCGGGCGCAAAAGGCTCGGTTACGATTGCAACAAACATGGCGGGACGCGGTACCGACATCAAGCTCGGCGGCAGTCCCGAATTTAGGGCACGCAGACGGGCAGGAACCGAAGCCGAGCCGGAAGTGTATCAAAAAATATACGACGAAGAATACAAGAAGTGGCAGGAAGACTACAAGGAAGTTAAATCGCTCGGCGGGTTGTATGTTATCGGTACCGAACGGCACGAAAGCCGCCGTATCGACAATCAGCTGCGCGGCCGTTCCGGACGGCAGGGCGATCCGGGGCGTTCAAAATTCTTCCTTTCCCTCGATGACGACCTGATGCGTCTGTTCGGCGGCGAAAACCTCAAGCGGGTGATGGCAAAGGTCGGTATGGAACCCGGCGAGCCGATTGAACACCCGTGGCTCAACAAGAGTATTGAAAAGGCGCAAACCAAGGTTGAAGAGCGCAACTTCGATATCCGTAAGCATCTCCTTGAATACGACGACGTGCTGAACGAGCAGCGCGGCTTTATCTATGAACAGCGTGATAAAATTTTGCAGGATGAGCGCCTCGTTGAGCGCATTTACACCACGATAGAAGAGTACCTCGATGATGCATTCGAGCAGTTCAAGCACGGTTCCCGCAAGGAAAAACCGGAAGAACTCAAGGAACTGCAAGCAAATCTCAAGGCAAAATTCGGCTACATCTTCAGTGATGAGGATACGAAGCTGGCTCAAGCTGGCGATACCGCCGCACTGCAACAGAAAATCTACGCCGCGCTCAAAGCAAATATCGAAGAAAAAATCGCGCTTGCCGGTAACGAAAACCTCAATATGTTCATTCGTTATCAGTATTTACAGGCGATAGACCGTAAATGGCTCGATCACTTGGAAAATCTGGAAGCCTTACGCGAAGCCGTCTATCTTCGTTCTTACGGTCAAAAAAACCCGCTTACGGAATACAAGCTTGAAGGTTTCGACATCTTCTACGCGATGCTCGACGAAATCCGCTTCTCCATTGCCTCCTTACTGGTATTGGTACGGATTAGCACCGAAGAACCCGCTTCGCGCACTCAGGGGCGCCGTATTCCGCAAGGCTCCGCGCACCACAGCTCCATGGCTTCTTTCCACCAGAGCAGCTCCCCGATGGGTTCCAGCAGCAAGCCGGAAAACGTCCAAGTAGTACGCACCGCGCCTAAAGTCGGCAGAAACGATCCCTGCCCCTGCGGCTCCGGTAAAAAATACAAGCACTGCTGCGGCAGGTAAGGCAGCTTAACCCGAACGGGGCTATCAAAAAAGATCCTTAAAATGCAACAGTTGAACAACGTGTGAACTTTGGAAACTGTTGCATTGATGCGCTTTTGTACTGGAATTACACAATACGGAATATTCCATCGCGGATATTGCCACACAGGCATCAATTCTAATGCTTAATACTTTCTTTTGCAGTTTCCACGAGCTTCAAGTAGGGAAGAGCGCGTTTTGCTAAAAATATTTTTGTGAGGCGAGTATAACACAAGATTGGAACGCTTGCCCTTTACAACATCCCTCAGGACTGTTACGGCACGGCATTGACATGTCATCTAGCACCTTATAGAATCATAGAAAGGAGTTTTGTATGAAAAAAAATAGGACTTGGTATTTGTATCGGATTATGCTGTCTAAGTTTAACAGGCTGTATCGACATCGTCCAACATGTCACTCGTAAAAGTGACGGAACGGATCAAAACACCATCAGCATTACTGTCGCAAAAGCGATATTGGAGATGGCGGCAGCTATGCAGAATAATGCTCCTGTTAATTATGATGAGCTTTTTTCCGAATTCAGCACATCGGATATGAAAGAATATGAGCAATTCGGTGCAAAAATAACAAAGATAAATGATCAGGTCAATGTCGGATACCTTATCGATATAAATCTCAACTATAAAAATAAGGACATACTTAAAGCCATTAATGCAGAGGATATTGACTTTATACCGAAATATGCAAAAAAGAAAATGTCAATTTACGTCGGTTCGCTGCAAGGTGATGATTCCTCACAAACCGATAACGAAATGTTTCAATTGTTTTTAGCAGCCAGCAAATATCGGCTACTGGTCAGTAAATCCTGCATGCCTTCTATCAGTAAAGTTATTCTTAAAAGGTCAAAAAAAACTACAGAAGTAAGTTATCTTGATTTATACGATGAATATCTAATCGAGATACCGATTATGCATCTTTTAAAAGATAAGGTTACGATAGAGATTTATCAATAAACAGCATGTATAAAAAAACAGCCTATTAATCCAAACGGGTTAATAGGCTGTTTTCGTTAAATATGATAGACACCGTAAAAACCGAAATTTTTAGATGTCCGATACATCAGGCTTTTACGCCTAAAGATTATTTTTAAAGAACCATCATTCCTACAGTCAGAACGACAAGGTTGACGATAAACAGTACAGCAAGTATCTTACCGACAAACTTGAGCCATGTGCTGTATTGGATACGAGCACTTGCAAGACCACCCATAACAACACCGCTTGTGGGGGTAAAGAGGTTCAGGATACCGGATGCTGCAGAGAAAATCATAACCATAACAGCGGGGTTGTAGCCTAAGTTCTGCGCAAGCGGTCCCATAATCGGCATTGATACGGTTGCCAAACCGGAGGTTGATGGGATAACAAATGACAGCAAAGCATACAGGATGTATGAAAGCGGTGCAAATGCAAATGCCGGCAAACCTTCCAACGCTTGTGAAGCATGCTCAAGAACATACTTATCCAAACCGGTTTCACCCATCAATACGGAAGCGCCACGTGCAACAGCGATAACGAGAACAACGCCCATAATATCCTTTGCGCCTTCCATAAATGCGGAAACAATTTCATTTTCGGTAAATCTATTGATAAATGCAATAATCAAACCGATGATAAAGAACCACATACCCAATTCGCCGAACCACCATTCACCGATTGCAGCGCCTGTCAGGAAAGAAGACCAACCTTGGAATGCGGTAACATTGAACTTATCCCACGGAATAACGGAAATAATCATCACGAAGAAGCCGAACGCGAAGATAGCCATTGAAAGCTTCATTTTTCCGGTATATGCAACTTCGACATCCGTATCTTTTTTTGAAAATTCCTCATTCATGATTTCTTGTTCTTGTAAAGACAGGATCGTAGAACCCTTATCTTTCTTTACTTTCTTTGCATAAGACATGACAAATGCACATGCGATGATAAGAGAAGAAAGCCAAAGAACAATACCCAATGCAATAACAATACCGTTATTTACGCTGCTCTGAATACCAAGTTCTTCAAAGCTCTTGTTAACACTGTCAATAGCGATACCGGTTGCAAAGGGGTTTACCGTTGAACCGAGAACGCCGACACCCGCACCGAGCAATACCGTAGCAGCACCGACCACCGAATCAAAACCGGCGGCAACCATCGTTGCAGCAAGCAATCCATAGAATGCAACAGTCTCTTCAGCCATACCGTAAGTAGTACCGCCGATTGAGAACAACGTCATCAGAATCGGAATAAGGATAAGTTCATTGCCCTTTAATTTTTTTACAAGGTGAGTAATCCCTGCATTAAGAGCGCCGGTTTTCGTTACAATGCCCAAGAAACCGCCGAGTACCAATACGAAGAAACAAACGTCAAGCGCATTGGCAAATCCGTTGTATGACGCCATAACAATTGTTCCGAGCGTCGCACTTTGTACATCGGGAATAATCCATGTGATTACTGCCAAGACGAGCAGAATGATGTACAAAATAGAGAATGCAGAGAGAGAAGACCTCTTTTTTTTATCTTTTCCCATTTTTTTTCCTCCAATTTATTTAAAAACCGGTTTGCATGATATACAATCCTTATACGATGCAAGCTCCGGTTAGAAAGACAACGTCTTTTCAACCGGAATACCGGAAATAACCGGAAGCACTGCGGTAAATAACGTATATTTATCCGCAGTACCGTAAATTAGTTAGCGGTAATAACCGTACTGTTACCGCCTTTCAGCGCATTGCCCGCATTTGCCAGCGAGGTAATAACCGCTTGTCCTTCTTTGTGATTGCGGACAAACTGTAAACATGCTTCTACCTTTGGGAGCATGCTGCCCTTTGCAAAATGCCCTTCGGCAATGTATTTTTCCGCTTCGGCAATGTTCAGTTTGCTTAAAGCCTGCTGATTGGGTTTGTTAAAGTTGATACAAACCTGCTCTACCGCCGTTAAAATGACGAGCTTATCGGCTTTCACATCCGCTGCAAGCTTTGCACAGGATTTATCTTTGTCGATAACCGCATCAACGCCGTGTAAACCGTCTGCTTTTTGCAGAACCGGAATACCGCCGCCTCCGACGGTAATAACGATATGCCCTGCGGCAACCAACTCTTCGATAACGGGACGCTCGATAATCGCGACCGGCTGCGGCGACGGAACTACGCGGCGGTAGCCTCTGCCTGCATCCTCAACAAATGTTTGATCCGGTTTTTCAGCCTTAATTTTATCAGCCTGTTCTTTTGTATAGAACATACCGATGGGCTTACTGGGGTTTGTGAACGCAGGATCGTTTTCCGATACTAAAACCTGCGTGATAAGGCATACAACATCGCGCTTAACATTCCGACGTTTCAGTTCGTCGCCGATTGCCTGCTGCAAATGATAGCCGATGTATCCTTGGCTCATGGCTCCGCATTCGGCGAACGGCATTGCTGGAGTTCCCGCACTTCCGTTTGCTGCATAGTCCATCGCCAAATTGATCATACCGACCTGTGGTCCGTTACCGTGCCCGATAACGATCTCATAGCCGCTTTCCGCCAATGCGACAATCGATTTTGCCGTTTCTTTTACTAACGCAAGCTGCTCCTGCGGATTGTTTCCCAGTGCATTTCCGCCAAGCGCTACAACAATTCTTTCTTTTTTCATACTCGTAGTAACGCTCGCTTTATTTTAAGGTTGCATACATAACCGCTTTAATGGTATGCATGCGGTTTTCAGCCTGATCGAACACTTTTGACTGTACCGATTCAAAGACTTCGTTGCTTACTTCCATTTCAGGAATACCGAATTTTTCATTTACTTCGCGTCCGACTTTTGTGTTCAAATCGTGGAACGAGGGCAAGCAGTGCAGGAAGATAGCATTGTGGTTAGCCAGAGCCATCATCTTCTTGTTCACCTGATATTTACTCAACAACTTAATGCGGGATTCCCATACGCTGTCGGGTTCACCCATCGATACCCATATATCGGTGTACAATACGTCTGCATCTTTACAGCCTTTTTCTACATCATCGGTAAGGGTGATGGTTGCGCCGGTCTCTTTTGCAATCGCTTCAGCAGTCTTTACTAAGTCGGCTGCGGGGAACAGATCCTTGGGGCCGCATGCGGTAAAGTGCATACCCATCTTTGCGCAGACAATCATCAATGAATTGGCAACGTTATTGCGAGCATCGCCGACAAACGTCAGCTTGATACCTTTCAAATGACCGAAGTGCTCTTCAACGGTGAGTACGTCTGCGAGCATCTGAGTGGGATGGAATTCGTTGGTTAATCCGTTCCAAACCGGTACGCCTGCATATTTTGCCAGTTTTTCAACAATCTCTTGGCTGAATCCGCGATATTCGATACCGTCGTACATACGGCCTAAAACCCGTGCGGTATCTTCGATGCTTTCTTTATGTCCCATTTGGGAGCTTGCCGGATCAAGGAAGGTTGAACCCATACCTAAATCCATTGCGGCGACTTCAAAAGAACAGCGTGTGCGTGTTGAGGTTTTTTCAAACAGCAATACGATGTTTTTTCCTTTTAAGTGATCGTGCGGGGTATGTGTCATCTTCAACTTTTTTAATTCTTTTGAAAGATCCAACAAATACCTGATCTCTGCTGAGCTGAAATCCAATAACTTTAAGAAGCTGCGTCCTAAAAGATTCACACCCATAAAAACTCCTTGCTATTGTTATACATAGCGCTAAATTGATGCCTGCTCCCTTGCAGGCAGTAAAGAATAAGGGAAACGCCTCCAATACTTATTCGTACGAAGACGCTTCCCATTTCTGGAAAACGAGTGCAAAATTTTGAATAAAATTTCGCACAAAATGTATGATTTAGTTGTCGCGTACGAGCGGCATACTCATACAGCGGGGACCGCCGCGTCCGCGTGAAAGCTCGGCGCTCGGCATAGTCAAAACTTTCAGTCCGCGCTTTGCGAGAATCTCGTTGGTAACATCATTTCTTTCGTATACAACGATTGTTCCGGGAGCGATACACAGTGTGTTTGAACCGTCGTTCCACTGCTCACGCGCTGCAGCAATCTTGTCGCCGCCTGCACACTGAATCAGTTCTGCATGGCCGGTACCGGTGTACTGAGCAAGCGTTTTCTCGAGCGTCGTATCATTTTCTACGATCTTCAACTCGCCTTTCGTAGCGCCTTTGGTAATGGTGAATACGCGGAGCGGGCCGAGAATACCGGGATGGATTGTGAACTTGTCGTGATCGATCTGTGTAAAGACCGTATCCAAGTGCATAAATGCGCGGCTTACCGGAATATCAAACGCGAGGATCGTTTCAATCTTTGAATCGCTGTTAAAGAAAATCTTTTTTGCGATAATATCGATGGCATTTGCAGTTGTACGCTGGGAAATACCGATGGCTAAAACTTTTTCATTTATATTGAGGATATCGCCGCCTTCAATGTGGGGCGGATCATAGCGATCGTAGAACTTGGGTACTTTACCGGCATAATCGGGATGATGATTAAAGATATATTCGGCATAGATTGTTTCACGGTTACGAGTAACGGAGAACATTCTATTCAAGCTTACACCGTTTCCGATTGTAGCAAAAGGATCGCGGGTAAAATACAGGTTAGGCATAGGATTGACAACCATTGACGAATCGGAATCGGCAACGAAGTCTACCAACGAGGCATTACCTTTGATATTAAGTTCTTTAATATCAATACCTTCCATCGTTTTTAAAATCAGTTGTTTGTTATCTTTGATGTTGTTCAGCAGTTCGCGAATGCTTTCCTTGTGTTTTTCGGAATAAACATCGCTTTCGTTAATAAACTGCTCAATAAACTTTGTTCTAATTTCCGGTTTTTTAATTGCTTCTGCGGCAAGGTCTTCGAGGTACAGAACTTCGGCTCCGTTATCTCTCAAAATCTTGGCAAAGGCGTCGTGTTCTGCCTGAGCGACTTTTAAGAACGGAATGTCGTCAAACAGCAGTTCGCCTAAGGTGTCGGGAGTTAAATGAAGTAGTTCGGCACCAGGCCTATGAAGCAATACTTTACGCAGTGTTTTAATTTCACTGGTAACACTTAATACGGACATATAAGCCTCCTATAACTTATAGTGCAGGATGCGGTAACTATACCGCCCAAAGGCTGCTTCGCGTAAAAAAACACTATCAGCCGTGTCTCCCTGCAAAAGATAGAAATAATTATAACACAGTTTTTCTTAAATGCAAGCAAAATTTACAATAAAATTAGAGCAAATTCATAATTATAAATACTCTTGCACTAAGCCACGGAATTTTCTATACTGATATGAGCCTCTTACAATCGATAATTCCGGAGGTTTTTCCTAAATCAGAAACACAAAGGCATCTCTAAAAACGAAATCTTTTAGCGGTTCCTATAAGTGAGGTAATTATGAACGATATACGGTTATTATGGAAAGAAAGTATTGCACGCGCACTTACATCGATGCTGCCTGAAGGCGCCGAAGCCGTTACGGCGGAGCGAATTGCAATGGAAACGCCACCCGATCCGAATCTGGGCGATTTAGGTTTTCCGCTTTTTAGTTTTGCAAAAACATTGCGTTCCGCTCCTGCTAAAATAGCAACGGAACTGTTACCCAAGCTGCAAGCCGATGCTGCCCTCAAAGGAAAGGGAGAAGTGAAAGCGGTGGGGCCGTATATTAACGTCTTTTTGCCCAAGGGTGAAACGGCTGCTCAGATTCTCAACACCATTATTAGCGAGAATGAAAACTACGGAAAGACAACGACCCTTGCCGGTAAAAAAATCATGGTTGAGTTTTCAAGCCCTAACACCAATAAACCGCTACACCTCGGACACCTGCGTAATGACGCTATCGGCGAAAGCCTCTCCCGCATTCTCCAGTTCAGCGGAGCGGATGTATACAAAACCAACATCATCAACGACCGCGGCGTACACATCTGTAAATCGATGCTCGCGTATAAACTTTTCGGAAACGGTATCGATCCTGTAAAGGAAGGCATAAAACCCGATAAGTTTGTCGGCGATATGTATGTTCAGTTTCACAAATACAGCAAAGATCATCCCGAAGCCGAAGATGAAGCGCAGGAGATGCTGCGAAAATGGGAAGCGGGCGATCCTGAAACAATGAAGCTGTGGAAGACGATGAACGGCTGGGCGCTGCAGGGTATTGAACAAACATATAAACGCACGGGTGTCTCGTTCGATAAGCTTTTCTTTGAAAGCGATGTATTCCGCAAAGGTCGCGCTGAAATTATGGAAGGCTTAAAAAAAGGTATCTTCTACAAAGACGAGGACGGATCCATTTGGGTTGACCTTAAAGCACTCGGGTTTGAAAAGAAACTGTTACTGCGCGGAGACGGAACGTCGGTGTACATTACGCAAGATATCGGACTTGCAATAACCCGCCACGGTGAATGGCCGTTTGACAAGCTCATCTACGTCGTAGGTAATGAACAAATTTACCATTTTAAAGTACTCTTCTATATTATGAAGCTGCTTGGCTATGATTGGTATGCCGGTTTGTATCACCTCGCTTATGGTATGGTGAACTTGCCTGAAGGTAAAATGAAGAGCCGCGAAGGTACCGTTGTCGATGCGGACGATCTTATTACCGAACTTAAAAATAGCGCGTTAAAGGAGATCGCCTCCAAGGGACGCGAAGACGCGGTAGGAAATCCTGAAGAAGTCGCGGAAAAAGTCGCACTCGGTGCATTGCACTACTTCTTGCTTCAAGTAGACACGATAAAAGATATGCTGTTCAATGCTTCCGAATCTCTTTCGTTCAACGGCAACACCGGTCCCTATATCCAATACATGGGCGCCCGTATTTCTTCTATTTTACGCAAGGCTGATACTGAAGAAGGCAAAAAAGCGAAGGCAGGCGTTTGCAAGCCGGAACTGCTTAGCTCCGATATAGAATGGGAATTACTGAAAAAACTGGAAGAATTTCCCGCTCAAGTAGACAAGGCCGCCGCCCAGTATGCACCGATGCTGATAACAAGCTATCTTTACGACCTCTGCAAGCTGTTTAGCCGCTTCTATCATGACTGCCCCATCCTCAGTGCGGAAGATCCCGATGTTGCTGCAACCCGGCTTGCGCTTGCAAAAGCCGTATATATCGTACTGAAAAATGCAACAGGACTTGTGATTGTTCCCTTCCTTGAGGTTATGTAAGCGAGCAGCCTTTTAACAATTGTACGGGGAGCGGACAGCTGCGCAGATGCTCACGAAGCAGCTGCCGATTCCGGATACGAGGCAGATGAAAACCGGTTATTTAGCGGAACGGTCAAAACAGTTACAGCTGGCAGCGCTCTCCATCGCGCAGGGAATGCAAGCCGGAAGCTTCCGCAGTCATTTTCGCGGCAGAGGCATTGAGTTTGATGCACTGCGTGAATATGAAGCGGGGGATGATATCCGCAGTATCGACTGGAACTTGATGGCACGGAGCGGCAAAACCTTTGTGAAGCTCTACCGTGAAGAACGGGACTTGCGGCTTTTTTTGATTGCCGATGTTTCCGCTTCGATGGAAGCAGGCTGTACTATTGATTCACCGCAAGAAAAACTATTGGAAGCAGCAGCGCTGATCACCTTTGCAGCGGAACACTTACATAGCTATACGGGACTCCTCGCTTTTGACGGAAAGGTTGCGCGAATATTCCAGCTCCGGCGCGGAAGAGAGCCAAGCTTGCATATACTGAGCGCTCTGGAACGGATTGCCGTTTCGGGCGCTAAAAGCAAAGGAACCGCCCTAGCGCCTGCGCTTGAAGCGGCGGCAAAGCTGCTACGGCAGCGGGCGCTCGTTATTATTCTCTCCGATTTTAAAGTAGAAAATTTTGAAAAAGAGTTGGGTCTATTGGCGCGCCGTCATGACGTTGCAGCAATCCGTATCACAGCCCCTTATGATGAAGCGCTGCCCGCCGCAGGGATATTACGCTTTGCCGACCCCGAAACGGGGTTGGAGCGGCTATTACCGACCAATTCGCATCAGTTCCGGCAGGATCGTATCCGCCGTATAACCGAAGACACCCAACAATGGGAAAACACCTGTATACGCTGCGGAGCATATCCGCTCGTGCTACCATACGACGGCAATACGGTAAAGCTCTTAAATCAATTTTTTTTGACCGGCAAATACGGTGCTCACCCCTTTAGCCGATACCGGCCGCAAGCGGATACGGCATTATGAACGGGGTACTCATTCCTCAGCGTATCTTTGTCGGCGATACGGCGCAGTTTCTTTTCCCGTTGTCCGAAAAAGAATACAAATCTTTAACCGCGAGCGGCTTTACTGCTGCCGTACCTATTCCGCTTAAAGGCATGACGCAAAGCGACGTAATGACAATCAACGAAATCATGATTGTGAAACGGGAAACAGGGTACTACCTCGCCATTACATTCGTCCCATGGGAAACAGGCGAAATTGAGTTCCCCGCTCTTACTTTCTTACAATTACACCGTAAACTTCCGGCAATCTCCGTTTCTTCACTCTTAGGAACCGGCGAACGGGTAAGCCTTCAGCCGCCGAAGCCGCCGCTATTACCGCCGGGAACCGATTTTTTATTATACGGCGCGGCGATTATAAGTGTCGGGCTGCTTGCGGCGGTAGGTACCGGAGTATGGCTGCTGCTTCGTAAACTACGAAAAAAAACACTTGGCACGGCAAGAAAACGGCTGGCGGTACTGCGTAAGCAGCTAAAGCGATTATATAAAGCAGCACGGAAAATTCAAAAACACATGCCTCCGCTCGGTGCAGCTTTCGATACAAATCCGGTTTCTGCGGATATGAACTCGATTGCCGGCGAAGTTTCTCAAAATACGAAAAGCGCCATAGAAAGCTGGTATGCGGGCATTGATCGCTGCCTTCGCAACTATATATGGGCTTTGTATATGGACAATACCTGTGAAGCCCCAACAAAGGATGAAGCATATTTTTTAAGCGCGACATACACGGAGTTAACGAAAACCCTTACGGAACTATTTGCTCCAAAACGAAATATTGCCGATCTATTTTACATCTTTTATGCTATGCTGGAACAACAGCGCTTTGCAAGTACCCCCACTGATCTAATCCGCAACTATACTGCCGTTTCTCAGGATATGCTTAAACAAGTCCCGCGCATTGCCGAAAAAGCGGAAGCTGAATGCGCCCTACTCATCGAAATAATTCATAATTAAGAATTCATAGCTATAAATGCGCGCTCTGGACAGCCGCCCGTATTTCCAATACTATAGAGAACCTATGTATTCAATCGACCATATCCGCAATTTTTGTATTGTTGCTCATATCGATCACGGAAAGTCTACGCTTGCCGACCGTCTTATAGAAAAAGCAAAGGTTATCGACGAACGCTATTATCGGGCGCAGATGACCGATAACATGGACATTGAACGGGAGCGCGGCATCACTATCAAAAGCCAAGCGGTTACCATCCCGTACCGTGCCGCCGACGGGCAGGATTATCTTTTAAACTTTGTCGACACTCCCGGACACGTTGACTTTACGTATGAGGTCTCCCGCGCTATTGCATCCTGCGAGGGGGCAATTTTGATTGTAGATGCGACGCAGGGTGTGGAGTCTCAAACACTTTCCAATATGTACCTTGCGCTTGAGCATAACCTCGAAATTCTGCCGGTCATCAACAAGATCGATTTACCGGCGGCGGATATTCCGGCAGTGTCTGCTCAGATTGATCACGATTTAGGGCTTGATTCCGATATCGCCGTTGCGGTTTCGGCAAAGACCGGCAAAAATATCGATGCGCTTTTTGAAGCTATTGTAAAACACTTTCCGCCGCCGACCGGTTCTGCAGAAGCGCCCTTGCAGGCGCTCATCTTCGACTGCCACTACGACGCATACCGCGGCGTTATTATCCACCTGCGGGTGTTTGAAGGGACGGTAACGCCCGGAATGACCATCCGCTTTATGCACAGCAATGCGGAATACCGTGTAGAAGAAACCGGTGTTTTTATCCTTGACCTTGTGCAGCGGGATTCTCTCCGTGCCGGAGAAGTCGGCTACATTATCGCGGGGATTAAAACAGTCTCCGATGTGCAAGTCGGCGACACGATCACCGATGCGGCACGCCCCTGTGCGGAACCCCGTGCAGGGTTTAAAGCGGTTAAGCCCGTAGTGTTTTCTTCCGTGTATCCCGTCGACACCAACGACTACGAACAGCTGCGCGATGCCTTTGACAAGCTCAAGCTCAATGACGCAAGCCTCACCTACGAAAAAGACTCTTCCGTTGCGCTTGGGCACGGGTTCCGCTGCGGCTTTTTGGGGCTGCTCCATCTGGAGATTGTGCAAGAGCGACTTGAACGGGAATTCGACCAAGCGGTTATCTTTACCGCGCCGTCCGTGCAGTATCGCATCCATCTGCGGAACGGAGAAACGATGATCTGCGACAACCCCGCCGAATACCCCGACGAAGGTAAGATCGCTTCTGCGGATGAGCCGTATATCAAAGCGAATATCATCACCCCGACGGAATACCTCGGTAATATCATCTCCCTCTGCATCGAAAAACGCGGCGTGCAGACCAATATGAACTACCTTGACCAAAAACGGGTAGAGGTTACGTATGAAATGCCGCTTGCGGAAGTACTGTTTGAATTTTACGACCGGCTTAAAAGCATCAGCCGCGGCTACGCGTCGTTTGAATATGAAGTAATCGAAATGCGCCCGACGGAGCTGGTTAAAATTGATATTCTGCTGAACGGCAAACCGGTGGACGCACTTGCGCAGCTTTCGTATAAACCCAACGCCTACAACAAGGCGCGCCACGTGTGCGAGCAGCTAAAGGAAGAAATTACGCGCCAGCAGTTCAAAATCGCTATTCAAGGCGCAATCGGCAGCCAAGTTATCGCACGGGAAACGGTTAATCCGGTGCGCAAGGACGTGCTGGCAAAGTGCTACGGCGGCGACATTACCCGCAAACGCAAGCTCCTTGAAAAGCAGAAAGAGGGAAAGAAGCGCATGAAGATGGTCGGCGATGTGGAGCTGCCGCAGTCTGCCTTCCTTTCGGTACTCAAAACCAAGAGCGAATAGCGGTTTGAGCCTATCCTTCGATAACCTGTATCTCAAATTCCAGCTGAGGCATACACTCCGCCAAATCGCTTTGAATCCGCTTAAGCGCTTCCACACGCATTTCTACGGAAGTATCGGCATTCCCTGTGATAATAAAGATTGCGTTTTTTGTTCCGTCGTCAAATTTATAATCTTCCCCGTCGCGGACACCAAGCCATGCAATAATACCTTTAGAGTCGCGGTATACGTAATCGGTTTCGGCAACATGCTTCTCAGTCGATGAAATCGGAAGAAAAACCCCCGCTTCCTTATTGACGGTAAATTCTATCTGCCCGTCTATCTTATCAAGATCGTGCCCGCCAATCGCTAAAAGCGAATGTAATGATTCGACGTTGTAGATATCGATAACACTATTGATGTGCGGCATAGAACCGCGGCGCTGAATGTTCCGAATAAATGCGGGAACAGTCGGCGGATACTTTTTGATACTGCGCCCGACGCTTTGCAGCAAATCGGCATAGCCTTGAGTAATCGGATTATGCAAAACCTCATCAACATCGCACTGTAATGCCCAATCTTCCATCTTTTTTTGCTTTTTTAAGAATGAATCGGATAATTTCGCGTGCGGATCGATATTTTTTGCAACGCCAATCACAACACTTGTAATCCCGAGTTCAACGATACTTTTATCGATAATACATTTCATAGCAGCATGCCTCCGAATTCTTATATTAGACCTATTCGATAACTGCGTTTTCGAACAGGTTTATTGTATATAATTCCTATTTCTAATTATACCTTCGTTAGTAATTTTTTAAAAGCCTATGCAAAATTTACGCAAAATTTGCGCTGTCATTTCTTTATAACTGTGGTATAATGGTCTTTACTATTTAGAAACTCTAAAACCTAAAATTTTTAGAGGGTTTCTTTAATTATTTTTGATGGATAAAATAATGTGTATGGCAATAAAACCGTTGAAACCGTTAAAACTTGATCTATCCGATCTTGACGAAAAAATGACGCTCGCAGTTGCAGAACTGAGAAAAAGCTATCCGCTTAGAATTAGCGAAGACGGTATTCCCGTTATGTTCAAAAAAGTGAAGAACTCCGAAATTTCCACAACTTTTAGAAACGGCGTGTGCGAAATTGAAGCGGATTCTGCGCCGCATTTTTATTTTGCGTTGTCGATGTTGTTGCTTAAAAGTCAAACAATTGAAGATTCTCTGCTCTACTCAAGGCGGGATGCCCAGCGTTTATTGGAATTCCGCATGGATCATGTTTTTACAAAAAAACGGCTTAATGCTCGATCTTTCCCGTAATGCTGTTGCACATATCGATATGCTAAAACAGCTTATTCGCGAAATGGCCTTTATGGGACATTCGTGGTTTATGCTGTATATGGAAGATGTGTACGAAGTTGAAGGCGCTCCTTACTTTGGTGCATTACGCGGACGGTATTCCATCAAAGATTTGCAGGAGCTCGACCGCTATGCGCAGATTTTCGGCGTACAGTTGGTTCCGTGCATCCAGACGCTTGCTCACATGGATCAATATTTTATGTGGGAGGCGATAGAATACAAGTATAAAGATATCGATAACATCTTTAATATTGCTAATGCTGAAGTCCGGGTACTGCTTACACGGATGATTGCGTCGTTACGCAAAGCATTTTCTTCGGATATTATCCATATCGGAATGGACGAAGCCCATAATCTGGGACGTGGGCGCTATTTGGATGAAAACGGACTCAAACAAAAGAGGAATATTATGGAGGAGCATCTTGCTTTTATGAAAAACCTCTGCAAAACATACGGCTTTAAGCCTATCGTTTGGGATGATATGTTCTTTGGCCGCTATTCCAATAACAAAGAAAATACTGAGCCGATTATCCCCCATCAGGTAGGATTAATGTACTGGGATTACTATAGCTGCTTGACCAAGCATTACCGAAAACACCTGCAAGTATGCCGAGCGCTTACGAAAAAGACCATGTTTGCCGGCGGAGCATGGCGCTGGACGGGATATATACCGCATCATAAGAAAACCCTTGAAACAACACTTGCTGCTATTGAAGCTTGCCGAAAGGAAAAAGTCAAAGAAGTCATCGTTACTTCATGGGGTGATGACGGCAGCGAGGCTCCGCTCTATACCTGTATGTTCGGTTTGGTGCTCTTCGCCTATCTTGACTGTCATCCCAAATATCAAGAAGCGGGATTTGCGCAGTATCTAAGGCTCTATACCGGTATGGGGCTTGACGAATGGATGCGACAGGGAGAGCCGGATTTGTTTGAAGGAACAACCGGTAACGATTATGATATAACGCCGTCGAAGTATCTGTTATATCAAGACCCGCTCGGTTCAAAATTTCTGTATTATATACGGACGTTGACAACTGATATGGATGCCGTCTATAAAAAACTGGAGCAAGCCTTTACCGAGGATGCAGCCAATACGGATAATCCTCTTCAGCGCAGCATTGCCGAATTTTATGCATTGATGATGAAGACGCTTTACTATAAGTGGAGACTCCCCTTGGATATTTGGGAGGCCTATAAAAAAGCGGATAAAAGAGCATTGCAGGCATTGATCGAAAAGAAGATACAACCGCTCAAAATGGCATTAGCCACAATGGCGAAGGCACGGCGGCGGGTATGGATGGAAGAATGCCGCGGGTTCGGTTCAGAGGTGTTGGATCATCGCTTCGGGGCAATGTTGATGCGGCTGGAAGTTACGCAGGAATTACTAGCCGATTATATACAGGGTAAGATTACGCACATTGATGAACTTGAAGAAGAACGGCTCGATCCATGCCCCGAAGCGAATAAAACACTTGAACCGCAAGCGGTACGCTATAACCGTGCCTTACGCATTATGACCGCCTGCCGAGAAACGTGGTAAGGCAAAAAGGAGTGTAAAATAAAAGCCGTACAAATGGCACGGCTTTTATTTACTCAAGTTTGCTCAAACGCAAACTTGTATATCATCTGCACGTTCTCACTTCGTTGTGAACGTGCGTAAAAAGTCAATCGAAAGTTGATACTTTCTTCTTGACTTTTTATGGGAGATAAAGACGATGCAAACTACGTATCAGACAATGAGCGATGGCGCTTCCCTCGCCGTTTATACATGGCTTCCTGAACAACATCCGAAGGCGGTGCTGCATATCGTGCACGGGATGGCGGAGCACGCTCTCCGGTATGATGATTTTGCACAGGCAGCGTGCAAAAAAGGTTTTGCCGTAGTTGCATCCGACCACCGCGGTCACGGAAAGACCGGTGCAAAGAGCGGCTTAATGGGGTACCTTGCCGACGGAGACGGGTTCGGACGTGTTGTCGAAGATCAAAAAGAAATCAATGCGGAGATACAAAAACAGTATCCTGCACTTCCAAATGTCATCGTCGGGCATTCGTTCGGCTCCTTTGTAACGCAGGAATACATCGAACGGTACGGTACAACGGTAAAGGCGGCCGTTCTCATCGGTTCTGCAGGTCCTAACCCCAGCGTATCTGTTGCCTCGCTGCTTGCAAGCCTTACCTGCGCATTCAAAGGGAGAAAATCCGTTGCCAAGTTTATGAATGCATTAGTTTTCGGTTCGTATAACAACAGAATCAAAAATCCGCACACAGCCTTTGACTGGCTTTCGAGGGATGAAAACGAAGTAAAAAAATATATCGATGATGAATACTGCGGATTTGTCTGTACTGCAGGTTTCTTTCAGGATTTTATGCGCGGTTTAAAAAGGCTCCATACGCAAGAAGCTTTAAAAGGTATACCAACTGATTTACCTATTCTCATTACCGCCGGTTCGGAAGACCCCGTTTCCAACGGAGGCAAAATGCTGAAAACCCTTTATCGTATCTATCAGAATATCGGGATACGGGATGTAACGTTAAAACTATACGAAAACGCCCGACACGAAATCTTAAATGAGACAAATAAAGAAGAAGTAAAAGCCGATATCTTGGGATGGATAGAAAACAGGCTATAACCTGCTTTTAAGGAAAAGATTACAATAAAATAGCGGGATGAAATGGAATGGCGCTTTAGTAAAAAAGATGCACTCTTCTTTAGTGAATTTGCAGCGGTAACCGCTTTTTTATTACTTCCTCCGCTGTTTTCAGCGGTACCGTTTACCCTTCCGCCTAAGCCGACCGGACTATATGCGCAGAGCGTTTTTTGCTGTTACACGATATGCGCAGCTGTGTATGAAGAAATACTATACCGGCTCTATACTCCGAATCGGCTGCATCGCATTTACACTCATTATGTCGAACCGCGCTTGCAAAAAAATTCGCCCGCAGCAAAATGCTCTGCACGTTTACCGCTTTCGTCTTTCTCTTATATATGCAGCGAGAATAACATCGCGTCGTTTTTTGAATTGTGCTTCACCGAATTTTCCGCCCTCTTGCTCTTCACACTGGCACACCGTTACCTCGGACTCTCTTCCATGCTCTTTGCCGCAGGAGCCGGAATCGTATTCCGCATTGCCTATCTCAAGCTCAAACAGGTGACTCATCCCGCGGCGAGTATCGCACTAGTAGCCGCAGTCCACGGCCTTTGGAATATCGGGGTGTATTATTATCTGTGGGGTCACAGCGCTGCAGCTTAACTTTCCGCCGTAGATTTATTCCTTACAATCACCCCGTATCTGTTATCTGTATAACTGCAAATTAGGTTATAAGCTCATTTCGTCATTTTGATCATATCGTTCTCCTATAGCACATTGTATCGATATAGTATACCATAATTGCAGCGGTGGAGAAGAGTAAATGAACGTATATGATTTGATTGCAGACCATTACAGCGAACTTTTCCCAGTTGAGGCGGAAAAGCTTGATTTTATCCAACACCTTTGTCCGTTGCCGGGCAGATTGTGTGATGCCGGTTGTGCAACCGGCGATCTGGCGTTGGGATTACATCAACGCGGATACGATATATACGGACTTGACTTAAATGCAAAGATGATCGGAATTGCCGAACAAAAAGCTGCCTATACGTTCGGTATCCGCACATCAGGAGAATTGGCATTCCATCAAGCGAACATCGCCGATATTCTGCAATTCGGTACCTGTAACGGCGTACTGTGTTTCGGCAATACGCTCCCGCATTTACCTGATGAAGCAGCGCTTCGCCGTTTTTTCAGTTCCGTGTATCAGTCGTTACAGGGGTACGGTATTTTTATTGTTGAAGTTCTCAATTACGACCGCATCCTTGCTGAGAAAAAAATGAACTTTAAGGATAAAGAAACGGACGCCTTTATTTTTAAGCGGCGCTATGATTTTTTACCGGACGGGAATATCAAGTTTACTATAGAATTTACCGACAAGACGCACGATACTATAGATTCAGACTTTACGGTGCTGCATCCGCTGCAACGGCAAACACTTTTAACCTTATTTGAACAGACGGGATTCCAGTCCGCTGCCGCCTATTCGGACTACAGTTTTACCGAAAGCCGTGCAGAGGATTACGCTGTAGTATATGTTGCAAAAAAAAATGTATTTTGAAGGATGCGTAGCAAATTTTCCCGATCTTTTATAGATGTCATATTCTCATTTTGATCAGGAGCAACTTATGCGAACCGTAAAAACCTTTTGTATGTCCCTCATTTTTTTTGCACTTATTGTGATAAACGGTATATCCGCAGAAAGTACCAAAGATTATAAAGTGCTGATCGGTATGTCGCCCGACAAGGCGGTACAGCTTAAAGGAATTAAGACGCTGGTAATTGATGCGGAATTTTTTTCTCAAGAAGATATTGCACAGCTTCACAAAAACGGAAACACGTATATCTTTTCTTATTTAAATATCGGCTCTATCGAAACATTCCGCGATGATTACGCAGCATTTACAGATACGGCGTTAGGACACTACGAAAATTGGGATGAAGAAAAATGGGTAAATGTTGCGGATAAAAAATGGCAGAACAGAATAAAAAATAAGGCGCAGCTTTTGTCTCAAAAAGGCATAGACGGTTTTTTTCTTGATAACGCTGACGTGTATTATCATTATCACACACCCGAAATATATCAGGGACTGATAGCTCTCTTGCATACAATACATACGGAGCATAAACCCATTATCATTAACGGCGGCGATACGTTTATAACCGAAGCGATGCGGCAAGATTCCATTAAAGTGATGGTACACGGGGTTAATCAAGAAAGCGTCTTTACCGAAATACATTTTAAGAATAATACATTCGGAGCAAAGTCTGCAGAAGATAGAGAGTATTTTTTGGAATATCTGGCTCAATGTAAAAGGTATGGCCTCGCCGTCTATATACTCGAATACGGCGCAACGAAAAAGCTGACAAAAGAAATAAAAGCATATTGCGAACGCAACGGATTTACCTACGACATATCCCCTTCATTACAACTCGATAAGCTATTTTGAGGTTAGACAAATGGCATAACATATCAAAACCGCCCGCTATCCATGGCGGTTCGGAAAGTCTTGACCTCTAATCGAAAGACTGCTTGTCTAACAGCTCATACACTGATATAGTACGCTATGCACACAGAAAAAATTATTATCCTTGATTTCGGAGGGCAGTATAGCCAGCTCATTGCCCGCCGTGTCCGCGAATGCGGAGTATATTGCGAAGTCCTTCCTTTCGACGCGGAACTTTCCCGCATACAAAGCGTTTCTTTAAAAGGGATTATTTTAACCGGAGCGCCCGATTCGGTATATGCCGATGATGCGGCAACCTGTAACCCTGAAATATTCAACTTAAAAGTACCGGTGTTGGGTATCTGCTACGGAATGCAGTTGATGACCTATTTGCTCGGCGGAAAAGTGCAGCCTGCAGAAAAAAGCGAATTCGGTAAGACGAAGCTGTACACCGGCGGAGATGCAGCGGGTGCAGCGCTCTGGAAAGATTGCCCGGCAGACTCCATCGTGTGGATGAGCCATAACGACAGCGTATCCGCCCTTCCCCAAGGCTTTACCGTTATTGCGAAAACGGATAACTGTCCTATCGCCGCAATGGCGAATACCGAGCGCAAATATTACGGCGTACAATTCCATCCCGAAGTATTACACTCCGTATACGGCACACAAATGCTCAAAAACTTTGTGCGCGGTATTTGCGGATGTACCGAAGTCTGGAACGCCGCAACCGCCGCCGACACGGTTATTCAGGAAATAAAACGAAAGGTCGGCAACAAAAAGGTTATATCGGCTCTGTCCGGCGGAGTTGATTCCTCCGTCGCTTCGGTGCTGGTGCATAAAGCCGTCGGCGATCAGCTTACCTGTATTTTTGTCGATCACGGTCTTTTACGCAAAGACGAAGCGGCACAGGTATTAAAAACATACCGTGAAACACTCGGTCTTAACATCATCCATGTGGATGCCTCAGAGCGGTTCTTAAAAAAACTTGCCGGAGTAACCGAACCCGAACGCAAGCGGAAGATTATCGGTGAAGAATTTATCCGTGTTTTTGAAGAAGAAGCAAAAAAGATCGGCACCGTCGATTTTTTAGTACAAGGAACCATCTATCCCGATGTTATTGAATCCGGCGGCAGCAAAAAGGCGGCGGTCATAAAATCCCATCACAATGTCGGCGGGCTTCCCGAACATATCGACTTTAAGGAACTGATTGAACCGCTGCGGATGCTGTTTAAGGACGAGGTACGGGCGCTCGGCACGGCGCTCGGTATTCCCGACGAACTGGTTAAGCGGCAGCCCTTCCCCGGCCCGGGACTTGCGGTGCGTATCTTAGGAGAAATCACTCCCGAACGACTACATTGGGTACGCGAAAGCGATGCCATTCTCCGAGAAGAGATTGCGCAGGCGGGCTTGGCGGATTCTATTTGGCAGTATTTTACCGTATTCCCCAATGTCCGCACGGTCGGCGCCATGGGCGACGGCAGAACGTATGACAACCTGATAGCAATACGGGCGGTAACATCCGTCGATGCGATGACGGTTGAGGTCGCAGAAATCCCATATCCGCTGCTGCAAAAGATTACGCTCCGCATCATCAACGAAGTAAAAGGCATCAACCGTGTGGTGTATGACATTACGCCCAAGCCTCCTGCAACCATTGAATGGGAGTAACATAACCGTATGAGCATTTCCCACTTTCGCATAAAGCGTTTTTTAAACCATCCTTTTACCCTTATTACCATGCTTGCGGTATTGCTTTGTTTTTCATGCCGGTCGGTTCCGCCATCCATTCCTAAAGCGATTATGGGAACCGGACGCATGACGCAGGAGCAACTTGTTTCGTTTTTTTTAACGCAAACCGCCTTAGCGCAAGCAGCCGAAGCCGATCAGGAAAAAGTAAAACGATTAGCAGGGTATTATCTGGAAGAGTCCGCCGCCGAAGGGATAAATGCCGATATCGCTTTTGTGCAGATGTGCTTGGAAACCGGCTTTTTACGGTTCGGCGGATTGGTAACCGCAGACATGAACAATTTTTGCGGACTCGGCGCCGTCAACGCAGAAAACCCGGGCTTGGCGTTCCCCGACGAACAAATGGGAGTCAGGGCGCATATTCAGCATTTAAAGGCGTATGCCAGTGCCGAACCGCTCAACCTTCCGTCCGTAGATCCGCGTTATCGCTATGTAAACCCAAAAGGCAAGGCGCCGTATATTTACAACCTTGCCGGAACGTGGGCATCGGATCCCGCTTACGGGCATAAGATAGACCAGCTCCTGCGCCGCATGTACGCAGGACTATAGAAGGAGATCAGAATGACAATAGCTGAACGTATTAACGTATTGCGCAATAAAATGGCGGAATGCGGATTTGACGCGTATTATATTCCAACCGCCGACCCGCATCAGTGTGAATATCTTGCCGAACACGATAAGACCCGCGTCTTTATTTCCGGCTTTACCGGCTCTGCGGGCGCCGTATTGGTTACAAAAGACAAGGCCTTTTTATGGACTGACGGTCGCTATTTTTTACAGGCTGAAAAAGAATTGGAGGGAAGCGGTATCCTCTTGCAAAAAAGCGGAGAGCCGAATGTACCGACTGTGTTTGAATATCTTGCGCAAACGCTTCCTGCGGGAAGTACGATCGGCATGGACGGGAAAGTGATGTCGGTCAATTCGTTCGCACAGTTTAACTCGTCGCTTCCCGATATGAAGTTTGTTACTGACCGTGATCTTATCGGGGAAATGTGGACTGACCGCCCTGCACCCGTATTAAGCGCCGCCTTTATACTCGATGTCCGCTATACGGGAAAATCCGCCTCCGAGAAAATCGAGGAAGTCCGCGCAGCGCTTCGGGAAAAGAAAGCGGAGTCAACGGTTATCGGGGCTTTGGAGGATGTTTGTTACCTCTTTAATATCCGCGGCAACGATATTGAATGCACGCCGGTTGTTACCGCCTACGCCTTGGTTGATATGCAGAACGCACGGCTTTACATTGACGCGCGGCAAATGACAGATACGGTAAAGGCGACGCTGGAAAACGAAGGAGTCTCCGTTGCACCGTATGAAGCGATTTTCGCCGATGCCGAAAAGCTGCAGGGTACGGTCTACCTTGATCCCGCACGGACAAATATCTTCTTACGCAACAAGATTAAAGCGGATATAATAGAAGGTCTTAATATCACCTCTTCGATGAAAGCGGTGAAAAACAAAATCGAAATTAAAAACTACCGGCATGCGTTCCTTAAAGACGGTATCGCGATGGTCAAAATCCTTAAATGGGCGGAAGATCATGCCGATAGCGGCGTTACCGAATGGGATGTTTCCGAACAGCTGTTGCGCTTCCGTGCCGAACAGCCCGACTTTATCGAGGCGAGCTTTACCACGATTGCAGGATACGGGGCGAATGCGGCGATTATTCACTACGGACCTAAAAAAGCAACGGCCGCAACCTTACAGCCCAAAGGCTTTTTATTGCTTGATTCAGGCGGACAATATAAAGACGGAACAACGGATATTACCCGTACCATTCCGCTTGGCCCGCTCACCGCAGAAGAAAAAGAGGACTATACGCTGGTGCTCAAAGGGCATATCCAGCTTGCTTTAGCCCGCTTCCCGGAAAACACCACCGGCTATAAGCTCGATATCCTCGCCCGCAATCCGCTCCGAAAATACGGCAAGGACTATAAGCATGGTACCGGACACGGCGTCGGGTATGTGTTGGCCGTTCACGAAGGGCCGCAGAATATCGGACTTCGCTATACGGATACTCCGATGAAGGCGGGAATGATTACCTCCAACGAACCCGGTTTTTACTGCGCCGGAAGTCACGGTATCCGCATCGAAAATCTCACACTGACAAAGGAATGGAAAACGACGGAGTACGGCACCTTCTTGGAGTTTGAAACGCTGACGCTCTGCCCGATCGACACACGGCCGGTAGTGAAGGAGCTGTTACTCCCCGAAGAACTCAAGTGGCTGAACGATTATAATCAAGCGGTTCGCACGGCGCTGGAACCTCATTTGGATGAAACACATCGCGCCTTCTTAAAAGAGCGAACACGGGCGCTGTAAGATGGCAGAACAGCAGACAGCTGCAGGACGGATTATTATGGGGCTTGACCCCGGGCTTGCCCATACCGGCTACGGCATTATTGCTGTGTCAGGCAGCAGGATGCGCTGTATCGATTACGGTGTTATTCAAACGGAGGCGGGACAGGTACAGGGAAACCGGCTGCTCATTGTCTTTGACCGGCTCACGGAGCTTATCCGCACATACCAACCCGCCGCCGCCGGTATCGAAACGCTCTATTTTGCAAAAAACGTAACGAGCGCTTTGAGTGTTTCGGAAGCGCGCGGCGTAACCCTGCTTGCCTTAGCGCAGGCGGGAGTTCCCGTCTTTCAATACGCGCCGAACGCTATTAAAAAAGCGGTTACCGGCATCGCACAGGCGGAAAAACAGCAAGTGCAGCTCACCGTCCAGCTGCTGCTCGGCCTTAAAGCGATACCGAAACCCGACCACGCCGCCGATGCGCTGGCGGCAGCTATTACATACATAAATACAGGTGTTTAGATTTTCCCAACTAAGTCAATCGACGGATACAGCGTTTTTTCACAGGGGTGCCGTTTTCCTAGAACCCTTCGCCGCGCACTAATGCGACAACGCACAAAAACAGTGCAAAGAGCGTGTATACGTATTTGCCGAGGTAGTACCATCCGTTGCCGTAGCGTTTCTTTGCTCCGGTGTTGATTTCGTCCAACAGCTCATCTTTTTTCATTACCCAGAACCACGAAACGGCGCCGAGCACTGCCCCGATCGGAATAATATATGTGGAAACCAAATCCATCCATGCGCCCCATCCGCCGAGAATTGCGCCCTTAGTTTCTGCGATCGGTTCCATAAATACACCAATGCCGAAGGTGATTATGCCGAGCACAATAATCACTGCGGTGCGTTTTAAGCCTTTAAACGTGTGCATCAGCGATTCGGCGACAACTTCAAGCATATTCTGCAAGGACGAAATTCCTCCGAACACGACGACAAGGTACAGGATGATACCGAATATTCTGCCGCCGGGCATTTTTTGAAGGATAGAAGGGAGGACAACGAACAGCAAACCGGGGCCGCCTGCGGGATCCATCCGATAAGCGAAACACGCGGGGATCATCACAAGGGCTGCAACAACCGCCGCGATGGTATCAAACAGTGCGGTATTTTTTGCTCCCGCTACGCAGTCATGATCTTTACTTAAATAAGCGCCGTAGACAATCATCCCCGATCCGGTAATGGAGAGCGAGAAAAAGGCCTGCCCCATCGCGGTTATCCATACAGACGGATTTTTTAAATGGCTCCAATCGGGAGTAAATAAAAACGTATACCCTGCAAAAGCGCCGGGCAAAAATGCCATACGAACTGCCAATGCTGCAAACAATATGAAAAAGAGCGGCATCATTATTTTATTTGTTTTTTCTATCGTATGTGCACCGAGCACAATAGTCAGCAGCGTTACAATAATAATAACCGCGTGATAGGGTACAACGCTGAACTGCTTAAAGGCAAAGGATTCAAACCACTGTCCGGGTTCTACCGTCATAATATTGCCAAATACGGACTGCGTAAAAGCTTTTAGTACATACGCGATGATAACGGCATACCCGATAGCGATTGTAATTGAACCCGCCAAGGGCAGCCATCCGACTATCTTACCGATGCTCTCGAGGTCTTTACGGCCGTGTTTCCACGCATAGGCATAGGAACCGAGCGTCCCCGTACCGCTGCGGCGGCCGATTGCGTATTCCGCGGAAAGCCCGACATACCCGAAAAGGATAACAAATAAGACATAGATGAGCAAAAAGGCGCCGCCGCCGTTGCTTCCGAGCTTGTAGGGGAAGCCCCACACATTCGCCATACCGACAGCTGAGCCGACGCAGGCGAGAATAAACCCTATGTTGCTGACAAACCTGTTATGTTTTTTTTCCATCTTTTACCTTTACATCTGAGGCTTCGGTTCCTGTCGCCGGTTTTATAGGCGTTGACGACGACGTTTTAGAATCAGCTGACGGTTTCGTCTGTGAGTTCTCATCTTTTACCGTACCTGTCTCGGTTGGTTTCGCAGCATCTTGTCCGCTCTTAGAATGGGAATCGGCCTTTTCCGCTTGGCTTTCGGCGGCGTCTGCCGTATCTTTCTTATCCTTCATGTTATCGTTCTGATCCTGCATTTTACCGTCTTTATCCTGACTTTCGTTTTCCTGTTTTTCCGGCTCTTCCTGCGCTTTTTTGATTTTTTCTTCAAGTTCCGCTAAGGCCTTGTTCTCGCTGCTTTCGGTAAATCGGGTTTTCAGCTCTGTAATAAAAGCCGTTGCTTCATCATAGCGTTTGGAAAGAATCAGTATGCGGGCATAATTGAGCGCTGCATCGGGATTTTCCGAATCCTCATCGTACAGTTTTTTATACATTTCACAGGCGCGCGATTCATCGCCGGTTGCTGCAAGGCTATAGGAGTATGCTTTTAATATCAGCACATTGCCGGGTGCGTCTTTATATTGCCGTTCGAGGATATTCTTTGCTTTCCCCCAGTCGCCTTGCAGCCCGTACACCCGTGCCAAATTATATTCCGCCGCATTTTTATGTGCAGGATCCTTTGCCGCCTTTAGATAAAACTCCACCGCTTTATCGTACTTTGATACTTCGGTATAGGCTTGGGCAATCTCAAAATAGGCTTTCGCCGTTTCGGAGTCGACATTACCCTTTGCAAACGTGCCTGCAGCGGTTATAAAAAGCAGTAAGCAAAACAGTATGATTTTTTTCGGTACCCGATCGGCACTATTGCGGACAGCCTCGGCGGAGTTAACAGCTGTACTCTGTTGAATCGCCGCTCCCGCCGTCAATTGCACAGCTCTCTCATCAATACGCTTATTTATTTTGAAGTACCACATTCTCAATCGCTCTCAACTGGTGCCGGTAAAGGCCTGCAATAGTCGCGCCATAATCTGCAATAAGCTGAATCATATTCCGCGGATGCTCAGCCTCATCGATGCCGTTGATTCTATCGCCCGCGTCTCCCAGCCCGGGAAGGATATAGGCGGCGGAGTTCAATGCGGGATCCATCCATAGCGTGTATACCGTACAGTTTTTTAAGGCGCGGGCGGCACAAAGGGCTCCCTTGAGCGAGGAGATGACATGGAAACAGCTGATCGATTTCGGTTTTACCCCCTGCCGTTCAAGGTATTTGACAACGGTAATCAAACTGCCGCCGGTTGCATTCATCGGATCGGCAAAGATAAGATCCTTTCCGTTTAAGTCGTCCAGATTAAAATACGACATATCCAAATTGAGAACGTACTGCATATCATCGACTTTTTTTGTATCATCCCGTTTAATCTTAAACAGTGCAAACGGGGTTACATAGCCGTGCGAAGAATACTCTTCAATCTCCTTGGACATAATCATCGAGGGAAGGAGTGCACCGCGCAGCATAACGCACATGACGGTGTTTTCTATTTTGTGATCGATGTCGCAGATCTTATGCACGGCATAGTTCTGTACGGGGACGGTAACCGGCGTTTTGGAAATAAGGTAGTTTTTGCTGTCCTCGTGGCTTCCGCTATATGCAAGTTTAAACAGCATCTCATAAGCACGCTGCGTATAATAGATGAATTCATTATGACCGGTTTCGCTACTACGCAGTTTTGCTATAACACGGGAGGCTTCCGCATGGCTTGCAAAATCGGTATTGAATGAATAGACCTTGAGCTGAGGTACTTCTTTGCAGATTTCCTGCAAAATCTTTCCCATTTTATCATATAATGCGATAATCTCAGTTTCAGCCGTATCTTTTTCTTTTATATCCGCGGCAGCATCGAGCCGTGTAAATTGTTGCATTGTCTGATTATACAATTCATCCAATTTCTTGAGGTATGCAGTATCCTTCGATGTTAAATACCCTTGAAGCGATTCCGCTTCCATAATAACTTGTTTCATATCAAACTCCTCCATATAAACACGGACGAAGCATTCGGCACAATACGAAGATGATCATAAATACGGCCGGCCTTTTAAGACATCTAAGACATCCGTGTTCACAAAAAAAAACGCCCTTAAAAAAGAGCGTTTAAAAAAAATTCACTAAAATGAAACACCGGCTGCAAAGGGAAAGGCAACAACAGCGGAATACCTTCCCCATTTTTTCGAGTACAGAATTTACATCCAATGCCGAAGTGCAACCATGTTTTGCCATTTGCGCAGTATTCTAATAGAATGAAAGCAATTGTGCAAGCCGTTCCTTTCCGATTATCTTCATAAAACCGGCAAGGCGCGGTCCTTGGTCTTTCCCAATCAACGCCTGATAAACAGCGGTAAACAGCGCTTTCGGTTCGATTTCGCACGCATGAGCTACATCATACAGCGCAGTTGAAAAAGCTTTTTCATCAAGCGCGTCCATCTGCGGTAACAGCTCGTCGCGGATTTTGCAGAGCGCAGCGGTTTCGGCTGCGGAAAGAGCCGCCTTGCCGCCGTCAGTACGCAGCGCAAACCGGAAATCTTCCGGCGCACATTCAGTAATCCAATACCATGCGCACTTCGCCCGCGCTTCAAAACGCTCCCGCTGTTCTTCTTTCATATCCGGCAAAAGCTTCATGACTGCAGCGATGTCTCCTGCGTTAATTTGCAATAAATTACAGAGGTGTCTGAACGGAATTTGATAGGATATGCACGGCGGCATTCCCTCAACCTGTGAAAGTTCATAGATGCGGCGCTCCTTTGCATATACCTCATCGTTTTTCGCTTTATCGACACCCCATGCGATGCGCTCGGTTTTATCGTAATCCTCATAGGTTTTGATAACGTCCAAGTCGAAGCTGATGGAGAATTCCGTGTTCGGCCTCGTTCCGGCAAACAGGTACCGCGCAATTTCAGGCTGATACACGTTCAAGACATCGGACAGACTGATAACCTTCCCTTTCGACGACGACATTTTACCCGGCAAGCCTTTAATGCCGATAAAATCGTAGCGGAAGCTGACGGGAGCAGGCCAGTTATAAATTTCATCCGCGACAAGCCGCGCCGTGTCGAATGAGCCGCCTTGGCTGTGATGGTCTTTTCCGGCAGGTTCAAAAACCGTTTTTTCAAACTGCCAGCGCATCGGCCAGTCGACTCTCCATCCAAGTTTTAATTCCTTTGAAGTACGCAAGTCAGCCTTTTCCTGATGCCCGCAGCTTGTGCAGCGGTATTCCAATCCGTATTCGCCGTCATAAGAAATTATTTCCGTAGTGTCTTTATTACACTTGCAGCAAAAAGCCGCGACCGGCCAATATTCTTCCGTTGCAGGAATTTTATGCTCATCGTCGCGGTAACGGTTTAAACAATCTTTTATTTTGTCGCGGCTCTGCAGCGCTTTTTTCATCCCCTCGGCATACATACCGCTGCGGTACCGTTCAGCCTGATATAAAAACTCGGGATAAATACCAACGCGCGGCAGCGTCTGCTCTACATCCACTTCGTGATGGCGCGCATACGAGGTGTCGCGACCGGTTGTATCGGGAACCATCGTTATAGGATACCGCAGATAGTTTTGCAGCGTTTCCTTTCCGGGCATATTTTCTGGTACTTTGCGGAACACATCGTAATCGTCCCAAGAATAAATAAAGCGTACCTTTTTGCCGCGGTCGCGCAACGCGCGTACAACTAAATCGACCGAGATAATTTCTCGGAAGTTACCGATGTGAACGGTTCCCGACGGCGTAATCCCCGAAGCGCACGTATAAGAATCCAAATCGCCGCGCTCGCGTATAATCTTCTCCGCGGTTTGATCCGCCCAATGTACTAATTTCTGATTGTTTTGTTCTTTACTCATGTTGTCCTTGTGTTGAACTCAAACGCCCCTGTCAATCAGGCTCGAAAGGTCGTGTTTTAGTGATTATTCGAAAAATATTGCGGAATTGTATACTGCGCAGTCGATTGTGTCAATTGAAAATGCACTACCGTGCAGCGTTGCTGTACGCCGCCAATTCACGCCCTTGATTATAAATAATGCTGTAAAGGCAGGTGTCCAGCAACACACCCGAAAGTTCTTGCCCCATCGTGCGGATTTGCATATCGGTTTTATTTAAGAGCGATATAATGCGGTATACGGTCTGCTCACTCCACTGTTTACTCGCCCGGCGATATTGGTCGATTGCTTTTTTCGAGGTAAAGCCTGCTTTTTTTAAGCTGAAATCGTCAAGCCCGCCGGTTTGCGCAAGATTGTGCCAGTCACGCAGCCGCCGAAAGCAGTAAGTAAGTCCCGCAATCAGCTGTACCGGAGAGGATTCTTTGGAAAGGGTCAGCTTTTGGCGGATATTCAGCGCATATTCCAGATTGGCATTGCTCAGCGCGTCAAAAAGCGTAAACGGCGTTTCTTCTTTGTTATGCGCAAGCAGGTGTTCAACGGTTTCCGCAGTCAGCGTTGCACCCTGTTCAAAAAAGAGGCTGATATGCGCACAGGTAGTTTTTAACGCTTCGGTGTTATTTTCTACCAACTCCAGCAGTACCTCGATAGCATCCTGCTCAATACTGATCTTCGACTGCGCAAAAAAACGGCGGATCCAATCCTGCTTTCTATTTTCAAAAAGCTCCCAGAATATTTTTTTATGATCTTTGGGAACCAGCGCTTCAATTTTTTTATCGATGCCGATTTCATCGGAGATCAGGACTAAAAAAGCGCCGACTTCGGAAGGAGTCTGCTCAACCCACTGCGTAAGCGCCTGTATATCTTCCTTTTTTTTGATTATTTCCGCATTTCTGACAACGGCAAACCGAGCTTCCGCAAACAGGGAGCCGTTCTGCACGGCATCCAAAACAACCGATATTGAAGTATCCGCTGCATAAAAGAGATGATTGTCGAGCTGTCCGTATTTTTTTTCCGCGCTTTTTCGCAGCGCTTCAAGCGCATCGTTCCGCTCTCCCAACTCGGGGCCGGTAAAAAGCCATAAAGGAGCACTCATCTTTTTGCGTTATTCCTCTTCAAATTTCGAGGCAAAAAGCTGTTCAAGCGCTGCGATGGCTTCGGCTTCATCGGCGCCGTCTGCGGAAACGGTCAGTTCGGTTTGATACCCTGCTGCCATTGTCATTACACCCATAATGGATTTTGCATTCACGGTAATGTTTTCTTTTTCAAACATAATATTCGACTGAAACTTAGCTGCCGTTTGTACAATCAACGATGAAGGACGCGCATGGATGCCGGCGCGATTTTGCACAATAATCTTCTTTGTTACCATAGATATTTTCCTTAGTAGGTATCATCCGCCGAATAATAAGGTACACGGCTTGTATCGCTTTCCATCCAGCGCAGAATATTTTGATTAAATTCTTTCGCAGAATAAACGCCCATACTTTTAAGCCGCTCATTCATTGCGGCCGTTTCTAAAATAATCGGAATATTCCGCCCCGATTTTACCGGTATTTCCAAAAGCGGTAGTTTTACATCCAGTATCTCGGTGGTAAGCTCTTCAGTACCGATGCGGTCATATACTTTGTGCGAATCCCACTCTTCCAACTTTGCCACCAGCTGTATCTGCTTCTGTTCCCGCACCGATCGGACACCATACAGCTGCATGATATTGATAATGCCCAGCCCCCGTATTTCCATGTGGTGACCGATCATCTTATTGGCGCCGCGCCCGATTAAGCTATTCCCGTTGATACAGGTGATCTCGACCACATCATCAACCACCAATCGGTGTCCGCGTTCCACAAGCTCAAGCGCCGTTTCGCTTTTGCCGACCCCAGAATCACCTAAAATAAGAATACCAAGTCCGTACACTTCTACCAGAACACCATGGATTGCCACCGTCGGGGCGAACACGTTAGAGAGAACACGCATCAACCGCACGGAAAGCGCACTGGAAGAAAGATCCGTTTGCAGCACGGGGCAGCCGGTTTCCTGTACCAGTTCCAGAAATACCGGAGGCGGAGTGATATTATGAGAGAAAATACAGCAAGGGATATCGTAGGTCATCATTTTTTTTATATTTTCGACGGTATTGCTTTCGATGAGTTTTTGTAAATACGCGCATTCCCCCCTGCCAAACAACTGAACGCGCTGATACGCAAAGGAATCAAAGAAACCTGAAAGCGCAAGCCCGGGACGATTTAAATCCGCAACGGTAATGCTGCGCGTCAATCCCTTTTGTCCGCACACGCAATGCAGGTGAAGCGCATCGTGCTCCGTTAGGTCGAGATCGAGTAACTCAAGTACCGTTAAACTCTTAGAAAGCATATACGCGAGTATAGCGAACCGGCGTATCTTTGTAAATGTGTTTACCCTAAGCTCAATCTTTCAAGGCTTTCAGTTCGGTCTTGAGCGAGGCGCTTTCGCGTGATTGGCGAGCAAGGCGGTCAGCAAGAAGCCGCGACAAAAAAATACCGTAATGCGGGTAAGATTCGATCAGCTTCATAAATTTCATCTTAGGCACTTTAACTAACGTACCATTTCCGATTGCGACAACCGTTGCCGACCGTCTATCATTAGTGAGAAATGCCATCTCTCCGATAAAAATATCCGCGGGAGTCAGCACCGTTAACAGCGTATTGTCGACATAAACAGCATAGCGGCCGGAGCGAATATAAAAAAGATTGCTTGATTCATCGTTTTGACGGCATACCACCTGCAAGTGATTAAAATGAAAGGTTTCCTGCTCCCGCAAAATTGCCGGTGTGAGGTTTGCACTGTTTTTTTGATTTGGAACCTCGAATGAAACCTCGTTCCCCGCATCATTATAATACAGTTCTTTTACAAAACTTTGGCTCATCTTAATGCCCATCCCATGTAAACCTGCTTCAAAAGGCGCATCGAGCGCGGAACGCCAGTCAAACCCTGGGCCATCATCTTTGATGGTAATCCGCGTGCGTTCAGGAGAAATATTGTATGTGATGAGAACTTTTTTCGTTCCGACAGCAGGATCCATCTGCTTTATTCTGATAAGCTCAAGTACATCCTTTCCCTGTTTAAGCCATTCGGTTTTCTCATCATAACTGATATTGCAATTACCGTGCTCTACAGCGTTCAGCAGCAACTCCATCATCGCGCCCTGAAACGCACTCCGTTCCGCTTCATTCACACGATCGGTATTATAAAGGTATGTAGAGATAAGATTTGCATAGAACATAATTTCAAACGGATCGGTCTCACTGGTAAAACTGCCGTGTTCAAGCTCGTTTGCCGGATGACTCATTCCACGGTTGACTAAAAAATGTTCATGATGATTTAAGATTTTAATAATCTGCGCAACATACTGTTCAAATTCCTTGCGCGTTAAAACAAATAAAAAGTTAGGCTCTTTCCGTTGTGTCAGTGTCGCTTTTTGTTCCTGCGAATCGGTAATTGCAATAACTCCTCCAAACAGCAGCCACGGATCATCCTTTACTACTTTAAGGCATTTTTCCGCATGAACCGCCGGATCACCGAAATCGATAATCTTGATCTCCGGCATTTCGTATCGGAAAGCCGAAAGCACCTCGGCGTAATCATGTAATTGTTGCGAAATAATACTGAAATTAGACTGTTTACATGCCTGCTCCATCGCATCTACGGTGGTTGCAACGGTACTGACAATCGGTATCTTCTTCATAACTTTTATCCTTCTGTGTGAAATTTTGTAGATATACAAAATTTCACACTACTTTTAGGAAAGACGGACAAACGCATCAGAAATAGTTTAAGCGCTGCCTTTCATGCAAAATTTTGCTAAAAATTTTGCACATTTTATTTTGAGAAGCAGGATAAACACATCAGGTTATTAATCAAATATCGAAAAATAAAGAGGCTGTGAGACCATTTGAACCGCGAAGAGGTTCAATTCTGGTTGAACAGCCTCTTTATTTTTCGGGGTACTATAAAAAAGCTGATGTGTTTATCCTAACTTTGGATGAGTATAGCATAATTTTATTTTTCGTGCTACATTTCGTTTTGTTCATGGAAACCCTATCATTTTTGCCGGGGAGTCCGCTTCCTGCCGGCGCTGCCGTCTATAGCGACGGTGTGAATTTCAGTATCTTTTCCCGCCATGCCTTTTCGGTAACGTTGGATATCTTTGTAAATCCCGAAGATTCTGCGCCTTGTTGCTCATACACTTTTGACCCTCATACGAATAAAACAGGGGATATCTGGCACGTTTTTATCACAGGCTTACCGAAAAACGCCTTATACCTTTACCGCGTCGACGGTCCCTTTGCTCCTTATGAAGGAATGCGCTTTAATGCCGGCAATTATCTGCTCGACCCATACGCACAGGGGCTTGCTAATACGGAATCTTTTAGCGGAAATTTTTCTACACAAACACCTCCGCCGCATATAGACGGCGACCTTGCTTTTTTAACCCAACAGTCAGCTGCTCCTTTTCCCAAGTGCATCGCAGTAGCTCACGATGATTTTGACTGGCAGGGCGACCATCCGCTCAATTATCCGCTGAAAGACTGCATCATATACGAGGCGCATGTAAAAGGGCTTTCGTGCCATCCCAATGCGCCGCAGCAGCATAAAGGAACGTATCAAGGTATTATCGATACTATTCCGTACCTAAAAGAACTGGGCATTACCAGCCTTGAGCTATTGCCTATTCAGGAATTTAACGAGCATGAACTCACCGGAATCAACCCGCGGACGGGCACGGTATTAAAAAACTACTGGGGATATAGCACCATCGCTTTTTTTGCGCCAAAATCGTCGTATGCCTCCGAACGTGAAGGTATAGGGGCGGTATTCGAGTTTAAACGGATGGTGCGCGAACTGCATAAAAACGGCATCGAAGTGATTCTGGACATCGTATTTAATCATACGGCGGAGGGGAGCGAATTCGGCCCGACCCTTTCGTTCCGCGGCTTGGACAATACCATCTATTATATACTGGAAGATAATGCACGTTATTACCGCAACTACTCAGGCTGCGGCAACACCTTCAACTGTAATCACCCGATTGTGCAGACCTTTATCTTAGACTGTCTGCGGTACTGGGTTATCGAAATGCACGTCGACGGCTTCCGATTCGACCTCGGCTCCATCTTGGGTAGAGATCAAAAAGGAAAACTGATGGATAATCCGCCGACCCTTGAGCATATTGCCGAAGACCCCATATTGAGAAAAACAAAGATCATCGCCGAAGCGTGGGATGCGGGCGGCGCCTATCAGGTTGGAAATTTCCCCGGCGGCAGGTGGGCTGAATGGAATGACCGTTTCCGTGATGATGTGCGGCTCTTTTGGCGCGGGGATTCTTTCCATGCCAAGGAACTTGCGACACGGGTAACCGGTTCCGCCGATTTGTACTCCGGCAACGGACGCAAGCCCTTCCATTCCATCAACTTTGTTACCAGCCACGATGGATTTACCCTCTACGATTTATTAAGCTACGATAAAAAGCACAACGAAGAGAACGGAGAGAACAATCGGGACGGTACCGATTTTAATTGCAGCTATAACAACGGCTTTGAAGGAAAAACCGAAAACACTCGCATTGAGACCTTGCGAAAGCAAAAAGCAAAGAATATTCTGCTGACGCTTATTTTATCACTGGGTACTCCGATGTTGACTGCCGGAGATGAGGTATTGCGAACGCAAGGGGGGAACAACAACCCCTACTGTCAAGACAACGAGATCAGCTGGTTCGACTGGTCGCTCACCCAAAGCAATGCCGATATATTAACATTTGTGAAAAAACTGATCCGCCTGCGTAAGCAGCATCCGGTGTTTTCGCGCTCGGAATTTTTAACGGGAACGCAATCGGACGACCGGCGTAAACCGGATATTAGTTGGTACGACGCGCAGGGCGGCGCTCCCGATTGGAACCAGCCTTCGTCTTTTTTGGCATATTTTCTTGACGGTTCCACGGCGGAAACGAGAGCCGAACGCGATGATAACAGCTTTTATATCATATTGAACGGAGGCAGTTTTGACGTTACCGCAACAATCTGCCCACCGCCGGAAGGAAAGCATTGGTACCGGCTGATCGATACATCCTATCCGGCTGGAGAAGATTTTACCACACCCGAACAGGCGCCGCTTTTGGAAAATCAGCAAAAATATGTCGCGTTGGCAGCGACTGCCGTCGTGTTAATTCTGAAATAAGAGGTAATTTATGTCTCAGTTAAAAGGAACTTTACGGGCAAGCATCTTAGGTAAGCTGAAACGGAATTTCAGCAAGGACTTATTCGAAGCAACAAAACGGGAACTGTATGATGCCGTGGCAAGCAGTATCATGGATAGCATTCAACCCAATATATCCGCAACACGGAATGCGCAAGAGCAGCCCGATGTGCGACAGATGTATTATTTTTCCGCCGAATTTCTGATGGGACGGGCGCTTTCGAATAATCTGAACAACACCGGTATGCGTGCCGTAATGGAAGAACTTTTAACGGAACTTTCCGCCACGTATCGGGACATCGAGGATGAAGAACCTGATGCAGGGCTTGGAAACGGAGGCCTTGGCCGACTCGCCGCCTGTTTTTTGGATTCGCTTGCTACGCTCGACTATCCCGGGCACGGCTACGGTATCCGCTATCAATACGGTATGTTTGAACAACGGATTGAAAACGGGTATCAGGTAGAGTACCCCGACAACTGGCGGCGCTACCGCGATCCATGGGAAATACGCCGTGACGATTTAGCAGTAACGGTGCGCTTTGGCGGAACCCCGATATGCACACAACAAGAAGACGGTACGCTCCTCTACCGCTTGGAAAACGCCGAAGAGGTCATCGCAACCCCTTATGATATGGCAATCATCGGCTACGGTACCAAAACCGTCAACCGCCTGCGCCTCTGGGAAGCGTCCTCTCCCGACGGCTTCGATCTCCAGCTCTTTAACAATATGGAATACACCGCTGCGGTTGCAAAGCAGAACTCCGCAGAAAATATTTCCCGCGTACTATACCCCAACGACACCGGTCCATCGGGAAAAGCGCTCCGTTTAAAGCAGCAGTATTTTTTCACTTCCGCAAGTTTACAGGATTTGGTGCGTTCGTTCATCCATAAGCACGGTACAAATTTCGCCGATTTTCCGCGCTATAACGTTATCCAGCTAAACGATACGCACCCCGTCGTGGCAATCCCCGAGCTGATGCGCCTTTTGATGGACGAACACCACCTCGGCTGGGATGCGGCATGGGCGATTGTTACTCAAACCTTTGCATACACAAACCATACGATTTTAGCGGAAGCTTTGGAAAAATGGCCGATCGAGATATTCCAAGGCTTACTGCCGCGCGTGTATCAAATTGTAGAAGAGATAAACCGCCGCTTCCTGCTGGAGCTGCGGGAAAAATATCCGAACGATTGGAAAAAACACAACAAGATGTCCATTATCGGCGAAGGGAAAATCCGTATGGCATGGCTCGCGATTGCCGGTTCGTTTTCGGTCAACGGTGTCGCGGCGCTGCACACCGAAATCCTTAAAACCAAAGAGCTGTCCGATTGGTATAATCTGTATCCGCAGAAATTTAACAATAAGACAAACGGCGTTACGCAGCGCCGCTGGCTTTTAACTGCGAACCCCGCGCTTTCGGCCTTTATTACGAAGCATATCGGCGACGGCTGGATTAAAGACCTTACCCAGCTGCGGCAGCTTGAAAAACTGGCGGATAATCAGGAAGCCTTACAGGAACTAATCGCAATAAAAAAACACAATAAAGAGCGGCTTGCGGAATTCCTCAAACGGACGCAGGGAGTTGTGATCGATCCCAACTCGATTTTTGACGTACAGATAAAACGGCTCCACGAATACAAACGCCAACTCTTAAACATCCTGCATGTGATGACACTCTATAACAGAATTATCGAAGACCCGACGTATGATCCTATTCCGCACACCTTTATCTTCGGTGCAAAAGCGGCGTCGGGCTATCGGCGGGCAAAGCTCATCATTAAGCTGATCAATACCGTTGCCGACCGCATCAACAACGATCACCGCGTACGGGGAAAATTAAAGGTGGTGTTTGCAGCAAACTATTGCGTCTCAACTGCCGAAAAGATTTTCCCCGCCTCGGATATTTCCGAGCAGATTTCCACCGCGGGTAAGGAAGCGTCGGGAACCGGCAATATGAAGTTTATGCTGAACGGAGCCATCACACTCGGAACACTGGACGGCGCTAACATCGAAATTGTGGAAGAAGTAGGCGCGGAAAACGCCGTCATTTTCGGCATCACAGCCGATGAGATTCACACGATTGAGCACGAGCACAGCTATAATCCGCAAGAATACCTGAACCGCAATCCCGCACTGGCGAGGGCATTGACCCAGCTTATCGACGGGACGTATACGCCGCCCTTTGACAACAGTTTTAGAGAATTGTATGATTCGCTGGTATATGGCGTGGAAGGTCAGCGGCCGGACGTCTATTACGTACTGGCGGACTTCGATGCTTATGCGGCGGCGCAGGAGCGGATTGTCGAATACTACCGCGACCCGATGAAATGGGCTAAAATGTGCCTTCTGAACATCGCCCGATCGGGTAAGTTCAGTTCAGACCGTACCATCGAAGACTATGTGCGGGATATCTGGAAGCTGGAAAAAGTCATTGTTCAGTAATTAAGAATTAAGAAAAATTACGAATTTTTAATTATTAATTATTTTATATCTTGGAGAAATAAATTATGGAAAGAACATTTGTAATGATGAAGCCCGGTGTAGTTCAGCGGCGGATTGCCGGAGAAGTGCTCAGCCGGTTTGAAAAAAAAAGGACTCAAACTGGTTGCCTTAAAACTGATGCGTATCAGTCCCGAACTTGCAAAAAAACACTATGCCGAACATGCCGATAAACCGTTTTTCGGTGAATTGGTGCAGTATATCACCTCCGGCCCCGTAGTTGCGATGGCTTTTGAAGGCGATGAGGCTGTTGCGATTGTGCGGAAACTCTGCGGAGCGACAAAGGTTTTGAATGCGGAGCCGGGAACCATCAGGGGCGATTATGCCTTGCATACCAATATCAATGTTGTCCATTCGTCAGACTCCGCCGAAAGCGCCGCACGGGAGCTTAGCCTGTTTTTTCAGCCGGAAGAATTTTTCAGCTGGGAAGACGGTAATAAGGACTGGTTCTAACGAAAACGGACATCCAGCCCGATCGCTTTAGCCGATTACCTTTGGATATATTTGGAATATCGTTAAAAAGATCGAAGTTTTTAGAACTTTCCTTTAAATATTTGATTAAGGATGAAAAATGCTTGAAAAAATTACCAATACGTTTAGCGGCATTGTCCGCAAGATAAGCGGCAAGGCAACTATTACCGAAAAAAATATTGAAGAAGCGGTAGAGGAAATAAAAATTGCGCTGCTTGAAGCGGATGTCAACCTCCGCGTGGTGCGCCGTTTTATCAATGCAACAATCGAAGAAGCAAAGGGAGAAACCGTATTAAAATCGGTTAATCCCGGTCAGCAGTTTATCAAGATTGTCCACGATAAAATCCTTTCGTTTTTAGGCGACGAAAAGAAAAGCCTGCAACTGAAAGGTCCCGACACGCAATCGGTTATCCTCTTTCTCGGTTTGCAGGGTTCCGGTAAAACGACATCCGCAGCGAAACTGGCGGCTCGTTTAAAGAAAGAAGGCCGTAAGCCGCTGCTCGTTGCCTGCGACCTCGTCCGTCCCGCCGCTGTGGAGCAGCTCTCCTCTTTAGGAGAGCGTATCGACGTCCCCGTATATAAAGAAGACACCAAGGATGCGGTACGGGTTGCGCAAAATGCGGTTACATTCGCACGGAAAAACGACTTTGATACCGTTATCGTCGATACGGCGGGACGGCTACAAATCGACGAAGCGATGATGCAGGAAATTGCCGCGGTAAAAAAGGCGGTTAATCCGGTAGAAACCCTCCTCGTCGCCGATGCAATGACAGGACAAAATGCCGCCGAGGTTGCTAAAGCCTTTGATGAACAGGCGGGTCTGACCGGTGTTATTTTAACCAAATTCGACTCCGATGCTCGCGGCGGTGCGGCATTATCGTTAAAAACCGTAACCGGCAAGCCTATCCTGTATGTCGGTGTCGGTGAAAAAATTGAAGATTTTGAACCGTTCTACCCCGACCGTATTGCCGGCAGAATTCTCGGTATGGGTGATATTGTTTCGCTCGTAGAAAAAGCGCAGGAAAACATCGATGCGGAAGAAGCAGCCCGCTTGCAGAAAAAAATGGCGTCGGAAACCTTCACCCTTTCCGATATGCTCGACCAGCTTGAAAATGTCGAAAAGATGGGTTCGATTGAATCTATGCTTGATATGATGCCGGGGCTTGCCGGTCAAATTTCCGCCGAGGATATCGATAAGGCGGGCTTTAAGCGGCAGAAGGCGATTATCCAGTCGATGACGCTTAAAGAGCGGGAAAATCACCATATCATCGGGCCGCCCCGCCGCAAGCGTATTGCGAAAGGTTCCGGCACCTCCGTCGCCGAAGTGAACAAACTGTTAAAGCAGTTTGAAAAGACCCGTCAAACAATGCGGAAGGTCGCAAAAAGCAAGGGGCTTCAAGCGCGGCTTATGGGACTGATGGGATAACGCTGTAGGGCAAATGCATCAGGTATTTTTTGGATATCCACGCAGAATAATATAGAATCCAAATAACAATGTGTGTTCTAAAAGGAGATTTCTATGAATACTATATTAAAAATCATTTTGATTCCGGCGGCTGTTTGTGCATTCTGCCTTACAGCTTGTACGACATTGCCGGCTAAGGCGTTGTATACGGAACCGACAGTTACCGGTGTTACGGTTAATACGGAAAATAACCATTTTGACGTGGTATACGCTATTAACTGCTGTGTAATGCCCAAAGCAAAAGACGATTTTATTAGTTTCAAAGTCGATACGATGCTGTATACCTATCGGCTCGATTTTTCCGTAAATACCGGAATGAAGGCTATACTCGACCGTTTTTTCAGCATAAGCACTCTTGCCGATTCCCAGCATAGACAGAACGGTCATCGGTACCTTGGTGAAACAACTCTTTATGCTTATGCATCATCTGCAGAGACAATAAGCAGACTTGTTGCTGAAGGGAAAATTGCAAACCATGTACGATTCAGTTTTTTGCTGAAAGATGGGAAAAAATATCTCTTGCTTGAAGGTTTTCAGGTACAAACGCTCGATGGAAAATTAGCAATCGACGACTATATCGACAGCATTCCATTCCATTATGACGATATAAAAAAGGCGTATGACTTTTTTAACGATACGGAGCAGCTTGAAGAAAACCGACAAAAGCAGTTGCAAATCGCCCTTGCAGCAAAGCAAGCTGAAAAAGAGAGAAAGGCAGCAAAAACGGAAAACGAAAACACTGATGTTATGATAAATTCTGAAGAAACTTCTGTCGAAGATCAATAAAAACAAGCCATTTTCTTTCTCGTGCTATATAAGACTATAACAAGGCTGAAAAAATCAGCCTTGTTATAGGAGATTATATGAAGCGTATAGCATTTTTACATCACGCAAAAAATATAGCGCGTAAATTTTATAGCAATCTTTTATTTCCGCAACCGTGCCGTCTCTGCGGAAACATAAGCGAAGCGGGATTACCGCTCTGTAATCATTGCATTCAAACCGAATTCATACCGTATATTGCCGCTACTGATGCGGAGAAGCAGTCACAAAAAGCTGAATCCCGCTGCAAACATTGTGGAAAGATCCTCATTTCCGAACATGAGTATTGTACCCGCTGTAGACCGTCCGATGACGAAAAGGTGGAAAAGCAAAAACCTGCCTGCGATCGTATTTTTACGCTTTTTCCCTATATCGGACTTGGGCAAAAATTACTACCTGTTTGGAAGAATAATAATATTCGCAGTTTTTCCACCGCATTTGCACCGCTTATCCACAGTTTTCTCACACAACATCCGAAACTTATGAGTATTCCACTCGTACCGGTACCGCCACGCCCCAAAAAATTGCGAGAAAAAGGCTGGGATCAAATTGAAGATCTTGTAAAGGATTTATCGGTTTATCCAAAACCAGCAATATACCGGTGTTTAAGACGGCAGGATAGCACTCCGCAAAAAAAACTGTCCAAGACAGAACGCGCAGTGAATTTGCAGGGAAAAATAAAACTTGCAGCAAAGACCGTTCCTAAGACGCTCATCTTGCTCGATGATGTAATGACCACCGGCGCGACGCTCGAAGCCTGTGCTCATATATTAAAAGCTGCCGGATGCAAAAACGTCTACGGACTTTGCCTTTTTTTCGACTAAAAGGAAAAAAAACCTCTAAAAACCAACAGTTTTTAGAGGTTCACAATTTTAGAGGCGTGTCTAGTAATTACACCGTTACTTCGGGAACGGGAGTTCTTTTTTCACTGCCGAGCGCCAACTCACCTGCCCGTTTGTTACCGGAAAAGAAGGTGATACAAGCGCCGGCAATGTAGATTGTCGAATATACACCGCTTATCATACCTACCAATAAGGCAAGCGCAAAGTCTTTCATACTGCCGGATGTAAAGATGTAAAGCGAAATAGCGGCAAGCATTGTGGTAACGGTTGTGATAATCGTTCTGCTTAATACTTCCGTTTGTGCAAGATCTAAAACATCAACTAATGCAAGTTTCGGATTCAGCCGGATATTTTCGCGGATACGGTCGAATACGACGACCGTGTCGTTTATTGAGTATCCGACAATTGTCAAAATTGCTGCAATGGTGGTGGAATTAAACTCCATCTGCGTCCACACGATGAAGGTAATCATAATCAAAACATCGTGAACCAGCGCAAGTACGGCGCCCAATGCAAATGTCCAACGGAAACGGATTAAAGCGTAAATGAAGATTAAGAATAATGCGCCAATTACCAGAAGTATCGCTTGGCGAGCAAGCGAACCGGAAAAGCGAGAGCCGACAAAATCGGTACTCAATACGGCAAAATTATCCGCTTCATAAGCTGCTACCAACGCAGTGTTTATCAATGCCCGCAGTTCGGCATTTGCATTGGTGTATGTGCCGTTATCAGGTAATCGAATTTGGAACACACGGTCGCGTGATTCGCCGACCTGCTGTACCGAAACCGAAGGGACGGATGCAAGTGCGTGGCGCACTTCATCTGCATCGATCGGCTGTATTTGATCAGGAATATAATGAACGCGGAATGGCTCCGTTGTAAGACGGGAAATCTCCGAAGTAATAAACACGCTTTGTAATGCGGTATCGGTCTTTGCAAGCACTTTTGCCTGTACACCATCAATTTGCTGCTGTACAGCTTCGATAAACTGTCCAACGGTGGGGTATTCGGCATACTTAAAGGACACAACCTTATTTTCAGCATCCACCGAAATAACGGTAATATCAATCCCTTGGGAATTTTGTGCTACCTGTATATTTTTCTCGCCGCTATACGTTAAAATGAATGCAGAAGGCGCGAACCGTACTTTCTCGATAAATCCTGCCTGAAAGTCAATACCGAAGTTAATTCCTTTAGTAAAAAGACCTACAATACCGGAAATAATAAGTGCGCAGCTTACGACAACCATAACACCGAAAAGCTTGCTGAATTTTATCGTTTTTTTCATACGAGTGACCTCCAAGTAATATGCAGCTTCTTCTGATGTAATGTTTCCGTGCCGAAATCAAAGATCAACCGTGAAACAAAAAGAGCTGTAAATACGGAAGAAACAACACCGATTGTCAAGCTGTAAGCAAATCCTTTGATCGGTCCGGTTCCCAGTATCGACAAGAACAGAGCTGCAATAAAGGTTGTGATATTGGAGTCCATAATCGCCCAGAATGCATGAGCAAAACCGGTTTGAATAGCAGCCTCCCTACTCTTATGCAATGCAAGTTCTTCTTTAATTCGCTCAAAGATAACAACGTTGGCATCAACCGCCATACCGATGGTCAAAATCATACCCGCGATACTCGGCAGCGTGAGCGTAAGGTTAAATGCGGAAAGTACGCTGAACACGATATAAAGGTTCAATATCTGTGCGACACAGGCATTAATGCCGGCAGCGCGATACCAAATCAGCATAAACGCCAAAACAGCAATTAGCCCCCATCGCAGCGCCATTAAACCTTGATTGATCGCTTGCTCACCCATGCTGGCGCCTATCACCTGCTGGTTTTCCAATTCAAGCGGTACATTAAGCCATGCAGTACGTAAAATTGTTTTAAGGTTTTCCGCCTCGTCTGCACTGAACCCGCTGATGGTTCCCGTACCGCCGGTAATCGGTTCCTTGATATTCGGCGCCGACTTTATTTTATCATCGGATACAATAGCCAGCCGTTTGCCTTGGTTTTCAGTCGTAACGGTTGCAAAGATTTCCGCACCTTCCTTATCGAGTTCGAATACAACCAACGGCTCATTGGTTTGGCTAGTCGTCGTGCTTACCCGCTGCAGGTGTCTGCCTTCAAGAGCAGCCTCTTTCTTAATAACAAGGAAGCCCTGCCGTTCATCCAAACCGTACGCATCCTTGCTATATACGCCGAGTACCTTGGTATCTGCAGGAATAATCGAAGGATTGATGAGATTATAATCCGCATCAAACGTATGCGTCGGGTTAGCATTATAATAGGAATAAAAAGCTTGAGTTGCATCGTCGTCTACGATATGGAATGCAAGCAAGCCGCGCCCCATGATAATCGAGTTGATCTTATCGGCATCGGCTGCACCGGGGATTTCAACATAGATACGGTCATCACCCTGTTGTCTGATAACGGGTTCGGTCAGACCGAATTTATCGATGCGGCTTGAAATGGTATCGATGGCTAAATTCATCGCCTCTTTTTTTGCCGAAGTAGTCGTATCGCCGCTATCGCCGGTTACCGCACTTAAATCGGCCTTAATGATGATGCTCATACCGCCGGAAAGGTCAAGTCCGAGCTTTACCGCATTTGCCTGTGCATTTTTGATACCGAGTATCTTATTTCGGTATGAATCTTCCATTACGGGACTCATTGCAGCCCGTGCTTTATCCTCAGAATTTTCAGGGAATGCCGCAAGCAATGCGCCTGCCGTCCACACGGAAGGCTGCTCTTTGCCGAGACTTTTTAAATTCTTCTTTGCAGCACTAATAAGCGGATCATATTTTGCCGGAACAGGATTGGAATCGCCTTGCTTCGCAGATGCGATTAATGCGTCGATATCCGTTTTTGTCATATTTATGACATAATCTTTAATTTTTTCTCTGGAGCCGAGAGCCAGCGCCTTATCGTCTTTATCTGTCCAAAAATACCATTTAAGGGTAGGATATAAAAATGCAAAGCAGAGGCCTAGTACAGCCAGCACAATCACGAATCGAGTTCGCTTTCTCATGTCTATCTCCTCATCTAACGGAAATAAACGTTCATACTGCGGTTATGCACAGCATGAACGCTTATCAGCCGATACGTTCCTATACGGTACGTTTTTACTCCGCTTCGCCGGAAAAATCGGGCGGCTGCGGTTTTTCGGAGCTGGAATCTTCAACTTTCTTTTCTTTCTTTTTAAAGAGAGTAGCAAACGGAGAAGTCTTTTCCGGCACATTTGCCAGACGGCTTGCTTTTGTCTTTTCATCCAAAATAACGCTCCCGATTGCGGAACGATTCATTTCAAGCTTACAATTATCGTCAACTTTCAGAATGATCGTCGTTTCTTTTACGGAAGACACAACACCGTGAATACCGCCGATTGTGATAATTTTGTCACCCTTTTGAACGGAGGCTATCATTTCTTGCGTTTTTTTCTGCTCCTTTTTTTGAGGGCCGATAATAAAAACGTAGAAAATTACAAAGATAAGACCGAGAGCGAGAAGCGGAATAAAACTACCCCCCGATGCGGCTTGCTGCAACAATGGAATCGCATTCATTATTTACATCCTTATTTATGATAAATATCCTTAAAATACTAGCACAAAAAAAATGCGTAGTCAATTCACAGGTTATTCTGACGGTTACTTTACCGACAGCAACTCAAGTTCAAATACCAAATAGCTGTCGGGAGGGATAACTCCGCCTGCACCGCGTGAACCGTATCCAAGTTCCGGCGGAATAACAATCGTTCGTTTTTCACCGACAGCCATTTGCATGGCTTGCTGGTCGAAGCCGGCAATGAGCTGCCCCGCTCCCGCAACAAATTTCAGCGGTTCATGCATATCGGAATCGTCGAACACCGTACCGTCCAGCAAAGATCCCTTATATTTCATAGTCAGGGTTTTACCTGCTTGAGCTTTAACTCCTTTACCTTCTTTTATAATGGTATAGAAGATACCGTTTTCATTCTTAACGGCATTGGGGAACTTTTGTTTTATCAAAGCCTCATTCTTTTCACGTCTTAAAGTGGTACGCTGTTTTGCCCGTTCTTCGGCTCCTGCAAGATAAGCGTTAAAATCTTTCTGGGTTGCGGTAAACTTTTGCGCCTCAGAGCCTTTGCGGATAATCGATATGGAATTCATACGGTCGCCCTGCACGATCTTGTTTACAACATCCTGTCCCTTTACAACACGGCCGAATACCGTATGCTTTCCGTCAAGCCACGGGGTCGGTACGTGGGTAATAAAAAACTGCGACCCGTTTGTTCCCGGTCCCGAATTTGCCATCGAAAGGATACCGGCGGTATTATGCTTGAGGTTGTCAACAAACTCATCAGGGAAGCGATAACCCGGCCCGCCGGTTCCTTTACCGTCGGGGTCGCCGCCCTGAATCATAAAATTCGCGATGACACGGTGGAAGGTTAAGCCGTCATAAAAAGGCTTTCCCTTTGCAGCGTCCAATGTTCCTTCTGCCAATCCGACAAAGTTACATACCGTCATGGGCGTTTCCTTATAGAACAATTCCAAAACGATATCGCCCTTATTCGTATCGATAACGGCATAGACGCCGTCCTTTTGTAATTCTGCACTTATTGCGTTCATTTTTCTTCCTTTTTCAGAATCTCCCGTTAAAATAATCGCAGCAGCAGCTGCTGTCGCAATAATCAAAAAAGTAATCGGTAAAACCAATACCGCAATTTTATTCACCCGCATAGTTCCTCCATCAAGATGCTGCGCTATTCTCATATTGTGCAATGAACCATCCGTACACAGCTTCTCCCCGTGTTCTAAACGAATTTTGCACTCGCTCCCGAAAAACGGAAGGGGCGGTAAAATCGGCGCGTGTCAACATGTGTATCAGCAGATATTCTCCAAGATCGGTTACGGCAATCGACGCCTCTAAATTTTCAGGTTCAATCGCTTTAAATATCGAATACTTTAATACACCGATATTTGTAGAAATGAACCCTGCAGAATCGAAATCTGAGCAAAACCGATAACGATAAATATTTTTATCGAAGGTTAAATCCTTTTGCACCACATAGACCGAAAAATCCGTGGAAGGATTGTCAACAGGATCGGCAACTCTCCCTTCCGTTTTAGGATCGTCGATAATATACGATGCTTCGTAGAGCGTCCGCATCTTTTTTCGACTGCTCGAATAATATTGCAGTCCTTCCAATTTTGAAACGGAACGCAGAATACAGGATATTTTCTCTACATCTTTTATGCTGCCTTGCGTCTTTTTATGCAAATACAACGCCTCTATTAAAAAAGTGGGATTACCCTTATCCCAATTTTCTGCAAATGTCTGGGGCACAGCAAAAAGCGGCACGAGCCGCGGCACAGCGTTTTCTTTATTATACACTGAGCGGAAAAGATGTCCTTGCTTAAGCAATTCTATCCGCTGCTCAGCGGATAAAAATGAATCCAGCGCCGAAATCACCGAATCCGGTACATTACCGATATCCTGCGCAAAAAGAGAACAGCCTGCCAAAAGAGCAAGAAGAACAAGACACCGCCTCATTCACTAAAGCCCTTTATACAATACACGCACTTGCTTGTATAAACCTTCCCCTTCGCTCTTTGTATCGACATCCCGAATATCGGTAAGCGTACTGTGAATAAGTCTGCGTTCATAGGGATTCATCGGTTCAAGCAACACTGAAGCCTTCGTTGTTACAACTTGATCGGCGGTGGTATAGGCAAGCCGTACCAACGATTCTTCACGGCGAAGCCGATAATTTTCACAATCAAGCATGATCCGCTCAGAGATGCCGATTTTGCCGGCATACACATTGGCGATCAGTTGGAGCGCATCCAGATTTTTTCCCTTCTTTCCGATTAAAATAGCGGAATCTTCGGATGAAAGCCGTATAAGCAGCTTATGTTCTTCGTGTGAAAGGATTTCGATATTTGCGGTATATCCCATTGCCTGAATAAGCTCGCCGATAAATTTCACCAGCTCAGCTTTTTTATCCGTAGCGACCTCGTGTGAAGGCGCCGGTTGATGGGGAGTATCAACAATAGGCTTCCCCGCAGCGGCTTTATCGTCAATATGCACGCGAATTTTGGCATAGCCTTTCTTAAAAAGCGAGTTTTTTTGAATTTCGACGATTTCCACATCGAACTGATCCGCCTCTACGCCAAGCTCGGCGATTGCTTTATCTATAGCATCACGTTCGGTTTTTCCTTCGAATTCATAGATCATTTCCGACCCTCCTTTTTCTTCATCATTGCCTTAATGATGAGCTGTTGAACGAGCATCAAGAAGTTCGTGCTTGTCCAATAGAGCAGCAATCCTGACGGCGCATTATAGAACATAAAGAAGAAGAATAACGGCATACCGTAGAGCATAACTTTCATTGTGCTATTTTGCTGCTGATCGCTTGTGGGAGTTTGCGTTATCTTTCCAAACACCATCTGCGAAATCACATAGACAATCGGCAAAATACGCAGCTCCGTCCATCCGAGGAAGGGAATGGGATTGGGAAACTGCAAAACACTATCACCGACAGACAAATCCGGTATCCAATGAGGAATAAACATTGCACCGCGGAATTCAAAATAGTTATTAAACAGCCGGTACATTGCAAACAAGATCGGCAATTGGATCAATAAAGGCAGACAACCCGAAAGAGGGTTATAACCGGCTTCTTTGTAAAGCTTAGCCATCTCCTCGTTCAGCTTTTGCGGTTTTCCTTTATATTTCGCCTGTAATTCCTGAATCTTAGGCTGCATTTTTTGCATTTGCTGCGTTGATTCCGAGCTTTTCTTGGTAAGCGGGAAAAAGATAACCTTTATCAAAATTGTTACAAGGATAATCGAAACACCCCAGTTCGGAATAAGTTTATAGAAGAATTGCAACAGCCATTTAAGCAATACCTCAAGCGGACGCCAAATCCCGCTGGAAACGGCGACCGTATCAATCCGCAGATTATCATAGTTGTAGTTATTTTTTGATGGAATATTGTAAGTACTTAAAATATTTTCGGAACAAGGGCCGAGGTAGATACGGTATACGTCGGTTGCCTTATTGCCGGTAATCACAGGCCGCGAAAAAAACAGCTGGCCGTCTTGTACCGTATCCGCATTAGGCTGTGCAGCGGAATACAATATCTGCTGTGCGGGAATCGAAGGAATAACGATAAGGCTGAAATACTTGCCTGAAATTCCCGCCCACGGAACGGAATCCGTAATCACTTTGGTCTGGTTGGCTTTTAATGCAGTGTCTTTTTTCTTTCCGTTTATGTAAGAAAAAAAGCGCCGGTATTCGTAACGGTCTGCTTTTGCATCCCAGTCGGGACCGATTTGAGGCATTGTCCTCAGCGTATACCCTGCATTATCAAAATTCAGCCCTTTCATATCGGCATCGCCGCTTATTGTAACGGCAAGTTCAAACATATAGTCATCAGGCAGAAAGGTATATCTTTTAGCAAGCGTAAATGAAGATACGGAACCGTCTTGGTTCTTTATCGAAATTGTCTTAAAAAAGCCGACAATCTGCTTTCCATTTACCGTTTCTTCTTTGACATTAAAGAATTGATTTAAAGCGGAAGCCTGAGCACCGCCCAGCGCAATCGAGAATGCTCTATTCCGATCGGTTAGGTTTTTTACCAATTCCACATAAGAATCGCCTTTGGAACTGCTGTGCTCCAACAGCTTATACGAAATGATATCGCCACCTCGGTTTGTAAGCGTGATTTCCGCAATATCGGTTTTAACGGTAACAGTCTGCTCACCGATAACGGTTTCGTCAGGAGTTTCCAGCACTCCGAAATCGGCGGGAGCGGTCTCCGCTACAAAGGTATTTTGCGGAACTTCTGCCTGCTGCTCCGTTGTAGAAGCGGTGGTAGACGGCTGTTGCTGTACGGGTGCAGGAGGAAAAAATTTGTATTGCACAAACATCGCAGCTGCAATGACAAGACCGGAAAGGACCATTGCAATAACGGTATTTTTATTCATAAACGAATCTCCTAGGGAACGGGATCATACCCTCCCTTATGAAAAGGATGACATCTAAGGATTCGTCTTACCGCTAAATACCCTCCCTTAACAGGCCCGTATTTGGTCAGGCTTTCAAGGGCGTAATGAGAACAGGTGGGATAATATCTACAACAAGGCGGAAACAAGGGAGAAATACACTTTTGGTATGCCTTTACCCCCGCACATAATAAAGACGTAAAAATACGCTCAATCGTTTTCAGATAATTGTGTTTCATATTATTGAGATCGAATAGAGAACATATCCGCTTTTTTAAACAAACAGTCCAGCTGAGCCATACGTAGAGAAAAAGTATCGTGCCCCGGAAATATAAGCAAAAGAATATCCTTCCCTATTACAAGCTGGGATTTCATTTGCCGGTATACCTCTTTAGATAAACGGCGCGCTTTATTTCTTTGTACAGCAGAACCGTAATGTCGCTTAAATGTACAAACAAAACGATTATATGGTAATTTATTCGGTAAAACGAACAACTTCGCGCCGTCGCAGCTATAGCGGTGTCCTATTTTAAACATTTCCCGTATCCGCACGGCGCCGCAAAGGCGCTCTTCTTTAGGTAAACAAGAGCGCTCCATGTGTTAAAACTCTTAGTAACTCTTTTTTTCGTCGGATACGGAAAGCTTATAGCGTCCTTTTGCACGGCGGCTTTTTAAAACAGCGCGCCCTCCGCGTGTTGCCATACGCGCACGAAATCCATGACGGCGCAAACGTTTCGTTCTACTCGGTTGAAATGTCCGTTTCATAAAACTAGACTCCTTCTATATATAGTTATCAGGCGCATTATCCGCCTAAAAGATATCGGGATAGCGAGGAAAGCCAAATTTCCTTAAAATGCAACGACCGAACAAAATATCAATTTTGGAGATTGTTGCATTGATGCGCGAAACGCGCATACGTCAATAAGCGACGTTCGCGAAAGCGAACTCGCCGTGTTTTTCAGCCGCGCTATCTTTAGCGGCTGAAAATAAACCTTCCTCAATATACTAGACAGACGACTATACTATAGCACTATAAAAAAGTCAATCTATCGCTTCGGGGTAAAACGCATCAGATCCTTTAATACACGCCCGCAGAATAAAGAGGCTGTTCAACCAGAGTTGAACCACTTCGCGGTTCAAATGGTCTCACAGCCTCTTTATTCTGTGGTATTTGATTTATTTCTCTGATGCGTTTTCCCCCTTTTACTGAAAAAAGGGCTCAATAAACAACCCCGACGCAAGCGTCGGGGTATTAAACCATCGCACGAATAAAAAAATGCGCGAAATTTTATTTAAAACTTCGCGCATTGAGAATCCAAAAAAAGGCATCCTTAAATAAGGATGCCTTTTCAAACCTAGCAGGGGTAGGACTTGAACCTACGACTTCCGGGTTATGAGCCCGACGAGCTGCCAACTGCTCTACCCTGCGATGTACGGCGCCTAAGATAAACCACAATCGGAAAAATGTCAAGCGTATCAAAACAAATTATTTACACCGGTACGCGCCGTGCAATGCCGAGGATGGTTAAATCATCGTATTGAATATCTTCCTTTATTTGTTGGTAGTAAACATATTCATCGTAAATAGGATGAGGCGCCTTGTCGCAACAGTAAATATCATATTGCAAGAAGCACTTACTCAAGAATGCATCAATTTTTTTATCCACTTGGACACAATCAAAGGATTGCGCGGAGCTGTCTTTATACATTCTAAAGACTTTTTCAACGGAAATAAGTGCCAAAACAGCATCTTCAATCGTTCCATTACACGAAGAAAAATCAAAATCCATCTGTTCGTAGATAAAATCACTCTGCCGTTTTTTGAGCGTAAATTTTTTTCGGGCAAAAACAGCCTCAATAATCGCTTCAACCCTATCTTTTCCCAATGTTTCGCTGTCGGTACCCAGCAGATGACTACTATCGCCATTATCCTCCAACAGTATAGGATCGGAACCATCCTTCGACTTCAAAATCGGCACACGAAGCTTTCGTTTCGATTCTTCAATACCGTCAGTATAAAGGAACAGTATATCTCCACAATTCAAGTGTATTTTTTCAACAGGGTATCCGCCATTAAGATTTATCATCTCTGAAGAAAAGGCTCCGGCTGCTGAGCCTGAACGCAATGTATAGCTTTTCAAACGCCGTGTCTGCTTATCGTAGATATGAACAATATTATCGCCGGCATTACAAAAATACGCATCGCCGACACGCATATTGATAATACAAAGGCTGAATGCAGCAAAACGTCCCACAAATCCGTGCGATTCGATAACGTCATTAATCCGCATAACGATATTGCTGAGGTTATAGCCATCGCGTTTATAGTTCCAATTTTGAAAATAATTTTGAAACAAAGTCGCAACTTCTACCATAATAAGGGCAGCAGGAACCCCCTTCCCTGCAACATCGCACTTTATAACAGCATAGTGGAAAGCATCCAATTTCCGATAATCAAAATAATCACCCGAAACACCGTGCGCACCTTCATAGTACCCGAAAAACTCGGAATAGAGGTCGCGATGGCTACCCGTTGTCAGCTTTCTGCCGGAGGAACTGAGATCCAGCGGGATAAACATCTTTTGTATTTCTTTCCCAACCTTTAAATCTTTAGAAATAGCAGCAGCGGCGGCCAATCTTTCAGTCATATCGTTAATCGTTGTTCCCAGCATTCCAAATTCGTCTCGTGAAGTAACTTGAACTGACTTACCGGCCAATTTCTCTTTATCTTCGGTATCGCGAATTAATGCAACATGCGCTGCCAATAGACCGAGCGGACGTACAAATAATGAGCTAAGGATCCATGCGGTAAAGATACCTGCAATCAACACAACCAATGAGATTTTGACAATAAGGCGAATCAATCGGTTTTGCTGTTCGTTTATTTTTTTCAATAGATTTTCTACCGAAACATCAACAAATACGATACCCTGCACGCTCTCTTGCGGATTTGCAGGATTATAATAGATAATAGGTTCGTAAAATAAATACTCGGTTCGTTTTTTTGAAAGATTCTGCATTGAATAGTCAGGATATGAACCAAAACCTTGATCGGCCAGCGCCGAAAGATTAGCTTGCAGCTTTGCTTCCAGATGTCTGATATTTGCCTGAATTTCAGTTTGGCGTTTAAGCATATATGGATCACGATGTATATTCAGTTCATCCATCTCATTCGTGAGTAGTTGAAGCGAGTCGATGTACTGCTGAACGATTATTGAGGCCTCGTTATTGATATGCGTCAGCTTTTGTAAGATTTCTTCGATTCCTTCAGGATAAAACTGAGATTCTCCGGGAATATACCGATGAGTATTAATCATTTTAGTGATATCCTGATAGTCGGTCGCGAGGACATAATGAAGCCCTGTCCGCCCGGGAAGATTGCTCCTGCCTGTAACAACGACATATTTTGCTTCGGGAAAAGTAACGCGATTCAATAACAAAAGATCAAAATCTTCCTGATTGGGATCCGAAAAATGAGTTTGAACCCGTAATTCAAGGTTATCGAGCAATATTTTTGTTTGCAACAAGAGACTGTTCGAAAGTAAATCTTTATATGGGCGAATAATGGTAATGGCAAGAGATGTGGCAACACTTGAAATAACGACAAGCAAAATAATAACAATAATAACTACGAACTTTATACGGACACTACTCCATAAATGTACTGTCGGTTTATATTTTTTTGTGTTGTCAACTGCCTCTTTGCTTGCGTCCATGCTCACTCCCGGTAAAATGCTTGATTTTGAATAAAGAATATTATATCGTAAATATCCCACAAAAAAAAGAGGGTATTCATAAAAAAATAAGTAAAATTTTAACAAAAAAACTTTTAGTATTTCTAGAGGGAACCTCTAAAAACCTCAGTTTTTTAGAGGTTTTCCTTAGATTTACTTGCGATGTTTTGCTTTAAGTCATTACAATATAAAGACTTAAAGTAAAACTCGTCGGGCATCTCTAAAAATTTATTGTGAAATATAACTGCCCGCAAAATCCATTACGGTAACGGCGCCATACGGTGCATTTCCGGTCTCGTTAAAGCCGATACCAACCTTCTTAAACTCCTGTTTTAGGATGTTGATTCGGTGTCCCCTACTCGGAACTCCGTCATCGATCAAAAGCTGAACAACGATTTCCCGTGCCGTAACGCTGCCGTAAGCGCAGTTTTCGCCGCAAAGCACACCCCATGTACCATAGCGGTTGATGCGGGTAGCAAGGTCGGAACCATCGCTCCCCGTATGCCCCATCTCTCCGGTACGCGCCTGATCATCCGCAAGCCATTGTGCCGAACGGCACAGCCCCGTTTCCAAGGTTAAAGGTTCCACAGCAGCCGTAGTCTTTAGTACCCGGATACATTCCTGTAATGGTGCAATACCTTCTTGGGTCAAAAGCCGGACTTTTCCCGGTTCGGCATACATGTTCCCATCAAAGTATTTAAGCCGCGGTTCCAATACTTCCGCCGCATACTGCTTAGGATTTGTCCGTACGAAATTCAGCTCTTTTACGATTTCTTCTGCAAGTGTTCTCGTCTCGCTTGACGGCATATCCGGCACCATCATATTATTGCCGGTAGTACAAGAAAACAAAAAGAGCACAAACGTCATCAGTAAAACAAACAGTTTCTTTTCCATAATATCACAGTGTATTCAATTTGCAGTAAATAAGCAAGATTTCCATAGACCCCCGTTATTATATAAGTTATAATTGCCCCCTATGAAACGGCTGTTGATTGTTTTATTGTTTGTTACTGCGATGTCGGTTCATGCGCAGGATTTCCTTCTGGCAGGTACGCAAGACGGATTATATAGACTTACCTCGGTGTCCACACAAAAGATTTGGGATACGGCTGCGGTGCGTAAAATTATCAGAAGCGGGAATACATGGTTTTTCCTCACCGATAACGGCATTGCACGCTCAAATGATTTAATACGGTTTGACTATATCAACAATGGCCTTCCGATAAAAGTGATAAAAAAGATACCCGATGGGGAAAAATCCTTTATTAAAAAGCCTCAGATGTTAAAAGATTTGGAAGCGCATCCGTCCCGCCCCGATACCCTTATTACCGCAACAAACAGCGCCGTATTTTTAAGCGAAGACGGCGGACGGCATTGGTGCAATCTCGGCTGCCATACTCAGGTCAACGGATTAAAAGCTGTCTGCGTGCTCGATTTGCCGGATGCGCAGGGAAATCCGCAGCTAACCGTCCTTGCCTCCCACTCCATCTACGGCGTGGCATGGAAACAGCCGTCCGTTTCCGACAAATGGCAACCTTTGAGCGAGGGACTTATCCCCGGACCGGAAAGCGATGAAGAAATTTCAGATATTGTTGTGTATACCCATCAGCAAAAACAGGAGGTGTATGCTGCGCAAACATTTACCGGCAAACTGTACCAGCTCGATTGGACGGCAAAACGCTTCTATGCTGTCGCGGAGTGGACGGACAGCATTACAGCTGCACGCTGCATCGACGGACTCAGCCCTGCTGCGGTATCCATCATCGGCTGTAAAAACGGCGGCTTGTTTGAAATACCGCTGATGCTGCCAGCACCCGCTCCCAACCGACTAAAAGGAATAGAATTCAGCCTGAAACGTATTGCCTCACAGCCTCTTTCGGCGTGGATACCGCAACGGATGACGCGGCTCGGCAAAGCAGTCAGTCTTTCGGAATTGTGGCTGTTCGACGAAGGAGAAAAAACACGGAAAACGGAATATCTCCGCCGCGCTACGGGACGGAAAGGAGTGTATCTACCGGCGTATCAGGCAAGGACGGCTGCCGGTTTGCAGCGTTACTTTGACCTGCTTGAACAAAATAAGCTCGACACGCTCGTTATCGATATGAAAGATGATTTCGGTTTTGTCCGCTACGATTCGCAGGATGAAGAAATACAGGCAGTGGGAGCGGTGCGCCCCTTTATTCAGCTTGAAGATTTTACCGCAAAAGCGAAAGAACGTAACGTCTACCTCGTTGCCCGCATCGTCGTGTTCAAAGATAAGCAGCTGTATCGATACCGAAAAAATGTATATGCGGTAAAGGATAAAAACGGTAACCCGTGGCAGGGTTATAAAACCGTTGACGAAACGGCAGAGCCGATTGAAGAATATTGGGTAGACCCCTACAACGAAAATGTGTGGAAGTACAATACGGCTATTGCGGAAGAGCTGATCCGGAGAGGTTTTGATGAAGTTCAGTTCGACTATATCCGCTTCCCTACCGATGGAGAGAATCTCTATGCGGCGCGATACCCTGCGCAAGAACAGGGTATGGATAAGGAAAGTGCAATCATGTCCTTTCTTGCCTATGCCCGGGAAAAAATTCACGCGCCGATTTCAATCGATATTTACGGGGCGAACGGATGGTACCGCACCGGAGCGCGCACGGGGCAGGAGGTGGAAGTACTTGCCGACTACGTTGATGTGATATGCCCGATGTTTTATCCCAGCCATTTCCGGCAAAGCTTTCTTGCGCAAAAACCCGCTGAGGAACGCCCGTACCGTATTTATCAGCAAGGCTCCTACCGGAACAAGATTATTGCGCACAATAAAGTGATTATCCGACCGTGGACACAGGCGTTTTACATTCCCGTATCCTACGACAAAAAGTATTATAATGAAGATTATGTGCAGCGGCAGATTATCGGCATCAAGGATTCCATTGATGAAGGCTATGCCTATTGGAATAATTCCGGCCGATACGCCGACATCCGCCCCGACGGTCTCCCGCTACCGAAATAAAGTTTCCGCGGGGTTTAAAAAAAACAGCCTGATGCATTTACCCTAATTATCATCAATTATCTAATAGTCTCCAAATAGGCAAGCGTTTCTTCCGCCGTTTTTTTCCAGCTGTATTGCTTTACCCATTCTATTCCTGCATCAATCAGTTTTTGCCGCCGCTCTTTATTTGCACCGGCGGTATCGTTGATAAGGCTGCCGATGACTGAGGCAATCTCTTCCGGCTTATCGGGTTCAAAATAGCAGGTGCAGTCGCCTGCAATTTCCGGTAGTGCACCTGCACGGACGCAGGCGGTCGGAATACCGCAAGCCATCGCTTCGATTACCGGCAAGCCGACTCCTTCGACGGGCGACGGAAACACACAAAGATCCGCTGCAGAATAGAGGAGCGGAAGATTTTCGTGCGGGAAATATCCGGTAAGCAAGATGTCCGATGCAAAGGGAGAGCGAAGAACAGCCTGATGCACCTGTTCCGCCTGTTCACCGTCCGCTCCGGCAATTACCAGCCGATGCGGCGCCTTTGTTTTTTGCTTAAAGATAGAAAAAGCATTTATCAACTCGATATGCCGTTTTTCAGGATGAATAATCCGCGAGGCATAAATAATGTATGGACGCCGAATAGCAAAAGGCTTAATCATCAGCGCTTCCTGCGCTTGCAGGTTATGCGGATGAAACAGCTCGGTGTCGATTCCGTTGTGGATAACCCTAATTTTATCTTCCGTAAGACCGTTTTTAAGCAGATTATTCTTGATATAATTACTGGGGCTGATGATACCTTTGATAGCTCTGAGCGTTAATTTTGATACAAGTGATGATATGTTTTTTAAATACCCTTGGGAGTTATCCCCAAGTATATTCTGCATAACCAGTACCGCAGGAACCTCAAAACGCATAGGTAAAAGCTTTGTGCCCGACGGGAATAAAACAATGTCATATTGCTGCTTACGAGCAAAGCTATTAAAAGAGAGATGATGCCATGTCTGCTCGGCAAAAGCAGAATCCCCGACGGAGACGCAGGTGTATTTGACCCCTTCAACACCCGACGTATAGGTATATTTATCCAATTCGTGCCCAAAAAGCTGAATACTGTGCTCGGTTTTTGGCAAGTTATGTACTAATGAAAGAATGTATGCCCCGATCCCCGATCTGCCATGATCGCATCCGAGCGTATCAATCCCTATTTTCAAAATAAGCCTCTTTTTTTATTTTTAAGCATCTCAGAGCAGTCTCACCGGATAAATGAATCAAAATCGCAGCCTCGATTATTCTGCGGGGTTATATAAAACATCCGGTGAGACTGCTCTGGCGGATACACTCTCGATTATAGCATTTACCGTAACAATATGCTATCCTTGCCGAATGACTGACTTTTTGGATTTGCCGCTGTACAAACCTTTTGTTGAAACACTTGCCGCCGGAGGGATTATACACTTGACCCCTATACAAGAAAAAGTAATACCGCTTGCCTTAGAAGGCAAAAGCGTCTTTTTTGAATCCGAAACCGGAACGGGTAAAACCTTTGCCTTTTTGCTGCCGCTTTTAACTCGGTTGATGCAGGAAGAGAAAAAGTCAACCGCTCCGCGTATTCTTATTTTAAGTCCGACGGTAGAGCTTGCATCTCAAATTAAAGAAGCGGCTGCACAATTACAAGGAGTTGATACTAAATGTTTTAAGACGCTGCTCTGTGTCGGCGGCAGCTCGCTAAAACGGCAAATAGACGGATTAAAAGAAAAACCTGCCGTAATCATCGGAACACCGGCGCGTATTTCCGATTTGATCGGACTAAAGAAGCTCAAGCTGCAAGAAATAAAAGCTGTAGTGATTGACGAAGCAGACCGGCAGCTTACGAGGGAAAGCAGAGATGCGCTGCAAACCGTTCTTGCAGCGCTGCCGCAAGATGTGCAGGCGCTTGCGTGTTCGGCAACTTTTAACAGAAAAAATAGTGCATTACTCAACGTTTTTTTGCGGCGTTCAGAAACCGCTGTATTACCGGATCATATTTCGATTGCAAATACGGGTGTACTGCAAAAGTCCATCGAGCATTGGGCTCTTTTGAGCGAGCGGCGCGGCAAAGCCGATACCTTACGTGCGTTAATTCATGCTTTGAACACTGCAACAGTGGATTCCCCCAAAAAAATGCTCATTTTTACGGCGCCTGCACAAGAAGTTGAAAACCTTGCACAAAAGCTGCAATATAAAAAGATCGATGCCGTGCCGCTATACGGTAAACTGAACGGTTCCGAGCGAAAACAAATTATCGCTCGGTTCAGATCGGGTAAAACGCGGATATTGATTACCAGCGATTTGTCCGCCCGAGGACTCGATATTGCCGACATTGATTACATCGTACAGATGCAGCTTTCAAAGGATGCCGATGTCTTTATACACCGCGCGGGGCGTACCGGAAGGGCTGGGAGAAAAGGTATCAACATCGTCATCGGAGACGAATACGAGCTGCGCCTTTTGCAAGGCATCGAGAAGAAACTGGGCATAACAGTGTATCCAAAAATCCTCACCGGTGGAAAAATCGAAGCTGCTACGGAAACTATGTAAATCAAGTTTTTGATACGTCGAGGATTTGCCCCCTCCGTAAGCCTTTTGAAAATAGCCTGTTGAACAGTGTACTTCCGTGTACACTGTTCAACGTCGAGTTTGCGGGGCAAACTCGCTGCTGCTCAATTTCACGGACATCCCTGTCCGTTCTGAAAAGTCTTTCACCGTAAGCCTTTTGAAAATAGTGATACCGGATACAAGGCGCGAACAAAAATAAAGCGGAGGCGTACTTGTTGTACGTCGAGCATTTATTGCAGTAGCGGCATTTACTGTTCATCCTTTCCGTAAGCCTTTTGAAATAGATGATGCAGATGCTAGGAGCGTACAAAAAACACCCGCAGGCGTACTTGTTGTACGTCGAGGACTGTTTTTTGTTAAGCGACAACGCAGATGCGTCGTATATTTCAAAAGGATAGCTTGCAGGGACAGTATAACCGTGCTACACTTATCCTATGAAAACTATCAATAAAGATTTACAATCTATTACGGAACACTTCCCTTCCGACTTTACGGAAAATGAAAAAGCGGCGGCGAAAACGCTGTTTTTAAAAAAACTTTCACTGTTAACACACGAATTTTATGGCGGAAAACTGCAAACCGTCCCAAAATGCGGGATTTACGGATTTAACTGGTTTAACGTTTGGTATACGCCGGGCGTATCCGCCGTTTCTACCGGTATCCGCGATAATCACGACAGCTCCTTTATGCTTTCCAATCGAGGGAATCTTGTAGCGGTTGTCAGTGATTCCACCCGCGTACTGGGCGACGGGGATTGTTCTCCTTCCGGCGGACTTGGTGTTATGGAAGGTAAATGTATGCTGATGAAGTACTTAGGCGGTGTGGACGCCTATCCCATCTGTATCGATTCCTACGTCAAGCCGAATGAAGAAAAGAAATACAACTTCCCCGCCGGTAAACATTGCCCCGATAAGATTATCGATTTTGTGAAAATGCTGGAACCGAGCGCCGGCGCAGTTAATCTGGAAGATATTCAGCAGCCGGATTGCTTTAAAGTTCTGGATACGCTGCGGGAAGAATGCGACATTCCTGTTTGGCACGACGACGCTCAAGGAACGGCCTGTATTACGCTTGCCGGTTTACTCAATGCGCTGAAACTTGCCGGTAAAAAAATTGGAGACTGCCGCATTGTACTTCTCGGTGCAGGCGCTTCCAACACGACGATTGCACGCCTCATCCTGCAGGACGGCGGAGATCCCGCAAAGATGATTATTTGCGACTCCAAGGGTGCGCTCCATGCAGGCAGGGAAGACATCAAAGCCGACACACGTTATTACCGCAAGTGGGAGCTGTGTCAAGCGACAAACCCCAACCGGATAAACGACTTTAACGAAGCGCTAAAAGGCGCCGACGTGCTGATCGCTCTGTCCAAACCGGGTCCCAACACGGTAACCAAAGAGCAAATTGCCTCTATGGGCGATAAACCCATCGTGTTTACCTGCGCAAATCCCGTTCCCGAAATTTGGCCGCACGATGCCAAAGCTGCCGGCGCCTTTATTACCGGTACCGGGCGCGGAGACTTCCCGAACCAGATCAATAACTCCGTCTGCTTCCCCGGAATTTTGAAAGGTGCGTTGTTGGTTCGTGCACGGAAGATTTCCGACGGTATGGCTATCCGCTGTGCGCACTCCATTGCCGACTATTCGGAGAAAAAAGGCATTGATCCCGAAAACATCGTTGTAAAGATGGATGATGAAGATGTCTTTGCCGTCGAAGCGGCCGATGTCGCAATGCAGGCGATAAAAGAAGGTCTTGCCCGTATCACCATTACATGGGATGAAGCGTTTAAGCAGGCTAAGGCCGAGATTGCAGAAAGCAGAGCGCTGACGCAGCAGCTGATGGATAGCGGATTTATCAAAGAACCTCCGCAAGACTTCTTTAATCAAGCGATGGACTACGCAATCGAACAAATCAAAAATCAGCGTAGCAAATAATACTTTTGAGACTTTGTGTTAGCAACATACTATCTGCCGGTGGTTCTAAATATGGAGCCACCGGCATTTTTTTTAAAAGGCAGGTACAGCCTCTTTTTCAGGGACGGTCTCCTCACGCATATCGTCTAATGCATCGGCAGGCTGTTTCCCGTTTTTAAACAAGGGCTTAAACTCGATGTGCTCGGCTACTACTTTAATCTTGCTGTAGTGTTTGCCATCGGTACCTACCCAGCGGTCTTGCTTTAAACGTCCGACAACCCGTACTCCGCGGCCTTTTGTGCAATTCTCCCCGCAGAGTTCCGCTAAGCGTGCCCACGTTTCAACATCAAAAAACGAAGTTTCCTGTGTTGTTTGATCTTCCTGCTTAAAAAAGCGGTTCGAAGCGATAGAGAATACACAGAGCGGCGTCCCTTTAGGCGTTGCCTTTACCACGGGATCGCGAACCACATTTCCCTCAATGATCAACGAATTCAAATTGTGCATAATAGCCTCCTAAAATAAGAGAACCGAATTCCCGCTCGCTGCGGTTCCGGTCTCTTTTGATCTTGTAGTACCTGTTATATAAAGCATTCATTTAAAAATGGCTGGAAATTTACGGTATTTTTGCAAAAAAATTTATAATTTTTTTTACATGCGCTGTTATGGGCTATTAAATAGAAAAATCGATACGGTTTGAGCGATAGTCTTGACATTCGGCGTTATTCTAGGCTAATATATAAGCCGATTATGGAGCGGTGGCCGAGTGGTTTAAGGCGGCGGTCTTGAAAACCGTTGTGCTGCGAGGTACCGGGGGTTCGAATCCCCCCTGCTCCGTAAAATAAAGGGCGGCACGTTCCTTTATATGTGCGTATATAAAACCGATAACTTAGACAGGCAATAACTTTGGAGCGGTGCGAGAGTGGCCGAATCGGGCTCCCTGCTAAGGAGTTGTACCCATCCGGGTACCGGGGGTTCGAATCCCCCCTGCTCCGTAAGATAAAACCGGGTATTGTTGTGCATTAAGCGGTAAGAATGCATTAATGGACAAAGCATATCGGGGATATTTGAGATTATAGCTCAGTTGGATCAGAGCGTCAGATTGCGGATCTGAAGGTCGGCGGTTCGAGTCCGCCTAGTCTCATCGGTTATTTATTTTTGAGATTATAGCTCAGTTGGATTAGAGCGTCAGATTGCGGATCTGAAGGTCGGCGGTTCGAGCCCGCCTAGTCTCATCGGTTATTTATTTTTGAGATTATAGCTCAGTTGGATTAGAGCGTCAGATTGCGGATCTGAAGGTCGGCGGTTCGAGCCCGCCTAGTCTCATGCTACTGGAGAGATGCGAGAGCGGTCGAATCGGGCGGTCTCGAAAACCGTTGTACCGCAAGGTACCGGGGGTTCGAATCCCCCTCTCTCCGTTTTTAACGGAGCAACGCAGCCAAGCATCTTCTTTATGCACTTTCCGAAACACCCTGAAAATTTCAATACTTTCAGGTGCTTTCAACACTTTGGAGAGATGTCCGAGTGGTCGAAGGTACACGATTGGAAGTCGTGTGTGCCCGAAAGGGTACCGAGGGTTCGAATCCCTCTCTCTCCGTACCGGGACCTATGCAAAGAAGGTTTTTCAAACCCCGTCAGATCCGGAAGGAAGCAGCGGTAGATTAATTCTTCTTGTGCCGTAGTGCTCCCGGTTTTTTTATGTCCGCTCTAAGTTTCCTCTCTCGGTAGATACAAATCGCACAATCAGGTGGTTGGGCAAGCATTTGAATTGCAGTCAGAACTGCCAAGGATGGCAGTGGTGCTAAACGGAAACCGGTTTTTAAAAAACCGGCAACCAAGGAATTGACACGGATGGCAATTCCTTGGCGTTACTCTGCTTGAACAGCCACCTGATTTTACGGGAAGATATAAACAAGCGTCTGATGCGTTTACCTTCCTTCCCGTAGCTTGTACATTTAGACCGATAACAGTATGATAGCGGCTGCTTCATAACACTTTTAATGATAGGAGTAATAATGAACGAACATAAATTATTTACCTCGGAATCGGTCGGAGAAGGCCATCCCGATAAACTTTGTGATCAAATTTCTGATGCAGTGTTGGATGCCTGTTTGCGCGACGACCCTAAAAGTCATGTTGCATGCGAAACGTTTGCTTCAACCGCGCTCATTCTTATCGGTGGAGAAATTACCACCAGTACCTTTGTTGATATACAGCAAACAGCCCGCAATATTGCACGGGAAATCGGCTATACCGATTCTGCATTCGGACTTGACTGCAATTCTATGGCTGTTTTAAGCATGATTCACGCTCAGTCCCCCGACATTGCACAGGGGGTCAACGGTACCGGCCTCAGCGAGTATCAGAACCAAATGGGCGCAGGGGACCAGGGGATGATGTTCGGCTATGCGTGTAAAGAAACGCCGGAATTGATGCCTGCCCCTATCATGTATGCGCATAAGCTGCTGCGCAAGGCTTCGCAGCTGCGTAAGTCAAAAGAGATCGATTGGCTGCGTCCCGATGCAAAGAGTCAGGTAACGGTAGAATATGAAGGCGATAAACCCGTGCGTATCGATACGGTCGTTATTTCTCATCAGCACGACCCTGCAATTTCTTATGCTTCACTAAAAGAAGCGATTATCGAAAATATCGTCAAACCCGTCCTTGAACCGACCGGTTTACTAGATGCAAAAACTAAATTCTTTATTAACCCTACCGGACGCTTTGTTATCGGTGGTCCGTTCGGCGACACCGGTTTAACGGGGCGGAAGATTATTGTAGATACCTATGGTGGTATGGGTAGGCACGGCGGGGGCGCCTTTTCCGGTAAAGACCCGACCAAGGTAGACCGCTCAGCTGCATATATGGCGCGCTATGTTGCAAAGAATATCGTTGCTGCCGATCTTGCCGAACGGTGCGAATTGCAGCTCGCTTACGCTATCGGTGTACCGTTCCCCGTGTCGATTCGGGTAGATTCATTCGGTACTGCAAAAGTGTCGGAAGGTGCAATCGAACAAGCCGTTCAGCAGGTATTCGACCTCAGTCCTGCCGGTATCATTAAAACACTCGATTTGTGCAAACCCATATATCAAGCGACTGCCGCCTACGGACACTTCGGCCGCCCTGAATTCAACTGGGAAAAAACCGATAAAGTTGACGCTTTAAAAGCTGCTATAAAATAGTAACAACATGCATATCCTGCTGCGGGGCGTTCTTGCTTTTGTTTTCACTTCTTTAATGTGTACTGCTTGCAGCGATACCCTGTCGTCGGTATCGCTTGCCTTGCCGACGGATATGCAGAAAGCTGCAACCTCACCGGTTGCTTCCGAGCAGCTTATCCGCGTTGTACCGCTCAAGGCGTTAAATAAAAATGCCCGTACCGGTATAATACGCAACCCTGAAAAATCCGATGTTATGTATTTCGCCTTTGAAAAAAGCCCCGAAATGCTCGGTTTAACCGGTTCCGGCTTGTATGCGCTTGAGCTGGAGTTTGAACCGCCCCTGCCCGCCGCAAAATTGAGCGGCACAGCGCCTATAAACACAAGCGCTATTCAACCGGATTCTGCCGAATTTGCCGTAGGTTTACTGTATGCAAGCGATTTTTCCGCCTCTGGAAAATTGAAAGGAACCGTCATGCCGCAACATCCCGTTACGGCGCAGATACTGCCGCACGGAACCTTTACCGTCAGCATCGGCTTTGCAGGTACAGCAATAGGAACAGCGAATATTAGGGGATTTATGGTTTCAGCACAATCGGCTTTGAAACTGAAAAGCGCGGCAATCGTCCCCGTTCGGTATGGCTGGTTAAAGAAAAGCAGTACCGGATTATGGTATGGCGCCACCGCTGACGGGGACAATATCCCGACTGAATTATGTACCGGTACGGGCATCCCCTTGCGCACGGAGTTGCCGAAACCGTCAGCCGTTATACATACCGAAAATACCGTTATAGAGGCGGGATATGCCGGAAAAGGCGGTAGGGACTCTATCGTTATCCATTTTGGCGAGGACTTACCGGCTACACCCGCGGCGGAACAAAAACAACCGCGCCTTTCGTTCCAATGCAGCGGCAAACGCATATCCGTATACCGTGCACCGAATATATCTCACTTTACGCTTGACGGCTGCCTCTTTCCCGATGCTGTTTTTAGCATTGAACAAACTGATGAACAACCCCGCGCGGAAAGGTTATCCAATACGGATATGCTTCCTGACACGAGTGGACAGGCAGATATGGATGAAGTCGATAATGAGGCAGACACGACACCGACAGTCTGCGGCATTACCGCCGAATATTACACACCGGCACTGCTCACCCCCATCACAGCCGATCCGGGGCTTATTTTGCATTGGCCGCAGGCACAATGGCGGCAACCGTCTTACGAACTGTTTGCATGGGAACAGTTTCCTTCGGTACTGATTTTCGACTTTACCGACTATGCAGTGCAGGATGCCTATCTTAAACGACTCTCGTTCTTTGCGGAAAAAAAAGGCTTTACGGGGAAACTCCTCTCCGATGAAATGAGTCATTCTCTTCACGGGTTTAATGCCCACGACTATCGGGCCGAAACGCTTGCAGCCTTTTTTCAAAAAGCCGAAGAGGAAACTTTCCCGTTAAATACATCGGAGCTGCATTTACGTAAAATTCTATTCCATAACGGCATTATTGTCCGCACGGAAACCGGCATTGAAGCAGGAAGCGGCGCAATCGTATCCATAAGCCGCCAATCTCCGGCTTATCTCCGCTACCGCTTCATTACCCACGAATGCCTGCATGGTATTTATTTTACGAAAGAAAGCTTCCGTGATACGGTAACGGAAGTTTTCCGGCAGACAGATCCGCGCGCTGTGCTTTTTTTGCGCCGTTATTTTGAAATATATCCGTCGCTGCAATATAACACTGATGATGACTACTTGCTTCAAAACGAATTTATGGCTTACATCCTCCAGCAAGGCAGTGATTCTCTTCAACAATATTTTATACAGCTTTCATGGTTCCATTTAATGAATGCGGCTGAACCGGTACTTTGCAGATACATCCGCAAAACCAAGGCAGCAGGTTTTATGCAGGCTGCTGCGCAAATGGACTCTTTTCTATATACAACATGGGGAATAAAAGGCGGGAGAATTCATTTAGTCAATATAGAATCTTTATAAAAAATAAAATATCAATGAAACGTTTTATACCTTTCATTGTTTATCTGTTTACTTTCATTCCTCTGAGGAGGGTACCATGAACTTTGAAGCGATCCTTAATCAATGGGAAATACAAACTCAGCATCCTTACGGGAAAAAAAGGATGCAAAGCGATGCAAAAAATCCGATAGCCATAGCATATACGGCTGAAAATACCCAAACTTTAAATCCGATGGATTATTGGTTGCGGCGCTACGGTGTCTATGATAAAGATTCTAATGGTTCTGAAGATAGTACTCAGACTGATACTCTTGCCGAAAAACGGCGGTTACGGGCAATGCGCCCGCAAGCAGAAATCGACTTACACGGCATGACACTTGAAGAAGCCTACAGTGCACTGGTTACTTTTTTCGAAGATTCCGTTCGCAGAGAGTATCAAAAAATTCTCATCATCCACGGGAAAGGGAATCATTCTCAAAATGGACCTGTATTAGCGCGGTTCGTACAAAAGTTTTTGGAAACAAATATCCATGCCGGTGAAACGGGACACCCCAAAGGACGCGACGGAGGGACAGGGTCGACGTGGGTAATACTAAAGTATTAACAGGATAAACGCATCAGGGCATTTATTTAACAACCCCGCGGAAAAAATTGATACTGTTCAACCAGAGTTGAACCTCTTCGCGGTTCAAATGGTCTCACAGTCTCAATTTTTCAGCGGTTTTTATCTACTATACCTGATGCGGTTGCCCGTCTGCCCCCAAAAAATGTGCGAAATTTTAAGCAAAATTTCGCACAGAAGGAAGGCAACCGCTGGAAATATTTTTAATGCGTTTGCCTTGAGTAGGCTTATTGCCATAATAGTTAAAAAGAATTACAATCAGCAATTATTATGGATACCCAGTCGGATATTGTAGCTAGGGAAAAGGACAATCCCCTCGCTCGGCATGCTTTAGTAATGCAGATAGCGCTCTATGCCGGAGAGCTTCTTATTCGGAACGGAGCAGAGATGTACCGCGCCGAGGAAACGATTGTGCGGATAAGCGAAGCGGGAGGCATCCACGATATTACTCCGTTTGTTACGCCCACCGTACTGTTTATTGCAAACGGTGACGGCGAAAACGTACTCTATACAAAAAATATAAAAAAACGGAGCAACAATATTGCTAAAATTACATTAGTGAGTGATTTTTCCCGTAATTTTGTGGAAGGTCGTATTGATATATCCGAAGCAATGGATTGCTTACGCAAAATAGATCAATACAAAGGTTATCCATACAGGTTTGTTCTCTTTGCTGCCGGTATCGGATGCGGTCTTTTTGCGGTCTTAGTAGGCGGAAAATTCGGAGATTTTGTCGCAGCATTTTTTGCCTCATATATTGCCGTTTTTATCAGCGATAAAATAATGGCTCGTTCCCGTACCGTTTTTACCGGTAATTTTGTTGCAAGTATGTTTGTGGGAATTATTTCCATTATATCCTTTGAAATTAAATTAGTTGATAATCTTGACAATATCATCGTCGGCGCCGCACTTGCCCTTGTTCCCGGCGTTGCATTTACCGCAGGAATTAGAGACTTTATTTCAGGCGATTTACTCTCCGGAATCGCACGTATCGGAGAGGCGGTTCTTGTTGCAATTGCCATTGCGTTCGGTGTCGGTAGTATTTTAATGCTCTACTCGATTCTAGGAGGACTGTGATGCCGATTTATGCCCATACCATACTCTCCTTTATCAGCTGTCTCGGTTTTGGCGTTCTTTTTAATGTCCAAAAGCGTACATTGTTGCTTGCTGCGGTAAACGGCGCAATCGGTTGGACAATATTATTAGTTCTTGATATCCCGCAAGTCAGCTATATTTTTGCAAATTTGCTTTCTGCGATAGTGGTCGGTCTCCTTGCGGAACTTTTTGCCGTTATTCAAAAAAACTCCTGCAACCTCTTTTATTGTTGTCGGTATTATCCCTTTAGTACCCGGTTTCCGCGTTTACCGCTCAATGCTTTTTTTTGTGCGGGGCGATCTGGACAAGGGGCTTGCGGAGGGTGTCCATTCGTGCTTTATGGCAGTCGCGATAGCAGTTGGCATCATTCTTTCCACTTCTGTTGTTCGCATGATTCGGCGGCCTATCAAAAACTATATAAGGAAGAAAATATAGTAGAAAAACCTCTAAAAACCTTGAGTGTTCGAGAGATGCCCTAGTCTAAATAGTGCAGTACTAAAAAGCCGATTAAACGCAGTACGTGTTTAATCGGCTTTTTGCTTTTGACGGTTACAAGCTTTTTACTTTATCGCTTCCGCAAGGTTATCTGTCTTTAAAAGGCGAATATTGTTTGCCGTATCTTGTACGAGCAAGCCTTTTTCCGTAACGCTTATTGCCGTGTACGGAAGAACGGTTACCGTCGATTTTGCTTGCATTTCGAGATTATCGTTGAAGCGTGCAAGGTAATACTTCCCCGATTGCTCAATGACCGCATAGTAGCTGCCATCAACCTGTATTAAAAGACTCTGCTCTGCAACGGGAACGGTAGCCTGCTTGGTCATTTCAAGCGTGCGGGGGTTAATGCCAATCAGTGTAATCATCTGATTTCCGGATTTTGAACCGGCAATCGCGATAAGCGAATCTGCTCCTTCGATAAGAACACGTCCACGCACGGTATTGAGCGACGAGGTTTTCAGCGGTTTTTCCGTTTTAAGGTCGAGCAATACCACTTCCGAAAGCATCGAGCCGGAGTCAACTACTTTCAACACCGTGCAGGGTAATGCGGAAGCAAAGGCCGCTTCATCCTGAGCCTTTCGTTCAGCTCGTTTTTCTTCAATGATTTTCCGAGTATCTGCGGCAACATCCTTCCGATCGCTTTGTGCTTCCTGCTCTTTTGTATCGGCAAACTGCTTTTCAGAAGAAGCTTCCCGTTCTTTATCTTGGGCTTGCTTTAAGGCTTCATCAGAAGCTTTCTGTTTTGTGTCCGCTTCTTTCTGTTTTGCCGTTGCTTCCTGACCAGCTTTTTTGGCTGCATTTGCTTTTTCGGCGGCAGCTTTATCTTTATTGCTTGCTTCTTGTTTATTCTTTGCGGCTTCCTGCTGTTTTTTTGCGGCTTCTTCAGCAGCTTTGCGGTCATTCGGATTTTTTTGAGCCTGCTTTCGGGCTGCTGCAGCATCTTTTTCGGATTGGGCTGCTTGCTTCTTTGCCGCCTCCGCTTCTTTTCGAGCTTTTTCCGCATCTTGCTTTGATTGAGCCGCAGCTGTTTTTGATTTATCGGCTTCTTTTTGTGCCGCCGCAGCTTCATTCCGTTTTGCATCGGCATCTTTCCGAGCTGCAGAGGCATCCTTCTGTGCAACATCTGCACGATCGCGGGCTGTGCTGCTTTCACGTTCTTTCAAGTCGATCATGTCTTTGCGGGTGGCAATATCTTTATCATCCTTCTCGCGCATCTTGTTAACAACGTTTTTATCGGAGAGCGACTTCGTGTCGATTGCGCTTAACGTACCGCTGTATTTCTGATCGGAAAGCGGAATAACAATCTGTGTTTTTCCCGGCCATTCGTCGTAGCGCAGTGCAAGACCGGCTTTATCAGCAGTTAAATTCTTGACAACAATCGTTTTGTACTTACTTTTGAACATATTCATGTCGCCACGATACACAGCGTTATAGATCGTTACAAAATGAGCAAGGGTCTTTGCATCTTTTTCGGAGTATCCATACGCCTTTCGTAAATAACCTGCGATAATAACTCGTAAATTGTTGATATGATCAACTTTCGCTCCGCTTCCGATAATCATGATATCGGCATCGAGACCGGTTTTTACCGACGGATCAACTGCATGGATAACGGCGTAGCGATTCATCTCGCCGGCGCGTCCGCGTTGAGCTGCTCCGCCAAGAGATTCTCCGATTTCGGAGATTGCCCGCAGCGTATCGATTTCGGCGTGAGGCCCTGTGTAGTTGATAAATTCAATCGGCGTATTTTCGGCCTGCTTCAGTTCACTTTGATCAACCTCTATCGAAAACGCCATACTCATAAAGGCAAATGTACAGAGGCATACAAGCGCTATTCTTTTCATTGAACAACCCCTTTCTATGAAGATGATACAGAGAAATCTCAAAACCTTAGGGCGTAGCCCGAGGGAAGAGTGCTTCTCAGTAAAACAAAGTTCAATCCTATTCTACTATAGTTTTTATTTTTTGTCTTGCATACTGCTTAATATTTTCGGGAAAGGCGCCTGCCGTGATGCTAAACAGTGCTTTAACGGCTGAACCTGCGATTTGTTTATCCCCATATTTCGCAATTTCGGTAAGGGCGTCGCAGGCGGCGTAGGCAGGTTCATAGGCGCGCACTCCGCAGTGTTGCAGCAGCAGTTGAATTGCTTCGATTGAGCTTCCATCAGGGTCGGCAGCAATAAAGCCCAATGCGCGGATGATTGCAACGGCTAAAGTAGGGTCGGAAGTTTTTGACGCCTCGTCGAGTAGAATGGTTCGGTATTCCAACGATTCCAATAGACCGAGCAGTTCCGCAGCCCGTGCCCGTTCATAAACCGTAAAATTATAGGGGAAATACGCTGCCCGCTGATTATTTGCTAAAATAGTTTGCAGGGTGAGTGCGTAGGCTGCTTCATTCGTGCCGATAGTCCCTTTTGTAATAGCTTCATCGATGCTTGCTAACAGTGTTCCCGTATCTCCGTAGGGAACAAAGAAGGGCAGCGTTTGCGTTTTTTCTTGTGTTTTCAAAATGTGATACTGCGGTGGCGCTTCCCGTTGGGGAGAACTTTGCATAATCTTTGTGTCCAGTCGCCAACTGTTGATAACCCAATCATCGACAGCAATAAGGATACCATTCGGCATAATAACCGGCAGAAAAGCTGAGGTGATGATCTTTTGTTCCCGCTTTACGGTTCCCTCGCCGCTGATAATTGCCGCTATACCCTTGCAGGCGATGTAATATTCACCGTCCGTTTTGCTGTAATATAACGGAAGTGTAATGCGGCTGTTCAATTTTGCTGTCCAAGTAATGTTATTAGAGGTAATATTCCGTGCCGAAACGGTACCATCGGCATATATGCATACCAGTTCGTTGCCGGAGTTTTGCATAAAAAGCGGCGCTGTTTCCTGTGTTTGCCAGACTGCAAATCCGTCAGTTTCTCTTTGCGGTACATGTGGGGACGTTTCTTTCTCTTCTGCTGCGGCGCTGCGGTAATAGGTGAGGATGCCGTCACCGGTGCTCATAATATACCCGCCGGGAGCGGAGGCGAGCGTGGCAATTTCTTTTTTTAAGGTTCTTGTATTTGACACCTGTCCGGTAAGCGAAACGGTTAAAAAGTCTTTGTTTGTCAGCGTCAGCAACAATGATGCCGCTCCCGTTTCGCACAGTTGCCGTGCCGGTGAAGCGGATAATGTGAGCTGCCACTTGAGCTTCCCTTTTATGGAAAAACAGTAAAGATTGGATTTTGTAAGTATGCATATTCTGCCGTCAGTGGTGCTGTAGGGAGCAAACAACGCTGGCTCCGGCAGTTGCACCGACCACAAATAAATCCCCTGTCCGGAAACAGCTTGCAGTATCCTCGACGCATCTGCAATAATCAATATTCCCGAATTTGATACGGTTAAAAACGGTTTTATTGTTCGCTCAATATTCCGCCGCCATACAAAGGAGCCGGTGTAATCAATACAGTTAAGCGCCTGATCCGAGCTTAATGTATAAAGATATTCTCCGTGTACAACCGGATCACAGAGCGTTTCACCCGCCATAACCGCCGACCATTGTGCTTGTTCTATTTGCGCAGTCTGTGCGGTGAGAACCATTGTTGGAATCAGCAAAAACATATATGAAAAGAATGCGGTAAATAAGACGGCTAAAAAGCGTTTTGTTTTTTTCATCGTATAAAAATTCCTAAAAGTTCACAGTGATGGGTCTGTGGATAAAAGTCGAACAACCGGTATTCGATAAATCGATACCCCAATGCGATGAGTTTTTTTGCATCACGGACAAAGGTTGCAGGATTGCATGAAACATAATGAATGAGCGGTATTTTGGCTTGCCCCAGATAAGTAAGCGCCTTTTCAGGGATGCCCTGTCGCGGCGGATCGATGATAGCGGCATCATAGACAAGTTGTGCAGCGGGGATGTCTGACCAATCGGTATCGGAAACAGTATGGAAAAAACAGCGGCAAGGGTTGTTCTTTTCTGCAATAATCCGGTCGAGGTTTTTCTGTGCCGTCCGCAGCGCCCGTTCGTTGTGTTCCACCAAGTGAAGTTCGGCTGCTTTGTCCGTTAAAAAAGCGGAAAAGGTGCCGACGCCGGCATAAAAATCGAGTACCCGCTTACATGGGGGGATATCCGATACCGGTTTAATCAGTTTTTCCAACATTGTAATATTCGACTGAAAAAAGCCGAATACGCTAAAGTCCAGAGCTGTACCTTTTACTTGTGCCGAAGCGTCGGGATGAACGGGACTGTATATGTCATCTTGTGCGAAAACATGGTAACGATCTTGAGCGATTTTTGTACTGCGGGGGAAAAGCTTTTGCAATCCATCCTGCTGCAAAACGGTACGCAACGCAGGTACTGCAATAGGGCAATCATGGACGGGAACAACCGTGTTGCTCGCAAAACCGTGCATCCCGATTGTTCCGTTTTTATCCGTATGGAATTGAAACCGGTTTCGATATTCCCATGAAGGACCCGCAATAAAAACCGGCGGACGTTCAGGTGCAATATGCGCTCTGTCGAAAAGCTCTGCGACCATTGCCTGCCGGAGTGTTTGCTGATAGCTGTTAGCCGCCATTTGTAAATTACATCCGCCGCAGCGCCCGAAATACGGGCAGGGCGGTTCAATCCGGTACGGAGAAGGGGTGATGATTTCTTTTATAACGGCTTCGCTGTAATCGCGCTTATTTGCCGTAATGGTAATATCGAGTTCTTCATCGGGGAGCGCAAAGGGGATAAACACTGTTTTCCCGTCTACTCGCGCAAGGGCTTTCCCGCCGAATACGATCTTTTCCGTAGTAACTCGCATGGGATGCAGTATACAGGAAAGCGGAGATTTTATAAAGGCGCGGGCAGTGGGGGCAGGGAAGTTATAATGCTTTGAGCTATCTCCAATACGGGGTGTTCAAAGAAGTATAAAGGTATGGGAGAATCAGGATAAAGTGCCTCAGGGGTAACTATTTCAAATACACAAATGGGATATCATCGATGCGTTGCAGATGGATAGCTCCGCAGCCTTTTTCTGTGTACATGACGTTCAGCATCGCGGTGATATTGCGTTCAAAATCGGGATTGCTTTTTTCTTCGACGGCTGCGATGCCCCCACCGTAAATGCAGTAGACAAGATCGGCGTATTGCAAGGCAAGCGCGGGGTTATGAATAGAAACGAGCACCGTCTTGTGCACTTTTGTACAAAGCTTACGGGTGATCTGCATAATCTTATGCTCGTTGTAAAAGTCGAGATTGGCGGTCGGTTCATCCAAGAGGATGATGGGCGCATCCTGTACCATGCCGCGGGCAAGCATCACGAGCCGCGATTCCCCGGAACTGAGCTGACTGTAATAGCGGTCGGCGAATTGCGTTAAACCGAACACCTCAAGCGCATGGTCGACATATTCCCAATCTTTTTGCGAAGGGGCTTGCAGCGCGGTTTGATGGGGATTACGTCCCATCACGACAAAGTCGCGTACCGTGTAGGTAAATACGCCGGAATGTCCCTGCGGAATGTAGCATACTTTTTGGGCAAATCGCTTTCGTGTAAGCTGCGCCGCATTTTCTCCCAATACGGAGAGTGTACCGGACGCAGGCTTATCCAATCCGGCGAGCAGCCGCAAAAGTGTGGTCTTGCCCGCGCCGTTAGGGCCTATCAGCGCAATAACCTGTTGCTGAGGGATATGCAGCCGGAGGTCTTTCAGAATAGGCTGAGTTCCCCGCACCGCCGTAACGCCGTCAAGCTCAAAAGCCGCGTTCATATTCCAATCCAAATATCGTTGTTCCGGCGGAGCATCAGCTGCGCAAGAGTCGGCGCGCCGATGACAGCCGTGATAATACTGACCGGTATCTCATTGCCGGACAGGGAGCGGGCAACGGTGTCTGCAAACAGCAGCAGGGCGCCGCCGCACATAAAAGACAGCGGGGCAACCTTGTAATTGTTATTGCCGAACAGCAGCCGGATAACATGCGGCGCAATAAGCCCGATCCAACTGATGATGCCGGCGGCGGACACGACGCTTGCAACCAACAATGTCGAGGTGATAATAAACAGCAGCCGCATCTTTTTAACCGGCGTACCGAGCGACGCCGCTTCTTCATCACCGAGCGAGAGAATATTGAGCTGTCTGCGGAACAGGATAATAAAGCTGCATCCCGCAACGGCAATCGGTAAAAAGGCGGCGAGCTTTTTCCACGTGATAACGTTAAAACAGCCCATCAGCCAAAACTCAAGAGCAGGCAGCTCATTGAGCGGATCCGCCATGTATTTGATAAGGGATACGCCTGCTCCGGCAAGCGCATTGATAATGACGCCTGCAAGCACGAGGCGTATCAGGCTGTGTTCTCCGCCGATATTCGAAAGCTGCAACACAAGCAATGTCGCACCGATGCCGCCTGCAAAAGCGCAGAGCTGGATGCCTGCCGCACTTGTATGGAGCAGCACAATACCGATTGCCGCGCCGAGGGAAGCGCCGGTAGAAACACCGATGATATCGGGCGCTACCAGCGGATTACGGAATAGACTTTGCAGACTTACCCCGCTTAACCCGATTGCACCTCCTGAAAGAAAGACAAAGAGGGTGCGCGGCAGCCGGATGTTCATAAAGATATTGTAATCGGCTGTAGTTACCGCCGCAAATGCATCGGTGCGGAACAGGATCGAAAGTATCTTAATGAAAGAGAGCGGATAACGCCCCCAGCTCAGCGAGAATATCAGCGCCGCCAGAGGCATTATACAAGCTGCACATATCAGTTTAGTCCGGTACCGCATCTGCATTGAAGGGTTTTATCTTTTTATTTTACATTAAGAGAGGCGAGGTCTTTTTCTTTACCGAAGATGTCCCGATAAAAGGCCTTGGTTTTTTCCGCTAAATAACCGGCAGGAACTTTTCCCGGATGCAGTTTATCGGCAAGCCAGATAACATCGAGACATGAGCACGGAATGGGGGAATCCCACTCATCAACATTTGACGGGAATACATAGACTTTGCCGTTATCCACTGCGGGAATGCCCTTCCATTCAGCCTTTCCGGTGAGTTCTGTCGGAGTTACCTTCGATCCCGTTGCGGCAACGATAACCTGCGGGGCATATTTTTGCACCTGTTCCAGCGATACTTTTGTCCAATAGACATCGGTAATATCATCGCTTACTAATTTCCCGCCGGCGGCCGCAACGAGTTCCGCTTGGAACATCTTGGGGCTGAGCGCGTTCAGAGGATCGGAGCGGCTGCTGACATAAACGGATACCGCCGGTTCGCCTTTTACGAAACCTGCGACATCATTTAAGATTGTCTTATAAAAAGTGAGGAGTTTTTGCGCTTGTTCGCGATTACCGGAAGCAGCGCCGAGCATTTCAATATAGCTGAAAAAATTCTTCATCGTTTCGGGTTCGATCACCAATGCGGGGACACCGAGCGCTTCGATTTGAGGAAGCTGCTGTGCGGCCTTAAACGGCACTAAAACGAGATCGGGCGACAGAGATGCAACCGCTTCGAGGTTCAAGTTCTTTGCGCCGCCGCATGCGGGTTTATCCGCCAATTCGGGAGCGAATTCTTTAATAAACGGCCGAGCGCTTTTTCCGCCGTCGCCCGACACGATATATTCCCGACAGCCGATTGCCAATGCCGTGTTGCTCAAAATATAAAACGGCGCGACAATCCGCTCCGGCTTTTTTGGGATAACAACGGTTCTGCCTTGATGATCGGTTACGGTTGCAAAACCTTCCGATGCTTTTTTGTCCTGCTTCCCGCCTGCCCATACCGGCAAAGCTGCGAGCATCACAACCAAGATTGCTAATGAACAGAGTTTTTTACACATAGAATCCTCCTTTATAGACTTAGATAGACGTTAGCATAATCTTCTGAATAAACGCAACCCCGTCTGCAAGCTCTTTATCGTCAGGGTGTCCTTTGCCTAAGCCGCCGAACAGCTTGAATGGACCGAAAGTATCAAATCCCTTGCATTCAAATTCACCCAATACGGTAAATCCGTTTGACTGTAAATAACCGGCAAATTTTTTCGCATACCGACCTTTTCCCATTCCGCTTGTACATACGACAAAGGCAGGGTTCGGAAGTTTATGCCGGTGATGTTTCAAAAATGCATATATCGATTTATGAAATCTTCCCGCATATATTCCCGAAGCAAAGCCTACACAATCATATTCCGAAAAATCGATATTTTGAGCTTGCTCTACTTTAAACAGCGTTACCGGCATATCTTGTGCCATTGCCGTAACTACTTTTTCCGTATTTCCATGATGAACCGATGCATAGATAATAGCCGCTTTTTTCATAAAATCTCCCGATAAAAATGTTAAAACTCCATGTCGAGCAATGTGTTCTCATTATCCGGCACTCGTGTGTTTTTAATGGAACGATTGTACTACTTTTCAGATACCGATGCAAATGATAAATCAGGGTAAACGCATCAGGTCGTTTTTTTAACATTCCCGCGGAAAAATCGATACTATTCGACCAGAACTGCCAAGGATGGCAGTGGTTCCATATAGTAGCGATGTTTTGTGCGTGCACAAAACTCGCCTTCAACTGATGTACATGGATGTACAACAGTTGAAGATGGTTCAAATGGTCTCACAGTCTCAATTTTTCCGCGGTTTTTATTTACTCTACCTGATGCGTTTACCCGCCTGTTGAAAAAAATGTGCGAAATTTTATTTCCTTAAAATGCAACAGTTGAACAAAATATGAATTTTGGAAACTGTTGCATTCGTGCGCGAAAAGCGCACACATCAATACGCAAGTTTTCGAAAGAAAACTTGACGGTTAAGGTGAGCGGCGTCATTGTAGACGCTCACCTTATACCTATGAAATTTCGCACAGAAGGAAGGCAACCGCTAAAAATATTTTTAATGCGGTTGCCCTGCCGATAAATATTCCGGTATGGAAAATAAGCTCTTGGCGTGATAAAATCAGCATAAGGAGAATTATGACACCAGAAGAAATAAAGAAACTCATTCAAAACGGTGAAAAAATAGATGTTGAATTTAAAGAATCAAAGAATGCTTTATCGAAAGACGTATATGATTCCGTTTGTTCTTTTAACAATAGAAACGGCGGTCATATAGTATTAGGAGTTAACGACAAAAGGGAAATTACCGGCGTTAATCCTGACAAGGTTGATAAAATAATAAAGGAATTTACAACAGCTATTAATAATTCGCAAAAAATATATCCGCCTTTATACTTAACACCTGTTTCAATAGATATGGAAGGCAAGAAGCTTATTTATATCAGAGTACCAAAAGGCTGTCAGGTGTGCAGGCACAATGGACGCATTTGGGATAGGTCTTACGAGGGTGATATAAATATTACCGATAATGCGGAACTGGTATATAAGCTTTATGCGCGGAAACAAAGCACCTATTTTGTAAATAAGGTCTATCCTAATTTGGGAATAGATTGTTTAAACTCAGCGGTAATTGAAAAAGCACGAAAAATGGCTATTGCAAGGAATCAAAATCATTTATGGAAGGGTATGAATGATGAAGAACTTCTGAGAACAGCTAATTTAATTTTAATTGATCCGGAAACAAACAAAGAAGGTATTACCTTAGCTGCAATTTTATTATTTGGAAAAGACAACGCCATTATGTCCGTTTTATCACAGCATAAAACGGATGCACTATTTAGAGTAGAGAACAAAGACCGATATGATGACAGAGATGTCGTCATTACCAATCTGATTGACAGTTATGATAGGCTTATCAACTTTGGCAGAAAGCATTTGAATGACTTGTTTGTTTTAGAGGGCATTGTTAATGTCAATGCAAGAGATAGGATACTCCGAGAAGTAGTTTCCAACACATTAGCCCACAGGGATTATTCAAGCGGCTTTCCTGCGAAAATGATTATTGATGATGAAAAAATTACTATCGAAAATAGCAATGTAGCACATAGAATAGGCGTATTGGATTTGCAAAAATTCGAACCGTTTCCTAAAAATCCGTCGATATCTAAAGTCTTTAGGGAAATTGGAATTGCCGATGAGCTTGGTTCCGGTATGCGTAACACCTATAAGTACACACAACTGTATTCGGGAAAAAATCCTATTTTTGAAGAAGGAGATATATTCAGAACGATTATTCCACTCAAGAAGATTGCAACAGAAAAAGTCGGCGAAAAAAATGTCCCTCAGAATGTCCCTCAGAATGTCCCTCAGAATGTCCCTCACAATAAGAAGGAGCTGATTGAATTTATAAAGGCAAAGGTGAGGTCAAATAATAAGATTACAAGACAAGCTATTGCAGATAGTGCCGGCGTAAGTGTAAAAACTATCCAGAGAACCATAAAAGAGATAGAGAATTTACGATATATCGGTACCGGAAATAACGGATATTGGGAATTGAATGAATAGTTGTGAATTACAAAAGCGAGAATTTGAAAAGGAATCAACAACCCCGACGCAAGCGTCGGGGCACAGTGCTCAATGTTTCGCACTGTGTGTTCTATAAGGTGGTTGCAGTCGGGTTTAATACCCTTTGTTACGACGCAGAGCGTCGGGGTATTAACCCCTCCGCACGAATAAAACGATCGGCGTATGGAATTAGATTTTAAGCATGCTTCATTACAGGAAATAATTGACTATGCACCCGATCTCCGTAGGGAGGCATATATAGATGCGACGCTGCGGATGCAGGCGGATGATAATATCGTTGGGCTGTTCGGCTCTGCGTATTCGGAAGCTCAGTCTCCCGTCATCGACGAGGCGCTCATCTACGGCTGCGGTCTTGTGCCGGTGCCGATTGTCGGAGTGGACGCCTTTATTTTTAAATATGGTGATTATCCTGCCTGCGATGCAATCAAGAGTACGGTGATATATTTAACGACGCAAAAGTGTCCGCTGCTGTATTCTTCCAAGATGTATGTACTTGACGGCTGTTGCCCTGCCGTCGAAACCGCATTCCGGCAGTGTACGCAAAAAACTGTGCATATATACAACGATGCGGAAACACTCAAGACAGTGCTGCAACAGGTGTACGGCTGCAAGTATTCCGCTGCCCGCTATCAAGAAGCGAAGTCTGCCTTTCTAATATTGAGCGGCTTGTTGCAGCAGCTTGAGCAAAGTGCACTTTCCGGCAATGACTTTGGGGTGCTCGCTTTTTATTCCCGTTTTATCTTTGAGCTTGAAGAACGAATCGCTTTCTTGACGCGGGTGTGCGAATTGCTTTCTTCCGCAGCAATCGGCGAACATTCATCTCATTCACCGGAAAAACGAGTGCCTGTTTCAATTCATTGTCCCGACGGCATCATACAAAAAATCAAACCGGCTTCCGGAAATTATTTTAAGCCGGTATGGGTGCAGGCAGGGTGTTCCGCCGATATTGCATGCGCAGGATGTATCTATCCGGCCGGTCAGTATGTGGGGTATTAAAGCCGATAACGTGAGGATATGGACTCTACAGAATCAACCCAACTCGAATCAGCTTCGATGAATACACTTGACGGGGACGTCCCAAGAGTTTGTTACTTTTTCGCTATTCCCGTCGAGCGTGTTCAAAATCGCACAGATAGCACGATTTTGAACATCGCATTTCAGGGTAACCTGCTCTGAAATGCGATGTTTTCGAACAGGTTAATTACCAATACAACGAATTTTGAGCGAAATACTCTCAAATCGTCGCTTCTACTGACAAGATGCCAACCTTTTCCGCCAGTCTTGCGATTACATTTACTTAATCGCCTGTGCGCCGAAGCCTTTGACTGCACCGAACAGTTTTACAGCATCATCTTGCGGATATCTGTTTGCAAACATCGACACATCAGTTTGAACTTTCATCGTTTGGTTCATTCCCATTGCGCGTCTGAACTCGTTAGCGGGGGAATTCGGATCATAGTCGGTTTTTTCTTTATAGGTAGCGTTTAAGAAACCTGCCAAATATGCTTGGTTTAAAACTTTTTTAAGCGGAGCTACGTCTTTCAGCTCCTCGTTGCCTTCGGCGCTGTTAAAGCGTTCAACGTCTTCAAAGTCTTTTACCCATACGTATTCAAATGTACCTAAGCCCGGCAGGGTTACATCCGCTTGTTTGTTCATAAAAAATCGATTGTTATCTACAAGTACCTTTCGTCCGTTTTCCATAGAAGCAGGGCTGTCGATACGGCAGCGATCGATTGCAGACAGTGTAGAAAGCCCGATAATGTTGTGGTGTATATTCACCTCAACCTTCGTCATAACGCGGAATCCGTACCCCATATCCTCAAAGGCATGCGTGCGTGGCCATGTAAACAAAACAGTATTATATGCGAACTCCAGCGTTATGGCGGTCGGTTTATTTTCTTTTCCCCAAATTTCGCAAGCAGACATCGCATTTGCAGTAAAAACATTATTCAAAATTTTAACATCGCCTGAACCGCCGAACTGGATGGCAAAATTGGAAGCGTTATTAAATACGCAGTTTTGAATAAGCACATCGCATTTCATAATGCTGCCGCCGAATATCGCCTTTTCTGTTGTAATGGATTTTTCACCGCCATTAACGCCTTCTCCCGGCGGCAGGATGAGCATACCGGTTTCCACACCGGCAGGTTTGCCTTTTGTCGGATGGTAACCGTTGGAAGCTCCTTTATCGAAGATGATACCGTCGATGACAAGTTTTTTTCCCTGACCGTCTTTAATATCAAACTCCATCGCCTTATTTGCGCGGCCTGTTCCGTTTGATGAGGCCGGCGGCATAACGAGCGTGCGGTATTTTAAAACGTCCCGTTTTGAAAAGTCTTTGGAATATCCTCCGTAGATTTCTACAGGGTTTTTTATCATGATAAAACCTTTGTCCCGTACGCCGTAATAATTGCCTTCCGCAACATATAACTTATCACCGGGTTGCACTTTTTCGGCAGCCTTTTCGATGTTTTTAAACGGAGCATCTTTTGTACCCGCGTTTCCATTCTTACCGGTCTCTTTTGAAACGTAGTACTCTGCAGCCATTACGTTTGCTAAAACGAGACAAACCGCTAAACACGTTGTAATTGCTTTTTTCATATACACCTCTCAATTTAAGGGAGAATGCTTGTGTGCTTCCCTTTATGTTTAATGTAGCATAATTACCATAGTTTTGTAAATTATTTTAAAGGCTGACAGATTATTGCCTTATAACATTTCTGCGATAAAAATGTTATCGTTATTTGCAGAATAGGGAGATGGAGCCGTGCAGCTGTGGAAATTTTACAAAAGAACGGATTTAAGAAACTGCTCAATGTGGATTGGGGCGGTAAGTATTTTCATGTCCCGCTTCATAATCCTTAAAATCCGCATTCAGCAAGGCTCTCATAGGCTATAATGCAATGACTTTTTATACTTAATCCAATCTTTTTATTTTGATAAACCGTACTTCTTGTCTGTAAGCGCTTACTATCGTAATAATTGAGGCCAGTATTAAAATTCCACCGTTTACCAATAAATCTCTTTTAACCAGCTTTGCGATGTCCGGTTCGGTGATTATAAGCTCCGGCGTTTCTTTTAAAACATCGAAAAAGCCGATATGCTCAATATCCGGACCCTCATTTACAGCATCGTATATACGCCAGCCGTATTCCAATACGGTTGCCGCTGCGAGCGCTATGCCCAGTACAATCAAAATCATAACGATGGCTTTTACGGTTAATTTTTTTCCCAGTCGTTTGTATACAGTATAGGATATTGCGCTGAGTAAGACTGGAATCGCCCAAACATAGAGGTTCATTTTTCCGACGATAACATACAGTAAGATTCCCGCTAATGCAACGCCGATAACGCCCAATGTACCGAGTAAAAAATTTTCTTGCGTGTTTTTGTCTTTTTCTTTTTGAGCGGTAAGATCGGCTTCTTTTTCCGCCCGCTCAGCTTCGGTTAGATACAGGTATTGTAGTCCTATTTGAAACAACCGTATCGTTCCATCATTTTTACCATAGATAAATCCGCCGGATTTATACTTATTTTCTATCAGGAATGGGATAACGGTATCATTCAGCAAATCAAATGTTTTCTTATAGTTCCCTAATGCCGGCGTAGGATATTCAAAGATTAATGTTGCGTTATCGATACGCGTTTTTACCTTTTTTATTTCACAAAGCCGCGACTGCAAGAGGGCGAACAAGTCTTCTCCATTTTCTGCCTTAGAAGCGCCGATGGTAAGGATACATTTCTTCGCATTGGCATCTACGTGAAAAATCGTATAAAACCCTTGCAGCATTCCTGCATATACATTCTTATATTTTTTAAATTGATAATCTTTAGATAAAAAGTCTAAACTTCCCATGAGTGTTCCTCTTTGAGTAAATGAGTTGCGCCGCAAATAATTCGACAGCTGTCGAGTTTATTCTTTTTTTATATAAAGATAAAGAGGCCGACTCAGAGTAAACGCATCAGGCTATTTATTCGTGCGGAGGGTTTAATACCCCGACGCTTGCGTCGTAACAAAGGGTATTAAAGCCGACTGCAACCACCTTATGAGAACAACAACCCCGCGGAAAAATTGGGGTTGCTACGTAGCCCCTCTTTTTTTGAAAATAACTTTTCCGTCAGCCTTTTGAAAATAGCCTGTCCGGAAGTGTACGTCCGTGTACACTTCCGGACGCGAGTTTTTGCATCGCAAAAACATCGCTTCTGTTTTGAACCACGGACATCCTTGTCCGTTCTGAAACTACAAGGCGCGAGCAAAAAACACCCGCAGGCATGTTGAAAAGTGTACATCCGTGTACACTTTTCAACGTCGAGTTTTGCTGCGCAAAAACGTCGCTGTTGCTTATAACCCCGGACATCCCTGTCCGTCCTGATACGTTGAGGCTTTTTCAGTAGCGGCACGGATGCCGCTGGTTATATCAGAAGCGATGGGGATGTCTCAAAAGTTGGTTACTTTTTCGACATCCCCGCGAGTTTAAAATCAAGTCTTTACACAGTAATGACTTAATTTTAAACATCGCATCTAAATCTAAGGAAACTGTCCAAAAACTGAAGTTTTTGGACAGCCCTTCGCTGCCAAAAGTGTACAAGGATGTACACTTTTGGCAAGGCAACGCCGTAGACGGTATGCATATTTTCAAAAGGAAATATTACGCGATAATGCCCATCTCTTTTCCGACTTTTTCGAAGATAGCGATAGCGCGGTCAAGCTGTTCGGTGGTGTGCCCTGCCGTTACCATACAGCGGACACGTCCGGTGCCTTTGGGTACGGTGGGAAATACAATCGGTCCGATGAATAAGCCGTTATCGAACAGCTTTTTGGAGAACTCGAGTGTTTTTGCCTCTTCTCCGATGATGACCGGCGTAATGGGTGTTTCGCTGTGTCCGGTGTTAAAGCCGAGGTGGGAGAGTTTCTCTTTGAAATAGCGGGCGTTTTTCCACAGCCGGTCGGTGTATTCGGTTGATTCCATCAGCATTTTGATAGCTTCGATACAAGCGCCGATAGCGGCGGGCGGGAGTCCGGTGGAGAACAGGAAGGGGCGTCCGCGGTTTTTCAGCCAGTCGATGGTAACCTGCTTACCGGCAACATAGCCGCCGACAACGCCGATTGCTTTGGACAGGGTACCGATTGCAAAGTCTACTCTGCCGTGCAGGTGGAAGTGGTCAACGGAGCCGCGTCCGCTTTCGCCTAATACACCGCTGGCATGGGCGTCATCCACGTAGGTTAAGCATTCGTACTTTTCCGCAAGTGCAACGATTTCCGGCAGCTTGGCAATGTCGCCGTCCATGGAGAACACGCCGTCAGTGATGATGAGGATGTTGCGGTAGTTGGGGCGCTTCTCTTTTAAAACCCGCTCCAAATCCGCCATATCGGAGTGTTTAAACACTGCCTTATCCGCTTTTGAAAGGCGCGAGCCGTCGATGATGGACGCATGGTTTAGTTCATCGGATAGGATGAGGTCTCCCTTATCGGTAACCGCTTGGATAACACCGGCGTTGCAGTTAAAGCCCGACTGGAAGGTGAGTACTGCTTCTTCCCGCTTGAATGTAGCAAGCAGGGTTTCAAGTTCATCGTGAATCTTCATGTTTCCGATGATGGGTCGGACAGCTCCGGCTCCCGCGCCGTAGGTTTCAATCGCTGCGATTGCCGCCTTCTTTAAGCGGGGATGGTTTGCAAAGCCCAGATAGTTATTTGATGAAAGGTTGATAACTTTCTTTCCATTAATAACGCATTCTGCTTCGTTCGGCCCGTCAAGAGTTACCGGTACCTTATACAAGCCTTGATCTTTTAATTCCTGTACTTTTTCTTGTAAAAAAGCCATTTCGTGAATATTGCTCATCGTTTTCTCCTCTTCAATGAAATTTAATACTCATTGCAACGTTTCTTTATTTTTGTGCCGAATGATAGGCAACGCCGAGCCGCTTGCTCAGTTTTTCCAGCATATCGACGGTCATGGTTTCCAGATCGTATTCGGGTTTCCAGTTCCATTCTTGCCGTGCGCAGGTGTCATCGATGGAGTTCGGCCATGAATCGGCGATTGCCTGCCGCATGGGGTCAACCTTGTAGGTCATCTGAAATTTAGGGATGTGCTTTTTAATTTCCGCTGCGATAATTTCCGGTGTAAAGCTCATGGAAGCGATGTTGAAGGCATTGCGGTGGACTAAGTTCGCCTCATCTGTTTCCAGAAGCTGCTGCACTGCTTTGAGGGCATCGGGCATATACATCATGTCCATATAGGTGCCTTCCTTAATAAAGCACTCGTATTTTTTGTTCTTGAGCGCTTCGTAATAAATGTCAACGGCATAGTCGGTAGTGCCGCCGCCCGGAGGAGTTGTATACGAAATAAGACCGGGGAACCGTACGCCGCGGGTATCGACGCCGAAGCGTTTGTGGTAGTAGTCGCAGAGCAGCTCGCCTGAAACCTTTGTTACGCCGTACATCGAGGTCGGCCGCTGGATGGTGTCCTGAGGCGTTTTGTCTTTCGGAGTTCCCGGCCCGAATGCCGCGATGGAGCTGGGAACAAAGAACCGGTACTTATTTTCCCGTGCGATTTCCAGCATATTGTATAATCCGTGGATGTTGATATTGAACGCCATTTGCGGATCGCGCTCTGCAACGGCGGAAAGGAGCGCTGCTAAGTGTATAACGGTATCGACCTTATATTTTTTACATACATCCGCAACCTTTTGCGGCTCCAATACGTTTAATTGCTCAAAAGGCCCGGACTCAAGCACTTCCGGCATGTCTTTTTTTACTACATCACTTGCAATAACATTACTGCCGCCATAGGTCTTGCGCAGGTGCATAACCAGCTCACTGCCGATTTGACCGAGGGCTCCTGTTACCAATATTGTTTTCATATTACCTCCTATAAAAACTTTTGCAGGAAATATCAATTTCCGAAAAAAGTTTTTAGCCGTGCGCAGTACGCGCACACATACAATAATCGAGTTTGCAACGCAAACTTGAGATAAAAAGTACCGGCGCAATTTTAGACGGTACTTTTTATCGTGCCTCCTCAGATAATACACTTTTACCTTCGCACGAAATTTTAAATAAAATTTCGTGCATTTTATTTTAAGGAAGGACAAATGCATCAGACAAATATGTAAAAACTCAGAATAAGAGTTTACCGCATAGAACCGACGCTTTTGAAAAGAGACTTTTCGTTAGCCTTTTGAAAAGGGAGCGGTAGATACAAGAAGATAGGCAAAAAAGCACCGTAGGCGTATTTTTAATACGTTGAGGATACTTTTTTTGCCGTACGACACAGTAGATACCCCTCTATTTTCAAAAGAACAGGTTGAACAGCCCCAATTATTTTGCGGGGATATTAGGTAACTGTCTGATGCGGTTGCCCTAATATATTTAGTATATCACCGCTGTTCCGATTTTGCTATAATAAAATAATGAATGACACTATTTTGACGGATGAAGCCAAGGGCTTCATGAAGAAAAAGAATTTCTTGCCGGTTCTTTCCGGACTCTTTATCGGTGTATTGGTGCTGTCGAATATTTTGGCAGTAAAAATGGTGCAGATTGGTCCCTTCGTATTTGACGGCGGTACGCTGCTTTTTCCGTTTTCGTATATCTTCGGCGATGTGCTGACTGAGGTATACGGCTATCGGGATACGCGGAAAGTCATTTGGACAGGCTTTGTCGTCCTTATTTTTATGGCGTTCAATGTCTGGTTGGTGAGTATTCTGCCGGCAGAGGGCGGCTGGAATCTGCAAAGCGATTTTAATAATATTTTGCTGCAAATGCCCCGCATCACTGCAGGCAGTATCTGCGGTTACTTTATCGGCGAGTACAGCAATTCTACCGTTCTTTCTAAAATGAAGATACTTACCGACGGCAAACACCTGTGGATGCGCACCATCGGCTCAACTTTGGTTGGAGAGCTGCTGGACAGTATCATTTTTGTAGCGATTGCCTTTTCGGGAATGTACGCATCTTCCGTTTTAATTGTGATGGCTTTTTCAAATTATCTTTTTAAGACGATGATAGAGGTTGTCTGTACGCCCTTTACCTATTTGGTTGTCAACTTCTTTAAAAAATACGAACAGCTTGATACCTATGACTATGGAGAGCGGTATAGTCCGCTGCCGTAGTCCTTTTGGAAATATACGACGCATCTGCGTTGTCGCTTCATAAAAAACAGTCCTCAACGTACATCAAGTACGCCTGCGGGTGTTTTTTATACGCTCCTAGCATCTGCACCGTCTATTTCCAAAAGGCATTTCAGAACCGCCACGGACGGCGGTGGTTCCTCGCAGTAGCGACGTTTTTGCACAGCAAAAACTCGCCGTCAGCAAATGTACACGGATGTACGTTTGCTGACGATGTATCTACGCCGTCTCTTTGCAAAAGCGCTGGAGGTGTGTGCATCTGAGTTGTCGCTGATACAGTATCGAGTTTTGCCAAGGGCAAAACTCGAAGCTAACAAATAACTCTATATCAGAAAAAACGCTAAAAGACAGGATAAAACGCTCATTTTATGGCGTTTGTAGTACATATTTTTAATCAATTATCTTACACTTTATCTTTCAAAAGAACTGTGTATCTCTAACTATGTTTATACTAAGCTATGGACATATTTTTGTCAGTATCTCCCGCGTGTAAAAGCTCTTCCGCCTTTGAAGGTCGCGCCCTTTGCGTATTTTGCAATGTCCGAACCGCTCCGTCCAAGACCGCTTCCGCCTGATGTACAGAGTGTAACAAGTTTCTTTCCGCTCCAGTTTTGGCTTTCGACAAAGGTATACATGATCTTCGGCACATATCCCCACCAGATAGGATAGCACAAAACAACGGTGTCGTAACCGGATATGTCAATCTTGTTCGCGATTGACGGACGGGATTTCGGATCGTTACACTCGATTGTAGTGAGTGATTTTTTGTCATTCCAGTTCAGATCGGCAGCGGTGTATTTGTGGACAGGATCTATTTCAAAAAGATCCGCCCCCATCGCGCTTGCAGCATTTTTCGTCATTTCTTCCGTCGTACCGGTTGCGCTAAAATACACCAGTGCCGTTTTTGCTGAAAGTCATGCTGCCATACCTGCGCTCATTAAAACTGAAAGAATAAGTTTTTCCATCTCTTGTCTCCTATAAGTAAAAAATCTGAGGAAAATCTCCCTTCGTCAATCTTATCTATATCCTACTTATGAAGTAATCGCGCTTGCACGATTTTGACATCCTTGTTTTTCTTTGCAATATTCAAAACCGCTTCTTCAAGTTTACGTTTTTTCGCCGCTTTTTCCGATGCAAAAAGTTCAAGTTGGCTGTTGTCGCTGCCGACATCTACTCCAATCCCGATAAGCCGGACGGATAGCGCGGTGTCGAAACGGGAAAAAAATAGCCGTTGCGCCCGCTCGTATAAATCCGCAGAATCGTTAATCAAAGAGCCGCTCTGCTGCGCTGATACGGTAGTAAAATCAGCATACCGTATTTTAATATGTACGGTGCGGCTTTGAATGCGCTCATCAAGAATGCGGCACATCAACTCAGCGCTCAGCTGAAATAACACATCGGAAATTTCATCCTTTTCATGCAGATCGGTTTCAAACGTGCGTTCCGTACTGATAGAATGGCTTTTCCGCTCTTCATTAAAAACATGCGCCATATCTCCGCGGACGGCTTGATATAAAAACGTACCGGCGGCATTCCCGATAATCAGTTGTAAAACGGATTCCTGCTGTTTGAGAATTTCGGCAATAGTCGTCAGACCTGCCTCCGCAAGTCTCGCACGAGTTTTGCCGCCGATTCCCCATACATCGCTTAAACGCAGCGACTGCATAAACGCCGCTTCTTTGCCCGCCGGAATAACAAGCAAACCGTCCGGCTTCGATTGCCCCGACGCAATTTTTGCAATGTACTTATTGGAAGCTGCCCCTACGGAAACGCGCAAACCGGTTTGTTCAAAAATGGTAGTTTTCAGCCGCCGGGCAGCTGTTGTAGTATCGCCGAATATTTTTTCCGTACCGCTCATATCAAGAAAAGCTTCATCGATGGAAAGCTGCTGTATATCGGGACTGAAGTTTTTAAAAATATTCATAATCTCTTTCGATTTTTCATAGTAACGCTGCATTCGTGTTTTGATAAATATCCCCTGCGGACACAAGGCTCGTGCACGGGCTATCGGCATCGCAGAATGGACACCGAATTTTCGCGCTTCATACGACGCAGTTGAGACAACACCCCGCTTACCAAGCCCGCCGACAATAACCGGCTTCCCGCGATATGCCGGATTATCGAGCTGCTCTACCGAGGCAAAAAAAGCATCTAAATCAACATGAAAAAATACCGGATTATGAATCATTTTGAGCTAACCTTAACATCGCATAACTATTATATCATAACTTTGATAAAATCCAGCTGCCGGCATTCAGAATATTGAAGAACACCAAGATAGAATGATGCATGGTTTTATGCTATAATGATAGAGATGAAACGAAATAATGCTCCGCAGCAAACGCATTTTATCGGCGTTCTCCTCCCAGAGGATATAACCCTTACTCTGGAAGATTGCCGTCGTTATATGAACGAGGCTTACGGTTGCAAATCCGGACATGGAACTCCAATTCACGTTACACTTGTCCCACCGTTCAGACTGCCGGAAGATTATACAACCGATGATTTAATCAGCGCGATTGAAAAAGAAGTCTTGCCCAAAGGCTTAGGTTTTACTGCTCATATTGATAACTTTGATGCGTTTGGAGATAGAACGCTGTTTGCAAATGTCATTACAGATGAAAATTGGACAAAGCTCCGTGATAAAACAGTACAAGCAATTATCAACGCCTGTCCGGGCTGCACTAAAAAAGACAAAAAGCCTTTCCAGCCTCACGCAACTGTTGCAAATCGGGATATTCCTACCGGAGTAATGACCAAGGCGATTCAGGTAATGAACGAGCTGAACCTTGAGGAAGACTTTCCGGTTGATAACATCACGATTTTTGAACGGAAAGGCAACAGGTGGGAAGCGGGGGTTACTTTAGAATTCAGAGTAAACGCATCAGGTCGTTTTTTTTAATCTCCCCGCGGAAAAATTGATACTATTCGACCAGAACTGCCAAGGATGGCAGTACCGTGAAATCTTATTAATCGGCGCTTATGCGAAAGGAGAATGAAAATGACAGCTGAGAAGATTTTTGAAATTCCACAAATGTCTGCGGATTGGATCAGGAATGAACTGAATAAGAAATTCCCACCGGATGAGGCGGAAAAGAAGTATCGGGAGATTATTGAAATCTACGAAAAGTTTGCACATGATGCACCGAGTATCGGAGGCAAAGACAATCCGATGTCGAAAAACTTTTACGGTGCGCTGTCGGCTTTTGCGTATTATGAATGTATGAACCGCAGTATGTCACCCGATGAAATTACGAATATGTGTTATGGTATGATGATCGGCGATAAAAAAGGCGGTCAGCTTTCTCGGTTCAATCTTAACAACAGGCTGGTGCAAGCGCTTTTCCACGGGCTTTTCTCACTCAGGGCAAAGAAGCTGAACAAGCACAAAGAAGACGGCTCATGGAACAATACATGGGGAATGAAAATAAATCCGCTGCATCACAAACAAGGAATCAGTATTCACCTGGTTGGGTGTCCCATCGCCGATTTTGCAAAAAAGAATGGATACGGTGAATTGATGCCGTATTTTTGCGAAACGGACAAGGCGGTGATGGAACATTTCGGCGGCACTCTTTACAGGGAACATACCGTTGCCGAAGGATATGAAGACTGCGACTATTGGATAAAGAACAAAGGAGAATAACCAAACAGCAATCCTATGATACTATTTGTGTCTGCCAAAATCATATCAAGCTTACCTCGCGTAGTTCGCTAACTACGTTCTGATCGAGGTACAGTTTTCCGGCTCATGCAAAAAAAGCTTGTTTGTTTTTAGGCTTTGCGTGACCGGCGAGGTTTTCAGTAAAATTGCATTGCGCAGCCTCAAGCAGTTTGATGAATGCCGAGACAGATGTTTAGGAGCGGGTCCGGTAGCATTTTTACTTGTTTGATAATTGTTTCGTAGGACATTGAGGGGATACTGTGTGTTAATATTGATATATAAACTTTTCCAGTTGTATATCTTTACTTTTCAGGCTTTTGTTTTTTATAAAACTACTCTTTTTTCGCATAACACTGACTTTTCTTAATCGATTCAAGATCGCAGTGGAACTGTTGTACAATTTATTTTAAGTATGCATCAGATTTCTTTTGCACATCACAATCAGTTTTCAGGATTAATTTTCTTATTGGAGTGCTCGCGTACTTTATTTTTACATCCCTAGTTTTTTACATTGCTCGACCCAGCGGATAACCGTACAGATATATACTTTAAACACCGGTGTCGCTTGCCCCACATTATATCCTTCCTTTACGTGCTGATTGCGCCCAGTTTTAAGTCTCTACTATATGCAATATTAGCCAGTATGATTGATTTTTATTGTTATTTCAAACCAATTAGCTATATATCATTAAATAAAGTTAATTGCATTTTATTGGTTTGTTCCTTTTCTGTTTTTTTCTTTTGTCTTGCAGATCTTTCCGTTATCATATCTCCAAGATGTTGCTCGATAACTTCATGAATTTTATCTTGTGAACTATCAACTTCTATTTTATCATCTTTATCATCGCCTTGAATAGGATTTTTGATTTCATCAGTTAAGTTTATCCTATCATGATCTTTTATTCCGTCATCACATTTATTTAAGATATACTCAGGTATGAGCTCATATTCAATTGGATTTATTTGAAATAAATAATCATTTTCTATATGAAATGTTTCATTTATGAATTTTTTAAACACATTATCAATTTCTTTGATCTGCTTATCTTCAAAATTACCATCTTCAGGATTTTCTAAATTTAACAAACGATAACATTGAAGTTTTTCATATCCTACAGAGGTATTATGATAAGCTTCAAGTAATTTAACATTACTCCTAATAATTCCTATTACACTCTTGTATGTAAAATCAGGTATGTAGCATTGAATTTCTTTCTCCCCTTTAGTTATTTCTCCTTCGGTCATTGGGATAAATAATTCGCCTTTGTTTATAATAGGTATATTTCTTTTGTGAAATAGGTTAGACAATAATTGATATCCCATATTTTTTTCATTTTCAAATTCAAATAACCGTCTTAAATATATAAGTGAAGTTAAAATCGATTTAGAAGAAATATTTTTCAAAGCTATTTGCTTATAAGATAGAATATCAGACTTTGTTATATCTTTCTCAAGAATACGTCCATTTTTATTTTCTAAAAAAAATGCTTTTGCGCCTATTTTATCATTAAGATTATAAATTGAATCAATAACTACACTGAAATCATGTGATAGCAAAAGTACTGTTTTATCATGAAAGTTCTTTTTGCCTATAAATAATTTGTTCAGTATTGCAAATTTTTTATTCCCATCAAATGAAGAAATAGGATCATCAAGAATTATTAAATCAGGCTTTTGTTTTATTGCATCATACATGAATAAAATTAACGCAAAAGCATTTCTTTCGCCATAACTCAAAGTCTCTGAACCTGAAGTAATAATTTCATTAAACTCATTATGGTACAATACCAGTCTAGATTCTTCATCTTTTTCTATCATGTCAACTTTATAGTTATAACCGGCGTATTCAAGAAAATCATTTATATCTTTTTTATAGAAATTCACTTTTTTTACTATGAGATTCTTTTGTTTTATTATCTTACCTTTTAAATTTCCAGCTTTCTTGATTAGTTCATCAATAGCAGCATTTATAGAACTTACTGATTCAGCCATTTTCGCAGAATTTAGATTTTTTAAAAGAGGAAGATCAATCTTCAATGAAGATATTGTCGCAACTATATCATCAATATCTTTAAAAGATTGATATCCTATATTTTGCATACTTAATATTTTACTATATAGTGTTTCTATTTCTCCATTTACTGCTATCAAATAATTCTTTTGCTCAGGTGAAATGCCATCAATATTTATCTTTATTTTATTGATTTGTGTTTTTGCATCATCAGACAAGAAGATGGATAGTTTTTCTAATAACTCAATCATTTTCAGTAAATGTTCAATATATTTTGGTTCATATTCTTTTTTTATTTTTTGAATTATTTCCTTTTTAGCTTCTATATTATCAGAAGAACAAAACGGACAACACTTACCAATAGATAAATAATCATTTCCAGTTATATGCCACTGTAACCATTTTACAGTATTTTCACTCTTTAAAAACGGCTCATATACCTCTAATCCCGTAGGTATGTTCTCTAATTTATTACCCTTTGCTAATCCCTTACCCATGGTTCCATTTGCAGCCCATCCAGTTTTTGTAGCTTTAAAATCATCTATAAAATTTTGCAATAGTTTACCAATTTCCTTTATTGTTTCATTCTGTGTAAATAAATTTTTAACTTCATTAACAAGTTCTTCTATTTTCTCTTGATTCTTTATATAGTTTTCGTCTTTTATAAAAATTTCGAAACTGTTTTTAATTAATTCTATTTTCTGAAAAAAGAATTGTATTTACGTATTCCTCATTAAATATTAAAACTTTCGACAATTTATCAATACCGCTTATGGAAGGAGTTATATTTTGATTATCCTTATACTTAAATGGTCTTAAAATATCTAAAGTAGCACCTTTGATAGCCAAAGAAATCGCTTTTGCAATGGTAGATTTTCCTGTACCATTTAATGCATATTTTATATTCAAACGATTTTCAGCTATCTCTATTGAAGCTTCATTTATATTATTGCAATGTTTTATATTAATTTGCATATAAGATAACCTCTATAATTATATATAATAACTTTGATACACACAGAAAGTATATCATCCTATTGGTTATTGTATAGGCACAGATTATTTTATCCTCTATAAAATATGCTACCATGTTAAATTAAAATTTTAGTAATCACCTACTCCCCCTCCACAACCTTCACTTCATCAGCCGTCAACCCATACAGCCCATATACAACAGTATTTATCTGCTTATCTAAAATGTCAACCCGCTGCTGCAAGAATTTTTTATCAGAATCGGATATTGCACTGTTCAGTTGTTCCTGTGCATCAAGCATAGATTTTGCAAGCCGTGTAAGCATTTCGATGTGTTCTGTATTCAATTCCGGTAGAGGGAAAGGTTCAAGATATTTTGTTTTAAATCGGAAATAACCGCCACGTAGTGAAGCACCTGTCTTTTGTAGAAAATACCATGTTACCTTTGAGTTCAATATCGCAAGATAAGCATAATATCTATCATCATTGCTATCATTAAGAATTAAGCCATACGAAGTATCGTTGTAGTAATATTTACCTTCTGAATCAAAACACATTGAAGTTCCAAAGCAAATATCGGGTGTCAGTATTTTTTTACTGGACAATATATGCATATTTCTTGCATTCCATAAAGCGTACCATATCGGATACTTCATAGAGGCAGTTCCTCGTTTTGAAAGACGTGCTTTTATTGATTTGAAATATTCATAGCATTTTGGAAAATTCGTTTTCATTTCATTTTCTGTATAGAAAATAGTTTTCCCATTCGCACTATGATAAGGATAAATCATATACTCCTTTTTATTTATAAAGCTATATCTATTAATAGTTTTACCCGTAAGAATAGGCATGCAAACACTTTTCTCGATTTGAATATATGTTTCAGTTATAGAATTATAACCAGTAATATATTGCTCGTCTAATCTACAATCGGAGAGATAAAATGCTTTATTATCACCGCTTACAATTCCTTGAAATATACCATGAAAAATATCCTTAACGGTGAACTTTTGCAATCTCAGTTTATCGATAAGGGCATTATCAACTGAAGATGCTAACTGCCAAGGGGCACTGTCTTTCAAGACATCCAACGGTAAAACATCAAAATGTAATTCTTCAGCTATCTTTTCAGGTTTAGTCTTAATAAACCTAAATGTATCATTATTATGTGAAAGCGCAATAATACAGGTATACACAGAAGCGGCATTAAACACGAGATGCGATTCAAAGTGAACAATGCTCTTTAGAGCACGATTATCATAAATAAATTGTCTTATACCGGTTCCAAAATCACTATTGATAAATTTATGAGGAAGAATAAAAGACTGTATACCATCTTTATTCAACAAATTAAATCCTTTTTCAATGAAAAGAATGTAAAAATCAAATCGCCCCGTTGCTGCCTTATATTCCTTTTCGTAGAATTTTGCTTCCTCTTCATAATTTTCACGAAGTCCCTGCACTCTCAAATACGGCGGATTCCCAATCACGCAATCAAAACCACCGTCTGCAAATATGCCCGGGAACTGAGCATCCCAGTCAAAGGCGTTCACCTTGCGTTGTTCCTCGATGCCGAACAGTGTTAAATCCTTGCCCGTGTAGTAATCCGTTCCGATAAGGCTGTTCCCGCATTTAATATTGTGTGACATATCCGGTAAAATTTTTTTGTGTTTCTGTATTTCGCTCGGTTTGAATAGTGTAGACTGCCCCCCTGGAGAAAGAGCCTTGCCTTCATTTTCCAAAAGCTTCAAAAAGAGCGAAAGCTTTGTTACCTCCACCGCCTGTGCGTCGATATCCACACCGTAGATATTGTTCAGCAAGATGCGTTTTTTCTCTTCGACACTCAGCTTATACTCCTTTGTTGCTGCATCCTTGTAAATAAGCCCCTTCTTCTCCGCCTGCTCCCGCCGCGCTTCCGCATAATACCAATCCAAGTGCCAGTCCAGCAAATACTGATACGCCCCAACAAGAAAACTCCCCGAACCGCATGCAGGATCAACAAAACGCAAACGGCTTACCTCATCAGGTGTTTTGCCTGCAAGCTTTTTACCGATTGTGTTTTCAACAATGTATTTAACGATATAAGGCGGCGTATAATACACACCCCCTGCTTTTTGTACTTCCGGCTTTTCAAGAATTTCTATGCTGTGCCCGTTCTTTGTTTTGCGCGTAAAGCGGATAATCTTTCCCAAAAAGCGTTCATAAATGGAACCGAGTATTTCAACCGGCAGCACGCTGAACTCATACTGACATTCAGGATAATAGAGCGCATTGATAATACTGATAAGCGTTCTATCCGCAACAGCAAGTTCGTCAAGCCATTGGTCGGAAGCAAACAACCCTGCATTGAATTTAGCATTCGCATTTTCAAAAAGCCGCTGTACATTTTTATAAATAGCCGTTTTTTGCTCCGCGATTTTTTTAAGCTGATTACCTTCTTCAATTTCTTTATCTTCACAAATCCGTAAGAAAAGCAGCCGGTCAATAATTTTCTGCACAGCACCTGTCAAATTGAATGCATCGATTCCGTCATTATGCAGCGCAATATCTTCGGCAAGCACCATCCGCCATTTTTCGATCATATTCAAAATATCATCATCGACGGTCGCCGTTCCCCGCTTATCCTTCGTCCCTTCGTAATAGGTATCGAACTTACCAAGATCGACGGCATCCCAACTGATTTTATCATACAGCGATTCAAATTTTTCAGAGAGCTGATCGTAAGTCAGATAGTCAATGCGGGCAGTGGCAGCCGTGTCTTTTTCCGACGGCTTAATTCGCGTATCATAAATCGCCAATTCCTGAAAGTCCGTCAGCACCGCAATCGGCATCTTTGAGGTATAGGCATACCGCCGCACCTGCAGCGCCGGTTCGGGATTTGTTCTAAGGTCAACACTCGGCTGCTTTGCTTCCACATACATCTTCCGCTCGCCGCCGTAACAAAGCGTATAGTCAGGATGCTTCACCTGCCCGTCCATCACTACGCGGTCTTCGGTAATAACCTCTTGCCGGTCATGCCGCGCTCCTTTCTCGTTTTTGACATCCTTATCAATTCGGCAACGAAGAAATTTTCAAATTTCGAGGCTGCTGAATTGTTATGCTTTTACAACGCAGTGAAAAAGCATAATTAATTTTGCGATGTTTTACGTAAGTAAAACTCGACGTTTAACTTCGGATGCGCTATATTAGCAGCCGAAGTTAAACATCCCATTTCAGACATTCAAGCAGCGGATCGATAAACTTATTGCGTACTTCGCTTTCAACAAAATTCTTGGAAAGATAAAACGCCTCATTCGCCTTAAATTGATTTACCAGCTGCGCCACACGTTCCTTGCGTTCCGCCATCGTCATGTCTTTTGCCTTAATAGACATCGTTTACCCATCCTTCGCTTTCGTATTTGAATATGCCACACATTATAACACACTCGGACGAGTTTGTAAAAACGATACAGTAAAACTTGATTAATAAACCTGTTCGGAATCTTCCGTTTCATAAACAGGTTACCTTGAAATGCGATGTTCTAAATCGTACTATTTGTGCGATTTAGAACTCGTCGACCTATTCGAAAACGCAGTTATCGAATAGGTCTAATATACTCAAAAAGAATGAATCTAAAAAAGGATGCCATTAAAATTTCTTTTCTGAAACTTGACAATCTTCCAGCAAACCCCGAGTTTTCCGGATTCTGTTTCCGACGGTTCAAGCGCCCCCGCTCCTCCTTGAAACATCAGTCTAAATATGGCAATATAAAAAGACTGGAGGCTTGTATGAGCACAAATGTTCAGGAATGTATAAAACCGATTTCATACATAAAGACAAATGCCGCTGATATGATGAATTTTGTGAATGACAGAAAAGAACCGCTTATCATTACACAAAATGGGGAATCACGGGCAGTTTTGATTGATGTTGAATCGTATCAGGAAATGAAGAATGCATTTACTTTGGTGAAAATAATGCAACTTTCTGAAAAGGATGTAAAAGCCGGAAAAACTAAACCGGCTTCGGAAGTTTTTGCAAATTTGAGAAGGCAGTACAAGCTTGGAAATTAAAGAAGTTATTGTTTCTCAATTTGCAGAAGATGATTTGAGTGAAATTGTCGAGTATTATTTTTCTTTAAATCCAAATTATGTAGAGAATATCGTTTCAGAATTTGAAACAAATGTATTGTCTTTACAGCAGTATCCGAAGCGAGGAAGAATAGTTCCTGAATTGGATCGGCAGGGCATTTCACAATATAGAGAATTAATTCAAGGGTACTATAGAATTGTGTATGAAATTTCGGAAGACAAAGTAATAGTTCATACAATTATTGATGGTCGAAGAAATTTTGAAGATATAATCATTTCAAAATTGTCTCGTTATTATGGAAACAACAGCTAACCGCCGCTTAACATCCTTATGGTACCGCAGTTTCGTACACGAATCAAAAAAAAGCATAACGGGGACGTTACAATTCAGCTTGCAGGTGAATATTCTATCGGTATGGAACCATTAGCCTTGTTCCAAACGTTCGTCCTTGACAAACTTTTCCGTTTAATATATACCACTGATATATATCAGTGATATAAAATACTAAAAACAGGAAAGGGGGCGGCAATGGAACAAAAAAAATTACAAACAAAAGACTTTATTTCGATAGGAATTTTTTCGCTGATTTATTCGGTTGTCGCTTTTGTTGTCGGCGGCATAGCGCAGATGACGCCGCTCACGTTTCCTTTAATGCCTGCATGTATTGCGCTGTTTACGGGTACCGTCTTTATGCTCTATGTTGCAAAAATTCCGAAGCGCGGCGCATTAACCTGCCTCGGTGTTATCGGCGGCATTTTGCTTTTTATCACCGGTATGTTTTGGATGATGAGCCTTTTTTTTGTGCTGTTCGGTATTGCGGCCGACTGTATTTGCGCGTCGGGGCATTTTCAGTCGTTTAAAAAAAATCTTACCGCATATTGCATAATGGCGCTTGCTCCCTTCGGCGCATACGTTCCCATGGCGCTGCTTCCCGCACAATTTGACGCTTTTATGAAAAAAAAGAGGGAACACAGCCGCCTTTGAGCAAATCATTCACACAATCGGTACGAGCGTATGGGTGCTTCCGGCAATGATTGCAATTACACTGCTGTGCGCCATCCTCGGCGGTTTAATCGGCAAACGCATTTTGCGCAAGCATTTTGAAAAAGCGGGTATTGTGTAGTTGTATGAAACTCGATCCGAGAACAAAATTGTTTATTTTGGCGATTACCGGCATAACGGTATTTTTGAACGACAATCTGTTCATTGAATGTTTGTTTGCGGTTTTTCCGTTTGTTTTGCTGTGTACGGCAAAACGGCTGAAAATTGCATTTTCCTACGGACTTTTGTTCAGTGCTCTTGTTGCGCTGCAGTACATGTTGGTGCCGCTTATGTCGGCGACGGCGGGAAGTATTGTCTATGTGTTTTCGGTATACATCAGAAAACTCATTCCCTGCCTTATGCTTGGGAATTTTTTGATTGCAACAACGCAGGTAAGCCGCTTTATGGCGGCTCTGTATAAAATGCATATTCCCAAAGGTTTTGCCGTTGCCTTGAGCATTACGCTCAGATACTTTCCGACGATGAAGGAAGAGTGGACGTTTATAAAAGAAGCGATGGCGCTTCGCGGATTGTCGACGTCTTTTCCGGCCGTACTGCGCCGGCCGATAAAGACGATGGAATACATTTACGTACCGATGTTGGTTTCCGCTTCAAAAATTTCCGATGAAATTACACAAGCTGCTGTCACGAGGGGTATCGATCACGTGCAGCGCAGAACGTGTATCGAAACCGTGCGGTTTTCCGTTTTCGATGTGCTTGTGCTGGCGGTTTACGCCGGTATTGTGCTGTTGTTTTTACGCTCAAATGGGGTACTGCCGGTATGATGGTGGAATTCAATTCGGTTTCATTTTCATATACCGAAAACGGAACGGGCGCCGTGCACGATATTTCGTTTGCAATACCGGAAGGACAATTCGTCCTTGTGTGCGGTGCAAGCGGGTGCGGCAAAACGACAATAACAAGGCTTATAAACGGACTTATACCGCATTTTTTTTCAGGCAATCTTTCGGGAAGCGTCCGCGTTGCCGGCAGGGAAACGTCCGCCACACCCATAGCGGATATATCGGATACGGTCGGATCGGTGTTCCAAAATCCGCGCACGCAGTTTTTTAATGCGGACACCGACAGCGAAATCGTATTCGGTATGGAAAATCGAGGGATGCCCGTAAACGACATTTTGGAACGCTTGGAAGCCGTAACCGCCGAGTTGAATTTGCAGCGCTTGCGCTGTAAAAATATTTTTGAACTGTCCGGCGGCGAAAAACAAAAAATCGCTTTTGCATCTGCGTATGCCGCTTTTCCGAAAGTACTGGTGTTAGACGAGCCGTCATCCAATTTGGATTATCACTCCATATTGGAGTTGGCGCGTCTTTTAAAAAAAGCAAAAAATGGGGGATTGACGGTTATCGTATCCGAGCACCGGCTGTGGTATGTAACGGATATTATCGACAGGGTGCTTTTTATGAAAAACGGCAGGATTGAAAAAGATTTGAGCGCACGCGAATTTAACGATCTTGCAGAGAAGCCGTACAGCGAGTTCGGTTTGCGGACACGCACATGCATTGTACCGGAATCCAGCCAAGAGTGTAATATGCGTTGCGAAATGGCTGGCGGAACGGACGGCTCAACCGTTTTAACAGCGGAAAACCTGTCGGTGCAAATCGGAAAACACACAATCCTTAACGGCGTTTCGTTTGAAGTTCGTGCAGGAGAAATCCTTGCAATTACCGGTAAAAACGGGTCGGGGAAAACGACGCTGGCACGAGTGCTGTGCGGACTTCAAAAATCTTGCGGTACGGTAAGGTTAAACGCTCGCCGTTTGAACAACCGGGAGCGAAAGAATATTTCGTATATGGTTATGCAGGATGTCGGACATCAACTTTTTACCGACAGCGTACAAGCCGAATGCTCGCTCGGAATCAAAGAAGCGAATGCAGCACAAATAGAACATGCACTGCGCGCTATGGGGTTAAATGAATACAAAGACAGACACCCGCTTGCTTTATCAGGCGGACAGCGCCAACGGCTTGCGGTGGCGGTCAGTATGATTTGCGGCAAACAATTACTTGTCTTTGACGAGCCTACCAGCGGTTTGGATTTACACAGTATGCACCAAGTTGCCCGTTTGCTTAAAGAACTTGCACGGCAAAATAAATTAGTAATCGTTATTACCCACGATTATGAACTCATAGAAACAGCCTGCACGCGCGTGATGAATATTGATTATATCAATAAAACCGGACAAGGAGCGAAAATGCAAAAACAAAAATTATTGCTGTACGGCACCCAAATGAAAAGTCTGGTTGATACGCTGTCGAACAAATCGGCGGAGAAAAACGCAGCGCTTGTACTGCGTATGGAAAGCGAATATAAACACCTTTTAAGCGAACAATCTTTTGCAAACGCAATGCTGGCGCGCCACTTAAAAAAATCAATACTGCCTGCCGTCGCCGCATACAAAATGCTCCTTGCAGCCGGAAAAACAAAAGAGCAAGCGTTTGAAGCCGTGCGCGCTTCCGTGCTGTCGGATTCGGAAAAACAAAAAAGAGCGTTTCAAAAAATCGGTACACTGCCGTTCGGGTTTTCGCTTATGCGTCTTATGACTCCCCTATCGTTAAAAACGACTTTCGGTCCGAGCGGCTGGGATTTTACATGGAAACAAAACGACCGCCGCGCGCTCAAATGGGATTGCAGTCGCTGCTTTTATGCCGATATTTTTACGCAGCACAAAGTAAGCGAACTGACCGCGATTTTTTGCGAAAGCGACGATGTCGTATACGGAAGCATTCCGACAATACGCTGGGCGCGCACGCGCACTATCGGCAACGGCGATGATATTTGCGATTTTGTTTTTTACAATAAACGTACCAAAAATGCACACATCGAAAACAAACGCGGCAAAGACAAGGGCAAAAAGGCGGGAAATCATGTATAAAACGTTACGGTCGCTTAGTGATGTTTTCCGCCGTTTATGTCGTGCAGCAGTATTTTTTCTTTGCCTCTGTGCCGCCGCGCAAGATGTACAACCGGTAAAAAGCGGATACGAAAGCATCGTCGACGGCGTAGCTGCATCCTATGTTGGAAAGAGCGTTCCGGGAGCATGCATTATTATCGCCGAACACGGTACTGCCGTTTTTTCAAAATGCTACGGATACGCAAACCTCGACACACAACAGCGCATACGGCCCGATACCGATTTTTTTGAGTGGGGTTCCATTACCAAAACGCTCGTATGGGTAAGCGCACTGCAACTTGAAGAAAAAGGCTTGCTTGACCTTAACGCGGACATACAGCGCTATCTTCCCGAGAACTTTTTGCGCAACATACGATACGATGCGTCCATTACCATACTCGACTTAATGAACCATACGGCAGGTTTTGAAGAATATTTAATCGATTTTCGTTATTTGAACGAACAGCCGGTAAAGCCGCTCGCCGACATATTGTCCGCACATCAGCCGGCGCAAGTGTTTGAGCCGGGAAGCGTGTCGGCGTACTCAAACTGGGGCGCGGCACTTGCGGGTTTTATCGTAGAACGGGTAAGCGGTCAAAGTTTTGACGAGTACGTTTCCGAACACATCTTTACGCCGCTCGGCATACAAGACGCAGAGTTAAAACCGCAGTGGAGCGCCGAAACGCTCAAAAGAAAAATAAACGGGTACTCGTATTCGAAAAAAGGATTTCGCAAAGAAGATTTTATGCGCTTGCGGCTGTACCCCGCAGGTTCATTAAACGGAACGCCGAACGCGCTCATAAAATACGCATCCGAATTGGCAAAAAAAAGCGGCGAGCCTTCGCTTTTATTTTCGGATCCTGCGACGAAGGACAAGCTGTTCGGCGAAACATACCGTTCTTTCGGAGCCGCTTCGGGGCTTGCGCACGGCTTTTGGGAGCATGCGGCAGACAACGGCATATTCGGGCACGAGGGCGGAACTTACGGTTTTCAAACCCAGCTGTGGGTTCAGCCGGAGCGGGAGCGCGCAATCCTCATTGCAACGAATGTTATGGAATCCGATTTTTGCCGCAGTCTTATGAATGAACTTATTCAAAGCGATCGGACGCAAGCCGGCAAGGAAACGAGCGCAAATACAAATGGAAATGCCGGCACAAATGCCGCTGCCGGTACCGATACGGCGGACTTTGCACGGTTTTCGGGCGAATATTTTCCGGCGCGTTCCATATGGACTCACGCGGGAAAACTGAACGGTTATATGCAAATGATTTCCATACAACAAAATACGGACGGTATTGTACTGAAAAAAAGAAGCGACGGTAAAAGCCTCGCGTATCGGTCAATCGGAAACAACCGCTTTTATTGCAAAGAAGCGCTGCCGGAAGAACAATACGTCGCTTTTAAAACCGAAAACGGAAATGTCCTTTCCATGACTTTTTTTCTTGCGCACGATTATGTTCCGGCAAAAGGAATGTATACCACCGGTTTTTTGCTGTCGTGTGTAACAACTTTTGTACTAGCCTTTGTATTTTGGCTTGGATCCGGTATAGCTCTTGCAGTGTCGGGCATTCGCTCGCTGCGCCAGACGATTAAAGCCGCACCTACTATACGTGCCGGCTTCGACCGGCTGCCAAAAGTTCTATGCACCGCATGCGGCTTAATTGCGGATGTGAGCATAATTGCGGGAATGCGCAATTGGTTTGCAATTTATACGATAGATTCGGTTCAGATGAATCTCATAGTTGCGATAAATGCCGCATGCGCACTGTGCACAGTGTGCAGCTGCGTGTATTTGTTTTATAAAAAGCGTTTCGCTGCGGCAGTGATGTTTTCCGCCGTCTGTGCGGTACAGCTGTACTCGTCGGTTTGTTTGGGCTTTTTTCATGCCGTGTAATTTTTATCTACAAAGGGGTATGTATGAGTGAGGTAAGAGAAGAATTATTAAACAAAAATCCGTGGAGCTTAATGATTAAGTTAAGTCTTCCGGCAATTTTGGGACAGTTTGTAGTCGGCTTATATGCCTTTGTCGATTCGATTTACGTCGGACAAATGGTGGGAACGGATGCAATGAGCGCGGTTTCTGCAGCGTCCCCCTTTGTGCTGATTAACAACGGCATTGCGGTGTTGCTCGGTATCGGATCGGGTTCCATACTGTCGCGTGCAATCGGCGCTAAAGATTGGCAAACGGTCGATAAAATTATGGGCAACTTAAGCGTTTTAGTACTTTTAATGTCCGCCTGTGTTATGGTAGCCGGCTTTCCGCTTGCCCCCGTATTTTTGCGTTTGTCCGGAGCGCAAGGTGCCGTCCTTGATATGGGCGTTTCGTATTTACGTACGGTGTATATCGGTTCCGTGTTTGTCAATTTTATGCAAGGCGCCAATATGGTGCTGCGTGCCGAAGGACGCATGGGAATTGCTATGGGCATTATGGCAGGCGGTGCCGTTTTGAATATCATACTCGATCCGGTTTTTATCATCTTGCTGCCCGGATTCGGACCGCAAGCGGTTGCAATCGCTACGGTTGTGTCGCAACTGCTGCAAGCCGCCGTTACCCTGTGGTACTTTTTTGCGCAAAAGTCCGGTCGTTAAATTTCACGCCCTCCGCCTTGAAAAAAAGCTCACCGGAGAAACCTTTGCCGTCGGTGTAAGCGCCATGCTCATGCAAGTGATGATGCTCATTCAAATGACTGTCGTATACAACACGGCGGTTAAATACGGCGGCGCCGATCAAATCGCTTTAATGGGAGCCGCTTTGCGCGTTATGCAGCTTGCCTTTGTGCCCGTGTGGGGTATGAGCCAAGGTTTACAGCCCGCCGTCGGAACGAACTACGGGGCAAAAAATTATGACCGCGTAAAAAAACTGACAAACGTTTTTATTGCAGGCTCTACGTGTTTATCGCTTGTATTTTGGCTTGTTATAGAATGCTTTGCGCGCGGGATTTTGTCGGCATTTATTACGCAAGCCGATATCGTCGCTAAAGGAATAACGAACTTCCGTCTTATGTTTGCCGTTTTTCCTACCTACGGTCTTCTTATTATGACCCTCACGTATTTGCAATCGTTGGGAAAAGCAAAGCAGGCGGGCTTACTCGTCGTGTTCAGACAGCTTGCACTTATCGTTCCCTTGGTACTTTTAGTTCCCGTATTGCTGGGCGGAAACGTCGTCGGCGTGTGGGCAGCGCTCCCCTTAAACGACATCGTCATTTTGGTATTTTCGCTCGTTTTGCTTATAAAGGAATACAAAGTACTGGAAAGGATTTGATCCGGAATGGAGCAATTTTACCAAATTCTTTGCACAGAACTTTGCAGCATTCGGATTAAAAAAACTCATCAGCACCAGCTACGCCGTCGAAAGTAAAACGTATAAGCACTATCAGCCGAGCTTATTCGAGACGGAGAGTCCGCCTCCCATTAGAAAATCAAACAAATTAATCGTAACAATTCCTTTTTCATCGGTTGAAGAATTCAAATTATTTTTGGTTATTACAAATTTCTTAAATGAATCGTCAATATTATAAAGAGATTTTTTTTCCTGCATTTCTTTTTCACTTGTGTCCATATTCAACACCGACTGAATGTAAAATTTTTGACTTCCTGAACTTGCAACAAAATCAACTTCAAGCTGTTTTTGTGCGTAAATATTTTTTCCATTTACATCACGTTTTTCTGTCTTCTCGTTTACATGCACCTCTCCAACATCGACTAAAAATCCACGGTAGCGAAGTTCATTGTACAAAATATTTTCCATAATATGACTTTCTTCAATCTGACGGAAGTTAAGACGAGCATTACGAACGCCAATGTCTTCAAAATAAATTTTGAATGGCGAAGATATGTACTTTTTCCCCTTGATGTTAAATTTTTTTATCTTCGAAATTAAAAATGCGTCTTCAAAATAATCAATAAAGGTCGTAATTGTACAGTCGGTAATATCTTTTTTTGTGAGTGTCTTAAAAGTGTTTGCAAGTTTTAAGGAATTTACAGGAGAGCCAATCATAGAAGCAATTATATCAAAAGTTTCAGCAAGCTCTGACTGCTTTCTGATTCTATTGTGTTCGATGATGTCTTTTAAGTAGGTTTCTTCGCAAAGATTTTTTAGATACGAAAAACGCTCCTCATCAGTCTTCATCAATGCCACAAGAGGAATTCCGCCTGTTACAATATATGATTTCCACGCTTCTTCGGGCTTTAATTTTAAACCTTCGCAATATTCAGAAAAGCTTAAGGGCAAAATATGAACTTCACTTCCACGTCCTTTAAATTCCGTAACAATATCAGAGGAAAGAAATTTCGAATTTGAACCGGTTACATACACATCAAAATTGGAATGTCTCAAGAGGCTGTTTAAAGTTCCTACAAAATTTTCAAGCAGCTGCACTTCATCAAGAAGAAGATAAAAATCTGCTTCATCGCTTGTTTTATCTTTTATGAAAGCTCTAAACTTTTTTGCGTTTACAAGATACGTTCCATTTTTCTGCAAAATACGTGACGATTCTTCCGGAAAATATGAATCGAGGAAATCAAGATATTCATCCGAATCAAAGGCAAATTTTATAATCTGATTTTCTCGTATTCCTTTATCTCTAAGATACGAATAAAAAATCTCGTTCAGTAAATAGGATTTTCCGGCACGGCGGCTTCCTGTGATGATTTTTATAAGCCCATTTTTCTCTCTCGCTTTGAGACGATCTAGATACACATTCCGCTTAAAAGCCATTTTTCTTATTCCTATTACGAATTTTTCAAAGTCTATGAATAATTTCTAATAGAAATATACCCATTATTTTGTTTTTTTGCAAGCTCCTTCATTTTTTGGTAATAGATGAGGATGCCCCCCTTCCCTCTAAAAACTAAACTCTTTCAAAAAGAATTCGGGATTTACCGCTTCCATATTTAAGCGTATCTCCCAGTGCAGATGCGGCCCTGTTGCAAGTCCCGTTGCACCGGAAAGCCCGATCCGTTCCCCCTGTTTGACGTATTGACCTTCATGTACACCGAGCGAATCCAGATGGTAATAGAGACTGTACAGTCCGGGCAAATGCTCTACCACAACACTCCAGCCGGTAGAAATACGGTCATCCGCCAGTACAACCTTTCCCTCGGCACAGGAATGAACGGGAGTTCCCGTCGGCACACCATAATCTATTCCGTAATGCATCGAAGTGCTTGTCTTTTTGTCAGTGTATTCAAAGACACGACGATCCCCAAAACCGGACGTTATCCGTTTTGAATCTACCGGAATCGTAAACGGCTTCAGGGTGTACACATCCTGAGGTGTAATCGTTGCAAGAATCGCATTAAGTTTTTCAATTTGTGCACGGCGCTCCGGACTCGCATCTTTTCTAATCCCCGTATTTCTTGCATCAAGCACAATACGCTCGGAAACAAATTGTTTTTTCTGAATACTGAAGGGTAGCATTATTTCTTTTTTCTGTGCATTCTCAGTTGAAATAATCACTTTAAGTGAATACGTCTCCTCACCGGAAAGCCATGTCGAAAGCGGAATACCCGCAAGCATATCCGCCGTTTTCGCACTGCGATTTTGGGGATTTGTAAAGAAGAACTGCGCGGAAGCAGCCTGCTCTTTTCCCTTAAAGAGCTGCAAAACAGCAGCAGGATTTTTCAAAGTTTCCTTGCGCACAGCACCGGTAAACTTCAGCGAAAGCCGTACAAATACTGCGTCTCCCGGCTGAGCCGTTTCATTATAGGTTACGGAGCCGCTATACGTTTGTTCCTGAAAATGTATCATCTCAACCGCAAATACCTGTGCAGCAGCGTACAAAATAATACAAACGAAGCAAATAATAAAACGCAAAAAAAATCTTCTATTCATGTTTATGTTCCTATTCACTTTCTGATGGTATCGCAGTTTTATATATCAAGCAATATCGCGCATAGTTCCTTACTATAAGCGTATTTTTTCGGTATAATAAAAGTACTATGAACGAACATGATTTTTTGAAACTGCAAAATGGCAGCGATATCCGCGGCGTTGCGCTGGAAGGCGTTGACGGCGAACAGGTTAACCTGACAAATGAAGTCTGCCGGAACATCGGCGCGGCGTTTGCGCTCTGGCTTTCTGCCAAAACGGGACGCAGCACGGATACGCTGGTAATCGGTATCGGCAGGGACTCCCGGCTGTCCGGCGAAGCGCTTGAAAATGCGCTCGTCGAAGGGCTTGCGGCGCAGCGGGTTAGTATCGTGTGCTGCTCGCTTGCTACCACACCGGCAATGTTTATGGGAACGGTCTTTGAAGAAACAAACTTTGACGGCTCAATTATGATTACCGCAAGCCACCTGCCGTTTAACCGGAATGGTTTTAAGTTCTTCGATAAATCCGGCGGGCTTGAACGCGCCGACATCACGGAAATTTTACGCAGCGCTGCCGCACAGCATGATGCTACAGCACAGCACAATAATGCCATTCCGCCTGATACCGCCGCACAGCAGCGTGCCGACAAACAAGATACCAATGTAGGTATGCGACCTACTCATATCGGAGACACCGATGCAGCGAGATGCCGGTCATTCGATTTAATTGCACGATACTCAAAACACCTGCAAGATGCCATCCGGAAAGGCTTGAACTTCCATGCCGAAAAGCCGCTTGCAAACTTAAAAATCGCGGTCGATGCCGGGAACGGAGCCGGCGGCTTTTTCGCGGAGCAGGTATTAAAAGCGCTTGGCGCCGATACCAGCGGCAGCCGCTTCCTTGAACCGGACGGCACATTCCCCAATCATATTCCCAATCCCGAAAACAAGGCGGCGATGGAAGCGGCTAAAACCGCTACCGTGCAAAGCCATTCCGATTTAGGTCTGATTTTCGACACGGATGTTGACCGTATGTCGGCAGTGCTGTCCGACGGAACGGAAGTCAATCGCGATGCAATTATCGCAATGACGGCGGTAATCCTTGCACCCGACTATCCGCACAGTACCATCGTTACCGATTCGGTAACTTCCGACCGGCTCACCTTCTTCCTTGAGCAGGAGCTGGGGCTTACCCATCTGCGATATATGCGCGGCTACAAAAACGTAATCAACAAATGCCGCGAATTGAACGAGCAGGGCATTATCAGCCCGCTGGCGATGGAAACGTCCGGACACGGCGCGCTGAAAGACAATTACTACCTCGATGACGGCGCGTTTCTTGCCGTAAAGCTGGTAACGGCGCTTGCGAACGCAAAGCACGCAGGGAAAAATATCGAAAGCCTGATTGAAAAGCTCCCGCCGATGGTAGAAGAAACGGAATTGCGCTTTAAGATACGCGGCGAGGATTTTAAAGAATACGGCACGTCAATCCTACAAGCATTTAAAGAGCGCACCGAAAAAGCAGGCTTTGAACTGCCGCAGTCGTATGAAGGGGTGCGTATTTCATTTAAAAACGCCGAAGCACAAGGCTGGATGCTGCTCCGTTTATCCCTGCACGACCCCGTTATGCCGCTGAACATCGAAAGCACCCGAAAAGGTGATCTTGCAAAGTTGAAAGCTATCGCCCGCACATTACTGGAAGGTTTTGACCGGCTTGATATAAGCGCCCTGGAGTAAGTAAAGGACAGCGAAGGATAAATGCACAGGGAAACGAAACGGTAGATGCGTCAACCATGATGGTGTCCATGGCAATTTCGACCTAATTGTTTCTCTCCGCTTTTATGGTATCTCTACCAAAAGCGCATGCGTTTTTTTATCCCGCTGATGAAGCCTCACCGACTCTTCCGGCAGGATAAGCAGCGTTCCCGATACGGCAGTGTTTAACACAGATTCTTTGTACGCATGACCGGTAATAAACATAAAGCCTTTTTCCGAACAGACATATCTGCCGATAGTCTGCGGATCCGGCTTGATGATATCCGAACATATACGCACCGGTATACCGGTTGTATCCGCGGCAGCCGCTGTGCTCCTTGCCGTATCTGCGCTTTTGCTGTCAGTATGGTGCGTTTCTTTCCGTGTGCCGTATAAAAAGCTTAAACTCGCCCGCTCTTTTCCCAAATGTGAAGCGTCTGAAAGACGGAGAAGATTTTCAGGTGAATCGTGCGTTTCAAAAGTAAAATGACACCATTTATGAAAAGCTATCGGAGTTTTTGCTGTTCCGGTTTGCAGAACTCGATTTGGAAAACAGCATGTCCCCTGATGAGGACACGGTGCAGATAGAGAAAAACCGGACTCTAAAAACTGCGTCCGTAACAGGCTCAAAAATTCACCGGCAAGCGGTATCCCCGGTTCAATAAAAAGAACCGAACCGAAGGGCTTGAGATAATGCATAACAGTACGGTGCGTTTTTTCGGCTTGCTCATCAAGGGAAAGCGGGGTATTCCAAAATATCTCATTGAACATATTTGCTTCCGTTACCAGCGATACTTTTTCGGATAATACCGTACCGAATGCTCCGCACACTTTTTTAATCGTCCACGGACTTTCTCCGTTGCCGTTTGTTTTACCGGTGTATGCACAGAGCGCTAAAAAAAGCTCTTCACCGAAGCTGAGCGCTTTATTGGAAATATCCACGCAATACCATGTCAGCCGTTTTTTTCCGCAGCTCCGGTTTTGCAATCCATAAAGCACAGACAAAAGTAAGCGGCCCCGAACCAAAGTCTGCCACATAATCGCGATCATCAAGCCGGATATCAAGATTCTGCAGAAGCTTCGTAAGCCGCACTAAATTCCACCAGACATAATAGTGCGCGTATGCCGACAGCTTTACCGGATCATTTAAATAGTGCGTCTTTCTACTGCTTCGTTCGTCCGTCAGCTCATGGAAGAGCGTATGAATGTGCTGCGGTAACAGTTGTTTCTTTTTTGCATCAAGCGACAAAACCTGATCCAACAACATAGGAAAATGCTCTAAGATATTTTTTGCTTCTGATGTCAGTTCGGAAAAAACCGGCTTTCCGAAGATATAAGGCGTACCGCTTTGCTTTTTGCGATGTTGCTCATTTTTTCGGTTAGAATTCCGTCTGGAAGGTTGCTGATATTGTGTTTTTTCTTTTGATTGCTGATTCCGGCGATTTTCTTCTGTCTGAATCTGATTGGCTTTATCTTGTGTACGAGATGAAGATTGCTTTTTAACGAATTTTTCGTAGAACGGTTTTTGCATACTCATTGTTGTTATAGTATAGAAGAAATAAGCTTGTTTTGCAAACGGCGGCACTTTTATACTGGAATCAACAATCCTGATACAGAGCGTTGCCGGAATGGCGGGTATTAAACCCTCGCTAAACCTCTTTTAAAATAGAAAATGCAGCGCCAAAGGCGCTGCATTTTCTTTAGAACACATCAAGGCGGAGACCGACCGATATACGCGGAAGCACACTCTTTATTACTGAGGCTGAACCGCTGACATCAGTTGGGATAAACCAAAGCTGACCTTCCGTATACACAGCAAAGCTTCTAAAATACTTGACTTTCTTTTTAGGCAATTTAACACGGGGGAACTCTATCTGCGCAAGCATAGCTGCAAGAACTTGCGCTGTCCCTTTCTGTGTTTTAGTAAACACTGAAAAGTCTGCCCCTAAAGCGCCGGTCATATATAACCACGCCCAATCAGGTCCTGCAAAAGATTCAAAAGGCAGTTCAAATACGTTTGCAAGAATCTTCATACTGACGACATGGCCACCGTACCGCATCTTTTTGCCCTTAAAGAATAGATCCCATTGCGATGGCAAGAATTGCCCGTAATGAAGTTGTAATTTCACATTGCTGCCGAAGAAGCTTAACCCAACTCCGGTGTTCCACAATGTAGCGCCCCAGAACCCGACATCAAAATGCAATCCTTGTACGACCTTTGGTATGCCATAAAGGTACTTATCACCCTTTCGTAAAGATAAAGCAACGTTAGTAACTGCAACATTATCGGTTGCTAATCCTGCATACGTCAAAGATTGATTATACGTTCCGCCTTCATCCGGAGTAAGCAAGGTAACAACAGGAGCAGTCTTATCAATACTTACAACCATACGGCAAACAGCAGTTTCATTATTCGCCATTCGGGCACGCACGAGCAAGAAATGTTCACCTTCTGCCATATCTCCGGTTTCAAGCCGATATTTCCAGTTAGCTTTCGAACCGAGGGGGATAAATGTTCTACCATTATTAAAACTAAGCTCTACTGCAACTAATTTTTTTGCAGCAAGCGCTTCGCGAACACCGACTGCCGTAGATTTATCCTTGAGTAACAGCTCCTCTTCTTCGGAAAGAGTGTATCCTGCCTTGCCTTTCAAATACGGCCGATCAACGGCAAAATCACCCATCGCAAAATTATCAATCGTAATCCACGGACCGGTAGCCTTATAAACTATCGAATGTACGGCAGAAGTTTCCGGTTTATTTTTTACGATTTCCGCTTTAACTGATATTTTATGCTCTCCTTCGGTCATACCTTCAGGCGTTATTCTAAAATTAAAATAACCGGTCGGAGAAATAGTGGCAGTATCGCGTTCCGCACCATCGATATATAAAGTAGCGGATTCAGGGAAAATCGTACTGGAGATCTTTCCATATATATTAAACTCGCCTACCAATGTTTCTCCCATAAGCGGAGCGAGAAGTTCGATCTTTCCTTTATCATTACTGCGATCAATAACAAAGTTGCGGGCAATATTGGTGACATTTCCTGCTTCATCCGAACCGACAATTTCGAGGTTATAAGATCCTTCAGGAAGATCTGCAACATTGATATTTTGGGAGACGACAAGCTTCGGCTCCAGTACCGTATTTGCAAGCTTTGCCGGTACCGATTGCCCTTGTAATCCTTTGATATGAACAACGACTTCTTTTAAAGCGATTTCGTCATATACCTGCCCTGACACAAAAAGGTCATTATCGTACTTTCCGCCCGGGATTGGGTATTCAAACTTGAGTTCCGGCGCCGTATTATCAATGTTTACCAAAGTAGAGGTTCGAGATTCTTCGCCGTACTGGTCTATAGCTTTTATGAACACTACATGAGTACCATCGGCAATCACAGCGGTATTAAAATCGTAGTGCCAGTTTTCGCCTCCTTCTGCCTTAGAATACGTATTCCCATTGTCAAGCGACACCTCAATTGACTTGATGCCGTTTTTATCGGCTGCAGTTCCTTTGATAGAAATAATATCTTTTACTACGGATGTACTTGCAGGTGATTGAACCGCAAGTGACGGAGGCTCAAGAGAAAACCGAACCTTCCGCTTAAATACATTGCTCTTAACGCCGTAAATATCTTCGGCATAGATCGAAATAGTGTGTTCATTATCCGTGAAATCGGTTAAAGCAAGCGGAACCGTAAAGGTATTCTTTACTTCAAGAGATTTTATTGCACCGTTGTCAATCTGATAAAAGACTTTTGAAACGCCGTCATCATCATTTATAATGCCGGAAAGAACAAAATCTTTTACCACAACAGCATCTTCTTCCGGCAAGTGGACTTCAATAATCGGCTTATCCGCCTCAGTGTCTATTTCAAAAGGATAGTCATTATATGTCGAGACATTCCCCGCTTTATCTGTAAATCGGAATAGCATTCCTTTACCGATCGGTGCGGATGCCGTACCGATGATTCTATGGGGAAGCGGAGAAATTTCCATCGGCTCCCATGGCTGGTTGGAACCTTCCGGTTTATACTCGACTTTTTCAAGCACAGCATAATTATCCGGTTTAAAGGCCACCAAAATAGAACCGTTCACCTTATCTCCTTCACGAGGGAGGATAAGCGACACCTTCGGTCCCTGTGCGTTTTTATAGAAGGTTCGATACGCAGAGCTTTTCTGTCCAAGCACATCGACTGCATGTACGCCCACGACGATAACTCCGTCAGGATAATTTCCCAGCGCAATTTGCTGAGAGAACTTAGCGGAAGGAAGCGGTTGGGCTTCGGAATCGCCGACCGTGTATGTTATCGACTGTAATGTGGAAATATCGGAAATTGTACCGGCTAATTCCAGCGATTCCTTTATAAATCGCGGTTCTTCGGCAAGCGCAAGGTTAATAACCGGAGCAGTTTTGTCAATCAGAACATTAATACCTGAAGAGGTAAAGGTACGACCTTCCGTATCGGTAACAGTAATTCGTACATTTTTATATAGTCCTTCTTCAGTGATTGCGAGAGTAATGATATGACCTGAAAAAGATAACTCGCAAGGTATCGTAGAACCGGCTAATTCGACGGAAGCAATTTCCGCCCCACCTGCGGGGCGATACACACCCGTTAGAATATTGTTATCAGATAAAATAAAAGTTCCATCAGAAGATTTATTCCCTTCCGCCCATGTAAAAGCTTCTTCTTCCGCCGTTGCTTGAGAGTCTATTAAAATAGTTTGAGCAATCGCTCTGCCATATACATCGGAAGCTTGTACCGCAACAGGTACCACCTTGCCGGTGAATGAAGAATCAATCGGAATACGGATAAGCGTATTTGCAGCCCCTTTCTTAATAGAAACGGAACTTTCAGCATTATCCGCGATAGCATACGAAACAGAATCGAGTCCCGCCCCTGCACTGACATTTATTGTAACAGAAGTCCGGCTATTAGGCGCTACCGACTGTACAACACCGGAGGAACCCTCAAGTCCGATAATGGGCTTGGTACCTAGTACCGAGAAAGATACGGTTTCGGTATTACCTTTTACACCTTGCGGATTAACGGCATAAGCCGAAACCGTATGCGTCCCGCTCGTTATATCGGTAATAGGCACACCGAAAGCGCTCATGTTGACAGGCACGGTGATTTCCTCACCTCGATCAATTCTATAGCGTATCTCGGAAACACCGGAAGCGCTTTCAATTGAACCTGCAAGATACATACTATTATCGATAACGGCATTGGCAACCGGCTGTACTATTGTAAGACGCGGAGCATCCGCCGATTTATCAATAGTAATTGTCCGCATTACCTTCGTAATATTACCGGCAATATCTTCGGCGGTAATTTCAATTGTCTCGGTTTTATTTGAAAGACCGCTCACATCAAATTCTTTGACCCAATAAGGATTCCCTTTAACCAGTTCAAAATCCCCTGTTTGGTTTCCCATTCGCCATGACAAAGACTTGAGATTTACCGAATCGTTTGCAAATCCTGCTATTCCAAAAACGCTGCTCACTATTTCTGAGGGGGCAGGATAAAAGAAATCAACCACGGGAGGCGTATTATCGATAAAGAATAAGAACGTAGAAATCCCTTCGGCTCCTAATTTATCAATAGCCTTAAACCAACATACGGTCGGACCCTCAGGCATTTTCTGTGTATCAATGTCAAGTTTAAAGGAAAAGCCGTCCGCTTTTTTATCATATTTAAGAGAAAGCGGTGTATAGGTCTGCCCTGCGTCAAACGAATAAAACAGCTTACTCACGCCGTTTCCATCTCGTACGATTCCTCCTAATACCTGTTTACCGGAAATTAAAGCGCCGTCATCCATACTTGTTATGAGAGTTTCAGGCGTATGCAAATTCAAGTTAAACGCAACCGAAACACCATCGCTCTTTAATCCGTTAATGTCGGTACCCCATGCAGTAATACGGTGTACACCTTCTTGCAAATCGGCTGTATTAAAAGTTTGAGTCCAAAACTGCTTGCCTTTTGCACGAATAGGCTCATTGTCATCCAACGCTACTTCGATAAAATCAATACCGTCATCATCAAAACATGTCCCGGAGGCACTAAAAGTACCCGTGATATTCATATTTTTGAAGGGGTTTGTAATAGACACAACCGGCTGATCGGAGCGGGGATCAATATATATATTAAAGGGTCCTGACTCTCCGATATTACCCGCCGAATCTTCAGCCGTAACAAGTACATTATACTTACCCGGCTTTTTTTCAGTGAGATCAAAAGATTCGTCCCAGCTTTCGGGATTTTCAACAGTACGGGTTTCTACTTTACCGCCTGCAGACAAAAATGCGGCCATAGAGAGACACATACAGAGACACAGTAGTAGCTTTTTCATAGAAGCTCCTTATTATAAAATTATAAAATAAATAGGCTCTCGCATAATACGGAAGCTTTTTCCGGCAAACCTGTAGAAAGTACCGGCACGCTACAACTTTATAGTATTTTAGATTAAGAAGAAGGGCAGTATGATAAGAACACCCTCCTAGGGTATCGATACAATATACCGAAAACTTGAGTATATCAAGACCGGGACAATGCAAAAATATTTGAGCATCTCTAAAAACTCGGTTAGTTTCTTAGAGGTTCCCATTAAATGGAGACAACTTTTTTTACATCAGGATAGGATTCTTTTAATTGAGCTTCGATTCCGGATTTTAATGTCATCAAAGCCATCGGGCAGGAACCACATGCTCCCTTTAACCGGACGGAAACAATGCCGTCATCAGATAATGAGACGAACTCAACATCACCGCCGTCCGCCTGCAAATGGGGGCGAATAACGCCTAAAGCTTCCTGAATTTGTTCGACTGTAGTCATATTTTCTCCTTTGTTGCGCTCGCAGAATGCGCTTATCATATTATATATTAGCATATTATATACTAGAAATCTTTATAGAGTAAACATCTTTAAAACATCCGATTGTTAAAAGAACTCTGATACGCTATCAACCGTATCTAGCAGCAATAGTTACAGATTAAGCGGATTTTATACTATAGACAAGATAGAAGTATAGGGCATCAACACCATGACATTTTATTCTATCGCCGTAATTATCAACAGTGCAGTTAATATGAGAAGCACCCTGTCGTAAAAGCTGCGCGGGCGATCCTTAAGAAATAGCTATGGCAGCCTTCACCCTTATCCTATAATCACAAGCCATTTCACTCAGCAGCTCATCATGGGTGATAATGACAACGGTTTTCCCCGCCTGTGCAAGAGCATCAACCCACTGTGCCATACTCAAAAGCCCTTCGCCGCCCATGCCGCTGGTCGGCTCATCGAACACAAAGAGCTGTGCTTCCGAGCAATACGCCGCGGCAATTACCACCCGCTGCTTTTCTCCGCCGGATAGCGATGCAGGATGCCGGTTCCGTACCGCCTGCAAGCGGAATAGCTCAAGCGCTTCTTCCGCGCGCTCTTTCACATCTTGCGAAGCTCCCCTCCCCAGTAGCAGCTCATTGATGACGCTGTCGGAGTACAGCTGATAATCGGCATCCTGCATCACAAAATAACTCATACGCCGCCGCTGTGCACACGAGAGCTTCTGTCCATGCAGGGTAATACTGCCGCTCTGCTGCCGCAACAGTCCGCACAGTACCTTGCACAAGGTAGTTTTACCGGCGCCGTTTTCTCCGGTTAGAGCAGTAACGCTGCCTTGCGGAAACGTAAGGCTGATATTCCGTATACCGCATTCCATTGCCCGTCCGGAACCGTCTTCGCCGTGACATTCCGTATACCGTCCATTCCGGTATAAATACGTTACATTCGACACACATAAAGCAGCTCGCGATACATCCGGCTCTATTTTTGCCGCTTCCGGTAATTTTACAGCCGGATCCGGTGTTGACGTTTCTACTGCTGCGGCTCTTTTCGGTGTTTCTTTTAGTGCGGCGCTTTCAGGTTGTCCTATCGCTTCCGTTGTACGAATGTGATTTGTTCGCAAAGATAACTCCGCCATACCGGGATAGCGAAATCCGAATTGCCGTAGCTCACCTTCCTGCAAACGGCAAAACTCATCTGCTGTCCACCGGTGTGCAGCCCTGCCGTTTTCGATATGCAAAAATGAGTCTGCAATTCCTAAAAATGTGTGCAGCCGGTGCTCACTGATGATAATCGTTGTTCCCCGCTTTTTAATCTCCGCCAAAAGACCGGTAAGAATTTCAATACCATCCGAATCCAAATTGGAAATAGGCTCATCCAAAATCAGGATTTGAGGCGATAAAATGAGCGCTGCTGCAATCGCTACCCGTTGTTTTTGCCCTGCCGATAGGGTATCAACGGTTCGGCATAACAGCGGCTCTATGTTAAGAAGTACAGCCGCTTCTCGTACCTTTTCTTCCACGTACATCGGCTCCATGCCGATATTTTCTGCGGAAAACGCAATTTCATCCTGCACACTGTTCATAAAAAATTGACTGCGCGGGTCTTGAAACACAACCCCGAATGTTTGCACTCGCTGCTCAGGCGGCATAGACGCAGGTTCTCTCCCGGCAACCAGCACCGAACCATGCAGTGTTCCCTCGTAAAATGCCGGAGCTAAACCGTTGATCAGCCTCAACACAGTACTTTTCCCCGCCCCTGATCTTCCGCACAAAATAACGCATTCCCCGTCCCGTATATCAAAGGACATTCCCTCAATGCAAGCATCCTGCCGATTCCCTGCCGCAAGCTCCGCTTCCCCATAACAAAACGATACATCACAAAACGTAATCATAGACATCGCAACCGTATTTTACACAATGACAATGAGAACCATTGCGGTACCGTATAGTCCAACCGTAAGGTAGTTGTAGACAGACAGCGGAGCGGCATACATGCTGCTTCGTTTTTGAGGAGCGTCCAAACCGCGCAGTTCCGCCGTTGCACCCAATTCTGCCGACAGCTTTAAACAGCGAACGGTAAACGGAACAAAAAAACTTTCATACACAACAACCGGATGACGGACATAATCATGCCAATGCGGAAACAAGCTCCGTGCTTTGATTCCCTCTCGAATCGATGCCATCTCTTTTCGCAGTACCGGAAAAAAGCGCATCATCATGCAGAGCATAATCGTCACGGACTTAGGAATATGCAGGCTTTGCCAGCTTGCCATCAGCCTGCTCGGATTGCTTTTTACAATGGCGGCAGCGAACATCACGAGCGGAATTGATCGGGCAAGGGTATGCAGGATCACATAGAGCAGCGCTGTATGCGGCGCACAGATCCGGGCAAGTACTTGGAGAATAGTATAGAAAAAGCACAAACGCCCTGCCGTCCGCCCCTCCTTCACCTGCAGCAGATAACAGCCTGCCAGCAGGCACAGGCAATGCATTTGTCCAATCCGCTCGTAGAAAAACCAAACAGACGTGGCGCACAGCATAACAACAAGGTGTGTTCGAGGGTCGAGATTCCGCACTGACTTTACGCTAACTTTGCTTTTTTAATATGTTTTTTGAAAAACAGCATACCGATCCAAAATCCTGCGGCCGCAAGCGCCGCCGAAATCAAACCGATAAGCAGCATCATATCGAGCGAACCGTAAAAACGAATCAACACCTGTTTCCCTTCTTCGGTATATGAATCTCCTAAGCTCTTCAAATACCGCTCCTTAAAAAAGAACAGCGGAATTGAACTGCCCCATGCGTACAGCGTCCAATATACCACATAGCCGATACCGTTCCGCACCGGATTTTTGTAGGTATTATTACCAAGCATCAAAAGCTCGCAGATGAGACCTACTACAAGCATCACTGCAGAAAACCATGCCGAGCCGAATGCAGCCATCATCAATCCGCAAAAAATTGCCGTTACAAGGAATGTTCCGTGTTTCGCCGTTTTGTTTGACATAACAATGTAGAGCGGTGCGCAGAAAAAAGCCATCACGCCGACGTAAAAAAGGTAATCGAGTGCGGGCGTTGCCGCTATTGTCATCACCATCTTAACGATAACCATAATCACCAGCATCGCGATATTAAAAATCGAAAGTGTGATAATATCCTTTAACCGCAGCCGTGCTGAACCGTCTGTTTTTACTTCCATATTAGTTCCTCCTCTTGAGTTAACATCTGCTAACTCAAGAGAATACTATAGCGGCAATGAACAGCTGTTTTCCACTCCATTCAGTCAAAACCTATCCGAAAAGCCGTGAAAATTGGCCAGGCAAACGCATCAGGCTGTTTTTTTAATATCCCCGCAGAAAGATTGAGACTATTCGACCAGAGTTGAACCTCTTTGCGGTTCAAATGGTCTCACAGTCTCAATTTTTCCGCGATTTATATCTATTCTGCCTGATGCGTTTACCCCTTTGATGGAAAAATGTGCGAAATTTTATGCAAAATTTCGCACAGAAGAGAGGCTTGAGGATAGACCTTCCGTTAGCCTTTTGAAATAGATGGTACAGATGCTAGGAGTGCACAAAAAACACCCGCAGGCACGACAAAGAATGAACATCCGTGTACATTCTTTGTCTGCGAGTTCGCAGTGCGAACTCGATTCCGTTTGAAACCACTGCCATCCTTGGCAGTTTTGATACGTCGAGGATTTTCAAAAGCGGCACGGATGCCGCCGGTATTAGACAGACGCGATGTTTTGACGTAAGGCAAAACTCGCAGTCAAAAATGTACAAGGATGTACATTTTTGACGTTGCGTTAGGGATTGCAGCGATAGCCTTTTTTGCTGCCGAAAGAAGTCAAATGCAGTTTTCGACGTGAGGAGAAACACTGCTGAAATGATACAAACGCAGCAAAAAGCTATAAGCGTAAAGCCCGACGGGAACCGGAACGCCCAAAATAATTATCCATTACAAATTATCAATTATAAATTATTCCGGCGGTATTCCCGCGGAGAACATCCGAATGTATTCTTAAAAGCGGAAGAAAACTTATTTGGATTTTCGTATCCGATTAGGGAGGCGATTTCCGTAATCGATTTTTCCGTAGTGTGTAATAGCTGCGCCGCTTTTTGCATTTTGTATTCTTTTTGAAAAGCATAGATCGGTTTTCCGTATACCGCCTTAAAACAGTCTTTCATTACCGTTAAACCGATGCCGTATTTTTGCGACAAATCTTTTAACCGCGGATTTTCGCTCCAGTGTTCCGTAATATCAGCTTTAATCGCTTTTATCTTTTTTATATATACTCCTGAAAAACAGGTATGTGCCGCAGACTGCTTTTGCGGTTTATAGTGCTGCAATAAAAACAACAGCTCTAAAACTTTCAGCCGCAGGTAGCCGTTTGTTGTATCAGAGGGAAAGCGGCAATCTTGGGATGCTTCATATAATTCATTGAATATACGGAGCAGCATTGGCGGTGTTTTAATAACTGCGCATTTATTGTCGGGACAATAGTTTTGCAGTAGTGCCGCTAGGTCAATGGATATGCCTTCGATAGTATTCTGAAAAACCATACCTGTCTTTTTGACATCGATAATGATTGTACAGCCGGTGTAATATCCTAACGGGAAATAAGGCTTTTCGGTTTGAGCTTCCAAAACACCGATGGCAAAATCACCTTCACCGATATATGTAAAATAACCGCTTTTATATTCGCATTCAAACCTGCCTGATTTGCAATAGGCTATTTCCAGAATATTCGGTACCGGCTCTTTTCGGTAATCACATGAGGCTGCTTCAAAAGTTGTAAGTGCATAATCAATCCCCGGAAATAAATGAAAGGTTTTCATACGCCCGTTCGGTGTATCGCAGTTGATAGCATATTCCGTTATCAAATTGGTATTAGATATAATAGCGGCGCGTGTCCCGTGCCATTCGGTTGCGTGTACACAAGAGTTCATATTAGACCTTCGCTTTTTTTTAAGAGTATATACAATCTCTATATATGTCAATAAAAAATGAATTTAAAAAACTTTACTCTTGCAATCCAAAACCGTTTCCAGTATAATTTATAATCTTGCTTACAGGCAGCTTACGAAAATTGATATTTTTAGCTGTCGGTTTTTGTGACGTAAAAAAATCTATTAGAAATGAGGTAGAAGAATTATGAGTAGTGATATTTCAAAAATGAGAAATATCGGTATAAGTGCGCATATCGACTCGGGAAAAACAACCCTTTCAGAGCGTATCTTGTTTTATTGCGACCGTATTCATACCATTCATGAGGTACGCGGAAAAGATGGTGTCGGCGCCGTTATGGACAATATGGAATTGGAACGGGAGCGCGGTATCACCATTCAGTCCGCATCGACACAGGTAACATGGAAAGACCACACCATTAACGTTATCGACACGCCCGGACACGTTGACTTTACTATCGAAGTTGAACGTTCATTGCGTGTTTTGGACGGCGCTATTTTGGTACTTTGCTCCGTTGCCGGTGTACAGTCTCAGTCTATCACCGTTGACCGCCAGCTTAAACGCTACCATGTTCCGCGTATTGCCTTTGTTAACAAGTGCGACAGAACCGGCGCTAATCCGTTAAAGGTGCGGATGCAGCTGCGCGAAAAACTGGGACTCAACGCTTACATGATGCAGCTCCCAATCGGCCTTGAGGATAAACTCGAAGGCGTTATCGACCTCGTAACGATGAAGGCGCTTTATTTTGAAGGAGACAGCGGTACCGAGCTCCGCGTGGCCGAAATCCCGGCACACCTTCTTGATGATGCAAAAAAATATCGCGAGGAAATGATCGATGCGGCTTCGATGTTCTCCGATGAGCTTGCAGAAGCATATCTTGAAGGCGCCGAAACGGAAGAGATGATTCGTGCAGCGGTACGTGTCGGTACTTTAAAAGAAGCCTTTGTGCCGGTATTCCTCGGTTCGGCCTATAAAAACAAAGGTATCCAGCCATTGCTCGATGCCGTTACCTACTACTTGCCCAATCCGACGGAAATTACCAATAAGGCGCTCGATTTGGATAAAAATGAAGAACCCGTTGTGCTGACCTCCAACCCCGATGATCCGGTTGTGTCGCTCGGCTTTAAGCTGGAGGATGGAAAATACGGTCAGTTGACGTATGTGCGTATCTATCAGGGAACGCTGAAAAAAGGCGGTGAATTGTACAACACCCGCTCACGCAAAAAGTTCAAGGTTGGACGTCTTGTCCGCATGAACTCTGCCGAAATGGAAGATATTTCCGAAGGCGGCCCGGGAGACATCGTTGCGCTCTTCGGTATCGAATGCGCATCGGGCGATACGTTCTGCGGCGGCGACCTCAACTACGCCATGAGCTCCATGTTCGTTCCCGATCCGGTTATTTCGCTTTCGGTTACCCCCAAGGATAAAAAATCCGCCGACCAGATGGGCAAGGCATTAAACCGCTTTACCAAAGAAGACCCGACCTTCCGCACATACGTTGATCCGGAATCGAACGAAACGATTATTCAAGGTATGGGTGAACTCCATTTGGATGTATATATCGAACGGATGCGCCGCGAATACAAGTGCGAGGTAGAAACCGGTATGCCGCAGGTTGCCTACCGCGAAGCAATCAGCCAGCGTGCGGACTTTAACTACACCCATAAAAAGCAGACGGGCGGTTCCGGTCAGTTCGGCCGTGTTGCAGGCTTTATCGAACCTACCTCCGAGCAAGACTACGAGTTTGTCGATCAAATTAAAGGCGGCGCCATTCCTTCGGAATTTATTCCGTCTTGCGATAAGGGCTTTAGAGCGGCCGTTAAGAAGGGCACGCTTATCGGCTTCCCGATTGTCGGCGTACGGGTTACCATTAACGACGGTCAAACACACCCGGTAGACTCTTCCGATATGGCATTCCAAGCCGCAGCTATCGGCGCTTTCCGCGAAGCGTACAAAAAAGCAAATCCGATCGTTCTCGAACCGATTATGAAGGTTTCAATCGAAGGCCCGCAGGAATTTCAAGGAAATATCTTTGGACTTATTAACCAACGTCGTGGTATAATACTTTCGTCCACTGAAGATGAACAGTTTACCCGCGTTGACGCGGAAGTCCCGTTAAGCGAAATGTTCGGATTTTCAACCATTTTGCGCTCTTCAACACAGGGTAAAGCAGAATACTCAATGGAATTTGCGAAGTACGGCAAAGCTCCCCAAAGCGTTACGGAAGCTTTAATTAAAGCGTACGAAGAAAAACGCAAAGCGGAACAACAAAAATAGGAGGCGGGAAATGGTTAAAGAGGATTTAATCGAACGCAGCGCTGTTCGTAATTTTGAAAAAGCGCTCGGAGGGGCGTTACAACCGGGGGAAATCGGTATTGTAACGGCTAAAAGAGGCGTTGGAAAAACTTCCATGCTGGTTCAGCTCGGATTGGATCAGCTGCTGCAAGGTAAACCGATTGTACATATCTCGTTCAGTCAGCAAACCGATTATGCCATTACATGGTATAACAATATGTTTGACGAAACAGCCGAGAAAAAACACCTTGAAAAAGCTGCTGAATTAAAATCTGAAGTTATCGCACGGCGCATCGTACTCAATTTTAATCAAGATATCGTGCGTACCACTCAGATTATCAAGACCGTAAAGGCGCTGTTTGAAGTAGGTTCAAAGCCTTCCGCACTGATGATCGATGATTTCGATTTTTCTAAAGCGGTTCCCGAAGCGATTCAGCAAATAAAGGCTTTTGCCAAAGAAACCGGTATGTTCGTCTGGTATACGGCTTCCGCCGATGTACGCGAAAAGGCGATCCACCCCGACTTAAAGCCTTATGCCAACGATCTTGATGTTATCCTGTATTTGGAACCGTCGCCGGACGCCATTAAAATATACGCGCTGAAAGCCCGCGGTAAAGCGAATTTTGATACCGGCTGCAAGCTTGACACCAAAACAATGCTTTTAGCGGAAAAATAATTTTCCTTATAGCTCCGGATAAGTACACCGAGGCTATAACGGCTATCGAAAAAGCCCTGTCGATTACATTCGGCAGGGCTTTTTTTTGTGCGAAATTTTAAATAAAATTTCGCACATTTTTTTTGACAGACGGGTAAACGCATCAGGCAGGGTAAATAAAAAGCGCGGAAAAATTGAGACTGTGAGACCATTTGAACCGCGCAGGGGTTCAACTCTGGTCGAATAGTCTCAATTTTTCCGCGGGGATATAAAAAAATGTCTGATGCGTTTGCCCCAGCTCATTTTTGTTTTTCTCTTGACTTTAAGGGGTATAATGGAAGAAAAGTTCTAAACATGAATCAATTCCATAGTTTGGGACACCTTAACGAAAAAGGAGGGCAAAAATGCCGAATACGACAAAACGTCCGGCGGGAAAGAATCATCCTGCGGATATCCAAAATGCCAACAAAGGAACTAACGGAACCAATATTACCTATGATAAAAATCAAGGTAATCGCGGCGCTCAGTTGAATCCGAATCATGCGCCTAATAACAACGGGCAGAGTAAGTAGGAGATATTGATAATGAAAGTTATAAAAAAATATATCTCCGTTATAAGCGCTATTTTATTACTCTGCCTCGCGATTGGGTGCAAAGGATCTGTTGATAATTCGAAGCCAACACCAACACCAACACCAACACCAACACCAACACCAACACCAACACCAACACCAACACCAACACCAACACCAACACCAACACCAACACCAACACCAACACCAACACCAACACCAACACCAACACCAACACCAACACCAACACCAACACCAACACCTACACCTACGCCTACGCCTACACCTACGCCTACACCTACTGCAAACGGGGCGTATGCGCCGACGGATGTAAAGGTTGAACTTAATAGTAATACAGTGAACGGCATAACTATTTCGTGGACAAGTACCGGCGCTAAGAACTACTGGGTGTATTACAACACAAGCAACGATTCATCTACGGCAACCGTCTTGACCAATACGGTTTTTTTATCAAAGTATTCCGCCACATTATCGACGACAGGGACGTACTATTTTTGGGTAAGGGCCGCCGACGATTTTACATCATCAAGCAGTTTGAGCAGTTTCAGTAATGTTGCGTCATTATCGTTTACGTACACGGAACTTCAAGTACCGACTAACGTACAAGTGGAGCTTTCTACGACAAAACTCAATACGGTTACGGTGAGCTGGACTACAACCGGAGCAAAATACTACCGGGTTTATTATGGGACAACCAATGACACGGCATCTGCCATATTATTAAGCGACACGGTTTCATCAACAAGTTATTCTAAGACTTTCTCGGCTTCCGGTACATATTATTTCTGGGTAAAAAGCGCCGACGGATTTCTTGCTACGAGTGCCACAAGTGATTTTAGCTCTGTCGTAAGTTATAATCTTGTTCATCAAGATTTACCGGTACCGATGAATCTTACCGCTGCAAAAGATGGCGCCGGAGAATATTCGGGAATAAAACTTACGTGGGATTCCACTAAAAGCGCTTGGTATCATGTATACTGGGGAACGGCGGATGATATATCGGCTGCAACAGTGCTTGATAGATTTGTGTTAACCAACTCTACGCGAGTGTATGCAAAGCACAACCATCTCGTTTCCGGTAAGACGTATTATTTCTGGGTAAAAAGCGCTGACGGTTATAACACCGATGATAATACAAGCGCCTTTAGCGTTGTTGCTTCATATACATGGACGGAATAAGGCCTTAGGTTGTCTGTTCCGAGACAGAAGTCTCGGAACAGGTTTACTCTGCATCCTCCGGTTGAGCGGGATTTTCCGGTTGCGGAACCGATACAGGCGCTGCGGCTCCTTGCGTTTCCAGCGTTTGTTTAGAGGACGCTTGATCGGAGGCTGTAGGAACCGTAGAAGGAGCGGCTCCGGCATTTGTATTTGAACCGGAAGCAGACGGGGCAGTCCGCACGGAAGCAGGCTCCTGCGGAGCCGAACCGAGCGAGAGGCGTATTGTTTCGTATTCGCTCTTATGTCTCATCTTTAAGTATAAAATCTTACTTCCTGCATTATAGGCATAGCCGGAGGAGTTATACATTTCAAAACGGGCATCGCTCCTAAACGGAATACCATACATCTCAATTCGATAGAACGATCTAATACCGTGCAAGGTAAGATAGTGAGATTGTCCTTCCGGAAAGCGAATTCGCAATACCAAGGTTTTTGAAGTGTTTTCCAAAACCTCGATGTTCTGCGCACAAGTCCACGCCCAAATACCGGCTTCCGCCTGCAACGCGAGCGACTGAGCATGAGGATACCAACTGTTATCCGGTTTTAGCAAAGGATAGAGAGTACCGGCATCCAGCATACTGCTGTCATCGGCAGTAATTACAAGCTGTGTCGATTTGCTGCCGGTTACGGTAAACCCTACGGGCAACCCAGCCGATTCGCTCGAGTATCTCAGCAAAGAGGTTATCAGCATCCGGGCAACGGACTGCCATACCGAAGATTGAACTGCTCCGTACCGCATCAATATTTGTGCAGAAGTTAAAGAGGCTGCACTGTCGATATAGGTGCTGTTATTGCTTAGATATAAACCTTCATTAATCAGCAAGAGGGATTCGGTAATTTTTTTCTCACACAACGGCAGTAAATCTTCAAACAATGCCTTTTGTTCAGGGTAGTAATGCGTACAGTCGAGCCATACTGCCAACAACCCTGCCGCCTGCCGTGCGTCAAGCTGCGCAGCATCCAGCTTTCCTATCAGTCGGAATAAACCTTCTATGCTGCGTTTACTGCCGCGATCGGTTAAAAACGGTATTAAGCTGTCTTGTTCAAAAATTTCAAGCGAATTATCCGTGATAAGGGCAGCATATAACTCTCTTTTTTTTGTGTCGTCAGCTGCCAAACCTACATGGGTTTCCTGTATATTATCGTAAAAAGGATTTGAAAGATATGTTCGAAGGTTCCGCGACAGCGTTTGAGCAGGAGCAGCTTCCATCGCTCCGGCAAATTTGCTGCGCTGTCCCATTTCGGCAATATATGCTGTTAAGGTTTTCTCCGTTATCTGTTTAGATGAAAGCGCCTGCGTACCCGCGCGGATGACTGCCGAGGCAAAAGTGTTCAGCGCCGCCGTATACGATTCCGCAGAAGCCTGCACCATCGATGGGATAGTCGTGATATCGAGCTCTTCAAGCGGCAAATAGGTTTTGTAAGAGGCAATCGGCTGTGTCTTTTCGAGTACCAGATGAGGTCCTTCTAACTGCGCCGCCGTATTTTCCCCATCCGTGTCAAATCCAAAGCTGCCGGTAAACGTATATTGTTTTTTACCGGAACGCACAAAAATCTTATCGTCGGCACGCTCGATACCGGCATTTTGAGTAATTTTCCACGGAAGCAATACTCTTTTTATTCCTTCGGGAAGCATGGCTTCAATCAAGAGGCTATCAACTTCACCCCGCTTTTCGGAAAAAAAAGAAATAACCACATCATCAGAGCAGTGTACCGAAAAACGAGCTTCCGTTTCATAAAATTGGTACGATAGTATACGCATAGGAGAGAGCGTGTCCGCTACATCTACGGCATAAGCAGGATTTTGCTCGCTAATATATAAATCAAGCCCATTCGAGACAACATGCAGAGGTAAAAGAGGAAGCGTCTCGCCCGCTTCGGTACGCTCCTGTCTGCCTGTAACGAGCATAGAGCCTAAACTTAAAGAAAAAGTTTGCCCTTTGGTAAACTGAAGAACAAAAATACCGAAAATAACACTACAATAAAGGACGGTATACGCAACTACTCTGCCGACAATATGCTTCATAGGTTGTTAGTCTAATAAAAGGGGATAATAATTGCAATCCTCCCCTTTGCAAATATACGATACATCTGCGTTGTCGCATCATTAAAAGTGTACACGGATGTACAACTGTTTAACATAACCGCTAGACCAGATTGAAAAACTTGGGTAGACTAGCGGGGTTATGCAAAAGCGAAAGTCTTTGAGCAGTTTCTTTAGTTTTAGTTAATCACCGTTCCGTAGGAGTCTTCATGAAAAATTTGTATGGAAGTATTTCAAAAAAAACCGTATGTATTTGCCTTATAATCGGTATGCTTTCCTGCTTAAGCGCACAGAGTGCAAAACCTCATACACAGTCTAACCGGAAAGTATCCGAAAAGACCGCGGCAACCGACAATACGACGAAAGCTACTGAAGAAATCCCACCGCGTGTTATATTCGGACAGCAGCTTAGTGCATTACTAAGCGAGCAAAAATGGGAAGAAGCCATCGCACTCTTTGACACATTGCCCGAAGAGGACAGAGATTCCCTTTCAATACGGAATTTAAAGGTTGCCGTACTCATTTCAACCGGACGTATAAAGGATGCGGAGACAACGGCAAAAGCTCTGGAAAAACAATATCCCAACGACCTCAATGTTCTGTATTCAATGACAATGATTGCTCAAGCAAAAAAAGATAAAAAAATGCGAAAAACGTATTTAAAAAAGATATTAAAGCTTGAGCCAGATAATGTACAGGCATTACTGGAAGAAGGCATCGATTTTTACGACCAAGGAAACTATAAAGAAGCAGGGAAAACATTCAACAAAATTTTGCAAAAACACCCGAATGATATTGAAGCACTTATTTGGTGCGGTAAGGTGTATTATTTGGATAACAAGATGACGGAGGCGGAGCAATGCTACCTTACAGTCTTGAAGTATCAGCCGAAGAACAGCCTTGCAATTGCCGAATTAGCACGGATAAAATCGGAAACAAATCGCATGGCTGAAGCGATTGCGGATATACAAAAAGCAACTGAATTGGAACCCGATACCGCTTCGCATTGGACAGACCTCGGCTCTTATAATCTACAAATAGGAAGAAGAGAAGAATCACTTGCTGCATTTAACCGCGCCATCGAACTTATTCCCGATTCATATTTTGTCCATATTTACCTTGCGGGATTAAACGATGACCTCGGTAATAAGGAAGATGCGATAAAGCATTACAAAAAAGTAACCGAACTCTATCCTCAATATTACTTTGCGTATGAAGGACTCGGGATTTTGCTGTTTGAAAAAAAAGATTGGGAGGATTCCCGCCGCGCCTTTGTAAACGCCCTGCGTTATGCTCCCACAAATGTCTATTATGCACTATCCGCAACGGTATGCAGCTATAAAATGGGTAAGAAAAAAGAAGCGAAAGATTTTATGTCAAAATATCTTAAAACGATAGACCGCACAAAACACGAAACCGATTACTATCTATGCCGCCTCTTTATCGACTTCGCCGGTGATAGTGATGTCAATAACCGCATCACAAAAGAAAAAGATGAAACGGAACGCTTACGCAAGTTTTTTTATCTGGCTGAATTCTATCGGCTGGCAGGTAAAGGACATCTTGCCGAAAAAGTTCTGCTCGAAATCAAAACAACCCAGACTCCGAGCTTTTTTGAATACCGGCTTGCGGTAAGCGAGCTTACTGCGAATACGGATACTACGGCAAAAAAATAGGACAAGCTCATGAATCAAACGTTGAAACGTATTACCTTAAATGATAAAGAAATCATCTTGCTTGGAACGGCGCATATTTCAAAAGAAAGCATCGATGATGTTGAACAGTGTATCCACGACGAACAGCCCGATTGTGTTTGCGTCGAATTGGATGAACAACGGTACAAAGCGCTTACCGACGAAAAGCGCTGGCAAGAGCTCGATATTATCGAGGTGCTTAAAAGCGGAAAAGGCTTTTTGCTGCTTGCTAATCTCGTGCTTGCCGCTTTTCAGAAACGGATCGGCGCCGATGTCGGGGTTAAGCCGGGGGATGAAATGAAGGCCGCCATTACCGCCGCGAAAGAACTTTCGATTAAAACCGAACTTGTAGACAGGCCGATTCACATCACGCTCAAACGGGCATGGGCAAAGAACAATCTGTGGGGAAAATCGAAGCTTTTGGCAACGCTGCTCAGCAGCGCCTTTTCTACCGAAAAACTCAGCGCGGACGAGATTGAAGCGCTGAAAGACAAAAGCGAGATGGACAGCATGATGGCGGAAATGGCGGAATACTTGCCGCAGGTAAAAGAAGCCCTCATCGACGAGCGTGACCGTTATTTAGCGACAAAAATATGGAATGCGGCAGGAAAGAAAACCGTTGCGGTTTTAGGAGCGGGACACCTTGAAGGTACCGCCGCCTACATCGAAAAACTCCAAAACGGGACAGCGCCGAACGATGTATCCGATATTGCGGACGTACCGCCGAAGAGTGGTTTTGCAAAAATTTCGGGCTGGATATTACCGGCGCTGATTGTGCTGCTTATTGCAGCGGGTTTCATGAAAGGCGGTGTTGCAGCGTCAAGCGCGTTGCTGATGCGCTGGCTACTCTGGAACGGAAGCCTTGCCGCATTCGGCACACTGCTTGCGCTTGGTCATCCGTTGAGCATCATAACCGGCTTTTTGGGCGCCCCGCTTGCAACCCTTAATCCGTTTATCGGCGTCGGCTTATTCACCGGCATTGTTCAAGCATGGGTTCGCAAGCCTCAAGTTGCCGATATGGAAAATCTGACTACCGACGTAACGAGCATTAAGGGTTGGTACAAAAATAAAATTGCGCACATTCTGTTGATCTTCTTTTTATCCAGCCTCGGCGGAGCAATCGGAAACTTTATCGCAGTGCCTGCACTGGTAAGCGGCTTATTATAAGGAAGTGTCCGGCGCGATTGTCATGGAGAGAATGATGGAATCAATTCAAAGTAAGCTTTTAGCGATGCAAGATATATCATATCGGGATTTTAATGCAAAGCTCATCCCTACCGTAGACCCGAAACTTATGATTGGGATCCGAACGCCTCTTTTACGAAAATTTGCGAAAGACCTGTTTAAAACAGAACCGAAGCAGTCTGCTACTTTTATGCAAACCCTTCCGCACCGGTATTTTGAAGAAAACAATCTCCACGCATTCCTCATCGAAAATATCAAAGACTTTGATACCGCCATAACCGAAACGGAACGGTTTTTACCGTTTATCGACAACTGGGCAACCTGCGATACCTTTGTACCGCCGCTCTTTAAAAAATATCCAGATGAGGTATATCAAAAAATTTTGCTCTGGATACGGTCGCCCCGCACTTATACCGTCCGGTACGCCATCAATCTCTTGTTGTCGAATTATCTTGATGACCGGTTTAAACCGGAAATGCTTGAACTCGTTGCCTCTGTAAAATCGGACGAGTATTACATCAATATGATGATTGCGTGGTATTTCAGCTTTGCGCTGATTAAACAGTACGATGCAGCGCTCCCATATATCAAAAAGCAAAGGCTTGCCCCCTTTACCCACAACAAAACCATTCAAAAAGCGATAGAGAGCCGCCGGATTTCTCCGGAAATAAAGGACTACCTGCGAACGCTGAAAGTGTAAAAGAGCCTGCTATACACGCCCGTCGATAAGTGAACAATAACAATATATCGCAAATGTTGCTAGGGTAGGTACGCCACATTGATATTCCGTAACGCATCGAAGAGCTTACGCTTTAACTCATAGTTGCCGCCCGTTAGCTTATCCAATCGGGAACGGGCGATTTTTCTGCCTGAATTATCCTGATAGCTACAGGTACAGGTGGAAGAAATATACCCCTGCATTTCAGCATGACGGATAATCATCGGAATGTCGGCAAGGCAGAGCGGGCGGATAAATGTCAACGGGAATTTATCGAACCTCAGTACCGGAGGCATTGCCGCAAGCTCTCCTTTGGTGAGCGCATTCATCAGCGCCGTTTCAAGGATGTCGTCCAAGTGGTGCCCGAGCGCAATTTTATTAAAGCCGTGTTCCTGCGCATATTTGCTCAGTTCCAACCGGCGCTGGCTGGAGCACCACCAGCAGTTCATCTTTTTGCCGGTTTTAAGCCGCTCTAGTACCGAAATGGTTTTAACGGTTAAATCAATGCCCCAGCTTTTAAAGCGCGCCGCCAATTCAGGGGCAAACTCGGAGCCGATATCCGTAGCAATATGGAGCGCGGCGGCTTCAAAAATCGGATGGCGGCGCTGCAGCCGCGCTGCAAAATATTCCGTAAGGGCGGTCGAATCCTTTCCACCGGAAGCGGCAATCAAAATCCTGTCTCCAGCTTCTATCATGTTATATTCGGAAACAGCCTTATCGATGGTTCTAAACAGCTTGGGGTTTGCCATAGTGAAGAGCCGTATGTGCAAGCAGCCTATTACCGCTGCCGGTATAAAGTGCGGCTTGAAATCATTGATGCCCGTTTGCACCGGCATCTATATAACTGTAGAGCGTGTACTTGGAAATGCCGAAGTGGGTTGAAATCTTATCGCCGGATTTTGTAATTAAAAAAGCACCGGAGTTATTTAAAAACTTAATAGCCGCGATTTTGTCTTCTTTATTCATTAACGCAACAGGCTTACCCACAATACGGACGGACTGTTCGATAAGTTCGTCCAACAAATCGTTGACATTTTGAGGAATATTTTCAGGTTCATTTTTAGTGCTGACGGGTGAAATAAGCTGCTGTAACACATTTTCTGCCATCTGCATCGGCGTAATATCAAGATTGATCGAGAGCACCGCCTCGATTGCATTATCTTCGCCTCTGATAAACATACTACTTGATTTAAGAATGCGCCCGTCCTTTGTTTTGGTCAGATAGCTCAGTTTATCTTCCAACGTTTTATGATCGCTATGCAGCGCCTCAAGCACTACATGAGACGGGCCGTCGCCTAGCTTTCGCATGGTAACATTGCCGTTTTCTATGATAACGATGGAGCTGTTAGTATAGTCAGCCGTCAGATCATGTACAAGAACTTCGCAATTATTACCGAAGTGAATCGCAATACCATGTGCAATTTGTTGTAGCAGCGTAAGGGTGTGTTTGGACATCATACCGTGTAATTCCTTTTATCTTTCATTGTTTTTTAACTGAATATCGTTTTGCAACTTATGTATTGCCTGATTGAGCTGCTGCACCGCGGTGTTTTGTGGATCGGCTTGAATCGCTTTTTGCAGGTATCCAACGACAGTTTCCGTATCGGCGCTTCCTGTCATCAAATAGGAATAAGCGGTTAAATACCATGCAAGTTGCAATTCGGCGGGAGAAAGATCGCCTGTTTCTGCAGCGGCTTTGTACTCATCACCTGCTTTAAGATAATTCCCCTGCTGCGCAAAGCTCTTTGCCCGTATGTCGGCGCTCATCAATACGTACTTTCCTTTGAGTCCCGATTTATTATGAGGATCCAGTGCGGGGACTTGCATGCGTAAAGAATCATAGCGATGCGCCTCCGCATTGCCGACCGTATTTAAAAACTCATCGATCGCACGGGCTTTTTCCGCTCCTTTTGCCGTATTGATACGCTTTCGCGCTTCAACGACGCTTGTCCGCTGTGCAGTCAGCGCTTTGATTTTTTCTATCAACTGAGCTTCTGTTTTTATATCAGCTTCTATAACGGCAGCGGCATACATATCTCGTTCGGCTGTTTGTAGTACGACAAAAGGAACTTCAGGCACTGCATATTCCGAAAACAATAGATAATTCTTTTGCGCCGTCTTTCGTTCACTTTCAGTAGGATTGTGTAACAAGTCGATAAAACGGGCGGCATAGTCCTCCGCTAATTCCGTTTTGCATGATTCGGTAAGGATATTTTTTGAAAACTCTTCCGCTTCTTGTGACCAATCGGAACCGGTAAAGATAAGCAGAATATCCCGACCATCCTTGCCGTAATTTTGAACTTTTCCCCCATCGCGTTTTGCCGAAGAAGTAGAAACACAGCTGCTCACCATAAAGGCAAAGCAGATACATAGTAATCCATATCGATATAATTTATACATAAAGCGATTATATCATTAAACTAACAAATCGCAAAGAGATCTTTTTGTGTATGTCAGTGGGTGGGGATAGTTTATTCCATAACGGTGATTTCGACACGCCGGTTTAGTGCGCGTTCCGCTTCGGTTCTGTTCGACGCAATCGGCTTTGTGCCTCCTGCGCCGCTATAGATGAATACACCGGCCGGGATGCCGCGTTTGGTCAGCTCATCGACAACTGTTTTTGCACGCCGGAGAGAGAGTCCGTGTTGGGTGCTCTTATCGCCGACATCAGCGGTATGGCCTTCAACAAAAAGGTTTTTTAAAGGTCAGCGTTTTTAATATGGCGGCTATTTCATTGAGTTTTTTATCTTCTCCGTGTAATAATTCCGCTTTATCTGCCACAAAGTTTACATTCTTCAAATTCAGCAGTATGCCGCGCGGCGTTTCCTGCACATTAAAAATACCGTCTCCCTTATCTTTTATGCGCTCCTTGTTTGAGCTCTCCGGTTTTGCCGGTACGTGCGGTGTTGTCTCGCTTAGCGTTTTCTCAGATTGCCGGACAGGAGGTTTCGCAGGTTTCTTACTGTCGCCAAGTAATGCCGGTACCGGTATGGAGCCGCCGTTATAAACGGTATGCTGTCCGTAGTTATAAAAATGCAGCAAAAAGCCGCGCTGCCGGATTGTTTCGTCACCCTTGTAAAAAAATGTTTCATCGATTTTTTCTCGAATAAAGAGCGGGCGGCTCCGCTCATCCAGATAAATATCCGCCGTCCTGCTTCCTTCCGAACGGAGCATATCAGCATCGCCTAACTGATCTTCACCGTGATACCGCACGGCAAACACCGCCTTTACATAATGAGTATCCTTTCCATTATATTTCTTTTTGCCGATGTATTGATATTCAGCCAATACCGGAATCCGCGTAGCATTTTTTCCTTGCTGTGGACACACTACGATCACACTTTCTGCTGTCCATTTTTTTCCGATATCTTGCAGGTCAAGCTGTTGTGCGGGGCTTGCCGGAAAGTTCCGCAGCAGCGGATAACCCGAGTCTTGTGTAAAGTCCAGTCTGGAATGGTGTAGTCCTGACCGGTTCGCGTTTCCGACTGCCGGATGAGCCGACTGTGTAAAAGCAATCGGTCTAATTTCATCAAGTTTTTTTGCCATACCAACCATATTCTTGCGGGTTTCTTCCAGCACAAAGGCCTCCCCCTCATATCGATAGGCCGGCTCATCGTTATAAACGGCAGCTTTTTCATCAAGGTAGATATACGCTTCCCGATAGGTAAGCCCCGCATACGCGCCGTTTTTGTAAACCGAATAGTCGGCGCGCTCCGAAATGCTGATTCTCCCGTTCGTAAATGCAATAACCGGAATCAATACACAGGCAATAGATAGTATCGGTCGTTTCACTCATTTCTCCTCTAACAAAGCGTTCACTGCACCGGCTCTTATCGGCTGTCTTTATTATCATCGTCAAATAAAAAAAGATAATTACCGCCTCTGCCGCGGTTGCAGATTCCGAGGTATGTTAATAAAGTTAAATTATGGGGTTCCCCTCACTTCGTTCGGGTCGCTACGTCCGCTGTTCCGCTTTCGCTCCATTCCTCCACTTCGTTTCGGAACACCTTCGGTGCAGCTCCCATCGCTAACCCTGCATACAATAAGATTAAAAAAGCTAAAAATTGATTTCCGGGACAAATAGAAGTTGACGATAATTTTACTCCTGTATATACTATAATGTATACGGAGGCGCTGATATGGTTTGTACAAAAGTATTCACAAGTGGAAATAGTCAGGCTGTAAGGATACCGAAAGAATTTCATATTGATGTTTCTGAATTATTCATCAAGAAAATCGGTTCATCAATAATCCTAACACCAAAAGAAAATAATTGGGAAAATCTTGAAAGAAGTCTTTCCGAATTTTCTGATGATTTCATGGCAGAAGGAAGAAGTCAACCGGCAATGCAAGAAAGGGAAGGTTTTTGATGTATTTGCTCGATACAAATATCTGTATTTTTCTCATAAAGAATAAAAATCAACATTTAAAGAAAAAGATATTTAACTGTAAAAAAGAAGAATTATTTCTTTCTTCTATTACAATTGCTGAGTTGGAGTATGGTGTTTCAAAAAGTCAATTTAGAGAAAAAAATCGCCGTGCTCTTCTGAATTTTTGTTCCGATTTTACTAACATAATAGATTTTACGACAGAAGATACAGAAATATACGGGATGATTAGAGCTTATCTTGAAAATAAAGGGATTCCGATTGGACCTTTTGATACACAGATTGCTGCTCAAAGTTTAGCAAGAAATCTGACTGTGGTTACAAATAATACAAGAGAATTTTCCAGAATACCCGGATTAAGAGTCGAAGACTGGACAAAAGAATAATAAAAACCTACCCCAATTCAAATCTGACATTGCAAAGTCCTATACGGGCAATGTAATAGACCTACTCTGAAACTTTCGTTTTCGAATAGATCGACGAATTCTTGCATCACACAAATAGCACCTTAAAATGCAACAGTTGAACAAAGTGTGAGCTTTGGAAACTACTGCATTGATGCGCTGAACGCGTATATGTTAATAAGCGACATCGTCAATTCACACCATCCGTGGCGTAAATTGACTTGCGAGTTTCACAAAAATATAATTTTTGTGAAACGTCGTTGCTGTTTTATTCGCCCGTCATCCTGAAGCGGTTTTGTGCAAACTCGGCATTCACTACTGCCTCAGGACGGCGGTGGTTCCATGCAGAAACGAGATTTGCTTATCGCAAATCTCGCAGGCAAAAATGTACAAGGATGTACATTTTTGACGAACGCACTATTTCAGTGGCTGAAAATAAACCTACGATGCAGGAACAATTCACATCCTTATACTGATGTAACAAGTAGAAACTCTATAAAAGAAAACGATTCCTTAAGGTTTGAAGCAACTTTGCCTGACGGTAAAATTGTAGAAAATTGGTAATCAATGGTGTTAAACAGGAATATGAAACTGGTGTAAAGATGTATTACGATGTAAAAGCAGCTGATCTTGGAAGCGATAAGATTGAAATCAGCGTTGTTTTTAAAGACATTTAGAGAAATACTATTAGCAAAAATAACACGGTAAAACCGGCTGGCAATCAATCAAATATGCAAAATCCCAATAAGGGAACAGCTGGTGCAAATCGCAGCACGCCCAAAGCCAAGAAAATCGCGGCGAACAACTTAATTCAAATAAAAAAGGGAAGTAATGTATAATAAAAAAAGAATCTAACATCCGCCTGTCGTCCGGCGCACAGCGGCGTCCAACACGCGAATTAAGCTGACGGCGGAACTCAAAAGCCTTACGGCCTTCTCGCTTCTTGCAGCTTATCCGCCGCCCGTTAGATGGATGGCGCAGAGCGCCACTTGCTGTTAGTAAAGTAAATCTTCCGACATTTTTTACCAAGAAAAATATAAAATCGTTGGCGGATTTTATGAAAGGAGTACTATTGGCGATGTATTATTGATAAATGGGGAATTTCTATGGCCATCAATTCCATGCCGTTTGCAAATCGAGGAGAGCAAGCTGCGATTGTTTTTGGAATTTTGGGCGTGGAAATATCGACAAAAATCCAGCAAAGTCAAGCTTGTCTGGATTTTTTATAGAAAAACGTGACTTTTTATGTTATACTATTGGTAAGTTGCAGAAAGGATGTCGTTATGTCTTATGAAACAATGGTTGAACAAATAAAAACAGTTCCTCAAGAATGTCTTGTTGATATTGAAAACTATATTCAGTTTGTTTTGTATCGATATAATCAGAATGTAAAAACTGAAAAAACTCCAAATCTCTCAAAATATTTTGGTTCTGTAAATTTAAAAAAAGATGGTCTTTCAATTCAAAAGGAAATGAGAAATGAATGGAACTGACTTTGTAGCTGATACAAATGCGTTAATTTATCTTCTAGACGGTAATTCTTGCATGAGCCCATTTTTACAGAGTAAACTTGCATTTTCAGTTATATCTGAAATGGAACTCTTGTCTTTATCTGGAATAACAGCTACAGAAGAAAGTAATATAAAATCACTCCTGCTTGATTGTAAAGAAATTTCTCTTACAGGCGAAGTAAAAGAAAAAACAATCGAAATTCGCAAAAAATATAAAACAAAACTTCCCGATGCGATTGTTGCAGCTTCCGCAATTGTAAATAATCTACCACTTATTACCGCTGATAAAAGATTTAATCAGATAGAAGAATTACAATTGGAATTAATTATTCCAGTTATGTAAATAAAACCTAACACTCTTCTTCAACCTGACATTGGGGATGTCTCAAAAGTTGGTTACTTTTTCGCTATCTATGCGAATTTAAGTCTTTATACGGTAATAACTTTTAAATCTACCATGGATGGCAGTGGTTTTAACAATAACAAGTTTTCGATGAGAAAACTTGAAGATAAAAACGGTACAAGGACGTACCGTTTTTATCGTAACATCGCATCTAAATCTAAGGAAACTATCCAAAAACTGTTACACAATACGCTTTAGCGGATATGATAAATCATTTTCTTACAGAAAAAACCGATAGGCTTTCAGTTTTTGGACAGCCCCATTTTTCCAACAAGCGGGCAAACGTCCGATACATTTGCTCTGTCTGGCTCTGTTGATTTTACTGCTAAAATCGGTACAATCGGCATAGCTACAACTTTGAGGTTCCTATGATTCTGTTTGTTTCCTTTCTTATCATTTTGGCCATGCTGTCAACCAAAATCAGTGATAAATTCGGACTGCCGCTCCTTATCGGTTTTATTCTTATCGGTGTCCTTGCCGGAAGTGATGTCTTAAATTTGTTCTATTTTGACAATGCGCTTTTAACCAAAAAAATTGCAGATATCCTGTTGATTTTTATTATTTTTGACGGTGGTTTTTGTATTACAAAGGAGACGTTTCACAAAGTTGCAGGACCATCGATGACGCTTGCGATTCTCGGCGTTGCACTGACTTCGGCGACACTCGGCTTTCTAATTCACTTTGTCCTTGAATTCGATTTAGCGTATTCGATGCTAATTTCTTCCATTATTTCTTCTACCGATGCGGCCGGTGTTTTTATGATTACCAAGTCGAACCCGATTAAGGATAACCTTGCCGCAACGCTCAATGTTGAATCCGCAGCGAACGATCCGATGGCGATCTTGCTTACCCTTACCTTTGTGCATATCGCGACAGGGGCTTTTCAATCTCCAGCTCTGGCTGTTGCACAGCTTATTTGGCAGTTTGTCGGCGGCATTATTATCGGTTATTTTGCTTTTCAAATTTCAGTCTGGTTGTTTAACCGGCTGCAGTCGGATAATAGAGGGAATTATAACGTTTTGATGCTCGGATGCGTACTGCTTGGATACGGTGCAGCGGAGCTTTGCCAAGCAAACGGGATTATCGCGGTGTTCTTTATGGGCTATTGGATCGGCAACACAGCCTTCCCTGCAAAGCGCAGTGTCGGAAATTTTCTCGAAAGTGTTTCCACTATTTTTAATATCACGCTCTTTATTATGCTGGGACTTTTATCGTTTCCGCATCAGTTTGTCCATATCTGGAAAGAAGCGCTCATCATTGTCGGTATTATGATGTTTATCGCCCGTCCGCTTGCCGTGTTGGTTTCTACGTTCCCGTTTCAATATACCCGGAAGGAAAAATTCTTTTTAATGTGGGGCGGCATTAAAGGCGCGGTTCCGATTGTTCTTGCAACCTATCCGCTTTCAAACGGGCTAGATGAAAACGGCTTTATCTTTAATACAATCTTTTTTGCCGTTTTCCTTTCCTGTATTATTCAGGGAACGACGCTTGCGCCCCTTGCTCGATTGCTTAAATTTACCAATCCTAAAAAACCGGAATCGCTGTATTCGGTTGAGTTGTATTCACTTAAAGCAAGCGACATCGATATCTTCGATATTTATATTGAAGATCATTCCGGCAGTATCGGTCAAAAAATCAGTAACCTCCATTTAGATAAAGATACGCTTATCAGTTCAATTGTGCGGGATGGTAAAATCATCTTTCCTAAAGGCGATACCGTCATTCAAAAAAGCGATATTCTCTATGTACTCGCTCATTCGGCAAAAATAAAGGAAATTACGGAAAAGCTTAACGAACCGAGCGAGTGAGATATAGGGCGTGAATATTGCTCAATACCGATAAAACAGATATAGTAAATCCATTAATTCCGGACTAATACAAGAGGAGTCACAATGAGCGAAAATAAATTGAAAATTCTTGGATGGATAGGAACGGCATTGTCGGTTACCATGTACATATCTTATATCCCTCAGATTATGGATAACTTACACGGAAATAAAACCGTTTTTCTTCAACCTTTGGCAGCAGCTGTCAACTGTACGATATGGGTTTTATACGCATTGCTGAAAGATAAAAGAGATTATCCGCTCGCAGCAGCAAATGCACCGGGCGTTATTTTCGGTTTGATAGCAGCAATTACCGCTCTTTAGGCGCCCGCGAGTTTCTAATAAGTCTATAGATATACAGAACTTATTAGAAACCCGCAAATTATACTTTTCCTACTTCTTCAATTCATGAATATTGATGGATTTAATGTTCGGGGTTCTACCGTCTGAAGAGGTCGGAATCTTAATAGTTCCAGCCCTAATCTCATCAAAAATCTTATCCCGTCCGGCAACATTCGGATCAAAGCCGATGAGCTTCCAGTTGTAGCTAACCTTGGGAGTAATAACTCCCTTATCAACATCCTTTACATACGCGCCGATTAAATCACGTATGCGTCCGGCGTCCTGCATCACTTCATACGAATCGTAATACACGTCTTTAGGCGTTGCAAGCTTCAAACTTTGCAGCGTACCAAAGCGGTAGTTGTTGACAGCAACCTTATACACCTTTTTAGGATCAAGGGCTTCCCCTTTTATCTTCGCGTTTGCGATTCTATTCCCAGCCTCTTTTGAAATATCGATGTCGTAGTCGATACCTTCAAACATATCGTAGTTGTAACCGCGAACATTGGGGTTGAACGAAATCGTTACGTCGCCTTCCTTTGCAGTGTTATAATATGATGCCGACCACTCCATGTATTTTAAGAGGTTCTCGCCGGTCATATTAACGCCCATCAGCGTATTGGAATATTTATAGATAAAGGCGACATCTTTTTTCTTAAAATCTCCTTTCTTTAAATTCATGTCAAAGCGGAAGGCGGCCGCAGCAGCAACATCAGCCTTCGTGTAATACAGCTGCACATCATTGATTAAGTCGATAAGGGCGGTATCTTCCAGCTGAATGGTAGGCATGGTGGTAACCTTGTCTTTTCCGGTAATGTAGTCTACGCGCGGGATAAAATCAGCGGTAACCTTTCCGACGATGAGGTTTGCATCCGCAACAGATTTGTCATGCACAAATTCAAACTCTTTTTCCATCGCTTTATCGGCAGCGATTTTGGCAGTTTCGCGGTTTTCCGCTTTTACGGAAACAACCTTCCATGCGCCGTTATCCTTTTTAACCTGTACTTCGCCAACGGCCAAAGCCCAACCGTAGCAGCCCGGCTCAATGATCCATGTTTTATCACCGTTCTGGCCGTCTATAAGGGTGGCATACCGAGCGTGTTCATGCCCGCCGAAGATTAAATCGAACTCAGGGATTTGCTTCGCCATTTCGATAACGCCGCTGTTGGTGCCGTATTCACCGTTACGTCCAAGGTGGAAGGCGCCGATTAAGACATCGTATTGCCCTTTTAAGGAGTCGACGGTTTCGCGCGCAACGGCAATCGGGTCTTCAAACTCCAGTCCCTTAAAGTGAGAGGGGGCGGCAGCTTCCCACATCGGGATATGGGGCGGCACCATACCGATAACGGCCACGCGGACTCCTTCAATATCAAACAGCTGATAGGGCAGTACAAAATTGCTGCCATCCTTGGTGTTTTTGATATTGGCGCTTAATACCGAACCGTTAAAGTGGCGGATATTACGGGCAAGGAATTCTTTTTCAAAATTGAATTCGTGGTTACCCAATACCCAAATATCGTAGTTCATGTAATTGAGCGCTTGAATCATCGGGTGGGTGTCAAGGTCGTTAAACAGGTCGGCGCTGTTATCTTGCACCGTGTCGCCAACGTCGATTAAAACGGTGTTGGGATTCTGTGTGCGAAGTTCCTGTGCAAGCACGTAAGTTTTTACAAAACCTGCTGCCGGTGTTTCTTCGCACACTGCGTAATCGTACGCATAGAGCCGTCCGTGTACGTCGCCTGTTACGCCGAAGGTAAGGGTAACGGCATCCGCGCCCGGTTGTCCCTTTTGGATAATCTTGTGGGTAAGTTTTACCTCATCAGATTGCTTTCCGCGTGCCTTTGCGGTACGTGCAGCGGTCTGTTCCGTGCTTCGTGATGCAGAATTTGTTTCGACGCAGGCTGTCAGCGAAAAAACAAAAACCAGTGCGGCTATAAAGCCGAGCATTCTTTTCTTGATCATGTGCATACTCCTTCACATTTTTTAAGCAAGTCCACCACAACTACATTGGGCTGCAGGAACTTCCTTCTTATCTATAGAACGGATATTATCCGCCTATTTTCTCATTTCATTTGCAGCCGGTATCCGCAGTATAAAAAGCGCAACCAACGCCGTACACGGAACCGCGGCGATAATGCCGATGCTGCCGGAAATGCCGTGCATAATTTCTATGACGATGCGCGGTATATTGATAAACTGCGTAAAACTCATGCCGTAGCCCCAAATCATCATCACCAGCGGCAGCGACGAGCCGGCAAAGGCTAAAATGAGCGTGTTACTCATCGTGCCGGTAATATCTTTACCCACCGTCAGCCCAGACTGAAACAGCTCTTTTTTAGTGAGGCGCGGATTGGCGGCTAAAATTTCCTGCATGGAAGACGCAATCGACATGCTGACATCCATCACGGCGCCGAGCGAGGCAATCAAAATTGAGGTGAACAATAGCCCATCCAGCTTGAGATTGTAGTCGGGCGCTAAGTTGAGTAGCTGCTCGCCGCCTTCCATATTAACGCCGGAAAGCTGCGCCGCGAAGGACACGATTACCGAGATAATGCCCGCAATGGTAATGCCGGCGACGGTGCCTGCGATGGCCGTATAGGTTTTGCGCGTAAAGCCGCCTATCAAAATAAAGCTGACGATGGTCATAACGGAAACAAGCCCGATAGAAACCGGCACGGGCGGGAACCCTGCAAACAGGGCGGGGATCAGTACGGTAACGATGAGCACACAGGTAAAAATGAGTCCAAGTGCGGATTTTAAGCCCTGTCCCCTACCGAGGAGAATCAGTGCAGCAAAGAACAACCCCACCAGCACAAAAACATAGATGTCGCGTTTGAGGTTATAGAGCCACACGGCCGTTTTCCCGCCGCTCTCCCGCAGCGTGAACACCGCCTTTAAGCCCCTATAGGCAAAATTGCTGTGCAAGCTGCTCAGCGTGTTATACACTTCAAATACTTGGTTTTTATATTTCCCTTCGAGAATTTTAACGCGAAGTTTTTGCGTACCGCGATATCTGCCTTGCACGACAGGATCGGGAGAAAGGTCTTCTTCCAAAATCTCCATCACAATCCCCTCAGCAAACTCTTGGATAAACGGAGATTCCGGCTTGAGTTTATTTGAAATTTTCGGCATACCGAAACAGAGAAGCGCTGTAATCACCAGCACTGTCCCTGCAAATACTTTTTCTTGCATACTCTATGGTAGAATTATATCGCGAGATTCCCCCACCCGTCAACATTTTTTCTCTATGTCAATAGTTTTCTCCCTATAGTTTTCTCCCTATTTTCAAAAGATATAAAATATGATATACATACCGCTCAACTCAAAATTATTTAAAGCAGGATACAGAGCATGGTAAAAAAACGTTTTTCAATCAGCAATAAGTTGATTATCATTTTCGGGCTTTTAATTGCAGCTGCCTCGCTGACGGAAGGTGCACTGGCAATCGGCTTTGCACGGAAAGCCGTAATTGAAAAATTGGAAGTGCAGCTTGTCGATAAAGCTTTGGATGAAGCGGAAATTATCGACGCAAAAATCAGTGCTTTTTTTCAATTTTTAGAAGGGTTATCTCATATCCCAATACTGTATGATTCAACCGCTTCCTATCAAGAAAAAATAGAACAACTGCAGAAAAATACAATGAGCAACGATATAATAGAAGAACTCAACATCAGCGATACCGCAGGTATTTGTTATGCAAAAAGCGGCACGGTAAATGTAAGCGACAGGGCATGGTTTAAAGCTTCAATGAAAGGGGAACATTTTGTTTCCGACTTACTGATTTCAAAAACAACTCAAAAGTTGATCAGTACGTTTTCGATTCCGCTTTATGATGAGGAGCAACGCATCACGGGTGTTTTATCAGCCGATATTTCCGGTCTATGGTTCAGAGATAATATCAAAGATATTACCATCGGCAAAAGCGGCAATTGCTACATCATAGGGCCGACGGGAGCAACGATTGCCGATCAGGATATTGATGCAGTAACAAGTATGCTCAATCCCAGTCAGGAAGGACAGAGCAATATGGAATTAGATTCTTGCGGAAGATTTGAACGGAATGCTATCGCTTCTTCGCAACCCGGCATCGGCTATTATGAGTACGAAGGGGTTCCTAAAATTGCAGCTTATACGAAACTGAAATCAGCCGCATGGACTACTATTGTATGTGCGCCCGTACACGAATTTATGGAAACCGTCAATACACTCCGGCTCAGTCTGATTTTAATCGGATTTGGTATTTTTGCAGGATCTGTTATCATTGTCTATTTAGTAGCCCGAGGAATGATAAAACCGGTTAAACGAACGGTTTCGGCTTTAAAAAACATCGCACAGGGAGAAGGTGATTTAACCATAAACCTTCCTGTAACGGGGAATGATGAGGTAACAGACTTATCCGAATATTTTAATGAGACGATTGCAAAAATAAGAAACGCGATCAAATCGATAGGCGTAAATTGCAATGAAATGGAAGAAATCGGAAACGAGCTCTCTACCAATATGACCGAAACGGCGAGCGCGGTGCATCAAATCAGTACGAATATCGACAGCGTAAAACAACAGGCAATGACTCAAGCAGCAAGCGTTACTGAAACCGCTGCAACCGTTGAAGAAATTGTTCGCACTATCAAACAATTGAATACAGGTATTGAAATGCAGGCAGCGAGTGTTGCTCAGTCTTCGTCCTCTATCGAAGAAATGGTCGCAAATATTGCCTCCATCACACAGACGCTTGCTAAAACCGACAACGCTATTAAAGACCTTACAACAGCGACAGGCGACGGCAAAGCAACACTTGTAACATCAAATACCGTAACTCAGAAGATTGCGGAAGAATCAGGTTCACTGATAGAAGCTTCGAGCGTTATTCAGCACATTGCATCGCAAACCAACTTACTCGCAATGAATGCTGCTATCGAAGCAGCGCATGCAGGAGAGGCTGGAAAAGGCTTTGCTGTCGTCGCCGATGAAATTCGCAAGCTTGCTGAAGATTCCGCAACACAAGGAAAGACAATTACCGCAACCTTAAAAATGCTCTCAGCGGAAATAGAAACGCTTTCCGCTTCATCAAAGACGGTAGAAGATAAGTTCAATGCAATATTCAACCTTGCTCAGCAAGTTAAAGAAATGAGCGCCAGCCTAACGGAATCGATGAAGGAACAGGAGCATGGCAGCAAAGAAGTTTTAACCGCTATTAAAAACATCAACACGGTAACAGCGGAAGTACAAGCCGGCTCCGAAGAAATGCTGAAAGGCGGTGAAGGGGTCGCTCAGGAAATGCGAAAGCTTGATAATCTTACCCGCATCATAACTGACAGCATGAACGAAATGGCGGCGGGCGCGATGCAGATTAACAATACCATGCAGGAAGTAAACGAGATTACGCAAAAAAACAAACAGAGTATCGATAATCTAGTAGAAGAAGTGAATAAGTTTAAAACTCATTAGGGGTTATCCTAAGAATCTAAGGAAACACTGATAATGCATTACGCTTCTGTCGTCTTGCTTTTATTATAATAACAAGACGGATGCTAGCCCTACACTACCTCTACGGCGGTCTTGCTGCGGAGATAGAAAATATAGGCTTTAACCGATTTGGGCGACTGTTGTCCGCCGGGGGCTTGACCGAACCCTTCCATTTTATAAAAATTTTCTACGGCAGCTTTGTAGATTAAAAGCTGCCTTCGATGTTGTTCAGGATAGATTTTTTGATCGGTTTTATAATCGATGATATACGCGGTATCTTCGTATTCAAAAAGCAAATCGATTTGCCCTATGACGAGCTTCCCTTCGTAGAGGGTTAAAAAGCCGTATTCGGTCTTTCTGAATGAAGCCTCTGCCGCCTTTTGTCCCAGCGGAGAAGAAAGAAAAGCGGTGCACAGTTTTTCCACTTCCCGGGCGTACTTTGCAGGCAGTGTACACGGGCGGTCTAAAAAAGCGGGCTTCCATCGCTTTGTGCACCAAGGTTCCGAACTCGGTGGAGGAAAGCTCATCGCCGTCCTTTTCACCGGTATTGTCGCCCTGCTCGATATGTTCATTTAATTCGGTATGTTTCATAGTTTTAGATTGAGCCATCGTTTGTGAATATTCCATACTTTGCGCTTCCTTACTTTGAAGCATTGCAAGCGGTGCTTCGCTTAACCGGAGCCACTGCCGGTCTTTTTCAAATTGAGTTGCCGGTATGACGCGCGGTTCCGCAAGTGGAAAGTTTTTTTTCCGCAGCCTGTCGGTATAGGGCACGGGTTTTATCAAGATTGAAGTGCTGCCGGTCTTCTGCGGTGTACTGTACGGTCGAGGCGGGGAGCGGTAACACTTCCGTAAAATGTACGCAGTTGATATCTCCGGATAGCGCCGGTAATAAGAGCTGAAAAAAACTTCGGTTATTTTCTTCCTTCTGAGGTTGTACAAGCTGTTGGCGGATTTCGTCCAAAGTTCGGGGCGTTTCCGATAGTTCCTCAATATCGCCGTCGGTTTCCTGCACACCGCTCATCAGCAGCCGAACCTTAGCCCGCGTAACGGCGACGTAAAGGAGCCGCTTTGTTTCGGCGAGGTGTTTAGCATTCGCTTCCTGCCGCAGTTCCTCAAAAAAGATATTGACGGAAGGATCGTTTTTTGTTTCCGGCGGCAAATGGATAACCGGCCCTAAATCCTTGTGCAAAAAGACCATGCCTTCCTTTTTTTCAGACTTTCCCGCATTGCCGCAGTCGGGAATACAGACAATCGGGAACTCCAAGCCCTTGCTCTTATGTACCGTCATAATTTTAACCGCGTCGCCGCCGTGTTCGAGCGGAATTTCCATATCTTCGACCCGCTCTTCCGCGTGAATATACGAAATCAGTGTGTCGATAAAAGCCGAAAGACTCTGCCCCGTGGCATCCGCTTTTACCGCAAGCGCAAACAGGTAGTCGTATAGTTCCAGATAGCGGTGGTAGCGCGGCTCCGTAAGCAATATGTACCGGTACCCTTCGTCATACCACAGTGCGGTAATCAATTCGGCATTACTCTTTTTTTTGATAGAGCCTTGGAGCCGCTCAAAAAGGGCGCAGGCATTTAAGAAATACTGCCGGTCTTCCGTATCCAGTTCTTCGGCAGCGGAGGGAGTAAAAGGTTGGGGGGCATGCTCAAGGCTGTGCAGCATCAATCGGGTAAAAGAGCGGTCGCTGAGGTGGACAAACGGCGAGCGGAGTACTTGGGCATACACGGCTCTGTCATGCGGGTACACCGCTAGGCGGAGCAAGGCGCAGATATCGTTGAGCGGCGCGTCGTGGAACAATCCTTTTTGCTGTACGGAAATGTACGGGATTTTAAATGCACGGAAAAACCGTTCGTAGACTGCTTGATGCGTCGAAGCGCGCAGCAGCACGGCAAAATCCGACCATGTACAGGGACGGGTAGACTGTGAGGCGTCATCGTATACAAGGTAGTGTTCGTCATGGAGCGCGGCTATTTTTTGCGCAAGTGTATACGCCTCGCATTCAATCGGTTTGAGAAAAGCGGTATCGGTGTCGGCGCCCTTCGGAAAGCGTTTTTTGTCGATAAATAAAATATCCGTCTGAGGCGCTAAATGGGGAACCGCCTCTCTGCTGAGGATGGGAATAAATTCCGCTTCAAACGCAGGCACGGTGCCGATAAGGGGTCGATTGGTTTCCGAATAAAAGACCCGCATAAATATGCTGTTAAAAAAGTTGAGCAGTTCCGGTTCAGTGCGGTAATTTGTTTGCAAGTTAATAGAAGCGGAACCGCCTCCTTGCCGTAAGTCCTGTGACAGCGTGCGGAACACCGAAACATCGGCGCCCCGAAACGCATAGATCGATTGTTTTTCGTCCCCGACAAAGAAAAGTTTATCCGGCACCAGCTCATCCGGCTTCGGTATCGATTGGTCGGTACGTTCTTCTTTTTCCGCAAGCAGAAACAAGAGGTCGCGCTGAAGGCTGTTATTATCTTGAAATTCATCGATCATAATTCGATGGGTTTGTTTTTTATAAAAGAGCCGCAAGTCGGGATCGGTGATGAGCGCGTCAACGGCAAGCTGAGCAATGTCGCCGAAATGCAGTATGCTCCTCCGCTTTTTTTCGGCAATGAACCGTTCCTGCAAAATACTGCAAAGCGCGTATATCTTTTGCATCTGCTCTTTGTGTGCATAAAAATGATACAGACTTTGCAAGCGGCCGGAGCTTCCGCTCAGTTCACCGCAGAGCGCCTTGCACGCTTTTACGTCCTCATCCTTTTTTGAACCCATCGTTTTTTTAACGCTGCAAATCGCTTTCAGCCGTTCAAGAAAGACAGGGCTCTGCGGGTCTTGCAGCGTAAGCGGGAATTCAGGGAGTTGCACGTATGCTTCTTTTACTGCGCTGATGTAGTTATCGTTTCCTTCAAGATGAGCGGCAATATCTCCGAGAATGCGTTCGGCTTGTTTGCGATAGCCGGTAAATAATGGTTCGGCAGCGGTCAGCTGATTCTGCAAGGCCTCAGAAAAATCAATCGGGCGGGAGACCGTAACGTAATCGTTTAATATTTTGACAAAGAAGTCGTTGATAAAATCGGTAATCGGTTTATCGCCGAGTAGATATTGCAGGTTTGTGTCCGCGCGGTGTTCAAGGAAAAAATCCAGCGAAAGGTTATAGGCGAGCCGTTTCGATTCGGTAAGATCGATAGTGAAATCCGGACTGATACCGAAGCGTCGGCATGCGGTTACGGCAATCTTATGACAGAATGCATCGATAGTCATAATTTGCGCCTTAAAAAAAGAATCCAATGCAGCGCCGGCGCGGTTCCGCTGTACCGCATCATCGGTTCCCGCATACATCTTTTGCAGCTCCCGATAAATACGCCGGTGCATTTCCGCCGCCGCCTTGTCCGTAAAGGTGAGGGCAAGGATATTTTCAACCTGATAGTTTTTTTCGGTAATCAGGTACACATAGCGGCTTGCCAGCACCTTTGTCTTGCCCGAACCGGCGCCCGCCGCCACAACGGCATTTTCATCCGTTTTTACCGCCTGTTTTTGATGTTCGTTTAAATCTTTGCAAATGTCTATCATGGTTTCTGCCCGTGTGTTCTTTGCGTGAGGGATTGCAGCGATAGTTTTTTTGCCGTTGGTTTAAGCAGCAGCAGTTTATGAAGCGAAACGTAATAACACTGCCCGGAACTTTTCAGTAATGGCAAAAAGCTACAAGCGGAAAGCCCGACGGTTTTCGCGAATGCGTAAACCGGCACGCCACTATTCTTAATTAAGCATTCCATAATCCTCAATCACTCATTAAATAAATTGAATCTATATCTGTGAGAAGCTTATGGAGTCAGTGTAGGATATGCGGTATATTCTGTCAATTATATAGTAAGGTTATCACCGACTCATGGCGGTGCCGCAGATGCTGTTAAAAGTATTGATATACTGCTACCTTACCGGTTGCTATTCGTCGCGGCAGATTGCCAAGCAATGCCGAGAAAAAGTGCAGCGAATAAATATACGTTTGTGTGGAAAGGCTCGGTAGAAAAGTACGAAAAGAAACTTGATGAGAAAGTAAAAGAGTTGATAAAAGAAATTAACACGATTGCCGAACAAGAAAATGAGATATATGGAGATAAAGATTTACAGGAGCTTGGAGAAGGAGCAACGGTTACGAGTGAAGAGATCAAAGTGGTTGCGCAAAAGATAAACGACAAGCTTGAAGCGTTGGCAGAAAACAGTGAAAAAAAAGCAAAGACGGTTAAAAAAAACCGGAGAAAGCGAAGAAAGCACTTGAGAAAGAGTTACTGACGCGAAAAGAAAAATACAGTTAGTTCTGTGAAGCAGGGACTATACAATTGGTAATAAAACAAAACTTTTGGGACAGCCCCTGTCGTTGAGCGATATACTCGGACGTACATCGCTCAACAGCGGCACGGATGCCGCGCGTATTAAGCAGAAACAAGTTTGACACTGGTCAAACTTGTGTTCAGCGAAGTACACGGACGTACTTCGCTGAACGAGCAACGCCGTAGATGCGTCGTATCTCCAGCGCTTTTGAAAATAGTGGCACAGTAGATGCCCCTTTCCGTAAGCCTTTTGAAATAGACTGTTAAAAAACGTACATCCGTGTACGTTTTTTAACGACAAGTTTTTCTAACGAAAAACTTGCTACTGCTCACAACCACCGCCGTCCATGGCGGTACTGATACGTTGAGGATTGTCAGTAGCGGCACGGATGCCGCTCGTGATAACCGGAAGCGATGTTTCGGCTTCTGCCGAAACTCGCGCCAAAACTATACACGGATGTATAGTTTTGGCGCAGATGTGCCGCCTTTCCAGCGCTTTTGAAAATAGTGGTACCGGATACAAGGCGCAGAGCGAATAACACCCGCAGGCACGCTAACGAATGTACGTCCATGTACATTCGTTAGCTACGAATTTAGCCTTACGTCTAAATTCGTTTCTGCTTCATACCCCCGCCATCCTTGGCGGTTCTGAAAAGCTTTTGCCGTAAGCCTTTTGAAAATAGACGGGGCAGGTACGAGGCGCGAGCACAAATTAACCGCAGGCGTATCTTTGATACGTTGAGGATTAATTTGTGCGCAGCAACGAAGTAGATGCCCCGTATATTTCAAAAGGTGGTTAGCCTTTGCGGGATTCGTATACAACCGACCCCCCAATAAAGTATTTGGAAAGTCCGAAGAAGATCAACATCATCGGAATGCTGGCAATAACGGCAGCGGCCATCATTGCACCTTCGTCGGTGCTCCGTTCTGCCGTAAACGAGGTGATATACTGCGGGATGGTTTTCATCGTATCGGACTGAGAAACCAGTAACGGCCACAGCAGGTTATCCCACTGCGTTCTAAACGAAAGGATTGCGAGCGTTGCAATAACAGGTTTACAATTCGGCAGTACGATATGCGAATAGATGGAAAACTCATGCATACCGTCCACACGCGCTGCATCCAAAAACTCATTCGGAAAGGTAATAAGGTATTGGCGCATCATAAAAATACCGAATGCGCTCACCATAAAGGGCAATATCAGACCTGTGTATGTATTTTGGATATGCAGCTTAGTCGCAATCATGTACAGCGGTATCATAATAGCTTCAAACGGAATCATCATCGTTGCCATAATCAGCATAAAGATGAGGTTCCGTCCGCGGAATCTGAATTTAGCCAGTCCATAACCGGTGATGGATGCGAGCAGAACCGTGGTAAATGATACGCTAATTGCCACGATAAACGAGTTGATAATATTCCGAACGTAAATGTAATTGCCGTCATTGCCTTTAATTGCTGTTATAAAGTTGACATACTGCCAGCTGTCGGGTATCCATTTATACGGCATCTGCATAATCTCTTTTCCCGACATAAATGAAGCGGTCAACATAAAAATAAGCGGCATTACGGTAAAAGCAGCAAGCGCCAGCAATAATACTATTTTGATAACCGAAAGCACTCCTGTCGTCATAGATTGTTTCATATTTAACTCCTATGCATCTTGCGGCGCTCTCTTAATAATCCGTCTCGTCGGGCTTTGACGAGCGGAATTGTAGCCATGTTAAAAAGAGCATGATCAAAAATAATACGATACTCATTGCACTTGCACGACCAATCCGCTGTAACTTAATACCAGTTTGATAGATATTCAACGTGATAACGTTAATCGGTCCGAGCGAGGCTCCGTTCTGGGTAAAAAGATATTGGGTGCTGAACGTTTTTAAACACTGCAGCATCGCCATAATTGAAACCAATACGACCGTCGGTTTCAGGAGCGGTAGCGTAATCGACCAAAAGACTTGGAATCTATTTGCACCATCGATTAAAGCTGCTTCGTATACTACCGGAGGGATGGTCGAAAGACCGGTAATAAAAAGAATAACAAAGTATCCGATATACTTCCAAAAATATACAATCATTGTAGAAAGTTGAAGCATCGTACTGTTTAGCAACCATTGATGGTCAACGCCGGGCGTGGAAAGGAGTTTATTAATCCAGTAATTTCCCAATCCGCGAGGGTCAAAAATAAGCAGCCAAATAGCAGCGGCGACAACCGACGATAGAATAGCAGGCGTATAATAGGCTATCTGAAAAACTTTTTTTAAACTGTTCCGCTGCAATGAGCTGATAAGCACCGCAAACAAGAGACTTAATATCACAAGCGGTATAAATGTTCCCAATGTAAAAACAACTGTTGCACGCAGTGAATTTAAGAATGACATCGGATTATCGTATCGGGAAGCGTCAAAAATATAGAAATAATTTTGTAGACCTACAAACTTAGGGGGGATATTGCTGAGTACACGCTTATCGAAAAAACTTTCGATGAACGCATTTATAATAGGATAAAAACTGAATACCGTAAAAAACAACACCGCGGGAGTAACGAAGATAACACCCCACCGTGCGATTTTTTTTTCGATACCGCCGCTCTTTTTTGAGTTAGACATAACCGCTTTTCCTTTACCGATGAATACTAGACCTGTTCAATAGTTTCGTTGTCGAACAGATTTAATCAACAACCCCGACGCAAGCGTCAGGTACCGTGCTCAATGTTTCGCACGGTATGTTCTATAAGGTGGTTGCAGTCGGCTTTAATACCCTTTGTTACGACGCAAGCGTCGGGGTATTAAACCCTCCGCACGAATAAAACAGCCTCTAAAAACACCGTTTTTTAGAGGCTGTTAATGACTGTTTTAACTATTTGTTTTCTTCGTCAAGAATTTCTTGCGCCGTTGCCCGCAAAGAATCCAGCGCTTTTTCGGGAGCTACGCCGGACAGCATAACCGATTCAACTGCCGAGCGGATTGCTGTTTGCAGCTCTGCACTGTTCGCTCCGTAGTACACCATGTGACCTTTGTTCATATCGTTGATAAACACATCGGAATACGGCATATCTTTGAGTGTTTGCGATTCGAGCAGGGCCTTGGTGGGCTGGATAATGTTACCGCCTTCCCGCAGATAATCTTCCCCGTGCTTGAGTAAAAAGCCGATGAGCTTCCATGCAGCCTCCTGCTTCGCCTTGGAAATATCGTTGTTAACCATTAAGAAATGTCCGTAATAGCAAGCGGGAACTTCTTTAACTGCGTCTTTAAATTGAGGGAACGGAACAACCATCCATTCACCACTATTATAGAAGTCGGGATTATCCTTGCGGATTCGTCCCTGCTGGTATAAACCGGTCGTTGCCATTGCAATATCGTTATTGTCTTTGTTGAACAGGTTACGTGCGCTCTTGTAGGTAGGAGAACCGAGGTTCTTTCCGGAGGGTCCCCAATCGCGCATAAAGGTAAGGAACTTGATCCATGCTTCATCCCCGACAATCGCTGTTTTGCCATCATCGCTGATCAGTTGACCGCCGAGCTGTTCCACCATCGGAACAAAGGCAACAAGATAATACGGATAGCGGAAATCGAACCCTCTGCGTACCAGAATATCACCGTCGCGGATAACCAATTTTTCGGAAACGGCAACCATATCCTCCCATGTTTTGGGATAATCTTTTTCGGGATCCAAACCGGCATCGCGGAAAATTTTCTTATTGATATAGATACACCAGTTGGTAATTTCAAGCGGCAAACCGTATACTTTTCCGTCTTTCGTTACCGCATTGAGGATTTCCGGCAAATAGCTGTCATAGATAGCAGCCTGATCCGCATAACCGGCAGCTTTGGGATCGACCGGAGCAACTCTGCCATTCGCAACGTAAGAATATTCATCTTCGATAGACAAATTAAAAATATCCGGTCCCTGATTAGCTGCAAAAGCGGTCTGTACCAGCTCAATCAGCTTTGCAGCGCCCTGAGTTGTCCGCTCTACTTTGATATTCGGGTTATCCTTTTCAAATTCGGCGATCAGCTTTGTTTCAAGCTCGGTACGGGCGGGATCTTCATGCGTCCAATAATGAAGCGTGATAGGCCCCTCTTCCTTTTTTTCCTGCGCACACGACATAAGAGCCGCAATCATCAGCCCTGCAGACAGAATGCTAACCAATTTTTTTAACATAGGTTTCATACTCCTTCTGACCCTCATCTGTAGATTTGGTTTGTTACGATGAGAACATCTTTTCTATTTTCTCACACTATCGCTGAAAGGTCAATTAGAAAAACAAGACATTGTGGACAGAGAAGAGAGATGGTATCCCCCTTGCCTAAGCGGGACCGGTTAGGCAAAATAGATTAAGCAACATTTCTACCAAGGAGATACCGCACGAATAAAAAAAACGGCCGCGCGTTATGCACGGCCGTTAGCGTTAAAGTATTCGTTCTATGCGCGGATTACTGTTTAATCGTAAATGTACCTTCGTTTATAAAGCGAGATTGCCCCGTTACTCCGATTGACGATGCATTTTCATTTGCACTGATAGGCGTTCCGTTGATTGACAGAGAACCTACCGTCGTCGTCGCGCCTTTTTCGTTGCTTACGAGAACGTAGAAATTTTTATTCGTATTTTCAACCGATACTTTTCCGCCTATATCGACGATACCACCTTGAACGATAAACTGTTCATTGCGTACGTCTTCTGCCTCAGGAGCAATACCGGGCTTGCCGCCTTTTCCCATATCGGGTCCCGGCGGTACCGCGCCGATAAACGGAGCAATTTTTCCGTCATTGTATCCGCTGATTTTGACATCACCTTTTACATAGGTGCCGAAGCCATCAAAGGCTGCACTTTGAAAAAATGCGTTTTTTCCTTTTGCAGTCACTTCTACCGAACCCATCCTCGAAATTGTTTTTTCCGCACCCGTCCATCGATTATGCCCTGTCGCGACGATTGCAGCGGCTCCTCTGTTCGGACATTCCACTTTTACCTTGCCGTCGACAGTCGCCTCGAAAACACCTTGCACGGTGTATATCGCGGAAAGCGGACCGTCTTTGTCTTTTTCGGCTGCATTGTAGACATATACATTGCCCAAGCGAGCTTTCGGTCCTGTCTCCGTTACTTTACCGCCGAGAATACCGCGTGCGGTATTAAAATTCGCCAATGCAACGGTTGCATCCGCTGTCGTTCCCTTGTTATTGCATTTTACGATCATATGATCGACATCGATTGTACCGCTTGGAGCGACGTAGTAAAAGCCTGCCGTCGCGTTGTTTCTATAACCGGGGCTTCCGTCGACAGTGCCATCGGGATTGTAGATGCCTTCAATTCCTTCTGCAACGATTTCGATCGTACCGAGTTTAATAAACGGTTCGTCGATCCAATCCATACCGTCGGAATACTCTCCGCGGTCGAATTCGTTGATTGCAAAGATTGCGTTTCCGTGTATTTTATTTAATCCGTGAATGTACAATCTACCTTGTCCTATCAACGTCGAACCGCCGCCTCTGAGATTTCGTACCGTGCGGATTTTGGCAACGCCTGCACCGGCACCGCATGAAATTTGGAGATCACCGTCAATGCGGATTGAACCCGCGTACGGACTCGGATTCCCATCTGCTCCGACGGATCTGCCGTCTGCAAGCCAGAGAACTGCTGAATCGTTTGCGTTTGCATTGTTTGAACCGAGTATGAGCGTACCACCCTTATCGACATCGATCGCATGATTGAACGTATCGTTTAAAACACTTGTCGCGGCCGTGTCATTTGCTTTTTGCGACACTTCAGGATTGCTTGTTCCGGTACCGCCGACGATAAAATGAAACGTATCGAAATCATTGACGGTTTTTCCGCTCCATATTTGAAGCTTTGCCCCCGATTTTACTTTAATAAATTTTCCTGCCGGAACGAAAAGTGTTTTTTGTCCGTAAGATATAACTTTACCGGGTACGCACACTTTGACGTCTGCACCGCGTTCGATGACGACACCGTCAAACGGCAAACCCGTATCGGCCGCTTTCCATTCGCGGATATCACCGTTCAAAAAACCGATGGTACTGTTTGCCGACCACCCGCCGTTAAAACCAAGCAGTGCGTTCATGTCTTCCTGATTTCGAATGACACGAACACGATCAGTCAGTACTGTAGCGCGGGTCGATACGCAAGATGCGAGAATTGCGATGAATGCCGCTGTAAATATCAGTCGGATTCCCTGTTTCTTCCACTTATTCATATATACCTCCTCCATAAAATTTTTCTAATTTAAAACTCTTCAATTAATGACGGGATTATCCACCTCAATCTTATCGTTGTCTTGATAAGGAGCAAGCGTCGACACCATGCGCATCACGGCATTTGATCGATTGATAACATAATGAACTTCCTTAGGTTCAATATGGATGAATTGTCCCTTTGTCAGATGATGCACGACGTTATCGACAACAATATCTACCTCACCTTCAAGGATATAAAAATTTTCTTCCATTATGTCGTGATAATGCGCTCTAAAATCCTGTCCCGGTTGAAACTGCACTATCGCAAAATTCATTCGAGGGCCTTTCATCAAATACTTCGGCCCGTGATCCTGAAAACGATACTCTTTATCCTTTTCATCTACTATAAACATATTATTCTCCTATTATGCTCTGGGCACCTCTAAAAACTCGGTTAGATTTGCTTCGCATCCTTCGGAATAGAGGTGCCCGTCGAGTTTTAATTTAAGTCTTTATAATATAATGACTTAAATTAAAACATCGCAAGTTACATCTAAAGAAAACTTCTAAAACCTGAAGTTTTTAGAAGTTCCCGTCTATTTTCCGGTAATGCCCGGCGCAACCCACATGTACTGCGTGATGCCACGATCGCTCAAATCGAGTTGGGCATCGTATATATTCCGCCATATTTTATACATTTCCATGTATTTTTTATGATGTTCCATATTCGGCTGTAGTGTCGTTTCGATTTTCACCATCGCCGCCGCCGCTTCTTTTATGCTGCCGTATATACCGACACCTGTCGCCGCAAGCATTGCCGCCCCAAGCGCGGTTGCTTCTTTTACGACCGGTATGCGCAATGGAACACCGAGTGCATCGCATACGATTTGCGCCCACAACCGGCTCTTCGCAGCTCCGCCGCCGAACGTTACCGCGGACGGCATTCCGCCGCCTTTTGATGCAACGAGTTGCATATGACCGTAAGTGATCAGCGCAGTGCTTTCGAGGATGGAACGATAAAAGGTATATTTATTGAACAGCTCCGCTTCAAAGGTGAAGTTCGTAAACGTAGGGGCTGCATGGCGCCATGCAGAAAAATTCATAACATCGCTAAATGTGCAGAACATACCGTTCGAACCGACCGGGATTTTTTCGGCGCGTTCATCCATCAGCGCATAGACATCTTTACCTTGCGCGGCAGCTTCTTTTTGTTCTTCAGTACAAAATCCGTCGCGATACCAGCGCATCATCAGGCCGGGCTTAAATGCAAGCGCTTCATACTGCCAAAGGTTCGGCTGTACATGGCAGTTCACCCGTATATCGCAGTCGTCCGATATGCTTCCGCTTGCGGTGTTATATTCATATTGCCAAAATGTCCCGCCGAAAACAGCCGCTTCGTTCGCTTCCGTTACGCCGACTCCGATTGTGCCGAGCTGAGCATCTCCGCCGCCGACAATAATAGGGGTTCCTTCTTTCAATCCGGTTTCTTTAGCGCCCTCTTTGCTGACGTGGGAAACGAGCGTACCGCATTCCTGTACCGGCGGGAAGATATCGCTTTTAAGACCGCAACGCTCTGCAATCGTTTTATCCCATGTCCGCTTTGTCAATGAAAAAAGCCCGCTTGTAGAGCCGTTACTCGGTTCCACAACCAGTTTCCCGCTCATTTTATAGATGAGCCAGTCGTTAAACATACCGATAGAAGCAATGTTCTCATATACTTCCGGCAAATTATTTTTTACCCAAAGGATACGCGGCAACGCACTGAGCGAATACGTTTGTCCGGTCTCAAGGTAGAGTTCATGTTCAAGGGAGAGCGACTTTTTTTTAAGCTGTACCACTTCGTCGGTACTACGCGCATCGACATTGGCACATGCCCAGATTTCTTTTCCTGTCTTATCGTATAAGATAATCCCTTCGCGCATACAAGTTGTCGAAACGGCAACGATGTCGGCATTGTTGATGTGTGATTTTTCCATTACCCCGGCGATACAGCGGCGCGCATAGTCCCAATTTTTTCCCCAATCGAAGTTCATACTCCCGGGATATTTCGGATCTTCAAGATGTTCCCATTCTTGCTGCACGCATTCGATTTGATTTCCTTTTACATCAAAAATGACAGCGCGAACACTCCCCGTACCGGCATCTATAGCCATCAAATACTTTTCACTCATAATTATCTCCCAATAATCCTTTATTTATTTTCAATGAGCCATTGTGCAGTCGTTTCATCCGTTATGAGAATATTCGGATACTGTCCCCGAAGCGCCGCTCTGATTGCGGGGCGTTTGACCGTTCCTGCAGCAACAGCAATGACATTGTGCAGTTTCTTTAATGCTTCCGGTGAATACGTAATAAGGCGTTCTTCGGTAGAAACCGGAATAAAAGTTCCGTTTTCGTCAAAAAAATGAGCAAGCACATCACCCGCAGCGCCGCGCATTTTGAGAAAATCGAAATCGTTTTTTTGTATGATACCGGACTTAATAACAGTCGCATTATCATCCATACCGCCGATACCGATAACCGAACAACTTGCCGTCGGGTGCATCCGCGAAATTTCAATAACGGCTGTTTCCTTTTTTATTGCGTCAACAATTTCTTTTGTCGATGCAACGAAAGGGGCAGGAATAAGGTAGAGTGATGCATTTCCGGCAGAGAGCTGTGTATTGAGCAGATAAATACTAACGCCACCGGTGAGCGAGATATACGTCGGTTTCTTTTTTGAAATTTGCGAAAAATAGTTCATAAACCGTCCGGTCGTATCACCATATCCGATATTGATGATGGGTGTGTCGGAAAAGTGTTCGTCGATGTACATGGCAGCCGCCTTCGCAACCGCATCGTTAAGCGTTTCGGAGGTATGACGTTCATCGGAAGGGATTACAAAGGCATCATCAAGCCGGTAGATATCGATCAGCTCTTGCTCAGTTTTCAACCTGCCTCTAAAATCGTTATGAATGCTGATTTGCACAACGTTTTCCCGTTCAGCCTTTTCAAGCAATCTTATAACACGCATACGGGAAATACCGAGCATATCAGCTATTTCTTTTTGCGTTTTCTTTTGTATGTAATAATACCATGCAATACGTACGATAAGCTCTTTTTCCCAATCATCCGCCATTGTATTTTTTTCTCCCAAACGAACAAAATATCACACTATGAACATATTATCACATTAGATCTAAAAAAACAAGATTTAACTAACAGATTATTAGGACTAAATATTCGTTTTCTTCATAAATTAATTGATAAAACTTTAAAATAGCAAGAAATCTCTATCTCGCTGAAATTTTGCTATTTTATCAAATATACATTTGACAAATCGTTTTTTTCGTCTTATACTTAATTTATTGATAAATGTTCATATCAAGAACAAAAGTTCTTTAATTTTTACTCTTGAGCGAGAGAGGAAACAACCTATGGATGAAAACGCAGCGCCGTTGCTGTCGGTAAAGAAAATCTATAAATCTTTCGGTTCCAATGCCGTACTTAAAGGCGTTGACCTTAATGTCTACCCGGGAGACATCCTTGCCCTTATCGGAGGTAACGGCGCCGGTAAAAGCACGCTGGTAAAGACCATTATGGGAATAAACAGACCGGAAAGCGGAGATATCCTTGTAGACGGAAAACCTATTCATTTCGGAAGTCCATCGGCCTCGCTGCATGCGGGAGTATATCTTATACCGCAGGAGCCGATGCTTTTTTCAAATATGACGCTTGAAGAAAATATTTTGATGGGGATTCCCGGTAAAAAGAAAGAACTTCATAAGCGTCTTATGGATATTATACAGCAGCTCGGCTGGAAGCTCGATTTTGATAGAACAGCGCGTACGCTCTCGATTGCGGAACAGCAGTTGGTAGAAATCTTACGCGGTCTGATGCGTGAGGCGCGCATCATGTTTTTTGACGAACCGACGTCTTCACTTACGTTTGAAGAGGTTAACTCTCTTTTTAACATTATCGCCGAATTGAAAAAAAAGAAAGTCGGCGTCATTTATATAACACATCGTTTAAATGAAGTATTTGCTATAGCAAACCGCATTGCGCTTTTGATAGATGGTACTATTACGATGGATGGCGACACCAAAGACTTTACATACGATATGTTGTTAAAAGGGCTCGCACCTGAAAGTGTCGAAAAAATGCTCGAAGAAGAAACGATTGATACGACGGAAGCCGAAAAAAAAGAGCCGGTACTTTCACTTAAAAATCTCAGCGGTTACGGTTTTGCCGATGTCAATCTTGATGTCTATCCCGGAGAAGTTCTCGGTATGACCGGTGTCGTAGGAGCCGGTAAAACGGAGCTCGCAACGACGCTTTACGGCCGCGATAAGGTGCTGGGCGGAAAAGTGTATTTAAACGGAGAAGATATTACGGGGTTGAAGACTAAGCGGATCATTGCAAAGGGGATCAATTATCTTCCCGAAGACCGGTTTTTAAACGGGATTTTTAAATTGACAACGGTGCGTAATAATATTACTTCCATAAGACTTACAACGTTAAAGCGAATGCTTATCAATACCGTACAAGAAAAATCGCTTGCAAAAAAATACATCGATGAATTTCATATTAAAGTTACCGGCGACGGCCAGATAATGGGTTCTCTTTCCGGCGGCAATCAGCAAAAAGTGATTATCGGAAGATGTTTTTCTACAAATCCGCACCTTGTTATTCTTGACGAACCGACGCGCGGTGTTGATGCGGGAGCTCGCAGTGATGTGTACGCGATTATCAAAGAGCTTAAAAAAACAGGCGTAGCTATCTTACTGATCAGTTCCGATATGGAAGAAATCATTACGATGAGCGATCGGGTCGTTACCATGTACCGTGGTAGAATTAATCATGAATTTTCAAAAGATGAAATAAACGAACAGGCGCTGATGGCTGCTTCATTCGGTGTAGAAAAAGGGATGGTTGGATAAATGCAGTATATATCCTTTAAGCGGATTTTTAAGGCAAGAAGCCTCTTTTCGCTTGCGGTAGTAGTTATACTTTTTCTTCTTGTCGGTATTGTTAATCCCGATTTTCTCGGTACGCGAAATTTAATGCAGACGGTAAACTCAAGCGTCGTATTTGCGCTTTTGTCTATCGGTATCGCATTTGTACTGATTATCGGTGAAATCGACGTTTCAGTCGGTGCAGTGATGGGGTTGACTGCTGCGGTAAGCGCAACGTTAATTCGTGACGGCAGTCCGTGGTCGCTTGCTATTTTAGCAGCTGTCGGAATCGGTATTGTATGCGGACTCATAAACGGCTATGGGCTCGTATATCTCGGCATTCCTTCCATTATTATGACACTTGGTATGAACGGTGTTATCCGCGGTCTTATCTATGTCTATACCGGCGGAAAATGGGTTGAAAACATTCCGTTTGAGTACAAGGCGGTCAGTCAAGCGACTGTCGGCGGTATCACTTACATTTACTTGGCAACATTCATTATCGCAGTCGGTGGTTCACTGTTGCTGCGGCGTATTGCCATAGGACGAAATTTTTATGCCGTAGGGGACAATATCGGCGGCGCTGAGCTGGTCGGCATTCCCGTAAAACGCACGCGGATAAGCGCCTTTGTGCTCAGTTCGTTCTTTGCCGCCGCAGCCGGTTGTATCTATGTAAGCCGCATCGGATTTGTTACGCCGATTGCAGGAAACGGTTACGAAATGAAAGCGATTGCGGCCTGCGTTCTAGGCGGCATCAGTCTGTCCGGCGGTGTAGGTTCGTTGTTCGGCGCGCTGATAGGAGCCATCATCATGGCGTCGATAGACCGCATCCTCGTATTTTTAAAATTTTCTTCCGATTATGACAGCACGATTACCGGTATTTTATTGATCACGATTGTTACGATAGACGGGCTGGTACAGCATTATGCGGCTGAAAAGGCACGGAGAACGCGCCTCTTAGCAAAGACAGCCGGAACGGAGAGTAGGTAGCTATATGGGAAAGAAACGGTTTGCTTTTACAAATGAATTATTGCTGATTGCCGTTATTGTATGCGAAATTATCTTATTCGGTATGTTGAACCCGCGCTTTTTACGTCCGATTGTACTGCTCGGTTCAATCAATGACTTTATTTCGATCTGCATCATCTCGCTTTTTGTAACGATGGTTATTATTGCCGGCGGGATGGATATTCAAGCAGGTTCAATAGTCGGCCTTTCATCGATTGTTATAGGCGTATTTTTTCAAAGCGGTGTAAATATCTATGTGGCCTGTTTGCTTGCGATTATTGCAGGTATACTGTGCGGACTGTTAAGCGGTTTTATCATTGCGTATACCAATGTACCGCCCATGGTTGTAACACTCGGCGGTTCGTTTTTATATTCCGGTTTAGCGGTTTCGATTACCCGTATTGCAAAGGTTGAATTGTACAAGGGTATTAGCGGTTTCCCTGCTGCATTTACGGCAGTTACGCAGTTCCGTTTTTTTGGAATTATTCCTTCTCAAATTTTATTGTTTTTAATTATGGCAATAATTGCCTATATTATTCTGCACCGTACTGCCTACGGACGTTCCGTGTATTTGTGCGGTATTAACTCGAATGCTGCCGAATTTTCCGGGGTAAATACGCGATTTATCAAGATGACGACGTATGCGCTTTCCGGGGCCGGTGCGGCAATCGCCGGGATTGTACTTACCTCATATCTCGGTACCGCAAAGGCTGACTTTGGTAAAGAATTAACTCTGCCGATTATAACGGCCGTCGTACTCGGCGGTACGGCAATTACCGGGGGGAGTGGCAGTATTTTCGGGACGGCGCTTTCTGCGCTGGTAATCGGAATTATGCGATTCGGTTTATCGATGGCAGGAGTCAATACTCAGTATCTTGATATACCGGTCGGCATGTTACTGCTTATTATTGTTGCATCTCGCGGATTTTCCGGGAAAGGCTTTTCGAGCAATCTAACCGGTATTTTCCGCAAGCGATAGGGGGCATTTTTAAAAAACAAATTTTATTTTTTAAAGATGTCTATAGGGCATCTCTAAAAACTCGGTTAGATTTTTAGAGATGCCCGACGAGTCTTTTTGATAAGTCTTTATATTGTTATGACTTATCAAAAAACATCGCAACTAAATCTAAGGAAACACTCTAAAAACTTGCGGTTTTTAGAGTGTTTCCTTAGATTAAAACAACGGACGACAAAATCAGGAGGTAAAAAATGAAAAAACTGATGTCGATTATGTTGGCAGCGCTCTTGGTCGGCGTACCGGTATTTGCCGGCGGCTCAAGTGATCAGGGCTCTGGTGGTTCAAAGAAAGACGTTGTTGTCGTATTTATTCCGAAAATCAGCGGCAATGCTTTTTTTGAAGTAGCAAATGAAGGTGCTCAAAAACTGGCAAAGCAGGTCGGTTTTACCGTAAAGTATGACGGCAGCCCCGATGCAGCAGTGGCGAATCAGGTTAATATCATTAACAATGCTATTCAGCAAGGTGCCGATGCAATCTCAATTTCGACCGTTGATGCAGCCGGTGTCGATCAAGCATTGAAAGCAGCTCGCAAAGCCGGCCTTGCCGTTATGACATGGGACTCCGATTCCAATCCTGATGCACGGCAGCTTATGACATCTCAGGGAACCCCCGATATCCTCGGCAAAATGCTTGTTGATATGGGCGTTACCTCTCTTAAAGAAAGAGGTAAAAATCCTGATACGGATGTTATCAAATACTGCTGGCACTATTCTCAGGCAACGGTTACCGATCAGAATTCATGGCATGTCGCAGGCGAAGCTTATATTCGCCAAAAGTATCCCAAATGGGTTAATGTTGCGCCGGATAACTACTATTCCAACCAAGATGCGGAACGTGCAATTACAGTTGGAGAAGCGGTTCTGTCTGCTCACAAAGATATCGACTTAATTATTTGTAACGACTCGACTGCTCTTCCCGGTCAATGTCAAGCCGCACAAAACCTTGGTCTTAATCAGAAAAAGGTAACCATTACCGGTTTTGCAACACCGAATGCGATTAAGGACTATTGCCGTGCAGGTATTCTTACTCGCTGGGGCTTGTGGGATTGCGGTATTCAAGGTGCAATTTCCTGTTACCTCGCCTACTGGGCAGCAACAGGACACAGTATGAAAGTCGGCGACACAATCGATATTCCTACCATCGGTAAGGTAACTATTCAGCCGAACACGGTACTTGATCCGAAATCTTATACGGCAAACGATTCCGGTGTTGTATTGCTTCCGGAGCGTGCAGTATTCACAAAAGAAAACATGGATAAGTATAACTTCTAAATAGAGGTTATAGGGGAACCTTTAAAGACACAGCCGTTTTTAGAGGTTCCCTGTATCACTTTTAATGATAGGAATGATAGTATGGCAGATTTAGACGGTTTAAAAACAGCTCACGATTATCACACGGATGTCCCTTTTGCCGTTGACGGAGCATTTTATGTAAAAGGGGCTGGCAATCTCGACTGGGGTATGAAAAAACACCTGTCGAATATTTTTAATCCTCAAACCGGTAATACCGTGATGTTCGCATTTGATCACGGTTATTTTATGGGGTCAGTTTCGGGGCTCGAACGGCTCGACCTTTTAATTCCCCAGCTTAATGATCATGTCGATGTCCTTATGGCAACACGAGGAGCATTGCGCACCTGTGTGCGTCCCGACTGCAAAAAAGCTATTGCGCTCAGAGTGTCTTCCGGTTCCTCTATGGTACAGGATGACTTAACCCATGAAGTTGTTGCCGTCAATATTGAAGATGCGATAAGGATGAATGCCGACTGCCTTGCAGTTCAGACTTTTATCGGCGGCGACGGTCAGCTGGAAAGCATCGACAATCTTTCTGCGGTTATTAATGCAGGCATTCGCTATAGCATACCGACCCTTGGCGTAGTCGCAGTCGGTAAGAATATGGAACGCACCGCACAGTATTTTAAACTTGCAACACGTATTATTGCCGAACTCGGTGCAAACATTATAAAAACATATTATTGCGAAGATTTTGAAGAAATCGTTGCTGCATGTCCGGTACCGATTGTAGTAGCCGGCGGGAAAAAGCTCCCCGCACAAGAAGCGCTCGCATTGGCCTATCATTCAATCCGCGACGGAGCCAGAGGGCTTGATATGGGACGCAATATTTTTCAGAGTGCTCATCCTATCGCGATGGCCGATGCAATCGGAAAAATCGTTCACCACAAATATACCGACAAAGAAGCATTTGAATTCTATACGGAACAAATTAATAAAAAATAAAGGTACGACCAGGGCAAACAAATCTGACATGTTTGCCCTTTCTCTCAGCTTTTTAGTAGGAAGGCTAATTAATCAGTACTACCTCTTCATCCTTAATGCAGCTTCCCAGTCTTTACAAAAGACAGTGAGCGAGTATCTCCTACCGCTGTTTTGCAAGCGCCGTACTGATCCTCGTGCCGATAAATTGAATAAGCTCTACCATCACTAAAATGACGATGACCGCCGCCAGCATAATATCACTGCGGAACCGCTGATAGCCGTATCGGATTGCCAAATCGCCAAGGCCGCCGCCGCCGATTGCACCCGCCATTGCCGAATATCCGATAAGGTTGATAATAGTGAGCGTAATGCCTGCAACGAGGGGCGGCAGCGCTTCCGGTATCATCACTTTAAAGATAATCTCCATAGTAGAAGAGCCCATCGCAAGAGCCGCTTGGATAACACCGCGGTCGATTTCCAGCAAGGCGCTTTCGATAACCCGTGCAACAAAGGGGGCGGCGGCGATGGAAAGCGGCACGACCGTTGCGGCGGTTCCGATGCTGGTACCGATGATGAGCCGCGAAAACGGAAAGAGCAAAATCATCAATATAATAAACGGGAATGAACGTAATACGTTTACCACCCGGTCGATAAGTTGATGCAACACCGGTCTCGGCATAAGGTTCCCCTCCGCAGTGATGCATAGCAGCACGCCGAGCGGCGCTCCGAGTATAAAAGAAAAAAGCGTAGAAAAGAATACCATTATGAGCGTTTGCGCCGTCGCTGTTCCCACAAGCTGTACTAACGTTGACCATGAACTCATTGATGTGTCTCCTCTACTTTGATGCCGTTTTGATTAAGATAAGCAAACGCTTTTTGCATATCTTCGGGTGAACCGTTAATATCGACAAAGAGGGTTCCGACCACCGTTTCACCGACCTTTTGCATACCGCCTGCACAGATATTAAATTCAATGCCATAATCGCGGGAAATTTTACTCAAAACCGGCTCACTCGTGGGTTCACCGGAGAACCGGAGCGTATAGGCGCCGCCGCTTTTAGACCATCGGATAAGCTGTGTGTCTTCGGGATTGAGCGGGTTGATATGCATTAAGAAGTCTTTGGTTACTTCCGACTTCGGCGCAGAAAAGATTTCACGCACGGAACCCGTTTCCGCCACGGCGCCGTTATCGATAACGGCCACTTGCTGGCAACAATCGCGCACCACTTCCATCTGATGCGTTATCATCACAACACTTAAATTCATATCCTTTTGCAGCCGCTTGAGCAGCTCCAAAATTGAGCGTGTTGTCTGCGGGTCAAGTGCGCTCGTCGCTTCGTCGCAAAAGAGGATATCGGGAGAAACCGCCAAGGCACGGGCAATAGCCACCCGCTGTTTTTGTCCACCGGATAGGGTACTTACCCGTGCATCGCCGCGTCCTTCAAGCCCGACAACATTCAGCATTTCTTCCACTTTTGCTGCGATAGCACGCTTCGGCATTCCGGCAATTTCAAGCGGATAGGCGATATTGCCCGCAGCCGTGCGCGATGCAAATAAATTGAAATTCTGAAAAATCATCCCGATTTTTTTATGTTGATTGCGTAAGAGCTTGCCTGTCAAGGTGTCTACGCGGGAGTCACCATAGTAAATCTCGCCCGAATCCACCGGTTCCAAAAGGCTTATCAGCCGCACGAGCGTCGATTTTCCCGCGCCGCTTTTTCCGATAATCCCGAAAATCGTATTGGAAGGAATTTCAAGGCTGATATTATCCACCGCTTGAAGTTCTCCGTACCGTTTGTTTACGTTTACTAACCGTATCATCCGTACATACAAACAAAATATAAAAGCTCTGTCAAGTTATTATTGCCGATGCGTCAGGGTAAACACATCAGACGTTTTGTTGATCACCCCGCAAAATCAGGAGGCTGTTCAAGCAGAGTTGAACCTCTTCGCGGTTCAAATGCTTGCCCACCCTCCTGATTTTGCGATCTATATTCTATTCGTCTGATGCGTTTACCCCTTTGCTGAAAAAATGTACGAAATTTTATTTCCTTAAAATGCAACAGTTGAACAAAATATGAATTTTGGAAACTGTTGCATTCGTGCGCGAAAAGCGCACACATCAATACGCAAGTTTTCGAAAGAAAACTTGACGGTTAATACATCCGCCACGGACGGCGGTGGTTAGAGCAGAAGCGATATTTTGGCTTTGCCAAAATTCGTTATCAACTGATGGACAGGGATGTTCATCAGTTGATGAAGGCATCATTGTAGACGCTCACCTTATACCTATGAAATTTCGCACAGAAGGAAGACAATCGCTAAAAATTTTTTAATGCGATTGCTCTAGCCGATACGTGTATCATAATAGTATTTTATATGTTTAAGAAGTAATTGAAAACTTCTCAAAACTTCAGTTTTAAGAAGTTTTCCTCGGCTTTATTTTTTATTTGCGAAATTACAGAGGCTGTGAAAATTCTTTCGCGGCGTTCTTATGTTGGAGGTAAACGTATGCATTTAAGACAAAGATTTCAAACGGTACTGTCATTTACCGCACTGTTGAGCATGGTTGTAATGATTTTTGTATCATCCTGCTCTGCAAGTCCTGCTTCTGCAACAACAGTATATGCTGACACAAAGCATTCGGAAGCAATTACAAAAGAGACGATTTCCTTGTTGGAAGGGCTGCAAAGTGCGAACCGGCAAGTATCGGCGGCAATTTTACCGTCAGTAGTAACGCTATCGGTTACGGAAATTAAAAAAGTCCGCAATCCCCTTTCGGGAGACGGTTTTCCGTGGTTCTTTTTTGGAATGCCTAATCAGAATAACGGTGAAAAATCAGAAGGGAACGATAGCGGCGAGCAAGAATATAAATCAGAAGGGATGGGTTCGGGTGTTATCGTTCGTAAGAACGGCAATACCTATTATGTGCTGACTAATCAGCATGTTACCGGTACGGCTGAAAAGATTATCGTCAAGTTATATAACGGACATACCGCAGAAGGAAAACTGGTCGGCGGAGATCAGCGACGAGATATTGCACTGGTTTCATTTGAATCCACCGAAAAAGATATTGCTATTGCTGAATTGGGAAATTCCGATGCGGTAGAGGTTGGCGATATTGTCTTTGCTGTCGGTTCTCCGCTCGGGTATGTTTCGACGGTTACCCGCGGTATGGTCAGCGCGGTCGGGCGGTCGGGCGGTCCGAATAATAACATCAACGACTTTATTCAAACCGATGCCGCCATCAATCAGGGAAACTCCGGCGGCCCGCTCGTCAATATCTACGGGCAAGTTATCGGTATTAACACATGGATTGCATCATCAAGCGGAGGGTCACAGGGACTTGGTTTTTCCATTCCGATCAACAACGTCAAAGGAGCAATCGACTCACTTATTTCCGACGGTAAATTGAAATATGGATGGGTTGGTGTCCAACTGACGAGCGCCGACGAAACGGTTATGAAAGCTCTGGGGCTCGGTGAAAAAACCGGCGCTTTGGCTATCGACATCTTCTTAGGGTCTCCTGCATTTAAAGGCGGCATCCGTCCGGGCGATTTTGTCGTTAAGCTGAACGGTAAAGAGGTTAAGAGCGTCGATCAACTTGTCCGCGATGTCGGCGATCTTCGTAGCAACACTACCGCTGAATTTGTGGTTATCCGCGATGGTAAAGAACAAACATTCTCTGTAAAGATTGAAGAGCGGGATCAGAAAATCGTTACCGACTCGTCGAAATTATGGCCGGGATTTATCGGTTACGAACTCAGTGATGAAATACGCGATAAATTAAAGCTTGATAAAAAACAAACAGGCGTGCTGGTAACCAACATTACCAATAAAACGCCCGCCGTTATTATCGGGCTTAAATCAGGTGATATTATTACTGCGGTAAATGATGTACCGGTAACCAATATGCGCGAATTCTATCGTGAATTATCAAAGATCAAAAAAGAAGTGTGGTTCGATGTACTGCGTGAAGGACAAACACTATCGACTTTACGCTATAAGTTTTAAGTTAAGATAAAAGCTGAAAATGAAAAGCGCCGATTAACCGTCAAGATTAATCGGCGCTTTTTTTTTATTCGTGCAGAGGGGTTAACCCCTTATTGCTGTGCAACGTATGCTCTGCGTCGGGGATGTTGGCTCGTAATATATTTGGTAAATATCGCAGAGAAACTCTAAAAAATGCAGTGTATAAAAGCTTTCCTGCCATTTATTTCATCCGCATAGCAAAGACACCCTTCCAGTCTGCCGGAGGTGGAGAACTGCGATAATGAGCTATTCTGTCTAAGAAAACTTTTGCAGGTTGATCGTTATATTTTTCTACACATTCCATAAAATACTTTTCTGCGGTCTTCCATTTGCGTTGTCGATAATAGTCAAGTCCTGTTTCAAAAAGCTTTTTTAAATCATAAATTTTATCGCTGGTATTTTTTTTGGTTTCTTGCAAAACTTCAAAAATACGCACAACTTCTGTTTTCCCTTTTACTGTTATATAATCAAGTTCACGGCAAATAAATGCATTGTTCAAATTGTTGTAGACGGCTTCAGAAATAATAGTCTTTGATCCATATTGTTTATTTGCACCTTCAAGCCGTGCTGCCAAATTAACCGTATCGCCAATGGAAGTGAAATCTTTTCTTGTTTCGGAACCGACAGGGCCGAATATAACATAACCCGTATTTATACCGATACCGAGTGAAATTGTTTCTCTTCCTACTTTCATAGCTGCTTGGTGTTCACGATAAAGCGCTTCCCGTATTTCCATCGCTGCCTTACAAGCATTTATCTCTTTTCTTGGACCTGCAAAAAAAGCCATCATTTCGTCCCCGACATACTTATCAACATCACCACCGTTATCAAAAATAATTTTAGTTTCGATGTTAAGATAGCGATTTAACATCGATATAACCTCTCTTGCCGGCAATTTTTCACAAAGTTTCGTAAAGCCTCTAATATCGGTAAAAAGGAAACAAAGATTCCGCGAGATACTTTTTGAACCGACATCTTTTTCTGCATTTCGAAGGGTATGGAACGAAATATATGGAAGCATACCACGCACAAGCGTAATAATATTTTTTATTTCCTTCGAAAGTGTTTTTATTTCATCGCGTGTTTTCAGATTATCTTCAAATACAAGTCTGTTTGCCTCAATCTTTGCATTACCCGAAAATATTTCGTTTAATATATTGGTCGTCTTTCTAATATTTACGCAAAGCTGAATAATAGGCTCGGCAATAAAATCGGCAAGGAAAAGCGTAATGATAATTGCAGCGTATGCAAAAACTGCTGCAAGTGCAAAGATAAATACTTTTGCTTGAAAATACGGACGCTCCAGTATTTCTTTCATATATGTTACAACGGCGAAACCAACCAGCCTTTGACCGTCTTTGCGCGAAAAGGTTATAGGATATATATATATGCAGGAACCCTTTTCCGGTTTATAAATAGGCTGACTTCGAGTGAGTGTATTTTGAAAATGTTGTATGTAAAGAGCAGCTTCTTCCGCAGTAATGCGTTTTTCTTCTGCCGGTATATTACGCACCGCCCCCTGCTCCGTTGTATACGAGAATACATTGAAATCGGGAAGTACTGTAGTGTCATTAATCTTATCAAGAAACACCGGCTCGTTACTGTCTGTTGTAATAATATCTACACGGCGATGCGGAAATGGAGAAGATGCATTTGTCTTTTTTATGCCTTCAAGAAAGGCGCTTATTTTTGCATGAAGCCCATCTGAAAAATCATAAATGGCCGCAACCTGTTCGGCTTGATTCTTACCGGTTGTATTGACATTTTGCGTTAAAAGCAATTTGTAGTTCTTTAAATCCGTATAAATAAAGACAGAAATATTAACAATAATTGTAACAAGAATCACCGCTGCAATTTTATTTTTTAGATGCGTTTTCTTGTCAGGATCTTTTACTCGCCCGATCAAGTTTTGGATTTGTTCTTTTATATTTATATTGAATCTTTTCCCTTCCGGTTGTTCGGCTACTATTGTTCCCGATTTAGTGCTTACCTGTGGTTTATTCAGTTTATCCGTTTTTTCATCTTCCAAAATCAGCTGCTTGTATTCAGAGTACGCCTCATTATTTGCTTTTATCAAAGGAATCCCGCGACTGATTAAAAAGACATGAAAAATAAAAGCAGTAAAAAAAGCAGCGTATACTAAAATACTTAACCCCTGAAACCAGCGTATAGTGTTGGCAAATGTCATCATCCCCGAAATAGCAGCTGCAAGATAAAATGTTACTGCAACAAAAGCAGAAATAATAACGATATTCTGTGTTATTTTTTTATTAAAGATAGAAGTTAAAATAATGAGAAATGCTACGGGCAATAAAAAAAAGGAGAAACAGCTTATATAAAAAAAATGTAAATTCCTTTGAACTAACCCTGAGAATAGAACCGTAAACGGGTACAAGAGCTGCGGAGTTTGCTCATAATTGAGCAGATCCATTTTATCCATGCCGAACGGCATAAACATCAATGCAGCCAAAATAACAAGGGAAACAATTTGCAGCATATAAGGGAATTTTGCTGTCTGTGTATGTACTGTTTCTAACTTTTCATCTTCGATTTCGCTCATCACAATGTCCTATATTTTTAGAATAGCTTATAACCTGAAGGAACGTCTTTCAACGACCTGCCGATATATTAATGATTACCTATAGTGTATATTCTCGGTATTTTTTGTCAAGTGAACGTCCTGCGTGCCATGATAAACGCATTAGGCGATTTTTTTTAACAGCCCCGCAAAATAATTAGGACTGTTCGACCAGAGTTGAACCACTTCGCTGTTCAAATGGTCTCACAGCCCCAATTATTTTGCGCTTTTGCTCTACTTTGCCTAATATGTTTACCTGTTTCATCTGCTAAAAAAATGTGCGAAATTTTGAATAAAATTTCACACAAAAGGAAGGCAACCGCTTAAATTATTTCTGGTACGGTTGCCTTAATTAGGAATCACGGCAGCTGCAGCATTATACAGGCGCCTGTGTCTTGAGTATTTACGGCACTGATTGAACCGCCGAGCGCATGCACAATGCTTGCCGCTATCGACAATCCAAGTCCCGCACCGCCTGCACCTCTCGTATGTGCGGCATCTCCGCGGTAAAAGCGCTCAAATATATGTAGCAGTATATCTTGCGCAATTCCCGGACCGTTATCCGAAATCGAAATAATATATGCGCCTTCCGATGCAGGCGCATCAGGAAGGCGCTCTGCTTCTAAAAGCGGCTGTACCGAAAGTTCGATATGAGTATATTCTCCGGCAAATTTTACGCTGTTGGAAATTATAATAGTGCATACTTGATGGAGCAGCGCTTCATCCGTATACACGGTTGGCACCCCAATACTTTCGGTAAAGCTCACATTCGGTGCGTAGCTTTGTGTACTGTCGATAAGCCGCGTAAAAAATTCGGCAACGGGAACAGGCGTTTTATGAATCCGTATATGCCCGTTTTCAAGCCGGGTCATTTGCAGCAAATTTTCGATAATAGCTTCCATCGAATGTGCTTCGCGGATCAGTGCCGAAAGCGATTTTTCCAAACGGTCGGGATCGTGCTTTCCCCAACGACGCAGCAGATTGGCATGACCGAGAATTACGGCAAGCGGTGTTTTTAACTCGTGCGACACATCAGCTGTAAACCGGCGCTCCCGTTCAAAATCGGTTTGCAGGCGAGAAAGCAAATCGTTCAATGTTTTTTGCAAGGACATCAAAGTCGTCGTCCTTATCCGTAACGGGAAGCCGGTCGGTTAAATTGGAGCCGCTGATGTTCTTTGCCGCATCGGTCATAGCACGAACGCTTCGCATTGTACGTTTTGTCATAAAAAACACCGCGATGTACGAAAGCAGCAGCAACGGGACGGTAACCACGGCGAGAATGCTCGGTATGCCGGAAATAATGGACTCCGCCGTATCGGAATCCATATTCAACGCCGTCTGTATAACGTAAGCCTCCCCCGCATGAACGGATACTGCATAGTAGAGAATATTTAAATCGCCGTCGATAAAGTATTGCTTTGCCGTATACCGTTCTGCACGGCGGGGTGTTACCGGCAGCATCGGTAAAAAAGGGTCGTTCGTTGCAATCACTTCCTGCGTGCCGCTCTGATACACGGAAAACGTAATATAATACGGAAGCTCCGCATCAATTTCTTGTACGCGGCCGTTCTTCAGTGCTTCGGCAATAATTCGAGCGGCGGAAATAAGTTCGCGGTTTTGCTGCTGCCTAACGCCGGAACGAAGCAGCACAATAATACCGGCGGAAAAAAGGGCAATCATCACGGCAAACAAAAGAGAGAAGCGCAGTGAAAGCTGCCGTACCGTCGATATGCGGAGCTGCCGTACCGGTGAATCAGATGCTTGCATTGCCGGTGTCCCGTATAACATAGCCGACGCCGCGTACCGTAGAGATGTATTCCTCACCGGTTTTGTCATCGATTTTTGCACGCAAATATCGCACATACACATCGACCGAATTTTCATCGATGTAATGATCTGCACCCCATACCGTATTGATGATGGTATCGCGGCTTAAAACGGTGTTCTTGTGTTCAAGCAATGTCTTCAACAAAAGGTATTCGGTTTTCGACAACATAACCCGTTCTTTGTTTACCGTTACTTCCATACTGTTCGGATTAAGTTCGATACCGCGCAGTTTTAACGGCGTTATTCCCTGTGCATTATTCCGGCGCATCACAGCCCTCATCCGCGCAAGCAGCTCTTCAATCTCAAACGGTTTTGCAAGATAGTCATCCGCCCCGGAATCAAGACCGCTCACCTTATCGAATGTATCCCCCCGCGCGGTGAGCATAATAACCGGCGTATTCGACGTTTTTCTGATTCGCCGCAACACTTCAAGTCCGTTCAGCTGGGGAAGCATAATGTCGAGCAGCACAAGATCCGGCTCATTCTTTTCAAAAATATCCAAAGCGGTTCTGCCGTCTGCAGCGTAGAGAATATCATATCCTTCATGCTCAAGTTCAAGCTGTAAGAATTCGGCAATGCCCGAATCATCTTCAACGATTAATACCCGTGCCATCAATCTTTTTCCTCAAAACGAACATATTCATAATGGTGATGATTATGCATTTCTTCGTGCATTTCCTTAGGAGGTTTCTGCGGCGGAATATTTAAAAATCTAAATTTATATTCTTTGTTGCATTCCATATCATCAAAGTGTGAAAGATAGAGCGGAATATGATTAAAGCTTTTCGCTTCCGGTAAATCAAGATGAAACGGACGATTTGGCGTATCTTTTCCCGCAGATAAAAAAGAGTCCCGAATCAATATTTTTATTTTATCACCTGCTTTGTTAAAAGCAATTAGCGCATCGGCAGGTAAAAACTGACCGTTTATGCTGATATGTTTTTTTTGGAGTGTACGCGGATCGGCAGGCATATTGAATTTAATCTCTATTTCGATAATGCCGGCTTGCTCGATTTCGGTTTCTATTTTTGTAACATAAAAAAGGCCGTCGGCATTTGCCATCCGCATACCGCGGTACGAAAATGCATGTTTAGCGTCCTTCGGTTTATCTGCAAAAAGTGCACTGTGCATAATAAGAAAGATACATACCGATATGATAGAGACACTCAATGTCTTACGGGTAGTCATAACCGTATCATACCGTATTCTTTCCGTTTTGTGTCAAAATTCCCGATTAAAATATTTTAATCTTTTTCCAATGCAGGCTTCATGATACGGCAAGCCCAATACGGTATAGTCGTGCACAGACGGTGTGAAAACTTAAACAACCGTACTTTGTTTTTTTAGGAGTATACAAATGAACAAACAAATGGTGAAAAAGGCTGCGGCATTCGGTATCGTTGCGGTATTAGCGGTGGGAGCCGTTTTTGCAAAACCGCATCAGTCGAATTCAAAAGATTGGAAACATCATAATGATGCCGGAGCCGCGGAACGTCCGATGCCGCATAACGGTAAAGGCGGCGAGTTTAACGAACGCCAAATGCAACCTGACGGCAAAAGCGGAGAGTTCAACCGGCGCCCGATGATGAACGATGCCGCTGCACAAACGGGAAATTCGGTTATGGGTAAATGGATTGCCCGCGATGAAAATAAGGCAGTCAAGGTCGAGTTTGACCGCGACGGCAGCATGGAAATCGAATGGCTGCAAGGCTTTACTTCATCGACGGAGTGGGAAGGTTTCTGGACTGCTACCGATACCGAAGTTACCTTTACCGTAAGAAGTAAAGAAACCGAAACATGGACAAACGGCTCTAAAAAGGAAATCCGTGAAAGCATGAACGCAGTGTGGAAGCTCCAGTACACCCGCAATGACGATAATACGCTCACACTGACCGGCAGCGACTTACCCAAAGAGCTGGCAAACCTTACCTTGTCTCGGCAGGGTCGCTAAGCTGTATCAAAACGCAGGGTAAACGCATCAGATGCTTGTTTACTATTCCCGCAGAAAAAGTGGAGCTGTTCAACCGGAATTGAACCTCTTTGCGGTTCAAATGGTCTCACACCCCCACTTTTTCTGCCATTTCTCTTTATTCGTGCGGAGGCTTTAATACCCCGACGCTCGCGTCGGGGTTGTTGATTGGTCTGATACACTTGCCCAGCTCCTGAAAATCAGTCAATACCAACCATCACGGAAGTAGCTTTGATAACAGCCAGAGCAGCCTCGCCCTCTTTCAAGCCGAGTTCCTCTACAGCGTTGTTGGAAATGGTGGCGGAGATGGTACAACTGCCCAGCGCACTGATGCGTACGATGGAATTGACGGCACCCTTTTCTACTCCCAGTACCTTGCCGGGAAATTGGTTGCGGGCGCTCAGGGGCAGATGTTCACCACGGCCGACCATAACCTCCGTGGCTTTGATGACAGCGTAGGCCTTTTTGCCCGGTGCCAATCCCAGCTCCCGTATGGCATTCATAGAGATCGTTGCGGACACGGGCGTTCCGTTGACATCAATCGTAACAATGCCGTTGACGGCTCCCTCGGCCACCTTAGTTACGGTACCGGGGAACTGATTTCTTGCGCTTAGTTTCATTTAGAACCTCCAAATTATCGAATGATCGAAAATTAGTCTAATTTAGGCGTTTCATAATTCAAAATCATCTGCGCCTGCTGATCGCTGAGTTCATAGTAGAAGAACGTGTGATAGAAGTTTTTCAGTTCCTGCGCAATGTCAAAATCTTCAAACAACTCCGGATACAGCAGCTTTGCACACCACTGGGGCTGCAGTGCAGACTCCACGCCATAACGATCCCATGCGAAAACTCCCTTGGGATTGGAATACACCCGTCCGTTCTTCACCGCTTTAAGATTTGCCCATGCAGGATCGGACATAACCTGCTCCACCTGTTTCTTGGGTTTTCCGGTAATCAGAACATCGGGATCCCACTGCAGCACCTGCTCCATAGAAATGGTTTGCAGATTACCTGTCATCCCTTCGGCAGCTGCGTTGATACCGCCGGCATATTTGATCCACTCATCGATGATGGTGTTGGCGCCGTCGAAATTCAGCTCATAGATAGAATTGCCGTGCGCTACCGTTGTGCGGTTTTCTTCGGGGATATCTCCTACGCGTTTTGCAACCCAGTCCAGCCGCTCTTTAAGATAAGCCGTATAACGGTTAGCAATATCAACAGCTTCTCCTCCGAAAACTTCGGCGGTAAGCTGTACGGATCGTATCATCTCGTTATATGTTTTGAACGAACAGTTGATAAAGGGAATGCCGACCGCGGTGAACATCTCACGGTATTTTTCGTTGGAACCGAACACTACATCGGGCTTGGCAGCTATAATCTCTTCCAGATTCATATCTGCGGAGAAGTTAGTCGAAACAGCCTTGTAGAAATTCGGACATACGATATACATCCACGGCTGCGAATTCTTGTTGACACAGGTAACCAGCATACCCTCAGCCTTATTCAGCATCAGATCAACAGCGTTGTGGGCGAACCAGCTCTCTACATACGTGTTGACCTGAGCGGGGATCGTAACCTCAGTTCCGGACATATCCACAACAGTACGAGTGGCAGGAGTCTCTTTTTTAGCGGTACACGCCGTAAACAGCATCAATGCCATCATCACGGATAACAGCAATGCGAGCATCTTTTTCATCATTTTCCTCCTCAATAATTCCCTGATACAGGTAAACTGAATCTACAGAAAACCTCTAACAACAGTCAAGGTTTTCTTCTATATAAATCAGACTGAAAAACAGTCCGGTTCATAACAGCGGAACGCAGCTTCGAATCTTTTCTCCGGCCTCCGTAACTGTTGTGGTGATCCGAACCTCTACGCCATAAGCTTTGCGCAGGTTTTCTTCAGTAACGATTTCGTCAACGGTTCCTTCCAGCACCTGCTTGTCTTTTGTCAGCAAAATAACCCTATGGCAGCACAAAAAGGCATGATCAGGATTGTGAGTTGTCATCAAAACTCCTAAGCCGGAGGCGGTGAGCTTTTTAATACTCTGCAATACATGAATCTGATTGCCGAAGTCCAGATTGGCAGTAGGCTCATCCATAACCAATAGACTGGAGTTTTGCGCCAATGCACGGGCAATGAGAACCATCTGCCGCTCGCCGCCGGAAATCTGGGTATACGTTTTTTCCCGCAGGTAGGAAATCTCCAGCATGTTCAGAACCTGATCGGCGATGCGGTATTCTTCAAATCCCGGAGCCTCGAAGGGACGCAGGTGCGCGGCACGCCCCATAACCACAACATCCGGCACGGAGTAGGGAAAGGGAGGCTCATGGCTTTGCGGAACATACCCCACGCATTTGGCAAAGTCTCTTGCGCGTATTCGGTCTCTGGGAACCCCATCCAGCAACACTTCTCCATCCAGCAATTTTAAAAATCCCAATACCGAACGAAAAACCGTAGTCTTTCCAATTCCGTTCGGGCCGAGAATGCACACAATTTCTCCTTGCCGAAGGGTCAGCGATACATCTTTCAGAATCGGCGTTGTCCCGTAACCGCAGGTAACATGTTTGAGCGTCAATTCCATTATGCAGCTCCTCTTCTTTTATAGAGAATAAAGATAAAGAACGGCGCCCCTAAAAGCGACGTCAGCACACCGAGCGGAATCTCATAGGCCATAAGCGACCTGCAAAAATTATCGATAATCAGCATGAAAAGTCCGCCGGTCAGCAATGACAGGGGAATCAATGTTTTATTGTTCGGCCCCACCAAAAAACGTACCAGATGAGGAATCATCAGCCCCACCCAGCCGATTGTACCTGCAACGGAAACAACCGCCGCCGTGAGTAAGGTCGCGCAGATAATGCAAACCACGCGCACGGCGCCTACATTAACGCCCATCGCTTTTGCTTCATCCTCTCCAAAGGATAAAACATTCAGCTTCCATCTCAGTGTAACGATCGGTACAATCCCGACGGCAAACGGAATAATAAAAAACAGTAAATCGCGATAGCTCACTTTAGCGATGCTGCCCATAAGCCAGTAGGTCATCTCCGGCAGTTGAGATTCCGTATCGGCAAGGTATTTGATGATGGATACCACTGCTTGAAACAGGGTGTTGACGGTCATACCGCACAGCACCAAAAGCAGGATCATATTACTGCCTCGGCCTATAGCCTTGCTGAGAAAATAGGACAGCGTAACCGCTATAATGCCCGTTGCGAAAGCTCCCGCTTGAATCATAGCAGAACTTTGATTCATCAGCATCATAAAACACGCGCCGACACTCGCGCCGGCCGAGGCTCCCAGAATATCCGGAGAAACCATCGGGTTACGAAACAGACCTTGATACGTCGCGCCGGCCGCCGCCAGAGCAGCCCCCACCAGAATAGCCGCACAGATACGCGGCATCCGCACCAGCCAAACAACCGTATCCTCCGCCGTTCCCCATTTTGAAAATTCACCGGCGCCGTTTTTGATCCCGTCCCCGATACTTTGTAACACTCGTGCAGGACTAATCGAGTACCGTCCGATACAAAACGAAGCAATGAACACCAAAGTCAACAGCGCAATCACCGCAATAAAGGCAATCAGCCCTTTTCGCTTGGATTGTTTGTATTCGCGGAGGAAACGTTCGTCTTCCGTATGGCTCACGCTCCCGGCTTTTTCGGGAATACGCGAGCCGATATCAAGATGTACAGTCTCCGTCCGGTTTTGGCTGTCCATATTCTCTCCTTTCGTTTGCCTCACGACAAAAGTTTTCAAGCAGCATTATTTAAGCCGTATTGGGTATCTTTATCCTAATGATGCGAAACAAGAGTAATACCTATTTACGCGCCCTGCGTCTTCCGCATATCCTGAATAACCATTTGAGGTACCGTATTGCCGTTAAAGGTATTCCGGCTTAGTGTGAATACGGCATCGATATTGTCGCCGATCTTAAATTCAACATTCAATTTATCCGCTGCCTGCCAATACACCGCTGTCCATTTATATGTTCCGCAATCGAACGTAAGACGCAAATGCTGCGGTTGGGTTTTCCCCATAATTGAGGCGGCGGTTAGTTTGATTCCTTTAGCGGCAAATTGCAGCGCCGGAAACCCTTCGCCGTAGGGTTCAAAGGTGTCGAGCACGGTTAAAAGATCAGGCGTTAAATAATCATGAGGGAGTTCCGCATCGATGGAAAGCGGAGGATTTTCGGAGTTTTCGTCAAATTCGATAGCCGCGGTAAATTCCTGAACTTTCTTTAAAAACGGCGCAAGTTTTTCCTGCATTAAGCTGAATCCTGCCGCAAATGAATGTCCGCCATAGTCGAGGAAAAAAATCGGGATATGCTTCCGGCAAAGAAAGCACCCGATAGCCGCGGGCGGAACGAAGCGAACCGACTGCGGTTCCGTCTTCCATAAGACAGATAACCATACTCGGCACGTTAAACTTATCCGCAAGCCTATTTGAAAGAATACCGGTAATGCCGCGGTGGATTTTATCGCTTACGACAACGGTAAGCTTTTCGCGGTATTTTGCAAGACTTTCCCGCGCAATCGGTTCGGCAATTGCCCAGCCGGTCTTTCCGAGTTCTTTCCGCTCCTCGTTCATTGCAATAACTGCATCTGCAAGTTCATTGCGTACCGCTGCGTTTTGCTCAAGGAAGAGCCGGATCGCCGTTTCCGGTTTACCCATCCGTCCGGTTGCATTGATAACGGGCGTAATATTCCACGCAATATCGTTGGTTCCGATGTGCTTACCGATAAGCCCCTGTTTTATCATCAATTCGGAAAGACCGGCACGCGGCGCGGCATTGATAGCTGCTAAGCCTTGCTTTACCAATATCCGGTTTTCTCCGGTCAGCTGCATCAAGTCTGCAAGCAGCGAAAGCGCAACGAGCTGTAATTCACGCTTTTCTTTTTCACCGTACATATTATGCGCTTGTTGAACAAGCGTAATAAAGATATTGAAAAAGCCGTCGAGTTCGGACATCGGCGTGTCGTTGTACTTGCCAATCCGCGATAAATTCTTTAACCGCAAAAGGCTTAACTCGGCAAGCTGAGGCGCAATCTTTGCGCATTCAAGTCTAAAATCACTCACATAAAACTCAACCGACTTACCGAACACTTTTTCCAGCTGCTTGAGCTGCAACTCTTTATCCCAGACAAAAATCTGCTGCCCCTGCAAAAATCTGCCGAGCCGAGTATCTGAAAACGGAACCATACCGGGGATAATCGTTTCGGTGATTCGAGCCGTTTCAACTAAATTGACCGTATGGATAGCTTCCACTGCGAATGCATCGTTGACGGGGCGGACATTTAACAGGCAAATCTGCTGTTTATAAATGTCGAGAAGTCCGAAGCGCAGGGCAGTAACAACCTTCCACGCCGTAGCGCATCCGGAAAGATGTTCGTTGGGATACCCTGAGTCCGGCACCTTACAGTTAATGATTACTGCGGCATCGGGAAGCGTATCCTGCGGGGTGTGATGATCGATGACGATAACATCAATTCCTTTCTCCGCAGCGTAGGCGACTTCTTGAATATTGGAAATACCGCAGTCTACGGTAATGATGAGGGTACCGCCGTCGGTTTCATGCGCATCCACTGCGTCGCAGGAAAGTCCGTACGGTTCGTCGCCGGTGGGAATACGCCATGTCGTCGGGATGCCTAAATCGGTAAGCGCTTCGTAGAGCACGGTAACGGCGGTGATCCCGTCCACATCGCGGTCTCCAAAAATAAGTACCCGCTCACCTTCTTCCTTTGCATCGAGGATCCGGTCAACGGCATCCTCCATATTTACAAAAAGAAAGGGATTATGCACATAGCGCAGATCGTTTTCAAGGTGAAAAAACGCCTCGCTCCCTTCGGCAATGCCGCGCCGCAGCAAAATCGATGCAACAAGCGGAGTGCAGCCGTATTGCTGCGCCATGGAGCGGACAACACTCGGGTCTATATCTTTTTTTTCCCAATTCACTGTATGGTACCGGCTGCGCGGCTATAAGTCGGCCGCAGAAATTTCTTTAAATACCAGCGGACGCATTTGCGGCTTCTCCGCTGCATACCGTATCGCTGTTTTGATCATATCGGAAGCAGCCGGAAGGCACTCCGCATCCTTACCGTACACGTCCATGATGAGGTCGCCTTTTTTTACGGCATCGCCTGCGTGCTTATGCAGAATCATACCGGCATCAGGACACACCGCATCGGTGGTTTTATTACGGCCGACCCCAAGATTGACTCCGGCAATACCGATTTTGAACGCATCGATATCCACGATAAAGCCGTCTTGCTCCGCCCTAATGCGGCAAGCGTGCGGGCTGCGACGCTTGCCGCATTCGGCAACAAACTGCTGCGCATTGCCGCCTTGCAACGTAATGTTTTCTAAAAACAGCTCAAGCGCTTTGCCGCTGCGAAGCGCCTCTTGCGCTTTTTGAATTCCTTCTTCCTTGGTTCCGGCTTTACCGCCAAGTATGAGCATCCAACTTGCAAGTTGTAAGGTTAAGTCGGTTACATCCTGCGGTCCTGTGCCTTTCAGAACATTGTAGGTTTCTTCCATTTCCAAGAAGTTACCGACTGCATTTCCTAAGGGTTCATACATATTGGTTATCATCGCGATAACTTTTTTACCCATCGCGGTGCCGGTACCGACAAGGCTCTTTGCGAGCGCTTCAGCTTCGGGCAGCGTTTTCATAAAGGCGCCGCTTCCGCATTTGACATCGAATACCAGCGCTTCGGCGCCTTCGGCAACCTTCTTGGAGAGAATACTCGCCGTAATGAGCGGCACCGATTCGACGGTTGCGGTAACATCGCGTAAGGCATAAATCAGCCGGTCGGCAGGGACAATCTCTTTTGTCTGCCCCGTCATTGCAAAACCGGTTTTTTTAATATAATTTCGGAATTGTTCAACGGAAAGGCCGGTCTTATATCCGGTAATCGATTCAAGTTTATCGAGCGTACCACCGGTGTGCCCGAGTGCGCGACCGCTCATCATCGGAACCTTCACCCCGCAGGCAGCTACGATAGGTGCAAGCGGCAGAGAAAGCTTATCTCCGACACCGCCGGTGGAGTGTTTATCGACAAAGGGGCCTTCAATCCCCGACAAGTCCATGACTGCCCCGGAATGCAGCATTACATCGGTAAGAACGGCGGTTTCATCAAATGTCATACCGTTAAAGTAAACCGCCATCAGCCATGCGGCCATTTGATAGTCGGGAATCTCTCCGGCCACATATCCATTCACTAAAAAGGCAATTTCTTCCCGAGAGAGCGTTCCTGCGCCGGTTTCTCTAAACCCGCGCTTTTTCATAATGATATCAACTGCACGCATGTTTTTCTTCCTTACATAAAAAGGTACCGGAATCGATAAACACCGGAATATTCGCTATACAGCACAGGGCTTTTCCAAAAGGAGGTTACTTTCGGAATCGCTCCGTGTATCTTTAGGGCATCTCTAAAAACTCGGTTAGATTTGCTTCGCATCCTTTGAAATAGAGATGCCCGACGATTTTTAATTGAATGCTTTTCGCCACGCGGCGGGATTGCCCGGGCCAACCCATTTATTGAGGGCAAAACCGTTCCGTAAACTTAACGTAATAAATTTCTTTGCGCGAAGAGCGGCTTCATAGGGTTCAAGCCCGAAGCCTAAACCCGCAGTAATTGCAGCGGCAACGGTACAACCGCACCCGTGAGTCCATTCGGTTTTAATCAGCTCAGCTTCGAGATATTGGAAATCCTTACCATCGTAGAAAACATCGATGGAGGTCTCCGCATCTTTCAATTTTGAGCCGCCTTTGATGAACACATACGGTGCTCCCATATCATAAATCCGTTTTGCGGCATCTTTAATTTCTTCTAACGTTGAAGGCGTATCAACATGGGCAATCTGACCGGCCTCAAACACATTCGGCGTAATAATCTTTGCAAGCGGCAACAGTTTTTTAATCAACAACTCATTGATTTCGGGATTAAGCGGCAAATTTCCGCCTTTACAGATCATCACCGGATCAAGAACGTAGTTTTCTACCTTATATTTACCGAGATACTCGGCAGCCAGTTCGATTGCATAAGGGGTTGCCAACATTCCCGTTTTTGCCGCATCAACGCCGACGCCGGTAAAAATGGTTTCGAGCTGTGCACGCAACGAATCTTCGCCGATCGGGAACACTTCATGGCTCCAATCTTTGTGGGGATTCATGGTAGCAACCAAAGTAATCGCTGCCATACCATATCCACCGTACTCCTGAAATGTTTTTAAATCTGCCTCAAGCCCTGCTCCTCCTGATGCGTCGGAACCGGCAATCGTCGCTAATTTTACCATTTTATACTCCTCAATTATGAAAATATCTACGAGTGAGAACTATATCACATTTACCCGTTAAGTCAAGATCGTTGCGAGGCTGGGATTCTGGGCTCAGAGCACAGAGTTGCTTTTTACTGCCTGTTAGCCTATAATAATAAATACCACATTATGCCGATCCGATGTACCGCACTCCCACCGCACCAACCGCATTATCCCAAAGCGCAACTCCCAGCTTTTAAAAATAGCCTTTTGCAAAGAGGCGGTGTAGATGCTAGGAGTGTCCAGAAAGGTTTTACGATATGTCGTTGCTGCGAAAAAATTAATCCTCAACGTATCAAAACTGCCAAGGATGGCAGTGGTTTTATACAGGAGCGAGATTTGTGTTATGCACAAATCTCGTCGTTAAGCAGTTGTACACGGATGTACAACCGCTTAACAGTCTATTTCAAAAGGCTTACGGAAAGGTTTTACAGTATATGCCGCTTCTGCAAATACTCAACGTATCGGAACGAACAAGGATGTTTTTCGCTGCCCCGTTGAACTTACAATGAGGATTGCTCTGTTGACAAGTTAGTCGGTGTTGGGTTGCTTTTTCAAAACATCACTGTTTTTCTTTTTTCGATTCATTAATAAAAATGAGATTATTACCGGCAATATCGGCGCCGATAGAGCATATAGTAATTCAGCCGAAGCTAAAATTGTTTTTCCGTAGATCAAAATCGATAAGGCGGATACCGCATATAAAACGAAATGTTTTAAAATAATTTTACCGGTTCCTGTCATTGCACAAATAAAGGTTGCCACCAACGGCGCAATAAATTGTCCTAATACCTTGATATTTACTTCGGTTTGATCGATGTCCGCTTTTGCTGCAAAGGCAAATAGTATCGAAATAATAGTATAGCCGAAAAAAGAGATACATGTTGCTGCAAAGGAGTCAATAACGGCAGTTAGATATTTGGGTACTCGATAGTTTTCCGGACATAATTTTCTATGTACCAGCAGACTGAATACCAATGTTTGAAGAACAATTTCCGGCATACCAATTAAATGAAACCATAGCGGAAGTTTTGTATAGATTATTCCTTCGATTGATGCAGGTGAAGCAGCGGGAGTATTAATAATTCCAAACACCAGAAAAACCGACCAAAGCAAGAGCCAACCGTTTTTATCGGCTTTTAGAAATTGACGAAAAGGTAATAATACCAGACCGAATAGCAATCCACGAATAATTTGTATTAAAGGCCCTAAATAAACCGTTTGTGATTCAGTCGGTTTAAAATAATCGGCTATTATCGGCAGAGCGAATAATTGTTTATAATTAAAAACGCTCGATGCAATAATTCCGGCAATAAAATAAGTGATAACATGAAATGCCGTTACGGAAAGAATAAAAGGTATGATTTTTTCAGAATCGGATTTTTTCATCAGCCCCCCCCCCCCCAACACACATTTAAATTCATTCATTATATTTTAGTTAATCAACCTAACACCACACTTTGTCTGCCTTGCGAAGCAATGTCAGGTTGAAGTGGTGGTTGGATGATCTTTTTATTAGCACGTTGCGAGATTTGTGTTATGCACGAATCTCGTCGTTAAGCAGTTGTACACGGATGTACAACTGCTTAACAGTCTATTTCAAAAGGCTTACGGAAAGTTTTTTCAAAACCGTAGGGTAAACACATCAGATAGAATCGGTAAGAACGCAGAATAAATAAGCTGTGAGACCATTTGAGCCGCATAGCGGCGAAATTCTGGTTGAACAGCTTATTTATTCTGCGGGGTATTCAAAAAGTGTCTGATGTGTTTACCCTACCAATAGTCGCTATTTTGCGATGCGCGATGCGGCGCTGATAGTGCGGTGATGTTCTTCCCATGGAGAGGCAACACGGTTTACATCGGAAACGACGAGGAAGCACTGGGTTGCCTTGCCGAACCAGTCTTTATTGGTTGCATCTTTGCGGAGTACATACTGGCATTTTTTCCCATCGGTAGAGAACGAGCGGCATCCGTTTACCGGCTTGCCTGTTGCATCGATCATTGAACCTGAATCGCGATAGTATTCTTCTCCCGGTACGTCAAAATAGAAGTATGCGTTTTTAACCCGAGAATCGTTAACCGAAAAGATAATCTCTATTGTATCGGCGTCACGAGAGACGGAGCGAATAACCGGCATTGCCAGCGCTTGCTGTTCATTCTCCGCTTTTGCAGAGGGGACAATAAACGAAGTCTTTTTTGATTTCTCCTTTACTGTTTTACCCGCCGCACCTGTTACTGCTTGTCCGCCGATACCGGTTACATTTAATTCTTTTTCAAACGGCTTTTGTCCTGCAAGGGTAACCGATGCAAACCACTTTCCAAGAGCAGCTGCTCCTTCGCCTTCACCTGCAGCAAGATGCTTCAGCGTCAATAATTTATCTTTTTTATTGATCTCCAACAGCCCTTTCGCATTTTTCTCGTCAAGGCTCCACATATCAGCAGGGGACGCAAAAAACGCTTCATGGAAATCTTGAGCGGTAAGGTCTCCTTTATATTTTGCGAACATAGTAACAAACATTTTTCCGGCGCCTTTGTGCTGTTTAGAAACAAAAGAGGCATCAGCCTGTTCAATCATCCATAAAATATCCGTAATTTGAGCAGCGGCAATATGGGCAGCCGATCCTTTTGTTTCGGCTTTTTTGTTTTCCGACTGTTTTGCAGGAGCCGCTTTAGCGGCAGTGTTTTGTTTGTCAGATGCCGTTTTAGCGGTTTCTTTTTTGGCTACCTCTGCAGTCGTGCCTTTTTTCTGTGTTTTTTCCCCAACAGCTTTGGATTTTGATGTTTTTTGTTCTGTTTGTCCCTGTTTGGAAGACTTCGGTTGAGTGTTTTTTGCAGCCGATGCACCGGGTACATTTGACTTTGCTGGTTTCTGCTGCGCCGAACCCTGTTTAGCAGGCTTTGTCTGAGTATTTTTCACTTGAGAAGCTGTTTTGCTTTTAGCAGCGCTTCCCGATTGAGCTGTCGTCTTTCGAGGTGTTACCTTCTGAGCGGGCACTTGCGTTGACGTAGGCGTTTTTGCTTCAGCTTTTTGAGACTCGTTTTTTTTAGGTTCGACCTTTTCTGAATTGGAAAGCATAGCCGTAGTAGCCGAGTTTTGCATTGTTTCGGATTTGTTTTCAGTCTGTGCTGCCTGTGTATCCGAGGCAGAGGCTTTTGCAGTTTCTACGGGTGTCGGTTCGGGTTTTTTATCCTCCGGAGCAGTTTTACAACCCGCAGCAATTATTACTAAGCCGAATAAGATAAACGGTATCAATGATTTTTTCATTCGAAATCCTCCTCAGCGGTAAGGCGTATAAAAAACAAATAGTCTTATGAGATATATCGGTAATTATACCAAAAAGTCTAAGAAAATGCCAGAAGGAATCCCAGCCTCGCTCTGCGCCCATTTCTACTTGAAATATATGGGTTATCTGCTGCGTTGCTGCCAAAAACAGCCGGATACGTTTGCCATGCTTATCTTGGATACTAATCTTGACATATTCAAAGAAAATTCGATATACTTATGACCTATAACTTTATTTTATGTGCATTAAGAAAAGTGTACTGGAGGAGAATAGTTGGCGGAGAATAAAGGTTTGCGGATTAATGAACAGATCCGTGTCCGCGAGGTTCGTTTAATTGATGATGCAGGGGAGCAAAAGGGCATTGTTTCCACCCTTGAAGCTCTTAGGATGGCTCAAGACGTTAATCTTGACCTCGTTGAAGTGGCTCCGCAAGCGGATCCTCCCGTTTGCAAGATCTTAGACTATGGAAAGTATCGTTTTGAATTGGAAAAAAAGCTCCGTGATTCCAAGAAAAAACAGAAGCTGCAAGTTCTCAAAGAAATTCGTATGCAGCCTAAGATAAATGACCATGATCTATCTTTTAAAGCACGGCATATACAGGATTTTCTTGATGACGGCGATAAAGTAAAAGTAACAATCCGCTTTCGGGGGCGGGAGTTAGCCCATACCGAGCTGGGGCTGGACGTATTAAATAACGTACTGGCAAAACTCGGCGGAGATTTAACGGTAGAAAAACCTCCGGCAATGGAAGGGCGCACCATGTCAATGACATTAGCGCCTAAATCAAAGAAATAATTTACGAGGTGTACTATGCCTAAGATGAAGAGTAAGAGTGCCGCAGCAAAACGTTTTAAGCTTACCGGCAGCGGTAAAGTGAAGTACAAGCAAATGAATTTGCGTCATATTTTGACCAAGAAATCCCCGCAACGCAAACGCGATTTGCGCAAAGCCGGAATTTTAGCCGAAGCTGACAGCAAAAAAGTAAGAAAGCAGCTGCTTCCTTACGGCACCAATTAATTTTTGATTATTTAGGAGAATACAATGCCGAGATCGTTATGTTCAAATAAACGCATCCACAGACGCAAGAAGATTTTAAAGTTAGCAAAGGGATTCCGCGGACGCAGAGGTACGAACTATAAAGCTGCAAAAGACGCTGTTGTAAAAGCGCTTACTCATAGCTTTGAAGCACGCCGCGACCGCAAAGGCGATATGCGCCGCTTGTGGATCAGCAGAATAAATGCCGCTGTTCGTGCGGAAGGAATGAGCTATTCACGTTTTATCAATGGAATGGCAAAAGCGGGTATCACTTTAAACCGCAAAGCCTTATCCAATATGGCTATCGAAGATCCGGTCGCTTTTAAAAGCGTTGTCGAACAGTCAAAAAAAGCATTAGGAGCCTAACGTATGTTAAACCTCGATCAAATTAAACAGCTTGAAGCAAGAGTCTCAAAAGCGATTGAGCTGATGCAGACACTCAAAGATGAGAACGATTTATTAAAACTTGAACTGCACGATCGCCAAAAACGAATCGAAGAGTTGGAGAATATAGTACTTGTCTTTAAAAACGACCAAGCTAAGATCGAGGAAGGCATCATCAATGCGCTCAATCACTTGAGCGCATTTGAAGATACCGTGTATCAAGCGGCGAATTCCACCGCGACATCTGCCATATATGGAACGGCCCCGGCAGCAAACGAATCTTCGATAAGTGACGCTGCGGAAACACAGACAGAACCATCAGCGCCTGTTGTTACGGAACAACCGGACCCCATAGCGGATGAACCAACGGAGACTCAGGCTCCCGTTTCCACACCTGAAACAACAGTACAGTCGGCTCCGCAAGAATCTGTAAATCATTCCAATCAACTGGATATTTTTTAACGATGGCCGAACGCAAAGGGCGGTTGCAAATCGATCTGTTAGGTACGTCATTTGCGCTTGCGGCAGACCAACCCGCTGAATATTTACAGGCCATCTATAATCATTATAAAAAAGTCGTGTCGGAAGTTCAGCAAACATCCGGCGTGAACGATTCTTTGCGTGTTGCGATTATCGCCGGTATTCTGCTTTCGGATGAATTGAGCAAAGAACGGCTTAATCCGCAAGGAACACTTCCGCAAGACGAAACAGAGGTTTTAATTGAGCAGTCGGCACGAAAAATGATCGAAGATATCGATTCGATTATCTACTCGCTTGCTCCGTCAAACGATGCTCAAGCATGACCATCTTTGTCGATGCGGACTCCTGTCCGGTGCGTATCCGCGAAATTATTTGTAAAACGGCAAAGCGACTGCAAGTTAAAGCTGTCTTTGCCGCTAACCGTCTTATTCCTATTCCGAAAAATTCTTATTGTACCTCGATTATAACCGAAGCCGAAGATCAAGCAGCGGATATGTACATCCTTGCCCATGCTGTGCAAGGGGATATGGTTGTTACCCGTGATATTCCGCTTGCAAAACAACTTGTCGATGTGCATATCAGGGTTATTAACGACCGCGGTATTGTATACACGCCTGAAAATATCGGAGAACGTTTATCTATTCGGAATTTTATGTATGAATTATCGGTAAACGGACTTGCTCCCCAACGGACAAAAGCGTTCGGCAAGAAAGAAATTATGGAATTTGCTCAAGCGCTTGACCGTGAGACGCAGCGGCTTCTGAAAAATGTTCCTTGATGGCTTTAATTCTCGGTATAATTTCCAAAAAAGCATCGGTAATTTCGGGGTCGAATTTTACACCGCGCAGCCGCCGTATCTCTTCCAAAACTTTATCATCAGTCCATTCTTCTTTATAAATCCGTTTGCAGGAAAGCGCATCGTAGACATCTGCAAGTGAGGTAATACGGGCGCCAAGCGGAATTTCTTCACCAATAAGCCCCTGTGCAGCAGTGTGCGTACGGTTGTATTTTACTATTGCGCCGGTCTCTTCAGCGATATGCCCGGGATAACCGGTTCCATCCCAGTTTTCATGGTGCCGCAAGGCAATATCCCGCGACATAGTATCAACCGCCGAATTTCCCGACAAAAATAATTTTGCTCCGCGCCATGTATGGCTCTGCATAATTTGATATTCTTCCGGTGTGAGTTTACTGGGCTTTTTAAGTATCAAATCCGAAATTCCGATCTTTCCGACGTCATGCAGCATAGCAGCGATTTTAAGTGCATCTCGGAATTTTTCTCGTTCATGCCGGTTGATATTATGGTTAAACGCCCAGCGGTCATAAATTTCTACTGCATAGTTAGCAACCCGATGTACATGTAACCCCGTCTCCCGCGGATCATGCAGCTCAGCCATTTGCACCATACGAAGAATCATCTCGCGAGTTAACGATGCGTGCATAAGCGTTGCGGCAGCATTTGCTGCAAAATGAGAGAGAAACATTTCGTCGTCGGAAGTAAAGGCGCAGATATGGCCATGTACGTCTAGCGCATTGATCATTTGCAGGACGCCCAATACATTGCCGGAAATCGCAATTAACGGCATCGTCAACGTCGATACTGTTTTATAGCCTGTCGCAACATCGCTGACCGTACCGAATTTATACTGTTTATCGGGAGAAATAGCATAGACATTCGGTTCATTGATCAACTGTCTGGTCATCGCAGCCGAACCTGCAATAGTCGTGTTATTGATTGGAAACGAAAAAACATGAAACGGAAGCTTTTCTCCCGGCTTTAATCGCTTTTGTAGCGTTTCGTTTTGGGCATAATGAATAACCAGATGATTCCCATCTACCAGATAAATGGAACCTGCGTCAGCATTTAAAGCCTGCCGTGCCTCAGTTAATATCCTTTCCAATAAAATATCTTTATCGCGAATACTGTATAACCGGGATGTCGTTTGCATAATGTCAAACAGAATTTCTTCCCGTGTCCTCACTGCCGACATCGTATCCATAACATTTCCTTTCCATTTATAAATTAATAATATAGAGATTCTGATAATATCATCTAAAATACGATGTGACAATACGGACGGACACCCTGTAACATTCGTAAAATTATGATACACTGAAAGGAACTCTAAGCGATGTTTCGATGGTTTAGAGAAATCCACTATTTCCGCTCAGGAGGAACAATTATGACTATAGAAAACATTCAACCCAAAGAAGTATTCCATTGGTTTGCCGAAATATCGGCTGTACCGCGCGGTTCACACAACGAAAAAGCCATCAGCGATTTTTTGGTGCATTTTGCAAAAGAACGTTCACTTGAAGTGTATCAGGATGAGGCGCTCAACGTCATTATCAAAAAGCCCGGGACGGCAGGATATGAAAAATCCCCGACGGTGATATTGCAGGGTCACATGGATATGGTCTGCGAGAAAACGGCGGATTCTAATCACGATTTTTTGAAAGACCCGATCAAGTTGATTGTAGACGGCGACAATCTCCACGCCGACCGCACAACGCTCGGCGGAGACGACGGCATCGCGGTCGCGTATGCGTTGGCAATTCTTGATTCCAAGTCGCTTGCACATCCGCCGCTTGAGGTCTTAGTTACCACAACCGAAGAAGTCGGCATGGACGGTGCGCGAGCGTTAAAAGCCGACCATTTGCAGGGGAGGATTCTGTTCAATGTCGATTCCGAAGAGGAAGGCGTCTTTTTAGTCAGCTGTGCAGGCGGCGCCAATACCCATATCGATTTTAAGATTGAAACGGAACCGTTGAAGGGACAGGCGCTCTCCGTCAAAGTCGACGGGCTACTCGGCGGGCATTCCGGTATGGAGATTATCAAGCAGCGTGCAAACGCCATCAAACTGCTGGGGCGGATTTTGTCCGCAGTAAAGGCGGAGCAGACTGTGCATATCGTGTCCATTTCAGGCGGCTCGAAGCATAATGCCATTGCAAAAGAAGCGCAGGCAATTATCACCGTCGAGGATGCCGCCCGCGCACAAGCAGCCATCGCAAAACTTGCCGAAGCAATCAAAGCGGAATACCGCGTTGCCGACAAAGATATCCGCATCACAGCCGAAGCGGCGACGGCTCTGCCTAAGATGATGTATAACGGCACGGTCAGCGGCGGCATCATAGACTTTATGACAATGGTTCCCGACGGGGTGCAATACATGAGTATGGATATCCCCGGATTGGTACAAACCAGCTTGAATAACGGTATCCTCGCCGTCGACGGAGAAACCTTGACATTTACGATTTCGGTGCGCAGCTCGGTGAAGAGCGAACTGGATGAAATTGTGCAGGTGCTGCAGCTCTGCGCGGAGCGTACCGGCGGCGTCTTTAACAAGGTGTCGGAGTACCCCGCGTGGGAGTATTCACCGCAGTCTCGCGCCCGGGATGTTGCCGTAAAAACATACAAAGACCTTACCGGAAAAGAGCCGATTGTGTCCGCCGTTCACGCAGGGCTGGAGTGCGGTCTTATCAAAAAGACCATCCCCGACATTGACGCCGTCAGCTTCGGTCCGAATTTATACGATGTCCATACCCCAAATGAGCATTTGAGTATTTCCTCAGCCGAGCGGATGTGGAAATTTATCGTTAAACTGCTGGAAAATATGCGGTAAGAAATATAATCCAATGGAATCAACAACCCCGATGCGGATCGTCGGGGTTAAATTTTCCGCACGAATAAATTATTAATTGGGACATTCTAAAAACCTACCGATCGACAACTCTTTATAACGCTCTCTTACTTATTATTCATTTTTTAAGTTTATTAAAAATATTTATAAATAGATAAAAAAATAATTATATACTTGCGAGCACCGACAATATATGATACGATATTCAAAGATTATTAATTGGAGGTTCTATTTGTATGGAAGCGTTTTTACAAAATCTTACTAATTTAGTTGGCAGCATAAACAGCTTTGTATGGGGTCCGTATTTCCTCATTCCCCTGCTCTGCGGAACAGGGTTGTTTTTCACCCTTCGACTCAAAGGCGTACAATTTTCAAAGTTCGGCGCCGGATGGCGCAGACTTTTCAGTAATTTTTCATTAAAAGGAGAAAAAGCGGGAAAGCATGGGATGAGTTCTTTTCAAGCTGTCGCAACCGCTATTGCCGCACAGGTAGGAACCGGTAACCTAGTCGGTGCAATGACTGCGCTGATTATGGGTGGCCCGGGAGCAATCTTTTGGATGTGGCTTGCCGCATTGGCAGGTATGGCAACAAACTTTGCCGAGGCTTGTATCGCACAAGTTTACAAAACAAAAGATAATTCAGGACAGACAGTCGGCGGCCCTGCATATTACATTTCCCGCGGATTAGGAAATACGGGCTTTGCAAAATTCCTTGCGGCGTTCTTTTCCATCGCAATTATCCTCGCGCTCGGATTTATGGGTAATATGGTTCAAGCGAACTCAATTTCCGATGCGTTTTTAAATGCATTCTCCGTCCCCACATGGATAACAGGAGTTATCCTTGCCGTTATTGCCGGTATCATTTTTATGGGAGGTGTAAAGCGTATCGCTTCCGTTACCGAAAAGGTTGTTCCGTTGATGGCGATTGTTTATATTATTGTCGGAATCATCGTTATTTTGATGAATGCGTCCAATATTCCGGCAATGTTCGCGATGATCTTTAAAGGGGCATTTAACCCGAGATCTGTTTGGGGCGGAGCTTTAGGTTTCGGTATGGGACGTGCAGCCCGTTACGGTATTGCACGCGGTCTTTTCTCCAATGAAGCAGGTATGGGTTCAACGCCGCATGCGCATGCAGTTGCAACCGTAGACAGCCCCGTTGAACAGGGTGTATTGGGAATTGTCGCCGTCTTTATCGACACCTTCGTTGTTTTGAATATTACCGTTTTTACCGTACTCAGCGCAGGAATTATCAAGTTTGAAAACGGGCAGCCGGTAATGAAAGGTATTCAGCTGGTTCAAGAGGCGTTTTCACAGCATCTTTTCGGGCACACTTTCGGTTACCTTTTTATTGCAATCTGTTTATTCTTTTTTGCATTCTCCACGATTATCGGTTGGTATTATTTTGGCGAAACCAATATCCGGTATCTGTTCGGCTCAAAAGGCTTAGTACCATATCAACTGTTGGTCGTAGTATTTATCTTTTTAGGCAGCTTGCTGAAAATCGATTTAGTATGGGAATTGGTAGACTTCTTTAACGGTATTATGGTTATCCCGAACCTTATCAGCTTATTGTTGTTGAGCGGTACCGTTGCGGCTGTCTTGCATGATTATAATGCGGGTAAACCGTATGACGTCAATAATTATATCAGAAAGTAACTGAATTTTAAAACGCACCAATCCGCCGATTAGTCTTTGCTCGGATTAGTCGGCGCGATTCATCCGTATCTACCAAAAACAGCTCTCTTAAAATAACCTGTCAAAAAACACCTTGCAAAAACCACCGATAAACAATATCATTATAAACCAATGTTCAATGTATGAACCGCATAGGAGTAATGGTATGGCACACAAAGTTCGGATTTCCGATCTGGTATTACGGGATGCGCATCAGTCTTTACATGCAACGCGCATGACAACCGCAGATATGCTGCCTATTTGCAGCAAGCTGGATAGCGTCGGATATTGGAGTTTGGAAGCATGGGGCGGAGCGACGTTCGATTCATGTATCCGTTTTTTAAATGAAGATCCGTGGGAGCGGCTGCGCTCTTTGCATAAGGCGCTGCCGAATACTCCCATTATGATGTTGCTGCGCGGACAAAACTTATTGGGTTACCGACACTATGCCGATGATGTCGTCGATGCGTTTGTAAAAGCTGCTGCCGATAACGGTGTCGGGGTGTTCCGTATCTTTGATGCGCTCAATGACCCGCGCAACCTTAAACGTGCAGCGGATGCAGCAAAGAAAACCGGTAAGCATGTTCAAATGGCGATCTCCTTTGCAACAACTCCGTATCATACTATCGAAAACTATGCGGAACTGGCAAAAACGTATACGGAATTCGGTGCCGATTCCATCTGTATTAAAGATATGGCAGGGCTTTTAAAGCCGATGGAAGCATTCGATTTAGTAACGGCGATTAAAAAGAAGACGAGTATTCCGATCAATATTCATACCCATGCAACAACAGGGCTTTCCGTAGCGACACTGCTTAAAGCAGCGGAAGCGGGAGCGGATATCTTGGACACGGCTATTTCGTCGATGTCGATGGGAACCTCGCACAGCCCAACCGAAACTATGGTAGAAATTTTCCGCGGTACTGAATGGGATACCGGTTTGGATATCAACCTACTCCTCGAAATTGCGGCCTATTTCCGTGAAGTACGCAAACATTACGCTCAGTTTGAATCGAGCTTCCTCGGTGCAGATACCCGTATTCTCGTGTCGCAGGTTCCGGGCGGTATGCTTTCCAACCTTGAAAATCAGCTGCGCGACCTTAAAGCCTCCGACAAAATAGATGCAGTCTTAAAAGAAATCCCGATTGTTCAAAAGGACTGCGGCTATATTCCGCTTGTTACCCCGACCAGCCAGATTGTCGGTACTCAGTCGGTGTTTAATGTGCTGTTCGGACGGTATAAAAAACTGACTGCAGAAACCCGCGACCTGCTTATCGGCCGGTATGGTAAAACGCCCGCTCCGTGCAATGAAGAGCTGGTAAAAGTCGCTTTGGCGGAAGCAAAGATAGAAGCCCCTGTAACGGCACGTCCTGCCGACCTCATCCCTAATGAGCTGGATAAAATAAAAGCCGAAGCAAAGGAAAACGGAGCGGGCAATTCTATCGAAGATGTTCTGACGTATGCGATGTTCCCCAAAGTTGCGCCCAAGTTCTTTAAAGAGCGCAGTAAAGGCCCCGTTGTGTTTACGGGAGCGGAGAAAAAAGCTAAGGGTACCGCGAACGGCAGCGGTTCGTATACGGTAACGGTGAACGGAACCGATTATGCGGTTTCTTCATCTAACGGAACATTCACCGTAAACGGCACCGCATACACAGTCAGCGTAAAAGAAAATACCGGTTCCGCACCAGCTCAAAAAGCGTCAGCGCCTGTATCGGCAAAACCGGCGACAGCTTCATCCGCTGCTTCGGTGGCATCTGTCGCGGCACAACCGGCTGCAGCATCCAAACCTACAGCACAGCAGCCCGCCCCGCAGGGGAAAGCCTCAGTCGGAGTCGGCGGCGAAAAACTTGCTGCGCCCGTTGCCGGTACGTTATTACGCTACACTGTTGCGGAAGGCGCACAGGTTAGCGAGGGACAAACGGTTATCATGCTTGAATCGATGAAGATGGAATTGGAAATCAATGCGCATAAGGCGGGCATTATTCACTTTGTGGCTGCAGCCGGTGTGCAGGTAGCAGAAGGCGACTCACTCGCAGAAATCCGTTAACAGCCGCTCTGCCGGTAATGGACAAAGATATTCGCTTCTCCGGTACCGCTTTTTTATGTTATCGCTAAAAAAAATACGCTGCAGCTGTTGTATGACGGCTGCAGCCGTTTTCGTTTTTACCCTTTCCGCTTTATTTGCGCAGTCTCGCAATCTCACCGTATCAACAGCCGCCTCAGAATATATGGCCTCATCTCAAAATGAGGCGTCCCTCCGTGCCGTTGTTTCTCAGCTTTCGCTTGAAGAAAAAGCGGCGCAAGTACTGATGGTCAATATTGCGGGGAGCAAAACGGCGGATGCAAAAAGCATCGCATCGTTCAAGGGAACCGTTCCGGGCGCCGTGCTTTTATTTGGCTATAATATCGCAGACACGCCCCAAGCGGTTGCAGACTTTTTAGAATCGGCCGCACAAGGATTTCAAAGCACGGCGCAGCGTTCAGGCCGTACTTTTGTCCCGCCGCTTTTTGCACTTGATAACGAGGGCGGCACTGTCTACCGAACCCGCCGCATCACCGCGCCGCTTCCCGCCGCAGAGGAAATCGGCAAGCGTTTTTCCGTCGAGGAAACTGAGGAACTCTACCGGTTATTGGGACAGCAGATGCGGGAGCTTGGTCTCCATCTTAATCTGGCTCCGGTTGCGGAAGCAGGAACGGAAGACGTTGCAACGGCGCTTGGTACGCGGACATTCAGCTCGGAACCGGAACAAGCAGGGCAATACGCCGCCGCTGCAGTACGGGGTATGCAGAACACCGGTATTCTTGCAGCGGTCAAACACTTTCCCGGCAACAGCGCCGCGGATTTACACAAAAGTGCTGCCGAATTAACCGTTGACTATGAAGCCTTCCTCAGCCGCTATTGCTCAGTATTCCAGCCTTCAATTACGGACGATGCGGCAGCGGTTCTCATTTCTCATATTACGGTACCGGCAGTCGAAGCCGCGCCGTTCTGTTTTTCTACAAAAGGAATTGCCCTACTCCGTAATGTATTGGGCTTTTCCGGCCTTATCATCACGGACGATATTGCAATGCAGGCATTAAACCGGAACGGCGCTTCGCCCGAAGAAAACGCCGTGCGTGCAATCGCAGCCGGCTGCGACATGGTTATGTGCTCGCTGTCTAAGATTTATCCGTTGGTTGAAGCCATTGCCGAAAAAGCCCGCACTGATACTGCGTTTGCAAAGCGGCTTGACGAAGCGGTACTGCATGTTTTAACCGCCAAGCAAAAAGTGCAACTCATCGATACAAGCAAGCCTATCTGCCCAGACGGCTTCTTGATACCGCATACACCTGATTGGGAAAAATTTCGACACGCAAAAGAAGCCGCCGTCGTATATGAAAGAAGAAAGGTAGATGCATCAGACGAGTAAATATAAATCACAAAATCGGGAGATTGGGCAAGCATTTGAAGCGCGAAGAAGTTCAACTCTGCTTGAACAGCCTCCCGATTTTGTGGGGAACCTTAAAAAAAATGCCTGATACGTTTACCCTGATATTTTTTCAATAGATTTGACGAAAAGTAAAATTTTTTTTATATTACTTTCAGAAACTAGGAATAAATCCTATAATTGAAAAATTTCTTTAATGTTTTAATATATTGAAGAAAAAGGAGTGTAAACTAAAATCCGTACAAATAGCACGGCTTTTAGTTACTCAAGTTTGCTTAAACGCAAACTTGTATATCATAAGCACGTTCTCACTTCGTTGCGAACGTGCGTAAAAAGTCAATCGAAAGTTGATACTTTCTTCTTGACTTTTTATAGGAGGAACTATGACAGTTACTGTTGATGAAAAAGCAAGAGCTTTTCTTGCAAAACACAATGAAACCAGCGTGTATACCTATTTAGGCGGATGCCGCACGTGAGGCGGCGTCGTACCTCAACCGGCCGTGTTTGCCGGTTCGCCTGATTCGCTCGATGACTACGACACCTATACTGCTGACGGTATTACCGTCTATGTACGCAAGGGCACTCAAACCGAAAACGGCACACTGACCGTTACAGTGGTTAAGATGCTGTGGATGGATTCTTTAGCAGTAGAAGGGATGGCATATTAGCCGTTGAAATTATCCCCGCAGGATGAACGCCTCCGGCAATCGATTTTCAACCTCTTTTGAAAATCGATTGTTGGGGTTACCGAAATGAGATTCCTCTCCTTTTTATCTATTTCAAGATGTTTATCGTCTTTGTAAATACAAATTTAAGACTTTTTCAATCTTGGACATAATTTTAAATGTGTATCCCAATCAAGAGGAAATCCAATATGCTGTAAATCAATATCTTTTGCATAAAGTCGCAGAAGAATTTTCATTTTTTGAAGAATTATATTGTTCCATTTTTCTACATCAGGAAATAAAAATTTTACTGCTTGTAGTTGCCCCCACAAGCGCCGTTCTGCATTTTTCTCCACACTAACAGAAGCCGGAATTGCCGGGAAAATTCTGTAATAGAGGCGTCCATAATGAGCGCAAATATTCCGTAAATCGGTGCAGCACCGTAAATAACTTATGATATTTTTGGGTATATTATTATACAGTTTTTTTGACAGCTCTTTTTGATCTAGACTTAGTAAGTCTGCATAAAAATATGAAAGCATTCCGAATGTAAAGAGTTCCGTTATAACCCACAGAGGGAATTGACCCCCATATTCTTCAATATGATGCTTTACAAACAGGACTTTTTTATTCTTTTCAATCTCGCGCTTAATCATTTCTATAAACTTATTGCTGTCATGTTTCTCAGAAAAAGTATCCGGATTAAGATAGCCCAGAGAGCCATACTTATGTGCATGAAAATACGCAAAATTACACCGTAAGAAAATTTCGATTTCTTCAAGCGCAGATAATAGAATACTCCGTAATTTGCTATCAAATTGATATATCCGATATACTCGCTTAAAAGATGTTTCTCTTTTATATGAGCCATCTTTATTCTTAAACGGAAGGAAATAAGCTGAAAGTCTATAATAATTTATCAACTGCAGCTTTTCTTCGCAGAAGGTGTCATCATCTATAATACATCCGCGCGATTTTAGCAAATATACTTGTTGATCAAAGGTAATAGGATTTTTTACTTGTTTAGTCATAAAAACGTCCTCCCATGGGTCACATCGTTGAGAGGTGCGGGAGGTCCTGTTACAATAATAATAGCATATAATAAATTTGATTGCAATTCTGTATCAAAACATTATTACCAGATACTTTTTGAATATTCTCATTTTCAGCAAAAACTTGTTACTGCTTTACATCATCCACCGTCCATGGCGGAACTTTGTCCGATTTGATGCCTCTCTTCTAAAATCAACACCATCTACCGCATTATACTTAGGTTATAGATTTTCCAAGAAAGGCAAAATAAAATATCGCAGTAAAAAAATAGAGAAATGCACTGACGTAAAAACCGGAAGAAGACGGTGTAAATGCGGAAGCTGCCGCACCGGCGGCAAAATATATGATACCGGACAGATAGTGTACACTGCGTAGCAGCTCTTGCCGTTTTCCACGAATGACTTTTCCCATCGCGAGTCCCGCATCCGTTAAATAGCCGCTAAAATGCGAGGTGCGTATCAATATGCCATTATATGGAATGAACATACCGTTTTGTATGCCGAGTACCATACATGTTATTGAAAGGACAATACGTAATGGCGGCCTTATAACGGCGATCGCGAAAAACACTGTTGAGAAAACCAATAAAAGAATACCGTAGCGTTTTGAGAATGTGCAATCACTCTTATGAAAAAGCATACCGGAGATACATGCTCCGATATAAAAAGAAAGAATAAGCAATAAAAAGGCGGCTGCCTCCGCAACAGCTCCTTTGGAAAGAGTAAGCGCTACACGAGTAATAGTACCAGTGTGATGGCTGACCGCCGTACCGGCTGTAATAAAAAATACACCGTTCAGAAATCCTGCGATAAAAGTTAGCAGATGTATTAATATCGTTAGAATAAGATTGTGTCTTTTGTTCACTCAAATACTATAATCCGATTTTGATAAAAAAGCTACGTGATTTATTCGTACGGAGATTTAATACCTGCTGTTTTTCAGCTACACTCTGCGTCGGGGTTTGTTGATTATCCGAAAAGTGATATAGTACCGGCAGAGGCAACAGTGATTATCCTTGAAGTACAAGACATCTGTAAATATTACGGCACAGGAAAGAAGCGGCAAACCGGCTGCGAACACATCAGTTTTACCGCGGAGGCTGGAGGTATCTACTCCCTGCTCGGATTAAACGGGGCGGGGAAAAGTACGGTATTGAACAGCATCAGCGGGTACCGCTTGCCCTCTTCCGGAGATGTATCGATTTGCGGATATTCCATTTTGAACGAACCGATCGAGGCTAAGCGGAATATCGGGATTTTGTATGAGCAAAACCCGCTCTATGATTTGATGACGGTGCGGGAGTTCTTGCTTTTTACGCTGCAAATGCGCGGTTTCGGTAACGGCGTGCAGCAAGACCTGCTTGACGAGGCGGTTGAGTTTACCGATTTGCAAGAAGTATACGCCAAACGGATTAAAGAGTTATCGAAGGGATACCGGCAGCGGGTAGGGCTTGCGCAAGCGATTATCCATCACCCCCGCCTCGTCCTCTTGGACGAACCCGCGTCCGGCCTTGATCCGTTCCAGCTGAAAGACTTTGAAAAAAAGATACTCGCGCTATCCACGTATGCGGCGGTCATCCTTTGCACCCATCAGCTTGAGCTTGCCGGACGAATATGCTCGCAGCATATCCTGCTCCACAAGGGACGGCAGATTGCCGGAGGAACACGGGCGGAACTTGCTGAGCGTTTATACGAGGACTTCGGCATTGAAGAAGATGCTGCTTCCGATACGCTTTTGTTCAAAACCTTTGAACAGTACGCCGGAGTTACCACCCGCGAGTTCCGTGAATCTGCCGCTTCCGAAGCCGCGGGACGGAAGCGCTCATATTCAGAAACGCCATCATCTGCGGTAGGTGCCGAACAATCGGAAGCCGGTAAGCGGGGGCGGCGATGAATCGTTTTCCGGCGTTTAAGGCGCTTTTTAACAAGGAACTGCATACCCTCATATACAGCCCCGCGCTGTATGCGGCAGCGCTCGTGCTTTACCTCGGGGCGGCGCTTCCGTTTGTGGGTTCAGGATACTGGTTTTCGGCGGGGCTGTCGGACTTCCGCTCTTTTTTCCTCAATCTGCCGTTCCTGTTCTGTATTGTCATTCCCCTGCTTGCGATGAACAGCTGGACTGATGAAAAAAAGCACGGCACCGACCGGCTCCTTGCCGCCTATCCGGTGGATAAACGCCTGCTTGCCGCGGCAAAATATGCAGCCCTGCTCGTCTGTTTTGCAGGAGCCGCCACGCTTACGATGGTAATTCCGCTTTCGGTTATTCCGCTTGTCTATTTTGATTTTTTTCCGTTTTTTCTTTCGTATTGTGCCGTCCTCTTCTTCGGCGCAGCCTTTACCGCATGGTCGCTCGCACTTTCAAATATCTCTGCGCACACCGCTGTCAGCTTTTTGCTCAGCTTTTTTACCGGTATCTTTTTTACCGCAAGCCACGTGCTTGCTCAAGTTTTGCCGCTCCCGTCAGCCATTGTAAAAATACTGCGCTATTGCTCTTTTACGCTTCATTTTGAATCGGCCGCGCGCGGTATTTTCGACACCCGTGATTTCTTCTTCTATATATTGCTCATCGTCGCGGCGCAGGGGCTTTCGGTCTTTTTACTGTACGTTCAGGAGGAAAGCCGATGAAAACAAAACCGATAAACATAAAGATGCGCAGCGTAAAAGAGTACCGTATTCAAGCCCTGCTGCTGGGCGCCATCATAGTAACGGCAGCGCTGCTTTCACAGCGGCTCTATGCCCGGCTTGATATGACAAGGCAGCACACCTATTCGCTTTCAGCCTATACCCGATCGATACTGAACAGCCTCGAAGGAACGGTAACGATTACATGGTTCCGCTCGTATAATATTGACGGGTTTCTGCCGTCGCTGCAATATGTTGAAGACATCCTCGCAGAATATCAGCGTACTGCGGAGGGACGCTGCATCGTGCTATACAAGGATACGGAAGAGCTTTCCCCGCAGCAGCTGAATCAGCTCGGTATTGTCGCTCGACAAATTGAGCGGAACAGCAATAATACGCAGGTGCTGCAAAACCTCTATTCGGGATTGCTCTGCGAATACCGCGGGGAAAGCAGGGTAATTCCGTTCCTCTCCGATATCTACACCCTTGAGGCTGATATTGCGCGTTTCATTTCCGAGATGAATCAGGATGCGCAGGGGAGAAAACTCGACCGCTCCGTTTATGTTGCGTTTCCCGAAGGCGGTGCAGAAAACGGCGCAACGGGTAATTATAGATATGTACTGCCGTGGCTTGAGTATGCGGGTTTTGTATCGATTACGTTGACCAAGCCTTATCCGGAGCTGCACCCCGAAATTCCACTATTGGTCATCGGTTCTTCCTATTTTGATGCCGATATGCTGACGGCTGTTGATACTTTCATTAACAGGCACGGTTCCGCCGTCTTTTTTGTGTCCGCAAACACCGTGGACATCGGCGGCAGCTGGGAGGCAACACCCAAAAAAGATAACGGACTGCTTGAACTGCTCGCCCGCTCCGGCTTTGCGGTGCAGACTAATCTTGTGATGGATCCCGTAAACTTCCGCATGACATTACCGGCCGCCGACGGCACTCGGTACGAGCATATCAACTACCCATTTTGGATTCAGGTGTTCCGGCAGGAGGCGGAAGCCCTTCCTCCGCTGCTATCTGCGGCAAAGCCCGTGCAGTTTTTCTGGCCGTCGGAGGTTGTTTGTACCGCCGCGCGGGGGAAGACGCCGCTTCCGCTGCTTGTTTCAAGCACTCGGTCGGCGCTGCAACAGCCGCCGTATAACACCGACCCGCACGGAACTCAGCTTGCCGCAGCCGCGAATGGAGAACACGCAGCCTATCCGCTTGCAGCCTTCAGCGAGCGGGGCGTCAATGCGGTGAGCGGTATCAGCGGAGCAGACAATGCGCGGCTCTTGGTGGTTGCGGATGAGTATTGCGTGAGTTCCGCCGTAGAATACACAAATTCCGATGCGAATTTGGACTTTATGGTGAATACCGTGTACTGGATTGCGCGGCAGGATGCGCTTTTGCAGCTGAAAAACAAACAGCCGGCGGTTTTGCCTTTCCGCTATTTTGAAAGCGATGCAGCGTTTAACCGTATTATCGCCGCCGCCCGTATCTTTAACCTTGTGCTGGTCACCCTGCTGATTATCGGTGCAGGCGCCGCGCTATACATCCTCCGGCGGAGGAACCGCGCATGAAAAAAGAAACAAAGGTTCTGTTTATCATCCTCTGCGCGCTGCTCTGCTGCTATGCGCTGAGCTTTTTACACCGGTCTTCCCGGGCGGGCGTCTTTTCGAGCAGCTTGATGCATGAACAGGATATCCGCGAGGTTGCGGAAATCCGGTTTTCTATTCCGACAAGGGCTGAACCGGTAGAGATGGGCGAAATGACGCTGATTAAAGAGGGCGCCCGCTTTTATCTCCGCACCGGAAACGGCAGCTATTCGGTCAGGCAGGAAATTATCGGCCGCTTTTTTTCGCTGCTCGGCGCCGGCCGCTCCTTTCTCCCCATATCGGCACGCCCGCAGGATTATCCCGATTACCAAATCGATGACGGACACGCTTCGCGTATTGTCTTTGTGCGGAAGGATAAAACCGTTCTTTCTGAGCTCTTTTTCGGAATGACCGATGCGGCCGGCGCCGGTCGGTATGTGCGGACGGGAACAAGCGTAAAGGTGTTTTTAATCGATAATGCGTTTGAACCTTTTTTAACGGTCGCCGCTCCGTTCTGGCTCGACTTACAGATATATGCGGCGCTTTTCCGTGGCACGGGCATCCAAGGCTTGGAATATGGGAATCACCCTGTAATCCGAACGGAAGCGAACGGCAATGCGTTCCGCGCATTGGAAAACTTTTTAGAAAAATTCTCCTGTATCGACATATACAGTGCGCCGCCATTGCAAAGTCCTCAAACGGTACGGGTGCGTTTAGCGCTCGGCGACGGCACGGAACTGCGATTTTCGTTTACGCCCCTGCAAAGCGGCGACTACGTATTTTTCGACAGCCGCAGTGCGAATGCCTACCTGATCAGCGGGTATACCTGCGAACAGCTGCTCCGGCATATCGATGCGATATGTAATTCGTAATAAGAATAGAAACTAAGGATTGGGTAAAACGCCGTTATGGTGGAGTTCCTCTAAAGGGAAATGCTCATGTATACGACGGTGCGGGTATACACGGCAGGTTTTCTACACCGCTGTTCCAGCTGCTGAATGATTTTTTCGAGCGTTCCTTTTTCCGAACCAAAAGCCTTGCGGATTGCCGTGCCGTATTCGGATTCAGCTGAGAACCAACGGTCGAGTTCCGCCTGTGTTACCAGCCGCTTTTCCTGATAGTCTACTTTTTTCAGCAGCTGTATGCGATAGCCTGCTTTTTCGGCGATATCCGCAACGGTATTCTCCGTCCATGCGGTACGCTTATTTCGGCTGTCGGAAAAAAAATGCGGCCTCGGCATCGGCAAACCGATTTACGGCTTCGTCAGACGGAAGCAGTGCCGACAGCCTCAGCCCCTGTTGTGGAAGCGGGAATGCAAATAAGATACGTGCGCCGCCGGTGTGCTCTTGCGTGATACGGGAAAAGAACGCTGCAAAACCGTCCGCAGTCGCAGCGGGATTATACGAAAGGACGGCATCAAACGCCAGTTCGGGAAAAAGAACCTTACCATCTGGCGAAGCCGCAGCTTTTTCATCGAGCTGAGTAGCGGCAGGTGTTTTTTCACTAGGGTGGGTACAGGCTGGAATAATGGTCATAATCGGACGGTTTAAAAATTCAAAGGTTTCTGCATACCGCTGTGCGGATTGCAAGGCTTCTTGGTGTTCAAATATTCCTGCGGTACATCCGTTAAGGGTGATACGGGTACTCGGCCACAGTAAAAGCCCCCCGTCAGCCCTGTACACCAACACGCGGTCATCGGCGGACAGGTTTGCCAGCCCGATAAGGGTGTCCCGTATCTGCTCCAGTATTTCGGCGCTGCTGCCTTCCGTCCGTGCCTGCCAATCCTCAACCGTAAAGGCATCCTTCTTTCCCTCGGCAGCCTCATATATGGCAGCCAGCTGAGTTTCCCGCTTTGCCAGTACCTCGTTCCGTATCTTTTCTTCATAGCCGGTGTATCCGGGTGTGTAAAATACCCTACCGACCAGTTCATCGGGTAAGTACTGCTGCGCAATCCAGTGGTCACGGTAGGCATGAGGATACAGGTACCCTTCTCCGTGTCCGAGCGATTCTCCATCACGGTTTGCGTCTTTCAGGTGATTCGGCACTTCGGTCTGTTCCTTTTCTACCGCCTTGAGAGCGTCAAAAAAACCGAGCGAGCTGTTCGATTTGGGACATGTCGCAAGATACAGCGCCGCATGGGTCAGATGATACCTTCCCTCCGGCAAACCGATACGGTCAAAGGCTGCCGCCGCGCTTGTAACAACGGTCAGCGCGTGAGGATCGGCAAGTCCGATATCCTCGCAAGCGGATATAAGCATACGCCGAAAGATAAAGTGAGGGGACTCCCCTGCCCGCACCATTCGGGCAAGCCAGTAGAGCGCAGCATCGGGATCGCTCCCTCGGATGGATTTTATAAAGGCACTGATGATATCGTAGTGGTAATCGCCGTCCTTATCGTAGAGTACCGCTTTTTGCTGGATACTTTCCTCAGCGGCCTGCATATCGATGATGATTTCCGTACCGGCAGGCGGCGGCCAGTTATCAACAGAGGTTTCAACGGCTAACTCAAGCGCATTTAAGAGACTGCGAGCATCTCCTGCGGCGGTTTCGACGAGGTGTTCCAATGCGCCTTCGGTAAAAGAAACCTTCCACTTTCCGTAGCCCCGTTCCGTATCCTGCAAGCATCGTTCCACCGTCCGGTACAGATCGGCATCGGTGAGCGCCTTGAGCTGAAATACCCGACTGCGACTCACTAAGGCTTTATTCACTTCAAAAAAAGGATTTTCGGTTGTCGCACCGATAAAGATAACGGTTCCGTTTTCTACCCACGGCAGCAAAGCATCCTGTTGGGCGCGGTTCCATCGGTGTACTTCATCGACAAAGAGGATGGTCGGTTTTCCGTAGAGTTTTTTATATTGTTCCGCCGATGCAATCGCATCGCGTATCTGCTGTACACCTGCAAGGACGGCGTTTAAACTTAAAAAATTACTTTTGGTATGATTGGCAATAACTTGAGCAAGGGTTGTTTTTCCCGTCCCCGGCGGCCCGAAAAAGATAACGGACGAAAGCCTGTCCGCTTGGATCGCTCTTCTTAAAAGCCTCCCTTTTCCGACAATGTGTTCCTGACCGATATACTCGTCAAGACTGCGGGGGCGCATTCGTGCAGCAAGCGGAAGCCGTTCCGCCGCCGCTGCTGTCTCGAATAAATCTTTACTCACGGTTCCATTCTATTCGCTCCGGCTTATAGAGTCCCCACAAGCCGGTATATTTCGCGTTGGGATCGTTTACACCGACATAGACGATATAACCGGTATCGGTATCAAACGCCTTGATGAGATTGATCGTATATTTTCCGACGCTGTTATTATATTGATGAATATTCGCAGGCGGGACAGAAGAATCTGTAGAACCCGCTTGAATCGATTGCGCACCGGTAAGATCAGCGCCTGCGAGTTTAATTTCTCCAAAGCCCTTTATACCGCTGATCAGCACTAACTGCTTGCTCGGCAAATAGGTAATACTTTGCGGGGCACTTACCTTATGTTTGGTGTCTGTCCAAGCACTGCCGTCGTAACAGTACAGCTTGCTATTGTCAAAAACGAAGACAGAACTTGAGGGGCCTTCACAAATACCTTTTAATCCCGATGAAGGACAACCGGCTACCTTTGCACCCGTTTTATCGTAAAGACCGTCTTCCAACAAGCAGTATTCACGTGCTGCGCCTACCGGAAATTTTCCGTTTGACCATGTGCTTGATACCGCACCATTCTCAATGGTACTTATCGTATAGGTTGTTGTCTTTCCGCTCTCTTCTGATTTAATTGCAAACACAATATTCGTTCCAATAACAGACTGCGCTGTCACTCCGGACACCTTACTCCAAGATGAAGCGGTCGTGTCATACTTATGAATCGTAAAGGTATCGCCTTGCCCGAATGCGGCATAGAGAAGCTTATTGGTGTCGTCGGCGGCAAGCCCCGTACAAAGACCCGAGGGGCACCCGCTCATCTCCGACCATTTTCCTCTGTTTCCCTTTGCCTTGTAATATATTTTTCCGTTTGAAGCATATAACGTATTGCTAATCTCAACTATTCCGCGGATTAATCCTTTAACGGAAGCAGGATTGAGTTTTACCTCCTGCTCTATCGCAGCGAATATCGGAGAGTTTTTACATGTTGATAAACCAATTATGACAGAAATTACAAAAGCGACTGCAAAAAATTCTTTTCTTCATAGATGTCATCCTTTTTTAGAAGTGATACCGGGCGGCAAAACCGATATTTAAGAAGTTCCCAGTACGATTAAAGCTTTTGTCTTTATACCATTGCGGAACAATATCCCATGATAATTCGCCGCCGAACGACCATTCAGGAGAATACTGATAGAAAACGCCCGCCTGCGGTCTAAAGAACAGGCTGAAATACCGTGTACCGTTATAAGACTGAAAATCACCGCCGATCCCGAAAGTGAGCGGAATACGGAATTTGTCGATTGCAAAGGTATATCCTGAATTGATTGTAAAAGGAATAGCAAAATAGAGATTGCTGCCGCGTGTTAAGTGAAAGGTAAAAGCAATATCACCCCCGATCGAGACCCCTTTCGTCAGATAATGAGTATAACCGAGGAAGATGCTGCCGCCCGGATAGATATTAGTTTTAATTGCAAACTTATTCGGCGAGGTATTAAAAAGCGGTATACCCAGCTGTAAACCCATGCGGATAAACTGGTCGCCCTTCCGAATCGGTTCATAGACATAAGCGGTGATAGGGGCTTGCGCAGACGGCGTTTCCGGTTCTTGAGTTTCGGCAGCTTCTTGCGCAAAGATATTCCATATCAAAACAGAAAAAAAGAAAAATAACCAACAACGTTTCATAAAGGAATTCAACTCCATCTCATTTTAAGGGATTGGGTCGCTCTAAAAACTTAGATATGGATTTTTAGAGGTTCCCGATAAAACAATATCAAACTTGTCTTGTAAGGCGCTGTTAAACAATCACTCTATACTATAAGTTACAGAAGCGCCGGCGTTAACCAAGCGATGTCCCATGCATAGAGCGCTAATGCAATCAGCCCCATACTAATCAGTAATAGCGGTGCATTTTTCCATTGAGCGCTCACATTGCTTTCCTCAACTCTCCGTTTGACGGCACAGAGAATAAACGACCAGACAAGCATACTTGCCAAAGCGCTAAGCACAATGGCAATCAATTCGATATAGGTGAAAGCTTGATAGAGGGCAAAGATAACAGTACCGCCGGAAAACAAACGCTCCCGTATCAGTCGGCTTTCCGTACGTTTTAAAAGTATTCGATATAAGACCAAATCGCACAGATACACAATTATCAATGCAACAACCGGTGTTATACTGACGATATCGAGCGGTAATAAAAGAGAGAATTCAAGCAGCCGGCTGAGCGACGCAGCAATAAGCATTATCGCGCCGTCCCGTAGAATAAACGAAATAATCACACGGGTTGAACGCGCATTCATCGAAAGGCGCTCCAAGCCGATACCATGCAAAAAAATTAATGAAGCAGGGAAAGTATAAAAAAAGATTAAGGATGCAATAAACATACGGCGTCTCCCTATAGCCGACTTCGATATGATTCATCGGTTTGAAACGGTAAAAGTTCACCCTTATGAAAACTGCGGAAAAGCCAGAGTGCGATGCCGAACATCATAAGAACACCGGCGCTGCTCCCCAAAAATGTAAGCGGCAAAGAAAACGGGATAAGTGTAATGCTGAATAAGCCGGAGCGGATAGGTAAAGAAACCGTACCGAACACAACAAGTTCCCTCAATATCGAAACAGCTGCTAAGAGAATTGAATAGAGTATCGGCATTTCAAACGGATATTGGCTTGAATCATACATACCGATACTGATAATCAGTATATACGAAAATCCAACCATATAGATGTATCTTTCAAGGCTAATTGCCATAACAGGAAAAATCACCCCTACGATTTGTGCATATAATGCTGCCGCAAGAATAATATCAAGGTAGAGTACAATATGAGAAAACTTATCAATTTTAAAATAATCGATAAACATCTTGCTTACGATTCCGACTGCCAAAAGGAACCAAAATTCCGCAATAAAGATCAGGCCTTCAGCAAAATGGGCTGCGAGGGGGATGATCGGACATAAACCTAAAAAAAAGACGACCGATTTATTGACCATAACTATCCCTCCTGCTTCTTCATCAATATGTCAATTCTATTTCGGTACATTGCAATGGTTGACGGCGTTATCCCGTAACGCTCTGCCTGCACCGGAAGAGCATCAATCCCTGCAAGTCCGCAGAAGACGCAACCGATTGAGCGTTCATAAAAAAAGACTGCAGGATAAACACCGTACTTACCGGTTAGAGGAAGCATAAATACAAACGCTTCGCGTCCGGAGTATGAGGCGGATAATACGGCTTTGAACGGCAAACCGGATAAACCTGTATTATCAAGCCAGCTAACAGTTATTTGCCGCCCTTTAAAACCCGGATATGCACGGCAAAGCTTTTCTGCAGCGGCGGTCAGATAGCGGGTATCCGCCTTTTTCCGTAGATACGACAGCCCTAAAAATGAGGCTAAGAATACAAGCAAAATTCCGGCAAGCGCGGCATATTTTTTTAAAAGGTGTTTTGCAGCATCGGTCATAATGCACCTCGTCGTCTTTTATAAAAATATGCTTCCAGCCACTCGATGAGGGGTGTGAGGCAATCGGCAAATAAGACGGCAAAAGGAATACCAGCCGGTATAGCGCCGGGACCGGCAATACAAAACGCGAAAATACCGGTCAGTATGCCGGTGATAAACCTCCCTTCCCATGAGCGGGGAATGGAGCCGCTGTCGTTCATGACAAAAAAGGCCGAAAAAAGAGCACCGCTCGTCAATATCGCAGATAATATATCCCCCTGTCCGTATGCACTTGCCTGCGCTGCGGACGGAAATAGATATACCAGCAGCCCATAAATGAGCAAAAATGTAAAAGGCAGCGTTTTATGAATCGTTTTTACTGACAGCAGTACGATTGAAGAACATAATGTTAAGAGATTATACCGGAACGCCGGTACCGTTGATGGATAATGAAGAAACAGTCCGATATACCCTTCCGGCAGCGTTACATCAACTCCATGCAGAAATGTCGAATTAAACATCGAAGTTATATATTGATCTGCCGGTGTCTGCAACAGACCGGAGCCTTCCAGCGCTGCAAAAACGCTACCGCCGGAGATTATCCGATCAAGAGCGACCGGTTGTACAAAGCAATCGGGCTTGCACACTGCAGCAATGCAGGCAGCAAGCATAACCGGATTAATCCATGAGGAACCTTTTCCACCGAAAACACCCCAGCTGAAAAAATAACTCATAAACGCGATTAAAAAGCTAAAAACAAAACCGCCATTAACCGGCAGAAAAAAACCTATCAATAAGCCGGTTACGAACGCATGGATATCAAAGCGGATTCTACCTTGCAGATACCCGATAAGAAAAGACACAAGCGTTGCAGCCGCTCCGGCAGTTATGATCAGAAAGATGCTTGCAAAATCGTGCATAATCCCCATAGCAATAAGCTGAAGCGATAAAAGACTTAATACCAGAATTGCCGTATTCCGCGCATTCATACCGGTATAGACGTAGGGGGCAGGAGAAAGCATGGTACGGTTATACGGCATAACTATCTCCTCTCTCTGCTGCCGATTTGATAATCGCGCTTAACGGAATACGCACCGGACATACTGCCGAACAACAGGCACAGCCGCTGCATAACGCAATAGAGCGCAGCGTTTCGGCAGTGTACCGATTTCTTTGAATCCGGCGTACCGTATTTATCGGGTCGATATATGCGGGGCAGCTCCGCAGGCATTGTCCGCAATGGGTGCATTCGTCCAGTTGTTGTTGAATATCAATATCGGTACCGACCGCGTGGATCGATTTAATCCCCTTACCGGCGGGTAAGTCTAAACTGTCAACCAATGTTCCACGCAATAAGCCATTCAGAATGATATGCGTATTTTTGCTTTTAAAGCCGCCGCATTCTTCTATGAGGTGGCCGATCGGTGTACCGATGCGTACTTTAATAACCGTGGCGTGTTCCAATGTCTTGCCGGTAAGGAGTAAGTACGTTGTCAGCATCGGTTGATTATGCTGCACCGATTCATAAACCGACAAAGCAGTCAAAGCGTCGATCACGACAGCATCTTTTTCGGCTGAACGGGTATGGGCATTTCCTGCAGGATAGGTTTGCGGAACGGTGAGATGCGCAAGATCGCGGTCGGAAATAACGGTTCCGATCGTATCAAAAAGGGCACGGTCTTTTTTTTCCATACCTGTTTCAACGATAATTTTCGCAGCCCCTGCCGCATGAGCAATAATATCAATTCCTTCTGCGACTTCGCGGATAAACCGGCGGGCTAAAAAAGAATCCAGCATACAGGTAGGGTCTTTATCGTAAAGCATAACGGTAAGCGTTTTTATACCTTGCTTTACAGCCATCCTGATCTCTTCTGCAAGAGAAACCGTTTCTCCTGAAGTATTAACTAAACCGGCAAGGTCGATGAAGTGAAGAAGCCCTGTTTGATCGCTTTGTTTCCACAGATACGGAGTGCGTCGTTTACCCAGTATGCTGAAGCCACCCCCTGTTTTGATATGAAGTCCGCGGAATGAATGACCATTTGGAAGCTGCGCGTCAACAATTCCCGACACAATGCCGGGAACCGAGGCATGGACGTGCGCCGATAAGCTGTTACCTGCGCGAGCGACCATCTGTCCCTCATTCACAAAATCTCCGACGGAGACTAAGGGAAGGCTACTCGTTTGTGTTTTTGATGCAAGCGGTACCAGCGTATATTGCGGCAGAAAAGCATTTCCTTCGAATTGGGGATCCAAGCGGATATATTTTGCTTGCTGTTGTCCCCGTTTAAATCGTATAAATTCCATCATCGTATTTTGCTCATTATAATCAGAACACAGGGAAATAACAACGTGCCGAGGATAATAAAAAATGCAATAACAGGACTCAGTGTGGATACATATAAAAGACGATAGGCTGCAGCGGAAAAACCGGCTTGAGCTATCAGCATCTTCTCTAACGGGAGCAGCGCCAGTCGCTCGTTTCTTAATGCACGGAGAATAAACACCGTATCGAAGGAATATATAACCCTTTCGTCACGATGCAGCTTTCCATCTGAATCCTCATGATAGGAATCAAAGTATATCCGCATATTCGGGGTAAGCGGCGGTAACGGTTCATGAACATTGAGATAAGGTAAAGCCGCCGTATACCAATAATCTTCTATATAGTTACTTAAATCGGGGAGATAATCCTGCGGCCGCGATGCCTGCACGGTAAAAAAACCTGAATCGGTAAACGGAATCGGCGACCGTGAAACCGGCTGCGGCACGTTCAGTTTAGCGGCAGCAGGGCTTAAACGGTTTGTTGATAATACAAGCGGGATAACTGCGGAAACAAATAGCAAGGCGCCGGTCAGTATGGTTGCATTGATGGCATATCGAGTATTCCAAAACTGTGCCCATGATTGCGGATGCATCGCAAACAGCTTTAACGAAGGATGTTGGCGGTATCGCTCCAGATACGTTTCTCTTATCTGCAAAAAGCTGTGCACTGAAAAGAGCATACCTGCCGATAACAGCAACGCCAACAAGAAAAAGCAAAGGGGAACGATGCCATCGATGACCGCAGTCAACAGCGGAGCCGCAGGAAGAACGAGCATAAACCTGTTATGCTTAATCCGTTCTTTAAGCTGCTTCCATGGGATTGCCAGTTCATTTTCCAGCGCCTCAAGCCAGTATGCAGCGGTTAATATGCTTAAAAGAGCAGTCGCGGATGATAAACTGCTTTTAACGCAGAATGCATAGCAGACAAAGCTGAACGCAGCGGCAAAAAACAGCAGTTTTTTACGGGAATTGGCAATGCAGTAGGCAAACAGAATAAGCGCAAGAAGTCCTTGTATCGGACTATATGGAATAGCGGCTTCAAGAAAAAAATGCGCTCGTTTACCGTAGAGTGAAAAATAGAACGAAAGGTATTTAAAAATCGAAGTATACGGAAGATAAAGATATTGGTATCCGCCGTCATCATCGCGGAACCATCGAGTATAGCGTTCGGTATCGGTAAACGGAAAGCGTTCATGCCGACCGGTTCCTAGTAATGAAAAGCGGCTCGAAACGGAAAACTCCGATGCGGTACCCGAGATGCCGACTTCCTCTGCAGCAGAGATATAGGGTTCAATATCATCCGAGCAGGGAACCGCTGCTATCCGATATCCGTCCCATGTAGGAGCATAAAAACGGAGAGGAAAGATGATAAAAAGCAAGAGGATTCCGGTTGCGATGAACGCCGACAAGAAATATAAAAAACCGTTCAGCCGCTTCATGGGTTATACTGTATAATAGAGTGAAAAATAACTTCCGATTACAACACCGAGAATCATACCGGCAAAAACTTCAACAGGGGTATGGCCTTGAACTTCTTTGACAGGCTTAAAAGATGTATTCATTATTTCGGCCATTTTTGCGCCTACTTCGTTTAACATTTTTGCTTGAAGTCCACTTGAGCGGCGAACTCCCATTGCGTCCCTAATAACAATCATCGCAGAAAAAATAGAAAAAATAAATAAATCCGAAGAAACGCCCTGTTTAAAACCGATTGTAGTCGAGAGAGCCGTCACAAGAGCAGAGTGGCTTGAGGGCATACCACCCGTGCGCCATACCAATAAGTCGAAAAAGACCGGCAGAGAATGTACTGATGATCCGCAAAATCCGATGAATGTTTTGATAAATTGACTCAAAAGCCAGCTTGTAATGGCTGCTAAAAAAATCGGGTTTTGGGCTACAATCTTAACTTGTGTAAAAAAAACCTGCATCTTGTGGACAGTTTTGTACAATTAACAGCTTTTGTCAAGCACTGTCTTTTAAAGAAGCCGTCCAGTATTGCATGAGGATGCCGAATGCGACTGCGACATTGAGCGAGGCTTTGATGCCCTTCATTGGAATGCTGACAATACCGGCGGAAACGCTTTTGAGAGCTTCCGCGCTGAGTCCCAGTTCTTCGGAGCCGAGCAGTACAACACCTTGCTTGGGGAAAGAAAAAGAGGTAATCGGAGTGCCGCCTGTTTCAAGCGCAAAGACGGGAAGGTCGGCAGGCAGAGCTTCAAGCGGACAATACTCCCACGGCAAAAAGCGGATGCACCCCATCGCCGAGCGCTGCGCACGAGGTTGTTCCGGCGAAACGCAGTCCTCCGACAGCAGTAATTTCTCTGCGCCGAAAGCCTCCGCGGTACGAAATATGGAGCCGAGGTTAAAGGGTGCACGGATATCTTCGGCATACACATAGACCCCCGGATAAAACGGGCGCGGTACAGGAAGTGCCGGAGGGGGCGCGTCAGTCTGTGTTTCAGTGTATGGCAGTGACACATTCAGCGCAGCAATATCGTGCTTTGGTATGGCGGTACCGTAGCGCAGCCCCGGAGCGATTAAATCCCATTCGGAAGGCTGTACGTCGCTTTGCCGGTACAGCGCATGACGCAGCGTATTAAACAGTACACGGTAATCTCCGGCGGTCAGCGTTTCCGCGTGTAAGGCGGACGTATACGTTTTAACGGCAGTGGTAATAACAGGATCGGAAGGATAGATTGACGCAAGGTGCGCGCAAAGCCCTTCAACGTAAAATGAATCGCAAGAAAGCAGAACAGCTGAATACGGTAAATCCGGCGAAACGACAACGCATTCAACTTCAAGTATCTCAAGAATTTTGATAATCTTACGTATCTTTTGGGTATTAGGAAGCCGGATAAGCTTAAAAAGCTCAATCATGCGTTAATACGCTTGTTTAAGCAGCTCAAACACATCATCGCTCCGCATCGGCTTGGGGATATAGTTCATAAAACTCAGCGAAACGGTATCTTCGGAAATAGCAACCAGCTGCTCAATAGATAAACCGATATCCTTCAAACGAGTGGGCAGATTAGCTTGAGCCAAACGGCGGCGGATTTCTTCGATAGCATCCTTTGCGACGTACAGCGGATCGACACCGCGCGTATCAACATTCAGCATCCGTCCGATTTTTAGGAGTTTGTCGAGATTCGATGTTTGCGCATTCGTAAGGATATACGGTAAAAGGATTGTTCCGACTACCGAGCTGGAAATATTATAGCGGCTTGCACAGGCGAGTGCGATGGCGCTCCCTAATCCCGGGCTGGAAAAAGAAATACCGATAGCAGTTAAACAGGCCGCTTCTGCAATAACCGTTTCGCGGGAAGCGCCGGTAGAACGTCCGTGCTGCGGATCAAGCGACAACAAAAAGCGGTCGATTGCTTTCCCTAAAATCGTTTCCGACAAAAAGTTTGTTTTTGAAGAGGTATAGCCTTCAAACGCAATGCCGACGCCTTGAAGAATAGTTGCCGTCGTTGCATTTGGTGCAAGATTTGAATAGCAAGCGGTATCGAATACGCAGAGCTTACAGAGATCCTTCCGCACTTTTAATAAATGAATTTTTCGTGAACGAGCGTCAACAATCGGACTGAACGGTGTAAAAGTGAACGGTTCGCGGCAAGTAGCGGGAACTTCAATGAACGGAAGCGGTTCCGCCGCACAAGGCTTCCCTTCGATAAAATCATAGATGGAACCGCTTTCATTGTATAACGAGGCAACGGCACGACCAACTGCGACCGGTCCCATACCGCCTGAGGCAATAACGGCATCGACAAAGACTCCGCGGGCAAGACTTAATGCGTTTTCAATGATATCCGAGTCGGCGGAACGTTTTACGCCGTCAAATACAAGAACGGATATATCCCTTTCTTCCAATGCGTCAATAATTTTTTTTGCAATACCGGTTTCGTGCAGCAACGGATCAACAATAAATAAGAATTTTTTTCCAAATTGAACGGCTTCCGCACCTATTTTTGCTATGGAGTAACTTCCGAGGATAATATTTGATGTAAGCTTAAAGGTAAAATTAGACATACTCGTATTCCGCCTTTATTTCAGATTTTTTAGAAGAAAATATATGAGCGATTAAAACTGCGTTGAAACGACACAATACCATTTGATTGTGCCGCTGCACGCTTTTAGAGACCGTAATCGTCTAATATCTTGTCAGCAACGAGTTCCAAGAGAGCATTATTTATATATGAAGGATCCGCGAACTTTTTCTTTACCTCGGCAACCTTATCTTCACGAATATCAGGTGCATTTCTCACCGCTTCCAATGCGATATTTGCATCTGATAATACCCGCGCTTCATTTGAAACGGAAACGGCATCCGTTTTACCGAATACTTCAGTCCTTTGCGTCCGTTGAATAGGTTGTACAGGTTTTACAGGCTCAATTCCGTTTAGTCTATCAATTGTCATGTTTTTTCCGCCTTCCATAGCTTTTATCGGCATTTTTATCGAAAAAATTAAGCCTTTCCGGATACAAAAACCGAAAACTCGCCTTTTATCGATTGCCGCTCCTGTAATGTATGTAAAATATCCGATACCTCACCGGATAAAATTTCTTCATGCAGTTTGGTCAACTCACGGCCGACAACAACCAGCCTCTTGCTATCAATATCGGCAATATCTTGTAACAGCTTGATAATTCTGAACGGAGATTCGTAGAGTACGAAGCCCGTGTGCATATCAAAAAGTTCCTGCAGCCGCCGTTTTCTCCGCCCTTGTTTAGGGGATAAAAAACCTTCAAAAAGCACCGACGAGTCGCACGTTCCTGCAATGCTGACCATAACCGCAAATGCGGAAGCGCCCGGGATGGGTACAATAGGATACCCTGCCTCACGCACCAGCTTAACGAGAATGGCTCCGGGGTCGCTCAAGGCCGGAGTTCCTGCATCGCTCGCATACGCGACATTCTTGCCGTCAGCCAATAGGCCGATAATTTTCTGGGCGGCATCCGCTTCATTCTGCGAACGGCACGAAATAAGCGGCTTCCGTATCTCAAAATGAGTTAAAAGCCCCAACGTATGCCGTGTATCTTCGCAGGCAATATAGTCAGCCGTTTTGAAAATTTCCAATGCCCGTACTGTAATATCGCCTAAATTTCCAATTGGTGTTCCGACTACATATAACGATGCCACTATAAAAGTATACTGTGTTTTATAGGTTGCCGCAAGTCCATGAATCGTGTATCTTATTGGTATGGGTACGTTTCTTTCGCCGCTTTCATGGTTCATATTGGTATTTATCGGTATATTATTAATGGGTGTCGCTTATTTTTTATTTACTTTCAAAAGTAGAAAAACAGGAGATGCAGAATATTTACCGAAAGGAAAACCGGGCGCGCCCGGCGTCTGCCCTATTTGCTGTACCGTATTAAAGAAAGGGGAACAGCTAAAAACAAAGGTTTATCCATCGGAAGGAACCGACCGATTATGTTCAATCTATGGATGTCCTCACTGTTATCCGATGATAGAACCCGACGCAGATCGTTTTTGTCCCGTGTGTAAAGCCCCCGTTCCAACCGATTCATACCTCATTGCACGGCTATTTGACCGTAGTAAAACGGATAAGCACGTCCGTATCCTCGGATGTAAAGTATGTCGGCACGCATAAACCGACGATGCCGTATCCGCAATTTTAATCGCAAAAGTATATGCCCCCTTACGAAAAAACTCCATATCTGCCGCGGCGATGTCGTATCTTTTATCGGGAGCGGCGGAAAAACCACATCCATAATTACCACTGCAAATGAACTCGCAGCGCGGGGATTACACGTCGCGGTAACGACTACGACAAAGATGGGGATACGCGAAAAGGAGCGGCTTGATTCCGCCGTGTCCTTTTTCGGTATGGAGACGGGAGAAAAGCTGAGCGCACCGCCGTTAGAAGTAATCGATAGTCTCTGTGATAATTACGATGTAGTTCTAATTGAAGCGGACGGCAGTAAACGGCGGGCGGTCAAGGGGTGGAACGATACCGAACCCGTCATCCACCCCCGTACCACAAAGACGGTTGGGCTTATTTCGACGCGGACGCTCGGCAAGCCGGTGAATGAAACGTGGGTACACCGAACGGAACGATTTTTGAACATTACTTCCGCAAAGATGAATAGACCGCTGCGACTTACCCATATTATGCAAGCGGTTTTTCACCCAAACGGTCTTTTTTTGAAGGCGCGCGGTACTTGTTTTGTACTCTGTATTGCGCCGAGGAGCGAACATGAAGCAATCCGCACCGCTTATTATCGTGCGCGGGGCAGGAGATTTGGCCAGCGGGGTACTGGCAGCAATCCATACCTCAGGTTTTCGTGTCCTTGCACTGGAAACCGAAAACCCTTCCGCCATCCGCCGTACCGTTGCGTTTAGTGAGGCTGTTAGGCTTGGGCATTGCACAATAGAAGGAATCGAAGCGCGCCTGATTGCAAAAGAGCATGCCGCAGGGATTCTGTCTGCAAAGGACAGTGAAGCAGGTACTCGATCCGGTACGGAATCGATTGCGGTCGGAACCGGCGCTGCTGTCGGCTCCAAAGCAAACCGGTCAAGCTTTATCCCCATTGCGGTTGACCCTACGGGAGAGTTGATCAGTGTATTGCAGCCTGCCGCCGTTGTGGATGCCATCATCGCAAAGAAAAATTACGGAACGCGCCTCGATATGGCGCCGTTGGTCATTGCGCTGGGACCGGGCTTTACCGCCGAAAGGGACGCACACATCGTTATCGAAACTATGCGCGGGCATAATTTAGGACGGCTCATTTATCAAGGAACGGCGCTCCCCAATACCGGCGTTCCGGGGCTGGTCGGCGGAGAAAGCGCCTTGAGGGTTATCCATGCACCGGCGGCAGGCACGCTGCGTGTTATACATGATATCGGCGACTCGGTTACCCGCGGCGAAACTATTGCCCGCATCATACGCGCGGACGGCAGCGTTACTGATGTTGCCGCTTCGCTTAATGGGATAATCCGAGGCATGCTGCCCGACAGGTTTACCGTCCGCAGCGGACTCAAAATGGCGGATATAGACCCGCGCCTTACCGAATTGAACAACTGCTTTACCATTTCCGACAAGGCGCGCGCACTCGGCGGGGCAGTATTGACGGCGCTGCTTTCCCGCGGTATTGTGCCATAAGACGAATGTCTATACGACAATGACGGAGCTGTGGATTTGCCGGCATAAGGGATTATCCTCTGAACAAGAGCGCACACTGGCAAAGGGATTGCTGAAAACCATACTTGCTGAGCGGATTCCGCATTGTCCTGTGCAGCTTTTGTTTGAATACGGAAAATACGGAAAGCCGTACCTAAAAGATGGAGCGCTGTATTTCAGTTTATCATATACGCATGGAGTGTGCCTCATTGCGCTATCCGATAGTGAAATCGGCGCTGATATTGAGCGGTTGCGCGCTGCAAAACCGAATGTTGCAAGCCGCTGTTTTACCGATGCCGAAAACAGCTATCTTTACCAAAATATGGAGCTGTTTGATCAACGATTTTACGAGTTGTGGACACAAAAGGAAGCATATCTCAAATATACGGGGGAAGGCTTTTACCGCTCACCCAAAAGTGTAGATGTTTTATCTTGTCCTATTCGCCGCAGTCTCTATACGTTGACGGTGAACGATGTAGTCATCTCCTTGTGCGGAAAAAAATATACAACCGGTTTCGGTTTATAAGGTCCCTTTACAAGGAAATTAAGAAGGTACTCTATGAAAGAAAATACTGTGATGCTTTGCGCTATCGGTGCGCTCTTGCTTATCATGTTGACGGCATGGATTATCAATCTTGTACGGGCGGCAAAAAACAAGCTGCCGATGCGCTGGTTGGAACGTGTTGTATATATATCCGGCATTATTTGTGTCGGATTAAATGCAATCCGCAGTTGGCGCCTCTACGAAAACAGCATCGGTATCTTTATCGTCGCTCATGCGATTGCGCTTTTCAGTATTCTGTCGGCATTTATCCGCTCGGAACGGCAGCGTAATGGAAAAGATAAATCCTAAAATTGCCGAACGTGTAAAAAAAAGACTACAAATAGTTTTGCAGTCTTTTTTTGAGCTATGATGGATTCGAACCATCGACCCACGCCTTAAAAGGGCGTTGCTCTACCTACTGAGCTAATAGCCCATATCTTGAAATAACAGGGCGAGTATATAGGATATTGATTGCTATGTCAATAGCCTTTTTTTTTAAAATGCCGAGAGCTATAAATACTAGACCTATTCGATAACTGTGTTTCGAATAGGTCGATGAACTCTTGCATCGCACAATTTAGAACATCGCATTTCAAGGTAACCTGTTCAGAAACGGAAGTTTCCGAACAGATTTACTTTTATTTCGGTATTCCTGTTACCGATTTTTATGTTAAAGACGGGGTGCCGAGAACTTGCCCCCCTGCCTTTTTCCCGCTATTTTACAACATGGCGTCCTGATGGGGATGCCGGACAACTTATTCCTGCTGAGGTAACAATTCTATCACCGAGAATGCTTATTTGACGTCCGCAATGAATACAGTGAACACCGTCATATACGGCAATATGCTTTTTTGTCGGGTTCTTGGTACAAACAATATCACCGGTCGCTGATACTAAGTTATGACCGACCGGTTTTATATCTTGCTCACAAAATCTACATTTCATAAAAATCTCCTGTAAAAAGCAATGCTTATTCTTTCTATCATTTTTTAGGAGAGAAATCAACATACCCCGACGCGCGAATCAACAACCCCGACTTAATTGTATCGGATAACCGATTGCAGCGGTATCCAGCCGGTAACCCCGACGGCGGTTTTAATGTAGTACCATTGCGGCGCCTTGCGCATGATGATAACACTTTCACCTGCCGAAAGCCGGTGCACGATACTACCGGTATGTTCCGGTATACGCCGCACCGCTATTTCGCCGGTGTCCTCAATACACACGCCCTGCGGCCGCACTATGAGCCGGAACAGTACGGCGGTGAGGCTTCCGCTGCACAATGCAAGGATGATACAGAGCAGCATAAACCGCTTTTTATTGCGGAAACCGCACACTGCCGCACCGATCAGCAGTAAGCCGGAGATTGCCGCCGTTAGAATACCGAGCAGGCGCGGATACAGCGGCAGCGGATGCGCAATCTCCAACGCAGCTTCCAACTTTCTGCGTTCACGGCGGATTGCGGGAGAAAAAAGTGCCGCAGCTTCCTGCTTACGGTAGTCGGCTATTTGCTTTGCCGCGGTGCTTTTTTCTTGCTCGGTCATAGTGCTGCCGCTGTACTGCGTTTCAGGCGGGAGCGCCTGAAACGCAGCGGCGGTGAAGCCGCCCGCGCCGCTTTTATCGGTAGCCTCCGTAATTGCCTGCCGGTCGATGCGGTAGGCAGCAGGAGTGCTGAATGCTTTTCCGCCCGCCGTAAAAAATATCTGCGCTTGAGGAAGGCTTTGAACGCCTATCCGCAAGGGTATCAAACTAAAGGCGGCAAGAACATAGCGCTCGTCATCGGTCTCGGAGCTGCCGGTATTAGACAGGGCAGTATTTGACAAAGCCGCCGAGTTTATTAAAACAGCCGCATCGAACGGCAGTTCTGTGAGTGTAAGCGGTTTCAGCGCGGCGCTTTCGGAAGGAGCGCATTCGATACGGACTATTTCAGCCGGTAACGGCAGCTCACTGTGCATATCCCGAAGCGCGGCGCCCCTTCGGCCATCTTGTGGTTGGGCTGATTCGGAGCCGATTCCTGCAGAACCGAAAACTCCTGATCGACCGGCTTCGGAACGGGGCGCTTCGAGGTGGGAGTATTCTGCTTGCTCAGAGGCGGTTTGTAAAGCATGCCGGTAACGCTCGGTATATCCTGCCGAATAAAAGGCTGCGGTTAAACACAGGATGTATTCGGTGCCTTGTTCAAGGGCTGCGCCGTCCGCAATCGGCAGACCGCTTGAAGAATACAGCGTCCACACAAACGGCGTATGCTCCGAAAGCCGCGGCCGGTGTACGGTTATATCCAGCGGTGTCAGCTCGACCGTTTGCCGTTTCCATTGCAGTTCCGGCTCGAATCGGAACCTGCCTGTTTTGTTAAAACGATACCGATAGCGTAGGTGTAGACCGTCCCGTTCGGGGATCGCGCTGCTCTGTATCAGCTCTGCCGTATCGTTCTCCCGCTCGAGGATAAATCGCGGCGTATTGCCATTATTCTTCTGCAAATACGGAGCTTCTCGTTTGATGATAACTTCAATTTCAAATTCACGATCAATTGATAATTCGGTACCGTCTATTTTGAGTTCAATAAAATGCTTAGCATAATCGCTTTGCTGCCCATAGAGGATTGCGGCTGCACAAAAGAAAAAAAAGAGTGTTGCCGTCTTCGCGACTAGCCTGCATACTAAAAGTCCTAATAATCGTTTATCGCCGGTTCCGATTCGCGCTGTGTTTTTTTCCATTCGGTTTGCTCTCTTTTGCGAATAATATCTAAGATAATCGAATCCGTCAGATCGGCCTCGGGATCTTCGGTAGCATTTTGCGGAGCTTGATGCTGCATCTCCCGCTGTGTGTCGCTCAACTTTTTGCTCAACTCGTAATTAATCTTAGCCGCCGTATCGCGGCCGGACAGTTCCAATGATTTTCGGAACAATGTCACCGCTTCCGCATAATCCTTTGCATGAAACGCAATAATGCCTTGTTGATAAAACCGATGCGCCCGTAAAATATCCGGAGCGGTTTCGAAACCATTTTGTAATTTTCCGGACGCAGCCTCATCTTCTCCCTGCATCAGATATGAAGAGGCAAGCGCAAAATCCGTGTACGGTTTTATGGTCTCATCGGATAATTCCGCCGCTAAACTTTCAGCCTCATAAAAATACAACACGGCATCGTTCCAATCGCTCCGCATCCATGCGAGTGTTCCTTTTACGTGTGCAATTTTGGTTTGCTGTTCTGCGCTGCATCCCAATAGGGCAAACATCGTCATCAATAAAAAAATAAAACTCACCGACAAAAATGATGATCTACATAACGATGATAATAATGTTGAACGTGATGATATGGGTGATATGACGGCAGCCGGACGTCTACATTTTTTTAGCACGGATACCTCCCGCACAAAGACCGAGACAAAAAAAGAGGAGCGCCATCGCCGTACACTCGAATGTCCGCCGTACCGGTTTTTGCACATATCGTATTTTCTCGCTTTCGGTATCGCCTTCCGTCAGCGATTGCAACACCTTCTGAGCCGAACCGAGGTCGCCAGCGGAAATATAAAAACTTCCGTTTAAGGCTTGCTCCGCATAGCGTTTAAGAATAGCTTCCTCCAACGCACTTTTTTGCACGACCGATTCGTGTTTTTCATTCAGGATGGAGAGTGTGCCGCCTGTTTCCGTTCCAAAGCCGATGATAATCAGTTGAACATTTTCCTGTCGATACCGCGGAAGAATACGCGGCACCGAACCGATTGTTTCACCGCCGTCGGTACATAGCACAACCGTTTTTCCGGTTAATCGATTTTCGGGGAATGCCTCCAATGCGACACGCAGCCCGTGTTCAAGATTACTGCCTGCCGAGGTTGCATTGAACGGCGACAGCGTTTCCGCTGCGGTCAGTACACTCTGATGATTAAAACTCAACGGTACGGCAAGCGTACCCAGTCCCTTTATCGTAACGAGTCCGCAGGCAGTTTCCGGCAAGCGTTCTATCAAAAAGGAAACATACCGCTTTGCAAATTCGAGCCGGTTCGGTGTGATGTCGGCGACGGTCATACTGCGCGAAATATCGACGGCAAAGATGACCGCATTTCCGTGTTTGACTACGGTGGTTTGTTTTGTGCCCCAGAGCGGTACTGCTGCAGCAATACTGAGAAACAGCCAGCCGATGCTCCAAAGCGCCATTCGGATTCGCAGTGTCCGTATAATGGCGTGAATCTCTCCCGCCGCAGCGTAGCTTTCTTTTAATTTTTTTATGCGATACAGCGTAACGGCGCAGGCAGGCAGAATAGCAATGATGAACAACAGGAAAAACGGTTTTTCAAATTCAATCATTATGACACCGCCTGCATTCCGATTCTGCGGAGCAGCCATGCTCCTACCGCGCAGCTCATTGCAATCAATAAAAACAGCCCGTCAAGGTACGCGTATTTACGCATTGTCATTGAAGGAGGCGTCGCCGGTATTTTTTGAATAAATCGATTAAAAATATCCGTTAATAATTCGGGTGACTGTGCCGAAAAATAGCGGCCGTTACCGTAACCGGCGATTTTTTGTAACTCCGCTTCATTAAACACGGTGTTGAGCGTACCGGAAATTTCTTTTTTTTGAATCGGATCAATATACTTAACCGGCGCATATCCCGACTTTCCCAACCCGATAATGTAGAATCCGATTTTTTTATGCTTGATGATATCCGCAGCAGCGCGGGGATGCACCTCTCCGGTGTTGTTATCTCCGTCGGTAAAGAGAATGATATGTGAGGGGATCGTGGAATACTGTGTCAGATGCAGCACGGCAGAGGCAAGCCCCATACCGATTGCCGTTCCGTCACCGAATTCACCGACTTGCAGTTGATCCAACCGAGTCAGAAACGTGTGCCGATCGATTGTCGGTGGAATGAGTACGGCGGCGGAACTTCCCAGCGCGGTAAGACCCAACGAATCACCTTCGTACTTTTCCGCAAAAGACTTGATAATCTGCTTCGCCGCCTCAAGCCGTGTCTGTGTTCCCATGTCCTGTGCCGCCATCGAGGGGCTGGTGTCGATGACAAACATCAGCGCCTGTCCCGAACCGGCATACATCGCTTCGGAAGTTTGCCGTACCGGTTCCGCAAGCGCTGCAACGGCGAACACAAAGGCTGCCGCAAGGGTGTACTGGGAGATACGGTGCACAAGATACACCCGCAGATTTTTTTCTGGAACAAATCCGTTCCAATTTCCGAGCGGCAGCGATATCGATACCGCTTGCAATCTCCCCGTCCGCCGGAGCAGTACAAAAGTCGGCAGTAACAGCAGGAGGAAAAAAGAAAGCGGTCGTTGAAAATTCAGCACACGGATGTCCTTATCACGGGGGTAATTTTACGGGTCTGTGTGCGTTTATGCAAGGGTACGCATTGCATCCATGACAAAGCTTCATAGATATGCAGATTATTCAAATCGCTGAAAATACTGATCTTGCTAAACTTGGTAACCTACGAGAATCCCCCCCATATCCGCCAAGAGCGCGAAAAGAGAATTGTTAAATAAAGCGAATTTATGAGCAATACTTACACTTTGAATTTCCCGATTTCATCAACCAATCGATTGATGCTTTCTTTATTTCGTTCCGTAAATGACTTTACTCCGTAGATGGCATCGTTAATCTGCATAAAATTTGAAGCCATTTCTTCCATACGGCTTTGAAGGGTTTGCGTAACTTTATCTAAGTTTCGTACCTCATCCATAACCTTTTCACTCCCGCCGGAGATTTCGGCAGAGCCTTGCTGAACCGATTGCGTTACCGCATTTATATCCTGCATGGAAGTCAGCACTTCTTTACCGGCTTTTGACTGCTCCGTCATCGAAAATGCAACCATAGAGGCCGATTCCTGTACTGCATCAGTATGCCCCGAAATAACGGTAAATTTTTCTACCGCCAGTGAGGCTGCCTTTACCAGTTGATCTATCTCGGCGGTTATCATCTTTAGAGTTCCGCTGATGGTTTTTCCTTGTGCGCTCGATTCTTCTGCCAGTTTCCGTATCTCATCGGCGACAACAGCAAACCCCTTTCCTGTCTCTCCGGCGTGAGCAGCCTCAATCGCAGCATTCATTGCCAACAGATTTGTTTGCGAGGCGATATTTTCAATGACATTTGAAGCTTCAAGCAAACTGCCCGATTGTTCTGCAATCTTTTGCGAAATGGCATTTGTCTCCACAAGGGTATTTTTACCGTCGACTGTTGCCGACGAAAGTGACTGAAGCGCCGTATTTGCCTTTTGCACGCTCGCAGTAACTGCTTGGATATTTGCAACCATTTGCTCTACCGCAGAGGAAACATCGCTGACATCGGAAGATTGTCCCTCAATCGACGTATTTAATTCACGTATAGCTTCAATAATTTGTGCGATAGCACTGGATGTTTCCGAAACACTATGTGCTTGATTATCAGCTGTAGCATGGAGACTGTCTATTTCACTTGCAATCTGAGTAATAGCACCGTCCGCCTTTTGCATCTCCAGAAAAAGATTTTCACCGATGCTCGTCATATTATGCGCTTCATCTTTGACTTGTTTAAATAACTTCCGCATCGTACCCGTTGTATGATTCAAATAATTACCGATTTGACCTATTTCATCCTTATGGGTATCCGCTTGTACGGTCAGATTTCCTTGCGCAAGTGACCCTAACACGCCCCCAATATCGATAATCCGTTTTGAGGTACTCCGCGCATTCAGTGCAATCAGCAGCGACACCAAAAGCAGCATTATGATTATTGCAACCGTAGAATCCAGCACAATACTGAAAACAGACGGTAAAAAGTCTTTAATCGGCGCCGTCAACACAATCGTATAAGGGAAATCTCTAGAGGCCGCTCTTTTTGCATAAATCATTTTTCCGGTTTGATTTTCATGCCACGAACCAAGATGAGGAAATCCCTGCACCGATTGCGCTTCGGCAGGGATATAATCCTGTAAATGCTTACCGAACACGTCATCATTTGATGAAATTACAATATTTTCATTAGAGTCGACCAAATAAAGCGTTGAATGATCGCTCGGTACCGCCTGCTTTAAACTCTTTATAGAAGTGTCCAAGCTCAGTCCGACGCCAGCAACACCGATAATTTGTTTTTGCGCATCGAAAACCTGCGCATTAATCCATAAGCCGGTTAGTCCGGTCTCTTTATTTTTATTGATAAAAAACGTGATGGGATCTTTAAGCTGTAAAGTAGTATAAAACCAAGCATCCGAAGTATTTCCGGAATCCAATTTTCCTACTTGTATTACTCTATTTGCATCCGACATATAATTGGTTTGTGTCTGTGCACCGGCAATAAAGACCGAAATAATATTTTCTTTTGCAGCAAGTTTCTGAAAATCCCGCATCACATCGCTTTTCAGATTTCCTTCCGGCTGTCCCTGTTCAACCCAGCTGATCAGATTATAATTTTCCGACCAATTCTGCGCAGCAGCAAAGCCTCTGGTAAAAGCGACTTCTAAATTGATTGCCGCCGAATCCAGCATTGCTTTGCTGTCTTCATAAAAACGCTGCTCGAATTTTCTGCGAACCGATAATACCATAAAGGTAAGGCTGAGCGAAGCAGTAACGAGTACGGCAATCATCATAAAAAGCGTAAGTTTAGAGCGTATGGACATAGTATCTCTCCTAATATTCTCCGGTTTCCCTGCCCGAATGGTATTCTCTCTGTGAAACTTTTTTTCTGCCGATTTGTACTATGACTATTTGCAATAAACTCAAGCGGACATATCTAAAAGACAGGTGTCTTTAGAAGAGCCTTGTTTTTGAAATGTACAGCTCCATAAAATTTATCCATTATTTATTGAGCCGCTACCGATAGGATCGGTATACTTTAAGTGTATATTGATCTACTGTAGAAGTCAAGCACGAATTTTTGAATTTTTGAAAATACTCACGGTATCAAAACCGTCCTCCGTCAAAACCGCCTGCTTGACAGAAGAATATAAAATCGTTATCGTACAACAAGATACTAAGGATATAATCCATTGGAGGTGATTCTGTAAGTGGCAAGTATCGTTATCGATGATTCCGAAAACCTTGAAAAAGCGATTAAGCGCTTTAAGCGCCAAGTTGAAAAAGAAGGGATTATCCGCGAGTGGAAAAAGCGTGAATATTATGAAAAGCCCTCTACTATTTTAAATAGAAAGAAGAAAGCTCTTCAGCGCAAGTTAATGAAAAAAAACCGCAAATCGTATGATTCAAAATCATATTAATTTTTAACAATCAACAGCAAAGCCGATTTATCGATTCTGAATTTTGTTTATAATGGATTGACAATCGGCTTTGTAAGTTTTCTGCAAAAAAGCCGCCCATATACTTTCAAAAACAGTCTGATGTGTTTGCCCGTTATGATTGTTTTAATCCATAAAATCGCCTATACTATTCTCAACTCTCCTCAAAGCTTGTAAAAGGACTTTATCATGGAATATTCAATAGAAAAGTTTGAAACCGGCTACCTTATGGTTAATACATGGGTATTCCCGTTGAGCAAAGAAAGTGTCGCCATAATCGATCCGGGCGGATTTGACCCCGAATTATCCCAATATCTATATGAACTTAATCCTACTCACCTCGAAATTATGCTGACGCACGGACACTTTGATCATGTCGGCGGCTTGCCGGCCTTAGTGCGAAAGTATCCCGACTACCGCTTGTGGATTCACGAAAATGATGCCGCATACCTCGGAACAGCCGGTACGGCAACCCATTTTAAAAGTTTTGGACCGCTTCATGCCGAAAAATTAATTGAGCCGCTGGAAAAAAATCCGCTTCCGGAACCGACGGATTTTTATAAAGAAGGGGACAGCGTAAGCGGCTTTACCGTGCTGCATACTCCGGGCCATACGCAAGGGTCGGTTTGCCTATGGAACAAAGAAGCAGGTATCCTTTTTAGCGGGGATACCCTTTTCTACGGCTCCCGCGGCAGAACCGATTTGCTTGGCGGCAATGAAATGCAGATATGCCAGTCGCTCAAGCGGCTTTTTAATGAACTACCGGAAAATACGCAAGTGTATCCGGGACACGGTTCCATCACAACGATCGAATTTGAAAAAAAATATCAAGGAGCATACGTGTAACCGCGCTCCCGTTTCTATAACCGGCCGTCAACAACTTTAAGAATCTGTGCAGCAGTTTTAGTTTTGAGAAATTTACGCAAACGCGCAGATTTCTTAGCATACTGTTTAACGATTTTCATAATTGCCGCAAGATCATTGATATAGCCTTGATTATCAAAAGCGGAAATTTGTTGCAGCATTTCATATTTTTTTTCGGCAAGTTCGATGAGCATACTATCCAGCTGCGTTTGCGTCGGCCGGCGGAATGCCTCGTAAATAAGCGCGGTTATCGCCCCATACCGCTTTGCCAAATAGTAATCGCCCTCGAATCGGCTGTTGCGCGTGTTGTGCGCCGGAACGGTATTTTTTGCATTGGTTAATAAAATAATGATAAGATGTTCGGCGGGGTCGATAACGGTAAGTGTTCCCGTCCAGCCGGTATGCCCGAAGGTTCCGGCAGAGGCAAAGGGAGAAAATGCCCAAGTATATTCTTGCATACCCTGTCTCCGCCAGCCAAGCCCGATACTTGAAACAAGGGATTGCTGTGCCGTAAAATACCCGGCGACTGCAGGATCGAAAAGCCGCTTAACACCATACCCGCCGTTATTCAGCATTACTTGAGCAAGCACTGCAATACTTTCCGCATTTGCGAATAAACCGGCATGTCCGCTAATCTCTTCCATTGCCGTATACGCTTCCGAATCGTGAACAGTCCCGTGTATCAATTCCGTTGGTTGTACACCATCAGCAGCGGCTTGACTACGCGGCTTGGCTTTGATTTCCGTGGCGGCAATCTCATCGAGTGTGAAACCCTGCCGGAGCGGTGTAAAACAAATTCTATCCAACCCAAGCGGGCGGTAAAAATTATCGGCAACATATTCCGCAAGTCCCATCCCCGTTATCTTTTCGATAATATAGGTGAGCAGCATATAATTGATATCGGAATAGATCATTGAAGTCCGCGGCAGATACACGAGCGGAGTTTCCATAATCAAGTCAAAGGTATGCTCACGGTAGCTTTTTTTTGAAACATTTTTAAGCTTCTCAATTTTTTGCGAATACGGTCTTCCGGCGGGAAATCCCGATTGGTGGGTAAGAAGATCAAAGACCGTAATATCGGCCTTGCCTTTTATTTTACTTTTCTTAGCATCAACAAATTGCGGAAAAAAGTGCCGGACAGTATCGGTTAGCGCAAGCTGCCGCTCGGAAATCAGCTTTTGAATGGCAAAATTGGCTGCATACATCTTGGTATTGCTGGCAAGATCGAATAAGGTTTTTTCCGTTACCGGAACGCCCTCATGAAGCAAATTGCCGACACTGTCAACCCTGCTTATAACGCCATAAGCGCTGTTTTTAATCATAGTACCGTCTTTAATAATGACAAGCTGAGCGCCGGGAAACCCCGCTTCCGTTTCTGCAGTCAGCAGTTGATCAACTATTTCGAGCGTTGCTTCCAAATACGGCAGACCTTTCCGTTGTTTCTTTAATCCTTTTTGTGAATTTGAAAGCGGCAAAATAACAGGATAGGGGATTTTTACCTGTAATGAAGGTTGTACCTGCTTTTTTGCCGTTCCGCTTTTAGCAGGAATAAGCGCCGCAATATAAAGCATATTTCTGCCGTTTTTGATATACGGCGATGCATCAAAGCACATCGGTTTATCCGTACAAAGAGATTTTGTCGGAATCTTTCGGTTATTAATGTACAAATCAAAAGAAGCAAGCCCCTGTGCCCAAAAATAAATACGAGCCTGTCCTTTATACGCAGTAAAGGCAAGATAGTTATTCGGTAAAATAGAAGCATCGTATTCCTTCATCGGAATCGGAAACGTCTGTTCCGCTTGCATTTGTGCATCGGCAGAAAATACTGCGTCAATCATTCCGGCAGTATCGGTAGGCAATAAGCTGTCGTGTTTATGGGCAGAGGTAGAAGCGCATCCCAAAAGGCTCAACGAAAAAATACGAAACAAAGGCCGAAATAACAAACGGCCAAAGGAAAAATCTAGGGAAAAATCGGGAAAGCTTCATATCCGGCATCTTTTAAGCGAAGCCCCATATCTCCGGCAGCGTTCTCTTTAACAAGTACGGCAAAATAAACAGTACCGCTGGGACGTGTTTCTTCTTTTATAATGGGAGTAAAATGTTTTTTTTGCAAATCAGCGGCAAGCGCTTCCGCATATTTCTTTGTTTTATAAAACCCGAGTTGATAGTAGGCGGGTTTAGCTTGTGCTTCGTGTCCGGTACCGATCTTTGCAGGTTGTATTGCTGTCGATTGCGGTGAAGCACTGTTTGATTTAGACGATTGTACGGAAACCGCTGCTGCTTTAGAGGATGTGCTTGTTTTAGCGGCTGAACCGCCGGTTGCCGTCTGTTGGGCAAGTCCGCTCCTCGGCATTAAGTACCAAAAAGTTGACGGCTGCACGGTAACGGTTCCATTCACCGCCGCCGCTTCCATACCGGAAGGGTACTCTTTGAGCAGACGCTGTTTTGCGTCCTCATCATCGTTGACCCACCAGAGTGTAAACAGCAATGCAGGATGATATTCCGAAAAAGACTTTTTCTTGGTATAGGCGGTAATGAGGGGGATAGCCCGGTCAGCCCGGTCTTCGGCGAGCAGTCTCCACGTGTCATACACGGCAGCTCTCCGGTAATAAGGATCTTCATCGCTCACCGGTAGCGCGGCAGCAATTTCACTTAACAGGCTGCGGGCAGAATCCATGCTTCCGCCGCAGAGCAACGCACGAATCGCATCCAATAAAAGCGCAGTCTTTTTATCGGTAGTATCGAATTCCGCTGCCTGCCGGTAACAGTCCGCCGCATTGGAATAATTCCCGTTATGCTGTTCATAGTCTGCCAACAGCGTCAACGCTTGAACTTTTGCTTGTGCATTAGGGAGCGTTGTCAAATTCTTTTCGAAAAACTGCCTAACCGCCGCGTCTGTCTTTTGTGCAAAAGCTTTTTGGGCCAAAGTCTGTACGGCAGGCTGTAGAGCCGGCTCTGCAAAGACACTGCCTCCGGCATTTATTATTATCGCACCGGCGATAATAATAAAAGAAAAATATATATTTCTAAATCCGGAACAGCAGCTACACATCCTGCTTTACCGTTCCGTTTTCTTCGGAATGCTTCTTTTTCCCGAACCAATGGTGTTTTTCAGGCTTTAATTCAACTTTTTCCACATCGTGGTATAACGCTGCTTGCTTTTCAGCCTTCTTCATTTTATGACGACTGCTGATAAGAAAGGGCAAGACCGCGATATTCCCGAATAAAAATGCAAACAGCATACTTAAAAAAATCGGTACATCTTTGAATACATAAAAAATGACGGAAATATCGCAACGGTTTGACAGATTAAACCCCATAAACAGAGCAATCATCAGCATCACAATAATAAAATACAATAACTTTCCCGGCATTATATCCTCCCATGAAATTCCTTACACGACAGGGACAGCTCTAAACGTTTTCCCTTTTACGGATTGTAATTGAACTTTCATAAAATGTCCAATATGTTCCGGATCGCACTTTTCCGCAAGGACAGCCATCTCCCCCTGTTCGGTATGTCCGAACAATTCGTCAGGATTGTTTCTTGACTGTGATTCAATCAGCATCATAACGGTTGAACCAACCCGTTGCTGCATTTTAAGATCGGTAATACGTTGCTGTAAATCGATAACTTGCTGCAGCCGGTTAATCCGCTCGACATCGGGAATCCTATCGGGGAGATTATACGCTCTCGTCCCTTCACGCGGGTTATAATGATACATAAAAGCCGAATCAAACCGTACCGTCCGCATCAGCTCAAGCGTTTTTTCAAACTCTGCCTGCGTTTCTCCCGGAAAGCCGATTAAAATATCCGTTGTCAGCACGATATCCGGTATCCGCTTACGAAGCTTTTCAACGATGGTGAGATATTGCTCAACGGTATAGCAGCGGTTCATCCGCGCAAGAATTTCGTTGGAGCCGTTTTGTACCGGCAAATGCAGCGATTTGCATATCCGCGGATCGTCCGCCATTACCTCAATCAGTTCATCCGATAAATCTTTCGGATGACTTGAAATAAAGCGTATCCATTTAATAACGTCCTGTTCGGCACAGGTCGCTGAAACCGCACGAAGCAAGGACGGAAAACTCACAGCTGCTCCCGTGGCAGGATCAACTCCGTGATACGAATTAACATTCTGACCCAACAGCGTAATTTCCCGTACATTTTTTCCGCTTAAAAATCTTAGCTCATCCAAAATATTTTCAACCGGACGGGAAATTTCCCTACCGCGGATATAGGGCACAATGCAGTATGTACAAAAATTATTACAGCCGTTCATAATCGGCACAAAGCTTTGAAAAGACCCTTCGGTATACGAACATTTGGAAAAATGATAGCGCTGTTCATTCCCGGACTGCGGGCTAAGCGCCGTAAGCTCAGCGAGACCTTCTTCCGTGTCTTCCCACAGTAGTTCCCTTTCAACCGCATCGAAGATGGCCGTAAACCGATCCCGTTCAAACATCCCGACGACATAATCAAGCAGTGGGAATTTGTCCTTTATCTGATCATGTAACCGCTGCGCCATACAGCCCATCAAGACGATCGTAAAATTCCGCTTTTTTTTCATCGCAGAAAAAAGACCAAGCCTCCCGAACACGCGGGTTTCGGCAGTTATCCGCACCGAGCAGGTATTAACAATGAGCAAATTGCACTGCTGTATATATTCGGCAGTCTCCCAGCCGCGTTCCCGCAAAAGCTGTTCCAATGCCGCAGACTCGGCAAAGTTCATTTGACATCCATACGTTTCAATAAAGTATTTCAAAATATGTATTCCTAAAAGTTTCTATAAAATAAACAAGGCAGCTCTAAACACTGAGTTTTTTAGCGATGCCTAATATAAAAAGTTTTCCACCTTACCGACGATTTAAAAAGCGATGCAATTTTAATGCAAGATTATCATATTTCCAACGGAGGACGCTCCCTTTTTCAAGGGTTTTGTTTGCAATAAGCGGAAATTCGGCAAGTACCAGCGGTTTCCCCTCATCTTCCGTAAAGAATTGCACCTTTCCGATTTTTTCTCCTGCGGCAATGGGAGCGGCAAGCGCACCGGGCACGAGTATACGCGAATGAATTTCAGCGGTATTCAGTACGGTTTCACCTGACTTCGCATCGGAAAGAGGAACGGTAAAAGCTCCACCATTTCCGCTCGGATCGTCCAACAGTGGCAGCAGCGCCGCTCTATTCGCCTGTTCTTTTGCCCCGACAACGGGAATAGCCGGAATATCCAATGGAAAGTTCTGTGCATATCTTGTGGAAAAGTGAGAAAACGCCCATTCCATCAATATTGTGCCGTTCTCTTCCCGTAGAGCCTTTCCCTCCGCCATACTTTTACCGGCGCCGCCTAAAATAACTGCAATGAATCGGATACCGTTCCGCTGTGCGGTAAGCGCAATATTAAAACCGGACTCATAAATGAACCCCGTCTTAATGCCATCGCAGCCGTCCAGTTTAGCCAACAGCGTATTCGTCGCCGGCTGGCGGATAATTGTTTGCGGTTTCAGCATATTATGCGACTGCGGATAGCTGAATTCCCGCAGCGAGTGAAACTGCGCAAGGTGGTCGGGGTATTTCCGCACATACACTGCACAAAAACGGGCAAAATCGCGGGCGGTTGTGCGGTTATATTCGCTCAAACCGTTTGCATCCTCAAAGTGCGTATTTTGCAAGCCGAGCGCCACGACAGCTTCATTCATCTGCCGAACAAAGGTCTCCACGGAACCTGCCGTATGAATTGCAAGTGCCACCGCAGCGTCATTACCGGAAACGACCGCCATACCCCTCATCAACTCTTCAACGGTTACTCGCTGATTTTTTTCTAAAAACATCAGCGATGACCCCGGCGGAATATTTACCGCCCACGATTCTGCAGGCGGCGTGATAGTGTCGGTCAGGCTGATCTCTCCCCGCTCAACAGCCTGCATCACCGTGTACATCGCAACCAATTTTGTTAATGAGGCAGGAGGAATACTTTGATCGGGATTTTTTTCGAATAACAGCGCTCCGCTTGAGGCGTCCATCACAGCAGCGGAACGAGCGCTTATTGCAGCCGGCTGCGGGATACCCTGCGTACAAGGCGCAAGGTGTAATAAAGGAGGAGTGTGAAAATATCTGCGAGCTTCGTTTCCGAGGGAATCGCGAGCAGCGGTTATATCTGCGCCGAAAGCCGCGTCCTGTCGCGCTTGTTCCTCCGGCAGGATAGTCAGTAATTGCGTGCTGCGAACATACAACGCAATGCCCGAAGCGACAATCCAACCGGCCGCTACGGCAACGGCTATAAGGATATAAAAACCGATTCTATGGGATTTTGTATTAGTCATGTACAATTATTATTGAAGTTGCAATCTTTCAACAGCGTAACGCTAATTTAATAAACCGGCGGGGTTAAGCGTTGCTCCGTTTCGATAAACGGTAAAATGAAGGTGCGGCCCCGTACTCATTCCGGTATTCCCAACCGTACCAATCTTTGAAGACACGGAAACAAAACTGCCTTTCGAAGTAAGAATTGTATTAAGGTGTCCGTATAAAGTTTGATATCCTGAATGATGGCGGATCATCACATAATTTCCATATACCGTGCTGTATCCGGTTGCAATAACTTGTCCGTTCAATGCCGCATAAACGGAAGTACCCTTGGGAGCGGCCATATCCATACCGTTATGGAAACTCCGTTGACCGTTCAGGAACGGATTATCACGCCAGCCGTAACGGGAAGTGATATAATAACTGCTATGCAGCGGTCTTCGGAAAAGGTCTCCGTTGATTTCCTGCAAGGTAGCCCAATCGAGTTTTGCATCAGGTAAAAAGATAACAGAGGCCGTTTCTATCGTATTATCGGTGAGTGTATTTACCGTTGCGAGTTTTTCCAAGGAAATTTTATATTTGTCGGCAATAGCTTCGGGCGTATCGCCTTTTTTTACCGTATAGGAAATACCATCTATCGACGGAATCTTTAATATCTGTCCGATTTGCAATGTCCGCGTATTTTTGAGTTTATTAAGGCTGATAATTGCATCTTGACTTACCCCGTATTCGGCAGCGATGGTACCGACTATATCACCTTGTTTAACCGAATATGCCCGATAATACAAGGACTGAGGAGCGGAAGACGCCTCATGCTCTTCCGGTAGTTCAGCAGGTAGAGAGGTGCCGCCGCCCACACCATGGTCGAAAGCGTCATTTTTGCCGCTATCGGACGACCATAAAACGAGGAATACTGAAGCGAAACATATAATACCAAAAATAAAAACACGTGTTACTTTCATTGTAATAATGGGAACATCTAAAAACTTTCGTTTTTAGATGTTTTCCTTAGATTTAATTTGCGATGTTTTTGTTTAAATTATTACAATATAAAGACTTAAACAAAAACTCGTCGGTCATCTCTAAAAATCTAACCGAGTTTTTAGAGATGACCTAATCACTTAGATTTATTTTATCATTATAGCACGCATTGGGAAAAAAATCAAGGGAACTTTTGCTTTTGTATGGGATATGAAGAGAGATGGTATCCCCGTATTAAGAAGCAAGCAATCTAAATTCATTTTTATACAGATGAAAGAACGTGTCAACAAGAACAGGTTTAAAGTTCAAAACATTGCGGTTAATGAGAGGGGCAGCCTGTTGTAAAAGCTGCACAGCAGTTTCAGACAACCGTGAATATATTACCTACACTGGTATGTTAGACGGAGCAAAGGTGAGTGTTACTTCGACAGGGATCGGTGGTCCATCCGCATCGATTGCAATAGAAGAACTGGTGCGATGCGGCTCCGATACCTTTATCCGTGTGGGTACCTGCGGCGGCATGGATACCGCAGTAAAAGGAGGCGATCTTGTTATCGCGACAGGGGCAATTCGTGCAGAAGGAACCAGCAGAGAATATGCGCCTATTGAATTTCCGGCGATTGCAGATTTGGATATTATCAATGCGCTTGTACGGTCTGCAAAACATCTAAAACAGCCGTATCATACGGGGATTGTACACTGCAAAGATTCTTTTTACGGGCAGCGCGTACCATATAAAGCCTCATTGATAATCGCCTCAAGTTTCAGCAATGCTCAATTTGACTGCAAGTAATAACCGGCTGCGTTGCCTTATGCGAACACACAGTGCGCACCATTAAGCAATACTCACAAACTGCGTCGGGGTATTAAACCCGCACAAATAGAGAAATATTGATAGCGTTCAGTAATTATGATATAAACAAAGTCGTTGTACCGCATTGGACTATTTAAATGAGAACGTATAACACCAAATTAAAAAAGCAATGAATATGCCGGAAAAGGAGAATAGAAACACGGTATGAGCAGTATAATTTCAAAAATCGTAGCGGATTCCAATTATAAAATTGAGCAGTTTAATCAAACAGAGATAGATAGTGTAGAAAACTTAATCACTACTAAAACGGATAAAAAAGGAAATGATGTCTATTATGTAAAATGCCAGATAAGAGATAAAGATATTAAGCTTACTGATGAGGAACTTGTCCGTCAGCTTTATATCAATAAACTTATCAATGAATACAACTATCCAAAAGAAAAAATGGAACTCGAATACAGTGTTTCTTTTGGGAGGGAGAAGAAAAGAGCGGATATCGTTATCTTTGATAAACTTGCAACAACAAGCCCTTACATTATTGTTGAACTTAAAAAACCAAAGCTGAAGGACGGAAAGGAACAGTTAAAGAGCTACTGCAATGCAACAGGAGCTCCTATTGGCGTATGGACAAACGGCGGACAGATTTCTTTTTATCACAGGAAAGATCCTAATTTTTTTGAAGATTTACCGAATATCCCGACCTTTAATGAGAAACTGTCAGATATTTTAAGTGAGCGTTGGACGATAGATGACCTTATCTCAAAAGATAAGTTGCTTACAGAAAAGAAGAGCCTAAAAGACCTTATTTTGGAAATGGAAGACGAGGTGCTTGCTAACGCAGGTGTCGATGTATTTGAAGAAGTTTTCAAACTGATTTTTACAAAGCTTTATGATGAAATGGAAAGCGGAAGAAATCAGGTACGCCATCTTGAATTTAGAAATTACGGAGATACGGAAACGGAACTGAAAGACAAGATACAAAAGCTGTTTGACAAGGCAAAGAATAAGTGGGACGGTGTATTTTCACAAGACGCTAAAATTTTACTTAGTCCCTCTCATTTGTCCGTATGTGTATCTTCTCTTCAAGATGTAAAGCTTTTTAATTCCAATCTCGATGTTGTCGACGACGCTTTTGAATATTTGATGAGCAAATCTTCTAAGGGAGAAAAAGGGCAATACTTTACTCCAAGATATGTAATAGATATGTGCGTTAAAATGCTCAATCCAAAGGCAGATGAAACAATGATAGATCCTGCGAGCGGCTCCTGTGGATTTCCTGTTCACACAATATTTTATGTGTGGAAACAAATACTAAAAGAAAAGGGAATAGAGCAAAGTCATTTGTTCACCAGTCAAGAAAAGCCTGCTGAATGTACCGATTATGTTAATGATAACGTGTTTGCAATTGACTTTGATGAAAAAGCTGTGCGGGTAGCAAGAACACTTAATTTAATTGCAGGAGACGGACAGACAAATGTGCTCCATCTTAATACCCTTGATTATGAGCGCTGGGAGGATACGACTAAGACTGAAGATTGGACAGATACGTATAATGAGGGATGGAAAAAGTTTAAAAAACTAAGAACAACTAAAAACAGCAACTATTCTTTTGAGTTTGATATTCTAATGGCTAATCCGCCTTTTGCGGGTGATATTAAAGAGTCAAGAATTATCGCTAAATACGAACTCGGTAAAAATGCAAATGGAAAATATCAATCAAAAGTCGGCAGGGATATTCTTTTCATAGAAAGAAACCTTAATTTCTTAAAACCGGGTGGAAGAATGGCAATTGTGCTTCCGCAAGGCAGATTTAACAATTCATCTGATAAATACATTAGAGATTTTATAACGGAGCGTTGCAGAATACTTGCTGTTGTCGGCTTACACGGAAATGTTTTTAAACCTCATACGGGAACGAAAACATCGGTTCTCTTCGTTCAAAAATGGGACGATAAACTTTGCCCTAAAAAAGAAGATTACCCGATCTTTTTTGCTACCATGCAGGAACCAAGCAAGGATAACTCAGGCGATAAAATCTTTGTCAAAGATAAAGACGGATTGCCAATCCTTGATACGCACGGACACTTAATCGTCAAGCACGATTTATATAACCACGATGGAATGACTGAAGACGGCATAGCCGAAGCCTTTGCAGAATTTGCAAAAAAAGAGCATTTAAGTTTTTTTTAAATAGCCCGTTTGATAAGGAAAAATACGAAAGATTATTAAACGGGCTTGAAGTACGAGAAATCTCACTAAATGAAGTTGAAAAAAATAAAGATTGCAGAGTAGATAGTCAATTTTGGACTACAAAAATTTATTATAATCAGCACTTGGACTACAAAAAAATTGGTGATATATTAACAAAATCTCAATATGGAATTTCAATTGCAATGAATGAAGAAGGAATTGGATATCCTATTTATAGAATGAATGAGATTCATAATTTACTTTGTGATTTAGAAGTGGATAAATATGCTGATGTAGCTCTTAAAGAGGCTAAAAAGTTTATATTGAAAGACGGTGATGTTTTATTTAATAGAACAAATTCTTTTGAATGGGTTGGAAGAACTGGAATTTATTATAAAAATGAATTAGATGATAGAGATTATGTTTTTGCTTCTTATCTGGTTAGATTTAATACAAATGATAATATAATTTTACCAGAGTATTTAAATATTTTTTTAAATTGCAAATATGGAGTATTGGATATAAAACGAAGAGCAAGACAATCAATAAACCAAACTAATGTAAACCCTGAAGAAGTAAAAGAAATGCAAATTCCAATATTGAGTATGAAATTGCAGAATAGGCTCAAAGAATTTTTAATTAGTGCGAGTAACAAAGAAAAGAAATCCAAAGGCTTGTACTATTCAGCCGAAAATCTTCTCATTTCCGAACTGGGACTTGAAAATTTTAATCCGTCGAATAAAAAAGTATCTATCAAAACTTTGAAAGAAAGCTTTTTAAGAACAGGAAGATTGGATAGCGAGTATTACCAGCCTAAGTATGATGAAATATTAAATAAAATTACTAAATATGGTTGTTCTGAATTTACAAATTTTGTAGATAGCTATACAACAGGTTATCCATATTCAAGTGATAGTTATGTAGAAAAAAGATGGAATAGCGCTTATAAAAATATCAAATATAAACAATTTTAAACTTGATATTTCAAGTGCAAGTTTAATACCAAAAAACGATATTGGTTTGAGCGCGGAAAATGTAGTACAAAAAAATGATATTTTAGTTTCTATGTCAGGAACGATTGGAAATAGTTGTATAGTACAAGATGACATAAAAGCTGTTGTTAATCAACGGATTATGAAAATAAAATCAAAAAATATCAATCCTGTTGTATTTTCTCTTATTATCAATAGTATGATAGGTAAAAATCAATTGGAGAGAATACAAACAGGAGGAGTACAAGCAAATATTTCTCCGAAGGATATACTAAAAATACAAATACCTTGTATTAAAACGAGCGTCCAAGACGAAATAGCCGGATATATCAAGCAGAGTATGGAGTATTCAAAAAAGGCAAAAGAATTGCTTGAAATTTCTACAAAAAGTGTTGAAATAGCTATTGACAAAGATGAACAAACGGCACACAATTTCTTAGAACAGAACAGAACAGAACAGAACAGAACAGAACAGAACAGAACGCTAATTGTCTACTATAATGAGCAAGCGAACTATTATATTAATCTTGCAATCTTCAGACTTTATGAAGAAATCGGCTTGTTTGATAATCAAAAATCTGTAAATTATACTGTCAAAAATCTTAAAGATACATTCGCCGTTACAGGGAGATTGGATAGTGAATACTATCAAGAAAAATATGACAGGTTGTTTGAAAAACTGTCGGATAACAACTGTGATAAGTTATCTAATCTTGTTACAATCAAAAAGTCGATTGAGCCGGGAAGCGAAAGCTATCAGACAAAAGGAACACCATTTATAAGAGTACAGGATTTAACGAAATTCGGTTTAACTGATACGAATATTTATCTGTCGGAAAACGAATTTAAAGATTGCATCAAACCAAAAAAAGATACGATACTTTTATCCAAAGACGGGACTGTCGGCATAGCCTACAAGATGAATAAAAGCGAAGATATTATTACATCATCTGCCATACTACACCTTGATGTTAAAGATAAGAGAGTGCTACCTGATTATCTGGCATTGGTGCTAAATTCCGTAGCGGTAAAAATGCAAGCGGAAAAGGACGCAGGCGGTTCAATTATTAATCATTGGAAAAAGAGCGAAATAGAAAATATAATAATTCCGATTATCGCAAAAGAAAAACAGGAGCAAATAAGCAAGCTGCTAATTGAAAGCGAGACTTTACGGAATGAAAGCAAGTCTGTTTTAGAAAAGGCTGTTAAGTCGGTAGAAGCGGCGATTGGATAAAGAAGCGTATTCTGCTATTACCGCTGACGCTGGACATGATGCAGGTGTAAAATTCCACGAATTGACTGCAACCGATACCCGGTTACAGTACCGCAATTCTGCTATTCAAACAGTAGAGCCGATTGCAAGGCGCTTTCTCCACGCCGATTTTTTAATTTGCTCATGATAGAAATAATTGACAACAACAGGCGGCGCATCAAAGGGACGGTTCATACTATCATCATTTGTTACATAGTCATGTCCGATGTCCGCGGTAAAGGCTTGTAGTTTCGCATCAAGCAGTTCCCAATAACTGCGGTCTCCGTCAACATATATACTTTGATAGAGCGGCAGCAAATGAGGGTAGTTCGTTCCTATGTAGTCCATGATCACCGGTTTATAGCTGCCGCGTAAATTGAGATTTTCAAGCCAGATTAAATGACACTGATTCGATATTTGAGAATGATTGCATAATGTCTGCGGTAACTTTTTTGAATGGTGCGGTAAGATAGTGCGGCCTGCTTTGGTCAGGGGTTATCTTTAGCACCGAACATACCCGTAAGTGAAGCAGCTTCGATTGCGTGCCCTTTAATCGCGGCCTTAAGCTCTTTTACGCTGCTGCCCGCCGGAAGAGTCAGATTCATATCGAGCGCATAGAGGTAAAAAATATAGCGGTGCGTCCCGAACGGCGGTTGAGGTCCGTTGTAGCCGCTCGTACCCCAGCTTGTTTCGCCTTCGACGGCATCCGATGGTACATTACCTTCTCCGATCGACGTTGTTTGCGGCGGAATGTTCCACAGCGTCCAATGATAAAATCCGCCGGGAAGCGGCGCATCCGGATCGTGCACGATAATCGCAAGGCTCTTTGTACCCTCCGGTACACCGTCGATTTCGAGCGGAGGAATGTGATTCGCTCCGAGTTTTGCAAATTCTCGGGACATTTTTTCGCCGTCGGCAAAAGCCGTGCTTGTCAACTTCATAGAACCTCCTTCAGTAAGCGGCTTGATTTCGTCTTTACTTGAGCAGCTTCCACAGGAAATAACAATCAGCGCCGCCATAAACGGCAGCATTTTTGTATAGATATGTTTCATACCGATATTTTATAACAAAGCCATTTTAAGTCAATATGCCTGATGGTTGCTTCGGGGACACACATCAGGCTGTTTTAATAGTCTTACACATTGATCAGTGTTAGGCAAAAACTAGGGAGTTTAGTTCCGAAAAAGTTAGGAAAGTATCCCGCCAACGCTTTCTTATATTCTTTATTTCTCCTTCTGCAAGGCACGGATACTCTTTCTATATGAAACAAGGTAATCGATAAACGAGCAAACCGACAATAAGGCAGCGACCCAGTAAATACCTTTGTTGATAATAATCATCGTATCGGTAACGGATTTTTCCGCAAGCGAAAATACAATCAGCAGTTCAATAAGCAGCGTAAAACCTTCGGCAAGAATATAGCATACCGTTTTAGTCTTGCCACCTTTTTTCGCACCGATGGTAATACCATTCCCTCGTGCAAGCATCCGTAAAAATAAAATATTTAACTCACGGTATAAAATAATGATAAAAACAGGCAGCGGCACATAACCGGACAGCATAAATGCCAACAGTACGGTCAGATTTGCAAACACATCCGCAAAAGGGTCGAACAGCTTTCCGAAATCGCTCACCTGCTTCAACTTACGGGCATAATAGCCGTCTAAAAAATCAGTAAATTCCATATAAATAAACAGCGGTATAAGAATAAGCAGAACCGTTTGTTGCGATATACCTATATAATTGGGAAGATAATAAATGCAGACAAAAAGAGGAGCCGCAACCATTCTTGTCGCGGTAAAAAAATTTGCGATATTCATAGTTTGAGTATCTCTTATCGGTACGAGTTTGTCAAACCCTAGGACAAATACATCAGCCCATTTTTTAACAGCCCCGCAGAATTATAGAGGCCGTTCAACCAGAGTTTCGCCGCTGTGCGGCTCAAATGGTCTCACAACCTCTATAATTCTGCGATTTTTATCTACTCTGCCTGATGTATTTGCCTATCCTACTGAAAAACCGTGCGGAATTTTATTTAAAATTTCGCACAGAACGAAGGCTACCGTTTAAAATATTTCCGGAACGCCGGTGTGTAAACCATCCGCACAAATAAAAAAGCCGACTAAAATCCGATGAAGACTTTAGACGGCTTTTTCAGAAATTACGGTCGGGCATCCGGGGATGTCTCAAAAGTTGGTTGCTTTTTCGACAGTCTCGTGTCTCCGATTTGTGATGTTAAATCGCTTATTCTGCAGGTTTTTCCGCTTCGGGCGGGAGGATGCCCAATAACTCAACTTCAAAAATCAATGTTGAGTTAGGAGGAATAACCTGTGAAACGCCGCGTTCTCCATAAGCAATCTTAGAGGGGATATAAAGCTTGTATTTTGAACCGACTTTCATCAGCTGCAAGCCTTCCGTCCAGCCGGGAATAACGGCATTTAACGGAAATTCAACGGGATTTCCTCGGTCGTAAGAGCTGTCAAAGACGGTGCCGTCAAGTAACGTCCCTTTGTAATGCACTTTTACCGTATCGGTAACGAGCGGAACAGAACCGGTTCCTTCGGTTATAACTTCATATTGCAAACCGCTTTCGGTTGTCTTTACACCATCTTTTTTTCCATTTTTTTCAAGAAATTCTGTTTCTTTTGCCAAATTTTCTGCAGCTTCTTTCTTATAAGCAGCTTCGCTTGCCCGCTGTAATACCTTCTGTGCAGCAGTAATATCTATATCTTTGTTTTTTTCGACATCCTTTAAACCTTTTACCAATTCACCGTAATCGACATCCAGTTTAAAGTCTTTAAGCGATGTTCCCATCATAACGCCGAACGCATAGCCGACCTCTTTTTTCGTCGGAGGGGGAAGTTCTTTTTCTTCCTCTGTTTTTGTTGTCTCGGTGTTAGCGCCTTCCGCCGGAGCAGCAGTTTCGGCGGCCGGTTGTTTTTTACAGCTTACCGTAAAAGAAAACACAAGAAGTGCCGCAGCAATAATCGATAGAATCTTTTTGTTCATTTTTCACATCCATAAATAATAAAATTAGATTTTATGACGATACTAACAATGACTAAAAAAGTCAATGTTTTATGATAGAAATGGAGAAAAAATGCGGATACTTATTGTTTGTATTATATATGCTGTTCTCGTTACGATTCTCGGCTCAATTACCGTAAAAAACTTTTTTACTATGAAAACGAAAAAAGACCCGCTGCATCGGCAATATTTTTTTGCCGCACTTATCTTCTTATTTTTCCTTATTATATCTTTTATTGCAATTCTTCTAAAGCTAAAGCAAGATATATTTATCGGCGATGGCGCAGGCTCAGATATCTTTATAGGATATTCCGATAAAACCGGCTATGGTCTTATAGGTTTTATCATCTTAATTATCCTTGGAATAGCAGCAATCGTCCTATTTGACCGATTCTTCCTGAAACGGAGATCAAAAACCGAACAAGAATACCGCACACGCCGAAAATTAGCCGTCGCTGTTGTTATAATTATAATAGGAATAATTGCAGCGCTTAGATTGATTTGGTAACAAGTTGGAAAACCAATCCCCGGATGAATGGAAACCATATTTTAATAAAACAAGCACTGCCGGATTGTCCGGATATAATCTTTCATAGCAATGCACTTTCTATACATTTTTTCAAACACTTGTTAGAATACGCCGTATGCGTTTATTCTTTTCATATTTTAAACCTCATTGGAAACTCTTTACTGCCGATCTGTGCTGTGCAGCTTTTATTGCAGCGGTAGATATTATCTTCCCCATGGCAAGCAGATACAGCATCCAACATTTTTTACCCAAGGCTGACTATGCAGCCTTTTATGCATTTATTGTAATAATGATAGGATTATATCTTATCCGCAGTGCTGCTCAGTATTTTGTAACGTATTTCGGGCATCTTTTCGGCGTTAAAGTTGAAGCGGATATGCGGCGGAATCTTTTTCGCCATATAGAAAAACAGTCGTTTCATTTTTTTGATACCAATAGAACCGGACAGCTGATGTCCCGCATTACAACAGATTTGTTCGAAATTACCGAGTTATCGCATCACGGACCGGAAGACCTCTTTATTTCAGTATTAACGCTGACCGGCTCGCTGGCACTTATGGCTTCTATCAGATGGGAACTCGCACTGCTTTTGACGCTCTTTATACCCATCGCATTTTTTCATACTGTCCGCTGCCGTGTACATATTATGAAAGCGTCCCGCCGTGTAAAGGAAGAAACTGCTGCAATAAATACCGCTATTGAATCCGCTCTTTCGGGAATACGGGTAACACAAATATTTACAAATGAAAGCTATGAACAAGATCGTTTTGAAAAAAACAATCAGGCATTTTATACGGCAAAAAAACGTTTTTATTGGAATATGGCATTTTTCTTTAGCCGTTTAGAGTTTCTTATTTCAATGTTACATTTAGTGATTATTGCCGCGGGCGGTTTTTTTATTATGCAGAAGACGATGACGCTTACCGACCTTATTACTGCAACACTTTTTGCCGGTGCATTTTTACAGCCTATCCGCCGCCTTACTGCTTTTATTGAACTATACGCAAACGGTATGGCAGGTTTTAAACGCTTTAAAGAACTCATGGAAACAGATGATAGTATTAGCGATCATGATAATGCGGTAGAAATTACTTTAGCTCATGGAAACATCTGCTATCATAATGTTTCGTTTTCGTATCAAGATGGGGTTACGGTATTAAAAAATATCAACATGGATATACAGGCAGGGCAAACCATTGCTTTTGTAGGACCGTCCGGCGGAGGAAAAACCAGTTTATGTAATTTACTGCCCCGTTTTTATGAACCGTCCGCAGGAACCATTACCCTCGATGGGCGGAATATACAGGATATTACCGTGCACAGTTTACGGCGGCAAATCGGTATTGTTCAACAGGATGTTTTCTTATTTGCCGGTACCATTAAGGAAAATATTGCATACGGAAACAATGACGCTTCTGAACAGGATATAATACATGCAGCAAAACGGGCTGAAATTCATGAAGATATTATGCAGATGCCGGACGGGTATAATACGCTTGTCGGAGAGCGGGGGGTACGGCTTTCCGGCGGGCAAAAACAGCGGGTTGCGATTGCACGAACCTTTTTAAAAAATCCCCCGATTTTAATACTTGATGAAGCAACTTCGGCTCTTGATACCGCAACGGAAATAAAAATTCAAAAATCATTTGAAGAACTCGCACGGGGTCGTACAACACTGATTATTGCCCATCGCCTCTCAACAATCCGCAATGCAGACCGTATTGTAGTAGTTGATGATGAAGGCATTTGCGAGCAAGGAACGCATGCAGAGCTACTGGCAAAAGGCGGTGTCTATGCCGCCCTCTATAACGCACAAAACAACATGAGCTAGATGTTGATCTGCTCTATCTGAAGACGGAATGATTCTACAGCATACTCATCTTACGTGACAAAGTAATACAACGGTTTTGAAATTGGAAGAAAGAAATAAGAATGATGAAGATAAATCTGCGTCATTTTGTAATGTGCATAAACTTTTTAAAGAGATTGAAAAGCTGAAGAAATACTAAGCAACCGATTTGTTAATAATTTTATCTAATAGTTTCTTATCAATGAAGCTTCTATTTCTTTTAACAAGATTTCTCTTGAGAGTTTTTTGAATTCTGTTTTATTGATAATGCTATTTGCTTTCAATATGTTTTTTAATTCCTGAGAACTTACCCAATCCATATTCCAGATTTGATTTATATCAGTATCCGATAAAGAATTATTATCCATCTCTTTGAAGGCATGATCAATCAAACGGCATAAAGCATCATCATAGTCGATATCAAATTTAAAAAATAAGCTTATCCGCTGTAGCCATATAAGCATGTTGCTTGTATTTGGAATTAAGCTAAATTTATTCTTTATTTTGGTAATAATTCCTTTTTGTTCGTCTTTGTTCGACAGTTGAGCTAATATTATGCTTAACATTGCTGCACATATTGCATACGTTCGAGGATTGCGATAGGCTATATCAACGATGATAGCTATTAATGACTTAGAATGATTTTGCAAACGCTTGCCTTTCTTTATTCGGAAATAGCAATCTTGTAGAGGGGTTATTAAACTGCCTGCATGGGGATATTCTAATGCATGTTTGTATATTAGCAGCAAATGCTTCTGTAAATCTTTATTGGATTGTTTCTTTATAAGCCATGCGAGTTTGTCTTTTTTGATTGCATGTAAAATTATATTGTCGTATGTATTTGTTTTTAATGTATTTGGCTTCATTCCAAATTCAGCAAGAACCTCGGTTATTATTTTTAAGATGTGTTCTCCTGTATGAGGATTGTTAACAAATATCTTATAATCATCACGGTAACGTAATATATGATAATCGGTTATATTATTTGCTTTAATTCGATCGGATAATAATGTGTCAATATAACCCAGTACCATTTCAGCAATAAAATCCATCAAACCAGAACCTTGCGGAATGCCATTTGTTTGACCATATATACGGAGATGTTTTCGCCGCTAGTGAATTATTTCACTCTAAAAAGGAACGGGATCAAAAAAATCGATAGAGTTATGTTCTATCTGGTTTAATCTGTTATGTATGTTGAGTAATATAATATTTTTTCTTCCATTGTTTGAGTTCTTTAATAGGTTTATAAAATTCTTTAAAAGATAGCAGTCATAGTGTTGTTGGGGATAATAACGAAATCTACCGGAAATAAATGTACGGATAACATCGGATATATTTTGTACTTCATTTTCAAGTTGATTTATGGTATATATATTTTGAATCTTCTGTATAATTATATCAATATCTGTGGTATATGAAGCATCTTTATCAATCATTGCAATAGAAGTAACCAGTGCATCAATAAAATTTTTATATATCTTTTTTTCTTCATCTGTAAAAAATTCGATATTTTGATTATTATCTTTTAGGATTTTTTCTTTTATATCGGAAAAACTTTGTATTCTGTCGGATGGGTTAAGTCGTATCATTTCTGATAATAGACTTTCATATCTAAATTCATAAAAAATCTTCTCTTGATATAGATACTTACCGATTTGTTCAAATAATTTACCTACAAAATAGATTTCTGTCTTATGACTATATATATTCTGTGTAAAATCATACGGTTTATCACACCACCAATTTAGGCTAATGCTTTTCTCACAATCATTATCATAATTTATAGTTTTCCCAAATCCAAAATCTATAACTTTAACCTGACCATTGAAATTTACCAATATGTTGTTTATGCGTATATCTCTATGTAATATATTGTTACTTTCTAAATATACAAATGCCTCTATAACTTGTTCAAAAACAGAGTTTATTCTTTCAGGATTCTTTTTTAGATAGGTGTAGATATCCTCACCATCAATATATTCCATCAAAATATAACCTGTGGTTTGTTCAGGATATAAATAGTAATTAAATATTCGTACAATATTAGGATGATAGAGTTGAAACATTAATTTTATTTCATTTTTAAAATATTGATAATATTTTTCTTTAATCTGATTGGAATGGGGCTGATATTTCTTACATACAAACAGTATCTGCATTTCTTGATCAAGTAGTATAACAGTCTCTCCTAATCCGCCGTTTCGAAGATAGTCTAAAAATAAAAAATCTTTCTTGCGCAGAAAGGAAACTATATCATTTGGCCTTTTCCGATCCTGTACTGTTTCCATATCCGATGATTTTCAAGTTTTAGTTGTTCAGTATATTGTATATCAGACATAGTATTCTAATCTCCTTAATTTTATATCCGTTTCCTCTTCCCCGCCAACAGCCCCTCCGTCTTCTTCCCATACAGCTCGAACAAAAAAGCCACACGGGCGGTATCGTCGGGGAAGGCTGTTTTACGATACAGCTTATCCACAGCGGAATCAAGGGCGGCGTGCGCTTTGGTGAGTACCGGCGGCATCGTATTGGGATCGTATAAGTCGGCAAGGGAGCTATCGGGAAACTGCGAGCGCGCGTCCAATACCGCTTGCGCCTTTTGCATAATAGCTGCCTTTTGTTCTTCCGAAACATCCGGCCACGGGAAGTTGTTATACACAATCTGTGCAGAATAGCGGTAATCGCTTTTGAGCCGCCCGCATACGGTACGCATCCACGCCATGTGCATCTGTGAGGTAAGCACCCCGAACTCGTATAGCGTTGCATTGGGAACGAGTAAGTTCGCATTGCTTGAAATATCAGAACTATTCATAAAACCAATCGGAATATATTTACGGCGTTCTGATGATGTACTCGGCACGAGGAGATAATGTCCCGACTCCGGCTGACGGATTTCTCCAAAGAGGGACGGTGTTTGCGCAAGTTTCCGTGTTGCCTCACGGCTGCTGCCTTCACGGTGTTCCCGCACCTTTTGTATTCGCGCTACAATGAGCGGGCATTTTTTTAGGTGCTGAGGTTCCGCATTCAAAAGCCAGAGACAATATCGTTTTTTATTATTGATAAACTCTTCCGCCCCCAAAAACGGACGGATATACCGTTCTGCTTCCGGTTCTTGTTGTAAAAAGGAGGCGTATTCATTTTCTTCTATAATGAGATTACCGCCGTCATTCGGCATACTGCCAAACACCATCGGATTAGTTTGTGTATCAAGTACCGAACTTCTACTATCAATAAACACATGTTGTGCATCAGCTAAATAAGCATTTATCCGCTTGACTGTTTGAGCTTTCGGCTCTCCTTTTATATCGTCATATAAAAAGAGTTGTTTTTCCGTTCGGCTCCGGAGAGAAAAGCCGACAATAATGCAGTACACTGCCGCATTTCCCCGCGCTTCATTCGACCACTTAAAAGTCTGGTGCGCAAAATTGATATGCACCCCGCACGCAAAAAGATTGGGCCACAAAATCGGTACTTGCTGCCCCTGACAAATAGAATTAGTAGAAACAAAGGCGCATTCAATCTGCGTTCCTTGAATATACTCCGCAGCCTTTTTATACCAGCCCGTAACGTAGTCAAGATTCCCCGCATTCTTTACCCCGCTAAAAAGCATTGCAAGCTCCGCAGACTGTTCTTTCTCCATCACCCGCGCACCTAAAAACGGCGGATTGCCGAGAATATACGAAAGGTTATGTTTTGGTACGATGGTCTCCCAATCAAGCGCAAGCGCATTGCCCTGTACAATCGACGCGGAATTAACCAACGGGATACGCGCAAAGTATTGACCGAAGCGGCTGCCTACCAGTCTATTCATTTGATGATCCATCAGCCACAGCGCCGTTTGTGCAATTTGAGCGGGAAACTCTTCAAGCTCTATGCCGTAAAACTGATTAACATTTACCTTGATATATTCGCCGACATCAAGCAGCTGCTGATCTGCGCTTTTCAATTCTTCAATAATCGCAAGTTCCAAAAGACGCAGCTCACGGTATGCAATAACCAAAAAATTCCCGCAGCCGCAGGCTGGGTCAAGAAAGGTTAAATGTGCAATTTTATCATGCAGCGCGTTCAAGTTTGTTACGCGGGCTTCGGAGGTGTACTGTTTGTATTTATCAAATTCTGTCCACAGAGAATCTAAAAAGAGCGGATGAATGAGTTTTAAGATATTTGTTTCGCTGGTATAGTGCGCTCCCAAAGCGTGCCGTTCTTCCGGCTTCATCACACTCTGAAACATCGCACCGAAAATTGCCGGAGAAATACCGCTCCAATCCAGCGCACAGCATTCAATCAGTTTTTCCCGCATTGCACAATTAAAATCCGCAGTGGGAAGCAGCTCCTTAAAAAGCCCGCCGTTGATATACGGAAAACGCGCCAGCTGCTCATCAAGTGTTCTAAGCCGCTTTTCTTTCGGCGTATTGAGCACTTCAAAAATCTTTTGAATGTGCATCGCTAAATCGCTGCCGTCAAGATTCGTCCGCTGCAAAATATATTTAATAAAATGATCATGCTCAAAAAATACCGGTGTCATCAGCAAACAAACAAAATAACAGACGAACCAAATACAACTCCAGTTGATGTCCGGTATAGCCGATCTCTTTTAAGGTGTCGTGCAATTCTCCCATCTTTTCCGCTGCTTCGATATTGACCGCATCCTGCTTTTTATATTCAACATCTTTATAACCTGCAAGAAAGAGAAACAGCTCAATATACTCCGCCAGTTCATCAATCGTAAAAGAGGTGAGCTCCGCATCTTTTTCTAAATGATAGTAGTCGAAATGAACAAAATCGCAAATCAAAATGCCCTTCGGCATATCGGCATTCTGCAGCGCATTGGCGTAGGCTTTTGCCTGTTCAAAGGCTTTTTTTCGGCCTTTGCCGGGAGACTTCATTTCGATGAGAATGTAACTCTTCCAAAAAAGATCGATATATCCATTTGAACCGTCTAACAGTTTAACTTTGTGCTCAAACACGGCAATTTTATTGCGTGGCACACCGAAAATTGCAAAAAACTCGTTTTCAAAGGTTTGCGCATCCGCTTCTTCCCGCGCAGTTGCCGCTTTATCTTTCCAGTTCAGTACAAACTGCTGCGCTCGTATCTTAATTTCGTTTAATGATAATGCCATATAATCAGTATGTCCAATGTCTATACCGATTGTCAAGCAAGAGGGTACCTCTAAAAAACTGCAAGCTTTTAGCAGTGCTAAGGTACTATAGATTGGTGATTTTAACCTCTATTATCAACGCTGTAACTGCTATAATTAAATGTCCTTTATAGGAACCCGTCTGCTTTTTATGCTATACTTTTATCGTTATGCGTTCCGAACGGCTTTTTGAAATCGTCTTTATTCTCCTCAATAAAAAACGAACGACGGCGCAGGAGCTTGCGAAAAAATTTGCTGTATCGATTCGTACCGTGTATCGTGATATTGATATTTTAAGCTGTGCCGGTATTCCGGTGTATACGGTGCAGGGAACAGGCGGCGGAATTTTTATTGATGAAACATACACCATCAATAAATCGATTGTAACACAAGAAGAGCAAGATAAAATTCTGCTCGCCCTGCAATGTTTATCGCCTGTTGACGAGATACATACCGAATCGATTTTAAACCGGTTGTCTGCTGTCTTTCAGCGTCATGCCGATTGGGTTAAGGTTGATTATTCCCGCTGGGACAACAAAAACGACACGTCCATTTTCGATACGGTTAAACAAGCCATCTTGGAATGCCGTGCGCTCCGCATTGAATATCTCAGTTCCTATGGAGAAAAAACTGAGCGTACTATTTATCCGCTTCGCCTTTTGTTTAAATCCAAGGCGTGGTACGTTGAAAGTTTGTGTACCGACAAAAATGCTTATCGGCTTTTCCGGTTAAACCGTATGCTTTCCGTTATGCAGACGGTAAAAATATTTAAGCGTATGGAATTGCTCAACAAGCTACCTGACCGTACAGAGTATTCCGATGCTCTGACGCTTACGAACATAAAATTAAAATGCACCGCCGGAATCGCTTATCGGTTTTATGATGAATTTCCTCCCGATCTTATCACAAAAAATATGGACGGCTCGTACACGCTTTCGGTATGCCTTCCGATCGATCATTGGCTGTACGGATTTATTTTGTCGCTCGGTACCGAGGTAGAAATTCTTGAACCGGAAACTCTAAAACAAGGAATAATCGATTTTGCTGAAAAAATAGCGGCGCACCATAAAAAAAGTTTAAATGTTTTTTCAAACCTGACATACCGTGTCAGCTTTCTATGGTACAATAGGGCATCTTACTATCCTAAAGGAGTCACAATAACCTATGCCAAGGCCTACCACCAAAGCCGATTTAATACAAGCCGCAAATGAACAATTCGCAAAGCTATGGACGTTAATCGGCGAAATGTCCGACGAAGAAAAGAGCGCCGATATTGTTCCGAACGAACGCGATAAAAACGTGCGGGATGTTTTGGCGCACCTCTATGAGTGGCACTGTCTTTTGCTGAATTGGATACGGTCAAACACAAACGGGAAACCTGTCCCTTTTTTGCCGGCGCCCTATAATTGGAAAACCTATCCCCAGATGAATGTTGCATTTTGGGAAAAACATCAAAACACATCATATACCGATGCAGAAACAATGCTCAAAAAAACACATAAAGAGGTGATGGCGCTTATCGAAATATTTTCCAACGAAGAGCTTTTTTCCAAAGGTGCTTTCGATTGGACGGGAACGACAACGCTCGGCAGCTACTGCGTGTCTGCAACTTCCAGCCACTATGATTGGGCAATTAAGGATATTAAAAAAGCCTTGAAAAAATATAGAACACGATAACAGCCATCTCTAAAAACTGCCGGATTTTAAAGGTTTCCAACACAAACACTGCCGGATTGCCTGTGTATAATCTTTCATAGACAATACGGCTTTATTGTGGTACTATCATGCCATAGGGGGATAGTTATGCCGCAAATAGTTCCGATACGTGATTTAAAGAATACTGCAAATATTTCCGCCTTGTGTCATGAAAGTAATGAACCTATTTTTATAACAAAAAAACGGTTACGGTGATATGGTGATTATGAGCATGGAAACGTTTGAAAGAAACTCTTTTTTCGATCGTCTGTATGATAATCTGAATGCAGCGGAACAAGATGTACAAGAAGGGCGTGTTACCGATGTTGATGATGCAGTTGCGGAACTAAAATCCAAGTATGGTTTATAAAGTCAGAGTAACCGATAAAGCAAAGACTGATCTTGATGAGATTATCAGGTATATTGCGGAAAAGCTTTCAAATGTAACAGCTGCCGCTAATTTGCTTGCGGACTTTGTAAAACAGAAAAATAATTTACAGGATTCGCCATATATGTATCCTCTTTGTAATGATATAAGATTGCAGAAGAAAGGCTATCATAGATTTCTCTTTTATAAAAACTATCTAGCCTTGTATTCGATTGATGATAAAGAAAAGATTGTACATATATTGCATATATTTTATGCAAAAAGAGATTATGCAAAATCGGTGTAAAACAAAGCCTTGAAAAAATACCGAACACGATAACAGCCATTTCTAGCAACTGCGGTTTTTAGCAGTTGCCGACACAAACACTGCCGGATTTTCAGGAATAACAGATGTACTTTGTACAAGCAAAAGGAATTTTATCAGCTAAAAATGGGATGAACTTATACCGCGGTTGCACGCATGGGTGTATCTATTGCGACTCGCGCAGTGAGTGTTATCATATAAACCACAGCTTTGAAGATATAGAAATAAAAGAAAATGCAATAGAGCTGCTCGAAGATGCCTTGCAGCGAAAACGCAATAAGTGCATGATCGGTACCGGCTCTATGACTGACCCGTATATGCCGCTGGAAGAAAAACTCGGTATGACGCAGAAAGCGATAGAGACCGTCCTCCGCTACGGTTTCGGCTTTACCGTGATAACAAAATCCCCGCTGATATTGCGCGACCTCGAACTTTTACAGGCGGTAAACACCAAAGCAAAATGCGTTGTACAAATGACGCTGACCACCTATAACGATAGCTTGTGTAAAATACTTGAGCCGAATGTTGCCGTTACCAGTGAACGGTTTGCCGCGCTTAAAACGCTACGCGACGCAGGTATTCCAACCGTTGTGTGGCTTACGCCTATTCTTCCGTTCATCAATGATACGGTGGAAAATCTCGAAGGTATTTTGCACTATTGTATCGAGGCAAAAGTACGCGGCATCATCTGTTTCGGCATGGGCTTAACGCTCAGAGACGGCAACCGCGAATATTTTTATAAAAAACTTGATGCAGCGTTTCCGGGCTTAAAAGAAAAATATATCCAGCGTTACGGTACTCGCTATTCCGTTATAAGTCCGCACAATACACGCCTTATGAATATCTTCCGTGCGCGGTGTAAAGAAAACGGCATAGAAACCAACCCTGATGTCATATTTGCGTATTTAAGCGCTTTTGATACAATCACCGGAAAGACGAATGCGCAGTTGGAATTATTTTGATATAATGGCAGCCAATATGTAAACGAATCAAATCAATTAGGAGCAGATTATGAATGAAAATGAAACGCACGCTGTTACCGAGCGCGGGATATTTTTTGTGCAAAAAAAGTTGTGATTGTAACGCATAGTCTGATTTTTACCTTGATTGATATATGCTTTTGTTATATACAATTAAGTATTCACACTATGAAACTGGAACGGCTTCTTGAAACAATTATCTATTTATTAAATCATGAAAAAGTCTCTGCAAAATACTTAGCCGAGTATTTTAATGTATCGGTGAGGACTATTCAGCGTGATATGGCGAGTATCGCTGAAGCCGGTATACCGGTGTATACATTAGGCGGAAGGTACGGCGGTTATGCCGTTTTAGAACATTATAAAATAAAGAATCTCACCGTCAAAAACAGCGAACAGCAGATCATTGTCAATGCGTTGGAAAGCCTTGCAACGTCATACACAAACGAGAGCTTAAACTCTTTAATCAAAAAATACAATGCAATTATCGAAAAAGGAGACGGGCAAAAAGTCTTTTGGGATTTTAGTGTTACAAAAGAAAATAAAAAAGTACAAGATTTCAATCTGCTGTTGGAAAAAGCTATAAGCGATAAAAAATATATCGTATTCGATTACCGTAATTCAGAAGGAAAAAGTTCGCATATTTGTGCGGAACCGCTTGCCATTCATTACAAATGGTATGCGTGGTATTTGTTTACATACCTTAAAGAAACAAAAGAGTATCGAACTTTTAAAGTTGCACGGATTCAAACGCTTGCCATATCAAAAGAAACTGCCGCTGCAAATCACAGCGATATACAGCAGAGGATGAGAGAAGCCGAACTTGCGTATTACAAGACCTGCATTGATATAGAAATCGTTTTTTTCCGAAACGGAAATTCCACTCATCGAAGAGTATTTTCCCGACTCCGTTATCGAAACGCTGCCGTCTCAAAAATATAAAACCCATATCCGTGTTCCTGCAAAAGAACGGTTATGGAAAGCCTTACTCCTCAGCTTCGGGAATGCAGTTACCGTCGTATCTCCTAAAGATTATCAAGCGGAACTTGTAAAAACAGCAAAAAGTTTTTTAGCTAATTATGATAATGCTCAATTTTGTTTATGAAATGAATGAACACACTAGAGTGCTCGGAGGTGCTTTATGTTATATATTATTTTAGTATTAATGTTCCTTTCATTCGCCGGCGGCGGTATTATAATTAGAGAATTAAAAGCATACGACTTAATAGCAGGGTACAATACTATGCCGGATGAAGAAAAGGCACAATATGATATTGAATCGGTCGCAAATCAGTTAGGTATACTATTATATTTTTTTGCGTTATTAGCTGCAATTGTAATGATATTGTTTTATTTTGCTAACCTCTCTTTACCAATGAAAGAGCTAATAATGTTTTGCTATGTGGCAATTATTTTGTTTATGCTAGGTATAGCTATGTTGGTATTTAATAAAAAAAATATTCGTAAAATTCTTCCGGTTTTCATTATTTACAATGTTGTTATGATAGCATCATTAATACCGGCTTTCTTGAAGCTGTTAAAAAAACTTTTATAAAAAAATGTAATTTTTTTATCCAATTACGACAGATAGCGGTTCCTTTTTTATTCCATCACTCCGACAAGATAAAGATATTGAATTGGCAGCCCATATATTTCAGCTTCTTCAATATTTTCAACCTTGGGAAAATAGGTGTAGGTACGCCCGTCGATAAGTTCAATAATAATCATAAAGTCAGGCTTGCTATCGGGTGCATTAGGATTTAAGCTGTAGGTTGCCTTTTTTATATCTTCCAGCCTATTCGGTGCAATGTAGCCAATGTTTTCAGTTTGGCCTGCAATAAGTTTACAAATGAATTGTTCAGCCCGTCCTTGGAACATATCCATACATTGGAATGCGATATATTCAGGTTTAATATACTGCAAACAAGAAGCCGCATCATGGGCATTAAGAGCTTTTACAAAACCGCTCAATAATATACTGTAAACATCTGCTTCATCATCGGTTTCTTTTAGCACATAGTCGCTAATGCGGACAAATTTTTCATTTTTCCACTTAAAAATCATACAATCAAGTTGGTTTATCATTACCGCAAGCGAAGTGTTGTCCCGCAGCGGATAAAAACGTATCAAATCATTCATACCTTGAAATGCAGGGCTTTTTTTGATCTGTTCTTTTACGGTTTTTATGCCGAAATCATCCGTTTCGGAAATTTTGCCTTTATTGTAAAGATAAAAGCCTTCAGAACCGGCACCGTCGTAACTTACCAAAATAAGTTTTTTACCGCCTTTTACATCCCAATAACACATTTCAAAACCGTATTTGCTTTTAAGGCTCAAATACCGGTTTTTCTCATCGCAGACCTCAATGTACGAATCCCTGTTTGCCGTATCCAAGTTAAAATTATCAAAAACAGGCTTTAATGCTTTTTCAGGTAAGAGTTTAAAGAGCGTTTTGATCGTTACAGGTTCCTCTGCAAAAAGAGCGGAAGCTCCTGCAGTTAAAACGGCAAGAGTGAAAATAATCGATATAATTTTTCTATTCATATTGTGTTAACTCCATATTGCAAGCCTGATTACTCGGCTTTTTTGTAACGGGTCGTAACAAATGTCAATAGACCGTTTTCGATAACACATTTTTCCCAATTAGGTTTTTGGCCTTGACCGTCAAAAAAATCAACCGTTCCGATTTGTACCCATAACTCACCGTTCCTGTCTTCCCAAGGCTGAGGTTTACCAAGCATCATCATACCATGACGGAGCGTAATTACCCCCGCTTCGACGGCTTTATCAATTTTTTCTTGAGGTACATTATCAGGAATCGACATAAGCATATAAATCATACCGTCTTCACAAATTTCCAGCACAGAGTCTATTCTAGTCTTTCTCTCGCGTCGTTCTTCTTCGACTGCTGTTGCATTATTTTTATCGATGAAATCAGGCAACGTGTTTAGATACTCCTCGGAATTAAGGAACGTAGTTCTGCCGCTTTCATCCATACTCATAATTGAATGAAATACCCATTTTCCTACATAGGACATAGAATTCTCCTTATTTTTTTCTGCAAAAAGCAGAGAATTAAAGCCCGTAAAAAGTGCAATGCTTAACATAATCAATGTGATGTTCTTTTTCATATTAAACATAGTTTTTCTCCGTAATATCTTATGTTTATTATAACACACTTTGCAGTATTCTCCCATAACAGAAATTTCCCTTACTGAAGAATTTCTCAGAAGTTTTTTATCCAATTACGACATATAGCTGTCGCCGTGCTGTGATAGTGTCCATTATAACTTATTTTAGGCGGATAGGATACACTGTTTGATGAAAAGATATCTTCTACTATTAAAAGCCTATTTTAAAGGTTCCCTTATGAATCTACTGGAATATAAGTTTGATTTTATAAGCGGCGGAACTTTTGAGCTGGTGTGGCTGTTTATGTATATCATTTTTATAGACACGATTTTTATTCATACCAACACGATAAACGGGTGGGATAAATATCAAATACTGATGTTGACTTTTCAGGGCGGCTTGACGGACTCTGTGTTTACTTTTGCGATAGTACCGGGATTAAAAAGACTGCCCGAAATGATCAATACCGGCACCTTGGATTTTATATTATTAAAACCGTTAAATCCGCGCTTTAATATTTCATGCCATGCATTCGACATTCCACAAATAAAAAACATCGCAATCAACACTATTGGTTTGATATATTGCCTTATACAATTGAATATCCCTATCACACCCTTAAAAGGCGTGATGTATATTCTGCTTTCACTGAATGGCCTTTTTTTAATTTATTCGATTATGTTTATATTGATGAGTCTTGCCTTTTGGTTTATGCGGATGGATATTGTTATGGGGATAGGCTCGGAATTAATTACTATTGGAAATAAACCGATGCAAATATATCCGAAAGTGATTCAAAAAATTCTAACCTTTGTTATTCCCTTGTTTGTTTGCTTTAATTTCCCTGTTCTGTTCATCGTTAAACAATTATCTGTACGCGCTATTTTCTATGCTTTTATCTTAAATGTACTATTTTTGTTATTATCAAATTTTATTTTTAAAAAAGGAGTAAAGCGTTATGTCGGATCAGGCAGTTAGAAGCGAAAAGATTATTGTTGCAGAAAATATTTGCAAAAGTTATACGTATTATAAAAAAGAGGCAGGGCTGAAAGGTAGTATTAAAAACTTGTTTAAACGTGAAAAATTATATAAGCCTGCGGTAAAAAATCTTTCTTTTCAAATTAATCATGGCTCGATAACAGGGTTAATCGGTTTAAACGGCGCGGGAAAAACGACGACCCTTAAAATGCTATCCGGTTTAATACTTCCGACGACAGGAAATCTGAATGTTTTGCATTATAATCCCTTTGAAAAGAAAAAAGAGTATCTGCGGCAAATTTCGATGGTGATGGGGAATAAAAGTCAACTTTGGTGGGATCTACCTGCCATCGATTCTTTTGAACTTAATAAAACAATTTATGAAATTGAAGAGGCCGAGTATCAAAAAACACTTTACACAATGATTGAAATACTCGGTGTAGAAAAACAGGTAAATGTTCAGGTGAGACGGCTGTCGTTGGGGGAACGGATGAAGATGGAATTGATAGCGGCTTTAATTCATAAACCGAAACTCATTTTTCTTGATGAACCTACAATAGGCCTTGATGTCATTACGCAATACAACATACGGGATTTTTTAAAGCACTATTGCAGTACGTATCATGCGACGCTTATATTAACAAGTCATAATTTTAACGATATTGTTTCCCTTTGCAGCGAATTGATTTTGATAAATAACGGAGAAAAGATATACTCGGATTCTTTTATTAATTTTAAAAACACCTTTCTCAATCAAAAATATTTTATCCTCAAATTAAAATTTCCGGCAGCTGAAAAAATAATAACTATGCTTCAACAAAAAGGAGTCGGCACTGCAGAAAAAACAGCTGACGATACGATAAAAATTTCTGCGGATTCAACTGAAAGTTTAGATATACTAAAAAATATTTCCAATGAGTTTATTGAAGATTTAAGCGATATTACCATTGAAAATATATCCATGGAAGATGTCATCAGAAAATTGTACAAGCCAGATGAGTGATTTTTTAAGACACTATTTTTAATTCACTATAGGAAAAAATTATGAATACCTATTATAAAATTTTTAAGATAAGCTTAGCAAACCAATTGGAATACCGTGCTAATTTTATTTCCGGATTTTTGTTTTCGCTCGTTCCTTTTACCGTTAATGTCTTATTGTGGCTTGCCGTTACTGCTCAGAACAGCACCATTCCTCTCGAAGCAAGCGGAATAGTGTCGTATTACTTTTTAACATTAATTACATACAATATTACTTCGACGACTTCCGTATTCAAAATTTCAGATGATATAAGACTCGGCTCTCTCAATCAGTATCTGATAAAACCGTATAACTATGCATTGTATCAACTTGCCGTCGATTTACCGTATCGTTTTGTTTTTATTGTTATGAATGCCCTTCCGATTACGGTTTTATATTTTGTGTTGCACGGATATTTTATATTTATCTTGTCCGTATGGAAGATTGTCTTTTTTGCAGCTTTTTTAGTTACAGGGTATCTTATCAACTTTTTAATTGATTTTTTGATAGCGCTCTATAGTTTTTATTTTTCTCGAGTTTCTTCACTGTATACCTCAATACGGGTACTTAAAAATATTTCCGCCGGTATTATTTTCCCGCTCGTCCTTTTACCAAAATCCGTATTTACCTTTTTAAAAAACCTCCCCTTTGCCTTTATTTCGCATATTCCGGTAAGTCTTTTACTTGATGATATGCCGATACATACTGCTCTCTTTTCTTTATGCAAAGCATTCGGCTGGATAACAATCCTTGGTATATCGTGTAGAACGGTGTGGAAAAGAGGAATGAAAGTCTATTCTGCCTATGGGGGATAGCGGATTTCAGGAACAATTTATCATATATCTCTTCAATATTGATACTCTAATCTTGACATTGTAAAGATTTTTAGCTATCATCTTAACAATGTCAAGATTAGAGAGGAAGGTGTTTATGTGTGAATCGAATCTGCCGTATCATCGCAAGGATCTAAAAAATCTATTAATTGAAAAGGGTATCGAAATCGTCAATACCGAAGGCTTGCAATCTTTTTCGCTAAGAAAAGCTGCCGCAGCTTGCAAAGTCAGCCATGCTGCTCCCTACAGTCATTTTCACAACAAAGAAGAATTACTTAATGCAATGCAGCTGCATATCACCAAGCGTTTTTCAAAAGCACTCGAAACGGCTATCAGTGAAAATAAAGCTCCTGCGGAATTGCTAAAAAATCTGGGAATAGCATATATTTCTTTTTTTATTGAAAATCCCGCCTATTTTCAATTTTTATATTCCAAATCCGACATAAAGGTGGATTTAACCTTATCTATGCCGGATGAGGAAAATTATAGTCCTTTTATTCTGTATAAAAACAGTGTTCTTTCATTACTCAAGGAAAAACAATATCTGAAGGAAAAGCAAAACGACATTGTAATAACAATATGGGCTTTTATACACGGACTTACTGCGTTGGCAACAATGAAAAATGTCCACTACGACAAAAACTGGAAAGAAAAAATCACCGATTTTATGGATTTGCTTGAACCGTCCTTTTTAAAATAACAGCACATGGAATAGTATATGAACGGAATTTATTTCAGTGGAACGGGCAATACAAAATATTGCATGGAAGTATTGACAAAAACGACAAATGGCAAAGCTGTCAGTATAGAAGCACCCGAAGCGCTCGAAGTCTTACGCATATCGAATGAAATTGCACTGGGTTACCCCATTTATTTTAGCGATATTCCGCGTATTGTAAAAACATTTATTTTTGAACATGCCGATATGTTTTGCGGAAAGCACGTTTTTGTTATTGCGACGATGGGACTTTTCAGCGGCGATGGAGCGGGCATTGCAGCACGGCTGCTTCAAAAATACGGAGCCGTCATTATAGGAGGTCTACACATACGTATGCCGGACTGTATTGCCGATGTAAAACTATTGAAAAAAAAGCCGGATGAAAATACCACACTCATATCGGCAGCGCAAAAAAAGATTATACAAACGGCGGAATGTATAAAACACGGAATATACCCAAAAAACGGTTTATCTTTTTTACACAGAATTGTAGGTCTGTTCGGACAACGCCTATGGTTTAAACGACATGCAAAAAAACTGAGCGAACGACTCAATGTCCGAATGGAGCGCTGCATCGGCTGCGGAATATGCGCGGCAAATTGCCCTTCAAAATCATTATATATCGAAAACAATAAAGCTGTATTTTATCCCGGAAACTGCACGATATGTTACCGGTGCATAAACAACTGTCCCGCAAAGGCGATCACACTTATAGGTACGGATGTATTCGAACAGTGTCGTTTTGAAAATTATATAAAGGAAGATATACTATGAAAAAAATATTTACTATATTTTTCTGTATGACGTTTCTCGGTTTGGTGTATTCCCAAACAACGCAGAACGAAACGCTTTATGACGTAGAAATCGTCATCACCGATATAACAGAAGATTCGGGAACGTTAGTTATAAGTATTCATAATTCGGCTGAAAGTTTCAACAAACGGCTTCCATATCAAACCGTCAAGCTAACGGCATATAAAGAAAAAGCGGTTTATCACATACAACTAAAAAGCGGTGATTACGCTTTTTGTGTTTACCATGATATCAACAACGATGGAAAATTAAACACAAATGCAATAGGTATACCAAAAGAGCCGTTCGGATTCAGTAATTATAACGGAAAAGGCTTCCCTGGAAATTTCAAAAAACATAAAGTTTTTATAGGAGATGCAATGACAATAAAGATCCCTTTGGTTAAACTGAATTAAATATCGCTTTTTATTCAATACGAAGTTGATATACGAATCTTGTATAAGTTAAAAAAAACTGATATGATTTTTCATTCGGTATATTCAAAAAGATTATTTGTGAAACAAGTCTGTTTATTAAATAAATCATTATACAATAACGATTTATAAAATTTCAGACAGTTCAGAAAAGAAAACCCTTTTAAATTATCACTTTTTGAACTTTCCTTCACGCAGTTTTTGAAATACCAATTTATTTTATATGAGGTGAAATATGATTAGAGGCGGCGATATTGCAAAAGGCACGGTGTTATTACACAAAGGTAGTCCGTATTTAGTGGTCGAACGGGAATTTGTAAATCCCGGAAAGGGAGCTGCGTTTGCACGTGTTAAGATGAAGAATTTAAAAGATGGAGCTGTTTTAACTCAAACAATAAAAACAGCCGATACGGTAGAAGACGCAACAGTAGATACACACAAAGGACAGTATCAATATGAAGACGGGGAAAGCTACCTCTTTATGGACACCGAAAGCTATGATCAAATTTCGGTTCCTTCAGACATCATAAATGATAAAAAATATTATCTGCGGGAAGGTGATGAATACGAAATCCTTATTTGGGAAGGCAACCCTATCGATGTAAAAATTCCGGCAAAAATGGTGTTTGAAGTTGCAGAAAGCGAAAACTATGTAAAGGGCGATACCGTTTCAGGAGCAACAAAGCCCATCACAACAGAAACAGGCCTTGTAGTTCGTGTTCCGCTCTTTATTAAACAGGGCGAAAAAATATTGGTCAACACTGAATCAAATGAATATCAAGAACGTATCAACTCATAACTACTTTCAAAATCAGCAGTTTTAATCAACACTTTAACGAAAAGCCCTTCACATATTTGAGGGGCTTTTTCTTTTTACAGAAAATTTATTCGTGCGGAGGATTTAATACACTGACGCGAGCATTGGGGTTGTTGGTTATTCCCTGATGTCTTACGCCAAGGTTATTGATTTATACTATATATTTAATCGCTTTTAAAAATGCTTTTCTTGAATGTTTCACGTGAAACATTTTATACAGAATTGAAAGAAAGCAGCTGTTGGGAACCTCTAAAAACTTCAGTTTTTAGAGGTTTACCATAGACTTAATTTGCGATGTTTTGATTTAAGTCATTCAATTACAAAGACTTAAATCAAAACTCGTCGGGCATCTCTAAAAATCTAACCGAGTTTTTAGAGATGCCCTATTCATATAATTTTAACTCTTTTATTACCTTTGCCATATTTATAAAATCATTGTCATCATGCAGTAAATATAAATCATTTTCTATTGCTGTTTCTGCTATTAACAAATCTATCGTACTTCTAATGGTAATGTCTTTTTCTCTACACCTAATATTTATCAGTACAGCTTGTTCATAAGATTCTTTACCGTATTTTAAATGATATAAAGGAATGGTTTCAAAATACTCTTTTAAAATATTATATTCTTTGTCTGTTTTCGCTCCTTGTAAAACTTCTTGATAAATAAATGTATTAATTCCATACGGCAAACTTTTATCAAGAATATCTTCAAAGTGTTCAACAGCTTCAGTTTTTTGATCTTTCAAATAATTAATAATAACAGAGGTATCAACTAAAATCATTTTCCGATCCGCATTTCTTTATAATCATAATTTTCATAAAAAGCTATTTTACCTTTTAAATCTCTAATGTCTTTTACTTTTCGATTTTGAATATATTCTTGTAATGCAGTTTCAACTAATTCTTTTTTTGTATGAATATTTGCAGAATATTTAAAAGCTTCGGCTACAAGCGCATCATTCAATACGATATTTGTTCTCATATACACCTCACAATACACATTGTAATACACATATATTGTTTTGCCCCCTAGGGATTCTGCATTATAATTACCTAAATCATTGTATGATAATAACTTGAGTATAAAATATAATAAAAACACAAAACATATAAGTCATTACAGGATATAACTTTATAATTTAAATGCGAAATCCCTGACCTCCCGTAAGTCAATATTGCTCAATCATATACAGTCTTTACAGTTTATTTTTCAAGCGCTTCGACCTCTGCTTTGGAAAGCCCTGTCGCTTTTGCAATATTTTCAACGGATAACCCAAATTGAAAAAGATTCTTTGCAGTCTCAAGCGCTTTTTGGCGGGAACCTTTGGCTTCCCCTTCATCAAAGGCGTCCATAAGAGCTGCCGGTAAAATATGGTATTCTCTCCGTGCTAACTCGTTCTGTTTTACCGTCTGTATCATCTGTTCTATCCTCCCCGTATAGTCCGTTGTTATCTTACCGGTTTTTACATATTGTAAAAAGCCTTGTAGATATTTATTATCAGTTGTGTTAAATGCATTTGCATTCAGTATAATCTTTTTTATCCCATCCTGTAAGGGTATGGTTTTATCTTCCACACAAATGTTTTCAAACGTGTAAATAGCTCTATTCTTTCCTATAGGATCAAACAAGCAAATAAAAATAATAAAACTATCGTTTAACGTCTTATAAGAATATCCCTGATCAAGGAACGAAATATCAAGGGCAGCCTGATAGTATCTCATTCGTTTTGGAAGATTATTTTGGTTAGCAACTTGCATCTCAATATCATAGGATGTACCGGCTTCGTTTTTTACCAATACATCAAGGCGGACGGTTTTTGCACCGGAATTAGTTGTAATACTATTTTGGGACGATAAATACGTGATTTTCTCGATTTCGGCGCTAAAGAGCAGTTCAAGAAATTCTTTACAAATATGTTCATGCTCCATGACTTTGCAGAACATAAAATCATCGGAAATAGTTAGTTCTTCAAAAGGTTTTCTCGTCATTCACATCTCCTAGCATCCTTATGCGACTTTTGGAGTAAAATGGCTAAAGAAAATCGAAAAAATTTGAGTTTTTTAATTACAAAATCCTATTGCAAAACTTCCTGCAGCGGCCGATTGCAACATGCGCCAACACGGGCGTAATATGCAGGGCATATTCTGCTTCGTCCCATTCGCCGCTTTCAAGCTTGTAGCGGTATTCTTTAATGCGTTTTTTAAGACGTTTCTTCTTCTTTTGCGCAAGATATATCCCTTTCGGCTTGAGTAAAAAGCCCAGAAATGGAACGCCGCTTGCAGTTTTGCCGATGTTTTCTTCTTTTAAGGTTAAAAGCAATTCATCTTCTAAAAAACGCTTTGCTGTATGCAGCATAGTTTTTATTTCTTCCATCGTATCGGCAAAGAGTAACACGTCATCCATATACCGGACATAGCCTTTTACCTGCATCTTTTCTTTTGCATAGTGATCAAAAACTCCAAGATAAAAATTTGCAAAATATTGGCTTGTTAAATTACCGATTGGGAGACCGCGTCCTTCCGTTACACAATAGGAAGCCAGCAGTCTGTCAAATAAGTTGAGCAAAGTTTTGTCTTTAAACTTAGCTGCCAACAATGCCGTAAGTTTACTGTGTGAAATGGAGTCGAAATACTTTTTCATATCAAGCTTGAGGAAATAAGGATAATGTTTGGTAAAATATAACGCGCGCAGTAATGCGGCGTTTGTCCCCTTACCTTTTCTGCAGGCATAACTGTCGTATATTTGAAGCCGCTCAAACACCAGTCCAGTGATATTGATAATAGCGTGATGCAGTACTCGCTCCTCAAACGGAGCTGCACAGATAAGCCGCTCTTTCGGGTCATATATTTTAAAAAACCGGTAATTGCCGAGCGGAATAGTTTGGTTGATAAGATGAGTTTGTAAGGTTTTTAGATTTTCGTATAGATTTTTTTCATATAAAGCTACATCCGGCTTGAGCCGTTTACCACGAGCTGCATTATAAAAGGCAATGAGCAGATTGTCCCACTCAGCTATGTGCCGGTACAGCTTGCCGCTTCTTTTCATAGTCTTGTATCGCTTTTAGAAACGACTCTCCGAATTTTTCGCACTTACCCTGCCCGACACCTTCAATTTGAGCCAAAGCAGATATTGTCTGCGGTTTCTTTTCCGCTATTTGCGCAAGCTGCGCATTTGTTACTACGGCATAGACAGGTATACCTGCTTGCTCAGCCAGTTTTTTCCGTTCATCCCGCAAGTAAGAAAACAGTTCAAAAACTTCGGGCTTTAATACTTCTTTATAGTCTACCGAAGCTTTTCCTTTATCGGCAGCAGGCGCAAAAGAAGTGTCTATGTATTCGGCAATGATTGAATAAAAACTATTTTCTCCCGTTGCGACAAATTCTTTGGTAACGGCGATAATTTTATGCCCGCGTAAAAAAGCATTCATTTCGGCAACCGCTTGTTCGCAATTGGAAATCGGTATAACAAATAATTTAAATTGCATCTTTTTACTCTCATTAAAACCGTTAAAAAACTCTCCTTAAGCTTTCCTAATTCCGATATTTCAGATACGGTACTTACGTAAGGAGAGCACTCTTCCTTCGTACAGTCGTTAAAAAATATACATCATTGTGCATTTTTTAACCGTACACGATAGGGACGGTTCACACCGTTTGTGTGAGCTCTAGGGGCGACAAGCCACACGAAAGCCAAGATTGTCGTTGCTGTTGTCGGGGTTGTTGTTGTTCCGTTTACCGACGACACAGTTCTTCGCGTTATTGTTCCAACTACCTCCGCGTTTGACGCGGTTAGAACCGGAGCACCTCTGTTAAGTCCCTACCGTTTAACACTCCGACTATTTCGCATTCATAGTGTCATTACTACGATCTGTATTTAGGATAATGCCTTACCATCCTACTTTTGCTGCATAGTTTTAAATTCTGCAATTGCACAAGGGATAAGACGAGTAGCCATATCTAACCGATCCATATCTCCAAGGTCTTTGTATTTTGTCCACCAGTCGTCAAAGCTGCCATCACAGTTTTCGATAGCGGCATTCAGGTTGTCAAGTTCATTTTGATTCAACATCTCAAAATTATTGCACGTTATCGATATTTTTCCGCTCTGCTTTTTTTGCGCATCATAGACCGTAAAACGATATGTTGTTTCCAGTCCTCCAGGACTGATGTCAACTACACCCTTCAAATTTGCATCATAACTAAATGATTTCGTCATTTTTCTCCTCCTCGCATTATGCGGATTATAATAAATTATTTTTTACTCTCCGTACCCCTACGATATACGTACCGGCACGGTAGATTCTTACACATTCTATATACACAAAATGTGTAGTTTTTTGTTTTACATTCCATCCCTACACATTTTGCCGCTTCGGTTTCGCCGCAACGGGCGGCTTACGCAACGCCCGTTGTTGCTCAACCTCACAGGCAAAATGTGTGAACCCTAGGGGCGACAAGCCACACGAAAGCCAAGAAAGACGTAGCTGCAGTCGGGGCTGATGAAGCTCCGTCCACCGACGACACAGCTCACCGCGTAATAGTCCCAACCACCACCGCGAAGGACGCGGGGAGAACCGGAAGCAGCAGGTGCACCTTGCGGGTCCATAACATCTTCAGCTTCGATATTACCATACCGGTCAAAACACCATTCCCAGACGTTCCCGCTCATATCGTGTAAGCCAAGTGCATTCGCTTTCTTTGTTCCAACTGGATGCGCTTTACTATCTGCATTACCGCTATACCATGCAACTTCTCCCGTTTTCTCCGCATCTTCCCAGTTGCCTTTCGCTCCGCTTGCACTGTTTAGTTTGATAAGCCATACTTCTCCGTATTGTTCAGCATTTGTGCTATCGTTTTGCCACCGAGCTGCATATTCCCATTCGGCTTCTGTAGGAAGTCTAAAACCTTTTTTACTCATATCGGCATAGGCGGCATCGCAAGCAGCTGTATCAGTCGCGTCTTTTAATACCGTAGTATGATCATCGCTTTTTCGGTAAACGCATTCGTCTGCACCTTTTTCTTTCTGGGTATACGCATTGCACCATACAACGCAGTCCCGCCAACTTACCGTCGTTACCGGCTCTTCTTCGCTCCCGCTTCCGTCTTTACCTTTTACTCCTGCATGAGCAAACTTGTATCCATTCGCAGGCTGTGTCGCCCAGTCGTATACTTCTTTCCACAGCTTATACGGCACTTCCGTCTTGCCCAGCTTATAAGGGCTCAATTTTACCTTCCGCCCTTCGCGGAATACCCCTTTCCAATACTCATCCGTTCCCGGCAAAGAATATGTCGGATCCGCTCCGATAATACCTGCTTCAGGCGGGGTTATCGTTACAAAATCGTCGGCAGGCGGTGTAGGTGGTGTGCTGTTGCTTTCAAAGCTCACCTTAACCTCGACGCCCTTTGTAACGGTAAACGAATAGGAATCGTTTGTGCCGTTTACGGCTTCTCCATCACGCGTCCAGCCCTTTACCCTGTAGCCCGAATCAGCCGTTGCCGTAAAGGTTACGGTTTTGTCGTGCTCAACGTTTATGGGACTGATCGTTGTTTCCGCTATGCCTTCCGCCTTTGCTTTAAGCGTACCGTTCCCACCTTCTACGCTGAAGGTTATCTTGTATGTTGTCGGAGGCTTGGCTGTTACGTTTACCTTACAGCTCGCTGTTTTACCGCCGTCTTCGGTTGTTACGATGATAACTGCTTCACCGGCTTTATGTGCCGTTACTGTACCGTTTTTATCAACGCTCGCTATCGCAGGCTTATCGGAACTCCACGCTACTGTTTTGTTTGTTGCATTTGCAGGCAAAACCGTTGCAGTCAGTGTTGTACTAGTTCCTGCTACAAGACTTACCGTAGGCTTATCCAGCGTTACACCCGTTACAGCGACGGCAGAAGGCGGCAAAGCCTTAAAGCTTACCTTTACCGTTACGGCAGCCGTTACTTTATGGCTATACGTTGTACTTACATTATTTGCCACAGCAGTACCGTTGACCGTCCACTTTTCTACTTCATAACCCTTTTCAGGCACCGCAGTAAACACAACTGTTTTGTCTTTTTCGACGCTTATCGGGCTTTTATTCGTTTCCGTTACGCCGTCCGCCTTTGCTTTAAGCGTACCGTGTTCCCCGGCACTAAACGTTACTGCAAATGTTTCCGGTTTAACCGTTATCTTATTCGGACAACCGGTAAACAAGGCCATTGCAGCAAGCATCAATCCTACTGCTAACCGGCTCAACAGCCGATTTATTCTTCTATTTTTATTCATACTTGTTCCTCCTAGCACTTATATATTTTCAACCGCTAAACGGTTTATTCCTTAAATTTTTTAACCGCAAAGTACGCAGAAGACGCTAAGGGGGTTGGAATATGGTTTGGTATTTACCGGTGATTCTTTGTGATTTTTGTATGCTGAGTGGTTTTATTTTAATTAACCGCAGAGACGCAGAGTACGCTAAAGTTTTGAAAGGAATGTTCTCCTCTATCTGACTCCGCATACGTGGTACTCTTTGCGGTTTAATAGGGAAAAGATTAACAGTACGTTTGCCGTCTGCAAAAATTGATGAGAAATAATGATGTTGTTGTCTGAATGTAAAAGCTGCCCGTTTTTCAGAGCGCAGACAGACTCTACGCCTGAGTTGCTGAGTTGCTGAGTTGCTGAGTTGCTGAGTTGCTGAGTTGCTGAGTTGCTGAGTTGCTGAGTTGCTGAGTTGCTGAGTTGCTGAGTTGCTGAGTTGCTGAGTAAGTGTTGCCGCTTATTTTATGCGTGTCAAGTATCTTTTGCATCTTTTTTTGCGCGTTGTGAGAAGATAATTGATACTGCGGCAATACGGTTTTAAGACTCAGCATAGAAATAGTATAAGGGCAAAAAGGGAAAAGTGCAAGGGAAAAATAATAATTGAAAATTCGTAATTGGTAATGTGCAATTTGTAATTAAGAATTCATAATTCATAATTATGAATTACACATTCTTGACTCGTTTTTGGGTACTAAATAAGCAAGATAATAGTGCGCAAAAAGATATCTATTTTCTATATACCGCCGCGGATAGTGTAGCATATTTTTGCTTGCTATGTAATAGCGCCGCATAACGATGTACGGAAATTCAACTTCAAGCATCGTTAAAAAATTTATGTTAACTATAGATATTGACGTACCATACCGATAGATGGTATTCTTTAAAAGTTCTGCGGATGTCGTATAACGGCTATTACCCGAGCTTCCCAAGCTCGTGACGGGGGTTCGACTCCCCTCATCCGCTGTTTTCTATTCTAATCTCTTTCGCTAATAGACATCCTCAATCTTTCAAATGCCTTTTGTACTTCTTGTGGTAATTCCGTTTTTATAGCATTATCAGTTTCTAGTGATATTTTTTGCTGTATTGAGAGTGCAGCAGTTTTTTCACTCGCCTTTTGCTTATCAGGAACTGTCCTATCGTTATTTTCAATATTTCCAAACTGATGAGAAGTCTCATAATACGATGAAACAATAACCGAAATATTTTTAACTTCCAGTTGAGGATATCTTTTTTGAAAGTTTCGCAAAATATATTTCTTGTTTAATAAAATCTGCTGACTCCAGCCGGGATGATCAACTTCAATAAGCGCCGTTTGATGTTTAATATCAAGCAACTTGGAATGGGCAGCTTGCTTCTCGCCGACAATAGACGCCCATGATGAATATACTTCCAATACTTTTGATTGTTCAAAAAGCCCTACCTTATCAAGATAGCTCATAATCAACTCAGAAAGCTTTTTTACGTCATTCTGCACGGAAGCTGCCCTCCGAGACAATATACACACGGCTTTTTTCGCGTATGTAGTTTTGATACGGTTCCCCTGGAAGGAATGTACAGATAAGCTGGTCATAACGAGGTAAATGCTCGGTAAAATTTTTTCGTTTTTCAGGATCAAGTTCCAAAAGAACATCATCCATCAGCAATACCGGCAACCGTTTCGTCTTTTCCGTATAAAAATATGCCTGAGCCGCTCTCAAAACAAGAGAAAGTAAGCGTTGCTGCCCCATAGAAGCGGTTTGTACAAAGGGCTTTTTATTACGGATAAAGCGTATCTTATCGCGATGAGGTCCTGACATACTGGTATTCATTGTAAAATCAAGCTGCCGTTTTTCTATTAATGAGATTAACACTTCATCAAAATTCGTCGATTTCCACGAAGGACTGTAATCGATCATCACGGAATCTATCCCACCGATATTTTCATATAAAGAAGAGAATATTTTATTGAACGATTCAATAAGTGCACGGCGTTTTTCTATAATTTGTATACCGATTGGGATAAGCTGCGCGTCAATAACATCCAGTATTTCGCTCTTTTTTTCTTTTAACACAAGGTTTCGAGATTTTAATAATTTTGTAAAGTTCCGTAGAATATCGATATACGAAGGGTCATAGAGGGAAAGAGATTGATCGATAAAAAAACGGCGGCGTTCCGGCGATCCTGTCGCAAAATCCAAATCATCATGGCAAAAAAGAATGCAAGGAATAGTTGAAATGAAATCTTTTCTATCGTGAATTTTCTTTAAGTTTTTTTCTATGATTTTTTTTTTATCTTTTGAAACAATTGATATTCTATGACTCCGCTCTTCATTTTCTTTAAATAAGACACGGACGCTATATTCATTCGTATTTTTTTTATATATTTCCGCTTCGTTTCTGGTTCTAAAGGAATTTCCATAAGCGGCAAGGTATAACGCTTCCAGTAGGTTTGTTTTACCTTGCCCATTTTGACCCACTAAAAAAACTTCAGGAGCGGAGAGGTCAATTGCCTTGTCTTCAAGGTTCCTGAAGTTATAAGGAGAGATCGACAAAAACGGCACGAATACTACTCCATTTGCATCGGCATAATGATATGGAAGAAATGAGTGTCTGTTTCCGGCCGTAATGTAATAGCGCGCATGGGATCGGTAAATTCTATACGGATATTTTCCGAACCGAGAACCTTGAGCGGTTCTTCAAGATACATGTAGTTTAATGCAATGGTTATCTCTTCGCCCTCATATTTGCAGGGGATTTCTTCATTTGCAGTTCCAAGTTCATTTTCATTTGAGGTGATGGAAAGCGTACCGGCAGAAATTTTTAAAAATATCCGCTTGGATTTTTGTTCTACAAGCAAGGCAACTCTTTTTAAGGCCTGTAAGAAATCATCACGTTGAGCTTCAAAATGATGTGCTTGAGATTCGGGAATAACTCGTTCATAGTTCGGGAATTGACCGTCTATTAAAACGGAAGAAAAATTGTAAGCGTTAAAGCGGAAGAATATATTTTTCTCACTTATACCGATGGAGATCATTCCTTCTTCCGACGATCGTCGTTGTACGATAGAAAGAATTTTTGGAGGAATGATACTTCCTTTAAAGTCGGGTAAAGGAATACCGAAATCATGTTGGATAAAGGCCAATCTTCTACCGTCTGTAGCAGCAAAAATCAGATTGTTTTCTTTCTTTTCCATGTAGACACCGTTCATAAAGTAACGAGTTTCATCATCGGAAACGGCAAAAATTGTTTGAGTTATCATTTCCTTAAATTCTTTTGCAGGAACTTCGAAGAACTGAACGTTTGAGGAATCGGTAAAAGGAGGAAAGTCATTATCTGATATGGTTTTAAGAGAGAATTTTGCTTTTTTGCTGATAGAACGGATAATAAGTTTTTGATCTTTTTGCTCCGCTTCTATTTCGCCTGAAGGCATTGAAGCGATAATGCTGGTAAATTTATCACAGAATACGGTTGTTGCACCTTCTTCGGCAACATCGACGGGAATTTTTGTTTCAAAGGCTACTTTTATATCGGTTGCACGGATTGTTAAGCTGCCTTCTTTTGCTATGAGCAGGACATTTGATAGTATGGATATTGCTGTTTTATTTGAAATGATTTCTTGAGCAATAGCCATTTCTTTTAGTAAAACTTCTTTAGTAAATGTAAATTTCATGATTTCTCCTAAAAAGAGGTTATCTTTATTATACTATAAATTTAGTAATAGTAATAGTAGGCACTGTGAATTTCTTGATATTTAGGTTAAAGCATTGGTTAACCGTTAGTTAGCGCTTGAATAATGATGTTTGAATTGTTCACAATTTGTATCATTATGCACAGCTGAAAAAAGATATACACAATAGAATGGGTCTTATAAACAAGTTTTACATCAATTATACAGAGGTTATGAACAGTGGAGAAAATGAGGAATTGACTACTGAAATAGCTTGACTGAAAAGCTCTGCTACTGAAAATTTTTTGTGATATACAGAATTGGCGGTTTTTACTATACTAAGCTCAGTATGGTAAAAGCGTTTACGGTAGGAAAAAACATATTTTCATCGCAAGAGCATGTGTTGATTATTGCGGAAATTGGGACGGGGCATAACGGCAGTTTGCAAAAGGCGAAAGAGTTGGTAGCGGCTGCTAAAGAAAGCGGAGCCGATGCGGTTAAATTTCAGATTGTATATGCGGATGAAATTTTGCATCCCGATACCGGTTTTGTGAATTTACCGACCGGAAGGATTCCTCTTTATGAACGCTTTAGAGAGCTGGAATGCAGTATTGATTTTTACGCTGAATTGGCACAGTATGCACATAAGCTTGGAATGCTTTTTTCCGCTTCGGCATTCGGCCTTCGTTCAGCTGATGAATTGCGGCAGCTTAATCCGGCTTTTATCAAAATTGCGTCGCCGGAGCTCAATCATTTTCCGCTGCTTGAGCGCGTTGCTTCATTCAGACTGCCGGTTATTCTTTCGACCGGTGTCTCTCGGCTTGGAGATATTGAACGTGCCATAAGCTGTTTGGAAAGCAACGGGTTACCTGCCGATATGCGGGCGTTGCTTCATTGTGTAACGGCGTATCCTGCGCCGGAAACGGATTATAATACGGCTGTGCTGCAATCCTTGTCGATGTTGTTTAACAGTCCTGTCGGTATTAGTGATCATTCTCTTGATCCTGCAGCAGTTCCGATAGCGGGGTTGTTGAGCGGCACCTGTATTCTTGAAAAGCATATTTGTCTTTCCCGCAGCGATGCCGGTCTTGATGATCCTGTTGCGTTGGAACCCGCGCAGTTTTTGCAGATGTCAAAAACTGTAAGGGAATTAACCGGTAAGTCCGATGAAGATATTTTTAAGGCGGCACAGAGTTACGGCTATTCCAAGGATTTTCTACAGCGCATTATCGGCGATGGTGAAAAAAAGCTCGCTGCTGCGGAAAAAGATAATTACGGTAAAACGAATCGTTCGCTGCATTATATAAAAGATTTACAGAAAGGCGCCGTGTTGAAAAATAGCGATATTGCCGTTTTACGAACCGAAAAGAATTTAACTGCGGGCGAATCTCCTGAGTATTTACATTACTTTATCGGATCGGTTTTGCAAAAAGATGTTACCGGAGGTTCCGGCGCCGTGTTTGATGATATTATAGAAAGGAAAATGCGATAATGTCTGATTATTACGAAACGCTCGGCAGTTTGTTGCGTGATCGGCTTGGAACGGATGAGGATCCTTTTGAACAAGCGGTAGAAGGCCGGCAGGGTAAATACCGAAGCGCCGGAAATAAAATAGAACGGCGTGTTCCTAAAAAACGGACGTACAAAGAACCTGAACAAAAGGCTGAACCGATACGTGTGCCCGTCCCCGACGCTTTAACGGAAGATTTTGCTATTCTGCAAGTGCTTCCGGGTGTTCCGCTTGACTATTGCAAAAAAGCATGGAAACACTTGTTGAAAAAATATCATCCCGATGTCATTGCCGAGGAATCTGCACGGCAACAAGCTGCGTCTATTGTTAGAAGGATAAATCGTTCGTATAAGCGTATCGAAATATGGTTTTCAACCGGTAAGGTTCAGGATTATGACAGTTTATGAGCTGCGTGCATAACTATTTATTGCCGAGATTTCGGTATCTTTGGATATTTTTGTTTCTTCTTTTGCCGGTGCAAGGACTGATTGCAGAAAATATTTTTTATGAATTCGGACCTAAAACGGATAAGGTCATTGTCTTTACCGCATCGGCAGGTAGTGATAATCAAGCTACTGCCGTAACTTTGCAACTGCAACAATATGCGCAAAAATTATCCGCTGATGCGCCGGATACCCATATCATTGTTGCTATTACGAAAAATGATATTTCCGAATTACCGGTTGATGTTCCCGTAAAGCGATACGAGGGGACTAAGGCGTTAATTCAAACCTTGATCACCTATCCGAATGCTGCCGTATGCCTTGTTGCTCCCGATAAATCTGATGGCGCACGGATTATTACGGGAACGTCGAAAGGGACAACCCCTGCATGGCTTCTCAAGGCGGTGTACACCTCTTTGGAACAAAAAAATATTCCGGTTGACTTTTATACTAATGCGGTTGTGTTTCATCGTCTCGGCTGGTTGCCCGATGACCCTGCTTTACGGCTCTATAATGAAGCGAATATTCCGGCAATAAAAATAGAAACCGGTGCGGATTTGTCGGATTTTTTCTCTTCGGTTGCGCCCGCCGTTACTCAAAGTATGAGTAATGAATGGGATACTCATTATTTTGTTTTGAAGCTGCATAAAAAACTTATTATCATCAACGAGCAGCATATCGTCATCACGCTTATTGTATCGTCAATTATATTTTTGCTATGGGTGATGTTTTTTAGCTTTTTATTCGGGAAAAAACGAGATCAACATATAAAAGATTTATTTAAACTATGGTGGATGCCGATTTATTTTTTCTTGGTCAATTGGCTTAGTTTTTTCTTAGGCTCCAAGATAACGGAAGCGCTTTTTTACCTGCGGTTTTCCTCTATAAGTGAGCTGAATTCATTTCCGTTGACAGCGCTGCTGATTAAATATGTGTTTGCATTGTTTTTTATGTTTACCGTTACCGCATTTAATAAATTTATTCCACTTCCGGCAAATCGTTTTATTTACGGATTTATTGCTCATGTCGTTTGTTTGTTGAATATTTTTATTTTTTCATTTTTTAACCTTTCGTTTTCAATTATCTTTATGGTGATTTATTTTGTCTCGTTAGCTGCCTATCATTTTAAAAATATTGTGCTGCAAATTATATTTATTGTGTGTCTGTTTTTGCCGCTCATGCCGGTTGTGACGCATATTATCCTTTATCGCGAGTATATGTTCCATATCATATTTTTTATCAACCTTGCATCAGCCTGTATTTTTGTGCCTTTTGATCTGTTTTTAATCCGGTTGAGTCTTAGCTTTGATAAAAAAAGAAAAACTGTTCAACCGTTTTTTAAGATACCGATTCAATGTAAGGTTATGGGCGGGCTGTTTTTCGTATTAATGCTTTGGGTATTCGTTATGCCGGCAACAAGGAATAATATTCATAATCGCTGGATGTTAATTCAACATCTTAACGGTAATGAAAGCAGTGTGGTAAAAAAATATATTGATTCTTCGGCGGAAGAAAAGATAATGGATTATACCCGCGGCAATACACAGGGTTCAGCGGAAACCGCGGATAGTTTTTTAACTGTTCGTACCTCATTTGAAAATTACTTTGAGCGCAGCATCGGGGCTATTACCATTGATTCACCGTTAAAAATTGAAGCGTTTTCCGTAACATTGAGTGCAGTGAATGATATTGCAATTTTTGAATCCGATGTTCGATTTGAACAAAATGCTTCCGGCGATACGGCAACGTTTGTGTCTTCTCCTCGTCCGAATTTTCCGGTTGTCATTCATTTTTCAGGTAAAAAAGATGCTGCCCTTACACTTTCGGTTGTGGTGTGGTCAAATGATAATCCATTTGAAATAAAGTTGCCTGTCGATAATTCTAAAGATGCTACCGGTAAAATGGAAGCAATACCATTCCTCTTAAAGATAGAGAAAACGCTGCATATTACGGCACAAGGGAAAGCGTTGTGAACGTTCCTCATGACATATTTGTAAAATTGTTGTACTATTTTTTTTAATCCCTTGTTGGAAAAAACTGGATAATTCAATCTAGAGGTTTTCCTTAGATTAAATCATCAGTACATTAGGAGGATAAAAATAATGACACCCCCGATAGAAGTAGAGGTCAGAAGCTACGAACTGGACGCATATAATCACGTAAACAATGCTATATATTTAAACTACTTGGAATACGCCCGTATGGAATACCTGCGCCGTATCAGCTTTGATTATGTAGGGCTTATCGACGAAGGGTATATGCTCTATGTAACTCATATCGATATCCACTACAAATATTCCGCGCGGCTTTACGATAAGCTCCGCATCGACGTTACGCCTATCAAGCTTGGCAAACTTTCGGGAACGTTCCGGCAGGTAATTACAAATCCCGAAGGATATGTCTGTGCTGAAGCGGACGTTTCGTGGGGGTGTGTGGATAAAACCGGCAAACCCGCAAAACTGCCGGACAAGTATTTTGTGGAAGGGCTTAAACCTAAAAAAACAATAAATTGATCTGCATAGTTCTTCACTGCAACAGCATCCAAAGTTTATCCTTTGTCTACTTGTTGCAGTTTAAAGAAAATTTATAGGAAGGTTTATGACCGACAGGCAATACGGAAGCCGATATTGTCGTATTCATTAGTATTAGGTTTATCACTAAAGCGAATCATACGAGTAGCCTTAGTAGTGTCTTGGGAATAACTGCCACCGCGGTTAACACGCTTACTGCCGGTATCCTTACCTTTCGGATCCTGTTTATCATAGATTGTCGTATCACTCCAGTACCAATCCCAGCACCATTCTATTACATTCCCGGTCATATCATACAATCCGTAAGCATTCGGCTTCTTTTTCTTTACTTCATGCGTTTTGTTATCGGCTCCGGTGTCGGATAACCATGCATAGTCTTTCAGCTCGATCGGGCTGATCGTACCTGCCCATGCATCATCCTTTCCGGCTTTTGCTGCCCATTCCCATTCCGCTTCGGTAGGGAGCCGGAATCCTTTCTTTGACCAATCCGCATACGGGAGTTTTTCGGCACCGGCATCGTCTTTTGTATACACAGCCTTAAACGCCGCATCACTATAATAGACGCACGTAGTACTTGCTCCACTGTTCGTTTTCTTTGTCAGTTCATTACAGAAGGCTATGCACTCATACCATGTAACCATTTCCACGGGACGCTTCATTTGTACTTCACCGGCAGCAGGCGGATTCAATGAGCCCTTAAACCCGCTTGGATTATTTCCCATAACTTCCTGCCATAACTCTTGGGTCACTTCTGTTTCGCTTATGTGATAGGCGGTTAAATTTACCCAACGCGGGGGATTATACTCTTCTGTACTATGACCTATACTGGCGTCGTTTACCGCGGCAATTGGTTTCATTACAAAATGTACACCTTGTACGGAACCGATACCGTTTGCTGCATCATATCCACTGTTTTTTTCACCATTGGAGGAGGGGGTTGTACCGGGACAAGCGGTGAATAAAAGAGATATAATCAGCATACACACCGATATGGCGGCATAACCGAAATACTTTTCTATCGTCCGGTCTTTCTTCCTGAAATTGTTGATTTTCATATTTGTCATTTCTCCCATAAAAAGTCAAGAAGAAAGTATCAACTTTCGATTGACTTTTTACGCACGTTCGCAACGAAGTGAGAACGTGCAGATGATATACAAGTTTGCTCAAACGCAAACTTGAGTAAATAAAAGCCGTGCCATTTGTACGGCTTTTATTTTACACTCCTTAGTCATACTATCTTTAGAATATAACCGAACGCATTATACTGTAAAATATGCATAATCGCAATGCTTCTTAAATGTCTAACCATGAGTAACCGCCATGGATTCCAACGCTTGCTGGACAGCTATCAGAAAAAGAGTTATACTCTTTCTGTATATAAGTAATATACGTGTGGATCCGCTTATTATTATCTTTCAAAGGCGGACAAGATAGGCGGATGTCTTTTTTATTCATTAAAAGGAGACTTGACAAAATGAATGAAAAAAGTATAATACCCCCGCACCTACCTACCGTTTAATTGGTAATACTGGATGGGTGATTGGTAATCGAAATTCCTACAAAATAATCTACTCTTTAGATTCCTTCTCTGGGAAAGAATTTTATATGCGTTTGTAAGGTTACCGCAACTAATACCCTGTATCATCATCTCAAATTACTATATCCATTATTTTATTGGGAGGTTTACAATGAAAAAACGTTTTTCGTTAAAAAAGAAATTCATTCTTATTTTTGGTATTCTCATTGCTGCAGCAGGAGTTATTGAAATTGTCTTAGCAGTTATGATTGCCAGAAGGGCAGTCACCGAAAAAATAGAGGATCATCTTATTGATAAGGCAAATGATACCGCCGAAATCATTAACGGAAGGGTTACAGCCCTGTTGCAATTTATCGAAGGTATTTCCCGAATGCCGGTTTTGCGAGATGCAACCGCTTCATCCACTGCACGATTAGCGTTCCTTGCAAATGAAGTTTCTTTTAATGAAACAATAATCGAATTGAATATGACTGATGCACAAGGGCAGTGTATGCTTGCTAATGGAAGCGTATTATCCGTTGTGAACAGAGATTGGTTTCGTTCCGCCATTAGTGGGAAATCCTTTTTTTCGGAGCCATACATCTCTCGTGCAAATGGACAATTAATAAACACCCTTGCTGTCCCTATCTATGATGATAACAAAACTATTGTAGGAGTGTTATCTGCCGATATCCCCGGTTTGCTGTTATCCCAAAATATTGCTGATATCGTCGTAGGAGAAACCGGCAACTGTTATATTATGGGGGCAACGGGAATTATCATTGCAGATAGGGATACCGATTTAGTACAAAGTCAAGATAATATCATTGAACAAGCAAAAACAGATCCTTCACTCACATCGACCGCAGCCTTTTTACAGTATGTGCTTGATACTGACGAAGGAGAAGTCTGCTACTATGACTATCATGGCATTGAATATATTGCATCATTCGCAGCGGTTAAAACTACTAATTGGTCGATTATCATTCGAGCGCCTGTCAACGAATTCATGGGAACGGTCAACACACTTCGCAGCACAATGATTGGAATTGGTATTAGTGTACTAATTGGAGCGCTGATTATTGTCTATTTTGTTGCCCGTACAATGATAAAACCAATTCAAACGACGGTTTCGGCTTTACAAAATATTTCACAAGGTGATGGCGACTTAACAGTCCGGCTGCCGGTATACGGTAATGATGAAATCACCGATATGGCAAAGTATTTTAATGAAACAATCGCTAAAATCGGCGCTTCAATACAAGCGGTTGGAACAAGCAGCAGCGAAATGGAAGAAATCGGTAATGAACTTGCGTCGAATATGACCGAAACGGCAAGCTCCGTCAACCAAATTAGTGCAAACATTGATGGTGTTAAACAGCAAGCCTTAACTCAGGCTGCCAGCGTTACCGAAACTGCAGCAACTATTGAAGAAATTGTTCGGACTATTAAGCAACTAAATGCCAGTATTGAAACGCAAGCTGCAAGTGTCGCACAATCTTCATCTTCCGTAGAAGAGATGGTTGCAAATATTGCATCTATCGGTCAAACACTCGGTAAAACCGATGACGTAATTAAAAGCCTTACAACAGCAACCGGCGACGGTAAAGCAACGCTTGTTACTTCTAACACGGTAACACAGAAAATCGCAGAAGAATCCGGTTCCTTGATGGAAGCCAGCAGTGTTATTCAGCATATTGCTTCACAAACGAACCTGCTCGCAATGAATGCTGCAATAGAAGCGGCTCATGCGGGAGAAGCAGGTAAGGGCTTTGCTGTTGTTGCAGATGAAATTCGCAAGCTCGCAGAAGAATCTTCGATGCAAGGGAAAACCATCACCACTACATTGAAAGCGCTCAGTGGTGAAATTGAAACACTCTCTACTTCATCCAAAACGGTGGAAGAAAAATTTAATACAATCTTCAGCCTTGCAGAGAAGGTAAAAGAAATGAGCACCAGTGTTACCGAATCGATGCGAGAGCAGGAAAACGGCAGCAAGGAAGTTCTAGCGGCGATAAAAAGCATCAACATGGTAACCGTAGAAGTGCAGGCGGGTTCGGAAGAAATGCTAAAAGGTGGAGAGAGTGTTGCACAGGAAATGCATACATTGGACGACCTTACGCGCATTATTACGGAAAGTATGAACGAGATGGCTGCGGGTGCGGTGCAGATTAACAATGCCGTGCAGGAAGTGAGCGAGATTACGCAGAAAAATAAACGGAGTATTGAGCGTTTGGCGGAAGAGGTCTCAAAGTTTAAAGTTTAATAGGTAAAACATAAGCATACAGTAGCTCCTAATTGTTTTACTATATCCCAACGGGGAGGAGTTGAAAATGTATAGTCGGAAAATTGATCCTAAAAGGATCAGCATCCTTATCAGTGCACTAATTTTGATTGCATTGTTGGGAAATGCCTGCACAACGCAGAAAAAAAAGAATGATATACAAGGCGCGGACATCGTGGATATGAAAGGCTCCGAGCTTGATAGTATTATGAACGATAAGGCAGAAAAAGAGCAGTATCTGGTTATCGATGTGCGTGAAAAACACGAGTATGAGGCGGACCACGTCCGCTATGCAATCAATATCAGCCTCAACGATATCGAAAACAGGCTGAGCGATATTGCCGATTTCAAGGATAAAAATATTATCGTTATTTGCAGAAGCGGACGCAGGAGCCGCGCAGCTGCGGAAATCTTACAAAAAAATGGGTTCAAAAAACTGTTCAATGCGGATGGAGTCGGACGTTATTCTTATAAGTCGCTTACCAAAGTGACAAATGTACGCGGAAAACAGATGCAGGAGCTCGCGAATACAGGGAACTACTCCGTTGTCGATGCCCGAGAACCCGCTGATTATGCCGCTTCGCATTTAAAAGGTGCAATATCGGGGAATGCGGATGCTATTGCTGAGTTACTGCCCAAATTACCTAAGAATAAACCGGTACTAACCTACTGCTATTCCGGTAACCGCTCTTTTGCCGTTGCGGAAAAACTAGCGGATGCAGGATACACGGTGATAAACAGTTTAGATGGAACCAACGAATACTCAGCCTTTGAATTGGTAAAATAACAAAACTATCCTTAAATAGCCGCTAAAAATTTAACCTTTTAGCGGCCTTTCTTGGGCACCTCTAAAAACTCGGTTAGATTTTTAGAGGTGCCCGTCGAGTTTTTAATAAGTCTATAAATATAAATGACTTATTAAAAACATCGCAAATTAAAATCAAGGAAAACCTCTAAAAAACTGAAGTTTTTAGAGGTTCCCCTTCTGTTTAACTTATAATTAACGTATGATAACTATGCGCCGCGTTTACTTACGCTTCTCCGGGATTCAGCTGCGTTAAAATTTCGGTGTGGTCTTCAAAGATGGCAACCGTGTGTTCCATGTGACAGGAACAGGACTTGTCGGCGCTAACAACCGTCCATCCGTCGGCGCGGGTTTTAACATCTGCCGTACCGAGGTTAATCATCGGTTCAATCGCAATCACCATACCGGGTACTAGCCGCGGGTTTGGTGCGCCCCGCTCCGGTACATTCGGAATATTCGGTTCTTCATGTACTTTAAGCCCGACCCCATGACCGCAGTATTCATATACGACACCGTATTTATACTGCCGCGCCAAGTCGTACACCGCGCGGGATATTGCATTTACACGCTTACCTGCCTGACAGGCGGCGATTCCCGCATAGAGGCAGTCGGTGGTAACCTTTAAAAGTTGTGCGCGTTCGGGGCTTACCTTTCCAACCGGCACCGTTACGCACGAATCGCTGATGTATCCGTTAAGGTCAATACCGATATCCAGCGATACGAGGTCTCCTTCCTGTACGATTTTCTTTTTACTGGGGATACCATGTATAACTTCCTCATTGATGGAGATACAGGCTGCCCCCGGAAAATTTTCCGCATACCATGCGGGAACGCCGCCGATGCTCTTAATGTACTCAACACAAAAGTCATCCAGTTCTTTCGTGGTTACGCCCGGCTTCACCCGCGGCGTTAATTGCTTAAAGAGCCGCGCCAATGCTTTACATGATAGGCGGATACCGTCTATCTGTTCCTTTGTCTTAATTCGTATCATATATTCCTTACCCTTTGCGCAGCCTTATCGTCTTAGGATTTGCCGGTTATCTTATGTTAAGGATAACCGGAGCACCTTTAACGCCAAAGCTGCTCCTGATAGTTTTTTTTCAACTTCGTTATGCCGCGGATGCGGGGATTCATTCGCATGGACGCCTCCGCACATCCGTCGCCGGTAGTAAAATCACCCATCCGGTAATAAATTTCCGCCATCTTTTTTAATATTTCTGCATTATCCGCTTTACTTAGCCCAAAATCCAGCGCGGCTTCGCAACAATCAAGCAGTAAATCGTCTGCAAGATTGTAGATGAGTTTTTCGCGGATAAGCTTGCGGGCTAGAATAAGCACTTCGGGAAAAAAATGGCGGAAATATGCCTGCTTCTGCTCTTCGCTGATAATTTGGTCAAGCAGCAAAAAAGACTCATAATAGTGATCACGGAAATAGAGTTCCTCTGCAAGCACAAATCCGCAATCCATAAAGTCTCCCCTGCTAAAGTACCGGCGAAGCGAAAACGAAGGCTGTACCGAGCGGAGCCGTAAAAATTCCTGTACCGCTTCGTCCTCAGCATTATGGAAAAGGTCAAAAAAAATTAGCGTCGCCCTGCTTTCGGGATCCGTCCGCTCTTTTAGCCATGTACGGTAATCAAAACTTTCACCTTTTTTCGCGGTCTTATTATAGAAAAAATCAAACTCCGCCCGGCGCTTCGCATCAAGCAAGGCTTCATAGGCACGGATAAGCCTCATCATCGCCTGCTCATTAGCCTTTTTGCCGTCGGTATTCCGAACATTATGGGGAATATCGGGATGCAGTTCTTTGGCTTTTTTTCGGAATGCCCGTTTGATTTCGGAAGTAGAAGCGGAAGGAGAAACACTTAAAATCTTATAATAATCTTCTATTATTATGGATTGATGTGTTGAACGATCTCCGCGTCCTTCTTCGCTATCCTGCCGTCCGCTTTCCGCCTTGCTACCCAATATTTGCCCCCGCGCGGCGAGCATCCGCTACATTCCGCAAAGTATCGAAGTAGTCGATCATAAAACCGCAGCTTTCTAATGTATTCATCAGATTTCGAATAAATTTACCCGAAAACAGCCCACGGTTTACGGTAAGAACGCAGCCTTTACAACCCTCTTTAAGGCCGTGATCTCTGAGGATTGTTACGACGGCAGGATTTGGTTTTGATGTAAAAAACGGTTTTTCGGCGCAGAAAATAGCAATATATCCGTACATATTAAGCCGATCCGTATCGGTCAACGTATGCCCATTCAAAATACGAATATCATCGCACCGATTATGGGCGCCTTCTTTTAGGGCTGCCAGAAAAAGCTGTGTTTGTGCTTTTTTCCCTTTATCAAAATACACCAATGCGGTTGTCATGGGGATATAATAGAAAAAATAAATCTCTTATGCAAGCGGACGCCTAGTTAGGAAAGGTTGATCCAAGTCTGTAAAGGAATGAGCAATACAATAATTGGTTTCAAATTGCCAATTATTGCATGTCGTTACGGGAACCTTTTCCTCGTCGTACCTTTTGCGGGAAGCTTGTATGAGGTACGGCTTTTCGGTGCTTTAATAACGTGAGTTCTTTTACGGTAACTATGGTTCTTTGTGGTAAAATATATGGTTTTTTCACTTCGATAGTGTATACTGTGTTAACGAATAAGCCTATCGGCTTGTAGTTTTTACACGTTCCTGTTAAATCCTTGAGGTACTTATGTTAAAAAAATGCTTTTTTGTACTTGTACTTACACTTATGGCAATTTTTCCACTCGCAGCGGAGATATCATTTAACAGTCTTGCAGGCTCTGTCCAGACTTTCTGGTCGGATACGAACGGGTTACCTTCAAATAGAATATTGGACGTTTTGCAGGATGGAACGGGTTATATTTGGCTTGCCTCCTATGACGGCCTTATCAGGTTTGACGGAGAAACGTTTACCGAGTTTACCGAAGCCGAACACGGGTTTACCGGCATAGCGCCGCGTGTTCTATGCGAAGATGCATACAGTACGCTCTGGATAGGAACCAATTCCACCGGTTTATACGCCTATCAAAACAAGATATTTAAGCGCTATGCCGAAGAAGATGGTCTGCCGAATCTTTCAATTAGAGCGATAAAATTTGATAAAGACAATGTGCTGTGGGTCGGAACGGCAGACGGACTCGCGCGGTTGGAAAAAAGCGGCCGTTTTGTCCCTATCCTTGATGAACGCAATAAAAGTTTAGGGATTATTACGTTTATCCTTCCGGTAAAGGACAGGATATATGTCGGTTCAAATCTGCAGGGGATTACAGTCATTCAAAATAAAAAAGTAGCCCGGCTCCCGTATTTGGATGCCATACAGGATTATACTTTTTCGGCTGCATATTTTGATTCCGATAACATACTGTGGCTCGGTACAAAAAACGGAAAAATCATCAAGATAAAAGAAGAAAAAGACATTGAATTTATTGACGCAGAATATCTGAAAGGGATGAGTATTAACGAATTTTTGCGTACTGTGAACGGAACGCTGTATGCGGCGACCAATAGAGGTATTGTTACGATCAAAAAGGGTAAGCCGGAAATATTTTCGGAAGAGAACGGCTTGCCGAATAATATCGTTTCATGTCTCTGTCAAGACTTTGAGGAAAACCTTTGGGTAGGTATGGAACGCGGCGGCGTCGGGAAATTCAGTAAAGGAAAATTTCTTGATTTAACCAGCGCAGAGTCCCTGCCACCAACCGCGGCAAATTCCGTATTGGAAGATTTGGATAAAAACATTTGGATTGCAAAAGATGACGGCATTGTGTGCTTAAAAAGTTCGGCGCTCTCTCCTACAAGAGCAAGGCAAATTGATGCCCTTATCGAAAAGCTGCATGCCGTCCGTGTCCGGCAAATCAGAGAAGAAGCGGACGGAACATTATTTTTTGCTACCTATTCCGATAACGGCCTTTTGATTTTTAGGAAAGACGGAAGCATGCAAGCGCTATCAAAAAAAGACGGACTACCGAACAACCGTGTACGTTTTTCGTACCGCAGCTCGGATAATCTCCTGTGGATCGGCACAACGGCAGGACCCGCCGTCTATTTTGACGGTACGATAACAACAATTACGCAGGAAGACGGACTCCCTAATTTATTTATTCTTTGTGCGGAAGAAAGCCGCAGCGGAAAGATATGGCTTGGTACGGACGGCGGCGGGGCGGTCGTTTTAACGGTGTCGGGTTTTTCTGACGGCAGACCGGTTATCAAGGTGGAACACGTTTTTACCAAAGATGATGGACTGCACGGCAATATTATCCTTAGAATTATTGAAGATACGGAAAATAATATTTGGTTATGCACAAGCGAGGGGCTAACACTGTATAAAAACGGCGGATTCTATTATGCCAATAAAGCATTCGGTGCAGGAGCTATCAGTGTGTTTAACATCGTACAAGACACAATGGGAAACCTCTGGATTGTAACGGCAAAAGATTTGCTGCTGGTAAAAACGGATGTTTTTGTAAAGGCAGTGCTGAACGGTCTCCCAGCTGAATTTCTTGTCCGCTACAACCGGCTTGACGGCCTAACAGGTCAATTAGCGGCGAATGCATGGGCGCATGTTACCGCCGAAAATACATTGTTTCTGCCTACGCTTAAGGGAGTTGCCGTCTGCGCTCCTTCTTATTATGTTACCAATAAACATGCTCCACCGGTTGTTATCGAGAGCATTGTTTTAGACGGCAAAAACTATGATGTAACGGAAGAAAGACTGAAGGTCGCGGCCGGAATAAAGCGTATTCTGTTTAAATTTACCGCTTTAAGTTTTACCATTCCGCAACGGGTTCAGTTTGAATATAAACTTGAAGGATATGATAAAGAGTGGCGTAGCTGCGGAACTACGCGGGAGATTGCCTATACGAACCTCAACCCCGGTAATTACGTGTTTAAGGTAAGAGCTGCGAACAATGACGGCATTGTAAACAAGAGCGGTTCCAGCGCCGCTATCTATAAGAAGCCGTTTTTTTATCAGACTATCTGGTTCTATCTTTTACTTGTATGCTGTATCGGAAGCGGTATTTTCTTTGCCGTCCAACTCCGTTTTAGAAATTTACAGCGGAGGGCAGATGAACTTGACCGGAAGGTAAAAGAAAAAACAAAAGAACTCGCCGGCGAAAAAGAAAAGAGCGACAAACTTTTACGCAATACTCTGCCGCCCTCCGTTATCGACGAACTTATCAGTACGGGAGCGTCAAAGCCTAAAGTGTATCCTGCGGTAACGGTACTGTTTGCAGATTTAGTCAGCTTTACCGAATGGTCGGGTGGTACGGCGCCGGAGCATGTTATTAGGCAATTAAATACGATGTTTACTCAATTTGACGGTATTATGGATGTTTTCGGCTGTGAGCGGATAAAAACACTTGGAGACGGATACTTAGCATGCTGCGGCCTTAGAGGGGAAAAAGACCATGCACTCAGGCTTACCGGCGCCGCTGTCGAAATGCTACGAAGCTTTGAAACAATTAATAAAGATAATAACAGCCATTTTAGAATAAAAATAGGCATCGATTCGGGAGCAATCACCGGAGGTATCGTCGGCGTGCATAAATATATTTTCGATATCTTTGGTGACACGGTTAATATGGCTTTCCGCCTTGAATCGGTAACTGCTCCGATGGCGTGCACCGTTTCGATGAAAACAGCGGCGCTCATTTCCGGCAGCTATCGGCTCTATAAACGCCCTCCACATCTTTTAAAGGGAAAAGGAAAGGTGCCATGCTATTATATAAATTATCAGGATGTCGACTATACGATGGAATTCGAAGAAATAAAAGAATGTTATGATCAACTGACCAGAGCATTTAAAGAAAACCGACTCTCCGAATGCCGTGCCCTTATCAACAGGTTGGAGCCGACGCTATTGGAGCCTGAGATGGCAAAAGGAATTTCTATTATAGAAAAAAACATGTGCAGGTAGCATGGGGATGCTCTGCAGCGGGGAATAGATTGCATCTTTCAAATAATTATCTTAAAATCGAATGACCTAAGAGACGTTTCTTAGAACTAACGTTTTCAGAGATGGTTTCTATTTTTTTTCGGAGGTAAATGATGACTATCTATGATTATTCGGTGCAAGATGCGCAAGGAAACGATGTTCCGCTCAAGCAATACAAAGGCAAAGTCTTGTTGATTGTTAATACGGCGACGGCTTGCGGATTTACACCGCAGTATAAAGAGTTGGAAGAACTATACGAAAAATATCACGATAACGGTTTTGAAATAATCGATGTGCCGTGCAATCAATTCGGCGAGCAGGCTCCCGGAACCGATGCGGAAATTCACCAATTCTGCACACTCCGTTATCACACAACATTCCCTCAGATGAAAAAGTCTGATGTAAAGGGTGAACACGCGCTTCCGCTTTTTACCTATCTAAAATCTCAGAAAAAATTCGAGGGTTTCGGCACAGGGAAGATGGCGGAAACGCTAAGTGATTTTATTCAAAAAATAGACAGCAATTATAAAAATAATCCTGAAATTAAATGGAATTTTACCAAATTCGTTATTGCCCGGGACGGCACTGTTGTTGCCCGCTTTGAACCGCCCGCTCCTATGGCTGATGTTGCGGCATGTGTGGAAAAGTGTGTAGTGGGGTAAAGTAACTCAAAAAAAGGAGCCGTGCCCCCGGCAGGCAATGCGAACTACGCTTGGATCCAGCACATGATACACCATCTTTCTGCAAACGGTAAAATCGGACTTGTGCTTGCCAATGGCGTATCCGCTTTACTTAGCCCAAAATCCAGCGCGGCTTCTCGAATAAATTTACCCGAAAACAGCCCACGGTTTACGGTAAGAACGCAACCTTTACAACCCTCTTTAAGGTCGTGATCTCTGAGGATTGTTACGACGGCAGGATTTGGTTTTGATGTAAAAAACGGTTTTTCGGCGCAGAAAATAGCAATATATCCGTACATATTAAGCCGATCCGTATCGGTCAACGTATGCCCATTCAAAATACGAATATCATCGCACCTAAAGCCACAATGGAACAACAAAATAGTACGAAATGCACATTTATTTTGACAAGTACTGAATCGCATGATATAATCCTTTTTATATTTATTGCCTTTTTTAAGGTAAGTGTGATTTTATTCGGTAGTGTTTGCCGGATTATTTTTAACAGGGAGTACATTATGAAAAAAATGTGTCTGTTTTTATTGGTTGCCGTGGCCGGCGTATGGACAGGAATGTCTAATGCTTTTGGCTGTACGGGGTTTGTTGCAGGAAAGGATGCAACAGCCGACGGCTTTCGTATCATTGCGCGTACGGAAGATTTGAGTGGCGCCCATAACAAAACCTTTAAGGTATATCCGCATAAGAAAAACAGAAAGCCGGTACAGTTTACCGACTCAATCGGCTTTAAAATCGAATTACCGAAAGAGAGCTATCGGTATACCGCTATTTGCGATGCCGAACAATCCGAAGGCATCTACGACGAAGTAGGTTTTAACGAGCACGGCGTTGCGATGAGCGCAACCGTTTCTGCCTCTCCGGGAAAAGCTGCAGAAGAAGCTGACCCGCTTGTTGAAAACGGACTTTCGGAAGCATCTATGACAACGGTTGTGTTGCCGTATATTACCACAGCCCGGGAAGGCGTTGAACGGATTGCAAAGATTGTAGATACCTACGGTTCGGCAGAAGGCAACATCATTTTTATCGCAGACGATAAAGAAAGCTGGTACATGGAAATTTATACCGGCCATCAGTATGCAGCGGTTAATGTCCCGGATGATATGTATGCGGTAGTACCTAATTGCTTCTTGCTCGGTTATGTCGATACGACAAGTAAAGATGTTATCGCATCAAAAGATTTAATCAATTTGCCTAAGTCGAAAGGCTTTTATAAAGAAGTTGACGGTAAATTCCATGCAGCGCTTACTTATGGAGAAGAAATGAGCGACTACAACCGTGTACGGCTTTGGGGAGGACAAAATAAACTCTCACCGTCCGCTAAGGTTGCGTATGACACGAAGCTATTCTCTTTGTGGAGAAAGGCTGATAAGAAAATCGCCCTTGAAGATGTAATGGAATTGCAGCGCTATCGCTATGAAGATACCGATAAAAATGCAAATTTACCGGAAAACGCAGGAGTTCGCGCAATCGGTACACCGACTTCTATGGAATGCCATATCATTCAGATGAAAGACACCTTACCGAAAGCTGTCGGCGGTGTGATGTGGATGGCGATGGCAAATGCAGAACATTCGGTGTATCTGCCCTTCTACGGCAACATTACGGACACCTACTCTGCGTATAAAGTAGACAATGAAATGTATACTCCCGATTCGTTTTACTGGCTGATGCGGACAATCAATGTCTTTTCAGCATTAAACAGGGATATGTACGGAAAGAATGTCCGCAGCTATTGGAAAGCGTATGAGCAAAAGCTGATTAAAGAGCAGAAAGACAAAGATGCTGAAATTGCACGGCTCTATACCAAAAAAGGTGAATCCGCCGCAGCAAAATATGCAACCAAATTAGGAAACGACCAAGCAGCCGATGTGTTTGAAAAAGCACAGAAAATATACCCGGAACTGGTAGGTTTTGCAGCAAAGAACGAAGGCAGAACTCCTAAAAAAGCCTTTGAACCGTCAGTAGCAAAAGAAAAATAAAAGTTTATTTTAAGCAACTTAAATATCGCCGCTTAAAAACACACCGAGTTTGCCGTCCGGTAAACATCGCTTATTGACGTGTGCGCTTTTCGCGCACTAATGCAACAGTTTCCAAAGTGCATACTTTGTTCAACTGTTGCATTTTAAGGAAATCAACACCCCCGACGCAAGCGTCGGGGTATGTTGTTCTCATAAGGTGGTTGCAGTCGGCTTTAATACCCTTTGTTACGACGCAAGCGTCGGGGTATTAAACCCTCCGCACGAATAAAATTTCGCACATTTTTCCAGCAAGGGGTTATAAATGCATCAGGCAAAGTAGATATAAATCGCGGAAAAATTGAGACTGTGAGACCATTTGAACCGCGAAGAGGTTCAACTCTGGTCGAATAGTTTCAATTTTTCCGCGGGGATATAAAAAAATCAGACTGATGCGTTTACCATGGTGCCATATTGGCAGGAAATGACGGAAGGCGAGGTTACATATACCATACTGCTGTACATCCGAAATGGCGGAGACAAAGGGTTGCTTCCCAATTGATCACCACGGCGTTGAATGCTTTAAAACATATTGGTATTCACAAAACCGCATTAGTTGTATTCACTAAAAATAAAGACGGTAATGCCTTTTGGGAAAACGAAGGTATAACTTCGGCAACCAAATAAGGCTGCCTCGTTAACCGATGAGTTTGCCACAAGGCAAACTCACTTATTGACGTGTGCGCTACCGCGCACGAATTGAACAACTTCCAAAGTTGATACTTTGTTCAGTTGTTCAATTTTAAGGAAGGTTTTTCCGCTAGAGACGATTTAGTTTATCGCAATAAAGCCCTTACAGAATTAAAAAGAATAGACACCTAGCAGAAATTTAAACCACAAATCAGCTTGACCGATTAATCGACTTTGAGAACTAAGGTATGTATTTCCTCTATAATAAATATTTTTTTTAATTCAAGCCAATCCTATAGCCTAAAGTAAACTGGATTTTATTGCATCCCGCATACGGAATATAGAATCGCAACCGCTGCTTACGGATAAAGATAAAGAACTATATTTTTTTAACAGTATATGTAATTCAGAAGCACTCGGTAAATACGTACCATTCTGTGAAGCATGGTATATAGCTGCACTAAAGTATCTTGACTGGGTTCAAAATAGCGATAATTTGACGGATGTTATGACCGCATACGAAAACGTCCTCCTACTTGGTACAAATATTTCCAAAGAAGATCTCAAACACATATTTGAGCATTTACTTTATCTTTCGTTTTGCTATTTTAATACGACAAATGATACTGAAAAAGTTTTAGAAATTTATAATCAAAGACATAAATATCTTACTAACGATGAGTATACGAATACGTATCAACTGATGGTCAAGTTTAATTTTTCTACGGAGGAATTGAATCCTATAAAATATATCTGCGAACTATGGAATGAACATTTCAATGTTCAAGCTGTTGGAAGTATTATTGGCTTAGATATTCTGGAAACTCAAGCACTTTTACAAAAAAACAGAAAATATTTACAAAGACAAGACGGAGATGATCTTGATTATGATTGGGAAGAACAGCTTGAAATGGTTGACTGGTGTTGTTCATATATTTATTTGCGGGATATACCGATAGGCTTACCGTTTTAGAGGCTCAAGAAACCGTTCTCCAGTCAGCTGCTTTTGAATAAATGCACATCGGAATTATGCAATTACCAATCAAAATTAACATCTCCCGATGCAGAGTATCACGCCCACATTTCACTTTCTCTTACTTTTTATTCCCGCATAATACGCAACCGCTGCGAACAGCACAAGTATTGAAAGATAATCTACCGCGAACAAAACATAGCCTCTGTCAAAATCGAAGAAGAAAAACTGCTGCTGCAGGAACATATATTGTACAAGACCGCGGGAGATAAACGCATACACACCGTAAGCGGAAATCAGCAGAACGAGCACCCTCAAAATCCGCAGGGTACGGGGCTTTGCTTTAAGTCGGGAGGCAATCATATTTGCGTGCATTCTTAAATGGAAGCACATAAAAAGATAATACCAGTGCGAAGCGATAAGATGAGCAATCCGTGCAAAGCCGAGCATATCGCCCACGGCTTCCGGCGGAACAAACCACGCCATCATAAGACCGCTCATCATCAGAAAAAGTGCGCAGAGCAATATCCCCATATTTACCGCAATTTGCATGATTCTGTGTGCAGAATATTTCCCGCGAAATAATGCCCCGTACCATCTGCGGTTCAGCACGATGTGAACCGCCCATAGTACGAGCAGCGGCATTCCTAAAATCTGGTGAATCTTATCGTCAGGGAAAAGTACCGTGCCTCCCATCAGGATTATAGAAAGCACGGTCATCATCATATCAAGCGGCATTCTGATTTCGTTTAGTTTTATTATTGTATTATTCCTTAAACTCTTTTTCCATTATAGATATTACTATATAAGTTTCCCATACTCGTAAATATATGCTTAACCATTTACAGCATAATGCTTTGCATATTGAGAAAGTACTTCATTCATCATAGTCTGATATTTTGTATGATTTTTCTTTGCTTCTGTTTTAAAAAAATTAATACAATCAGAATCTATTGAAATGGTTATTTTTTCTTTTGCTGGTTTCTTTACAAGCTCTGCCGGTGAAGGAAGAAAATCCGTCACTAATACGGCAGAATCCAATGCTTCCATTACTGATTTTTCGGGGTTACTGTAAATGCTCTTCATAGAGTTTCTTTCCTTGACGCCAATATCCTGCGCCGAAAATCCTAATATTTTGACCACGTATTGTAAAACGCACGGTCAAAATTCCTTTATCTGTTTTTCCAATACAAAAATAACGTTTTTCTGAAATGGAATGCTTTACATCTTCTAAAATCATACGGTTTACGTCAAAAAAAGCATCCTGCGCCTTTTCAAAAGAGACCTTATGCTTCCCTATGTTTTCAGAGTTTTTATTTTCATCCCATTCAAATGTCATATACCTCCATATTATACATACTATTTTATGTATTCGTCAACATACAAAATATTTTATTGAAAAAACTAACAGCACGCTCATAACCTCCGTCCCCGATTTTCATCATTTTACCGCAACTCCGCTCTTATTAAGCCATTTTGTCACATATTTGCCAAGGGATGAGCCGCCCGAATAATGAACCGACAGCCCTTCACCGAGTTTAGCATTCGGGGCAAGCAGAGGGATTGCAATCCCCCTGGAATAATCGGAAAGATTAATGATTATAAACGAGAGCTGTTAACATGGATTTTCGGTTTTGCTGCAGTATAAAGCGGCGGCAAAGTTGACGCGAAGGCTGCCTAAAAAAAGGGAGATGCACCGGCATCGACGCCTCAAACAACTTTCGTGATAAAACAAACGTCAGGTTAAAGTGGGTCAAAATTTTCTATGTATGTTTATTCTTTTTCCACGTTATATAATCTTTTTTTATCTTCATATTTTTTAGTTTATTCCATTCTTCCAAAGCATCTTCTCTTATCGCATCTTTTTCATTTGCTAAATAATCACTTATAAAGTTATTAAATTTGCAGGATGGAATTTGCGGAAGTTTTCCTTCGGTTTTATTTAAACGAATATATTCACAAATGACATCATTATAAGTTATTTTTTCATCATGAGAAAGTTTATTTTCAATCCATCGATTAAGCCAATATTTTGCCCCTGATTTCGGTTTTAGTCCCGGAACTCGGCTATTCATTTGACTATGTATGAATTCCCATGTTTCTTTTTTATTGCTAAAATTTTCAACATAACTGCTATTATTCAAAATTTCTATATTCCGGCTTTTGCTCCTAAAACTATTCTTTTTATTCACCGTCCCGGTTTCCAAAAATTGAATAATCATTTCTTCAAGCTGATCCTTTCGTATTTTTGAATGAAAAGGAATTTCAAGCGATTTTGCCAATGCTTTGAGTTCACTCATATACCAATATTTATTTTCAAATTCTTTTATCGTCATATAGTCTTTTGCTTATGTGCGGTGATTATTGTATAACTGTATGCATTAATGGTGATAATAACATCATCAATACTTACATACCAATTTTTTACTTTTTTGATTATTGTGGAATGCCCGCATCGTGCAGCGTTTTAAGCACCGCAAAACGCTCACTCGTAACGGCAACATTCGGTTCAAGTATTTTGCAGAGCTTATCGTTATATGTGGTGAGCGTCATCTGCACAACACACTTTGCTTTTTTGTTCACCGCCTGCAAAAGTTCAAGGTCGCGCAAAATCAGCGGCGATTTTGTTATCACGGTAAAGCCGAACCCATACCGGTACACGTTTTCTATCGCTTTGCGCGTCATACCGATTTTTTCTTCAAGCGGCATATACGGATCGGTCATAGAACCGGTGCCGATCATGCACTTATTTCGTTTCCGCCGCAAAGCAGTTTCGAGCAGTTCTATTGCATTCTCTTTTATTTCTATATCTTCGAACGTATGCTTTATTTGATAGCAATCGCTCCGCGAGTCGCAGTAGATGCACCCATGAGTACAGCCTCGGTACAGGTTCATTCCGTTTTTAGCCGATAAAATTCCTTTTGCTTGAACAAAGTGCATACGAATACGACTATTTCTCTCGCCACTTTTTCAGCGCCTTTTTAATATCCTTGATTGTCCAATCGTAATGGCTCGATGTTAAAGCCGATAGGCGATTCTGTCAGTGCATTTTAATTTAATATTTGTAAGGAGAATATCCGGCGCCGCTAAACCGAATTACAGTTTTTCAATTTCTTCAACGGAAAGACCGGTTCCTTCAGCTATCTTGTCAATGTCAAAACCGAAACGTTTAAAAGCCTTAGCTGTTTCAAGCTTTGCTTGGCGCGATCCGTTGGAAAAGCCTTGTTCAATACCTTGTTCAATACCTTCGGCAAAGGCAATTTCTCGTTCTTCAGCACGTTGTACGGCTATATCGGTTTCATAATCATATTCAGCTAATAGCATATTAACGACCTCCTTACTCTTGCGTTTTAGATATTCACGCAAAATATTGTTCTCTATACATTCTTCAACGGCTTTTTCAAAACCGTTTTGAGGGTCTATTTCTTTCCATTTTCGCACTGTTTCCACAAATATACTGTATTCCTGTATCGTTTTACAGTTTTCCAATACAGGATGGCGGTTTTGGCGGTTTATGTTTATTACTTTAACGGTCAACTCAAGATTAGGTTCCGCTGCCTTTTCTATGAAGGCCTCCGAGAGTTTAAGAGTCTTATCACAAGGATAGTCTTCTTCTCCATTGTAAAAAACATAGAATTCAGGACTCGGAATTTTCAGTAGTTTACGGCTATATTTTTCTTTTGATTCAAAGAGGGTTTCATACAAGCGGCTGATGTATTCAAGGCAGCGTAAAGGCATATTCGGGTTGATTGTTGACTGGTGTTCTGCAAGCACTATTATTTTGTTATCTACAAGGTAGGATACATCGTTATAGAATGTCATGTACAAGACTTGATCAAGGCGGATATTTTTCAAAAGCTCTATAGCCGTAAGTTTGGTATTATGCAAGGCGTTATACAGTGACAAAAAGTTTTCTTTTGCTTTTTCGTCTTCACTGAATAAATCGACAAAGACAGAATCTTTATATTTTCTGTTTGAAGTGCTCATATCACAACTCCTTAACATACAATTATACCACATTTACCGCCGTTTTGTAAGAATACCGTGACGTATACCGCACGTATATACACAAAAAAACGCCTCAAGCCAGAGATATCTCCGACGTGAGAGCGGATAGTTTAGTTGACTGTGTTATTACCTATTAATCGGACTACTCTGCAACAAACCTATCGGCCTGTGTTCCCATGTCATCGGCATTGAACATCAGTCTTCAATATCATTTTCCAGCTGTTTTATCACCTTTGCGGGAACACCGGCGGCTACGCAGTTATCGGGAATATCTTTTGTTACCACCGCACCCGCCGCGATGATGACATTGTTGCCGTTGGTTACGTCCGGCAAAATCATACAGTTACAGCCGATCCATACATCGCTTCCAATAATAACGAGTTTTGAGTTCGCCATTTTTATTTCATATAAATAGTTGTTCACTCTACAAATTTCAAATCACCCAAACCGGCACGATGTAGTTTTCCCTATCAATTGCTGAAAGCTCCGGTTTCATGCAGATGACCGCGCCTTTAGAACGCGGAATAGAAGCGTTATCCAGTAAGCTGAATACTTTGACAAGCTCGGAACCCGGATTTGCGGATTTCTTAATTTCTATCGGATTAAGTACGCCGTCATGCTCTAATACGATATCGATTTCTTTCGCGTCTTTGTCCCGATAGTAATACATAAAGGGCGCTTTACCGTTATTGAGATATGTTTTCATTATTTCGGAAACAACATAATTTTCAAGTATGGCTCCGTTCATAGCGCCGCTTTCCAGCGTTTCCGCACTGCTCCACTTTGTCAGATAGCAGACTAATCCCGTATCATAAAAATACAGCTTGGGAGTTTTTACGAGGCGCTTTAACATATTATTTGAATAAGGGTGTAAGTAAAAAATAATTCCTAACGTTTCAAGAATACCCAGCCAGCCCTTCACCTGCTTTTGATTAATATCCGCGTCGCGTGCTATGTCGGCGATATTGAGCAGCTGTCCGCACCGTGCGGCAACGGCAGTTATAAACCGCAAAAATTTTAAAGAGTCAATCGAATCCGAAAGCGCTCTTACATCTCTTTCAATATATGTTGTTACATAACTGCTGTAAAAAATGTGAGTGTTTTTATTTTGACCGCTTATGACCGCAGGCATGGAGCCGTTATAAATTCTGTTAAAAATTTCTTTGATATTCGCAGGTTTTCGTTCTCTGCTCCGTGCGGAAAGTTTTTTCATATCGAGCACAAACGGCTCAAGTCTATTTCCGTAAATCTCTGCTTGCGATAAAGATGTTAATGAGAGCACCGCTACTCTTCCTGCCAATGACTCTTGCATTCCCTGCATCAGCTTAAAAGCTTGAGAACCGGTAAGCCAGAAATCACCTTTGCTGCGCTTTTTATCCGCATATATTTTTATGTAGGTGAATAATTCAGGCGCATATTGAACTTCATCGATCAGTATGGGCGGTTTATGCAGCTGCAAAAACAGTTCCGGATCGGTCTTTGCAAGAGCTCTCTCATGCAAATCATCGAGCGACACATAACCTCTGTCTGTGCCCTCCATAAGTTTTTGCAGCATGGTAGTTTTCCCAACCTGTCTTGGGCCTGTTACCAATACTACCGGATATTCTTTTGTTACCTCTAAGACTATCTTTTCCAAACTTCTGGAAATATAACTCATACAGCATCCTTTCGGCTAATATGTATTGTGATTACATTTTAGCCGAAGGCTATAGACATGGCAAGTACAAGGCCTCCCATACGGAACAACACTCGAATTGACAGCCCAATATATGCGAATTATTGCGTTAGGCGCAGTCTTTCAGCTTTTAGCCACCGGTCTTATACCTTTTATCCGCAATAGGAAGCAAATATTTTCTCTTGCTGTTTTTGTACAAAATAGTGTACATTATAAGTAAATAGGAGTTCTTAATCCTAAAAGATTAAAATTTTGAATAAAGTATTTAGAAAAATTTGATGTAAAAGGATTATCACAATTGCAAAGAACTGTTTTATTCTTAAATTGACCGATATAATGAGAAAGTTCGTTTTCTACAGTTTCATAAGTTGTATAAAACTCATCATCTTTAAATCGCTTTGCTTTATGTAAATTTGTATTTTTATTAGCCATTTTCCCTTCACACCTTGGTTAATAATTAATAATAATAGCACATTTTACAAAAAATTTATAGAGGGCGGTCGTTAATTTTTTAATATTTATATAACAATGCTAAAATACAAAGTTTAAAAGCCACTCTTGACACTGTTTTTAATTGTACATATAATCAAATAAACATCTGAACATTTGTTCATATATTGACAGATAAAACAATCCTGCTGTTTTGAGAAGACGAATGACCAAGGTGGGCAGGCATGATAATCAGAATACGTAAGGAGGCAGCGTAATGGAAAACCAAGAAGAACCGATGAGCGACGAAGCGGCGGAGTATTTTAACCCCGATGCCGTGGCTCATGCACGCTCAAAGATCCCCGACGAGGACACGATGACCGCATTGAGTGATTTTTTTAAGAACTTCGGTGATTCAACCCGTATCAAGATTGTATCCGCGTTAATGGCGGGTGAGCTGTGCGTTGCCGACATTGCGGAGGTACTTGAAATCTCCGCTTCGGCAATTTCTCATCAACTGCGTATCCTCAGACAGGCAAAAATAGTGCGTTCGCGGCGGGTGGGAAAACAAATCTATTATTCCATAGAGGACAATCATGTCGGCATCTTATACAGCGTCGGCATGGAGCATATTCTGGAAGGGCGCTAGACCAAAGGAGGAGAGATGACAAAAAGCGCTGTCTAAAATATCGCCAGCGCTTTTTGTCTCAAGTTTGCGCTGCAAACTTGATTATTTACGTGTGCGCGCAACGCGCACGACTAAAAACTTTTTCGGATGTTTAAACATCCTGCAAAAGTTTTTATAGGAGGTAATATGGCTTGTAGTTGTATGGCATGTAATCATATACACGAAACGCATAATCATGATGAACATCATCATGACAGTTTGTGGAATAAACACGATATTATCCGTTTTAGCGTAGCGGCGGTGTTTTTTATCGCCGGGATTGTATTGAAAATTGCTTCCGAACCTTTCAAAATAACCGTTCAGTTCAACGGCGCTTCTTACTCCATTGCACTTTCATCACTGCTTTTTGTCGGTTCGTGGCTTGCTGCGGGACTGGAAGTTATCCAAACCTTGCTGAAGACCATCGGTAAAGGAAGTATTTTTGACGAAAACTTTTTGATGACCTTTGCGACACTCGGTGCATTCATACTCGGAGAGTGGTCGGAAGGCGCCGCGGTTATGCTGTTTTACAACTTGGGTGAGCTGCTGCAAGCCGCCGCCGTTCAGCAATCCCGCCGTTCCATTACCAACTTGATGGATTTGCGCCCCGAATTTGTCCGGCTCTATCATAATCCTGCCGACTCCGAATCGGGACACAGCGATGCACATAGTTGTTGCGGTCATGAACATGAAGATGATGACCACCATCACAGCCATGAGCACATTCACGCCGAGATGTGCAAATGCGGGTATGAACACGGTGAACATCACCATACCCATTCGGAAAACTGCGAGTGTGGACACGAACATAGCCATGAACATCATCACGCATATGAAGAATGCGAGTGCGAGCATGAACACGAACATACGCATAATCATGCCGAAGAGTGCTGCTGCGGGCATCATCATGAAGGGGATGACCCTGACATTGTAGCCCCGGAAGATGTTCCTATCGGTACGCTGATCCTCGTAAAACCGGGAGAGAAGGTTCCGCTTGACGGGATACTGGTCGAAGGGGCGTGTTCTTTTGATACCTCTTCAATGACGGGAGAGAGTGTTCCGCGTTTTATTGAAGCAGGCGGTACGGTACTTGCAGGATTCGTCAATACGGACGGGCTTGCGGTGATTAAAACCACCGTAGCGGCGGAAAATACCGCTGCGGCAAAAATGCTACAGTTGGTGGAACATGCGCAAGACCGCAAGGCAAAAACGGAGCGGCTTATTTCGAGCTTCGCACGAGTATACACTCCGATTGTAACGATCGGTGCAGTCGTGCTGGCGCTCCTTCCGCCGCTTGTACTTTCAGCTGTACATGGCAGCCCGCTTTCGTGGAACGCCTTTGTTCCGTGGATTTCGCGCGGATTGGTATTCCTCGTCATCTCTTGCCCATGCGCCTTTGTTATCTCCGTTCCGCTCGGCTACTTCGGCGGACTCGGCGGGGCGGCAAAAAAAAGGTATATTGATAAAAGGAGCGGATTTTATCGACTCGCTTGCCAAAACGGACAGCGTTGTATTCGACAAAACCGGCACACTGACCGCCGGTGTTTTAACGGTACAGCATATTCTTCCTGCCGAACAATTCAGCACGGAGGAGTTGCTTGAGCTTGCCTATATCGCCGAGTATCATTCCGGCCATCCGATTGCCGTTGCGATAAAAGGCGCTATTCAAGGGCAGCTCGGTAAAGAGAAAATAGCCGTGTTTGAAAAAGAAGCTGCCGAACTCCGGCAATACACGGAAAAAGCCGGTTCCGGCGTTAAAATGCTGCGGAACGAACAGGAGCTTGCGGCCGGTTCCGCGCTGTTCATCTTCGGCGATGCGGAAAAGCAGCCTGCTTCCATCGCTCAAATCGAAGGAACAAAGGTATTCCTTTCCTACGGCGGGCGTTATGCCGGCTGTATTATTTGCAGCGACAGCATTAAACCGCAATCCGCACAAGCGATACGGGAACTGCGCGGCGTCGGCGTCGGATACCTTGAGATGCTGACCGGCGATACGAAGCGTACAGGCGAAAAAATAGCCGCCGAATTGCAGCTTGACCGCTGCAGCAGCGAACTTTTGCCGCATGAAAAGGTCGCCCGCTTTGAAGCTATCAGCGACGAACGGAAGAAAGGCAACGCCCGCGCCGTCTGCGTGTTTGTCGGAGACGGAATTAACGATGCGCCCGCTCTCGCCCGTGCGGATGTGGGTATCGCGATGGGCGGAATCGGCAGCGACGCCGCAATCGAAGCCGCCGACGTCGTTCTTATGACCGACAACCCGCAACTTATTCCGCAGGCAATCAAGTCGGCACGTTTTACACGGCAAATCGTCAAACAAAATATCGTTATGTCGTTTGTTGTTAAAATCGCCTTTTTGGCAGGCGGCGCCTTGGGCATTATCGGATTATGGGCAGCGGTGTTTGCCGATGTCGGCGTCGCACTTCTTGCCGTGTGCAACTCGCTGCGCGCACGGAGATAGGAAGTTCCTAAAAGATACAACAGTGCGGGAATATATTCAGCTTTTACTTTTAAGTCCGCAAGATCGATTTTGATAAAATCTTGCGGATAATCAGCGTCTTTATATTTAATGTCAGACCTCCTAAAAAACAGCAAAATTATTTTCTTTTCTCTTAAATTCTTAGCCAAAAAGCCGCGCGTGTCGCATATAGAAGGTAGCTTACAAATACTTAGGAGACGAACCGATGAAAAAACTCTTTTTTGTTATGCCGGTTATCTGTGCGCTATGCGGAGCAGGGTGTGCAGGTTTTTCTCAACAGCCGATTTTTACCGATATTCTCGGAGGAGAAGCTGAACCCATTAAAATAGTAAAAACCGTACGGATGGAAACCAATACTATACAGATATACTTTGCCGGTACGGCGGAATTTCTTTCAGCGGAAATTTTTATCCCCGAAACGGGAGAAACGCAAACGTGCAGCGCCGAGCCGATGGATATCCCCGACAATTTTACCGATTCCGACGAACAATCCGGCAAGGCTGATACCTACACCGCCTTTGCGCTTAGCCCAACTGCCACGATCGGTATCGGAGTTCCTTTTGTATTGCGCGGTTCCGTGTCGGACACAAAGCACAGCGTTCTTGATTTTGCGCTGCCGTTTGAGGGAGCCAATACGCACCCTGCAAAACTGCGGATAACCGAAATCCGTCCGCTATACAGCAGCAAACCGAAAAGCGAATTTATCGAGTTTATTGTAATGGAAAGCGGCAACCTTTCCGGCATCACCATCACGAATGTCGGAGATAAGCAAAACCCGCACTATCGGTTCCCCGCCGCAGAAGTTTCCGCAGGCGAGACTATTGTATACCATTGGCGTTCCGTCGAAGAGGGTATCCGCGATGAAACAACCGTTAAAATTATTTCCGGCGGAACACAAGCTTGTGCGGCTGCGCGGGATTTTTGGGGACCGTATACGAGCATTCCCAAAAGAAACGCCAATGTCATTCTGATAAAAGCCGGAGTGGACGGCGATATTCAGGATGCCATTCTCTACTGTACCGAAAAAAGAATGTGCTAAACGGGGCGCAGCTCCTGCATGGAATGACGAAGAGCTGGTACGGGAAGCGGAAGCCGCCGTTGCAAGCGGTGCATGGCGAGGAGGCGCCGTCTTAAAGTCAGCGGTTATCGCGCCGATAACCGCCTCAAAATCGCTGGTACGCGATGCAAAAACCGCTATTAATAAAGCAGAAAGCTGGACACTCCGCGATTCAAAAAAGGTTACTATGGGGAAACCGTATTAACACCAGCTTTTAAGAATATGCGGAGCATCTACGTTGTCGCATCTAAATTTAAAGGAACTGTTCAAAAACTGTTACGCAATCCGCTTTAGCGGATATGATAAATTATTTCCTTACAGAAAAGGCCGATAGGCTTTCAGTTTTTGGACAGCCCCTTGTCGTTAAGCGGTGTATACGAATGTACATTTCAGAACCGCCACGGATGGCGGTGGTTCCAAGCAGTAACCGGTTTGCTTGCAAACCGGCGCTGGCTTACAAGCGAGGATTTGACTATCTGCAAGCGATAGCAGCATTAAAACAATGGTATGACGCTACCTGTTCCATCCGGCAGGGGAAGGAATGTACAATCCATTCAGTCTATTAAATGCTTTTGATAATAAAGAAATTAAAAGCTACTGGTTCGGGACGGGAACACCGACCTTTTTGGTGAATTATCTGAAAGAAGCTCATTTTTTTATCCCTGACTTGGATGGGAATATTGAATTGAATGAAACCGGATTGGAAACATACAGGGCTGTAGCGCAAGATGCCTTACCTATTCTGTTTCAATCCGGTTATTTAACCATTAAGAAATACGTTACAGAAGAGCGGATGTACCGGCTTGGTTTTCCGAATGATGAAGTGCGGTACGGGTTTTTAGAAAATTTGATGCCTGCATATACTACAATACCGTTTACAGACACGGGAAAATCAGTATGGAGCTTTGTAGAAGATATCCGTAAAAGCAATGTAGACAGCTTTATGGAACGGATGCGGTTGTTATTACAGCTGATATTGAGGTATGTTAATGGAAGCCCGAAAACAGCCTATACATTTCGGTTGTGCATAATCTCCAGTTCTTCCATAACGAGATCGACGACGGCCTGTTTTTTGTCATCTCCGTCACGGCAGCGTTGTTTCGCACGCTCGCGGAATTCGTTACAGTCGATAACCGGACTCATTTCCATTACAACCTTGTCTTGGCACACAATGTCTCCCAGCATATTGGATGGGTCGTCCGAAATGCGCAAACAGTTACCGTTAATAGACACCAACAGCATCACATCGGAGGTTCGGATGTATGAGTCGATTTCGCGGACACCCCGTTTTGTTTCGGGCTTTCCCGGGCGGTAGCGGGTACCTGCCGGATATACGATAACGGCTTTTCCTTCTTTTCGCACTTCTTCCAACGTCCGCATCGAGGCGATATTGATGCTGCGGCTCCGTTTTTTCTCTTCTTCCAGTTGTACGGGGTCGGTAATGCCGGCAAGTGTTCTGCTCGGATAAATGACAATGCGCTCATAGCCTTCGGTGAGAGCGGCTATCAGCGGATCCTCTTCGGTAAGCTTCATCCCTGCCATTGCAATCGAACGATGAGCAAGCTCTTCTCCTGCCGGTCCTGTTTGTTCCATTAAATATAAAAAAATCGGTAAATCGAGGTTGCTGTAGTGCTCGGAGAGGATAATGCCCTTCTTTCCGGCTTTAATTGCCGTTAAAAATTCGGCAATGTGTTTTTCCGGGTAGAGTTTTGAACCTTCCAACAAGAGTTTTTTTACGGCCGATTCTAAGATTGATCGAATTTGAGGATTTTCCAGTTTGTGTACATTTTCTTCGGTGATAACATTATCCTTGCTTGCGTATTGTTCGAATAATGGCCTCAAGTTTTCAAGCATATTTTTTAGTACAAGACCGTCAATTTTTTTCTCTTCCATAATGCGCTCCTCAAAATAATACAATTGTCTCGTCGACCTATTCGAAAACGAAAGTTTCAGAATAGGTCTAATATACTCCTATATGGAAAGACGTTCCAACAGCGGCGGCAGCTCATAAATTGATTTGATCGACGGGATACCGGACGCTTTGGTAAAATCCGTACATCGTTCTTTTTCGTCGATCAGTACGCTCCTGCCGCCAATTTTGACAAAACCCTCAACGTAAGCGGGGCAATCATCCAGAAACAACGTTTCTTCAACCGTTTTATGCACAGCGGCAAGCGGCTTGGTAAAGGCTTCCGGTTGCGGCTTCCCTCTCCCTTGGTTATAGGAAATGTCAAAAACAGCGAGGAATAAATCACTGATATTAAAGAAGTTCAAAACCCGTTCGGCATGTGCCATCGGTGCATTGGTCAAAACCGTCATCGGCATCTGTAACGAAAGTAAAAAATTCCGCAAATTCGGATCCGGTTGTAATTCGGCAATTTCCGAAGCGGGATGCACTGCTTCAAAATACGTGTCTCTGTCATTAAAATGATATTCACATTCAAGCCATTCGAGCGTCGTACCGTAATTGTGCCGCCGTGCACGTTGCAGTTTTATAGCCTCTTCCAACGGAAGCGATAAGAAATCGGCAATAAATTGAAACATCCGTTCGGAGATTCTCCGTTCCATCAGATTGGATGCAGAATAAAGCGTATTATCAATATCAAAAAGTAAATGCCCTATCATCTCTGTTGCAGTATAGCACAAAAACTAAAAAAGTCCATTAAAATAGGCTTGCTCTGCGCTATACGCAGCGCTGTTAACTGTTAGGCTGACAATGGTAAAGCTGCCGTCTTTATTTTTAATGCATCGTTTTATGTCTTTTGAAATCTTTTTTGATTCGATGTCGTATACGGATTGCTTGAGCGTAAAGGCTGTTTGCTTCCCTTCGACAGTCGTATACGGCAGCAGTGTTTTGGCATAAGGACTTGAAGCTGTTAGCAATCGAAGCAAGCGTTCGGGTACGGATAACGGATTCCCATTTTCTGCCGACGGTATATTGACCGTACTTACCGTTAAAAAGGCGGTATCCTCGCAAAGAAATGAATTATCTGCAATTTTTTTCCACTGGCTATCCAAATGGAGCTGCACACCTGATACGGTTACCGTTTCTTTCTTTGCCGCTTTATCGACGGTAAATACGTTTGTGTTTTGCTGAGGTTCTGCCGGACCATAACCATAGAATACCGATTCCCCGTTGCCATTAATGGAGCCTATTTCGGTTAATTCCAAAACCGGTTCTTTTTTTGCGCCGGTTATCGCTTTAAGGTGAAAGAGGGGCACAAAAGATTGAAAGTCCAGTGTAACTGCTCCGCCGAATTCTTCCATTTGCTTGCGTACCGTTGCCGTGCCGAACGGCGCTTTTCCTGCACGAGGGAAAGTTTTAATTTCATAGAGCTTGGGTAAAAGCTCCATCAGATAATTAACGCCGAATGTATCATCCTGCGTAATAGAAGAGATAATTTGCTGACCGGTCAGGACTAACCGCCCCTTTTCAACTTGAGCGCTGAATAGGATGGATACGGTACGGGAATTTCCCTGCTCATCGGTACGGATAAAAGCACCGTAGGTTTCATCGTTATAATACAAAAAGCCTATCCATGTAGGGATTTTCCATGAATAATCACGGTAAATAACGTAATCACCGGAAAAAGTACCTTGCGCAGATTCTTTTGTAGGTTTTTGCGTTGCAAAAAGAAGTGTGGGAACAAATACCGACATACAGCATACGATAAACCATGCTGCACTTCGCTTGAGGAAGGCGTGATAATAATCCATTATAATCTCCCCAAAAAATTAACTTTTTTCTGCGTTTTCTTCTGCATATTTTTTGAATTCTTCTTCGCTCATTTTATCGGCATAGAGCGGATAGAGCGCTTCGACTAAATCTTCCAACGTAGGGAATTTTGCACCGTCTAATTTGTATGGCATTATTGTACCTCGCTTACTTTATTGAGAATTTTGATGAGTTCTTCTTTTGTTCCGTTGATGAGCGGTACGTTCGGAATAGGGGTATCGATATCGCGGAGATATTCGGGTATTATCGGAGACTCGCCGCATATCCGGGTAAGAATTTTGCTTTCAAAGGCAGGATGATCCTTCGAGACCAACACGAGAGATTCTCCGCCGCTCCTTTGGCATATATTCCGGTTTTGTGCTGCTGAGTATGCATGAGCGGTCGCCATATCGAACATAATACCGTAACGCCGATAGGAATCGCTGATGAGCATTTCCGCTTCGGCATCCGAGACCCATGCAGGGAAAATAATCGATTTCATAATCGCAGGGCTGAGTGTAAAAATTTGTTCAAGTCGTTCGATGCTGGAAGGTACGGCAGGATCGGCGGGGCCGCGTTCCGAAAGTGGGATGGACGAATTAACGCAGCGGCAGCTACCGGTTTCGTCACAGTTCAGTGCATCCGTTGCGTCCGTGATAAAACCGTTTACCGGCAAGCAAAACTTCCATGCGTATAAGCCTGCCGTAAGATTACCGTAGTTTCCCGACGGCACTGCATAGAATATCTCCCCTGCCGTTCTTGTTTTTATGCGGGTAAAAGCAAACATATAGAAAAACACCTGCGGCAAAATGCGCCCGATGTTGACCGTATTTGCCAATGTCAGGTTATAATCTTTTACGAGCTGCCGCTCTTGATAAATAGACCGGATGAGATTCTCGACTGTGACAGTGTCTCCTTTAACCTCTACGGGATAGACGGAGCCGCCGTTCTGAAACAAATGCTCCGGTTTTAGCCCCTTTGCATAGCCTTTCGGATATAAGATAATCAATTTAAGATGTTTTTTATTTCCGAATGCTGCCGCCATACTTCTGCCGCCGACTCCGGTACTGGGGGCGATGACAATGGCTTTCTTCTCATCTATTGTTAAAAGGTGTTCCAGCGCGGAAGCAAGCCATAGAAAGCCGAAATCTCGATGATTGCCGGTCGGCCCGTGGAACAGCTCCAGCAAAAAGAGGCGGTCATCAAGCTGGCGAAGCCGCGGGCTATAGGATTGAAACGCCGTTGCTGCAATCCGCTCGGAAATAACCGGACTAATCTCTTCTTTGAGCAGTGCAGATGTTAGCGAGCCTGCTATGGTCGAAAAGGTTGTCTGCTCATTCATATGCAATATCCACGAGCGTAAATCGTGTTCGGAGTACGGAACATATAAACCGCCGTCGGCAGGCATACAATCAAAGATCGCATGTTTAAAGGAAACAGCGAGATTGCTGTTTCGAGTGCTGACTAACTTCATAGTTTCAAAGCGCTCCTTTATCAAGTCGGTATTTTTTAACAAAACCTTCCGGCTTGTAGCTCATTTTTGCATGGCGCAGCCCCTCGTCGCCCAAGTCTTGCTCACGGTTGATGTAGATAACCTGTTCGGGAAGCGATTGGGCAAAGGCATAGTTGATGTATTGATAGCTGCCTCGAAAATCGGTTCGTGCTTTTTCAAAATGGACAACGGCGATAGTTCCCTGACCGGCCAATTCAGCTAAACACCATGCAACCGGCACACCTTGTACATACAGGATAAGGCTGAGAAAATTCGCTATTTCCGGCAATGCCAAGGCTTGTTGTGCAGCCTCGTAGTCGGTTTCTTGGATGTTGGTTTGCTCCGTCGCCCAGATGTCTAAAATTTTAGATGCGTCTTTTTTGGTATCCGTATCAAGCTTTTTCAACGTAAAATCAGGATAATTGCTTAAAAAGCCATTCACATGGTTTTTCTTTTTATGTAATTGCTTACCGGAAAGCGTACTCAACGAGAGGCGGGTGTAGAGGTAATCGAAATTATCCCTATCTTCGGTAGGAGACTCTTTAAAGTTTTGGAAAAAAGCTGCATTATCGGTTAAATATGATTCTGAGATCAACTTCCAGTAAGCACAATCGTTGTACAGTTCTTTAAGTGTTGCAAGCGGAAGCGGGTCTCCTATGGAGAAAAAAAACGCTTTTTTCTGTTCTTCCCCTAAAAAGATCAGGGTGCGCTCATTAAATCTGCTTATTTTATATTTATACGTATTTCTAAAAAAATACAAACTTCCGAAGGTTAACTCCGACATACCGTCTTTCAGCGGCTGTAAATCGGATTGAATCGCTTGTACAGCTTCAAGAGATAGCGGAGAAAATTCAGGATACCGCGCAATGACGTCCATGGCCGCTATGTTACTCTTTTATCAAAAAAATCGCAAGTTCTTTAGCAAATATAAAGGGTAGCGGATATGCAAGTTTTCGATAAAAAACTTAGTAATTCAGCACCGCCACGGATGGCGGTGGTTATAACAGAAGCGATATTTTGGCTTTGCCAAAATTCGCAATCAAGTGATGAACAAGGACGTTCATCACTTGATGATTAAGCCGTCAGATCCAACAGATATGCCGATTCCGGTAAGGAAGAAGCATACCCGATGCTTTTTGAAAGCGCTATTTCCGTATGGATTTTATTGTTGACATATTCAATCATCGTGTCCAGCGTTTTTTCATCGGAAGTGCCCGTTAATAGCTTGTTTTCCCGTTCGTTTTCGCGCATTCTCACCAGCTGATCGATGAGCGTATTTAAAATCTTGAGCTTTCCGATACTGACGCCGTTTTGATCTTTGGTTCGCGGCACCCCGGAAACATATTGAAAATGAGAATAAACAACTTGTTTGGTATCGACCGGAAGATATGCACGCCCTCCGGCCGAAATGCTCGTCATTGCCGCATAAGACAATGATGACAACGGTACATAATTCGATACCATACCGATCCCTCCACTATTCTAATAATCGGTATTTTTTTTTTGTACTTTAGAGGAATTTTATAACGAAGGTTATCTTTTAGCCGTAATGACACAAAACAATATCGGATTCTTTAAAAATTTTAAAGTCAATGGTATAATCAATATACTTATACTGAATAAAATAGTATGGAGGCTCTCTGCTATGAAATTTATTATGGATGAAAGTATTGCCGCGCTTGGGATTAAAAGCATTGTGATCGGCATTGCAAAAAATGTAGACCCGCAAGCTCCCTTATCAGAGGCTTTTTTAAAGAAGCAAAAAGAGATGGAAGAATGGGCATTGAAATGCGATGTTGATGAAGTATTCAATCATCCGGTCATTCAGGGATACACTGATATGCTGCAAAGCGTGGGGCGCAGTATCAAAAAATATATGCCGACCGTTCCGGCTCTTATCCGAAACATTCAGCACCGCGGCTCTATTCCGCACATTAATAGCGTTATCGATATTTATAACGTCGAGTCGTTACGTTCGCTTTTGGCAATAGGCGGACATGACCTTGCTAAAGTAGACGGGCAGATAGAGTTTACCGTCAATAAAGAAGAAGGCGTTTTCCTTCCCATCCTATCCACGGAAAAGCATGTCGCTAAAACCGATTACGTGTACCGCGATTCAAAAGGTATTATGGCATGGCTGGATGTCCGGGATGGGGAACATTATAAATTTGATGACGGGACAAAAAATGCAATCTTTATCATTCAGGGAAATGCCAATACGTCCGTCGATATGCGTGTAGACGCGCTCAAACGGATTCAAAGTGATTTAGCGGAATGTATGCCTCGGTTGGAATTTGAGATACAGATTATCGAGGGGTAATTTATAATGAGAAATTGAGCTTCTCCGTTTCCTGTACGGTTAAGCTGAATTTCAGAAATCGAAGGAGAGTTCTACCGTTCCGCAAGTTCCGGTTTTTTGAATAAGGAGATAGCCCAAAACGACAAAAAGAAGCGGAACGCTTCCCGATGAATTAAGCCGATATCAAGGGCAACGGCGACCAGAAGAGCCGACCGTATGCCCAATTTGTTTTTGCCGAATCCGATGAGCCAGCGTACAAAGGCTTCATCGTATTGGTAGTCTTGAATAAAATCGATGACGGTCTTTTTCAGTACAGGATCGCTCGTTTTTTTTGTTTCAAAGATTTCATCGAGTATATCGATGAAAAGAATAGACGGCGATTGTTTTTCGTTCCGGTATTTTTCAAACATATAATAAAAGTCGTTTTGGATACCCATTAACGATGCGAGTGCAAGCAGCGCTTCGTTTTCGATATAGGGCGGAACGGTGTCCCTGCGGAGAATATCCAGAATAAACATAGGGGAATTATCTGCATTAAAAAGCTCCAGCGCACGTATTCCTTTCAGTATCAGCGCGGGGTTTTCCGCTTGGGAAAGAATGGTGCCGATTTTAGGCTGGCTATAACTGTCGTTTAGCCGTGCAAGGGCGACCATCGCTTCTCCGGCAAGATAGTAGTCGTCGCTGTCGAGCGCTGCCCGTAACGGGGTAACCGCTTGCTGCACATTGAATTTGGCGAGTATCCGTGCGGCGAGCGGCGCGGTAGTAAACGCCCCTTGTTCAAGCTCTTTCAACACCACATCGCGCACTTTCGAATTGATGGTATTCATCGAATAGAGCGCCCGTAATGCGTTCATCCGAATTGTAAACCGCGGAGATTCAAGGTAGTGCAGCAGCTGATCGCAGGATACCGATGAAGCAATTTCGCCGAGTTCGTTGAGGATTTTCTCTTCGGTTTCGATAGTCTCGCTTCGGTCTAATTTGTGCAGCAGGTTGAGCGCCTTCATATCGCGGGGAGAAAAGAGGACGGCAAGCGTTTCAAAAACGCGGTAACTGCCGAGGTTCAAGAGCTTGCGCTGGAATACGATACCGAGTGCGATAATGGCGATAACTATCAAGAAAAATATTTGATACGATTGCAGGTAGGAAAAACCTTGCACCCGCAAAAGGTCGAGTATCGTTCCACCGAGGATGGAACCTGCGCCGCCGGTAATCGCAAGGATAAAGTAATAGAGCATACTTAAATCCATCAGCGCCTCTTCCGGCACCATTGCGAAGAAATATGCTTGCGACGAATTATCTTGCCCGACAAAACCGACATTGCTGATCATCGTAAATAAGATGAGAAAAACGGTACTGAGTATACCGGCGCTTGCGAGTCCCGGCGCAAAGAAAGCCGGTATTAACGAAAGGGCGCTGATTGCGCTGAAAATGATAAAGATCGGTTTTGCGCCGATGCGGTCGATAATCAGATGCATTAAAAGCCCGACACTGAGAGCGCCTACAAGTGAGTACACGGATAAGATGGTCGCTGCGCTGTCTCGTCTACTGTAAACTTCTTTTGCATACACGATGATAAACGGACGGATCATCGCAATACCGAGACTGATAATAAAGAACGCCAATACGAACCGTCTAAAGTTTGCGTCTTTAAAGGCATCACGAATGTGTCTCAAAAAAGTGGAGCCTTGGCGCGGGGTAGTATTGTCTTTCCGCTTTTGACGGTTCGGCTTTGCGGACTGAGGTTCCGGTATTCTAAACAGCAGGATAGAGGCGATAAAACCGAGCAGTATGCCGATCATGCTGGCAAGGTTATAGCTTTGTACCGAAGGATCCCTCCGTAAAAGCCACGCGAGCAAAACAGTGGCGAGTAATGCCGCAAGGTTGTTGATTAAGGAAAGGCGCACGATATACGAGCTGCGGTCTTTCCCGGGCGCAAGGATTCTGATAACGGGATTATTGGCAATCATCCCGGCGCCGCGGAAAAAATTGAACAACCCTACCGCAAGCAATAGACAATAGAGCGCATACTGATTGTGTCCCGCTGATACGAGGAACGGAATGGCAAGCAGCGGCAGCAGCGAGGCGGTACGCAAAAGCCATGTACTGCCGAATGTCTGCATAATGCTGAAACGCATCACCATCAATTTACCAAGCGGAATGGCAAAAAATGAAAGGTACATAAATGCGGTCAGTAAACCGACTACCGTTGTGTTGGCTTTTAAAAAGAGCGCATAAAGGGTAACCGTATTACCGGTAACAAGCGCAAAAGAAAAAGAATTGAAGATATTGTAAATGTCGTAGATTCGCCGCCCTTGTTTAATTTTATAGGCCGACAGTTGCTCATTCATCGGCCATATTGTATAGTGAACGTATGAAAAACTCAACGGTACCCCTGCGTTCGGAGGTCGCAAAAAGCGACCAATGGGATTTAAGCAAACTTTTTACAAATGATGCGGACTGGAATGCTTCACTGAAAGACATTACCGCCGCAAAAGATCGCGTATTAACCTACAAAACCGCCTTTGCTTCACCTGATACACTGACTGCCGAAACGGTGCTCGGCTGTTTACAGGCTGTGGAAGCGGCCTCTCGTATTTCGGAAAAGACAAGCCATTATGCCTTTTTGATGAAGTCTGTAGATGAAAGCGATCCTAAAAACATCGAACGGGTCTCGCGCGCGATGATGGCGGACACGGAACTTTCTTCCGAAATAAGCTGGTTTATCCCCGCTTTACTGGAGATTCCCGAACAGAACATCCGCAACTGGATCGACCCTGCCGGAAAGACCGGAGCGGCTTTTGCTCCGTACAAAGTCTTTATCGAAAAGCTGATCAGACTAAAGGCTCATACATTGAGCGAAAAAGAAGAAAAGCTCCTTTCGCTTTTAGCCGAATCGCAGGATGTCGAACGCCGCAGCTTCTCGACGCTTACGAATGTAGACTTCCGTTTCGGCTCGATTGAAACTCCCGACGGAGCGAAAGAACTTACGCAATCTTCATATTCACAGTTCTTAATCAATCCCGACCGGAATATCCGTAAGCAAGCATATATGCAATTTTACGGCACGTTCGACACGTACAAAAATACGATAGCATCTTTGTATACCGGTCAGGTACAGCAAAATATCGCGCTTGCCCGTATCCGCGGATACGGTTCCGCCCGTGAACAGGCCCTCTATCCCGATAAGGTTCCGACGGAAGTATACGACAACCTTATCAGCACAATCCGGAAAAACTTGGAGCCGCTGCATCATTTTTATGCGCTTATGCAAAAATCGCTCAAACTTGATGAACTGCGGCACTACGATGTGTATGTTCCGTTGGTGGGCGAAGTGCGGCGGCACACTCCGTATAACGAAGCCGTCGATATGATTACCGAAGCGTTACAGCCGCTCGGCGATGAATATGTCACCACGCTGCGGAACGGACTGCTCGGCGGCTGGGTTGATCGGTACGAAAATAAGGGCAAGCGTTCAGGCGCTTTTTCGTGGGGCTGCTTTGAAGGCGATCCTTATATCATGGTTAACTACAAAGAGGATGTTATCCGGGATGTGTTCACCCTTGTGCACGAAGGCGGGCATTCCATGCACTCATGGTATTCAGTGCGGAACAATCCGTTTTTAAGCTACAACTACACGATTTTTGAGGCGGAGGTTGCCTCAACCTTCAACGAGGAGCTGTTGTTCCGCTCTATGCTGAAAAATACGAGCGATCCCAAAATGCGGGCATACCTGCTGAGTATTCGCGTAAGTGATATTCTTGCAACGCTGTATCGCCAGACGATGTTTGCCGAATACGAACATATCACGCATAAGTTGGTCGAAGAGGGAACGCCGCTCACTATCGAGAACCTCCGCGGCGAGTACCGCAAACTGCTGACCGCTTACTTCGGTCCCGCGATGCACTTTGAGGAATGCAGCGATCTTGAAGGCTTGCGTATCCCGCATTTTTACAATTCGTTCTATGTGTATAAATACGCAACCGGTGTTTCCGCATCGCTTGCCCTTGCCGAACGGGTATACTCGGGCGGAAAAACGGAGCAGGAGGATTACTTTAAGTTTTTAACCTCCGGCGGTTCCCGCTATCCCATCGAGTCGCTGCGGATTGCCGGTGTCGATATGGCTTCTCCCGAACCGGTTGAGGCAACCTGTAAGCACTTTGCGCACTTAGTAAGCGAGCTTGAAAAAGCCTTAGCCGCTCTATAACCCGATTGCCCTGCCGCCGTGACTCTTGAACAAGCTCAAGCGATTATCGCTTCGCCTTTTTTCAGCGCTTTTTTAGAACCGGCGGCAGACCGGTGCGCCTTTATAACGGAACGGTTGGCGGCGCAAGGAATTCCCTACCGTACCGTTACCCTTCAAGATAAAACACACATTGTTATTACCTACCGGCAATCCGCGTACAATCCCCGCTTTAAGATGAAAACGCTGATAGCGCACTATGACCGCGCCGCCGGTACACAGGGCGCAAATGATAATTCCGCCGCCTGCATACAGCTGCTACTGTTTGCCCAAACACTGCTGCAGAAACGGGATGCGCATAACATCCGCATTATCTTTACCGACGGCGAAGAAGCGGGGGCGGATGGCATTAAAAACCAAGGGGCGTACCGTTTGGGGCAAGGCTTGCGTGCGCTTTCAATGCAGCAGGATGACATCTTTGTGTTTGATATGTGCGGCAGCGGGGATACGCTCATCCTTTCCGAGTCGGGGATATACGGCAGGGATACACGGAAAACGGCGGCGCTTTCCGCTCTGCATCGGCGCTGCCGCATCTATGCCGACGCCGCGTGCAGGGGGCGCTGGCTTTCGCTGCCGACCGCCTACAGCGACAACGCGGGGCTCATTTCCGCCGGATTAACCGCGCAGGTAATCACCGTATTGCCGAGGGCGGAAGCGGAGCTGTTAATGCGGTATATGCCGCACTCGGCTGGAACGCCTCTATCGGGTAACGTGCATTCCGCCGGATGTCATAGGTCGGCCGCTGCAGAAATATCCGCCAACGAAAGCGCCGCTCAAGCGCTTCAACGGTGTATCATCACCAATGCACACGTTCCGCCTGATTCGCCGCTTGCCGCCGTCATTCCGCAGACATGGCAGCGGATGCACACCCCACAGGACAGCCTCGAAACACTGACGCCGCAAGCTTTTATCCTAGTAGATAAAATGCTTCGGTATCTGGCGGGTGTGAAAGAAGCGGCCGGATAAAAAAACTCTAATACGCCGACTTTTGGTAATGAATCTTAGGTGATCATTTCCGGGGCGGTTTTTCAATACACAATATCGAAATAATCCAAACATTGCTTCATTACATCCTGTACGGATAGGTATGTTATCTTGCTCATTGGTACTATTTTAACATAGTATCGGCAATATATAAACAATCTTTGTATGCTTAAATTTGATTATATTTGGCCGTTCATCACTCAAGTTTATTCATGCGGCGATTCTAATATCCCTTTGCGGGGAGTGAAATATTTGTCATGTTTAAGACGGAACACTAGAGATCAAATAAGTAAAGCATAATAATCCTAAAAAGATAAAAAACCGGAAAATTTTCCTCTTGATAGCGTTAAAATTAAAAGCAGTAGGGTTGCTTAAAAGAAACTTTCACTTTATACTAAATCATAATTTCTCTTATTAATGGAAGCTGATGGGATCTGGTGGTCTTCGCGGTCTTCAAAACCGTTGGTTGCATAATTCGCAACGGCAGGTTCGATTCCTGCCTCTTCCGGTTTTCTGTTGTAGGTGTGGCTGTGCTAAGTGTTTTGTTTGTTGCAGCATTTTCGACAGATGCCGAAAAACTCGCTTGTGTGTCTAAAAAAGTTTGGTCTATAGACTATATATTGGACAATCGGGCTGTCCTACCTTGCTTAGAAGAAAAAGCCTACGATTTTCTGTTATTTGATTTTGAAGCAGGGGGCGAGTATCCGCCGAATATACTCAAAGAAATTTACGGGCAATATCCCATTTTACCTATCTTTTTATTATCACATCAGCATTGTAATTTTGTAGAAAAGGCCGCTTTTGCAACAAATATGATATTAGGATGTTTTTCTATTCCTTATGAATTCAATATATTACACAATACTATTCAAAATACGCTTGAAGGAAAAATTATCCGAATAATCGATATGTACGATATAGATCCGGTAACGGCTCCGCTCTATACGAAATTGCAGGGGCAGAGTATCGAAATTCAAATGATACGGAACTTTATTTTACAGACAGCACAGCAAAATTCTCATGTATTGCTGTACGGAGAAAGCGGTTCAGGTAAAGAAGTCGTTGCTTCGCTCATTCATTACTATTCTAAAAATCGTCCCGGTAGATATTTACCGATAAATACTACTTGCATTGCGGAAGATCTCGCAGAGAGTTTATTGTTTGGTTCGTGTAAAGGAGCTTATACCGGAGCAATCGATAAGGAAGGTCTCTTTTCAGAGGCAGATCAAGGAACCTTATTTTTTGATGAAATAGAAAATCTTACACTGAATTTGCAAGCAAAACTCTTACGGGTTCTTGAAACACACGAGTATTATAAACTGGGAGGCACTCAAAAGTACTCTTCTGATTTTAGATTGATTTGTGCGACAAATTGTGATCTGCAAGAAATGGTAGATCAGGGACTCTTCCGATTAGATCTTTTTTATCGTCTTGATGTTGCCCATCTTATCGTTCCCCCGCTGCGTCAGCATAAAGAAGATATCGGAGTGCTGGCATATAATTATTTAAAACAAACGAGAAAACACTTATCACGGGAGGCTCTGTCTCTGCTGTGTAAGTATAATTGGCCGGGGAATGTCCGTGAACTTTTTAATTGTTTGGAACGGGCGGTGTTTGCAGCAAAGGCATCTCCTGTACTGTTCCCTCAGCATTTCGACATTTAACATAGCATAGCTTTTGAAAAAGTTCTTCCAAATACTGCGCTTCCCGGGCGGATAATCCCGCTCTTGCAATTATCTCCTGAAAAAAACGAATGTTATCTTCTTTCCCTGCATGTTTAAAAAGACCCATTTTACATAAACAGTCGTTGATATGTTCTGAGGTTGAGGTAACCCGCGTATAAGGGATACGCTCATAGCCGTATTTTCGGGGACTATAGGCGCGGAATAGCGTATAGCAGACGATTTGCACGGCATGCGAAAGGTTAAGCGATGGAAAATCGGGGGCTGAAGGGATATTGATGGCAACCGAGCAAACATTTAATTCCTCATCGGTAAGCCCGGTTCGTTCATTGCCGAATACAAGGCCGGTAAGTCCTTCTGCCGTATTGAAAGAAAACGAAGCGAAATCCTCCGGTGTCATGCCCCATGATTTGCGTTTTTCGCCTACTCGTCGTGTTGTTCCGGCGACAATACCGCAATCAGCAACAGCTGCTTTTAATCCGGTGATCGAGGGTTCAAAAAAGCATGCGTTTTGCCAAAGCGCCCCCGCATGAATTGCCAAACGGAGGATTTCATTTTCGTCGTAATCCGCTCTATTGCCTACAATGCGTAAATCAGTACAATTATTGTTAGCCATCGCTCTGCAAACGGCGCCGATGTTACGGCTTATTTCAGGGTGGCAGAGAATAACCGCAACCGGAAGCCGTTCTTGAGAGGTTGAAGTATCCATAGCAATTATTTTGTAGAGAACGCTTGCTATGTCAAGTGCTTCGGAGTATAATGGAAGAGACATAAGCGTGGAGACTATCTAATAAACCGTATAAGAAGGAATACGCTATGGATAATGTGCTGCAAGGTAAAAGTGCGTTGGTCGTCGGCGGTACAAGCGGAATTGGGTACTGCTTAGCGCAAGCTCTTTTAGAGGAATCTGCTTCTGTCGTGATGCAGGGGCGGAGCAATTCAAACCATGTTACAAGTCTTTGCAGCCAAGGAAATGTAGCCTGTTTTATCTGCGATTTGCAAGAAGTCTCCTATGTGGAAGAACTGTGTAAATATGCCAATGCTGCCGATATCCTGTGCATTGTTTATGGTCCGTTTTTGCAAAAGCCGCTTGATATGACTACTGCGAAGGAGTGGAACACAACCGTATATGCGAACTTTACCCTGCCGGGAATACTGGTTTCATCAGCTTTAGCCGGTATGAAAGCGCGGAATTGGGGGCGTATTTTGTTATTCGGTGGTACGGAAACGCATATTTTACGCGGTTTTCGGACAAATGCCGTATACGGAGCGGCAAAAACAGGGATTATGTCTCTTGTAAAATCCGTGAGTATGGAATATGCTCAATATGGTATTACGGCCAATGCCGTTTGCCCCGGGTTCACCGATAGCGGCTTGTTACCTGAAGAGACGCGGGTTCTATGGGCAAAAAAAAATCCGGACGGTAAACTGGTTAATCCGTCTGCAATTACAGATGCTGCGCTTTTTTTGTTAAAAGATAGCGCTTATAATGGGGTTATAATGCCGGTTGACAAAGGATGGTCGTCGTTTTAAATCTAAACCCCTTGAATAGGGATATGAATACAGGTATAATTTTTATTTAAGAACATAACAGACTGATATAAAGGATTGTCATATGAATGATGCAGAAATAATTCAGAGTTTCGACAACGAAAAAGACAAAAGCCTCAAGATACAACTTCAAAAGGTAGAAGGGCTTGAAAAATGTATCGTGATTATTCTGTCGGGATATATCGATACATACAATTCAACATTCTTTCAAAAAAGAGTTACAACCCTTATTGATGCGGGTTATGTTCAGCTTATTTTCAATTGTTCCCATTTAGATTATGTTTCGTCCACAGGTATCGGCTCGTTTACCGCATTTTTAAAAGCTGTTAAAGGAAGAGGCGGTGATATCGTTCTGCTAAGCCTTCAGCCGAAAGTCTATGAAGTGTTTCAATTACTCGGGTTCGCTAATTTCTTTACGATTCACGATTCTTTAGAAACCTCTATCGACTTCTTTAAAAACAAAGGGTCAAAGGCTGCTCCTCAGACCAATCTTTTCCCTAAAATTTTCTCGTGTCCTATCTGTGCAAAAAAACTAAAAGCGCCTCGCGCAGGTCGCTTCCGCTGTTCCGAATGTAAGACTATTCTGGCGGTTGATAATAATGCACAGGTTTCACTCGGTTAATATTATATAACAGTATTACTTGTGTAGAAGTTGTGGATATCTTATAAGCCACATATCTGCGATTTTTGTTTTTTGTTATATCGCCTATATCGTTTCTATTATGTAAAGTGTTATGTGTAAAGATTTTACCCTCTTTTAATATAAAATGAATTCTATTTATATCAGTTAAAAAAGAGAGAAAGCAATAGAACCGTATTGATAATAACTTGTGGATAATTTGTCATATCGGTGAGTAAGCTGTGAATAATCGATGTCGAATGAAATATTGATAAAAAACGCTTCCTAAAATATGATGTAAACGTGAGGAGAAATTATGGCGTACTATTATGAAGAACCGTCGCATACTTTTAATGAGTATCTGTTAATTCCGCGTTATACCGGCGTTGAACATAGCCCTCAAAATATTGACCTGCATACGCCGCTTACTCGTTTTGCTACCGGAGAAAAACCGCTCTATACGCTCAATATTCCATTGGTTTCGGCAATTATGCAATCGGTTTCCAATGACAGTATGGCGATTTCTCTTGCAAAAGAGGGCGGTTTATCCTTTATTTTCTGTTCACAGAGTATAGAAAAACAAGCTGCCATGGTGGCTGCCGTTAAAGACTATAAAGCCGGTTTTGTAGAAAGTGATTCAAACTTAAAACCTGAGAATACTTTGGAAGACGTGTTGCGTTTAAAAGAAAAAACAGGGCATACGACGGTCGCTGTTACCGATGACGGTACTGCACATGGTAAACTACTCGGTGTTATTACCGGTCGTGATTATCGTCCAAGTAGGATGGCGCGGGATTTAACCGTTTCAAAATTTATGACGCCGATTGAAAAGGTTCATTATGCCGGTGAAGGCGTTACCTTAAAGGAAGCAAATGATATTATTTGGGAATATAAGCTCAATTCTCTTCCCGTTCTTGATTCCGAAGGAAAACTTGTAGCGTTTGTATTTCGCAAAGACTATGAAAGCAAAAAAGAGCATCCGAACGAACTGCTTGACGAAAAGAAGCGGTACTTGGTGGGGGCGGGGCTGAATACCCGCGATTATGAGCAGCGGGTTCCTGCGTTGATTGCCGCCGGCGTCGATGTTTTGTGTATTGACTCCTCAGACGGCTTTTCGGAATGGCAGAAACGTACTATTAAGTTTGTAAAAAAGCAATATGGTGAAAAAATTCCCATTGGGGCAGGAAATGTTGTTGACGAAGACGGTTTTATCTTTTTGGCGGAAGCAGGAGCTGATTTTATCAAAGTAGGGATTGGCGGCGGCTCCATCTGTATTACCCGCGAAACCAAGGGCATCGGGCGTGGGCAGGCAACGGCGCTTATTGAAGTCGCCAAAGCCCGCGATGCTTACTTTAAAAAAAACAGGGATTTATATCCCCATCTGTTCCGACGGCGGTATTGTGTATGATCATCATATTACAATGGCGCTTGCAATGGGCAGCGACTTCTGTATGTTGGGGCGTTACTTTGCTCGCTTTGATGAAAGCCCGACAAACAAAATATTGGTAAACGGCAGTTATATGAAAGAATATTGGGGCGAAGGTTCGTCGCGGGCGCGGAACTGGCAGCGTTATGATTCCGGTGGCGACAGTAAGCTTGCGTTTGAAGAGGGCGTTGATTCCTATGTCCCTTACGCTGGCTCATTACATGACGGTGTTAAGACAACGCTCTATAAAGTACGCTCAACAATGTGCAACTGCGGTGTGCTAACCATTCCGGAACTGCAAACGAATGCAAAAATAACATTGGTCTCACCTTCCAGCATTGTAGAAGGCGGCTCTCACGATGTTGTGCTGAAGGACGTGCGTTCCTCTATACGCTAAAAAAATTGCCGCCCTCTTCTATAGAAGGCGGCAATCCACCGCATATCTGTGCTTTACGCACGATAATAGGCGATATGGTGTTTACTTATGTGCGGAATGATGCTCAGTATGGTCTTCGTGAATCTTATTTTTCATCAATGGAGGCTGACCGGTTGCATCAAGGGCATCGCGCCAGAGGGAGCCGTCCGGTTCAACATAGTTGCGCGAACGGACAACGACATTAATCGGTAAGTGAACAAACTTGTTATACATCAACCCTACAATCAGTTTAGTCTTACCTGCCATAGCAGCATGAACCGCATTGTTTCCGAGCCGTTCGCAGTAAATAGAGTCAACCGGCGCTGCCGGTGCAGAACGGATTTGGTAGCTCGGATCGATATACTTTAAATTGATATGGATGGATTTTGACTTAAAGTATGTTTCAATTTGTTCTTTTAAAAATACGCCGATATCCGACAGGCGCTTATTCCCCGAATCATCGGTTTCATTTTTGCTCTGCATTAAGTCTTGGCCTGCCCCTTCCGCAACGACAATGACCGTGTAATGGCTTTGCTCCAAACGGTCTTCCAAATGCTTTAAAAAGCCGTTTTCGCCCCGCATATCGAAAGGAATTTCGGGAATGAGGACAAAGTCAACCTCATGGCTCGCAATAGCCGTGTGCGTTGCAATAAAGCCCGATTCCCGTCCCATCAGCTTAACTAATCCGATACCGTTAATCTGAGATTGTGCTTCCATACGGGCGGCGGCGACAGCCTCAGAAGCTTTTACGACTGCCGTGTCGAAGCCGAATGATTTTTGAATGAATGACAAATCATTGTCAACGGTTTTCGGAATGCCGACAACGGAGATACAAAGATTACGCCGTTCAATCTCCTTTGCAATTTCCAAAGCGCCTTTTTGCGTTCCATCTCCTCCGATAACGAAAAGGATGTTCAAGTTAAGGCGTTCTATTCCATCAACAATTTCGACGACACGGGTGCCGCCGCCGCGCGAGGTGCCGAGAATGGTTCCTCCCGTTTTATGGCATGCATCGACAACCGTCGGATTTAAGGGCATAACGTCAAAATGGTAATCCGGCAGGAGTCCTTTAAAACCGAAGCGGATTCCGCTAATCCGTTTAACACCGTAGCGTCTCCATAAGCAGCGTACGACAGAACGGATAACGTCGTTAAGGCCGGGGCATAATCCTCCGCAGGTGATAATGCCTGCATGGACATGGCTCGGATTAAAAAATATTTTTTCCCGCGGGCCTGCTTTTTCGATCAGCTGTTCACGTTTGAAGGGGCCGTACTGCTCTCCTACTTTAGATTCCAGCCGAAAGCGAATAAAATCTTCATTGGTAACGTAATTAGCGATACGGTCTCCGATTACGTTTGAAAGGTGAATGGGAGACGGTATTTTACAGGCGCCGAGTGTTTCAATGGTAAAATCGAATTCTTCATCATGCCGCATAATGAACCTCCGTTATATCGAAAGTATCAAGCTCCAAATCAAGGGGGCCGTATTTTTATCTTTCTATAATTATTGATGATAACCAATATCACAGTATCATAAATTTGCGGGGCAGAAAAGAGAGAAAAAGCTTTTTTTGATTGACAGATTTCTCAATTTTCTTCATTATAAGGATACCTATGGCACAGAAAACAGAATCTTTCCTTACACGCATATTACAGCTTTTTTTTCCGCGGGATGATGCAGAGGCGATAAAGAAACGGCATTTAAAGACGTTGGCAAAGGAAATTTCAAAAAGTAAATTCGGAAAGTGGTATAAACCCTCTTCTGAAGAGCTTCAACAGCAGATGGCTCGTTTCTTTTTTGAACTGTATAAGATTGTCGGTCCTGCACGAGCGCTTCTTGCAAGTGCAGCCTCTTCAAAGGTTCTCAAGTCTATCACCGTAGAACAAAACTTATCAAAGCATCAGCATCAACTGCGAGAAAAATTAACACCCGAAGCGATTAAAGAGCGAGCAAAAACAACAAATCCCAAAGAGCTGAGTCTTCAGGTGCAGAAGGAATTTGATGTTTTTATGCGTGAACTTGACGGTAAGAAGATAGATGAAATCGATACACTGTACCGGCAGCTTAATGAATTTATCCACTTTGTACTGTTTGACTATTATTTCTTTTTAAAAAAATTTGATCCTGCTTTACCGGAAGATAAATTTTCTTATACGCCGAACTTTTCGAATGTGAACGGCGAGTATCTTAAAGATGAATTAAACGATTTTATCGTTGTGCTCAACGGGCTTTCCCTTGATGCAAATTGGGAAAAGCTTTTTGCAATTATTACCGCATACAAGAATGTACAGCCGGTTAACGCCCCTCAGTGGAAAAAACACCTCGGTCTTTTAAATGACGTGCGCCGTACTCATATTCTGGAAAAAATCATTCAGCACATTACAAAAAATCCAACCTACACGGTGGAAATCAGTCCTTTCACCGAAAAGGTTACCGACGACTATCTTAAACAAATAGAGAGATCTATTGATAATACGTTAAAAGACATTGTTGAGGAACAAAAGAATTCTCAAGTAGCAGTGCTAGTGCAGCGTGTATTCGGGAATACCATTCCTTCAGGTACTAAAAACTATAATCCGCGCTCCAATGCGGCATTTGAAAAACGGGGACTTGACGGTTATATCTATGCCGATGCAATGAACTACCTTAAATCATTTTTAGTTGAATACTTTAAGAGTGACGTCAGGGCGCTCTCCGATTTAATTTTAGTACGCGGACAATGGACACAGCAGGTTCTGTCTGCCGAATATTCCGAAAGCTATCATAATTTAATGCATATTTCGACCAAACTTTTAGAATTTGACGAAAAACTTTCAGAAGTTTCCGAAATGGGAGTAAAATTCCGTACGTTGTTGTCTCGAATGGAGCGAGAAAAAAGAAGCCGGTCGGCAGGTGCAAAAGCATTTGAATGATGTTAACGAAGCGGCATTTAAATTGCTTAAAGTTGCTATTAAAAATATTATGACGCTTGGAAATGCCATAAAGAACTGTATTGCCGATTATGATAAGCCGCATCGTGATTTACTACAAAACTGGAAAGAAATCGAACAACATTCGGACAGACCGATACGGGAATGGATGACTGCCGTTTATACGAAGATTTATAATTTTATTATGCTGGAACAGGTTGTTCTAAAGAAAGAAGAATAGCTGACGCTCGGAATTACAGTGTTTATCTAATTGAGGGTATCTTTCTGAAAGGACTTTTTGATGGAAAAGATATTTGACTCGGTACGGGAGCTTGATAAGCGGGCGGAAGATGCCTTTAGTCTAAAAAACGGCGTACTGATGGAGAATGCTGCCCGAGGTATGGCCGAACGTATCCGAAGCGTTCTTTCGCCATGGTTATCATACTCGCAACATATACAGGGTGATGCAGGGGCGGAACCTATTTGGAATCTGCGGTATCCGCATAGAGCGCTATCGACTCCGCAAAGCGTGTTGCCGCATCCGCAGGTAGAACCGCCGCTTGTACAGGTTGTCTGCGGTTCCGGTGATAACGGCGGCGACGGGTTCGCACTTGCGCGGATGCTTGCCGATTTTTGTACCGTTCGTGTCATTTCCGTAAAGGAACCAAAATCACCATTATGCAAACTGCAACGGGAGCGGCTTCGTCTGCTCGGTATTCCGGTAGCTGCTGAATTGCAGGAACGCTGCGATGTACTTGTCGATGCGCTGTTCGGTACGGGTATCCGCGGCAGCCTCGATAGCGAAATGTGTGCGGCGATTGATCGGATGAATGCCGTACAAGGTTATAAGGTTGCCTGCGATATTCCGAGCGGTTTAAATGAATTCGGTATACCGTCGACTGTTGCGTTCCGCGCCGATGAAACTTGTACGATGGGAGCCCTTAAAATCGCTCTCTATGCCGATGCCGCAAAGGATTATACCGGCGTCATTCATGTGTGTAATCTTGGGCTGCCGCGGCGCTGCTACGAAGGTGAGACCGACACCTTTCTCCTGTCCGTAGAGGATATGAAGTTGCCTCATCGCGCCGTACAAAATACCCACAAGATGAGCTACGGACACGGTGTGTTTTTCTGCGGCGAAAAGACCGGCGCTTGTATGCTAGCTGCCTCTGCAGCGCTCCATTTTGGTATCGGTTTGGTTACCGTGTTCGGAGCGCCTATGCCTGCTGCCCCGTTCGATTTTATGTATGCGGCAGAGTTGCCCGAAAACTTTTCCGCCGCGATGATCGGCTCCGGATTAGGGCGAAGTTCCGATGCACAGGCACGGGCGCTCGATTTCCTTTCACAAGAGCACGTTCGGGAACATCCTCTCATTCTTGACGCCGACATACTGCATAACCCCAAGCTGCCTGAACTGCTGCCGCTTTTAAAAACGCCTATTCTAACGCCGCATCCTAAGGAGTTCCAAAGTCTGCTTGCAAATAGCGGCCTTGCGCAGGTAAGTGTTGCCGAAATACAGGATCACCGATTTGAATATTTGAGACTGTTTTGCGGCGCTTTCCCGCAGGCAGTCATAGTATTGAAAGGCGCTTATCCGCTTATCGGCTGCGGAAGCCGCGTATTTGTAAATTCGCTCGGAAGCAATGCGCTTGCCAAAGCGGGTACGGGCGATGTTTTGAGTGGGATGATTACCGCATTAGCAGCTCAAGGTTATTCTCCCGTTGAGGCTGCGTATACTGCAAGCCTTGCCCATGCGGAAGCGGCAAAACTACTGCATACTTCCGACTACGGTTTAACGGCAAGCGCACTTGCGGAAGCTGTCGGCAGGTTTGGATGCTAAAGGATTGAAAGCATATATAGTCCATTAGAAGTATATTATGAGTGAAAATGAAACTGTAGAAAAGAAAAAGCAGACACTGCAAGACATTGACATACCGAAATATATCCGAATTGCCAGTGTTATTTTTATTGCTCTTTCTATTATTGCTGCAGCACTTAATTTAGTTATTGATATTTTAACGCAGGGGCATGCGACATTAAAGCAATTAGCATATCTCTTATTCAATTTTCGAACAAAAGCCGTATTTTTTCGTGGTGTTACAATTTATTGCTCAAATGATCAGTTCAATCAAAGTAATATTCGGCGCATTGATTGTCAGCCTTATCGGTTTTTTTATCGTTCTACACTTTCGCCGTCTGTACGGAATGTTACGAAGAATGGTATAACGCAACTTGCACGGATAAAAGCCGCCGGTGCAATTCTGATTAAAGCTGCTCCCCTTTATTTAGGTGAACAAATTCCTATACAAACTTCACCGGGAAGTGCAACTGACGGCTAAGTTTGGAACGCATTGGAAATCCCTTCCGTGTACATCATTGTCCATCTGTGCTATAATTCTTGCATGCTAAAAAAAACAATGCTCAATATTGCACATAGGGGATTTCGCAGCCGGTACCCTGAAAACACCATGCTCGCCTTTCGGAAAGCGGTGGAAGCAGGCTGTGACGGCATCGAGTTTGATGTCCATCTTTCGAAAGATGGAGAAGCGGTCATTATTCACGATGAAACGGTTGACCGGACAACGGACGGTACGGGTTTGGTCGGAGAGAAAACATACCGTGAACTAAAATCGCTGAATGCTGCAAAACCGCATCCCGAAACAATAGATTTTGCAGCCATTCCTTCGTTGCGGGAATACTTTGAATACATTGCAGCGCAGCCTAATATCATTTCGAACATCGAATTAAAAACAGGTGTGTTTATCTATGATGGAATTGAAGAAGTTGTATATCAGCTGATGAAGGAATACAAATTGATTAGCCGCTGTATCATATCTTCTTTTAATCACGAAAGCGTATTGCGGATGAAGAAGATCGACCCTACAGTGGTATGTGGGCTATTGGTAGACAGTTGGCAAATCCATCCCGAACAGTATGTGCGAAACCTCGGTATCGAGTGTTATCATCCGTCAGCTTATTGTGTAACACCTGAACTGGTTGCCGCTTTACATAACACGGGTATTCGCATCAATCCGTGGTTTGGCAGCATCCAATGCGATTATCGGCAGCTGCTCGAAATGGGAGTAGACAGCCTTATTACCGACTACCCCGATCAGATTACCGCGTTGTTGAAAGACCTTCGCTCGGCGGCGGTGGATTAATCCAATACCAGTACCGTCGGTTTATTTTGACAAAAGCGGCAAATTTTATTCCAACCCGTATTGCCAAATATACAATTTGTAAATGCTGAATAAGCGAGGTATAATTCGGAATCAAAAAGAATAATACGAATGAAAGAGGAATGATAATGTCCGGCAAGCATTCACGGCTACCAAGGTTTGTCGCTGCTAAAAGCGAAGCAAGAAAGAATACGTTGTAGAAACTTACTACACCTGTGATATACACCATATTACTATTCCCAAAGAGATAGGCAGCGGTATAGGTAACGGTAAACGATAGTATTAAATGTGTAATGAGCCGTGATGAAATTGCACGGGAACGAACAATTGAATGAATTGCGGAGATAGCTGTTCCCGTCATAATAATGATAATCAGCGCTTCACCACCCGTTATATTGAAGATAAGCACCGCGTCTGCTGCCGTGTGAATTGACGGTATTGACATAAGCCACGATGTCAGACCGATAGCAATAATTCCTTCATTGGATCCGAGCTTCCCAAAGCACATTACTCGCCGCTTATAGCGTTCCCAGAAACTTCCAATCTGCCCCGCATATAGATTAAAGAAACCTATTGTAATAAGAGCCGGTTTTGTTACTCGGAAAGAAATCATCAGAATACCCATCAAAAGACCGGTTACAAAACAGTCCAAAAAATGATCAAAGTATTCGCCGAGCGGTGAACCGGTTCCTGTTTTCCGAGCCTGCTTTCCATCGGCACAATCGCCGGTCAGATAAATCAGTGCAAGTAATGGAATAAGCCACCAATGCTCGTACCTTCCGATATAATACCCATGTACTGAAATACAAAAAGCAATGATAATAGAAAGAAAGGAAAAGAATGTAATAAAGTTTGCCGGTAGACGGTATGGTAAAATTTTTACCAAAGGATTAACAAAAAACTTATACAATACCGGTGATAAAATGGATTGATCGTCTGCGCTATATGAATATTCGGTCATTAAAAAACTCCGCGTAAGAAGTGATGAACTCTTCCCGCACAATGCCGGTGCCGCTTGTTATGCGGTGCTGCCTGCCATTATACGGGAAAATACAGCCTTACGCTCTGGTGTAATTTTTTATTTCGGTTCTGATTCGGTTTGCAAGCTCTGCACGGGGAACGCGTACTTGCTCCATAGAATCGCGGAATCGTAAAGTTACGGTTCCATCTTCTTTGCTGTCATAATCGACGGTAACACAGAACGGAGTTCCCGCTTCATCCTGACGGCGATACCGTTTACCGATTGCGCCGGATTGGTCGTAGTCGGTACGGAAGTCTTCACGTAATTCCGCTTGAATTTCCTGTGCCAGTTCCGCAAGTCCGTCTTTCTTCATCAAAGGTAGCACCGCTACGGTAATCGGCGCAATAACAGGGTGAAAATGCAGCACGGTTCGCCAATCGTCATCATTGCCTTTGTCGGCAACTTTTTGCTCTTCGTATGCATCGCAGAGGAACATCAAAAGGTTGCGCGTTAAACCGGCGGAGGTTTCGATGATATACGGAATATACCGCTCGTTGCCGTTATCTTGATCGATATACTGCATATCTTTACCGGAATATTCGGTATGGCGGGTTAGGTCAAAATTCGTGCGGTTGTGTACGCCTTCAAGCTCTTTAAAGCCCATCGGGAATTCGTATTCAATATCGTAGGCGTCTTTTGCATAGTGAGCAAGTTCATCCGGGCCATGCCGGTGCCAGCGCAGCTTATCCATGCGGACATCGTGCTTTTTGTAGAACGCCCACCGCTGCTCGCGCCAGTAGTTGAACCACTCGTCATCGGTACCGGGCTTTACAAAAAACTGCATTTCCATCTGCTCAAACTCGCAGGTACGGAAGATAAAGTTCTTGGTTACAATTTCATTGCGGAAGGCTTTACCGATCTGCGCGATACCGAAGGGAATTTTCATACGGTTGGACTGCGCGACGTTTTTATAGTTCACATAGATACCCTGCGCGGTTTCGGGACGTAAGTAGATGAGGCTGCTGTTATCGTCTGTTGGTCCGATATGGGTTTTAAACATCAGGTTGAACTTCCGTACATCGGTGAGTTCACCGCCGCAATCGGGACATTCCTTTTTGGCTAACTTGTTTTGATCAATCTGATCGGCGCGGAAGCGCGCTTTACACTTTTTACAGTCAACTAACGGGTCGGTAAAGTTTTCCACATGACCGGAAGCCTCCCACACGCGCGGGTGCATCAAAATTGATGCGTCAATACCGACAATCGAGTTGTGCAGTTGGGTCATCTCTTTCCACCATGCGCGGGCGATGTTATTTTTTAATTCAATCCCGAGCGGGCCGTAATCCCATGCCCCGTTCTGCCCTCCGTAAATTTCAGAAGACTGAAATACAAATCCGCGCCTTTTACATAGGCTGACAATTTTTTCCATTGAAATTGCATGATCTTCCATACTGAAACTCCTTTTTTCGTTATGCGAACCGTTCTTTTATTGTTTTTTCGATCCGGGCAATAGAGCGATCGATGCCCAATATCTGGATGGAACCGATAAGGGGCGGGCTTACACGGCTGCCGGTAACTGCCATACGCATCGGCATCATAAAGTCTCCAAGCTTAACGCCCATAGCCTCTGCTTCCGCACGGAACAGGTCGCTTGCTGCGTGTTCATCCATATTTGCAATAGAAGGCAACACGGTCTTTGCTTTTTCGAGTACCGCCTTTGTTTTTTCCGCATCCAATTTCTTGGGGATAATCTCTTCCGCAGGCGGGACAGCAGGCTCTTCAAAGAGGAAGCGTACCATTTGCGGTGCTTCCGTCAAAAAGTGCAGCCGTTCCTTAATAAGCGGCATAACCCTCATCAGCATTGCCTTTTGCTCGTCGGTTGGTTTGAGTAAGGTCTGGTCTGCAAAGCGTAAGCCGACAGCATCTCGTGCCTTTTGATCCTGCTCTCCGAATATACCGGAGTTCGCAATAAACGGCCAAGTCAACTCAAAGAGTTCTTCATCGGTTTTAAGCCGCATGTACTGCCCGTTAAACCATTCCAACTTTTTATAGTCGAAAATTGCCGGAGCTTTGTTGATGTGTTCGGGATTAAACCGTTCACCCAATTCTTGGAGCGAGAACATATCCCGTCCTTCTTCATAAGAACAGCCGAGCATCGCGACATAGTTGATAATCGCTTCTTTTAAATAGCCGTTATTGCGGAATTCATTACAGCTGGTCGCGCCGTGCCGCTTGGAAAGTTTATGGCCGTCATTTCCCATTACCATCGGCAAATGGCAAAAATTAGGATGCTCCCACCCGAATGCCTTGTACATCAGCACATGCATTGGTGTCGAGGGTATCCATTCCTGAGCGCGCATAACATGCGTAATCTTCATTAAATGATCGTCCACGACATTCGCTAAGTGATAGGTGGGGAAGCCGTCGCTTTTTAACAAAACGGGATCGGGGTTGATGTCTTCGTTTTTCCACTCGATAGTACCCAGCAGCACATCCTTAAAAACCGTTGTACCTTCAAGCGGCACCTTGAGGCGGATAACATAAGGTTTCCCCGCTGCGATATTCGCCTCGATTTCTTCCTGCGTTAAATTGCGGCAGTGCCGGTCATATCCCGGTGGCATCTTATTCATCGTCTGGATTTTTCTAATGCGTTCAAGCCGCTCTTCATCGCAAAAGCAATAATAGGCATGACCGCTTTTGACGAGTTTGTCCGCATATTCGCGGTATAATTCTGAACGCTGGGATTGAATATAGGGCGCATACGGACCGCCGCGGGGACCGCCTTCATCCCAGTCAATTCCAAGCCAGTCAAGGGTATCGTAAAGGTTTGTTTCGTATTCCGCCGCATAGCGGGTTTGATCGGTGTCTTCTATACGCAAGATAAATTTTCCACCGGTTGCGCGGGAAAAAAGATAATTAAATAACGCAGTGCGTACTCCGCCAATGTGCTGAAATCCTGTCGGAGACGGGGCATAACGGCTTCGAGTTTCCATAGTGTGCTCCTAACCATTTTTTAAGAAAATGACAGTCTATAATTATAGAAACTTTTATCCTTTTGAGCAAGAGTATGGATTCGTACAGCATAGAGCGTTCAGCAATATCTCAAAAGTTGGTTACTTTTTTCGACATCTCTGCGATGTTTAAATCTAAAGATCAAAACCGCCGCCATCCGTATCGATAAAAAACGGCGGGTAAAAAACTATTTGCGGTTTAGTCTTTTGTACGGTACAATAGACACTATCGGGCACCGGTAAAAATCGGCGTTGAGCTTTTAGCGGCGCTCTATCGTATAAAATAAGGAATATGCTGCATTATGGTAAAAGCTGTCTTTGCGGGTTCATTTGATCCTCCCACGTTCGGCCATTTGAATATTATTGAACGGACACAAAAGCTCTTTTCAGAAATACACGTTGTCATTGCCGTAAATAAAAACAAGAGTTATTGCTTTTCCGGCGAGGAGAGGCTGGAGGTTATACAACAATTGGTTTCCCGTTGGAATAATGTTTCAGTACATCTGTGGGATTCGCTGATTGTCGATTATGCGAAGAAAATTAAAGCGGACGTTCTTATCCGCGGCGTTCGGAATGATAACGATTTTTTATATGAATTCGATTTAGCGATGATGAACAAAAGTTTGAATCCGCAGATCGAAACGTTGTTCTTGGTACCCGACCCTAAGTTTTTTGTACTGCGCTCCAGTTCAATTAAAGAACTCGCTGCCTTCGGCGGTGATGTGTCGACTATGGTTCCCCCCATCGTTGAAGCGATGCTGAAAAAGAAGTTTTCACCCAAAAAATAGCAGTAATACCTTTACCTTACTTCTGTGCGAAATTTTACCTAAAATTTCGCACCTCTATTTTTTCTAGTAGACAGGCAAACGCATTAGACAAAGTAAAATAAAAAGCGCAGAATAAGTGAGGCTATGAGACCATTTGAACTGCAAAGCGGTTCAACTCTGGTCGAATAGACTCTCTTATTCTGTGAGGAGTTTTAAAAGGAGTCTGATGCCTTTACCTTGTTTTTTTCATACGATTATTGTACACTCGCCCGCATGAAAACCGATATCCAGATAGCGCGTGAGACACCTCTTAAACCGATACAAGAAATTGCAGCGGAACTGCATATAGATGCTTTCTCCGTAATTCCATACGGGTTTTATACGGCGAAAATCCCATATACAGCTATCATTCCGGTCCGGATAAAAGAGCATAAACTCATCCTCGTTACCTCTATGACGCCGACAAAAGCGGGAATTGGCAAGACGACGGTTTCCATCGGGCTTGCGCTCGGTTTGCAGAAAATCGGTAAAAATGCGGTATTGGCGCTGCGCGAGCCTTCGCTCGGTCCCTGCTTCGGGATGAAAGGCGGGGCGGCGGGCGGCGGTTATGCACAAGTGCTTCCGATGGAAGATATCAATTTACACTTTACCGGCGATTTCCACGCCATTACTTCCGCACACAATATGATCAGCGCGCTGCTGGATAACTATGTGTTTAGGATGCAACATACGCCGCAGGGTTTAAAAAAGGTGATTTGGAAACGGGTACTCGATGTGAACGATCGCGCACTCCGTTCAATTGTTACCGGCCTCGGCGAAGGAAACGGCGTTCCTGCCGAATCGGGGTTTGACATAACCGCCGCTTCGGAGATTATGGCGGTTTTATGCCTCGCTTCCGACATCGACGATTTACGCCGCCGCATAGAAAAGATTATACTCGGCTATCGGCCGGACAACACGCCGTTTACGGTTAAAGACCTCGGCGCCGCCGGAGCAATTACCGTACTGCTTAAAAATGCGATTAATCCGAATTTGGTGCAGACTACCGAAAATACCCCCGCATTTGTACACGGCGGTCCGTTTGCAAATATTGCGCACGGCTGTAATTCCATTATCGCGACCAAAACAGCCCTTACCTACGGCGACTACGTTATTACCGAAGCAGGATTCGGAGCGGATTTAGGCGCCGAAAAATTCTTTGATATTAAATGCCGCAAAGCGGGGCTTACCCCTGCCTTAACCGTGCTTGTCGTTACCACCGGCGGATTGAAATTGCACGGCGGCGTTCCGGAATCGGAACTGTCTAAGCCCAATAAGGATGCGCTTACCCACGGGTTTAAGAATATGGATAGGCATGTTGAAAACCTGCGTAAATTCGGACAGACGGTATTGGTGGTGTTGAATAAATACGGCTACGATACGGAGGAAGAAATCGAATGTCTCCGCACTTATTGCCGAAATACCGGTGTGCCATTTGCCGTAAACAGCGCTTTTTCCGACGGAGGGGCGGGCGCGACGGATTTTGCCCGTACCGTTTCCGGTTTGATTGAAACCGAGCCGTCAAAGCCGCTTGTGTTTACCTATCAGGATAGCGACGGCATCAAAACAAAAATCGAAAAAATATGCAAACAAGTGTACGGTGCAAAAAATGTTACTTACTCTGCCGATGCGGAAAAAATGCTGAAGCGGATAAGTACATGGGGCGTCGATTCCTATCCGGTATGCATCGCAAAAACGCAGTATTCTTTTTCCGACGATCCTAAAAAACTCGGCGTTCCCGAACAGTTTGACATGACTGTCCGCGAAATTATTGTAAATAACGGCGCCGAAATGATTGTTGCGGTTATGGGCGACATGATGCGGATGCCGGGGCTGCCGAAAGAACCTCAAGCGCTCCGTATAGACCTTGTAAACGGTTATATCGACGGATTAGCGTAAATTATATATCAGGGGACATCCTATGAAGAAAGGCTTTAGAGACTGTATTATTGTCGGCTTTGCGCTCTTTGCAATGTTTTTCGGCGCCGGGAATCTTATTTTTCCGCCGCTGCTTGGGTTTATGACCGGCAGCAAATGGTTTATTACGTTTATCGCGTTCTCTATTACCGGTATTTGTATTCCGATTTTGGGCATTTTTGCAATGGGGAAAGCGGGCGGCGATGTACAGCACTTTGCCGGCAAGGTTCATCCTGTGTTTGCCAATGTGTTCGGTACCGTTATTATGCTGGGTATCGGTCCGCTGTTAGCGCTGCCGCGGACTGCCGCAACCACGTATGAAATTGGAGTGCTCCCTTTCAGCGCGTCGATAAGTCCCATTGTCAGTTCTATCGTATTCTTTACTATTGTGTTGATCTTTTCTATTAAGCCGTCAAAGGTTATCGATACCATCGGTAAATATTTAACGCCGGTGCTTATCATCGTGCTTGCCGCTATCGTTATCCGTGCCTTTATCGCACCGCTCGGGCCGCTTGAGAATCCTCCTCCGCAGAACTTCTTTTTAAAAGGCTTTTTGGAAGGGTACCAGACGATGGATGCGCTGGCAGCTATGTTGTTTGCAACGATCATCATCAATAATATCAAAGAGCGTGGGTATTCCGACCGAAAATCGCTGTTAAAGATCAATCTTTCTGCCGGATTAATTGCTGCGGCAGGGCTGTTGCTGGTATACGGCGGCTTGCTCCATGCCGGCGCTTCGGCTTCGTTGGTGTTCCCTAAAGATATCAGCCGAACGGCGCTCCTCATCAATATTTGCGCGAGTTTATGGGGTAATGTCGGAACGGCTATTCTGTCGATTTCGATTGCCGTTGCTTGTATTACCACTGCAATCGGTTTGACGGCCACAGCCGGTCATTTTTTTAAAAAATTATTCCATAATAGGGTCTCTTATGAAGCGATTGTCATTGTCGTGTCGGTATTCAGCTGCTGGCTCGCCAACTATGGAGTAGAAAACATCATCCGCTATTCGGTACCGCTTTTGGAGGCGCTGTATCCGGTTTGTATTCTTTTAACGATTATGAATCTTTTGGATGATTATATTCCCAATCGCTATTATTACGTCGGCGGGGCTGTCGGTACGCTCTTAGTGAGCTGTTTGCAGGCCTTTGCTTCAACCGAAGGTATTGTAAACGATTTCCTCAGACTGTTCGGCACAAAGCCTGTCTCATTCGCAGGCTTGGCTGCACTGTTGCAAAAGCTTCCGCTTTCAAGCATCGGGGTTGCGTGGCTTGTTCCGGCAATCATCGGTGCATTCTTGTTCGGGCTACTCGGCGGGAAAGGCACGGCGGCAAAACAGACTGCGTAACACCGTACAAAGAATTGAGCGATGCCCTAATAAAGTTTTATATAACAAAAAGGCTATGAACGATAGTTTTGGGGCATCCTCATTTCAGCTTCTATTTCTCTTTCGAACTGATTTTTTCTGCAATCTTTTCTTTTGATAAATTAGGATTTTCTGAGATCGCCTCGAGAACCATTTTTACCGGCTCATTTAATTCGAACATCACCATAATATCGTTAGGATGAACTGTATATTCAGGTTCTGCAATTCCGTATTCTCTACAAAGTCTACAAATCTTTTCTACCCCACGCCCCCAGCTTTCTATAAAGCCGGCTCTAAAGAATGTGTTTGAAATATCGGGATTGTGTGGTAATGAACGGTGTTTCTGCATGAGAGTTTCAGCCGTCCAGCTGACTGGGAAAATGCAATCATTACTGATATAGAGTTTGTCTTTATAAACACTGATTTGAACTGGGACACCAACAGAAAAATCCTGATGAATAAGTAAACCTGTTCGGAAATCTCCGTTTCTGAACAGGTTACCTTAAAATGCGATGTTCTAAATCGTGCCATTTGTGCGATTTAGAACTCGTCGACCTATTCGAAAACGCAGTTATCGAATAGGTCTAGTGCATTGAAAACAGCTTCACGCACGGCGTCTTTAGGAAATGGAAAATGCTCAATTCTTGTAATGTTATCATAAGAGATTTCAGCAGTCAGATATTTTGTATAAAGTAAGTCTATTACTCTGTCAGAATTTCGTTTTTTTGCCGATAGTGTAACTATGAATATTATCACGTATCATGCATCCGATATGGATACGGTGCAAAATGATTCCGTGTCGTTTGCTGTTCAGCTAAAGCGTAAAAATGAATATACAGGCGGGCAGGCTCGACAAGCGGCGGTAGCCGCCGATATGCGCTTTTTTTCCGATTTTCAGAGTACAAATATACCGTATACAAAGAAACGGGTCGCTTTTAATCATACTATTCCATTGATGCGTTTGAACCCTTTGCCTTTTTTGCTGATTTTCAGTATTCTGTATGCGGTGTTGGCGGTTCCGCTATTGCGCAGCGGCGCCGGTTCTTATCCCATTCGGACAATGAGCTTTAACGAAGAGCCTTCGTTAAGCCGCGCGATTCATTCGTATATTTTTCCGGAACAGGAAAATTTCGCCGATCAAGAAGCGGCGCCTGTTGCGGAGGGGTATGTTTCGACGGTAACGTTTAAAGATTATACGGTGAGGAAAGGCGATACCATCAGCGGTATCGCTTCCCGGGCAGGATTGCGGAATTTTGGAACGCTGCTATCGGTTAACAATATCGATAACGCGCGCCGGATTAGCGCCGGACAGGTGCTGCGTATACCTTCGACGGATGGTCTTTTGTACACGGTGAAAAAGAACGAAACCCTTGCAGGTATCGCAGCAGCTCATAAAGTAAGTGTTACGGCGTTACTTGATGCAAATGATTTAACGCAGGAAACTTTGGCAGTCGGGCAAAAGCTTTTTATCCCCGGCGCATCGCTTTCGTCTTTTGAGCTGCGAAAAGCGCTCGGCGAGCTGTTTATCTATCCGATACGGGGCAGGCTTACCTCACCGTTCGGGTACCGGAGCGACCCGTTTACGGGGGTACGAAGCTTCCATTCGGGCATCGATTTAGCGGCGCCGACCGGTACTGCGGTAAAAGCGACATTAGACGGAAAAATTGCGGAAACGGGATTTAACCGCATTTTCGGAAATTATGTTATCATAACCCATGATCGTGGGTATCAGTCCCTTTACGGTCATTTATCTGCGATTTATGTAAAGCGGGGGCAGTATGTCACGCAAGGTGCGGCCGTGGGTGCGGTCGGTAATACGGGATACTCCACCGGCCCGCATCTGCATTTGTCTATTTATAAAAACGGGAGCTTGATTAATCCTTTCTCCGTTCTAAAATAGGCCGCTATACTGAATTGTGCAAAGCTGATAACAGATTCTGAGGTACATTTTTTATTAACGTATCACAGGGGATGTCTAAAAAACAAGCTTTTTAGAGATGCCCCACAGAATATATTTTAGGAGGATTGTGTGAAACGAATTGTATTCACTTTATGTGCATTATTGAGTGCATATACACTCTTATTTGCTTATAACCCGCCCGGAGGAGGAGAAGCTGCCAATACGTTCTTTTCTCCCGATTTGCTGGGCGGTCAAGCAAGCGCTACCGGCGGACCGTTCGGGGATGGAAATCCTGCCGAATCGGCAACGAACCCTGCCCTTCCTGCGTATGAGCAGCGGGTTATTTTTGACCTTTCGTATGCTGCCGTTGTCGGGTTTAATAAGAACACCGCAAACGATTTCGGATTAAAAGGCCATTTGGCAAACATCGATTTTTTATATCCGGCTCGATGGGGTGTTATCGCTACCGATGTTCACTTTTTTACTTCATCGTTTAATTCTCTGCAATGGGGTACAGCCGGTTCGATGCGGTTTTCGTATTCAAAGGATTTAACCGATAAGCTGGCGCTTGGTATCGGTCTATATGGTATTGTCGGCACCGATTGGGGCGTAGGAGCCGATATCGGTGTCCTTTATCGGTTCGGGGATCTCGGATTTGCGAAGGATTCAAAAGTCGGCGCTTCGATTACCGGAATGGGTAAGCCGTATAACGCCGGCAGGGGTGGTATAAAAGGCGCCGACAAAACGAGCGGTTTCCCCGGTATGGTTACTCCCCGCGTCGGTTTTGCGACCACCTTTATTTCGGTGAAAAACTTTAAGCTTGGTATGGCTTTTGATCTATCCTTTCCGACATTCCAAAACCTTGTTTTTGATACCGGTTTGCACATGAAGTTTGCCGATATGGTTACCTTTAAAACCGGATGGAACTTTAATCTTGTTGAAACGCTGAAACATCAGCAAACCTATATTCCGTCATTTGCTCTTGCTTGTTCAATTAAAATTAAGTCAAAAGATGCGAATGAAGCGAATGCGTGGGAACAGAGCGACATTACTCCGCAGGTTGCCGTTAAACCTTTTTATAATAATATCTGGGCAATCGGCGCAGGGGTAAATGTAAAGGTTGGAAAAGCCGACACGGCAGCTCCGGTGATTAGTATCGATTATCCCGAAACAAAATACATTTCTCCCAATAGCGACGGCGTGCAGGATGTGCTTGAAATTCCGTTATCCATCACTGATGAACGCTATGTAATGGCATGGGAGTGTGTTTTTGAGAACGAAAAAGGTGAGGTTGTCCGTACCATTGCAAACAAGGAATCCCGTCCGCAATTAAGTGGAAAGTCCTTCTGGAAACTTTTGACAAAAGCAAAATCAGGTGTTGAAGTACCGGGGACGCTGCGGTGGGACGGTATGCTCGACTCCGGTTCGGTTGCGCCTGACGGAACTTACTATTTTACGCTTACTGCTTCCGATGATAACAACAACACGGCAAAAACGGAACGGTATGCCGTTATAGTTGATAATACGCCGCCGGTTGTTACCGTTACACCTCCTTCCGGTCAAAATGCGTTGATTTTCAGTCCCGATGGGGATGGAAACAAGGATACGTTCCTTATCAAGCAGAGCGGCTCCGTTGAAGATAAATGGGTTGCAACCGTTACCGATTCTGCTAACAAGGTTGTGCGCACAGCCGACACCGTAAAGGCCGCTCCCTCCGACTTTATCTGGGATGGGAAGAATGATGCAGGTGAATTTGTTCCCGATGGTATTTACACCTATAAAATTGCCGCTACCGACCGTGCCGGAAACAGCGCCTCTCAATCGGTGCCCAATATCATCGTAGACACTATCAAACCGTCGGTCGGTATTTCCATTAGTACCAATGCCTTTTCTCCGAACGGGGACGGCGTAAAGGACACCATCACTTTATCACCGGCAATTCCGATTCAAACCGGCTTACAGGAATGGAAAATCGATATTCAAAACGCAAATGGAACCACGGTGCACACGATAACCGAAAGCCGTATCGGGGCAATCACCTTTGACGGAAAAGACAAGAACGGAAAAGTTTTACCGGAAGGCGATTACAGAGCAACACTTTCCGCACGGTATGTAAACGGATATGCACCGAGCGAAACATCTCCGGTATTCACCCTCAATGTTACTGCACCTAAAGCAACGGTAAAAGCGTCGACTGACATTTTCTCTCCGGACGGAGACGGAAAGCTCGATACGGTTACCTTTACACAGCAGCTGAGCGCCGGTGATACGTGGACAGCCGAAATTTATGCGCTTGACGGCGCCGGTAATATGAGCGGCAAGCCGGTGCGCAACTTTGCAATTACGAAGGATAACGCTGCAAGTTTTGCTTGGGATGGGCGGAACAACTCAGGGGCTTTGCTCGCGGACGGAAAATACGCCTACCGCTTAGTAGGTAAAAATGACGCCGGCAATACCGGATATTCGGCGCCTGTTTCGGTTGAGCTGAATACCGAAAAAGCGGATATCATTTTGTCTGCAAATATGCTGGCATTCTCGCCGAATAAAGACGGCGTACAGGATACGATTGTATTCTCACCCAAACTGAAATCGAACACCGCAGCGGCTTCCTACACCTTCAGCATCTACGATAAAACGGGTGCTGCCGTAAAAACGGTTACAGGAAACGGTACGCCGCCCGCGTCAATCAGCTGGGACGGTATTGCCGATGCGGGGGATACAAAAGGGCAGCTGTGTGCTGACGGTTCATACTCCGCCGCTATCGACGTAACGCTCACCAACGGACAGACGGCTAAGTCTACTATCCCCGAAATTACGCTCGATACGAAATATCCCGAAGTGGAAATTTCCGCACCCTATCTGGCATTCTCTACGGATAGTGCGGCAACACGCCCGAATTTACCCGTTACGCAGAAATCTTCCGCAGAAAACCTGTGGACGGGCAGCATTACTGCTTCCGGTAATAGGGAAGTACGAAACTTTGCATGGGAAGGGAAAGCTATCGATTTTGTCTGGGACGGAACCGATGCTTCGGGAAATAAAGTTCCCGACGGAACCTACCGCTATACTATTTTTGCGCAGGATCCGGCAGGTAATAGGACAATCAAGTCTCTTGACAATATCGTGATTGACTCGCGAGTTCCTAAAGCGTATATCACTGCGGAACTGCCTGCATTCTCTCCCAATGGAGACGGCATAAAGGATACGCAAAACTTGACCGTTCATACGACACTGAAAGACGGGTTGGCTTCGTGGTCGGTTGTAATAAAGCCAGCGGATAACAGCAATGCCGCTCCGGTAAAGACATGGTCATCGGAAAAAGGGAATGCGCTTGCTTCTTCCATTCAGTGGGATGGTAAATCCGATGTAGGCAGTGTTGCTTCCGGCACTTTTGTTGCAGAGCTTTCGCTGCGTTATACGAAAGGAGATGAGCTTTCGGTCAGCAGTGCGCCATTTGTTTCTTCGACAAAAGCTCCTGAACTCGGAGTTAAGATGCTTCCTAAGTATTTTAGCCCTGATAACGACGGTAACGAAGACGAGCTCTTTATTAACCTATCCGCAAAGTCGGATACGCAGTTAAAGCAGTGGTCGTTTGAAATCCGCGAACCGGAAGATACCGGCAATAAGCTATTCTGGAGTACCGGCGGAAAGAATAAGATAACCGAGCAGATTGTCTGGGATGGCCGTTCGTTAAAGGGCGAAACCGTACAATCGGCTACCGACTATCCGTATACCTTTACCGTAACCGATGAAGTCGGACAGACCTCCGTTGTTAAGGGGTATATCCCAATCGATGTACTGGTTATCCGCGATGGAGATAAGCTCAAAATTGCCGTTCCTTCTATTATCTTTAGAAAGAATGCCGCCGACTTTGAAGGACTCGAACAAAATGTCGTTGATCGGAATGTTAAGGTATTAACCCGTATTGCGCAAATCTTGAATAAGTTCCCCGAATACAAGGTTCAGGTTGAAGGACATGCGAACAACGTAAGCGGGACGGAACGTGAAGAAAGAGAAGACCTTATTCCGCTTTCGGGCGCACGCGCCGATGCTGTCCGCAGATTCCTGATCGAAAAAGGCGTATCCCGCAGTAGATTGTCGTCTGTCGGTATCGGCGGTACAAAGCCGATTGCGTCGCTTTCCGATAGGGATAACTGGTGGAAAAACCGCCGTGTTGAATTTATCTTGATTAAATAACAAAATAATGTTGAATACCGCCGGTTGAGGTACGATGTGCATTAACCGGCAATTTGAGAAATCCGCAGGCGGCGAAGCTGTTTGCGGATTTTTTTTAGCCAAAGGAGCAGAAATGATGCAGAAAATACTTAACCTTATCGGACTTGTAGGGCAGTCCTGTGCGGGGAAAAACATGGTTGCGGACTTCCTTGAAGAAAAAGGATATGCCGTTATCGATGCTGATAAGGTTGCACATACGGTTCTGCAGGAGCAATGCGAGGCGGTGATAGCACGTTTTTCCCCTCATGCTGCAAAGCGGGGTTTACAGCTGCGGACACAGGAGGGGGCATTGAACAGAAAGGCGTTGAGTGTCCTGCTTTTTTCGGAACCGGCGCTACTGGCGGAACACGAAGCTTTTATTCTCCCCAAAATTGAAGAGCGTATCCGCTTTCTTATCAAAGATGCTTTAACCGAATGCCCAAACAGGCCGATTGTTCTCAATGCGCCGACACTGCATAAAACCTCTTTAACCCCCGAATGCTCGTTTATTCTTTACATCAAAGCGCCGTTTTTTATCAGACTTATCCGGGGCAGAAAGCGCGATAATATCCCGCTCTGTCGGCTCATTGCCCGTTTTTTACAGCAAAAAGATTTCTTTGCTCAATACCTTTTGCAAAATGCCGATATTGTAAGCGTGGTAAACGCTCATTCCGTGCAGTCTTTACGGAAAAAAAATCGAGCGCGTACTGCGCGAAAAGGGTTTTTGAGGGCAGCTATGGAACAAAAGAAAATTTTATGGGTTATCCTTTCGGTAAGCTTATTCGTATTGATTATTTTCGGTATTGCACTATTTTTATATTCACCGTCGCGAAATAGCGCAACGGCATTGGCCGGCGGGGAAACTGTTCCTTATGAAACGGCCGGTACTTCCGCCAATGTTGATCCTGACTTATGGGCACGAGACCCCGATAGGGTTGCCGGACTGGATAGAACCGCTCCCGCTGCTGCCGGAAACATTATCAATTTGAATAATCTGAATATCATTTCCACCGATGGGCAGAGCGACCAAACAAACGGGATTGACGTTTCCGATTTAACCGTGCAGGCGGGAACTGCCGACGTTTCCGGTCTTCCTAAAGAATTGGCGGAACAAATCGGTATTGATACCGCTCCGGAACAGCCGGAAGAACGCGCTGCCTCTACAAAGAAAGAAGAACCTCCTGCACAGTCGCCTAAAACATCTGAGGTGCAAGCCCCGTCGAAACCGGCTGTGGAAAAGAAGCCCTCTACGCAAGCGAGTGTTTCCGTTACCGTTAAACCTAAGGCGAAAACGTCGGCTAAACCTGCAAAGCCTGCTGTGCCGCAAGTTCAGACTCTTTATTGGGTTCAGACCGCTTCGCTTGCAAGCAGGATTAACGCCGAACGCGCACGGGATAAGCTTGCGGCGCAGCACATGAAAGTAGAGATTTTTACAAAAGAAACGTCGGCAGGCTTAACACACCGCGTAAGAGTCGGTCCCTTTACCAATAACACCGAGGCAAAATACTGGCTAAATAGCATCAAAAAAATTGAGGGCTTTGAAAAAAGCTATGTTACGGAAGAAAAGGTAAAGACGAATAGTTAAAAATCGAACTGGTTTTTTAGTGATAGCTTATAGAGTAAGCCGGAAAAGGGAGCCGTTGTTTTACCGGCTCCCTTTTTTTATATCAAAAGCGTGGGATATCAAAAGCGCTTCTTGTTTTTGCACGGATAACGTGATATATTCTATAGATACTGAATTATTTCGTTATCCAAAGCCAACGCAATTTTTGGTAGGGCTGTCCAAAAGCTGAAAGCCTATCTAAGGGGGAAAGGATGTCTTGTCATAAATATAGCAAATATTTCGTATATATCGGTATGCTTATCGCTTTGGTTTTTACTGCTTCCTGTAATTTGCAGCCTTTTTCAAGCATTAGAGTAAAAGCAAGTCCTAAGGTTTATTTGCCGTTGGGGGCGGAGGAAATTACAGTAAGTGATATAGATAAACAACTGAGAGATATTATAGCTTCAAACGGAGATTCGTCTTCCGGTACAAAGGCGCGTATATTTCGTTATACTCCGTCCGATGCAACAGGTGAAGATAAAAATCAGTTGCGTTATTTAATTCACTATCCTATCAAATCTTTAGACTTTGATCTAAGCAATTATTTCGGAGAAAATGCGGTTTCAAGCGACACGGGACTTTCATACAAGGTAGATGAGAAGATTTCCATTCCTACTTTGGACACCACCCAAGTGTGTACCATAGCGGAGCCTGATGTGATTAATACTAAATTACTGGAGGCTTTTAACAATGCTGATTCGTCGACGCTGCCATCGATAAATATTCCGGCTGACACACCGAGCGAAACTTCGATACCTGTAAATATTCCTATTAACTTTGAAGGTTTTGAAGAACTTACGTTCGAGTACGATGCTTATTTAACACTGTCGGCAGAGCTTCCCACTGGTATGACGTGTTCATTTTCCGATGCAAAACTTACCAGTAACGGCAATACATTTGACGGACATAGCCCTTACGGTTCCTCAAATGTGGTAAAATTTTATCTTGGTGGTAGGTCGATAGGCAACTCGCTAACCCTTACAGGGATGATGACTCTGCACGACAGCACATCGTCGGGCGGCACGGTTACGTTCAAGCGTACCCTTGAAGGAACGATACAAGAAGTGAAAGGCGTAAACGCCCATCTTGAACATCTTACGCCGGGCAGCGCTCAAACTGTTGAATTGCCGCTGCCGGATGATTTTAAAAAAAGCCGTTATCGGAGAAGGAACTCTGCAGTTTGCATTCCGACAGCCTGAGGGGTGGAGCGGGATAGAAATAAAAGAGAAAACAAAAATAGCACAGGCGGAAAAAGACGGTGTGCAGGGGCTGAATATTAATCCGTCAGAATTTCGTACCTTAGGAGAACCGATTAAGCTTGCCGGTTTGACGCTCAATGATTCAAAAACGCTGACGTATACGCCGGAGCTTGAGGTAACATTAAAGAATGCAACGTACCGCAAACCATCCCAATCGCTGACTACCGAATTCAGCTTTTCCATCCGGAAGTTTACCGAACTTACTTTGAAAAATAGAGATACGTTTGTAATAGCAAAAACCGAACCTATTCCCGAAGCCATGAAAAAATGGATTAATAAGATAGAGTTTAAAGAAGTGAGTGCAACGGTAACGATGGACAACGGATTGCCGGAAGGGAACCCTATAAAGCTGACGCTTTCGTCAATTGCGCTTAATATATCGTCGCAATCACAAGACTTCCCCTCCCAAAAATCAACGGACCGCACCTACACAAGTATTGCAGATTGGATGTTGGATGTGGAACATACGGCTAATCTTGATTTGAATGCTGCAGTGGAACTTCCCAATTATAACGATAGTGATAAGACGTTTACTTTACAAAATATTTCTACCGGTACGGACATAAAAGTTTCTGTAAAAACAAAGTTTACTCTTGATTGGAAAAAAATTACGTTGAAAGCGCAAAACGGTCAGTCGTTTTCTTATCCTCAGGGGGACAATAGCTTTATTGATCTCTCTGCCCTTTCAAACTTGAAGAAAGTGCATCTGAAAATGCCTGATGTACCGGTATATGTATATGCGGGCACTGCCTCCGGTTTATTGGCTGATAAGTCGATAAAAATAGGGCTGTCTGCGCGCTATACAGAAGAAGGTAGTAGCACTCCCCAGTCGATGACGTTCTGCAGTGAAACTGACTGCACATTACACAACTTTCCTGCCGATAAGTTCGTTGATACTAAAAAAGAATATACGGAGACGATTCCTTCCTACAGTTTCGCTATAAAACGTGGAGTTACCGATAGTACGCTCGCGGATATCTTGAATAAATACCCGACTGGTATACAGCTTGCGTATACATTGACTATGGACAAAATGGACGTGGAGCGCGCAACCTATGACGATATAATAAAAAACGGAGAAAAGGCCGAAATAAAGCTCGATGTGCTTTTAGATGTTCCGGTCGGTTTTACAATCGATACGCCCGACCCAATATCGCTTATGCCGTTTATGAAAAAAAATAGGCGAAAGGGATCTCTTAAATAGAACAAGTGCAAACGATAAATTGCTTAACGAACAAATTATGGATGCATTGCAGTCGATACGGTTGAATGCAAATATTCGAAATGACTCGGGGTTCCAACCGTCTATTATATTTCGAGCGAAGACGGAGAATGGCTCTGTGCTCATGGAAAAAGAACTGTCGTCGGCTACCGGAGAAGGGGAATTATTACAATTCACTAAAGATGACTGGGATACGCTCCAGAATACATATCCCGTATATCCTGAAATTCTTCTTCAATTTCCGGCAGATAAACAACGCACTGTTAAGATTAATAAGGATTTTGCCGTGTCCGCATCGTTCACTGTCTTAGCCGAAACGGATATCGATTATTCGATGAAAGTGAACTAATTACCGGAGCATTCTGAGGAAAATAAAATGAAAAAAAAATATCTTATTGTATTATGTATCGTAATAGGCATTGTTACAGCGTTTGGACAGGATGCGACAAGTGCTGCTACCGATTCAGAAATATTGACTGAACAAGGAGCAATGCCCGGCGGCGTCAAAGCCGACGAAGCAACGGCACAACCTTCTCGAGAAAACGAGGCGGCTATGCCCGAAAACGAAACACCCGCTGCCGTTTCTGTTGACAATGACGACAGTACCGCGCTGCCTTCTGCTGCGTCTGCCGAAAATACTTCTGCTGAGCCTGTTGCTCATACAGATACCGGTGTAGCCGAATCCGTGACTTCGTCAGCTCCAAACATAAATGCTAAAAACGAATCTTCCGGCGCGGGAACGGTAATCGTCCCTGAACAGAACACGAAAGAGCAAGAGCATGCAGATGTACTACAGCCCGTTGAAATGAATGAACCGACGGAGCGGTCTAAGCGGCGCTCGCTTTCTATGCATTCGGGATTAACAATTGCAGCCAGTGGTGCAAACAATGCGTTTTCTTTTCAGGACTTTTTTCAGCCGGAACTGGTTATCGACCTTAATACACTTTCAGACAAGACGATAAAGTCAGGTATCCATGCAAACGTTTTATTTAACTTTGATTGGTTCTTTCAATTTACTGTACTTGAAGAGCACACTGTAAAACTCTCCACCACAGTTAATGTGGATGGATGGACGAATGTCTCAAAAAGTTTGCTCGATCTTATCGCAAAAGGAAATGAGGCGAATGCAGATGGAAAGGCAATTAAAGGAGCTGTCAATGCAAAGCTCAATGCTTTTGCCGACACAGGAATACTGTATCAACTGAAAAAACCGAATTACGGCTTTTCTGCCCGGCTTGCGTATTTTATTCCGCTTGCATATATGGAAAATCCGCAAGCAACAGTCACCTTATCACCCAAAAAAAACGGAGAGCATATTGAAGGGCTGATCATGGAAGCGGAAGGCACAGCAAATATTTATGGGTATTTGCCGGCAATGGCAGCGAGGAGAGGCATTTCTGTTCCCGAACTTTTAAAAAACGGTGGGCTCGATCTTAGTTTAGGTGGATCATACAGCCCGACAAAGTGGGTTACCGTTACCGGCGGGGTAAATTATTTGCCACTTATGGTTGTACAAATGAATACGGGGCTGCAGAGTCATTTTAAATTTGAAGGTTCGGTAGACAATCTTTTAAGCGCTATCGGAGATAAAAATAAAGAAATTTTTACTCAAAATATGAAAATGGATGAGCTCTCCGATAAGTTGCCTCAGAAAAAAATTATGCGTCCGTGTAAGATTCAAATCGGGGCAGATTTTAGACCGTTTCAAAATGATTATTTGATCTTATCACCGTCTTTTGCCTTTCCGGTTATCAATGCAAAGCCGTATTATGTGGACGGGGGACTTAAAATTGAAAGCCGGTTTGCAAAAGTGCTTGGGGTCTATTTGGATATCGGATGTATCGAACGAATGTGGCGACATGAACTTTGCTTTTTTATTGCTTCGCGCGGTTTTACACTTAACCTTGCCGCATCGGTTGCGTCACAGGATTTCAGGCGTACGTTTACCACTCTATCCGGAGTTGGGGTAAAGCTTGGCGTAGGTATCGGTTTCTAGGATGTCCTTTTGAAAATATACGACGCATCTACTTCGTCATACGGCAAAAAAAGTGTCCTCAACGTATCATAGATACGCCTGCGGTTAATTTGTGCTCGCGCCTTGTAATTTCAGAACGGATACGGATGTCCGTAAAATTTAATAGAAGCGAGATTTGTGGTATGCACAAATCTCGTCGTTGAGAAGCGTACACGGATGTACGCTTCTCAACAAGCTATTTTCAAAAGGCTAACGGAAAGCTATATCCGTGTGTGTCCTGATGCGTTTGCCTTCCTTCTGTGCGAAATTTTGCTTAAAATTTCGCACATTTTTTCCAACAAGCGGGTAAAATGCATCAGGTAGAGTAGATAAAAAACGCGGAAAAATTGATACTATGAGACCATTTGAAACGCGAAGCGGTTCAACTCTGGTCGAATAGTATCAATTTTTCTGCGGGGTTGTTAAAAAGCAACCTGATGCGTTTACCCTACAAAGACCGATTGAATTTTTTTTAAAAACATGTAAACTAATGCTCAAATTTATTCCGACATGAGGGGGCGGGTATGATATACTCCGGGTCTGCGAATTTGGCAATTCTGGCGTGTCCGGGCGGCGAGCACTTTGCCGATGCGGTAATTCAGCATTTAAGGCGTATTTATGTAGAAAAACTTAATAGAAAAATAGATAAGTTAATAAAACGGTATAATTTACAAAAAGAAAACCTCATCCGAGACCTCAATTTTTATAACGATCTTATTTCTTCCGGTTTACATGAAAATAATGAGATTGAAAAAATCCGTATTCCTCGGTTTAAAGTGAATGCCCGTTTTACCTACTTTATGAATGGCGAATTTAAGACGGAAATACTGGAATGTATTCGTGGAAAGAATGTCTGTATTTTTCAGGACGTAGAAAATCATTATCCGCTCTGGGTGAATGAAGGTAAGAATCAACACGTTTTTTCGGTCAATGATCACCTTATGTCGATGATGGTAACCATCGACGCCGTTCGGTATGCCGGAGCTGCGCATATTACGCTTGTTGTTCCTGTGTATCCGTATAGCCGTCAGCATAAAAAGAAGGGGCGTGAAGGATTGACTGCCAGTATGCTGGGACATTTTTACGAAACGCTCGGCGTTGATCAAATTATTACGTTGGATATCCATTCCCGCGAGATTGAAAATTCCTTCCATACTGCCCGAATCGAAAATCTTCATGCAAGTTATCAGATTATTCGAGAGCTGATAAAAATTGAAAACCTTGCAGATCCCAATGCCGAGCTTGTTATTGTTGCGCCGGATAGCGGGGCGGTAGACCGGAACAAATTCTATTCCAGCGGTCTAAAAAAACCGCTTGCAATGATTTACAAAGAGCGTGATTATTCCGTAGTTACCCAAAATGCAAAGCAATCCAATATTGTAAATATCAATCTACTAGGCGATGTAAACGGCAAAACTGCTTTCCTTGCCGATGATATGCTCGGCACAGGCGGAACCTTGTTAAAGGCAATGGAGTTCCTCAAAAGCAAGGGTGCAAAAAAGGTTATTGCGGCTGTGAGTTTGCCGTTTTTTACCGGCGATGCAATCCAGCTTTTTGATGAAGCATATAAAAAAGGCCATTTTTATCGCATCATCGGTACCAATGCTGTATACCACGAAGAGCTGCTCAAGAAGGAATGGTATATTTCAACTGACGTTTCAAGATTATTTGCGCAGGCTATTTCGCGGTTGCATCATAATCAGTCTTTGAGTGGTTTGTTGGATAATAGAGATATTATCGAGCGGATATTGCATACAGCGGATTCGAATGCACAAAATAAGACAGATAGCCAATAAGACTAAGCAAGACTGGAACTAGTATGGATGTAAAACAATCCTCGGAGACTACTGTTGCTATGCCTAAGAAATCAATGTTTCCCCATCAGGCGGCGTGGATAAAACCCGTTATCATTTTTATTATGATGCTGATACTGCTTATTCCGCTTGCGTTTATTCGCTCACTTGTTAATGATCGGGAAGGGTACCGGCGGACTGCCGAAGCGTCTATCATGGAACCTGCTGGGGGAGAACCTGTTATTGAAGGCTTGCTGCTTGCCGTGCCATATAACGAATTGGTTGAATATACGGATGCTTCCGGAAAGGTTGTTCAAAAAGAGAAAAAAACGGACTATATTCTCACAGTTCCGGAAACATATAATCTGGTAACACAGATTAATCCTTATCACCTTTCGCGGGGTATATTTACCGTACCCGTTTTTAACGGCGAGCTTGCGATTACCGCTTCGTTCTCCGCCTTTCAATTTAGTCAATTCAATATTGCGGAAAAAAATATTCGCTACAAAGATGCTGTCCTTATCCTTGGGATAAAAGATAAAAAAACATTAACCGCTTATCCTGCACTTCACGGGAACGGTAAGCCGCTGCTTGAAGCGCTGACTGCCCCTGCCGGAGCATCTCCGTTTCGCAATGCCGTTTATTACATGGTGCCGGAAGATACCGTGCGTTCCGGCTTTTCGATTGAGGGTTCTGTTTCCATACAAGGAGGTAAAAGCCTTTGTATCGTACCGCTTGCTGCGGATAACAGTTTTACTGTGCAGTCGACATGGTCTGCTCCCAGTTTTTCGGGTGGATGGCTGCCAAAGAGCCGTACACTCGACGATTCGGGTTTTTCCGCCGATTGGCGTATTTCCGGTTTAAGCACGGTATTTCCCCGTAGTTGGAAAGCGCAGGATTTCAGTATATCCAAAGATACGGATGTGTATGATGAATATAACGGCTATAAGGCAAAAGCCGTATCGGAGATCCGTAGTTCGCCCGAAACGGTAAAGATCGGTTTTATTACACCCGTTAATCATTATTCGCAAGTAAAGCGGTGCATTACTTATGCGCTCCTTTTTTTAGCGGTTCCGTTTTTAGCGATATTTTTATGCGAATTATGGAGTGCGGTGCGGATTCATCCCATCCAGTATTTTCTTATCGGGATTGCCGACATTTTATTTTATTTGCTGTTATTGTCTTTTTCCGAACATGTTTCGTTTAATCTCAGCTATTTGATTGCTACGGCAGGCGTATGTACCGTTGTCGGGTTTTATACTGCTGCAATTTTTAAGCGGATACGTTGGGGTATTCTTTTAACTGCGGTACAAGCCATATCCTATTTTTTATTGTTCGGCATATTGCAATCGGAAGATTATGCGCTGCTTATCGGCAGTATCGGTATCTTCTGCGTTGTTGCGCTGCTGATGTTTCTTACGCGGCGGGTTGATTGGTATAGTACTCGTTTTGCTTCTGTGCATACTCATTCGGAAGTTGTCAACGACGATATAAACCAAATGCTTGCGAATGACGAGTCTTTCTCCGGCGACGTTACATAGGTTTATGCATCACGGTATTTTCTGTGCCGATATTGGTACGTCGTCGTTAAAGGCGGCATTTATTACCGAGGACGGAACGGTTCTCAAGTTTATACGCTTGCTGTTTCCGCAGCCTGTTCAAGCGGTAGACTGGATTCAAACCTTTTTTACCGCATGGAGCAGCTTACCGGCTGATTATGTGATAGACGCAATTTGTATTTCGGGGAACGGCCCTTCACTTGTCGCCGTACCCCAAAACCGCCGTGCGCCGGAAGCAAGCATCAACGCTGCCGGACGCATACCGAAGAGTCATATCAACGCCGCATCTCCTCGGTCTGCCGTATCTTTATCCTCCGCTGTTTCTCCCGATGATGTTGTTAACGGTATTCTTGATGCGGCTAAAGGCGATACCCTGTTTTTATGGAATGAGCCGGTACCGCAAGGGCTTACCGTACTGGCGCCGCAGGGGATGCCCATACGAGCGTCGCAGGAGGATACCGTGTCGGGGCGACAGGGGGCTGCCGTACCGGCGCCGCAGAGTGTTGCCATACGAGCGCCGCAAGATGGAACCGCAGCGATCCCGCCGGTAGGAGCCTCTCTTTTTTTGCCGCGGATTGCGGCGTTCCGTGCAAAGTACCCTGATGTATTTAATAGCGCTGCTCAGCTTTTTTCCGGGCCGGAATATGTTTCTTATCTTTTAACCGGGGCGGCGGTAACCAGTCTCCCCGATCCGCGCTACGAGGCGGCGTATTGGAGCAAAGACGAGCTTTTCCGGTTTGCAGAAGCACTGCATATCAATACGGAAAGACTGGCCGGTTTGTTGCCGCCGTTTGCAGCCGCCGGTACGGTGATGGGACGCTTTTGTGGTATTCCGGTTATCGCCGGTGTACCGGATTTTATCGCGGCGCTTATCGGGACGGGAACGCTGACGGCGGGTACCGCCTGCGACCGTGCCGGCTCAAGTGAGGGCATTAACGTCTGTATCTCGCAGCCGTGCCGTTCCGAGAAAACGCTGCTGCTGCCATCGGTTATGCCTGATTTGTGGAATCTGTCATCCGTTATTCCATCTTCCGGCGCAGCGTTTTCCTCGTTTCTGGTGTCTCACGGCTTTTTGGGTAACGATTACATTGCTGCAATGGAACGGATCGCAGCGGAACCGTTCGTTGCTTCTGGTGCATACCCCGCGACCTTTGCGGGACAGGGGCGCGCGTTTGTAGAGGCACTTGCTTTCCGTATTCGGCACGGCTGTGATTTACTGGAACAAGCTTCCGGTTTTCATCCCGTGTATACCTTGTCCGGCGGGCAGGCGCATAATGCGCTTTGGTGCCAAATGAAAGCCGACATGACTGGCAGAACTTTTGCGCTTCCCGCTTTTGCCGATGGAGAATTGATCGGCGATGCGGCATTGGCGCTCTTCGGTCTCGACAGGGGAGACAACCTTGCCGCTATCGCACAGCGGCTTATCCGCATCAAACGGTACTACGAACCGGAACAGGCTGCTGCACAGCGGTATACGGAAAAATACTTGTTACATTCTGAAACTGCATGAGGTAGTAGAGATTCCGTTGCTTTCAGAAATGAATCCGCAATCCGTTTTAGCAGCCGCTGTGGTTGTTAATCCTGTTGTTTTAAAATCCCCTTGTTGTAAGCGCTAATCAGCATTTCCAAGTTTTGGACTTTTTCCTTCATGTCGGCGCCGGTGTCGGTATCCGCAACCCGCTTTCGTTCAACCAAGGTTTCAATCACCTCTTTTGTAGATTCAATGTCGAAGCCTTCGCGCAAAACCTTATCCACGGACTCAAACGGGTGGTGGCTTATCAGCGTCATTCCGTAAGAATTATAAGTGAGCGTGTAGCCTGCGATGCCGGTAGTCTTTTGGTAGGCTTTTGAAAATCCGCCGTCGATAACCAAAAGCTTGCCGCCCGCTTTAATCGGACTTTCCCCCTTGGCAACCTTGACCGGCGTGTGCCCATTGACGATGTGTGCATTACCGCTTAACCCGAATTCCTTGAGTATCTGCGCGGCAAGCGTACCATCATCCCGCTCCATCAGCTTATAATACGGCGAGGACGGCTCCTTATGTGTTGCCTTATCATCGATAAAGTAGCGCTCAAAGGTGGTCATCTTCGTTTTGCCGAAAAGGGTTGAATCCTGATTGCACCACAGGAACCAGAGGAAATCCGCATTTTGACCGGAAAAGTAGGCTTCCCGCGCCATCTGGTCGTATTTATCCATCAAGCTTTTGCCGTAATATACGGCGCCGTCTATCTCCTTCTCCTTAAAACTGCCATCCTCATTCAGCAAAAGGCACGCATGGAAGAGCAGGTTGTCGTTATAGCGCCGGTACATACTCCCTTTTGCATACAAAAACCGCACATGCTGTTTGAGCTTTTCGCTGGTCATAAACGTATTGGTCAGTGTGTCGATAAGGTACTGTTCTTCGTCGGTGAGCGCTGTTTGATGCGCAGGGTTGACAGTCGGGAACGAGGTATCGTTCAAGGTGTAGGTCTTTCCTTCAATTTCGATGGTACCCGCTGCCGGATTAAGGGTGCGCAAAAGCCTGCGGTGTTCCATATTATACGAAGGGTTCTGCTCGATGATATTCTCTTCAATTTTGAATTGTATGATGCTGATTGCCTTATGCATTTTTGCCAGCAGTTCCGCATCGACATCAAAAGGTTTTTTATCGTTTACTTTTGGCATAAACCGCGTGCAGGGGTCGTCTTTATACACATGCTGGGCAAAACTCACTAGCGGTAAAAGGCTGATTCCATACCCGTCCTCGATAGCGTCGATATTGGAATAGCGGAGTGCAATCCGTATCGCTGTTGCAACACACGCACGGCATCCCGCAGCAGCCCCCATCCAAAGGATATCGTGATTGCCCCACTGGATATCAAGACTGTTCTGCGCCATCAGCGTATCCATCACCTTATGCGGGGACGGGCCGCGGTCAAAAATATCACCGATAATATGCAGGTGATCGATGGTACATTTTTTTATCACTTCGGACAGCTCGATGATGAATAAATCCGCACGTCCGTATTCCACGAGGCTTTTGATAATTTCGCTGTAATAATCCTTTTTGTTAAAGCGGTGTTCATCTTCCTGCAGCAGCTCTTCCATTATGTAAGCAAAACTCTTCGGTAGCAGTTTTCGTACCTTCGACCGCGTGTACTTTGAGGCTGTCGCCCGCGCTACCCGTACCAGCCGGTAAATAGTCAGCTCGTACCAGTTTGTAATATTGGCCTTCTTGTCCGCTTTGATCAGTTCGAGTTTTTCCTTAGGATAGTAAATGAGCGTGGTGAGCTCTTCCAAATCGTCAATGCTGACCGTTGAGCTGAGTTCTTCGGAGACTTTCCGCCGGATAGCGCCCGAAGCATTCTGCATCACATGATTAAACGCCTCCGCTTCTCCGTGTATATCCGTTAAAAAATGTTCGGTGCCTTTCGGTAGATTCAAAATAGCTTTCAGGTTGACTACTTCCTCAACTGCTGTCGTAACATTGGGGAACAAGCGGGAGAGTAAATCCAAATACTTTATATTGTGCTGTAGGGTTTCTGTCGGTACGTTTTTCATATAATTTTCCTTTATTATACGGTAATACGCATATGGTCTTTTGTCAAATAAAATTATTGATTGCTATTCCCCTCTTTCTAACTTTGCGTTTTTGGTCTATGATAGCCCTAGTTGACTAGGAGGAATGAGATGAAATGTACACCGCTTAATCAAGCTTTATGCGGGACTGCCGTACCGGTTTCCGCTTTGTATAGTCAAAAAAGCTGCGGCGTCGGTGAATTTTCCGACCTTATTCCTTTTGCAGATTTTTGTAAAAAAGCAGGATTGCGCATTATTCAGCTTTTACCCGTCAATGATACGGGAACCGACAGCTCTCCGTATAACGCTCTTTCTGCTTTTGCATTGCACCCCCTCTACATCTGTTTGGACGATATACCGGAAGCGCATACCTTTAAGACTGAGATAAAAAAAATACGCATTGCTTTTGAACCGCATACTCCGGGGGAGCGGTTCCGATACCGCGATATACTTCATGAAAAAAACGTACTGCTGCATGCCGTGTTTAATAAATCCGAAAAGCAGATTATTGCAGATTCTCAGACCGGTGAGCTTGCGGAATGGATAGAGGCAAATCCGTGGATAATCGAGTATGCGGTGTTTAAAAATATTAAGCGACAAAACTATCATGCTTCGTGGAAGGATTGGAAAGAATGTGTCGGCATGCGTTCTCCTTCAACGGCAAAAATCACTGCTGCATGGAACGATCCTGTTTTGAAGCGAGAGCATCTATTCTATGCGTGGGTACAAATGCATTTGCATAAGCAATTATTGAAAGCCGTTACTTATTGCGCTGATAACGGGATTCTGGTAAAAGGCGATATTCCGATTTTGATGAACGAGGATTCAGTGGAAGTGTGGGCTCATCCTGAATATTTCCGCAGTGACCTTCGCGCCGGTAGTCCGCCTGACGGGGATAATCCTACCGGGCAAAATTGGGGATTCCCTATTTACAATTGGGTAAATTTAAAAGCAACCGGCTATCGTTGGTGGAAGGATCGGCTTGCTCGTGCGTCGCAGTATTACCATGCCTTCCGGCTCGATCATATTTTAGGTTTTTTTAGAATTTGGGCTATTCCCAAAGGCGAAATGACAGGGCTTTTAGGTAAGCCTATTCCCTATTCGGAAATAACAATTGAGGATTTGAAAAAAGCGGGCTTTTCCGAAGACCGTATCCGATGGATGGCAGAGCCGCATATCAATACCGATATCGTTCAAAATGCAGTGAATGGTGATTATCTGTATGCGCATGGTCTGTTGCGTAAAGTTGCCGATAGGATCGGTACTGAGGAGCTGTGGCTTTTTAAAGCAGGAATACAAAGTGAGTCCGGTCTTCATCGCCGCGGGCTTCCTGCAAAAGTGGAAACGGCTTTGCGGAAAAAATGGACTGATCGTATGCTGGTAAAAGCCGGAAAAGACCTGCACGGTAATACCGTATATACTGCGGCATATCTGTACCGGAATACTACTGCGTGGAGAACGTTATCGGAGGATGAACAAAGACGATTTTCTTTGTTGGTAGAAGAAAAAAGAAACAGAGCAAAATAAACTCTGGGCGGCGCAAGCAGAGGATATTTTGTCGGAATTGTGCACGTTCGTCGATATGCAGCCGTGCGCCGAAGATTTGGGGGCGAAACCGGCGGCATTACCGGAGGTTCTGGAAAAATTGCAGATTTTGAGCCTTCGGGTATTCCGATGGGAACGCAGATGGGCTGAACCCTGCTGTCCTTTTATTCCGCTGCAAGATTATCCGAAAGCAGCGGTTGCGGTAACTTCCGTGCACGATTCATCAACGATGCGGGGATGGTGGGAACAAGAACTCTCGTATACCGATATGCTTTCGTTCTTTGATGCGCTGCTTATTGACGGAGAGATGCGGACAGCGCTGTGCCCTATCGAAGGGGAAAAACCTGCCTACACAGCAGACTTAGCCGCAGCGTTATTGAGCGCCTTAGTTAAAGTTCCGTCGATCTTTGCCATTTTCCCCATACAGGATTGGCTGGGGCTTATGATCGATGAATTACATACTGTCAAGGCACAGGATGAGCGGATTAACATCCCCGGTACCGTCAGCGAATCAAACTGGACATATCGGCTTCCTCTTCCCATAGAAACACTGAGTAAAAATAAAGAATTGACAAAGCGATTACGGAATATCACCTCATTACGGCATATCGGGCAGACCGATTAACCATAACGGTTTGATGATTTAGCAATGTCGGAAAAGAGGCTTATAAGAGGTTTACTATGCGTGTATTAGTTATCGGTGGCGCCGGATATATCGGCAGCCATGTAGTTAAAGCAATGCTCGATGCCGGTCATTCGGTTACGGTGTTCGACAATTTATCGACGGGGCAGCTTTGCAATATTTTTCCGGGTACGGAGTTCATCGCAGGAGATACCCGCCACAGTGATGATATTGACGCAGCCTTTGCCCGCGGATTTGACGGCGCCGTATACTTGGCTGCATTTAAGGCGGTAGGGGAATCAATGGTTGCCCCCGAAAAATACTCCATCAATAATATTTCGGCAACGATGAATATCTTAAATGCAGCGGTTAAGCACGGCTGCCTTCGTTTTGTATTTTCGTCGTCGGCTGCCGTCTACGGTTCGCCTGAATATCTCCCCATCGACGAAAAGCACCCGAAGAATCCCGAAAGCTATTATGGGTTTACCAAGCTCAAAACGGAAGAGTTTTTGCAATGGTATGACCGGTTAAAGGGGCTTAAATTTGCATCACTGCGGTATTTTAATGCAGCGGGCTATGATCCGGAAGGTGCTGTTAAGGGGCTTGAGCGGAATCCTCAGAACCTCCTGCCGATTATTATGGAGGTCGCAGCCGGTATGCGGAAGGAACTTCAGATTTTTGGAAACGATTATCCCACACGCGACGGTACCTGTATTCGTGACTATGTACACGTGAGCGACCTCGCGAAAGCGCATACCGATGCACTGCATTATATCGATAAGGAAAATAGTAGTCTTATCGTAAATCTCGGCAGCGAAGTTGGAATTACCGTCAGCGAAATGCTTACCGCCGCTCGTTCTATTACCGGAAAGGCAATACCTGCCCGCTTTGTCGGCCGCCGTGCCGGAGACCCTGCCGAGCTTTATGCAACATCTCAGCATGCCCGCGAAACGATAGGCTGGAATCCTCAGTATTCTGATGTAAAAACTTTGATTGAATCAACGTGGAATATGTATAAAAATCTTTAAATACGGTGCGGCTCTTTTGCTTGTAAAGCAGAGAAAAATATAGCCATATATTAAAAGAAAACCTCTCGGAATAATGTTCCCGAGAGGTTTTAAATTAAGTCTGCTGAAATCTAAGAAAAGAACTTTTCGAGTTCGTTCATATCGGTAGTCTTCAATAAATCTTTTCCGTCTTCATCAAGTACGACTACCATCGGAGCTGCAGATACGCCATGTGCGCCCATAAAGCTTTTTCCTTCATCGGATGCAGCATCCATAATCTTCTTATCGACGTCGGGTAACCCGTTGCAGTATGTCTTTAATTTTTCACTTACATCGTCCCCTGCTGTTAATACATTTACAAGCATAAAACCTCCTCATACTTTGTTAGTTTAAGTGCATTTACGTTAGTCGCGTACACTATTCGGTTAAAATACGGATAATATCGGACTTGTCAGTTGCATTCAGTATTTCTTGTCGCTTTTCGGCACTCTTGAACAACAGGCTGACTTCAGCCAAAAATTGCAAGTGCGGACCTGTTTTGTCAATCGGTGAAAGTGTCATAATAAAAATGCGGCATGGTTCTTGATCTAACGAATCAAAATCGACCGGATGATCCGAAATGCCAATACAGGCAACAAGATCGTTTACTGAATCGGTCTTTCCGTGTGGGATTGCGATACCATGCTTCATTCCCGTAGACATTTTGCGTTCACGATCTAACACGCAGGCTCGGGCAACGGCTTTATCTTTTACTTTTCCTGCCTGAACAAGCATTTCAAGCAATTCATCAATGATTTCCTCTTTAGAGGTTCCTTTTAAATGGAGATTGACAGTTTCAGGTGTCAAAACAGTTTTCAAGTTCATATATTTAGTGTACGGGACTTTGTCGGAAAAGTCAAGGATTTTATTTTGTATTTTTGTATCTTCTAAAATATTATCTTAAAAAACTATTGCTCAATTTATCGAAAAACTATATACTCATACCGTTTTTGGGGAATTAGCTCAGGTGGTAGAGCGATTGGTTCGCAATCAATAGGTCAGGGGTTCGAATCCCCTATTCTCCACAAGTTTATATCTCTCTGTGCATACTTTTACTGCTTTCTTCCATAATAATATCAGAAGTGTACAGTTGGGAACCTTTAAAAACCTCAGTTTTTTAGAGGTTCCCCTTAGATGTATAAACACATCACGCTAACGGAGTTTGTCGGTCTTCTCTTTTTTTGATACGCATAGACTTCCGTAGCGATGATGCTGAAGCGGTGTTTTTATGTTTTGGGCGCTTACTAAATTAAAAAAACAAAAGAAAAAAGCAAAATGCGCTTGACAGAATAAATGATTTTGTGATATATTCTTCTTCGCTGCGGCGCACTAAGGCAGAGCGTCGGGGCGAGTAAACTGGTCTTTGAAATTAAAGGGAAGGGAAAGAAGAAAGCCAAAGAGCAATCATCTTTGGTAAGGAAGATAAGCGTAGAACAAAGAATGAGAGAAGAAATGACGCAGGGTGATGGATAGTTGCTTTGTGTTGTTATTTTTTTTCTCTCGAGGTCAACGTTCCTAAAAATAAGAAACGGGACTTGCTTGAAAATTATTGAAATCAGACGCCCTTCGGGGTGTTTGAAATAAAATAATGGAGAGTTTGATCCTGGCTCAGAACGAACGCTGGCGGCGCGTCTTAAGCATGCAAGTCGAACGGCAAGAGAGGAGCTTGCTTCTCTCCTAGAGTGGCGGACTGGTGAGGAACACGTGGGTAATCTACCCTTAAGATGGGGATAGCTGCTAGAAATAGCAGATAATACCGAATACACTCGGCGCTTCATAAGAGGCGTTGAGGAAAGGAAGCTACGGCTTCGCTTGAGGATGAGCTTGCGTCCCATTAGCTAGTTGGTGAGGTAACGGCCCACCAAGGCGACGATGGGTATCCGGCCTGAGAGGGTGAACGGACACATTGGGACTGAGATACGGCCCAAACTCCTACGGGAGGCAGCAGCTAAGAATATTCCGCAATGGACGGAAGTCTGACGGAGCGACGCCGCGTGGATGAAGAAGGCTGAAAAGTTGTAAAATCCTTTTGTTGATGAAGAATAAGGATGAGAGGGAATGCTCATCTGATGACGGTAATCGACGAATAAGCCCCGGCTAATTACGTGCCAGCAGCCGCGGTAACACGTAAGGGGCGAGCGTTGTTCGGAATTATTGGGCGTAAAGGGCATGTAGGCGGTTATGTAAGCCTGATGTGAAATCCTGGGGCTTAACCCCAGAATAGCATTGGGTACTGTGTAACTTGAATTACGGAAGGGAAACTGGAATTCCAAGTGTAGGGGTGGAATCTGTAGATATTTGGAAGAACACCGGTGGCGAAGGCGGGTTTCTGGCCGATAATTGACGCTGAGATGCGAAAGTGTGGGGATCGAACAGGATTAGATACCCTGGTAGTCCACACCGTAAACGATGTACACTAGGTGTTGGGGCAAGAGCTTCAGTGCCAAAGCAAACGCGATAAGTGTACCGCCTGGGGAGTATGCCCGCAAGGGTGAAACTCAAAGGAATTGACGGGGGCCCGCACAAGCGGTGGAGCATGTGGTTTAATTCGATGGTACGCGAGGAACCTTACCTGGGTTTGACATCTAGTAGAAGGTCTTAGAGATAAGGCTGGGTAGCAATACCCTGCTAGACAGGTGCTGCATGGCTGTCGTCAGCTCGTGCCGTGAGGTGTTGGGTTAAGTCCCGCAACGAGCGCAACCCCTACTGCCAGTTACTAACAGGTAAAGCTTGAGGACTCTGGCGGAACTGCCGATGACAAATCGGAGGAAGGTGGGGATGACGTCAAGTCATCATGGCCCTTATGTCCAGGGCTACACACGTGCTACAATGGTTGCTACAAAGCGAAGCGAGACCGTAAGGTGGAGCAAACCGCAAAAAAGCAATCGTAGTTCGGATTGAAGTCTGAAACTCGACTTCATGAAGTTGGAATCGCTAGTAATCGCGCATCAGCACGGCGCGGTGAATACGTTCCCGGGCCTTGTACACACCGCCCGTCACACCATCCGAGTTGGGGGTACCCGAAGTCGCTTGTCTAACCTGCAAAGGAGGACGGTGCCGAAGGTACGCTTGGTAAGGAGGGTGAAGTCGTAACAAGGTAGCCGTACCGGAAGGTGCGGCTGGATCACCTCCTTTCTTAGAGAAAGGTAATACTAAATGCTTTGTAAGTTGTACACAAAGCTTTCGCTTATCGCTTCTTCTTTCCCTCTCTTTTTTTATATTTTTGGTTTGTAGTAAGGGGATATAGCTCAGCTGGCTAGAGCGGCGGCTTTGCAAGCCGTAGGTCAGGGGTTCGAATCCCCTTATCTCCAGAATCGTAAGACGAAAATATTTTTTGTATTACGGAAAGATCTTTGAAAAGCTAGGGAAGGGAAAGAAAGACTACTTGAAGGTGGATTACTTTGTTAGAGAAGTGATTAACTGGAGAGTAGATAAAATAAGGTGAAGAGAAACGTTCTTAACGGTTGTTGATATAGATGATCGTTTTAAGAAGAGAACATAATATGGTCAAGCGAAGAATAGGTTTATGGTGGATGTCTTGGAGCCAACCGGCGAAGAAGGCCGTGATAAGCTGCGAAAAGCTTCGGGGAGGAGCACATATCCTGTGATCCGGAGATTGCCGAATGGGGTAACCCGATAGGAGAGATCCTATCATTACGCTCTTGAATAAAATAGAGAGGTAAAGCGATACTGAGTGAACTGAACCATCTAAGTAACTCAAGGAAAAGACATCAAAAGAGATTCCGAAAGTAGTGGCGAGCGAAATTGGAAGAGCCCAAACCCGTTAAACGGGGGTTGTAGGGCTGCACGGGCTTACGTACAGCAAGTGATAAAATGAATGTATAGTAGAAAGGTTTTGGGAAAGCCTGACAGAGAGGGTGAAATCCCCGTATACGAAATACAGTCATCTTGCCGGTGCAGTACCTGAGTACGGCGGGACACGAGAAATCCTGTCGGAATCCGGGTCGACCACGATCCAAGGCTAAATACGAGTTGGCTACCGATAGCGGACAAGTACCGTGAGGGAAAGATGAAAAGAACCCCGGTGAGGGGAGGAAATAGAACCTGAAACCATAAACCGACAAGATGTTACAGCCCCTTGTGGGTAGTAGCGTGCCTTTTGTAGAATGAGCCTGCGAGTTACGGTATGCAGCGAGGTTAAGGAATAGGAGTTCCGGAGCCGGAGGGAAACCGAGTCTGAAATGGGCGAAGGTGAAGTTGCATGTCGTAGACCCGAAGCCAGAGTGATCTAGTCATGAGCAGGTTGAAGCAGCGGTAAAACGCTGTGGAGGACCGAACTACAATCTGTTAAAAAAAAGGTTTGGATGACTTGTGACTAGGAGTGAAAGGCTAAACAAACCTGGAAATAGCTGGTTCTCCCCGAAATGCCTTTAGGGACAGCCTTATACAAAATTACCGGAGGTAAAGCACTGGATGGACTAGGGGGCTTCACCGCCTACCAAACCCAATCAAACTCTGAATGCCGGTAATCAACGTATAGGAGTGAGACTGCGTGCGACAAGGTTCGTAGTCAAAAGGGAAACAGCCCAGACCGTCAGCTAAGGTCCCGAAATACTGCTTGAGTGTGAAATGAAGTGTGGATACCTAGACAGCCAGGAGGTTGGCTTAGAAGCAGCCATTCCTTAAAAGAGTGCGTAATAGCTCACTGGTCGAGTATACATGCGCAGATAATGTAACGGGGCTAAGCAGTATACCGAAGCTACGGGTCTTACACGATTTAAGTGTAAGGCGGTAGGGGAGCATTCCATGGACTGATGAAGGTGTACCTGACAGGGGCACTGGAGGGGATGGAAGAGAGAATGCAGGTATAAGTACACGAAAAGAAAGGTGAGATTCCTTTCCGCCGAAAACCTCAGGTTTCCTGGGTAAAGGTCATCTGCCCAGGGTTAGTCGGCCCCTAAGGCGAGGGCGAAAGCCGTAGTCGATGGGAAATCGGTTCATATTCCGATACCTTTTATAATTTCGATGGCAGGACGCATGAGGCGAACCCCGGCCGGAGAACGGTTGTTCCGGTCGAAGTTTCAAGCCGTTATGAAGGATAGTAGGCAAATCCGCTATCCAAGGTGAGAAGCAACAGCGAGTGGATCGATGAGAGAAGCGAAGCGGGAGTAGTCATGGTGCCGGGAAATACTGTCTAAGGTTAAGGTTATAAAAGACCGTACCGTAAACCGACACAGGTAGGTAGGATGAGAAATCTAAGGCGCTCGAGAGAACTCGCGTTAAGAACTCTCGGCAAAAAGCACACGTAACTTAGGGAGAAGTGTGACCTCTGTTTAGTAATGAGTGGAGGTAGCATAAAGCAGGCCCAGGCGACTGTTTATCAAAAACACAGCCATCTGCGAACCAGTAATGGGACGTATAGGTGAGACACCTGCCCGGTGCCGGAAGGTTAAGAGGAGCGGTGAGCAGTAATGCAAAGCTGTCAATTGAAGCCCCGGTAAACGGCGGCCGTAACTATAACGGTCCTAAGGTAGCGAAATTCCTTGTCGGGTAAGTTCCGACCCGCACGAATGGTGTAACGTATCTGGGCACTGTCTCAACGCGAGGCTCGGTGAAATTTATATACCGGTAAAGAAGCCGGTTACCCATAGTTAGACGGAAAGACCCCGTGAACCTTCACCGTAACTTACTATTGGGACTTGGTTTATCATGTGTAGAATAGGTGGGAAACAGTGAAACTTGCTCGTTAGGGTGAGTGGAGTTGCCAAGTGAAATACCACCCTTGATGAATTAGGTTTCTAACCCGTTCCGTGAAGCCGGAATGGGAACAGTGGTAGGCAGGCGGTTTGACTGGGGCGGTCGCCTCCTAAAATGTAACGGAGGTGCGCGAAGGTCTCCTCACGTCGGTTGGAAATCGACGCAGTGAGTGTAAAGGCACAAGGAGGCTTAACTGCAAGAGTGACAGCTCAAGCAGATACGAAAGTAGGTCTTAGTGATCTGGCGGTCGCGAGTGGAAGCGCCGTCACTTAACGGATAAAAGGTACTCCGGGGATAACAGGCTGATTTTCCCCAAGAGTTCACATCGACGGGAAAGTTTGGCACCTCGATGTCGGCTCATCGCATCCTGGGGCTGAAGTAGGTCCCAAGGGTTTGGCTGTTCGCCAATTAAAGCGGTACGTGAGCTGGGTTCAGAACGTCGCGAGACAGTTCGGTCCCTATCTGCTATGGGCGTTGGATATGTGAGAGGAGCTGCTTTTAGTACGAGAGGACCGAAGTGGACGAACCTCTGGTGTACCAGTTATCCTGCCAAGGGTAAGTGCTGGGTAGCTATCGTTCGGAAGGGATAACCGCTGAAGGCATCTAAGCGGGAAGCCCGCCTCAAGATTACATATCCCTCGGGGTTTAACCCCGCTAAAGACTCCTTGCACACTACAAGGTTGATAGGTTGCAGGTCTAAGCACAGTAATGTGTTATAGCCGAGCAATACTAATAAGTCGTGAGGCTTGACCATATTATCTTCTCTTCTTTACTTTTTCCCCTTGCTCTTTCTTTCCTGTCGCTTACAATAACAAAGCGCTTCCCTTTATTTAATAAATTTCGTTTCTTTTGTTTCGTTTTTTATTGCCCGGTTGCCATAGTGGAGAGGTCATACCCGTTCCCATCCCGAACACGGAAGTCAAGCTCTCATTACGCCGATGATACTGCTCATTCGAGTGGGAAAGTAGGTAGCTGCCGGGCTTTTTTTTACCTAACTGTGTAGAATAAAGGTAGGTATTGTTGATGATGTTTTCTCGTCCTATCTCAAAATATTACGTATTGTATTTATTATTTTCTATTTTTCTCTTTATATCATGTACTACAGTAAAAAATAGTAATTCTGACGATACTTCATCTGCTGCCCCTCTTTCGGCTACTATTCTGCCATTGCCTTCTGCCGCTGATTTGGCATCAAACCATGTCGATTCACAGGTTCAAGCTGATATGGAGATAGCTTCTCCGGCAAGTATTCGCAGTGCGGTAACCCGTGTGTATTCGACTTCTCAAGGTTTAACGAAGGAAAAGCAATTACAATTAACATTGGCTGCCCGATTAATGCGTGTTGTATATCCTCTCGAGCTTATCGATTGGAATGCTCCGAATTATCAACAAGCCCATCCATATCTCGATGCATTGACCCAGATCGAGAAGGATAGTTATCCACAAAACCTTGGTATGAATACATTTTTTGATGCGGTTATTCCGGCAATGATTTTAATAAAGGGGGTAGGATTGCAGGAATATGCCTCTGTACTGGAGAAGCGTTTGTTGATTGCAAGAAACTTAAATCCTTCTTCTGTACTACCGCCTTATCTTCTAGGCCTCTTGTACGAGCAACTCGGCAAGCTTTCGGATGCAGCGAATTACTATCAAACCGCATGGGAACAAGATGAGAGCTGTTATCCAGCCGGTATGCGCTTTGCTTATTTAGCGCTTTTTACTAATGATATTGAAACAGCATATAAAATTGCTGAAAAATTGTATGATCGTTATCCTAATGCAGTAACGATTCAGCTATTGCTTGCAGAAGCATATCTTGAAAAAGGAAATTTGGAAAAGGCAGATGAGATTGTTTCTGGGGTTCTTAAAAAAAACAATGATTTTGGGCGTGCGTTCTTTTTGCAAGTTCGACTGCATATAGAAAAAAAAGAATATTTAGCAGCAAATGCCATGCTTGATGAATTTGCTAAGCAGAATAAGGTTGATAAGGATTATCTTCTATTACGGAGCCGTATTTTACTTGAATGGAGTAAAAATATTACCGAGGCAAAACAATGCCTTGAAAGAGCAGATTCATTCTATCCGCAATCTTCGGATGTTATTCTTGCTTGTGCGAATTTTTGCTTTGAAACAAAAAATACCGTTAATGGGAATACTGCTAACGATTTTATTAATGCACTTTTAAAACAAAACCCGTATAATATTCTAGCGATTCGTCTTTTTGTCAAAGAAGATATAGCGGAAAAAAGATGGGAAAGCGCCTTTGAGCGTGCACAATATTTGTATGATAATAATCCTTCTGAAGAAGATGTCGTACTCTATGCCCGTGTTTGTGCCGGAATGAATAACTGGGAAGCGGCGGTGGATACGGCGCAAGCTGCATATAACGCCGCTCAAAATAAGCCGTCCGACGAAATTATTACATTATATTTGCAGGCTCTTTACGGGGCAAAAAGATACGGCATTCTTAGGCAAGTTATTAACCGCCATCTTGCCGATGCCCGTTCAGCTTTGAAGTCGGTTTTAATTTATTATCAATCGCTGCTTGAATCTAATGATGAAGAGAAGCTCGCGCTTTTGCGCTCGAGTCTTTTAGCTGATCCGCGCAGTTCGCTAACGCTATTTGCCTTATACGAATGGTATTTTGAGCATAAAGATTATCGCAAAGCATACTATTATTTACAGCAAGTTATTGCACTTGACCCTTATAATAAAACTTATTTGCAACTCGCCGAAAAATTGGAAAGACTCCAGTAAAATTTTGAAGACAGAAAAAATAAAAAAGCCTAAAATAAACCGTTAAGTTTATTTTAGGCTTTGCCATCTCCTAGGGGAATTGAACCCCTGTTGTCGGGATGAAAACCCGATGTCCTAACCACTAGACGAAGGAGACATCACAATTCTGTTGCATAACAACGGAATATATTTATACCGAAAAAGCATCTTATTGTCAAGTAGGAATCTAAAACTGTTGTTATTCGGTAAAATTGATATTGACTTCCCCTATACCGGCTTTAACTTCAATAGTATGTAAAGCAGTACGCTGGTTTTCTTTAACGATATTACCCATTAGTCCGCTTCCGCTCGCGCCGTTTACCGAAACTGAACCGATGCCGGAGGTTATATCAATTGCATAGTCGTCCTTTTTTCCGTTGATGCGCATATCTATTTCGCCGATTCCTGCATGAATTTCAAGATTCTGAAATATCTTTCCGTCAAAAACGGTTTCACCGACTCCCGTGTGCATCTCGGTATCCGTAAAACTGCAATTTCGGAACACGGTTTCTCCTACTCCTGTTTTAATGTTCACATTTGATGCGGTAATATTGTTGATATTGACCTCGCCGGCGCCGGTATTCAGTATAAATCGTTGAGCGGCGGTAAATCCGTCAAGCGTCAGCGATGCCGCACCCGTATTGATGTCAACGGTATCGAAGAGCGTATTTTGAGGTATCTTTACCGTGATAACCGTTTTAGAGCGCCCTATTTCATCCCGATGCCATCCCAAAAACCAATTCCAATTGCGGTTCTTTTTTGTGCTAACCGTCAAAACATTTCCCTCAACTTGCACGGACGCATCGACTCTTTTGGTGTTATTCGTGATGCTGTAGGAAACGGATTGTTTATTGTGCGGTTCAATCCGCAGCGTAACATAAGAAATATCCGCTTTAAGCTGTTTTAAAACGGAATCGTTCGAGGTGAGCTGTACTTCATGTATATCTGCCGGCTGCACCATATTTGTATGCTTGTCATCCATGTTCCACTCCTCATAGTCTGATTTATAAAAAGCTTTTTTAACGCTTCCGCCCATCATCATTCCTATAATGACGAGTATACCGCCAATTCCAATAATCAAAAAAGCTGCTGTTATTCTTTTTTTCATCAGGCGCTCCTAAAATAAGAATGCCAAGCCGCCGAAAAATAAGCCTGCTATTAAAAGGGGAATACCGCATAAAATAACGATGAGCAGCAGAATGCCGAAGGTGAGCAGTTTAAATGAAAGCTTCAGTAAGCCGCCTGCAACGGTAAAAATTAATCCCCCTATTCCGAATATTGTAAACAAAATACATAAAACAATGAGTGTCAGCATTTGTTCCTCCTATAATACACTTAATACGCTCCCCTTATTGTTCCGTGTCGCCTTCATCTTTCCGGACATATTCATATTCGAGCGGTTCCTCTTTTTTTACCGGCATGACTAATGCACAGATGATATAGCAGAGAATACCGCTGCCGAAGAAAAGGGTCGCGAGAATCCACAACAACCGGATGACGGTTGGGTCGATGTCAAAGTATTCGGCAATACCGCCGCATACACCGCAGAGCTTTTTATCGTTTTGGCTTCGATAAAGCTTTTTTTCCATAATAATCCTCCAAAATGTTGTTTTGAGAGCTTCTAAAAATTCGCCTGAGTTTTTAGAGGTTTTCTTTAGATGTCATCTATCTGACTTATTCTTAATATGAGTCCCAATACCGGCAATTAATGCGCTGATACCGTGAAAGATCAGCAATGCAAAACCTACGAGAATTAATGCGCTGCCGAAAAGCAATAACGCGGAAGCGGAACCTAAGAACAAGCTGCCGATACCTTTAATAAAAATAGCTCCTGCTGCAATCACCAAGGCAAAGACAACCGCAAATCCTGCAAATCCGAGCGCTATAATAATGACTACCGATGCGATAATCAGCGGTACTGCGACGGGTGCTGCACAAATCGCCAGTATGGTAAACCAAAAAGCGCGCCACCCGCTTTTTGTAGATGCACGGGCTTTTTTCGCTTCTTTTACGGCATAATCCGATAAAATCTTTGAGGCAACATGTGCGGGACTTTTTAGTTCGTTTATAACAGCTTGTTCATTTTGACTGCCTGCTTCGTCAAAATACTCTTCGTAATATTGCAATGCCGCCTGTAAATCTTCTTGCGGCAGCCGATGCAGCCGTGCAGCCAGCTCGGCCATAAATTCTTTACGGGTCATGAACGCTGTGCTCCTTTAAAAATCTTTTCGATTAATTCCTTGTATGATTTCCATTCATCGCAGTATAAGCTTTGCTGCCGTTTCCCTGCAGGCGTTATACGGTAATATTTTCTATTGCGTCCATCAATGGGCATGTCATAGGTTTCTAAAAAGCCCGCAGTTTGCAGCCGTTTTAATACCGGATAGAGTGTCGATTCAGAGATGGACATTACATCCTTTACATCCTGTGTTAACTTATAGCCGTAGGAATCTTCATTACTCAAGATGGCAAGCACGCAGGCTTCAAGCAATCCTGAGTTAATTGAAAAAAGCACTTTTACCTCCTGTACTCTTTATAATATTATTCATAATATAATATGTTGTCAAGTATAATATTTGAAATGTTCTTCTATGCGGATGTGTCGGACAATGGTGTTAGCTGAAGATTGTTAGGCGCTTTGTTTTTTACAGTTGGATATCCGGAGTATATGGGGCGCGGCGGAAGTGAAGGAACTCTGCCGCATATTTTTGCGGATTGCAAAGATGCCCGCATCCGTTTGCCAGATGGAAAATATCGGTTGAATTGAGTACCGCCGCATCAAGGTTATGCTCTACGGAAATAACCGTCAGGCCTTGTTCCGTATTTAATTTTTTAATAAAGGTATAAATTTCCTGCTGGCTTTGTATATCGATGCCTGTTGACGGTTCATCGAGGATGAGTAAATCAGGCTCACCGATAAGAGCACGGGCTATATACATCTTTTGCAGCTGCCCGCCGGACAGCGTCCCTGCCAGAGCATACTTGTAATCGAGCAGCCTGACGTCCGAAAGATAGCGGTCGATAACGCCTTTATCGCGCTGCTTGCGCAATATCCGATACGAGTTTAAGGTTTCGTAAACGGTAATCGGAAACCCCGTTATCGCCGCTTTTTTTTGCGGTACATAGCCGATACTGCGCGCTCCGCAGCGGATATTTCCCGTATCGGGAGTTAACAGCCCAAGGATCAGCTTTATCAGGGTGCTTTTTCCTGCGCCGTTTTCGCCGACAATCGAGATATACGCTCCTTTCTTAATGGTAAGACAGAGTTTTTCAAATAATGTTTTTTTACCGGCGCCATATTTAAACGATAAATCTTGAATACAGACCATTCCGCACACATCGCTGTGTTCGTGTGCGGGAATAAAAGCCGAGTGAAGTATAGGCTGCTGTTCGTTCATACAAATATGTTATATGGGTTCGTGAAATTTGGCATTAAGCTTCCCACACAGTTCACGCAACTGCGCTTCATTTTCGATATTATGCTGCTTTAACAAAACCGGTGGAATTTGATAGTAGCTGATATTGCCGTCAAAAAACTGCAACATAAATTCAGCAAAACTGACGGTAGAAACAAGCTCATAATATTTTTTAGGGGCAGATTCCGGTTCGTATTGGTATTTTATCGTATTGACAATAGCTTCGGGTAAATGCCATTTTTCAGCAACAGCGACACCAATTGCTTGATGCTCCATCCCTGACATCACACTTTTGATGACCTGATCGGGAATATTCTTTTCTGCTTGTAAGTCTTTTATTTTTTCCAATACTTCCGGATAAATAGAACTGAATACGATTTTACCTAAATCGTGCAAAAGGGCGCAAACATATATTTCTTCAAGAAGATTGGTTTTTCCTTGCATTTTAGCAAGATTATATGCGAAAAATGCACATCGATAGGTATGATTCCACAGTCTTTTTTGTTCATTTCCCGTTACTTTTAAAACTTGTAGTGTTCCAACGGAATACAACAAATGCTGAATACCCCGTAAACCGGCCATTTTAACCGCTTCGGTAATACTCATACATTCCTTTGTAAGTCCGAACGCAACCGAGTTGACGAGTTTTAAAAGATCGGTTGTTAACGCAATGTCATCACTAATAAAAGATGCAATTGTCCCCATCGTTGCATTCGGATCATTGATAAGCCGCTGTATTTGCATGATTTTTTCGGGGAATTGCGGAATTTCTTCAATATAATCTACAATCGTTTTGGTCAATTCCACGAGATGCTGGTTCACTGTAAAATCAATCGGAATGGTAATCCGATTAATCGTTACGTCTTTTTCCGGAATCAATTCGAATGCATCTTCTTGCAAGCCGATTTTTTTTAGCATAAGAAGCATAATAATTAAACCAAGTCCTGCACCTTCCGTATCGTCAATTGCCTGCATAAAGGCTTGATCCACATTTTCATAGTCCCGCGCGACAACCATCCGGTCAAAGATGCGTTTAAATTCCGTTGCAACCATTTGCACATTGTTGCGCACTTCAAAAATAATATGCCCCTGCTTTACCTGCATGATGACTTTAATGTAAAGTCCTGCTTTTTTTTGCTGCTGCAGATAGTAATCAATATTTCCGAGGCTTTCTTGTTTAAAATTGAGCATTCCTTCGTCATAAGACTTCTGATCATAGATATCAAAGCCTTTTTCTTTAAAGTAGACCCGCTTGGTGTTTGCTTTTTTTGCGTTTGTGGTCAGCTCATTGAGGCAATAGACGATATAGTCTTGGATTCCGTCCTGATGAACCGCTTCGAGGAAAGCCTTCGCAACATCAACGATATAGTTTTCCGTTTCCTTAGGAAGCGTATAAGTGTTAATCGAGATGGGAATATTCATCTGCACCGCTTGCTTAATCTTGTTTTTATCTACCGGTATAGTTGCAACATTATCCATGTATCCAGTATAAGAGAAATTGATAATTTTCGCAATGCTTTATATTGATATTCCTAGGGTAAACGCATCAGGCCGTCTTTTTAACAACCCCGCAGAAAAATTGAAACTATTCGACCAGAGTTGAATCTCTTCGTGATTCAAATGGTCTCACAGTCTCAATTTTTCTGCGATTTTTATCTACCCTGCCTGATGTGTTTACCTATTTGCTAGAAAACTGTGCGAAATTTTATTTCCCTGAAATGCAACAGTTGAATAAAATATGAATTTTTGAAACTGTTGCATTGGTGCGCCTCAGGCGCACACGTCAATACGCAAGTTTTCGAAAGAAAACTTGACGGTTAAGATGAGCGGCAGCATTGTAGACGCTCATCTTATACCTATGAAATTTCGCACAGAAGGAAGGCAACCGCTAAAAATATTTTTGATACGGTTGCCCTGTTGATATTCCGTACCATTACGAGTAAAATAGCACGAAATGTGTATCACCTATAAATGATACCATATTTTATCTATATAAAGAGGTCGAATGATTCACACGATTTTAGAGAAGAAACAATTCTCAAAAGATGTTTTCTATCTGCGCGTTGCGGCACCGGAAATTGCCCGTCAGAGAAAGGCAGGACAATTTGTTATTATTCAGCTTGATATCGATTACGGCGAGCGCATTCCGCTTACCATCGCCGATGCCGATCCTTCCGAAGGGTGGATAGCCCTTGTCGTTCAGGCAGTTGGGGCAACCACGATTAAGCTCTGCCGAAAAGAAGTAGGCGATTCGATTGCGGCAATTCTCGGTCCGCTCGGTAATCCCACGCATATTGCAAAGGTCGGAAAAGTTGTCTGTGTCGGCGGCGGTATTGGTACGGCGCCTTTACACCCGATTGCCCAAGCTTATAAACGTGCCGGTAATGAAGTTATCATTATCATCGGCGGTCGTACAAAAGAACTCGTGATTTTCGAGGAAGAAATGCGCAAGATAGCGGATGAGCTCATTATCGTAACGGATGATGGAAGCTACGGCCGAAAAGCGCTGGTTACCGAACCGTTAAAGGAAATCTGCGAAAGCGCAGCGCCGCCTCAAGAGGTTATCGCAATCGGTCCACCGATTATGATGAAGTTCTGCGCAGCAACAACTCGTCCGTTCGGAATACACACGGTGGTCTCGTTAAATACGATTATGATTGATGGCACTGGAATGTGCGGAGGATGTCGCGTTACGGTTGACGGAAAGACAAAGTTTGTCTGTGTAGATGGACCTGAATTTGACGGACACAAAGTCGATTTTGACAATATGATGATGCGGATGAAGGCCTTTAAGGAACGGGAAGATCACGATCGTCATGCATGCAGAATTGGACTGTCAAACGGCGCCAATTAATCCGAACAAGGATGAACCGGCATTTTCGGAGACTTGCCGGATAGAGGAGTATGAAATGGAAAATGAAAATACAAATACCGAACATCACTATGTGCCCCGTGAAGAACTTGCGGAACAGGCAAAAACATATTGGGGCGAACTGAAAGATAAAGAATTAAAAATGAAGGATCGCGGCGCTATCCCGATACAGGAAATGCCGGTACTTGAACCGCATGCCAGAGCCCGCCTTATGGACGAGGTTGCAACCGGCTATACCGAAGAACAGGCGCGGATAGAGGCGGAACGTTGCTTAAACTGTAAGAACCGCCCCTGCGTACAGGGTTGTCCGGTCGGTATACCCATCCCCGAATTTATCACCTGTATTCAGAAGGGAGATTTTAAGGCCGCTGTCGATACGATTAAAACGACGAACTTGCTTCCCGCTATCTGCGGCCGCGTATGTCCGCAAGAAAAACAGTGCCAAGCAGTATGTACCGTCGGCAAAATGCATAAATCAGTGGATAAGGCGGTTGCAATCGGCAGATTGGAACGCTTTGTTGCAGATTGGGAACGAAATAATAACAAGACAACAATTCCGCCGGTTGCTCCCGATACCGGAAAGAAGGTTGCGATTATCGGATCGGGACCTGCAGGTCTTGCCGCCGCCGCCGATATCCGCCGTGCCGGTCATGCGGTAACCGTATTCGAAGCCTTCCATAAAACGGGCGGCGTTATGGTCTACGGAATCCCCGAATTCCGGCTCCCCAAAGACATTGTCGCGAAAGAAGTGGAAAATCTTAAAAAGATGGGCGTCAAATTTGAAACCAACTTCTTAGTCGGACGGACGGCAACACTGGAACAGCTGCTCCAAGAAGACGGTTTCGACGCCGCCTTTATCGGTACCGGCGCAGGACTCCCTAAATTTATGAACATCGACGGGGAAAACCTTATCGGCGTATTCAGCGCAAACGAGTATTTAACCCGCGCCAATTTGATGAAGGCCTATCAAGAAGATAAGGCGGACACACCGCTGTATCCTGCAAAGGTTGTTGCGGTTATCGGCGGCGGGAATGTCGCGATGGATGCCGCCCGTATGGGATACCGGCTCGGTGCCGATAAAGTGTACTGTATTTACCGCCGTACCCGTGCCGAAATGCCCGCCCGTGCCGAAGAAATCGCCCATGCGGAAGAAGAAGGTGTTGAGTTCTGCTTTTTGCAAAACCCGACGCGCTTTATCGGCGACAAAGACGGTAAGGTGTGTGCAGTCGAAGTGCTGAACTACGAGCTCGGTGAACCCGATGCTTCCGGCCGCCGCAGCCCCGTCGCCATTCCGGGTACTGAGCATCAAATCCCGGTGGATACGGTTATCGTTGCACTCGGTAACAGCTCTAACCCGCTGATGGCAAAAACGACGGAAGGATTGCAGGTAACAAAAAACGGCAACATCATCGTCGATGAAAACCAGAAAACCAGCATCCCGAAAGTCTGGTCGGGCGGAGATATCGTACTCGGTGCGGCAACCGTCATCCTCGCGATGGGTGAAGGACGCAAAGCGGCGGCGAGCATTAACGAATATTTAGCACAGTAACACAAAAGGAGAAATCGTATGAAAAAGTATGTACCGGAACCGTTTAGAATCAAAATGGTAGAGCCAATTAAAATGACAACCCGCGAAGAACGCCTCAAAAAGCTTGAAGCGGCAAAGTACAATATGTTCAACTTGCGCGGGGAAGATGTGTACATCGACTTATTAACCGATAGCGGCACAAACGCAATGAGCGATAGGCAATGGGCGGGTGTAATGGTCGGGGATGAGGCGTATGCCGGCGGCAAAAGCTATTTTAAATTGCTCGAAGCGGGACAGGATATTTTCGGATACGAATTTATCCAACCGGTACATCAAGGACGGGCGGCGGAAAAAGTGATGTTCCCCTTATTGCTTAAAAAAGGGCAGTTCGCTCTTTCCAATATGTTCTTTGATACGACAAGAGCGCATGTCACTTTGTCCGGCGGGAAACCGGTAGACTGCGTGTGTGCGGAAGCGAAAAAGCCGTCCGTCTATGCCCCCTTTAAGGGCAATATGGATGTTGAAAAACTTGAAAAGTATATCAATGAATACGGCAAAGAAAATATCGGCATGATTGTTATGACCATTACCAACAACTCTGCCGGCGGTCAGCCCGTGTCGATGCAAAATCTCCGTGAAGTGTCTGCGGTCGCAAAAAAATACGGTATTTTATTTAATATCGATGCGGCTCGTTTTGCGGAAAACGCCTATTTTATTAAAGAACGCGAAGCGGGATATAACAATAAATCCATTAAAGACATTGTACGCGAGATGTTCAGCTATGCCGACACCTTTACGATGAGCGCAAAAAAAGATGCAATCGTCAACATGGGCGGTCTTATCGGTATTAAGAACAACAAAGACATTTATCAACTGATTAAGGGCAACTGTATTTCGTTTGAGGGCTTTATTACCTACGGCGGTCTTTCCGGCCGTGATCTTGAAGCTTTGGCGATTGGTCTGTACGAAGGTATCGATGAAGAATATCTGAAATACCGCAATGCTTCTATGGAATATTTGGCATCTCAGCTGCTTGATGCCGGTGTTGCCATCCAAAATCCTGCGGGCGGACACGGTGTTTACGTCGATGCAAATGCGATGTTCCCGCACATTCCCTACTATGAATTTCCCGGCCATACGCTTTGCGTAGAGCTGTACAAAGAAGCCGGCATCCGTACTTGCGATATCGGTTCGTTTATGCTCGGCAATGATCCTGAAACGGGTAAGCAGATTAAATCAGAATTTGAGTTTGCACGGTTAGCTATTCCGCGGCGTGTGTATACGCAGGCTCATTTGGATGTCATTGCCGAAGCGTTAATCAACATCAAGGAACGGGCTTCGCAGGTGAAGGGTTACCGCATCATTTGGGAACCGCCGATTTTGCGCCACTTCCAAGCTCACTTGGAACCCATTAAATAGCCCTAAGTGGACATTCGGAACACGAAGCGTACTAATCCGCCTATTAAAAGGAACCAGCTATGATAAATACAGAAGCACGGCGCGATCAATTCGGATCACAGGTTGGGTTTATTCTTGCTTGCATCGGTTCCGCCGTCGGCATGGGGAATATCTGGCTGTTCCCGTTCCGTGCGGGGCAGTTCGGGGGAGCGGCATTTTTAATTCCTTACATCATCTTTGTTACTTTCATCGGATACACGGGTATTGTTGAAGAAATGTGCTTAGGACGGGCAATGAGAACAGGCCCGCACGGTGCATTTCTGAAAGCAACTCAAATGCACGGTAATAATTCAGGTGCCGCTATCGGATGGATCCCTGTTGCCGGTTCGCTCGGTATTGCAATCGGATACACAGTTGTAGTCGGATGGATTATCCGCTTTACAGTAGGAGCTTTTTTAGGCTCCATGCTTGCTGCAGAGAACAGCGGTGCATACTTCGGTGCCATTGCGGGACGGCTTTCAAGCTTACCGTGGCACAGTGCCGCAATTATCGGCTGCTTTATAATTATGGCGGCAGGTGTTTCATCAGGTATCGAAAAAGTCAACAAAGTGATGATGCCGGCATTTTTCGGCTTGTTTATTATTCTTGCCATTCGTGTTGCGACATTACCGAAAGCAGCTGACGGATATACCTTTCTATTTAAAGCAGACTGGAGTAAATTGGCGGATGTAAAAACGTGGGTTTATGCACTCGGTCAAGCATTCTTTTCGTTATCACTCGCCGGAAGCGGTACTGTGGTATACGGCAGCTATTTGAAGGATAATGAAGATGCTCCAACCAGTGCAAAATTCACGGCGATATTCGATACGTTCGCAGCGCTGCTTGCAGCATTGGTTATCATCCCCGCGGTCTTTGTGTATAACCTTGAACCGACAGCAGGGCCTCCGCTGATGTTTATCACCATGCCGATGATCTTTAAAGAGATGCCTGCCGGTACTCTGTTTTCGATTATATTCTTTGTCGCGGTATTGTTCGCCGGAATTACTTCGTTGATCAATCTGTATGAAACACCGGTAGAGATGCTGCAGCAAAAGTTTAAATTGAGCCGAAAGGTTTCGCTTCTCATCGTGCTCGGTCTCGGGTTCCTTATCGGACTTATTGTTGAAGACGGAAACATACTCGGTATATGGATGGATGTTATCAGTATTTATATTATTCCGCTCGGAGCCTTACTTGCCGGTATTATGTTCTTCTGGGTATGCAATAAAGATTTCGTGTTGCGCGAAGTTTCAAAAGGTCACTTAAAACCGGTCAGCAGCGCGTATGTTGTGCAAGGAAAATATCTTTACTGCGGCGTTACCGTCATCATATATATTCTCGGTATTTTCTACGGCGGTATCGGTTGATTCTGCTTGTATCGGTTTTATTTTCCTTGTTCAGAACGAGCTAATGCAATGACAGCGTTTAAAAATGCGGTTTTGCCGCAGTATCTTTCTGCATCTATCATCAATTTCATCAAGTTTTAAAAGCGGATAGCCTAAATATTCTACAAATTCTATTAACGATAAACTTTGAATATGACCACCATAAGCAATCTCCACTTTATAGCCGTAGCTTTCTAAAAGTTTTAAAAGAGCATAAGCCGCACCGAGGGCATCATGATCCGGAAAATCATGCGTTTGTATAAGTACCGGTTGGTCTTTACTTAAAACCGAGCAAAGCATCGATAATTTTTCTTTCATAAACACCAATCCTAAAGTAGAATTGATAATAATATAGCACAAAAAAAGCTGTTTTCCAATCGTATCAATTGACATCTATTAATTGATAATTGACATCGTATCAATTCGACCGAGGTCTTTAAAAGAAATCTTGACAGTCCCATAAAGTCCTTGTATCATACTATATATAATTTTTTTTATAGTTTTATTAAAAAAATCAAAGCTGGAGGAATGGAATGAAAAAACATTTCATGGTAGCACTGACGGGCGCATTCATTGGTATTGCGGCTGTCGTATTGGTCAAATTCGGAAACCCGGGAAATATGGGCTTCTGTATTGCCTGTTTCTTACGCGATATTGCGGGTACCTTAAAACTGCACAATGCGGCTGTGGTGCAGTATATGCGCCCCGAAGTCATCGGACTTATTGTCGGTGCGTTTGCTATTGCACTTATAAAAAAAGAATTTAAGCCCCGTGGCGGTTCAGCGCCTTTTACCCGCTTTGTGTTAGGCTTTTTCGTAATGATCGGTGCGTTGATGTTCTTGGGATGCCCGCTTCGTATGTTCTTGCGTTTAGGTGCGGGCGATTTGAATGCGGTATTTGGGCTTGTAGGGTTCATCATCGGTATCGCGATCGGAGTGGTATTCCTTAATAAGAATTTCTCGTTGAGCCGCGCGTATCCCCAATCCGGACAGGAAGGTATGCTTGCCCCCATCGTGATGATCGTATTCTTCATTTTATTGGTTGCATTCCCCGCCGTTCTCGCCTTTAGCGAAAAAGGCCCCGGTTCAATGCATGCCCCGATTGCACTCGCACTCGGTATCGGTCTTGTCGGCGGCGCATTGGCACAACGCAGCCGGCTCTGTACCGCAGGCGGTATCCGCGATGCGATTATGCTCAAAGACTTCCACCTTTTAACGGGTAGTATTGCTATTTTAGTTGCCGTGCTTATCGGAACGCTTGTAACCGGACAGTTTAAGCTCGGACTTGCGGGACAAGCCGTTGCCCACACCGACGGATTGTGGAACGCGCTCGGTATGGTACTCGTTGGATGGGCAAGTGTCTTGCTCGGCGGCTGCCCCTTACGCCAGCTCATTTTAACCGGCGAGGGTAACACCGACTCGGCAATAACCGTAACCGGTTTGATTGCAGGCGCCGCTTTCGCTCATAACTTCGGGCTTGCTTCTTCCGGTAAAGGGCCGACAAGCGCGGGGATGATTGCCGTTGTTATCGGATTAGTCGTAACAGCCTGTGTCAGCATATACTACGCTATAAAGAATAAGTAGAAGAGAGAAGTTGAATGGCATTTTTGAAAAAATACCCCATTCCGATTGCCGGTCTTATTTTATCACTGTTTGCGCTTGGTAATCTTTTACAGTCCTATAGCAATAGGATACGCTTGGCTATCGGATTTCTTGCTTTTATTCTATACGCAATATATGTACTGAAATTACTGTTTTTGAATACACAGATAAAAAGCGAATTTGAAAATCCGGTTATTGCAAGCGTCTTTCCTACCTTTACAATGGCTTCGATGCTCTTTGCCGTATATCTGAAAGTATTTTTTCCGGCACTTGGGAATGCTGTATGGTATGCAGCGGTTTTGGGGCACTGTGTTTTAATTGTATGGTTCAGCTGTAAGTTTTTACCTCATTTTGCAATAAAAAAAGTCTTTCCTTCATGGTACATCGTATATGTAGGAATAGTAGTTGCCAGCGTTACCGCACCGGCAGTAAAACAGCTGTTGATCGGTCAAATTGCATTTTGGTTCGGTTTTTTGACATATCTCTGCCTGATTCCGATTGTGTGCTATAGGATTATAAAAGTAAAAGAGATTCCGGAACCTGCACAGCCGACATTGGTCATTTTGTCTGCTCCGGGTTCCCTTTTGCTTGCAGGGTATCTCAATGCTTTTCCGGAAAAGACTACGGCGATGGTATATTTGCTTTTAGTTTTTTCTCTTGTGTTTTATGTCATCGCTATCGGCTGTTTACCGAAACTTTTACGGTTGAAATTTACACCGGGGTATTCAGCTTTCACATTCCCCTTGGTCATAAGCGCTTTGGCTGTAAAATTGACCGGCGCTTATTTTAAGAGAGGCGGCGCTCTCTTAACTGTTATAACAAAAACAGAAGAAATTGTTGCAGTCGTAATTGTTTTTTGGGTTTTAGTATGCTATTCGGTTTTTTTGTTTCAGCCGAATAAAAACTCACAATAACAATAGGGGCATCTTTGAAAAGCCGGTTAGATTTGCTTCGCATTCTTCGGAATAGAAGATGCCTCATTATTTTTTGGAGGAAGAAAATGAAAAACAAAATGGAGTATTTAAAAGAAATCCGTGAAACAGCTGAAGAATACTTTAGAAGCGGAACCTTTTTTTGTTCGGAAGCCGTAGTGCAAACTATCAATGATGCACTCGGTAAACCATTCAACGACGACATTGTAAAAACAGCTTCTGCGTTTCCGATAGGATTGGGAAAAGCGCAATGCTTATGCGGTGCGGTTTCCGGCGGAGAAATTGCGCTTGGTCTTGTCTACGGACGAGTAAAAGGAGAAACGATGAATCCCAAAATGTTTCTCCATGCCAAAGCCTTGCATGATTTTATAAAAGAAAAATACAAGGCAACTTGTTGCCGTGTCATTACGCGGCAGTGGGCAGGGGATAATTTTATGTCGCCTGAAAGAAAACAACATTGTATTGCAATAACGGGTGTTGTTGCGGAATGGGTTGCAAATGTTTTAATTGATGACGGTAAATTGGCTGTTGCATAAAAATCGTCAGAGCTATACAGGAGAATAATATGGCAGATTATACGGTAGATGCGCGGGGGCTTTCCTGCCCCGAACCGGTGGTACGGACAAAAAAAGCATTCGATGCGCATCAGAATTTTACGGTGCTTGTTGATAACGAAACTTCAAAAGAAAATGTTATCCGCTTTTGCGATAAGATGAAGGCAAAGACCTCTGTTTCAGCAGACGGCAGCGACTGGAAAATCACTGTTTCAAAATGATAGGCGGTTACGTAATAACGTTCCACACTCATTATGAAGCGATGCTTTGCCTGCGCACTCTGGAAAAGGATGAAGCAGCGCAAAACGGCGCAATCGCCGTTAAGCTGATTCCCGTACCGCGCGAACTGAGTTCCGGCTGCGGGACAGCTGTTAAAGTTATGATAAAAGACGGCGCTGTGTTCGGCGCAGAGAACTTTGCAAACATTAAACGCGATGAAGTGTTCAGCTTTGATGCTGCCGGAACATACACCGCAGCGGACAAGTAAGAGGCAACTATGAGCTGTGCAATCCCGGAAAAAAATTTCAGTTTAATTAAATCTTCGTCCTATTCGGGATGAGGGGCAAAATTAAGTGCGGGTGCACTGGACGGGTTATTAAAAAGCTTCCCTATTTGCTCCGATCCCCGGCTTTTGGTCGGCTTCGATACATCGGATGATGCGGCTGTTTATAAAATCAATGACGAAACGGCGTTAATCTTTACCGCCGATTTCTTTCCGGCCATTACGGACGATCCGTATATGTTCGGGCAGATTGCCGCCGCTAATGCGCTCAGTGACATTTACGCAATGGGCGGTGTTCCGAAACTGGCGCTCAATCTTTTTTGTATTTCGGAAAAAATGCCCGAACCTGTTATCAAAGAGATACTGCGGGGCGGCGCCGACAAAGCGTTTGAGGCGGGAGCAATTATCTGCGGCGGGCACACCATTTACGACAGCATTCCGAAATACGGTTTAGCGGTAACGGGTTTTGTGCATCCCAATAAAATACTTCGGAATTCAGCGTGCAAAACAGGTGATGTACTGATTTTAACCAAGCCCATCGGCTCCGGTATTTTAACAACGGCAGCGAAGGCTGATATGCTCGGCGCGGATGAGCTTAAAGGCGTGTATGACGTTATGGCCTTTTTAAATGCCGCCGCCTGCACTGTGATGACCAAATATGAGGTTCACGCCTGTACGGATATCACGGGCTTTGGACTGTTGGGGCACTTGTATGAAATGGGAAAGGGAAGCGGCCTCAGTATTGAGCTTACTTGTAAATCGCTGCCGATTTTTGACGCTGCCGTTGAATATGCCGAAATGGGCTTTGTTCCCGCCGGAGCGTATTCAAACAGGAGCTTTGTCGGCGATAATGCTGCGCTGGACGGAGTGCCGCGCGCCTATCAGGATATACTGTTTGACCCGCAGACGTCAGGCGGGCTTGTTATTGCGGTAGCACAGCAAGACGCGCAGCAGTTATACACAGAACTCTGCACCGTCCTTGAAAATACCGTCTGCGGAAAACCGGCAATTATCGGCACGGTTGTAGAACGCGCCGATAAGGTTGTACGGGTGGGCACCTAAGAATGATTCCCCCTGCAATTGCCGAAATGAATTTTGCATTATCATGATTCCCGAATATTTCAATTGACATATAACCATAGAGACCCTATAATATTACCATAAGTTGCTCATAAAATACTTATAACATACTGGTTTAATAAAACTAAGGAGGAACCAATGGTTAAAACATTGCCGCTTTTTATCGATGGGAAGCATATCGTTTCAAAAACACGGAAATTTTCAGATGCTTATGATCCAAGTACCGGAGAGGTAATTGCAAAAGTCCCTTGCTGTACGGCAGAGGAAGTAAATGCTGCGGTAGCAGCCGCAAAAAAAGCTTTTCCGGCATGGTCTGCAACTCCGGTACAGAAACGGACGCAGATATTGTATAAGGTCAGAGATTTACTGATTGAGCACATGGATGAACTTACTCATTTGGTAGCGTTAGAAAACGGAAAAGCATGGGCAGAAGCGCAAGGCGATGTATTGAAAGCAAAAGAAGGTACCGAACAAGCGATTTCCGCCCCTTCGCTCATTATGGGTGAAAGTTTGATGGATGCTTCGTTCGGCTACGATACGGTACTTTACCGGGAACCGATCGGCGTATGCGCCGGTATTGTCCCCTTCAATTTTCCTGCGATGATACCGATGGGATGGATGACTCCTATTTGTGTCGCCTGCGGGAATACTATTGTACTAAAAGCAGCAACTTTTACACCGCAATCGGCGTTGCGTATCGCTGAACTTTATAAAGAAGCGGGGTTGCCGGATGGAGTTATTAACATTGTAACCTGTTCCCGTACCGAAGCGGAGATTTTATTAACTCACAAGGATATTAAAGCGATAACCTTTGTCGGTTCAACGTCGGTCGGTAAGCATATTTATTCAACGGCTGCCGCTACCGGTAAACGGGTTCAAGCGCTCTGTGAAGCAAAAAATCATGCATTGGTATTGGATGATGCGCCGATTGAACGGACTGCAGCCGGCATTATTAATGCGGCATACGGGTGCGCCGGTGAACGCTGTATGGCGCTGCCGGTTGTCGTTGTACAAGAGGGTATTGCCGATGCGCTCGTTGCGAAGCTTAAAGAGGCAGCCCAGAGGCTTACTGTCGGAAAAGCCTATGATAAGGCAACAAAGCTTGGGCCTGTTGTCAATGCCGAGCATAAGGCTTCCATTATTAAATGGATTGAAACAGGTATTAAAGAAGGAGCAACGCTCGTTTTAGACGGCAGAAATCATACCGTTGCCGGTGCAGAAAACGGCTTCTACCTTGGCCCGACTATCCTCGATAACGTTACGGAGAATATGACGGTCGGTACACAGGAAATTTTCGGCCCTGTGTTATGTATCAAGCGGGTAAAAACCTTTGAAGAAGGACTTGCAATTATGAATCGAAACCCGTTTGCAAACGGATCGGTTATCTACACCCAAAACGGGTACTATGCGCGGGAATTTGTGCGTCATACCGATGGGGGAATGGTTGGAATAAATGTCGGTATACCGGTACCTATCGGAATGTTCCCCTTCTCAGGGCATAAAGAATCGTTCATCGGTGATTTACATACGCTCGGCAAAGACGGTTATCGGTTCTTTACGGAAACAAAAGTTGTTACCACTCACTGGTTTGATGAACACGAAATTCATTCAAGCGAAGTAAGCACATGGGACGGCACTATTTAGCCTGAAAAACTTGTAAAATTTCTTTGCCGGTATATGAATTTCCATTTGTATACCGGCGGATTAATGAGCTTTATCATCGGAAGTTTGATACGATTGAGTAAGCACAATCTCAACATGATTTTTTTGAAGAGCAATAAGTAAATCGTCTGTCGGTTGTTTATCGGTTATCAGAGCATCCAAATTGCTGAAAGAGCTATAGGTTACCATTGATGTTTGATTAAATTTACTGCTATCTAACAAAAGATATACTTCCTGCGAACGGGCAATAGCAAGCTTCTTCACTACCGATTCCGCCGGAACCGTATTGCTGACTTCCGCATGAGCGCTAATACCGGTTGCCGCCATGAAAGCTTTGGAAATATTATAACTTTTCAAAACCTCAAGCGTATGCGGGCCGGTAAAAGAAAGCGTACTCCTATCCAGTTCGCCGGAGAGGCTAAAGACTTGTAAACCGGTATACGGCACTGCCTGAATAAGAAATTCAAGATTATTGGTAAGCACCGTAATCTGTTTGTTTTGCAGTCCTTCTATCATGTGACAGGTGGTGGTGCCTGAATCGATAAAGATAATATCTCCATCTTTTACATAATCACAAGCAGTGCGCGCAATCCGCTTTTTTAGAGCAAGATTCTGAACCGTTCGATCGCCAAAAGAAGGCAGCGCAATTGCATCCTTTACAACACGTACCCCGCCGTATGTTTTTTCAATTTTTTTTCCTTTAATAATTTCATCAATATCCCGCCGGATAGTGTTTTTTGATACTTTAAAGGCATCACAAAGTTGGTCAAGAGTTACCGCTTGATAATGATAAATAAAGTCTTCAATTTTCTCCAGTCGCTGTGTTCTCATAGTATGAATAATTTAATACCCAATACTACCGAATTGGTCAACTATCCAGCGGTGTTCGGGCGCATCGCATCGGCTTGTCCACGGGTTTCCGTCAAGATGCCGAATCATCCATACATAGGTCATGCGGTAGGCGGGAGCGGCAACCTGCGGATGGGTTAACCCGCCCGGGATGGCTGCAAAACTTTCATGTTTAATTTTAAACGCCTCGTCCCCGATAAAACAAGCGCCAAACCCTTGCGGCTTATCAAAGCGATAGTAGTATACTTCGGGCTGCTCATGGGTATGCGGAATAAAACTTGACCACAATCCCGCATGGTTAAAGATTTCTCCGATGACCATGTTGGAATATGGAGCCGTACTGTAATCAAAGATGGTTGTAACCTCCCGTACCGCCGTGTTGCCGGGTATATTGGCGCCGAAGGTGTTGATTTTTACCGTATCGGGAGTATAAAACACGGGGGCAAAACTACGGGAGTTTTCCGTTTGCTGTACCAGTACGAGCGAGGGCTGCTCCGCTGTAACGGTTGCCGCAGTATTTCTTGGGATATGCAGGCAATAACCGGTATTGTCCCAAGTAGTAGGTCGCTGGGCGGTTTCGGTTTTACCGTCCCACGCAAAGCGTACCGCTCCTTCAAGGAGCAGCAAAGCAGTTTCCTGCGCCGCATCCTGTAAAGAAAGCGTTTGCCCTGCCGTAAGCCGGTGGACGGAAATGTTCATCAGCATATTCGCATAAAGCCCTTTTGTTTCCGTGAGTGTCTGTACACCGTGTTCGTTAAACGTAGGATAGCCGAATAGTGATTTTCTATCGTAATTCATAACCTTTATCCCTCCCGCGCAACCATTTCGCCGTATTGCGCTTTACACTCTTTGATAAACTGCCTTACCTTTTCTTCAGACGGCATATCGGCGGAACAGCCGTGGCTTGCCACCAAAAGCGCTGCCGAAGCGCTGCCGAATTCAAGACATTCAATTATATCCCAACCGTTAAAGATACCGAATAAAAACGCCGAAGCATAGCCGTCGCCGCCGCCGAACGATTTAAGCGCTTTAACCGGAAAGGGCTTAATCGAAAAGTCTTTTCCGTCCTGCGTATATGCCGTCGAGCCTTTTTTTCCATGCTTAATAACAACGATTTTTGCTTTTTGCGCATGCCAATAGGCTGCCGTCTCCGCATCATTTTTACCCGGCCCTATCAGCCGTTCGGTTAAATCGTATTCCTCACGGGAACCGAGTATGATAGCGCTTTCATGCGCTACAATCGAATAATACAGAGCGGTTTCATCCTCGCTTTTCCAGTTATAGGGGCGGTAGTCAATGTCGAAAATAATCGGCGTTTTGGTTTTCTTTGCGAGTGCAACCGCTTTCAGCATCGCTTCGCGGGAAGGGCTTTGCGCCAATGCGGTACCGGAAATAAGCACTGCCTTTGCCGATTGAATATAATCTTCGTGGATATGCTCTGTAGAAAGCGATAAGTCTGCCGCTTGATTGCGGTACATCAGGATACTGCTTTCGTGTTCATTGAGAATTTCCGTAAATGTAAGACCGAGTTTTTCCCCGTGCGTTGTCCGCACCATTTGGGAAGTATCAACTCCTTCTTTTTGAAAAGTGTCGGTAATAAAGGTACCGAACTGATCATCGGAAACAGCTCCTACAAAGCCGACTTTTTTCCCGAGGCGGGCAAGTCCTACTGCAATATTCGCGGGAGAACCGCCGAGATATTTTTTGAACGAAACGCAATCCTGCAGCGGATGAAAATAATCAATAGGGTTTAAATCGACGGTTGCCCGTCCGAACAGTACAAGATCAAGCGGACGAGACCGTTCAAAATTAATATACATCAGCTTTTCTCCTCATTATTAAAAACCGCAATATGACGAAGGACATTTTTGTATACGCCTTGCACGGCAGCTTCATGTAAGCCAAAAAAACCGGGCGTATCATGTCGGGCGCAATAAGCGCGTATACCATCCGCAAAGGCGTCAAAATTTGCCGTTGCAATGTTTATCTTTCGTATACCGCAGTCTATGCAACGCCTGAAATCTTCATCGCTGATGCCGGTACCGCCATGCAAAACCAGCGGCGCCGGAGTCAGTGCATGTATTGTTTTAAGCACCTCAAAGTCAAGCTGCGGTGTTCCTTTATAATGGCCGTGCGCATTCCCGATAGCAACGGCCAGCGCATCAGCCGGGGCTTGGCGTAAAAATTCCTTTACGGTTTCGGGATTGGTGGTAATGGCTTTTTTCTCGGCGCCGCCTTCGCTGCCGCCGATTGTTCCCAATTCCGCTTCGACGCCCGCGCCGTATTTTTTCGCTGCGGCAAGCGTATCATTCGTTATTGCAATATTTTGTTCCAGCGGAAGCGCGGAACCGTCAATCATAACGGAGGTAAAGCCATAATCGAGCGCACTGTGAATCACATCGAGGGTTTGTCCGTGGTCAAGATGCACTGCTACGGCTACCTTTGCGGCGCGGGCGGCGCTCACCATCATCGGCGCGATTAAATGGAACGGGGAATAAACCAACCGCGCCTGTGCAATTTGCAGAATAATCGGGGTATTTGCCGTTTCCGCCGCCTTTATTGCGCCGATAATCATTTCCATATCGGCAACGTTAAAAGCGCCTACCGCCTTATTGTGCTGTTCGGCTTCCCGCAATAAATCCGTCATCAGTGCTAATGCCATGCCGATGCCTGCCTCTTACTTTATTTCCGATAAAAGTACCGGACGATGTTCTTTCAAAGAGCGCAATGCCGCGGCAGCGATCAATACCGGCTGTAATCCGTCGTTAATATCAACCGGTACGGGGCAGTCCTGTTCGATTGCCTGCACAAACATCCGTACCTCTTTTGTAAAGGAAGCCATATACCGTTCAAGGAAAAAAGTAGAGCGGCTTTTCGGCATGGATACCGGTTTCACTGCTCAATATAAGCGATGAGTTTGTATCGTTGGAAACGCTTGCTTGACCTTTTGATCCGAATACCTCCGCACGTTGATCGTAGCCATAAGCCGCCTTACGGGAATTGTCTATAACGGCTAAGGCTCCGTTCGCCATTTTAAGCGAAATAATTGCAGTATCTATATCGCCTGCTTTTCCGATAAGCGGATCCACCAGTACGGCGCCGTTTGCAAATACTTCGACAACATCGCTTGCGGTTAAATAACGCACCATATCAAAATCATGGATGGTCATGTCGAGGAACATACCGCCTGAAACGGCTGCGTATTCGGGCGGCGGCGGCGCAGGGTCGCGAGATGTGATGCGTACAATATGCACATCACCGACATCTCCATTTGCGACGGCGGCGCGTACCGCTTCAAAATTATGATCAAACCGGCGGTTAAAGCCTACCTGATATTTAAGTTTTGTGCCCTTTAATTTTTCCATTACCTGACGGATTTTTGCGATGTCTTGAGACACGGGCTTTTCGCAGAACACGTGTTTACCGGCTGCGATTGCCTCAAGCGATATATCCGCGTGAGTGTTCGTTGATGAGCAGATTAAGACTGCATCAATTTCGGGATCATTTAATATCTTTTTGTAATCCTTTGAACAATCGGAAACGCCGAGCGCACGGAGCGAGGCTTCGGTTTCCTCATTCATAAAAGGATCGGCAATCGTTTTAAGATGCGCCGATGCAATATGATTCATAATACTTTGTGCATGAACCTTTCCGATTCTTCCTGCACCGATAATGCCGAGAGAAATCATTTTCTTCAGCCTCCTTAATAGTTCAACTCCAGTATACTATAGGTTTTGGGTAAATTCAAGCAATAAATTGATAAATAATGGTATGTTAAATATGATTCCAGTGTTATGTCAATGTTATATATTGGTAATATTATTTATTTAATATGGGTATATAATGAGTATTTCTTAAAAAAAATTCTTGACGGCGCTCTCGTTCAATGCTACTATTTGAATTATAGAAGCAAATTAACCGAGGCAGCTAACTTTAAGGAAAACCTCTAAAAACTGCAAGCCTATCGGCTTGTTCTGTAAAGAAATGATTTATCGTATACGTTCGCGCGGATTGTGAATCAGTTTTTGGAAGGTTCTCATATATAATTGAGATACAATGGAGGAATCGGGGATGATACGAAAGACGGTTGGACAGGCGGTAACGGCATTTCTTGACCGCCAATATGTGATGCGGGACGGTAAGAGGATAAAGTTTGTAGCGGGAATATTTACGATATTCGGACACGGGAATGTCTGCGGACTCGGTGAAGCTTTAGCTGCCGATTCGGGCGGATTACGGGTATATCAGGGAAGGAATGAGCAGGGAATGTGTCATGCGGCGATCGGCTTTGCTAAACAGCATAATCGGCAAAAGATCATCGCGTGCACATCATCTATCGGGCCGGGCGCCGCAAATATGGTAACCGCCTGCGCGCTTGCAACGGCAAACCATATTCCCCTACTGGTCTTAACCGGCGACACCTTTGCAACACGGCAGAGTGATCCCGTACTGCAGCAGATAGAGCAACCGCACAGCGCGGCGGTTACCACAAGCGATGCCTTTAAGCCGGTGTGCCGGTACTGGGATCGCGTAAACCGCCCCGAACAGCTGATGACGGCGCTCATCAATGCACTACGAGTGTTAACCGACCCCGAACTGACCGGCGGGGTGTGTATTTCTTTGCCGCAGGATGTGCAGGGTGAGGTCTGGGATTTTCCCGAAAGCTTTTTAGCTGAGCGGGTACACACAATTGAGCGCCGCCGTCCTGATGAAACGCTGGTAAAACAGGCAATAGACTGCATTGCCGGATCGCAAAAACCCTTGGTGGTTTGCGGCGGCGGCGTGCGGTATTCGGAAGCAGGGCAGGAGCTTCTATCGTTTTGTAAGACCTTCGGTATCCCCTTTGCAGAAACGCAGGCGGGGAAAGGCTGTATTGCCGGTAGCGAACCGCTGAACCTCGGCGGCATCGGGGTAACAGGAAACAGCGCCGCCAATACAATTGCAAAAGAGGCCGATTTAATTATCGGGGTAGGGACACGCTTTACCGACTTTACCACCGCTTCAAAATGGCTGTTCCGGCATCCCGATGTCCGATTCCTTTCGATAAATGTCAGCGGCTTTGATGCAGGAAAGCTTGATGCGCTGCCGCTTGTCGGTGATGTGAAAGTCTGCCTTGCAGAACTGCTGCCGGCGCTTAAAAATGCGCAGTATCGTACCGGATATTCGGGAGAAATCGAGGCTGCGCAGGCCGGTTGGCATGCCGAGATGGAGAAGCTTTCAGAATATTCCTATCCTAAAAACGGAACGGGATTTCAGCCGCTTATTGAAAAGCGTAATCCTCATTCGATTGATGACTTTATCCGCGCAACCGGCGGCGTTATTACGCAAACAGCTGCCCTCGCGCTTATCCGCAGAACAATAGAAGCCGATGCGGTTATAGTCGGCGCTTCCGGCAGTTTACCGGGGGATTTACAGCGGATGTGGACAACGGATTCACCGGGCGGCTATCACCTCGAATACGGATATTCCTGTATGGGCTACGAGATTGCCGCCTCCGTCGGGGTTAAACTTGCAGAGCCTGCACGCCCTGTGTATAGCATGGTTGGGGACGGCGCTTTTTTAATGCTGCATTCCGAGCTGATAACGGCGCGGCAAGAAGGGGCTAAGATTACCGTATTGCTGTTTGATAATTGCGGCTTCGGCTGCATCAATAACCTGCAAATGGGGCAGGGCATTGCCAGCCTCGCAACGGAATTCCGCTTTAGGAATGCTGAAACGGGAAAGCAGGACGGAGAAATGATACCGATCGATTATGCAATGGTGGCGCGGGGCTACGGCCTTAAAGCTTATACGGCGCGGACGCTTGATGAACTGTCCGACGCATTGAAAGAAGCAATGTCCGTCCCTGAGTCCGTATTGATCGACATTAAGGTGTTGCCTAAAACCATGACCGACGGATACGGCGCTTGGTGGCATGTCGGTATTGCGGGTAATTCGGCATCGGAATCGGTACGGGAAGCGTACAAGCAAAAAGAAATGCATCTTGCTCAAGCAAGAAAATATTAACATAGAGGAGAAATACTTATGTTTGATGCAAAGAAAATTCGGGTCGGCATTGCGCCGATTGCATGGACAAATGATGATATGCCCGATTTAGGCAAGGAAAATTCATTTGAACAGTGCATCAGCGAGGCTGCATTGGCAGGGTATGCAGGTACGGAAATCGGTAATAAATATCCGCGTGATCCGGTTGTCTTAAAAAAATACCTTGAAATACGCAATCTTGAGGTTGCAAGCGCGTGGTTCAGCGCTTTTTTGACAACGAAGCCTTTTGAAGAAACGGCAGAGGCGTTCAAAAAGCACCGCGACTTTTTACATGCGATGGGGGCAAAGGTTATTGTCGTGTCGGAACAGGGGCACAGTATTCAGGGACAGCAGGATACGCCTATATTTGAAAAAAAGCACTGTATGAATGACGCTGAATGGAAGCTGCTTTGCAAAGGGTTAAACAATCTGGGCGCTCTTGCACAGGAAAAGGGTATGAAGATTGTCTACCACCATCACATGGGAACTGTTGTACAAACAACGGCGGAAATCGACCGGATGATGGCCGAAACCGATCCTTCGTTAGTGTATCTGTTGTATGATACCGGTCATCTGGTGTATTCAGGCGAAGACCACATTGCAATTTTGAAAAAATATGTTGATCGTATTAAGCATGTTCACCTTAAAGATATCCGTCCGGCGATTGTTAAAAAAAGTAAAGGATGAGCATTTAAGCTTTTTGCAAGGAGTTCGACTGGGTGCATTTACCGTCCCGGGCGACGGGTCGATTGATTTCGACGCAGCTTTTGCAATCCTTGCAGAGCATAAGTACGAAGGATGGTTCCTTGTCGAAGCCGAGCAGGATCCCGCGATTGCCAATCCTTTTGAATACGCGGTAAAGGCGCGGCGCTTTATTCGCGAGCACGCAGGAATATAAGAAAAATCCCAACGCATAATTCATCGGCGCCCCCCTTACTGATGAATTATGCATCCCTCCCTATTTGCTTTACGATAATCAGATATGCTAATCACTTTATAAATAGTTCACCGCCTTTAACAATAAAATGGGTATATTTTGAGTATTTTATAAATATTTTTCTTGACGGCGCTATTTTTCAATGCTACTATTAACATATACGTATCTAAAAATGCCGGTTTATATAAAAATGAATCGGCGAAATGTTCGCGGATTTTATCAAATCGGCGGAAACATTAGGAGGAAGAGATGAAAACTTTTGCAAAGCGAATGTTGTATGTTACAGCAGTGGCTGCAATGTTGTTGGGATGCACAAAGAAAGAGGCTGCTGCGCCTCAGGCGTCTCAAACAAAGACCGACGGCTTTACGGTAGGTTATTGTATCAATAATCTCAATGATACTTTTCAGACGTATATTCTGGAAGCTGCAAAAGCAGCTATTACCGAAGCGGGCGGGAATATTGAGGTTAACGATGCAACTGAGGACACCATCAAGCAGCAGGATCAGGTAAACAGCTTTATTGCGAAGGGTGTTAAGGGATTAATTGTCGTACCGGTAGACACCAGTTCAATGGATGCCATTACCAATGCGGCGCGCAATGCAGGTATTCCGCTCTGCTATGTCAACCGCAATCCTTTTGCCGGTAAAGAAGATAGTATGCCTGACGGTGTGTACTATGTCGGATCGCAGGAGATTGTTGCAGGGCAGCTTCAAGGGGAGCGGGTTGGAGAACTGCTGCAAGGAAAAGGCGGCGTTGCAATTCTGGTCGGTATCCTCGGAAATGAGGGCGCATTAAAGCGGACTGAGGGTAATAAAGAAGTGCTCGCTTCAAAATACCCCGAAATTACCGTACTTGCCGAACAAACGGCAAACTGGCAGCGCGACCAAGCGGTTACCGTTACCGAAAACTGGATTACGACATACGGAAATAAGTTGAATGCGATATTGGCAAACAACGACGAAATGGCTCTCGGCGCTATTAAAGCGTTGGAAGCAGGAAATAGAAAAGATGTTTTGGTTCTCGGTGTAGATGCAACGCTTGACGGGCGGAATGCCGTACGCGAAGGGTTGATGGCGGCAACGGTATTTCAGGATGCAAACGGACAAGGAGGCGGCGCTGCAAAGGTTATTACATCAAAGATAAAGGGTGGTAGCCCCGATAAAATAACGTGGGTGCCGTTCCAATTGGTTGATAAGGATTCCCCGTTATTGAAATAAAACGTCTCTAAAGAGCCGGTTTATTTTACGAGGCAGATCATTTATGGAGGATGTACGGATGAGTGACGGCAATTATATTTTACAAATGAAGAATATTTCGAAGCTTTTTCCGGGTGTGCGTGCGTTGGATTCCGTACATCTCGATGTAAAACGCGGGGAAGTCCATGCCCTAATGGGAGAAAACGGCGCCGGAAAATCGACATTGATGAAATGTCTTATCGGTATTCAACCGGTGAGTTCGGGCGAGATTATCTTTGACGGCAGGCAGCTTCCGCAGTACTACACGACAGCGGAAGCGCTTTCGTGGGGGATATCTATGATCCATCAGGAACTTTCCCCCGTAGCCGAACGGCCGATTATGGAAAATATCTGGCTTGGAAGGGAGCCGCTTTATCGAACCGGTTTGGTCAATCATAAAAAAATGTATGAAATGACCAAAGCTGTGCTGGAACAGGTGCATCTGCAAGAAGATCCTAAGACGAAGGTTGGAACTTTAACGGTGGCAAAGATGCAGATGGTAGAAATTGCGAAAGCGGTTTCCTATGACGCAAAGCTTATCATTATGGATGAACCGACTTCCGCCTTAACGGATCGGGAGCGGGATCAACTTTTTTCCGTTATAAGAAAGCTTAAAAGCGAAGATAAAAGCATTATCTACATTACGCATAAGCTGGATGAAATTGCGCAAATTGCGGATACCGTCAGTATCTTCCGCGACGGTCATTTTATCGCGTCTCATGCAGCGAAAGATTTACCGATGGAACAGATGATAACCGAAATGGTCGGGCGGCCGGTGGATACAATGTTTCCCAAAATTCCCTGTCCGATCGGAGATGAGATCCTTTCGGTAGAAGGTTTAAGTGACGGGCGGTATTTTACTGATGTTTCTTTTTCGTTACGGAAAGGAGAAATACTGGGACTTGCCGGTTTGGTAGGCGCCGGAAGAACTGAAATTATCGAAACCATCTTCGGTATCCGCCGCGCTGTAGCGGGAACGGTTAAAATAAACGGTAAACCGGTTCAGATTAAAAATCCCCGTGATGCAATTAAACATAAGATAGCGCTTCTTACCGAAGATCGGCGGCTTTCAGGTATCTTCCCGGTATTGCCGGTAAGCGACAATATCGTAATATCCAACATCAACCACTATATCAACCGTTTCGGTCTTTTAAATAAAAAGAATATTTTAAAAGATTGTAGTGAATATGTGCGGTCGATAGAAATTAAGACACCCGGTGTCGGACAGCAAATTCAATTTTTATCGGGAGGAAATCAACAAAAGGTACTCATCGCTCGATGGCTTTTAACCGAGCCGGATATTTTGTTTCTTGATGAACCGACGCGGGGAATTGACGTCGGTGCAAAGGCCGAAATTCACCGTTTTATCAGTATGCTTGCAGGACAAGGAAAAGCCATCATCATGGTTTCCTCCGAAATGCCTGAAATACTCGGTATGAGCGATAGAATTGTCGTCGTTGCGGAAGGACATGTTACCGGTATCCTCGAAAATAAAAATCTTACACAGGATACTATTATGGCCTATGCTTCAAACAAAGCGGACTTGGCGGTTTAAAAAACATACTGATAATTACGAGGAGGAATAAAGATATGGTTGGAGCAGGAACAAGCCGCTTTGATATAAAAACGTTAAAGGCGCTGATACAAACCTACGGTATCGTGCTGGTGCTTATTCTGATGATTATTGTTATCTCGATATTAAATCCGAGATTCTTAGGTTTAACAAATATTTTTAATGTACTGAGCCAAACGGCCATTTACGGTATTTTGGCGCTCGGTATGACCTTTGTCATCACCTCACAGGGAATTGATCTTTCCGTCGGTTCGGTGCTCGCATTGGCGGGCTGTATTATGGCAAGCATCGGGCAGGTCGCAGGAGCTGTACCGCGCTATTTCCCGAACTTACCTCAAATGCCGCTTATTGTTCCTATCCTTGCGGCCTTATCGGTAGGCGCTGCTTCGGGTGCGCTGAACGGATGGCTTATTTCGGCAACGCGCATCCCGCCGTTTATTGCAACGCTCGGTATGTACACCGTTGCGCGCGGTCTTGTGCTTGTCTATACGGGCGGCACGCCGATCAGCAATTTGCTGTCCGGCTTTGATGTAATCGGACAGGGTAAGCTTTTCGGATACATTCCGGTTGCGGTACTGGTGTATGTTGTGATGATTATCATTTCGTGGATATTGCTGCATAATACCAAGTTCGGCAAGGCTGTCTATGCGCTCGGCGGGAATAAACGGGCTGCGGAAATTTCCGGCGTAAATGTGAATAAAACGCTGATTATCATCTATGCTTATTGCGGATTGCTTGCCGGTGTTGCAGCTATTGTGTATGCAGGACGGGCGGGCAGTATGCATCCTTCCGCCGCAACCGGCTATGAGTTGACGGCAATTGCTGCAACGACGGTCGGCGGTACCAGTCATACCGGCGGCATCGGCACTATTTGGGGCGCAGTTATCGGAGCATTGCTTATTTCCGTACTGAGAAACGGGTTAACGCTTTTGTCGGTCAGCTCCTATTGGCAGCAGATTGCCGAAGGTGTCATTATCGTAGCGGCAGTTATCGTCGATATGCGGAAAAATAAGGGGAAAAAATAAATGGACAAGATACGGATAGGTTCAGTCGGTTTAGGCCGCTTAGGACTCGAACACGCAAAAAATATTGCAACAAGAATTCCGGGCGCGGAACTGGCCGCTTTGTGCGACATCGATACCGAAAAACTGCATCGGGTTGGGAAAGAACTCGGTGTCCGCCATTACTGTACGTCTTTTGAAGAAATGCTTGCCGTTGAGGAGCTTGATGCGGTAGCGATTGTTTCCCCATCGGCTCTCCACTGTACGCAGATTGCGCAGGCTTTGGAGCGCGGTAAGCACGTGTTTTGTGAAAAACCGCTTGGCACCAGCCTTGAAGAATGCCGCCTTGCGGAAAAAGCGGTAGAAGCCCATCCCGACGCAGTGTTTATGCTTGGGTTTATGCGCCGTTTTGATGAATCCTACCGCTATGCAAAGGAAAAAATCGATGCAGGCGAGATCGGCCGCCCGATACTGTTCCGCTCTTATAGTCAGGATCCGATCAGCTGTATTGACGGCGCGATTGCGTTTGCTCCGCACAGCGGCGGCGAATTCTATGATATGTCTTCTCACGATATCGACCTTGCCCGTTGGATGCTTTCAAGCGAACCTGTTTCGGTCTATGCGGTTGGCGGTTGTTATGCGTATCCCGAATTTGCTCAGTATGAAGACGGTGATAATGTCTCCTGCTTAATGAAGTTTAAAAACGATGCAATGGCCTTCCTCTTTGCCGGTAGAACCGCACCGCACGGGTATAACGTCGAAACGGAAATTATCGGAACGAAGGCAACGCTGCGAATCGCTTCTGTTCCTCAAAAAAACTTGGTTGAAATTCTTGACCGGTACGGTGTCCGCAAAGAGTGTTCGGAGAATTTTCAGGAGCGGTTTGCACAGGCTTATCTGCACGAAATGGAAGCATTTGTAGACTGCATCCGCTCAAAGCGGAAACCGTCCGTCTCCGTATATGACGGTACGGCGGTATCCGTTATTGCCGGTAAATGTACCGAATCCTTTCGGAGCGGAAAACTGATAGATATTTAATACGCAAACTCTGCGCTTAACCGAATATAGTGGTTGAACTGTTTCCCGATAGCTTTGGCACGCCAGTCTGCAAGCTGTCTGGCGGCTTCTTTCCGAATCGCCGCTTCTCCAATCTCTGCTATGGATTTCTTATCCCATCCCATTGTCCTATCATTCGGCGAATACATATTTTTCCTTACTCCCGGATTGATGTTTGCCTCAAACACATAACCGAATTTAAACAGCATATACCCGCCCGACTTTACAATCGGTAAATGGCAGCTGATATCCAATGCAAGCTGGTTAACATATTGGATGGTCTGCTGTCGCATAAAGGGAGTGGAATAAAGAAATGCATGATTTTTCCAGTGAGTGCTGCCATTTGAAGTTCTATCTGTAATAGTAGGGTGATTAAACACCGAACCGTCTGTGGTATATTGCCTTGCAAGGTAATCCTTTATCATACTGATATCTGTAATACTTTCAGTTGTATTAGCATGCCTGATAAAGGTATTGGAAAGATTGATATCAAATCCATAAAGAGGTCGAAATTTAAGTTTAAGATGAATCCTATCGGAGTTCGGTTCAAGGTTTGTTCCAAGCGGAGAGCCATGATGCGTATAATTTTGATAATTAGGTTTCTTATAATTATCATCGTCAACATGTGTATACATATAGGGCATCACAAGCGTGTAATTTAAATCGACAAACGAGAACCAATGAGTATTCGGCATGGTATAAGATACTCCGAATTCTCCTGCTAAACGCCATAATGCACTTTTAAATTTAATAATTTCAGTTAAACCAAGATCGTCAACATATAATGCGGCATCAAAGCGTAAACCCCGTATAGGCTTAACCGTAAAACTCATCCCCAATAAGGAATTATCAGGAAATTCATAAATACTTTGGCCTAAAAAAAATGCCGAGAATGGGATTAAATAAATCGGCTCGAATCGTCCTCCATATATCATTGAATCTATTATAGAAAATGTCAGCCATGGCAGCGGTCGTATATCCAAAGAATGGGATGCTAAAAATTTGTTCGGTCCTAGATCGTATCCTGCATTATTAGTTGCTGAAAGCAGTAGTAAAACTTGGTTATATGCCCACTTTGGTTTATTAACCGTAAAAATAAACTGTCCTGCATGAAAAGCCTGACGAGAAATAAAAATACCGCTATCATGGAACGGCCCATAAGAAGTACGTCCTAATCCTGCCGTTAAATAATACTCAGGAGTTCCGAATGTTATGGATGAATTAAACATCGGTAAGGTGTTCCATTTACCAATTGCTGTACCATGATCACGAGCAATATCTTTAGAGGAATATGTATCAGCGGGTAGCAAAGAAGGATTATCTAGTTTATTAAATAGGCTAAAACTTACATACGCCGAAACGGTCAGCATTTTTGTTATCTGATAATTCATTTTAGCAAAGGGCGTTATAAAAAATTGATTTTCGTTTTTCTTTGATTGTCGTGCGAAATTAAATTCGGCTTTCCCTCCAAAATGGAAAGCGCGATGAAAGAAACGTGCTTGATATTCGGCAGCTTTTCTGCGCTGACCGGCATCCCCTTTTTCTATAACTATTTGCAATATACGTTCAATTTCCTGTAACGGATACGGTCTAATGCTCGGTGTATCATTAATTAAACCGCTGCCCTCCCATATCGATAAATCTTCGTAAAATGGATCGAACAAATCTACTGGAGCCTGCGCATGAATATATACTGTGTGGAGCGTGGTGAGTAATAATGCAACGCATAAGAGTTTTTTCATACATACCTCATCTTTTTCACAATTATTTTTATAATAATTGCGAAAGATATCAAAAATTAGCGATATGCTCAAGCAGGGGCGGATACAGTAAACAGATTTTACCGAATCGTATATTTCACAGAAGAATAAATATCCACTGCATGTCCGCTCTTTTTGCCGGTTACAATTGTCCAGTTGAGCCCTGCATTCAGATCAAGCTGTTTAATCACCCTGTACGAACCTCCTAACGAAATCGTATGGAAGTATGCCGGATTCGCAGAAGGCGTTTTTGCATCTACTATCGGTTTATAGTGGTATTTAGGAGGATAGTAAATATCTTTGCCAGTCTCTTGCTTAGGATCAAAAAACTTTTCTTCATTCTCCCCTTTTACCAAAAAACGGTAACCGAGTTTTGCACGGTACTTTTGCGGTTCCGTTAGGGAAATTTGCAAAAAAGCTCCCATAGTATCCGGACCGTAGGGATTTCCAATCCATGCCATAATATAATCGTTAAACTTTTCTTTGCCGGCAATGGTATCTCGTCTGCGATGATACAAACTTACATGTTTATTCTCCATAATGTACATCCATGGACTTGCATATAAAAACTCTCCGGTTATTGAAAGGTGTCCAAAGCTGAATGGATGAATATATTCAATACCGGCAGAACCGCCGAGACCGTTGGGAATATTCCGGGCTAAGGGATAGTTCTTTCGTTCAAAAGCTAATTGATACTGATTTTGCCCATAATGCCCATATAGCCGAAGTCCATGTATAGGCACAATCTCAACAGATAAACCGATTTGACAACCTATCAGCGCTTTACCTTCATCGGAATTGGGAGCGCCTGCAGTACTTTTATTAAAAGAGGGATCGCGCCATCCATAATAGTTATGAAAAATCATCATTGGATTTAAATACCGAGGATCGAATGGCGCATTGAGGACAACTCCTTCGTAAAGTCGAAACATAAGCCAGCTTAGCGGGCGGAAAGACACTTCGTGAGAGAACAAAAAACGGGTAGGCTCCAATTCTAACACACTCAGCGACAGATGTGCCTTTTTATAGAAAAGCGAAGCAGTCATATAATCCATTCGGTCTACGGTATCTGCAATCAGCATACTACCCGCAAGTGACCTACCGATATTTAAAGCACCTCGTCCAATAGTAAAATTAAAGAAGTGATTTCCAAGGCTCAGCCCTGCTTGCGTAGGAAATGTCATATCAAACGCGTTCCCTTCTAAGGGCAGATTTGTATACGGATAGGACAATTCCGCTGCCCAATAATTCTTCTTTAAGCTGAAATTTGCAAAAAAATCAACATACCGGGTAAACATCACATGCATTGGGATGGAAACAATAGCGGGGGTTCTATTATACCGCAAAAAACTATCAAGCCGAGGTTCGTTTTCACGATTGTGTACATATTGCCCCTGCAGCGTAAAAATGCCGTTCACATCAAATGTAAAATATTTACGAGTAAATAAAAACGAATGCCCTGAAAAATATCCCTGCATCATACGGTATAGCGGTTCACTCGCCTGCGGTATAGCAGCATTGTCAAAAGTAGAAAAATATTCGGCAAGCTCACCCTTAGAAAGCGGTTGACGGTCTGCAAGCGTTGTCTGCCGCGATTCAACCGAAAGGATATGCATTGCATCATAAATCCAATGGTCATTTTCCACAAATAACGCATAAGGCGTATCTGCAAAACAAAATACGGCAGGTGTTAACAATAGTAATAGAATAATGATAAAACGTTTCATTTTTTAACCCTGAGAGATATTTGGTAAGTAATAATAGATAAAACAAAGAAAGATGTCCACTGTACATATCAACAGATAGATCAAAAGCCCTTAGATGTATACCGGCAAGTCCTTACAAAATATCATAGCTGTTTTGAAGTTCTGATTTGATGCTTGCTTTTACCGTCTTACCGTGATAGGATAGAAATTGTACTTATAAAAGGCTATCTATATGCGAATTGCTATTATCACCGAGTGTTATCTTCCGGAAATTAACGGTGCCGTATATCATATCGAAGCGCTGAGAAAAGGTTTAATTGAATTGGGGCATGAGGTTCTTATCGTTAAGCCTGATGCGAATACAAAGCATCACCATATTACTGACGGTATTTTATACAGCCCTGCCGTAAAATTGCACAATCTTTACAATTATTCCGTTTCTTACCCGCGTAGTAGAACCAGATTAAGGTTGCTAAAAGAATGGAATCCCGATATTATTCATATTCACCATGAATTCAGCCAAGGACTGTTCGCCTTGTATGCAGGACGTAAACTCAATATACCGATTGTATATACCTGCCATAGTATGTATTACGATTATATTCACTATTTTGGTGCATTGCAAAATCTTAAAGCGGTAAAAGATTTTATCGACCATGGTATTTTACGGTATACCAATGCCGCTAAAGCGGTTATCTGTGCATCGACAAAACTGGAAGATTTTTTAAAGCAGTGCAAAGTAACAACGCCGATTTATAAAATTCCCAATGCATGTATTACCACCGATTTTGCCGAAGATACGCTCAATCAGGATGTCATTCAGAATCTTAAAATCCAGTATGCCATTAAACCTGATGATTTTATCGCCTGTTTTTGTGGAAGACTTGCTGCGGAAAAAAATCTTTCACTCACATTAGAATATTGGAAATACTTTGTAGACGGAATGCCGAATGCTAAATTATTTATAATCGGAAACGGTCCTGCTAGAGCAGAGCTTGAACAGCAGGCAAAAGATTATGGCCTTACCCATTCGGTTATCTTTACCGGTGCCGTACTGCATGAGAATATCAAATACTATTACCACTTATGTGATGCATACATTATGACCTCGCTTTCGGAAAACCATTCGGTTTCGGCTTTGGAAGCAATTGCCTGCGGCATACCTGTAATTCATCTGTATGACGAAGAAAATGAAGATCAATATATCGAAGGAGTAACAGGCTTCGCTTTTAAAGATTCGGCCGCATTCGTTAACATTCTGCACAACATCTATGATAAAAAACAACATACTAAGGATGGTAAAACGCTCAAAGAGGAAATAAACTCAGCCGCATTGCAAGACAATTATCAAACGATGACAAAAAAAATCGTGGAGGTTTACCGACAGGTACTTGCAGAAACCCATAATCCGTAACAGCCCTTCTGTGCGAAATTTCATAGGTATAAGGTGAGCGTCTACAATGACGCCGCTCACCTTAACCGTCAAGTTTTCTTTCGAAAACTTGCGTATTGATATGTGCGCTTTTCGCGCACGAATGCAACAGTTTCCAAAATTCATATTTTGTTCAACTGTTGCATTTTAAGGAAATAAAATTTCGCACATTTTTCCCACATTTTTCCCACAAATGGATAAACGCATCAGGTAGACTAGATAAAAACCGCGGAAAAACTGAGACTGTGAGACCATTTGAACCGCGAAGAGGTTCAACTCTGGTCGAATAGTCTCAGTTTTTCCGTGGGGGTGTTAAAAAACGACCTGATGCGTTTATTCATCCATCCCGTTCACTCTTTTTTTCTTTTAGGCTATACTGACCTTTATGATTACAGTAAGCGATGTTAGTTTAAAATTTTCGGAAAAACCTCTTTTTAAAGATGTCAATTTAAAATTTACCCCCGGGAACTGCTACGGCATTATCGGAGCGAATGGAGCAGGCAAGTCAACATTCCTCAAGCTGCTTTCAGGCGAATTGGAACACGATAGCGGAGAAATCAGCATTACGCCGGGTGAACGGATGGCGGTACTGCGGCAGGATCACTTTGCGTTTGATGAGTATTCCGTCAAAGACTCCGTATACATGGGCTACCCGCAGCTCTACAAGATTATGAAAGAGCGGGAAACCATTTACGAAAAGGAAGATTTCAGCGAAGCGGACGGTATCCGCGCCTCGGAGCTTGAAGGTGAGTTTGCCGACATGGGCGGCTGGGAGGCGGAAAATCAGGTAGAACAGATGCTCTCCGGGCTCGGTTTGGAAGAGACAAACCACGAGCGCATGATGAGCGAGCTTGACGAAAGCCAGAAGGTTCGTGTGCTGTTGGCGCAGGCACTGTTCGGCAATCCCGATATTCTCTTGTTGGACGAGCCGACGAACGGTCTCGACCTTGAATCCATCAGCTGGCTGGAGGAGTTTTTAATAGAGTTCCCGAATACGGTGATCGTGGTATCGCACGACCGGCACTTTCTGAACACCGTGTGTACGCATATTTGCGATATCGACTTTGGAAAAATCCGTATGTACAGCGGTAACTATGACTTCTGGTATCAGATGAGTCAGATTATGCAGCGACAAGCACGCGACCAGCAGAAAAAGCGCGAAGAAAAGATGAAAGACCTGCGCGAATTTATCCTACGGTTTGCTTCTAACGCGGCAAAAAGCCGGCAGGCAACCAGCCGCAAAAAAGTGTACGACAAACTTGCCCTGGAAGAACTGGAAGTTACCACCCGGAAATTTCCGTATGTCCACTTTAAACCGGATAGAGAAATCGGCAATAACGTTGTCCGCGTAGAAAAGTTGAATTACACTTCTAAGGAAGAAGGTTCGGGCAACGGTATTACGCTGCTCAAGGATTTCAGCTTGACCGTGAACCGGACGGACAAAATCGCCTTTGTCGGACAGGAGCATAACTCAAAATCGGCTTTCTTCGATATTATTGCCGGTGTTAAAACCGCCGATTCCGGTGATGTGTATTGGGGGCAGACCGTTACGAATGCCTATCTCAGCAAGGATAATTCCAGCTACTTTGAAACCGATTTGAACATTACCGACTGGCTGCGGCAATTTTCCACCGAACAGGACGAAGCCTATGTGCGCGGCTTTTTAGGGCGGATGCTTTTTACCGGCGATGAATCGCTCAAACCCGTCAAGGTACTTTCCGGAGGGGAAAAGGTACGCTGTATGCTCAGTAAGCTGATGCTTTCCGGTGCCAATGTGCTGATTATGGATGAACCGACCAATCACCTTGACTTGGAAGCGATTACCAGTTTGAACGAGGCGCTCATCGCCTTTCCGGGAGTGGTGCTGTTCAACTCGCACGACCACGAATTCATCTCGTCCATCGCAAACCGCATTGTGGAAATTACCCCCGGCGGTGTAATCGACCGGATGATGCCCTTTGACGACTACATCCGCGACGAGCAGGTTCACGAATTGCGCAACAAGTATTACGGCGGCGCTGCAAAGAAGATATTGATTTAATACAGGCACCCTTCCGTGAGTCTTAATCTTTAGAAGCGATGTTTAAAATTAAGTTGTGAGTGTATCAAGACTTAGTTGTAATAGAGACGACCTAACCCCTTCGCGCAAATGGAAAGTTGACCAGCATTAGAACTTGCCGCCGCCGAGCTTAAAGCTGAGGTTATAGCCGATGGAGCCTTTACTGTGCGACGAAGGACTCAGCGGATACGAGAATATCGGGCCGGTACTCATCTGTACAAACTTAAATATCCTCCAGTTAAGGCTGAGTGTTGTAAGCCCTTCAAGCTCGCTGATTGCGAATTGCTGGAACAAATTTGCCGTCAAATCTTCCGTGCCGATCTTGTTCTGAGCTACTGTAAAGGCGATATAATGCTGGCCTCGGTTTCCCATTGCGGCGATATTCTCATATTTTTTGAGCGAAGGATCGGTAAAATTTTTTTTGTTCAAAGCATCTGCTGCGCTATCAGCAATACGGTCGGCGGCCTTTGTGTTTGCATAGCCGAAGCCGTTATAGTAATATTGGAATGCAATTGTTGTATGTGAGTTCTCATTTGAATACGAGCCGCCGAGCGTCGCTTGGAAAAACGGCTTATTCTTTACCGTATACGGCGTCAGTACATCATCGTCTTTATAATAGGTATAATCGCTGCCCCATGCAAATACGCCTTCCGCAAAGACGGCAACCTTTCCCGCGATACTGCCGGAGAGGGTTGTAATAAACCGCGGCGCCTTTTCATAGCGATACCAACCGCCGACACCCAACTCCCAGTCGCCGAACACAAACTCTGCCTTTGCAGCCCCCGCCGTATATTGCGGCTTAAACGTTTCCGTGTCGGGCAGCAAATACAACCATATATTGTACTGCGTCTTAGGAATAACAATATGCGTTCGCAGCGAAACGGGACCTTCTCGGTCTGCCGTCGGTTTTTCAGGGTCTATCCGCGAAATATTGATAACATCAGCCGGACTATAAAAATAACCGGTTCCCCACTTAACCGTATGTTTTCCAAACCGGAAAAACGCAATATCCTTTGTCGAGAAATCGGTATACAGTTCCCAAATTTTAAAATTCGGTGAACCGTTTACACTGATAGGATATCCAAATCCATTTCGTGGAAAATTTGGTATGGTCTTTAGAGCTGGATACTGCTTCAAAATCTCATCCATTTGCTCTTTTGTGATACTTATTGTTCCGTTCAAACTCTTTTCAAACGGGAATTCAAAAAGGAACTTGCCGTATAACTTTAAGTCCTGTACCGGGCGCGCATCAAAAAAGAGATTTGCACCGATTGTCGGCTGCAGCTGTGCCACCGCAGGATTTAAAAAAGCTTTTTTCGCATCGTTTTTCTTTGTGTACGGATCAGTCCATACATATTTAAGCCCCAATTCAGTGTTTAACGAGCCGCCGATACGCAACTTATTGCTTTCGAGTGCGAGTGTTGCGGTTTTAAGATCGCCCGTTAGGGAAACACCGTTTTTTTGAGTTTCGGCGTTTGCCTGCTCCGGTGTTACGAGCGCTTCAGTATCGCCGCCGAACAGCTCATCTTCAAGACTGCCTGTTTCAGTTTGCGCCGCGTCCTGTGCAAACACGGCGCTTGCAAGTATCATCATAAAAAACAACGTAATTATTTTTTTCATAGAAACCTCTTATACACTTCTTAAAATCAACGGGCATCTCTAAAAACTTGGTAGTTTTTAAAGATGCCCTGTTATCAATTAGAACCGCAAAGCGGCGGTTCCGTTACATACAAGAAAAGCAGCTTTCGGCAGTGTTCTATTTGCTGCGAAGATAGGCATCGCGGATTTCGCAGAAATAGACGTAGTGAAAATCTTTTTTGGGATAACAGTCGATAATGACCTGTGGGTCTAAAAACGAGTCCATATCGAACTGACTCCGGTAGAGTTTCCGGCATGATACGGTGAGTATGGCTTCCTCAAATCCGATAACGGTATTGTCGTGGAATACCGGTGTAAGCCCCGCGCTGGCCGCTTTGTCTTCATCCCTGCCCGACACGGTACCGCAAATTTTAAGGGCTTCGCACATTTTTTCATCGGCAGTATCCAAAAAGGACACGCTCAAGTAATCTTCTTCTTCGGCAAATACCGCGGTATGCCGCTGCGGTCTAATAAACAAAGCAGCCATCGGTCGGTTCCATAAATGCCCCATCAATGCCCACGATGCAGTCATAGTATTCCACTCGCCGTGTTCCGTTCCATGTCCGGCACTGACGAGTACACCATGTTTAGCTAACGCAGAAAAAGGCTTAATCACCTTGTCTACTAATTCCGATGTTACTTGTAAAGATTCAAACATACATTCCTCCCACTGAAAAAGATATACGGTTATTCCTCATCTGCGGCATCTTTCTGCTGTTCCATTGCTTCTCGCCTCGAAAAGAACGAAACAGCCGCGTAGCCGATAACACATACTATTCCGGAAACAACCCGCATCGTAAAAGGCTGGCAGCTGGTGTTCGGATAGAGATAGAATACCGAGCCTGCAACCAAGCCGAGAATAAAAGCATACATCAGCGCAGGGAAGCGTTCCAGCAATACGGCAATCAGCCGCGCTCCGAATACCAACCCTGCCCCAACGCCAAGCGCAATAGGTATAAGCAATAGCATATTAAAGTCCGCGACCGCTTGCAGTACTGTCGGATATACGCCGAGAATCAACAACACAAACGAGCCGGAAATCCCCGGAATCAGCATCGCAACCGCAGCTAAAGCTCCCATTACCGCTAATTTTGCCGCAAATGGCAGCGAAAAGGCGGTAACAACGGCAGCAGCTTGTACACCGCGACGCTGTAAGAAAAACATTCCCAGCATCAGTGCAAAACCGGCAATTCCGCAGCATAGCGTTCCATACAGCCATCCGGCTGTCAAAGAGCCATTCTCTGCAACTGCCGCAGCGGGGATACCGGCACGAGCCTTTCGGAATAAAAACGGAATGCTCCCCGCCACAACCCCGATAAAAAAGGCGCTTGTCTGTGCCGGATACGCGCGGTATAGCAGCGTAATCACCTTTGCAAACAGCACAATTCCCGCACCGATTCCCAAGGCAAGGCTTAGTATATCCTGCCAAGCCTCTTTTATCCGTTTACAATTAAGTGAACTCAATATGATTAATTTATCGTAGACATTGCAAATTACTGCAATCGTACCGCCGGAAACTCCGGGTACAACATTGGCGATTCCAATGAATACTCCCACACCGAAGAGCTTTAGAAGTGAAATCATACCGTATAAACCTTATATTTTTTCATATTGATACGACTTGATATGACAGCTCCGCGTTTTTGTACTGTACTAAGCTGTGCATACACGGTTTCGCCCCTGCTCTTTTGCACAGTATAGCGCTTCGTCGGAATGCTTGAGTATATCCTGCACATTATCGTTATGGGCGCAGGGAACTAAGCCGATTGAACAAGAAACCGCCAAATCGGGATGCTCGTTAAATCTGATAGCGTTTACTCCCTCACAGACATTTTGGCAAAGCGTTTCAGCTCGTTCAAAATTTCCTCCGACAATAAAACAGAACTCGTCGCCGCCGTACCGGATCAGCGTATCCTGATGGTCAAAGGTTTTCTTAAACACATCGGTAATTGCAAGTAAAATGCTGTCGCAGAACACACTTCCGTAGGTTTTGTTTAAAGTACCGAAACGGTCGACATCCACCATTGCAAAACTGGCGCCGGTGGTTTCCGTGTTTCGGCGGATAAGGTTTCCGATATTATCATCCAAATAGCGCCGGTTAAAGAGGCCTGTAAAGGGATCGGTGATGGCGCGCTTCTTAGCTTCGTCGCCCCATTGGATAACTTGCGTTAAAAAGCTGTTTGTCCGCAAGAGGCGGGAAACCGTACTTGAAAGCATTTGTTGTAGGATAGAAACGGCAATAACAGGGTCGTTTACAATAATCTGCGAAAAATCCCGCGCTTTAAGCATAAAGCAGGAGGTGTTTTCCACCGCCGTACAAGAAGCTGAACGGGCCGTTTGTTCAAGCAGCGACATTTCACCGAAAAAGTCTCCGGAACGCAGTCTGCCCAGTTCGATATTTTCTTCTCCCGATTTTACCGAAATCGATATGCATCCTTGCACAATAATAAAAAGCTCCGAACCGATTTCCCCTTCATACACGAGGGTCTGCCCTGCTTCAACCTCGCAATAGAAAAGGGATGAAAGGACAACGCCCATTTGATCAGGTGTTAAGCGTGAAAAAAGAGAGGTTTTCCGTAAAACTTCAAGCCATCGCTGTTTTACTTCGAGCATTATATATCCTCCGGAAATAAAATCATCGAACCGCCGCGTTGTCTACCTATGAGCGGCATACCGGAACACCGTGTTACAATATCGGTGTAAATTTTCCCGTGCTGGGGAAAGAGGACAACACCAAGGCTCATACTTAAAAAGATTTTCTCTCCATTAAAAAGATGAGAAAGATCTAACGTTTCCAACTCATGTTTGATTTTCTCTGCAAATGTTCGAGCAGACTCCTTATCGGCATAGAGATGCGTAAGGACTGCAAATTCGTTCCCTTCGTAACGCACCAAAATGGTATTTTCCGAAAAGGCTTTTTTTAGATGACCGGCAATAAAAATAAGAGCCGTGTCCCCCGCTTCATGACCGAAACTGTCGTTGATCTGCTTAAAGTTATCGGGCTTCATCATAATAAGTGCAAAAGGTCCCTTGCAAAATTCTGCAAAAGATTCCTCTAAATAGGTGCGGTTAAATAGACCGGAAAGTTTATCGCTATAGACTTGATTCCGCAGCTCGCGTACAACCGGTGAATTCTCTTTAATGAGCATATTGGCAGCTCTGGTACGTTGAGAGGTGAAAATCAATAATGATTGAAAGAGATGTGCAAGTATCCGCGGATTATCGTGGAATAAGGTTTCAAGCGGAACCCCGCCTTTGGGAAATTCTAAGACACGGGCTTGTTTACGCGCTATTGCATACGCATCGTGTGGTTTACCGGTCAGCAAGGCGATTTCGCCGAATAACTCCCCTGCAACAAATTCAGCCAACGCAGCCTTTTTATCGGGAGCAAGGACTTCCACACTGCCGTTCAGTAACAGATAGACCTTCGAGCCGTTCTCTTCGGGTGTAAATATTACGCTGCCATCCTCAAATTCATTTACTTGACAGTGCATCATAATTTCGTCCAGTTCAATGTCAGTCCAGCCGGAAAAGAATGAGGTTTTCTGTAAAAACGTTTTTGCTTGAACAGCTAAGTCCGCTGATAATGGTATTTCTTGCATACCCTGTACTATATCATAAAACGAACAGGTAGTCATTAACGAAGAACGCATTTTTTTTGATTGTAAAGATGTTTTCCGAATTTGTAGGATGGATTATAAACTCATTCCTATAATACTAAGTATACCAAGCATCCCATTCCTACTGTACAGATATAAAATATATGCTACAATGTCTCTTCGGTTATCTCTAAACATTTGGTTAGATTTTGGAGGTTTTCTCTTTTTTAGCTTATCTCAACCCTGATAAAAAAGGAGCATTATATCTTTATGGATCACTTTGGACTGTGGGGTATTATCCCTCCCGTTTTAACTATTGCGCTTGCCTTCATCACAAAAGATGTTATTGTCTCGCTTTTCTTGGGGATATTATCCGGCTGTCTAATCGTTGCCGGTGGAAATCCTGCTGCGGCGCTTATGCAAGTAACGGATTTACTTGCAGGTTCTTTAGCAGACGGTTGGAATATCCGCATCTTCCTATTCTGCGGATTACTCGGCGCACTGGTCGGTATGTTGTCAAAAACGGGGGCGGCACAGGCATTTGGTTTATGGATGTCCAAAAAACTGAAAAACGGAACAGCTTCTCAGTTTGCAACGTTTATATTCGGGTTAATCGTTTTTATCGATGACTATTTTAACTCTTTAACCGTCGGAACCGTTATGCGTCCGATAAATGATCAGCATAAGGTTCCGCGTGCAAAGCTCGCATATATTTTGGATTCCACCGCAGCTCCGATATGTATTTTAGCGCCTGTTTCAAGCTGGGTTGTTACCGTTATGTCTATCGTAAGAAATTCCGAAGGATTCAGTAAACTAGGCATGAGCGATTTTGAATTTTTTATCCGCGCTATTCCGTACAACCTTTACGCGCTCACAACGATTCTGATGATTCTTGTCATCATCTTTTTTAAAACGGATTTTGGCGCTATGAAAAGATCAGAGAACTTAGCAAGAACTTCCGGTCTCCTCTGGAACGAAGAAGTCTACGGGGTTATCTCCGGCGATGTCCCCGAAGAGCAAACAACTCTCGCAAAGCCGATCGATATGCTGCTGCCCATTTTGCTCCTTATTGTTTTTGCTATTGTCTTTTTCCCCGCCGTTTCGTGGATCAATGCCATAGACGGCTCCACAATTACCAATATATCACAAGCAGCCGCATCGATGAGTCTCCGCGACGCTTTTATCAATACCGATTCATCCTATGCGCTTTTTTATGCCATTATTTTTACTTTAACCGTTACATACGTTTACTATCTTGCACGCCGCCTTATGAATCTAAAAGAAGCAAGCGAAGCTGTCCGCGACGGTATAAAGTCTATGGTTCCCGCTCTTATTATTTTGACGATGGCGTGGTCAATCGGAGCGGTCATACGCTCATCTCCTGCAGACGGCGGTTTGGGACTGGGACGTTACCTTTCCAAACTGGTTGTCAGCAGCTCTTTCCCGTTGTGGATACTTCCTGCTATCGTCTTTGCGTTGTCAGCAGTTATTGCATTTGCAACCGGCACCAGTTGGGGAACTTTCGGTATTATGATCCCGATTATTATGCCGATAGCTGTCGGGTTAACGGAAAACGCCGGATTAGCGCAAAATACCGCGCTCAACGCCGTCTTCATCTGTATTTCGGCCGTCCTCGGTGGGGCTGTTTTCGGTGATCATGCATCCCCTATTTCAGATACTACAATTTTATCCTCTACGGGGGCAGCTTGCCCGCATTTGGAGCATGTCGCAACACAGATGCCGTATGCGCTTTTTGTTGCAACGTGTTCGTTAGCAGGTTTTATCACCGGTGGAATCTTTATGAATATTCTTTCCGCATGGATCGCTGTTTTAGTTGTATTTATCGGCGGCATCATTGTTTTACCTAAGATAACGAAAGCGTAAAAGTAACTGCTATAATTATCTTGTCTATTAAAACTTTCTTAAATGATATATACTTTTATCCGATAATTAAGACGATGATGTGTACGAAAAAATTTTTTTCAGTGCTATTTTTTTTCTCAAGCATTCTTACTGCTTCGTTTACCGGTAATGCTGTATTTGAATTAGGCGGAAAGCATGGGTGGGGAATGCTGCAGTATACGGAAAATATACAGATGTGTCCGGGAAAGTACGGGAATCCCGGTATTTCGCTCAGCAGCAGTGTCCCAAAGATAACGCAGGAAACCGATCTTTACCTTAATTTCGATTCTCCCTCTATTATAGAAGAGACCAGCTCCTATACGGTTGTCTCCTCGAATATGCGTTTTGCAGGCGCTGAACAAGCAAAGCTCGGCGCTGGCGCTGCAATGTGCAGTCCTCATGTAAAAACAGCCGGTTTGGTTTTAAAGCCTCAAAAAGGATCTTTTTTCGGAGGTGAAAGTTCTGCCGGTTCGTTTACGATTGAATTTTGGATTGCGCCGTCGGTTACCGAAAACGGGAGTATTATTCTCCAATGGTATTCCTCATATTTTGAAAGCGAACGCCTAACCGACCAACACATTATCGCACAGATCATTCAGAATAAGTTGCAATGGGATTTTTTTAATATTTGGCAAGATAAATACAATAACGGTATTCCTATTCAGCTGAGGGGGCGCACTAATTTAATTCCTTCGCAATGGTCACACCATTTGATTACGTATGATGAAGAAATCGGGCTGTTGGAGTACCGGATGAACGGGCATACAGAGAACATCGTCTACATTACCGAGAATGGGCGGGAAAGCGATGCCGTTTTATTGTCAAAAATGGGGAATGCGGCTGATCTTTCAATCGGTGTGCATTATTCGGGAATGCTTGATGAGATGAGGGTAACCAAACGGTTTGTCGAACCGCCGACTTTTGCCGAGCAGACAGCGCTATTTGACCGGTATCACCTTAACGGCGGTCGTTTTGAATCTCTGATTATTGATTCAGGCGGTTCTCTGTCCGAAGCAAAGATGTTGACTGTTTCTGTGGACACGCCGGTACAAACGGACGCAGTGTTCTTTATTCGATCCGGAGAGAACCGTTACGCATGGACGGATACGGAGCCTGCATGGAAACCCGTACACAGCGGACAGGCAATTACGGGAATGCAAGGACGATTCTTTCAAATTGCAGGAAATCTGTACCCTGATGCGGAAGGACAAAAAACGCCGATTGTGCATTCCATCAGCCTTGAATATGAAAAAGATTCCGAGCCGCTACCGCCAGCACGGTTATTTGCAGCGCCTAAGGACGGCGAAATCGAGCTGTCATGGACACCGTCAATTGATTTTGATGTAAAAGGTTATATGGTTTATTACGGCGAGCGCCGTGGAGAATATTTTTCGGCGGGTTCGCCACTGAATGTGGGTAAGGTTCTTTCTTATCGCATACCGAATTTGCATAATGGTAAAATTTATTTTTTTGCCGTTGCCGCCTATGATGATGAGGTCGGTACGCGGGTAGGGGCGTTTTCTCAAGAAGTATGGGCAAGGCCGCGGAAGGAATAACGGTTTGTAGAGGAACTATGTCGGAGTCACTTGATTTTATCTTTGAACGTGCAAATTCAGCTTTAATTACTCAAGATTTTGAATATGCCGAACGGTTATTGACCAATGTGCTCACCAAACGTCCTGATATATCGCCGGAAGATAAGGAAAAAATCGAAAACTTATTGGCGCGTATCTATGGGGATGAAGGTAACTCTGAACGCTCGTTGGAAGCCTATCTTCGGTTATATGAGCGCGAACCTGACAATCTGCACCTTATGCTGAGCATCGGACGTGTTTATCGGCATCTATGCCGCTATGAAGATGCGCTTAACATATTGCAAAAAGCAAGAGATGCCGGCGGTGATACCAATGAGGTGCTGTATAGCTTTGCAAAGACCTACAAAAAGATGGGGGATTATGCGAAAGCTGCCGGATATTTTTTGCGTGCGATAGAACTTAAACCCGACCATGCTCATGCGTATGACCGGCTTGGTAATCTGTATGTTCTAACCGGTGAAACGGATAAAGCGATTGAAATATATAAACAAGGTATTCGTGTAGACGCTAATCATCCCTATTTAAATTTCCACCTTGCCGAACTTTTACGCCAAGAAAAGCGATATGAAGAAGCGATTGTATATTATAACTCGGTACTTCGTGTTAATCCTGCGTGGGCAGAAGTATTGGCGGGGATTGCTGCTGCGTATTTAGGGTTGGATAAACTTGATGATGCACTGAATACCTATCGATCGCTGCTTCGTGTAACCGGTGAAAACGCCCCGATTTATACGGAGCTCGGGTATCTTTTTGAAAAGAAGCAACTTCAGCAGGAAGCTGAACAATATTATTACGATGCTTTGACGATTGATCCCGGATACGCCCCTGCTGCACTTGCCTTAACGGCTCTTTTAGAAAAAAGACAGCGGTATAACGAAGCGCTTTCGATCTTACTTGCTGCAGAAGCTGCTCCGGTAAATGCCGACAATCATGCATTACGGCTTAAAGCCATTCAAATGTGCATGTATGCGAAAGATTATGCAAAAGCCCATGAGCTTTTTGGACGGTTGGACACGGAACACAGTAACAGCCTTAACGCACTCAAGCTGCGGGGACAACTGTATGCCCTTACCGGCGAGCTTGAACAAGCTGAAGAGACATTCAAACAAATATTAACAACAGCGCCATCCGCGATAGAGTTCCGCCAAGAACTTGCCGAACAATACCTTTTGGCGCATAAATATGAAGCAGCTAAGGAGCAGCTTAAACTTTTCTTGAGGCAAAAGCCGAACGATATTTCTGCATTGATGGCATTAGGCAAAGCTGAAGAATTGCTAAATAATCCTCAGGCAGCGTATCAAGAATATCAGAAAGTGCTTGAGTTAAAACCGAATGCTATTGAAGCCCACTCCGCTCTTTCTCGGTTATTTCAAAAACGGGGAGATACGCTTGAGGCTTTAAAAACGGCAAATGAGATTCTTAATATGCAGAGCGGCTCCGAATCGGACGAACCTGAACAAGATATGTCCGCCTCGCTCGATCTCTATGAGCAGGCTGCAGAAAACTATATAGCCGATCCATTGTTAACCAAAAACCTTGAACAGCTAAAATCCGATGATTCACATCTTTATATTTCTCCGGCAGAATTGAATCCGGATCCGAAACAAAATATTCCTTCATTGCGAGACATATCAATGTCCGAACGGGAGCTCCCGTTTGAAATGCTCATCGAAGGGACTGAAGAGGTAAAGGAACTTCCGCCGGAGAAAGATGATACTTCTATTGACGGTATCCAGTTGATTGGCGCTCAACAATCGGATATATCCGGTCTGTCCGCATTTCCAGCTTATTCCCGTGCGGTGTCTGCACCCCATGCGTTCGGCGCCGGAAATTTTGATGCTGCGAGTCTTGCTGCAGCATCAGGGAGCAGCATCGGTGGTGCCCCGCAAATAAACAGCAGCTTACCGAATGGTCAAGGAGGCGCAGCCGCCAATGAGACAGTTGCTTCACCTGTCGATGAACTGTATCTTAATCCGGATCATTCTGAAAACAACACCGCCCTTGATGTAGGCGGCATTTCGCAAAAAAATGCACAAGCGTTGCAAAAGTTGCAAAACCTTATTCGTGACGAAGCGACGCAGAAAAGATTAAAAGAAATAGATAGCCGCGGTACCAGCATAGGTTTTTTGCAGGATATTATTTCGGATATCGATAAGCAGTTTGATGAGAATCGCTATGTGCAAGTCGTCGAGGTTTTAGCTGAAAGAATTGCTGAAAACCTGAGCCGTAAAATGCCGCTTCAACCGGTTGCTCCAAAAGAAGAACCTGAGGATCAGTCGGTTCAATCGGAACCGCAAGCATTGCAAGAACCGGAGGAAATACCCCAAGCAGCAGCAACGGAAGCTGCCGCAGAAGAGTGCCCCGTCGCAGTAACAACAGCAGGAGAAGCTGAAGCAACAGCAGCAGCAGCAGAAGAAGAAGAAGAAGAAGGTTTACAGATTGCCGAAACGCAAGAATCTTTCCCTGAGATGGAAAAAAGATTGTGAACCGGTTAATGAGAATGTATCGGTGAATGACGATAATGTTCAGGTTGTCGAAACTTCGGAAGAAGATATTTTCGGTGACGAAGAAAATCAAGCAATTTCGCTTGAAACCGACACTGTTCCGATAGTTGAGATGACGGACAAAGACCCTGCAGAAGCGGTTACGGAAGAAGCAACGGAAGCAGAAGCTGTAGATGTTCAACCTGATTTCGCTCACGAAGACAATCCCGAAATTATCGTTGATAATGGTGAAGATGCTGCTACCGAAGATTCGGTGTCCGAGGATTCGGAGAACGAGGCAGAATGTGAGCCGAGCGATAACCAAGTGCCGTTTGTTCTTGATCAAGAACAGCAAAACCTTTTGTGGTGTCACGCAAAACATCAGATTAAAGATTCTCCTTCGTTTGAGCAATATCTTAATACGACCGACCCCGAGCAACTTGCTCAGTTGTTCTTGTATTTGCGCGATTTAGCTATCTATCTTCCGCAGGAAGAACTTGAAATTTTTCTTAACAGCAGTGAACGAATACAGATTTATTATATTATTGCTCGGTTATCGGGCGAACTGGGGCTTAAAGAACGTGCGAACCTTATTAAGCAGGCTTGTAGTGTAGTGAGTGAACCGCAGCCGTATAATGATGCGGCAGTATTTAAACTGCTGAGTTATTTACGTGATTTAAGTATTGACTTGCCGGATCAAGAATTGGGAACAAGAGTAAGACAAGAATTGGAACAATTAATGGCGAATATGTCGGCGGTGTTGCCTAACTTATCATAAGCTAAAGAGATGTCGCAAATTACATCTAAGGAAAACCTCTAAAAACTGAAGTTTTTAGAAGTTCCCTATTATTTTTAGGAGAAAAAAATGGAGTTGAATAAGTATATCGATCATACTTTATTAAAGCCGAATGCCGTAGAATCGGAAATTATTGCATTGTGTAAGGAAGCGAAGGAGTATCATTTTGCTTCAGTGTGTGTGAATCCTTGCAATGTCGCATTGGTCAAAAAGGAACTTGCCGGTTCCGATGTGATGACGTGCAGCGTTATCGGATTCCCGTTTGGAACACAGACCACCGAAGTAAAGTGCGCCGAAACCGAGCAGGCTTTGAAAGACGGTGCCGATGAAATCGATATGGTTATTAATATCGGGAAACTGCTTGAGGGCAACACCGGCTATGTTGAAAAAGAAATCGCTGCACTTGCTTCTATCTGCCATGCAAAGAAAGCTCATTTAAAGGTAATCGTGGAGACGTGTTATCTGTCCGAAAAGGATATTGCAAATGTCTGCGCTGCGGTTGAACAAGCCGGAGCTGATTTTATTAAAACGTCTACCGGTTACGGTTCACGCGGGGCAGCGCTTGAGGATATTGCATTATTTAAAAAATACCTCAAAAAAGATACAAAGATTAAGGCGTCCGGCGGTATCCGCAGCCGCGAGGATGCCCTTAAATATATAGAAGCAGGGTGTTCAAGGATTGGCACCAGCAGCGGTATTAAAATTATCAAAGGATAAATCGCCGTTAATGGATATTTTGCTGTATAATGCAGTAAGGCTGTCAGATTTAAGATTTTTCGATATTCACCGATAATTACACTGTCGGTTTGTCGGAATATATGTCGGATACCAGTAGAGGCGCAAAAAGGGTTTTAGAATGAAAGATCTTGAGTATTTAAAATCGCGACCGAAGTCGGATACGCATAATCATCTCAATTTGAGTATGAAATACGAACGTTACAAGCATTGGGCGGGCGTAATCATTCCAAATTTTCCCCGCAAAATGGCAGGTCTTGATGAAATGCACCAAGTAATCGGCGCTTATACTCGTCCGCGCTGTAAAACGGCAAAAGACGTCAAAGCCCTTTTTGAAATGTCTATACAGGATGCGATTGCCGATAATGTTGTATGGCTTGAAACATCAATTGATATCGGTTTTATAAAACATTACGATAACAATATTGATAAGTTTTTATCAGACATTTCGGAGCTTGTGGCAAAATATAAAAAGCAAATTGAAATACGCCCCGAGGTTGGCATTCCCAAAACGCTCGATCGTAATTTTATTCGTACATGGGTATATCCGCTTTTTGGAAGTAAGGTGTTTAAGAATGTCGATTTATACGGCCCCGAAGTATTTGAAGGCATTGAGGATTTTGACTATATCTTTAAACTGGCCGAAAAGCATAACATCAAAAAGAAAGCGCACATCGGAGAATTTTCCGATGCAAAATCCGTTCGTAAATTTGTTGAGTTTTTTAATTTGGATGAAGTGCAGCACGGTATCGGAGCCGCTTCCGACGATTCGGTGTTGAAATTTTTAGCTGACCGAAAAATACGTTGTAATGTGTGCCCGATGAGTAATGTGATGCTGAGCGCAGTACCGAGTTTAAAAGAACACCCCATCAAAAAAGATGATTGATGCGGGGATTCCGATAGGGCTCGGTACCGATGATCTATTGTTCTTTGGAAAGACAAATAGCGATCAACTCTACGATATGCTGAAATGCGGGGTGATTACGGACGCCGATGCAGAAATGCTGATGGCGGTACGTGGTTAAGTGATGCACCGCTTATGCTTCTCTTGAAAATCTCCAAACCTAACTGAGTTTTTAGAAACACACTCTTATTTTATCGCGACCATCAAAACCATAATATCCGAAGGCCTGATGCCGGGAATTCTGCTTGCCTGTCCGATTGTGGCAGGCATTACCCGCTTTAACCGTGCAAGCGATTCCGTAGAAAGCCCCGAAACCGCATCGTAGTTAAAGCTCGGCGGGATACGGCTCGTTTCCATCTTCTTCATTTTATCAATTCGTTTATCCTGCGCGACAATGTAATGCTCATAGCGGATTTCCAGTTCCGCCGCGTTTTTAATTGCCTCGGAATACTGTGCGCTTGCAGGATCGCATCGGCAGATCAGCTCGAGCGGGATGAGCGGGTCGTGCAGCGCGTCGGCGAGGGACTTACCGAGATGACACTGCAAAGCGGGTTCCGCTTCCACAATGCTGCCGGTAATTTTCAACTCCCGCCAGTGTTTGATAAGCTCGCCGCGCTGCACAAGTTTTTCCTGTAGGCGGGTATAGGCGCTTTGTTTTTGCAAGCCGATGCGGTATGCGCGCTCGGTGAGCCGCTCGTCGGCGGTATCGTGCCGGAGCTTGAGCCGGTATTCGGCGCGGGCGGTGAACATCCGGTAGGGTTCATCGACCCCTTGCGTAATAAGGTCGTCGATCATTACGCCGATGTAGGCTTCGTCGCGGCGGAGTGTAAACGGTTCGTAGGTTGCCGGTTGTGCGTGGTTGAAAGCTCTGGCATACAACGCTGCGTTGATGCCGGCGATGAGGCCTTGACCGCCCGCTTCTTCGTAGCCGGAGGTTCCGTTGATTTGCCCCGCGGTAAAAAGCCCCGCAATCCGGCGGGTTTGTAAGTCCGGTCCCAGCTGTAGCGGAGAAACTACTGCGTAGTCAACCGCATACGCGGGGCGGGTAATCACGGCATCAGCAAAACCGGTCAGGGTGCGGAGCATTTGATCTTGCACATCCTCCGGCAGCGAAGACGAAAATCCGTTGATGTACAGCTCATCGCTCATCAGCCCTTCCGGTTCGATATACAGCTGATGCCGCGTGCGTTCGGGGAACTTCCGTACCTTGTCTTCGATGGAAGGGCAGTAGCGGGCGCCCGTTGCGTGAATTTTCCCCGAAAAAAGCGGCGAGCGATGAAAGTTTTGCCGAATAACCTCGTGAGTATGCTCGTTGGTGTAGCAGACATAGCACACTGCCGAAGGGCGGAATATTTCCGCCGTGTCGAAGGAGAACGGGCGCATCACTGCATCTGCTTCTTGTATTTCCAGCTGAGAAAGATCGACGGATTTCCGTAATACGCGGCAGGGGGTACCGGTTTTGAGCCTACTCATCGTGAAGCCCTTGCGCGCAAGGGCGGCGCCAAGCCCGATCGCCGCTTTTTCACCGAGGCGGCCTTCTTCCGCTTCGAACTCGCCGATGTAGATTTTCCCTTCCATAAAGGTGCCGGTGGTGAGCACTACCGCTTGTGCGGAAATTGTTCGGCCGCGCGCCGTCAGTACCGCCTGTATGCTGCCGTTTTCCACAAGCCCGCTTTCCGCAGTCTGCGAGGAGATGACATCAACAACCGTATCTTGGTAAATATGGAGATTTTTTTCTTTTTCGAGGGTGTACTGCGCGGTCTGCGCATATAGGAATTTATCCGCCTGAATGCGGGGCGACTGCACTGCCGGCCCGCGGCTTTTGTTAAGCAGGCGGTATTGAATCATACACGCATCGGCGAGTTTTCCCATCTCGCCGCCGAGCGCATCTATTTCCCGCACGATGTTACCTTTGGAAACGCCCCCAATCGAGGGGTTGCAGGACATTCTGCCGATAGTATCAACTGTTTGTGTAATAAGAAGGGTTTGCGCACCCATTCGTGCGGCGGCGAGCGAGGCTTCGATGCCTGCGTGTCCCCCGCCGACGACAATCACGTCATAGTCCGAATAACGAAAATTCATAGCGGGTATTATAGCGAAACGGCTCTTGTTTGTCTGGTATAGATTTGTATTTTCGGCTATAACTATGTTGCATATTTATAATTGGAGGTGGTTATGGAAGTAGGAATTAAAGGTGATGCCAGCTTTGTTGTTACAAAGGAAATGCTCGCAACTGCGGTGGGGAGCGGAACGGTGGATGTATTTGCAACGCCGGCTATGATTGCTCGGATGGAAGATACGGCAACGCGCAGCGTGATGCCATATTTGGACGAAGGGCTGGCAACGGTGGGAATCCATGTGGATGTACGGCATCTTGATGCAACCCCCGAGGGAATGAAGGTGTCCATCCACACTGAATTGATAGAAATCAATGCAAACGGAAAATTCCTAACCTTTCAGGTTGAAGCGCGTGATGAACGCGGCGTGATCGGCAGCGGTATCCATGAACGCGCGATTATCAATGTCGGCCGCTTTATGGAAAAAGTGGATAAAAAGAAAAACGCATAACGTAAATTACATTTAAGGACACTCTCAAAAAACGAGATTTTTAGAGGTTCCCACTATTTTAATACGATGAGTATCTTTTAAAAATGCAGATGAACGGCGAAACATATCAAGATAATGAAATAGACGAATTCGGCATTATACGCGGAGAGAAGCGTGCGGGGGATGAAAAAGACCGCGCGCTGCGCCCGCAGCTTTTGAAGGATTTTCAGGGGCAGCAAAACATCAAAGAAAACCTGTCGGTCTTTATCCAAGCGGCGCGGAGTAGGGGAGAGAGCCTTGATCATCTTTTTTTGATTGGACCTCCCGGGCTGGGAAAAACGACCCTTGCGCAAATTACCGCGCAGGAGCTTGGCGTTGAATGCAAGATCACCGGCGCCCCTGCCCTCGATAAGCCTAAAGACTTGGCGGGTATTTTGACAACGCTGTCCGAACGAAGCGTGTTCTTTATCGACGAAATTCATCGGTTAAAGCCCGCCATCGAAGAAATGCTCTATATTGCTATGGAAGATTATGAGCTTGACTGGATTATCGGGCAGGGGCCGGGAGCGCGGACTGTCCGTATCCCGTTGCCGCCGTTTACGCTGATCGGTGCGACAACCCGTGCAGGCATGGTTTCAAGCCCGCTTATCAGCCGGTTCGGTATTGTGCAACGCTTTGAATTTTACAGCAACGAAGAGCTTGCTTCCATTATTATGCGTTCTGCTGATATTCTCGGAATCGATATCGGGGAAAAAGCAGCGCTCGCCCTTGCCCGCTGCTCCCGCGGGACGCCACGCGTTGCCAACCGGCTGCTCAGGCGTATGCGGGATTTTGCGTTCATTGAAGGCAGTGATACCATCCTCGAAACAACCGTTACACAGGGATTGAAAAAATTGCACATCGACCGGCTCGGCTTGGAAAACTATGACCGGCAGATACTTCGCTCTATCATCGAAAACTACGGTGGGGGGCCGGTCGGGGCAGAAACACTTGCGATTTCAATCGGGGAGTCACAGGATACGCTCGAAGACTACTACGAACCCTACCTTATTCAAATGGGATTGCTGCAGCGTACGCCGCGTGGACGTATGGTTACGGAAAAAGCATATACGCATCTCGGCCTTAAAATTCCGGCAATAGCGGCGCAAACCGGCAGCCTCTTTGACTAGGAAAGTGTTGATTAAAGCGAGGAGCGCATTTGATCAGTGGTTTCCTAGACGAGACATGGGGAAACTCCCCATCATACTGACGGTTTTCCTGAGGGATACGTCGAGCATTCATTTTTGTGTATTACGATTGTTCCCTATACCAATAGAACTCTTTTGTGTAAAATCATCATCGAGCTTTTTTGCAATAGAGGAGTGGGACGTGAGCATCGAAACGGTATATCAACAGACATTATTGGATTATTCGCGGAGAGCGGAACATAAACATCAGTTGGATGGAGCAACCGGCATTGAGCGCGGGCATAATCCCAGTTGCGGCGACGATTTAACCTTGCTGATTAAGCAAAAGGACGGGATTGTTGAGGACGCTTCTTTTTTAGGTGCGGGGTGTGCGGTTTCAACCGCTTCTACCAATATGCTGATCGATTTAATCAAAGGCAAAACGGTTAAAGAGGCGCAGCATTGCCTTGAGGTGTTTTTTAATATGATGGCAGGAAAGCCTCAGTCCGAGGAAGAATTGGAGAGCCTCGGCGATGCGCAGATTCTCAGCTATTTTGCCGAAATGCCTGCCCGCATTAAATGCGCGACACTGAGCTGGCACAGCGCACAGGTTTTACTCAAATAAGATAATCGAACATTTCAGGACACCCTCACCGGAACATCAGACATGGAAACCAAGACAACGAATAAGACTCATAAAACAAATAAACCGGCATTAACGGGAAATTGGGAGCCGCAGAACAAACTGCGGTTGGAACGCTTGATTGCGGAAAAAGCTTTTGCGGACAACTATGCCGTCTTTGATTGGGATTACACGTGTATCTTCTACGATATACAGGATAGTCTTTTTCTGTATCAGCTTGAGCACCTTTGCTTCAATCTGACGCCCGAACAGTTTGCCGTTACCATCCGATATGAAATTCCGCAGGATATTCCGCTTGTCGGCTGCTTTAATAGCGAAGGACGTCAGCTCGCTGCAGCTGATCTTTCGGCAGATTTGGATGACCGCTACCGGTTCTTATATCATGCATATCAACATTTGAACGGGATGCTCCCGCTTGAGGACGTCGTACAAACCGAGGAATACCTCGATTTTAAGACAAAAATTCTGACGCTGATGCGGTATGCGGTAACGGTCTGTGATACCGATATTTCGCAATCGGTATGTACGGGATTAACGCTTCCCCAATTGAATAGTCTTGTAGAAAAAACGATTGCCGAAGCGCTTACTGCTGAAATAAAACAATACACGCTCGTATCACCTGCGCGGCAGGCTGGGAGAGCCGGTATCGTTACCGCAACGTATCGGAAGGGGATACGGATACAGCCGGAAATACGGGAGCTGTTCCGCCGCTTTGAAGAGTATGGCATTACGCCCTATATTTGCTCCGCCTCGCAGGAGGACGGCGTGCGGGTGTTTGCCTGTAATCCCGCGTATGGCTATTGCCTCCAGTCCGAACAAGTGTTCGGTAGGCGGCGGCTTCGGAATGCCGACAGTGTTTTTACCGATGAGCGTGATTACTCCATTCCGCAGACGTGGCGGAAAGGAAAGGCTGAGGCAATACGGACGTTGATTGCTCCGCGGCATGGCGGGAAAGCGCCTATCCTTGTTGCAGGCGACAGTGACGGCGACTTTTGGATGATGGATGCGTTTAAGGATGAGGCGCTGCTGCTTATCCTGTATCGCAATCAAAAGCCGCACGAACAGCTCTACCCGCTGATACAGCAGGGGATCGCCGAGCGCAATGCCCCCGATGCATCGATTATCGTGCAGCATCGGGATGAAGAGACGGGGCTATTCGTCGCTTCGGAATGGTAGAAGGTAGGAAAATTATTCTCAGAGATCACAAAGTACGCAGAGGATAATAGGGCAATGGTGCCGTTCAGTCATTTGTTGTTGTATTCTTTGCGATCTTGACGAGCTCTGCGGTATTTTTCGAGCGAAGGTGTCATACGCCGGATCGGCCTTTCGATTATTGTAGAAAACCAGATATTGAGGTATAGTATGGAAGCTAAACAGATGGTAGGGCATTTCTAAAAACTGAGGTTAGATTCGCTTCGCAGCCTTCAAAATAGAAGCACCCCCGTCAGTATAGCCGATAGCGAGGAACCGGTCGTGAATCATTGGACACAGTTAAGTATTGAATACGCAAACCAAAGAAATTATCTCGATCATTTATTTCGAGTATATCCTACAATTCCAGATGGAATCCGCGATATAGATGAAAATCGTTGGGAGGCCGTCACAGATGCTTTCAATGCAATGGATAATATTTCATTGGTAACTCATTTATTGTATCTGGACTTATTTCCGATAAAAGATTCTTATGTTGCTTTTTTAAAAAGAGATCATAATGCGATAGAACGGAATCCTGAAACGATAAATAGATTATGCGGCCGTTTATATGAGATGGGATTGGATAAAATATTTGAAAAATGTTCCGAACCTAAAGAAACAAACAGACAGATTGGTCCATTATTTAAACGTTGGGTAAATTCAAAAGCCCTAGGAATAGTGCCTGTCGGTTTAAATGAATTTATGAATACTACAGAAAATGCAATTTTAAATGCTAGTGATGCCGAAATGCAGTTGTGGGCAAAAAAATATTTAGGTTATGAGAGAAATAAAGGGCTTGATTTTGTAGCCCGTTTCAACGGTAAATATGTTATCGGCGAAGCAAAATTTTTAACGGATTTCGGAGGACATCAAAACGCACAATTTGCAGATGCCATTTCTACGATTATGACACCGAATGTTAATGCTATAAAAATAGCAATACTTGACGGAGTATTATATATAAAAGGCAATAATAAGATGTATACCGATATTACAGAAACATATTCTAATGAAAATATACTAAGTGCTTTATTACTAAGAGATTTTTTATATTCAATATAGGGTTAGTAATATGGAATTATTTTATCCGGGAAAGAAAAATAGGAGTGAGATTTTAAATATATCTAATCCATATTCGTTCTCGAAAAAATGGAATAGCAAAAGGAACTTATTAATTGAAGGCGATAATTTTTCATCAATGCAGTCATTATTGCATGAATATTCTTTAAAAGGAAAAATTGATTTTATCTATATCGATCCACCATTCGCAACAAATAGTACTTTTACTATAGGGGATGAAAGAGTAAGTACAATTAGTTCAAGTAAAAAGGATAAAATTGCCTATCAAGATATATTGATCGGAGAATCCTTTATAGAATTTTTACGTGAACGACTGATACTGGCCTATGAATTACTTTCTGAAAAAGGTTCTTTTTATCTGCATATCGATTATAAAATTGGGCATTATGTTAAAATTATTTTAGATGAAATTTTCGGTATTGAAAATTTTAAAAATGATATTACGCGCATAAAATGCAATCCCAAAAATTTTACAAGACGAGCTTATGGAAACGTTAAAGATTTAATCTTATTTTATACAAAATCAAAAAATGCTATCTGGCACGAACCTTGTGAACCGTTTTCAGAAGACGATATAAAAAGATTATATAAAAAAGTAGATAAAAATGGACGCTTGTATACAACAATTCCGCTTCATGCCCCCGGAGAAACAAAAAGTGGAGTAACCGGTGGTGAATTTAATGGAATAAAACCACCTGCAGGACGGCATTGGCGTTCCGATCCAAAAGAACTAGAAGAATTAGACAAACAAGGTTTAATTGAATGGTCGGCAAATGGAGTACCGCGCAAAATTATTTATGCAGATGAACAAAAGGGGAAAAAAATACAGGATATTTTGGATTTCAAAGATTATCAGTATCCCGTATATCCGACAGAAAAAAATCTTGCATTGCTTAAATTATTGATTCAAGCATCTTCCAATCCGGATAGTATCGTATTGGATTTCTTTTGCGGGTCAGGTACTACATTGATAGCGGCTCAAGAATTGGGGCGCCAGTGGATTGGAATTGATAAATCAAACGAAGCAATAAAAATTGTGAAAAAAAAATTAGCTTATTGTCAAAATGAATTGTTCTCATCGATGGAATACGATTATTTGTCACTAAAGCCGGTAATAAAAAATGAATTATCGGTTGCTAACCAATAACAATAAATATGGTTCATGGTTGTAGAGGTAAAAATGAAGAACATATTCGCTCAATCACCGGAATTCCTTAGAACTGTTAATGCGACAGTAGGAGCTTCTTTCATTCGCGATTATTCATATGCTGTTGCGTATTGGAGTGCGGGTGATATTTTAGTTAAGGATGCATTGGAGAGCGATAAAGACAAACGAGATGGTTTATTTTATCCAATTTGTTTTATGTACCGGCATTTTATTGAACTAACATTAAAGCAATTGATTATTTATGCAGAATCGTTTTATGAAAAAACAGAAATTATTGGATATGAACTACAAAAATATACTAAACCGAAAAAGGAATTGGAATCGATTCATAGTTTAGAAATATTAGTAGGACGATTAATAGCTGTTTTAACATGCATTTCAGAAGGACATTTTGACGATGAAATAAAAAAAATAATACTTGAATTTCATGCTATTGATCTGGTCGGTCAGACCTTTAGATATCCAACTAACCGGAAGCACGAAAAATCATTTTCTCAAGTGCAGAATTTTAATATAGCTACAATTAAGGCTGAAACCAATAAAGTGGCACAATATTTTATGGGGATAGATGCTTATCTTGAATATTATACAACGCTAGCTGATGGCATAATCAGTGAACAAAATCCTCAATAATTATCTATGCGGTTAACCCCTTTTAAACTTTGCATTCTTTGCGATCTCTGCGGTTAAAAAATGACCATAGAACCGTATAAACAAGTACGTATTTTATCGCTTTCTGTTGCCCTGCTGCCGTCCGCTTGTTATTCGGGGATCCCGGCGGTTCTGTGAACGTCCTTTAGGCGGTTTTGTTCGTCCGCCGGAACGTTTGGTGCCGCGCTCTGCCGCCGATTTTTGTCCCAGCTGTTTGAGCTCTTCCACCCGCTGCGGATCGTAAAAGCCTTCCTTCCAGTTAAAGCGCACCGAGTCGGGGAGGGGGGTACCGCTCCGCAGCGACTGTAAAATAAACCGATAAGCGCGGCGTTCAACGCTCGTATGCGAAAAATCCAGCAAAAAGCGTGAGAACTGATGATGCTGTAAGGCGTGGTAGCGGTCTACAATCGAGAACGGCTTGTCGGATAGCACAAAAGAGGCGGACGGTGTAGAAAAAGCTCTGAACGCCTCGCCCTGCTTGTCGGAAAAATAGAGGAAGTTGTAGTTTTTCGGCAGCGTAAAGCGCATCCTGAACAGCACGGAATACGAAAAAAGTGGCAGCAGTACCTGCGGGCGCAGCTCCGGCGCAAACACCGTTTCGATATTCGCCTGAGAGCTTTCGGCAGGGGGGATATAGGCGCAGATGCCGTTCTCCTGCAGCCACGAAACCGCCCAGCAGTTAAAGGTGTAAAGGTACGGCCCCGCGACCAAAAAGTTCTTTTTATTGCGGAGCATGGAAATATGCGCCGGATTATTCACGATAAATTGCGTATACCCCTGTGCGGTTAGCTGTTCAAGCTGTTCTGCAAGGATCGGTTCCTGTTCCTGCGGCACAAAGGGATCAAGCGAAATAAAGATTTCCCGTTTGGAGAACGGCAGCGGTTTTGTCTGTTGCTGATTTTGCTGCTGCGGATTGGATTGTTGTCCAGCTAGCGCCGGATAGGTGTCCTCATTCAAATTGATAATAACTCGTACCGGTTTATCCGCAAGGATAGTATGCAAATCCGCAATGGAAGAAACCTGAACGTAGAGCCCTTCGGGGAAGATATCTGCAGGCTTTTTCGCAAGACTTTTTTTGACGGATGGTGCGGTCGCTGCAGCCGCTGATCTTGCGGGCAGCGCCGCTCCGGCAGATGGTGCGGATGCGGATTTTGAGGGCGCGGACTTGCTTGTATCGCCGATGGTAGGGAAGCCTGCTTCGAGCGTCAGCATCGGCAGCGCTTCGTCATTCGGCTGTTTGCGGTATTTTTCGAGCGAGGCAGGCAGTAAACGAGGGTAGCGTTTGGTCATCGCCTTGGTCTGCAAGAGATATACGCTGTCTCCTTTGCCGGAATCCGCAGGCAGCTGCAGCCATGTGCCGGATTTGCTTTCCATTATATCCTGAATTTTCCAGCTTTCGCGTCCGCTGTCGTCCTTCTTATGGATGCGCACCGAATCGCCTTTCTCCGGCGTATAATGTCCGTCTTTCAGCTGTACATAGTGTACCGCCCGCGTACCGTCTTTGAACGGGACTTCCTCCACGGCGCCTTTTTTAATCCCATCGATAATGCCGAGGTAAATGCCGGTGCCGCCCGCCTGATCGGGGTTGAGCACTTCTTCCGCGCGGGTGCTTTTAAAGCGGTAGCCGGTCTTTTTCCGTGCAAAGTCGTTCGCTAAGATACGTTTGCCCGTTTCTACCGCCGCTTTTTTATCGGCTTCCCAGTTGTCGATGACATACCGGTAGGCGGACACCACCGTTCCAACATACTCGGCGCTTTTCATTCTTCCTTCTATTTTAAATGAGGCAACGCCTGCCTGAATCAAATCGGGGATATACTCGATGAGTTGTAAGTCCGCCGGAGAGAAAAAGTAGCCTTCCCGGTCGCCCTCCGGCTCATGCGCGGTATAGAGGCGGCGGCACGCTTGGGTACACATCCCGCGGTTCGCCGACTTTCCGCCGAGGTAGCTCGAAAAAAGGCACAAGCCCGATTCGCTGACGCAGAGCGCCCCGTGTACGAATACTTCCAGCTCGCAGGATGTGTTGGCATGTACCGCTCGGATTTCTTCCAAACTCAGTTCCCGGGCAAGCACCGTCCGCGACACCCCCCAGCGGCTCATCGCATTGGCTGCCTTTGCACTCGCAATATTGAGCTGCGTAGAAGCGTGGAGCTTGAGATTCGGAAAGTGTTTGTGTGCCATCTGAATCAGCCCGAGATCCTGCACGATGATGCCGTCAGGACCGACATTGTTGAGATACGCCAAGAACCGATAGAGCCGCTCCATCTCGTTCTCGGTTACAACCGTGTTGACGGTAACATATATTTTCTTATTCCGCTTATGCAGTACATCAACCGTTGCCTCAAACTGATTCCACGCAAAGTTTGAAGACCGCATACGGGCATTAAAGCTCTTTAAACCTAAATAAACGGCGTCCGCCCCTTCCGCAATCGCTGCTTCCAATGCTTCGGGATTCCCCGCCGGCGCTAATAACTCGATCATCCCGTCATCATACTGAAAAAATGCGGCGCTGCATAGATATGGGATTGTCTGTGATGTCGGTGCATAGATATAGTGTTCATGCTGTCGGTGTGACAAGGGTCTTATTATTTCCGTGTTTTCAGTTCATGCAGCTGCTCAACAAGATGCCGGGACGCGCGGGTATCATTGGTGTCGTACAGCCAGTTGTGATTAAAACAGGCGATGGTATTTTTGTTGCCGCTTTCTCCGATAACAAGGCTGTAAAAGCCGGTGTCCTTTTCTTTTTCCTGTTCGATAGCCGTAACAAGATCATCTGAAAGATTGCCCATTACGAAGTCCGAGATCATCAGTACATCGGCATTTTTATATCCGGTTGCAGTATCACTGCCTGCAAGCATGTTAAGCGCTTTCCGCAGCGCGGGTTCCGCATCGGTTCCGCCGTTAAACGACATACGCAAAAAACGTACCAGTTTTTGCAGGTAGTTGCCTCCGTCCGCATTTGTCAATTCCATATCCTCATTTGGTTTTACTTCCAGTGTTTCAATATCTGTGGAAAACGAGATGATATAGCAAAGCCGTTCCTGTTCTGCGGCAATCTTTGCCAGTGCAAATGCTACCGTTTTTGCAATATTCTCCGGAGTGCCGTGCATAGAGCCGCTCGTGTCAACACAGATGATAATCGGTCCCTTAGGTTCTTGCTTTTCCATCGTTACCTCTTCTTGCTCGATACTTTCTTTTAATTCCTCTTGCTCATTTTGATACTCAAATGACAGGAGTTGTTTTTGCGCAAATTTCAGCTGAAAGAGTTTTTTTGCCGCAGGATTTTTCAACATAGCAAGTTCACAGGGAAGAACCGCTGCAATATCGTTTGAATACTTGAGTCCGTTTATCTCTCCGCGGTATGCAGGTTGCGGATGCCACTCTGTTGTTATGACGATTTTATCCCGCAGCTCTTTTTCAAACACCGCTTGTGTGCGGCTTTGCCTGCCGAGAAGGTCAGCGAGTTCTTGCAGCGATTCATCTTGTTCCAGAAGTTTGGCAAAGGTATCAAGAATTTCAAACCCGCTTGTTTCAAAGGGATGCTTGGATAAATCCCAGAGCCTTCCAAAATTTTTAGTGAACGGCGTAAGTAGTTTTTCAAGCCGCATAAAGTTTTGTATTTTTTTATACAGCTCTTCCAAAAACTGCTTACGCATAGCATCGATCCGTTCCTGCTCCCACTTTGTTTTGCGTTCTATGAGATTTTTTTCCATATCGGCAATAAAGTTTCTGCGCAGCGCTTCAAGTTTTTCCGGCGATTCCCATTGAAGCGTATTTTTTTCATTATTTTTCGTTTTCTGTATTACGGTTTCTGCATGGGTAGTATTTACTTGCTCATTTTTTCCGGGAGTGTTTTCTGCTTGCATATCGTCTACCCGTATACTTGCTCCTGAAGACGTTTGTGCTTCCTCTGTCGGAACTGTTTTCGCGGTATCGTCTGCTGCACTATCGGTGATGTGTTTTTGCTCGGCAAATGCTTTGCGGTAAAAATCAAAGTCCAGCGTACTTTCCTGAATAGTTTCACGTTTTGAATCGCTAACTGACGGAAGACGTTTATAGTGATACTGTATTTTTGACTTTTCCGCAGAAAGATCGGCTGCAATTTCTTCTGCAGCCTGCTTTTTCTGCTGTGTAACAAAGATTGCTTCATCGAAAAACGGATTTTCTTTTTCCAATGTGCCGTGTGTTTTTTGCAGCCATTCCAAAAGATCCGTTTGAATATTTTCTGAAAGCCCTTCGTGGGTTTGCATATACTCTTGTACGTCTTGCGTATTCAGAATTTCGGAAAGCGTATGCTGCGCGACCTGCGCAAATGTATTCTGCGGAAAAGCAATGGGGATGTCTTCCGGCTCAACAGGCTGTATGGCATCTTCGATCGCATCAACCAACTGCTTCCGTTCCCGATTTGAACCGAATGCAGATTCAGGGGCAGCATTTTTTTCAAACTGCCGCTTTTTCTTTGATTGCTGCTTATAGCGTTGAATGTTTGCGTTTAAATTTTGTTTTATGTTACCGATGTTGGAAAATAGTGTACTACACAGGTTGGAAAATGCATTATCGCTTAAATCTTCCGTTTGGTGTGCGGTTTTATTCCGTGTTAGACGGAGCGGTTCCCACCAATGAGGTTTTGAAGAAAACCATACTTTTGTTAAACATTCCCGTAGCTGCTGCATTTTTATTTGCAGCCATGCACGCGCTTCTTCATTGATTGCTGTAACATCGGAAATACCGGAAGGGTATTTTTCACTCATTTCTTCAATAGGGCGCAATGCTTTCCTGCTATATTTTCTTGAGTTTCTATCTTTTCTCGTCATCAGTGCATCCTGTTTCTATTAAAGCTCTAATCTCTTCCATATTGTCAAATACAAATGAAATCATCTTTTGCAATTCCTTATCGGGAATATCTTCCGTTGCATGCACAAGCCGGTTGCGGATTTTATGCAATTCCATAATCGGCTGCAGTGGTTGAAGCCCTTCTGCAAGCATCTGTATTTTCAGTTCAAGCCATGCTTTCTGTTCATCGGAAAGCCGGTAGACATTGGGCATGCCGCCGGAATACTTTTGCTGCAATGCGGTAAGGGCTTCACGGGATGTATTCATATCACCCACTATATTTTGCTCCATTCACGGATAGTGCGGACTGCGTATACATGATCTTTGGTTGTATGGTCTTGCAAACCGTTCTCATCAAAAAGTTGATAGAAGGCCGCCGCTTCTCCGTTTTCGGATGCCGACCAGTATTCTTGCGGAGTAAGCATCGCCTCCTCAATACCAAGGGCTTCGAAGGACGTATTTAGTTTATCTCTATTTTCCCATATCGCATACAGTTGAGCTTTATCGGGAACTATCCAATTTGCTGCATAGTCTTTCGGTAAGGCATCGCCGTAATGAAGGGCATATTCTTTGAGTGCATTCCATGTCAATTTTTTTTCGCTTATACCAAGGGCAAAGGTTTTATCGTCAGCAATGCACACAACTGCAATCACATTTTTTTTCTGTTCTTCTGTCATATTTTTAATTTCTTCCGAAGAAAAAGCAGTTCCGTCTTTGAGAATGACATCTCCTTCTGAAAAATCAGTATCGAGTTCAGCATTGAAATATCTATCATGCTGCTTGGCAAGTGCGATTTCCGCATCTTCAAATTGCCGGATTGCCTCATCCAGTTTTGCAGTAAGACTTTTATTATAGGATTGATTTGCAAATAAATTTGCCTTGAACGGTATCGCATCCGCTTCTTTTTTGTCTTTCAGCGCCTTAATTTCAGTATGGATTTCATCTACAATCGGCTTGTAATACGCTTTGTCAAAATTCTTTTGTAACGTTTCCTGCGCTATATCGGAATATTCTTTTTGTTTACGATAGCTTGTTGCAGGTTGTATAACTACAATTTGTTCAGGATTCTTTTTTACAGTAAAGTTATGATAACAAGAAATTTTACTACCAGATTTCCGAAAGGAGGAGCTTGTATAATGGTTTTTATTCGAATCATAAATATCATGATAATCATTCCATGGATCATGTTTCCCTCTAGCTACAGAAACATACCATGTTTCGTTGGTGCCATCGCGAGTACATTTATAGCATTCTTGATCATCGACTGTGACAATTTTATCAGTTGCAGGGTCTGTTCGTGTTTTTTCAGCTACTTTTACTGTTTTAAACCAGTCTTGCTCAACTTTTGCCGTAAACTCTTCAATCCGGTCGTTGATGTCATCTATCGCAGTATCGCAATCCAGCCCGTTTTGCTGAATGCACGTCTCTACGATTTGGCGTGCCTTTTTCTGCTGTTTTTCGGTGTTCCAAATGCAGTATTCAATCAGCTGACAGTCCATTAAATCTACTTCGGTACGGTCGTTCAAAAATGCGGATGTTTTTAAGATGCGCACTATTTTTTTCCAACGGCGGTCGCCGATTGCAAATGATTCACCGGCAGCTTTTTCTTCTTCGCTCAATGTCTCATTTTGCGCCGTCAGTTCTTTACGGATTGCGGAAATAACCGCTCTTGCTTCTTCTGAAAGCTGCACTGCGTCAATCTGTGTTTTCCATTTTTTTAAGTCCTCGTTGGAAATCTGTAATTTTTTAATCTCACCGGAAAGTTCAAATTCAGAACTCGAGCCTTCTACCATATCAAAAAAGCTATCTTCGTTTTGAATAAAACCGATAGGCAAACGAATAATGAACCGGTCGTACAAGGCTTCAAGCCCGCGGTTTTTTTGCCGGCAATTCGTTTGATGCGGCTAGTAAGGCTTTTAGAGGTACGTCCTGTACTTTACTGCCGTTATGAAATTTCCGCTCGTTTATGATGGTAAGGAGTGTGTTGAGGATTGCAGGGCTTGCCTTCCAAATTTCATCGAGAAAGGCGATATCCGCTTCCGGCAGCATATTTTCCGTAAGGCGGCGGTATTCTTCTTTGCCGCTTTCACCTTCGCCGTTCAAGCCTTTCAGAGAAATATTGCCGAACACATCTTCCGGTGTAGAAAATTGATTTAAAAGTGTTTCAAAATACTGAACACTTCCATCGCCGTCTGTTTTAAATGCCTTGGCAATACGCCGTGCAAGCATACTCTTGGCACACCCGGGAGCACCCAAAAAGAAAATACTTTCCCCTGCAATTGCTGCTAAAAGTGCAAGGCGCAGCGCTTCATCTTTTTCGTATAGACCTTCGCTGAGCGCATTTTTAAGCGCTGATATCCTATCGTGATGCTTTGTTGTTTCTGCCATCTGTAGTTCCTCCTGCTTGGCATTTAATTGTGTGTATTCGGTATTCTGCACAAGCTGCACGTATGTGGTGCCATGCTTATTTTTCTCTATTTGTATCTGCGGTATCTGAGATAAAATTTCACTGAATTTACTGACATTGAATAAACTGCACATATTATTAACGGTGTCTTTATTCCAGCCTAATTGTTGCATAATTACAGAGGGATTCCTTTTACCGTCAAAGTTTTTTACTACGGCAATGATCTTTTCAATCACTTCTTCTTTTGTATAACTCATAACAAACTCCTTATGCTTATGTTATATGTATAATAATAGTGCATTCTATCACACAGTTGACATTTTTATGTATTTAAAATATTTCCTCAATTCAAAAATTCCTAATTTCCGTAATTTTGAGATTTGATTACTGTATTTCTTTATGAAATTGTCTTGATTTTCTTTGGGAACCAATCTTCTAAATTTGTTTATCTTAGCAGCCCATGAAAACAATAAATGTATTGTAATTTCATCATTACACTCAAGATTAAAAAAATCAGCGAGAGATTCAATAATGCCTTTTTTACCGTGGCTACGGTCTCCATAAATATCAATTTTTTGACCGGATTGTTCCCAATATTTATAAGAAATAAAATAGGGGATTAAAAAGCCCTCAATGTAATCAGAAATATTTTTTGAAGATAGTAATCTAAGTCTAATATCTATGGGAGTTGCAAGACAGAGCGATTTATCTTGAAATTTGTGATCATACACAATGATGTCATCAATATCAAAAACTTTCGGTAATATATGCGGATAATTATTATCCATCACTAGCGTTAATCGCGGAGCAGCTTCCATAATAAAGTCCTTATATCTACCGCGTAAAATAAAACGTCCTTCAAAAATTACAGATGAGGCTTCTTGCCGTATGGCAACTTCAGGAAATGTCTGATGTATAAAATCAATACTTTCGTCTATAATTGCCACGGTTTTACGCCTATACTAAATTCTTTAATAGGAGTGGTAGTTTTGTCATTCAGCTTAGGGAACCTATCTCCAAACTGTTCCCTCATGATAATTGATGATCGATTATCGGATTGGTTATTGATTGCTGTTGCTATATCATTCATAAGATCAGAAAGTTTTTGTATTAAAGTATTTTTCTTTGATTCAGAATAATTCTCCCATAAATCTTCGTATGGGGAAACAGGTTTCTTTATTCCTCGGTTTGTATTAAGAAATGTCACACATTTTTCCAATGTTTGATACAATACCACATCATCACGATCATTACCGTAAAAATTATTTACAACTAATATTGTTAATTCTATACTGGTAAAATCTGTTTTAGAAAAATCTCGCCATGCTTTTAAGTAACGTATAATACGGTTTGTTTGCTCATTTTTTCTATTGTTATAAAACCAATCTTTAAAATCTTTTGAATCACTCTCAATCCATCTATTGGTTTTTGTATTAGCCAACCTTGCGTGTCCATTTTTCATAATATAAATAGGAAAGTCTATGTGAAAATCATGCGCATAGTAAGCCTTACGCAAGAGTTTTTATCTTCACAACCATCTTTTGTATGATCATCGAGAGCATCAACAATGAACTTATGCGCTTCTTTAGGAGAAGGCCATTCATTTTCATTTTGCGAAACGTGTTGCAAGTAAATTCCGTCATCGATATCAACCTCATTTCCATTGATTGGATTTAAGGCAGTATTTATGGTAAAAGAACCTTGTGATTGAAATTTAGGTTGGTTGTATTTCAATTCATCTTTAAAAAATGTCCGTATTTTATCGCGAACAACATCACGCCTACGCCGAATATCAGCTTTTTTAAATTCGGTTAGTTTTATCTTTTCATTAAAATCAATAAATGCTTGATGCAAATTTGCCATACACTACTCCTTAAAAAATTTAATTATATCGGCTTTATTTTTGGTGAAATCATTAAAACTTAATTCCGATAACAATTTGTACGTTTTCGGATTAGCAGAATCTAAAGATAATTTTTTACATTCCGGTTTATCCGGTAAATTTTGACTTTCAATCCGTAAATATTTATGAATTGAAAGAGCTTCATTTCTCGAAAGAAAATTGATAATATTATGTACGCCAAAAGAAGATATTTTCATCGGCATGGTCACCATTTTTGATGCCCATTTTATTAAACCTGATTTTCTTGTTTCTACCGAAACGGTTTCTTTGATTGCAGATAGAGGGTTTCCAATCGAAAGTATATTTATACTATCATACTCTTTTTCCTCGCCTACAAAATAAGTACACGCTTCTATTATCGCAAAGAGAGCAGGATTATTTTGCCATAAACCGCCATCAGCCAAGCCTCGATAATAGCCGAAACTATGCAATGGGAAATAGGTAGGTGCTGCAGACGTTGCAAGAGCAATATCTGTTAATTTTACATCAATGTCCCGTGTCAAATTTCCGTTATGATTTGTTTTAAAAATAATGGGCTGACAGTTAGATACATCAATTGCGGGAATGCAAATATTTGTTTTACAGTCCTTGACTGTTTTATCACCGAAAAATTCGATAAGAGCATTTTGTAACGAAAGAGAAGAGTATCTATTTGTGAATATCCAATTTTTAAAAAGATAGTTAAAATAAGATTTATGAAATATTTTTTCTCCATGCAGTTTATAAAGTTCAGAGATTTGAGCTGGAAAACACCCTAATGCAAGTGCTAATGCGATAATACCGCCGGTTGAAGTACCTGCTATCAAATTAAATTTACTAGAAAATGTTGAACCGTTTTTAAATAGTTCTTTTTCAATGAGAGTTAATAGCTCAGCAGAATATAAGCCTAAAATGCCTCCTCCGTCTATGGAAAGTATATTAAAAGGTTTATGCTTATCAATTCTATCACAACGCTTCATGCATACTCCTCAATTTTGCATCTACTTAATATAATGAAATTTTATAATATTGGCAAATTTTCATCATATTTTATATAGTCCATTATATCAAAAAATTGATACTCTTTGCCGTACTTTCTGTAAAAATTTATGTATCGTTCTACTTGCATCGGTTTTATCTTTGCCGAACTGTTTGGCAATATCTTCTTGCGTGGGGAAGCTTTTCGCTTCAAAAAATAGCCGGATGAGCGTGCGTCCATGTTCCGTATCTGAAAAGCGTACATTGCGCAAGACTACAGCTATTACGGTACTGTCTACTTTTGCCGCATCCAGTTCGCATAACACACGATGGGTCAGCAATGCGGAAAGATACGGCTTTGTGCGGTCTTGCGATGCGGCAAATGCTGCATCAATGAGCTGTAGGCTGCGCTCAATATGGTCTTGTTCTATTAAGCAGGCATCGACTGCTTTGTAACCGCTATGAGTACATACTGCCGCAGAATCAAACAAAGAATATCCCTTGCTGCTTTCGGAATCGATATGTTCCGATTGTACAGCGGTCTGAACCTTCCACTCCATGAGCTGGGCTATTTCATTCACCGGATAACCGGTTCGCTTTGCAAGCCATGCTTGTGTTTCAGCACGTTCTATATCTTTCCCATAGTGTGCAGCAGCGGCGCACAGCTGATTCCATTTTCGCCGTTTGTTCTCCGGCAGCGGAATGATTTCAGAGTGAAAAGTATGCAGTTTTATATTTGCGCGGTTTATTTCTTTTTTTAAAGAGTGTGCCAGATAGTTAATATAGTGTTCGGCAGTTCCTTCATAGCTGAGCACACTGCGGTTTACACATTCCATTATTTCAATCGCGGCATTTTCAATTTTTTTCGGATTGAATGTCAGTAACGTCCACCGCCATACGGCATCGGTAAGTTTTGTCCGCAAAGTAAGAAACTCCATACAGGCAGTATTCTTCTGTTGAACAAACGGAAACAGTTCCGTTGCAATTCTGATAATCTTTGCTTCCTGCTGCTTTTTGTCCATCACTCTCTCCGCTTATTACGATTACAGTGCAAAAAAGGCATCCAAGGCTTTTAATGCTTCCGTTCCGTTTGGAGCTTCCATTGTCCCCATGAGATTATTTAAATAATAGAGCGGCGTAACATCATACAGTTCAGGATTTTCAGGATAGGCTATTCCGTCGGCATGTTTGATAAACTCAACTTTGCCGTATATGATTTTTTTTACATCTGCATCAAAAAACTTTTCCGCAAAATGAAAGGCACACATTAAAACCATGGGGATTGTTTTTTGTCCGAATGTAATATCCGCATAGAGTTCAGCGCCTTCTTCTATAAACGGCAGCATTTTACGGAGCCGTGCTTCATGGCTTGCTTTTGATTCAACAAAATCCGTTGCAAGTTGCTCATATTCAATATGCGCACCGATAGCCGCATTAATCGAATTCAGTTCCTGCTGAAAAAGCTCGACATTTTCTATTGAATGATCTTTGCCTGTAATGGTTGTGAGGAGCACCGCTTTTACCTGATCTCCTTTCTGCAATTTTTCTGCAAGCACGGCATTGACAGGAAACACCACCTTACCGGTATAGCGGCAACCGGCATTTCCCGTTTCCGCATAACATTGGGTATCTGTAGTGTCATTCATTTTTTTCATAGGAATATCTACAAATATAATCTTTTTCATTGAAAACCTCACTTTGGGCATCTATAAAAAATTTAAGGATATTGATCAAAGATGCTCCATCATAACTATTAGTGTCAGAATGAGAAAGAGTTGACATATTATAAAACGATTGTAGCATATTTTTGATTTGTGCGGAGTAATGGGTATGTAAAACCACCGCCTCTTTACATCCTATGATGTTCCTCATCTTCCCCACCGTCGCACTCTCTCTTTTCGTAGTTTTTACCTGCTTAAAAAAACAACTGGGTTCCTCTTATTTGGCAAACGAATAGCCGATTTTGACGCGGTTAAATTGCAGAAAGTATTGAACCCTGCTATACTATCATTATGAACATTACACGCAAACTGCCGATCGGCGTACAGAGTTTTAAGGTATTACGGACTGATCATTATCTCTATGTAGATAAAACTGACTATCTTTTCCGATTAGTACAAGGCGGTCGTGTTTATTTTCTCAGCCGTCCGCGCCGGTTTGGTAAGAGCCTTTTCCTTTCAACATTAGCAGCATATTTCCTTGGACAGAAAGAGCTGTTCAAGGGTTTATATCTTGAAAAAGCCGAAGAGGAGCAAGCGGTACAAGAAAACCGAGCTGCGTGGCTGGAATATCCGGTACTCTATCTGGATTTTAATACAAAAAATTATATAAATGAGCAGGCACTTGTAGATATTCTCAATCTCCATCTGAACGAATGGGAAGCCCTGTACGCTATACCAAAAACAGCAGAAGCACCGGAAGATCGGTTTAGATTGCTTATCGCAGCTCTTTTTAAGCAAACCGGCAAGCAGGTAGTAATCCTTGTAGACGAATACGATAAGCCCCTGTTGCAAACGATGGGGGGTAATGAAGCGCTGAATGAACAATACCGTAATGCGCTTAAAGCTTTTTACTCTGTCATAAAAACCTGCGATGAATATATCCGCTTTGCTTTTCTCACCGGCGTTACAAAGTTCAGCAAGATCAGTATTTTCAGTGATTTGAATAATTTGAAAGATATTAGCATACATGAAACGTATGCAGGTATTTGCGGCATTAGTCAAAAAGAGCTGGAAGCAAATTTTCAACACGAAATACAAGCGCTTGCAGAAAAGCAAAATCTTAACTATCCGCAGACGCTTGCTGCCTTAAAGCAATGGTATGACGGCTATCTCTTCCATCCGGCAGGGGAAGGAATGTATAATCCTTATAGTATTCTCAATGCCTTTGATGATAAAGAAATCAAAAGCTACTGGTTCAGTACGGGAACGCCGACGTTTTTGGTCAACTTCTTAAAAGAGGCGCACTACTTTATTCCCGACCTCGATGGAAATGTTGAGCTGGATGAAGATGGGCTACAAACGTATCGGGCTATTGCTCAAGATACGTTACCGATTTTATTTCAGGCAGGCTACCTCACTATCAAGGAATATATAAAAGATCTGAGGCTCTACCGGCTGGGCTTTCCGAATGATGAGGTTCGGTATGGCTTTTTGCATAACCTTTTACCTGCATATTCTGATGTACCGTTCGGCCAAACAGGGGTATGGGTTGGACGGTTTGTACAAGACATCCGCAAGGGTGATGTGAATAGTTTTATGGAGCGGATGCAGTCGATTATCGCCGGTATTCCGTATGATGATTTTAGAGAAGAAAACCTCACAATCAGAACCGCCATGGATGGCGGTGGTTCCATGCAGAAACAAGTTTGCCATGCAAACTTGCAGCTCACAAATGTACAAGGACGTACATTTGTGAGCAAGCTGCGGGAACAAAACTATCAAACAGCGGTGTACCTCATCTTTGCTCTGATGGGGCAGTTTGTACAGACAGAGGTGCATTGCGCAACAGGGCGCGCTGATTGCGTACTCAAAACAGCTGATACTGTTTACCTCTTCGAGTTTAAACTCTCCGGTAACGGCACGGCGGAAGATGCAATCGCGCAAATAAAAGAGAAAGACTATGCCGCAAAGTACATGGCGAGTGGGAAGAAAATAGTGCTCATTGGAAGTTCCTTTGATGAAAAGACGAGAACGATAAAAGACTGGAAAGTGGCTAATGAATAATTTGTAATAAGTGCCGCTCTTAGATTTAGATTATATTGAGCCGTAATACCAACGTTTATTTTCATCCGCTAAAATAGCGCGGCTGAAAAACACGTCAAGTTTGCTTTGTGCAAACTTGCGGATTATATGTGCGCTACCGCGCACAAATGCAACAGTCTCCAAAATTGATATTTTGTCCGACTGTTGCATTTTAAGGAACCTTTAGACAGCTCTTAATAATTATGATATAATTCAAAATATGAAAATCGCAGCGACTTATGATATTTTAACGAATTCAATTTTTCAGCATTTTGGAAAAACAGAGCATTTTAAGGTTTATACAATTGAAGCCGGAAAAGTAACGAAAACTGAAGTAATCGATAACGGCGGTTTCGGTCATCACGATTTGGCAACCTATCTTAAAAGCCTTGGAGTTGAAACGCTCATCTTAGGAAACCGCGGACAGGGTGCGATTGATGCGCTGAACAACGCCGGAATTCATCAGCTTGCCGGCCTTACCGGCTCTCCGGATGAAGCTGTTGCAGCATTTTTAGCAGGCACATTACAGGATAATCCGAACGCTCAATGCAATCATCATGGGGAACATCACCACTAATAGGATAGGACAGTACCTCTTTTTATAAAGTTGAGGCGTTCCGCATACTATGCTATAATCCCCGCTATGAATACCGAAAAAACGGCGGAACGGCTTCTTTCCGCACTGGAAAAAGCGATTAAAGGGAAGAGGGATGTTCTCCGTCTTTTTATTACCGCATATCTAACCGGCGGGCATGTTCTTTTAGAGGATGTGCCGGGCGTCGGAAAAACCACACTGGTAAAAACATTTGCAGCACTCATCGAAAAAGACGGGCAGTCGGCGCGGTTCAGGCGTATCCAATGCACCCCCGACCTTTTGCCCTACGACATCACCGGTGTGGAAGTCTTTAATGCAGGGCTGAATACCTTTGAATTTATGGAAGGCCCGGTATTCGCAGACATCCTGCTTGCTGATGAGCTGAACCGCACCCCGCCGAAGGTACAGTCCGCCTTGCTGGAAGCGATGGCTGAGCGGCAGGTAACCGCCGGTACGGTAACCCGTCCGTTAAGCCCTTACTTTTTTACGGCGGCTACGCAAAATCCTGTGGAAAGCTTAGGTACCTATCCGCTCCCCGCTGCTCAGCTTGACCGGTTCAGTATATGCCTGTCGATTGGCTACCCCGATGAAGAAGCGGAAACCGAATTGCTGCATGAACAAACGCACCTTCCCGCTGCAGAACCGGAGCCGGTTACGCCGGTTGTTTCCATACAGGATATCGCGGCCTCGCGGGAAGAACAGCGGCAGGTATTTGTGCATCCCGTACTCGAAAAGATAATCGCTCGAATCGGAAAAGAGACCCGTGCCCATCCTGCGTTTAAGCTCGGCACATCTCCCCGCGCCGGTTTGCATTTGCTGCACCTCGCCCGCACCTTTGCGCTTGTCAACGGACGCAATTGGGTTGAGGACGGAGATATCCGCACGCTTAGCTCCCTCGTCCTTGCGCACCGGTGTTTGATAAAAACCGGCGACGGCTCGGCTTCGGAACTCATTAGCGGTATTACCGAAGCGGTTATCCGCACTGCCGACAAACAAACGGATTGGACAAAACCGGCTGAGGCACAATAAGGCATGATGCGGATACGGATGACGAGGCACGGCGCAGTATACACCGCAATGGGCACGCTACTTTTAATAAGCGGCTTACTCCGCGGAGAGCTTTTGAGCGCAGTATGCGGCGGGTTACTCACGCTCTATACCGGTTTCGCTGCCGCTGCTGTAGCGGTTACCGCCCTGTGTTGGAAATCGGAAGAACCTGACCTTGCCCCTGAGAGCAGCGGCTTTACGGTTACTCCCGCGCGTTCAAAAACGGCACAGTCCGAATCTGCAAAGGCTTTTCCGCACTGTGTTCCCGGAACCGCAGCCTTTTATACCATTGAGTTTTCACTATCGCCTGAACCTACCGCAGAAACGGCCGCACATCTTTCCATCCCCTTGCAGGGAATACAAACAAAATATCATCCTGAAAACCTAACCCGCGGACGGTACTTTTATAAACGTCAGTATCTCAATATTCGGGACTTTGCCGGTTTTTTTGCCGCGGCATATACGCAGCCGCCTTGCCTGTCCGTGCCCTACATTGTAGTACAGTCGGTGATTCCGCCGCAAAAAAGCGGTATTTCCCGACCTCCGTTCCCGCGCCGTAAACGATTTGCCCTCACAAGAGCGCACGCATGAACTCTATGAATCCCGTCCGTATTTTCCCGGCGACGATCCGCGGAAAATTCACTGGAAGCTCTATGCACACACCAATACGCTTTCCATAAAACTTGGTGCTTTTGAACCGCCGCCGGTTAAACGCTTAACGATATATATAGAAGAGCCGGTGTGCGTGAAAAAACAGGAACGGGCTTGGGTTGCCTCCATTTTTGACGCCTTTATCGGCCATCTTTCCGGCGTGATTATAGAGCTGCTCAATGTCGGTATCCAATGTTCTCTTCTATTATATGATTATTCCCGGCAATCCTTACAGCGGTACGAGATAACCGAGGAAGGAGCCGTCGCTGCTGCACAGATACAAAATCTGCTTGCCATACCGGCGCTCCGTGCTTCACCGGAAGCGCTTCCCGATGCAGCTGCGGTCTTTAAGGCAGCACCGGACGGCGGGGGACTATTATACTGCTATATGCCAACCGGAGGCGTCCCTCGAAATGCAACCGGTGTGTCGTTTCGCCCGTCGCGTACAGAAGGTATAACCGGCGGCGGAGAATACATCGCTGCTTCCCAAAATACTGCCGCTTACCGGAAAATCACCGCTTACAACCGGAGCGGCGTCGAAACGTTTTTTTGCCTTGCCGCGCCGCCGGTATCGGAAGACTTTATGCAGGCCGATGGGCTACGGCATCGTACTTTAAGCAAGACGTACATACACCGCCTGCTGTATTCCTCCGCCGCTTCCGCACGGCAGGATGCTTTTTATCGAAAGGTGCAGGAAGCTGCCGAACGGGAACTCCGTATCTTTACCGCAGGAAATTGCCATGCAGAACTACTCTAAACCTGCCGCCGTGCTCCGTATCTGTTCACTCCTGCTGCTTCTTTCGGTACCGTACCGCTATCTTGCCGGTATTCTGCCCGCAGCGGCGCTGCCGGTATGGGGGCTTTGCTGCACGGCGGTAATTCACTTTCTGCATAGAAAGAGAATTCGTGCGGAAGCGGCGGGGATTATCGGCTTTTCCGCCGCGCTGCTTATCCCTGCATGTGTCCTCGGCTTGCTCGCGTTGATACCGCAGCTTATTGCGGATACTCTCTTTTTGCGCATCAAGCTGATATTCGGCTTACTTGCGCTCACCGCCTTCATCAGCGTTACCTCAACAGCGCTGTTCATTTCTACCGAACGGTGGCGGCGCTATGAACCGCTTGTTGCTATTCTCGTGTTCTCCCTGCTGTTTTTTCCGCAGCAGCATTATCGTCTGACAGCCTTTTCCCATCCGATCTTTGCGGCGGGATTTGTCGGTGTTTTCATGCTGCTTCAAACAGCCTTGCTCTGTATTCCGTTTTTAAAACGCAGACGGTTCGCAGCGTTTGCATTCATCTTTATCGGCTTAACGGCGGTTTTGCTCGCGCTCCTCATCAAGACATTTAATAAAGGCTCTGTCGGTAATAACGGCGGACTGCTCGAACAAAAGCTTTTCGAGTTCGATTTTTCTCAGTTTTTGCAATTGCAGGATGAGGTAAAAATGAACACCAATCTGGTGATGGTGGTGCATGTTGATCAGGAATATGATTCACACTTGTTCCGCCGTATGTACCTGTCCGGCTGGAGTCCGCAAAAAGGTTTTTACGAAAAGTCGGCGCCCGGCGAACCGGAGCAGCCGCTGCGGATCACTGGGCAACCGGCGGAACTTCCGCATCAGTCTTTCCTGTGCCGCGAGCGGGTCAGTCAAGAAATATTTACCGTCAACCTCGATCCCGACTCCCTTGTCGCGCTCGATTATCCGCTGTCGGTAACGCCGTATACGGTTTGGGACACGGTGAGTTTTAAAGGCGCTTACAAGGCGAAAAGCGAGGTGCTGCACGGTGTGCCGCTCGACCTTATTACGGCGGAGCCTCCGTCGGGAAATCCGGCAGAGGGGCTGTCGGCGGAAGCCTTGCGTTTTTATACGTCCGTAGATTCCGGCACAAAGGCGCTGCTCTTTCCTATCGCGGAATCGGTTACCGCTCCCTTTGCGCTCTACTATGATAAGGTCTACGCCTTGCTCGACTATTTCCGCGAGGGCGAGTATCGATATTCGCTTCGTCCCGGGCAGGCTCCCGATGGCGATCAGCTCCGGTATTTTGTAACCGAATCGAAAAAAGGCTATTGCTCGTACTTCGCCTTTGCGTACTGCCTCATGCTCCGCAGCCTCGGCATTCCTGCGCGGCTTGCCGCCGGTTTTTTTCTACAGCCTGAATCGGGCATCCTCAATTATTATCCGGTGCGGGCGAATATGGCTCATGCGTGGGTAGAAGTCTTTTTCCCCTATCTCGGCTGGGTGGATATAGACCCGACCACTGAACAGCTTGCGGATGGTGAATCGCTCGATTTTTCTTTTCAGGCAGGTGGCGATCAATTTACGCAGCTCCTTGACGAAATCCTATTAAACCGCTCGGCGCTCCGTATCAGGCACGGCGGAACGCTTTCGGCCGCAGAAGCCCAAACCGTTGCTCAACGTGTTTCGCAGTTTTTCAAAATGCACCGCGGAATACTGCTCTGTATTGCTGTGCTCGTTGTGATTCTCTTGTACGGCGCCTTCCGCGCCTATCCGTATCTAATTATCAGGTGTTCACGAAATAACCGGAAAATCATTCTCACGCTGAAACGGCTGCATAAGCATCCGAGCGAGGCTTTTTATGCACTCACTCAAAAAGCAAAGTTTGCCCCCTCCTGTACCGACGAAGATGTTGCGATTGCAAAGCAACTCTACCGCTCGGAGAAAAAGCAGAGAAAAAACAGAGAAGCCAATCACAAGCAGAGGGACGGCAAATGAAAGCACAATACCGAAAATACCGCCCCACCGATAAACATCATAACGACCATGCATCACGGAACGGGCTGCTCCTCGTGCTGGTTTTGTTTCTATTACCATTGTACCTCTTCCCTGCATCAAGCACATCGAACGCTGATGAGCTGCTGCAAAAAGCGGACGCGGCGGTGCAAGCTGAAAACTGGGATACTGCTGCTGCGCTGCTCGAAGAAGGTATCGCGCGATACCCGACAAATGAACTCTTCCAACTCAAGCTCGGCGATATGTATTTTAGCAACGGACTGTACGAACCGGCATACCGCCGCTTTACCGAAGGCCTGCGTATCAATCGGTATAACATCAAACTCCTGTACGGCGCAGCGAGCGCAGCAGCGGCGTTGAATAAAGCAGAGGAGGCGCGCGGTCTCCTGCATGAATATCTTTCATATAATCCTACCGATATTTTCGGATGGTCAACGTACGGATGGCTTTGTTTTAAAACGCACCGAACCGATGAAGGGATTAAAGCGATGCTCGATGCCCGCAGCAGCTACGGCGACGACGGCTGTATTGCGAACGCGCTTGGAAATCTGTACGGCGAACTTTTCGACTATCGGAATGCGGCGCTCTATTATCGGAAAGGCATTGAACTCGCGCTGCAAAACGATTCGCTGTACTCGGCCTCGGTGTATTCCTACAACAAGGCGATATTGGAAACCGAATTTTATCATTTTGATCAAGCTGAAGAAGACGCCCGCAATGCCTCCGACTATTTTTCACGCTCATCAGGATATTTGATTCTCGGAGAGCTTGAAGAGCGGAAAAATAATTTTGACCGTGCGATTGCCTATTATGCGCAATCGACAAAAGATAATTATACGCCGCTGCCGCTGATCAATCTTGCAAAAATCTATCTGCGGATGGGGCATTGGGAGCAAGCGGAACGCTATATTACACAAATCGAGCGGGTTACCGACTATTCGTGGATTGCGAACTTCGGGATGAGTACCGCGCAGTTTTATACTGAGTTGTACGGCCTGTATCAGACGTTATATGAAAAAAAATATGCGGCGGAAAAGATGCGGCTACCTGAAAGCGCCAAGGATTTTTTTGTCCGGTCTAAAAATCTTACAAAGTATTCCGCTTTGATTCGATATTATCGCGCGGCTTTTAGTATACATAATTTGAAATTGGCAAAGGAGTACACGATAGCGGATACGGACGGCAATACGCACGGGTTGTATAAAAACAGCTTCTATTATCGGGCATTTCAATCGGTACCGTTTAAGGCGCGGCGGTATTTACGCCGTGCGGAGGTGCTGGAAACCTCGGTTATTCCGCAGGCGCGTCCGTCATACATTGCCGAAAAAAAGGTATCCTGCTCCGCGATGAACAACTGCTGCGGGAAGCGCTGGATGCCCTCGACCCCGTATGGGAGAAAGAACTGCGGGAACAAGCTGCCGCGGCGCTGATACTCTGCACGAGAAACACCGAACTGAAAACCGCGCTCTATCAAGAGCTGCTGCAAAGCAATCCCTCCTGCTTTCCCGAACATTGGATACGGCTGCCGGTTACGCTGACCTGTACCGGTGCAGACGAACGGCTCAGCAAACGAACCGAGAAACGCATCGCCGCCGCTTTAAACAAATCGTTATTTGCGGTTTCCAAACACGCGCCGTTTTCCATCACGGCAGTATGTACCGAAAGCAGCATCCGGCTCAGCCTTATCGGTCAAGACGGCAGTATCTATTTCCGCTATGAACATCCCGCTCCCGTTGCCGATAAACAGGAGGCAGCTGCCTGCGTCAACCGTTTTGCTGCGCGACTGTTTAGAGTTGCGGTAAGGTAGGAGATTTAGGTGCTATCGGGCGAGATAGTTGAAGCTCACACTAACGGACACCCGTTTTGCCGTGCCCAGCGTATTACCTCGTTCATTCGTTTTTGATACCCTTTTGCACCCTTACTTTGCAGCCACGATAAGTTATCAAAATCGATACGGAATGTTACCGACTTTTTAAGCGGTTTCCAATACTTAAAGTGTCCCCGCGCAAAATCTTCTTCAGTTAATTCCGGAATATCTGTTGTGTTAATTTGACTGTCGGGAACTGCACAAGCCTCACATTTGGTGATATATTCGTCTAAGTCTGTCATAATACATTTTCCTTTCCTGCGCTGTTGCAGGACGAGCTGAGATAATATGGATTCGACCGGTCTCCGTGTACACAACTTGCACAATGCTTAAACCGGATTTTTCCACATACCCAAAACCGTTATATCTATCTTGTCCGGCGTCGGAATGTTTTATGTCGTATATTTCATAAAAATAAGGGTCGTCAAAAATAGGCAAAATATCCCGAAACGGAATCCCATTGTTATTTGCATCCCTATGGTTCCTGATGTTCGCATTTTCTTTTTCAGACCACCACTCGAATCTGCCAAACTTAACAAGTTCACCTTTTAACATGGCCTACAGCCTCTCATCAATATATAGTGTATGTACGTAATTGTCAATAAATTTTGAAACCTTGAATTTTTCTCTTGACTTTTTTTTTGGGGGGGGGCCGGAGGCGGAAATACTGCATCAAGTATCGAGGGGATTACCTGGAAGTCAGAGACTACAGCTGCTACAATGACTTTACGGCTTAAAAGCGGGCATGTGAAAGCTACATTCACCACAGCAAGGCGAACCGTACCAGACAACGGTACCTATACGGTAAGCGGTGATACAATACAGTTTACAGGGTTCACATTAGCGACTTATCTCAACCGAGAATTTAAATACAAGGTTGAAAACGGTACCTTTGAAATGTGGACAGAGTGGCTTACCTATAAATTCAAAAAAGCATAAATATAAAATCCCTTTATGGTAAGAATAAAGGCTTTTACGGCAAGAAATTAACACTTTCTTGCCGGTTATTATTTTTAAGGTGTTCTTAACACCAAAAAGGAGTTTTTAAGATGAAGAAAATTGCTATTATGTTTCTCTGTCTTGCGTTGGTTTCTGCACATGCGTTTGCAGAATTTGTGATGCTGCCGGGGGCGGGACTCAGTTATTATTCCGGTTCAACAGGAGAAAAGTCTTCTACGTAAGGTTGATAGTACCTCTGTAGGTCTGAGCGTGAATAAGGGCTTGGTATGGAATTCACGGATAATGCCGGGCTATACGTTTAAATTCGCAAAGGACAAAGCATACCTCCGTTTGGCAGGTGGTCCTGCCGTAGGCACCTTTGGCTATGAAGTGGAAACGGAAGTTAAAGTTGCGGATAAAAAGGTAAAAACGAAAACCGTACACACAGCCATGACAATAGGCTTGGCTTTCCATATAGGATTTGAATACTTTTTTACGAATTTAGTCGGTATTGGTATTTCGATTAACGAAATTCCGACGCTTTATTCAACTTCCGGTGTAGGAAGGGCTAATATCTTCAATGTAAAAGTATGTCCCTCGTTTAGACTTGGTGAGAAAAAACAAGCGGCTAAAAAATAAACGCTTGATTTTCGCTGTCTATAGCCCTGCCATTTACAGCAGGGCTGAACTATCGGGTTTGCTTACCGCAAACATCATGTATCACCACGTATCCCGATGGGAAATGCTTTTTCCTATCGGGATTTTTGTAATTTTATATTCGATCAAAAAAAAGGAGATTGAAAAATGAAAAAGAGAACGTTTTTAAGCCTTATATTTTTAGTTATTTTTTCAGCTATGTTTGCGAATAATCTAGAAATATTTAAGGTAGGTGATTACACCATACTTGCTATTTATGATGGACAAAATAATCGTGATGCTGTTTTTAAAAAGTTAAAATCTCAAGGTCGTTTGACTGATGATAAACCATCCCGGGAACAAATGGAATGGGTTAAACGTGCTTTAAATGTCTTTGAGACCACCAAAGGTGATGTATATACGATTGGTATTTCTCGTATGGAAGATCTCATTGATGGATATCAATATATTTGTGTCTGTGAATTTTCAACGGATACAAATTTTTCCTATTGGTTCTATCTACTACACGCCCCTCGGTCGTGGAAGTAATTTTAACTCTGCAATATGGAACATACTATAAAAATCGAAGATGCAATACACTTCGAAAAAATCAGAGAGGAAAACTTATGAAAAAGATTATCGTATGTATGTGTTTGGCGCTGTTCATCGGAACGACGTATGGGCAAGGAGTATTTGTATTTAAATATTATTATAATTATGAAAAAGGATGGACGGGGGGAAGCAGCAATAGCCTATCTATGTAATGATGCGAATGGTGCGTGGGAGATACTACAATCTGAGGGCGCGTACAATATGACAAGTCAGAACTTCCGTGAGAAGGGAGTTACTATCTGGCGTGTTGAAAAACTATCCGAGAGAGAATGGTGGTTGATTTGGTCAGCGCTTGGTGAATACAACACCGTTAATAAAGAAATTTATCAAATCGGTATAAAGAAAGGAAGAGGACTATTGTGTGTGTGGGGTAGAATCCAAAACAATGGGAAGTTCGTCAACTGGTTCGCTTATGGATATTAATCAATAAATAGTGCGAATGAAGGTTCTAAACAATATATTTTATAAGGGTATACAAAATGAATAAAAAACTTTTTTCTATCGCATTACTATCCATTATTTTGCTCAGCGGGATCGGCGTGATACCGGTATTGGCGCAGAGCGTCTCTCTCTCTTCGGATTTTGAGTACGACTTAAACGGAGACGGTACGGGAGTAGTTATTTTAAAGTACGTTGGAAAAGGCGGCGATATTGTCATCCCCGATAGCATTGAAGATTTCCCTGTCGTTTCGGTAGGATGCGGGTTTGATAACGAAAATGTCAAAACACCAATTACATCGGTTATCTTCCTCGACACGATCACCATAGCATATAACGATCGACAACCCCTGCACCTTGCGTCTCGGAGTTGTCGATTTGTCTGATACGTTTACTTTGATAAAAAAATCGGCTTACCAGCTTTCCTGTCTGATTACGTAGTCGGTGAAGGAATGATTCGCCAGTGCTTCTTTTACTTTTTCAAGATCGTCAGGTTGTATACCCGGAAGAACAACCCGTACCGATTTTTCAGTACGCTCGTATGCAGGGTCGAACCCTGCTTTTCTCAGCTGGACAACAAGTCTCAGTGCATTTTCTTCCCGTGCAAAAGCGCCCAGCTGAATTCGCCACAACACACCGGAAGTTCCCGGTAAATAAACAGGCGCCGGAGTTTGTTCCGGTTGTGCAGAAGCTGAACGGTTTGCAACACCTTTGACCGTTTCAGGCTTTGCTGTTTGTTGATCTACAGATACCGGTTGTCCTTGCGTTGTATTAGGCTGTACTGCTTGGGCTTGTGGTACTGTAGACGGCGTCGTTTGGGCTTCTACTGCTGTGCCGGAACCTTTAGCTGGTGTATCGGGAACTGCATCATTCTGAACAGGCACTGCTTCAGGTTGTGTTTCGGATGCAAAAGGTGTTTCTTTTTGTGCGGGAGCCGCCGGTGTGTCGCTATAAACATCAGTTGTTGCCATCAAGGCTGCATGATCAAGTGAATCAACCCGTTTAATCGAAACCCGTGTGATACCGCGGCTAATCATTCCCAATGATTTAGCAGCAGCTTTTGATAAATCTATCTCACGGTTTGGGACGAATGGGCCGCGGTCGTTTACGCGTACCACCACTTTTTTCCCGTTTTCAAGATTGGTTACTTCAAGAAAAGTTCCGAACGGCAGTGTTTTATGGGCTGCCGTATAGGCATTCATATCGAAAATTTCGCCGCTTGACGTCGGTCGGCCGTTAAAAGCTTCTCCGTAATAAGATGCATAAGTTTCTGCTGTGAGTAATTCTTCCGCTCCAAGGGGCAATAACAACAATACCCCCACCAGAGCTGACAGTACATGGTATTTTCTCATAAGATCCTCCCATAGCTTCATACAGACAATATCGGAAAACAAGAAAAAAAATTAAGTGCAAAAGGGGAAAGATGTTTTTAGGAGATCGATGGAGATACTATCTACTGATTCTGAAACTCTATGATACGGGATATTATAGAAACATTGTGCATAGATAAGGCATAAGATGAAAGAACCTGCCGGAGACGAGACTTGAACTCGTACGACCGTTACCAGTCAAGGGATTTTAAGTCCCTGGTGTCTACCAATTCCACCACTCCGGCAAAGATGATATACTATACCGGAAATTATAGAGGCGGTCAAGATTGTTTACAGACTCTCATTGCCATTTACGTCATATTTCTCAAAAAGCGGCGCACTTTCCACTTATACTGAAAGAGATGCAGGAAGAAGGCTATCCTTTTATAATGGATATAGGAACTGATGCCGGAGATTTTACGCCGCGGTATAATACCGTTGCAGATATATGGGATAAAAATAGCAGTATACCCGATTTTATTCATTTTTCTGCAGGACTGTGGCCGGGACGTGTCGCTATTGAACATAGGGCTGAATCGATGCAAAAGCTTGAAGCAGATGTTCAAGCCATTTTAAAAAGCGGGCAGCTGTATACGGCAGTCGGAGAATGCGGCATCGATCGGCATTGGAACCATGCCGGATCTACCGGTACGGGAACCGGCGATCTTGCAGGCGAAGAACAGCTTTTTAAAGAACAGCTTGCCCTTGCCAAACGGTACGGATTGGCTGTGATTATTCATTCACGCGACGGCTTTGAACCGACGCTCCGTTGTATCGACGAAGTAGGCTGGCACCGCGGTGTCATTCACTGTTTCTCTTATGGGAAGAAGGAAGCCGAAGCTTTTTTGGAACGGGGCTGGTATCTTTCATTTCCGGGCACCATCACATACACTGACAATGCCGAAACCTCTTCCGCAATAGCGGAACTGGTACGCATGGTTCCCGACGATAAACTACTATTGGAGACGGATGCTCCGTACCTCGCCCCTCAACCGGTTAGACGGGAGGTAAACACCCCGTTAAATATTCCGTATACCTATCAGGCGGCAAGCGAATATCGGCAGTGTTCGATAGAACACTTATGCGAAATTGTGCACCGGAACTGCCGCCGTCTTTTTTCGCTGCTGTGTAAAACCCCGGACATCCGTGTCCGTTCTGCATAGCCAGCGCTTTTGAAAATAGTGGTACCGGATACAAGGCGCAGATGCGTCGTCTATTTTCAAAAGTACAGTTGACAGGTTCGACAGCTTTTCTTACTATGGTAAGATATGAATAAACACATTACAGCAGACGAACTTCGTTCCAAGTATATTGCATTTTTTAAGAGTAAAGGCCATGTGGAAATTTCCGGTAAGTCGGTTATTCCCGAAAACGATCCCACCGTATTATTTACCACCGCAGGTATGCACCCCCTTGTTCCCTACCTGATGGGAGAACCGCACCCTGCGGGTACCCGTTTAACGGACTACCAAAAGTGTATCCGCACCGGAGACATCGACGCGGTAGGCGACGCTTCTCACCTCACCTTTTTTGAGATGTTGGGGAATTGGTCGCTCGGCGACTACTTTAAAAAGGAAGCAATCGGGTACAGCTTTGAATTTTTAACAAGCCCTCAATACCTTAACATTCCAGTCGATCTCCTTTCGGTAACGGTCTTTGCAGGGGATGATAAAGTTCCGCGCGACACCGAATCGGCGGAGATTTGGGAAAAGCATGGGATTCCTAAAGAAAGGATTCACTTTTTACCCCGCGAGGACAACTGGTGGGGGCCTGCAGGAGAAACAGGTCCTTGCGGTCCCGACACCGAAATGTTCATCGACACGGGAAAACCGGCGTGCAGCGCCGGATGCCGGCCGGGCTGCAGCTGCGGTAAATACGTCGAAATATGGAACGACGTCTTTATGCAGTACCGCAAAGAACAAGACGGTTCGTATCACACGCTGGAGCGGCACTGTGTCGATACCGGCATGGGGATTGAGCGTACCGTTGCTATGCTGCAAGGGAAAAAATCAGTCTACGAAACGGAGATCTTTACCCCGCTTATTGCCGCGGTCGAAAAGATAACCGGCTATCGGTATGGAAGCGATGCTGAAAAAGATGTATCAGTTCGTATTATCTGTGATCATATCCGTGCTGCTACCGTTATCTTGGGCGACCCGAAAGCCGTGCTGCCGTCCAATATCGGAGCAGGGTATGTTCTCCGCCGTATTATCAGACGGGCTGTCCGCCACGGCAGAAAACTCGGTATCGAAGGAACGTTTCTCGCAATTCCGGCAAAGGTTGTCATCGAGCAATACAAGGGCGCCTATCCCGAATTAAAAGAGAAAGAAGCGCTTATCACTGCCGAGCTTGAGGCGGAAGAAAAGCGCTTCCTCGAAACCCTCAAAAAAGGCGAAGCGGAATACGAAAAGATGAAGCCGAATCTGTTGAAGAATCCTAAAAAGGTTATTCCGGGGCGGCTTGCCTTTAAACTCTACGATACTTACGGGTTCCCCATTGAGCTTACTGAAGAACTCGCGCGGGAATCGGGGTTAACCGTTGACAAAGCGGAGTTTGAAGAAGCCTTTAAAAAGCATCAAGCGCTCTCCCGTGCAGGCAGCGAACAAATTTTTAAAGGCGGTCTAGCGGATCACTCCGAGCAAACGACGGCGTACCATACGGCAACGCATCTTTTGCATAAGGCGCTGCGAATGGTACTCGGCGATCATGTTGAACAAAAAGGTTCTAATATTACGGCAGAACGGCTCCGCTTCGACTTTTCCCATCCACAGCCGATGACAGCTGAGGAAAAAAGCTGAGGTTGAGCGTATTGTCAACGAGCAGATTCAAGCGGATTTACCGGTTACTATGGAAATAATGTCGCTTGAGGAAGCAAAAAGATCCGGTGCGATGGCGCTCTTCGGTGAAAAATACGAAGATACCGTCAAAGTGTATTCCATTGGCAACTTCTCCAAAGAAGTATGCGGCGGTCCGCACGTAGAACACACCGGTGTATTGGGCAAGTTCGTAATCCAAAAAGAACAATCGTCATCGGCGGGAATCAGACGTATTCGTGCGGTACTTATAAAATAGGATGTACAAGGTCTGTAAGTAACTTATCGGTTGTTTGCTTGTTTATAAATATCAAAATCTGAAGAGGATATGATGAAAAAAACTGTAATCACATTGTTTATTGTATTAAGTTTATCTATAAGCGGCGTCTTTGCGCAAACCAATTTGCAGCCTATTGCAGAAGTAAAACTTACCGGACGGGCACCGATTACGCTTGGTCAGCTCAAAACTCGTGTTTCTGCCTTGGAAAAAGAAATCGGTCGGAAAATGACCTTAGAAGAGCGGCAGCAAACGCTGGACGGCCTTATCAATGAGCGTTTAATTGTTCAGGCTGCTGAAAAAGACGGGATAAAAATTACGGATTCGGAAGTAAATAATTACTTTACCGAATACGTATCCAATCAATTGGGGCAGCAGGTATCCGAAGCGGATTTTGCAAAACTGATTAAAGAAAAAACGAATATGTCGCTTGACGAATATATGAAGGCACAAAACGGCATGACTCTTGCGGAGTTTAAAAGTTTTTTGCGAACTCAGCTGACGGCGCAAGCGTATGTGATGCAGAAAAAACAAAAAGAGCTGCAATCGATTCCCAGTCCGAGCGACGATCAAATCCGCTCATATTATGAAGTAAACAAGCAATCCTTTGTGCAGCCCGATACGGTACAGCTTTTCCTTGTGGTAGCGCCGAAAGGTGACAAAGCAAACTCTGCAGAGAAAATGATAAAAGATGTTCAAAAAAAGCTGACAGCAAACCCAAAGGCTACTGCCGATATCCGTAAAAAATCGCAAGCAAAGAATTCAGGTTATCAGGCAGGAGAGATTTTTGTCAGTAAAACCGCATTGGCTGCAGAACAACTCGGTATTCCGATGGACGAGCTTCTCAAGATTTTTAACATGAAAGTAGGAGAAGTGTCTCCGATAACCGAAACAGGCGCTAATTACCAGTGTTTTGTTGTCTTAGAGAAAAAAGATGCGAAAATACTCGGTTTAAGTGATGTTGTAGAACCCGGTGGAAATGTCAGTCTCTATGAATATATCAAAAAGATGGTAATTATGCAGCGCCAAAATGAAGCGCTTAACAATGCGTTAGTTTCGGTAACCAATGATCTTCATAAACCGGAAAATTTTGTCATATTTAAAACCGGTGCTGATCTTGAAAAAGCGCTTTCGTGGTAAAAATGGCGATCGGAAGACGACGCGGAAGAATTCTCGCATTTCAAGCGCTATTCGCTTGGGACGCAGGTTCTCTTCCACCTGATGATTTATTGCCCTTTCCGTGGGTCGAACGTACCGGTAAAGAGGTACATGACGAAGATTTTTTATTTTCAAAGCTCCTTTTTTTAGGTACTGTTGAGCATATCAATGAAATCGATACCCTCATCACCAAGAACTTAGAAAACTGGGATTTTAATCGGCTTAAATTGGTTGACAAAGCAATTCTTCGGCTTGGTACCTATTCTCTTCTTTTCCAACAAGACACCGATCCTAGAATCATAATTAACGAAGCCGTTACAATCGCCCGCACGTATGGTACCGATGATTCCTTTAAGTTTGTAAACGCAGTACTTGACAGCGTCAAACGAGAATGTTTAGACTGCTCCTATGAAAAGGACAAAAACTAATCTCTTCCTTATAGGAAGTCTTTTACTCTGCCTTATTGTTACTGCATGTTCAAAAACAGATAAAAATGAGCTTTTCCAACAAAGACTGAATGCCATTGACAGTGTTGTTCAAGAAGGCAACACTCAAAAAGCGCTGAATAGCTTACGCGCATTGCGTAAAAAAGCACAGCTCCCCATTCAATATTTAAGCATTGCAAAGCGGGAATTACGCCTGCATAGTCCTGTTCAAGCCTTACAATCCATTCAGGCCGGCTTGAAAAAATATCCTGATGATTCGATGCTTAAAGCTGCCCTTACTCATACACTGATGCAGGAAGACCGGATAGAAGATGCTGCTGTTGCTGCTGAAACTTTGCAAGGTACTCCTTATGCCGGTATTGGAACGGAGGCGCTTATCCACGTGGATAAGGCAAAACAAACGTATCGGACACCGGTTCCTTTTTGGCAAGAGGGGTTTCGGCTTACGGGCGAACATATTTTTTTGGAGAATGCTGCCGTAATGCTTGCCCACCAAGGCGACATTGCACAGGCTGCAGCCCTGCGTTCACGGATTGGCAAAGAAGAAGCGCTTCGTTCCCCCTATTTTTGGTCGTGTTTGGCTTATGATATGGGGAATTTTCAGCCGGTACTGGACGATTTGGTTTATTCCCTTGCATATAGCGATATGGTTGGGCTTCCCGAAAACAACCCTAAAATTTTTGAATATGCTCGCCGTCATCTTTTGCTCGCTGCCGATGCAAGTGCAGGACTTGGTGATATGGAGCAGGCGCGCGGTTTTTGGCAAATGTATATCGACCGTTATGCGGATTCTTCAAGTGAAGTTTTTTATAACTTAGCGATGACCGCTCCTACCCAAGAAGAAAAAGCCGAAGTATTGATTGACTGTATTTCGCAAAATCCGGGATACTATCCGGCTGTTGCACAGTATGTCCGTGCCTGTTCCGCTATCAAGGCGGCTCATAATCAAAAAGATCCGTTGGATGAATATCTGCAAAGTAAGGATTTTTTCTCATTAGAGATGGAAAAAAACTTATTCGTGTCTTCTGCTTTTACCCTTTCTGCTGAAGAAGTGCTTGAGGGAGCAATGGCGACCGATAGTGAGGATATACGATTCCTGCTGGAAAAATTCCGATATCGCTATGTGCAGCCGCAAAACTATGCACAGGGAAACGGAGAAATGTGGAAAATTCTGGAAGCCCATCCTCATAATCCGTTGGTCAAGGCGTACGCACGGTGGTATTTTGCATCTTCGGGCGACTTTAACGCTTCTTTCGGAATCGATAAGGCTGATAATCATGACGAAGACGTATTCTACAACGGTATCCGTCGTGCAGTGCAGGGATATTCGACTGCGGCGTTAAAAAATTTTGCCGAGGTTGAAAATGATGCCCGCTATAAAATTCCTGCGACGGTTGATCAAGCCTATATCTATGATGCCCGCAATGAACCTGATATGGCGATTAAGTATTTCTCCCGCGCTGTGGAGCTTCTTTCCGATAATCACACAAAAAGCAAGATGCTCTACGAAGCTGCGCGGATATACGCTGAGCGTAATGGGATGCCGGAAGCAATCACACTGTTGAATCGGGCATTGAAACTTGATCCTGAAAATCATCGAGCTAATGTGTTGAAACAAAAACTGATTGCCGACGGCAGCGTTAATCGGAATGCCGGTTTAGATGCATTCTTACAAACGGGCACGGGTACCGATCAAACCGACAAGGATACTGATCAAGCCGGTACGAATCCCGAGCAAAATAGTACAGCTATTAATCGGCAGTAGCGGAAGCGACGGACTGAATCTTAAGCCGGAAAAATGAAAGAGGCAATATGAACGAGTGGTTTGAAAATGAAGCTTTTTGGGTACAGTATGCGCCTATCATGTTTGATGTTCCTCGTTGGCAGGAAGCGCCCGCTGTTGCCGAAGGAATTTTCAAACTAGCAGGGACAGGACGGCCGCCGCAGGAGTTAAAAATCTTTGATGCAGGGTGCGGGTTAGGCCGTATTGCCGTTGAACTTGCCGTCATCGGGGCGCAGGTTACCGGCGTCGATCTTATCAAGCCGTTTCTGGATGCGGCGGCGGAGGCTGCTGCTGCGGAAAATGTAACGATCGAATGGGTGCAAGCGGATTTACGGGAGTTTGTACGTCCCGCAGCCTTTGATATTGCAGTCAATATATATACAAGCTTCGGCTACTGCAAAACGATTGAAGAGGATGCGCTTATTATCAGTAATATTGCGCAGTCGTTAAAAAAAGGCGGCTGTTTCATTCTCGAAATGGTGGGACGGGAAATAGCCGTGCGGGATTTTACTGCCGGAGAATGGTTCGAGCGGGCAGGCTATACCGTGCTCACCGATTTTACGGTAGAAGGCGCATGGGAGGGCTTGCGCTCGCATTGGCAGCTCTACACAAAAGACGGACTCAAAGCCGACCACACTTTTGTACAGCGCCTCTATGCCGCAACCGAATTGCGGCAGCTGATGCTATCTGCCGGTTTTACTTCCGTCGAAATCTACGGCGACTTTGACCGCTCTCCCTATAATGAACACGCCCGAACCATGATACTGGTCGGGCGCAAATAAGTCATATACACTTCTTGTATGACGTATGTAATACAAGAAGCGTTATTTGTCAATAGAGAGCCTCTAAAACTCACGTTAGCGGTATGACAAATCTTTTCTTTACAGAGTAAGCCGATCGGGTTACAGTTTTACACGTGCCTGATGATTTCCCGGGGCTTTGAACCGTTTGCAGGGCCGACAATACCGCGGGCTTCCATCTCTTCGATAAGACGAGCTGCGCGATTGTATCCGATTTTCAGTTTCCGCTGTACATAAGAGGCGGAGGCTTTTCCTGCAAACGCAACGATTTCCAAGGCCTGATCGTAGAGCGGATCGTTATCGTCAGAGAACACGGCATTATCATAGGGTTCGTCATCATCATCAACAAAGATTTCTTCATCGATATATTCTGGTTCGCAGTATTCCTTTACGCAGGCGACAACACGTTCTACTTCCTGTTCGGAAACAAAAGCTCCCTGCATACGGGTTGGGAACGGACGAGCCGCACTTACATACAGCATATCGCCTTTTCCAAGCAGTTTTTCCGCGCCCATCTCGTCCAAGATGATTCGGCTATCGGTTTTTGACGCAACCATGAACGCAATTCTGCTCGGAATATTTGCCTTAATCAAACCGGTGATGACGTCGATAGACGGTCGTTGCGTTGCAAGCACCAAATGAATACCGACTGCGCGGCTCATTGCGCACAGGCGTGCGACCGTGGCTTCAAGTTCCTTACCTGACGTCGCCATAAGGTCTGCAAACTCATCGATGATGATGACAATATAAGGCAAGGTTTCCGTTGCAATCCGCTCCGATTTGATTTTCGCATTGAAGGTTTTAATGTCGCGCACGCCCATATTATCGAGCAAGGCATAGCGCCGTTCCATTTCGCAGAGCGCATATTGCAACGCTTGGAACGCCCGCTTCGGTTCGGTAATGACAGGCGTTAAAAGGTGAGCTATGTCGTTATAGAGCTTGAGTTCGACGATTTTCGGGTCGACTAAAATCAGCTTTACCTCGTCAGGGCGGCGGTTATAGAGAATCGACAGTATAATCGAATTAACGCAAACCGATTTACCCGAACCGGTCGCGCCTGCGATAAGTAGATGCGGAGTTTGTGCGAGGTCAAGCACTTGCGGATTTCCCGTTACGTCTTTTCCGAGAGCAACGGGGATGGCCATTTTTGCAGCTTCCGGCAAATCGGTTTCTATCAGCTCCCGAAAGCTGACAATCGAACGCTTCTTGTTGGGAACTTCGATACCGACTGCATGTTTGCCCGGAATCGGCGCGACAATACGGACGCTGGAGGCTGCAAGACGCAATGCGATATTATCCTGTAGATTGGTAATCTTGGACAACTTGATACCCGGTGAAGGCAGCATTTCAAACATCGTTACAACCGGCCCCTTACGGATACCGGTAATGGACACGTCGATTTTAAATTCGTTAAAGGTTGATTTCAGCATGAGCGCCGACCGCCGTGTCGCATCGTCCACAACCCAATATTCGCCGTCGGGATAATTCGTTAAAAGATCAAACGGGATGGCATATTTTTTGCGCGGCGGCGGGGGAGGCGCCGGTTTTGCTGGTATGATCGGTACTGTTTGTTCGATGGTTTTCAAAAATGCTTCATCGGCATTCGAGTCTAATTCTTCATCCGCTTCCGATTCGCCGCCGTCGCTATTCGGCTCCGGTTCTTCCTCAGTCTCCTGTTCCGCTTCGCCGTCGTCAGCCGTTTCTTCGTCCTGCGCGTCAAAGCTATCAATGGCGATATCCGCTTCGGCGCCGATATCGGTTTCCGCAACATCATCTCCAATCCGTGCATTCGCCATATCGATGGTACTATCGGATTCCTGCGTTTCGGTACCGATGTCCGCGGCCGTAGCTTCTTGTACCCCTGCAGTTTTGATGTCTGCATCCGTTACGGCAGTATTCTGTATATCTGCTGCTTCCGTTTTTTCCGAATCGATAACTTCCATGGTATCGAGTATGTCCGAACGCTCATTCGGCAGCGGCACGCCGTTTACAAAGACAAGCGGTATCTCCGGTTCTGCTTGAGGACTCGCTGCTGCTATCGTTTGATGTTCCGGAGTTGTTTCTTCCGGAATAATATCCATTTGAGGAACAGCCGTTGCGTCTTCTTCCGCTGTAGCCGTTTCATTTTTTAACGGAGTAGGGGCTTCGGAGCTTTCTGTCATAGCCGGTGCATTTTCAACCGACGGTGTAGGCGCTGTGTCTTCTTTCGGCAGCGGTGGATTGAGCTGCGTTTCGGAATGATCGGTCTGTTTAAGGCGTTCAACGGGAGCGGTGATTTCCTCCAAGCTGGCAAACAAGTTGTTGGGATCGGAGGGATCAAATACCGGACGGACAGCCTCTTTTTCCTGCATATCCATAACCGCCGATAACGGAGTTGACAGCGGAAGGGGCTGTACATCTTCCTCAACTTCTTCCAACAAAGGTATTTCTTCTATATTCGTATCCGTAGGCTCAATAGTATCTGCTGCCGGTGATTCAATGGGATGCTCCTCTACCGGAACGACAATAATGGTATCCTCTTCAGGTACATTGGGAACTCTATATACCGTATCCGTATCGGTCATATCTATCGATACCGGAGAAGTTGATAATTCGTCTTCCGCCTCTTCCGGCGGAATTGCGGCTTTGTCCGGGGCTTTTGCGGGCAAAACCGGTACTTCGACGCTATCGGTTGCGGTGCTCTCCAATGTTCCGTCTGACGTTTTCTCCGGCGGAACCGAAGATGCTGTAGAAGCAGCTGAGGCTTGCTCCGTTTCGGGCGAATCCGGCGCTTGCTCCACCTCTGGCGCCGCTGCTTCTACCGCCGGAGCTGGAAAGATAGGCTCTTCGCCGGTATCGCTGTCATTTGCTTCATCATTCTTAGGAACCTGCTCTTCCTCAGAGATATTGCGTACAAAGAAGTGTCGACCGGAGAGCTTTTCGCTGAGTGTCAACATCAAGAAAATTTCAAAACAAACGAGCAACAGTGCGCAAATCAATATTGAAATAGTTACAAATTGCCGAAGGGTCGGAATGGAAACCGATGGAGCAAAAACGGTGATGAGCCGTTCGCCGATGATTGCGGTAACAAAATAGAGCGGCACACCGAGCAGCACCGCTTTGGATTCACGCGACCAGCCGGGGATAAGCAGCAACACCGCCCCATATAAAAAGAGGAGCGGAATTAAAAAAGACGAGAATCCATAAACGGAAAAGACCCGTTGCCCCATCGCAAACAACGCATAGTTCGACGAAGCGAATCCGGTAATTGGTAGAAAAATACCAAGCGTTAATACAATACCCGCACAAAAGAACAGCACGCTCAAAATGAGCGCTAAAACTCTAAATCGACTATCTCTATTTCCCATCACTATTATTTCCCCTCCCTTCTGTGCGAAATTTTATTCAAAATTTTGCACATTTTTTTTCGGTAAGCGGGCAAACGCATCAGGCAGAATAGCTACAAATCGCAGAATAATGAGGCTGGGACTCCATTTGAACCGCGAAGCGGTGAAACTCTGGAGGAACAGCCTCATTATTCTGCGGGGTTATATACACCAAACAGTCTGATGCGTTTACCCGCTGTTCTATAATTGAAAGATTCCGACTGCACCGAATAATATAATCCCCGCAGGAATCAAATAGTAGGCGAATAAGCCGAGCTTTCCCCCTTTTATCAATTTGAGTAAAAAGGTCAATGAAAAAAAGCCTACGATAAAAGAGGTCAGCATCCCCGCAATCAGCGCTGCGATGCCGATTGAAGCACTTATGGTATCGGCTGATTTCAGCTCAAAGATAAACGCGGCGAGAATAGCCGGAATAGAAAGAAGAAACGAATACTCGCCGGCTTTTTCGCGGTCTACGCCGGTTAAGAGCGCCGCGGCGATGGTGGAACCGGAGCGGGAAATACCCGGCAGTACGCCGATACCCTGCGCCGCCCCGATAATCACCGCTTGCATCACGGACGGCACGGAAACGTTTTTTTTCGGGTGCAGTTTTGCCGAAAGCAAAAGCACAATGCCGGTAATAATAAAACAGACTGCGATAAACAGCATGTTTTTTGCCTGCACAATATCTTTCAGAACGATACCGATAACGCCGGTAACAACAGTAGAAATGAGCAGTGCACCGATTAGTTTAAGGTCTGCACTGTCTTCTATCGTATTTTTCCTGATAATAAACCGGCCGAGTACGGTTAAAAGCCGCCATATCTGTTTGTAAAATACGATACAAACTGCGCCGAGGGTCGCGATATGCAGCAGAATATCGAAAATGATGGGAACATCAGTATGTCCCAAAAAGTACTCGGCTACGGCGAGATGACCGGAGCTTGAAATGGGAAGAAATTCGGCAACGCCTTGGACGGCGCCGAGAAAAATTGCTTGTATAATCGTCATAACAGTTCCTTAAAAAAGAGCCGCACAATATCCTCCGGTTTTTCGGAATAATAGAGCGTCCCGTACACCGTTGCGGCGGACAGTAGTTTTCGCCCGTAATCCCGTGTTTCGGCGTATTCCAAACTTTCCAAAAAGAGATCTTCCGGCAGGCCTTGCGCTTTTTTTTGCCATCCGCGAACGCGCGATATTCCTGCATTGTATGCAAAGCAGGCAGGCATAATACGGTTATCGGATCGGCGGATCATTTCCGCAAGATAATAGGCGCCGAATCTGATATTTATTTCGGGATCGGTAAGGCTGTAATCTGCAACCTTTAACTTCTTTGCGATATCCGCAGCCGTAGCGGGCATCAGCTGTGTAAGACCGACCGCGCCTGCCCCTGATACAACCTGATGCTGAAAAAAGCTTTCGCTTCTTATTAACGCATATAACAGATATTCCGGCAGCCCATATTCTGCGGCGTATTTCGAGACAAGTTCACCCCACGGACGGGGATACAACAGCTCAAGCTGCTCCTTTGTTGCCGCATCTTCCTGATTTTTTAACGAGAAGCGGATCACCCGTATCGAATCGGCATAGCGGCCTTCACTAGCCAACGTGCGGGCGATTTGTAGTGCCTCTTCAGCGGAAATCGACGGATACACGGCAACAATGCGGGGATAGACCATATCGTATAAACCGAAATGAAGCAAGCCGTCGATATACGTCCGCGCCTCTTGGGGAGAAAATGTGCTTGTTTGCGCTTTGCCCGTGTCGGACTGAGTGTTTGCTTCATCGGCTTGCGCTTGGGCACCGGATTGTACCTGCGAGGTATTGGATTGTGTACGCCCACCGGACAGGAGTTCACTACGGAAGCGGAACGTCTCTTCCAACAGCTGAGCGCCGCCAAGCCGGTACGTTCCCAAAATACGGTAATACAGCGCATCGTGCGATTCACCGGCTGCTTCTTGCAGTAACCGTGCCGTTCTGTCCGGCGGGAGCTGTCCGGCGCAGGCAAGCGTGTAAGCAACGGCAGCCCGCTGCTCCGGCAACTTTGTTTTTGCCAATACGGTATGGAGCGTTTCTAAGTTTTTCCAGTCCTTTGCCGCAGTTAGCTGCGCCCGTAACGATTGTACCAAATCGGCGTACCATGCAGGGTTTTTCCAGCGGGCTGCCGTATCCGCCAGCGCTTTGAGGTAACGGGATAAGCCGAGCATTCGCATGGCATCCAAATAGTACCACGTTGCAGAATCAAAGTCGGAAGCGGAATCGGCCAGTTCAGCTGCCTGTAAGAAAAGTTTTACGGCTTGTTCACGTTGCGCAGCGCCGCCGATTTTCGTGCGGCAACGGGCTTCATAAAAGGAAGCGTAAAACAGGCACCGCTGCTCATCCGTACCGGACAGCTGCCCATCGGCGGCGGCGCTCCGTACCTGCGCTGCAAAATCTTCAAAAAATGCAGCGGCATCGGCGCTGTTTTCGGCGCCGTAAACGCCCGCCTTACCGATATCGGAAAGCAGTGCGGGAGAGGAGATGCCTGCAAACGTATGCGCTATGCCGAACGCTTCTTGTACGGAGTTCCATGCTCCCGTATAGCGTTTTGCAAAAACCGCTATACGGGCTTCGGCGAGCTTATATAAAAACGGCGGCAGCGCCTTACCGAGTTGAGGAAAGGCATCGACAAGCTCCACCGTCAGCGGGGCAGTAAGGTACAGTGTTTCCGGCGATTGTGTAATGCTGCCGTAAGCGCCTGTCTGCAAAAGGAGCCGAATTTCCAATAACGCTAACTGCTCTTTTTCAGCTCGTGCCGTATCTTCTTGCCCGAATGCAGCAGGTGTTCCGGCAAGTTCCCGCAAACGCTTTTGTACGGATTCTAAGCGTTCGGCAGCGGAGCCTGTTTCGTATAATGCTTCGCGACAGAGGCGGTTCAGCGGCGCCTCATAGTGCTTTTCCCCAAGCGCAAAGTAGAAACGGGCTGCTTGTTCGTATCCTGCTCGTTTAAGGTGTAATCCGACATAGTAGGCGCTGCCTCGTCCCATCATTTTGATGCTGCGGTAAGCTGCGTTATCAGCCTTTAGAAAAAAGGCGTAGTTTCCTGCTTTTAAATCTTTTAATAAAACAGCGCCTTTATCGGCTGCACAGGCCGCGACGGAAGTTACAAAGAGGAATAGAGAAAAGAGGGAAAGCCGGAACGGAAAAAGGGGCAAGCAAGAGTGCGGGAAACGCCCTTGCTTGCCGAATACTATCTTACTGCGGAGGAATTTCAATATAGGTTCCCGAAATGATTAAATCAGGATTTTTGAGTTTGTTATGCTTTGCAATCTTTGTATACAGCCATGGATTGCGGTAATACGTTTCGGATAAATCCCAGAGCGTATCGCCCCAACGGAGCTTATAGCGGATTGTTTTCTGCGCCAACACGGAAGCCGCAGGCTCTGTTTGCTGAACGGGCGGTTCTTGTTTTGCAGGTTCTTGAGGAGCCATGGCATCCTGTTGAACAGGCTGCGACGGCACCGGTTGTTCTATTGGAGCGGGTCCTGTCGGTTGAGGAGCAGGCGGTTCGGTTACCGATTTATCTGCAGGTAGCGAAGGCGCGGGCGCGGCAGATTCTTGCATCGGCGGTTTTTTCGACGGTATGACTGTCGTTGCCTCAGGCTGTACGACCATCGGGTGGTCATCTTCGGCAAGATTCTTTTTTGTCAGCAACAGAATACCGAGTACCAATGCGGCAATACCGAGTAGAATAAGTAAAATTAAAAGCCAAACCGGCATTCCGCGTTTCGGTTCATGTTCTTTTTCGCCGTCTTCATCAGTATAAAAAGCTGCGGCGGAAAACTCATCATGGGGTTCGGAATTGTCATCAGTATTTATGTTAGCTGTAGAAAGATCGATATCGGCATCAGCCGTTTCCGCACTTAAATCAAAATCGACATCATCAAATGCTTGATCTGCAAATGTTTCTAATGACACTCGCAGCGTTTGATGCGAACCGGAATCTTTATCAACAGCCTCGGCAGAAAGATTCTTATCTTCGTCAAGCACCAATTGTAATTCTATTGTCGGTTCTCCGGCGGCCTTTTCATGAATATCTTCAACAATCAGTGAACCGATATACAAAGGGTCAGAAGCGTCATCCTCTTTTTTGAATAAATTAATTTGCACACTTCGTTGATTATCGCGTACCGTAGTTAATTCAAGCGTTTCAGAGGCGGATGCATCGTCGTCCATAATGGGAAAAAACGTCCCATCCGCGAGTTTTATACCTATTTTAGCTGCCATTACACTGCTCCTTCTGTTAAAACCTTACTTTTATAATATCGGCGTATCTTAGTCAATACAAAAGGAAATTCCTGTTGAAATATACGGGTATCTCCTTCGTTGCTTCGAAAAAATTAATCCTCAACGTATCAAAGATACGCCTGCGGTTAATTTTTTTCTCGCGCCTCGGATCTACCTCGCCTATTTCAAAAGGCTTACAGAAAGGTTTCTCTGCTTCTACAACTGTTGACAGGTGATAAGTTTAGCCCTATCATAATAATATATGATCAAAAGTAAAATCGAGATGTTCCCAATAAAGAAAGGAGTTTTTATGAAATTTGTGAACTCAACAGCTATATGCTGCATACTTGTAATTTCGCTTGTATCTTGTTCTAATGGTTTTGGAAATTTAACAAGAAAATTGAAAGATCAGCAGACCTCTCCGTCTATCGCAGTAACAAGTAAGGATGGGATGGACTATCTTGGTACTGTTAATAAAGTCTATTCCGCATCTCCTACAGGAAGATTTGTGACAGGGCAAGTAATTAAAAATTTTTATGGGCATACGGTAAAATTTGAAGGACATCTTGTCGAATACACCAGCATAAAGCAGGAGATCCTTGACTATGTAGAAAATCTCAAAAATAATAATGCCCTGATGCATCAATGCTATGAAAATATTATCTATGATTCGACAAAAAAATACGTCGAGTTTTCATCATATACGGACGTAAAAAGCAATAAAATTCTATGTTTTGAAATACGAGTGTTTTTTGGAAATTTTCTGGATACATATAATGAATCGTTTTGGTATGCAAAATCCGTTACCTTTAATTCCGGATTTACAAAAGATATTGATAACAATATTGCCGTCGATTTCGGAGAACCGCTTGGAAATCCGGAAGACGAAAATCTCTTGGATGAGAATACCTCTGAATCTCCCATTATTCCGGAGAAACAAGAAGACAAGATTAATTACGATTATATAAATGCAATTGGAAAGGTCTCAAAGATATATTCTGCACATAATGTTACTGCTCGATTTGCTACAGGGCAGGAGATAGACTATAACGGAAAAAAGGTCAGATTCCAAGGAAATCTGGTGGAATATCATTCCGTAAATGCAAAAATTTTGGATATTTTTACAAATATACAACCAAACGCGCTTCACCATCAAGGATATTCAAATTTTGTTTTTGAAAATTCAAAAATATATATAGAAGTTTGTTATTATGAAGATATGGTAACCGGCGAAATTTTAGAATATGAATTGCGTTATACAATTAATCCTGTATATGAAAAGATTAAAAAAGAAGAATGGCAAGGCGAGTGGTATGCAAAAAGTTTTAGTTTTACCGATTTGTCTACAATAAAGGAATAAGCCTGTTGAGATGATCCAGAGTACGTTGGATACGGTACAAATACAAGAAGAAAAACTGCATGACAATATCGTAATCGGCGTATGCCTCTCGTTATTGGGAGGCTTTTTGGACGCTTACTCTTATCTATTAAAAGGTAAGGTGTTTGCAAATGCGCAAACCGGTAATCTTGTGTTGCTGTTTATCTCTGCTGCAAATGGGGAACTCCATAAGTTTCTTAAATATATCATACCCATTGTTACGTTTGCGTTCGGTATTTTTATTTCAGAATTTCTCAAAAGCAAGCATTACGTTAAAAACTACACCCGAATGGTTACGGTATTGGTATTTGAAGTATTGGTTATTGCCGCAATCGGATTAATCGGCACGTATTTTCCGCATGACATTATCAATTCCGTTATTTCTTTTATTGCAGCGCTGCAAGTTGCCAATTTTGATAAGGTTGACGGCAATCCGATCGCTACCACGATGATCACCGGCAACTTAAAAAGCAGTATGATAAATCTTGCAAAGTATCGTGCTGTAAAAGACATCAAATATTTGCACTCTTTTTTTAAGTATCTCCTCATCATTGCAAGCTTCGGTATCGGCGTTTCGGTTGGATTTGTTACCATCCAACACTACGCGGAAAAATCGATTTTGCTATGCGAATTCTTTATTATCATCGCCTTTGTGATGTTGCAAAGAGAAGAGAAACTTGTATAGTGTGAAATTTTTGACTTTTCATCGTATCTTTGAAACTGTCTGGTTGCCGGTTTTGAAAAGTGTGTTAGGTAGACGGTAAAAAAATGCTCTGGTATACTAGCGCCTACTATGAAGGAGTTTTTTAATCCATACCGCATTATGTACGGGTTTGGAATCATTGCATTATGCGTTGCTTTAATAATGAATATTACAACCGTTATTCCTTTTGTTTCGTTTATTCCCCGGGTAAAGTGGTTTGAGATTGCCGTCAACGGTTTTTGTTTGATGCTTTGTCTTATATTGTTCATTTATCCTCATTATAAAAAACTTTCATATATTCTTTTTTTTCTTGAAGGAGGAATGACCACGCACATCGGTTTTATCGGCATCGGTACGCTGCTGTTTATAACAGGTATTATTTTCTGTTTTATTAATGGAGATTTTATCCTAAACAGAAAGAGAAAACTGATTATTCTTGGAATATATTGGATAATTATTGTGTGCGGGTTGTATCTGTCTTTCGGTTTAAAGCTCTTTTTATTTGAAATTGCAGTGAGTTTTTTCTATTTTGCCCTTTTTGCCTGTGTGTATGACAGACTTTCAGAAAAGTTATCCTATCTGCTCCTGCCGACAGAGGTTGTTGCCGCAAAAATTGAACTGCCGCCTAAGGGTTCTTCTTTAAAACTTTCACGTTATAACCTTTCAGAGCGGCAGCAGGCCTTTATCATCGGTTCAATAAAGGAGGGGAAAACATACGAAGTTCTTGCGGAACGCTATAACGTCAGTGTTTCTGTTGTCAAAAAAGACATGGCGGCCGCGTGCAAGCTATTCGGTGTTACCAACCGCGAAGCATTGCGTATTTTACTGCTACAATATAAGTGGTAACACCTCTGCTTCAATTTTACCGATACCCTCAGCCGTTGGGGGCAGTTTATTCAAGCTCTTGCATTGTTTTCTCCAACGTGAAAGCGGTTGATTTAATTGGTAATTGGTAGTTTTAATGTGTAAGTGGTAATGTATAATTGGTAATTATCCATTAGTTCAGCGCTTCGACCTCGGCTTGGGAAAGACCGGTTGCCTGCATTATTTTTTGTACGGAATCACCAAGCTGCTTTAAAATCCGCGCTGTTTCAAGTTTACCTTCTTGCCGCCCTGCATTAAATTGAACCTCTGAAATAGTTGCAATATCACTTTTTAATTTCATCCGTGATTCATAGAGTTTTCGTTCTTCGGGGCTTAAACTGAGCACATCTATTTTCTCATTCAGCATCTGCAAGATGGGTGATGTCATCGCTAGCATAGTTCTTATCTCCTTATCATCTGTGTTTATAAACTGTAACCAGTTTATCAGTTTTTGCTGTTTCTCGGTAGAGCCTTTCTGTATTACGAATTGACCTGCCAACGAAAGATTCAAAAAATGGATTTCTAATAACTCAGTCAACTGCTGGTAACTTTGCTGCTCTAAGATACGATAAGCAGAGTGTATCTGATTATTTAACTTGAATCCTTGCGAAACCAAATTAATCGTAATGCATTTTGTTAAACTCGTGTATGGTTCGCCCTCTTTAAAGTCTTCGCTATACATTTTTGCCCAATAAAATAGGGTTCTAGGAATAAACTCAAGAGACCACGAATTTTGGATTTCAATGTCAATAGTCGTCCCATTGTTTAAGCGAATCTTCACATCCAAGATACCGGTTTTATCAGTTACCACATCTTTGGCAAGTTCCTTATCCAGCAATTCAAGACCTTCAATCATACCGGCAGGAATATCCAGTACGCATTCAAGGAAGTCTTGCAAACAAGCTTTATTTTCTTCCGATCCGAGTAATAGCTTAAAAAGATAATCGTTTCTGAGGGTCAGTGTCTGTGTATCGTTCATTGTTTACACCTCCATATTGTCTATATATGTCATAGGTGTAAAAACGGCTAAGAAAATGGAGAAAAATTACAAAAAAAACCGCCTCCATGCCGAAGTTTCCTCCAACGTGAAAGCGGCCTTTTTAATTTGTAATTGGTAATGGTTAATGTGTAACTGAATTGTCCAATTACTAATTATCAATTACCCATTACCAATTATCCATTGAATTACGGATTAAGTTCCGCAAGGCCTTCAAACTTTTTTCTTTGTTCGGTTTCATCGGTACCGGGAACAGCCATTTTATTAAGTGCGTCAGCTGTAGTGTAGTTGCCGTAATACGCTTGCGGTACTTTTATGCTCTTTTCGCCGAGGGCAGTGCAGTTTTGGAATGTGTTCTCTAAAGAAACATTGACGGGATCATAATTGCATTTAAGCGTAACCGATGTAAGAGCTGTACAGCCTGAGAAGCATTGTATCATAGTCTTAATGCCTGAAGGAACCTCGGAAACGTACTTTAAGCTTGTACAGCTGCTAAAGCAGTTTTTCATACTCCTAACGCTTTTAGGAATATTACGCACGCTCACAAGGCTTGTGCAGGCACGAAAGGATGTATCGGTAAGACCTTCTACTTCCTTTGGTAACTCAAGTGCGACTTTTTTAGCCGGATAGGCTTTCAGTTTGTCACCGAGCTTGCACGAATCGTTGTAGCACTCTTCTAAGTCCTCTTTGGTAAGACCGGTTACTTCGATGTAGTTTACGTCTGTGGCGGAAGAGTTGGTGCCTGCAAGGAAATCATTAAGCTCTGCGTAGGCGACGCGTACACCGAACTTTTCTTCCGTTGTTTCCATTTTATTGGCATGGTCCTTGTAGATTTGCAGCTGCCCCGCCGGTACTTTTATGCCGCCGTCTTCGAGCGAAGCGCAGTTTTGGAATAAATCGAAGAATGAACCGTCCCTGTAATTACATTTTAGTACAACACCCTTAATCTTACCGCAGCCTTCAAAGCAGTAGCCTATATATGTAACAGTTTGCGGAATTTCGGGTGCTTCTATAAGGCTGCCGCAGTTCTGAAAGCTCCCCTGCATAGACACAACGTTTTGCGGTATTGCAGGAGCCTTTGTAAGACGGCCGCAGCCGGCAAAGCAATCGTCCATATTCGTAACCGTGTCCGGTATTGACGGAGGTGCTTTTGTAAGGTTGGTGCAGTTCCTAAAGCAGCCTACAATACCTGTAACGTTTGCAGGAATTTCGGGGGCTTCTACAAGGCTGGCGCAGCCCGCAAAGCAGTTTACCATATCCGTAACGCTTGCCGGTATTACCGGTGCCTTTGTAAGGCTGGTGCAGCCCTCAAAGCAGCTTATCATATCCGTAACTTTTGCCGATAGTGCAGGTGCCTTTGTAAGACTGCCGCAGTTCATAAAGCACTGGCGCATATCCGTAACCGTGTCCGGTATTGCAGGGGCCTCTGTAAGGCTTGAGCACTCCGTAAAGCAATTGTTCATATTCGTAACGCCGTCCGGTATGTTACGCACTTGCACAAGATTTGCGCATTGTTGAAAGCAGCTGCTCATATCCGTAAGACCTTCTACAGTTTTGGGCAGTTTAAGTGCAACCTTTTTAGTAGAGTTGGCCTTTAGGATTTGTCCGAGCTGGCTCGGGTTGGGATATGTTCCTTTTAAGTGCTCCGCCTTAAGACCGGTTACTTCGATGTAATAGATGCCGTCTGATGCAGGGCTTGCGGTTGTTAGGTGGTTCTTTAAGTCATCGCCATTTGTGCCGTATGCTATTTTTTTGTATTTGGTAAAGCTCACTTTTACCGTCGTTGCCTCTGTGATTTTGACTTTTGCCGTTGCGCTTCCTTCCGTGCCGCCTTCTTGTAGTGCAGCGCTCGGCGTTACCGTCCACGTATCGACCATATAATCAGTGTTAGGCGTTGCGGTGAATGTTACGGTTTTATCCTTCTCCACGTTTATAGGGCTTGTCTCGGTTTCGGCTTCGCCTTCCGCCTTTGCCTTGAGCGTGCCGCCTGAGCCTTCTACGCTAAAGGCGGCGGCGTATGTAAGTACAAAGCTCACGTTGACTGTTGCAGGCTTGGTTACGGTGAGCTTGTACTCTGTGTTTGTGCCTGCTTCGGTGATGGGCTTGCCGTCGAGCGTCCAGCTTTTCACCCTGTAGCTGTCGTTGGCTTTAGCGGTGAATGTTACCTGCTTGCCGTGTTCGACCTTATCGTTCGTGTTGATTACGGTACCGTCAACTTCCGCTTTCAGTGTGCCGCCGGTGCCGTCTATGCTAAAGGTTACGAGGTATTTCTTTAGCTTAAAGCTCACCTTTACTGTCGTTTCTTTGGTGATGTTTACCTTTGCCGTCAGGCTGCCGTTTGTGCCTGTTCCTGTTTCAAATGCATCGCCGGTTATGTTCCACTTATCGACTTCGTAGCCGTCGTTAGGTGTTGCGGTAAAGATAACCGTCTTATCTTTTTGAACCCCGCTGCCGTTTGTAATCTCTTTTCCGTCTACCGTTGCATTAAGCGTGCCGTTACTGCCGTCTACACCGAAGTTTACGGCGAACGTTCCGGGCGGAAGCGCTTCAAAGCTCACCTTTACGGTTACCGCTTTCTCAATTTTAAGCTGATAAGAATTGTTGGTACCGTTCACTGCATTGCCGTCAAGCGTCCAGCCCTTTACCTTGTAACCCGTGTCAGGCGTTGCAGTAAAGGTTACGGTTTTATTCGCTTCTACTTCGTTACCGCTCTTTATTTCCGTTTCACCTATCTTTGCGGTAAGGGTACCCCCCCCCCCCCCCGTCTACACTAAAGGTTACCTTGTACTTGGGCGTTGTCGGCTTATTTCCGTTTGCATTGGGGCAGCCGGTAAAAAGCAGTACTAAAAATGCAGCTGTGATGAGCGCCGCGGCTCCTCTCAAGGTGTGCGCCTTTTTATTGGTTCTCAATTTTGTCATATAGACCTCCTGTCCTTTTTAATGGGTAATTCATAATTATGAATTCTTAATTCTTAATTACAAATTACCCATTAATTTTTACTTCTCATCAAACCGAAACAATCCGCTTGATACTATTATTATTACTCGATATTATCATCATTGCAGATAAAAATGTGGGCTTTTTAAAAGAAAGAACCGCAGTTGCCGCAAAAGAACCATGGTTACTCAATGAAAATGGAAGATATCATTGTTATTGAAGGATTTGAAATCGTCTGTTTGCCGGTTTTGAAAATTTGGTGCAACATTTCATGCAAAAGGATTGTGTATGATATCTGCTGAAAAAGAGTGTTCCTTAAAAGACAACCGTATATGTACGTTGCGGAGTGCGGCAGTATCGGATGCAGCTGCAATGGTTGAATTTTTGAGGATAAGCAATGAAGAAACGTATTTTATGATGCGTTATCCCGAAGAAATTACGTTGACCGAGGATGAAGAAAAAACAATCTTAAAAAACTGGGAAGAGCAGCCGAATAAATTGCTGCTGCTCGCTTTGATAGACGGTAAGGTTGTCGGCAGCTGCGGTATTGCTCCCGCTGCCGAACATCTTAAAACAAAGCACCGCGGACGCTTGGGGATTTCCGTAAGAAAGAAGTATTGGGGCATCGGTATCGGCAGTCTTCTTTTACGGGAAATACTATCCTTTGCAAAAAAGAATGGGATTGAGCAAGTTGAACTGGGTGTTTATTCCGACAATTTACGCGCGCAAAAGCTCTATGAGCGCTTCGGCTTTACCGAATGGGGACGGTTGCCCCATGCGTACAAATTAAAAGACGGTAGTTATCGGGACGAAATCAACATGGTGCTGCATCTTTAAAAGAATCAGTCAGTTTCTCTATTTCTTTGAATAGAATGTATGTCCGGTACATTAACCACCCTCAGGGCAACCGCATTATAAAATATTTTCAGAGGTTGCCTTCCTTCTGTGCGAAATTTCATAGGTATAAGGTGAGCGTCTACAATGACGCCGCTCACCTTAACCGTCAAGTTTTCTTTCGAAAACTTGCGTATTGCTGTGTGCGCTTTTCGCGCACGAATGCAACAGTTTCCAAAATTCATATTTTGTTCAACTGTTGCATTTTAAAGAAATAAAATTTCGCATATTTTTCCAGCAGACGGGTAAACGCATCAGGCTGAGTAGATAAGAATCGTAGAATAATATGGGTTGGGCGACCATTTGAGCCGTGTAGCGGCGAAACTCTGGTTGAACAGCCCATATTATTCTACGGGAATATCCCCAAAAATGCCTGATGCGTTTACCCTGTAACCACCCTGCATCATTCTTGCCAAACAGGGGCATATTGCATATACTCTTTCAATAGGAAACCTCTAAAAACTTCAGTTTTTTAGAGGTTTCCCTTAGATTTATTTTGCGATGTTTTTTTGATAAGTCATAACAATGTAAAGACTTATCAAAAATACTCGCTATCAGCTTTGCTGATGAGGCATCTCTAAAAATCTAACCGAGTTTTTAGAGATGCCCTATTATATGTGAATTGTCTAAGAGGCCTCTTGAAACGTGTGTTTTAACCTTTGCCTCAGCTCAGTCATATTAAAAAAGGATAGACTATGCCCAAGATCGATGTAAACGAACAGCTTTTTTTCAACTTGTTAGGAAAAAAATACGATTATTCCCCTGAATTTGAACATTTATTAAGCTCTGCAAAAGCGGAGCTGGACGAAGCGCCTTCCGCAGCGACGCCTCAAGATGAACGCATTATAAAAATTGAATTAAACGATACAAACCGCCCCGACCTGTGGTCAACAGCGGGGCTTGCTCGTCTTTTGCGTATGCACACAGGAGGAGCTTCAAACAAAGCTCGGTATCAAGCATTTTTATCGACATTGAGTGAGCGAAAGGATTCCGGAAAACGGACAGTAACCGTAGACCCCGAATTACAGCATATCCGCCCCTTTATGACGGCGTTTGTCATTTCGGGCAAGCCCATCGACGATGCTATGTTGAAAGATATTATCCAAACGCAGGAAAAACTGTGTTGGAACTTCGGCCGGAAGCGCCGTTCCGTGTCGATGGGGGTGTACCGCAGCGAACTAATCAATTGGCCGGTACACTACCGTGCCGTTGACCCGCACACCACCTCGTTTACGCCCCTCGGCTTCGATACCGAAATGACATGTGAGCACATTATCACCGAGCACCCAAAAGGCAAGGAATACGGCTGGATACTCAAGGATATGAAGAAGGTACCGCTCTTATCGGATTCAAAGGGCGGCGTGCTTTCAATGGCGCCGATTATCAACAGTGCGGAGATCGGTGCGGTACAGCCGGGGGATGCCGACCTGTTGGTTGAGCTGACCGGTACCGATATGCCCTCTTTGCTGCTTGCAACCAACATCGTTGCCTGTGATTTTTCCGATGCGGGATATATGATTTTACCGGTCAGCGTAGAATATCCGTATGAAACCGGCTTCGGTAAGACGATTACCACGCCGCTTTACTTCCAAGAGCCGACAAAGACGACGGTTCATGCCGTCAATAAACTCCTCGGAACGGAGCTTCCGGCGCAGGATATTGTGGAAGCGTTGGAGCGTATGGACAACACCGTTACCGTCGAGGGGGATTGCCTGACGCTGATGCCGCCTGCATACCGGAATGACTTTTTACACGAAGTGGATATTATCGAAGACGTGATGATGGGGAAAACCGTCGAGTTCTTTGAACCGGAAACACCGCGGGAATTTACCATCGGGCGGCTCTCTCCGGTTACCCAGCTGAGCAGAAAGATTAAAAGTTTGATGGTCGGCTTCGGTTATCAAGAGATGATTTTTAACTATCTCGGTTCAAAGAAAGACTACATCGACCGCATGAATATAGACGGAACGGGGGTAATCGAAATTGCAAACCCCATGTCGGAAAACTATCAGTTTGTCCGCCCGTCCATCATTCCGTCACTCTTATCTGCAGAAACGGTTTCAGGGAATGCGGTGTATCCGCACCGTATCTTTGAAACGGGGAAAATTGCCTTCCTCGCTCCCGAAGAAAATACCGGTACGAGCACCCGCCAAAGCCTCGGCTTTCTCAGCGTAAACCAAGACGCTAACTTTAACGAGGCCGCCAGTCTTGTCGCCGGTTTGCTGTACTATCTGCAAATGGACTACAACGTATGCGAAACGCACGACCCGCGCTTTATCGAAGGGCGGCAGGCGGGGGTTCTTGCCGATGGGAAACAGATCGGTATTTTCGGCGAATTGCATCCGCAGGTATTGGAAAACTGGTCTGTTACCGTACCGGCTTTTGCGGGTGAACTCGATATTGAAAGTATTGGGCATCTCTAAAAACTTGGTTAAATTTTTAAAGATGCCCGTCGAGTTTTATTTTAAGTCTTTATATTGTAATGACTTAAAATAAAACATCGCAAACTAAATCTAAGGAAAACCTCTAAAAAACTGAAGTTTTTAGAGGTTTCCTATTCTTACACTTCCGACCGCTGACCGATAAAGAAAAAACACATTCCGATAAAACATAGTGTGTATGCAAGCAATAACAGCAGCGGTGACAAGCTATAGGATATGTCGGTAAGTAGGGCAATGATGAGGCGGGCGCAATAGCGCGCCGTCTCCACAAATCCTGTTGCCAGTACAAAAAAGAGCGGAAACGCCAGCGCCCATGTGTGTTTGAATTTTTTGTGCGGCGGAACTCTGAAACGCCATGCCAGTACGAGCATATAAATCGAAATAATCAAAATAAGAAACACATCGATAATTCTTGCCAATAATTCCCTGTCATATATTTGTGCAGGGAAGCCGTATTGCGCTCCCCGTTGCCGAAATGCATAGAGCTGAGGGAGTGTCATGGATTTTTCACCTTCGTTGGCCGCTATAATCAGCTGAAAATCATTGTATGAAAACGGCAGCCGCAGAGATGTCTGCCGCTCAATAGGCATTGCTCCTTCCAGAACGATAGGTTTTAGCACTACTTTATCGCGCTGTTTATCCACGGCTTGGAATAGCATACGGAGCATGGGCTCTCCTTCTGCACTCTCAATCGGAATAAGTTTGATGAAAGGAATCCGCGACCGATAAAGAATCTTACCGTCGGTGGTGTATTGTGTAAGTTCACAATTCCTTCCATATATTTCCTTAATATTGTTGTTGGTGATATAAGAAAGACCTTCTATTGTTATCTGTGCCGGTGCTCTCGTACCCGAGGCCGGAGCGGTAAAATGAATATTACGTACTGTTTCAAGGAGCGGCAGAGAGGCTGTTTCATCAATAAAGAAAACCTCTTCCAATACTTTTTTTCGGGTAATGTCTATAAAACGGTCTATATCGGGGTCTCTTTTGAGCGGATTGTTTTGCTCAAGCATACGCTGTGCATTTACAAATTGGTAATATGCTTTGATGTAGTTCCCCTGCTGGATCATCTCGTATCCGGCTTTTTTCGCTTGGTACAAGCGGATATCGAATTCGGCGGTAAGCTCAGCGATTCCTTTTTCAATTTGATTCCATGCCTGTGCTGCCAGCCGTAAAGCTTCTTCGCGATAAGGTGCATTTTCGGCACTCAGCTGATATGCTCTCATGGCATAATAGTGTGCGGTGTAAAAATCATATTTGTTCATAAACCGCTTACTGATGAATAGCGCCCCTTCCGCTGTTAAGTTTTCAGGCTCGACAGTTTCGGAAGATTGCTCGATTTTGTTGTTTTGCTTGCGCTCAGCATTGTATGATTCGTACGATATCTTCGCCTTATCAAAAAGCTGTAATGCTTCAGGATTGTTTTTCCAGATTCCTAACGCTGCCTTCGCCTTATCATACGCTTTTTCGGCATCTCCGTTGCGTAATGAAATATCAGTCTCTTTTATAAAATCGTAATAATCCTGTGTTTTAAGTTCACTGTAGCGCCGATAGTCCACCAGCAGCGGCGATATTATTTCTATCAGTATGATATAAATGGTAATGCACGAGAAAAGCATAATAAATGCTTTTTTTAAGTAACGAAGTAATATGTCGGAAAATCTCGGAACGGTATTTTGGCCGCATGTACCGAAAATAACAGCATATCCTATCAATATGGCGGAGACCAGCAAGCTCGGCATAATCCGTATAAATAAGATGCCTGTTTCCGCTAATTTCCGGCTTAGTAAAAACTGCGGTAGCACATCGATTTTTTTGAAAAAAAACACATATATGAGGCAGCATCCGAGTCCGATCACAAAGTGAATAAAAATGGACAGCCAACCTTTTAGCATCTCAGGCATTTTTATGCGGCGCTCCTTTTTGGGTCTTTGAAGATATCAGCAGCATTTTTAAACCGCCTATGGAATGGAACACTACGGCAACGATACACAAAACAAGCGAAATTCCGTATATGCCGTTTTCCGAATTTGCTATATGGAGATTAAAAAGCGCCGCTCGAAATCCTTCCAGCTGCATATACGGATATACGAGCAACAAGGCGCCGGAAAGGAGAAGCAAGAAAAGAAGGTTGAACAGATTCCATTGCGTTATGGTGCATACAAACCAAAATGAGCTGACGCAGAAAAAAAGTGTACTTACGAAGAAGAGATATGTTGCAAAATGTAACGTATAGGCAGCATAGATATCAGCAAAAAGACTGTCGCATCCTCGCCGTAATAAAGCCAGAAAGAACGGTTTGCTTGTAAAAGCAGCTAATGCTTCGTCGATAGGTGCCGTTGCTTTGTAGGCTGTTATTGCGTTCTCGATGACAGAAAACTGCGCATAACAGGCCGGTATGATAACCGTTACGGTAAATAGTAAACACATGAGGAATAAACTGAGCGCTACGCCCAGCTTTGCAGGGTGTCTCATTAAAAATGTGTACACCCCGATAATAGCTAACATCACCGCTAATGGAAGTACGTAACACGCCTTTTGCGCCATACAGAGAAGCAGGAGCCCCGCCGATTCTGATGCAAACGGGACGACCATTTCATAGCGCAAGGCAATCCCTCCAAAAAAGGCAAAGATAACAACCGCGCTTAAAAGGCTTAAGAAAAAAACGCCGGGAACCAGTAAAGCATTCTTCATAGGTATGCATAGAGTAACACGTTATAGATACAATCTCAAGAGTACCCTTTCAAATAAACAACCCGGATGCGTTGGTGCTAAACGATCTGATGCGTTTGCTCTGTCATTATCCTGCCGTTTTTGATGAACAGCGAGCGGGTGCAGTACCGTTCAACCTCATCTTTATTGTGCGAAACAAAGAGGACGGGGCAAGCGGCGCGTTCGAGCGTTGCTTTTAAATCTTCGTGGAGGGAATCTTTCAGTTCATTATCGAGGGCGGAGAACGGTTCGTCCAGCATAATCAGTGCGGGGGAGGCGGCGAGGAGACGCGCAAGGGCAACCCGCTGTTGCTGTCCGCCCGAAAGCTCTTTCGGATAGCGTCCTTCAAAGGGAGTAATGTGCAAAAGCTCCAGAAATTGGTCGGCAATTTCTTTTTTACGGTTCCGGTCTTTTATTCCGCAGCAAATGTTTTCCCGCACTGTCATATACGGAAAGAGTGCATACGACTGAAACATATAACCGGCATTCCGATCCCGCACCGGTACATTGATGTTCCGCTCGGAATCGAAAAGGACATGATCGTTTAAGACAATTCTGCCTGAATCGGGTGTGAAGATACCGGCAATGGATTTCAGCGTCATAGATTTGCCGCCGCCGGATTCTCCGAGTAAGCCGACAATTTCCCCCTGCGCGGCCGAAAGGCTCACATCAAGGGTAAAACCTTTCATTTTTTTTACAATCGATGCTTCAAGCTTCATACCCGTTTTTCCCTCGAAAACATATTCATGATGAAAAGCGCCGCGCATGAAACGGCGGTTATGACGCCGACCCATACCCACGCCGTGTGCATATCGCCGCCGGCGGTCGCAAAGTAAATAGCCATCGGGATGGTTTGAGTACGTCTAGGGATATTTCCGGCAACCAGCAGCGTCGCACCGAATTCGCCGAGCGAGCGGGCAAAGCTCAATGCAAGCCCTGCAAGAATGCCCGGCCATGCTTCAGGCAGCATAATGCGGATAAAGATAGAAAGCTCGCTCATGCCGAGGGTGCGCGCCGCCCACACGTGATCCTCATTTACCTGTTCCAACGCGCCCTTTGCTCCCTTGTACATCAGCGGGAACGAAACCACGATCGAGGCAATAACCGTTGCCTGCCAGGTAAATATGAGCGAAATTCCTGCTTTTGCGAGCAGCATACCGATCGGACTGTTCCGTCCGAATATGACGAGTAGGAAAAAGCCCAGTACCGTCGGCGGCAATACCATCGGCAAGGTAAAGAGTACATCGATAAGAACGAGTAATTTACCGCGGATATTCAAACAGAGCCGCGCCGCTGCCGTTCCCAGTATGAATACGAAAATACCGGAAAGGACAGCTGCGCGCAGCGAGATAAAAAGCGGCGCGTAGTCAAACATAGTGCAGGTAATCCTTGCGTATCAGTCCGGTTTCAGCCGAACTGATATAGACAATGAAAGTTACTTGGAAATAACGGTGAATCCGTAACGTGCAAAGACTTCTTTTGCCGCGTCGGAGAATAGGAAGTCTACAAACTTCTGCGCTTCGGCCGCATGAGCGCTTGCCTTTACAACACCGATCGGATAGATAACTTTTTTATGGCTGCCTTCGGGCGCGGTTGAACAGATGGTAACATCCTTGCTGATCTTCGCATCGGTTTCGTATACGACGCCTGCATCGACGTTGCCTGTTTCTACCCACGAAAGGACTTCGCGGACATCTTTTGCAAAGATAAGCTTGGAAGCAACCTTATCGGTAAGGCCGAGATTTTGAAAAATCTGTTCGGTATACTGCCCGACCGGTACGGATTTCGGTTCGCCGACGCCGATTTTCTTTACGGAGCTTTTGGCGAGGTCTTCAAAGAAATCAAGGGCGGCTGCGTTTTTGGGGGTAATCAGAACAACTTTATTTTCAAGGATGTTCTTTACACTTGAATCTATCATCATCCCCTTTTCCTTGAGCGCATTCATCTGCTTAATACCGGCGGAAAAGAAAACATCTGCGGGAGCGCCCTGTTCAATCTGCTGCTGCAAGGCTCCCGATGCACCGAAATTCATGGTAATGGTTACCTGCGGATTTTTTTCGGTGTACATGGCCGAAAGCTCCTGAATACAGTCCTTCAAACTGGCTGCTGCCGACAGCATAATTTCCGTCTTTTTGGCGGCACTAGTCTGATCTTTACTGCCTCCCGCGCAGAGCGGGGCAAGTATGATGCTGCCGATAAGCAGCGCTACAACGGTTTTCTTCATAAGATACTCCTTAGCGGAAACTTCCGAAAATGTTTGCGTTGGACAGTTTCCTTGATTATTATACTTCGGCTGGGGCGCAATCCTGCGTGCCGCCGGTAAGCATCAAAAGTGCGTGATCCAAAGCGGGTAGAATGCAGTAAAGATTTTCCTTTACCGCCTTGGGACTTCCGGGAAGGTTGATAATCAGTGTGCGTTTTCGTATACCTGCTATACCGCGAGAAAGCATTCCGTGCGGTGTTATTTTCATGCTTTCCACACGCATTGCTTCTGGGATACCGGGGACGGCGCGGTCGATAACCGCAGCGGTCGCTTCAGGGGTTACATCGCGGGGAGCGAGTCCGGTGCCGCCTGTTGTAACGATAAGGTCGGCGCTGCCTTCATCGGCTATGCGTACCATCGCCTTCCGCAGCGCTTCGTACTCGTCGGGGAGCATTACCGTAGCGGTAATCTCATATCCTTGACCGGTGAGTATTTCGGCTATTATAGGGCTGCTTACATCTTTACGCAAGCCCTGAAAGCACCGGTCGGACGCGCAGATAATAGCCGCTCTATACCGGGTAGGGCTACTGTTTTGGACGGTGCTGTCGGTTACGGGCATAAGCCGCCCTCTCCCAAGAGCGCAATATCTTCAACGGTAATGGGGTCGCGGGCAAGGATACGCGGCAACAGCCGATCGAAGACGGTGCGCTTGGCATACATCACACAGCCGGGCAGCCCCGCGATAGGAACATCGCCCGCGTATGCCAACAGCATCATTGCGCCGGGAAGGACGGGGGCACCGTAGCTGACGATACGCGCGCCGCTTGCGCGGATAGCGGCGGGGGTTTTATCGTCGGGGTCGACACTCATGCCCCCTGTGCAGAGTACCATCTGGGAACCTGCTTGTATGGCTTTTTGTATCTCCGCCGTAATAGTTTCCACGTCGTCTCCGGTGTTTACGGTTTTTAACGTTTCCACGCCGTACTCTGCCAGCTTTGCCTGCACGACCGGTGCAAAGGTATCTTTAATAACCCCTGTCAGAACTTCGTGCCCCGTTACCAAAATGGTACAGGTTTTGATGCTGTAAGGGATGACGGACATCAGCGGATTGGCGGCATCGGCAATCGCAGCCACCTCAGCCATTTTTTCTTTTTCGATAAGAAGCGGAATAACCCGCATTCCCGCCGCCGTCTGTCCTTTTTTAAGCGGCACATAATTGCGCTGCGTTGCAATCATCACCTTGCCGAGCTTGTTGATTGCAAAGAGCCGGTCGGTATCGATTTTAAGCATACCGTCAACCGTTGCCTTCAACTCAATCTTGCCTTCCTTGGGGGCGGTTTTTTCCAGATTTTTCCCCATCGCCGCTGCTGCCAGAACTTCAGCCCCTTCATCCTCATGCAGCAGGTTTTCACTCTTTTCCCAAACGAACAAGTGTTCCTTGCCCATCGAGCGAAGCACCGGAATGTCCTCCTCCGTAACAATATGTCCCTTTCTAAACCGAGCGTCCTTCGACACCCCTACGATAATCTGAGTCAGGTCGTGGCACAACACATGCCCGACCGCCTCGGAAAGCGGTATTTCTTTCACTACGATGCTCCTTTATTCGATCCTGATATTCTTTACGAATGCGGTAAAGTCTTGCTGTGCGTTGGTGAGCTGCTCCGTTGCGGTTGTGATGTCTGTTTTCAACTCGTCCAGTTCGGTTTCGAGCTTGAGCAGCTTGGTTAAGAACGCTCTACCCTGCTGACTTTCAGAACCGACCGCCTCAAGATTCCTACGTACACGGTCTTGTTCCTTTCCGATTTCCGTCTGACGATCCTGCAAAGTCTTTAGGGCTTTTTCCGCCGCGGAAACCTTTTCTTTCTCCGTTATAATAGACGCAAATGCCTTCCGTACTTTTTCGGGAATTTCGGCATTGGTCGTGTAGGAAATGAATGTATTTGAATTCATATCGAATATTTTTTGAGTTGATTGATAGGTGCGAGCTTCTTCTACTTTTAGCTCGGTACCGGTATTGCCTGCAGCTTTAAACTTAAACCGATATTTGTTTGCAGTCGTTTCCGCAAGAGCTTGTTTTGATGTCAGCTCAAACCCTGCGTTCTTTGCGTGTTCAACAATAACGGTTCTCTCTTTTTTATTGGCATTTCGTATCAAATAAATCGTGCTTTGGACTTGCCGGTACGACGTTGTCATCACTCCGTCAGCCATCTTTACGGTTTCAATCGTCCTTGTGGAATCGGCTCGCTTTGAACCGGTTACTTCAATATCGTCTCCGTAAGCGATCAGGCGTTTTTCAGCTTCGGGTAAAAACTCCAAAAGAGCATCGCCTGCATATTCACCCCCGTCAAGAACCGTAATGGGGCCGGCAGGAAGTTTTAAGCCTGATGTGTTTTCAATACTGATGCAGAACTTAGGATTAACACGCTCGTTGTATGGAATGGATGAAAATACCGAATACTTTTCCGCAGGAAGAGAGGCAAGAGTGAGCGGAATCATCATACTTTGCTGCCGCTCAAGCGTAACGGGTTTTGACGGCGTAAAGGCAAACATTTCTCCCGCATCACCTGCTTCGGTCTGATTTTCAAAATAGGCGGAATTGTTTTTTTCCTGTAAGTCATCATACTCCGCTTCATCATATTCTGCGGCGACATATCCATAAGCCTCTTTTTTCATCATCGCCGACCGTTTTTCCGCAAGCGGCATAGCTGCGGCATATTCGACCGCTCTATCAGCCGAATCAAAAGTTTCTGCTTCGGCGGCTTGTGCAATTGCAAGCGGCACTTCGGGGCGATACGTATAGTAGGGGGCATAGAGGTTTTGCGTAAAACCGACCGGCCTTCCCGTTGTGAGGGTAAGCGTAATATTCTTCCAGTCGAGGTCGGTTGAATTGTCGATAATCGCCCATGCCTGAAACGCCGCTTTATCGGTACCCATGTCGAGCCGATAACTTGCTTTCCATACCGGCGCTTCCATAACATAAGAAAGACCGATTTTCCGTTCACCTTGCGCATCGATTTTAATGTCCAGTTTTTTGCGGTTCTTTGCCGAAGCGTCGAGGATAAGCGCCAAAGCGGTGTTCAAATCTTCATTTCGTTTTTTATCGGTAAATGTGAAAGACTGAATGTCCGAAAAGGCGATAATATGAATGCCGTCTTTCGCTGCAAGCGAAATAAAGAAAGTATCCGTTTCTTTTGAGCTGTTTTTATCGACGCTTAAAATCTTTCCGATAATTTGATGAGGCGTAAACAGTTCCACTTCGGCGCCCTTTTGCGCTTTTAAAATATCGTAGAGTGTTGTAGCGGCGGAAAGGTCTATTTTTAAACTTTCCAGCGTTTTTCTCAGCGTGTCCTCGGACTGATAATTGACTGCTAAACTTTTTGCGCACGGATCCGTAACGACAAGAGACTTTAGCACATCGTTAATTTGAGCGGGCGAGAACAGAAGTTCTATATTCCCCGAACCGGAAACCGTCCCTTCATGTACATAGTGCGCAACGCCCGATGAGTACAGCGTTACCTTTTTAAGCGGAATATCGTCCGCACTAAAGTTTTTCGCAGGATCGGCTGCGGCGCCGACTATACAAGCAGCAGATAAAATCGTAAAAATCATATTCTTCATTAAAACTCCCTTATTCATATACTGATTATACTAGCCGATGGGGAAAAATGAAAGAGCGCGTTGCCATACCTCTTACAATTTATATAGATGGATAGGCCGTGTATTTTCAAAAGTCCTTGACATTTATTATTCAAAATAGTATAGTCGTTCCGTTCAATTGGATAAACGGCTGAATACTGTTTGTCCGGTATTCTTTAAGAGTTTTCCGGTGCCGTAAAGCCTTTTTAAGGCAGGTTTCCGCGTTAATGCTGTTGAAAGCATTAAGGGGCGTGCCCTATTACTCTGCAGGATGCCAAACCAGTCATCGGAATGGATTCTGATGATGATCAGGTGGATCCGAATAAGGCTTGTCGAATTGCTATGACAGGCTTGTGCAACACGTCTTTTGTAACGGTGTTTACTGTCTGATTGTCCTTCATTCTATTCTTTTCTGTATTTGGTATCCGATTTGTAACATTTTTTTTCATTTCAATATGGAAATGGTCTCGCTGTTTGATGGGCGGGGTTTTGTTAGTTGCCTATTGTCTGTTAGGAGGATTTACATGGCAAAGGAAAAGTTCGAGAGAACAAAAGTTCACATGAATGTTGGTACCATCGGTCACGTTGACCATGGTAAGACAACTCTTTCGGCAGCGATCACTACTCATTGTGCAAAGAAGTATGGTGATAAGCTTCTTAAATATGATGAGATTGATAATGCACCGGAGGAAAAGGCTCGCGGTATTACTATTAATACTCGTCACTTGGAGTATCAGTCCGACAAGCGCCACTATGCGCACATTGACTGTCCCGGACACGCTGACTATGTTAAGAACATGATCACCGGTGCCGCTCAGATGGACGGTGCAATTCTTGTTGTTTCGGCTCCGGACTCGGTTATGCCTCAGACCAAAGAGCATATCCTACTTGCTCGTCAGGTTGGTGTTCCTTCTATTATTGTTTTCCTTAATAAGGTTGACCTTGTTGACGATCCTGAGCTTATCGAATTGGTAGAGGAAGAAGTTCGCGAAACTCTCGAATCTTACGGCTTCCCCCGCGATACGCCGATTATCAAAGGTTCCGCATTTAAGGCGTTGGCTGACGGTGCTTCCGTTGAAGATACTGCTTGTATCGATGAGTTGCTGGAGACCATGGATAATTACTTCGCTGATCCTGTCCGCGATGATGCAAAGCCTTTCTTGATGCCGATTGAAGATATCTTCACGATTTCCGGACGTGGTACTGTTGTTACCGGACGTATCGAGCGTGGTGTTATCAACCTTAACGACGAAGTTGAAATTGTCGGTATTAAACCGACGAAGAAAACAGTTATTACCGGTATCGAAATGTTCAACAAGCTGCTTGATCAGGGTATGGCTGGTGATAACGTTGGTCTCTTGCTTCGTGGTGTTGATAAGAAAGAAGTTGAAAGAGGTCAGGTGTTGGCTAAGCCGGGTTCAATTCAGCCTCACACCAAGTTTGAAGCACAGATTTACGTTCTTTCGAAGGATGAAGGTGGTCGTCATAGCCCGTTCTTCTCAGGGTATCGTCCGCAGTTCTATTTCAGAACGACCGATATTACCGGAACCGTTACGCTGCCTGAGGGAGTTGATATGGTTAAGCCGGGTGATAATACTAAGATTATCGGTGAGCTGATCCATCCTATCGCTATGGATAAGGGGCTTAAGCTTGCTATTCGTGAAGGCGGCCGGACTATCGCCTCCGGACAGGTTACGGAGATTTTAGCGTAATAAAAAACAGGGCGGTCGGGTAGGCGCTATTCGGCCGCTTGTTTTTGTACGGAGGAAATATGGCTAAGGAAAAGATTCGCGTTAAGCTTCGCGGATTTGATGTTGAGTTGGTTGATCAAAGTTCTAAAGCAATTGTGCAAGCTGTGCAGAAGGTTGGGGCGAAGGTGTTGGGGCCTGTTCCGCTTCCTACGCGCATTAATAAATTTACCGTGCTTCGCTCTCCGCACGTAAATAAAAAGTCGCGTGAGCAGTTTGAAATGCGGACGCACAAACGATTGATCGATATTATTGAACCTTCTGCAGAAGTGATGAATGCTTTAATGGCATTGGAGCTTTCGGCAGGGGTTGATGTAGAAATTAAACAATAAAAGAACGGTAGACGGCATTTAATCAGGATGTGCGTACCGGAGAAGCGGGAGTTTCTCAAGGAGTTATGAGTTATGGTTGGTCTGATTGGTAAGAAAATCGGCATGACCCAGTTGTTTGATGACGAGGGGCGGCTGACACCTGTTACCGTTTTGCAAGTAGTACCGAATACGGTGGTCGCAGTAAAAGATGCGGATCATTTCGGTTATGAAGCGGTTGTGTTAGGAACGGGTGAATTAAAAGAAGGACGTGTTTCAAAGGTGTATGCAAATCAATTTGCAGAAGGTGTTGCGCCTGTTCGTCTTTTAAAAGAATTTAGAGGTTTTGATAAAGAAGTTACCGTTGGCGCAAAAATCGGCGTTGAGGTTTTGGAATCTGTCCGGTATCTTGATATTACCGCGATTTCAAAAGGAAAGGGCTTTCAGGGTGTTGTAAGGCGCTATGGTTTCGGCGGTGGACGTGCTTCTCACGGTTCAAAATTTCACCGTGAGCCCGGTTCGACAGGGCAGTGCACCAGCCCGGGGCGATCGTTTAAAAACGTTAAAATGCCCGGTCACATGGGTGCCGAACGAGTAACGGTACAGAATTTGCGGATTGAAAAAATAGATCCCGAATTGGGCGTCGTTATGGTACGTGGTTCCGTTCCCGGTAAAAAGGATGCGGTTGTGTTCCTTAAATCCGCTGTAAAACGGGAAAGATAACGGCAGGAGAAGAGAATGGAAAAGAAAGTCTATTCGATTGATGGTAAGGAATTGCGGACAATTGAACTTAACGATGCAGTGTTTGGTTTGCCGGTAAATGAAGATGTCATTTACTATGCCATTACAAATGAATTAGCAAATATGCGTGTCGGTACGGCGTGTACAAAAGGTCGTGCTGAGGTAAACGGTTCCAATGCAAAGCCGTATAAGCAGAAGGGTACGGGACGTGCCCGCCGTGGTGATAAAAAATCACCGCTTCTAATCGGCGGCGGTACGATTTTTGGGCCGAAGCCGCGTGATTACAGCTATGCAATTCCGAAAAAAGCAAAGCGGTTGGCGATGAAGTCTATTTTGAGCTTGAAAGCTCAGGATGAAGATCGTCTTGTTGTTATAGAAGATTTTACGGTTGAAACCGGTAAAACGAAAGATCTGGTGAAAATATTGCAGTCATTTGTTCAGGATGAGCGCACGGTGCTTGTTTTGAAAGATGATGATGCAATGTTGAAGCGTGCCGGAAGAAATATTCCTACGCTGTCGTTTTTAACGTATAACCGTTTGCGTGCGCACGATCTGTTTTATGGACGGAAAGTGCTGATGCTTGAGTCTGCTGCAAAAAATCTTTCGAGCTTTTATGCGGCTGAGGGGGCTGAGTAATGCAATATACTGATGTTATTATAGCGCCTGTGCTTACGGAAAAATCAAACGAGATGCGTGAGCAGCGTAAATATGTTTTTAAGGTGGATCCGCGCTCTACAAAGGTGCAGATTAAGGAAGCAGTACGGAAGCTTTTTAATGTGAAAGTGCTTAATTGTGCTGTTGTAAACGTCGACGGAAAAATGCGTCGAGTTCGCTATCGGGCAGGTAAAACTGCAAGCTGGAAAAAAGCTATTGTGACGCTTGCTGAAGGCGAATCGATTAAAGTTTTTGAAGGTGCATAACAGCACTTATCGCTGCTTTGAAGGGGAAGATAAATGGCTCTTAAATTATATAAGCCTATAACACCGGGTATGCGCGGTCGAATTGACTTGCTTCGGGATGAAATCACTGCGCAGAAACCTGAAAAAAGCCTTACAACCGGAAAAAAATCCAATGCAGGGCGGGATAGCCATGGGCGTATTTCCGTTCGGCATCAGGGCGGTGGACATAAGCGGAAGTATCGCGAGATTGATTTTAAACGCAATAAGTACGGTATTCCGGGTACGGTTCGAACTATCGAATATGATCCGAACCGTAGTGCAAATATCGCATTGATCTTTTACGCCGATGGCGAAAAACGATACATCCTTGCTCCTAAAGGTTTGAAGGTTGGACAAAAAATTATGAGCGGCGCAATGGCTGCGCTTGAGCTTGCGAATGCATTGCCGCTTGAATCCATACCGGTCGGTTTTACCGTCCATAATGTTGAGTTGACGCTGGGGAAGGGTGGACAAATGGCTCGTTCCGCTGGCGCTGCTGCGCTTATTGCTGCAAAAGAAGGTGATTATGTAACGTTGCGCCTTCCTTCAGGTGAGACCCGCTTAGTGCATAAAAAATGCTATGCAACAATCGGTGAAGTTGGAAATGCCGATCACATGAATATCAATTTAGGAAAGGCGGGGCGTGCTCGTTGGCGTGGTGTTCGTCCTTCCGTACGCGGTATGGCTATGAACCCTGTCGATCACCCGCTTGGTGGTGGTGAAGGACGCGGAAAAGGACGTAATCCTGTTACTCCGTGGGGTCAGCCTTGTAAAGGATATAAAACCCGTAAGAAGAAGAATACTTCGGATCGGTTTATTGTTTCACGGCGGAAGTAGGGAGTAGAGAATGTCAAGATCTGTTAAAAAAAGGCCCTTTTGTAGAAAAAAGCCTGTACAAAAAGGTTGTTGAAATGAGCAAGACGGGAGATCAGAAAACGAAAAAGATGGTTAAGTCTTACTCCCGATGCTCCACGATTATACCTGAGATGGTTGGTTTTACTATTTCGGTATACAACGGTAAATCATGGATCCCTGTGTATATCACAGAGGAATTTGTTGGACACAAGCTTGGCGAGTTTGCTCCCACCCGTATTTTCCGCGGGCATGGCGGCTCGGATAAAAAAGCGGCGAAAAAGTAGGTGGAAATAATGGCTGAAACAACTGCAAAAAACGGTTACCGCGCTACGATAAAGTATTTTATTGCTTCTCCGACAAAAGTTCGACCGGTTGCGAATGTGATTAAACGCAAGTCTTATACCGATGCAATGGCGATCTTAGAGCACATACCCAATAAAGGGGCAGCGCTGATTTCACAGACGGTTAAGTCTGCTGCTTCGAATGCTTTGAACGGTAATAAAAAACTGGATGAAGATATGCTCTATATCAAAGAGATCCGTATTGATGAAGGACCGAGACTTAAGCGCTTATGGTGCCGCGGCCGCGGACGTGCGGATGTTCAATTAAAACGAATGTGTCACATTACGGTAATAGTTGACGAAAAGGCGGGAGCGTAAGTATGGGACAGAAAGTAAACCCTATCGGGTTAAGACTTGGAATTAACAAAACATGGGCGTCTCGCTGGTATGCAAGTCCGAGAGAATACGCAGATTTGTTGCACGAAGACTTAAAGATTCGCGCAATGCTCCAGACGATGCCTGAGTGTAAAAATGCGGATGTCGCCGACATCGAAATCATCCGTCATCCTCAGCGTGTAACAATTGTTATTCATACTGCGCGGCCGGGTGTTATCATCGGAACGAAAGGTGCCAATATTGAAAAAATCGGCGCTATTATTCAGAAAGAGCTGAATAAAAAAGTTCAGATCAAGATTAAAGAGGTGAAGCGTGCTGAATTGAATGCTTCTCTCGTTGCCCAGAATGTTGCTCGTCAGCTGATGGGGCGCGCCTCTTTTAGAAAAGCCTTAAAGCAAGGCTGCTTTTCTACGATGAAGGCCGGTGCACAGGGAATTAAAATCCGTGTTTCAGGCCGTCTCGGCGGCGCTGAAATGTCCCGAACCGAAGAAATGAAGGAAGGGCGAATACCGTTGCACACACTCCGTGCGGATATCGACTACGGTTTTGCGGAAGCGCATACCACCTACGGGAAAATCGGTGTAAAAGTTTGGCTCTATAGCGGTATGATGTACGGCAGCGACCAAAAAGATGACGCCGGTTTATTGTTAAAAAAACAGCGCAAGGAACGCGCTCCTCGGTCGGAAAAGGGCCGCGGCGAGCGTGCGGAAGCAGGGAGGGATTAAGCGATGGCTTTAAGTCCTAAGAGAGTAAAATACCGCAAAATTCAGCGCGGTAGAGTTAAGGGAAACGCAACGCGGTGTAATCATATCGACTTCGGTGAATTTGCATTGGTATCGCTTGAACCCTTTTGGCTGACTAATCGCCAGCTCGAAGCTGCTCGTGTTGCTTTAAACAGAAAGGTAAAGCGCGGCGGTAAGTTGTGGATACGTGTATTCCCCGATAAGCCGTATACGAAAAAACCGGCTGAAACACGTATGGGTAAAGGTAAGGGTGCTCCGGAATATTGGGTCGCTGTTGTAAGACCCGGAACGGTGCTGTTTGAGCTTACCGGTATTGATCGCTCGCTTGCGGAAGAGGCTATGCGTTTGGCAGGAAGTAAACTTCCGTTTAAGACACGCTTTGCCGAGCAGCCGCGCGATAACTAAGATGGAGTTTTCCGAATGAAAAAGCCGAACTATAAAGATTTATCCCTTGCCGAATTGGTGGCAAAGCGGAGCGAACTTAAACAAAAATATATGGATTTGAGGTTTCAGTTTGTAGTGGGACACGTAGAAAACCCTATGCTGAAACGGTCTATGCGCCGCGAAATTGCAGCGCTGAACACATTTATCCGGCAGAAAGAACTGGCCGGTGTAAGTGCAGAGTAGGAGCAGGCCCGTGGAAGAAACAACGGCAAAAAAGAAATCCGGGAACCGCGAGTTTGTTGGTTTGGTAACCAGCGATAAAATGGATAAAACCATTGTTGTGCAGGTCGCTACCAAGAAACTTCATCGGCTGTATAAAAAGTATGTGCTCAATACAAAAAAGTATAAGGCGCATGACGAACAAAATACAGCTCACATTGGTGATACGGTGCGTATTGTAGAGAACCGTCCGATCAGCAAGGAAAAATGCTGGCGTTTGGCGGAGATTATTGAGCGTGCAAAATAACGAGTAAGGAGCGTCTATATTATGGTTCAAGTAGAAACAAGATTAAACGTTGCCGATAACTCGGGTGCAAAAATTGTACAGTGTATTAAGGTGCTCGGCGGATCTCACCGCCGGTATGCCGGTATCGGTGATATTATTGTAGTAGCGGTAAAGGATGCCCTTCCGACGTCTACAATTAAAAAGGGTTCTGTAGAAAAAGCGGTTATCGTCCGCGTTTCTAAAGAATATCGCCGTCCCGACGGGACATATATCCGCTTTGACGATAACGCTTGTGTATTGGTCGATGCGAATAAGAACCCCAAGGGTAAGCGTGTTTTCGGGCCTGTCGCGCGCGAGCTGCGTGATATGGATTTTATGAAAATCGTATCGCTTGCGCCTGAAGTTCTATAAGGAGATTGAGTATTTATGGAAGGAAAAATCAAGATCCGTAAGAACGATACGGTAGAAGTGATTGCGGGAAGCGAGAAAGGAAAGCGCGGCGCCGTATTGCGTGTTTTACCTGAAAAGAATCAAGTGATTATTCAGGGCATCAATATGGGGAAAAAAGCAATGCGCAAGCGTTCTCAGCAGGATCAGGGCGGAATTGCCGAAATCGAGATGCCGATACATATTTCAAATGTCATGATAGTCGGTAAGAAAAGCGGCGTATCTCGCATTGGATATAAGATGGACGGCGATAAAAAAGTGCGTTTTTGCCGTAAGGGTGGAGAAGTATTATAATGAGCAATTATGTGCCACGGCTTAAGAAAATCTATACGGAAACGATAACGCCTGAGCTTACAAAAGAGTTCGGCTATACTACGGTTATGCAGGTGCCGAAGCTTGTTAAAATCGTACTCAGTATGGGGGTTGGCGAAGCATTGACAAATAAAAAATTGCTTGATGCTGCGGTAACCGATCTTGGTACTATTACCGGCCAAAAAGCGGTAAAAACAAAGGCAAAGAAAAGTATCGCTAACTTTAAACTTCGTGAAGGGCATGAGATCGGGGCGATGGTAACATTACGCGGCGCCAAAATGTATGAATTTTTGGATCGGTTTATTAATGTTGCGCTGCCTCGTGTTAAGGATTTCCGCGGTGTCAATCCGAACGGGTTTGACGGGAGAGGAAATTATTCATTAGGTGTTACGGAACAGATTATTTTCCCTGAAATCGACTTTGATAAAATCGAAAAGATTGCAGGTTTGAATATCAATGTCGTAACGACGGCAAAAACCGATAAAGAGGCGCGGGCGCTTCTTTTGAAGTTCGGCATGCCCTTTAGAAAGTAAGAGAGGTTTTCATGGCAACAACAGCAATGATAAATAAGGCAAACAGCACGCCGAAGTATTCCAGCCGCCAATATAATCGCTGCAGAGTATGCGGCCGTCCGCGCGGATATATGAGAAAATTTCAGATGTGCCGTATTTGTTTTCGCAAATTAGCAAGTGAAGGCCAGATACCTGGCGTTACAAAATCAAGTTGGTAGGAGGTAAAAAATGAGCGTTTCAGATCCCGTCGCAGATATGCTTACAAAGATTCGGAATGCAGCGGCAGCCGGTCATGAGAAAGTCGATGTGCCTTCTTCAAAGTTAAAACTTGAAATTGTGAAGATTTTGAAAACCGAAGGTTTTATTAAGAACTTTAAAAGACTTAACGAAGCCGGCGCAAGTACGATCCGGATGTTTTTAAAATACGATGATAATGAATTACCCGTTATTCATGGTATTGAAAAAGTGTCTACACCCGGACGCCGCGTATATTCAGGATATAAGATGCTTCCCCGCGTATATAACGGGTACGGTACTCTTATTCTTTCAACTTCGGTGGGCGTTATCACCGGCAAGCACGCAAGCGAAAAGCAGGTTGGCGGCGAGCTTATCTGCAAAGTTTGGTAGGAGGCGACTGTGTCAAGAATTGGAAAACTTCCGGTAGCTGTTCCTGCCGGAGTAAAAATCAATATTGCCGATGGTGCGTTGACCGTTGAAGGCCCCAAGGGGAAACTTTCCCGTACCTATAATTCTCTGGTACAGGTAAAGCTTGAAAACTCTGAGGTTTCCGTAACGCGGGTGAACGATACCAAAGAAGCCCGTTCGTTTCACGGTCTGTATCGGAATTTAATTCACAATATGGTCGTGGGCGTCAGTCAGGGCTTTTCTAAAACCTTGGTTGTAAACGGCGTCGGTTACCGTGCCGAAGTGCAGGGCAAACTGTTGGTAATGGCTTTGGGCTATTCAAACGATTTTATCGCATTGATCCCCGAAGGCATTGAAGTAAAGGTTGAACCGCAGGGAAATAAAATTATTATCTCCGGTATTGACAAGGAAAAAGTCGGCGAATTTGCAGCGCAGATCCGTAAACTCAGATTACCCGAACCCTACAAGGGAAAGGGTATCCGTTATGAAACCGAAGTCATTAAACGCAAAGTCGGTAAGACCGGTGTTAAATAAGGATAGGTACTATGTTTAAAAAGCGAATCGAGAAAGATAGAAAGAGATTTAAGCGTAAAGTTCATATCCGTAAACGGATTTATGGAACAGCTGAACGTCCGCGTATGACTGTGTTCCGCAGTAATAAGAATATTTCGGTGCAGGTTATCGATGATGATGCACGCATCACCATCGCTTCAGTTTCAACGCTTGAAAAAGATTTTAAGCCGTTGAAGGCAAACACTGAATCAGGGGCAAAGATTGGGGAAGAACTCGGTCGCCGCCTCAAGGAAAAGAATATTACGACAGTTGTTTTTGATCGGAACGGTTATCTGTATCATGGTGTGGTACAGGCAGTTGCAGACGGTGCCCGTAAAGCGGGAATAAATTTCTAGGAGCGGATATGGATCGTCAGAAAGATTTTAACAGAGACAGTTCGCATCGCGAGAAGGAACTGGTAGAAAAGCTGGTTAAGTTAAACCGGACTGCAAAGGTTGTAAAGGGCGGCCGCCGTTTCTCTTTTTCCGCTTTAACGGTTGTCGGTGATCAGAACGGACACGTGGGATACGGTTTCGGCAAGGCGAATGATGTAAGCCAGGCCATTAAGAAGAGCATTGAAAAGGCGAAAGCCAATATGATTTATATCCCGCTGAAAAACGGCACTATTCCGCATGAAGTGCAGGCTAAGTTCAAGGGTTCTTCGGTATTGCTTCGCCCTGCCCGTTCCGGTACGGGAATTATTGCAGGCGGTACTATTCGTGCAATTATGGAAGCAGCCGGAGCAGCGAATGTTCTTTCAAAATCCTTGGGGTCAAACTCCGCAGTAAATGTGGTGCGGGCGACTTTCGAGGCTGCATCGGGATTAATGGATGCTAAAACGATTGCTAAGAACCGCGGAAAGTCTATTACGGATGTCTGGGGGTAAACTATGGCAAAGAAAATTCGGATTACGTTAGTTAAAAGTACCATTGGACAAAAAAAGCCGGTTCGCGCGACCGTCCGTTCCTTGGGGCTTGGAAAATTGCATTCCGTAGTTGAGCACTCCGCTTCTCCCGCCATCTTAGGTATGGTACGGGCGGTTTCTCACTTAGTTGAAACAGAGGAGCTTGATTAATGTCTGATTTTATATTGAATGCGCCGAAAGGGGCAAATAAGAAAAAGCGCATTGTAGGCCGCGGTTCTTCATCCGGTCGGGGAACGACATCGGGTAAGGGAAACAAAGGCCAGAATGCACGATCCGGCGGCAAAACCTATATCGGTTTTGAAGGCGGACAAATGCCGTTGTATCGCCGCGTTGCGAAAAAAAGGCTTTTCCAACTATCCCTTTAAGGAAACATATTCGGTTGTAAATTTATTTATGATCGATGAAAAGTATTCCGATGGGGAAACCGTTAATAAAGAAACGCTGAAAGAAAAGGGGCTGCTGAAAAAGCAAACGGCTTTGGTAAAAGTGCTCGCTTCCGGCGATATTACAAAAAAGTTGACGGTTGATGTAGATAAAGTTTCCGCACAGGCGCAAGCAAAGATTGAAAAAGCCGGCGGGACAGTCGTTAAACAGAACGGCTAGGTAGGCGGGCTTCATACATGGCTAACAATGCACTTGTAAATGTATTTCGGATAAAAGAATTACGCGACCGCATCCTGTTTACGATTGGAATTTTGATTGTATTCCGCTTGGGATCGGTACTTACTATTCCCGGTATTGATCCCCACGCCTTATCGGCATATTTTCAATCGCAGGTACGGGGAAATGCTTTTGTCGATTATATGGACTTCTTTGTCGGCGGGGCGTTCTCCAACTTTTCCGTATTCATGCTTGGCGTTATGCCGTATATCTCAACTCAAATTTTGATGCAGCTTGCGTTGTTCGTATTTCCGAGTTTGAAAAAGATTGCGGAAGATGACGGCGGCCGGAAAAAGATACAGGTATGGACGCGAATCCTTACCGTGTTTGTCGCGTTGATTCAATCGTATGCGGTAACTTTCTATGCCTATTCGATACCCGGCGCTATCGTGCTTCAAAGCCGGTTTATGTACATCTTTGTTACGATGCTTACCGTAACGACGGGTACTATGATAACGGTTTGGTTGGGCGAGCAGATTACGGCGCGCGGTATCGGAAACGGTATTTCGATGATTATCTTTGCGGGTATTATTGTCCGGTTACCCCATGCCGTTTCGCAGATGATCCGGCTGGTGCGGCTCGGAGAATTGAACCTCGTTTTTGTCGTTATCGCGTTGATTATGTTTGTCGGTATTATCGTACTGGTTGTTTATGAGCAGCAAGGGCAACGGAAGATACCGGTGCACTATGCGAAGCGGGTTGTCGGACGGAAAATGTATGGCGGTCAAAACACCTACATTCCGTTTAAGATCAATCCGTCGGGTGTTATTCCGATCATCTTTGCCTCATCGTTTTTGACGTTCCCGATTTCGATTGCGACAACGATAGGACCGAATGTTCGCTGGCTGAACAGTCTTGCTCATTTCTTGCGCCCGAACGGTTTGTGGTACAATATTTTCTATTTGATCCTTATTGTGTTTTTTGCATATTTTTATACACAGATTTCGTTAAACCCCACAGAAATTGCAAAGCAGATAAGGGAAAACGGAGGCTCTATTCCCGGAATTAGAACCGATAAAACCGAGGAATACTTGCAGCGGATTTTAAACCGGCTGATTTTACCCGGTTCGTTGTATTTGGCGCTGATTGCCGTCTTGCCGACTGTAATACAGACCATTTTCGGCTTCCCTCAATCGATTTCGATGCTGATGGGCGGAACCTCGCTTCTTATTTTGGTTGGCGTTGATCTTGATACGATGAGTCAAATCGAAGCGCAGCTTAAAATGCACCATCACGAGGGGTTGGTAAAACGAGGAAAGCTCAGATCACGGAATCTGTAGTATTTCGGGAAAGGTTATTCTTTTGTTAAGGAGAAAAACAATATGAAAGTAAGAACCAGCGTAAAGCCTATTTGCGATAAATGTAAGGTTATTAAACGCAACGGAATTGTGCGGATTATCTGCACTAATCCCAAACACAAGCAGCGCCAAGGCTAATGGAGGAAACTGAAGAATGGCTCGTATTTCTGGGGTCGACCTCCCCAATAAACATGTTAATATCGCGTTGACGTATATCTATGGAATATCTCACTCATCTGCAAAAGCAATTTGCGAAAAGTCGAAAATTGATCCGATGCGGATGATCAACGATTTAAATCAAGATGAACTTGCCGCTATCCGTGCCGTTATCGATCAGGATTACAAGGTTGAAGGTCGGCTTCGCACCGAAGTTGCCTTAAACATCAAACGCTTGATGGATATCGGTTGCTATCGCGGTCTTCGGCATCGAAAGGGTTTGCCCGTCCGCGGACAACGTACAAGAACCAATTCCCGTACTCGCAAAGGTAAGAAGAAGACCGTTGCAGGTAAGAAGAAGTAATTTTGGAGGATAAGCTGTGGCTACAACTGCAAAAAAACGAAAAGAAAAGAAAAGCGTATATGAAGGAAATGTCTATATTCAGGCAACCTTTAATAATACCATTATTACCATAACCGATTTGAAGGGCAATGCGCTGTCTTGGGCATCCTCCGGCGGTCTGGGATTTAACGGTGCGAAAAAATCCACCCCCTTTGCTGCACAGACAGTCGCGGAAACGGCTGTACAGCGTGTTCAGCAGTATGGATTACGGGAAGTTCACGTATTTGTGAAGGGACCCGGTGTCGGCCGCGAATCCGCAATTAGAACACTTGGCGTTATGGGGTTAAAAGTTCGCTCTATTAATGACGTAACCCCTATTCCGCATAACGGTTGCCGTCCCCGCAAGACCCGCCGCATCTAATAAAAAGGAGTTTAAATGGCTCGTAAAAATCTTTTGAAAGGATTCAAAAAACCAAAAGGTCTGGAATTTGCGGCAGATGTCTCGAATGACAGCTATGGTAAGTTTACGGCGTCTCCCTTTGAAACAGGCTTCGGTACAACGATCGGCAATTGTTTGCGGCGTGTTTTGTTGTCTTCGATACAAGGGTATGCTATTTCCGCTGTAAAGATTACCTCTTACGGTGATGATGATGTTCCGCATGGTATCTCAAGCGAGTTTGAAGCAATTCCAAACGTAACCGAAGACACGATGGAAGTTTTGAATAACCTGAAACAAATGCGGCTGCGGCTCCCGAATGAGATTGAGCAAGATGTCTTTTTGTTTGATTTTAAAGGTCCCTGCTCCGTTAGTGCAGCCGATTTTGCAAAACCCGGTCAACTTGAAATTTTATCCGGCGATCTCCATATTATGGAGTTGATGGAAAATGCTCATATTGAGATAGAGGTTCAGGTTGATTTCGGCCGCGGTTATGTACCGGCAGAAACGAATGAAAAATACGTTGAAGTGGTCGGAACAATTTCGTTGGATACCATCTTTAGCCCGGTTCGGAAAGTCAGCTATGAAATTCAGCCGTGTAGAGTAGGGCAGCGCAACGATTATGACAAGCTTGTACTTGAAATCTGGACGGACGGTACGATACGGCCTGAAGACGCTTTAGCGGAAGCTGCAAAAATCGCGAAAGAACATTTTACCGTTTTTGTCAATTTCAACGAAAATGAATTGCTCGGTGATGATGAAGCCGATGAAAGCGATGAAATGATAAAGCAGTTGCTTGACACACCGATCACCGAGCTTGATCTTTCCGTGCGGGCTTCCAATTGTTTGAAAAACGCAAACGTTTCAACAATCCGCGATTTGACAATGATGACCGAGGATGAGATTTCGAAAACTCGAAATGTCGGAAAGAAGAGTTTGCAGGAAATACAAGAAAAGTTGGCGGAACGTAATTTGAGTTTGGGTATGACTGATTACAGTCATTTAAAGAATTCGATCAAGTTATCGAGACAAAAGGAAGAAACAGATGAAGCATAAAAACGGCTTTAATCCGCTTTCACGTACCAGTGCACATCGCCGCGCATTGCATCGTAACATGGTTACATCACTGTTTAAGTACGAACGGATTACTACGACAAAACAAAAGGCGATGGAGATTCGGAGAACCGCAGAAAAGCTTATTACCCGTGCTAAAGTCGATTCAGTACATAATCGGCGGCAGGCTGCAACCTATATTTGGGATGAGGCAATCTTGAATAAATTGTTTACCGACATCGGTCCGCGCATGAAGGATCGGAACGGCGGATATACTCGCGTACTTAAATTAGGGTTGCGTGAGGGTGATGCCGCACAGGTCGCAATTTTAGAGCTGGTTGACTATACGCTCGATAAGAGCACGAAGAAGTCGGCAGATGCAAAGAAAGACGGTGCAGACAAGGGCGCTGCAAAGTCAAAGGCAGCGGAGGGCTAAACTATGTCGAAAGCACATCGCGGAAAGGGAATTAAAAGCGTTCCCAATCATGGGCGGGGAACCTGCCCCGTAACCGGACAGACCGGAGTTAAGCTCTTGTATGAGCAGGAAATTGACGGAAAGAAAGTCAATATCTCTAAAGTCGGCCGTGCAATGCTGAAAAACAAGAAGGCCGCCGAAGCTAAGGCGTAAATAACACTACGCTGTGAACAAAAACGATCCTTAAAATTCAGCAGCCGAATAAAATATTAATTTTAGAGGATGCTGAATTCGTGCGCGAAAACGCTCGCTCTGTCGAGCGTTTTTTTATGCCCTATTGTTTTTGCCAATATAAAAGCGAATAATAGTATTATGATGAATTTGTGTAAAATTGCCGCTGCAAAACCTTATGGGACTATTTGTAAATTAGCCGGTAAGGCATGGATACCGGTGAAAGGTTTTGAATCGCATTTGGATGAAGAATTGGCTTTGCAGGCTCATGGTTCGTCCGGGCGTATGTGGCGATTTTCTTCCGCTTCCGAAAGCTATAGTGATTTTAAGTTGAACGATAGTACTGTTCAATCAAGCAAGCTTGTGTACTGTGAAGATATACGGCAGGAAGTATTTTGGAAGCAGCTGTGTTGGGAAGAACCGTTTGTGGTGCGGTTCCGCAGTATTGGAGAAGCTGCGGAGCTGTTGCGGGGGATTCAGCGGAATTGGGCGCACTATCCGCTTAGCTGTTTTAGGCGGGCGGAACTGATCGGAGAAAAACTGCCGTATATCAGCAAAAAAGAAAAAACGTTTCCTTATACCGTGTCGCTTGCCGGTATGGGGGTGTGGTCGCTGTTGGATGAACATACGCTGGTTGCATCTGCAAAAACATCTTCCCCGTTTCCGCTCGGTGTTATCCGCTTTACCGAAGACCATCAAAATCCGCCGAGCCGCGCCTATCTTAAATTATGGGAAGCCTTAACCCTGTTAGACTTTTACTATCGGTGTGCTGCAGAGCAAAAGGGAGAGGCTGTTTCATCGGTAATACCGGTAGACTGGGCATTACCTCAGCGCGGCTCCCATTGTGTGGATGCGGGGGCCTGTCCCGGCGGTTGGACATGGGCGCTGAATAATCTGGGGGCAGAGATAACTGCTATCGACCGAAGCCCGCTGGCGGATTTTTTGATGCGTGAACCGCGGATTACCTTTATGCAGCATGACGCATTTACATTAACTCCCGAAAGTCTCGGTAAACAGGATTGGGTGTGTTCCGATGTTATCTGTTATCCGCCTCGCTTACTGGAATGGGTTGAGCGGTGGCGGGCAAGCGGCCTTTGTTCAAAATTCATCTGTACAATCAAAATGCAGGGGGCTCCCGATTTCGATACCATCCGCCGCTTTGCGGAAATTCCTCACTCAAAAATCGCTCATCTTACTGCAAATAAACACGAACTGACGTGGCTATGCGCTCCGTTTATCGATGGGGTAGGGGAAGCCGCATTAAATAATGGGTAATGCGATAATTGTAAATTATTCTATAAATTGCAAGAGGTATTGCCGTACAGAGAGCAGAATGGCTTTTGCCGATGGTAGAGCGCAAGGAATATCGCAAGGTTCTCGCCAAGCAAAGCTCGAAACAGCTAAGCTATTAAAACAGCTTGGTGATTCTGTACAGAAGATAATGCAGGTTACCGGATTAAGCAAAGCGGATGTGGAAGGAGCCTAAAAACGAAGCTTTCTCTATTTTATAGAGCACCATATTCCGCTTGGGAATACCGAGGAGCGCATTTATTCAGCACTTCCCCTTACATTTTCCGATATTGTCTATAATTACAAATTCGTCCGGTATTTACACAAAGAATTCCGAAGCCGCCGGGCGCGTATAGTTTTGTTCCAGCATAGCTTTATGCGACAGGAACAGCGGGTCGTCGAATGATTTTGCTTTTGTGTGGCAATGAACAATACAGGCCTGACACTTTATGCAGATGCCGGGGACTAACGAAACATCGTTTTTGTCGATGGAACCCATCGGGCATACGGCCGCGCAAACGCCGCAGTTGTCGCATTGCGCCTTATCGGTAACCGGTTTTGCCTTTAAAAAATTGACCGGCTTTCCGTCGGTTCCGAGCGGCACATAATAGGCGGTGAGCGCCTCGTTTCTTTTTATCGAAGTATTGGAGAGCGGCTGGCCTGATTGTTGAAGTTTTTCAAAAACGGTATCGGCAAAAGCGGCTATACGCTCCTCATCGGCAGCATCCGGCCGTCCAATGCCTACCTCGGCAAAAGCGTGTCGGCATACGACTGCACCGGCGCCGATTACCGAAAAATTATTCTTTTCCAACTCCATGTGAAGCTCGCTCAAGGAATTGTCAAAACTGCGGTTTCCAAAGGTAACCACCGCTATTGCGCGTGTTTGCTCCCCTTTAAATAGGGTTTGCACAAAGGGCAGTACCTTATTCGGAATGCGCCCCGCATACGTCGGCACGCCGAAAATGACCAAATCTTCAGACGAATACGTTCTGGTGTCGGCATGAGCCGCCGGCAGCGTAAAGTCATCCGATTCAACCGGCACGGAAAGTTTTTGCGCCAACCGACCGGCAATCAATTCGACTACCCGCTTGGTATTGCCGGTAGGACTAAAAAAAACCGTTTTTATGTTTTTAATTGATTGCATACTCTTTATCCTTTTTTGAAAAATTGCGTAAAGTTTTTAGCAATCATCCCCCGGCGCAGAGCATCGGAGAATGAACCCCTCCGCATGCATAACGCTTCATGCAGAGGGAATACTTCCTATCGAGAAAACTCGCTCTTCATATACCTCTATCAGTTTTCAGGCTCCAGTTCAATACGAGAACCGTCATGGGAATATTTATATGCTTTTCCGGTTGCATGTTCAAGCATATAAATTTGAGGGGGCGTTTTAAAATGCCATGTAAGGGTTGCCTCATCCTGCTCATACACATCCCTGCAAAACCATGTTTTTCCATCTCTCGTTGTCTGGTATAGTTGGTTTCCACGAGCCAATCGGATACGCTTCAGTTGCCCGCCGCCCTCTATTGGATAAGCTCCTATTTCAAGCCCGGTAAAAGATGCCTCACCCGGAACATCACACAGTATTCTACCTGTAATAAAAATATTCGTATCATTTTCAACCACATTAAATATTGAACGTGCATCAGGTTTACTGTAAATAATATGTGTATATTCAAGTTTTAGCGGACTCAAACTATGTACCTTGTATAACAGCCGATGACATGTTTCACCACCTACTACATTTACCTTGCAATAGACATTTTTTGCATCGGCATACTGATTCGTCAATTCAAGCGATGTTATAAACTCTTCCGGAACAGGGGTTATATTATTGTTACTAAAGAAACCGGTGGGGAAAACAGCATGGTACGGTATTTCTTGTACATATTCCTCATTGTCTGCACTGAGATTCACAAGCCAGTACACTCCTTTATTTTCCTTAGCGGGATAAAGGTCTTTATGTGAATCTGCTAATAACTGATATTTGCCCTCTCTGTAATGCATTCGGTTTACACCAGTTATCTCAATATCTTCCGTGGTAATATTACACTTTTTTACGATTGTTCCGCTTTGGTCAAGACGGCGAATTGCACACCCAATACCCCGGGCGCTATACGTTGCAATCCATAACGCTCCTTTTCCTCCTTCAGTATCATTAAAAGCAATAACTGTTTCGGGATGGCAGTCAAGATCGATAAAAGACATTTTTCCGCTGGCAGGATCAAGACGGGCAATATGATTACCGATAGTGGCTGAACAAATCCAAATACTACCGTGAAACTCCGCAATACCGGTAATCCATAAATCCGCATAGAACTTTTTTTTATCGTCTTTCACAAATAATTCATACACCTTTATCAGTTTCCCGCTCGCGCTGTCCCACACCTGTACCTGCGGTAAGTAATTACTTGCAGAAAGGATATACGAATCTTTCCATTCAAGAGGGCCGTAATCTATCTTTGTAAAAATCTTTTCATAATCTTCGGGGCCTGCCATCCTGTACATGGGACATGAAAGCAAGACGGCAGTAAGACAAACTATGCATAATGCAAAAGTTATTGTCTTTTGTTTCATCGCTCCCTCACTTCAATCAAATCTCCGGCAGCCGCATAGGTTTGCCATGTATAAGTCTTTGACCACCATCGGAGAGTCATTATCCACTGTTATATGAACATGGCTCTTCATATATCGCTATCAGTTTTCAGGCTCCAGTTCAATACGAGAACCGTCATGGGAATATTTATATGCTTTTCCGGTTGCATGTTCAAGCATATAAATTTGAGGGGGAGTTTTAAAATGCCATGTAAGGGTTGCCTCATCCTGCTCATACACATCCCTGCAAAACCATGTTTTTCCAGCTTTCGTTGTCTGGTATAGTTGGTTTCCACGAGCCAATCGGATACGCTTCAGTTGCCCGCCGCCCTCTATTGGATAAGCTCCTATTTCAAGCCCGGTAAAAGATGCCTCACCCGGAACATCATGCAGTATTCTACCTGTAATAAAAATATTCGTATCATTTTCAACCACATTAAATATTGAACGTGCATCAGGTTTACTGTAAATAATATGTGTATATTCAAGCTTTAGCGGATTCAAACTATTCACCTTGTATAACAGCCGATGACATGTCTCATCAATTACATTTACCGTGCAATAGACATTTTTTGCATCGGTATATTGATTTGTCAACTCAAAAGCTGATATAAACTCTTCCGGAACAGGGGTTATATTATTGTTACTAAAGAAACCGGTGGGGAAAACAGCATGGTACGGTATTTCTTGCACATATTCCCCATTGTCTGCACTGAGATTCACAAGCCAATACACTCCTTTATTTTCCTTAGCAGGATACAGATCTTTATAGGAACCGGTTAATAACTGATATTTACCCTCTCTGTAGTGCATTCGTTCAATGCCGAGTATCTTAATATCTTCCGTAGTAATATTGCACTTTTTTACGATTGTTCCGCTTTGGTCAAGGCGGCGAATTGCACACCCAATACCCCGGGCGCTATACGTTGCAATCCATAACGCTCCTTTTCCTCCTTCAGTATCATTAAAAGCAATAACTGTTTCGGGATGGCAGTCAAGATCGATAAAAGACATTTTTCCGCTGGCAGGATCAAGACGGGCAATATGATTACCGATAGTGGCTGAACAAATCCAAATACTACCGTGAAACTCCGCAATACCGGTAATCCATAAATCCGCATAGAACTTTTTTTTATCGTCTTTCACAAATAATTCATACACCTTTATCAGTTTCCCGCTCGCGCTGTCCCACACCTGTACCTGCGGTAAGTAATTACTTGCAGAAAGGATATACGAATCTTTCCATTCAAGAGGGCCGTAATCTATCTTTGTAAAAATCTTTTCATAATCTTCGGGGCCTGCCATCCTGTACATGGGACATGAAAGCAAGACGGCAGTAAGACAAACTATGCATAATGCAAAAGTTATTGTCTTTTGTTTCATCGCTCCCTCACTTCAATCAAATCTCCGGTAGCCGCATAGGTTTGCCATGTATAGGTCTTTGACCACCATAAATAAATCATTAAGTTTTGCATTAAATCCATAAAACGCAGTCATTTCGCCGAGCAAATCAGTGTTGTTTGTATGAACGGATCGGACAACAGGAGAGTCATTATCCACTGTTAAATGAGCATCGCACTGAACAACCGCTTTATCAGGATTATCACGAATCATTTGTTTTTCTTCTTCGCTGAGGGATTCCCAAAGACCTGCAAAAAGTTCATCCTCAGGAATTACAGATGCATCAACTGTATTCTCAGAACTAACCGCGCGTATTTTTCTCACATTTTCTTCAGGATTACGCAAAAATTGCTTAAAATTCGTTGTAGTATCTTTAGTAAAATAGGTTCGGGAAACTTCATCATCCGGAATAGTTGTATCGATTACAATAGACCCGCTTTGATTTCTTAGCGGTGATGAACACGAAACAAGTGCAAGCAATATAATAACTTGCAAAGAACATAAAAAAGCAGCGAGTTTTTTCATAAAACAAACCTCCGTTCATAAAATATCTTAATATATTCTAACACTCCCATATTCTACTGTCAATCTTACGCATAAATACAGGGGGATTCCGCATTATAAGGGCTGTAAGAGAATCTATAGAGACAATCTTCCCGTGTTTATAATGCAGAATATCCTTGAGCGCAACAGCCTTAAAGACCGTTGTCTCGTTGCCCTGCCTTAAAGACGGTATATAAGGCTGTTGAAAGATGGAAGTTCGAAAGTGTCCTACCGTTTATTGGAGCGCTTCCATATATGGAGCTTTTCCGCTTCGGCAATGAGTGAATCTCTAAAATCGGGGTGCGCGACCGAAATTAAGGCTTCTGCCCGCTGCCATGTCGATAAGCCCTTTAAGTTGACCTTTCCGTATTCGGTAACGAACCAATGGACATTGGTTCTTGTGTCCGTAACAACGGAACCCGGCGCAAGCGTCGGCCGGATACGGGAGGTAAGCGCCCCTGTTTTATCCTTAAAGGTGGACGAACAGCAGATAAAGCTTTTTCCACCCTTGGATAGATAGGCGCCCAATACGAAGTCGAGCTGGCCCCCCGCTCCTGAAATATGCTTGGTTCCCGACGTTTCGGCATTCACTTGACCGAATAGGTCGATATCCACTGCATTGTTGATAGACATAAAGTTATCGATTTGAGCAATCACCCGCGCATCATTCGTGTAAGAGACCGGTGCCCCCATACATGCCGGATTGTTGTGCACATAATCGTAGAGCTTTTTTGTTCCTGCGGCAAAGGCAAATACCTGCCGACCCGAATCAATCGCCTTCTTTGCGCCGGTTATTTTTCCGGCTTTGGCAATATCGACAAAGGCATCAACATACATTTCCGTGTGTACGCCGAGGTCTTTTAAGTCGGACTTTGCGATCATCGCGCCGAGCGTATTAGGCATCCCGCCGATACCGAGCTGCAAACATGCTCCGTTCGGAATTTCTTCGATGATGAGCTTTGCGACAGCCTTGTCTACGTCGGTCGGTTCACCCTTATCGACGAGTTCGTCTATCGGCGGATTATTCCCTTCGATAATCATATCAACATTGGAAATGTGAATCTTATCATCTACCCCGTTTACGCAGTTCGGCATATTGGTATTGACTTCCACAATGACGATATCCGCACAATCCGTAACCGCTTTGAGGTGCGAGGCGTTCAATCCGAAATTGAAAAAACCATCCTTGTCCATCGGCGTTGTTTGGAAAATCGATACGTTAAGGCGCTTAATATTTTCGTAATACCAGCGCGGTAATTCCGAATAGCGGAGCGGAATATAATAGCCGAATCCGCCTGTAATGGTTTTACGCTCATAGCCGGACATGTGCCAAGAATTCCACGTAAGATGAGCCGCCGGATCTTTTATTTTAAAAATTTCCGGCTCCCGTAATAGGACACCGCCTCTGATGTGGATGTGTTCAAGTTCGGGCAACCGCGCTGCAAATGCCTTATCGAAAGCTACAGGGGTATTATTTCCCCATCCATAATCGAGCCAATCACCCGACTTAACTACCTGCGCTGCTTTTTCCGCTGTGGTCAACTTTTGTTTGTATAACGAATGATAATCCATGACTATTCCTAACGATTATTGAATTTTTCAACCTTTTCTTTTTTGACAAAAGCGTTCATAGCCATTTTTTGATCTTCCGTTGCGAAACACTGCGCAAATTCTTCCGTTTCGATGGCGATTGCTTTATCAATGCTTACCTGCAAGCCTCTGTTGATAGTTTCTTTTGCCTTTTTAATAGCAAAGGGCGCTTTTTGGCAAATGGTCTGTGCCATAGCAAGAGTTTCCTGCATTAAAGCTTCCGGCTTTGTTACCTTATTGACAAGGCCGATTGCAAGCGCTTCGTCCGCTTTTACGGTACGGCAGGTGTAGATAAGCTCTTTTGCACGTCCCGCGCCGACAAGCCGTGCGAGCCGTTGCGTACCGCCGAATCCCGGCGTAATCCCTAAGCCTGTTTCGGGTTGAGCAAAGCGGGCAGTCTCTGAAGCGATACGGATATCGCAGGCCATTGCAAGCTCACAACCGCCTCCCAGTGCAAAACCGTTCACTGCGGCAATGACGGGGCAGTGGAAATTTTCTATGCGGAAAAATATCCCATCGGCAAACTGTGCGTATTGGGTCGCTTGTTTGGGGTCTTTATCTTTCATTTCTGCGATGTCCGCACCTGCTACAAAGCTTTTTTCACCGGCGCCGGTAAGAATTACCGCGTAAATGTTGTCTACTTTTTCAATCTCATCCAGCGCCTGATTAAGGTCAGTCAACACCTCGGTACTGAGCGCATTTAAAACCTGCGGTTTATTAATGGTAATTGTAGCGATATGCCCGTCTATATGAAATAATACCGTATTCATCTGTATACCTCCGCTTTGTTACTTTGAATAATCGTAAAAGCCTTTTCCGGTTTTGCGTCCGAGTAATCCACCGCGCACCATCTTACGGATAAGCGTACAGCAGCGATATTTGCTGTCGCCCGTTTCGCGGTACAATACGTCCATAATTGCCAACACAACGTCAAGACCGATCAAATCTCCGAGTGCAAGCGGTCCCATCGGATGATTTGCGCCGAGCTGCATTGCCGTATCGATATGTTCTGCAGTCGCGATACCTTCCTGCAGAATAAAAGCTGCTTCGTTAATCATGGGGATCAGTATCCGGTTTACAACAAAACCGGGTCCTTCCTGTACCTCAACGGGTGTTTTTCCCAAACTCTTAGCTGTTTCAATAATGGTGTTTTTTACTTCAACAGGCGTACTGATTCCTGAAATAACTTCTACCAACTTCATTCTATCGGCAGGGTTAAAGAAATGCATCCCGATAACGGGGTGTTTAATGCCCTTGGCAATTTCGGTAACGGACAGAGAAGAGGTGTTTGTTGCAAAAATGGCAGACTCTTTGCAAATACCATCCAATTCGGTAAAAAGCGTTTTTTTAGCTTCGCTGGTTTCCAAGATGGCTTCGATAATTAAATCACTGTCAGCCAAATCTTTGTATACGCCGGTCTTTAAATTCCCTTTTATGGTAGCGACTGCTTCCGCCGTTATTTTGCCTTTCGCGGCCAATTTATCGTAATTTGCTGCGATTTTATCTATTCCCGATTGCGCCCATTCGATTTTTAGATCGCATACCGTAACCTGATACCCGTTTGAAGCAAACGAGGCGGCAATTCCTTGTCCCATCGTGCCTGCACCTACAACACCGATTTTCTTCATAGCATAGCTCCTATACATACCATTTTGTAAAACCTACTGCCCGAAAAAGGTATCTCGGACAGTATCCGCCGGCAACGCCGGTAAAAAATGTCTTATAGACATCTCGAAAAACTTTGTTGTTTTTTCAGGAATGCCTGTCTTTAAAAACAAATATAGCATACCACAAAAGGTACCCAAAATAAAGCCCTGAATTGCGATTGAAATTTTAAGGTTCGCTCACTTCATTTGAAAATGATATTGACGATTACGGATAATTTAGTAGATTTTATAAGAAGGCTCAGAGAAAAAATACAGTAAACAAAAAAACGCATCGGTAGGTTACAAATATGAAATATGGGAAAAATTACGCATATACTGTGATAATGGTTATCGCAGCTATCACCGTGCTTTTCGGTTTTATGATTCCAAAAATCGATATGGATAATGAACTGCGTCACTTTTTCCCGGAAAAGCATCCGTCAAATATAAGGTTCAAGCAACTGACAGCGGATTTCGGCGATCAGTATGCAATGGATATCGTAATTGAAACAAAGGAAGATACGATCCTTCGCTCAGACTATGTTGCCGCCGTCAAAAATATTTCCGAAGAGCTTGCTTTAGTCGATAATGTTGTGAAAGTACGCTCTTTAACCAATATTGAGTTTATCACGGCAAAAGATGGTTCCCTTGTTGTAGAAACCTTGCTCCCCGAACCCTTTTCGGGGACTGCAGCGGAAATTCAGGCGATAAAACAAAAAATCTTTGAATGGCCGCATGCCTATCTCGGTACGATTATTTCCGATAATTTTAAAGGTGTGCAGATTGTCGTAACACTGTCGTCAATTTGTACCCCATCTGAAATCAGTGCGCTTTATAACAATACGGTAGAAATAGTCAAGCGGAATTTGCAAACGCTGAACGGGATGTCTTATAAAATTGCCGGTGATCCGGTACTTGCCGAATATGCAACGCTTTTTATGTATGCCGACTTGCGCAATCTTATTCCGTTAATCACAGTGGTAGTTTTATTCTGTTTGTTTTTATCCTTTAAGAATATTGAAGGAACAATTCTACCGCTGCTTGCGGTGCTTATCAGTACGGTATGGACAATCGGTACGATGGCTGTCTTGGGAGAGCCGCTCACGATTGTATCAAGCTGCTTGCCGGTATTGCTTATTGCCGTCGGTTCCGCTTACGGTATTCACATTGTCAATCATTATTATCAGCATCTTGAAATGCAGCCGCTGATAACTTCGCAGGAATGCCATTGCACCGCCGTTGCCGAATCGCTGAAAGAGATCCGCGCACCGGTATTGCTTGCAGGTATTACAACTATCGCAGGCTTTATATCTACCATCACCAGCCCGATAAAACCGCTAAAATCCTTTGCAACATTTAGCGCCTACGGTATTGTAATCGAATTGGTTGTCGCCTTTTTGCTCATTCCTGCATTGCTGGTACTGAAACCAATAAGGCTTGTACAAAAACAGCAAAATAGAATGAAGGTACATGCGGTAAAACAAAATGCACGACTTGCCGCGTTGGGAATAAAAATAGACGAAAAAGGACTGACACATAAGATTTATCTCTTTTTTAATCGACATCGAGCGGGATTTATCATTATGTTGCTTGTCATTATCAGCCTTTCGATATGGGGTATTCATCAGTTAAATATCGAGTCGGCATTTTTGGAATATTTCCCCAAGAATTCTGAAATACGCGAAGGCGTTTCCTATATAGACGACCACTATGTCGGCTCTACGGGATTCAGTTTGCTGATTGACGGTAAAAAGAAAGGCGCGCTCTGCGACCCAGAAATCTTAAAACAAATGGATGATCTTTCCGGCTTCCTCACCGATAATTATGCCGAGATCGGAACGATATTATCATTCTCCGATTTTATCAAGCGGCTCAATCAAGTGATGCATAAAGATATGCTGCCGGAATCTTTCGATGCAGCCGAGGCTGTCGATGAAAATTCACAATCCACCGAGAGTTTCTTTTCGGACACCGGAAGTTTCTTTACCGATTCCAATGCTGAACAAGACGGCGGAATGACGGATGTGTCTTCACCGGATAACCTTACGGCGCAAATCGTATCAAGTACGACTACTGAACCATCTTCTTTTGCCGCACGATATCGCGGAAAAACACTGACAACCGACGACGTGATGGAGCTTTTTATCGCTGCGTATGCCCAATCGGGAGGAAAGAACGTTACGCTTCCTGATTTTATGACCGCGCTGCAAAAAGAACTAAATTACAACGGAGCTGCTTATGATGAAATTCCCTACGACATTTCAAAATATCCGGTTGCTCATCGTGAGGAATTAAAAAATTTAATCTCACAGTATCTTCTATTGTATTCAGGTTCACTTGACGATCTGGTTGATGAACAGCTGGAGCCGTCAAAGACTCGTATGCAGATAATGATGCGTGTTCACGATACCGGCAAGATAAAAGCGGTTATCAACGCTGCCGAACAGTATGCACAACAACATTTTCCCGAAGGCTACACGTTGGAAGCGTCCGGACTTGGAGAGCTTGAAACCGCAATGACCTCGATGATTATTGATAGTCAGGTGTCGAGTTTGCTACTTGCTATTGTGATTGTGTTCTGTATTTTGTCTCTCTATTACCGTTCTCCGATTGCCGGACTTATCGGTGCGGTTCCGCTTGGTATTTCTATCCTTATGAATTTCGGCATTATGGGATTAGCCGGTATCAATCTTGATATGGTAACCAGTCTGGTAGCTGCGATCGCCATTGGAATCGGTATCGACTATACCGTTCACTTTATGAATAACTACCATAAAGAACGATTGAGAACAGACGATTTAACTGCGGTAACGGTCAATACGTTACAACTTTCGGGAAAGGCTATTATGGTCAATGCCGCATCAGTCGGCTTCGGCTTTGTTGTGTTGTGTTTTTCACGCTTTGTGGTGTTGCGATTTGTCGGATTTTTAGTTGCAGTTGTTATGCTGACCGGATCCGTCGCGGCAATGACGATTTTACCGGTACTGCTCAATATTTTTAAACCACGCTTTATGGCTGCCAACCGATGAACTTCCGTGTCCATCGGTTGATAGCGAATTTTGGCAACGCCAAAATATCGCTTCTGCTATAACCACCGCCATCCGTGGCGGTATTGTATAGGAGGAAAAAATGAAACACTTACTGAAAACAGTTTTGATACCGTTGTTGGTTGCCGGTATCGCAGGAACACTTGCTGCCGAAGACGGTAAAAGTGTCGTACAAAAGTCGCTGGATGTACCGCGTCCGCGTTTTACGCACAGCGCTGTAAAAATGGAATTGATCGATTCAAACAATTCCGTTGACGAACGCATGATCGAAGAATGGGCAAAAGATCCCGGTGATAAAACCGGAGCGGCGTTGATTATATTCCGGCAGCCTGCTTCGGTAAAAGATACGCGATTTTTGCAGATCGTGAATAAAGACCGTGCCAATGATAAATGGATATATATGCCCGCACTGCGCACAACTCGACGCATTGCTTCCTCCGATGGCTCAAAGTCTTTTATGGGAACTGATGCGAGCTATGACGATTTGGAAACGCGCAAGATTGACGAGGACACGCACGAACTGCTGGGAACAGAAACAGTCGGATCTTACACCTGTTATAAGATTGAATCGACACCGGTTAACGCAAAGTCAAGCCAGTACCTTAAGCGAATTTCATACATCGATCAAAAAACATCCATACCGATAAAAATTGAAATGTATGATAAAAAAGGTGCGTTGCTGAAAGTTTTGGAAATTGAAAAACTCGAACAACAAGGAGCCTATTGGATTCCTATGCAGGGGAAAATGACGAACGTACAAACGAAGCATACTACTCGCATCACCATTCTCAAGCTCGAATTGGATAAACCGATCAACGATAAAATGTTCACGCAGAATTTTTTAAACACAGGAAAACTGTAATATAATTGGTAATTCATAATTTGTGATGGGTAATTACTTATTACAAATTACCAATTACAAATTGATTACGCATTACCAATTAGCCATTGGAATTGCCGCAGGAAGCCGTTGCGGGGCGATGAATACGGAGAGGCTTAATATGAAGAAAAAGTTTTTGATGTGTGTGCTGATTGCAGTTGCGCTACTGGGAACGCTGTTTGCGCAGGAGTCTTTTTTTGACGATGCAGGAGAAATAGCGTCCGACTCTGCGGAAACGAATTTCACTTCGGCAGAAACGGATACAAGCAGCGCAATGAGTTCAGCTTCGATGAGCAAATCGGAAAAAACGCTGGAATGGCACGGCTTCGCTAAACTGGATACACGACTTTGGGTACATCCCGATGTAAAGCGGGCTGATGCAATTCCTGTGTTCGGACTTACGGTGAGTCACAGCAACGCTAAAACGGAGTTGTCCGCCGATTTGCAGTTGAATGTGCGGACGATAAAAGATTATCCGCTTGATATTCTGAATGAATTGACGATGCGTGTCTATTTAGGCGACTGCGTATTGTCTGCAGGAAAACTGAAATTGGTATGGGGCAAGGGCGATATGATTCACGTACTCGATGTGTTTAATGCAAACGACCTTACCGACTTTACCATTCCAGCCTATATAGACCGCAGAATAGGCGAACCGATGGTACACTTTGCCTATAATGCGCCGATCCCGCTGCGGCTTGAACTTGCATGGGCTCCGTCTATGACACCCGACCGTATCGCGTTGAATGGTCCGTGGGTTCCTACACAGATTATGACGGTGCAAGCAAAGGCAAAAACACTCGCAGAATCCTATATTGAAAAATTTTCTCAAGCAGCCTTACTGCCGAATATTACCGTACCGTCTGCCGATAAACTGTATGCTTCTTTATATGATCCGATTGAACGTACCGCTAAAGCGTTATATGAGAGTATTGACCCTTCGGCTTTTCCTTCCGAAATTCCTCTTAGCAGATTACTGAAAGATGCCGATTTTAAACAGTTTACTCAAACAGTGCAATCCGCCATCGGGAAGGACGCACAACTCATCGCCGAACTGCAGCAAGGGATTGGCACAAATAAAAAAGCGATAAAAGACCTCCTTATAAAAAAACGGGATGATGCAAAAGCTGCATGGGAGAATATCCCTGGTGGTATCTTCAACGCAGTCGACAAGCGTGTCGCAGCAGAAAAATACAAGACGTTAAAAGAATTGGTAGAAAGCATCGATGCCTACGAAAATAGTCCCGTATACAATGCCTTGCTCGAAACGGTTGAGAAGGTCGCACGGCTGCCCGATAACGGTGAGGTCGTTAAATTGTTGAAAGATCCCGCAAGTCTATTAAGCAGTGTTATTGTGAAGCTGCCTGATGAGGCAAAGAGGCAGATTATCGAATTGATTAAAAAAGCTGCACCGCCTGAAAAGATTGCAGAGATCATCGCTCGCAACGCGGCGGATGCCCTTGCCGGTTTCCTTAAAACAGAGAGTGACCTTATCACAAAAGAAATAACGAAAACCGTTGCTGCCTATAAACAGCAGGTAATCACGGCTGCGCATTTTGCCGTCAATAATGTGCCGCTCAATCCGCTTACCAAATTGGGGGTAGCTGCCTTTTTACCCGATATACATAACATCAAATACGGACAGTACGGCATACGGCTTTCCGGTTCGGCAGGGCCGGTGGATATGGCGGGGCAGTATTATTTCGGTCACTATAAGACACCGTCATTTGACGTAGAAGCCATGGTTGCCAATGCGCTTGCAGGTAAAAGCCTCGCCGATTGCGTGCACTATGATCCGGTACATATCTTCGGCATCGATATTGGTGCAGCTATTGCAATGTTTAATTTAAAATCGGAATTAGCCTATTACATGACAGGTGACTTTAAAGGTACCGATCCCGCAGTACATAACAATAGTATTCAGTGGGTGATAGGATTTGACGTTGATATTCCTTTAAATAATATCAATATTAATATCCAAAACCTCGGCGCATGGACACTCGGCTTCAAACAGGTAAAAGAAAATAACGGAAACGGGAAATTCGATATGGATTGGGATACATCAGAAAAAGCTACCAACAATAAATTGATTGTCAACATTTCCGATTCTTGGTTGCATGAAAACCTTACCGATTCCATAACCTGTATCTGGGGCATAGAACATAACGATTTTGTCATAATGCCTAAGCTGCGTTACCGTATTAAAGACGAATTATATGTAGAAGGTACCGGCGCCTATATCTATGCTGCAAACAAAAAGAGCGAGTTTTCAAATTGGAAAAACAACCATTTTATCCAAGCAAGTCTTGAATACCGGTTCTAAAAAGATGCTCATTGTAAAGAGAGTATTTTCTCCTCTTGATAGATGTGTTCAAGTGTATACATAGCGCGATTGTTTTCTATTGAATCAAAGGCATACAACGTTTGCTGTTGAACAGAGACTATGAATAAACCGTATAATATTCATTGACATACACGAAGTCTTTTGCTATATTAGCAATGAATAAATGATAAAATATTCACAAACATAGAGACGAGTGAGTAATCCCGAAACACTGTGACGAGGTATTAAACGCTCCGTATGAACGAAGGATGCAGTATGCCGAAAGCATTTACCGAAGAAGAACGCATAAAAATAAAAGAAGCGCTTATGGAAACCGCGCTCGATTTATTTCACGATAAAGGAACAAAATCCTTGAGCATAGCGGAATTGACCAAACGGGTCGGTATTGCACAGGGGAGTTTTTATAATTTTTGGAAGGATAAAGATGCTCTGATTATAGAACTCATTGTGTACCGCTCAAATCAAAAACTACGCAATATTGAAAAAAAGTTTTCAACTTCACTTGCCGACCCGGCGGCATTTCTTACGGATATGATATACAAATCTTCGATTGATCTTATGATAAAAATTCAAAGCCAACCTATTTATCAGGATGCGTTTAAGCTCTTTGAAGCAAAGGGGCAAAATGAGGCACATAAAATTGAAATTCTGTATCAAGATTTTTTAGCAAAGCTAATATGGTATTGGGAACAGCACAGTGCAATTACGTGGGTAGATCAAAAAGGGTTGATGAGCGCATTTATCGGGAGTGCGGTTTTGTGTTCTCAGTGTTATCAATTTGATGAAGCGTATTTTAATGATGTGCTGCGAACATATATTGCCGGAGTTGTGCACAAATATATAGAAGTATGAATGTAAGCGTTTAAAAGAAAAAGGCATACAGAGAAACCGCACTGAAAATACTGTAAGCGTTTTTCCTTAAAGGAGTTGAATAATGCGGATAGCTGATTTTACACAGATACATAAAGATGATGTACTCATTGCAGGCGGTAAGGGCGCTAACCTTGGCGAGATGACTGCTGCGGGAATACCGGTTCCTAAGGGATTTGTGATTACCGCAGATGCGTATCGAGAATTTCTCAAAGAAAATAACATAGATGAAATTATCTTGCGCGTTCTTACAGAGGCGCAAACGGATGAACAAGCCTTGTTATCCGCAGTCGGTACATTTCGGAAGAAAATCATAACAGGACATTTTCCTGCTCAATTGGAAAAAGAGATACGGAATAAATATGCAGAACTCGGAGAAGCTGCGAGAGTTGCGGTTCGCTCATCAGCAACAGCGGAAGATTTACCCGATGCAAGTTTTGCAGGTCAGCAGGAAACGTATTTAAATGTGCAAGGGATAGAAGATGTCCTGCTTCAAATACGCCATTGTTATGCTTCACTATGGGGAGAGAGAGCGGTACGCTATCGATTTAACCAAGGATATAATCAAAGCGGTGTTGCGATTGCCGTTGTCATTCAAGAAATGGTAGAAAGCGAGAAAGCGGGCGTTCTGTTTACCGTCAATCCGGTAACACAAAACAAAGATGAAATACAGATCAACGCAAGTTACGGATTGGGGGAAAGTGTGGTAAGCGGCCGTGTAACGGCAGATAGCTATATTGTAAATAAATCAGGCGATGTGCTAGAAGTAACTATCGGAAGTAAAGAAACGCAAATTGTTTATGCAGATAAAAACACAAAAGAAGAATCGGTAAGCGAGGAAAAAAGAACAGCGCGGGCATTGAATGATACTGAGATTGCAGCTCTATTGAGCGCTGCACTAAAAATAGAAAAACACTACGGTATGCCGATGGATATTGAATGGGCAATACAAAAGAACGAAATATATATTTTGCAAGCACGTGCAATAACAACCTTAAAAAATAATGATGATAAGAAGCTAGTTCAGGAATATCTCAAAGGTAGTAAATTAACACGAATGATGAAACAAAATATGGCTTTTCAGTTTGAAAAAATGCCGTTTGCATACCGTGCACTGGACTTTGATTATATGCTAGCAATTAACAACCAAAAAGCACGGATATTCGCAGAAGGCGGTATTGTTTTTAATTCAAACCCTGTAATTGATGACGATGGTATTCAGACGCTTCCGGAAAACAAAAAAAGGGTTTACGCTGCGTATTTTTCATATTTTTAAAATTATTCGGATGCTTAAAAATTTTGACTATTGTGTAGAAGTATGTAAAAATTTTATGACTCAATATGAACAAGAAATAGCGCATATTAAAACCTTAGATTTTGAAAATATGAGTTTAGCCGAATGTACTGCATTTATGGAACGAAGTTATGTGCTGACAGAAAAACTTGCATACGATAGATTTAAGTATGCATTATTCCCGTCTTTTTTAATGAGCAAAAAATTCACCAAAATAATACAACGTGTAGATACGAATTATTCCGCCTTTGATTTTTATTGGGAACTCAATAATAAAACAGCGGTCGTTACCAATGCTGTTTCTCGCATAGCGGATACGATACGGAAAAACACAGCCCTAACGGAAGCCATACTATCAGGCGAAAGATTCAACACACTGTGTGCCGATTTTCCTGCATTTAAGCAGCTTGCGGATGATTTTATTAAAGAGAATGGTTTTAAGTCTGACTACAACTGCTATTGCATCGAAGCAAAAACATTTATCGAGGATCCCTATAGGCTTGTCAATATTATACGCCCGTTATTAAACACCGCTGATACATCCGATCAGCATTCTCATGATAACAAGAATTATACGGATTTAATACAGCAATTAAAGCGTATTTATGGAAACAAATATCCGCGTATAGAAAAAGACATACAGCGCTTCCGGTATTTTCATGTTGTTCGAGAAGAATCGCAGTATCTCTGGGAAACACTCTTTTATTATGTCAGACAGTGTGTAAAGCGGATAAATATTCTGCTCTTAAACAGCGGAGATTATAAAAACGGAATTGCAAATCTTTTTCATCGTGAATTACTGGAAGTGTTGAAAGCCGGATATATCAGTGATGTTTATAAAGAAAAGATCGCAAGACGGAATGAAAAATTTCCGCTTGCGGGAAAAGTTTGGGAAGCTTCAAAATTACTGGTGTTTGATTCAAAAGGGGATGTGCTGAAAGGGGTGAGCGGAAGCCCGGGAACTGCTGTAGGAACGGTACGCATTATCCGCACACCTGAAGAATTTTATAAGATGCAAAAAGGAGATGTGCTGGTGTGTCATCTCACCGATCCTGAATGGACACCGCTTTTTAAACTTGCAAGTGCTGTCGTTGCAGATACCGGCTCTGCACTCAGCCATGCAGCGATTGTTGCACGGGAATTTAATATACCGGCAGTATTGGGTGTCGGTTTCGCCACCGCCAAATTCAAGGACGGCGACCTCATCACCGTTAACGGAAACAAGGGTGAAGTACGGAGCTGTGCAGACGCATCAGGTGCTTTTTAGCTATGCCGCAGAATACGTGAGTCCGTTCAACCAGAGTTTCGCCGCTTTGCGGCTCAAATGGTTGCTCTGCCTCACGTATTCTGCGTTACTTGATCCACACTTCCTGATGCATCTGCACTGAGTTTGAAAAAATGGTGGGAAATTTTATTTAAAATTTTCCACTAAAGGAAAGCAACCGTTCAAAAGATTTCCGATACGGTTGCCTTACATTACGGAGTTGCTGGGATGGATTTAAAAGAACAAAGGCGATTGAATATTTTAACAAAACCGATTTTTCCGTTGCTCATTAAAACGGCAATTCCGACTATAATCGGTATGCTGATCAGTGTTATATACAATTTAACCGATACCTTTTTTGTCGGACAATTACACAATAGATCGATGATTGCGGCAATCGGTGTGGTGTTCAGTTTTGTCAGTGTTATTCAAGCAATCGGGTTTTGGTACGGTTACGGCAGCGGTAACGTAATGTCAAAGAAAATCGGAGAACACGATTATGCGGAAGCGGAAATCATTTCGTCGATAGGCATTGTCATTGCAATCGTAACCGGCATCGTAATCGCAATCGCAGCATATATTTTTGTTGTACCGCTTGCAACACTGATCGGCGGCAGTGCATCTCAAGACGTGCTCGCCTTTACCGTGCAGTATTTAAAGATCATTATCATCAGCATTCCGTTCAGCTTATATGCAATAACCGTGTATAATCAGCTGCGCTTATGCGGAAATGTACGCGATGGAATGATCGGATTATTGTCCGGAATGCTGAGCAATATGGTACTGGATCCGTTATTGATGTTTCCGCTTAATATGGGATTTATCGGCGCCGGATATGCAACACTGATCGGTCAGATTATCGGATGTATTGTGCTGACCGCACTTGCTCGAAGCCGCGGAGCTATTTCTTTTAGCATAAAAAAAGTTCAATGCAGTAAAGCGCGTGTGTATCATATTCTTGCAGGGGGGCTTCCCAATTTTTCGCGGCAGGCAATTACCGGTGCTGCATTGGTGCTGCTCAATGTTACGGCGGCGCAGTACGGCGAAAGTATGATCGCTGCTTTAACAATAAGTTCAAAAATTGTTGCAGTGGCTTTTATGATTATGATCGGTTGGGGGCAGGGGTTTCAACCGATTTGTGCGATGAATTACGGTGCTCAACAATATGAGCGGGTAAAAAGGGCCTTTATTACGACTGTTACCGTGGGAACAATTTTTTTAACAGTCGCTTCAATAATCCTATTCATCTTCGCCGAACAATGTATTCATCTTATGTCCAATGATGATGAAGTTGTGTCTACCGGAATTACGATACTCAGGATGCAATGCTTTTCGCTTCCGTTGCTCGGCGCTTTTGCCGTCAGTAGTATGTTCATGCAGAATATCGGCAATTATTTTTCAGCGCTCCTCATATCAATTTCACGGCAGGGTTTCTTTTATGTACCACTCCTATATCTTCTGCCTGCCGTATACGGCAAAACCGGCATCTACCTGCTGCAACCGGTTTCCGATTTTTTATCCTTCCTATTTGCCGTTGCAGTCGTGTATAGGTGGTATAAAAAAATGCGGACGATTTGGAATTAAAAAAGCTCGTATATATTCTCTGTCGGAATATATTTTTTTAAGATATAAAATAGCGTTGAAATAGTATGAACTGCTGCAACTCCCGTTATTTCTTCATTTTTACATTTTTTAACAATACACTGTGCATTATTAAAAAACTGAGGACGTTTTGCTAAAAAATCAACTAAGATATTTGTGTCAAGTAATACTGTCATATTTCTTAACCGTTTCTTCTACAATAGCGTGTTTATAATCAATATCTGGTGGGATACAACCTACATACTGTACTAGAGTTTCATACGCTTTATTTTTTTCTCGCTGCGTTATATTTCCACGAGTTTTTTTACTCAGCGTTTTATTTTTTAAAAATAAATATTCAATATAATGTTGCACTTCCTGCTGTAATTCGGTAGAAAGTAAATTATATTGATGTAACATTATCTCATTCATACACACCTCTCTTGCAATCTTTTTTCGGTAAGTGGAAGAAGTTTTTTAACTTCATCAAGTGTCAAGGTTTTCGTATTACCTCTTGTCTTTATTGTCCGATGCGAGAACTCGTTGACCTATTTGAAACCGAAAGTTTCAGAATAGGTCTGTTATTATAGAAAAAATGCATCTTACAATGCTTCTATTTCTGCTTGAGATAGTCCGGTTATCTCAGTAATTAGAGACACCTCAAAGTTTTTTAACTTCATAAACCTTGCCGTTTCCTTTTTTCCGTCTAAAAAACCTTGTTGTAGCCCCTCACGTCTTCCTTGCTGTATACCAAGCATGAGGCTTTCTCTCCGCTGTACGGCAATATCAGTATCATAATCGTATTCTGCTATGAGCATATTAATAACCTCCCTCGATTTCCTTTGTAAGTACTCTTTTGCTTTTTCATCGGTACTAAAAAGATCGACGAATACAGAGTCTTTATAGTTGCGATTATCTGGTCCGGACTTAATCATAGCGTTAGTATATCACATTTTGCCGTTTATTCGAATTGCCTGTCACTCATCATCTTCTTCATATACGGGAGGATGAAAATGTTGAGGCTGTAGCCGGTTTTGCCGAATTCGCATTTTTTAAGCAGCATTTGGGGGATTTTTTTGACGGTGATATTGTGACATGTTTTCGCTGCTGCGGAATCAAATGAGGTACAGGCGATGGTAAGATATTCTCCCTCCTGCATGGTGTTTTGGATGAATTGCAGGTAAGCAGCGCTTACATAGCGGGTTGTAACGAATAAAAAGGACTTTTCGCTTGAAACGGACTGCTTCCAAAAAAGGTCGGCATCGGGCTTGTAGATAAAGCCTTCGTGCAGGGCAGCGGCGGCGCTGAGCATATCGGGGCTGTATGCTTCGTTGATGACCGACTGTCCAAAAGAGTCGAGGTTGATAAGGGTTGGCTCTAATGTGTAGAAGATGTAACCCCCGCCGCCCTGCCAGTTGACGGCTTTTGAAATACCGCCTTGGTCTTCACCCGAAATAACCTTATCAAGCCTGACCTTACAATGGGTGTAGGCGTGCTCTCCCATTTCGATGCCGATCCACCGCCGCCTCATTTTGTGTGCAACGGCAGCGGTTGTCCCCGAACCGAGGAAGGAGTCAAGCACGAGGTCATTGGGATTACTCGCAAGGGTAATGATGCGCTTCATCAGCCGTTTAGGTTTTTTGGGGGGGGGGCAAACACGGATTCCGAATTAAATACCTTTACTTCTTTGCGTGCATCCTAATTGTGGCCGACTTCAGTATATTTCCAAAGCGTCGTTGCAGTGATACCTTGCTTTTTGCAGCATGAGGAAGAGTATAGCACAAAATTGCAGCTACTTGTATACCACTGCAATATTAAAAAGAACCTATTAACGGGTTTGTCGATATAGGTTTGTCTGTCAACGTTGACATAGCGCCCGCCTTAAAGTATTCTATGTTAAGATATTTACCATTTAGTAGGATTTTTTATGAATAAAACAAAGAGCAAAATTATCAATATAATATGTACCGCCATTACCGCACTGCTTTTGTTTGCCACCGGCGGCTGCCCGGGATCGCTCACCTCTATTCGCGGGAACGGGAACGTAAAACAACAGAACTTTTCACTGAATAGTTTTAAGACCGTTTCCATCAGCGGCGACTGGACTGTCGAGATAACACGGAACGGAACATTTTCCGTTACCGTAGATGCCGATGAAAATCTTTTTGACTATTTAGATATACAAGTCAACGATAGTGGTAATAACCTCCATATCGGCTTCAAAAAAGGGTACGCTATAAGCAACGCCCACTGCAAAGCTTCTATTACGATGCCGGTTTTAACACAATTAACAGCTTCCGGATCGCTGACCGGTACGATTTCATCATTCGATATGCACAGGGGAACAATGACAATAGATGTATCCGGTTCCGGCGATATTACTGCACGCAATATTGACGTAAAAAAACTAGAGTTGAACATATCCGGTTCGGGATCTTTTACAGCGTCAGGAAAAGCCGAACACATGAGAGCTGCTATTTCCGGTTCCGGCAATATCAAAGCTACCGACTTGAAAGCCGAATATGCCGATATATCCATTTCAGGTTCAGGCTCTGCAAATGTGTGGGTTACAAAGGTTTTACGAGCCGATATCAGCGGCAGCGGAAGCATTTGGTATAAAGGCGACCCTGCTATTATACGTAAGATATCCGGCGTGGGCAGTGTATCTCCTCTGTAGAAAGTGAGGCCATTTGTAAAGTATCGATATGCATAAGATGACGGTAGAAGATGAAGTACGCTTGGTCGATTCGATGATCGATCTCTATGCCGCGGCACATCGGCATAATCCTTCAAAGTCTAATAGGGAAGTCATTGATGCAGCGGTGCCGGACGTGGAGGCGTTAAAAGCATATACACACAAACGGATTGAACAATGCCGGTATCGCGGTAAGCAGGAAAAGCCGTTTTGTAATGTTTGTCCCGTGCATTGCTACAAGCCGGAGATGCGCCGACAAATCCGTGCGGTTATGCGCTACAGCGGTCCGCGTATGTTATTCCGCCATCCAGTTTTGAGCTTACAACATCTTATCGGCACCATTCGTAGCAAAAAGAAGGCAAAGGATACTGAAATGAAAACAACTGAACAAGAGCATCTTCCAATACTCGGTATCGGTCCGATTTGTATTGCAATTATGATTGCGTTCACTGCCGCAGGTATTGCAGCGGTAACATTCGGTATGCTGACAAGCGGAAACATTCGCAGTGCAATCATTGCAAGCGTGTTTGTCATTGTCGGGGTTTTGTGTATTGCAGGCGGCGTTGCATTGTGGTGCACTGCAGTATTCGGTGCCCGCATCGACACCAAAATAAAAGCAAATCAACTTGCAACGGATGGTGTTTACGGCCTTGTGCGTAACCCGATCTATTCCGCCTTTTTATTTATCTGTACCGGAGCGCTGCTATTTTGCCGGAACTGGTATGTATTGATATTGTCTCCGCTCTTTTGGCTATACCTCACCATATTTATGAAATTGACGGAAGAGCGATGGCTTACCGAACGTTTCGGTGATGAATACGCTGCGTATTGCAAACGGGTCAACCGCTTTATTCCGTGGAAAAGACGAAAATAATGTTTAATTGATAATGTGTAATTGGTAATCGGTACTGCATAATTAAAACGGCTTATATGAAGCACTTAAAGAAGCGGTTGTTGTCTACAAGTATCTTTGTTAGATGCCGTTGACAATCTATTTCTGTTTGGATATATTTTTTCATGTCAAACAGCTGACGATACCGTCGATTATTTGATATGGAGGCCTATGCTCTATGAATGATACAAAAAGATCACTGGGGAAAAGTTCTGCAAAGGAGCGGCAATCCCCGGTAAATGCTACAGAGGAAAATCCTGCATGGGGAAAAAAAAGCACCGCAGCAGCAGGAACGAAATCCGGCAAAGCAGCAAGCCATTAAGCGGCTGTTAAGCTATGCGGGAAGCAGCAAAGGGCTTTTACCACTGTCGCTGGTGCTTTCCGCTTTAAGCGCACTCGTCAGTTTTGTGCCGTACATTATGGTGTTCTTTGTAATGCGCGATGTGATTTCCGCAGTTGCGGCAAAAGAAGCGGTGAACGCAGCAGCTCTTGCACGCTATGGGCTGTGGGCGGTCGGTGCTGCGGCGGCGGGCTTTGTGCTGTATTACACGGCGCTCATGCTTTCACACGCGACGGCATTTACCATTCAGCAAAACCTTTCGATACGGATGGCGGAAACACTGGCAGACCTGCCCATTGGCTGGCATATTACGCATGTCAGCGGCAAGGTACGCAAGGTGTTTGAAAAAAACATTAATCAGCTTGAAACGCTCATTGCTCATAATATGCCTGACACCGCACAGAACATGGTCTCTCCTTTTGCGATACTCGCCCTTACACTGGTATTCGACTGGCGGCTCGGGCTGATTTCTCTTTTACCGCTTGTGCTTGCGTTTGTTCTGCAAGCTGTTTTAATGCGGATCAGTACAAACTCCGGTTTTATGCAAAAGTATGAAGACGCACTTGAGCAGATGAACAATGCAGGTACCGAATATGTACGCGGTATTTCGGTTATCAAAACTTTTAATCAGTCTGTGTATTATTTTAAAAACTTTTACACCTCAATTATGAACTATAAAGAGTTCGTTCTCCAATATTCGATGTCGTGGGAAAACGGCTATTCGATTTTTTTATCGCTGATTAAACTCGGGTTTGTCTTTTTACTTCCGGCAGCGTTATTGATGGCCGGGACAGCAACGCTTGACCCGCACTTTTTTTACAGCTTTGTGTTTTACCTCGCCTTTGCACCGGTTACCTATACGATGCTGATGAAAGTTATGTATGCAAACACGTTTTATCAACGCTCAAACGATGCGCTCAACCGTATCGAAGATATTTTGCAAGCACCGCTGACCAAGGAACCGGAAACATCCATACTGCCTAAAAAATATGATATTGCATTTAACAACGTGGTATTTTCATATAAGACGGAGACAGCATCGGAACCGGCTGCCGCCTCTGCAAAGACCGCACCGGAAACAATGAAAACAGGAGAGACTGCCGCAGCGCACAACAACAGCGAGGGAGGAGCTGCGGAATCCGAGGCAGCAGAAACAGACTGTACCACGGCTAGAGGCACTGCCGACAGCACCAGCCTACAAGCCCAGAGCCGCACCGCGGTAAACGGCATCACACTCAGCATCCCCGAACATTCGCTCACCGCACTGGTCGGTCCTTCAGGCGGCGGCAAAACAACACTGGTAAATTTGCTCGGTCGCTTTTGGGAAGTTGATGCAGGAAGTATCAGCATCGGCGGCGTGGATATCCGCGATATAAAAACAAGCGACCTGCTGCACACCGTCGGTTTTGTGTTCCAAGAGAATAAGCTCTTTAAGGAAAGCATTTTAGAAAATATCCGCTACGGCAAAAAAGATGCAAGCCGTGAAGAGGTAATGGAAGCGCTCCGCAAAGCCGAGTGTATGGACATTATCGAAAAACTGCCCGCCGGTATCGACACGGTGTACGGCACCAAGGGCACATACGTCTCAGGAGGAGAAGCCCAGCGGCTCGCCATCGCCCGCGCCTTATTACAGGACGCACCTATCATCGTACTGGATGAAGCAACCGCCTTTGCCGATGCCGAAAACGAATACAAAATCAAAAAGACCTTCGACGTACTGCTCAAAGACAAAACCGTCATCATGATTGCACACCGCCTTTCCTCAGTCGTAAACGCAGATAAAATCTGTGTTATAGACGAAGGCAAAATCGCAGAAGAAGGCACACATAAGGAACTGCTTGTGCGGAAGGGTTTGTACGCAAGTATGTGGGACAATTTCCAAAAAGGCATCGAGTGGAAAGTGTGAATCAGGGGAGGAGAAAATGAGTTTAGGAGATAATTTTAGGAAGCCTGAGGGTTTTATCGGTAAGCTGATTGTCGCGGGAATGAATTCAGGACATACGCGCATGGCGGAATGGGGCTTTTCGCATTTGGATGGAAAAATTTTAGGCAGCGGTCTTGATATCGGATGCGGCGGAGGCGCAAATGTCAAACGATTGCTTGAGCGCGGCTGCGAAGAGGTAACCGGCATTGATTATTCCGATGTCTGTGTTGCGCAATCGACGAAATGCAATAAGGCGTACATCGGACGCGGAACCTGCCGCATACTGCAAGCAAGCGTTTCTTCCATGCCGTTTGAAAACGATTCATTCGATATTGCGACGGCATTCGAAACGGTTTATTTTTGGCCGGAAATAGAAACAGCGTTTAAAGAAGTGTTTCGCGTACTCAAAAAAGGAGCGCACTTTTTTATCTGCAACGAAGTAGACGGGCTTCATAAAGGCGATGAAAAATGGCCGAAAAGAATTAGCGGTATGAAAATCTATACCGGTGAACAGTTGAGCGCACTGCTGACTTCGGCAGGCTTTACCGGTATACAAATCGACTCGCTTTTTGCAAAAAGGTATCTGTGTGTAACAGCGCGAAAAGGGTAAATAATTAATAATTAATAATTGATAATTAATAATTAATAATTAATAATTAATAATAAGATGGTACTGGTAACCGGTTTATAAAAAATATTATCGAGGTGTTCATGACATTAAGAAAATATGAGGCGCAAGATTCCAAAATCATTTGCAGTTGGATTAAGGATACAAAGCAGCTTTATCAATGGTCTGCCGACAGAATAGGACGGTTTCCGTTAAACGGCAATGAGTTAAATGAATACTATGATTCGATGAACGGTATACAGTCTATCATCCCTCTTTGCGCCGTTGACGAACACACCGTGCTCGGTCATTTGTTTATCCGGTACCCAAATAAAGACGATAAAACACTCGTCCGATTTGGGTTTATTATACTTTCGCCTGAGAGCAGAGGAAAGGGAAACGGAAAAGAAATGGTAGCACTTGCAATAGAATATGCAAAAAACGTTTTGCATGCTTCAAAAATAACATTGAGAGTGTTTACGAATAATGAACGCGCTCGGCATTGTTATGAAATCGCCGGTTTTCAACCAATAGGGAAAGTTATAACCTATATGATGCCGGATGGCGTATGGGAATGTATTGAAATGGAATCGAATATCTAACTTTGAGGTCGGGTATGAACATACAAGATTTTTGGAATGCAATATTAACACAAGATGCCGAATGCTTACAAGCATAAAGCCTATACGGTAGATGGAGTGAGTCTTACGATTACTAAGCGGACAGGATGTACATTCAGAAGCAACAAGGATGTTGCTGTTTCCAAGCAGTAACGATGTTTTTGCCTGCAAAAAACTCGTGTCTAAGAATTGACAAGGATGTCAATTCTTAGACAGCGTTAGGGATTGGAGGGGCAGCGCAGCTGTTCCGAAGGAATGGAGCGCGAGCGGAACCCCGCAAAGCCCGACGGTTGATTTTTGCTTGAGCAAAAATTAACCGGAACGCCCAAAACATAATTATCAATTAAACATTACCAATTACCAATTAAATGAAGGAGGAATTATGTTACAAAGATTTTTTGCGTTATCCGATGCGGGGACACGGAATTTGCGTTTGTCAATTACGCTCGGGGTTATTATCAATTTGTTTGTGATGGTGCCGCTGGGACTTTCGCTGTATGTGCTGCAGTATTTTTTAGCGCGCATTATGCAGCAAGGTTTTAAAGCTCCGAATGTATGGGCGGTGGTAGCAGCCGGAGCGGCGTTTATAGCCGTGCTGTTTATCCTTGAAAAATTAAAGTACGGCAGGACGTATAACGGCGCGTATGAAGAAGCGGCAAATGTGCGTATTTCGCTCGCGGAATCGCTTCGGAAGCTCCCGCTGTCGTATTTCGGCAGGCAAGATTTATCGTATTTGACCTCGACGCTTTTAAACGATGTTACAACGATTGAACAAGCGTTTTCTAATGTCGTGCCGGAAATGTTCGGCGGTATTATTTCGATTTTAATTGCGGCGGCTCTTTTAGCGTTTTTGGATTGGCGGATGACTATTGCGTTGTTTGTTTGTGCCTTTGCAGGATTTTTTATTGTTGTCGGCTGCCGGAAGCTGTCGGAAAAAAAGATGAAAAGCGTCATCGTACGGAAGGATGCAATATACGATTCGCTACAGCAGATGATAGACAATATCAAGGTGCTGAAATCTTCCGATAAAAAAGCTTTGTATGTGCAAAAGCTCAAAGACGATATTACCGAAACAACGCACGCTGCGCTCAAATCGGAAGCTGCAATCGGCGCGCTTATGTTCGGTGTGGCCGCGTTGATCCGGTTCGGCTTTCCGCTCGTCATTTCTTACGGAGCGTACTTGCTGTCGCAGGGGAAAATCGAACTGTTGACCTATATCGTTTTTTTGTTGGTCTCATGCCGTATCTTCGATCCGTTGACGACAGTGTTTATGCTGCTTGCCGAATTCTTTTATACACTGATTGCTGTTGAGCGGAAGCAGGCGATTATCAATTATCCCAAACAGACGGGCAGTGAAAGTTTTAAGCCGAACGGCTACGACATTTGCTACGATAATGTGTCGTTTTCATATAATGAACCGAGCAGTAAAGGTGCGACTGACATCGGTGGAAGCGCTGCCGGTAATTCCAATAATGCAGGCACCGCCGCAAACGATGCCGGAGAAAACACGGTAAGCGGAATCAGCTTTACCGCCAAGCAGGGCGAAATTACCGCGCTCGTGGGACACTCCGGCTGCGGGAAATCCACCATTGCGCGATTGGCTGCGCGCTTTTGGGATACGTCATCGGGTACGGTCAGCATCGGCGGTGTTGATGTTTCCTCGGTAGAACCGGAAACCCTGCTCAGCGCGTTTTCGATTGTGTTTCAGGATGTCGTGCTCTTTAACGACACGGTGTACAACAATATTTTAATCGGCAACCGGAATGCGACGAGGGAACAAGTGCTCGCTGCCGCAAAAGCCGCGCAGTGTGAGTCGTTTATCGAAAAACTGCCGCAGGGCTACGACACGGAAATCGGCGAAAACGGTTATACCCTTTCCGGCGGAGAACGCCAGCGGCTTTCCATCGCCCGCGCCCTCCTCAAAGATGCACCGATTATCCTTTTGGATGAAGCAACCGCAGCCCTCGACCCTGAAAACGAAACGCTTATCCAGCATGCCATCGGTACACTTATAAAAGGTAAAACCGTTATCGTCATCGCTCACCGCCTCCGTACCGTAGAAAATGCTGATAAGATTATCGTGCTCAACAAAGGAACCATTGCCGAAACCGGCACCCACGCCGAGCTGATGAAAAAAAGACGGCATTTATCGGGAGATGTATCGGCTGCAAAGGGAAAGCGACCAGTGGTCGGCGTAAACTTGCAGATATGCGGGCATCTGCGTTGTCGATGAAAAATGTACACGGAAGTACATTTTTCATCGACAACATCGCATCTAAAGCTCAAGGAAACTGTCCTTTTGGACAGCCTTTCGTCGTTGAGCAGTATATTAATGATGTACGCTGCTCAACAGCCGCCCTAAAACCCTACATAAAAAATATGCTTTTTAACAGTTTTTAACAGATAGAAAGATAGGCATCGTGGAGTCGCTGTGCGCTGGCTTCAAGCGCTGACTGTTCATCCTTGGGAAGTTCGCCTTCGATGATTTTTTCTACACCGTTTCTGCCGACAATACAGGGAACGCTCAAGCAGGCGTCGTGCAAACCGAATTCTCCGTTTAGAGCCATCGAAACGGAGAGGATACTGCGTTCATTCCGCAAAATGGCGCCGGCTATTCTGGTAAGCGCCAAGCCGACGGCAAAATAGGTAGAACCTTTGTAGTCAATGATATGATAGGCTGAATGGCGTACTTCGTCCAAGATTTTTTCCTTATCGAAGTGAATGCCTGAAGTGCAGGCGCCGTTTCCGCAGTATTCATCGATACGCCGTCCGGCTATGGTGGTCATCGACCATGCGGCAAATTCGCTGTCGCCGTGCTCACCGAGAATGTATCCGTGTATATTACGGGCATCGACGCCGCATTCTTTGCTGAGTACGTAGCGGAAGCGGGCAGTGTCCAAGACGGTGCCGGAACCGATAACACGCCCGCGTTCCCAGCCGCTTGCTTCGAGCGCTACCTTTGTAAGAATATCGACGGGGTTGCTGACGAGCAGCATCACACCTTTGCAGCCGCTTGCGGCAATTTCTTTGGCAATGTTTTTAATGATGGCAGCATTGCGTTTAAGGAGATCTATTCTCGTTTCTCCCGGCTGCTGTTTTGCACCGGCGGTTATGACGATAATATCGCTGTCCGCATAATCGGTTTGACTGCCGGTATGGATATCGACCTGTGGCAAAAACGGTAGGCCGTGGACAAGATCCATTGCCTGCCCTTCCGCAAAGTTTTTATTCATATCGGTTATTGCAATCTCATCGGCAAAACCGCTTTGAGCCAACGCATACGCAAAGGTTGCCCCGACGGAGCCTGCGCCGACGATTGTTACTTTTCGTTTCTTTTGATCCATAAAAGTCTCTCCTAAAATAATTTCGGTACCGCCTAACCTAGATTAGATATGAAAGGGTACCTTTAATTACTATACACTTTTAAGTAGATAAATTATAGAGAGTCTGATTGTAATGAGACCGTTCGATAATTTATCATGAGGATGCCGAAAAAGTAACCGACTTTTGAGACATCCCCGCATTTCTTGTAAAGCGTGACGTAAATAATCTACCCTTCTTGTTCACTTATTTTCTGTTCACTTTCCAACATTTTTATCATTGACAGTGAACAAAAACTAAAATATACTACATTTTATATGAAAAGACGATATTTTCAAATTATCGAGTTAATGAAAAAAAATCCGGCGATTACGCAGCGGGATATTGCTGGCACATTAAAAATATCACTCGCGTATGTCAATCAAATTCTCTTTGCTATGGAACAGGATGGTCTTCTTAAAACGAACGGATTACCCGCCATCGGCAAAAGAGTTCTAACCATTAAAGCGCATACCGAATACGATTCGTGTAAAGTTGACAATGCTATTATTATGGCGGCGGGTTTTGGCTCGCGGTTTATTCCGCTCACCTATGCCATCCCCAAAGGGTTGCTGGAAGTTTTCGGTGAGCGGATGATTGAACGCCAAATCAAGCAGCTGCAGGAAGCGGGCATTACCGATATCACGGTAGTCGTCGGCTATCTGAAAGAAACCTTTGAATACCTCATCGATAAATACAATGTAAAACTTGTATACAATCCCGATTTTGAAAGTAAAAACAATCTTTCAACACTGTATCATGTTCGCGACAAACTCAAAAACACCTATATTCTTTCCAGCGACAACTGGCTGCGAAAAAATATGTATCACACGTATGAATACGATTCATGGTATTCGTCCGTAAAAGTGAACGAAAAGACTACCGAATGGGTATTGCAGCTGGGTTTACATGACAAGATAATGAAGGTGAAGGTCGGCGGCAGGAACGCATGGGTGATGTACGGGCCGGTCTATTTTTCGCGTGCTTTTTCCGATGCCATCCGTCCAATGATTGAAGAAGCCTATCACCGCGAGGATACCGACGACTGGTATTGGGAAGACGTATTGAGCCGTCACTTAAACACGTTGACGATGTTTGCAAATAAACAGCCCTCCAATCAGGTATATGAATTTGAATCGTTGGAAGAGCTGCGCCAATTCGACACCTCATACATGATTTCCACACAGAATAAATGGATGGAATTGATCTCCCGTGTATTCGGGCAACCTGAAATGCAGATCAAAAATTTACGTCCGTTGCGGCTTGGAATGACTAATAAATCTTTCATATTTGAACTGAACAACAACAAATATATTTTCCGCATTCCGGGCGCCGGTACTGACATTCTTATCAACCGGAAACAGGAATATGCGGTATATAAAGCGATTGAGCCGCTCGGTATCTCCGATAAGATTATCTATTTTGACCAAATAACCGGCGTAAAAATCAGTCAGTTTGAAGAAAATATGCACATAGCGAATCCTCACAACTCGGATGATTTGGAAGCGTGTATGTGGATAGCCCGTAAGCTGCATACATCCGGTATTACGGTACGGCACCGATTTAATTTTAGGGAGCGGATTAATTTTTATGAACAGCAAGCGGAAGCAAAGCACGGTATTCTTTTTTACGATTATGCCGAAGTCCGGGAAAAAATGAACACCTTGCTGGATTTACTCGATACACTTAAAAAACCGGAAGTGCTGACCCATATCGATTTAATCTGCGATAATTTTATTGTCAGCGATGGTGATGTTAAACTGCTCGACTGGGAATACGCCGCGATGTGCGATCCGCTGGCCGACCTTGCAATGTTTTCTATTTACTCTTACTTTTCCGAAGCTCAAATAGCCGATCTTATGCACCGCTACTTCCGCCGCGATCCGGAAAGCGAAGAGAAGTTACGTGTCTATATCTATGTTGCGCTTGCAGGATTCTTATGGGCGCTGTGGACATGTTATAAACAAGCGCTGGGAGAAAATTTCGGTGAGTACGGGCTAAAGATGTACCGATATGCAAAAGATTATTACAAACAAATTATGCAGATGACGGAGTTTCCTGCTCAACAAGATGGAGAAAATGAAGAAACAACCAATGAACAAACACAAAATGAACACTCGGAAGCTCAATAAAGGCTGGTACGGTTCCGGAGAAATCGATTGGATTATTACCCTTTTACCGCTCATCATTGTAACCGGCACTGCGGCATTGCTGCTTACCTTTCCGAAGCACTCGATGAAGGTCATTGATACTCTATGGAATATTTTTGTCAATAAGCTTGGATTTTTCTATATACTTCTTGGCTTCGGCTTAGTGTGTACCGCATTTTATCTTGCTTTTTCAAAATACGGAGCAATCCGGTTAGGCAGTCTCGATAAACCGCGCTATAGCAATTTTACATGGGGCGCCATGATTTTTACCTCTACGATGGCTGCCGATATTTTGTATTGGTCGCTTATCGAATGGGGATATTACTACACAGCATCGCCATTCGGGAAACATCTGCTTACGGCAGCTGAAAAACAAGACTGGGCTGCAACATACCCGCTGTTTCACTGGGGCATTACCCCGTGGAGCTTCCATATCGTATGCGCTGTTGCGTTCGGTTATATGCTCCATGTACGGCAGCGGAAAAAGCAAAAACTTTCCGAAGCGTGTCGCCCCCTTTTCGGTAATAAAATCGACGGCATACTGGGAACCATCATCGATGTATTTTCAGTCGTCGGTCTTTTAGCAGGAACCGCAACGACATTTTCGCTTGCAACACCGCTGTTGTCGCTGGCAATTTCCACCATCTCCGGCATTCCTGAATCACGGATGCTTACCTTGGTTGTACTCTGCATTATTGCAGCGGTATATACCTCGGCTGTTCTGCTGGGGATAAAAGGCATTTCTCATCTGGCAAAGGTTGCCGTTGTGTGTTTTTCAAGCCTCATTGTATTTGTGTTTTTGTTCAGTCCCAAACTCTATATTATCGAAACAAGCATAACCGGCATCGGGAAGATGCTGCAAAACTTTATCTCGCTTTCCACATGGATGGATCCCCTACGGATTTCGGGCGCAGACGGTGCAGGGTTCCCGCAGCAGTGGACGATTTTTTATTGGGCATATTGGATTGCATGGTTTGTCGCAACGCCGTTCTTTATCGGGACAATCTCGGAAGGGCGAACGGTACGGAATACCGTATTAGGCGGGCTTATGTGCGGTATCGCGGGAACCTATTGCTCGTTTATCGTGTTGGGGAACTACGGTCTCTATTTGGAAACGCATGGCTTATTACCGGCAGCGGAACGGCTTGCTGCCGGTATCGCCCCCGCAGAAATTATTTTAAGCATTTTGGAAACGCTACCATTTGCGAAAGTCGGTTTAGTGCTGCTCATCATCACGATGATTGCTCTCTATGCGAGTACATTCGATGCAATTACAATGGTTATTGCGTCTTATTCGCAGCGGCAGCTGGAAGGCAGTGAACCTAAAAAAAGCCTGCGGGCATTCTGGTCGGTTGTCTTTATCTTACTACCGGCAGCGTTGATTCTTACCGGCAGTAACCTCAGCCAGCTGCAAAGCTTATCAATTATCGCCGCCTTTCCGCTCGGCATCATTATGATCTGCATTATTGTCAGCTTTTTAAAGGATGCGAAGGAGATTATATGAAAAGGAATTGCATTACTGCCGTATTGCTGCTTGCACCGCTTTATCTTTTTGCAGCAGGATTTGACCACTTTGTTTTCGCACCGCATAACGGAATGACAGGCGCAATTCTCGCACATACGTCCCACTATGCCGATAAAATGTATTTGTATGAAACAATGGCCGGCCCTGCAATCGGATTGGATATCATATTCGTACAAAAGAAAAACGGCTTTACTTTTATGATCAACAATAATATTATGCCTATTTTTATAATAGAGCATCGTACAGATCCTTATAAACCGCCAGAATCGATGCACGGCGAAGCGCGATCGATGGGATTCGGTATAATCGGTTATTTTGAATTTCTTTTCGGATACACACACGGTATCGGAAGTAATTTTGAGCTTATGGTTGGCATAGGCCCCGCAGGACTGTGGCCGTTAGCGCCTGCTCTTAATATGCGTTTAAGCGGCGCATATTACTTTAATAAAAAATGCGGAATATTTTTCGGGGTCGGCAATAGCCTCGGTTGTTTGCCCAACCCGACACGACGAGACATCAATATTGTTAACGCGACCGTTATTTCAATCGGACCCGTTTTTAGAATAGACCGATGACATCAACTGCTACAAGAACTCAGATTTGTCGAAAATAAGACAGGAGATTCCCAACGAAGGTATAACTTCGACAGAGAACCTCTCGATCATTATGGTACTTATTTCGTCTTCAAGTTCCGCAATGCGCGACTCAGCCGTTCGAGGGTCTCGGTAATAATCGATGCGGGAGCTGCAAGGTTAATCCGTTCAAAACCTCTGCCTTCTTCGCCGAAGATATATCCTTCATCTAGGAATACTTGCGCCGTCTGCGTCATAAACGTTTCCAAAGCCTTGTGTTCCATTCCCAGCGCCCTAAAATCGAGCCATTGCAAATACGTGCCTTCGATGAGCGGCGCTTTAATTTCGGGATGGTGCGTTTGGAAAAACTGCTGCACAATACGCTGATTGGCATCGATTACGGACAAAAATTCATCAAGCCACGCCGCGCACTGCGTATAGCAAATTTCACAGGCCTTATAGCTCAATGCCGTGAACAATGCTCCCGCCCCAAGCTCTTGGGCTTTTACAAAAGTTTCCCGCATATTCTCATTTTTAATGATGATATTGCTGATTCCCAAACCGGCGATGTTGAATGTCTTGGAAGGTGCGGTAAAGGTGATTGTCCGCTCGGCAAGGTCGTCCCCTAACGATTGGAAAACGGTGTGCGTATACCCCGGCATTACAATATCAAAATGAATTTCGTCCGAAAACAGCAAAAGATTATTTTTTAACAGGATTTCTTCTATTTTATGCAGCTCTTCTTTTGTCCACACTCTGCCGACAGGATTATGAGGTGAACAAAAGAGCAGCGCCTTATTACGCGAATCCGCAGCGAGCCGCTCAAGTGCTTCAAAATCAATCGTATAGCGGCCGCCGTTTTCCTGCAACGAACACGCTGCAACATTCCGTCCCTGCAAGCGTATTGCCCTAAAAAAAGGATAATACACCGGCGACAGCAGAATAACGCCGTCTCCCGGTTCGGTAAAAGCTCTAACCGCATTAAAAATCGCAGGCACAACACCCGCAGTGGGGACAATCCAATCAGGATCAATTACCCAATTATGCCGCGCTTTCATCCAATTTTGTACCGCTTCTTTATATGTAACAGTCGGCCCCGTATAGCCCAGCACGGCGTTATCAAGATAGTGCTTGAGTTCTTCCGTTAATTCCGGCGGCATCTTAAATTCCATATCGGCAACCGAAAGCGGCACAACGGACGAATCGACGTGCGGGTTGACCTGATACATCGCATCCCATTTACGCGAACCTGAACCGGCTCTGTTTACTTTTGTCGTAAAATCATATTTCATATCAATCTCCCTATTATCATGATACTATCACAATTTTATCGGGAATGACGATATTACCTCTTTTCTCTAATATCTATTTTTTGACTTCTTCCTGCGTCTGTCCGGTTGCCTGTACGATATTTCCAAAAGCAAAAGAGGGCTTACATTTCTTTCTAATATCATTTAAAAGTTTATGTATGTATAGTGACGCCCATCTCCATCCTGCAGATTATATTGATTCGTGCATATCTTCGGACGATACCGGAACTGTAAGTGAGCTATTTGCACAGTCGATATCGCTTTGCTGCTCGGCGCACGATCATACCGAATACGAACGGCACCGCAGCCTTTTACAACTGTCTGAGAGTCGGCGGGTACTCTTTTCCTTCGGCATTCATCCGCAAAATCCCGTAACCGATGAGGCGGAGTTTTTATACCGCCTATTGGAAACACGGCAGATTCAAGCGATCGGAGAATGCGGATTCGATCTTTTTAATGATGATTATAAACAGCTTTTGCCGATGCAGCAAACAGTATGGGATATGCAATTACGATGGGCGCAGGAGTTTCAGCTGCCGGCTGTGATTCATTGCCGGAAAGCCCTGCCCCTCATCTTTGATTCGGTAGCTCGGTTAAAAAAGCTGCCGGCAGTTATCTTTCACGGTTGGGGCGGTAGTCCGCAAGAGGCTGCGGCGTTCCTCAAAAAAGGTGTCAACGCCTATTTTTCACTCGGCAAGGCGGTACTCCGCGGGCAGAAATCCGTATGCGCAATGGCCGCTTCATTCGATAGCAGCCGCCTCTTAACGGAAACCGACGCCCCATATATGAGGCTTAAATCGGAGCCGTATTCTCATCCTCGAGATATTATCGCAGTTACGGCGCAATGTGCACATCTACGATACACAGGAGACGATACGGCAAAGCACCCCCGTGTACAGTCACTAAAGCGGATAGGTATTATCAAACAGTATGAATCGTGCACTACGGCGCTTGAAGAAATCGACATAGATGAAGCTGCGGTAGAAGCATTCAGCGATATTATTGTACGGAATTTTAATTGTGCGTTTGGATTATCGAATTGAACGAATGGGTGAATAAAAGGCGCCGATCAGAATCGAACTGATGAATGAAGGTTTTGCAGACCTCTCCCTTACCACTTGGGCACGGCGCCGATAATGGAATTACTATATCAGAAACCGATATCTTATGCAAGAGGTTCGTCAGGGGTTTATCTTGACCCTATCATTCCGCCGACGAGCTTGAGTCCTATGAGTATTTAAAGTAAAATACCGTCATGGCGGGAAATACATTTGGAACGATTTTTAGAGTTACCACATTCGGTGAAAGCCACGGAGCCGCAATCGGCGTTGTCGTCGACGGGTGCCCCGCCGGTATTCCGCTCGGTTCGGAAGATTTTACCGCTGCGTTTAATACGGTAAGACCGTCAGGCAGTTTTGAAACCGCGCGGCGGGAATCGAATATACCCGAAATCCTTTCCGGCGTATTTGAAGGCAAAACTCTTGGGACTCCGATTGCGGTGCTTCTGCGCAATGCCGATGCGCGTCCGCATGACTACGAAGCGCTAAAAAACATATACCGTCCCGGTCATGCGGATTTTGCCTACGAGGCAAAATACCGCCGCCGCGACTGGCGCGGTGGCGGACGCGCATCGGGGCGTGAAGCCGCTGCACGCATTGCTGCCGGTGTTATCGCAAAGAAAGTGTTGACACATTGTTCGACACCGTATCATGCACAGTATACGGCGTCTGCAAGTCTCCCGCTCACCATTGAAACCTCAGCAATAGAAATTGCAGGCATCCCTTGCGAACCGATTTCTGCAGCCGACGAACTCCCACTGGAGATCAGCAGTAAACTTGCTGCGATTAAGCAGGCAGGCGATTCCGCCGGAGCTATTGTGCAGTGCACGGTGCGGAATGTTCCCGCCGGTCTCGGTGAGCCGGTCTTTGATAAGCTCGAAGCGGAACTCGCAAAGGCGGTGCTTTCCATCGGCAGCGTGAAGGGTATTGCATTCGGAGCAGGCTTTCAGCTGGCGCGTATGGCCGGTTCGGAGGCAAATGCCGTCGATAAAAATTATCACGGAGGAATTGCCGGAGGCATTTCCGATGGAAAAGATATTGTGTTTCAGGCGGTCATAAAGCCGGTGCCTTCAATCGCTCAAGAACAGATAATGGAGACCGCAAGCGGCGAACGTATAGCCTATGCGATTACGGGACGGCATGATGTCTGTCTCTACCGGCGGGTCATGCCCGTTATCGATGCAATGGTTGCGATTGTGCTTGCGGATATGATGCTTCGCCAAGGAGCCGCTCAAATCTTAAAAGTTTAATTAAATCAACATCGGCTTGTAGGATAATACCGAATTGTAGAATTGTGATGAATGAAAAAGATAAAAGATTGGACGATACTGGGTTTGAACCAGTGACTTCTACCGTGTGAAGGTAGCACTCTACCACTGAGTTAATCGTCCGTTTTTAAACAACGAAACGAATGTAGCATATTTGCGGGGTTTAGACAAGCGGGCATTTATTTTTAACAATCATCCTAAAACTCATTCCATTGGATTAAAATTCCTATTATTGTGTATTATTGGTATGAGGTGCATCAATCCCCTTTACATAATCAATCCAAACCGATGTATCTGTAACAATCATTTATCAAGCCTCATTTTTTCTAAATCGTCACCCCAAAACAGTTTCCTGCGAAAATTCCTTACGTTTGTTTGTTTTTTCCCTCGCTATAAGACGTCCCGTTGAACGAGTGCTTAACTTACATTGTCGCAAAGGCAATGCCAGCCTTGAGGCTGGGGAATGGGTGCTTTATTTATATCGATACTTTAGCTTTAGCAACAAATTCTATCTTCAAATTCATTCCTAATCCGTCTGCAAGCCTTTTCAAAATCTTTATTGTCGGATTTCCGAAACCATTTTCTATTTTGCTTATATCTGCTTGAGCAATTCCAGTTGCATCGGAAAGTTGTTTTTGAGTAACATTACACAATTTCCTGGCATCAATTAACGAACTGATAAGTTCATATTCCGGCTCAAGAGATTCATATTCCTTTCTGAAAGTTTCATCGTTCATTTGTTCTTTTAATGCCTCTGTTAATGTCATTTCTTTCCTCCTGCTTCTAGCTTCCTATTCAAATAGTCGGTTCGATAATCTTTTGCCCGTTGTATTTCTGAAGGTGGTGTTTTTTGAGTTTTCTTTCGAAAACCATGCGTTATGACTATCTTCTTTTCAATGAAAAAGAAATACAAATACCTTACTATATTGTTACCTTGAATTGTTCTTAACTCAAATATACCGTCATCAAGATGTTGTGAATATGGTAATCGTAATTCATTTCCTTTATTTTCCAGTAATTCTAAATCACGGAATACTTTAGCTTTAAGCTTGACTTCAAGCGTATTTATAAAATCTAAACTTGGTTTTTCACCTGCTTTTGTTTCATAGAATTCAACCGTCCAATTACTTTCCATATCTAATTCTGACTATATAGGTTATACCCTATATTTGTCAAGATGATTGTTCTATCACAAAAAGGTATTGTAAGCGATTTTACAAATGCTTTGAGTTCACTCATGTATCAATATTTGTTCTCACATTCTTTTATTCGTGCGGAGGGTTTCATACCCGCCGTCCTCTACCGCCACGGACGGCGGTGGTTCCGAACAGGAGCAATGTTGTGGCAGAGCCACAACTTGCAGTCAAAACTATACACGGATGTATAGTTTTGACGAACGCTCTACGTCGTAATAAAGGGTATTAAAGCCGATTGCAACCACCTCGTCAAAAATATACATTCTTGTACCTCTCTACCAATGTACGTCCATGTACATCGGTAAAGGACAGGTTTTGTTTCAAAACTTGTTTAACGTGATTCAACGCGCTCTTGTAACGTATTTTGCATCTCGTTATAATATTTTATTAATACATTTCACACAGAAAAATGTAAAATAAAAGCCGTACAATGGTACGTCTTTTATTTCTCCAAGTTTGCGCACCGCAAACTTGTATAGGAGTTGCGAATGAAACCGCTATTACATATAGAAAATTTACATCTGTCGGTGAATGAAAAGCCGATTTTGCATAATTTAAACCTGACCGTCAATGCGGGAGAAATACATGTCGTGATGGGGCCGAATGGCGCCGGAAAATCCACGCTTGCCGCTGCGATTGTCGGTAATCCCGTCTTTCAAGTTGACCAAGGCTCGATTTTTTTTGAAGGAGAATTGATCAACGATTTGCCTGTTTTTGAGCGAGCGCGGAAAGGTATCTTTCTTTCCTTCCAAAATCCTGAAGAAATCCCCGGCTTAAAGGTCGAAGAATTTCTCCGCGCTGCAAAGGAAGCGGTTACCGGTAAAAAAATACCGGCGCTCACCTTCCACAAAGAGCTGCTCCGGCTGATGGAATCGCTCAGTATCAATCCCGAGTACGCAGACCGCAGTTTGAACGTCGGCTTCTCCGGCGGCGAAAAGAAAAAGAACGAAATATTACAGCTCGCCGTGCTCCAACCCAAACTCGCTATTCTGGACGAAACGGATTCAGGGCTGGATATCGATGCCACCAGAATTGTATTTGAGGGCGTTGCAAAACTCAAAACGCCGGATATGGGCATCTTAATCATCACTCACCACAGCAAGGTACTCGATTACTTAAAGCCCGATTATGTCCACGTGTTGATTAACGGATCACTGGTAAAGACTGGTGGCATCGAACTGGTAGAGCATATTCAAAAATATGGCTACGCAGGGATGTAGGAGCGGCTATGAGTAACGATTTTAGAGATTCCCGCTCGCCCCTGTTTCAAACGCGGAAGCGCACATTTGTTTCCGATATTGAGCGGGGCATTTACGATATAAAGGACAAAATCGATTATCAGTATTCCACCGGTATGGGGCTGAATGAAGATGTGGTACGAAAGATTTCCGCCCGCAAGTTGGAACCCAAGTGGATGCTCGACCTCAGACTGCAATCTTTGCAGTATTTTTTTGAACGGCCGATGCCGGATTGGGGCGCCGATATTTCCGACCTCAATATTCAAGAGATTATTCACTACATTGTTTCGGACGAAAAGCCGATGGCGACCGACTGGGATCAGGTACCGGAGGAGATAAAACAGACCTTTGACCGGCTCGGTATTCCCAAAGCGGAGCAAACCTCGCTGGCAGGCGTCGGCGCGCAGTATGATTCGGAAGTGGTGTATCACAGCCTGCAGAAAAACCTTGCAGACCAAGGGGTTGTGTACCTCGATATGGAATCGGCGGTGCTGCAATACGGTGATCTTGTCCGCGAGCATTTTATGAAGCTGATAAAGCCGAACGATCATAAATTTGCGGCGCTGCACGGTGCGGTATGGTCGGGCGGCTCGTTTGTGTATGTACCCAAAGGCGTCAAGGTAGAGCTGCCGCTGCAATCCTATTTCAGACTGAATGCGAACCAGTCAGGGCAGTTTGAGCACACACTCATCATCGTCGATGAGGGCGCCTATCTGCACTTTATCGAAGGATGCAGCGCACCTAAGTACTATAAAAATGCGCTCCACGCAGGCGCCGTCGAGCTGTATGTCGGTAAAAAGGCGACCATGCGCTATTCCACGATCGAAAACTGGTCGCGGAACCTCTACAACCTGAACACCAAGCGGGCAATCGTAGAAGAAGACGGCGCTATCGAATGGGTGTCCGGTTCGTTCGGCTCGCGTGTTACCATGCTCTATCCTATGAGTATTTTGAAGGGAGACCGCTCGCGCTCCGAGTTTACCGGCGTTACCTTCGCTTCCGCGGGGCAGTGTCTCGACACCGGTACCAAGACTGTACATATCGGAAAGAACACCGTGTCCGAAATGCACTCGCGTTCTATCGCGAAAAACGGCGGCGAATCAAACTACCGCGGTTTGCTGGTTATCGGTAAAGAGGCAACCGGCGCGAAGGCACTCGCCGAATGCGAATCCCTCATGCTGGATAACGAGTCCCGCACCGACACCATCCCGATTATCGAAAATCATACCGACGATGCCGACATCGGACACGAAGCGAAAATCGGACGCATCAGCGATTCGATGATTCTATACCTCATGCAGCGCGGTCTCGACGAAGCGACGGCTAAATCCTTGATTATCAAAGGCTTTGTCGAACCGATCTCCAAAGAGCTTCCGCTCGAATATGCCGTCGAGCTGAATAACCTTATTTCCATTGAGCTTGAGGGGACGATAGGCTGATGAGAAACGACAACTATTTTAAACGGCTCGATTATCATATACAGGATGTACCGACGGCTCCTTTTTCCGGTATCTTTTTTCATACAGGATCTAAGACCGCGCAGTATCTGCCGATTGAAGACTTCCTCAAAACATGCAGTGCGGAGCAGGTTGCAAAAATATTCAATACCGAAAAGTCTCCGCGTGAAAAAAACTGCGGATTGGGAAAGCGGTTTACCGACGAAGCGCAGACAAAGCGGAACAGCGGCTTTTACCTCAAGATTGAAGCTGATAAAGCTGAACACGATAAGGCCGCAGCTTCGGGCAATGCTGATTGCTGCAAGACCGCGGGCGCGAGTTCCGGCACTAATCACGCTCAGAACAGACCCGAAGCAATGCAGGATTTCTTTGTGCGGTTTACGATGGATGCCGTCCATCACGTGCTGTTTGACCGGAGCTATATCGACATAGCGGATAACGCTGCGGCGCGGCTCATCCTGTACTTTGACACCGATGAAAAGACTCCGGCGCTGCAATCATACCGGAACGGACTTATCAGTATTCGTGTCGGGAAACATGCCGCAGTCGAAATTATCAAAATTCAAAACTTTGCAGACACCGCACTCAATTTTGAAACGGTGCGGATGGATGTCGGCAAAAGAGCACGGGTAACCGTTCACGACATACAGCTCGGTTCGCAAAAAAACGGCATCTCCTATTCTTCCTATATGCAGGAAGATTGGGCGGAAGTGTATATCTTCCCGCTGTACTTTGTCGATAAAACGCGCCGGATGGATCTTGAACATAATCTGATTATCAACGGCAAGAGCACGCTATCGGAGATAAAAGCCCGCGGCGCGCTGAAAAACGAGGCGCATAAGGTTTTCCGCGGCAATATTTTCTTGAATAAGGGCTGCTCCGCCTCCGTCGCCCGCTTTGCGGATAACAGTATCATGCTTGATAAAAATGCCGTCGGTACGAGCATCCCGACCATCTTCTGCGATGAGGATGACGTTATCGGAGAGCATGCCGCGAGCTTTGCCGCCATCGATAAAGAAAAACTCTACTATTTAATGACCCGCGGCTTCGACGAACTCAGCGCCAAAAAGCTGATTATCGACGCTGCATTCCGCCCCGTCTTTAACAGTATTCCTGATGAGGCAATACGGGACCGGCTGAACGCAGAATTTGATGCGCGCCTATCAACGCAGATTCAGGCGCAAGCGGATAAAACGACGGCATCCGGTACCGTTCCGGAAAAAACGAGGACAGCGAATATAGGGCAACCGCATCGGAAATAGGTAAAAGTCGCAGAATAAGTGAGGTTGGACGACCATTTGAGACGCAACACGGCGAAACTCCGGTGCGATGCGAGAACTCGTCGACCTATTCGAAAACGAAAGTTTCAGAATAGGTCTAATATCTGATGTGTGGACTGCCTTACGGCAGCTTCTTCCATAGGGAATGGTCTGAAAATCAAAAATATAGTATAGTACTTACTATGGTAGCAGTTGCAGACATACTTGAAAAAGAGCGAAAGGTTCACGCCATTAAAACATCCTTAAATCATAAGGAAGAATTTGGACAGTATTTTACTCCGTATAAAATAGCCCATTTTATGTCATCTTTATTCCCTGTTACTGATAAAAAAATCAAATTGCTTGACCCCGGGGCAGGTATAGGAATACTTTCATGTTCTTTTATGGAACGAATTGCAAAAGAAAATTGGAATACCCCCGGCATTCACATTTCGGCTTATGATATTGATAAAAATATTTATCCTGCTTTAAATGAAAATATAGCCTTATCGAGTTCAGCTTTAAAAAAATCGGATTACAGAATCTTTTCGGAAGATTTTTTAGAAAAAACCTCATTTGAATATACATGGAAAATCAATGAGACATATACGCATGTGATAATGAATCCTCCATATAAAAAAATTCAGACAAATTCAAAAGAACGACAGTCTGCTCGTGCATTTGGTCTTGAAACAGTAAATTTATATTCAGCGTTTATGGGTGCTGCAATTTCACTTACAGAAGATAGCGGCTATATCGTTGCGATCGTTCCGAGAAGTTTTTGTAACGGAGTTTATTACAAAACATTCAGAGAATTTATTTTAAAAAATTGTGCTATTAAATACATTCATCTTTTTGAATCCCGTGATAAGGCATTTAAAGATGAATCTGTTTTGCAAGAAAATATAATAATTATGTTACAAAAGAATGCTGAACAAGGAAATGTAAAAATTTCCTATTGCAACGATGATACTTTTATAGGTTTATCTGCATTAGAAGTTCCTTTCTCTCATATTTTACATAAAAATGACGATGAAAAATATTTTCATATTCCTATAAAACAGAAGGTTGAAAATAGAAATCTGACGGATTACTCAAGTATTAACAACCTCGGTATAAAAGTTTCAACAGGGCCTATTGTTGACTTTAGAATGAAAAATCTTTTGCTTAAAGATTACACGGAAAATTCTAGCCCGCTTGTGTATTCTGTTCATTTAAAAAATCATCGTCTTGCATGGCCTCAGAAATCAAAAAAGCCGAATGCAATTTTTGAATCAGAAAATGTGAAAAAACAACTTTTCTCCAAAGGTTTTTATGTTCTTGTGAAACGTTTTTCTACAAAGGAAGAAAAAAAACGAGTTGTTGCTTCGATTATAACTCCAGATGATTTTATAAAAAACGGTATCGCTTTTGAAAATCACTTGAATGTTTTCCATATAAATAAAACATCTCTTCCAGAAAATGTCGCTTATGGTTTAGTTTGCTGGCTTAATTCAACCTACATTGATGAGAAATTCCGCCTGTTTAGCGGTCATACACAAGTTAATGCAACAGATTTACGCAATCTTCCCTATCCAAATAGCGCTGATCTAGAAAAACTGGGAAAAGGTTTAAGAACTCATAAGGAATGGAATCAAAAACTTTTTGATAAACTTTTGCAGGTTGTAACAAAATGAAAATCGAAGAACAAATAAAACTGAAACTTGACGAAGCTATAGATATTCTTAAAAAATTTGGTATGCCATCAGCCCAACAAAATGAGCGGACAGCTTATTGTTTGCTTTCGCTTTTAAACGTTACTCCTGAAAAAAGAATGGGAAAATGCAGAAAGTCCGCTTGTTGGAATTACACCGATGATGACTTTTGCGAAAGACTACTACAACAAGGAATATGCACCAAACACTCGTGAAACCTTCCGAAGATTTAGTACGCACCAGATGGTACAGGCTGGAATTGTGCTGTATAACCCAGACAAACCTGCTCGCCCGGTGAACAGTCCAAATGCTGTTTATCAGATTTCCCCCGAAGCTCTCAAAGTTATTAAAGCATATAAAACACATCTGTATGATTCATTACTTGCAGATTTTATAAAAAAGAAATCAACTCTTTCTGCTCAATATGCACATGAACGGAAAATGAATATGGTTTCCGTAAAAATCAAAGAAAATCATAGTATTCAAATTTCTCCCGGTAAACATAGCGAATTAATACGAGATATAATTGAGCAGATGGCTCCGCGATTTTTACCGAATAGTACGCTTATTTATGTCGGTGATACCGGAGAAAAGTGGGGATATTACGACCAAGAACTTGCAGGCAATCTTTTATTTAATGTGCAGCAGCATGGAAAAATGCCGGATGTAATCTTATATATTGAAGATAAAAGATGGTTGATACTTGTTGAATCTGTAACATCGCACGGACCAGTTGACAGCAAGCGATACATTGAACTTGAAAATCTATTTGCAAATGTGATTGCGGATAAAGTGTATATCTCAGCATTTCCGGATAAGAAAACATTTATACACTACGCACAAGAAATTGCATGGGAAACAGAAGCATGGATTGCAGATAACCCGACACATATGATTCATTTTAATGGAGATAAGTTTATCGGGCATCATAAATAATGGCACCTAACACCGTTTTCAAAGCTGACAACGCAGACAAGCTGCGTTGCGGTTTAAAACAATGATGTGTTTGTTTTGGAGAGAGATTATGTACAGTAAATATTTTCCATTACTACAAAACAGGAATATTCACTATTTGGATGCTGCCGCAACCGCGCAGCGTCCGCAGACAGTGCTCGACGGAGTACAGGCATACTATACCCGCAGCAACGGGAACGCAGGGCGCGGTTCACATACCCTTGCGATGGAATCTTCCGCATTGATTGAAGCCGCCCGCACTGCGGTAAGTAGTTTTATCGGCACCGACGATTCCGGCGAGGTCATTTTTACCAAGAATGCAACCGAATCGCTCAATATTATTGCGTACTGCTACGGATTGGAGCAGCTCCATGCCGGCGATGAAATAATCATTTCGATTGCCAACCATCACGCAAACCTTATCCCGTGGCAGTTTGTTGCACGGAAAACCGGCGCCGCGCTTCGGTATGTCTACCTTGACGAGCACGGCAACTTCGACATGGCGGGTTTTAAAGCCCTACTCGGTAGCCGCAGCAAGATCGTAGCGGTAACCGCCGCCGTCAATACCACCGGCGTTGTATTTCCGGTACGGGAGATCATCACGGAAGCGCATAAGCACGGCGCCGTCGCTGTTATCGATGCGGCGCAGTCCATTGCACACTTTCCGCACGACGTTGCCGCGTGGGATTGCGACTTCCTTGCGTTCTCGGGACACAAGCTCTACGCGGAGTTCGGCGCCGGGGTGCTGTATGCAAAGCGCGCGCTTATCGAAAAAATGCCACCCTTCCTCTACGGCGGCAGCATGATTGAATTTGTCGGCGAACAAACAAGCGAATTTAAAGCGGGCGGCGCGAAGTACGAAGGCGGCACGCTGGATACCGCAGCAATTCATTCTTTACAGTTGAGTATCGACTTTTTGAAAAAACTCGGGCTTGAAGAAACACACCGCTATGTAGAAAGCCTACACCAAAAGCTCATTGCCGCCTTAAAAAACCTCGACTTTGTAGAAGCATACTATACTGATGCGCAGCGGCGGGTGCCGACGGTCGCCTTTAACGTCAAAGACGTCCATTCGCACGACACCGCATATATTCTGGATGAGCAAGGCGTCATGGTCAGGAGCGGGCACCACTGCACTCAACCTTTAATGGAGTACATGGGTATCAACTCCTGCTGCCGCGCAAGCCTCGGCATCTACAACACGCAGGAAGACATCGACGCCCTCGCCGCTGCCCTCAAAAAAGTGTACGAAATCTTTAAGCGGTAGATGGCATAATGGGTGGTGAACTGACTCTTTTTTTCGGCGGCGATATTTGCGGAACATTTGGCGTCGATATTGCCCTACAGGTGATACCGGAGCTGCTCAAAGCTGAAAAACCGGACTTTATAATTGTAAACGGAGAAAATGCGGCGAAAGGCTCCGGCATAGAATTGGAACAAGCCGAGCGTTTATTTGCTGCCGGGGTCGATGTTATTACCGGCGGAAATCACACTATGGAGCGGTTTGATTTGCGAGCCGGTTTCGGACAGGAACCACGGATACTTCGCCCTGCAAACTACCCGCTTGCGCCGGGCAGCGGTATCATCACCGTGCGTAAACCTCAAGGGACGCTAACGGTGCTGAATATACAAGGGCGAGAAAATATGCGTCCAATTGACTGCCCCTTCCAAACGGTTGACCGTTTATTAGCGGAACAGGCTGACGGAATAGTTATGGTTGATTTCCATGCGGAATCGGTACAGGAAAAAGAAGCGCTCGCGTATTATCTTGACGGGCGTGTCTCCTGTATATTCGGCTCCCATACCCATACGCAAACAGCCGATGAGCGTATCCTCGCAGGAGGTACCGGCTATATTACCGATGCAGGCATGATAGGAGCATACCATTCGATCATCGGCAGCTCTATTGAGGCTGCCGTAGCCCGAAGCCTCACGCTTACCCCGCAAACCTTCGACATACCGGAAAGCGGAGAAGCACTATTCTGCGGTATCATCGCAAAGGTATCATCGGAAACAAAAAAAACGCTTTCGTTAAAACGAATATATAAGGCAGAGATTTAATGGCCGGTACTTTTGCATGACCGAAATTGACCGGTCAGCATTTCCTAAAATATTTTCTTAAATTTATGCAGAAGGTTTACAACCCCGGTACGAGCGTCGGGGTTGTTGATTGTTTGCTTAATTTAGAGCAATGCCAGTATCTTGGCTTTATCAATAAATCCGAGCGAGCGTTTAACTTCTTTTCCGTTTTTGAAAAGGATAAGCGTCGGAATACTGGTAACTCCGAATCTTACTGCAAGGTCTTGCTGTTCGTCTACATTGACCTTTGCAAGAACGGCTTTTCCGTTGACTTCCTTTTCCGCTTCTTCAAAAACGGGTCCAAGCATCTTACAAGGCCCGCACCACGGCGCCCAGAAATCTACCAATGCGGTTTCAGCTCCATTGATTGTCTTATCAAAATTTTCCTGATTTAAGTGTAGTATCGCCATACCAATGTCCTCCATAAACACGAAATACGTTATTTAGGGCATCTCTAAAAACTCAGTTAGATTTTTAGAGGCTCCTATTAAGATACCTTTAAGATACAAAAAAAGAACGCTATCGAATAGAGAACGTGCAGTTTTTTTCTGTTTAGGTAACTTCGACTTCTGAACCCGGCATCAGCGTTATACATTTCTTATTACACAGAATGCAGCACAAGCCATAATATATAATATTCCGTATAAAGTCTTAATGCACTTTTATTTTTTACTTTTGCCAAACCGGGCGTACTGACAATTGCATCCGCCAGATTACGAATACGGTCTGATGTCAGTTTAGCAAAGGACTGCGTTCTATGCGCTATCTTAACCTGATCTCTGATAAAAGAGTTTACATCCTCGGTATTTTGCTTTCTAATTACCGGATCGATAATCGTATTCCATAGATCGAGCTGCTCAATAATACAATCCTGTATGCTTTTATTTGCAGGAATAAACTCGGCCTGTAATTCGCTCGCAATTTCCCGTGGTGAAATTTTTTTATTAGTAGTTCCCGGTTGCTGCGGCATAGTTTCGGTCTTGGAATTTTCTGTTCGAGCGGTGCGGCGATCCTTCTTTGGACGCATAAAGAAAGCAATAATAGAAGATATGATAGGAATCGTATACCAGAAAGGCAACAGAATTTTTGCATCCGTTAAAAGTTCTTGCCTATTCATCATAAATAAGTCGATATAGGACAATAACCGGTCACGGGAAAATATTCTCCGAATTTCCGCAGCTTGATGTTCCGTAATACGTTTATCGGCTGAGAGCATTGGAATAAACGGTGCTCCCAGTAAGGCATACAAGACCGGCACGTATTCAGCACAGAGGGTCTTTAATAATTGGTTAAATGCCGAATCGGTGTGCATTGCCTCGGATTGTTCAAACCGTATCAGCTGTTGATACCATTTCTTTAAACAAACATCCCGCAATTTTTTTCGGTTATCGTTTACCAGCGAGATAATTAATGGTACCGTCTTATCCAACATGATGTAATACCGCTCCCCATCAGGAGTTTTGAAACTGAGAAGATCGGGTAAATTAGCATCTCCATCCGAACCGGTTTTTTCCTGTATATATTCCTCAAGATCACTTTGACTATATTGCCCGAGCAACGGTACTCCACGGGAATCTTTAAAATTAACAATGGCAGCCTTATTAAAATAATATGGAGGTTTCTGAAGTGCCAAATCGAGATTCTTTAGGGCAGTTTCTCGTTGAAGCGACTGCTGCGTCTTATTCCGATAATAGTTATTCAGATATTCGATAATAAAGATAGCCTGCAAAATGGTGATTTCATCGCTCATTTTTTCGGTTTTCTTCGAAAATTCTTGTTTTACAACGGAACAAAGATAGCTCCAGTACAAATATACATCACCCGATTTTTTTAATGTGTACATTGCTTCGGACGAGTGGGCCTGAATCGTAAGGATAAACTTTCTAATTGAATACTCTTTTCCGGGGTTTGCCGTTATCAATTTTTTTTGAATAAAATCTCGTAATTCATCCTTCTGAAAGAAGAACCGTAATTTTGCGATTGCAAGATCCAGCATTTGATCGGTAGAAAAATTTCCCGGGAAAATAAGCGGAGGGGTGTCGTCAGGAAACATAAGCTGATACAGAAAGGTATCGTTTTCCGGTTCCGGCTGCAACTCGGTAAAATCGGTATTGATTCTAATATAACGGAGAAAACGCTTGGAAAAATTCTGCGGTATTGCGCTGGCAAGCGGAAAAGGTAATTCAGGTTTTTCACGAATCATCTCGTATTGACGTGTCACCTTATCGAGAAAATAGAATGGGACAAAGACAACTTTACCTTTCCGTTTGTCGTCGATAAGCTCTACTTTCCCTTCCGATTCAAGAGCTTCCAGCTCCGTTAACAATCTTGTTTCCGATATATCAATGAAAGAAGCAACATCAGGCTTTTCGGCTATGTTTCTTTGAGCATACTTTCGTAAATAATCGGTTAATTCGCTAATCCCAACAAATGGACTATTAAAGCGCAGAGCATAAGTGCGCAAAATATCCGGGAGTCTTACACTAACAGCCATTTGTTTCTTATTATTGCATACTTTTCCTAATTGAACAAGAGGACGGGTAAAGTATGCACATATAAAAATTGACATTTTTAATAATTCCTTTTAATATACTCTATCGAATATGGATACTGGAGAACCCCCGCATATAATCTTACTGCTCGTCAGTTTGTTGGCGCTGTTTTTGCTGTCGATGTTTTTTTCGTCGGCGGAAACGGCGTTCCTGTCTTTGAATAAGCTCAAGCTGCGGTTTTTACGTGAACGGAACAACCGTGCGGCGGCGCGGGCGGAAAAAATTCTACAAAATAAACAAAAATTTTTATCGACGATTTTAATCGGAAATAGTATTGTCAACATCGCTATTTCCGTAGTGCTGACTGCTGCTGCGCTGCGGATATTCGGGGATTCCGGACTGGGGATTGCGGTCGCCGCCGGTACGGTGCTGCTGCTGATCTTCGGCGAAATTTTGCCTAAGTCGATTGCGTTGGTGTATCCCGATGCGTTGAGCCTTGCCTTTGCCCGCTTCATTCTATTATTGATGGCGATCCTTTCGCCGGTTGTTGCGCTTTTTTCTGCGGTTACCGGCGTATTGCTGCGGCTTTGCGGCATCCGTGAAGCGCAAAACACGGCGGCTGTTACCGAGGCGGATTTACGTGACTTTTTTCAAGCACGGGAGGAAAGCGGCTTTATCGGCAGCGACGAACGCGCCGTGCTGACGAATATCCTGCGTTACGGCGACTTTTCCGTTCGCAGCGTGATGACGCCGCGGCGCGACATTGCGGCAATTCACATCGGAGCATCTGCGGAAGAAATTATAGAGCTATCAAAAAAATCCCGATTTTCGCGCTTTCCGGTATACAGTACGAATATCGATGAAATACAAGGTTTCTTCTATATTAAAGACTTTCTCTTTTCCCCTGAGTACTTAGACGGAAGCGCTGCCTTTCAGGTAAGGGCCTATCTGCGTAAGCCGCTTTTTGTGTTTGAAACAACGAAGCTCGCTCAAGTGGAAAAAAAGTTCCATACCGAGCAGCAGACAATGGCGATTGTACTTGACGAGTACGGCGGCACTGCAGGATTGATAACCGTCGAGGATGTCAGCGAAGAAATATTCGGCAGTATTCTTGACGAATATGATGTACGGACAGGCGTGAACTCTCATACCACTGCGGCAGATATAAACATACACGATGATACGGCCGAAACGGCAGCGGCAGCGCAGGCTGTATCCGATAACGCATCAACAGCTTTACCGGCGGTAAGCAAATCCGAGCAGGCAGCGGCTATAGCGGTAACTGAAGCCGGCGCACCATCGGCGGCAAATGAATTCGGAGATATATCAAATTCCGTACCGGTAAGCTCATCCTCAACCGCACCGGTACAGGCAGGAGCCGATGGTATAGGCGGCGATAATACAGTGACTGCCCGTAATGAAGCGGAAGCGCCATCGACCTTCACCATCGCAGGCGTTACACGGCTCGCCGATTTAAACGAACAGCTGAACCTCAACCTTGAATCGCAGTATAGCGACACCATCGGCGGCTACATTATGGAGAAAGCAGGGGAAATTCCGGCGGCAGGTTATGCAATCACCGTTGAGCCGTATCGTTTTACCGTAACAAAGGTTGAAGCAAACCGTATTGTGCAAGTTGAAGTGCGGATGCAGGCGGAAGAATGAAGCTCGTTATAATCAGTGTTGAAATAATTATCCTACTTGCCTGCGCAGCCTTTTTTTCCGGTACGGAAACGGCGGTAACCGCTATTACGCGATCGGAATACCGCAGCCTCAAAAAAAGTTCCCGTAAGAGCGCACAGCGGTTGGCTCGGCTGGTGGAGATGAAAGAAAAAATCGTTACGACCGCGCTTATCGGCACCAATTTTGTCAACACGTTGAACTCGGGGCTTATTACCGCCTTTACCCTCAATGTGTTCGGTGCGCAAGCGGTTCCCGCAGCGACTGCGATTATTACCGTGCTCATCATCATCCTTGCCGAAATTTTCCCCAAAGCGCTGGCAACCGAACGGGCGGAATCGATCGGCAAGAAAGCCTCGCTGCCGTTGTATGTGTGCTACACACTGCTCCGCCCCATTGTGGCGGTATTTTCGCTGCTGACAAAAGCGGTGCTCAGGCTGTGTAATGCCCGCCCGAAAACAACGCCGGATACGCTTCAAGAAAAAGACCTCCAACTGCTCGTGCATATCGGGCAAGAAGACGGCGCCCTCGCCGCCGGAGAAGAAGCACTGTTGCGCAAAGCCGTTTTGCTGCAGGATGTAAAACTCCGCAATATTATGACGCCGCGTACGGCGATTACTTACGTTGATTCCGCCGCGACTTTTCCGCAAGTCATTGAACAGTTCCGCCGCAGCCGTTTTTCCCGATTGCCTGTCTACAATGCCGAAACAAAAACCGTTACCGGTATTATCCATTATAAGACGCTGCTGTTTGCTTTGCAGGAGCGGCGGGAGCCGAACATTGAGACTTTGCAGCGTCCTGCAATTTTTGTTCCCGAGGGAGCTTCCATCTTTTCTATTATCAAAGCGATGAATGCCAAGATGCAAAATATCGCAATCGTCATCAATGAACACGGCGGCGTAGCGGGGCTCATTACGATGGATGATATCATTGCCGCAGTGTTCAGTACGGTGCAGGATGAGTACGGTAAGGCGCGGAACGATCCGATGCGTTCGGTACGCTTTATCAATACATCGCAGCTTGTTCTCCCCGGTGCGTTAAAGCTGGAAGATTGCAACGAATTACTGCACACCGATTTTCACTCCGATTATTATGACACACTCGGCGGTTTTCTACTTGAAAAATGGGGATATTTACCGCATACTAAAGAGAGAATCACTTGCGGGCGGATAACGTTTACCGTTACTCATATTATCAATAGACGAATCGATACCGTCATCGCAGATCTTTCATCGGTACTGTAAGCGGCTGCTTATAAGACATCCGCCTCAAAATGCCGAAAATAAGAGTAACGATGCAAAAAGCATCAGCTGCCGGAAGTCTATTTTAAAAGACGGGTAATCGCAGCAGACAGATAAATCAGAATCGCCAAATAAATAAGGCGTGGCAACCATTTGAACCGCAGGTTCAACTCTGGTTGAACAGCCTTATTTAGTTGGCGGGAATACTTCAAAAATGTCTGCTGCGATTACCCAAGAGAGGATCACCATGACACAGCATGACTTTATACAGTTTTTAACCGATTTGCCGGAAGAACAGATGAAGGCGGAATTGACAAAGGCTTTTACCGAGCGGTACGGAGCAGGTACGGAAGAAATCATGATGATTGCCTCCCCTGCCCGTATCAATATTATCGGGGAGCATATCGACTATAACGGGGGGAAGGTGTTTCCTGCGGCGATCAATCGGTACCTCTATGTGCTGCTGCGCAAGAGAGCCGATACAACGATTATCTATGATGATATACGGTTTCCGGGTGCACTTGAATTTTCCTCTACGGAAACTTTCCGGTACCGGAGAGAAAATCAATATGCGAACTATCTGAACGGTATGCTCGCGATGCTGCAAAAAGGCGGATACAAACTGACAAGCGGTTTTGAGGTACTGTTTTTTAGCAAATTGCCGGCAGGCGGCGGTATTTCTTCGTCGGCTGCGCTGGAAGTCGGATTCGGACGGGCAGTCGCCGAATTGTTCGGCTTTAAGGTTGATGCGGTAGAACTTGCTAAAATGGGGCAGGAGTCTGAGCATGTTTTTATGAATATGCAGTGCGGAATTATGGATCAGTTCAGTATTGCAATGGGTAAAAAAGAATGTGCGATGCTGCTTGATACGGCAACGCTTGAGTATGAATATGTACCGCTTGTTCTGGGTGATTATCGTATTGTTGTGATGAACTCCAATAAGCAACGTGCGCTTGTGGACTCAAAGTATAATGAACGCTGCGCCGAATGTATGGAAGGTCTTGCTCTTTTACAAAAGATTAAGACCGTTTACAATCTCTGTGACTTGACCTCTGCTGATTTGACTGCGGTTGAGGCGGCAATAGCCGATGAGCGTATCTTTAAACGGGTGCGCCATTGTATTACGGAAAACGAACGGGTCCTTGCTGCGGTCGCGGCTCTAAAAGCCGGTAACTTGCCGAAACTCGGTGAACTGCTCAAGGCATCCCATGACTCGTTACGGCGCGACTATGAAGTAACCGGTCTTGAACTTGATACGCTTGCCGATGCCGCTAATGCTGAACCGTGTTGCTTAGGTGCGCGGATGACCGGTGCGGGATTCGGCGGTTGTGCCATTGCCTTAGTGCAAAAAGATGCCATTGCGGAATTTACCACCCGTGTCGGCAACGCCTATACCGAAAAGACAGGCTTGACGGCTTCCTTTTTTGCCTGTGAGGCAGGAGACGGCGCACGGCGGGTTTAAAGGTCTGCGTATCCTATTTCTGAAAGATTAACTGGGTAGCTCTAAAAATCTAACCGAGCTGTTAGAGCTGCCCAACTATTAAAACTCACGAAAAAAGCAAACCGGCTGTAGGAAGAATTTTTTGGTCTATGGGCAGGGGCGGAAAATATTGGGTTAGCCGGTTTCTAAAGCTTTTGCAGCCGCTCTTTAAATTCCGCTAAAAAATCGACACTGACTTTTGCCCGTATTATTCTGCGGACTTCATACGCAGGGTCAATATCTGCATCACCTGTTTTGCTGAGGTCTTTTTCGCTCAAGTTTTTAAGAAAGCCTATATCGACAGCTTGATTTAAATACCTATTTAATTCTTTATAGAGTTTTGTTTGATCGGTTTTTTCTTTAAAATAGATGGAAAGCATTCCACGGATTTCACTCGCTTTAAGTACTAAAATTGAAGATGTATTTTGAGAAACATCGAACTGCTCCAAGGCCTCCCTCAACAGTACACACAGCAATGATAACTCAAATGACAGCGGATAATGCCGGATAAGCTTAACAGATTTAGAATCCCCTTCTTCGCTCTCTTTTTGCTCTAAAAATGCGTAGCCGTCGGCCGGTTCAATAAAGAGGCTGATACCGATTTGGTCAAAATATGCGGCAATTTCACGCTGGTATTGCTGCAAGAGCTTCCATGCCTCAGGTTCCTCATTTTCGTAAATAGCCCCTTGTAACAATTTTATACAGACTGCCGCCCACTGTGCCGTCATCATTCAGCCTCCTATGACTGCTCCTTTTTTAACGGTCAGTATATCCTATTTCTGAAAGATTGACTATTAAAAACCCACAACAAAAGAACGGGACATAATAGTATACAGTAGCAGCTTTTGAACTGAAGCAGAACAAAACATTAAAAGCGCAAGGTAGCGGAATCGTCAAAAATTTGGTATAATAACATACTAATGATAACTGAAGAGATCCGGCAAATAGCCGAAAAAATTAGAGAAGCGCTTGACCCGGAACGGATTTATTTGTTCGGCTCCTACGCACGCAATCAAGAAACCGAAACGAGCGACTATGATTTTTATGTTGTGGTAGATGAACGGGAAGAAAGCGAAACACCGTTACTTTTATGCGATAAAGCTTATTTTGCAATTTTTGATATTCAGGCAAAGCCGTGCGATGTTATCGTAAATTATAAAGAGCATTTTGAAAAACGAAAGCTCTATCCGACGCTGGAAAAAACGGTTGCAAAAGAGGGGGTAGTGTTATATGAAAAAGGAGCTTGAAGGTACAATAAAAGAATGGCTGCGCTTTGTTGAAATGGATCAAAATACGGCGCACCATCTTTTTGAAACCATGCATCCAAAGCCTCTGGAAATTATTTGTTTCCATTGTCAGCAAGCTGCTGAAAAAGCAATTAAAGCTTTATTTGTATTAAAGGAAATTGAAATCGTTAAAATCCACGATTTGGGAATGTTGATTAAAATGATACAAACGGAGATAGTGTTTCCTGATACGATAAAAATTTCCGCCATCAGTTTAACAAAATATGTGGCAACTTTTCGGTACCCGCAATCTCCCGACTTTGACGAAGCACTTACAAGAAAAGCGCTCGCTGATATGGAAACCGTTATAACATGGTGCAAAGAACAAATTGTATTAGCCGGTTATGAGATAGAATAAGACACCGATGCAATACGAACCACCATTTAAGATTACGTCAAAAGCGATAAACCTGATTTCCGAAATATCCGAAAAAATCGGAGAGATACAGCATTTTGAAAATACCGAGCACAGTGTGCAGTTAAGGAAAAAGAACCGCATTCAAACGATTCATTCTTCGCTGGCGATTGAAAATAATTCATTAACTATCGAACAGATTACCGCAATTATTGAGGGAAAACGAGTACTCGGTTCTCCGAATGAGATACAAGAAGTAAAAAACGCCGTGCAAGCGTATGAACTGCTTTTAACGCTCAATCCATATAAAGAACAAGATTTACTGCATGCACACCGCTTGATGATGCATGAGCTGGTGAACCGCAGCGGTAAGTATAGAAGAGACGGGGTTAGCATTTTTGACGGCAAAAATGTCGTTCACGTAGCGCCCCCTGCCGACCGGGTTCCGTTTTTGATGGGCGATTTATTCCAATGGCTGAAAGATACCGACGCGCATCCGCTCATTAAGAGCAGTGTATTTCATTATGAGTTTGAATTTATCCATCCTTTTGAAGACGGTAACGGCCGAATGGGACGATTATGGCAAACTGTAATCTTGAAAGACTGGAAACCTTTTTTTGCATGGCTGCCTATTGAAACCTTGATCAAAGAGCACCAAAATGACTATTATCAAGCCTTAGGATTAAGCGATGCCAATTCCGATAGTACGGCGTTCATTGAGTTTATGCTGTCGGTGATTTTAGATACTATTGAAGCTATCCTTAAAACTGAATCAAAGATTACTGTAAAGATTACTCAAAAGATTACTGTAAATCAGCAAAAAATCATACAGGCAATAAAGGATAATCCCTACATCACACAAGAAGAGCTTGCAGCAGTTGTCGGCATTGCCCGGTTGAATATTATTAAGAACATGAAAAAACTGCAAGAACAACATATTATCACCCGTGTCGGCGCTGACAAAAACGGCTACTGGCATATTGAAGAGAATAACTAAGGATAATAATAGGGTAATAGTTAATGTTTACGGAACGGCCTATTTTTTTTCAAAACAAGCAAGGTAAACACATCAGCCACCCAGACCACATATCGCAAAATAAGAGGTTGGAACACCATTTGAGCCGCAAAGCGGCGAAACTCTGGTGGTACAGCCTCTCATTTTGCGGGAATATACTCCAAAATGGCTGATGCGTTTACCTTAGGAGAACGGCTAATGCAATTCGATTTATTAAAAACCGAAGATATTGATAAGAACGGTGTGTATCTTGATTTTTTTCAAGTGTACAACTGGGGCGTTTTTGATTCCAAGGTGTATACGATGCGGTGTGGAAAGAAGGCGACGCTGTTGACCGGCTTAAACGGTTCCGGGAAGACGACGCTGGTGGATGCTTTTTTGTCGCTTATCGTGCCGCCGCGGCAGCGTTTTTATAACCAATCCGCCGGAGCGGAGAGTAAACGGGAACGCGATGAAATCAGCTATGTACTAGGTACATACGGGAGCAAACGCGAGGAAGAATTTACCTCCGGCACCGCGAAGAATTTACGCACAAAAGAAAACTGTATTTCTATTTTGCTCGGCTGCTTTGTGTTGGGAGATGATCAGGGGCCGATAACGCTTATGCAGGTGCGCTTCTTTTCCGGCGGCGGAGCCTTGCAAAAAATCTATTCGATAACGCATACGCGGCTTTCAATTGAAGAGATACAAAAAGCAGGGATTGATTTTACACCGCAGAGCAATTGGAAAAAACGCATGACCGAAGTATTCGGAACCAAATTTTACGTCGATAATTTTGCCCCGTATGCAGAAGCATTCTCTCAGCTTGCAGGCTTGCGTTCGGATCGGGCGCTCTATCTTTTTTCCCAAACGGTTGGACTGAAAGGAGTCGGCAACTTAAATGACTTTATTAGAACCTATATGTTTGAAGGCCGCGATACCGAACGCGATTTTGATGATTTGGTAAAGCATTACGAAGAGCTTTCTCAGATATACAACGAGATAGAAAAAGCGCAAGAACAGCTGAGGCTGCTGCAGGAAATTTTAGATGCCGGAAAAATATTTGAAGACTGCGAGCAAAAGAACAGAACATTAAAACAGTTCAAAATGATTTTACAGCTGTGGTATATACAAACAGTCCTAAATACGATTACAAAACGAATAGTTGTTTTGCAGCAAGAAAAGTTGCTTGCTGATAATAAAAGAAATATGCTTGAAGCTGAAATAAAACAGCTTGATGCCGATATGGATTCGCTCAAAGCAGTTATTCAAAAAAACAGCACGGCAATTCTGATCAAAGAAATTGAGCATAAGATTCAATTCAATGAATTACGGTTGCAGACATGCCGGAATAATGTGCGGGACTATGAACAGTGCGCCCGTGTTTTATCTTTGGAAATTCCGCAAACGGAAAAGAAATTTAATGCGAATGCAGCATTGCTACCGAAATTGAAAGAAAAACTCAGTAAAGAAAAAGATGACCTTTACGAATCAAGCCTTGAACGGAATACGCAAAATCAAGCATATAAAAAAGAACAGCAAATGATAATCGAAGAATTGGCATCACTCAATAAACGGACGACAAATATCCCTGCGCATAATATCGATATACGGGATCAAATATGCGCACATATCGGCTGCTCGGAAAAAGAACTGGTGTTTGCCGGAGAGCTATTGCAGGTTGCAAAAGAAGAAAGCCGATGGGAAGCTGCGATAGAAAAACTGCTGCATAACTTTGCGTTATGTCTGCTGGTGCCTCCTCACCTCTATACAAAAGTGAATACGTATGCGGCAACACATAATTTACGGGGACGGCTCGTCTATCTTAAAACCGATACCAAACCGCAGCTGAAAAAGAACATACCCGAAAAAAATTCACTTATTGCGAAATTGGAAATACAGCGGAAGCATGAACTTTCCGATTGGCTTGAAGCATATTTGCATGATACGTTCGATTATATCTGTACGGATGATACGGAAGCATTTAGTAGGGCGGCCAAGGCGCTTACCTCAACAGGTTTAATTAAGGCAAAAATACGTCACGAAAAAGACGATCGTCCGCAGCATTCGGGACGGCAAACCTTTGTACTCGGATGGGATAATATTCAAAAGCGGCAGGAACTTTCGTTCAGCTTGAAAAAACTGCAAAACGAAATTGCGAAAAACGATACCGCGCTGGAAGACAGCAAGAAAAAACAAGATGATATAACCGGTCAGCTTGCTATCTTGAGCAGTTTGGAAAAGATGCAATTCTGGGATGATCTTGATGTGCAAAAATATTCGGCTGCATTGAATGCGTCTCTTGAAGAAAAGGAAGCTATTCTCCGCGGAGACAAAGAATTGCGGCAGCTTGAAAATAAATTGCAAAGTTTGCAAATTGAAAAGCAAACAAAAGAAGAAGCGCGTACCGGTGCTATTACAGCAGCCTCAAAAGCGGAACAGCAGCTGACGGATATCCGCATCAAACAGGAACGATTTACCGCTCAGCTGCATCAGTATGCCGATAGAGAAAGTGAAGAAATGCAAAGAGCGCTCGCTATTTTTACAGAGCATTTCAGTGTACAAAAAACTTTTGAACAGCCTGAAGCCGTTGATACCGAACGGGATCGGATTGAATCGGCATTGAATAAAGAGAGCGAACAGGCGGAAACAGCTGTCAGAAATGCGGAGCGGAAAGTCCGCGAAAAAATGTCCGCAGTGAAAAACCCTAAGCCGGATATAAAGCGGAAGTTTCCGTCATGGGAGGCCGATGTACGGGACTTCCAAGCGGAAGTATCGGGGCTTGCAGACTTTCAAGCCTTTTACGATCGAGTGAATCGCGATGATTTACCTTCGTGCCGGAAAAAATTTAAGCTTATTTTTAATGAGCACGTAAAAAACGATATTACCAATTTTAAGACCATACTTGATACCGGACGTCAGCAGATTATTGTCGGAATAGAGGAATTGAATAAAAGCTTAAAAACAATTCCCTACAGCAAAAATCCTCCGACGTATATCAAGCTGGAAAACCGCAAAACAACCGATCAGTCCATAAAAGATTTTCAGGCTCTGTTGTTAGCTGCATTGCCTGACTCCGCCTCCATTTTTAACCGCACATCCGGTTCGGAATTTGAAGAGTATAAAAAAATTGAAACGCTGATTGCCTACTTAAAAGAAAATGATCCGCGCCGTAAAAAAGTGCTGGACGTGCGCCAGTGGTTTAATTTTGCCGCTATTGAATATTATCTCAACGATAATACGCAAAAACAATATTACGAAGATTCTGCAAGTTTGTCGGGCGGAGAAAAATCAAAATTAACCTATACGATTTTAGCATCGGCAATTGCATTTCAATTCGGCATTACCGGTGGAGAGGGATATTCGTTACGGCTGGTGATCATCGATGAGGTATTCAGCAAAATCGATATGGATAATTCGTGCTATGCAATGGAGCTGTTTAAAGAGATCGGACTCCAGATGATTCTTGTAACACCGATGGATAAAATCAACATCGTAGAAGATTATATCGCATCGGTTCACATTACCGAAAAGCATAACGATAATACCTCGCGCCTACTGAATATCACGATTGACCGATATCAAAAAGAAAAGGAAAGAGTAACTACAAGCGGTATATTGTAAGGGGTATTATTTTCACGGTATGAGGTAAATGCATCAGATAGTATTGCTGATACGTTTGTGATGATACTTGCATTAAATAGAATCACCGCCTTTGAAAATAGACGGTGTAGATACAAGGAGATAGCTGAAAATAAAGCGGAGGCGTATCTTTGATACGTTGAGCATTTATTTTCAGCGTATGACGCAGTAGATGCGCCGTATATTTTCAAAGGACAGTATGATAAGTGTTGAAGCGATCAGAAAAAAAGCCGAGCATAAATTTCTCAGTTATTTGCATTCCGTACTTAACGGAGACAGCGCTTTTTTTCCGCTGCATATTCCGGCCGCACGAGGTTCCGCAACGGATGATTTTGCGATGCGGAAAACGGAAGCGGAAAAGCTGTACCGCCATTCAAAGCAGGCAAAGGGATTCGGCTACACAGTGGTGAGCGCCGCCGTTAAAACTCGCAGCAAGGGCATGCAGACCGTTATCGAAAAAATACTATTCGAAACCGAAGCTGATTTTTTGCGCTTTATTCAAAAGGAAACGGAAGCCTGCAATTTCAAAGCAAATCTTGAACGTATTAAAACGCAATGCCTCAAGCTCGATGCCGCTGATATTTGGTATGACTGGACGGCCAAGCATAGCTCCGTTTTAACCGAGTCCTTTGACGCACAGTATTGGGAGCAGCTTTTTTTGTGTGCGGATTGGTTTATACATCACAGCCCGTGCGGATTATACCTGCGCGAAATTCCGCTTCCGGTGCACACCAAATTTATCGAACAAAACCGCGCGCTGATTTTCTCACTCTATTGCGCGTTAAAGAAAAGCGGTACTGCGGAACCGGTTTTGACTGAAGCGATTCTTCCGGAACCGGTTTTTGACGAACCGAAAAATACCGCGGCAGCCGTATATGCCGAATGGGGAGTCCACACTGCGCCGCCGTTTGTCCGCTTCCGTTTACTGGATGATGCAATCGGTGTAACTATTGCGGGAGAAATGCTCCAAAGCGGCGAGGTGCAGATACCGCTTGAATCGTTTGCGGCGATTCGCTTTGATTCCGTCGATACTGTTTTTGTTGTTGAAAATCTGCTGGTGTATTTGACATTTCCCGCCGTTCCTAACAGCATTTGTATTTTCGGGTCGGGATTTGCCGCCGTGCAATTACAGCGCAATAAACATTTACGGCAAAAGAAGCTCTATTACTTCGGCGATATAGACGAACACGGATTTGAAATCCTGTCGGAATTCCGCGCAGTCTTTCCAGGCGTTATTTCGTTTTGCATGGACAGCACAACATACCAAACATTTTCACAGTTTGCCGTTCCCGGAAAATCCTCTAAGCGAGATAGCGCCGATCTACACCTCACCGCCGAAGAATTAGCGCTTTTCCGTTATTTACGGGAACACCCTGAGTGCAGCAGACTTGAGCAAGAACGGATCCCGCAGGATTTTATCAAAGAAGGACTCTCATCGCTTATAACGATAAGGAATGATTATGCAAAGCTCTGACAGTGCATATATAGCAACCTTAATTGCGGAAGATTCGGGATTGCGGCTTTTACGTTCAAAGAATCCCGCACCGGTTATTTCGTTTCTTTTTAAAATATTCAGAGAGCGGAATCTGCAAACCGTCAATGCCGATCGGTTTGAAACGCTGCTGGCGGATTTTTTGCGGTCGCAGGAATTTTCCGGTTTTGACAATAGCAGTATCGACGATTGGTATGGCGGAGAAACAGCAGAAATACAAAACAGCGAAGAGTTCAAACTTGCAATGCAAAGCATCGAGGCGCGCGCTCATTTTTTAGCAAATAAATGGTGTTCGGAAAAGGCCGGTTATATCAAAAAATACTATAATGAGCGGCAGGATGTGATTATCGAACTGAGCGCGGGAGTGGAACGGCTGTTTACCTGGCTTGATACGATGGATTCAAAAACGTTTATCGGTACCGAATCCCGCTTTCAAGATATTCTGCATAAGCTCAGAGAGCTTTCGGAAAACACTACGCACGATCCTCAAACACAAATTGCAGAACTTGAAAAACAGAAAGAAGCATTGCAGCAACGTATAGATGCAATTAAAACAACCGGAGAGGCGGAAGTGTATACGCCGGTGCAAATGGTCGAACGGTTACGTGAAGTTTCAAAAGCGGCACGCGAACTCTTATCGGATTTCCGGCAGGTAGAAGAAAATTTTAAAAGCATTCTTGCTGATGTATACAAAAAACAGTCGGTGAGCGAAACAAAAGGCGCGGTGCTTGGCTACGCCCTTGATGCCAATTTGGAAATGAAGGAAACTCCGCAGGGGCAAACCTTCGATTCTTTTTGGGACTTTCTTGCAGCCGATGCCGGTAAAAACGAGATCAATCACTTAACCCGGACGATTATCGCACAGGTAACCGAGCATGGCATTGCATGGGAGGATTCTTTCCTGCTGCACCTCAAGCAATATCTGCATGAAGCGGGGCGGAAGATTATCGACACCAACCATTCGCTGACGCACCGGCTCAACCGTGTGCTGCTTTCGCGTGACTGCGGTGATCACAAGCAGCTGACCGAACTTATTGCTTTTATCAAGACGAAAGCCTTTGAACTAGCCGAGCGTGATATTGTTTTTCCGAAAGAGTTTGGTATTCAAACAAAAGCGGTACTGCATTTCCCGCAGGCACGGACGCTTATCCTTCCGCCGCTTAACCAAAGCTTTGAACCGATCGTATCATTCACCGAGCAAGAGTCGGCAGCGCTGCTGCAGCGAAGCGGTATTTTTAATCAATTTTATATTGATGAAGCCTTGCTCAAAAAACATATTGAACAGTATCGCAGTCAATTTCTCCATGGCGCCCTTCAATTTTCGCTGCACGATTTGAGCGAAAAATTCCCGATAGAAAAAGGTCTTTCCGAAGTCGCCGCCTATTTTGCCCTTGCGCCGAAACTCAAACCCGCCGCCGTTATCCTTGATGATGCAACCGAGCGGATTACATACACATACAACGGCCAGTCCGTAGCGCTGACAGTGCCTAAGATTATATTCGGGTAGCAATAATGGGTAATGAGGCAGGTACGGATGTCATTTCCCTCTATACCGCTTCCATATTCGGATAATCAGCTTTTCGGCGATAATCAGGAAGAGGCCGAGCACGAAAGGCAGCCCAATCAAGAGTGCCGGATGTTCCATACCGATCTGTGCCGCCGCGATGGTATTTTCAAGATAGACGAACAGCAGCGCGGCACAGATTGTTCCGATAACGGAGCGTCCGCCTGCATACGCAAGCACGAGTGCAATCCACCCCTTGCCGGCGCTTTGGTTTGGAACAAAGGCTCCCAGCTGGAGGGATAACAGGCAGCCTGCCAACGCCGCCGCCGCCCCGGACATACCCATTGCCGCTATCTTTAACCGTGCGGTATGCACCCCAATCGAATCCAAAAATGCAGAATCTTTTCCGAGTATCTTTATCCGCAAGCCTGTTTTGGTGTAGCGGCAAAAGAGCGCAAGTCCGAGGCCGGTCAAAACGGCGAGCGCCGCGCTCGCCGTTTTGACGAGCTGCGGCTGAAGCAGCAGCTCCGGCGGCAGCGCAACGATACTCCGGTTACCGAAAAACCGTGTGCTCAGTATGGAAACAAAGCCTGCAGCGGTTAAGTTTACCGCAAGTCCGACTATGTAGATATTTGCCTTACGATAGATAGCAAGATAGGTAATAAACATACTCAACCCTGCACCCAACGCAAGCGAGACGGCAAGCCCCGGAATAAGACCGCCGAGGCTTTCGGTTAGCAGGATGCCGCCGATTCCCGTAAAGGCGCTTAAAAGCATCAGTCCTTCTATTCCGACGTTCAACAGCCCTGCATATTCCGAAACGAGAGCGGCACAGGCGGCAATCAGCAGCGGCGCGGCTTGTGCAATCAAAGTAATCGCGGTTATCATAAAGGTTTTCTCCCTCGTTTTTGCCGGAAAAAATCAACCGTTATCAATATAAACGCAATCCCCTGTACAATTGACGAAAGGTCAAAGGAGGTGCTTGTCTGGAGCATCGCAGCTTTGCCGCCTGCTTCCATCCACGCAAAAAACAGCGCTCCGAATACCGCCCCCAACGGATGATTGCGCCCGATAAGCGCGGCGGAGATGCCGCTCCAACCCAGTCCCGACGTAATGCCCGCATAAACATAGTGCCGCGAGCCGTATACGCTGAATGCGCCCGCAAGTCCGTGGGCTGCTGCGCCGAATGTCAGCGCCAAGACTGAAATCAAGCCGACCTTAATTCCTTGGGATTGTGCGAAAGCGCGGTTATTGCCGGTTAATCCGAGTTCGTAGCCGTAGCGGGTACGCTTGAACATCCAGAAAAGCAGCGCCGTTATGATCACCGTAAAAAAGATGCTGCTATTCAATGTCGAAGGATTCCAAAAAGAAGTGAAGAACCACGCTTCGGTTGTATATGGGGTTGCCATCAGATTGCTTGCAGGATCCCTGAATATGTCATTCACGCCGTAGTCGATGAGCGGGAGCAGTGCGCACGATAATAAATAGGTGCTGATCAGTTCGGTAATGCCGAGAAATTGCTTCAAAAAAGCGGAAATAAAACCTAAAAGGCCGGAGCAAAGAGCCGCGAGTATACATCCGGCGATAAGGCCGAAGGGCTGCGGGAACTGAGGTGCCAGCAATGCGAATTCCACCGCGATAAACGAAGCGAGATACGCTTGCCCCTCGCCGCCGAGGTTGAAAAAGCCTGCTTTTGCCGGAAGGATAAAGCCCATCGCGCAGAGCAAAATGAGGGAGGCTTGGTCAAGCATATTGCCGAAATAAAACGTGTTGGTAAAAGGGGAAATAAAAAACGCGATAAGCGTTTCGAGCGGTTCTTCGCTCTGCGCCGCCAAACAGATTGCCGCCGCGGCTGCGCTTGCCGTTACCGAAATAATACTGTTTAAAAGCGGGGCTGCTTTTTTGAGACGGTGTTGTTGCGTATCTTTATTCATCTTTACTCGCCTGCATCATCGCCGCAATGATTTCCGCGCGGTTATATGCGGAACGTTCCATAAAGCGGGTCAGGACGCCGCGGTATAATACATGAATACGGTCGCAGGTTTCAAGCGCAGCGTCTACGTCAGAGGTGAGCACGATAACCGCCGCCCCCTTTTCAGCGAGATTGCGGAGCCGCTGCAACAGCGCAAGCTGTACCTTCCTGTCCAGCCCCCAATAGGGTTCGGCACAGATAACCAACTGCGGCGGCGGATTATCGAGTTCGCGGCTGAAAATCAGTTTTTGGATCATACCGCCCGATAAGCTCAACACCGAATCTTTCCATGAACGGGGAATATCGAATGAACAGCTGCGCTTCCATGCTTCAACCGCTACGGGGGAATAAATACCGAAGCGGTACAGCGAGGCGCGTGCTCGGACATAGAGGTTTTCCGCAATGCTGTGTCTGCCGGCAATGCCGTTCCTCATCCGCTTGCTGGGGATGTAGGCGTAAGTTTCGCGCGGTATGCGGCTCAGGGGCTGCCCGTCAAACCTGATAGTACCGCTGTCCGGCTTGAGCGTATTGACCAGCAAATACTCCAAAAGCTCAAGCCCCTGTTTTTTTATGCCGACGACGCCGGTTATCTTTCCGTGCGGAACATCGATTGAAAAATCCGAAAAGCGGACTCCTCTACTGCTGACGGCGGCAACATGCGAAACGGTCAGTCCCGCCGCCGGTTTTACCGAAGGATTCTGAAACTGCGATACAGGCGCTACCGTACTCGATTGTAGCGTGCCCTGTAGCTCTGCTTTGAATGGGGATGCCGCAGACGGATGTTCCGGAGATACCGTGTCGGGTTGCAGTGTATTTGTATACGACGGAGTATTGGTGTTTGATGAAGCGGCGGCTGTACCGGCATCAGTTTGAAGCGGCGGAATATCCGATTGTATTTCGGCGGCAGTCCATTCCGCCTGTTCGGAACCGAAAATTTCTTGCAGCAGGAGATTTGCATTTACGGTAGAATCGATCGAACCGTTCCGGACAGTCTTGCCGTTTCGCAGAATATGCACCGTATCCATAAAGCTCAACACTTCTTGAATACGGTGTGTTACTACGATAATACACGCGCCCCTGTCCGCGCAGCTGCGGAGTATGCCGTACAGTTGGGTAATTTCCTGCGGACTAAAGGAGGCGGACGGTTCGTCTAAAAAGAATACGGAAGGATTTTTAAGCAGCGCTTCTCCGATTGCCGCCCAGTGCAGCTGCGCCGTATCGAGCGTTTCCGCTTTTTGGGTGAGCGGCAGCACGATACCGTAGCGGGCGAGCGCCGCAGCAATTGCGTTTTGAGTTTTTTGGGGCGAAAGAACGTTGGCGGCGATATCTTTTTCGGTGTGTAATCCGATTGCAAGATTTTCCCATACCGTAAGCTCTGCCGAAAGCTGCGGATGCTGCGGCGTCAACACGAGTCCTCGTGCGATACCGTCCGCAGCGGAACGTAAGTTCAGCGCTTCACCATTGTAAAGGATGCGTCCGCTGTCCGGCCGTAAATGACCGGTACAGAGGCGGGCAAGCGTTGATTTTCCGGCGCCGTTTTCACCTAACAGCGCATGTATCTTGCCTGCCTCAAACTCAATGCTTACCCCGTCTACAGCGGTAATACCGTTTTCCGGAAACGTAAAGCGTAAGTTTTCCGTCGAAAACACAAAGGCATCCTAGTGAGCTGATAAGGTCAATGCTCCGGTTTTAACGCCGTCTATCAGTTGTTTTACTTTTTGAGTAATGTCTGCCGGTACGGCGGAAGGCACACCTTCAAAGGCAAAGTTTACCGCGCCGTCTTTTATGCCGAGTTCTGCCGATGTGCCGAATTCCAAACGTCCTTCCACAAAGGCAATCACGGAGTCGGTACAGGCTGCCTTTTGGCTGATTTCCGTTGAACCGACTACAATGTCTTTACCGTAGGAATAACCCGGCCGGTCAAACCACATCACGTATGCGCCGTGTTCCCGGGCGGCTGCCACAACGCCTGCATTTCCACCGCCGCAGATTGTTAAGATGACATCCACATTGTTTTTAATCATCGAAGCGGCAAGCTCGGAGGCTTTGGCTGCGTCATACCAATTACCGAGGACACGGAAATCGAGCTCAAAGTTTTTATTGACGGCTTTTGCTCCGTCCAAGTAGCCTTTCCGTATTTTGTCGTTCATAACAGGGAATTCCTGTCCGGCGAGAAGGCCGATCTTATACGCAGCGTTTGCATTCTTCATCGAACTGCTGCTGATGAGCGCGGCGTAGTAACCGTTGAGGTAACCCTGTTCGTACTGATTAAATCCGACTGTTTTTATTTGAGCGTTTCCGGCAAGGTAGCCGTCCAACAGCAAGAATTTTTGTTTGGGCGCGGCTTGCAGCACTTTTTCCGCGATTGCCGGCAACGAAGGATTGGAACTGATAATGAGATCATACTTTTTGCTTAAGGCAAGCGCCGTCAACCCGTTTTGCCATTCTCCCTGATTAACACCGCCTTCTACAACCTTGACGGTAACCGGCTTCCCCTTTTTGCCCAGTTGAGCTTTTGCATCCTGTACACCCTCTACGAGCAATTCGTACGTCGGATTCCCTTTAACAATTCCGGGTACAAAGACCGCAATGGAAACCGCTTTAGGTTTTGCAAAAAGAGGTACGCCTGCGATTAAGGCGATACTACAACCGAGTATGATGATTTTTTGTTTTAACGTCATGTTACACTCCTATAAAAACTTTTGCAGGAAACATAAGTTTCCGAAAAAGTTTTTAGTCGTGCGCGCATTACGCGCACACGTAAATAATCAAGTTTGCGTAAGCAAACTTGAGATAAAAAGCTCCGACGCTATTTTAGGCGGAGCTTTTTATCGTAGCTCCTTACTGTATTAACTATAGCTAATTATAAATAAAGCGATTAAAAATGGTAAAATTGTTAATCGGCAGGTACATACCGTACCTTATTTCTCTATTCTTGTCTAGGATTTTTGATAGAGTGAGAGGGCGACCTGCTTATTATTTTAATAAAAATAATACATAGTAACCAACAATGCCTAGCCTATAATGCGGTTGTTTTATCGCTATCAGTTTTAGGAATACACTTATCCTCAAAACAGAGAAACGCATGCGTAAACTTTATACCATTACAGTCGGAATATTTTTAACCCTTTTGTTTGCAGCTTGTACGCAGTTTACCGCAGATATAGAAGACGTATTTTTGAGTTATTGGTCGACGGAAGTTGCCGCTACGGATTTTACGCTCGATAAACCATATATCAGTGTAGGAGAGACATCGTATGTATCATCGATGGAAGACGTAATAGTTACGATTAAACTGCGGAATCCCAAAAAATTGACCCTCAAGATGCCGACATCCTCCGATAAGGTTATCCGTTTTCCGGGGCTGTCTACTCAACCTCAGTACGGTATAGAAAAAGACTATACCCTCACACAAACGACAAGTAATAAACTCACCCTCACATATAAGAAAGACTTTTTACAAGCGCACGAATGGAGTAACGGCAATATCGGAGCCGAGATTACCTTCATTGCTGATGACAATAGAGTGTTCGACAAGCGATTCAGTATGAACCTCAAGGCGGCGCGCAGTATGCAGGGGCTTTCAGCACGGAAATCAATTTTTGAGTGAAGGTATTAAAACAGAAGAAAAAATGCTAAAGTGAGAGCATGAGGTGGGAAGAATTAGAAGATGCACTTGAAGTGCTTCAAAGCGAGCGGGAGTACGACGGATATTTTTGCAGCATAAAAGATGCGGTTATCATCGTTATTTTGGGAAGCCTCTGCGATCTGAAAAGCGTAAAGAAAATACATGCGTGGGCAACGAGTGAGCATGTAAAAGCGTTTCTTGAAAAAGAATTCGGTATAAAAAGAATACCGTGTTACTGGTGGCTGTTAAGTCTTTTGGCAATGGTAAGCCCTGAATCACTTAATCGGTGTATGAAAAACTGGGTAAGCTCATTGGTACCGCATCTTGCGGAAAAGCTTGAAGCGGAAGAAGAAGAGCAAAATAAGAAGAAGAAAAAAAGCTTGACGATTGCAATAGACGGGAAAGAAATCCGCTCGACAGGGAAAATGAAGAAGTATGACAGTCCGTTACACATTGTCAGCGCGCAGATAGGCGAACTAGGGCTCACTCTTGCGCAGGAAACAGTGCAATCAAAGAGTAACGAGATACCGGCGGTACAAGAGCTGATAAAGACACTTGAGATAGAAAGATGCATGGTAGTTGCCGATGCTTTAAACTGTCAAATACAGACTGCACAGGCAATTATCGATGCAAAAGCCGACTATTTATTAAGTGCGAAAGGTAATCAGAAAGAGTTGATGAACGATATAGCAGCGTATGTCCAAGATGAAAAACTACGTTCAACGATGGATAGCGTTACCCAAACGGAAAAAGGGCACGGACGGATAGAAACGAGAAGTGCGTATACTACTGATGATGTTGAATGGCAGCCGGGAGGCAGGGTATGGCCGGCTGTTAAATGCATTGGAGCGGTGCATACACGATTTGAGACAGACAAAGGGGTAACGGAGCAATGGCACTATTATATTTCAAGTAAAGTGTTGAGTGCCGAGGAGCTTTTACATCATGCGAGAACTGAATGGTCGGTAGAATCGATGCACTGGTTGCTTGATGTTCATTTTGACGAGGATAAATGCAGGATTCAGAGTAAGAATATACAGCAGAATCTGAATATGCTCCATAAAGTAGCGCTTAATATCGTGCGCATATACAAGCGGGAAACTCAATCAAAACTGGCTTTGAACGGTATTATGTTCCGCGCGCTTATGAATCCTCACGACTTATTACCGCTTTTAGACAAAAATTGATTTCCGTGGGCTTTCAGGATAACCCCTTGCTTTCATTACCCCCATAAACGGACAAAGCCCGAATACGGCATTTACCAAAAAGCTGGAAGAAAAAGTAAATGAAACCAAAGAAGACGAAGAGAAACGGAGGGAATATATGTTACTAAAATATGGACGCACGCCGGGCAGGTATACAAGCCGGTATAGCCCCACGAATAGTGTATTGCTTTTGTATGCACATCAGCGTATATGAATATATTGCTTTTAAATTATTGAACAGATAAATTTACATATTGACATAAACCGTTAAATGTTTCAAATATAGTAGGTCATCTCTAAAAGTTCGCTTATCGGCTAAACGTTTTTAGAGGTGCCCTATAACGAGTTGAAGGGGGCGCGATGCGTCAGTGAAAGGGTGCGAAGTTTCAATCGAAAATGTTTCAAAAACATTTGGAGATTTTCATGCGGTGGATAATGCCGTTATTCACATTAAGCGCGGGGAGTTTTTCTCGCTATTGGGGCCTTCCGGTTGTGGGAAAACAACGTTGCTGCGCATTATTGCCGGATTTGAACAGCCTGATTCGGGAGTTATCACCTTTGACGGGCAAAATATTGTCGGCATAGAAGCCCATAAACGGCAATCGAATACCGTCTTTCAAACCTACGCGCTTTTTCCGCACCTGTCCGTGTATGAAAACATCGCCTTTCCGCTCAGAATTCGTAAGCGCCCGCAGGACGAAATTGACCGGCGGGTTAAAGAATACCTGCATTTAGTGCAGCTCGATGCACATATCTACAAAAAGCCGTCTCAGCTTTCCGGCGGGCAGAAGCAGCGGGTTGCGATTGCCCGTGCGCTGATTAACGAACCGCGAGTGCTGCTCTTGGATGAACCGCTTTCCGCATTGGACGCAAAGCTGCGGGCAAATCTTTTAATTGAACTTGATAAACTGCACGACCAAATCGGTATTACCTTTATTTTTGTAACGCATGATCAAAGCGAAGCGCTGTCCGTTTCCGACCGCATTGCAGTGATGAATCAAGGGAAGGTGCTGCAAATCGGTAGTCCGTATGAAATCTACGAACAGCCTGCCACAGCTTTTGTCGCAAAATTTATCGGCGAAACAAACCTCTTTGATGCAACCGTGGTTGCGTGCGAGCCGCACACGGACGGCTTTATGGTTACGCTTGATACTCCGGCGTTGGGAACTTCGGTTAAGATCACCGACTATGATAAAACTAAGGCGGGGCAGCCCGTATGCTTTACCGTGCGGCCGGAAAAAATCCGTATTTCGTTGGAAAAGCCGTCCTCTTCAACAAAGGAGCTGAATGTCTTCCGTGGTGAGGTAGAAGAGCCGATTTATTCGGGGTTCCAATCAAAGTTTTTTGTAAAGCTGGAATGCGGTACCGTGGTGCAGGTTTTTAAGCAGCATCAAAACTATCTTGAAGATGGACCAGAAATCGAATGGAAAGATACGGTATATGTTTCGTGGGCTGCCAATGACGGTTACATCGTCGAAGATTTAACATAAAGGTATGTAAGACTATGGTGCAAGATCATTCTCGGCGACGGTACGCCTTTTTGTATACCTTTCCGATGGCGGCATGGTTTACCGTCTTTTTTGTACTTCCGCTGCTCATCATCGGTATATATAGTTTTCTTCAAAAGGGACTGTACGGCGGCGTGGTTCGGCATCTCACACTCAGCGCCTATATCCAGCTTTTTACTGCAAGCTACGGACTATTATTTGTACGGACGCTCTGTGTCAGCATTGCGGTAACACTGATTTGTATCTTGCTTGCGCTTCCTGCCGGATATGCGATTGCGCGCAGTAAGCATCAGCTGTTCTTTTTGTTTTTGATTATCATTCCTTTTTGGACAAACTCTCTGATTAGAATCAATGCGTGGATTTCGATACTCGGTACTCAAGGTTTCCTCAATGGACTTTTAAAAAAGATGCACCTCATTACGGAAAGTATTCCATTTTTGTACAATCAGCAAGCGGTCATTCTTGTGTTGGTATATATGTTTATTCCGTATGCGATTTTTCCGATTTTTTCGGCTATCGACAAGTTTGACTTTTCATTGTTGGAAGCTGCACGAGATCTTGGCGCTACCAAAACAGAGGCTATCTTTAAGGTTATGCTGCCGAATATCCGTGCCGGAATCCTGACCGCCGTCATCTTTACCTTTATTCCGGTATTCGGCTCTTATACCGTGCCGCTTTTAGTCGGCGGGAAGGATTCTTATATGATTGGTAATCTGATTGTCGATCAGGTAACAAAGATCCGTAACTGGCCGCTCGCTTCAGCCTTTTCAGTGCTTATTACCGTTGTTAGCGCCGCCGGTGTCCTCTGGATGATGTACGCCAGCTTTAAGCAAGAAAAGCAAGCCGCAAAATAGTGATGATAAGGAGTGAGCATGTCTGATATACCGCAAGATTTACAACAGCAAGCGTTGCCGGTTCCCTATCGGCATAGTTTAGCAAAAAGCCCGTACCGGCGGTTAATTCAGAAATTCGGGAAGCGCAAGCGGGAATCCGAACCGGCGCGTCATGCACGGCGCGCATATAAGAATCTTAACAGCTCTTGGTTTTCTTCTACAGTGCTGGTGTTTGTACTATTGTTTTTGTTTTTGCCACTTGTAATTATTGCAGTGTTTTCTTTTAACGAAGGTAAGGCGGTCGTATGGTCGGGCTTTTCACTTAAATGGTATGCCGCGCTTTTCTTAGAATCTGAAAAATTGTGGACTTCATTTTGGCACAGCATATTTATTGCCTTTGTTTCGGCATTGTGTTCCGTTATTATCGGTACCTTTGCCGGTCTCGGCGTACAGTGGTATCGGTTTCGGGGTAGAGGGTATGTACAAGCGGTGAGTATTCTTCCGATGGTGCTGCCGGAAGTTGTTATCGGTATGTCTACGCTGATTTTCTTTTCGGCAATCAACATACCGCTCGGCTTTCTTTCTATTATTATCGCACATATCACTTTCTGTTTGCCCTTTGTGTTTTTGTTGGTGCTTGCCCGTCTTGAAGAGTTCGATTTTTCAATTGTCGAAGCCGCACGCGACCTCGGCGCAACGGAGCGGCAGACCTTGTTCAAGGTTATAATTCCCGCAATTTTTCCGGCGATTTTATCCGGCTTTTTTATGTCGGTTACGCTGTCGCTTGAAGACTTTGTGATAACCTTTTTTGTGTCCGGCCCCGGTTCCACGACGCTGCCGCTCTATGTGTTTTCGATGGTTCGGTACGGTATTTCTCCGGTAATCAACGCACTTTCCCTCATTATGATTTTAGGAACCATGCTGATTGCTTTTATGCTACGTAATTTTTTAAAAGGAATTGCGGCCTCAAATTAAATGCCGCGTATTTAATTATGAAAAAAAATACTGATACATCCTCCTCGGTTGCAGCGCATCCATCGTATTTGGGGAACTGTTTTGTAATGCGCCGTTTTACACAAACCGTTATTTGTATCGGCTTGATAATTTTAATTACCGCACTAATCGTCGGAACTGCTTCTTGTGGTGGGAAAAGCGGTTCACGCAATCAATCTTATCAAAAGAAGGACATTGCTCATCCTCTGCTATTTGTGCTGGGAAAAGATTTTTATCAGTATTCCGATTTATTTACCTATCTTTCGAATATTTATACGGCGGAAAGTCTAAAGGTGAACCTGCATATTTTAAGCTACAGCGATATGACCGCAAAGACAAAACAGCCGCGGCTTTCCATGATTACTGAACGGCTTGCGGCACAGCCTGTTGAGGCGCTTATTTCTATCGGTATTCCCGAAGGCGGCGCCCGTATACTGCGTATCGCTAAAGAAAAATACCCTGACTTGCATATTTTTTCCCTGTTGCCGGTAGAAGAGATTTTGCCGCTCGAAGCCTACAGCGATGTTGTTGTGGACTTTGAACTGCCCGACTCGTTTGCAAAGGCCGACAGGGCGGTGAATATCCCTGCGCATGATGTACAGACGCTGGTGCTCTGTGCCGTAACCGCTGTAGAGCAAATCAATGAATTGCCGGAACAGGAGCCGTTTCCGCGGTTTGCGCGGGCGGTTGCAACAACGGCAGCCATGCTAAAAGAGCAGGGGATAGCGGCATGGGGCGGTACGCCGTATGCACTGCATCCGTATAAAGACCCGGAACTGAATATCAGCTCGTATAACTATCTTATTTTATCACCGCCTTCGTCCGGCGGGGCGGCAGATGGTACGGAACCGGAAACGGGCGCCGCAGTAACCGGAGAGCGGGGAAGCGCCGTAGGGGAAAAACAATGAACCGTTTTACCCGCTGCGAAAACGGCGTTATCGCCGATGCCGCTTTCTATAACCGGCTGCAATATGCGGATACTGCTTCTGTCTTGTTGCTTTCCGACACGCATGGAGCCGTAGATGCAGTGCGGTGGATTTTATCGGCTTTTAGCGAGGAATGCCAAGCCTGCCTCTTTGCCGGAGACGGCGCTCAAGACATCATAACCGTTGTACGCGAAGCTGCTGCCGGTCGGATAACCATTCCGCCGGTTATTATTATGGCACAGGGGAACTGCGACAGTCAGCTTTATCCGCCGATTTTCCCCGATAGCAAAAATCCGAAACCGTTCGGGCTGCCGGTATATCAGCAAAAGATGATTGCAGGACAGCATATTTTATTGGCGCACGGGCATCTGCATCATGTTGAACTTGACGGACGTAAACTGAGCATGACAGCCGAAAGCCTCGGCTGCACAATCGCCGTATACGGGCACACGCATATTCAAAGTATCGCAAGATTTGGCTGCGTTACAGCTATCAATCCGGGCAGCCCCTTGCGTCCCCGCGGTAAATCCTACGGCGGCTTTGCTATTCTCTCCATCGGTACCGGTAAACCGCCTATCGAGACCGGTAAACCGTCTGTCGGTACCGGCAAACTGCAATTCTATCAGCTGATACGGGGACGCACCGGCGCTTTTTCTGCCGCCGTACAAGCGGTCTATCCTATCCCGATAAACAATATCGCCGGGGATTAAACCCTTGGCACGAATAAGGAGATTTGTATCGATATGAACAAATTACAGCTTTTCTTAAAAAAGAAAGATATAGAGATTTCCGGTAAGCGGTATTTTATTGATGCGATGAGCGCTATGGCGATGGGACTCTTTTCATCCCTGCTTGTCGGAACAATCCTGAGGACTGTAGGACAGCAGCTGCATATTGCCTTCTTGACCGATACCATCTGGCCGATATGCCGCGATATGACTGGCGCTGCCATCGGTATCGCCGTTGCGCATTCGCTTAAAGCGCATACCTTTGTTTTGTTCTCTGCTGCTATTGTCGGGTATGCCGGTAATATGTTCGGCGGCGCAGTCGGCGCCTTTATTTCCGCCATTGTCGGTACCGAACTGGGAAAACTGGTTTCTAAAGAGACAAAGGTCGACCTCATCGTAACGCCGACGGTAACCATCCTTTCCGGCAGCGTAATAGCTGTTTTTTTCGGGCCGTATATGTCTGCCTGTATGAATTGGCTCGGCGGCGTCATTATGACAGCGACAACCCTGCGTCCGTTCTTGATGGGTATCTGCCTTGCGGTATTGGTCGGGATTATTCTCACGCTGCCGATTAGCAGCGCGGCGCTTTGTATGATGCTTTCTCTTTCGGGGCTTGCAGGGGGAGCGGCGGCGGCGGGATGCTGTGCTCAAATGATCGGTTTTGCGGTGATGAGCTATCGGGATAACGGCTTCGGAGGCAGCGTTGCAGTCGGCATCGGTACCAGTATGCTCCACATGCCGAATATTATTAAGAATCCCCGAATATGGATACCGCCGATCGCCGCTTCCGCCGTACTGGGGCCGATTTCGACGATACTGTTAAAACTGGAAAATACTCCCATCGGCTCCGGTATGGGAACCTGCGGATTGGTGGGGCAAATCGGCGCACTGACAGCGATGGAGCAGACCGGCCGCAGCGCTGCGAGCATCTATCTTTCCATCTTGCTGCTGCACTTTATCGCCCCCGCCGTACTAACGCTCCTTTTTACCGTACCGTTACGGAAAATCGGATGGATTAAAGACGGCGACTTAAAACTTGCGCTGTAGCAGCTGTAGTGTTGATTCGTGCGGCGGGGTTAATACCTGCCGGCAATATGCTGTGCAGGGGGGGATTATTTATCGCTCAGGCCTTCTTCAAAGATAAACTGAATGTAGAGGTCTTCGAGCGTCCGCTTGGGGCCGGGTACTTGGAGCCTCCGCCGCGATTCGGCATTGCTTTTTCGCTCAATAAACGAAGTATAGAAACCGCGCGGATCATCCCTTGGAAACTCTCGCTTGAAGCCGAGTAGCTTGTATGCCTCGTCTCTGCTGAGAGCGGAAGCTTTCCTTTCCTTCAAAACATTTCGGATAAAATTGATCTTTTCATACGAGATGCCGAATAAGAATTCTTCCAATGCTTGGCCGATCTCCGGATACTCCAACTTTGCAATCATAAACCGTTCCCACGATTCATCCAGCTCCATTGAAAGAAGAAAGAGTTCGCTTACGCCGAGCATACTGCCGAAGTTCGGCGCAAGTTTGTTCCGCGCTGTCCAGACCTTGTGTAAGACAAGTGCAAACGATGAGGAGTGCTCATCCAGCCGATGTTCCCATAGTTCGGTTAATAACTCCGCTATATCTTTTCGTGTTTCATGCTGAAGGTCGGCATTATCAAGAAGCATCGTATACACATCCTCCGCCATAAGAGCGAACATAGCGCGAAGTGTAATCCGCCGCAGCGCTTGTATATCTTTTTCTTCAAAAAAAGCATTCATCGCTATTTTAGTAAGTGCGGAAAAAGTTTGAAATTTGGCAATCAGAAAGCTTTTACCGAGGATAACCTTTGTCGGTAATGTCAGCAAACGGGAAGCGGGAGCGCTGCTGCACAGGGTATCAATCAATGTTTCTGCCGATCGATGTTCACCTGCAAGGACAGTGCTGCGTTGTATTGAGGGATAGCGGGAGACAGCCACCGCCACTTGTTCTAATGTTGTAATACAGTTTGCAATGTTGCTCAGTACCCCGGGGGCATAAGCTTGTAAGCTTTTTAGAATCTGTTCGATTACCGCGTGTTCGTCTTTATCGAACACCACAATATCGGAAGAAGCATTTCCATCTTCCGTTGTGTATGGCATTGAGAGCGTTGCAGACAAAGATGCATAAGTCATACATTATCAGTATACCATAGAATCCGGATTTTGCCAAACATTTTCTTGGCATTATTGATTGGCGTTGGTGATACGTTTTTTCAGTTCGGCGATGGTAACCTCGAGCGAAGGCTCAAGCGCTGTCTGCGTTTCTATTTTTTGGTGTCCGTGCATAATCGTCGAATGGTCCCGTCCGCCTAATTCGACACCGATTTCCGTGGTAGAAAACTCTGTCATTTCCCGGGCGAGGTACATTGCAACCTGTCGCGGGAAAGAGATATTCTTAGTCCGCTTTTTCCCTTTCAAATCGATATACGAAATGCTGAAGTAGTCCGCGACGATTTTTAGAATCGTGTCGAGTGTAATATTATGCTGGCGGGGAGATCCAAACGTATCCTGTAAAAGCTGCTGCGCATTTTCAAGCGTAATGGGGCCGGTAAGTTCCGAATACGCTTCCAATTTCGTAAGCGCACTTTCCAAATCTCGGACATTGGAAGAAATATTCTTTGCAATCAGGTGTACTACCTCGTCGGGAATGGAAAAATGCTCATCCTGAAGCTTTTTAAATAAAATGGCACAACGAGTCTCATACGAAGGTATCTTTAAGTCGATGCTCAAACCGCGGGTAAAGCGGGAACGAAGCCTGTCTGTTAAGTTTTTCAACTCTTCTACCGGACGGTCGCAGGTAAATACGATTTGTTTGTTGCTTTCGTAGAGAGCGTTAAAAGTGTGGAACAATTCTTCCTGTGTGCTTTCTTTTTTTTCCAAAAAGTGAATATCATCAAGCAGCAGAACATCCGCATTGCGGTACTTGTTTTTAAATTCATGCATTTTATTTTTATTCACATGAGCAATATATTCGTTCGTAAAGGTTTCGGCAGGTGCATATAAAATCTTCAGATTGGTACTTTGATAGAGCGCATTACCAATCGCCTGCATCAGGTGTGTTTTACCCAACCCTACGCCGCCGTAAATTAACAACGGGTTATAGGCTGTTCCGGGATTCTTCGAAACGGCAATCGCAGCATTCGCGGGAAGCGGGTTATCCGCATCGATAACGAATTTATCGAACGTATAGCGCTCATTCAAAAGGGGATGCTTCTTTTTTTCTTCGGGTACTGCCGTTTTTTGCGGGTTATGAGGAGTTGCTGCTGAAAATGCTGCCGGTGTATGCGCATTTTTTTTAGGTGATGAGTGGTTATCCGTATTCTCCGGAACTTTTATTTCAAATTCAATGTTGATACGAGAGCCAAGCAGCTCCAATAATTTTTTTTCGATAAAGAGTTCATATCGCTGCCGCACATTATCGCGGTAAAATTCGGAAGGAACCGATAGAACGATAGTTGTATCCGAAGCTCTCTCGTAGACAATACGTGAGAACCACATAGATATTTCCTGCTCACCTATTTCATTCTTTAATTGTTTAACGGTTTCTTCCCAAAAAATACGATAATCACAACTGTTCAT